>JAPPAK010000004.1 GCA_026705605.1 Chloroflexota bacterium | reverse complement strand
CCAGGACCTTCGTGATCGCCGCCGTCAGCGTCGTCTTCCCATGGTCCACGTGCCCGATCGTCCCCACGTTCACGTGCGGCTTGTTCCGCTCAAACTTCTCCTTCGCCATGGCGAGTCCTCCGTGCGGGTAGTGGCGTCATCGCACCCCGATCGCTCGGGGCCGGCGCGCCCTGGAGCCCTCATCCAGATTTGAACTGGAGACCTCGTTCTTACCAAGAACGCGCTCTGCCAACTGAGCTATGAGGGCCTAGTCCGCGTGTGCGTTATTGATAGTAGCGGGATTTCCGTTGTGGGGGAGAGGGGGCGCGGCCAGGCACGCAGGGCTACCGAAAGGATGCATCGAGCATGCTACGCTCGGATCATGGCGACGCTGCACATCGGGAACGTCCCGGACGAACTGCACGAGCGGCTGCGCCGCCACGCCCACAAGACCAATCGCACGATGAGCGGGATCGTCCTCACGGCCGTCGAACGGGAGCTAGAGCGGGCAGAGTGGCGCGAACGCATGGCGAACCGCCCCGTCATCGACCTCGGGCCAGGTGAGACCGTAGCGGAAACCCTGCAGGAAGTGCGGGCGGAACGGGACCGCCAGATGGACGAGTGGCTCGCCCCCTAGGCCAGACCGCGCTTCGCCAGCTCGCGAGGCATCCGCTCGGCATCGGCGCTGAGCAGGGGGCCGCGCTCCTCGTCGGTGAGCGTGCCCGCCGTGTCCTTCGCCATCTTGCCGCCGTCGAAGAGGATCCACTTCTCGGGGATGACCTCGAGGATGACCCTCAGGGGCGAGTCGAGGCGGTCGACGAAGGCCGCGGCGGCCTCCGCGTCGGGGCTGATCTTGTTCGCGAGCGCCGGGTAGAACCAATCCTTGGTCTCCCGGTCGTCGTGGATGATGCAGCGGCCCTTGGCCGTGGCCTGGCCTCCCGGCGCGCCCGAGTCTGGGTCGCAGGCGGCGCTGCTCACGATGACCGACACGCGCGGGTCGCGCCGGATGGCGGCCACGCGGTGGCGGTGGACCGCACAGGTAATCCAGAAGCGCCCCTCATGCCAGACGTAGGCGTGAATGACGCCGACGGGCCAGCCGTCCTGCGTGCTCCAGTTGAGCGCGCACTCCCTGGCGTTTACGAGCAGCGATTCGAGCTGCTCCTCGTCGAGTGGGTAGCCGGAAACGGTTTCGTGGTCTTGTGCGCCCGCCATCTGGAAGCCTCCACAGGTGTTGCTGGCCGCGTCGTGCGCGGCGCCCCGAACCGTGGCAGAGCGCGGCGCGCGCGTCAACGGGCGGGCGGTATCCTCGAAGAACCATGCGCGTGACTGCCCCAGCACAGATCAGGGAGCCAGAAGATCTGGCGTTCCTGAGCACGGCCCATCTGGCGGAAGGTTCATTGGAGATCGACCTGACAGATGTCGAGTGGATCTCGCCGCTCGGCGTGGTGGCCGTGCTGGCAACCTGTTTGCGGGCGGACAGGGAGACGTTGGACGCGACTGTTGACTTGCCGGAGAGCCGTGAAGTGAGGACTTACCTGGCGGCTACCGGACTCCTTGACGAAGTGGAGCGCCACGGTTGGTCACTACAGCGCAACATCCCAGAGGAACTGATGGCCGCGCAGGCGCCCGGGACGGCGTGGACCCAATCCCTCGACCTCGACATCGACCCGGAAGCCACTTTCGCCCCGCACCTTCCTGTCTCGGCGCTTTCGACCGAGTCCGAAGTGGTGGAGGCCTCCTACCTGCTCGACGAAGCCCTTCACACGGCCAGCCTCACCGGCGGCTTGTTTGACGACCTGATCGATGTCGCGGTGGAACTGGCTGGCAACGCTCGTGAGCATGGTTCCAACTGCTACATCGTGGCACAGACCCACACGGGAAGAAGGAGCAAGACACCGGGCCTCCGACTCGCGGTGGCCGATTTCGGCGTTGGCTTCGCCCGGACGCTTCAGGAGTACTACGGCGAGATGGCGAACAGCGAGGCGATTGTTCGCGCGTTTGAAGAACAAGTCAGCGGGACGGGGGACATGAAGCGGGGGTTCGGCCTGAGCCAGATTGCAGGCATCGTGGACATGGGCCCGGAGAACGTTCTGCACATCGTTTCCTGGACAGGCCACGTCCGGCGCGCAGCAGGACAGGTGCAGGTGAATGAGAGCGCTTCCGTGCTCTTCCCTGGGACAGCCGCATCGGTATACGTGCCCTACTCGCCCCTATAATCGAGAGGAGGCAGCGCCAGTGACTATTGTTCTTGCTGACCATGGCCGAATGTTCGCGACGCGCGGGCAGGCGCACGAGCTTCCGAAGGACGACGGCGCCACACGCACGATCACCGTCGACGCTACCGATGTGTATATGAGCCCTTCATTCATCGCGGAGCTACTCGTGACGCTCGTGGAAGAGCGTGACTACGAGCACGTGCTCGTACGAGGTGCCCGCCAGCGTCCCGCAGAAGTCGCGAAGCACCTCGCCGAGAAGTTCGGGTTTGCCGACCGCGTCGAGGTCGAGCAACCGGCCCTCCCGACTACCTAGCGTCCCCCGCTTCCGCCTGCCGACCGTACGGGCTACGCTCGCGCCGTGGGCATCGACGCGCTGACGCACGACGACGACGGCAACCCCGTCGTCCCCGAGACCCCCGAAGAGTGGGACGAGTGGGTCTCTGCGTCGAGGACGCGGAACCACGTGCTCGACAACCCGCTCGTCGACTGGCTCGAACGGTGGGGTGAGGAGCACGGCTACGAACCCGACCCAGTCGAGGAGGACACGGACTTCCTGACGTTCCTCTTCGGCAAGGGGAACGCGTTCGAGGCGGCGGTCGTGGAGCACCTGCGGGGGCTGGCGGCGGTGCGGGTGGTGGAGCCGGAAGGAATGGACCGTGAGGATCTCCGCCAGCTGTCAGTCGCCGAGGCGACGTTCGCGGCGATGGCTGATGGGGCGGAGATCATCTGCCAGGCGTGGATGCGCGACCCGCAGTCGCGCACCTACGGCGCGCCCGACCTGCTGGTCCGAAGCGACGTGATCGCAGACCTGTTCCCGGGGTCGATTTCGACGGAAGCAGCGACCGTGGCGGCACCGGACCTCGACATCGGGAACCGGCACTACCGCGTGGTCGACATCAAGTTCTCGACGCTGCACCTGGCGGCGGGTGGCGAGCTCGGGAACTCGGGCTCGGCGCCGGCCTATAAGGCGCAGGTGTACATCTACAACCGAGCGCTCGGACGGCTGCAGGGCTACCTGCCGGCCGAGGCCTTCGTGCTCGGGCGGGGCTGGGAGCAGACGCGGCGGGGCGAGACCACCCGGGTGGGCAACTGCATGGACCGGATCGCGCCCGTCGCCAACGACTACGCCTCCTACATGCGGGGACGGCTCTCCGATCAGGTCGACGAGGCCGTGGCGTGGGTGCGGCGGGTGCGAACGGAGGGCGGCGACTGGCGCCCCCTGCCCGAGCCGTCGGTCGAGGAGCTGCGTCCGAACGGAAAGGCCGATTCCGGGGAGTGGGCGAGCGCGGTCAAGGAGATCCTGAAGGAGGGCGAGGACCTGACGCAGCTCTGGTGGGTGGGCGTGGCGAAGCGGCGCGACGCGAACCGGCAGGGGTTGACGCGCTGGACCGACCCGCGCGTGACGCCCAAGGCCGTCGGCGTCGAGGGACGCACGACGATGCCCAACCTGCAGGCCCTCCTCGACGTGAACCGCGAGCCCGGGCCCGATGTCCGGCCGGCCCACATCTCCGAGGCGCGGGCAGAGTGGATCGAGGAGGCGCCCGCCGAGTTCTACGTGGACTTCGAGACGGTGGGCGACCTCGACGACGATTTCTCGGGGATTCCCGAGCGGGGCGGGCAGCCGCTCATCTTCATGGTGGGTTGCGGGCATCTCGAGCAGGGGGAGTGGCAGTTCGAGTGCTTCATCGCCGACCGGCTCGACGAGCGTTCCGAGGCCAAGGTCATCGACGACTGGTTCGAGCACATGACGTCGGTGCGGGACCGGCTCGCGCCGGGGGTGGACCCGAAGGTGATCCACTGGTCGCCACACGAGACGGTCACCCTGGAGACGGCGTTCGACGCCGCGGTGAAGCGTCACGAAAAGACCGGCTGGCAGCACACCCGCACGCAGAAGCCATGGCCCCATCCCAACTGGTTCGACTACCTGAACAAGGTGATGAAACGGGAGCCGGTGGTCGTGCGGGGGGCGCACGGGTTCGGGCTGAAGGCGGTCACGAACGCGATGCACGACCTCGATCTGGTGGAGACGAAGTGGGAGGAGGGGCCCGTCGACGGGCTCGGGGCGATGGTGGGCGCGTGGACGTGCGATCGGGAGGCAGCCCTTAGCGGCGGCAGCATGTGGGACCTTCCCTTGATGAAGGGCATCGAGCGCTACAACGAGGTCGACTGCAAGGCGATGATGGAGCTGGTCCGCTACCTGCGCCGCCACCACTAACGGGCGGCGCACCCCACCAGGTGGCAGAGATTTCGCCGGATCGGGAACGATCCGGCGGGTTGGCGCATATCTCTTGTCACGATGGTACTGGCGCATCCCGATGCGCGACGCGAACACTACCCCATCCGGCTGGTGGAAGGTGAGGGACGCATGACCGACGACGAAGCCGTCCTGAGATGTCAGGACGGCGACCGTGAGGCCTTCCGCCACCTGGTGGAGCAGTACAAGAACCCGCTCTACGGCACGGCGTACCTGATGACGGGCAACGCCGCGCAGGCCGAGGAGCATGTGCAGGAGGCGTTCCTGCTGGCCTGGCGCGGCATCAAGTCGTTCCAGCGGGGGCGCCCGGTGAAGCCCTGGCTGATGCGAATCCTCGTGAACGCGGTGCTGGCGCAGCAGCGCAAGCGTTCCCTCACAACCGTGCCGCTGGAGGAGACGCTGCCCGTGGGCGCGCCCTCCAGCGGCGCCGATTCGATCGAGGCGAGCGAAGACCGCGAGGCCGTGCGGCAAGCCCTCGCCCAGCTAACCCCGGAACACCGTCAGGTCGTGGTGCTGCGCTACTTCGCCGACCTGACGGTTCCACAAGTCGCCCGTTCCGCCGGGGTGCGGGAGGGCACGGTCAAGTCGCGGCTCCATCGAGCGCTCCGCCAGATGCGGGAGCTGCTGGAGCAGTCGGGTGTGATGGAGGTGGCCGGCAATGGCGCGTAACGACATGCCAGATCAGGAGATGGAACGAAAGCTCCGCGAGCACTTCGCGGAAGAAGCCCCGGACCTGCAGGCCCCGGACGACCTCTGGGACCGCCTGGAGGAACGCCTGGGAAAACAGGATCCGCCGCGCTTCGCCCTCTTGCGGGGTGGAGCCAGCGCCATCGGCTCGATGCCATGGATTCCGGCGGCGGCGGCAGCGGTACTGGTTGTGGGCCTGGGCGTGGGCGCCTGGGCCCTCGCCGGCGGGACCGGCGATAGCGGCGACGACGATGACGACGGCGGCGCTGTCGCCGCCAGCAGCGATGAGCAAGTCGAGCCGGTCCGGGAGGCTGCGACTCAGGCCGCCGCGACGGAGGCCGCCGCCTACGAGGCCGCGGCAACGGAGGCGGCTGCGGCCCAGGAGGCAGCTGCGACAGCGGCCGCCGCCGCGCGGGCCGTGGAGCGGGACACGTCGGAGGAAGCGACCCCCGAGGCCGTCTCGACTCCCGAGCCAACGCCCGAGCCAACGCCTGCGCGCGCGCAGGCCACGCAGCCAGCAGAGAGCGAAACCCCGGCGCCCGAGAGCAGCGAAGCCCGCGAGCCCGCCGATGACGCTGGCGCGGATGTCGAGCAGGCCGAGGAGCCCGCAGAGCCTGAAGACATGGCCGACGAGGCCATGGATGACGACATGGCGGACGCCGACATGGACGACATGGCCATGGATGACATGGGCGACGACATGGCCGCCGAGGCCGAGGAGCCGGCGGAAGCGGAGGAGGAGAAAGCGGGGCAACCGCAGCGGCCCTCCGACACGACCTTCGAGGACTACGAGCGTACGGCCTTCGTCTCGACCGACGTCGACGCCGTCTCGACATTCAGCCTCGACACCGACCGCACCTCCTACTTCCTCGCCCTCACCTGGGTCAGCAACGGCTACCCGGTCGAGCCCGACTCCGTGCGGGCGGAGGAGTGGATCAACGCCTTCGATTACGGGTACGCCGGGCCGGACGGCGACGACAGATTCGCCATCATCAGCGACCTCGTGCGGCACCCGCTCGACGGCGAGTGGCACCTCGCCCGCATCGCCATGCAGGCGCCGGACGTGCGCGACGACCGGCCGCTCAACGTGACGCTCGTGCTGGATGCCTCCGGCTCGATGTCCTGGGGCGATCGCGTCGCCATCGCGCGGGAGGCGGCGGAGACCATCCGCCAGAGCCTCAGCGCGCGCGACCGCATCGCCGTCGTCCACTTCACGACCGGCGTGCTCGACCGCTACACGGTCAAGCACAGCGCGCCCGACAACGAGGACGTCGTCTGGTCGATCGAGCGGCTGGCGGCGCACGACAGCACCAACGTGCAGGCGGGGCTCAACCTCGGCGTGCAGCTGGCCGATGAGGCCCGGCGGGAGCGGCCCGACGCCTACAACTACATCATCCTGATGTCGGACGGCGTCGCGAACGTGGACGCGACCGACCCCTTCGCCATCCTCGAAGGGGCGCCCGACACCGACAGCCGGAATCCGCTGCGGCTCATCACCATCGGCGTCGGGATCGACAACTACAACGACGTGCTGCTGGAGCAGCTCGCCCAGCACGGCAACGGCTGGTACCGCTACCTGGACGACACCGCCCAGGCGCGGGAGACGTTCAGCCGCGAGAACTGGCTGGCGCTCTCCACGCCGTTCGCCGACCAGGCCCGCGCCCAGGTGACCTGGGATCCGGCCGTGGTGAAGGAGTGGCGCATCGTCGGGTACGAGAACCGGATTACACCGGACCACACGTTCACGCAGAACCGCCGGGAGTTCGCCGAGCTTCCCGCCGGAACCGCCACGACCGTCTTCTACGAGCTCGTGCTGCACGAGGGCGTCAGCCTCTCGGCAGTGCTCGGGAACGTGGAGGTGCGCTGGGTCGACCCGGCCACGGGCGATTCGGTGAGCCAGACAGCCTCGGTGAGCGGCAGCACCGACACCCCCTTCGACGACGCCGACCGCTTCCTGCGGCTGGGCGCGATCGTGGGGCTCGCCGCCGACCGCTACAGCAGCCTCTCGCCGCAGGTCGAGAACGCGGAGGTCGACTACGCCGGCATCCACGCCGAGCTCGCGGCCCTGCAGGGGCGGTTCGAATCGCTGAAGGGACGGCTCGGCTCCTCCCAGGCCTACCTGGACTTCAGCTCCCTCCTCGATGAGCTGACGGCCGCCGCCGCCGAGCTCGCGCCTCCCTCGGGCTACAGCCAGTGACCTGGCTCGCAATCCGGAGGGCGCGCTCGCGGAGCGCGCCCACGCAGAGAGCAAAGGAGACTCAGATGCGATTCCCCGCACGGATGTACCGGATCCTCGCCGCGGGCGCCGTGGCGGCGCTCCTCACGCTGGCGATCACCGCCTGCGGAGACATGGGCGACGACGACGACAGCGCCGCACCTGCCGCACCCGCGGCGACGCAGGCGGCCGCCGAGGCCGAAGCCACGCAGGCACCTAGCCGTGCGCGGCCGGTCCAGGCAGCCGCGACCGAAGCCGCAGCTGCGGAAGAGGCCTACGAAGCCGAAGCTACAGCAGCGGCGCAGGAAGCGGCGGCGGACAGCGGCTCCTGCGCCAACTGCGCGACCGCCCGCCAGCAGGGGTCCACGAACACGACCCAGGCAGCCGCCTCGGTCAGCGAGCCGGCGCCCCAGCGGCCAGCGCCGGCGGCGACCACCTTCCAGAACTACGGGCGCACGCCGTACGTCAAGACCTCGACGGACGCCGTCTCCACGTTCAGCCTCGACACGGACCGCACGTCGTACTTCCTCGCCCTCGCCTGGGCGCAGAGCGGCTACGCGGTCGAGCCCGACTCGGTGCGGGCGGAGGAGTGGGTCAACGCCTTCTCCTACGACTACGACCCGCCCCGGGACGACCGCAGCTTCGCCATCACGAGCGACGTGGTGCAGCACCCCCTCGGCGAGGGACGCCACCTCGTGCGCGTGGCCTTCCAGGCTCCGCAGGTACGCCACGACGTGCCCCTGAACGTGACGCTCGTGCTGGACGCCTCCGGCTCGATGTCCTCGGGGAACCGCGTCGCCATCGCGCGGGAGGCGGCGGCGGCCATCCGCAACAGCCTCGGCTACAACGACCGCATCGCCGTCGTCCACTTCACCACCGACGTGATCGACTGGTACACCGTCGAGCACAGCTGGCCCGGGGACGCGGATGTGGCCTGGTCGATCGACCAGCTCGCCCCGCACAACTCGACGAACGTGCAGGCGGGCCTCAACCTCGGCGTACGCCTCGCGGACGAGGCGCGTCGGGAGCGACCGGACGCCTACAACTACATCATCCTCATGTCGGACGGCGTGGCGAACGTGGACGCGACCAACCCCTTCGCCATCCTCGACTCCTCGCCCGACACCGACCATCGCAACCCGCTGCGGCTCATCACCGTTGGGGTGGGCATCGAGAACTACAACGACTACCTGCTCGAGCAACTCGCCCAGCATGGCAACGGCTGGTACCGCTACCTCGACACGACCGAGCAGGCGCGCGAGACGTTCAGCCGCGAGAACTGGCTGGCCCTCTCGACGCCCTTCGCCGACCAGGCCCGCGCGCAGGTGACCTGGGATCCGGCGCTGGTCAGCTCCTGGCGCATCGTCGGCTACGAGAACCGGGTCACGCCGGACCACACGTTCGAGCAGAACCGCCGCGAGTTCGCCGAGCTGCCCTCGGGCGCGGCCACGACGGCTTTCTACGAGGTCGTGTTGCACAACGAGACCCGCCGCGGCCTGGCCACGCTGGGCGAGGTGGAGGTGCGCTGGGTGGACCCGCGTTCGGGCGACACCTACAGCCAGGCGGCGCGCCTGGAGGGCCGCACGGACGCCCCCTTCGACGCGGGCGACCAGCACCTCCGCTTCGGCGCCATCGTGGCGCTCGCCTCCGACCGCTACAGCGCCCTCTCGGTGCAGCTCGAAGGCGCGAAGATCGACATCGCCGGCCTGGGCGCCGACATGACGGCGCTGCGGACGGAGCTGGACTCGCTCTACGAGCGCATGAGCACCCTGCAGTCCTACCACGACTTCAGCTTCCTGCTGGAGCGCATGACGGCCCGGGTCGAGGAGCTCGGGGGCGGGAGTTCAGGCTACAGCCAGTGACGGCGCCCCTCGCACGACACCGGCTGTAACGGCGCGATCCCGGCCGCGGCGGACAACACCCCACCACCCGCCGCGGCCGGCTCGCGCCCTCGCTAGGGTCGCCGCGGCCTCCGAGAGTCCCACCATCGCCCGGTTCTACGGAGTGCCCAACATGCGCTGGCGCAGTTCGCGCTGGCGAGCACGTTAACGGGCTACCCAGATACCAAGGAGCCTCCGGACACCCACGCCCACTGAGGCCAACACAGCAGCGAACACGAGCACGACGGCCAAGACGAAGTGGGCGCCGACGCGGCCGAGGTCGTCGTAGTTGTCGGCGGGCCGTACCAAGTCTTCGATCAGGAGGCCAACCCAGAGGAGGCCTACCAACAACGAGGGGAGCCACCAGCGCCACCACCTCGCCCAGGTGCCGAAGATGGTGTCCAGCAGGAAGCCGCCGAGGAATGGCCCGCCAGTGACGGCGAGTATCAGGAGAGCAACCTCTGCGTCACTACTCATCAGGGTCGCTCCCCGTGTCGACCATCTCCGATGCCCCCACGGGGCAACCTTCGCCGCGCCAGGAACCCCAGCACCGCAAGTCCCGCGGCCAGCACCACGACGGCCCACCCTTCTGCCGGCCAACCGCCCGTGGCCGATCGCGACAGGCCGTTGCCCGTGGCGGCGGGTTCGGGTGCCTCCGCGGTCGACGGCAGTGGCGCCTGCACCCGCTCAGGTGGCCGGGACCTGGAGTGGAGCTTTCCTCCCCAGCAGACAATCTCGCCCGACTCTCCGAGGGCCCAGGTCTGGTAGCGGGCCGCGCTCACCGAGAGGAAGCGCCCGGAGGGCGGCTCCGCCTGTCCCCAGACGTTTTCGCCCCAGCACACCACGGCTCCGTCGAGGTCCAGCGCACAGGCGTGCTGCCAGCCCACGCTCACCGACTGATACGTCCCCGCCGGCGGATCTGTGCGGTGGAGTTGGCGGTTCCCCCAGCAGGTCAACTCGCCCGAGTCTCGTACGGCGCAGGTGTAGTCGTCGCGTGCGTCGAGGTGCCGGAACTGCCCGGGAGGGGCATCGGCCTGGCCGCTGTGGTTGGCGCCCCAGCACGCCAGCTCCCCCGACTCACCCAGTGCACAGGTGTGAGCGAACCCGGCGGTGACCAGTCGGTACGCGCCTCGAAGCTGCGCCTGCTGGCGGTTGCCGTCGCCCCAGCAGGCCAGCTCACCCGAGTCCCGCACGGCGCAGCCGTGCCCGAACGCCACGCTCAGGGACTGATACCGACCCGGAGGGAGCTCCCACACCGGAGGATAGCGATCCCCCCAGCACACAAGCTCGCCAGACTCGCGAATGGCGCAGGCGTTCCCGTTGATGCCGGCGCTCACGGCCCGGAATGTGCCCGCGGGCTGCACCAGGCTGGCGAACGGGCCCCAGCAGTCCAGCACTCCCGTCTCGTGGATCGAGCAGTTGTGTTGGCCTCCCGCGCTCACCGAACGGTAGGTTCCAGCAGGGGCGGTCCCGAGGCTGGCGCCGAACTGGTCGCCCCAACAGACGACCGTGCCGTCCGTGCGCACGGCGCAGGCATGCCTCCCCTCCACGCTTACAGAACGGAAGTTGCCGGAAGGACTGGCAGCCCACGGACGCCCCCAACAGAGGAGCTCACCTGAGTCCGTGACGGCACAGAACCCTCCGTTTCCTGCGTCGGCGCTGCGGTAGGATCCGGGCGAGTCCAAACTCTCCGGCCATCTACTCTCTCCCCAACACAGGATCTCACCTGCCTCGGTGATGCCGCAGGTGTGGTTGTAGCCCGCGTGAACGGAGTGGAAACGGCCCTCCGGCGCGTTCGTCTGGCCCCAGAGATTGCCGCCCCAGCACCGGACTTCGCCGGACTCCAGAACGCCACAGGAGTAGGAGGTGCCACCGCTGACGGAGCGGTACGTGCCGGGAGGCGGATCTGTCTGGCCCCAGAAGTTGTCGCCCCAACAGACCACTGCTCCCGTCTCGCTCACGGCGCAGGTGTGCGTATGGCCTGCGCTGACCGAACGATAGGCGCCCGGAGGCGCATGCACGGCCTCACTTGTTTTCCAGCCATAGTCACCGCCCCAGCAGACGATCTCGCCCGAGTCCCGGATGGCGCAGGCGTGCCACTCCCCGGCCGTGACCGACCGGTACCTGCCCGGGGGCACATCCCGCTGGCCATAGCTGCCGTCTCCCCAACAGATCACCTCTCCGGTGGCGAGGAGGGCGCACGAGTGCTCGCCCCCAGCGGCCACCTCTAGGACGGGGCCACTGGTCGCCCGCTCGACGCTGAGGTCGCTGTAGTGAACGGTGCCCCTTGTGTCGGTGTGGGCATCCGCCGTCTCGACACCCACCGCTACGAGCCCGAGCAGCACCGCCAGGGCCGCCGTGAGCACACCCTTCCACGGGCTCCACAGGCGAGTCACGCGGCGACTCTAAGCCAACGAGTCAAGGTCTTCGGGCGTCGCCTCGAGCGAGGAAGCTCAGCACAGCAAGTCCCGCGGCCAGCACCACGACCACCCACACCGCCGGCCAGCCGCCCGCGGGCGGCTCCGGCCCGCTGCCTGTGTCGGCGGGTTCGGGGGCGTCGGGATCCTGCACCTCGGTGGGTGCGACCTCAGTCAGGGTGTAGGCGATGCGGGCGTAGTAGAGGGTCGTGAGCCCTTCGAACCCGGAGTCGGTGCCGACGATGAGCCAGAGGCGGCCCTCGCCATCCGTCGTGACCGTCAGGGGCGCATCCGCGTTGGTCAGGGTCTTGATGGCGTATGCGTCGCGGGAGGCGCCGGGGTGGGCGACGTTCCCGAGCACGACCATGGCCGCGCCGCCGCGACTCTGGTTCCCCTTGTCGATGTTCATCCGGAGGTGGCCGATTTCGTCCACCTGACCGGTGGGCTCGACCGCGGCCGCGCCCGCCTTCACGAACACGCTTTCGCCCGGCGACCCGCCGATGCCGACCAGGCCGGTGGCAACGTTCGTTGCGAGGTCGAGCGAGACGGACACCGAGTAGGCGGTGTTCGGGCGCACCCCACCCACCTGCCGCTTCAGGTACATGAACAGGTCGTCGCTGCGGTTGTGTCCCTGGACGTAGATGCCCCCGCCGTCGAGGCCCTCCGGCAGCGGCCTATGTTCGCCCGCGAGCTCGTAGATCTCCTGGTCGTAGTCCGCCGGAAGGTCGGCGAACTCGACCACCCAGCCCTCGGCGTCGTGGTCGAACGTGAAGGTGAGGTCGTCGTCGTCCTCCGCCAGGGCGATGGGCGCCTCCTCCTGATCCGCTTCCCGGAACACGATCCGGGGCGGGCCGTCCGGCGCGTAGCGGGCATCGTCCGCTGAGATGGTCCCGAGGCTCACCAGGTAGTCGTGCAGGGACTGCTCGTAGCTCGTGGGGAGCTGCACGCGGCCGGGGTAGCGCCCCAACACGTCGTAGCCGTCGCCGCCGGCGGCGATGAAACTGCTCGCGACGACATGCACGGCGGGCGCGCCCGCGGCCACCACGCCATCGGAGACGATCGCGGCGCCACCGTCGAGCGTCAGGCTGACGACCCGCGACCCGGGGTCGCGGGAGGCGTCGTAGACGACCGATATCCCGGCCACCTGCAGGAAGGCGCCACTGGCGGCGGGATAGCGGGAGACCGAGTGCTCGAAGATGGCCTTGAGGTCCGCGGGGGCGACGCCCGGGACGACCGTCACGCCGTTGCCGAAGGGCAGCACGTCGAGCGTGTTTGCGCGGGAGATGTCGCCGGGGATGACTCCACCCACGGGCAGCACGTCTCCCGCGTTCTGGCGAATGCCACCACTGTTCTGGAGGGCGATCACGGGGTTGGCGCTCCCCCGGGCCGGCAGGCCGAGGTCCGCGGCGTACCGATCGAAGCTCGCGAGCATGGCATCGGTCACGAGGTTGCCGGCGTTGGTGCCGCGCGTGCGAACGCCGCGGGACACGTCCAGCAGTACCTCGGTGGTCGCGACGCGGGTGGCCGCGAGGCCGGCGAGGCACTCGTTCACGGGCGCCTCGATGGACTGCACGAGGGCGGCGTCCTTTTCGACCGCAGCAGTGAAGCCTGCAGACGTGGCCGCGTCCGACGCGGGGACGACCGGCCGGGGGTAGCTCGTCTCGCTAACGATGGCGGCGACCTCCCCGCTGTCGTCGAACTGGACGTCGAGCCGGCCGACGTACTTGTAGTTCCCGGGGGCGGTCACGACATAGACCGTGCGTCCGTCGGCATCGTCCACCTCCATGGGATAGGCGCCGTCGGGCTCGGCGCGCTCGCCGGGAACCACCTGCAGGGAGGGGTCAACGGAGGAGTTCTGCAGCAGGTCGCTGCCGCCGCCTGCCACGGCCACATCGACACCGCTCAGGAGACCGACGAACTCCACGTCGTAGTCGATGCCCTGGAGGTGGCTGACGAAGATGATCTTGTTGACCCCCCGGTCGAGGAGCCGGTCGATCTCGGCTTGCACGGCCGCGGTCGTCGTGGCGAGGTCGGGCGTCACGGTCACCTTCCGCGGGATGGAGACGACGGGCAGCGACGACGTGGTGGCGCCGACGATCCCGAAGCGAGCGCCCGTGACGTCATCGGTCACGATCATCGAGCGGGCCAGGACGCGGCCGTCCTCCGCCGCGTCCTCGATGAGGCCGTCGGCGTCGACGATGTCATCGAACCCGGGTTCGGCGGAGAAGTCGAGGTTGGCGCTCAGGAACGGCTGCCCGTCGAAGGCGCGGATGAAGCGCTCGAGGAAGTCCGGGGACAGGTCGAACTCGTGATTGCCGAGGATGTGGGCGTCGTATGGGATGGCGTCCTGGGCCACCGCGTCGAAGAGCGGGTTGCCCTCCTTCCGGCCGCAGATGAAGGTCGCGCTGGCGAGGTAGGAATCCCCGGCATAGACGTTAACCACGGCGTTCCCGCTGGCCCGCGCCTGCGCGATCTCGCGTTCGACCACGGCCTTGTAGGCGGCGATGCCACCGACGGCCACCGACGTGCTGGAGCCCTCGATGTCGACCACGTTGGTCAACGGCAGGAGGGAGGATTCGCCGTCGTTATTGTGCAGCAGGGTGAGGGTGACGGGCCCGTCGCCCTCGGCCGCTGCGATCGGAACGGATGCATCCCGGCCGGCAAACGCAAAGAGGAGCGCGAACGCCACGAGCATCGAGGCCAGGATCGGGAGTCTGATTCCCATGAGAGGCGCGGGTAACCCCCGGAAACGAGTGGGGCGGTCTTGAACTGGTGGGCCCACGCTGACTGTACTACGAACTTTCTCGTGGGCGGTCTCGCTGTAGGACCCCAGGTACCGCGCGGTTCGAGGCGGAAGGCGGCCGTTCTTCCGAACCCAGTCAGGGGGGCCGGGTGCCTGCGGTCTGAGCCCCCACCGTGCCATCTCTCTCTGCTCAGGGCTCTTGTTGTTGCGGAGGCAACACAGACTGGTTAGCTTGGCGGCGCGGCGCTTGGGGACCCGGCCTGCGGGGCATCGGGGCGCCTCGCAGGCTCACCGCCGACAAGGAGAGGATCGCGGGAGGCGCTCGGGGCAGCGCAACGGCCGGTCGACCGACCCTATCGGAGGCTGACTGGAGGAAGCCGGGATGACATCGGACGAGCGCATCAGGGTGATGGTGGTAGACGACCACTCCATCGTCAGGGACGGGCTGAAGTACGTCCTGGAGCAGTCCGGCGAGTTCGAGGTGGTGGGACAGGCGGGGGACGGCGAGGAAGCAGTCAGGGTGGCTGCGGAGGTGTCTCCGGACGTCGTGGTGATGGACGTGCTCATGCCGAGGAAGGACGGAGTGGAAGCCTGCCGGGAGATCATGGAGGCCGCCCCCGAGACCCGCGTGGTCATGCTGACAGTCGCGAACGAGGAGACCGCCGTGCTGGAGGCGGTAGCCGCTGGCGCAACCGGGTACCTTCAGAAGGAAACGGATAGGGAGCGGCTGTTGTCGACGGTGCGGGGCGTGTTCGAGGGCGAGGTTCGCCTGCCCGCCGAGGTTGTGCGAGGCGTATTCGCGGCGGTACGCGCGGACGCGGAGGTGGGCGATGCAGCCGACGCCGCCGGCCTGACGGCGAGGGAGCGGGAGATACTCGTCTCCTTTGCAGGGGGCATGTCGTACGTCCGGATAGCGACACAGAGGGGCATCAAGCCGGTGACCGTTCGGAACGCCATCTACGGCATCCAGCAGAAGCTGGGCGTCACCTCGATGCAGGGGCTGGTGCTCTGGGCGGCGCGGAACGGACTGCTGGATGACTATGAACCGCAGGCCTGAGGAGATTGCGGGTGATTCGCCCCTGCCCTCCCCGATAGGAGCGCCCGGAGGTTCCCGGGTGTTCGGGAGGCGAGATGGCTGAAGGGGTCCGCAGCGACCGCGGTGTTCACCTGATCACGACGGCGGCCAACGTCCTCGGCATGGACGGAGTCGGAGTGCCGAGCGACCCGGAGGGTTTGCGACGTATTGCGTGGACGTTCGTCTGGGCCCGCTGGTTCTTTACCGTCTGCGGTCTGGCCATGTGGGTGTACCGGCCGGTGGAATGGCCGGACGGCCAGGCGGTGTTCCTGCCGGGGCTCCTGGTGGTAGCAGGGCTCACCGGCTATACGCACTACCGGCTGGCGAGGCGGAAGTCCGTCACTCGGGGTTGGCTTCTCGCCAACGCCACGCTGGACGTCTGCCTACTGTCGGGCGCTCTGGCGGCAGCCGGAGGATTCGACCACAGGTTCTTCCACTTGCTCTACTACCCCCAGCTTGCCGCCTACGCGGTGATTCTCACGTCCTTTCGGCTGGCGATGGCCTGCACGACCATCGTGGCCGCGCTGTATCTGGCCATCAGCCTGATCGCCGGGGACGGCATCGACACTGCCGCCAAGGAGGAGAGGACCCTCATCGCCCGGATTGGCGTCATGTATGGACTGGTCGTCATCGTCAACGTCATCGCCAGGTTCGAGCGAGAGAGGTGGAGGCGGGCGGTGGAGCGCGAGCGCGACCTGCAGCGTGAGCGGGTGGAGTTCTCCCAGGCGGTTCACGACACCACGGCGCAGTCGGCGTACATGATCGGGCTCGGCATCGACACCGCGAAAGCCCAGGCGGGGGACGCCAACCCGGAGCTGGCCGCCACCCTCGAGGCGACCTCTCGTCTTTCCCGCTCCGCCATCTGGGAGTTGCGACACCCCATTCATAGGGGCGGCATCTACGAGGGCCGTGCATTGAGCTCCGCTCTCAGGTCCCACGCTTCCAGTTTCACCAATATCACCTCCGTGCCCTGCGAGTTGACGCAGGTGGGGGTTGAGCCGCCCCTCTCGACGCAGACCAGAAGCCTGCTCTTCTCGATCGCGCACAACGCGCTCACGAACGCCTACCGCCATGCCGACGCGGGCGAGGTGGCGATCCACCTTGCATGTGAGCCCGATGAGGTGCGGCTCTCCGTATCGGACGACGGAGTAGGGCTTCCCGCCGACTACGCCCGGCACGGGCGCGGCTTCGAGAACATGGACAGGGACGCCCGGCGACTGGGAGGCCGTCTTGTCGTCGAACCGAGAGGCGCCATGGGCGGCGCGACGGTCACGTGCGTGATTCCCCGGGAGCGCGAGTAGGGAAACCGGAGCGTCACCGGAGTCGCGCACACGAGTGATGGTCGTGAAGACCATCCCATCGCGAGAGGCGCGCTGACGCGGACGCGCGCACCGCGAGCATCCGGCACTGCCTCAGGCAGGCAAATGCCCTGTCCGCACAGGGCGTTTGGTACTTGTTTCGCCGCGAGCCGGGCCGGGACGATCTGGGCACACAACCCTGGAAGTGAGGCTCAAGGTGAGCAAGTGGATTGTGGGATTCCTCGCTGCAGTGCTGACGCTCTCAGCTATCGCCGGGGTCGGCGCCCAAGAGGAGCCGGCGGACCCCGAGACTGCCAACGTCGACGTCACCGTCTGGCGTCGCGTTTCCGACGCAACGCTGCTGTACGTCAGCACACGCCCCGAGGGCGGCCGGTGGCGGACCCTGGACACGCCTCTCGACATGTCAATGCGCAGCGACTCGGGGAATTTCGACCAGAGCAACGCCGTGCGCGTCAGGGTGCCCCTGGAAGGCGGCGGAACCGCAAACGTCGACGTGACGGTGTGGCGCCGCGTCTCCGACCCAACGCTGCTGTACGTGAGCACGCGCCCCGAGGGCGGCCGGTGGCGGACCCTGGACACCCCCCTCGACATGTCGATGCGCAGCGACTCGGGGAACTTCGACCAGAGCAACGCCGTGCGGGTCGAGGTGCCCCTGCCGGGGCTCCCTGCCTACACCTGCATCGACGCGTCGCGCCACACTCCCCTGCACACCGCCGTGGACACGGCCAATACCCAGCTCGTGAGGATCATCGCCGCATCCTGCCCGCAGTACCTGGACAACGTCAGCGGTGAGTTCTTCTACGACCAGACGCCCCTCAGCCTGGCCATCGGTGGCGGCGAAGCGGGGATCGTGCAGATCCTCGTGGACGCTGGCGCCGACCCCGACAGGCGGATCGAACCCGCCTTCCGCGTGGGGACGCACCTGACCTACGCCATCGGCCTGGCCGAATACGACATCGCGAAGATCCTCCTCGACGCGGATGCGGACCCCAACGTCGTCGACAAGGAACAGTTCTACGACCAGACGCCGCTCAGCCTCGCGATTTACGCCGCTGACGAAGACCTGTTGCGCAACCTCATCGCCGCGGGGGCGGACCCCAACAAGAAGGTCAGTCCCGACTTCCGGGTGGGAACGCACCTGACCTACGCGGTCGGGCTGGGCGACGCGGAGGTCGTGCAGATTCTCCTCGACGCGGATGCGGACCCGAACGTCATCGACCGGGAGCAGTTCCACGATCAGACGCCGCTGAGCCTGGCGATCAACGCCCGAGATCAGAACATGCTGCGGAGGCTGATCGCCGCGGGGGCTGATCCCAACAAGAAGGTCAGTCCCGCCTTCCGCGTGGGAACGCACCTGACCTACGCGGTCGGCAAGGGCGACGTCGCGGTCGTGCAGATTCTCCTCGACGCGGGGGCTGACCCGAACGTTGTCGACACCGAGCAGTTCTACGAGGAGTCGCCCCTGAGCCTCGCCGTCAAGGCGCAGGACATCGCCATGGTGCGCGCACTCCTCAATGCCGGCGCGGACCCCAACAAGGTGCTCGATCAGTTCAATGACGTGAGCCCCCTCGACATCGCGACCGAGGAGGGCTACACGGAGATCGTGCAGCTGCTGCTCGCCGGAGGGAGCAGCACTCCCTCCTCGGGCGGACCGCCGGACGAACCGTCGTCGGGGACGCAGTCGGGCACGACATCGCCTCCCACAACCTCCCCAACAGCGGGGGAGTGCACGGTGAACCTGGTGGTCAGCGCCGGGGAGAGCTGCACCTACCCGAACACGTCGACCGAGTTCTCGGTGGACGGGAGCGGAAACGGCACCTTCCTGATCCTGACGTCCGGGACTTCTATCAGCCTCCTGGAGTCGACCGTCAACGGCGTGCTCTACAACTTCGAGGCCAACAACCAGGGTGACGGCAGCTGGATCATCACGACTGTTGGAACCCCGCAGGTGACCCAGCAGTGAGATACGCGATCCCGGCGTTTGTGCTCGCATTCCTCCTGGGCGCCTGCGGAGGTGGGGAGGCGCCTGTCCTCACAACGCAGGAGTACGCGGAAGCGATGGAGGACGCGCAGGCCACCCTGCAGGAAGAGTCGGAGAAGCTCGATGAAGACCTGGAACAGGCATTCGAGGACTCCCTCGAGGAAATGGGAGACCGGCTGGCCTCGCTCGATTCCGAAGAGTCCTGGTCGGACGAGGACGCGGAGTTGGCGAGCGAGTTCGCGGAAACGCTGGTGCGCGCATTCACCGATTCCCTTGAAGGCGCGGTCGGAATTCTCGAGGACTACCGTGACGAAGTGTCCAGCCTCCGACCCCCGGCACATCTGGCCGAACTCCACGGCACGATGACCGAGGGCTTTGAGGGGCTCATCCGAGAGGCGCGGGGGGTTCTGGAAGACTTGAAGGACATCGACACGGACATCGAGACATCGGCAGAATTCGACGCCTTCTGGACGTCATTCAACTCAACGCTGGAGTCCGACCTTGGCTCAGGGGAGCGGGTTGACGAAGCGTGCCAGGAGTTGCGGGACAGGCTGGAAGAAGAGTTGAACACCAGCGTCGCGATGTGCGACTGACGAGCGCCGGCACGTTGCCTGTAACGGCAAGGCTCACGGGCGTCTGGAACAACACCAGAGCACGACACCCCGAATTGCCCCGTCGGCTAATGGAGTTCAGATTCTCCAGACGCCTGCGAACCTCTCTCCTTGGCCGCGCCGCCCGATGCGCTATCGGCAGGGCAGCCTGCCTCCCGCCTACAAGGCCAACTGAAACCCCAGGGCGAAGGTTCTCGATTTTGTCCAGTCTGGTGGGCCTAACTTGACGGTAGGCAGCACCACCTTCGAGGTGCTGTTCGCTCTGTAGGCGCAGCCTTCCGACGGTGCAGTCACCCTACCAGCACGCGCTGCCAGCATACGATGGCCTGCCACCGCCCGCCCACGATGCGGCAGTCCGCCACCTTTGGCGCTCGGCTCGGCTTGGCCACTAGGACACACGATTGCGGCCCAGAGTCAGCGCACCGCTACCTGCACATTGCTTGGGTGGTCATCGTCTGGGAGCATCTTCACAACGGTCACCATGCCGGGGCGGGGCTTGGGGGATCTGTCATGGACTCATGCACACAGCGTTGCAACGCTGTCTCGGGGAACACTCGCCGCTTCAATAGAGGGCGACGTACATGAGGGCAGACCGTCCGCTCGCTCCCGTTCGACAGATATTGGGAGGGCCCGCAGCCAGTCGCGGAATCCCTAAGATCGATGCCTAGCGAACTGTGCAGTGGCGCGTCCGTTTCCGAGGAGGAGATTCGGTCTGCACTGCGACATCGCCTCAGACGTGTGCAGAAGTCTGCCGAGCTAGTTAGCGAATTCTGGATACCAGTCACGAACGAGCGGGCCGATGTCGCCGTCCTTGGCGAGCGCCTCGAAGCGTTCGAAATCAAAACGCATCACGACACCCTGAACAGGCTTCCACGCCAGGCTGCATCGTTTGCGCAGGTCTTCGAAAGGTGCACGTTGGTCACCGACCGATGCCACCTCGAGCGCGCTCGGCAGACCGTGGTACCGCGCTGGTGGGGACTGATCGCGTTCGACGCGGTTCAGGGCAGGATCACGTTCGACGAGATACGCAGGCCGCGCCCCAATCCCCAAATCGACCGTGAGATTCTTGTGCGGCTCCTGTGGAAGAGCGAGGCGCACGATGTGTTGGTGGTCCTGGGCGCGTCCCCTTCTAGGTCTGACAGTCGGACCTCAATGTGGGACGACATACTCCGGCTAGCTGGTCCCCGGCAGCTACCAGCGCTTGTTCGCGAGATGCTCCGGAATCGCGATCCGTCGGCGGCCAAGATCCCGACCAGGCGATTCATGGGCGAAACTGTCTGAGCTGCTCTGCTACAAGAGCGAGGTGATGAGAGGTCCCGGCGCCCCGCCACATGTGCTGCGTGCCGGGCGGGATGCGGCCTTCTGCGCATCCCGCAATGACGTCATCCCCCCAGCTGAATTGAGGGCCCTTGAAGCTACCAGACCCAACGATCCGGCTGGACAGGATCTTGTACTCGGCGGGACCCGTCTGCGTGAGCTGTCTTCCGCGAGCAACGAGCGTGCACTCACCGAGCGTGTACCGAATGTTGGTTCGCATGCCCGGACCACCTTCTTCGGGCGGAATTGGATGCTGAATCGCGTAGTCACCGAACGTCGGGACTCGACCGCCTCGTCGAACGAGCTTGCACCAGAGAGCCCACTCTCGCCGAGGCAATGGTCCGGTAGTTCCCTCGCGGATGGCCGTCAGCGTCTTAGGTATTGACGTCGCCACGGTGACGAGGTTGCGCCACTTATCGAGCTCACCGAGTTCTTGGACGACATCCGCGACCAGCTCGAGGTCACCGTCCTCGTAATCCCCGATGAAGCCCGCGTCGATGATCAAATCGATGTCGGCCGCAGTGAGTCCAGTAGCTTCGACTGCCTTACTCAGCGTCGCGGGGTGCCCGGCACTCCCGCCGACTTCGATTGTGTCGATGCGGATCGCCAGTCCCTGGCCGTCGCGACTGGCTTGGATGGCGGCCGTTCCGACCGGGTTACCAGCATCGCTCGCCAGCATTACCGGGGTGAAGCACAACCCCTTGCGACGTGCCGCGCCGTAGACAACGTCTACCAGCAGTCGTGGACCAGCTCGCGTGTCAATTTGGGCGTTCGGGCTTGGGCGCAGCACATCCAGGAAGAACGGACGCGACTGGACCGCCGCATGAATCCTGGTTGCCCAAGAGGACACGGTGTTCTCAAGCGGCGGGTCCCGCCGTTGCGATACGCGAATCCAGGGCGCGATCTGCTCCCAGACGGTCGCTGACGCGTGCTGGAGCGCTTCGAGCTCGCCGACCTTGCTCTGGAGTGCCGGGACGTAGCCCCGCAAGCCGTCCAGGAGAATGCTATCAGCATTCCCTTGAGACAGAGGTAGGCCTTCGAAGGTCTCTGGCATGCGCTCGCCCCCAGAGGCGGATCGTACTACACTTTCACCCTTAGGGTTATAGGCGACAGGTGGACGACATCGAAATCGTGTGGGGGGATCCCAAGATGGGCCGGACGGCAGCCCGCGAGTCGCTCGCCCTGCGAACCTGGGGGAAGGACCGCTGGACCGTGATCAAGCGACGGGTCGCGTCTCTCGCGGCCGCGCCGACGCTTGCCGACATGCGCGGCGTCCCTGGCCGTTTCCACCAGCTCACGGGGGATCGCGCGTTCCAGTTCGCGCTCACGATCAACGCCAACGAGCGACTAGTCTTTGAACCGGACCATGACCCATTGCCCGCTCTTCCCGACGGCGGGGTCGATCTGGCAGCCGTCACGCGGATCAAAATCATCGAGGTGGTGGACTACCATGCCTGACCCTGGATGGCGACCGGAATGGTCTGTCCCACCTGGAGACGTTCTTCGGGAAGCGCTTGAAGAGCGGAGCATGACCCAGTCGGAACTGGCTCGTCGTATGGACCGGCCGCTGAAGACGATAAACGAGATCATCAACGCGAAGGCGGCCATCACGCCTGAAACCGCGCTTCAGCTGGAGCTGGCGCTGGGGATCAGTGCGGACTTCTGGAACGCCCTGGAGACTCAGCACCGAGCAGCGATCGCCAGACAGAACGAAGCCATGGAACTTGTCGCTGATGAGGAGTGGGCCCGCCAATTCCCGATGAGGGATTTGGTCCTGAGAGATGCGATTCCCGCCGGACTCTCGGGTGCCGACCTCGTCAAGGCGCTTCTCAGGTTTTTCGGCGTGAGCTCCCGAGGCGCGTGGGGGCGACAGTGGGAACAGACAGCGGTTCGGTTCCGCAGGTCTCGCGCATACGAATCGTCACCGACTGCCGTTGCGGCTTGGTTACGGCTCGGTGAGATCGAGGCCGCGGAGATGGACATAGCAACTTACGATGCCAGGCGATTCCAAGAAGCGCTTGAAAGGAGTCGCCCCCTCACTCGTCGCCGACCGTTTGCATTGGCCATTCAGATGGCAACTCGCGAGTTCGCATCGAGTGGGGTGGGGCTCGTGGTCACCCGGGAACTCCCCGGCACGCGACTTAGCGCTGCCGCGAGGTGGCTCGGTCCCCGGACGGCGCTGATTCAGGTGAGCCTTCGCTACAAGACGGCCGACCAAGTCTGGTTCAGCATCTTCCATGATGCTGCCCACCTGCTCCTACACCCGCGTGACACTGACTACTTGGACGAGGAGGGCACCGAAGGTCCGCGGGAACAGGAGGCGGATTCATTCGCTCGTTCCTGGCTCGTTCCCGACCGCGAGTACGATGCGTTCGTGGCAGAAGGACACTTCACGGAGTCAACGGTGCGCGAGTTCGCTGAGCTGATTGGTACAGCCCCTGGCATTGTCGTTGGACGCCTACAGCACGACGGTCACGTCCAGCACTCGAAACTCAACTTCCTGAAGGAAGCCCTTACGTGACGGGCTGACGAGTCTGGAGGTGCGAGGGATCCAACACAGTGAGATGGGGGGACGAAGAACGTCGAAGTCCCTCGACATCTCACGTAAGCCTGTGGCCCTCGAGTAGCCATATGCGGACGAGCGGCGCCGTGTCAGCGGCATCCGCCTCCACATCCCTGGTGCGGCCATCCGTCTTGTTGGCGCTTGCTTCAGGACACAGCACTTGGGGTTGGCCCGTGGGCCTTCCGGAATGGGTCAGGATCACAGCCGAGGCCGGTGCGCTGCAGCTCCTCTGGGCGCGAAGGAGTTATTCGTCTCCACCCAAGACCCTCCCCCCTATAGCGGCGGGAGTCGCTGTCGCGAGAACGGCCATGCATCTGTTCGGGACGTGACCTCCGTCGCGATGCTCAAATGCGCAGGTAGTACGCGGCCAACTGACCCATGATCTGCTCGCCACGCTTACTCAAGATGTCGATGTCGTCTTGTGTCATCGGCGAGAAGTCCGTGGGGTACGACACCGCTGAGTCCTTGGGAACGAGGTCGGCGGGGGCGTACGGAATGTTCGAGTCGGACATCCCCAAGAAGGCTGTCACGAGCGCATCAAGGTCACCAGATCGCTCCTGGGCAAAGAGCTTGGAGCGCGTTAGATTGTGGCTCCTTCTGTGGGTCGTCGCAGCCGCCGCAGCTACACGCTCGGGCCAGACGTACGGGGGACGACCCAGGCCCCCGCCCTGGCCGGCGTCGCAGGAGATGACGATCCTCGATGGGAATACGTTGAAGCTAATCTCGGGGTCGCGGCCCGGCTCCAAGGCTGATGTTGCGAGGTTGTCGTAGATTCCGCCGTCCGACAACACGACACGTTCGCGCCGTACGCTCCCGTCCTTCCGGACGAAGTCGTGGTGCCTATCGATCGCCGGAAGCAACGTCGGATAGGCTGCGGAAGCTGCGACGGCCTCAGCCAACTCGACATCGTTCGCCCGCACACTCCCCAACTGCCAGGACCCGCTCTCGCGGTTCCCGAAGCGGAAGGCCGTCCCCGTGCGGAGTTCCGTGGCATTGATGATGATGTCGAGGTCCGGACGCGGCATGTCGCCCATCCGAGCGGAGCCCACCACGCTCCGAAGAACATCAGAGAACGCAGTTGTTCGGCTATGGGTGCGCGGGAACGCCGGACCAAGGCGATCGATTGCACGCTTCCTGGGGCGACTGAGCAGACCCGTCGTACTCACGAAGCCGGTAAGGGTCCTCAATCCGAGAGCGCCGAGTGCCGCTACTCCGGCAGTCATCCCGATGGCGAGCGCCTGGATTGCCCGACGACTGAACACGGCCCGCCGGACGACTCGCGGCGTGATGCCCCTGCGAAGAAGCTCCACCACACGAGTGTCGAACGCGTCGAATTCTTCCGTGCTGTAGGCGTACATCGCTGCAAGGAGAGCTCCTCCCGACGCGGCCGAGATGAGATGGACGCGATCGAGAAGGCCACGATCGTGGAGTGCCCGGAGGCACCCCAGTTGGAATGCGACGGCCCTAAACCCTCCACCTGACAACGCGAGAGCCACGTCGCGACTCTGTGACGCCGGCGGTGCCAGAGAGGTCTGCAGCTGCGATCGGCGGGCATCCGTCTGGACAGACTCGAGACTGCGGGGCTGCTCGCGCGAGTAGTGCACTGTCGCCATGCGCGCCTTGGCCCCTAGGTCCCCTCCGACAATCAGCATTAGTCCGTGTCGCTGCCTGGATTGCTCGTCAGTCCCGGCGACGAGACAACGCATCGCCTGGTGGTCGGTTGGGCTGGGAACGGGCGCGCCCTGTGGATGGCTGTGCCACATACCGACGAATCCCGTTGCACCACGCGAGTTCGTTTTCTTTGCCTCGGCTATCTCGCTGACCCCTACCGTGCCACATACGAACCCGTCGGGCGTCGCCTTGCTGTCGGGGGGTGGGCCCGTGATTTCGTCGATCCACACCACTCGTGATGCGCTGTCCCGCTCGCCGAATAGGTGCCCCCCGGTTTCGCTTTCAGGACCGACCACTCGGCGCGAACGACTGATCCATGCGCTGAGATCCGCTCGAGCTGAGGACGAGATGCGTATCTCGTAGCCTGAAGCTGGGTCCGCCATCGTGGTGTCCGGCGCGAATCGATAGTCGAGTGTTGCACGGTCCGGAGTCACTCCGGCGGCCCCGAAGAAGTGGCTGGATCCGCCGGGATGCTCGTCGTCCGAAAGTTCGCTACCGAGCGCGGATACCATCGCCCCCACCAGCTGCAGCACCTGGGCGTGCGACCCCGTGAAGGTAGGAGATGAGCAACCCGGCTCCGGATAGAAGAGCTCTACTCCTCCCGTGCTCCAGAAGTCCTCCGCCACCATCGCCAATTCTGGACGCGAACAGACCCGGATCCGGCTCCTTCGGATCAGATCCATGGTTCCTCCTGTGTAGGTAGGCATGGCGACTGTCAACAGGCCACGGCTAGCGTTTCGACCGAACGACATCGATGCGACCGGGGGTACCGCGGCCCTTTGAAGACTCCGGACGCGCTCGAACTTCTTCGCAACCGTCTCCGACGCCGTAGCGTCAATGACGAGGTCGGCTTCGTCGGGCCACTCCTGCCCGTCGAGCGCTGCAACGATGTCACCCCCCACAGTATCGACACGCAAATCCGGCCTGATTGCCAAGAGACGCTCGGCGAGCGCGTCCGTCTTGGGACGGCCGATGTCCGCGTCTGTGAAGGGCTGCCTGACGAGAATCCCTTGCTTCACGGTGGCACGATCACGCAGCACGACTGCCGACACGCCTGCCCGGGCGAGCGTCTCCGCCACATGGGCTCCAATGGCACCACAGCCCCAGATTGAGACTTTGCGCCCTTGGAACCACTCGAGGGGCGAGCCCATGTCGCGACGCTGAGTGGCCTCCGGTCGAGCCTCGTCCACTGGGCACCACTCGACGGCCACCTTCGACTGGCTCCACTTCTCGACAATTTCGGCAACCTCCGTACCGATTTCTTGCAGTCGGGGCACGTCGGAGAATCTCTCTAGCGCCAGCCGCAGACCGGTCGCGATTACCTTGTCCAGTCTCCAGACCGCGAGATGTTGGAATCGCGTTCCATCGCGCGTACCACGCATCGGGGCACCAACGATCATGTAGATCGGCTCGTCGTCGGGATTCCACAGGGCGGCGAGTCCGAGCAAGAACAAGAGCCGCTGGCGGTCGGCGCCGCGACTGTCGAGTGCAGCCAGCAGGTCCCCCACACGCTCAGGGAACTCAAACGTGAGCTCCCTTGATAGCAGTGCGGCTACGCCCACTCGCTGGCCAGGGGCCTCCTCGAACGAATCGAGGGGGGACCAGCCGGCAACCTCCACGCGTTGCTCGGTGGCGTAGTCGAGGGACGCGAATCCGACCCAGGGCTCGTCACCGATTTGCGGTGTATCTGCCCGCGGCACGACAGTCGGCATCGGTCGGTTCGCGGGATAGGCTACTGGTGGGTGCAGCGGCTCACCGGTCTCATCAAGTTGGTCGACGGCCGCTCGCTCCAGCCAGGTCAGTAACTGCTTGACGAACCCATACATCCCGTCGCTCGCGTCCCAGTCGGTCTCCGGGGACTCGAACAGGCACACTTGGTGCCCCCATTGGACATGAGGCCACCCCGCCCAGCGGCGATGGGAAGTCATGACTGTGGGTACAGCGAACGGGAAGCCTGGCGCTATCGAGAACGTAAAAGGCTCTCGTTGACGAAGCGGAAGGCCATCATCCGTTCGATGGATCGTGGCCATCGAGATCGTCACATCCACGTAGAGGCGGTCCGCCGACCCCTCGCGCCAACCCACGAGTTCCAAGGCAGAGCCCTGGTCCGCGATCGAGCGAAGCTCGATGAGTGCCTGCTCTTGACCGTCGCTCAGCGCCACTGACCAAACCGAGTCGACTGGCGGGGCGGCGAGTCGTCGCCACGAGCCCGGTCTACAGCGTCGCGAGCACTCGACGACGACTCGCTATCGTCGCTGCCACCGGTGTACCCGCAGTCGACCTCGCCGACAGCGAAACTCACCGGAGTGAGCTCGTCTTCGCTTCCGTGCTCACCAGTGCAGAGGAAGTGGCCTAGGTCGACGATCTGCTCGTACTGGCTCTTCGCCTTCGCGTGCGGGGGATTGTCGCCCGGCTTGTTCTCGCTCGGGATGGGGTCAGAGCTGGAGACGACGTACCGGCAGGCGCTACCGGACTCTTCCAGCCTCTCCATCAAGGCCTTATCTAGGACTTCGTTGTCCCCGTCCTGGTAGTACATCGTGGACTTCGAACAGTGATGCGGAGCCAGCAGCACGTCCCAACTCGTGCTATCCGGCTCGCTGACGTCAAAGATGCGGTTGAGGGTAGGGTTGCTGAGGTCGCCGAGTAGCAGCGCCTGCAGTCGGTCGGACCCGGAGTAGAGGGAGACGCGCATTCCCACGCTCGTTTCGTTTCGTTCGGCCTCTGCATCCTCCTTGAACGGCGCGTGGATGAACGCCTCGAAGGAACCCGAGACATCGTCACCGTCCACGAGCGAGACGGTGCTCCCAGGCACGGTCACCAGGACGTCCGGGATCTTGTCATAGGGCGGTTCGTCGAGAACGTCGGCGTAGCCGATGACGCGGAGTCGGTTCCCGCTCTTCACACCCTCCGCGGCGATGGCGCCAAGACGTCTGTCAACCTCGTCGACAAAGGTCTGAGCATCGTCGCAGAGGTCTTCGTCGTACTCCTGGAGAACGCGCGGTGCGAACCACAGTTCCCCCACATGTACCTTTTCAATCAGCTCGGCGAAGCCCTGGCAATGGTCCTGGTCAGGGTGCGTCAACACGAAGGTGGCGAGGTACGGTTCACCGTCTCGTCGCGGGAGATTCTCGACCAGGTAGTCAATGATCGGGATGCGCGGGTCGTCATCGTCCTCTGCCAACTCAAGGTGGCGAATGTCGACGAGCACAACGTGTTCGTCGTCGATCGAGACCACTGTGGAGTCGCCGGTTCCGACGTTCCAGAACGTGAATCCCGACTGCGGCAGCTCGAAGTCATCGCGGCTCATACACGCACCCCCTTGGCAAGCCCGGCCAGCACCTGACCGGGCCACTCACTGTATCAAGGGATGTGCAGACTCGCTAGCGCCCCTTAGCAGAATCGGCTAGCCCTAGGCAACATACTCGTAGCCCGTGCTCTCAGGAGCGTTTGCGGCGCGTGGCGCCGCCGGCGGGTGGGTCGATGCGCGTGGAGTCTCTTCAATCGCTTTGGCGGAGCAGGGCGGTGAAGCCAGCCTGCTCGAAGTCGCGGTCGTGGGCGAGGGCATCGGTGATGCCGCGCTCCTCCATGATGATGAAGCTGGCGCAATCCGTGAGACTCCACGTCTGGTCCGGCCGCTCGGTGTAGCGCTCCAAGGTTGCGCGGAACTGCGCGTCCGTCTGCGGCACGATCTCGACATCGAGACTGCGCTCCGCTCGCTCGACAACCTCGCCGGCCAGGCGCCGCTGCTGTTCTCCTCGGCTCCCAAACATGTTGAGAACCTCGGCCAGCACCACCTGGGTCGTCACAATGCGGCGAGATTCAAGCCCACGCGTCAGAGCGAGTGCCCTCTCATGCAGCCTGTCCCGACTGTCCTGCAGCGCGGCCCAGTACCCGGTGTCGGCGAAGACCTGGCTCACGGAGCGTCGTCCTTCGGGTGCCCATACAGGTAGTGCTTGTAGTGCTCGGCGAGGTCAGCGGGCCGGTCGTCAGGCTCACCGACGAGCGCCGAAGTGTGCAGTTCCTCGATCAGGTCCAGGAGGGAGGCTCCGCCTTCCTCCCCCCTCCCCGACGACTCACGCGGCGTGCCGTCCATCGAGACCATGACCTCCGCGCCCTCCTCGAGGTCGACGGGCTCCTGGGAGCGTGAACACGCCGTTGGCGTACGTGGCCTTCACAGTTGTGGTCATGGCTGATCCTCCCGCGCGGCCTCTCCTATCGTACCGCCTCGACAGCGGAAGCCCGACCTCGCGCCCGAATCAGTCGGATCGCTCGGGATTGGCGGCCGGGTCGAACCCTTCCGGCCACCATGTCTGTTCGCCATGGTTGGCGCCGTCGAAGCTCGCGCCGCGGAGGTCGGCCTCGCGCAGGTCCGCGTTTCGGAGATCGGTGTCCCGAAGGTTCGCATCCCGGAGTCTCGCGCGCCGGAGATTCGCGCCATGGAGATTCGCGCCCGCAAAATTGGCTCCGTAGGCATTCACCGACCCGAGGTCCGCGTGCTGCAGATTCGCGAGACTCACATTCGCACTCTCGAGGGTCGCTCCCCAGACCATTGCGCCGTCAAGATCAGCCTCTCGGAGAAACGCCCCCTGGAGGTTCGCGCGTACCAGGTTCGCGCCACCAAGGTTCGCACCTGCGAGGCTCGCGGCCCATAGTCTTGCGCCTCCTAAGAGAGCGCCCTCGAGGTTTGCCCCGTCGAGACTCGCTCCTTCGAGATTACTGCCGCCCAAGTCGGCTTCCTTGAGGTGTGCCCGGGTCAGCTCTGCGCCTTGGAGGTACTTCTCTCTGAGCATGAGCCGCGGCACGTATGCGCCCACGAGGTTGAGCGGCCTGTGGCTCACCGTTCGTTTCGTGGGCCACAGACGCGTGATCGCTTCGATCGCGAAGGCCACGTCCATCCGGTAGCGAGTCTCCTGTGCCTGCTCCCCAAGCAACACCCATTCCTCTTTGTCAGGATTGCGGCTCTGCGAACGGAGGTAGGCGCTCAGGATGTCCAGTATCGGCCAGAAGTCATCCTCGGACTCTCCGGCGATTCGCTCGAGGGAGCGAACACCACCCGCACGGATCTCGGGTGCCACCACGTTGTGGGATCGCACCGCGCCCAGCTGATCGATCGCCCTCGTGAACCGCTCGGTTATCTGCCCGAGCTGCGCGGTAGCGACCTGTTTCTCCAGCGCGCTGACGCGACGCCAGTTCACCCACAGACTGACCAGCAGTATCACGCCGCCGATGATGGTCGCGATCGTGAGTCGCGCCCGATCCCGAACCTCGAACTGGTCCTGTGCGTCAGCGAGTTCGGGCGCGATCAGAGGCGGTAGCAGGAAGAATGCTGCAAAGATGCCGAGCACGACAGCCGTGGCGACGGCACCCCACCCCATCCACCGGGCCACGACGCTCGCGCGAGGTCGGCGATCTCTGGCTGTCGAGAGCCACCTGCTCGCGTGGCTGACTCGGTTGCGCATGATGCGACTGTAGGGGATCCGGGTGCGCGTCGGATCCGCCCGGCCTTCAAGCAGGCTCCACTTCCCCCATACGAGAGGTGTCAACCGTGAACCCCTGATGACCCCGGTGAGGCGCCAACGGGCGCCACAAGGGCGCTATGGCCCTGGAGCGGCAAGACAGTGCCACCTGCTGCAAGACCTTCACAAGCGGACTTGGGGCCTGCCCGTCATTCCCGGGTTTGGAGCGCATGGTCTACGGGGTCAAGCCGCGCCACACCGTGACTTGTCCATTGCTGAGTTCGATAAGGATGCTGCCGTCACGCCGGGTAGTCAGGACACGTCGCAACTGACCTCCGAAGTGCATACCGGACGCATAGGGACCGTAGTCGGGAGGGTTTTCCTCGTACACAGACTTGTCAGAAATCAGGCAGAGATGCGGCTGGGGAAGTCCGCCCGCGAATATCTCTGGCGTGAAGCCGCTGCGCCGGCCGTGGTGCGACGCGACGAAGAAATCCACCCCATTCAGATCACTCCGGAAACCGGCGTTGGTGAGAAGTTGACCCCAGCCCGCGGCTTCGAGGTCACCAGGGAATACCGTTCTCATCCCGGCAATCTGCAGAATCGCAACCAGACTGAGGTTATTCTGGTCACTGAACGCAGGCGGTGTATTGCAGTAGGTCGATATCGCGACGGACAGCGGTTCGCCCATGGGGAGAACGTACGACTCGTGGAGACTGAGCGCGGCATCCAAGCCCGCAGGTAGCCCTCCGCGGGCGTCCTTGTCTCCCCGAATCTGCCGAGCACTCCTGCCAGTGTTTCTCAGGATCGATCGCACATGTAGGGATGCCCCGAGATTGTGTGCATCCGCTACGTGGTCAGCATCAAAGTGACTGATCACCAGTTGGTCCACTCGCCCGTACCCGTTGTCGCGGAGCCACTGGCTCGGCGTGAATCCGGTCGTGGTGTTCGTGCCGCAGTCGAAGAGGACAACCTCTCCCGCGGCCGTGATCAAGCAGGCGCAGGAGCCGTGTTCGACATCGAAGATCCAGAGTCTCACGACCCGTACCCATTTCCGACGACCGCCCTCGCCCTCCGGTCCAGCCAATAGCTAACGCGCGAGTCATCCATGAGCAGTCCCTAGCATGGCACCTTCGCTCCGTGTAGTGGCCGGGATGGCGTTGGTCAGTCCCTTCCCAGCGACCGCACCGATTCCATGAGTTGCATCGCGTATGCCTCGGCCACAAGCTTGATCCACGATGGCTTCACCCACAACAACCAGAAAACTGCGAAGGCTGAATTGGCGACCGCGACCGCAAGCCGGATCACGGCGGTGCTGTCGGGGTTGACCAGGACGTCCCACCACGGGTCCGGCCAAGGCCGTCCCCAAACGGTTAGCGCGAACAACGTCCACGCAACCAGGGCGAGTGAGGCCGCAGTGGCCAATCCCCACGGTTTAAGCCCCCACATATTGCGCCTGAACCCGTAGTTTGCGTTCTCGGCAAAGACCAACGGGAACCGTGACTTGTCGCGGGTGGCCGCAATGAGAGCCAGCGTGACTTCCTCGTATCGAGCATCAGCCGACTCGGCATCGGCCACCTCGTCTAGGTCGGTGGGAAGCGGTTGACTCCACCACTCCTCGACTCGCCGGCGCAACTCGGACGACATGGTGATGTCGCCGGGAATCCGTCGATGCCGGAGCAAGCGCGTTGTTGGCGCACCACCCCACCTGTCCCAAAGTTCGCCTTGTTTTCTGCGCCCGCGATCACGCCCCATCTGGGCAAGGACGGCTGTCCCGCCAGCTGCACTCAAGAGCCCAAAGAACGCCGTCACGAAGAAGTGATTGCCTGGAAGGACAGCAAACATGAAGAACCCCAGCGGCAAGGCGACGGCGAGCGCCGGTTGAATGCGGGCACGGAAGGTATAGAGGTCGGCGAATGGCGACATCTACTGGTTGCTGCTGAGATTCCAGCCTCCGCCAGACTTGAGAACGAGCTTCATGCTGTGTTGTCGGTCCGTCCTGAAGACTTTATTGCCCTTGTCGGATCCTGTGGCGTACTTCCGGTAGAGTTCCAAAGCTTTGCTGTCCGGATGGCCGAAGTTGTTATCCCCCACCGACACAACCACCATCGCGGGTTCTATCGCCTTTATGTGGCTTGTGTAGTAGTGACGGCTGTCGTTGGGATCGTCGAAGAAATCCAGGGAGCCGTGGTGGGCCGCCATGAGGATGCTGCAGGACACGTCATCCTTGCTGTAGTCCTTCATTATCCCGTCCTTCCACGTTGCGTAACTCCCATCACCGGTCAGGATCGTGCTGCTCAGGGCCTTCGACTTGGCAAGGTTCAATTCTTCTACCTTGACCACAATGCCCTGATCATTGGCATTCTTCGGCAACCTGTCGTCTTTGGCACTGAAGTAACGGAGTCGTGTGTACCCGTAGTCGTGCTTGGTTTTCTTATCGATCACCTTGCTGCCTAAGTCCCTGCGTAGTTGCATGTAGGCTTGGTACTCGTCGCTGTCGGTGGTCGTGCCGGGGTACCCGCTGTCCCAAACGCTCCCGATGGGGAAGCGGGTATGCAATGCGCGTACGCCCCTCATGTGGTCGGCGTCCCGATGAGTACAGATGAATGCATGCAGTCTACCCGCTTTGCCAATCTGTTTTGCCACATAGTTCAGGACGCGGTCCTTGTTGGCGTCGGTAATGTTACAGTCCACAACGAAGTTGGTGCCGTCGGAACACTGAACCAGCACCATGTTGCCCTGACCGACGTCGATGAAGTGGATGGTGGTTGCCAAGAGAAACTCCCAAGCGGTTAGGTCCGACGAGCCTCGTGGACCACATCCAGTAGAGCACCTGCTTAGGGTTCGTGTCACATGGGGCACGGACGCGTAGACGGGCCTAGTGCACAGCCTGCGCACGACGACGGGCAGAGAACGTCGCTGACGTCTCGGAAGCACCACGGCTTAGCTTCACAGGCATGGGACGAAGGCCTAGCGCCGTCACGACCCCTGGTGCCGCCCTCGGGCGCGCTCATCAAGCTGAGCCTAGCGGGCATCTGCTCGACGAGGCCGCGGCGCGAGATGAGCGCAGGTACGCAACGAGGACGGCACTAGGACGCAGCTCCTGCGCACCAGCAAGAGCGCGTCGCCACAAGCTTCTTCCGGTAGGCCATGCAGGCGACCTGGATGGGCTCGGTTGGCCGATCCGCGAGGCGTCGGAGACTAGGGAGAGTCGCCCCCTCACGCACCCGCGCCCGCCTCCTGGTCCGGCTCCGCCGGCCTGGGCATGCGGAAGTCGACGTGGGGCGTGGTGAAGATGTAGCGGGCGGCGGAGCTTGCTCACGATGGTACGCATGCGGCGCACGTCGCCGGTGCGCTTCTCGGCCAGACCTGCTCCAACAGGTGCAGGTAGGAGGGGGTCTACGTGCAGGACGGCGCGAAGAAGCGCCCCCGGCTGGACCGCCTCTAGCACCTCATGGTGACGACGGAACTGGACATCAGCGACGTGCTGCCGCGCGCGAGCACAAGGAGCGGCGCGAGCGCCTGGAGCAGGCGGCCTCGAAGGCGCGTGTCGACTTCCCCGGATCGACCGACGGCTCCCGGCATGAGCTCAGTCGGGTTTCAAGCGCTAAGGAGTTCGGGAGGCTGGCCGTGGGCGTTTCTCCAGCTCAGGAACCTGCGGGCTCCCCGTCCGGTGCCCTCCCCCTGGGCATGCGGAAGCCGACGCGGGGCTCGGTGAAGATGTAGCGGGGGTTGTCGGCGTTTTCGCCCAGCTTGCGGCGGAGCTTGCTGACGATGGTGCGCATGGGGCGCACGTCGCCGTCGCCCTTCTCGCCCCAGACCCGCTCCAGCAGGTGCTCGTAGGTCAGCACCCTGCCGCCGTTGGCCGCCAGCTCGGCGAGCAGCGCGTACTCCGTCGCGGTCAGCTGCACCGGCCGGCCGGCGAGCGTCACGCGGCGCTCGGCGTAGTCGATGGACAGGTCGCCGAGCACGTACGGCTCCGCCGGCTCGTCCGCCACGCGCCGGCGCAGGGCCGCCCGGATCCGCGCCGCGAGCTCCGTCGGCGAGAACGGCTTGGCCACGTAGTCGACGGCGCCCATCTCGAGAGCCTGGGTAACGAGCTCGTCGCCACCGTAGGCGGACAGGAAGATGACGGGCACGTCCACTCTCTTCAGGATGTCCCGCATCAACTCGATGCCGTTCGTACCCGGCAGCATCAGGTCCAGCAGCGCCAGGTCCGGCCGCTCCGTCTCCATCAGGCCGAGCGCCTCGCGCGCGTCCCCGGCCACCAGCGGCGTGTACCCAGCCTCGACGAGGGCGTCGCGCACGTAGCGGAGGTCGTTGGGGTCGTCGTCCACGGCGAGCACGCGCACGCGTTCCTCCGCCTTCCCCTGCCCGCGCCGCGAGGCGGGCGGGTGCTGGATGGCCGGGAGCGCTCCGGAAGGGCCGCTCCCGGTTTCCTCCACGGAGGGAAGGGTGAAGGTGAAGCGCGCGCCCAGACCCGGGCCGTCGCTCTCGGCCCAGATGCGGCCGCCGTGCGCCTCCACGATGCCCTTGCAGATGGCCAGGCCGAGGCCTGTGTCCCCTTCCTGCTCCTTGGCCTGGGCCCTCGAGAACTTCCTGAACAACTGCGGCAGGCTCTCCGCCGGGATGCCCTGTCCCTCGTTCGTCACCGAGACCGCGACGTGCACGCCATCCCGTACGGCGGTCACCTGGATCACCGACGACTCCGGGGAGTGCCGGGCGGCGTTGGACAGCAGGTTGCCCAGCACCTGCACGATGCGCC
>JAPPAK010000002.1 GCA_026705605.1 Chloroflexota bacterium | reverse complement strand
TGAAGGGTTGCGGGACCTGCCTGCCCGAGCTGCGCTTCCTCGGGTGATCGCAGCGACCGGGTGGACCGGACGCGATGTGGGGATGCTCAAGGGCGTGCCTCAGCTTCAGGAGAGCCACCTGCTACAAGTTGGCATAGTTACAGAAGATTATGGATGTGCTCCAAATTGTCACGGGCCAGTCGCGCAAATGTAGGCATACTGCCTGAGTACTTCGGTCGGCATGGCCGCCGATTGCTGTCCGTAGCCGATCCCGATGACGACCCTTCCTCCTGGAGGTACTGCACGGTGGTGCTAGTGTCGAGGGACACCCTGATCCGCACAGGGGGCGAACGGGTGCTTGCTGAAGTGGACCGCGCCCAGAGAGGCGCAAAGTGCCCCCTTGTGGCGAGGACTCGGGCGTACCGGTACTGGGCTTCACCAACCAGTCCGTCACCAACAACACGCCGTAGGGCGGCGGGTCCCTCGTCGTCAGTGACCCGTCCTGAGAGCCGACCTCCATCATCTCGAGAGTGGTGGTGGGGGTCTGCCCTCTCCACCGTGGAGAGCGGCGTGCCGGGACAGGGTGTTACGGTTGTCATCCGCCTCCCCCTGGCCACCACACTCGAGGGTTGATGGTGCTTGCTTCTGTGACGCGCTGGCTGACCGGCTTCATCCTGGCGGCGCTCCTGGCGACCCTGGGCGCGTGCGGGTCCGACGACGACGCCCGGTCGCTGTCGCTTGAGGATGCGGTTGGGCAGATGCTCCTGATCGGATTTCCGGGCGAGCGGCTGGACGGTGAGACGGTTGCGCTCCTGAACGACATCGCCCCCGGCGGCGTAATCCTGTTCGACTACGACCTCCCGTCCGGTGGCGCCAAGCCGCGCAACATCACGTCACCCGAGCAGCTACGTGCCCTCATCGCGGAGTTGCAGGCGCAGGCTGAGATTGCGTATTTCATCGCGATCGATGTCGAGGGCGGGCTGATCAACCGGCTCAAGTCCGGCTACGGGTTCAGCATCGATCTGCCCAGCCACCAGGCGCTTGGCGGCGGAACGGCGGCGGAAACGGGGGCCGCCGCGTCGGCTTCCGCGACGGAGCTGCGCGAGCTCGGCATCAACTGGAATCTCGCCCCCGTGGTGGATGTCAACGTGTTCCCGGAGAGCCCGGCGATCGGCGCCCTCGAGCGTTCCTTCAGCGCCGACCCCGAGGTGGTGGCCGCGCACGCCGAGGCATTCGCCGAGGCGCACGGAGCCGCCGGCGTCATCTCCTCCCTTAAGCACTTCCCCGGCCACGGCAGCGCCGCGGGCGACACCCACCTCGGGGTCACCGACGTCACCAGCAGCTTCGAGCGGGAAGACGAACTGGCGCCCTATCGACGGCTGATCGAGGACGGTTATGAGGATGCAGTCATGACGGCGCACATCGTGAACCGGGATCTCGACCCGAGCGGCCGCCCGGCCACGCTGTCGACCGCGATCGTGACGGGCCTTCTGCGTGAGGAGCTGGGCTTCGAAGGCGTGATCCTCTCCGACGACATGCAGATGGGGGCGATCGTCGAGCAATACAGCCTCGAGCGGGCGGCTGTCGAGGCGATCAAAGCCGGGGTCGACGTGATCCTCATCGCCAACCAGCTGTCCGACGACCGAACCGAGGTCTACCGCGTGAAGCAAGCCGTTCTCGATGCCGTAGCCGCGGGAGAGATCGAGGAAGACCGAATCTACGAGTCGGTCGACCGAATCCTGGAATTGAAGCGTCGCTACAACCTGATCGACTAGCGTGCCCTGGCCCCGGCCGAGGCTAGCGATGCCCTTCGACGGTCACGGTGACGATGTCGACGCCGTGGTACTTCTGGTGGCGGACATCGGAGGCGTAGTGCCAGAGCAGCCGGAACGACACTTCATGCTCGTCGGGGACCGGGGGCAGCTCCGTGAGGTAGGAGAGGCGGTCTTCCATGTTCTGCCCCTCCAGGACCGTTACGAATTCCATCTCCGCCGTGTTCCTGTCCATCCTTGCCGTCAGAGCCAGCCGTCGCGATGCGGTGTCGGACGTGTTGGTCTGTTCCTGTAGCAGGATGGACAGCGTCTCCTCGCCCGCCGAGGTCAGACGTTCCGTGGAGGCGGAGTCCCACCGGGCCTTCGCCGCGAAGGCGCGCAGGAACTCTTCGAGGGCTGTCACGGCCCTGGTGTCGAGGGCGAGGTTGAGACGGCTTCGACGAGAGCCCGTCAGTTCCAGGAACCCGACCAGGATGACCGCGACGAGGGTGCCAGCGGTCATGCCATTGCCGAGCAACACCTCGAGGAATCCCCCCTCGATCAGGTCGGGGAATATCCACTGGTTCTGAAAGCCCGTTCCGATCCAGAAAGCGGCGCCCACCACGAGCGCTTTCCGGTGGTCGACGCCATCACGGATGATGAGCTGCATCCCCTGCACGAAGAGGAGCCCGATCAGGACGGTTATGTAAGCGCCGGCAACGGGGCCGGGAATCGCGATCAGGAGCGCCGCGACCTTCGGAAAGAAGGCTACGACCACGAACGCGACGCCGATGACGACGCCCACGCGCCGGGCGGCGACGCCGGTTACCTCGGCGATGGAGATGCTGGAGGAGTAGGTGGTGTTCGGGAGCGTGCCGAGGAGCCCTGAAAGGAAGTTCCCCACACCGTCGGCATTGAGGGCTCCCTGGACAACGCGGAAGTCCGTGGCCTGCGCTCTCCGGCGCGAGACCCGCTGGATGGCGATGCCATCGCCGATGGTCTCGACCGCCCCCACGATGGTCACGACCACAAACGCCGGCAGGAGCGCCCAGAACTCGGTACCGGGTGTGACGTCGATGCCGGGCCAGGAGCTGGCGGGGACGCCGATCCAGGCTGCATCGGCTACCTGCTGGACCTCGTAGAGGCCGAAGGGCGCCCCAACCGCGCATCCCACCGCGATGCCGATGATCGGCGACCAGAGGCGCCAGGCGGGCGGGGCCCTGAGGACCAGGACCGCGACGGTCACGATCGTGGCCGCGGCAGCCAGCGGAGCAGCGGCCCCGGATGTGTCCTCGGGTGCGGTAGTCATGGTGTCGAAGACGATCGGCATGACCGTGGCCGCGATCAGCATGATCACGGTGCCCGACACGACAGGCGTAAAGATGCGGCGTAACAGCGAGAGCCGCGCCGCCAGCGCGAACTGAAACAGCGCCGAGATGATGATGAGGGTCGCCATCAGGGCGGGTCCTCCCTCGACCATCGCCGCTACGCACACCGCGATGAAGGCGCCCGACGTGCCCATAATGAGGACGTGGCCGGCCCCCACGCGACCGACGCGGATGGCCTGCAGGACGGTCGTTACCCCGCTGACGACGAGGGCCGCGAAGACCCCCCAGGTGATGTAGGAGTCGGGTTGCTCCGCGATGCGGGCCACGATCACGACGGTCAGGACCACGGGGGCGACGATGACCATCGCGGCCTGCAGCCCCGACCCAACGGTGACGAGCCCTGGAGGACGCTCCTCGGGCTCGTAGCGGACGTTCTCGTTCTCAGCTTCGACGGACAATGCTCTGGCCCCTTATTCTGCACCAACGCCGTGGGCAGTCGAGGAGCGCTGCCTGCAGCAGGGGGAACCGATGAGCAAGCAAGGCGTTGTACCGGACGACTTCAGTCAACCGTTCTGGGACGCCGCGAATGAAGAGCGGCTCGTGATCCAGAACTGCCTCGAGTGCAACCGGTTGCAGCATCCGCCGGCAGAAACCTGTCGCGATTGCGGCGCCGGCGACTCATTCGAGTGGAAGCCCATGAGCGGGCGCGGCACGATTTACAACTACGGCGTGGTGCATGACTGCCCCGTGCGGCTGCTCCAGGAGGATCAGCCCTTCAACCTTGCCGTGATCATGCTGGACGACGATCCGGGCATCCAGATGTTCTCGCACCTCCCCGGCGTGCCTGTGGACGACGTGCCCGTGGGCGCGGCCGTCGAGGTGATCTTCGAGCCCACCGCGAACGGTCAGCTCGTGCCCGAGTGGCGCGTGATTACCGACTGATCCCGACCTATCCGACGGCCCCTACGGCAAGGAGTGCGCGCAATGACGACACCAACCGCACCTGATGCGATGTACCGCAACGACGAAGGGCTCGGCATCTGGGAGCACCGGGGAAAGGTCGCTGCCGTCGGCGTCGGCCACGGGCCGACCTCCCGACGCTGGGACGGCCGGCCCGAGACGTGCGTGGGCGCGATCACGATTCAGGCGCTGCGGAAGGCGATCGCCGACGCCGGCGTCGCGCCCGAGCAGATCGATGGCCTCGTGGTCGTCCCGGTGACCACGACCGGCGCGTTCTGGGAGGAGGGCAAGCCGCTTCCCATGGACGTGATCGAGAGCTTCAACCAGACGGATGACCCGCTTGACGGCGTCGCGAAGCTCAGCGCCGAGTGGCTGCTGGCGAATATGCCGGAGCTGACCAACGTCCAGTTCACGATGTACGGCCCCGGCTGCATGTCGAACGCGCTCAATGTGGCGGCGCAGGCCGTGGGCGACGGTCTGACGCACACCTGCCTGGTCGTCAAGAGCTGGCACAACTTTGAGGGGCGCTACTACCAGAGTGGGGCCAACGTCGAGGATACGCTGCCCGGCACCGCCGCCATCACGCGGCTCTGGGGCGGTCCCGCCTCGTACGGCACGGCCCTGCAGTTCGCGGAGTACTGCCGGAAGTACGGCAAGACGCACGAGATGATGGCGCCGTTCATGGAGAATTCGCGGCGCAACGGGCTGATGTTCCCCGAGGGCTACTGGGCGCAGCACCGGCCCGAGGAGCTCGGACGAGAGGACTATCTCGCGGCGCGCTGGATCGCGAAGCCCGCCAACCTGTTCGACAACGACATTCCCATCATGATGTCCGGCGCCTACCTCTTCTCCACGGCCGAGCGCGCGGCGGACATGAAGCAGAAGCCGGTCTACATCCTCAACCACGCGTCCAGCAACGCCCGGCCGCGCAGCCTGACGCCCACGCTCGATGAGGTGGAAGCCGAGACAGCGCGCACCGCTCGCAAGATCTACGAAGGCGCGGGCATCACCGCCGACGATCTTTCCTTCGAGAACATGTACGACGGCTTCTCGCTCTTCCACCAGTTCCACCTGGAGGGCCTGGGCTATCGCGGGATCAAGTTCGGGGAAGCGCTGGACTTCTACCAGACCGATATCAGCATCGAAGGCCCCAACCCGGTCTCCCCCAGCGGTGGGAATGTCGGCAGCGGCCGCAGTCGAGTCTGGATGCACACGGACTGTATCCAGCAGCTGCAGGGCCGCGCCGGCGCGCGGCAGGTTACCGGCGTCGAGCCGGAAGTGGCGGTCTCGGGCGGGCCGATGCCCCTCGGGGGGAACTTCACCGTCTGGAGCGCCAGCCCCGACTAGTCACGGTCGAGGCAAGGACGAGGAGTGGCCCGTGGTAGTTCTGATCAGCTTCGATATCGACGGCACGCTGGAAGTGGGCGATCCGCCCGGCGTTCTGACGATGGACATGGTGCGCCTGGTACGCGACAAGGGCTTCCTGATCGGCAGCTGCTCCGATCGCACGCTGAGCGGTCAACGGGCCATCTGGGCCGCGCACGACATCGAGGTCGACTTCGTCGTCTCGAAGCACATGCTGCCGGACGTGAAAGCGCAGTTCGAGGCGGACGTCTACCTGCACATCGGTGACCGGGAGGACCTTGATCGGCAGTACGCGCTGGCGGCGGGGTTCGACTTCCTCTGGCCCGATGAGGCGGTGGCTCACCCCCACTTCCAGCCGGAGGCCTGACGGGTTCGCCAGCGGTGTCCGGGAGCGCCACGGCGCCGGCTACGTTTTGGCGCGAATCGGCTCGTCCCAATCGATGCCGCACTCGGAACACCATCGCCTGAGCCAGATGTCTCCGGCCGCGCTTTCGTCCCCGCGCTCCGCGTGAATCTGCCCGCCGCATCGACATGGCCGGGGAAACGCGGTCCAGCAGCCACCGCAGCGCTCATCGGGCTGATGCGTCTGGAGGAACTGGGGGTGCGTGGACAAGCTCATCCCCGATCACCTCTCCGGCCGCGGCGCGGCGTGCACAGTGTAGTGCGTGGCCCTCAGTCTTCATGTGAGTCCGAGGGTCGTGCTGAGGGGCCACCGTGGGCTAGAGTTCCGGGGACGCGTGGCGGTCGGATCACGATCGTTCCGCGAAGCGGTCAGGCGAGTGTGAGATGTCCATGTTGGGCTACATCGGCAACGGTCCCTACTGCTACGCGAACTCGGCCGCGATGCTCCTGGATAGCGTCGGCGAGACGATCGAGCCACGGCTGCTCGAAGTCCTGTCTGGCGTGGGGCTGGGAGCCTTCTGGCTCGCGGAGTCTCAGACGCTGTTCTTGAGCGGCTGGGCATCCATGCCGGATGTGGGCCTGTCTCGGGCGTTCGGGCTACTGGGATTCAAGGTGGCCGAGGAAGCGGAGTCCGACGGCGCCCCCATGCCCGCGGAAGCGCTGGCCCGACAGCTCGACGATGGGCCGGTGTTGCTCGGTCCGCTGGACGTGGGAGAGCTCCCTTACCAGCCCGATAGCCAGGGAGGGAACGGGGTCGATCACTTCGTCCTCGCGCTCGGCATCGAAGGCGATGACGTTGTCGTGCACGATCCCGACGGATACCCCGCGGTGCCGATCGCCCTTGAAGCGCTTGATCGCGCCTGGAGAGCCGAGTTGGTCCCGTACGGGAGCGGTCCATACCGCCGGTGGCACTCGCCCGTTCGCGTCAAGAGCCCAACTCCCGAAGAGCTTTCCGGGATGGCGATTCAGTCCTTTGCTCAGGCCTACAGGGAGTCCAGAGCCACGGTTCCCTCGGGAGTGGTTATCGGCCCCGAGGCGGTTGAGTCCGTGGCTGCCACCCTCAGGGCTGGGGAGCTGGGAGAGCAGGGCCTGGAGCACCTGCGAAGATTCGCGTTGCCGTTGGGCATGAGACGAGCCCTGGACTACGCCTGGTTCTTGCACGATGTCGACTCGGAGCTCGCCGACCTCAAGAGCAGGCAGGCACTATGCCTGGGGAGGGCTCACGCTGCGGCAGTTCAGGACGACTACGAGCTCCTTGCCGGGCACATGTCGAAGGTTGCTGAGCTGGAACGTCAGGTCGAAGCCGCACTCGCATGACCGCCCGGACGGTCACGATCACGCCTCTTCGCTGCGTCACGGCGGACGCTCGGCCGACAAGGCGAGCACAGGCACCGACCCACAACCAGGCTGGTCGACTGTACGGTGGGAAGCAGCGGCTCAACTGACCAGGAGGAGCACCGGCCGTGACCAAGCCCACCGAACTGAGAACGGAGCGCCTTCTCCTCAGGCCGTTTCGGCTCTCGGACATCGACGATGTTCTCCGCTACGCGAGTGACCCGCAGTGGGCAGCGTTCTACCCACGGCCGTACGACCGTGGGGTTACGGAACACATGGTTGCGCGATCAGTGGTGATCTCGTGGGACAAGGAAGCCGTGTTCGCGATGGAGTCCGAGGGTCGTGTTGTCGGTCTCGTGAGCCTCGAGGTTGATTCTGAGTCGAAGGCGGCCGAGTTGGGCTACGACCTTGCCGGGGACATGTGGGGACAAGGCCTGGCGACGGAGGCCGCGACCGCCGTGGTCGATTGGGGGTTCCGGGAGTACGGACTTGCGCGAATCTTCGCGGAAGCGGACGCGCGCAACGGGCGTTCGCTGCGCCTGATGGAGAGGCTCGGAATGACTCGCGAAGGTGTCCAGCGGAGGGACCAGATCGAGCGAGGGGGACGCGAAATTGCCCGCTACGCGATCTTGAGAAGCGAGTGGAATAGCCCTGGTGGAACGCTGCCCGCTACCGCGCTCCCGTCCGGGGAATACGAGACGACCGATCGCAACCAGCTCCCCGAGCTGACAACCGCACGGCTCGTACTGAGAAGGTTCCGTCCAGGCGATATCGAAGACGTCTATGCCTTCGCGACCGACCCGGAGTGGAACCGTTACCTGGGGCTGCCCGAACCGTACTCCCACTCCGATGCTGAGGAGTTCGTCGCGAAGGCCATGCTGTACGACCCCGAAGCAGTCTCGATGTGGGCAATCGTCCATGAGGAGCGGTGCTCTGGCAGCATCTACCTCCGCCGGGAGAGTCCCGGCTCCGCCACGCTCGGCTATTCCATCGCCAGGTCACTCTGGGGGGGTGGCCTGATGACCGAAGCAGCAAGCACCGTGGTCGCCCACGGTTTCGAGGACCGTGGGCTGGCTCGCATCTATGCCTTCGTGCCTGTCGGCAATGACCCGTCGGCCCGCGTTCTCGAGAAGCTTGGGATGAAGCGTGAGGGCATTCTGCGCAGCAACCGAGTCGTTCACGGAAGACGCGTTGACGACCTCCTCTACTCCATCCTCCAAGAGGATTGGGAGACGTAGAGGCATGGCTCGTCACGCCTCCGTGAGAGAGGTTCGCGAGGATGAGTTGGAAGCGGTCCTGGCCCTGTGGCGAGAGGCCTACGGAACCGTTGGCGCGACAGATTCCCCCGGCGACGTCCGGCAGGCGGCGAACGGGAGCACTTCGGTGCTGCTCGTTGCTGAGGAGGAGGGGCGCATCGTCGGGACCGTCATCGGAGGCTTCGACGGCTGGCGCGGCAATATCTACAGGCTGGCAGTGCATCCGGACTACCAGAGGCAGGGTATTGCTCGCAGGCTGGTCTCCGACGTGGAGGCTCGCCTCGCTGACATGGGGGCGAAGCGAATCACCGCCCTCGTCGAAAGGGACCATCCCTGGGCCACGGGCTTCTGGAAAGCTGCTGGTTACGGTCTCGACGCAGGCATGGCGCGATACGTGCGCAACCTCTAGAGCGCAGGCTTCGAGCGGCGAACTAGACCCTACGGCCCTCGGCTGCAAGTCTGGTGGAAGCCGGGTTCCTAGTCTTTTCTGCACCGTTCCCAGCCGTCGGGAAGTCGTCCTCGAACGGCGGGACTCGTGGTTCCTCATCGGGAGGAGCCGGGCCATGCGTCTTTCGTAGAAAGGAGCGCCGTGGGCCACCTGTACGCACTTCAAGGGGCCTTCCTGCAGCAGTGGCGCGTCACCGCGAGCCGCTACCAGATCCTGATGATCGCGATCAGCCAGGTCCCAACCGCCGCAGCCGCAGCCTGGATCGCTCGCGCCAGCGTGGAACAGGGCGTCTCCCTCTCCATTGCCATTGGCGCGGCGTTCGTCGTTGTTTGGAACGTATGCGTGTTCCGAACCGGCTTCTCCCTCCTGGACGAACGCTGGGCAGGCACGCTCGAGTTGAACCTGCTGTCCCGTTCTCCACTCACGCTCGTAATGCTGGGGAAGTCCCTCGCCTACGTGGTGTTCTTTGCACTGGTCGGCCTGCTGTCGTTCGCGGCAGCCCTGCTGGTCGCCCGGGAGATAGCCGGGATCGAACACGCCACCGCTTTCGCACTGTCGCTCACGCTGGTCGTGCTCGCGGTCGTCGCGCTCCAGTTTCTGTTCGCGCCGCTCAGCTTCCTGGTGGGCGCCCAGGGCGGCTTCTTCAACGCGATCATGCCCCTGGGTGTGGTCCTCAGCGGCTTCTTCTACCCCATCTCCCTCCTCCCCAACTGGTTCGAGTGGCTCGCCCGCCTGCTGCCGACCTCGTGGGCGATGGAGGCGCTCATCTGGTCCATCAACGGGAAGGAAGACCTCGGTCGCGTCGCTCTCAACTGGCTGCCGGCGGTTGGTCTCCTGGTCCTCCTGGCCGTCGTCGAAGTCGCGCTCTTCCTGCGAGCGGAGAGGCGCGCTCGCCTCTCCGGTGGGCTGACGGAGGGCTGAGATGGTCGACAGGGTCCAGAACTTCTACCTCCAGGCCTACCTCTCCTACCGGGGTCTCTTCCACTGGCTGACACCCTTTCCCTACTTCAGCAACATCGTCCTCGCGCCGTTTCTCACCCTGTTCAATTTCATTCTCATAGGGCGATTCGCGTCGATTGGCGATGTCGACCGCTTCGGCATCGGGATGGTGGTTTACGCGATCGTCTGGATCTACGTCGGCGGCGTGACGCAGTCGTTCTCCAACGACCGTTCTGGCGGGACGCTGCACCTGCTCTTCGGTTCTCCCGCGAGCCGGGCATCGGCCTACTTCGCCCGGGGCGTCGGCCACTTCTACAACGGCCCGCTCACCGCAGTCAGCACGACGCTCCTCGCCGTGCTCCTCATCGACCTGAGTGTGGGCGATCTGAACTACCTCACCTATGCGGTCGCCGTCGTCGTCATCTCCATAGGCATCCTCATGATCTCCCTGCTCCTCGGGAACTTCGCGGCGCTCTACCAGGACTGGTTCCTCTTCTCCTCGATCGGGTATGGGGGATTGCTTGGGCTGACGGGCCTGATCATTCCCGTCGACCGTCTCCCCACGGCCCTCGAAGTGATTGCCAACGGGCTGCCGATCACGCACGGGCTGAAGGCGTTGCGGGGTGCGTTCGCCGGGGACTCCGTGGCGAGCGTGGCCCCGGACCTGCTGCTCGAGCTGGCCGTCGCCGGCGCCTACGCGCTGGTTGGACTTGCCGTCTTCACGCTCATCGACCGGGCCGCCCGGCAGCGCGGCATCCTCGCAGGAGGTGAGGAATGACCAGTGACGCTCCCATGATCGAGTGCCGCAACCTGCGGCGGACGTTCCAGCGCGGCGGACCCCTCCGCCGAGGCAGCGAGATCGTGGCCGTGAGCGACATTTCGTTCGACGTCCGGCCGGGCACGATCTTTGGCCTGCTGGGCCCGAACGGAGCGGGCAAGACGACCACCGTGCGCATGCTCTCGACCCTCCTCCTTCCGACGGCGGGCAGCGCGCGCGTCGCGGGGTTCGACGTGGCCTCGCAGCCGCGCGAGGTTCGCCGCCGCACGGGTCTCGCGCTCGGCGGCGATCGCGGGCTCTTCGGCCGGCTCACGGGCGAGCAGAACCTGCAGTACTTCGCGGCGATCAACCACCTCTCGCCCCGCGAGGCGAATCGCCGCTCCGCCGAGCTTCTTGACCTCGTGGGCCTGGGCGAGCGCGGAGGCTCGAAGGTGTTCGAGTACTCGCGTGGGATGAAGCAGCGCCTTCACCTCGCCCGCGCCCTGCTGACCGAGCCCGACGTGCTCTTCCTGGACGAGCCGACATCGGGGCTCGACCCGCTCGGCGCCTTCGAGTTCCGGCAGCTGGTGGGCGAGCTGAAGGAGCGGGGCCGGACAATCCTGCTGACGACACACTTCATGCTCGAGGCGGACGAGCTCTGCGACGAGCTCATCGTGATCGACCGCGGTGAGGTGGTCGCGCAGGGCAGCCCCGCGGCGATCAAGCGCCAGTTCGGCAGCGCCACCGTCGTCGAGATATCCCTGCGCGAACCGCGGGAGGGACTTCAGGCATCGCTTGACGAACTGCCGCAGGTTCAGCACGTGGAGGTCGGCGTGGACGGCATGCTCCAGACCGTCCGCGTGCACATCCCCTCGGACCAAGACGCAGGCCCGATCGTGGCCCACATCGGCGCCGAGCACGTTGACCACATGACCACACGCACGTCCTCGCTGGAGGAGGCCTACCTCACCCTCATCGGGAAGGAGCGATAGGCGCCAGTCGTGCCGCCCACCACCGGGCGGCAGCCCACTACCGGGTAGCCAGACGCGCGATTCCCTGCGGACGGCCGCGTCGGAGGTCAAGAAACGATGAGTGCCGTCGCGCCCGGCTGCGGGGTACCCTCGATGCCGAAGCGAATCGCAGGGTTCGGAGGTCGACCATGGTCCTTCCAACTGCCGCGGCCCGGAGTCTCGGTACGGAAACGGCGTTCGAGGTGCTGGCGCGAGCGAACAGGCTCGCCGCCGAGGGCCGCTCGATCATCAATCTCGGAATCGGTCAGCCCGACTTCGCCACGCCCGGCAACATCGTCCAGGCGGGGAAGCGGGCCCTCGCGGAGGGCAAGCACGGGTACACCCCGGGCGCCGGCATCCCCGAACTGCGCGAGGCCGTGGCCCGCGACCTGCAGCGTCGCCACGGCGCCGAGGTCGACCCGGAGACCGTACTGATCACGCCGGGAGCGAAGCCGGTGATGTTCTTCGCGGCGCTGCTGATGGGAGAACCCGGCGCGGAGATTCTGTATCCCAACCCCGGCTTCCCCATCTACGAGTCGGTGATTCGCTTCTCCGGGGCTACGCCCGTGCCGATCGAACTGCACGAAGCCGACGGCTTCACCTTCGACCCCGACCAGGTGCTCAGCCAGATCAACGAACGGACGCGCCTGATCATCCTGAACAGCCCGGCGAACCCGACGGGCGGCGTGTACACGCGGGAGCAGGTCGAGCGCCTCGTCGAGGGGCTCGAACGCTGGCCCGACGTAGTCGTGCTCAGCGACGAGATCTACTCCCGCATCCTCTACGAGGGACGCTCGCACGTGTCCTGGCTCAACTATCCGCAGCTGCGCGACCGGCTCATCGTCCTGGACGGATGGAGCAAGACCTACGCGATGACCGGCTGGCGACTCGGCTACGGCGTCTTCCCGCCCGACCTGTTCCCGTTCGCCGAGCGGCTCGCGATTAACAGCTACAGCTGTCCCAACGCAGCCACCCAGTACGCGGCGGTCGAGGCGCTCGAAGGGCCGCAGGATGCGGTCGACGTCATGACGGCGGCGTTCGACGAGCGGCGCAAGGTGATCGTGGAGGAACTCAACAGCGTGCCGGGGGTGAGCTGCGTCGACCCGGGCGGCGCGTTCTACGCCTTCCCGAACATCTCGGGGACGGGCATCGACGCTCGCACCCTGCAGGAGCGCCTGCTGGAGGAAGCCGGTGTCGCGGTGATCGCGGGGACGAGCTTCGGCCACCTGGGCGAGGGCTACCTGCGCTTCAGCTACGCCGCCTCGCTCGAGGAAATCGTCGAAGGGGTGGACCGGATGCGCGCCCTGCTGGCAGAGGGCTAGCCAAGCGGCGAGCGCCTTTACCTCCCGACGTGCGGCGCGGCGGCTTCCTGCCGTACCCTCGACAGCATGAGCGATTCAGCGGGAGCTTCGGAGGACGCGACCGTTGTGACGGTCTACCCCATGACCGGCCGGCAGCTCTTCGTCACCGTGCCGCACGCCATCTGCGAGGAGTGCGACCTCACGGTCCGGCTCGTCGAGCGCGTCGCTTCCGACCTCCCGCACGTCGAAGTTCGCATCAAGCCCTGGTTCAACCACATTTTCGATGCGCTGCGGCGCGGAGGCTGGCACCCGCCCGTCGTGACGATCGATGGCAAGGTGTCGACGCAGGGGGTCGTGCCCGACGAGGAATCGCTGCGTCGCGCGCTCGCGCCCCCGCCCCCCATCGCCGATGACGGCTGAGGCGGTTGGCCGCGCCACGACACCTGTCGCAGGGGCTCCGCGAACGCTCCTCCGCGGCTACTTCCGTGTCGAGTCCACCCGCGAGTGGGTACGGGCATGGGTGGCCGCGCTCATTCTGCTCGGCCCGGCACGGCTCCTCCTCACACTGGCGGCACTGCTGCCCGAGCGGGGCCACTGCCGGGCAGCCGAGCGCTGGTGGGCGCGGCTCGCCGCCCGTCTCATCTGTCTGCGCATCGACGTCAGCGGTCTGGAACACATCCAGCCGGGTGAGCGGTACGTGGTCGCCTCGCTGCACGAAGGCTTCGCCGACAGCCTCGCCCTCCTGCGGCTTCCCCTCTCGCTCACCGCCGTCGCCCGGGACGAGTTGGCCACCTTCCCGGTTCTCGGTGCCCAGCTCTCACGGGGGCGACACCTCCTCGTCCAGCCAGAGCGCCCGCTCCAGAGCGCCCGGACACTGCATCGCGAAGCCCGAGTGGCCATCAATGAGGGGGACAGCGTTCTTCTCTTCCCGCAGGGTTCCATCCTCGGCATCGAGCTCGCGTTCCAGCCGGGAGCGTTCAACCTCGCGCGGCGCCTCGGCCGCCCGCTTCTTCCGGTGGTCGTCACGGGAGGCCACCGTGTCTGGGAGCATCCCTTCACTCCGACTCTGCGGGCCAACCAGGCGATGAGCGTCTTGGTGCTTCCTCCGGTTCCCCCGGAGGAAGCCGTCGCCCGGCAATCGGCCGTCGAGCGGGACATGAAGCGGTTCGCGCTGGCCAGCAAGACGCCCCCTCGCCACTTCGACCCGAGCCGCGACGGCTACTGGGACGACTACCGCTACGAGATCCATCCCGACTTCCCGGACCTCGCCCGCCGGGTCGCGAGCCACCGTCGTGACGCCGTGGGCGCCCACACCCCGCCCTGAACCCTGCAAGGGACGCCTGCTGCGTGGGCTACTCCGGGTGCGTCGCGGAGCGGATAGCCCGATCGAGCATGGCCAGGCCTTCGGCGACTTCGGCGGCGGTGATCGAGAGGGGCGGTGCGATGCGGAGCACGTTGCGGTGGAGCCCACCCTTTCCGACCAGCAGGCCCTCGGCCCGGGCCGCCTGGAGGGCGCCGTCGGCTACCTGGGGAAGGGGATCGAGCGAGCCGGGAGCGGCGAACTCGACCCCGATCATCAGGCCCTTGCCCCGAACCTCAGCGATCTCGGGGACATCTTCGGCAAGGCGCTGAAGCCCATCCCGGAGCACCTGACCCTGCGCGCGCGCGTTCTCCTGGAGGTCCTGCTCGAAGAGCACCTCCAGGTTCGCGAGGGCCGCCGTCGCAGCGAGCGGGTTGCCTCCGAACGTGGAGAGCGAGTTGGCCGGCAGGCAATCGACGACGTCCGCGCGACCAACGACGCCAGCGATGGCGACGCCGTTGCCGAGCCCCTTCGCAAAGGTGAGGAGGTCGGGGACGATCCCGTGCGCCTGGTGGCCCCAGAAGTGGTCGCCCGTGCGGCCCCAGCCGGTCTGCACCTCGTCGGCGATGAAGAGGATGCCGTGCTCGTCCAGCGCCTGCTTGAGGGCGGCGAAGTACCCGTCGGGGGGAACGACGAAGCCACCGACGCCCTGGATGGGCTCGGCAATCATCGCCGCCACGTCGCCTGCCGTGGCGACGGCAAGGAGGTCACGGAGGTCGTCGACACACGCCCCCACGAACTCGTCCTCCGGGAGGCCGCCGAAGGGCGACCGCAGGCGGTAGCCGCTGTGCACGTAGGTAACGTTGAACGGGCTCAGCGCGGTCGCCGACCAGGAGGCGTTGCCGGTGACAGCGACGGTCGAGTGGGACTTGCCGTGGTAGCTGTTCCGCAGCGCGAGAATCTGGTCGGACGAACGAAACTGGGTCGCCATCATGAGGGCGGCATCGTTGGCCTCGCTGCCCGAGTTGGTGAAGAAGACCTTGGCGTCGGGGATGCCGGAAAGCTCGGCGATGCGCTCCGCCAGCTCAATCTGCGGCTCGATGAGGTAGAGCGTGCTCGTGTGGAGCATGCGGGCCGCCTGATCCTGGATGGCCGCGACGACCTGCGGGACGCGGTAGCCGGTCATGGTGGTGAGAATGCCGCCGAAGAAGTCCAGGTAGCGGTTGCCCTCGGCATCGACGACGTGCCGTCCCTCTCCATCGACGAGCGCGATGGGGTCGTCGTAGTAGAGGGTCATCCAAGAGGGCATCACGCCCCGATGTCGCGCCAACAGGTCAGCGTGGCGGCCCACGCACGGCTCCATCCCGAGATATCGGCTCGGTGGGAAGATACCCCGCGGGCTCGCCGTGTGTCTCGCGCCGACGCGGTGGTGCTTGGCACGTCCCGGCGGCGGGGCTAGGGTGCGGGCAGGGGAGATTCGTGATGACGCAGGCCACGGCGACGGGCTACGACCCGCGAACGTACGCGCCCCTGACGTTTCACGATGCCGCGCGCCGGTTCCGGACGGGCGACGACACCCCGCGCGACTTCCTTGAGCGCTGCCTCACGACCATCGCGGAGCGCGAGCCGGTAGTGCAGGCGTTCGCCCACCTGAACCGGGACCTGGCACGGGCTGCCGCGGACGCGAGCAGCGCGCGCTGGGCGGCGGGCGAGCCGCTCTCCGTCATCGACGGCATGCCGGTGGGCATCAAGGACCTGCTCGAGACGAAGGACATGCCGACCGAATACGGCTGCGAGGCGTTCCGCGGGAACTTCCCGAGGCGGGACAACGCCGCCGTCTGGGCGCTGCGGCAGGCAGGCGCCGTGATCCTCGGGAAGACGGTCACGGCCGAGCTCGGGGGCTCGCACCCCGGACCCACGACGAACCCGTTCGACGCGCGGCGCTCGCCCGGCGGCTCCTCGTCCGGTACGGCGGCGGCGGTGGCGGCGCGCATGCTCCCGGCGGGGCTGGGCACGCAGGTGGGCGGCTCGATCATCCGGCCGGCCGGCTACTGCGGAAACATCGCGCTCAAGCCGACGCAGGGCGGCATCAACCGCGGCGAGCGGCAGGTGACCAGCATGAGCACGCACGGCGTGCATGCCGGGTGCATCGAGGACATGTGGCAGGTCGCGATCGAGATTGCGCGGCGTGCGGGAGGCGACCGGGGTTCGCGGGGGCTGGAAGGCCCTTCGACGACACCCAAGCCGGTCAAGCCGGGGCGGCTGATCTTCCTGGAGACGCAGGGCTGGGACGAGCTGGACAGCGCCAGCAAGGAGGGCTTTGCGGCGGTCCTCGACCAGTTACGGGGGCTTGGCATCGAGCTGCTACACCGGCGAGACGACCCCCTGGTCGAAACGCTGGAGGGGGCCATCGGCAACGCGCGCGAGGTGTGCAACGCGATCACGGGCTGGGAGAACCGCTGGGTGACGCGGAACCTCGTCGACCAGCACCCGGACGGGGTCAGCGAGCGGGCGAAGGCGGTGCTTGAGGCGGCGGAGGCGATGACGGTGGACGACTACCAGGCGCTGCTGTTCGCTCGCGAGGTGGCCCAGGAAGCGCACACGGCGGTGGCCGGGTCCGCCGACGCCATCATCACGCTCTCGTGTCCGGGGCCGGCGCACGTGTGGCTCGGCGACGAGCCGGGCCAGCCACTGGCGCCGCGCCCGACCGGCGATCCGGTGTTCAACTTCCCGAGCTCGATGCTCTTCGCCCCGGCTGTCGGGATGCCGCTGATGAGCGTTGGCGGCATGCCTGTCGGGGTGCAAGTCTTCGGCCAGCCGCACGAGGATGCCGCGATGACGGCGATCGCGCGCTGGCTGCTCAGGGCCGTCGAGCCGGTCGTCGTCGGCTAGCGCCGCCCCTTACCGCAGGGGGCGGAAGAACTCGACGAGGTCCTGGACGAAGAGGTCGGGCTCCTCGGCGGCGGGGAAGTGGCCGCCCCGCTCCTGCTTGCCCCAGTGCGTGAGGTTGTTGTTCGCCTCGACCATCTTGCGGGGGGCGAACACCATCTCGCGCGGGAAGCCGGGAACTCCGACCGGCACTTCGATGGCGGGCGTACGCTCGTGGGCGCGGTCCCAGGGGGTGCGGAAGACGTGCCAGTACCAGCGGGCCGACGTGACGTAGCTCTCGGTGAACCAGTAGATGCTGACGAGATCGAGCAAGAACTTCCGCGAAGGCACCTGGTCGGGACCACCGCGGTTGTCGCTCCAGTTGTAGCGCTTCTCGATGAGCCAGGCGGCGAGGCCGACGGGGGAGTCGTGCAGCGCATAAGCGAACGTCTGCGGATCGGTGATGTGGACGGCGACATGAGCGAGGGCAGTGGTCCAACGGTCGTCCATCATGTCCCAGCACCATTGCTCGTCGGGCTCGAAGTCGTCCCGGCTGAGGCGTGATGTGGGGCCGTCCAGGGTCCGGCGCAGGCCGAGGAGGCTGCCCGGCTCCAGGGTCCCGGTTCCGGACCCTCCCGCCCCACCCAGCATCGGGGCGATGCTGACGTGGATGCCAACGACGCGGTCTCCGTACTTGTGGCCCAGCTGGGCGCTGATTCCGGCGCCGAAGTCGCCCCCCGCCGCGGCGAAGCGGTCGTAGCCGAGCACATCCGACATGAGCGTCGCCCAGAGGTCGGCGGTCCACTGGGTCTGGACGCCATCGACGGTGAGGGGCGTGGAGAAGCCGAAGCCGGGCAGGGAGGGGGCGATGACGTCGAAGGAGTCGGCCGGGTCCCCGCCGAAGGCGGCGGGGTCGGTAAGCCTGCGCGTCGCCTCCTTCCAGTCCCAGAAGCTCCAGGGCCAGCCGTGGGTGAGGATGATGGGGAGCGGATTCGGCCCCTTCCCACGCTCGTACATGAAGTGGATGGGGACGTCGTCGAGGGTGACGCGGTAATTGCCGAAGCTGTTGATCTCCGCCTCGGTCTCGCGCCAGTCGTACTCCTTCCACGACTCCACGAACGACTCCAGGTAGGAGCGGGGCACGCCGTAGCGCCAGTCCTCGTTGTTGAAGTCGGCGGGCCAACGGATACGCCGCAGTCGGGCCTGGAGGTCCTCCAGCGCATCATCCGGGATCGCAACGGTGAACGGCTCAGGCGGCATTTCGTGCTCCTCTCAGGCGCTGCCGCCGGTGTCGACGAGCACCTTGCAGTTGAGCTGATCGCCTAGGGAAATACGGGCAATCTCCTCGGGCAGTTCCCCGAGGTCCACGGTCCGGGTGACGAGCGGCGTGGTATCGATGGAGCCACTGCCGAAGGCTGCGAGCGTCTCCTGGAAGTCTTCGCGGGTATAGGCCACCGAGAACTTGATGGTGAGGGCCTTGTTGATGCCGACGACGGGCATGAAGAGGTCCTCTTCCATGCAGACGCCGACGACGATGATCCGCCCGCGGGGCTTCACCGCGTCCATCGCCTGCCGAATGATGCCCGGAATCCCCACGCAGTCGATGACGACGTCCGGTCCCCCGTCGAGCCCCGCTTCGAGGTCGGCGTCGAATCCGGCGTCGGAGGGATCGAGGACGACATCGGCGCCGAGTGAAGCCGCGAGGTCGCGCCGGAGGGCCACGGGATCGCTGACGCCTACGAGCTCCACGCCGTCGTGCTTCAGCCACATGAGGGCCATGAGCCCGATCGGGCCGGCGCCCATGATGAGGACCCGATCCCCTGCCTCCGCCTTGGCCTCGTGGGTCGCGTGGCGAGCGACGGAGCAGGGCTCGGTGGTGGCCGCCACCTCGACGCTGACGTTATCGGGGACGGGGAGGAGGGTCGGCTCCCAGAGCACCATGTAGTCGGCGAAGGCGCCGTTCAGCTCCGAGCTGTAGGCGCTCGCCATGCGCGGGGGAAGGGGGCGGTCGGTCTCGCCGGCGGGGGCTTTCACGACGCGGTCCCCGGGGGACCAGCCGGAAACGTCGGGGCCGGCCTCGACGACCTCGGCCACGAACTCATGCCCCATCACCATGCCCTTGTCGAGGTCGGCCAGCTCGTACCAGGAGGTGTGTCCCGTCTCCTCGATGATGGACTCGAGGTGAGCGGCGGCGTGAACGTCGGAGGCGCATATCCCGGCCGCCAACACGCGAACGAGCAACTCTCCGGAGCCGGGGGTGGGCTGGGGCCATTCCTCCACGGTCAGCGTGGTTCCCCGCAACACCATTGCCTGCATGTCGGAACCTCCTCGGGTCACACTCGGTCGGGGTAGGCGGTAAGCCTAGTCCTTTGTGGGAGCCATGTGGTCGCGGAGGCGTCCTGCCAGGCCACCCGCCGGGGGCCTCAGCCAGTAGACTGCGCCCACTCCGGGAGGGCACGTGACGACTGACCTGTTCAGCAACCCAAAGCGGTTCGGCGACATGACATCCTGGCGGGAGGAGGCGCTCGCGCTTCACGCCAGGGGAGTGTTCCACCCGATCGAAGTCGAGGGCTTCGGCCCCTTCCGGGTGGTCATCGGCAGGGACGAGATCCTCGAGATCGAAGCGCAACACGAACTCTTCACGAACGGCCCGGAACCGATCCTGACCCACGACGCGATCATCGCGATGCGGGCGCAGGGAGGACCGCGGGCGAAGACGCTCATCCACATGGACGACCCGGAGCACCGGAAGTACCGCATGCTCACGAACGACTGGTTCAAGCCGGGCAGCGTGCGCCAGCTTCAGCCTCGACTGGACGAGTTGAGCCGCAAGGCGCTCGCGACGCTGGAGGCGGGCGGGGGCGAGATCGACTTCAACACGGAAGTCGCGTTGCCCTTCCCGCTTGAGGTCATCCTCGCGATTCTCGGGCTGCCGGAAGAGGACTACCCCCGGATGCTGCAGCTGACCCAGGAGATGTTCGGCGCCAGCGATCCCGACTTCGTCCCCAAGGACCGCGACCCGGAGGACGTGATGGCGGTCCTGCGGGACTTCTTCGAGTACTTCGCCACGCTGAGCGCGAACCGCCGGGCCAACCCGACCGACGACCTGGCGACTCAGATCGCGAACGGCCAAATCGACGGCGCCCCCATGCCCATCCTGGAGACGATGGGGTACTACCTGATCGTGGCCACCGCCGGGCACGACACGACATCAGCCTCAATCGCGGAGGGCATGCGTCTGCTCGCGGAGAACCCCGACCAGTTGGCGCTCCTCCGGCGCAAGCCGGAGCTCATCCCGAACGCCGTCGAGGAACTGATCCGCATCGCCTCGCCCGTGCGGCACTTCATGCGCACCGCGCAGAAGGACACCGAGGTTGCGGGAGAGCGGATCGCGAAGGGCGAGTGGCTGATGCTGTCCTACGCCGCGGCCAACCTGGACCCGCGAGCGTTCGAGGATCCGCTGCGGTTCGATGTCACGAGGAAGGCTGCCGAGCGGCAAATCGCCTTCGGCTACGGCGTCCACTACTGCCTCGGCGCTCACCTTGCGCGACTGGAGATGGCGACGCTCTTCGGCCACCTGCTGCCGCGGCTCGAGTCGGTCGAGCTCGCGGGCGAGGTCACGACCTCGACCGCCACGTTCGTGAGCGGCATCAAGAGCCTGCCAATCCGCTACACACTGACTGCTGCCTAATGCTCCGAGGGAGGGCGACATGTACGACAAGCTGTTCGAGCCGATCGACGTCGGCGGGGTCACCATCAAGAACCGCATCGTGCGGTCGCCGCACGGCACGGGGCTCTTCGGGGACGACTTCATCGCCTACCACGTGGCGCGGGCGAAGGGCGGCGTGGGCATGTCGACGGTGTCGGCGACGAGCGTCCACCCGAACGCTCCCGGGGCGATTCCGGTGTGGTCCGACGACTGCAAGCCGTACCTGTCGAAGCTGGCGAACGCCGTGCATGAACACGGCATGAAGATGTTTCACCAGATCTACCACCCGGGCGCCTCGCAGGCGGAGATGGTTGGTGGGGCGGAAGCGTGGTCGGCGAGCGAGATCCCGAACTTCCTGGGCGGGGCCGTGGTGCCCGTGGCCATCAGCAAGGGGCAGATTGGCGACCTTGTCGAGCACTTCGCCGGTGCGGCCAGGCGCATCCGCGACGCCGGCTTGGATGGCGTCGACATCCACGCGTCCAGCGGCTACCTGCTGCACGAGTTCCTGTCCCCGGCGCTCAACCAGCGCGACGACGAGTACGGCGGCTCGCCCGAGAACCGCATGCGCATCGTGCTCGAGGTGATCGACGCGATCCGTGGGGAGGTGGGGGACAGCGACTTCGCGGTGGGGGTGCGCCTCCCGAACGAGGACTACGTGCCCGGTGGCCTCACAGCCGATCTGAACCGCCAGATCGCCGAGACCGTGGATCCGCTCGTCGACTACGTCTCGCTGCACATGGGCTCGTACTGGCGCTTCCACAAGCTGATCGCGCCAACGGACGACCCGCTGGGCGTGGAAATGGCCCCGAACGCGACGATTCGCCCGGTGATCACGAAGCCGACGATCGTGGTGGGCCGCATCCTGACGGTGGACCACGCCCACGCCCTGGTGGAATCGGGTCAGGCGGACATGGTGTCGATGGTGCGGGCGCTAATCGCCGATCCGGAGCTGGTGAACAAGGCTCAGCACGGGAACGAGGACCTCATCAGGCCCTGTATCGGCACGAACATGGGGTGCGTTGGACGGCTCATGAGCGGCCAAGGGCTGAGCTGCGTCGTCAACGTGGCCGCCGGCCAGGAGGCGACGGTGACGCAGGAGCCCGAGGTTCCGGCCGAGGAGCCGCGGCGCGTGTTCGTCGTCGGGGGCGGCCCCGCGGGCATGGAGGCCGCGCGGACGGCCGCCATCCGGGGGCACCACGTGCAGCTGCACGAAGCGACGCAGAAGCTGGGCGGCCAGGTGAACATCGCGGCGAGCGCTCCCAAGCGGGGCGACGTCGGCGCCATCACCCACTGGCTGGGCGAGGAACTGAAGCGGTTGCAGGTCGACGTCCGCCTGAACTCGCTGGTGGACATCGAGACCGTCATGGAGGCGGACGCAGACGTCGTCGTGCTGGCGGCCGGGGCCAGTCCGCGGGCGGACGGGTTCCAGGTGGCGACGCCGGCGGTCACGCTCCCCGGGCACGACCTGCCGCATGTGTACAACGCGCAAGACCTGCTGGGGTACGGCGACCCCGTCAACATCGAGGGGCCCGCGCTCGTCTTCGACGACACGGGGTCGTTCGAGGCGATCTCGGCGGCGGACGTGCTCCTGGAGGCGGGCGTCCATGTGACGCTGGTCTCGCGCCTGAAGGACCTGGGCGAGAACCTGCCCTACCCGCCGGTGACGGTGGGGGCGGCGCGCGAACGGCTGATGTCCGGGGACTTCGACCTGATCGGCGGGCACTACCTCCAGGAGATCCGTCCGGGCGAGGTCGACATCGGCGTCCTGCACACGGACCGCGTGCGGACGATCCCTGCCAACACGGTGATTCTGGTAACGCACCACGAGCCCAACCGATACCTCGCGACCGAGCTCGAGGACGAGGGCATCGAGGTGCACCAGGTCGGTGACGCGCAGGGTCGCAACAGCATTCGCAACGCGATTCACACTGGCGCGTTCCTCGGCAGGGAGCTGTAATTTGCGGCCGTCAGCGGCAGAGGAGAGCTAGCAGGATGCGCGTGGCAGTACTGGGAGGAAGCGGGTTCATCGGGCCGCGGGTGATGCGGCGGCTGGTCGAGCACGGACACGAGGTCCACTGCATGGACATCGCCCCGGAGGCGCCGGCGCTCGACCCGCTGCGTGACCGCATCCAGATTACGCGTGGCGACATCACCCTCATGGACGACGTGGTCGAGGCGCTCACCCTGAGCAAGCCTGACCGGGTCCTGAACCTCGCCTACGCGCTGGGGGCGGGCGATGCGGACCCGCATCCGCAGGTGCGGCTGAACATCCTCGGAATGGACAACTGCTTCGAGGCGGCCCGCATCCTCGGGATTCGGCGGGTGGTGTACGCGAGCTCGCTGGCGGTCTACGGGCCGCAGCGTCTGCACGGCGAGCGCGCGGTGACCGAGGACGACCTCTGCCTCGGGACGGGCATCTACGCCGTCTCGAAGATCTTCAACGAGCACCAGGCGGAGTGGTACAACCGCGCCTTCGACATGGCGATCACGGGCGTCCGGCCCGCGAACATCACGGGGCCGGACAAGGTTCGCGGGTCAATGAACCACGTGCAATGCCAGGTGTTGCCGGCGCGGGGCGAGCCCGTCAGCTTCCCCTACCGGGACACGATGACGCTGCCGCTGAACGTCGAGGACATCGCCGAGGTGTTCCTGCGAGTGACGCTGGCCGAGGAGACGGCCTACCCAATCTACAACTCGGGTGGGAACTCGACGAGCCTGGGCGAGCTGGCAAGCATCGTTCGTGATTTCCTGCCGGACGCGGAGATCGCGTTCGACGAGGATGAGGGCGGACGTGATGCGTCGGGGCTCTTCCTGATGGACAACTCGCGTCTCGTGGAGGAGTTCGAGGTGGAGTACGCCCCGTTCCGGCAGCGCGTGCTGGAGACGCTCAACGACGTCCGGCGCACCGAAGGCCTCCCGCCGATCGGCTAGAGCGTCGCCGCTCTGGTAGAAGATTCCCCAAGCAAGCCCCAGCAGGAGCGTCCCGTGCTGACCGACCTCGACGACACCCTCCTTCACCAGGCCCCACTCCCGTTCGCGTTCGTGGGCACCAGCGACCACCGGTTCTACGACCGGTACTGGTTCGAAGCAGTCGCGCCTGATGGCTCGGCGGGCGCGCTCGTGAGCATGGGGCGCTACCCCAACATGAACGTGCTCGACGGCTTCGTGGCCGCACAGACGGAGGGCAAGCAGTACAACGTCCGCTTCTCGCGGGAGCTGCGGCCCGCGTTCGCGGAGACGAGGGTCGGCGGACTCAGCGTGTCGCTGGTCGAGCCGCTGAAGGTGCTGCGACTGCGTCTGAAGGAGGGCGACCACCCCCTCTCCTGCGACCTGACGTGGACGGGCAGCCTCCCGGCGCGACTGGAGGACCACAGCTTCTCCCGTGCGCAGGGCCGCGTCGTCTCCGACATGTACCGCTTCGCGCAGGTGGGAACGGTGAGCGGCTCCCTGAGCATCAACGGTCGTAACTTCGCGGCCGCGGACTGGTTCGGGGCGCGGGACCACTCGTGGGGGGTGCGTCCCGGCGTGGGGGGCTTCGAACCGGTGACGGGTGGCGCTGCAGGCGGGGCCGGGGGCCGGCTGTTCATCTGGCTCGCGTTCCGAGTGGATGAGTTCGGAGGTTATGTGCAGCTCCATGAGGACCACAAGGGGCGACGGCAGTCGCTCGACGGTGCGCTGGTCTGGCCTGCGGAGGCGGGGCAGCAGGAACTTCGAGTCGTCGATATGGAGCACGACCTGACCTTCCACGAAGGAACGCGCGCGTTCAGCCACGCGCGGCTGATCCTGACAACCGAGGACGAGGAGCGCTGGGAGGTGGAGGCGGAGCCGCTGTTCACCGCCTGGGCCTACAAGGGCACCGGCTACGGAACGGGTTACGACGACGAGAAGGGGTTGGGCGCGTATCGGGGCGAGTACGTCGAGGAGACGGACGTGTACGACGTTTCGCACCCGGAGATCGTGCGGAATCTCGACGGCGACCAGATCCCGTCTGGGCACCGCGAGCAGCCGGTACGGCTTTCGGTCAACGGGAAGCCCGGCTTCGGGCACCTGCCCATCATGGTGATGGGGCCGAATCAGCGGTACGGGCTCCAGGCGCAGTAGCGATGGTCGAAGCGGAAGCGGTAGCGGGCTACTTCGCCGCACGGTTCGACGAGGCGGTTATGGTCAGCTCCCTCAAGCAGACGTTCCCGGGGATGTCGCGTGAGACGTGGATCGTGGGCGCGGAGGTGGGGGAGGGGTCCGCGAAGCGGCACCGGGACCTCGTGCTTCGCATCGATCTGCCAAGCGGTGGGATCGTGCCGCTGCCGCTGAAGACGGAGTGGGAGGTCTACGTACGGCTGTGGCCGTCGCCGGTTCCCGTGGCCGAACCCCTGTGGTACGACGAGGACCTCGCCTTCGCCGACGGGCGCCCGCACATGGTCCGCGAGCTTGTCGAGGGGGCCACGAGCATCCCGGACCTGATGGCGCCCGGGCCGGAGGGGGACGCGTTGCGGCGCAGCGTGGCGTTCGAGCACGCCGAGAAGCTCGCCCTGGTGCACTCGCTGGACTGGAAGCGGTACGGGCTCGACGAGGTGCTGGCCGCGCCCGAGTCTCCGGCGGAGGCCATTCGGCAGGACTTCCAGATGTGGAAGGAAATCTGGTTCGAGTGCCGTTCCGCCCCGTACCCGGAGATCACCGACGCCCTTTACTGGCTGGAGGAGCAGATCCCGACGGATAGCCCGCGCACCTCGCTGATCAAAGGGAACAACGGCATCGGCGAGGAGATCTGGCGGGACGGCAAGATCGTGGCGATGAGCGACTGGGAACTGGCCGCGCTCGGGGACGCCGCGCAAGACTGGGCCTTCTCCCAGGGCATGCTCGGCCTCTGGGACCCCGACGAAACCCTGGCTCACTACGAGGAGGCGGCAGGCTTCAAGCTCTTGCCCCGCACGATGGCGTTCAGCCAGCTCTTTATCGCCTTCAAGTCGACGGTGTGCCTGAACAGCGCGCTGCGAGGATTCATGGACGGCCGCGACCGCCGGCCCGGGGTGGCGGTAATGGGCATCTCGAGCCCGAGGAACGCGGCGGGCCGGCTCGCGTCCGTTGTGGGGATGGAGCTCGAAGAGGCGGCCCGCGCGCTCGCGCCGCGGGGACCGGACGGCAGCCCGTACATCAGGGGGGGACGAACGTGAGACCCAGCACGAAGGAACTGCTCGACTCGATTGCGGAGGCGCTGGACACGCGCGTGGCTCCGACCGTGACGGACCCGTGGGCGGCGAGTTCGCTGCGGAGCATCGGCACGCTGCTCAATCATCTGTCCGTGCGCGTCGCGAGCGAGCTCACGATCCTCGCGGAGGGGAACGCCGACCTTCGCGAGGTGCTGGCAGACGCCTGCGACCGGCTGGAAGGTCGGGCGACGCCGAGCCGGCCCTCAATGCGAGCAGACATCGAGGCGCTACTCCTGGATCTGGACTCGCGGGGCACGGAGGGCGTGGCGACGGTGGCGCTGCTGGAAGAGGCGAGCAGGGCTCTGAACGAACAGATCGAGCGGCTCGTGCACGTGGTTCACGAAGACCGGGACTCCCTCGGCAACCCGGTTCACGAGGAGCTGCTCGGGGCGATCCGTCGGTACTTCGCCCGCCAGCGGGAGCGGGAAGCGCCCCTGTACGAGGCGCTCGCCGGGCCGATGTTCTGAGTCCAGCAGCCGAAGGATGGTGAACGTATGACCGAGGTCGAGTTCTCGCTGCCCGAACCGGAGCTCGAGCAGTACACCTGGGTGTACGAGAACGAGCACGGGCCGGCGTCCCAGCCGCCGCTGACGCGGGAGCCGGGCTTTGGACCGCCACCAGAACCGGGCGAGCCACCCTCCCGGCTGATCATCAACGGCTACAGCTACTTCCGTTCGGGCCCGACGGGGGAGATGCCGAGCTCCTTCGGCCTGCCCGATCTCGGGGAAGCGACCGCACTCGAGGCCTGGAACGACAAGTGGCTGCCGCAGGTGGACGCGCTGTTCGACGAGCTGTCCGGCTTCGACGCCGCAACAGTGAGGGAAGGAGAGTGGCGGGAGGTTCTCGACCGCCAGGCGGCCGAGTTCCGGCGGGTGTTCGCGGGGGTCCACGGCGAGTGCGTCCTGACCTCGGGGCAGCTGGCCCGGGACTTCGTCGATGCGTACTGCGAGGTCCTCGGCGAGGACCGGCGGGACGACGGCCACGCCATCCTGCAGGGCTTCCCCAACCAGACCCTCGACCGTGCGATTGCGCTGTGGGAGCTCGGACGAGAGGTTCGCGCCGACGCTGAGTTGCGGGCGGCGGTCGAGGACTCGGTGGAGCGGGGAACGAGCGTTGATCATGCCCCGTTCGAGCGCCGTCTCGAGGGGTTCCTCGAGGAGTTCGGCCACACGATCGACGCCCAGGTTCCGGATGCGCCCACGTGGCGGGAGGAACCGCGTCCGGCGCTCGACCTGATCGTTCGCTACGCCGACAAGCCCGAGGATGCGTCGCCCTCCCGGGCCGCGGACGCGCAGACGGCCCGGCGGAAGGAGCTGGAGGCAGAACTGGATGCGCTGGCGGCGAGCGATCACCGCGTGCGCGAATTGCTGGACAGGCTCCCGGGGGCGCAGGAGCTGCTGCCAGTTCGCGAGGACCACAACACGCTCTGCGACCAGCGGCTCGGGGCCGCCTCGCGCTACCGCTGGCTGAGCATCGGCAGGCTGTTGCTGGAGCGGGGGCTCGCGGAGGAGGCCGGGGACGTCTTCTACTTCACGCTGGAGGAGCTTCGCGAAGCGCTGGAGGGCGGAAGCGCTCCCGAGAACCGGACGATCGACGAGCGTCGCCGGGAGCAGGCGGCCTTCCGGGCCGTGCAGCCGCCGCCGGTCCTCGGACGCCCTCTTGCCGTCGAGGTCAGCAACGCAGGGATACTGCGGGGGACGGGGGCGTCACCGGGGGTCTACCGGGGCCGAGCGCGCGTCATCCGGTCGCTGGCGGAGGCAGGTCGCCTCGGCGACGGCGAGATCCTCGTCTGCGGCGTGACCGCCCCGACCTGGACGCCGTACTTCGCGGTGGCCGGTGCGGTCGTCACGGACGCGGGAGGGGCGCTCTCGCACACGGCCGTGGTCGCCCGCGAATACGGCATCGCGGCGGTGGTGGGGACGCGGACGGGGACGCGCGCGATCCCCGACGGCGCGCTCATCGAGGTGGACGGTGCGGAGGGTCTAGTCCGGCTCCTCTAGTGGGTACCCTGGGCGGCCATCACCGTGGGCATGCCCTGCATGCCCCGGAGCGTGTTGATCTCGCCGCGGTGGCCGTTGAAGTGGCCCATCATGTGGAGGGAGATGGCCTCGCCGACACTCTCGGTGCCGTTGCGGGCCGGGATTTCGCGTTCGAGGTCTTCATCGGTGGCGGTGGCGAGGAACCGGGCGGTGCGCTCGAAGACGGCATCCTGGTAGCCGGCAAGGGCGGCGACATCGGCAACGCGGACCTGCTGGGCGTCCTCATCGGACATGCCGGTTCCAAACCCGTCGAACGGCAGGCCGGTATCCCGGGCCCACTCCTCGCTCCAGACCTGCGGCTGGTCGCTCACGCGGCTGATGATGAGGTCTTCGACGCGGGAGGTGTGCCAGAGGCACCAGGCGATGGAGTGGCTGCCCTGCTCGGGGACAAAGTGGAGCTGCTCATCGGTGCCGTTACGGGCGTCGATGAGAGCGGCGTGCGTGAACTCGAGGCTGCGCTGGATGAAGTCGACGGTGCTCATGGCTCCCCCTGTGGTGCGCTGACGATCCTACGCGTGGGGACCATCGCAGGTGCGGGCAGGGGGCGAAGCGCTAGGCGGCGTGATGCTCGTGCTCGTCGCACTCGTGGATGTCGTGCACGTGGCCGGGCTCGCCGTGGTGCTCATGCTCGTCACACTCATGCATCTCGTGCACGTGGCCGACCTCGCCGCCACCCTCGTGGTTGTGGTGCTCGTGGCCGTCGCACTCGTGGATGTCGTGCACGTGACCGGGCTCGCCGTGGTGCTCGTGCTCGTCGCACTCGTGGATGTCGTGTGCCATGCAGGAACTCCTTACGTTGGTCGACTGGCTTCGGTTATACACCGGCTCCCGATTGCCACTTGAGAGGAAGTCTCTCGACCGCGGGCTGCCCGACTGAGGGCATTTGCGGTGTTCGACAGGCGATCGGACCCAGGGCCCGACTCCCGGGTCTGGCGCCATCGGAGCCAGAGGGCGGAGTGGCATGAACATGGCAGCGGGCGGGGTGGTGTATACTCCGCCGCCGCGGACTGCAGGTTTCGCGTGCTCCACGGGAGCGCGAAGAGGGAGACGCGACGACCAACAGGTCGTAGACTCCACGATTACGAGTCGAAAGCACGGTTGAGGAGACGGACCACATGGCAATCAGCGCCGAACGGGAAGGCGGCACGGTCGTAGCCAAGGCCGATGGGCGAATCGATGGCTCCAACGCCAGCGAGTTCCAGGCGGACCTGCAAGCGGTGATCGAGGACAGCGACCAGGCGCTCATCCTGGACTTCGAAAGCGTCTCCTACATCAGCAGCGCCGGCCTGCGGGTCTTGCTGCTCACGGCGAAGACCCTGGAAGGGAACGGGGCGAAGCTTGCGCTGTGCTCGCTCTCGGAGCCGATTCGCGAAGTGTTCCGCATCAGCGGGTTCGACAACATCATCCCGATCCACGATTCCCAGGCCGAGGCAGCGGCAGCCATCAGCGGCTAGCTCGCACCGACAGCCGGAAGTGAGGGCTCGCCGAGGCGCGCGCTGTCGATGACGTACAAGATTCTCGTAGTCGACGACGAACCTGATCTTGAACCGCTGGTTCTCCAGCGGATGCGCCGGCACATTCGTCGCGGGCGCTACGAGTTTGTCTTTGCACACAACGGCATCGAGGCCCTTGAGGAGCTCGAGGCCGATCCCAGCATCGACATGGTCGTCTCGGACATCAACATGCCCCGCATGGACGGGCTGACGCTGCTGGAGCAGATCCCGAACGTGAGTCCGGACATCCGCGCGATCATCGTCTCCGCCTACGGCGACATGGAGAACATCCGCACGGCCATGAACCGGGGCGCGTTCGACTTCGTGACGAAGCCCGTGGACTTCGACGACCTGCAGTTCACGATCGACCGGACGCTGGAGCACATCGAGCAGTGGCGGGAGGCGCTCAGCACCCGCGACAAGCTGGTGGCGCTCCAGAACGAGCTGGACGTCGCCAGCAAGATGCAGCAGTCAATTCTGCCGACGGTGTTCCCCAGCGGCCCCACCTACAAGATTTTCGGCACGATGCACCCGGCGAAGGATGTCGGCGGGGACTTCTTCGACATCGTCCGGCTCGCAGACGACAAGGTTGGGCTCGCGATCGCGGACGTTTCGGACAAGGGAGTGCCGGCGGCGCTCTTCATGATGTCGAGCCGTACGCTGCTCAAGGGTTCGGCAATCGGAACCGAAGCGCCCGGCGATGTGCTGACGGAGGTCAACAACCTCCTGAACGAGGACGAGACGACGGGCATGTTCGTCACCATGCTGTACGCGGTCTACGACCCGGCGACGGGCGAGTTTACGTACGCGAGCGGTGGCCACGACCCGCCTCTCGTGGTGCGCGCCGACGGGACTTCGGAGCTGAAGCCGCTGACGGGCGGCATTGCCCTGGGAGTCTTGGGGGGCTTCGAGTACCGGCAGGACTCGTTCCAGCTGGAGCCGGGGGACACCGTTTGTCTCTATACGGACGGCGTTACGGAGGCGACGAATCAGCAGGGTGAGCTCATGGGGATTGAAGGGATTCAGGAGCTGTTTGCCTCGGCGCCTCCCACCGGCGCCGAGCAGTCCTGCATGGGCATGCTGAACAGGGTGTTGGAGTTCACTGGCGAAGCCGCCCAGCACGACGACATCACCTGCCTGACACTCCACCGGGATTGAGAAATGGGCACCACGCTCTCCATGGCGATCAAGACGACCCGCGATGAGCTTGAACGCATTGCGGCGGCGATCGAGGACCTGGGGCAGCAGGACGACTGGCCGGACGATCTCGTGTTCCGGGTGAACCTGGTGCTGGAGGAGCTGATCCTCAACATCATGGATTACGGGGCAGACGGTGGCGACGCCGATATCTCCCTCCAGATCGAATCCGAGAGTGACTCGATCTCGATCGACCTCAGCGACAGCGGGCGGCCCTTCGACCCGTTGACCGAGGCGCCCGAGCCGGACCTGACCGCGGCGGTGGAGGAGAGGCGCGTTGGGGGTCTGGGCGTCCATCTGACGAAGACGTTGATGGACGACGTGCGTTACTCACATGAGAACGGCAGGAACCGGCTGAACATCGTCACCCGCAAGGTGCGATGAGGCGATCGCGGTCCGTACGCGTCGCCTGGCTGGCAGGCGTCTGTTCTCTCCTGATCGGGTCTCTCATAGGGCTCGGCTGCTCGGGGGGCGGCGACGACGACGCGGGCACGGTGACCGCCACCGCGACTGCTACCGAGGCGATCGACAGGGGTACTCCGGGAGTGTTCGAGGACCGGGTGCTCTTCGGGCAGTCGGCGGCGTTCAGCGGACCAGCATCGGCGCTCGGCACGAACATGCGCCTCGGGATCGAGGCCGCGTTCCACGAGGCGAACGAGAACGGCGGCGTGCACGGACGCCGGATCGAGTTGAAATCGCTGGACGACGCGTATGAACCGGAGGCGGCGATCGCCAACACGCAGCAGCTCATCGGCGAGGGCGTGTTTGCCCTGATCGGCGCGGTGGGAACGCCCACGTCCCGCTCGGCCACGCCGATCGCCTTTGCAGCGGGCGCTCCCTACATCGCGCCCTTCACGGGGGCCGGCTTCCTCCGGGATCCGGAGTGGAGCAACATCATCAACCTGCGCGCGTCCTACGCGCAGGAGACCGAGGAGATGGTTGAGCGGCTGAGGGCCGACCTTGGCATCGAGCGGATCGGGATCCTGTACCAGGACGACTCGTACGGGCGGAGCGGGTACGACGGCGTGCAGCAGGCGCTGGCCCGGCGGGGCAGCGAGGCGGTGGCCGTGGGGCGCTACACACGCAACACCTCGGCGGTGAAGGCGGCCGTGCTCGACCTGCTGGAGAACGACCCCGAGGCGGTGATCATGATCGGCGCCTACGAGCCGATGGCGACGTTTATCAAGTGGGCCAAGCGGCTTGGGTCGGACGCGCTCTTCCTGAACGTCTCGTTCGTCGGCAGCAACGCGCTGGCGCAGGAGCTGGGGTCCGATGGCGTCGGTGTGCTGGTGACACAGGTGGTGCCCTTCCCGGAGGACGACTCGCTGGCGGTTGTGGCGGCGTACCAGCGAGCGCTGGCGGCATACGCGCCCGACGTGACACCGGGGTTCGTGTCGCTCGAGGGCTATCTCGCCGGCCGGCTCGCCATCGCGGGACTTGAGCGCTGCGGGCGGAATCTGGACCGGGAGTGCTTCCTGAACAGCCTCCGTGAGGCGGATGCGTTCGACATCGAGGGGTTCGCGCTGCAGTACGGGGCAGATGACAACCAGGGGTCGGACAGGGTATTCCTGACAGTCATCGGGCCCGGCGAGCAGTACCATGCTATTGAATCACTCCGCGAGATCGAGGCACTGCGAGAGACAGAGTGGTTGAACGACTAAAGCAGATAGTGGACAGCCGGTTCCGTATCTCGACGCAGCTCTACCTGGCCGTCGGGGGAGCGGTGGTGCTCACGCTGGCAGCGAGTCTCGTCGGCTGGTTCTCCTTCGACCGCGTGGGAACCGTTCAGAGCCGCGTGAACGAGGGAAGCGTGCCCGAGCTTGCGGCGTCGTTCGGCGTCGCGCGGGACACCGGCGTCCTGGTGGCGGCGGCGCCGAACCTGACGGCAGCCTCGACGCCGGAGGAGTTCGCGCAGGTCGTTCAGAGCATCGACGCCGCCTACACGTCTTTCGAAGAGCAGCTGCTCACGCTGGAGGCCAAGAGGGACACGGACCAGGCGCGGGTGGCCCGGATCCGCACGTACTCGGACACACTCATCTCCAATATCAACGAGCTGCGGAGCGAAACAGCGGGCGTGTTCGACTTGCGGACGCGCCTGGAGGGACTGCAGGAAGAGCTGACGCAGGTGCGGTTCGAGCTGGACGACCTGCTGGCGCCGGCGATCGACGACCAGTTCTTCTTCGTGCTGACCGGATTCATCGACCTCGACGACTCGGCTGCGCCCCGCTCGCAACACTTCGCCGAGCAGGAAGTCGTCCGCTACCGACGGCTGAGCGAGTTGCAGGGGGACGTGAACATCGCGACGGAGCTTCTGGCGAACGCATTCACGTTGTCGGACGCCTCATTGGTCGAGCCGCTGCGGGAGCGCTTCGAAGCCGCGCGGAACCGCATTGAGCGGAACCTGGGAACGGAACGGGGAACCGACTTCCATACCGCCGCCACGCCGGTCTTCGATCGGTTGTTCGCCCTGGGCCTCGGTGGAGGGAGCGTGTTTGGCCTCTTCGAGCAGGAGCTCCGGATCGAGGCCCGCCAGTCGGAGTTGCTGGCGAGCAACCGCGACCTCTCGATCGACCTGGTGGCAGAGGTGGACGGGCTGGTGATGGCGGCGCAGGCGAGCGCGGCGGATGCCACCGAGGCCTCCTCCTCGGCAATCTTCACGGGCCGCACGCTTCTGCTCGTCATCAGCGCGGTGAGCGTGGTCGGGGCGGTGCTCATCATCTGGCTCTACCTGGGCAGGATCCTCCTGCGCCGCTTGAACCTGCTCACGGACTGGATGCGGCGGATGGCCGGCGGGGACATCGAGACGAGCGTGGAGATGGAGGGGCGGGACGAGGTCGCGGACATGGCGGCCGCGCTCGAAGTGTTCCGGCGGCACGCGCTCGAGGTTCAGCGGCTGAACCTGGTGGAGGAGCTGGCGAACGAGCTGCAGGAGAAGAACGTGGAGCTGGAGAGCACGCTGGGTGAGCTGAATAAGGCCCAGGACCAGATCGTGATGCGGGAGAAGCTGGCGGCGCTGGGCGAGCTGACGGCGGGCGTGGCCCACGAGATCCGGAACCCCCTGAACTTCGTGAACAACTTCTCCGAGGTCTCGGGCGAGCTTCTGACCGAGCTGCAGGAAGTGCTGGAGGAGGATGGTGTGAATCTGAGCGAGGAGCAGCAGTCGTACGTCGAGGAGATAACGGGCGACCTGACGGATAACCTCGAGCGGATCCAGTCGCACGGACAGCGGGCGAACCGCATCGTCGAGAACATGCTGCGGATGGGACGGGGATCGGGGGAGTGGCAGATGAGCGACATTAATGGGCTGCTCGATGAGCACGCGAAGTTGGCCTACCACAGCGCGCGCGCAACAGATTCGGACTTCCAACTGGACCTGAAGGACGAGTACGACCCGAATGCAGGCGAGATGGAAGTCATCCCCCAGGACCTCGGCCGCGTCTTCCTCAACATGGTGAGCAACGCGTGCTACGCGACGAACGAGCGGCGCGCAGCGACGCCGGGAGCCGATGTGGTGGGCGGGCCCTACACGCCGACCATCTGGCTGAGCACCAAGCGCCTTGAGGACCACATCGAAGTTCGGATCAAGGACAACGGCACGGGGATGCCGCCGGAGGTTGCGGAGAAGATTTTCAACCCCTTCTTCACGACCAAGCCGACGGACCAGGGCACGGGTCTGGGGCTGTCGCTCTCGAGCGACATCGTTCGCAGGCACGGCGGGACTATCACCGTGGACACGGAACCGGGCGAATACACCGAGATGATCATCGAACTGCCGCTGGAGCGGCCGGCCGAAACGGCGGCCGCCACGGAAGAGGTCCCGGCCCAGGGTTAACCGTCAACGGCTATCCGGTCTCGAACTCACCCTCAAGCGCGGCCAGCGTGACAATCGCGCCTCCGTGCTCGGTGGTCGCAAGCGCATTGGCGAAACGCTCGTCGGCAGTGACGAGCCGAGCATCGACCCGGTGAGCCAGGGCCAGGTACATGCAGTCGTAAACGGGGCGATCAAGCCCGACGGCCAAACGGGCCGCTTCGCTGCAGACCCGCTCGTCTTCTGTCCAGGCAATGGGCATCTGGGCAACCGAGGCGGCGAGAACCCCTGCATCGCTGCGTTCAATCTCGCGCAGCCGGGCCTTTCGCCAGAGCGCGTTCGCTACTTCGGAGGCAAGCAGGCGGGGAGCATGGAGCTCGGTAGCGTGCTCCAGGATGCCATCGGCAGTCTCGGAGCCGTCCTCATCCACGAGCCACTTGACCGCGACGCTCGCGTCGACCACCAGCCGCATCAGTCACGATGCCCGGTGCTGCGATCTTCCCTGATGAGTACTTCGGAGGGTGTCTGGCGCGTTCCAGCCGTACGGGCGCGCAATCGGGAGGCCAGCAGGCGGAATGCGTCCCGCCGCGCTTCCCGGTCGTCCGCCGCGGCGCCCTCGAGGATGTGTCTGACCTCGCTCTCGAGCGAGCGCTTGTTCGAGGATGCGCGGCGCTTGAGGCGCGAAACCACCTCGTCGTCCAGCCTGCGCACGTTCAGGGTCGCCATGGCGACCTCCCCAGAATGCTATCATAATGATAGCACTTCCGACCCGGTAGCGGGATCAGCAACGGGGCGATGGGTCGAAAGACGCCATCGCCCCGCGTGCGGTAGTGGGCGGGGTTGCTAGGCGGGTGACTCCTCGCCGGAATCACCCTCGTCGGAGGCTTCCGCTTCTGCCGGCGCCGCAGCCTCGACAGCCGCGGGAGCGGCCTGGGCCGCGCCGTTGGAGCCGTCGGTGGTGGCGACGCGCGGGAGGTTCTTGAGCGTCCCGAGGATGTCGATGCCGGTGAGGCTCTCGACGAGATCGGGAAGCTGCGAGACCACCTTGGTCACGTCGTTGGTGAGCTTGCTGGCGCCGATGGAGCCGTTGTCGCCACCGCTGATCATGACGATGCGGTCGGTCTGCGCGAGCGGCTGGGCGACCGACGATGCGACGTCGGGCAGCGACTCGAGGAGCGTATCGATCATGGCCGCCTGGCCGTACTCCTTCCAGGCGTCGGCCTTCATGCGCATGGCTTCGGCCTCGGCCAGGCCCTGGGCCTTGATGGCGTCGGCCTCGGCCTCGCCACGGGCGCGGATGGCATTCGCCTCGCCCGACCCGTTGAGGGTGAGGGACTCGGCTTCTGCTTCGGCCGCGGCCACGACCTTGGCCTTGTCGCCGGCGGCGATAGTCTCGAGGCGATAGCGCTCGGCCTCGGCGGGGCGCTTGATGTTGGCCTCGAGCTCGCGCTCGCGGCGCAGGATCTCCTGCTGCTCGATCTCGATCTGCTTGGTGCGCTCGACGACCTCGATCTGGACCTCCTGCTGGCGGATCTCCTGTCGGGTCACGGCCTCCTGGAGGGCATAGGCGAGCTCGGCCTCTGCCTGGCGGGCGTTGGTCTCCTGCTGGAAGCGGGCCTGCTCGACCTTGAAGTCGCGCTCGGACTCGGCGATTTTGGTATCCGCGTCGAACTTGGCCGTCTCCTGATCACGGTTGGCCTGCGCCTCGACGACGATGGCGTCTCGCTGCGCCTCGGCGCGCTTGATGGCGGCATCGCGCTGCGCTTCCGCCTCGCCGATCTCGGCGTCGCGGGTGACCTCCGCCGTGCGCTTGCGGCCGAGGGCGTCGAGGTAGCCCTGGTCGTCGCGGATATCGCGGATAGTGAAGCTGATGATCTCGAGGCCCATGTTGGCCATGTGCGGCTCGGCGACCTCGCTGACGCTCGCCGCGAAGGACTCCCGGTCCTGGTAGATCTCCTCGACGGTCATGGTGCCGAGGATGGCGCGCTGGGCGCCCTCGAGGGTTTGGAGGGCGACCTCGGCGATCTCGCGCTCGGGCTTGCCCACGAACTGCTGGGCAGCCGTACGGATGGCTTCCTCAGCGCGCGCGACCTTGACCTGGGCCACGCCGTCGACGGTGACGGCGACGCCCTCCTTGGTGTAGACCTTCGCGGTTTCGACGGCGAGGGTCATGACCTCAAGGGAGAGGGTTTGCGCCTTGAAGAAGATGGGGATGACGATGACCCTGCCGCCGACGGTGATCTTGGGCCGGGATCCTCCACCTGACCTGATCAACGCCTCGTTTGGGCCTGCTACTCGGATAATTGGCGCCATGAACTACCTCCTAAACGCCCTTCTAAGTCGTCCGGCGAACGCGGAGAGGGGTCGACGCGCCCGCTGGCCGATCGGCGCGGGCCCGCTGGACACCTTGAGCGTCCTGCCACTGTAGACGGCAACGACGTGAACGTTCGCACCGGCGCGAACTCGCTGCCCCTCTTCCATAGTAGCCGACCACTCACGGTCCCTGGCAAGCACTTTGCCGGTCGGATTGAGGTCGGAGATGGCGACGGCGGGTGTTCCGACGAGGTCGCCGTCGAGGGAACCGAAGGCGTCGGAGCTTCCGCCGCCACGCACAAGGAAGTAGAACGCAAGCACCGTACTGCCCACGAAAACACCCATCACGACGACGAGCCAAAGACTTATGTCGACGGTGAGGTCGAGGGGGTTGGACGACCCGACGAAACCCCCGAAGAGCAGAAGCGCACCCACCAGGAAGCTCACAAAGCCACCTGCTCCAAAGACACCGATGCCGGGGGCCTCCATCTCGAAGTAGAAAAGACCCATCGCGAAGAGAATGAGACCGACGCCCACCCAGTTGACGGGGAGCTGGCCAAAGGCCACGAAGGCGAGGGCCAGCATGATGACGCCGATGATCCCGGGGCCAAAGCCGGGGATCCAGAACTCGATGATGAGCGCGAGACTGCCGAGCGATATCAGGGTGAAGGCGATGTTCGGGTCGGCGATGACGGACAGGAAGCGCTCCAGAAAGCTCATGTTGATGTCGCGAACGGAGACGCCTTCCGTGTTCACGACGACGGGGCCAGCCGCGGTCTCCGCGGTCCGGCCGTCAACCTGAGCCAGCAGGTCATCGAGGTCGGGAGCGATAAAGTCGATGATGCCGAGATCGAGCGCCTCGCTCGACGAATAGGCCCTGGCGTGGGTCACCGTGGCCTCAAGAGCCTCGGCATTGCGGTCGCGTCGTTCCGAGATTGCCCGGATGAAGGCGCGGGTGTCCTCGATCACCTTGCGCTCGAGGGTCGAGGGAAGATCCTCGCCCGAGCCGCTGATGGGCGAGGCGGCGCCAATGTTGGTGGTCGGCTCCATGACGGCGAAATTGGCGGCGGCAGTGATGAAGGTGCCGGCGGAGGCGGCCTGCGCTCCGGAGGGCGTGACGTAGACGGCGACCGGGGAGCGGGACTCGAGGATTGACGCGACCATGTCGCGGGTGGAGTCGAGGCGGCCGCCGGGGGTATCGAGCTCGATGACGATGAGGACCGCTTCATCGCCCTCTGCCTTGCTAATGGCCCGTGACAGGTAGCGGGAGCTAATCGCGTCGATGGCCCCGTCTATTCTCGCGACACCGATGTAGTCGCCCCTGGCCTGGGTCGGCGCCGCCCACTGCGAGAGCAGCAAGGAGGCCACGCCGAGGGCCAGCAAGATCGCGCCGAGCGCGCGGAACCGGTACTTCGCCACCCTTCCATGCTAGCGGGTCGCGAGGGGCAATTCGCAAGTTCGCGGGGCCGATGGGCAGGAGCGCAGGCGGCCTCACGGCCCGTGGCGCCGGCGGGCCACCTATACTCCGCAGCGAATAGCACGCCCGCAGGGCGGCAAAGGGAAGGGGTGCGCCTTGTCGAACGCCCGCTCGCTGCGGAGTGTGGTTGCGCTGGTGGCGGTGGCGGTCCTTTCGCTCTTCCTCTTTGGCTCGGCGCAGGCCCAGGACGGCGAGGGCGAAGCGTTCTCGGGAACGCTGCGTTTCGGCGGCGAACCGGTCGAGGGCGTACGGATCTCCGTGGTCGGCGCCAACGGCGAGGCGGTTGGGGAGGCGGTGACGGGGGCGGACGGGCGCTGGCGCATCGAGCTGCCGGGTCCGGGGACGTACCGGGCGACGATCGACACGGACACGCTGCCCGAGGGAGTGACCCTCCGTGACCCGGAGCGGCAAACCCTGGAGGTAACGGTCACGGCGGGACGCTCACGGCCGTTGATCTTCGCTCTGGGCGAGCCGGTGAGCCGCGGACCAAACGTCGGCGAGAAGCTCGCACAGGCGGTCCTGAACGGGGTCAAGTTCGGCCTGATCATTGCGATGTGCGCGATCGGGTTGTCGCTCATCTTCGGGCTGACGGGGCTCATCAATTTCGCGCACGGGGAGCTGGTGACGCTGGGGGCGATCCTCGCGTGGTACTTCAACGCGGACACGTTCGGCGCGCCCCTCATCCTCGCGGGGGTGCTGGCGGTGGTGGTCGCGGGGGCGGCGGGAGGAGGTGTCGAGTTCTCGCTGTTACGGCCGCTCCGGGCGCGGCGGCTCGGGATGTTCCAGTTCATGGTGGTCACGATCGGTCTGTCGCTGCTCGCGCGGCACGTGATGCTGCTGTTCTTCGGGCCGGACAGGGAACGCTACATCGACTACGCGCTCCAGGCGGAGTGGACGTTCGGGCCGTTTGCGGTGACCCCGCGGGACTTCACGATCATGGCGCTCTCCGCGGTCATCCTCATCGGGGTGGCGGTGTTCCTGCAGCGTGCGCGCACCGGGAAGGCGATCCGGGCGGTCGCCGACAATCCCGAGCTGGCGGAGTCGTCCGGTATCGACGTCGACCGGGTCGTCCTGGTCGTGTGGGTGGCGGGGGCCGCGCTCGCGGCGGTCGGAGGCGTGTTCTTCGGGTCGGTGGAGGCAGTGGACTGGCTGATGGGGTTCCGGCTGTTGCTGCTCATGTTCGCGGCGGTGGTGCTGGGCGGGCTGGGGACGGCCTACGGGGCGATGGTGGGCGGGCTCCTGATCGGGCTGGTGACGGAAGTGAGCACGGTGTGGGCAAGCCCGGAGATCAAAGCGGTGTTCGCACTGGGTGTGCTGGTGCTGGCTTTGCTGGTGCGGCCCCAGGGAATCCTCGGCCAGCGGGAACGGATCGGCTAGATGGACTTCGACATCATCTTCGGGAACGCCGCCCGGGCGGGGCTGGGGCCGCAGGCGGCGATCTTCGCGCTGGCGGCGATCGGGCTGAACCTGCACTTCGGCTACGCGGGCCTGCTCAACTTCGGGCAGGTCGGGTTCATGATGCTGGGCGCCTACGGCACCGCGATCGTGGTGGCGACATGGGGCGGGTCGCTCTGGCTGGGGATTCCGTTCGGTCTGGGGCTATGCGTCGCGTTCGCGCTGGCGCTGGGCATCCCCACGCTGCGGCTGCGCAGCGACTACTTCGCCATCACGACGATCGCGGCGGCCGAGATCCTGCGGCTCCTGATCCGATCCTCGCCCGCGACGGACATCACGGGCGGGCCTTTCGGGCTGCAGGCGATCGCGAACAGCTTCTTCGACCTGAACTTCCTTCCGGACGGGCGCTTCGGCTGGGGCACGTTCAGCTACTCGTCGAACCAGCTGTGGGTGATGATCGTCGCCTGGATCCTGGTGGTCCTCTGCTCAGCGCTCGTGCTGGCGCTGATCCGCAGCCCCTGGGGGCGGGTGGTGCGGGCGATCCGGGAGGACGAGGACGCCGTGCTGAGCCTCGGGAAGAACACGGTGGCGTACAAGCTCCAGGCGCTCGTCATCGGGGGCGTCATCGGGGGGCTGGCGGGGGTCATCGACGCGCTGCAGCAGTCGGGAGTGGGGTCGGAGAACTTCGAGCCGCAGGTGACGTTCTTTGCGTGGGCGGCACTGATCCTGGGCGGGCTGGCGACGACCGTGGGGCCGGTGGTGGGAGCCGTGCTGTTCTGGTTCCTGCGGGAGGGGGTTGAGTCGTTCATCCGCGAGTTATCGGAGCAGGGCTGGCTCCCGAACGCCCTCGCGGACTTCCTTGACGGCGCAGAGGGAGCGATCAGCATCGTACTGATGGGCATCGGGCTGGTCGCGCTGATGGCGCTCCGGCCGCAGGGCATCTTCGGGAGACGCAGGAGCCTGCACCTGGGGACATGAGCGGCGCGACGACCATCCGGCCAGAGCTGACGCAGGCGGCGCTCGAAGCGGCCCCTCCGGGGAGGCTGAAGGACGACCCGATCCTGATCACGTTCGGGATGCTGAAGACGTTCGGGGGCATCCGCGCGGTCGACATCGACCACCTGGAGATCGAGCGGGGGACGATCACGGCGATCATCGGACCGAACGGGGCGGGGAAGACGACACTCTTCAACCTCCTGACGGGGTTCGACCGGCCGGACAGGGGTTCGTGGCGGCTGGACGGGCGGCTGCTCGGTGGATTGCCGCCGCACCGCATCGCGCGGCTGGGGATGGTGCGCACGTTCCAGCTCACCAAGTCGCTCTCGCGGCTGACAGTGCTGGAGAACATGGCGGTGGCGGCGCAGACGCAGCGCGGGGAGCGGCTCGAGCGGGCGCTCCTGCGCTGGCTCTGGCAGCCGGAGGAGGCGCGCGTACGGGAGCGGGCGCAGGCGTTGCTGGAGCGCTTCGGGCTCGCGCACATGGCGGGCGATCAGGCGGGGACGCTCTCGGGCGGGCAGCGAAAGCTGCTGGAGATGGCGCGGGCGCTGATGGCGGACCCCACGCTGGTGATGCTCGACGAGCCGACGGCGGGCGTGAACCCGGCGCTGACGGAATCGCTCCTGGAGCACATCCGCGATCTGAACGCCGAGGGCGTCACGATCGTGTTCGTCGAGCACAACATGGACGTGGTGATGGACATCAGCGACTGGGTGGTGGTGATGGCGCAGGGCCGAATCCTCACGGAGGGGCCGCCGCAGGAGGTCGTCGCGAACGAAGAGGTTATCGATGCCTACCTGGGCCGGCCTCGCGACACGGCGGACGGGGAGGAGGAAGGGGATGCCTGAGGCGAGGCCGCTGCTGGAGGCGCGGTCGCTGGTGGCGGGCTACCTGCCGGGCGTGCCCATCCTGAACAACTGCAGCCTGAGCCTGTTCGAGGGCGAGATCTCGGGCATCGTGGGGCCGAACGGGGCGGGGAAGTCGACGCTCCTGAAGGCAGCGTTCGGGCTGGTGGAGGTGTGGGAGGGGGACGTGCTGCTGCGGGGCCGTTCGATCCTGGGTCTGAAGCCGCACTCGCTCGTGACCGAAGGCATCGGGTACGTCCCGCAGACGGACAACGTGTTCCCCCGGCTAAGCGTGCGGGAGAACCTCGAGATGGGCCTGTTCCTGGAGCCGAGAGCATGGGAGGAGCGGTTCGAGACGGTGGCGGCGCTGTTCCCGTTACTGGCGGAGCGGGCGGGGCAGCGGGCGGGGGCGCTCTCGGGCGGCGAGCGGCAGATGCTGGCGATGGGCCGCGCCCTGATGATGAGCCCCTCGGTGCTGCTGCTGGACGAGCCCTCGGCGGGCCTCTCGCCCCGGTACCAGGAGCAGGTGTTCGAGCAGGTGCTGGAGGTGAACCGGGCGGGGGTGTCGGTGCTGATGGTGGAGCAGAACGCCCGCCGCTGCCTGCAGGTTGCGCACCGCGGGTACGTGCTCGACCAGGGGCGCAACGCTTACACCGGCCCCGGTGAAGAGCTCCTGAACGACGAGCGCGTCGTCGAGCTGTATTTGGGTTCGCTCAGCGCCAGAGCGCGCGACTGACACACGCACGGAAGGGGCGCCGGGAAACGCCCCTTCCGAAGGTGCTTGCCGTTCCGGCCTGAGCCTAGCGGCTGAGGTCGAAGACGGTGATTTGCTCGACGAGATCGCTACCCTCGAAACGGCTCACCTTGTAGGTCGCGACGGTGGGGTCGCCCCCGTCATCGAGCTTGAGGCTGCCGACCTTGCCGACGTAGGCCACGTCCTGCCCGCCATCGATAAGGGCCGCGCACTCCCCGTAGGTCGTGCACTCCGTCCCGTCGCGGGTGACGGCGCTAACGGCGGCGATGATGTCGTCGCCGTCCGTGCTGCCGGCGGCACGGGACGCGAGGGCCAGAATGACCGTGCAGTCGTACGACTGGGCGCCGAAGACGAAGTTGCCTTCCGAAACCTCGGCGAGGCGGGCGTTGAACTCCTCGTAGGCGGGGATGGCGGGACCCGTCGCGACAAAGAGCGTGAGGCCGTCGAGCACCTCGGGGCTGGAGGCGTCAACGCTCTCCCAGAGCGTGGGGGTGTGCATGCCATCGGAGCCATACATCATGCCCGGGGAGAAGCCGGCCTCGAGCAGGCCGCGGACGAGGCTGGAGCCGTCGGGGATGAAGCTGATGAGCAGGATGGCATCGGGACCGTAGCTCTTGACGGCCTCAACCTCCGCGCTGAAGACGGTGCTGTTGGGGTCGTACGTCGTGATGCTGGTTTCAGCGCCGACGCTCTGGAGGGCGTTGTCGACGAGGTCACGGAGGGCCACGCCGTAGTCGTCGGCGCGAGCGAGGATGGCGACGCGCGTCCCGCCTTCGCTCACGATCGTGTCGGCGATGACGGGGGCGACGATGGCGTCGGATGGAGCGGTACGGAAGTAGTAGCCGGCATTCGCCTGACCGGTGAACGACGGCGAGGTGTTCGATGGCGAGCACTGGGGAATGCGCTCGTCGTAGAGCTTCTGGATGAAGGACTGCGAGATGCCGGATGCGGCCGCCCCGACGATGACGTGGGCGCCCTCTCCAAGCAGCCGGTTGACGGACTCACCCGCAACGTCGGGATCGGTGCCACTGTCGGCGTAGGTCACCTCGACGTTGCCGCCTCCGGCAATGATGTCCTCGATTGCGAGGCGTACGGAGGCGATCATGGGAACCCCGTATTCACCAAGCGCCCCCGTCTCCGGAAGGATGACGCCGATGTGGAGGCTGGGACTGGCAGGCGCGGCCTCGGTTGGCGCAGGCGCGGCCGCGGCGACGAGATCGCCGAGATGGCTTTCCTTGTCGCCGACGGCGACAAGGACGCCGTCCTGGAACTGGGCGATGGCGTAGTTGCCGACCGTGGGGTCGCCGACCTCGTCGAGGTTGAGCGGACCGCTGACGCCGACGTAGTCGATGTTCTCGCCCTCGGCAAGGAGCGCGGAACAGTCGGCGTAGCTGCGGCACTCGGTGCCGCCGTCGGTAAGGGTGGCAAGCGCCTCGATGATGGCATCGCCATCCGTGCTGCCCGCTGCTTCCGAGGCCAGAACGAGCAATACGACGCAGTCGTACGACTGACCGCCATAGATGAGGTTGCCGCCCGTGATCGTGCCGAGGCGCTCGTTGAACTCCCTGGACCCGCTGGCGCCGATGAGCTTCATGCCATCGAGCACGTTGGGGTCGTTCGGGTCGATGAGCTCCCAGAGGGTAGGGAAGAAGAGCCCGTCGGCGGCGTACTGGGTCTCCGGACCGAACCCGGCCTCAAGGAGTCCGCGGATGATGCTGACGCCCTCTTCGAAGGAGATGTGGACGATGGCGTCCGGGCCGTATGCGCGGGTAGCCGCGACCTCGGACTCGAAAGACGAGGCGCCGGGGTCGAAGGAGATGATGGTGGACTCGGCGCCGAGCTCGTTGAGGGCGTGCACCATGAGATTCGCGAGTGCGTTCCCGTAGTCATCGGCGCGGGCGAGGATGGCGACGCGGGTGCCGCCGTCGGCGACAACCTCGTCGGCAATGATGGGAGCGACTGCCTCATCCGGCGGCACGGTGCGGAAGTAGTAGCCGGCGTTCTCCTGGGTACTGAAGGAGGGGGAGGTGTTGGAGGGAGAACACTGCGGGATCTTCTCGTCGTAGAGGCGCTGGATGAATGACTGGGAGATACCGGAGGCCGCCGCGCCGACGATGACATGGGCGCCCTCACCCAGGAGGCGGTTGACCGACTCGGTGGCGACATCGGGATTGGTGCCGGTATCGGCGTAGGTCACCTTGATGGCCCCACCGGCTTCGAGGATGTCGGCGACGGCCAAGCGGACGGACTCGATCATCGGCGGATTGAGGAAGCCGAGGGCGCCGGTCTCGGGGAGGACGACACCGATGTGGAGCTCCACTGCCTCGTCGGGGGGCGGGGCTTCGGTCGCAGCAGCCTCGGTGGCGGGCGCGGCCGTGGGCTCGGGGGTGGCCCCCTCTTCATCGCCGCCGCAGGCGACCACGAGCAGGGCCAGGAGCGCAGCTACCGACACGAGAGCGAGATATGGGAGCGTTCTAACGGAATACATGCCGTCCTCCAGTGAGTGCAATGATGATACCCGCCGCAAGGCCCATGGGTGGCTAAGCTATGTCACGTTCGGGCAGTTGCAGGAGGTGTTGCCGCGCCGCCGTGAACGTGGTCGCGGACACGCCGCCGTCCCGCAGGTAGGCCTCTGCGCCGTTGTGCTCCTCGCGCAGATAGACGAGGAAGCGGCGCATGGCGTCGGCCGATGTCTCGAGGAGTCTCGCCCAGCTCTCACGGGTCATGCCGACCGCCTCCATCTGGCGCTCAAAACAGTCGACGTGAGGCTGCAGCAGGTCGCCGGTGAGGGCGTAGTCGAGGGCGATTGTTTCGTCATCGACGCCGAGGGAGGAGAGGAGGAGGGCAGCGCCGACGCCGGTGCGGTCGCGGCCCCCGGAGCAGTGAAAGACGAGCGGGGCGCTGGCGGTGTCCGCCATGAGCTCGAAGAGGTCCCGGAAGGCAGGGGCGTTCCGATCCGTCATGCGCACGTAGGCCTCGCACCAGTCGACGTCGTTGGCGACGTAGGCTTTGACGCGCTCGCGGCGCTCCTCGGGGGTGGTGACGGTTTCGCCACCGATGGGGGCGTTGCGCCAGGTGATGTCGTAGTCCGCGAAGGGCGAGACGCCGTCGGCTTCGAGCTCCTGGGCGTTGCGGAGGTCGACGACGGTGCGAAGTCCGAGGATGTCCCGCAGGGTGGCCAGACCGGCGGGGGTGATGGTGTGCATCATCCCCGAGCGATAGATGCGACCCGTGCGGACGACGCTGCCATCGGTCGTGCGGTAGCCGCCCAGGTCGCGGAGATTGACGGCGCCCTCGACGGTGGCGTCGAGAACGCGCGGATTGATGGCCTGGGTGTTCGTCACGGACGACTCCTTCGCACGCGTGAAGAGTGACAGGGCACGGCTAACGGTCCACGGACCGCGCGGGGTCTCAGGCGGAGGCGAGGCGTTCCCGGAGCGGAGGAAGCACCTCGGTGGCGAAGCGCGTGACCGTTTCCACGGTCTCGTTCGGGGGGAGGCCACCCTGATCCATCTGGACCATGAACAGCTCGACGCCTCCGGTCGCGCGGATGCGGCGTTCGATGTCGTCGAGCACGTCGTCGACGCTGCCGCACACGGCCTGTGCCTCGGGCGAGCCTAGGGCCTCGAAGTGAGGGGGCAGGGGACCCTCGGCCCCGGCTACATCGCGGAGGACCCAGGAGAGGTAGCCGGTCTGGAAGGGGCGCCAGTAGTCGACGGTCTCGGCGGTCGGGCCGGCGCCGACGTGGCAATGGACGTGGAGCGCGACGCGGCCGTCCTCGGGATCGCGACCTGCCTGCCGCCAGCCCTCACGGTAGCGTTCGATGAGGGTAGGAGGCGCATCGACGCCCACGGACACCGTGGGGATGACGATGGGGCAGCCGATCGCGACAGCGCGGTCGACGGACTCGGGAGAGCTTGCGGAGAGCCAGATCGGCGGGTGGGGCTGCTGGACGGGGCGGGGGTGGACGGTGACGGACTCGAGTGCCGGGCGGAAGGAACCGGACCAGGTGACGCGCTCTTCGGTCCAGAGGCGGCGGAGCAGCTCGACGGACTCGGCGAGCATCTCGGCGGAGCGCTCCTGGTCCTGGCCGAACTGGGCGTAGTGGGCGCGGTAGACGCCGCGCCCTCCTACGAGCTCGGCACGGCCACCGGAGAGCACGTCGACGGTGGCGTAGTCCTCGGCGAGGCGGACGGCGTCGTGGTGGGGCAGCAGGGAGACGGCGGTCGAGAGGCGCAGCTTCTCGGTGCGCTCGGCGACGGCGGCGAGGATGGGGGTCGGGGAGGAGAGGATGTACTCGCTGAAGTGGTGCTCGCCGAGGTGGAACGACCAGAAGCCGAGCTCCTCGGCGAGAGCCCCGAGGTCGACAAGCTGGCGGAAGCGTTCGTGGGGGCTGAGCCGCACACCGGTGTGCGGGTGGGGGAGGTTGTCGCCAAGGGAAACGAGGCCAACGTCCACGGGCTTCCTCCGCGCCAGTGCGCTCGCGTACCGAGGGTGCACGCTAGCACGTCCGGGTGAAGGGCGGGGTTCGAAGACGCCCAGGGAACAACTTCCGCGACGAGGCCGGCTAATAGAGGCGAGCAGCCTCGGCTTCGAGGGCGCGTCGCTCGGTCTCGTCCATGGGAAGCCACTCCGAGGCAGTCGCGACGTTTTCGTGGATGCGGGAGGGGTAGCGAGCGCCGGGAATGGCGACAGAGACGCCGGGGTTCGACCAGACGTAGCGGAGGAGGTTGGCGGGCGTGAGGGGACCGTCGTAGCCCTCGGCGATGCGGCCCCGCATGGCGCTGGTGCGGCCCGAGCCGCCGACGGGTCGCATGACGATCACGCCGACGTCGTGCTCGGCGGCGAGGTCGATGAGCGAGGCCGTGACCGGATAGAAGGCGGAGTACTCGAGCATGACGGAGTCGAACTGGCTAGAGGTGATGGCCAGTCGGACTATCTCGGCGGTGTGTGAGGAGATGCCGATGTGGTCGATCAGGCCGCGATAGCGAGCAGCCTGGAGGCCGGCAAGGGCGCCATCCTCCCCGATGACGGCCTCCCACGCCTCGGCAGTAGAGACATCGTGGAGCTGGTAGAGGGCGATGCGCTCCCGGCCGAGTGCGCGGAGCGAGCGGTCGATGTCGTACTGGGCCCCGTTGGCGGTACGGCTAAACGTCTTGCTGGCGAGGCAGAGGTCGGCGGGCGGCGGCGTCTCGCGCAGTGACCGGCCGATGAGCATCTCGCTTCCGGCGTACTCGCGGGCGGTGTCGATGAACGTGATTCCGGCCTCGATGGCGGCCTGGAGGGTGTCGCCGCCCTTCGGGGACGTGGGGGTATCCATGGCGCCGAGGCCGAGTTCGGGGACCATGAGGCCGGTCCGGCCGAGCCTGCGCCGCTTCAGTTCACTCACGAGAGCTAGCCGAAGGTCATCCGGGGGACGGAGCTGGGTGCGGGGGCAGGGTACTTCTGGGGCGGACGCGCAACGCTGGGCCTCTCCTCGCGGGGGATGCGGTTGAAGGCGACGCGCATGGCCTCGTGGGAGTCGTGCCACGCGCGAAGGGCGCGGGCGATGGCGAGCGCGTTCGGGAGATCGGCGGCCTCGACGGTGCGGGGCATCCCCTGTGGCGGCTCGATCTCGGTTCCAACGACGGCGGCCCGGCGCCAGTCGACGAGGATCGCGCGAGCGCCCTCGGTGGCATTGACGAGGGCGTTGGCGGTCTCCGTAGCAGCGAAGAATGCCTGACGGGCCTCCTCGTAGCTGGCGGCAAGGTCCTCGATGGCGACATAGACGCCGTCCTCCCGGGCTTCGACAGGGTAGGAGGGCGGCCCTTCCTCGTAGGTGGGAGAGGGGTGGCCATCGTGGGGGTCGAACTCGTACTGGTGGAGGGGGCAGATGAGCCAGCCTCGATCGATGTAGCCCTCACCAAGGGGGGCGTTCTCGTGCGGACAGCGGTTGTCGAGGGCGCCGTAGCGACCCTCGTGCAGCGTGAGCACGAGCACGTTTCGCCCTGCAAGAACGGTCTTGACGTCGCCTTCTTCGAGGTCGTCGAGGCCGGCGACGCGGTGCCAGTCGACTTGAACCACGGCCGGATGATAGCGCGGGACGGGCGCAGCCAGAATCACGAAACTTGCTGACGGGCATATCGCAATTGACTTAGACTGCCGACGACTCAGCACCCGGGGAGATCGACATGCGAGAGAGTTACTGGGGGCGCTACTGGAGGCGCCGGCGATCACGACGCAGCTTCCTGATTGGAGGTGCGGCGCTGGCAGCGGGCTCGGCAGGCCTGGTGGCCGTCGGGTGCGGTGACGACGACGATGACGACGCCCCGAGTGAGCCGCAGCAACCGGCTGCGGAGGAAACCGAGGCCGCGGCTACCGAGGCGCCGGCGGCAACGGAGGCCGCGGCGCCTGCCGATGGCCCCATGCCGGGCGGCACCTTCCGCCAGAGCAAGACGCAGGTCGACGACGGTATCGACCCGGGGCTGAAGGTCATCAACAACAACGAGATCCTGGCTCGCATCTACAACCACACGCATCTGTACAAGGTCTCCACGAACGAGTTCCTGTTCGATGCGGCGACGGCGATGGAGCAGCCAGACAACACGACGATCGTCTTCCCGCTGCGCTCGGGCATGACGTTCCACCACGACGGGAGCGCCGTGACGGCAGAGGACGTCTCGAGCACCTGGAGCCGCTTCCCCGCACTGCTGGCGGACCAGGGTTCGCAGGTGAACGAGGCGAACTGGGGCTTCATGGACACCATCACCGCGGTGGACGAATCGACGGCTCGGGTCGACCTGAAGGCGCCGGCAGCCTCGGCGCCGGTGCTGATGGCCGCCACTTCGTACGGCATCGTCTCGAAGGCGCTGCTGGACCAGCAGGCGAACGGCAACGTGCAGGAGCTGGACGCCGGCGCCGGTCCGTACATCATCGAGCAGCGCGACAGCGCAGGCGTGGCGCTGGCGCGATACCCGGACTACTACGCGCACGAAAACCCCTCGACGCACTTCCTGGAGGGCGCCCCGTACATCGACCGCCACGAGACCCGGATCATCGTGGACCGGGCGGCGGTGAAGGCGGCGTTCTTCGCGGGAGACATCGACTACATCCCGGCAATCGCCGACAGCATCGAGTTCGAGGAATTCACCGGGGACGATCGCTTCGTGGCGAAGGAGGTAGCCTCGACTGAGGCGCGCTTCCTCGCCTACGACAACATCAAGTTCGTGGACAAGCGCGCGCGCCAGGCGGTCTCCTACGCGATCGACTACGACGCGATGATCGCCACGCTGTACGCGGGCGACGGCGTGTACGACGGTCCCGTGGGGCAGGCCTTGCCGGGCTTCGCGCTCGACCAGGAAACGCTGAAGTCGTACCGGGTTTTCGACCCGCAGAAGGCGCGGGAGCTGTGGGAGGCTTCGGGCATCGAAGTGGACCACATCCGCATCGAGTCGAGCATCGACCCGCGGGGTTCGACGATGGCCGAGTTCCTCGCGCGCCAGATGGAGGAGAACCTCGGCGTTACCGCGGAGCCGCTGATCCACGACGTGACGACGTATGTGGCGCGGGCTCGCGAGCCAATCAAGCAGTGGGAGCTCTTCGTGGTGCCGTACAACGCGAGCACGACGCCGGAGATCTACAACATGACGATGATGAACCCGGACGCCTTCGCGGGCGTGTCGTGGAGCTTCGGGACGGACCAGCCAGACGCGAGCCTGGTGGCGAACGCCCAGAAGCTGATCGACCTCACGGCCGCGCAGGCGCAGGAGGTCGACCCGGACCTTCGCCTCCAGAAGATGGAGGAGATGCAGCTCTTCGCACTTGAAGAGCTGGTGCCGGGCATCAACCTGCCAGTGCCGGGTCACAGCTGGGTCGTGTACAACTCCCGGCTCGGGAGCTTCCCGGAGGACGATGTCCTCCTGGGCGGGTTGCTGAACCGGACACACGACATGTACATCAAGGGCTAGGAGCCAGAGACCGAGGAGGCAGGACGGGGGTTTGCCCTCGTTCTGCCTCCGTGGAGTCTGCCAGGCATGCAGGCCTACATCGCACGCCGGTTGATCGCCGTCCCGTTCATGTTGTTCGGGATGTCGCTGCTGCTGTTCTGGCTGCTCTTCCTGCGTCCGGGGAACGCGGCCCTGACTGGCTTCGGGCTGGTATCGCCGGACCAGAACAAGCAGGCGATCGCCAGCCTCGAGGAAGAGTTCGGGCTCGACCGGCCGTTCTTCGTGCAGTACGGGGACTGGGCCTGGAACGCCATCCAGGGGGACTTCGGCATCTCGCTGAAGAACCGCCGTCCGGTGACGCCCGAGATCCGGTCACGCCTGCCGGTGACGGCGGAGCTCGGGCTGCTTACGGTGCTGCTCACGGCGCTGATCGGGATCCCCGTCGGGATCATCTCCGCCATCAGACCGGGGACGTTCCTGGACGGTTTCTTACGCATCGTGACGATCTCGGGGATCTCCGTGCCCAACTTCTGGGTGGCGACGCTGGTGATCACGTTACCCGCGATCTGGTGGGCGTGGACTCCGCTGTGGGAGTACGTCCGCTTCGAGGACGATCCGCTCAACAACCTGAAGATCATCATCTGGCCGGCGATCACCCTGGCGATCGCGACGGCGGCCTACGTGGCACGCATCGTGCGCTCCTCGATGCTGGAAACGCTGTACTCGGACTACGTCCGGACGGCACGGGCAAAGGGGCTGCGGGAGCGGGCGGTGGTGCTCCGGCACGTGTTCCGCAGCTCGATGATCGCGGTGATCACGGTGATCGGCATCCAGCTGGGGGCGGTGCTGGGCGGCTCGGTGATCGCGGAACAGATCTTCGGGATTCCGGGACTCGGGCTGCTCGTGTTCGAGTCGGTGGTCTCTATCGACTACACCGTGGCGCTCGCGGCGATCATGGTGTTCGCCTTCATGTTCACGCTGGTGAACCTCGCCGTCGACGTCATCTACACATTCGTTGATCCGAGGATCCGGTACTGATGGCCGAGAGCGAGGCCGCAGCAGCCCTGAGCCAGCAAGCGCTCCGCCCACCCGCCAGGCCCTACGCGGGGGTGCTGCGGTTCCTGCGGCAGCAGCGGCTGGGCACGATCGGGGCAGTTCTCATCATCCTCATGGTCATCGGCGCCGTCGCGGCCCCGGTCCTCCGCACGAGCGACCCCGAAGGCTTCGGCGTGACTCCCATCCTCGAGAGTCCGAGCGGCAGCCACTTCTTCGGGACGAACCGGGAGGGCCGCGACGTGTGGTCGCGGGTGCTCTATGGCGGTCGCGTCTCTCTGAAGATCGGGCTGGCGACGGTGATCGTGGCGGCGCTGGGAGGCACCGCGCTGGCACTCATCGCGGGCTACCTCGGGGGCGTGGTCGACTTCGCCTTCGGGCGCGTGGCGGACGTGCTCATCGCGTTCCCGTCGATCCTGTTCGCGCTTACCCTGCACGCGTCGCTACGGGACCAGTTACCCAACCTCGGGCAGGTACTGGCCGCTGAGGAGTTCCTGCTGGTGGTAGCGATCTGCATCGTGTTCACGCCGGTGATCTTTCGCATCATGCGGGGGAACGTGCTGGAGCAGCGAGCGGCGATTTATGTTGAATCGGCGCGGGTCATCGGGGCGAGCGAGATGCGGATCATGTGGCGCCACATCTTCCCGAACCTGGTGGGCCTCCTGCTGATCGTGATGAGCACAACGCTGCCGGCGGCGATCCTGACGGAGTCGGCGCTGAGCTTCCTGGGCGTGGGCGTAGAGCAGGGGACGCCGTCGTGGGGCGCCGACCTCTCCGGGAGCAACCGGACCTATTTCGTGCGGGCGCCCTGGATCGCCATCTTCCCCGGCCTCGCGCTCAGCATCACTGTGCTGGCGTTCAACCTCTTCGGGGACGCGCTGCGGGACACGCTGGACCCACGGCTGCGGGGTCAGCGGTAGTCGGCCGCACGTATACTCGCGGGCCGTGGCCAAACCGCTCGACGACATCAGGATCCTTGACCTGACCTGGGTGCTCTCGGGGCCGTATGCGGCGATGGTGCTGTCGGACCTGGGAGCGGACGTGATCAAGGTGGAGCGCCCGCCCTGGGGGGACGTTGCCCGCACGAGCGGTCCCTACCAGAACGGCTGGAGCGGCTACTTCTTCAGCATCAACCGGGGGAAGCGGTCAATCGCGATCGACCTGACGCGCGACGAAGGCCGGAACCTGCTGCTCGACCTGGCCGAGAAGGTCGACGTAGTCATGGAGAATTTCACGCCGGGCACGATGGATCGGCTCGGGATCGGGTACGAAGCGCTGCGGGAGCGGAACCCGCGCCTGATCTTCGCGAGCACGTCCGGGTTCGGTCAGACGGGGCCGTACCGGGACCACCCGGCGGTCGACATCATCGTGCAGGGCATGGGCGGCGTGATGTCGATTACGGGCGAGCCGGACGGCGACCCGGTGCGGCCGGGGGTCTCGTACGGCGACATCGTGGGGGGGCTCTACACGGCCATCGGCATCCTGACGGCGCTGCACGAGCGGGGGAAGAGCGGGGAGGGGCAGGCAATCGACATCAGCATGCTGGACGCGCAGGTGAGCGTGCTGGAGAACGCAATCATGCGGTACTTCGTGACGGGCGAGGCCCCGAAACCGCTGGGTACGCGGCATCCCAGCGCGACGCCGTTCCAGGCGTTCCCGGCTGCCGATGGCTGGATCGTCGTCGCGCTGGCGTTCAGGGACGAGCAGTGGCCGATCCTGTGCGCACTTCTGGGCGTGACCGACCTGATCGACGACCCGCGTTTCGATACTGGTCCGAAGCGGACGGCGAACCACGCAGCGCTCGAGCCGTTGCTGTTCGAGGCGTTCAAGAAGCAACCGCGGGAACACTGGCTGAAGGAGTTCCTGGCGGCGGACATCCCGAGCGGGCCGCTGAACACCATCGAGGACGTGGTGAACGACCCGCAGGTGCGGCACCGCGAGATGATCCAGGAGGTCACGCACCCGGTGGCGGGCACGCTGCCGGTGGCGGGCACGCCCGTGCGGCTCTCGCGGTCGGAATCGGGGATTGCGGGGCCGCCGCCGAGCATGGGGGAGCACACGGCGGAGGTGCTGGGCGAGCTGCTGGGGATGGATGCGGAGGCGGTCGAGGCGCTACGCGAGGCGGGGGTGGTCGCGACCGAGGGCGGGCCGGACATCTCGGAGCTGACGCAATAAGCGGGCGCTAGAGGCCCTTCTCGGCGCAGAGGTTCTCGTCAAAGAGGATGTGGCCGGTGAACTCGCCGGGCGGCTGCTCGCAGATCCAGACGGTTCCCTTGGCCATGTGGGGAGCGCGCTCGAATTCGAGGGTGGGGTTCTCGGGGTCGTTCTCGGCCCAGATGTTGCCGGGCGTGCGGATGCGCCCGAGGGGCGAGAGGACATTGACGGCGATGCCGTCGTCCTGGAGCTCCATGGCGAGGGCCTGCGAGTAGCGTTCGAGCCCCGACTTGACCATCGCGTAGAAGCCGCCGCTGGCGCGCGTCTCGGGGTAGGGGCCGGGGCCGGGGAAGACGCCGGCGCGGGACGAGACGTTGATGATGTGCCCTCCGCCGGCAGCGCGGATGTGGGGCACGCAGGCGCGCATGAGGAGGAGGGGTCCGCGCAGGTCGATCTGCCAGATGAGGTCGAGGTGGCGGGGCTGGACGGTCTCGATGGATCCGGGGACAAGGATGGCGGCGTTGTTCACGAGGATGTCGACGCGGCCCCACTCCTCAACGACGCGGTCGACGCCTGCGGTGATGCTCTCGGGATCGCGCACGTCCATGCGCACGGCGAGGGCCTCGCCGCCGGCGTTGCGGATGCCCTCGGCAACGGTGTGGATGGTGCCGGGGAGGCGCTTGTCGCGAACTTCTTCGGTGCGGGCGGCAATGGCGACCTTCGCGCCCTCAGCGGCGAGGGCGACGGCGACATCCTCGCCGATGCCGCGGCTCGCACCGGTGACGATCGCGACCCTGCCGTCGAGCGTTCCCATGGCAAACCCTCCCGGAATCGGGCGCCATCGTACGCGAGCGGTGCGGCGGGCGGGCGGCGTAGACTCGCCGCGCGACGCACGAGGAGGACGCCATGGACGTAGCGCCAATCGACATCGCCAGCCGGCTCGACGACGAGCACCGGCCCGTCTTCGAGGGAATGCCGCGGCCACAGCGGGACTGGTCGGACATTCCCGGCACGCGGGAGCGGATGGCGGAGATGCGAGCGTCCCTGCCACAGCCCGTGCTGCCGGCGAGCGTGGCCATCGAGGACGTCACCGTCCCCGGTCCGGCAGGAGATCCAGACGTGCCCGTGCGGCTCTACCGGCCGGAGGCGCTGCTCCAGCCGGCAGCCGCCCTCTACTGGATCCACGGCGGCGGCATGGTGATGGGCAACGTCGAGATGAACGACCCCTACTGCGCGAACATCGCCGACAAGCTGAACGTGCTGGTGGCGTCGGTGGAGTACCGGCTGGCGCCGGAGGACCCGTTCCCGGCGCCGCTGGAGGACTGCTACGCCGGGCTGGCGTGGCTGTGGCGCTCGCGGGAGGAGTTCGGGCTTGACCCGGGGCGCATTGCCGTGGGCGGGGCGAGCGCAGGCGGGGGGTTGGCGGCAGGCGTCGCGCTGGCGGCGCGGGATCGGGGCGAGATCCCGCTCTGCTACCAGTTGCTGGTCTACCCGATGCTCGACGACCGCAACGAAACACGCAGCAGCTACGCAGTAACCGACGGCCGCACCTGGAACCGCGAGTCGAACGACGCGGGCTGGAACGCCTATCTCTCGGGGAACGCGGGCGGCGACGACATATCGCCGTACGCGGCGCCGGCGCGGGCGACGGACCTCGCGGGCCTGCCGCCGGCCTACATCAACGTGGGCGACCTCGACCTGTTCGTCGACGAGGACGTGGCCTACGCGCGGGCGATGGCGGACGCGGGCGTGCCGGTCGAGCTGCACGTGTACCCCGGGGCCTACCACGGGTCCAACGGCGCGGTGCCGACCTCGGTGCTGTCGCGGCGGTGGGCGGCGGACGAGCTGGCGGCGCTGGGCCGGGCTCTCGGAGGGTAAGGCGATAGCGGACATCGAGGGCGCCGTGCTGGCGGCGCTGGGAGCGCTCGGGATCGAGTACGAGCGCATCGAGATCGACCCGGCGTTCGGGGACACGGCGGACTTCTGCCGGGAGTACGGCTACCCGGTCCCGGAGTGCGGGAACACGATCCTGATCGCGTCTCGGAGCGAGCCGCGGCAGTTCGCGGCGTGCGTCGTGCGAGCCGACACGCGGCTCGACGTGAACCGTCGCGTGCGCAAGCTGATGGGCGTGCGCAAAGCGTCGTTCGCGTCGGCGGAGGACACGGTCACGCACACGGGCATGGCCATCGGCGGCGTGACGGCGTTCGCGCTACCGGAGGGCTTGCCGATCTACGTCGACGCGGCGGTATTCGACCTGGACCGGGTCATCCTCGGGAGCGGCGTGCGCAGCTCGAAGATCGCGGTCGCGCCGGACGCGCTGAGGCGCGTCCCGGGGGTGGAGGTGGTGGAGGGGCTGGCGGTGGCGGGGGCCTAGGGGGTCAGGCGCGTTCGGGTTCGCGGTAGTTGGGGGGTGGGTCGTGGCCGACCCAGGTCTTGCCGATGTTTTCGTAGTGGCGGTACGAGATGAGGGCGTGGGTGGCGGCCTGGTGGGCGTCGCGGAGCTTGCGCTCGAGGGGACTGTCCATACGGCTGCCGGTGGTGCCGGCGGTGTTGTTGAGGACGCCGACCATCTGCCGTACGGACTGGGCCGCATGGGCGCAGGCAAGGTGGGCGAGACGGGCGTGCTCCCAGTCGGGGGTGAGGCGGCCGCCCTGTGAGGGGAGGGGGCCGAGGTGGGCCTCGAGGGCGTCCTGCGTCTCCATGACGAAGATGCGGGCGGCCTGCAGCGTGGCTTCCGCTTCGCCGACGCGAATCTGGGCCTGCGGCTGGTCCTTGAGCATCGAGCCGGAGCCCCAGGGGGTCTTGACCTTGGCGAGGTCGACGAAGGAGTCGACGGCTCCGCGCCCGACGCCGAGGGCGACGGCGGCCTTGTTGTAGACGGCGTGGGTGGGGTTTCGGTAGGTGGGGTTCTCCCAGATCTCGCTGGAAGCGAGGGCGACTTCGGGGAGAGTGTGCTCGGGGGGCACGTAGCAGTCGGTCATGCGGACGTCGTGGCTGCCGGAGCCGCGCATGCCGGCGGTGTCCCAGGTGTCGACGACCTCGAACTCGCCGCGGGGGACCATGAAGGAGTTCACGGGGGTCTCGCCGGTGTCCTCGTCGGTCATCTGGGAGGCCATGACGAAGTTCCAGGTGGCGTTGTGGCTGCCGCTGGCGAAGGAGCCCTGGTAGTTGAGGCGCCAGCCGTCGCCGTCGCGACGGGCCTTGCGGCCGGGGTTGGGGCCGTTGGGGGGGCCGAGCCCAGAGCAGACGAGGACGTACCAGTCGTCGCACATCTCGTGGGCGAGGGCGGGTTCCATGCGGCGGATGACGAGGGCGTTGATCTCCGAGTTGATGTGGACGCACCAGCCGACAGAGCCGTCGATGGCGGAGGCTGCCTCGACGTTCTCGATCTGCGCGCGGGCGTTGACGTTCTCGCCGCCGAGCTCCTCGGGGAGGACGAAGCGGTAGAGCCCCTGATCGGCCATCTCCTTCGAGGCCCACTCGGGGAGGTGGCGCAGCTCCTGCGCCTCGTCGCCGGCCTGCAGGAGCATCTCCTTCATGCCGGCGATGCGGTCGAGCATGGGCGTCTGCTTGATGGCGTTCTGGCGCTCGATGATCTCGGGACGGACCATGCGGGACTCTCCTACGCGCGGGTGGGGGTGGCGTACTGCGGGGGCGGATCCTCGCCGAGCCAGGTACGGCCGAGGTTGCCGTAGTGCCGCCAGCTGACGCCGCCGTGGGCGGCGGCCTGGTGGGCATCGCGGAGCTTGCGCTCGAGCGGGTGGCTCATGCGGCTGGCGGTGGTGCCAGCGGTGTTGTGGATGACATCGACGACGTGGCGGCAGGCCTGGGCGGCGTGGGTGGAGGCGAGGAGGCCGCGGCGGGCGAGGGGCCAGTCGGGGTACTCCTTGCCGCCATCGAGGGGTCCCAGGTCCTCCTCGATCTCGTCCTGCGTCTCCATGAGGAAGGCGCGAGCAGCGGCCCAGGTCGCCTCCATCTCGCCGAGGCGGACGGGAGCTTCGGGCAGGTCCTTCAACAGCGAACCAGCGCCCCACGGGGTCTTGGTGACGGCGAGCGTGGTGAACTCGTCGAGGGCGCCGCGGGCGATGCCGAGGGCGACGGCGCCCTTGTTGTAGGGCACCTGGTTGGGATTGCGGTAGGTGGGGTTCTCCCAGAGCTTCGTGGGGGCGAGGGCGGCCTGGGGAAGGACATGCTCGGGGGGCACGTAGCCGACGACCCGGACATCGTGGCTGCCGGAGCCGCGCAGGCCGGCCATGTCCCACGTATCGACGATCTCGAATTCGCCCTTGGGAACCATGAACGCGGCATCGACGGGCTTCTCGGTGGTGGGGTCGATGGTCTCGCCGGTGAGAACGAGGTTGTAGGTGGCGCTGTGGCAGCCGCTGGCGAATGCGCCCTGGTAGGTCACGCGCCAGCCATCGCCCTCGCGCTGGGCCTCGCGGCCGGGGAAGGGGCCGTTGGGGGTACCGAGCCCGGAGCAGACGAGGTAGTTCCAGTCGTCGCAGATCTCGTGAGCGAACTCGCGGGTCATCTGGCGGAGGACGAGGGCGTTGATCTCGGAGTTGATCTGGACGCACCAGCCCACGGAGCCGTCGATGGCGGAGGCGGCTTCGATGACCTCGATCTGCTCGCGCGCGAGCAGATCTTCGCCGCCGAGCTCGGCGGGAACGACCATGCGGTAGATGCCGGCATCGATCATCTCCTGCACGGCCCAGGCGGGCATGTGGCGGAGCTGCTGGGCTTCGTCGCCGGCCTGGACGAGCGCTTCGCGCATGTTGGCGAGGCGGTCGAGGATGGGGGTGTCGTGAAGCGCTTCCTGGCGATCGAGAATCTCTTGTCGGACCAACGTCGGGCCTCCGGTTCGGGAGTAGGAGCGGGATGATACCGGCTTTGGGAGCACGGGAAGCGTCCGCCATATGCGACACTTCGCACATGGCGGAGCTTGAGCCGCGAGACATCGTCGCGAGCTACGTGGAACGCGTGTGGAACCTTGGCGACAGCTCGGCGGTGGTCGAGTACTGCGCCGATCCCTACGTGCGGCACGATGCGGGCCGGTCGCGGGTGATGAGCCACGCCGAGCAGCTGGAGCGCGTCACGGGCGAACGAAAGGCGGGAACGGCGGCGGACGGGCGCGGCCTGCACTTCGAGACGCTGCTGCTGGCGGGCGACGGGCGGGACGTGACGTGGGTCTGGAACATGACGGGACCCACGGGGACGGCGCTGGCGGCCTCGGGGGTGGAGGCGGAAGTGGTGGGGGACGAGCTGCGTATCTGCGGGATCGAGGTGTTCCGGGTGGTGGAGGGGCGCATCGCCGAGGTCTGGAACAGCCCGCCGATGGCGGGGCACTGGGGCTAACGACCCTCGTCGCGGGGACGGTTGGCGGACGCCGCGAGCGCGTTGAGAATGGCGCGCCATGGGACGGGTGCTCGACGCGCTGAGCTGGGTCGTGACGGTGCGGCCGGCCGTGACCCTGGCGGTGGTCACCGCCATCACGGTCGCGCTGGGGGCGGGCATCCCGCAGCGGGCGCCGCAGGCGGACAACGAAATCTTCCTCTCGGACGACAGCGACGTGGCGCTGGCGCTCGACAAGCTCGAGGCACGCTTCGGGGAGTCGGCGGAGACGGCCTCGGTGACGCTGCTGTTCCGGGGGGAGGCGCTGACGCCGGAGGGGCTCGCGCAGATCGACCGCGTGGTCGAGCGGGTCACATCGGACGAGCGGGTGGCGGACGTGCTGGCGGCGGGGGACGCGGTGGTCGCGCCGACGGAGCCGCTGGCGGCGGTGCTGGGGGTGGAGGAATTCGGCGGCACGACACAGGCGGAAATCGACGCCGCGCTCGAGCGCATCGGGCGGGAGGGGGCGCTGGCCGGGCAGCGGGCGGCGCTCGATGCGCTGACGGGTACCGACGCGGACGGCACGCCCATCGCGATCGCGACCATCCGCCTGCGCGACCCGGGCGACGTCGAGACGCTGGTCGAGGCTGAGCTGGCGATCCACGAGCTCACGGAGGCGGTCGATGGACCGCTGGCGGCACGCAGCGTCTCGGAGGCGACAGTCGACGAGGAGGGCGACCGGGCGACGGGTTCGACGATGCTGCGGCTGATGGCGGTGGCGCTACTGGTGATCGCGGCGCTCACGTTCCTGTTCATGCGCTCACCCTCGGACGTGCTGCTCACGCTGGCGGGGCTGCTCGTGACGATCGTGTGGATCACGGGAGCGCAGGGGTGGCTGGGCCCGAACGGACTGGGATGGATCGGGCCCCCGAATATCCTGACGACGATGGTGCCGATCATGCTGATCGGACTGGCGGTCGACTACGCGATCCAGACCATCGCCCTGTACCGAGAGCAGCGCATCGCGGGGGAGCGGGTGGGAACAGCGGTGCGGCGGGGGCTGCGGACGGTGACGATCCCGCTGGCGCTGGCGGCGGGGACGACGGTCGTGAGCTTCCTGACGAATCTCGCCTCGCCCATCCCGGCAAACGGCGATTTCGGCATCACGGCGGGGCTCGGGGTGGCGTTCGGGTTGATCGTGATGCTGACCCTGGTCCCGGCGGGGCGGGCGCTCCTCGACCGGCGGCGGGAGTCGAAGGGGAGCCTGCCAAGGGCGCGCCCGATCTCGAACGCGCTGCCTGGCGTTGGCAAGGCGGTGGAGGCGCTGGGGCGGGAGCTGGCGAGGCGACCGGCGCCCTACCTCGGGCTGGTGGCGGTGGTGACCGTGCTGCTCGGGCTGGCGGCCACCCGCATCGACTCGACCTTCGACACGCGAGACTTCCTGCCCTCGGGCGGCGATGCGATGACGGACCTTGAGACGCTCGACGCGGCCTTCGGGGGATCGACGGAAGCGGTGAACGTGCTGATCGAGGCGGAGGTGACGCAGGCGCGCACGATCCTGAACCTGCTCGACTTCACGGACGCCTTCCAGGACGACCTGCGGCGACCGGTGGGCGTGGTCGGGGACGTGCAGGGGTCGGTGGGATTGCTCGTGCTCGACTGGATCACGGACAGCGGCGCTCCCGGCGACAGGTACGACGCCGACCTGGCGACCCTCTTCGAGGAGGGGTCGGCGGGGGTGCGGGTCGACCCGGTTGTAGCACAGGCGTTCCTCGACCGACTGGCGGAGCTGGACCCCGAAGCGGTCGCGCGCGTGCTGGTGAACGACCCGGAGGGGGCGGACTCGCTCCTGATCCAGTTCCGGGCGCTGGCGGGCGATCAGAAGCGGACGGCGGCCATGCTGGAGGACATCAACGGGCTCTGGTTCGGCGGCGAGGACGAGTTCACCGCAACCTCCGGGAGCATCATCAGCCTCGAGATCGTCGAGGTCATCACGGAGAGCCAGACAGAAGCGATCGTGACCACGATCGGCGCGGCGCTCGTCATCCTCACCATCTTCTTCTGGGTGACGCAGGGGCAGCCGGCGCTGGGGTTCATCGCCGTCGGACCGATCGTGCTGGTGCTGGTCTGGGTGCTGGGGACGATGGCGCTGCTGGGCATTCCCTACAACGTGGTGACGGCTTTGATCACGGCGCTCTCGATCGGGATCGGGGTGGACTACACGATCCACGTCATCCACCGCTACAAGGAAGAGTTCGCCCGCCTGCGCGACCCCGAGGCGGCGGCCAGCCGGACGCTCGCGACGACGGGGTCGGCACTGATCGGCTCAGCGTTGACAACGGCGCTGGGGTTCGGCGTGCTGGTGTTCTCGCCGCTGACGCCGTTCCAGCAGTTCGGAGTCGTGACGGCGATCACGATCGCGTACGCGCTGGTGGCGGCAGTGCTGGTGGTGCCGCCGGCGATGATCGTGTGGGGGGCGTACCAGAATTTGAGACTGCGTCACGCGGTCGAACGGGCGCGCACGGAGCTCGGGGAGGAGCCGTAGGCGGGCTCACGGAACCGGAGTTGCCGCGCTCTTCGGGCATCGTGAGAATGGCGCCCTATGGGTAAGTTGCTGGACCTGGTCAGCCGAGCGGTGACGGCGCGGCCCTGGGTCACGCTCGCCGTCCTCGCCATCGTGACGGTTTTGCTGGTGGCGGGAATCGGGCAGCGGGCGCCACAGGCGGAAAACGAGGCGTTCCTGCCCCAGGACAGCGACGTCGCGCGGGCGATGGCGCAGATCGACGAGCTCTTCGGCGACTCCGCCGACGTGAACCTGGTCACCCTCGTCTTCCGGGGCGAGACGCTTACGTCCGACGGACTCGCGCAGATGCACGCCCTGCTGGGGCGGATCGCGGCCGACCCGCAGGTGGGCAACCTGCTGCCGCCCACGAACCCGATTCTCGCGCCCACGCAGGTGATGGCGTTCCTGCTGGAAACGGACGATTTCGCTTCGGTGCCGCAGGCGCAGATCGACGCGACGGTCGAGTACCTCCGCACGACCCCCGAAGCGGCGCAGCTGTACGCAACGCTCGATGCGCTGGTCGGAACCGACGCGGACGGAACGCCGGTCGGCGTGGCGATGGTACGGGTACTCGAGACCGACGACGACGCGAGCGACGATGCCCAGCTCCGCATCGAGGACTTGACGCAAGAGGCCGAGGGCCCGCTGCAGGTGCGGAGCCTGTCGGTCCCGGTGATCGAGGAGGAGGTCCTGGAGGCAACGGGCTCGGGCATGCTGCCCGTGATGGGCATCGCCCTCCTGGTCGTGGCGCTGCTCACCCTCCTCTTCATGCGTACCCTCTCGGACCTGCTGCTGACGGTTGCGGGGCTGATCCTGGCGGTGCTCTGGACGGTAGGGGGGGAGGGCTGGCTGGGGCCGGAGGGGTTCGGGGCGATCGGGCCGCCGAACGCGCTCACCTCGATGGTGCCGCTCATCCTCATCAGCCTCACGGTGGATTACTCGATCCAGGCGGTCTCGCACTACCGCGAGCAGCGCATTGCGGGTGAACCAGTGGCGAGCGCCGTCCGGGTCGGGCTGCGCAACGTGGTCATTCCCCTGACGCTGGCCGCGGCCACGACGATCGTGAGCTTCCTGACGAACCTGATTTCCCCAATCGGGGCGATCGGGGACTTCGGCGTGGTCGCCGGAATGGGGGTGGGACTAAGCCTGATCGTGATGCTCACGCTCATCCCCGCGGTGCGGACGATCATCGACCGGCGCCGGGAGGCACGGGGGACGCTGCCCCCGGTACGCCCGATCGCCAACGCCCTCCCCGGCATCGAGCAGCTGGCGGAGCGGTTGGGAGCCTCGATCTCACGCCGACCGGCGCCCTACATCGCCTTCGTGGCGGTGGCGTCGATCGGGTTCGGGTTTGCGACGACGGACCTCACGACGAACTTCAGCGTGCGCGACATCCTCCCGCGGGACGGCCACGCGCTGGAGGACTTGGAGACGCTGGACGAGGCCGTGGGCGGCTCCACGGAGGTCGTGAGCGTCCTTGTGCAGGCCGAAATCTCCGACACGCGCACGATCCAGAACCTCTTTGACTTCACGGAGGCGTTCAAGGATGAGCGAACCCGCCCGCGGGCAGCGGAGGGGCAGGTGGAAGCGTCACTGGCGGTGCTCACGGACGACTGGATCACGAACGACGGGGAGGGCGATCTCCGTTACGACCCGGAACTCGAGCAGCTCTTCAACGAGGCAACGGCGGGGCTTCACCTCGACTCAGCGCTCATCCAGCGCTTCCTCGACGCACTGGGGGAACGCGATCCCGTGGGGCTGCGGCATGTGCTGGTGAACAACCCAGATGGGACCGACACCGCGCTGATCCAGTTCCGAGCCTTCTCGGGCGATCCGCACGAGACGAAGGGGATGCACGACGACATTCGCGGGCTCTGGTACGGCGGCGACGACGACATCACGGCCACCTCGCAGGACATCATCACGCTCGCGGTGGCGGATGAGATCAGGGACCGGCAAACGGAGGCGATCGCGACGACGATCGCGGCGGCGTTGGGGATCCTGATCATCTTCTTCTGGGTGACGTTGCGGCAGCCGGCGCTGGCGTTTATTGCGGTCGCGCCGATCGTGCTGGTGCTGATCTGGGTGCTGGGCACGATGGCGCTGCTGGGCATCCCCTACACGATTGTCACCTCGATCATCACGGCGCTCTCGATCGGCATCGGGGTGGACTACACGATCCATGTGATCCACCGCTACCGGGAGGAGTTCTCGAGGCTGCGGAACCCGGAGAAGGCCGCCATCCGGACCCTGGCGACGACGGGCTCGGCGCTGCTGGGCTCGGCGCTGACGACGGCGCTCGGATTCGCCGTGCTGACGTTCTCGCCGCTGCAGTCGTTCGCGGAGTTCGGGATTACGGCGGCGATCACGATCGCGTACGCGCTGATCGTCTCCATCCTCGTCGTGCCGCCCGCGATGACCGTCTGGGGCGCCTACCAGAACATGCGGCTGCGCTCGATGGTGGAACGGCTGTGGGATGACCTCGATGTCGCCATCGAGGACACGCACCGGCGCTTCGACGAGGGCGAGGAATCGTCCTGAGGGCTTCTCCGGAGCGGTAGGATGGCGGCAACGGGGCGCGGCGAGCGCTGACCGCCGCGAGGTTCCCGCGGAGGTCCTGCCGTGATCGAGACGAAGAAGTCGTTCTGCCGGTTCTGCCACGCGTACTGCGCGATCGAGGTCGACATCGAGGACAACCGCGCGGTGGAGGTGCGGGGCGATGCCTCCGACCCGATCTACGGCGGGTACACCTGCATCAAGGGCCGCCACCTGGACGACCAGCACAACCACCCCGACCGCATCCGCTCGACGCAGCGGAGGCGTCCAGACGGAACCTTCGAGGCCATCGGCAGCGAGCAGGCGCTGGACGAGATCGCGGCGAAGCTGACCACGATCCTCGAAGAGCGGGGGCCGCGGGCGGTGGCGCTGTGGGGCGGGGCGGGCGGCGCGCTCATGTCGCTGAGCATCAGCGGAGACTGGCTGCGGGCGATCGGGTCGCCGTCGTTCTACAGCGGGGCGACCATCGATCAGGAAGCGAAGCCCGTCGCGCAGTCGATGCACGGCAAGTGGGACGCAGGGGCGCACCCGTTCGAGGACGCGGACACGTGGATGCTGATCGGGGCGAACCCGGTGATCTCGATGTGGGGCGGGATTCCCCACCAGAACCCGTGGAAGCGGATCAACGACGCGCGCAAGGGGGGACTGAAGCTGATCGTGATCGACCCCAGGAAGACCGAATGCGCGAAGCGGTCGGACATCCACCTGCAGGTGAAGCCGGGCGAGGATGCGACGCTGTTGGCGGGAATCATCCGCACGATCATCGAGGAGGGGCTGTACGACGCAGACTTCGTGCAGGCGAACGTGCAGGGCTTCGAAGAGCTGCGCGAAACCGTGGCCGACTTCACGCCGGACTACGTGGAGGAGCGCACGAACGTGCCCGCGGCGCTGATGCAGGAGGCGGCACGCACCTTCGCGGCGGGCCAGCGGGGACGCGTGACCTCGGGCACGGGGCTCGACATGCAGCCTCGGGGCACGCTGCACGAGTACCTCGTGCTGGCACTGAACACAATCACGGGGCGGTGGCTGCGCGAGGGCGAGGAAGTTCCGAACCCGTACGTCCTTCTGCCGGGCCGCACCTGGCGCGCGCAGACGGAGGAGCTGGACCCGCTCCTGCCGAAGGACTCGGCGCTGGAGAGCCGCTTCCGCGGGCTGAAGCACAACGACGGCCAGTTCCCGGCGAACGTCCTCGCAGACGAGATCCTGACGCCGGGGCCGGAGCAGGTGCGGGCGCTGTTCGTAATGGCGGGCGACCCGGCGGTGAGCATCCCCAACCACGACCGCGTGGTGGAGGCGTTCAAGAACCTGGAGCTGCTGGTCACGATCGACTGGCGGATGTCGGCAACGGCGAAGCTCTCGCACTACGTGGTTGCCTGCAAACTCTCGCTGGAGCGCCCCGACGTGACGATGCTGCCGGAGGCGGTGGCGGAGACGTACGGCCACGGCGGCTACACCGTCCCCTACGCGCACTACACGCCGGCGCTCATCGAGCCGGACTTCGACGTTATCCAAGAATGGGAGCTCTTCTGGGGGCTCGCGCACCGCATGCGGACGCCGATGACGTTCCGCGGGAAGCCGCTCGACATCGACAAGAAGCTGACCTCGGACGAGATGTTCGACGTGATGATGGAGGGCTCGCGCATCCCCTTCGAGGAGATCAAGGGGACGCGGGGCGGGCGGCTCTACCCGGACGCGAGCATCCGCGTGGAAGCGCGGGAGCCGGGGAAGGACGCGCGCCTGAACGTCGGCTTCGGGCGGATGATGGAGGATCTGCGCGAGGTTCGCGGCGAGCCGCTCACGGGCGGGGCGGCGCTGGAGCCGGGGGAGGAGTACTCGCACCGGCTGATCACGCGGCGGATGCGGCAGGTCTTCAACGGCATGGGCCAACAGATTCCGGAGCTGATGGAGAAGTACAGCTACAACCCGGCCTTCCTCTCGCCGTTCGACCTGCGGGCGCTGGGGCTGGAGGCGGGGGACATCGTCGAGATCGCGTCGAAGCACGGCGCCATCCGCGGCGTTGTCGAGTCGGACGACACGGTGCCCTCCGGGGTCATCTCGATGGCGCACTCGTGGGGTGACAGCGTCGAGCGGGAGGAGAACACCTTCCGCACCTGGGGCAGCAACACCAACAAGCTCGTCAGCTTCGACGAGGACTTTGACCCAATCTACGGGATGCCGCGCATGACCTCGCTGCCGGTGAACATCCGGAAGCTGGAGGGCGTGGAGGCGGGATAGCGGCGATCGCTACAGGTCGGCGACCTCGATGGTGTGGCCGGCCTTGGAGGCGGCGTAGATGCCGTGGACGGCTTCCATGGTGTTGAGGTTGTCGTGGCCGCTGCTGATGGGTTCCTTGCCCTCACGGATGCAGCGGGCGAAGTGGACGATCTCGTTGGTGAAGGGGTTGTCGCCGACGAGGCCCTCCATGTCGGGTCCGACCTCGCTGAAGGCGTGGACGCCGTTGTGCCCGGGCTGCGTCTCGCGCGCCTCGGAGGCGATGCGGGCGGGCGCGTGGTGCTGGTCGACGACGTTCCCTTCGAGGTCCGGCGTGGTGTAGATGGTGCCCTTCGTACCGAGGATGAGGGACTGGTACATCCAGGGCGTCCGCGCGCTGTAGCTGGATAGGAGCGTGCCCATGGCGCCGTTGTCGAACTCGAAGGTGGCGACGGCGCGGTCCTCGGCGCCGTTCTTCATGAGGGGGTGGTCGCCCCAGGTGCGGGCGGTGATACGCACGACGTTGCCGACGAAGTAGCGGATCAGGTCGACCTGATGGGTGCTCACCATCATCACGCTGCCGCCGCCGTTCTTCTTGCCGTCAAAGCCCCACCAGTCGCCGCGGGTCTGGGTGGTCACGCTGCCTGCGAGGGCGGCGCCGAACCAGCTGTCGGCGCGGCAGGCCCAGATGTCGCCGAGCTCGCCGGCCTCGATGATGCGCTTCACGTTCTGGTAGTGGGGGAGGTAGCGCAGCATCTGCGCGACCATGAAGGTGGCGCCCGCGTCGTCGCAGGCGTTGACGATATCGCGTGCTTCCTGGACCGAGCAGGCCATCGGCTTCTCGAGGAGCACGTGCTTGCCGGCCTTCGCGGCCTCGATGGCGTTGCTGGCGTGCGCCTCGTGGATGGTGGCGATATCGACGGCCTCGATGTCGTCGCGGGCGAGGAGATCGGCGGTGTTGGTGTAGACGGAGCCGGGGTCGACGCCGGCGTCGGCGGCGTAGGCCTGCGCGGCCTCCTCGCGGATGTCGCAGACGGCGACGAGCTCGACCTCATCGCGGTGCTCGAGGAAGGCGGGCATGTGGGCGCGGGAGATACCGCCGCTTCCGATGAGGCCGACTCGCAGGGGAGGCATGGGGGCTCCTGGGGGTGGAATTCGTGGAGCCCCGACTATACGGGGTCATTGGGTGGCGGTCGGTGGCTAGCCTTCGCCCATGGACTCTATGATCTGCGCCATTTCCTCGGCGCTGACGTCGGCGATGTGGGTAGCGAGGGACCAGTGGTTACCGGCGGTATCAAGGACGCGGGCGATGCGGTCGCCGTAGAACTGGTCCTCGGGCTCGGCGACGGGGGTCGCGCCGGCACTCACGGCCTGGGCATAGACGGCGTCAACGTCTTCGACGTAGAGGTGGATCTGGGCCGCCAGAGGCGGGAAGTCGGGGGAACTGGCGGAGCCGAGCATGACGGGGGCGCCGTCGATCTCGACCTCGGCATGGGCGATCGAGCCATCGGGCATGGGAAGACGCATCCGCTCGACCGCGCCAAAGCCCTTCGCAAGGAAGTCGAGGAGGCGCGGGGCATCCTCGGCAACGAGGTAGGGGGTGATGGCGGTGTAGTCGTCGGGAACGGGCTTGACGTCGGGCATGGGTGCTCCTTGTGGCAGTTGGCCTGTTGGCTGTTGGGAAACCAAGGGATTGCGAGCGGCAAGCATACGCCCGGCTGGGCGCGGGGGGAACCGGTGGAGCCCGCTCAGGCGTCGTGCGCCGCCTTCAGGCGACTCCTGACCTCTTCCTCGGTGATGTCCTCGACGGGGCTGGAGAGCGACCAGGTGTTGCCGGAGGGATCGATGATGCAGGCGCCCCGGTCGCCGTAGATCTGGTTGGCGGGCTCCTGCACGGAGGTGGCGCCCTCCCCCATGGCCCTGGAGTAGGTGCTGTCGACGTCCTCGACGTAGAGGTTGATGTGAGCGGTGGTGAGCTTGAACTGCGGGGGCGTGACGGAGCAAAGCATGATCGCGTCGCCGCCGATTACGACTTCAGCGTGGCGAATGCCGCCATCGGGGCCGGGGATGCGCATGCGCTCCACCGCGCCGAAGGAGGTCGCGAGGAAGTCGATGAGGGCGGCGGCGTCCTTGGCGACGAGGTAGGGGGTGACGGCCGTGTATCCCTCGGGGATGTACTCGGTGTCGGACATGCGCGCCCCCTGTGGGTGTCGATTCGCCGGATTCGGTAGTATCCCCTGCGCGAAAACTCACGCGGGAGAGTACGGCATGGTACGCCAAGAGATCATCGACAAGAGCACCGAACTCCAGAAGACGCCGATGTCTGAGCGCATCGCGAACATCAAGGAGGAGCTGGCGGCCGGCGGAGACGAGGCGCAGCAGCTGCGCCGCCTGCCCGACTGGGTCTCCAAGTTGATGGCCGACACGGGTCTCTACCGGCACACGCTGCCGAAGGAGCTCGGCGGCGAGGACATGACGGCGCGGGGCCAGATTGAGGCGATCGAGGAGACCTGCGCGATCGACGGATCGATCGGGTGGTGCGTGCAGATCAACTCGGAGATCAACGCGCTGGTGCTGCGGCAGATGGAGCCGGACTTCGCGCACGAGATCTGCGACGACTGGTACTACCTGGTCTGCTCGGGTCTGGGAACGCCGAACGGCGAGTTTCCCGGGCGGACGGCGAAGCGCGAGGGCGAGGGCTGGCGCGCCACCTACCAAGGGGCGTTCGCAAGCGGGTGCTTCAACGCCACCTGGAACCTCGTGCTGAATCCCGCTGCGGAAATGGTCGACCCGGATACGGGCGAGATGGCAGACGTCTCGTTCATGGTGCCGAAGGGCGAGTTCGTGCCGGTGGACACGTGGAACATGGCGGGACTGCGGGGCTCCGGCAGCCACGACGTTCGCCTCGTCGACCAGTACATCCCGGAGAAGCACCTGCTTCCCCAGAACGCGCTCGATTCGACCGAGCACTGGGAGAACCCGACGTACCGCAATCCGTCGCAGGTTCCCTACAACAAGGCAGCCGTGGCGCTGGGTATCGCGCGGGGCGCAATCGACGAGCTGGTGGATCTGGCGATGGTGAAGACCCCGTGGATGTCGGGCTCGACGCTGAAGGACCAGCCCGAGGCGTACATCGGGATAGCCGAGTGCGAGGCGACGCTGCGGGCGGCGCGGGCGTTCGTGATGGAGTCGCAGGAGGACATCGAGGCGAACCTGGGGCCGCTTGACGGCGGCCGGTCGGTGCCGGAGTGGCCGCTCCTGCGGCTGGGACTGCTCGCATCGACCCATGCAGCGCAGGCCTCACGGCTGGTCGTCGACCGGATTCACAATCTGGGGGGCACGACAGCGGCGCGCATGGAGCATCCGCTGGAGCGCAAGCTGCGCGACGCCCACCAGGCGGCAGCGCACGGCGGCGTGAGCTGGCGCCACTACGGAGTCATGGGCAAGTCGTGGCTCGGCGAGGAGATCCCGGCGCAGTACGCCGAGGTGCGACGGGGCTAGCGCGCCGGAGGCGCGCGGCTGTTGGCCCTTGGCTGTTGGCTCCTGGTGGGCCTTCGGCCACCGAGAAGAGAGCGCCCCACTCCCGGGTGGGGCGCTCTTCTGTGAGCCATTGCACTCGTGAGGGAGCAACTCGTCAGGCGGTTGCTATAACGTCACGGGCCTTGATGAAGGGATCGTCAAGGAACGCGCGGAGGGGGTTTACAGGCCAATTTCCGCGCGGGTAACCTCGTTTGCGTTGGAGGCGGGGTGAGCGGAGACCGGACGGAGCCCCTTCGGGGGAGACGGACGGGAAGGTGGGCCAAGGGCAACCGAGGCGCGCCGGCTCCGGGAAACTACCTCCAGCGGAAAGCGCTCCACTCTCGGGTGGAGCGCTTTTTCGTGTGTCTGGTGGTTAGTGACTAGTGGCTGGTGGCTAGTGGGGAGCCCCCGCCACCACTCCTTGCGCGGCCCCAGACAGCGCCAATGGCCAGAGGCCAAGAGCCCCTCGCGTCAGCGCGGGATGACGGGGAGGGTGATGCAGGAGGGGCGGTTGACGTCGTGGAAGACGGTCTGCCGGGCGGGGACCAGCTCCGTCTCGGTGTGGATGGGGCGGCCCGTGTTGGGGTTTCGGTCGAAGTGGGGGAAGTTCGAGGAGCTGATGTCGACGCGGATGCGGTGGCCGGGCTTGAAGACGTGGCTCGTGGCCCAGAGGTCGATGGTGAACTCGTAGGACTGCCCGGGGGTCATCATCTCCTGTTCCAACAGGGAGTTGCGGTAGCGAGCGCGGATGATGCCGTCCTGAATGTTCTGGACGTAGCCGTCGGGGCGCACGTCGCAGAGCTTGGCGGTGAAGTCGGTGTCGATGGCGCTGCTCGTCGCCCAGAGTGTGACGGAGATGGGACCGGTGACCTCAAGCTCCTCCGCGAGGGGCTCGCTGGTGTAGCAGAGCACGTCGCCGCGCTGCTCGGCGGGAGTCTGGTCGAAGACGCCGGGGGGCGTGATGAGGTTGTTGCCGCCGAGCGTGGGGACGGGGTCGTCGGGGTCGTACACGAAGGTGTCGGGGCGCTCGTTGCCGGGGGCCTCCGGGTTGAGGGTCCCGTCGCCGTCGAGGGTGTTGGCGGAACCGTCGCTGTGGAGATACCAGGGGGTGTAGACGGTGCGGGCGAGGGGCCACTCGTGCTCCTCGCGCCAGACGTTGTCGCCCATGACGAAGATGCGGACCGGCGGGTCGTCCATGATTCCCGTGTCCTCGCCCTTGAGCCAGTAATCGAACCAGCGAAGCTGCTCCTCCTTGAGCTCGATGGCGGCGTTCGGGCCGAAGTCGAGGTCGCCGCAGCCACCGGTGGTGGGGACGGTGTACCCGATATGGCCCCAGGGGCCCATGAGCAGTTTCTGGTTGGGGCGGGCCTTCTCCCCCCCGCGGGCGGTGATGCCGCTGAACCCCTCAAGAGCGCCCTCCTCGAAGATGTCGTACCAGGAGCCAACGTGGTACATCGGCTGGTTGACCTCGTGGAAGCGACGGCGAAGGTTGATGTTCCACCAGTGGGGGCCGTCGTCGGGGTTGGCGAGGTAGTCGGCGAAGTAGGGGGCGATCGTCGAGAGGCGGTCGGCCCAGGCGGTCATGGGCATCTCGCGGGCGGAGTGGTCGAGGAGGGGGCGGAAACCGTCGGCCTGGGCGAGCTCGGACTCGAAGTCGGGGAGGTCGGGGTCGAGGCCGAGGCGGCGGGCGGTGTCGCGCGCCTTGGAGGTGGCGTAGGCGGCCATCCAACCGTGCTCGAAGGCGCCGCCGCTGTGGTAGATCCAGCTCTGCTTGAAGTCGGTGGAGCCGGAGACGGGCATCTGCGCCTTCAGTGAGGGCGGGGACTCTCCAGCGACCATGTACTGCACGGCGGCCAGGTAGGACTGGCCGTAGGTACCAACGGAGCCGGTCGACCAGGGCTGGGCGGCGGCCCACTCGATGGTGTCGTAGCCATCGACGGCCTCGTTGACGTGAGGCTCGTACACGTCGCCCTCGGAGCCGAAGCGGGCACGCGTGTCCTGGGTGACAACCGCGTAGCCGTGGGAGGTCCAGTAGTCGGCCATGACGAGGGGACCGAGGCCCTGGCGGCCGTAGGGGGTGCGGGAGACGAGGGTGGGGAACTTGCCGGGACCAGAGGGGCGGTAGACATCGGCCTGGAGACTGACGCCATCGCGCATCGGGATCATCACGTTCTCGTCGACGGTCACGCCTTCGATTTGGTCGGCCATGGGGCACCTCTCTCGGGTTCGGAGGCTGGTGGGCGGCATGGTCAGCGGCGTCCTCACCCTTGTCAATGAGGTCGAGGAGGCCGGTATGCTTGCGCGCCGTGAGCACGGTCTACGACTACATCGTGGTGGGGGCGGGGTCGTCGGGGGCGGCCCTGGCGGCGCGGCTGAGCGAGGATGCGGACCGTTCGGTGCTGCTGCTGGAGGCGGGGCCCGACTACGCCACGACGGACGCGACGCCGCACGACCTGCGCTACGCGCACCGCGTGTCGGTGGTCGATCACGACTGGGGCTTCACGGCGAACGCGACGCCGGACCGGGAGGTCTACTACCCGCGGGGGCGGGTCACGGGCGGCTCGTCGGCGGTGAACGGCACGCTCGCGATCCGGGGCACGCCGGAGGACTTCGACGAGTGGGCGGCGCTGGGGAACGAGGGGTGGTCGTGGGAAGACTGCCTGCCCTTCTTCCGGAGGCTCGAGCACGACCTCGATGCTTCCGGGGACTTCCACGGGAAGAGCGGGCCGCTGCCGATCGTGCGCTGGCGTCCCGACGAGATGCGACGGCCGGGCCAGGCATTCATCGACGTGTGCCAGGAGTTCGGCTTCCCCTATGCGGAGGACTTCAACGACCCGGAGGCGACGGGCATCAGCCCGATGGCGCAGAACCGGAACGTCGACACGCGCATCTCGACGGCAATGGCGTACCTGGAGCCGATCCGGCACCGGCTGAACCTGACGATCCGGGGGGGCTGTCTGGTGAACCGGGTTCTTGTCGAGGAGGGGCGAGCGACGGGGGTGGAGGTTGACTCGGACGGCGAGCTGCAGGCGGTTCATGGCCGAAACGTGGTTCTGTCGGCCGGGGCGATCATGTCGCCGCCGATCCTGGTGCGGTCCGGGATCGGGGCGCGGGAGGACGTGGAGGCGGTGGGGGCGACGTTGGTGCACGAGCTACCGGGGGTGGGTCGCAACCTGATCGACCACCCGCTCTGCTCGGTGGTGTGGCGGTCGAAACCGGGGGTTTCGGTGATGCCGGACCCGCCCGTGCAGACGATGCTGCGCTACACGGCCAGCGGCGGCGAGACGAACGACATGCAGATCTACATGGTGAACCACTTCCCCGGGCGGGAAGGGAACTTTGCCCTGCTGGTGATCTTGCAGCGGCCGAAGTCGCGGGGGCGGCTTCACTTCAAGAGCGCCGATTACCGCGCACAACCGCGGATCGAGCTGAACTTCTTCTCGGACGAGGATGGGGACGACGTGCGGCGGCTACGGGAGGGTCTGCAGCTGTCGCAGCGGATGGGGGAGCATCCGGCGATCGCACAGTACGCGGAGGGGCTGGAGACACCGTCCGCGGATGTGCTGGCCGACAACGACGCGCTCGATGCGTACGTGCGGGCGAACGGGTCGCACAACTTCCACCCGGTCGGCACGGCGAAGATGGGTCCGGCGAGCGATCCAGAGGCGGTGGTGGACTCGCACTGCCGCGTGCATGGGGTGGAGGGGCTGCGGGTGGTGGACGCCTCGATCATGCCGGAAATCGTGCGGGCGAACACGAACCTGACGTGCATCATGATCGGAGAGCGGGTGGCGGACTTGATCCGCAGCGGACGCGCCTAGGCTATTGGCTATTGGTCCGCCCAGCACCACCACCACTAAGAGGACACCGTGGCCATCCTTGGGATAACGAATCGAACCGAGAACTGGAAGACGGCGCGGACCTTTGCGCCGCTGTTCGAGTATCGCAGCGCCTGGCTGGCCAGACGGCTATTGCCACATCGGGAGCGAGCACGAATACAGCCGGGGGATACGCACCTTGAACTCTTCTGGTGCGGGCTGCGGGACCACCTCCATCCCGAAGGGAACAAGCTCCACGATGAGGCAGCAACACTCGCGAATATCTACTCCAGCCTGTTCGGGGATCTAGGCAAGAGGGTCATGGGCTTCGAGGCCGGCAGCGCCACATTTAAGGCGCCAGAGGGCAGCTACGACATATCGCGTGAGGGTGGGCCATCGAAGCTCGCTAGCAATCTCCGGCACACCGAAATCGACATCGTTGTTGAGTCGCCGAGTCATCTCTTTATCGGAGAGGCGAAGCATGAGTCCCGCCTTGGTGCTGACGGAAAGGACTTCCTGACTCACCAGCTCATCCGGCAGTACGTAATGGCCTGCGTTCTCCTTAACCTCCGAGGGGAGAGTCGCACCGTGGTCCCCTTCGTTGTGGGGAAGAAACGCAACGATCTCCGGAGGACCCTGCAGGTTCAGTTCATGATCGAACAGAAGTGGATGCGGGAGGAGAACGTCCTCGAGTGGAGCGACATTGAGGCGCTCTGGTAGCACCCCGAGGGGCGGGGCGCTGGAGTACCATGCGGCGCGGAGCCCGCAATGGCCAGTAGCCAACAGCTCACAGCCGACCCCAGCCTGATCGAGCCGGGCGAGTTCGTAACGGACGAATTCCGGATCAACCCGTTCCCGATTTACAAGCGGCTGCGCGAGTACGAGCCCGCCTATCAGGACAAGTTCCAGAACCGCTGGATCATCTCCCGGTACGAGGACATCTGGGCGATCTACAAGGACAACGCACGGTTCACGCGGGCGACCTACGACCCGCACGGGAAGCACAAGTTCGGGTCGGACTCGACGATGGGGTTCACGCTGAACGACCTGGGAGAGGGGCAGGACTACATCTGGCTGCGGGGCATCGTAGCGGGGGAGTTCGTGGGGAAGCGGCTGGAGAGGCGGGTGCCGCTGATCGAGCGGATCGCGACGAAGATCATCGACGACTTCATGGAGAAGGCGCGGGCGGACCAGAAGGCGGGGCTGAGGGCCGGGGGGCAGGTGGAGCTGGTGTCGCAGTTCAGCGAGCGCTTCCCGATCCGGGTGATCGCGGGGATGCTGGGGCTCCCGGAGGAGGACAACGACTACTTCGAGGCGGTCTACGACCGGCTCTTCGCCGGAAACGGCTACGGTCGGGCGCACTTCCGCCGAGGGGTGGCGGCGCGGGACGAGCTGTTCGCCTACCTGGACCCCCTGTTCGACGAGCGCATCGCGGAGCCCCGCGACGACCTGCTGTCGGTGTTCTGCCACGCGGAGAAGGACGGCGCGAAGATGACGCGGGACCAGATGCGCGGGTACGTGGCGCTGCTGCTGGTCGGCGGAGGCGACACGACGCACAAGGCGATCGACGCGATGTGGTGGAACCTGCTGCGGAACTACGAGCAGTACGAGGCGGTTCGCGAGGACCCGGAGCTGATGGACCGGGTGTTCACGGAGATGCTGCGGTTCGATGGGTCGAATCACTGGCAGCGGCGGCGGACGAAGGTCGAGGTGGAGATCCACGGGCGGGTGCTGCCGGTGGGGGCGACGGCGTGGCTGGGGCTTGGGTCGGGGAACCGCGACGAGCGCATCTTCAAGGATCCCGAATCGTTCAACATCTTTCGCGACGACCTGTATTTCGGGAAGGAACTGCGGACGGGGTACTGGAAGGACGGGGTCGCGAGCCACCTCGGGTTCGGGCAGGAGACGCACTTCTGCCTGGGGTACGCGCTGGCCCGTCAGGAGTCGGTGATCTCGTCCCGCATCCTGCTGGACCGGCTCAAGAACCCGCGACTGGCGGATGTCCCGAACGAGGGCATCGCCTTCCCGCCGCCGGGTCGGGGAGGGGTGCGCGGCCTCCAGCATCTTGAGATCGACTTTGATCTGTAGGGTCATTCGGATCCTCGCCATCAAGGGGGACATTGAGACGGCGGAACCCGCGCCATAGGGTCCGGATGAGGGCGAATACGAGGTACCAGAAGACGAAGATGCTGACCACGGTGAGCAGGACTGCCCACCACCTGAGGTCGAAGAGGGTGGCCCGTTTCCCGAACACGGCGATGCAGATGATGAGGATCCAGAAGGCTTCAGCCAAAACGAGCAGGACGATCGCAGGGCCCTTGAGGAGGCGCATGGCTTTACGCACCGGAGGGGAGTCTATACAAAGCGAGACGCCCCCAGCGGAGTTCCCGCCAGAGGGGGCGGCCTGGTAACAGCGAAGGAGGAGCAGCATGAAGATCGGCATGTCCATCCCCGTCAGGGACCTGCAAGACGACCACGACGGCATGGCGCAGTTCGCGCGCGAGGCGGAGGAACTCGGGTTCACCCACCTGCGCGTGCCCGACCGGGTGGCAGCGGTGGGGGTCGACCACGTGCACGAGCCGCTGACGCTGCTGGCGTGGGTGGCGGCGCACACCGCGACGATCGAGCTGGTGCCGTCGGTGATCGTGCTGCCGACGCGGCAGACCGTCGTAGTGGCGAAGCAGGCGGCGGAGATCGACCGGCTGAGCGGCGGGCGGCTGCGCTTCGGAGTTGGCGTAGGAGCCCGCGCCGAGGACTACGCGGCGTTCGGGCAGGACTTCCACACGCGCGGGCGGCGCTGCGACGAGCAGATTGAGGTGCTGCGGAGGCTGTGGACGGAGGAGGCGGTGACGTTCGAAGGGCGCTGGGACCGACTGGCCGGAGAGCGGATCAACCCGCTGCCGGTTCAGCAGCCGATCCCGATCTGGATCGGCGGGGCGAGGGAGCCGGGAGCCTCGGTGCTGCGACGGATCGGGCGGATGGCGGACGGGTGGTTCGCGCTGATGGCGCCGGATGCGTACGGGGCCGTGCGCGAGGCCGTCTCGGCGGAGGCGGCGGACGCGGGGCGCGACCCGGCAGGCATCGGGTCGGAGAGCGCGGTGCAGATCGTCGGGAAGTCGGAGGCAGAGTGGCTGGCGGAGGTGGAGGCGTGGCGCGAGACCGGCGTCACCCACCTGTGTCTGCGCACGCTTGGCGTGGGACTCGACACGGCCGGCCACCTTGAGGCGCTGCACGGAGCGCGGGCGGCGCTCGACCGGCTGTAGGGCTGCGATCTAGGCCAGAGGCTCCTCCACGCCGGGGGGCAGCTCGACCTCGAAGACGTTGAGCGTGGCGGAAACGAGGCCGTAGTAGCCGACTGTACCGACGAGGTCGACGAGACCCGTCTCTCCGAAAGCGTCGAGCGCTTCCTGGAAGTTGTCGGCGGACACGCGGCTGGTCTCGAAGTACTCGGTCACGAGGCGGTGGACGAGGGCGAGATCGGGGCGGTCGAGCTTGAGCGGAGCGCCGGTGCGAACGGCTTCGACGACGGACTCGGGGATGCCCTCCTCAATGGCGATGCGGGCGTGCGCCCAGAACTCGAACTGGGCGCGCCAACGCTTCGCCGTGAGGATGATGGCGAACTCGGAGACGTCGCGGGGAAGGGAGGCGCCAAACCGGCAGTGGGCGCCGAGCTCCTGGGCGGGGTTCGCGAAGTTCGGGCTATAGAGCCAGACGCCGAAGGGTCCGGTGGTGGCGCCGGCGCGGGGGCCGCGGGGGCCGCTGCGGATGGCATCGACTACCGCGGCCTGGTCGGCGTTCAGGCTTTGCTCGTCGAGGGTGGGGAGGCGCATGGGGTTGCTCCTGCGGTTGGTGGTGGCGCAAGCAGACGGGATTGCTCGCGGGATGTCCAGCGGCACAAGGGGGCCGGTCGCGCGTAGGATCGACGCCGGAGGCGTCGTGGGCACATCCGGGCTGCCGCTCGAAGGGATTCGCGCGCTCGACCTGACGCGGGCGAGGGCGGGGCCGACCTGCGCCCGTCAGCTGGCGGACTGGGGCGCGGACGTGATCAAGATCGAGCTGCCCCCGAGACCGGGCGGCGGTGACGGGATCACGGGGGAGCGGCACGGGTTCGACTTCCAGAACCTGCATCGCAACAAGCGCAGCCTGACGCTGAACCTGAAGGCGGAGGCGGGCCACGACATCTTCATGCAGCTGGCGAAGGACGTCGACGTGATCGTCGAGAACTACCGGCCGGGGGTGAAGCACCGGCTGGGGATCGACTACGAAGCGGTACGCGAGGTGAACCCGCGCATCGTGTACGGGAGCATCAGTGGGTTCGGGCAGTCTGGGCCGTACCGCGACCGTCCGGGGGTGGACCAGATTGCGCAGGGGCTTGGCGGGCTGATGTCGATTACGGGGCTGCCAGGGCAGGGGCCGGTGCGGGTGGGGATCCCGATTGCGGACCTGACGGCGGGGATGCTGCTGGCGCAGGGGATCCTGCTGGCGCTATTCGAGCGCGAGCGTTCGGGCGAGGGGCAGTGGGTGCACACCTCGCTGCTGGAGGCGCAGATCCAGATGCTGGACTTCCAGGCGGCGCGCTGGCTGATCTCGCAGGAGGTGGCGCCGCAGGCGGGGAACGACCACCCGACGAGCATCCCGACGGGCGTATTCCCTACCGCGGACGGGCATATCAACATCGCGGCCTCGGGGGGAATCCTGTGGCAGCGGCTCTGCCAGACGCTGGGGCTCACGGAACTCCTCGACGACCCGGACTACGCGGCCAACGAGCTGCGGTCGAAGAACCGGAAGGCGTTGAACGCGCGCATCTCGGAGGTGACGCCTTCGCGGACGAGCGGAGAGTGGATCGAGGTGCTGAACGAGGCGGGGGTTCCCTGCGGGCCCATCAACACGATCGACGCGACGTTCGCAGACCCACAGGTGCAGGCGCTGGGCATCGCACGGCCGATGCCTCGTCCGCAGCTTGGCGACACGCATGTGGTGGGGCAGGCGATCAACCTCGCGCGAACGCCTCAACCCCCCAGCCATCGGGCAACGCCCGAGCTGGGACAGCACACCGATGAAATCCTGGGCAGTCTCGGGCTGGACGGCGACGCCATCCGGGAGCTGCGCGAGAACGGCGTCATCTAGACGCGCACGGCACAGGAGAACCGCATGGAACTGCAAACGGACAAGATGATCGCCCGCAAGGAGGGCGGCGTTGGCTGGATGATCTTCAACAATCCGGCCCGGCGGAACGCCCTCGGGAGGGAGATGCAGGAGGCGATCCCCGTGATCCTGCACGACTTCCGGGACGACCCGGAGATTCGGGTGGTGGTGATGACGGGGTCGGGCGACAAAGCGTTTGTCTCCGGGGCGGACATCTCCGAGTTCGAGAAGCGGCGTTCGGACCCGGAGTCGATCGCGGAGTTCGATCGCGTCGGCGCGGCAGCGAACCGGGCGTACGGGGAGCTGGGGAAGCCGCTGATCGCCATGATCCGCGGATTCTGCATGGGCGGGGGCCTGCTGACGGCGCTGCAGGCGGACATCCGCGTGGCTGCGGAGGACGCGCAGTTCGGAATTCCGGCGGCGCGCCTGGGGTTGGGGTACGGGTTCGGGGGCACGCAGAAGCTGGTGCAGACGGTTGGGGCGACTGCGGCGCGAGAGATTCTGTTCACGGGCGGGCGCTTCCCCGCCGAGGACGCGGTGCGCTGGGGGCTCGTGAACCGGGTCGTGCCGGTGGAGGCGCTGGAGCCCACGGTGACACGCATCGCAGACGCGATCGCGGAGAACGCGCCGCTCACGGTGGACCTGCTGCGGGCCTCGATCGTGGAGGCGACGAAGGATCCGGATGAGCGGGACCTCGCCACCATCGAGCAGATGGTCGAGGCGTGCTTCGCGAGCGAGGACTACATCGAGGGGCGGCGAGCGTTCATGGAGAAGCGCCGGCCCACGTTCCGGGGACAGTAGCGGGGTGGCGCAGCGGCGCCTGCGGGAGCTGCTTGAGACGAGCGCGCCCGTGTTCGCTCCGGTCTGCCTCGACCCGCTGACGGCGCGCACGCTGGAAGCGCAGGGGTACGAGGCGGCCTACCTGAGCGGTGGCGCCCTCGGCTTCCAGCTTGCGGTCTCGGAGGCGCTGCTGACCGTGACGGAGATGGCCGAGACGGCGCGGCGGATCACGGCGCGATCCGGGATCGCCCTGATCGTCGACGGGGGCGTGGGGTTCGGCGACGCCGTCCATACGAGCCGGACGGTGGCGGAGATTGAAGCGACGGGGGCGGCGGCGATCGAGCTGGAGGACCAGGTGGCGCCGAAACGGGCGCATCACCACAAGGGGGTGGAGCACCTGGTGTCGCTGGAGGAGATGGTGGAGAAGCTGGAGGCGGCGGTGGCAGCTCGGCGCGATCCCGACTTCCTCATCATCGCGCGCACGGGGGCGGTGCGGAACGAGTCGTACGAGGCAGCGGTAGAGCGGGGGCGGGCGTACCGGGCGGCGGGGGCGGACCTGGTGATGCTGCGTCCGGACACGCCCGAGCAGTGGCGGGATGCGGTGACAGCGATCGACGCGCCGCTGGCGGCGATGGCGTCGTTCGGGAGCCGCACGCGGGCGGAGTGGGGAGCGCTGGGGTGGCCGCTGGTGATCGACCCGTTCACGGGGCAGGTGGCGGGCTGGCTCGCGGCACGGGAGGCATCGCAGCACTTCCTCGTGGAAGGGGCCAGCGGGGAGGACGACCGCGAGATTGCCGCGGGGTACGAGGCGATCAAGCAGGCAGCGGGCATGGACGACTGGTACGAAGTCGAGGAACGGACAACGGAGAAGGGAGCAGCGGGATGACAACGATCGACGGGAACTATCTGTTCGAGGGGCGCGGCGACCGAGAGATCGTGATGGCGTACAGCTTCGACGCCCCACCCGAGCGGGTGTTCGAGGCGTGGAACGACACCTCGGGGATGGCGAACTGGTACGGGCCGGCGGGGCACGAGCTGGTCGTGGCGGAGCAGGAGTTCCGGGTTGGCGGCGCCTGGCGATACGGGACGCGAGACGAATCGGGGGAGGAGACCGTGCTGTACGGCGTCTTCCGCGAGATCGAGGCGCCGACGCGGATGGTGAACACGGAGATCTTTGCAGGGATGCCCGACTTCGAGACGATGGTCACCGTGACCTTCGAGGCGGAAGGCGCGGGGACGCGGATGACGTCGGTCGTTCTGCACCCGGGGCAGGAGTCGCGAGACGGGGCGATGGCGTGGGGGATGGAGGCGGGGGTGCGGCAGACGTTCGAGCGGTTCGCTGCCCACCTGGCAGCAACGCAGGAATGAACTACCCGAGGACGCTGGCGGTCCCTCTGGACGTCGCCGTGCGCGAAGACGGGGATGGCGAGTGGGTCTTCTGGCGGGTACGGGGGCCGGGCAACGTCGATTACGGGTTCGCGCGGGGGGAAGCGCCGGCGGGGTGCCTTGAAGCGTTCCTGTCGCTGGAGGAGGCCCCACTGGCCGAGTTCACGCGGTTCGTGCGGCGTTTCGGCGTGCTCGGCATCTCGGCGACACACGGCCTGCCGGGCGTAGTCGACGCTTCCGCGCCACGCAGCGGGGAGAACGCGGACGACCTGTTCCCGCGTCGATCGCTCACCGAGGGATGGACGGTGCCGCTTCGCATCTACCAGGAGCCGGTGGGGGCGTGGCGGTCGATGGCGGGAGATCTGGCCGCGGCACTCCGGGTGGGGCGGGCGTTGCGGGCGGGGGAGCCGGGTGGCTGGGCGGACCTGGCGCGTCTGTTCGGGGAGGAGGCGGCGGGGCTGGCGGCCTCGAGTCGAGCGGTGGGGGAGCAGCGGGTGCGGCTGGGGGCGGTGGTGAACGGGTGGCTGGCGGAAGCGGGAGTGCGTCCGGTCTTCGCGTGGCCGTTCCCGGAGGACGGCCCGGAGCTGGCGATGGACGCGCCAGGGGAGGCGAGCGGGGAGGATGGGTTCGAGTGGCCGGCGCGGTCGCTGTACCCGGAACTGCTCACGCAACTCGTGCGGGAGCTCGGAGCCACCTAGAGGAACCCCTCTCCTAGTCAAGGAGGACGCAGAGCTCCAGGGCGGAGGGGTGGTCCTCGTCGTGGAGGACGTACTGGAGGGCGGGCCAGATTTCGGTCTCGGTCGCGAGGGGACCGCCGGTGTTGGGGTTGGCGTCGAAACGCGGGAAGTTCGAGGACGAGACCTCGATGCGGATGCGGTGGCCCGGTCCGAACGCGATGGCGGTGCTGGCGAGGTCGATCTCGTAGCGGGCGGGCTCTCCTTCGGGGATCGGGGCGGGCTCGCTGAGGGAGTCGCGGAAACGGGCACGGATGATGCCGTCGCAGACGGAGACGGGAGTGCCATCGGGTTGGACATCGACGAGCTTGGCGGTGAAGTCGGTGTCGGGGGCGTCGGTGACGGTCCAGAGGACGACCCTGACGGGGCCGGCGACGACGACGGGGCCATCGAGCGGCTCGCTGGTGTAGCAGAGCACGTCGTCGCGGGCCTCGATGCGGGACTGGTCGCGGGGGCCGGGGAGGCCGATGGCGGAGTGGAGGGTGGGGCCGCCTTCGCTGGGGACGGGGCGGAGGGGATCGTAGAAGTAGCGGTCGGGGACCTCGTCGCTGGCGGGAGTGGTCGTGGAGAGGGCGCCGTCCCCACGCGCGCTGTTGGCGTTACCGCCACTGTGGAGGTACCAGCTCACGGTCTCGGCCTCGGCGGGCGGCCACTCGCCGGCCTCGCGCCACTCGTTCGCCCCCATGAGGAAGTAGCGGACAGCGGACAGGTCGGTTTCGACACCCTTCAGGTGCCGGTCGAGGAAGCGGTTGTAGTCGAGGACGGCGCCGGACATGGCGGCCGCGGCGGTAGGGCCGAAGTCGCGCTCGCCGAGGTAGCGGTCGTAGTAGGCATGGGACCAGGGGCCCATGAGGAGGTGGTGGGCGGCCGGGGAGGCGGCGCTCATGCCGCGGAAGTTGCGGACGGTGCCGATGCCGAAGATGTCGAACCAGCCGCCGACGTGGTACATGGGGACCTCGTAGCGGGAGTAGTCGTCGGAGTGACGGAGGGCTTCCCAGTACTCGTCGCGGCTGTCGTGGCCGATCCAGTCGGGCCACCAGGGGGCGAGGGCGGGCTGGGAGAGGCCGGGGATGGCGGCGAGGGGTCTCGTGCGGGCGGTCTCGTGGGGTTCGAGAAGGGCCTGGCCGGCGGCGGCAAGATGGGCGGGGTCGAGGCCTCGGTCGCGGCCAAGGGCGAGGGCGGCGGCGAGGCCGAGTCCCCAGAAGGTCGCGAAGCCGAGCTGGAAGGCGCCGCCCTGGTAAGTCCAGCCGTCGTAGTAGTCGTCGGCGGTGATGATCGGGATGGCGCACCTGAGGGAGGGTGGCTTGGCCCTGGCCGCCAGCAGGGTTGTCGCGCCGACGTACGAGGGTCCGTAGATGGCGACGCCGCCATCGCACCAGGGCTGGGCGGCGAGCCACTCGACGGAGTCGTAGCCGTCGTCAGCTTCGTTCACGAAGGGGTTGAACTCGCCCTCGGAGGAGAAGCGCCCGCGCACGTCCTGCACGGCGACGGCGTAGCCGCGCTCGGCGAGCTTGAGGGCGGAGGGCATGATGGGGAGGGCGGCCGCGGCGAACACCTCCTTGTCGTAGGGGGTGCGCGTGATGATGCCGGGGACGGGGTCGCCGTCGGCGGGGCGGAAGATGTCGGCGTAGGTGACGACGCCGTCGCGGAGGGGGATGGGGATGTTCTTCTCGACGAGGACGCGCGAGACGGTCGGTGACATCGGTGGCTCGCCTCCCGGCGGCATCGTACGCGGGCGGCGGGGTCAGGCGGGGACGGGGGCAGCGGGGTCGAGGAGTCCAGCTTCCTTCAGCTCGGCCCAGAGGGCCGCGGGGATAGGCGTCTCGATCATGCGCGCGTTCTCCTCGACCTCGGCCACGGAAGCGGCGCCGGGAATGACGGCGGCGACGGCGGGGTGGGCGAGGATGAACTGGAGGGCGGCGGCCTTCAGCGGCACGCCGTGGCGATCGCAGACGGCCTTGATGGCGCGGGCGCGGGCGAGCATCTCCGGGGGCGCGGTTCGATAGTTGTAGTTGGCGGTGTCGTCGAGGTCGGAAGCGAGGATGCCGCTGTTGTACGGGCCTCCGGCGATGACGCTGATGCCGTTCGCCTCGCAATGGGGAAGGAACTCGGCGAGGGCGGTCTGCTCGAGGAGCGTGTAGCGCCCGGCGAGGAGGAAGCAGTCAAGGGGCAGCTCGCGGGCGAAGCGCAGCTCGAGCTCCCACTGGTTCATCCCGGCACCGATCGCTCCCACGAGGCCCTGCTCGCGGAGCTCGATGAGGGCGGGGAAGGCTTCGCGGATGGCCTGGTCGGCGTGGTCGTCGGGGTCGTGCACGAGGAGGATGTCGACGCGATCGAGGCCGAGGCGCTGGAGGCTGGTCTCGAAGGAGCGCAGGACGCCATCGCGGGTGAAGTCGAAGTGCCAGGGTTCGGCGCCGCCGACGTCCTCCTGGAGGAGCCGCCCGACCTTCGTCGAGACCACGAAGCCGGAGCGTTCGAGCCGGGACAGGGGGCCGTTGTAGCGGCGCTCGCTCTCGCCGAGGCCGTACATGGGGGCGGTGTCGAAGTAGCGAACGCCGGTCTCGTAGGCGCGGTCGATGAGCGCTTCCGCCTCGGAGCGCGGTGCGTCGCGCGCAAGGAACACGCCACCGAGGCCGAGGCAGGTGACGCTCAGGGAGGTGCGGCCGATCTGGCGGGTGTCGGTGGCTTTCACGGCGGGGATGATAGCGGGCCGGGCGTCAGGACGGCTTGCGGGCGCGCAGGGAGTACATGAGGGGGATGCTTTCGCGTTCGCCTGGGAGGACCCATGTGCCAGGTTCCGGACCGGGCTCCATCCAGGGGAGCTGCTGCCAACAGAGGTGGTCGAATTCGTGCAGGAACTCAATGACGAGGCCCGCTTCGGCGATGGCCGTGACGATCGAGCCCATGGTGTGCGACCACTCGTAGGTCTCGTTCTCGGTGGTCTCGGCGGTGACGTCGGCGTAGGTGCCGGGTTCGTCCCAGCGGTCGGGCTCGGGGCCGTGGAAGTAGGGGTAGCGCACGAAGAGGCCGCTCTCGGCCTCGTCATCGAAGACGTGAGCGAAGGGGTGGCCTTCACGCAGATAGAGGATGCCGCCGGGCTTGAGCAGACTCGCCACGACCGAGGCCCAGCGAGGGATATCGGGGAGCCAGGTCAGCACGCCCCGGCTTGTGTAGACGATGTCGAAGGTGCGGCCCGCGACGGCTTCGGGGGCGTCGTACACGTTGGCCTCGACGAACTCGGCGTCGATGCCGGTTTCGGCGGCGAGTTCGCGGGCGGCGGCGATGGCGGGAGGGGAGAAGTCGAGGCCGGTCACGGTTGCGCCGAGGCGGGCCCACGAGAGGGTGTCCATGCCGAAGTGGCACTGGAGGTGGAGGAGCGACTTGCCGGCAACGTCACCGACTTCCTCGGTCTCACCGGGCTCGAGCGGGCTGCCGCCGGCCAGGAAGCCGGGGACGTCGTAGAAGGCGGAGCGGCGGTGGATGGGGACGCGCTCGTCCCAGTTACGGCGGTTGGCCTCGAACCAGGTTTCGCTGGTCATGAGTGGAGGGGGGTGAAGGTAAGGGGGAGGGATTCGAGACCGCGCACGACGTACCAGGCGGGCCAGCGCGGCTCGAACTCCGCTTCGTCGATGCGGATGTCGCCCATGCGGGCCAGCAGTGTCTCGAAGGCAAGCCGTCCCTCAAGGCGGGCGAGGGGCTGACCGGGGCAGAAGTGGGGGCCGTGGCCGAAGGCGACGCTGTGGCGCGCGTTCTCGCGCTGCGGATCGAATTCGGCGGGCTCCTCGAAGCGCTCGGGGTCGCGGTTGGCGGCAGCGTAGACGAGCCAGACGACGGAGCCGGCGGGAATCTCGACGCCATCGACGACGGCGTCGCGCTTCGCGTAGCGGAAGAGGCCCTGCACGGGTGAGGCGAAGCGGAGCACCTCGTCGATGAAGGCAGGTATCTCGGCGGGTTCGGTACGCAGGCGGTCCTGGAGTTCGGGTTGCTCGGCGAGGAGCTGCATGGCGTTCGTGAGCAGGTCGGTGGTGGTGCCGTTGCCCGCGCCGTAGACGACGCTGGAGACCTCGACGAGCTCCTCAAGCTCGGGGAGCGTGCCGTCGCGGAAGCGGGCGGTGGCGATCTGGGTGAGGATATCGCTCTGGGGGTGGGCGCGGCGGTCGCGCATGTAGTCGAGGAACTGGCGGTCGTTGGGGGTGAGGGAGTCAGTGGGGGCGGCGCCGGGGGCGCGGGCGTTGCGGATACCTTCGCGCATGGCGCTGTTGTCGCCCTGCTCCGGCCGCGAGGTGGTGCCGGCGGCGCTGCGGGCGCGAAACTGCTCCCGCAGGCGGTCCTGCTCCTCGCGGGGGATGCCGAAGAGCTCGGTGATGACGAAGAAGGGGTAGAGCGAGGAGAACTGCGAGACGAACTCGACCTCGCCATGGGGGGCGAACTCGTCCGCCATCTCTTCGGCCATCTCGCGGAGGCGGGGCTCGATCTCCTGCTGGCGGGAGGCGGTGAAGAGGCGGTTGGCCACGGAGCGCAGGTCGGTGTGGCGGGGCGGATCGGCGGTCAGCACGGGGATGAAGCCGAAGGGAGTCTCCTCACGCCACGTCTCAAGCTCGTCGCTCACATCGGCCTCGCCGAAGGGACACCCCTCGGGGCGCTGAGGGAGCACGTCGACGGCCCAGGGACCGTAGGCGGAGACGGCCGCGGAAAAGTCGTCGGTGCGCTGCGAGATCTCGAGGATGTCGTCGTAGCGCGTCACGACGAAGACGCCGTAGTGGGGCTCACGCACGATGGGACCGCGCTCGCGCGCAGCCTCATAGAAGGGGTGGGGGTCAGCGAGCACCTGCGGGTCGGCATCAAAGAGGCGGGTGCCGTCGAAGTCGGGCTCGGAGGCTGGCATGCCGACGATTCTAGCGGGGCGGGCCTGCTGGCAAAGCGTGGGCGCATCACTCAGAATCGGCTCGCTCACTCGAACTGAAGCAAGGGGGTCATGTCATGCAACTCGAAGGACAGGTGGCAGTCGTCACAGGTGGGGCCGAGGGGATCGGGCGCGGGTTCGCGGTTGCCTTCGCGGAACAGGGGGCGAACGTCGCCTCGCTCGACATCGACTCGCTCAGCAACCAGGAGACGATCCGGCAGGTACGGGCGACGGGGCAGGACGGGCTCGCGGTCGACTGTGACGTTGCGAGCAAGGAGCAGGTGCGGCGGGCGATGAACAGCGTCGTGCAGCGCTTCGGGCGGATCGACATCCTCGTGAACAACGCCGCGATCTGGGTCGACACGTCGCTCACGTCGGGCTCGTACGAGTCGCAGGCCAAGGCGTTCGAGGACTCGATGGACATCTGCGCGCTGGGGAGCTACTACTGCGCGATGGCGGCGGTGCCCTCGATGCAGGCGGCGGGCGGGGGCAACATCCTCAACGTCATCACCGAGCATGTGCACGAGGGGCACCTGATCACGGGTCTGGCGGCGGCTACCGGCTACGACGCGGCGAAATTCGCGCAGGCGCGGCTGACGGAGACGTGGGCGGTCGAGCTGAAGCCGCACAACATCCGCGTGAACGCGCTCTGCATGGGCGCGACGGACTCGCCCATGTTCCGGGCGACGCACGACAGCCCGGCGGAGATCATGCCGGCGGACATCGCGCAGGGCGCCCTGAACGTGCTCGCGCACGGGCCAGATGGCCCGACGGGGGAGCTGCTCCTGTTCGCCGCTTCCGGAACCCCGCGCGAGCAGGCGCTGCGAGAGATCGCGGCGCTGGCGCCCTGAGGCCAGGAGCGCACGATGGGCGAGACGCAGGCGCACCACGGCGTTACGGTCAGCAACCTGGAGGCGATGACGGCAGCGGTCGGGGCGATCGGCTTCACGCAGATCGAGGGGGGCGCCACGGAGCCTCGGAACTACCGAAACGAACCGGGTGACGCCGTCGGCCAGATGATCGCGCCAACGCTGGGCGACGAGATCCGGACGTGGTTTATCGAGAATCCGGCGACGCGGCAGCAGATCGACCTGGTGGAGCTGACGGCGGACGCGACGCGGCTGGACCGGCCCGGGGACGGCCCGGCGCAGGGCGACCTCACGATCGGGATCGCGACGGACGACCCGGAAGGGGCGTACCAGGCGATGCGCCGGGCGGCGCCGGAGCTGGCGTGGTCGGAGGCGGCGCCGTGCCCGGAGGAGGACGGCGTGTCCTTCACGGTCGACAGCCAGCGGTACGTGCTGACGCGGGGCGAGCCGTTCGTGTACGTGCACTACGCGCGGAGCGGGTTCGCGACGGCGTGGCGGTTCTTCAAAAACGTGCTCGGGTACCGCATCAAGTCGCTCTCGACGCAGGGGACGGGAGACGAGCGCTGGGCGCTGGAGGGCGGCGGCGGACGGGTCGAGCTGGTGGTCGAGGAAGGCACACCGGTTGCGGCAGCCGATGCGGGGAAGCGCTACCTGGGCTCCAACCACTTCCGGCTGCTGCACGCGGACCTTGAGGCAGTCGCGGAGCGGGTGGAGTCGAGCGGGCTCGGAACGTGGTTCTTCCCGCCGAACGAGGCCGGTTTCTCGCAGATCATCGGGCCGACAGGCGAGTTCATCGAGCTATACGACCAGTCAGCCTCCTGAGAGAGACGATCAGCCGCGGCGTTCACCGGTAAACCAGTTCGGCGGAGTGGTGGTGATGAGCTCGCCGATGAGCGGATGCTCGGAGGGCACGCCACCTCGGGAGGGGTCGGTGGGGGTGGTGGTCTTGGTCTCGCCGAGGGGGCCATCCCAGCGGTTGAGCATGCGGCCCTGGATCTGCGGCCCCATGAACTCGATCGCGACGTTGCCGATACCCGCATCAAGGTAGGAGAGACAGTCGGGCGTGACGCGCTTGACCATCTCCTCGTTGGTGGAATCGGGGGTGAGGTAGCCGATGGAGAGGTGATTGGTGTCGTCGACGATCCAGTCGATGCGCGCTCCCGCCTCGGCGAGGCGCCCGGTCCAGGCAGCCGGGTCATCGACCTGGAAGCCGATGTGCTGGATGCCCTCGCCGTACTTGTCGAGGAAGTCGTGGTGGGGGAGGTGGCCGTCCATGGGCTCGATGATCTCGACGACGAGATTGGCGAAGGCGCCGTAAGCGACGCGGATGGTGGCCTGCTCGTCGTAGAGGTTGTGAACGGGGAGCGGGTCGAGCAGGTCGAATTTGGCGTCGAGGAGTCGCTCGTAGGCACGGGCCATCTTCTCGGCGTCGCGGGCGACGAAGCCGACGTGGTGAGCGACGGGAATGTCTCGCTTGACGGTCATGGTTCACCTCCGGAGGGGTCTGGGCGGCGCAGCCTAACGCCCGCTTCGGGGCGCGAAAAGGGCCGGCGCCGGCGGGTTCGTTGACGTGCTTATGACAGGTAGCTATGTTCGCCACAACCCAGAAGGAGGGGTTCGAATGCTCTCGGCACGGAAACGCGGAAGGTCCATTTCGAGGCGACAACTAATGGTGGGAGGGGCGACGCTGGCTGCAGGGTCAGCAGCGCTCTTCGCCTCCACGGGAACCAGCAAGGCAGCATCAACATCGGCAATCGAGGAAGTCGTCGCGAAGGCGCAGATTTCGGAGCTGCGCCGGATGTACGGCAAGGCGACCGACCTGCTCGGCGCGGGCAAGGATCACGATCACTTCGGCGGGGACGAGCCGCTCTCGACCGAGATCAAGCACTTCATGGCCCGCAACATCTACCGGCGCATCTTCACGGAGGACGCCACCATCTCAGCCTCTGGCGGAGCGCTGACCGGAGTGGGACCGGACGACTGGGCCGACAAGGTCGCGGCCGCGCTGGGCGCGTTCTCGGCCACGCAGCACATGCTGGGGACCCAGCTCGTGACCATCGACGAGATGCCCGACGACGAGGGCTGCGGCGGCGGGGCAACGATGCAGAGCTACCTGAACGCGCTGCACGAGTTCTCGCCCGGCGGGAACATCGGCATCTACCGGGGCACGTACTTCGACAAGGTGCGCTACGTGCCCGAGATCGGCTGGCAGATCTACGACATGGACCTCCGGCTTGCGTCGTGGGAGCTGCGCGAACACGGGGCGGCAGAGGAGGAAGAGGGCTAGCCCTAGCAGACCTGAGGGGCGGGAGCGGGGACGCGTGACGGTCCTCGCTTCCGCCCGCTCCAGGGGCGGCGTGTTCAGCAGCCGAGCTGCGTCGCGAGGTCGTGGAAGTCGCTGGCGTTGAAGTCGAAGCGGTCTTCGAACGCGAGGTCGGTGGGGCGTCCAGCAGGCATCTCGTCCGGACGGGGGACGAAGGCGGTGTGGAGGCCGCAGGAGGCTGCGGCGTCGAGGTCGGCCTTGTGGGCGGCGACCATCATCACCTGCTCGGGTTCGAGGGAGAGCGCGCGGGCGGCGGAAAGGTAGGTCTCGGGGTCGCTCTTGAAGTGCCCGAGCAGATCGGCGCTCAGGAAGCCGTCCCAGGGAAGGCCGGAATGCTTCGCCATGTTCACGAGCAGGGCGAAGTTGCCATTCGAGAGTGTGGAGACGACGAAGCGCTTGCCGAGCCGGCCCAGGCCCCCGACCGAGTCGGGCCAGGGGTCGAGGCGGTGCCAGACGCGATTCAGGTCCGCGGCCTCGGCTTCGTCGAGGGGGTTGCCGAGTTCGGCCAGGATCTCGTCGAGCTTCTCGCGGTGGAGGGCGTCGGCCGTGGTGAAGGGACGCTCTCCGCTGCGGACGGCGCCAATGCCCCCGACGTAGCCCTCGAACCGCCAGCGGGCGGCGACGGCCTCCCAGTCGGCTTCGAGGCCCTTGCCTTCGCCGAGGGTGGCGGCGAGCTCGCGGGTGACGGTGCTGCGCCAGTCGACGACGGTGCCGAAGACATCGAAGGTGAGGGCCTGAACGTCTGCTACTGCCATGGGGCGATTCTGCCAGAAGCGGGCGGGGTCAGGAGGAGTCGGGCGGGGTCCAGGTCACGAGGGGATTGCTGTCGCTTCCGAGGGTGACGAGGGGACGGACGGAGAACATGAGGAGGAGGAGTCCGAAGGGAATGGCGCCCATGATGAAGAGCGCCGGGCGATCGCCGATGACATCGGCGAGGGCGCCCGAGTAGACCCAGTTGAGCTGCATGAACTGGAGGACCATGAAGTAGACGGCGAGGACGCGGCTGCGGAGCTCGGCGGGCACGCGGATCTGGAGGATCGTCATCATGGCGACCTGCCAGAAGGGGGAGCTGATCCCCATCATGAATTCGACCCCGAGGGTGAGCTCGAACCAGGGGGAGACCGAGTAGACGATCATGCAGCCGCACCAATCGAGGGGCGCAACGAGGAGGACGAGTCCCTTCATCTTGAGGCGATCGCCGAGGAGGATGACCACGATCGAGCCGAAGAGGTTGCCGAGTCCGAAGGCCGCGCTGAGCCAGCCGAATCCCTCCGGGCCGACCTCGAGGACGTCCCTGGCGAAGACCGCCCGCATGATCAGGATGGCGCCGGCGAAGATGGTGATGAAGGTCGCGGGCATGAGCACCCAGATGAGAAGCGTGTCGCGGCGGAGGTGGCGGACGGTTTCGACGACGTCGGAGAAGAAGGAGACCGAAGTCGCGACGGCGGCCTCGGTCCTCCCCTTGATCGGGATGGCGAGAAGGAGGAACGCGCCGACCACGAAGCCCGCACCACCGATGAGGTAGGTGGCCTGCGCGCCCACCGCGGCGAGGACTGGTCCGCCGAGGCTTGGCCCGGCCACGCCGAGTACACCAGTCGACAGGGCGATGAGGGCGATGGCGTTGGGCAGGCGGCGAGGACCGACGAGGTCGTACACATAGCTCTGGGTAGCGGGCTGACTGAGGCCGAGGAAGACCGCCTCGAAGCCCACGGCGAGCAGGACGATCCATACCTGGGCGGCGCCAATGGCGACGATGATCCCCATGCCGATGCCAACGCCGGCGAGGCCGATGCGACCCCAGATCAAGAGGTCGCGACGGGCAGTGCGGTCGGCGATAACACCGGCGAGCGGGGACAGGACGATGACGATGACCGCGTGGATCGCGCCCATGAGGCCGAGGATGGTTCGCGAGCCCGTGAGGTCGGTCAGGAGCCACTGGGCGCCGAGCAGGATGAGCCCCTGCCCGGTAAAGAGGAGGGCGTTACTGATGAAGTAGCGGGAGAAGCCGGCGTCGCGGAAGGAGTCGCCGGCAGCGCGGAGGGTGTCGCCCAGGCCAAGGGGTTGCGGGGCGTCGGGGGAGGCCGACGTTTCAGCCACCAGCGCTCCCTCCGGCCCCGCCGGGCGGGGTCACTCGCGGCGTCACTATAGGGGAGTGTGGGGGCGGGGGCGGGCGGGTATCATCGCGAGCCGCCGGGGCCCGCCGCCCCTGCCAGAACGAGCGAGGTGACGGAGATGCCAGAGCCAGACGTGATGAAGGACCACGAGGTCGTTTCGATCTTCCCGTTCAGCGAGGCGGAGATTGACGAGCTGCTGAACGACGCACGGGAGTGCGTGTTGATGTGGGGCACGCAGGACGGCTGGCCGGTGGGGGTGCTGCACCAGTTCTTCTGGAAGGACGGGAAGTTCTGGATCACCTGCACGGCGAACCGGCACCGGGTGTCGGCGATCAAGCGTGACCCGCGGGTCTCGGTTTCGGTGAGCGCGATGGTGGCGTTCAACTTCGAGCAGCGCGGGGCGGTGACGGCGAAGGGTCGCGCCGTGGTCCACGAGGACCGGGAGACGAAGGACTGGTTCTACCCGGCGCTGGCGGGGAAGGCGATGGGGGACGACGAGGCGGCCGTGGCCGCGTTCGTCGAGCGGCTGGACTCTCCCTTGCGGATCGTGATCGAGGTGACTCCGGAGAAGTGGATCACGTTCAACGGGACGAAGGCGGACCGGATGGTCCGTGGCGAGCTGCCTCGCGAGGAGATGGGGCCGCGGCTGAGCTCGGACGGGGCGCGCATGCGCGCCGCCCGGGAGGAGCGCGGTCTGGACCCGGACGCGAGGTAGGGGCTAGTCGTCGAGGGGTGGGAAGGCCTGGATCCACTCCTCCATGCCCTCGAGGGGGCCGCCTCGGTAGATGACGTCGTGGACGAAGGGGCCGAGGAGCTCGATCGTCGTGCCGCCTTCCTTGATGTCGAGGTAGCTGAGGCCGTTGGCGGGCACGGCTTCCATGAGCTCGTCGTAGGGTGAGGCGACGGTGAGCTGGGCGGCGGCGCGGGCGGCCTCGGGGTCGTGATCCTCCTGGGAGTAGACCCAGGTGAGGCGGGCGCCCTTGGCGATCATGTCGGCGGTCGCCTTCTTCACGTCGGGGACCCAGATGCCGAGGTGCTGGATCCCCTCGCCGTGCTCGCGGAGAAAGGTGGCGTGGGGCGTCTCGCCCTCGAAGGGCTCGATGATCTCGATCGCGATGCCGGCGAAGGCGCCGTAGTAGACCTTGAGCTTGGCGGGACGGTTGTAGATGTCCTGGAGCTCGTAGATGGGCTGGAGCTTGAACTTCGCGCCGAGCATCTGCTCATAACGGGCGGCGGTGACGTCGGCGTCGTAGACCGCCCAGCCGAGGTGGTGGGCGATGGGTTCGTTGAAGGCCGTCATGGGGCGCCTCCTCGCGGGATTCGCGGGGATGATAGCGATCGGGGAGGGGCGGCGGTGGCTAGAGGACGTCGTCGAGGAAGGCGATGATCTCGCGGGCGAGCTCGTCGGGGTGGTTCTGCCAGTAGTCACGCTCGGGGCCGACGTGGAGGCGGCAATCGGGGATGTGCTCGGCGAGGAGGTTGGCGGAGCGGAGGGGGTGGAGGGCGTCGTCCGGGTGGGCGAAGACGGCAACGGGCGCCTTGATGGCGGCGTATTCGGTTGCGGCGCGGGGGGTGTGCTCGTGCAGGCCGCGGATGATGGGGACGATGGTGCGGGGGTTCTGGGAGCGCAGGATCTCGGTGCCCCCCTCGCCGGCGGAGGCGGTGAAGGCGGGCATGTTGGCGGCCATGTCGGCGGTGCCGGAGAGGCCGAAGGACTCGACGGCGGTGGCGAGGGTGGCGAGCATCTGGAGGGCCTGGGTCTCGGATTCCTCGCGCAACTCGCGGGGGCCGAGGGGCGGGGGGGCGATGAGCACGAGCGCGCGCACCGCTTCGGGGCGCTCAAGGGCGCACCAGAGGGCGGCGTTGGCGCTCATGGAGGCGCCGCCGAGGATGGGGCGTTCTTCGCCGGCGAAGGCGGCGAGGGCGAGCATCTCTTCGCCGAGCTGCTGCCAGGAGTAGCCGTCGGGGTTCTCGGGACCCTCGGACTCGCCGTGGCCGCGGGCGTCGTAGAGGAGGATGCGGTAGCGTCCGGCGAGGACGTCGAGGGCTTCGGGGCGATCCGCGTACTGGTCGAGGGAGGCGAAGATGCCGTGGCCGATGACGGCGAGGGGAGCATCGTCGCTGCCATAGAGGCGGTAGCGAAGCTCGAAGCCGTCGATCTCGGTGAACTGGTCGGTGGTCATGCGTATGCCGCCGTACGCGTTGAGTGCGAGCGGTTTGACAACCGCCCGCCGCGCTCGGAGCATGATCGCCATCCGAACCGGGGGCTGGCAACCTGCTGCAGCAACAGGCTGAGGCCCTTGGGGGCGACTCGCTGGACGCGTACCTGCACCGAATCGGCCTGGACGAGCGTCCTGCCGCGGACGAGGACGGTTTGCGTACGGTCCACCGGGCGCACCACTTCTCCATCCCGTTCGAGAACCTCGATATCCACCTGGGGCGCTCGTACTCGTTCTCGACCCGCCACCTGGTGCAAAAGATGGTGGCTCGCCAGCGGGGCGGGTTCTGCTACGAGCTGAATCTGCTGCTGGCGGCGGCGCTGCGCGGGCTCGGCTTCGAGGTGGACGTGATGGAGGGGCAGATGCGGCGGCGGGAGGGGGGCTTCGGGCCCCCCTTCGACCACATGACGCTGCGTGTGGCGCTCGAAGACAGGGACTGGATCGCGGATGTGGGGAACGGGGAGACGTTCCAGCAGCCACTGCCGTGGGACGGGAGCTGGACGCCCCAGGAGCGGGGCGGGGCCTATCGCGTAGTCCGTCGCGAGGACGGGGAGCCGGCGGCGGAGGGGCGGGCGGCCTCGGCAGAGGCGTGGCAGGTGGAGTACCGCGAGAGCGAGGGGGCGGAGCGGGAGGTGGTCTACCACTTCCGCTCGGCGACGACGACGGCGGACGGGTTTCTGCCGATGCTGGCCTTTCACACGACATCGGCCAAGTCGCAATTCACGAAAGGGTGGATCGTGACGCGTCCGCTTGAGGGCGGGGGGCGGATCACGGCGGCGCGGGGCCTGCTGATGACCACGCGTGAGGGGAAGATGGAGCGCCACGCGATCGGCTCGGCGAGCGAGCTGGAGCGAATCCTGGCGGAGGACTTCCGGATGCTCCCGGTGGCGGTGCCACCGTCGTGGTTCAGCCGGGGCGGCTAGCTCCCGGGCAGCAGCTCGACGGAGTCGCCGGGGAGGAGGGGGCCGCCCTCGATCACCTTCGCGTAGGCGCGGCTCCAGCCGGGGTTGGTCTTCTGGTTGATGCGGTTGAAGTCGCCGTCGGAGAAGTTGGCCTCGATCTTGTAGCAGGGGGCGGTGTAGCCGGTGATCTCGATGAGGATGGACTCGCCGAGGCGGAGCTGCGTCCCCGGGGCGACGGCGTCCCAGTCGAGGCCGGTGATGGTGATGTTCTCGCCGGCGCCGCCGGGACCGATTGGGTGCCCCTCGGCCTGCAGGGCCTTGATGCGTTCGAGGGAGAAGAGGCAGAGGGCACGCTCGGGGCCGCCGTGGTGCTCGGTGTTGGCCTGACGGTCGCTCTCGACTCCGAGCGTCCCGATGACGGCGCGCTCGATGGGGAGCTTGGGCACGCCTCCGTTCGAGACGTTGATGTGCGTGATGGTCGCCGCGCTCGTCATGCGACCACGCTCACGCGCCCGTTTTCTCGCGCGATTTCGAGCACGCTGCCGGTGCAGGGATTGGGACGACCCTCGGTCTGGCCGAGGAGGTGCACCTCGGCGCGGATGCGGTCGCGCTCGATATCGAGGATCGCGGCGGTGCCCAGCCGGTACTCCTTGTGATGGGGGAGGGTGGGGCTGCCGGGGTTCACGAAAAGGACGTCCTCGCGGAACTCAAGGCGCTCGACATGGGTGTCGCCGGCGATGAGCACGTCGACCCGCTCCCCGTTGAGGCCCTCATTGAGGAGGACGGAAATGGGGCGGGACTCGGGACGAAGCTCGTGGGTCATCCCGAGGCGCCAACCTTCCAAGTCGAGCATCTGGCGCTGAGCGAGTCGAGGATCCTCGAAGATGTCGTTGTTGCCCTGGGCGACGAGCACGGGGGCGAAGGCCTCGCACCAGTCGAGGACGCTCGGTGCGGTGACATCGCCTGCGTGTAGAATCAGGTCCGCTGTCGCGAGCAGCTCGCGCGGGCCCGATCCGAGCTCATCAAGTTGACGGATGAGCGAGGGGAGATGGGTATCGGCGAGGAGCGCGATGCGCACGCGCGAACCGTACGGGACGCGCGGGTAGCGGCGCAAACGGCGGCAGGCAAAACCCCACCGCAACCGCGATCCGAGGAGGAACGATGGCGCAAGAGCGGCAAGCGGCCATCGTCGGCATCCACGAGTACCCCCTGCGGGTAGCTCCGGGTGTTTCGGCGATGAACGTGAAGGTTGATTCGATCCGCGCGGCGCTGGACGACGCCGGGCTGAAGTGGAGCGACATCGACGCGATCTACGACGCACAGGACGGGGAAGCGGGAGGCGGCCTGCAGCTGGCTGCTTACCTGGGTCTGCGGCCGACGGTGCTCGACACGACGCAGGTCGGCGGCTCCTCGTACGAGTTCCAGGCGGCGCATGCGATGCGTGACATCGCCGCGGGCAAGTGCAACGTGGCGGTCCTGAGCTACGGCTCGACCTCGGCCTCGAACCGTGTCGCAATCGGCACGGGCGGGCGGGGCGGTCCGGCGACCTGGGCGACGAACATGGAGACCCCGTACGGCGCGACGCTGATCGCGAACTACGCGATGGTGAAGCAGCGCCACATGTTCGAGTACGGCACGACGGACGAGCAGTTCGCGGGCATCTCGGTGGCGACGCGGCACCACGCGATGCGGAATCCCGAAGCCGTGAAGGCGATGACGGACCTGCAGTTCGTCGGCGTGAACGAGATCACCCCACAGGACGTGCTGGATTCGCGCATCGTGGCCGATCCGCTGCACCTGCTGGAGTGCTGCATGATCAGCGACGGCGGCGGGGCGGTCATCATCGCCTCGGCCGAGGTGGCGCGGAACTGCAAGAAGCCGCCGGTGTGGCTGATCGGCGCGGGCGAAGCCACCAAGTACCGCGAGAACGGCGGCGACATCACGACGAGCGCGGGCGCACAGAGCGGGCCGATCGCGTTCGGCGAGGCCGGCGTCTCGCCAGACGAGATCGACATCGCGATGATCTACGACTCGTTCACCATCACGGTGGCGGTCTGCCTGGAAGACCTGGGGTTCTGCCCCAAGGGCGAGATCGGCGCCTACGTGGAGGGCGGACGGCTGGCGTTCGACAGCGGCGAGGGACCGGCGCTGAACACGGACGGCGGCGGGCTCTCCTCGAACCACCCGGGCATGCGCGGCATCTTCCTCCTGCTGGAGGGCGCGCGGCAGCTGCGGGGGGAATCAACCTCGCAGGTGCCAGACGCGAAGCTGGCCGTGGCTCATGGAAACGGCGGATTGCTCGGCGGTACCCATACCGGCGGCACCGTGATTCTGGCAAAGGACTAGGACGATGGCGAAGCGACCACAACCGCGATTCCCCGAGCCCCACACAGAGCATTTCTGGGAGGGGGCACAACAGGGCGAACTGCGCTACCAGCGCTGCAACGAGGACTGCGGCGACCCGGTGGTCTTCTACCCGCGACATCACTGCCCCGACTGCGGGTCGGATGACCTTGACTGGCACGTCTCGAAGGGCGAGGGCACGGTCTACACGTTCTCCGTGGTACGGCAGAACCGGATGCCGGGCTTCATCGACCTGGGCGCGTACTCGGTGGCTTACATCGACCTCGATGAGGGCTTCCGCATGATGAGCAGCGTCGTGGGAGTCGACGACCCGACGACGGAGATCCAGATCGGGCAGCGCGTGCGCGTGGAGTTCGAGGAGCAGGAAGAGGGCGACTACCCGATTCCCGTGTTCCGCCCGATCGAGGAGGACTAGGCCGTGCCGACGACGCTGTGGCGGCTGAAGGTCGCCGCCGACAAGCAGGCGGAGTTCGAGCGGTTGACGTCGCAGCTGGTGCGTGACGTGGCGGAGAACGAGCCGGAGAGCATCTTCGAGTACCGGCGTGGGGTCGAGGATCCGCTGACGTACGTCCTGTTCCTGTCGTTCGACGACGAGCAGGCGTTCCAGCGGTACTCGACGGCGGACTACCACACGGGCGCTTCGGGCCAGATCATGGAGTGTCTGGCGGAGGCGCCGGTCCCGGACGAGCTCGAACGGTTCTAGCCTGACGCTCGGGCGGCGGCCTCCCGGCCGGCGATGCGTCCGAAGACGGCTCCGCGGATGACGGAGCTGGCGCCGGGGTAGTTGTCGTAGAAGAACTCGCCCATGGGCTCGCCCGCGGCGTAGAGCCCGGGGATGTGGTGGCCGGCGGTGTGGCGGACGCGGGCGCGCGCGTCGCAGCCGAGGCCGCCGAAGGTGAACGTGATGCCACCCGTGACGGGGATAGCGAGGTAGGGCGGGGAGTCGAGGGGCAGGGCCCAGTTGCTCTTGGGGGGCGCGATGCCGCGTGTTCCCTTGCCGTCGAGCCGATCGAGGTCGTACTCGCCGTCCATGACGGCAGCGTTGTAGGCGGCCACGGTCTCCAGCAGGTCCTCGCCGGGCAGGCCGATGTCGCGCGCGAGGTCGGTGAGGGTTTCCGCCTCGAATGGGGGGCCGACGGGGCGCCAGGCGCGGGCGAACTCTTCGCGCTGGTAGGCGCGCTGGTCGAAGAGGCACCAGGCGCGACCGCCTGCCTCCTCGATGATGCGTTTGCTGAACTTCACGTAGGTGTGGTCGCGGAAGTCCTCGCCCTCGTCGATGAAGCGCTGGCCGCGTGAGTCGACGAAGATGCCCATCTGGTAGTTGTAGAGGGCGGTAACGCCGCACTCGACGGCGGGCGAGCGGGCGTCGAGGACGGCGGAGTGATAGTCGCCCCACTGGCCGGCGGGGGCGGCGCCGGCGGCGAGGGCCATGGTGAGCCCCTCGCCGGTGTTGTAGCGGGATCCGCGCAGGATGAGCGAATCGGCAAAGCGCCCGAGGTAGCGAACGCGCATCTCGACGTTGGCCTGGAAGCCACCGCAGGCGAGGATGACGCCACCCGCCGCCTCGATGTCAGTGATTCCGTCGGGAGAGGTGCAGCGCACGCCGCAGACAGAGCCGTCGGGATCGAGAATGAGGTCGCTGGCGGCGGTCTGGTAGCTGACGGGCACGTTCAGGCCCTCGATGCGGCGGTAGAGCAGATCGACAAGGCCCTGGCCGCCGGACTTCGGCATGCGGCGGTAGCCGGCCGTGTGGGGGTAACCCTCCTCCCACTCGACGCCGTACTCAGTGAGCCACTCGATAGTGCCGGCGGCGCGGTCACAGAGGGTGCGGACGAGCTCCGGGTTCGCGCGGCCGCTGGAGATGCGCATGAGGTCGTCGAACATCTCGTCGGCGGTGTAGGCGCGCTGGCCGTATTCGTCGGGCTCGTGGGGGAAGCGCATCTGGGCGTCGGCGAAGCGGGTGTTGCCCCCACGCTCGGGCAGCGGGGCTTTTTCGACGAGGACGGCGCGGGCGCCCGCCTCCGTGGCGCTGAGGGCGGCGGAGAGTCCAGCAATGCCGCCACCGACGACGACGACATCGAACTCGAAGCGCTGGGCCGCTCCGGGGGCGCCGCGGGCGACTGGCATGGGGCGACTCTACGGCCCCTCCGGGGGGCTCGCCAGACGCGCGGCCCGTGGAAACGGTCATGTAACCTAGCGTCCATAGAGTGTTGTGATGCTTGAGGGAGAGCTTCTCGATGGCTACGCGGCGAACGCGCCCGACGACGAGATGGTCGACGCGCAGGGGGCGCTGCGTCCGGATTACCGGGAGCTGGCGGAAACCCTCGGGGGCTGGTCGCTGGAAGAGTACGAGCAGCGGAAGACGCGGGCCGATCTCGCGCTCCTGAGCGCAGGCATCACCTTCAACGTCTACTCGGACGAGGAAGGGACGGAGCGCATCTTTCCGTTCTCGCTGATCCCGCGGATCGTGGGAGCGGAGGAGTGGAAAGGCGTGGACGCCGGCCTGAAGCAGCGGCTGAGGGCGCTCAACCTGTTCCTGAGCGATCTGTACGGCGAGCGGCGCATCCTCAAGGAGAAGGTCGTCCCGGAGGAGATCGTGCTGAGCTCGCCGGGATACCGGCCGGAGATGGAAGGGTTCGAACCGCCACTGGGCGTGTACGCACACGTCGCCGGATGCGACCTCGTGCGCGACGAGAGCGGCGAGTTTGTGGTGCTGGAAGACAACCTGCGGACGCCCTCAGGGGTCTCGTACGTACTCGAGAACCGGACGGTGATGCTGCGGGTGGTTCCCGACCTGTTCCCCCGCTGGGGCGTGCAGGCGGTGACGGACTATCCGAACCAGCTCCTCGCGACGCTGCTCTCGGTGGGTCCCGAGGGGAGCGACGGGCCGCGGGCCGTGCTACTGACGCCGGGCATCTACAACTCGGCGTACTTCGAGCACTCGTTCCTGAGCCAGCAGATGGGCATCCCGCTCGTGGAGGGTACGGACCTGACGGTGGGCGACGACGACTGTGTCTACCTGCGCTCCACGACGGGGCTGGAGCAGGTCGATGTGGTCTACCGGCGCATCGATGACGACTTCCTCGACCCACTGGTGTACCGGGCCGATTCGCTGCTGGGCGTGCCGGGGCTGATGCGGGCGTACCTGGCGGGGAACGTGACGCTGGCGAACGCGCCGGGGGCGGGGGTGGCGGACGACAAGGTGGTCTACCGGTGGGTACCCGAGATTATCCGTTTCTACCTCAATGAAGACCCAATCCTCCAGAACGTTGAGACGTTCTCGGCGCTGATCCCGTCGGAGCGGGACTACATCAAGGCTCACGCGCGGGAGCTGGTGCTGAAGCCGGCGAACGAGTCGGGCGGGTACGGGGTGCTCATCGGGGAGCAGGCTACGGAGGAGGAGCTGGGGGCAACGCTGGCGCAGATGGAAGCGGAGCCGCGCAACTGGATCGCGCAGCCGCTGCTGCACTTCAGCACGATCCCGACGTTCGACGAGGACCGGCTCAAGCCGCGGCGAGCGGACCTGCGCCCCTTCGTCCTCTCCGGGGAGGAGACCTGGGTGATCCCGGGCGGGTTGACCCGGGTAGCGCTCAGAGAGGGGTCGTACGTGGTGAACTCCTCTCAGGGCGGGGGCAGCAAGGACACGTGGGTTCTGAACGAGGAGCCAGACTGATGCTGAGCCGCGTGGCCGAAAACCTGTACTGGCTGGGGCGCTACCTGGAGCGCACGGAGAACATCGCGCGGATGGCGCATGTGGAGCACGAGGTGTCGCTGGAGGGCGGGCAGGAGGTCTGGCACAGCCTGGTGAGCACGACCGCATCCAACGAGCTGTACTGGGAGGCGCTGCTGGAATCGCCGGGGCTGACGCACTCCGAGTTCCTGCTGTTCTCAGCGCTCAACCCGGGGTCGCTGCGGTCCACGTTCGTGCGGGCGCGGGAGCTGGCGCGGGGTCTCCGGGAGCACATCTCGCGGGAGGTCTGGGAGGAGATCAACGCGCTCTACCTGTTCCTCTCGCGCCGGAAGCAGTTCGGAGCGGGCGACGTCCACGAGCTGTGCACGGAGACCCAGCGGCGTACGCAGACGATCCTGGGGCTCTACGACAATACGGTGCTGCGGGACGAGGGGCGGGAGTGGTTCCGTTGCGGGATGTACCTGGAGCGGGCGGACATGACGAGCCGCATCGTGGATGCGAAGTACCACATCCTGCTGCCCGGAGACGATTCGGTCGGGGGAGCGTTCGACCGGTTCCAGTGGGTGGCAGTGCTGCGGTCGGCCTCGGCGCGGGAGGCGTACCGGCGGCTGGGCTACAGCGAGGTCGACGGCATGCTGGTCGCGCAACTCCTCATCTTCTCGGTGGAGTTTCCGCGCAGCCTCGCGTTCTCGGTGCAGGCGCTCGCGCGCCACTACCAGCAGGCGACGGCGGAGGCGCCCAAGCGGCGGCGGGCGGGCGCGGAACGGAGAATCGCGCTGCTGAACCTGGACCTGGGGGCGTCGGATGTCGAGCAGGTTGTCGACGAGGGGCTGCACGAATTCATCGACGAATTCCAGGGGCGGTTGATCGAGGTTGACCGGGCCATCACGGAGGATATCTTCCGCGCGGAGCCGGGCCGGGTGGCGCAGGTGCGGCTCGTCGAGGACTGAGATGACGTTCTGCCTGGGCATCAAGTGCGAGAGCGGCCTCGTGGCGATCGCGGACACGCGCATCACGAGCGGGTCCGAGGTCTCGACAGCGAAGAAGATCGCGGTGCACCAAGGCGAGCAGCACGCGATGTTCGTGCTCACGAGCGGGTTGCGTTCGGTGCGGGACAAGGCAATTACGTACTTCGAAGAGCGGCTCCAGAACAACGGGACGAACCTCGGGCGCGCCTACCAGGCGGTAAACGCGCTGGCGGAGGAGATCCGGCGGGTCCACGAGGAGGACAACGACTGGCTGATCAAGGCCGGGTTGTGGTTCGACCTGCACTGCATCGTTGGGGGCCAACTCGCGGAGGACGACTCGCCGCACCTGTACCTGCTCTACCCGCAGGGGAACTGGGTGGAGGTCTCCAAGGGAACGCCGTACGTCATCATCGGCGACACGCGCTACGGGAAGCCCATCCTGGACCGGACGCTGCGGCACGAGGCCTCGCTGGAGAAGGCGCTCCGGGTGGGGCTGCTCTCGTTCAACTCGACGACGGCGAGCTCGACGGACGTAGGGCCGCCGGTGGACGCAGTGGCCTACGCGCGGGACTCGTTCACGATGCGTGAGCGGCGGTTCAACGCGGAGGAGCTGGAGCCGGTGGCGCAGTTCTGGCAGCAGTCGATCGAGAACGCGGTGGACGAGGCGGCAAAGCCCGTGGCGGCGCTGGCGGATGCCCTTGGCATCGAGGGGGCGGAGTAACGCGGCCTACCAGGTATCGATGTTCTGGCGCTTCTTGCCCTCGCGCGGGGGCGGGGGCGGCACGGAACGCAGGGCGCTGCTGATCCAGGCTCGGGAATCCATGGGGTCGATAACGTCGTCGATACCGAAGGCGACGCCCTGGTTGAGGGCCTTGCCGCGTTCGTAGGCACGGTCGACGAGGTCCTGGTAGCGAGCCATTCGCTCCTCGGGGTCTTCGATGGCGGCGAGCTCGTTGCGGTAGCCGAGCTTGACCTGCCCCTCGAGGCCCATACCGCCGAACTCACCGGTGGGCCAGGCGGCGGCGAAGAAGGGTTCCTTCGTGTTCCCGCCGACCATGGCCTGGGCGCCGAGGCCGTAGCCCTTGCGGATGAAGATTGCGACGTGGGGAACGGTGAGGTTGGCGCCGGTGACGAAGAGACGGGCGGAGTGGCGCGCGAGCGCGGTCTTTTCCACCTCGGGGCCGACCATCATGCCGGGGGTATCGACGAGGAAGAGGATGGGGATGTCGAAGGCGTCGCAGAGCTGCATGAAGCGCGCGCCCTTGTCGGAGCCATCGCTATCGACGGCGCCACCGAGGTGCGTCGCGTTGTTGGCGATAACGCCGATGGGCCGACCCTCGATACGGATGAGGGAGGTGACCATGCCGATCCCGAAGTGGGGGCGCAGCTCGAGGACGGAGCCGGTATCAGCCATCGTCTCGATGATGTCGTGCACGCTGTAGGCGCGGAGGCGGTTTTCAGGTACGAGGGTGCGGAGCATGCGCTGATCGGCGCATTCCCATTCGTCGATGGGGCCCTGGAAGTAGGAGAGGTACTGCCTGGCGGCGCGGACTGCCTCCTCTTCGTCCTCGACGGCGATATCGACAACCCCGTTGGGGACCTGCACATCCATGGGCCCGATCTCCTCGGGGGTGAAGACGCCGAGGCCGCCGCCTTCGACCATGGCGGGTCCTCCGAGGCCGATGTTGGAGTTGGCGGTGGCGATGATGATGTCGCAGCAGCCGAGGAGCACGGCGTTGCCGGCGAAGCAGCGCCCCGAGGTGATGCCGACGAGGGGCACGAGGCCGCTGAGCTTGGCCATGGTCGCGAAGGTGGGGGTATCGAGGGGGCGGTAGCCGCCGATCGTCGGCGCTTCGGCGGTAGCCTGGCCGCCTTCGCGGCGGCCGCCGGTACCGGCGCGCCCGCCGCCGCCCTCGGTGAAGAAGACGACGGGCCGGCGCCACTTACCGGCGAGCTCGAGCATGCGGTCGGTCTTGGGGTGGTTGACGGCGCCTTGCGTGCCCGCGAGCACGGTGTAGTCGTAGGCGAGAACGACGCAGCGCGCGTCCTCGTCGTCGAAGTGCTCCCCATTGACGGAGCCAACGCCGGTGATCATGCCGTCGGTGGGGAAGCGGCGGACGACCTCCTCGAGGGGGAGGCCGGTGCCGGGCGTGAGGGCGAGGGAGCCGTGCTCAACGAAGGTGCCGGGGTCGCAGAGGTCGTCGACGTTCTCGCGGGCGGTGCGCTGCTTGGTGCGGCGGCGGCGGGCGACGGCGTCGGGACGGTTCTCGTCGAGGGTGGCGGCGTGGCGCTCGTGGACCTCGGCGAGGTCGGGGCGGACGAAGTCGAGGTCGAGCTCCTCGGAGGCGTCCTCGCCGGCATCCTCGACGTGGCCCTCGTCGATGAGGATGACGGGATGGCCCTCGTAGATGGTGTCGCCGGCGGAGACGGTGACCTCGCGGATGGTGCCGCTGGCGCGGGCGTGGACCTCGTGCTCCATCTTCATGGCGTTCATGACGAGGAGTAGCTGGCCCTCGCGGACGGTGTCGCCCTCGGCGACATCGATCGTGACGATGGTGCCCTGCAGGGGCGCCAGCACGGCGTGGACGCCCTCGGGCACGTCGACCGCGGGGAGGATGTCGAGCTCGGCTTCGGGGGCGGCAGCGGCGGGACCGCCCTCCTTGCCGTGGACGAGGACGGCGAGGGGATCGCTCTGGTCGACGATGACGCCGGCCTGACCGCTGGCGGCGGGTGAGGAAGCGGCGGGGCGCTCGAAGAAGCGCCGGGGATGAGTCGCGTTGATAGGGTCGACGAGGGCGGCGACGTGGTCGTCGACGAAACGCGTGTAGACGCGGCCGGCGGCGAGGTCGGGGTGGGCGAGGATGGTCTGGAGCAGGTCGACGTTCGTCGCGACCCCCTCGATGCGGAAGTCGGCCAGGGCGCGGGAGGTGCGGCGGATTGCATCGGCGAGGTTGGGGGAGGGGGAGTAGCCGACGACCTTGGCGAGGAGCGAGTCGAAGCTGGGGCTCGTGCGGTAGCCGGCATAGCCGAAGGTGTCGGTGCGGACGCCGGGGCCGGAGGGGATGTCGAAAGCAGTCAGCGCTCCGCCGGAGGGGCGGGTGGAGCCATCGGCGGCCATCGTCTCCATGTTGACGCGCGCCTGCACGGCGAAGCCGCGCGGGGAGGGCGCGTCCTGCTGCGAGAGGCCGAGGTCGGCGAGCGACTCGCCGGCAGCGAGACGGAGCTGGAGCTGCACGAGGTCAACGCCGGTCACTTCCTCGGTGACGGTGTGCTCCACCTGGAGGCGGGCGTTCGTCTCGATGAACCAGAATTCGCCCGCCTCGCCGTCCTGGTCGGTTGCGACAATGAACTCGAAGGTGCCGAGGTTGCGGTAGCCGCTGGCCTTCGCGAGGCGCACGGCGGCGGCGGTGATGCGGTCGCGCAGGTCCGGGTGGAGGGCAGGAGCGGGGGCGATCTCGATGATCTTCTGGTGGCGGCGCTGGACACTGCAGTCACGCTCGCCGAAGTGGGTGACGGCGCCGCCCGCATCGCCGGCGATCTGCACCTCAACATGGCGGGCGCGCGGGATCCAGCGCTCGACGTAGAGGCTGGGGTCGCCGAAGGCCTGTCCAGCCTCGGAGGCGCAGCGCTCAAAGGCAGCATCGATCTCGGCGGCCTCGGAGATGGTGCGCATGCCGCGCCCGCCGCCTCCGGCGACGGCCTTGATCAGCATGCCGGCACCCTCGGGCAGGTCGTCGAAGAAGGCGCTCGCCTCCTCGACGGTGACGGCGTGGGAGAGGCCCGGGACGACCGGGACATCGTTAGCGTCGGCGAGGGCGCGCGCCTGCGTCTTCGCACCGAAGAGGTCGAGCGTCCCGGGCGTGGGGCCGACGAAGGTCAGGCCGGCCTCCTCGCAGGCGCGGGCGAAGGCGGGGCTCTCGGCGAGGAAGCCGTAGCCGGGGTGAACAGCGTCGCAGTTCGCGCGGCGGGCGGCGGCGACCAGCTGGTCGATGTCGAGGTAGGGAGCGACGCCGCGACCCTCGAGGGGGCGGACGGCATCGGCCTTGCGGGTGTGGAGGTTTCGGGCGTCGTCCTCGGAGTGCACGGCGACCGTGCGGATGCCGAGCTCGCCGGCCGCTCGCATGATGCGGATGGCGATCTCGCCACGGTTGGCGACGAGCAGGTTCTCGATGGGCACGATGCGTTCCTCCGGGACGGCTTTCCAGCGAGGGCCGATCCTACCAGCGTGAGGCGCAGGGGCGGCGCTTATCATCGGCAGCCAGCGGCGCGGCAATCGATCACGCGCCGCGGGGGGCGACGGCGATGACGGACGCAAGAGACACACCGACCTCGGACGAACTCATACGGATGGCGGTCGAGCTGCGGAACTGGGGGCGGTGGGGGGATGACGACGAGCGGGGCGCGCTCAACCTGATCACGGCCGAGAAACGCGCGCAGGCGGCGGCGCTCGTGCAGGAGGGGCTCTCGGTGAGCTGCGGGAACGAGTTGCCCGTCTCGCGGGGGCTGGAAGCGAGGTCGGCCCAGCACTACATGATCGTGGGCGGGGACCAGGTGGACCCGGAGACTCGCTTTGCGTTCTGCCTCGACTCCTTCTCGATCGCGCCCCACGGACCGGCGACGACACACCTCGACGCGCTCTGCCACATGTTCTACGAGGGGAAGATCTACAACGGCTACAGCAAGGACGAGGTGCGGACGGACGGCGCACACAAGGACAGCATCATGGCGGGGGCGGACGGCATCGTGAGCCGGGGGGTGTTGCTCGACATACCGGCTGTGCGGGGGGTGGAGTGGCTGGAGCCGGCCGAGCGAATCACGGTGGCGGACCTGGAGGCGGCGGAGGAGCGGGAGGGCGTACGGGTGGAGCCGGGTGACATCCTGCTCGTGGCCACGGGCCGGGAGGCGCGGGCGGAGTCGAGGGGGCCGGGAGCGCCGTGGGACGGGCTGGCGGGGCTTGACGCGAGCTGTCTGCCGTGGCTTCACGAGCGGGACGTGGCGGTGGTCGGCTGCGATGGGATCACGGACGCGACGCCGAGCGGCATCGACGAGTGGCCGATGCCGATGCACCAGGTGCTGATCGCGAACATGGGCGTCCACCTGATCGACAACGTCTCGATTGAGCGACTGGTGGCGGCCTGCCGGGAGCGAGACCGTTACGAGTTCCTGTTCTCGCTGGCGCCGCTGCGGCTGGAGGGAGGGACGGCCTCGCCGGTCAACCCGCTGGCGATCTTCTAGTGACTAGTGATTGGTGACTACTGGCTTGTGCCGGTTGGGCGGCGCATGGAGACGTATCATCGCGGCCAGCGGCGCGCCACCGATGCCGCGCGCCACGGGGGGCGACGGCGATGACGGATGCAGCGGGAACACCGACTTCCGACGAACTCGCGCAAATGGCGCTCGATCTGCGGAACTGGGGGCGCTGGGGGGACGACGACGAGCGGGGCGCCCTGAACCTGATCACCGATGCGAAGCGCGCGCAGGCGGTGGCGCTGGCGCAGGAGGGGTTCTCGGTGAGCTGCGCGCGGCCGCTGCCCGTGACGCCGTCGGCCGAGAACCCGCATCCGGTCCAGCACTACATGATCAGCGGCGGGGACCAGGCGAGCGCGGAGGGCGGCTTCGCGTTCGCTTCGGACTACATCGGCATCGCGCCGCACGGGATGGCGACCACGCACCTGGACGCGCTCTGCCACATCTTCTACGACGGCAAGATCTACAACGGCTACAGCAAGGACGAAGTGCGGACGGATGGGGCGAAGAAGGACAGCATCATGGCGGGAGCCGAGGGCATCGTGAGCCGTGGCGTGCTGCTCGACATCCCGACGGTGCGGGATGCGGAGTTCCTGGAGCCGGGCGAGCGCATCACGACCGCGGAGCTGGAAGCAGCGGAGGAGCGGCAGGGAATGCGGGTCGAGCCCGGCGACATCCAGCTGACCTACACCGGCCGGGACCGGCGGAAGGAGTCACGGGGCGCCATGGCTCCGTTCGACGGGCTGGCCGGCCTGGATGCAGGCTGCCTGCCGTGGCTTCGCGAACGCGACGTGGCGGTGCACGGCTGCGACGGGGTGACGGATGCGCTCCCGAGCGGCATCGACGGCTGGGCGATGCCGCTCCACAGCGTCGCGATCGCGAACATGGGCGTGCACCTGATCGACAACATGAACCTGGAGGGGCTGGTGTCGGCCTGCCGGGAACGTGGGCGGTACGAGTTCCTGTTCGTACTGGCGCCGCTGCGTCTGGAGGGCGGCACGGCCTCGCCGCTGAATCCGCTGGCGATCTTCTAGTGAGTAGTGACTGGTGAATAGTGGCTAGTGACTAGTGGCTGGTAGCCAAGGGGCATGATGGCGCGCGGGCGCATGGGAGCCACGAGCCTGGCGTTCGTGGGGGCAGTACTCGTGCTGGCGTCCGTGCTCGCATGCGGGTCGAGCAAGACGGAACGGCTGGATGAACAGTGGGCGAATCTGGGGGTGACGGAGGCGGAGTTCGTGTTCCTGGGCGATGTCACACCCAGCGAGCAGGAGTCGATCAAGCGAGAGCTGAGGGTCGCGCAGGTGGTGTTCATGGAGCGCTTCGGAGCAGTTGCATCTGACTTCACGGTGTACGTGAGCACGGACCTCGACCTGCTGAACGAGCGGGTTGCGATGGAGCACGGCGGAAGCGGACTCGACTCCGCATGCAACGGGACCGCGGTACGGACGGCGGTGTTCCTGATCATCGAGGAGTGCCCTGACGCCGACGACTACGGGCAGATCCTGGCGCACGAGTATTTCCACATGCTCCAGTCCGACGCGGGCACCCTCATGGGCATGGCCCAGGGAGGCCTGCGCTGGACGGTGGAGGGTTCTGCGGTCTACGCGGCCGCCCTCTTCAACGAAGCGCAGGGCCGCCGAACCCTCGCGGCCCTGCGCCAGGGGAAGCAGCTCGCCTGGGCGGCGGGCCTCATTAAGGGGGCTCGGTTTGCGTACGACTACGGCTTCCTCGCAACCGATTGGCTGGCGGAGCGGGCGGGGACGGAAGCCATCCTGAAGTACTTCCGCCTTGGTGGGCACCGAGCTGCGTTCGAGTCAGCGTTCGGCATGAGCCTGGCGGCGTTCAACAGCGAGTTCGAAGCGTATCGCGCGGATGTAGCGAGACCCTTCGAGTGGCGCGTTGCAGGAACCGTGCTCGGAGGCGACGGTGCGTTTATCGAGGGGGTACACGTGTACGCGGTAGTACGGATTGAAGGCGAGGCATGGGGAGCGGGGACCGGCGAGACGGGGCCGAAGGGTGGCTTCGAGTTCCCGGCGCCGGGGAGCGGGTACACAATCGCGATCTGGCTGCAGTGTCCTCGCGGCGAGGGGATGGACGAGTGGGTTCGCGCGGGCGAGTGGGGTGAGGACGGCTTTGTCGTCGACGAGGACGGGGCGGAGCCGTTCACGGATGGGGAGCGGGACCGCACGGACCTCGTGATCGAGCTTCCGGAGACGCGGGAGTCGTTGATCGCCAAGCACTGCAAGCAGTGAACGCTAGGTGGCGAGCATGCGGCCGGCTTCGCGGATCTCCTCGAGGTAGTAGGGCGGGGTGGTGAGGAGGATGAGGCGGTCGACGCCCTTCTGCTCGAGGGCGGCGCGGGCGGAGCCGTCGGCGCGGACGTAGGGCTCGCTGAGGCCGGCGAAGACGGTCAGGAGGAAGTCGTCGGGGTTGCGGCCGGAGGCGGCGTGCTCGCGGCGGGCGATCTCGGCGAAGGCTGTGAGCTGGGGGTGGCCGGCCTGCGTGTTGAAGCCGTCGGCGTAGCGGCCGGCGATGCCGGCCATGCGCGGTCCCCAGCCACCAACGACGATGGGCGGGGGCGTCTCGGGGCGGGGGAAGCCGTGGGCCGCGCGGAGCTGGAAGTGCTCACCGTCGAAGGTGGTCCGCTCGCCCGACCAGAGGTGTCGCAGGACCTGGGCGGCCTCGGCGACCTGGGCGGCGCGGACGCGGTCGGGGGGCACGGGGCGGCCGAGCATCGTTTGTTCGGGGGCGTAGGGGAGGGTAGGGCCGCCGCCGGCGCCCAGCCCGAGGATGAAGCGGTTGTCGCTGACCTCCTGGAGGGTGGCGGCCATGTTGGCGAGGAGGCCGGGGTGGCGGTTCGCGACGTTGAGGACAAGGGTGCCGAGCATGACGCGGGAGGTGGCCTCGGCGATGCCGGTGAGGGTGACGAGCGCCTCGGGGACGCGGCCGCTGTTGTAGTCGGCGTCCCGGAGGTGGTCCCAGGTCCAGATGCCGTCGAAGCCGGCCTCCTCGGCGACCACGGCGGCGTCGCGCATCTGGGGGTAGGTCGCCCCGAACGGCATGAGGAGGAGGTCGGTCTGCACGGTGGGCAGGATAGCGGAGGCGGGCGCGGCTCGCGTTCGTAGAATGCCCGCGAGAGGGTGGCGACATGGCAGAAGAGAGGCTTCTTGACGACGAACTGAAGGTGCTGCGCGACGGCTTCGCCGAGCGAGCGCCGCAGCTGATAGAAACGGTTGAGGCGGCCATCGCGGAGATCGAAGCGGCGACGATCGGACGGGCGCTCGACGTGGGCGCGCAGGCGCCGGACTTCGAGCTCCACGACGTGACGCACGACCGCACGGCCAGCCTGGGGGAGGCGCTGAAACAGGGACCGGCGGTCGTCTCGTTCTACCGGGGCGAGTGGTGACCGTTCTGCAACATCGAGCTGCAGGGTCTGCAGCGACGACACGACGAGCTACGAGACCTGGGAGCGACGCTGTTCTTCGTCGGTCCTGAGACGGAGGAGAACGCGCGCAAGTTGCTGGCGAACGTCGAGACGGACATCCCGATCCTGACGGACAGCGACGGCGCGGTGATGGACGCCTACGGCCTCAGCTTCGAACTGCCGGAGCGGCTGAAGGCGGCCTATCGGGGTCTGGGGTTCCCGGACCGCAACCCGGCGACGGAGTGGCGACTGCCCGTGCCGGCGACGTTCGTGATCGACGGGTCAGGGGCGATCCGCTCGCGGCACTGCCTGTCGGACTACCGCTACCGGATGGAGCCGCGGGACATCGTGGCGGCAGTCAGGGAGCTGTCGTCATGACGGTGCGAGAGCGGTTCCGAGTGGAAAGGAGCGAAGAGCGCCTCACGCGAATCGAGCGGGCGACGGAGTTTCCCCTGCTGGCGCTGGCCTTGCTGATGGTCCCCCTGCTCCTCCTGCCGCTGACGACGGATGTGTCCGAGCAGGCCGACCGCTGGTTTCTGATCGCCGACTATTGCATCTGGGGAGCCTTCACGGTGGCCTTTGGGACAAAGCTGCTGGTCGCGCCCGACCGGTGGCGGTACGTGCGGACCCATCCCTTTGAGGTGGCGATGGTCGTGCTCCCCTTCTTGCGGCCACTGCGACTCATGCGACTGCTTACGCTCCTGCGACTCGCCGCAGTGCTTGGGTTGAACACCCGCATCATCCGGTCATTCTTCCTGCGGCGGGGTACCGCGTTCGTGGTCGCCTGCCTGCTGGTCGCGGTGGTGGGCGGGGGAAGTCTCGTCTTCGCGGCCGAACAGAACCACTCGGAGAGCGAGATCACCTCCCTGGGAGACTCGGTGTGGTGGGCGCTCGTCACGTTGACGACCGTGGGTTACGGCGACTACGCGCCGGTGACCCCGGTTGGGCGGGGGGTGGCAAGCTTCCTGATGATCTTCGGGATCGCGGCGCTTTCGGTCACGACCGCGTCTGTCGCGACCCTGATGGTGAGAGAACCGCAGCAGCCAGCGCGCACGCCCACACTTCGCGACCTGCGGATCAGGCAGCGTCAGCTTCGGGCGCGCCGGTACGCCCGCTGAGGCGAGTGCGGCCCCTGCCGCTCGCGGGGTATGCTCCCGCCGCCGGAGGACCGCTTTGAGGCGCTTCGGGGCGGCGGAGGCTAGCGAACCATGGTGAAGCTCGCCGGGCGCATTACGGGATCGAGCCAGTTCGAGTACTTCATCATCGCCCTGATCCTCGGGAACGGGGTGCTGCTGGGGGTGGAGACGGTCCCCAGCATCAAGGAGGGGTACGGCGCCTGGCTGAACGCCGGCCACTGGATCACGATCGGGATCTTCATCGTCGAAGCGGCGCTCAAGATGCTGGCGCTGGCGCCCCGGTCCGAGCGCTACTTCCGCGACAACTGGAACGTCTTCGACTTCACGATCATCGTCCTCTCGCTCATTCCCGCAGTGGGCACCTTTGCAGTCGTCGCCCGACTGGCACGGTTGATGCGCCTGCTGCGGCTGGTCTCGGCCGTGCCGGAGCTACGGCTGATCGTGACGACGTTGGTGCGCTCGATTCCCGGAATGCTGCACATCGTGGCCGTGATGAGCGTGCTGTCCTACATCTACGCGATCGTCGGCTACGAGTTCTTCCACGAGCACGACCCGGAGCACTGGGACAACCTGGGTATCTCCCTGCTGTCGCTCTTCCGGGTCGTCACGCTGGAGGACTGGACCGACATCATGTACGTGGCGATGGAGCTGAACTCGTTCGCGTGGATCTACTTCGTCAGCTACGTGGTGCTGGGCTCGTTCGTGACCATCAACCTGTTCATCGCCGTGGTCATCAACAACCTGGACGAGGCGAAGCAGGAGCGGCTCCGGCAGCTGGAGCAGGTGCCAACCGCGGATGAGCTGGTCGAAGAGCTACGGGCGGCGCGGGAGTCGCTCAGCAGGCTCGAACGGCGGCTCTCTCGAGCCGAGGACGCTCCCGAACGCTGACGCCTGCAGGGAGTGCGACTCGGGGCACGCGCGGGTATGCTCCCGCGGCTGGAGGATCCATGGCGCAGGCACTCTCGCATCTGCGTATCTGCGACTTCACCGGGCAGCTGGCGGGGGCGGGGGCGACCCGCTTCCTGGCGGCGTTCGGGGCGCAGGTCATCCGCATCGAGGATCCGGTCAACCAGGGGCGGTGGGACATCCTGCGGGGGATGCCGCCGTACGTGGACGAGCGTCGCGGGGTGGAGTTCGGCGGACCCTTCAACAACCACAACGTCGAGAAGCTGGGAGTCACGCTGAACCTGCGCACGGATCGCGGGAAGGAGCTGCTCCGGCAGCTGGTGGCCGTCTCGGACGTGGTGGCGGAGAACTTCTCGGCGGGGGTGATGGAGCGGTGGGGCTTCGGCTACGAGGAGCTGCAGGCGATCCGCGAGGACATCATCTACGTCTCGAATTGCGGGTTCGGACACCGCGGTCCGTACCGCGACTTCAAGACGTGGGGACCGATCGTGCAGGCCGTCTCGGGGCTGACGTTCAGCTCGGGGCTCCCAGACCAGCCGCCGGCGGGCTGGGGATACTCGTACATGGACCACACGGGCGCCTACTACATGGCGATCGCGATCCTGATGGCGCTTCGCCACCGGAACCGGACGGGCGAGGGGCAGTGGGTCGACCTGGGTTGCACGGAGGCGGGCGCGAGCCTGACCGGTCCGGCGATGCTCGACTACACGGTGAACGGGCGACCGCTGCGAAGGCAGGGGAGCCCGAACAGCAACCGCAGCCAGTTCCCGGCGATGGCGCCGCACGGCATCTACCCTTCGCAAGAGGAGGACACCTGGGTGGCCCTCTCCTGCCGCGATGAGCGCGACTGGGAGGCGTTCGGGGAGGTGACGGGGGAGGCGTGGACGCAGGAGGGGCGCTTCTCGGACCTCCGGGGGCGGCTGGTGGGGGAGGACGCGCTCGACGAGTTGGTGGCGGGGTGGACGCGGACGCGGGGTAACTTCGAGGTGGCGGCACTGCTGCAGGGGGCGGGGATCCCGGCGACGGCGGTGCAGCGCCCGCAGGAGCGCATCGACCAGGACCCCAATACGGAGGCGTGGGGGCTCTGGCCCACCGTGCAGCACCGCGACATGGGAGACGTGCGGGTCGATGGGCTGCCGGTGCACTTCTCGGAGACGGACTGGACGATGGAACGGGGCGGGCCGTGCCTCGGCGAGCACAACGAGGAGGTCTTCGGGGGACTGCTGGGGCTGAGCGCGGACGAGATCGCGTCGCTGACGGAGGAGGGCGTGCTGTGACGGACCCGGGGATGCCGCAGGGGCCGGGGGCGCTGGAGGGGCTGCGGGTCGTCGAGCTGTGCGACGAGCTGGGGATGTTCGCGGGGAAGCTGCTCGCGGACATGGGGGCCGAGGTGGTCAAGGTGGAGCCGCCCGAGGGGGACCGGACGCGCACGTACGCGCCGTTCGTCGACGACGAGCCGGGGCCGGAGCGCAGCCTCTACTTCTGGCACTACAACACGAGCAAGGCGGGGGTCACGCTCGACCTCGGGGAGGCGGAGGGGCGGGAGCAGCTGCGGGCGCTGATCGACCGGGCGGACATCCTGCTGCAGAGCGGGGAGGCGGGGGCGGACCTGGACTACGAGGCGCTGCGGGAGACGAACGCGGGCCTGATCATGGTCACGCTGAGCCCGTTCGGGCGGGGGATGCCGCGCGAGGACGAGGCCTCGACGGACCTGACCATCCTCGCGGGGGGCGGGCCGGCCTGGAACTGCGGCTACGACGACCACTCGCTGCCGCCGGTGCGAGGCGGGGGAAACCAGGGGTACCACACGGCGAGCCACTTCGCGGTGATGTCGGCGCTGGTGGCGCTGCTCTACCGGGACGAGTCGGGGCGGGGGCAGCACATCGACGTCAACGCACACGCGGCCGCAAACGTGACGACGGAGGCGGGGACGTACACGTGGCTGGTGGCGCAGGAGACGGTGCAGCGGCAGACGGGGCGGCACGCGGGGGTGAACCCATCGATGCCGTCGCAGGTCGAGTGCGCGGACGGACGTTACGTCAACACAGGCATCCCGCCACGGCGACCGGAGGCGTTCGGAGCCGTCTGCGAGTGGCTGCGGACGGCGGGGCTGGCGGAGGAGTTCCTGGAGTTCCCGCTGCTGGAGGAGGGAATGCGGCGGGAGCGCTTCGACATGTCGATGCTGCAGCAGGACGAGGAGTTGATGGCGATCTTCGGGGCGGGGCGCGCGGCGATGAACTTCCTGGCGGAGCGACTGACGGCGTACGAGTTCTTCACGGGCGGGCAGCAGCGGGGGTTCCAGATCGGGATCATCTACTCGCCGGAGGAGGTGCTGGAGGACCCGCACTTCATCGAGCGCGGGTTCCCGGTGGAGGTTGAGCACCCGGAGCTGGAGCGGACGGTGACGTATCCGGGAGCGCCGTACCAGCTGCTGGGGTCGCCGTGGCGAATCCGGCGACGAGCGCCACTGCTGGGGGAGGACAACGAGCGCGTGTTCGCGGAGCTGTCGGGGGACGCGGAGTAGGGCGGGGTCGCTCAGGACTGGCGGGCGGCAGACGCGGCGGCGACGGACTCCTCGGTGACGTGGTCGGGGAGCCGGTAGCGGCGGAAGACGACGTATCCGGCGAGGGCCAGGATTCCGGCGACGGGCCCGACGAGGCGGATGCCGAGGGGATCATCGGCAGTACTTCCGAGGGCGAGGAGGGCAACGAGGATGCCGGGGCCGGCAGCGCCGGCGATCTTCTCCAGGGTCTGCTGGGTGGCGTAGTAGACCGCCTCGCGGCGTTGACCGCTGAGAACCGTGTCGTAGTCGGTGATGTCGGCGATGAGGGCGTTGGGGAAGGTCTGCACGGGCGCGAGAGCGATCCCGATGAAGAGCGCGTAGGTGATTCCCTGGGCAACGACCGGGATCCCCGGGAGGAATCCAGCGATGGAGAACAGCGGGAAGTACAGCCCGGCGAAGAGCATGCCCCAGCCGTAGACCTCCCGCTTCGAGCGGCGCCGGGCGAGGAGAATCGCGACCGGCAGGATGAGGGTGAGCACGCCAAGGGCGCAAGCGCTGAGCACCCCCACCATCGCGCCGGGTTCGTCGCGCCCGAGGACACTCTCGACGTAGAAGGGGAGCACGCCGGTAATGATCTGGACACCGACGCTGTAGAGGATGAAGGAGGGGAGAAAGACGAGGAACTGGTCATTTTGCAGACAGGTCGTGATGGACTTCCAGACGGAGAGGCGTTCGACCGCCTCGTCTTCGGCGTAAATCTGGGGCGAGGCCTCGATGGTCCGCCGCCAGGCGCCTGTAAGCGCGATGTAGCGAGAGACGACGGCGACCACCGCGACGATGATCGCCATGGCCACGAAGCCGAAGGCATCGACGAGGAAGCCGGTCCCGATGAAGGCGATGGCGGTGCCGACAACGCCGAACGCGACCTGCCAGCCGACGATGCTGAGACGATCGTCGTTGCGGCGGGCGATCTCGGGAAGGAGTGACTCCAGGGGACCACCGGAGAGCGTCGAGAAGAGGTTGAAGAACCAGAAGATGGCGAACAGCCAGATGACGTTGCCGATGGTCTCGCCGGGGTTGGGGGGAATCCAGAGGAGAACGAAGAAGATGGCCATGAAGGGCGTGGCGGCAAGGACGAAGGGGATGCGGCGTCCCCAGCGGGTGCGGGTGCGATCGCTCCAGTAGCCGATGAGAGGGTCGTCAAAGGCCTCGATCAGGCGGCCGATGACGAGGACGGCACCGATCGCGAAGGCAGCGCCCTTGCGCTCAACGTCGCCATCGTCATCGCCGAGGTAGAAAAAAATGAGCCAGAGGTCGCGGGTGCGGCCGAGGGCGTTTCCGCCGAGGGAGCCCGAGGCGTAGAGGAGGCGCGAAGCGAGTGGCATGCGGCCATTCATGCGACTCCTCCAGCGGGTGGAGTAACGTCGCTCACGATACAGGAACGGAGGGGGCGCCTCCGGGGAGGAGAACTAAGGGAGGGCCAGCATCCGTTCGAGGGCTACAAGCGACCACTCGCGCGTCTCGTCATCGACCCTCACGCGGTTGACGACGTGGCCTTGCACCAGTCCCTCGAGGGTCCAGGCGAGGTAGGCGGGGTGGATGCGATACATGGTGCTGCAGGGGCAGACGACGGGATCGAGGCAGAAGACGCTCTTGTCGGGGTTCTCGTCGTTGAGGCGCTTGACGAGATTGATCTCGGTGCCGACACCCCAGGTCGAGCCGGCGGGGGCGGCGTTCACGGCCTTGATGATGCGTTCGGTTGAGCCGCTGGCGTCGGCGGCCTGCACGACTTCCCAGGAGCACTCGGGATGCACGATGACGTTCACGCCGGGGTGCTCGGCGCGGGCCTGCTCGATCTGCTCGACGGAGAAGCGCTGGTGGGTGCTGCAGTGACCTTTCCAGAGGATGACGCGGGCGCGTTCAAGCTGCTCCCGCGTGTTGCCGCCGAGGGGCAGACGCCAGTCCCACGTGATCATCTCGTCGAGGGGGATGCCCATCTCGGAGCCGGTGTTGCGGCCGAGGTGCTGGTCGGGGAAGAAGAGGACCTTCTCGCCGCGCTCGAAGGCGTACTCGAAGGTCTTGGGGGCGTTGCTGGAGGTGCAGACGATGCCCTCGCGCTTGCCGACGAAGCCCTTGAGGCTGGCGGCGCTGTTCATGTAGGTGATGGGGATGATGCGGGTGGCGGGGTCGAGGGCGGCGGTCATCTCGTCCCAGGCGGCGTAGACATCGCCAGGGTCGGCCATGTCGGCCATCGAACAGCCGGCGGCCATGTTGGGGAGGACGACGGAGACCTCCGGCGGGGTGAGGATGTCGGCGGACTCGGCCATGAAGTGGACGCCGCAGAAGAGGACGAAGTCGATGCCCTGCTGGTCGGCGGCGTGCTGGGCGAGCTTGAAGCTGTCGCCGGTGAAGTCGGCGTACTGGATGACCTCGTCGCGCTGGTAGTGGTGGCCGAGAACGACGAGGCGTTCTCCCAGGGCAGCGCGGGCAGCGCGAATGCGCTGGTCGACCTCCTCGGGGGGAAGGCCGAGGTAGCTGCGGGGGATGTCCTGCTGCCAGCTGACGAACGCGGGCTCCTCGACGAGGGGGAGGGGCTCGAGGCGGTCGGTGGGGCAGGTGTCGGGGTCCGAGTACAGCTCCAGAAGGGTCGCGTGGTCAGAAGAGGGGGCGGTAGCGGTCATCGGACGATCCCTTCGATGGGAGGCGGGACTTAGTGTCGCAGCTACACTAAGTACGCGAGTAACTGTGCCACACAAGGGCGGGGTCGTCAACGGCGGGGCGGGGGTCAGGGGCCGAAGAAAATCTCACGCACCTTTCGGACCTGGTCCAGCACCTCGGCCTCGGTCTCGTGCCTGAGGCTGAAGGAGAGGCCTCCCAGGGCACGGGCCGGCCAGTACCACTCGACGCGGTGGGCGATGTCGTCGTCGTACCGGCCGCCGGCCTCCCGATAGGCCGAGACAGCCCTATCGAAGAAGACCTCGCCGAAGTGGCGGAGGGGGGCGAGGTCGTGGGCGGGGTCGCTCCAATCGACGTGCTCCCAGTCAAGGACGGCAACCAGGCGCCCTCGCTCGTTCACCAGGATGTTGTCGTGCCAGACGTCGTGGTGGCAGATGGTGCGGTCGGTCGCGGGGAAGGTGGGATCGCCGGCGAAGGCGTCCCACCAGGTGTCGATGCGGCGGTGCTGCACAGGGGTGAGGCGGTGGGCGAGGTCCTGCATGACCGCGGGACGCAATTCGAGGTACCGGGCACGGGGCTCCCACTCGGGGAGGCCCGCCTCGGCAGCGACAGACCGGGGGAGCCCGTGGAGCTCGGCGAGCAGGCTCCCGAGGTCACGGGCAAGTCCCTCCGAGCCCTGCTCCGGGGGGTGGGTGGCCGGGCAGCATGGCGTAGGCGAGGGCTCCGTGCGGGAACACCTCGCCCGCAAGGGAGCGCCAGCGAGGATGCGGGACAGGGACCGAGAGATGGGGGGCGAGAACGGGAAGGGCTCGCCACTCGGGCTCGTAGGCAGCGGTGAGGCCCGCGATGCGCGCGACCTTGACGACAACGCCCTCCGCGGTTTCGACCACGTCGCCGCTGGCGCCAGAGCCCAGCTCGCGCAGTGGCTCGACCCGTCCGATTGCGGGGAACGCACGAGTAATGCGCTCGGCGAGGGACTCCACCGGCTTCAGTCGCCGGAGGGCGGGCGCCAGCGGATGGTCGTGGGCTGCGTCCGCTCAAGGCGTTCGGCGGCGGTGCCGGCGAGGAGCTCGACGGGGTCGCCGGGCCGGACGTCGCCGCCTTCGATGACGCGGGCGTAGACGCGACTGAACCCGGGGCGCTCTTCCTGGTCCATGCAGGAGAAGTCGCCGTCGAGGAACCACTGGGCGTTTTTCCAGCAGGGTTCGGTGTAGCCGGTCACCTCGATGAGGACGGCCGCGCCGAGGCGGAGGCGGGCGCCGGGGACTACGCGGTCCCAGTCGATGCCGGCGGTGGTGACGTTTTCGCCGGTGGCGCCGGGGGCGATGGTGTGGCCCTCGGCGGCCAGCGCTTCGATTCGCTCGAGGGCGAAGAGGCAGAGGGCCCGGCGGGGGCCGCCGTGGGCGCGACGGTCGGCCTGGCGGTCGACGGTGAGGCCGTTGGCATCGACGGTGGCCTCGGCGAGCGGGCGCTTGGGCACACCGCCGTTGGAGGCGCTGAGCTGGACGATGCGGCCGTGCGTGGGTTCACTCATGAACCGGCGCCTCCTCGAAGCGTTCGATGACCCCTTCGACGTACAGCAGCCGAAGGGCCTGCGCGATGCCGGGCCGAAGCTGGTCGAGCGCCTCGGGTGAAAGACGGGCGCCGAGGCGGTCGAAGAGGTCGCCGATGGCGCGCCGACCGTCGATCTGAGCGACGACGAGGGCGATGAGGTCGCTGACTGGAGCGCCCTCGGGGCGCTCGGGTGTGGTGATCACCTGTCCCCAGACAAACTCGCCCTCACCCACGACGGGCTTGCGTTCGAGGCGGGCCTGCGCGACGAGGGAGGGGATGGCGGAGAGGATGCGGGGGAAGCCGTCGCCGAAGCGCTCGTCGAAGGCGGCGGCGCGCTCCTGGCGGCGGCGTTCGACGGCGCTCACGGCCTCGGTGAAGTTGCGAGGCGTCTCGCCCTGTGCGAGGACGGCACGTTCATAGCCGACCGGGGGCTGTCCGGCGACGGCGCGGACGAAGGCGAGACGGGCGGGAGTCGAGTCGTCGGCGCCCGTGATGCGGCGGGTCTCCCAGAAGTAGGAGTCGACGGTTCGGTTACTGCCGTAGAACAGGCGCGCCATCTCGCGGAAGTGGTCGTACTGCTGGCGGTACTGCTGGGCGTAGACAGCGGCGGCGGCTTTGCCGAGCTCAGGGTCCTTCAGCGCGGAGGTGACGTAGGCGGCGGCGAGCACACCCGAGGAGAGGGCGAGGTGCACGCCCGAGGAGAAGAGCGGGTCGACGAAGCAGGCGGCGTCGCCGGCGAGGACAAAGCCTTCTCCGGCGAGCTCGCTGGAGGAATAGGACCAGTCGCGGACCACAGTGGGGGGAGCGGTCAGCGTGGCGCCGGCGAGGAGGGCGGAGGTGTGCGGACCGGTGCCGACGCGCTCACGGAAAAAGGCCTCGGGGCCAAGCTCGCCGATGCGCTCGCGGCCGGCAGCGCTGTCGACGACGACGCCGGTGCTGACGAGGCCGGTGTGAAGGGGGATGGCCCAGAGCCAGCCATCCTCGATGGACTCGATGAGGATGTTGTTGGCATCGGGCTCCGGGAGGCGCGAACCGCCCGAGTAGTAGCCGTAGACGGCCAGGTTGCGGAAGAAGGGGTCGGCCTCGCGAAGGGAGCGAGCGCGCCCGATCAGCCCCGCCTGCCCGCTGGCATCGACGACGAAACGAGCGCGGGCGGTTTGCCGGCGCCCTTCGGCGTCCTCCACGCTCAGGGTGGCGCCGGAGGGGCCCGCATCGGCTTCGAGCACGCGGCAGCCCGCGCGCACGTCGGCGCCGTTGGCGGCGGCGTTGCGGAGGAGGATGTCGTCGAACTGCGAGCGGACGACCTGGAAGGCGTGGGGGTAGCGGGGGTTCGACTCGCGGAAGGACCAGCTCCAGGGGTCGGGATCGCGGCCCCAGACCATGGTGGCGCCGTACTTGGGGAGGAAGCCGGCGGCCTCGATGGCAGGGAGGACGCCGAGCTCGGCGAGGACGGGCATGGAGGCGGGGAGGAGCGACTCGCCGACATGCTCGCGGGGGAAGCGGTCGCGCTCATACAGGCGGACGCGCCAGCCCTTGCGGGCGAGCATCGTGGCGGCGGCGGAGCCAGCGGGTCCGCCGCCTACGACCACGACATCGGCGTCGAAGCTGCCCTCGGCGGTCATGCGGGGAATGGTCGCACACGAGCGGGGCAGGGGCGCGCCGCGGGCAGGCTACGTCCGCTTCCGCCGGCCCCTCGCGATCTCCGTCTCAAGGGCGTCGAGCTTCGGCTCCCAGAAGCGCCGGAACCGATCGAGCCAGGCATCGACGTCCTGCAGCGGGTCCACGTCGACGGCGTAGATGCGACGAGCGCCGTCGGCGCGCACCGTCGCGAAACCGCTGTCGCGCAGGACCTTGAGGTGCTGGGACACGGCCGCCTGGGTGATGGCGAACTCGCGCTCGATGACGGCGGCAACCTCCCCGGAGGCGTGCTCCCCCTCTGCGAGCAGCTCGAGGATGCGCCGCCGCACGGGGTCGCGCAGCACGTCGAAGGCGTGCATCAGGCGGGCGTTTCCGGCTCACCCGTGTAGAAGGCGCTCGTACGCCGGGCCGCGGCACGGGCGGCAGCGGGGTCGTCGCCAAATGCGACGGCGGCCTCGCCCCAGGCCTCGCTGCTGCCCGCATAGAACGCCTTGCCCTCTTCCGAGGCGGTGAAGGCGGCTTCGTCCGAGATGAACTCGTCCGGCGTCTCGAAGTGGAGCGCGAGTCCCACAAGGCCTCCCTCCCAGCCGACGCCGGTGGCGCCCGGGCCGAAGGTCTCCCACTGGTCGGACAGGCGCATCGTGTGCGTCAGCGTGAGGCGCGCGCTACCGGGGCCGTCGTCCGAGAGACGCACCTCGACCCAGCTCACGTCGCCGCCGAACTCCCAGGTGGCGGCGAGAAGCGATGGGCGGTCACATTCCGTGATCACACCGCCGGCGTTCCCCTCAAACTGGTAGCGTCCGCCGAGCGCGAGTTCCCCGCTGATCGGGAGGAACCAGCGCGGAATGCGCTCGCCGTTCGTCAGGGCGTCCCACAGGTCGTCGACGCTCGTCGCAAAGCTCCGGATGAGGGTGATTGCGCGGGCGGGTTGCCCCTCGACCTCCACCTCCGACACGGAGCGTTCGACAGCGCCGAGGTAGCCTGCGACATCGAGTTCCATTTGTTGTTTCCTCCCTGATTTAAGTTACTACTAATATAAGTTCCTACTATATTACGGGCAACCCGCGAACAAGAAAAGGCGCCGCAGAGACTGCGGCGCCTTCGGGCGTTGCGGGCTGGTGAGCGTCAGGAGCCGCCGGCGGCGACGACCTCTTCCTGCTCGATGGGCTCGTTGGTCTTGGTGTCGACCTCGAAGGGACCCTTGAGGTCGAACTCCTTGGCCATCTCGCGGGTGGCGGGAATGATCTCCTCGCCCATGAGGCGGAGGCTGCGCATGGCGTCGTCGTGGTCCATGGCCCCGTCGCCGTCCCAGAAGAAGATGCTGCCGGGGCGCAGGTACTCGAGCACGTGGCGGATCTTCGGAATCACCGTCTTGGGCGTGCCCGTGATGATGGACATGCGCTCCTTCTGCGACTCGTAGCTCGAGTAGTCCTCGGGAGCTTGGTCGCCGTCCTTGGTGGCTTGCTCGTGCGCGACCTGGCGGCCGCGGGCGGTGGACTGCGTGAAGCTGGTCACCGTGGGCAGCAGGTTCGTGCGGGAGGTCATGCCGGGGAGGTTCTGCAGGTAGGGGCGAACGATTCCCTGGTTGCCTTCGAGGAAGGGGTTGCTGGGCCCTTCGACGTACTTGCGGGCGGCCTGGTCGGCGAGCTCCTCGGTCTCATCGACGTGGACCTTGAAGAGGTAGCTGCGGTGCTGGGTCTGCGCTTCGTAGCCGTTCTCTTCGGCGACCTGGTCGTAGTAGTCGTAGGAGTTCTTGGTCGGCTCCAGCTCGGTGGCGAGCATGACGTAGGGGTAGCGGTGCTCGGCCGCCCACTTGACGGTGTTGCGGCTCATGACGCCGGGAATCCAGATCTGGGGATGGGGCTGCTGGTACGTCTTCGCCCAGGGATTCACGTAGCGGTAGTTGTAGTGCTCGCCCTCCCAGCGGAAGGGGCCCGGGCGGGTCCAGGCGGCGAGGACAAGGTCGTGCGCTTCCTGGAAGCGCTCCCAGTTGAAGGGCGCCTGGGCGTTGTGAGCGACGCTCTCGCGGCCGGTGCCACGCACCCAGCCGGTGACGAGGCGGCCGCGCGAGATCATGTCGATCTCGGCGAGTTCCTCGGCGAGCCAGAGGGGGTCGTCCCAGATGGGGAGGACGTTGCCGAGGATGACGATCTTCACGCGCTGGGTGATGCGGGAGAGGATGGCGGCCTCGACGTTGACCACGCCGCCCATGCAGAAGGGCGTGCTGTGGTGCTCGTTGAGCATGACGCCGTCGAAGCCCATCTCCTCGGCATAGACCTTCTCGTCGAGGTAGCGGTTGTAGAGCTCCGAGCCGAGCTTCGGGTTGTACTCGCTGTTGCTGATTCCGAGGTCGGCGATATCGCGGCCGGTGGAGCCGAAATAGCCCGACTCCTGGTCCTGGTAGGGCCTCTCGGTGAAGTAGCCGATGAACATGCGTTGCCCTCCGGGCCGACGCGCTCCAGGGCGCGACAGCACCTAATTGGCGGCATCATACCGCCTTTGCAGTCCAGAAGAGGCGGTCTCCGGGGGAACTCGTGGGCGCTTGCCCCGCTAGCCCCCCGCGTGCGAGGCGATCAGGGCGGCGAGGGCCTCGGGCTCCTCGTAATCGACGTAGTGGCCGGCGCCCTCGACGATCTCGAGGGTGGCGTTGGCGAGGCCGTCGGCGTACTGACGGGCGCACGTGAGCGGAATGACCTGCTCCTCGCTTCCCGCGACTACGAGCGCCGGCGTCTGCACCTCACCGAGCACGGGAGCAAGGCGGCGGTTGAACATGTACGGCTTCCAACTGAGGCGGGCGGTCATCTCGCGGCTGAAGTCCCAGAGCTCGCGGACCTCCGGGGCGACCTCTTCGCCGAAGATTTCCTGGTAGTGGGCCTCATCGCGGAACCCGGCGGTCATGTACTCGCCGTAGCTGATGAGCATCTGGTCGAGGATTTCACCCTCATCGGGCTGCAGGCCGGCGGCACCCACGAGGACGAGGGAGCCGATGCGCTCCTGGTTGATGGCCGCGAGCTCGGCGGCGATGAAGCCGCCGAAGCCGAGGCCGATGAGGGTGGGGCTGTCGGGCGCGACCTGGGCAAGGAAGCGGCTCATGAGAATGGCGATGTCGCGCGCATCGCGGGCCCAGACGGGGCGTTCAGACTGACCGTAGCCGGGGAGGTCGGGCACCGTGACGGTGAAGTTCTGAGCGAGCGCTTCGTAGAAGGGGATCCAGCCGAGATTCCCGGTGGAGTGGTGAAGGACGACCGCCGCGGGACCGTTCCCTCCCTGCAGGTAGCGAATGCTGAGGCCCGCGACCTCAGTGGTGGATTCGGTCCAGGTCTGCTCGGCTGTCGTCATGGTCGCTCCTCGGGGTGCGTCGTGCGTAGCGCCGCATAATACGCGAGCGCACTGTTGCGGGCTGCGGCCGCCGCTGGCCCGGTCGGGACGGCATCTGTACGCTCTCGCGCATGTCTGAACCGTACCTGGTGGTCCACGTCGACAAGCGCCCAAACGTCTCCTTCGAGATCGAGCAGAGCATCATCGAAGGGGGAGGGGGGAGGTTCGTCGCGACAAGCTCGTCGAGCGAAGACCAGCTGATCGCGAACGTGAAGGATGCGGAGGCGATCCTCGTGTCGTCGGCGCAGATCACGCGACGGGTGGTGGAGTCGATGCCGAACTGCAAGCTCATCATCCGCTACGGGGTAGGGCTGGACACGCTCGACATCCCGGCGGCGACGGACCACGGGATCGTGGTCGCGCACTTCCCCGACTTCTGCCAGCCGGAGGTCGCGAACCAGACGATGCTGCTGCTGCTGGCCTGCGCGAAGAAGCTGTCGATGCTCGACCGGGCGGTGCGCGACGGGAGCTGGCGTCCCGGTCCGCTTGGGCCAATGGGCCCGATCGGCGGCGAGACGCTGGGACTGGTCGCGCTGGGGAACATCGCGCGGGCGGTGGTGCCGCGGGCGAAGGCGTTCGGGCTGAACGTGATCGCGTACGACCCGTACCTGGGCGAGGGCGTGTTCCGCGCGCAGGGGGTGGAGCGCATCGAGTCGCTGCACGAGCTTCTGGGACGATCGGACTACGTGTCCGTGCACACGCCGCTGAACCCGGAGACGCGCCACCTGATCGGGGAGGCGGAACTGGCGGCCATGAAGCCGACGGCGTACCTGATCAACACGTCGCGGGGGCCCGTGGTCGACCAGGAGGCGCTGATCGCGGCGCTCGACGGGAATCAGATCGCGGGAGCCGGACTCGACGTGTTCGAGCGCGAGCCGCTGGAGGCGGAGTCGCCGCTGGCGCGCATGGAGAACGTGGTGCTGATGCCGCACTCGGCCTCGTACTCGGACCAGTCGTTCGAGAGCATGCGGCGCCGGGTGGGCGAGACTGTGGTCGGGCTGATGGAGGGACGCTGGCCGCAGTTCGTGGCAAATCCGCGGGTTCAGCCGCGGGCCGCGCTGCCCGCGAGGGACTAATCTGCAGCGGCGCGGCGTAGAGTAGGCGCACTTTCCGTAAGGAGGCGCGCCATGCAGGCCGCGGTATTCCACGGAGCGCACCAGCCACTCACGATCGAGGAAGTCGCGATTGACGAACCGGGACCTCGCGAGGTCATCGTCAAGACGGCGGCGAGCGGGGTCTGCCACAGCGACCTGCACTTCGTGGACGGCTTCTACCCGTTCGACTCGCCCGCAATCCTCGGGCACGAGGCGGCAGGCATCGTCGAGGCCGTGGGCGAGCAGGTGACGTACGTGCAGCCGGGCGACCACGTGATCTGCTGCCTCTCGGTGTTCTGCGGGATGTGCGAGCGGTGCATGACGGGGCAGCCCTACGCCTGCGACAAGGAGGCGGTGACGCGCGGCGCGGACGAGCCGCCCAAGTACACCTGGCAGGGCCAGCCGGTGGCGCAGTTCGCCAACCTCTCGAGCTACGCGGAGAAGATGCTGGTCCACGAGAACGCCGTGGTGGCGATCCGCAAGGACATGCCGCTCGACGCGGCGGCGCTCATCGGCTGCGGGGTCACGACGGGCTTCGGGGCGGCGGTGAACACGGCGAAGGTGCAGCCGGGTTCGACGGTGGCGGTCTTCGGCGTGGGCGGCGTGGGGCTGGCGGCGGTGCAGGGCTCGCTGGTGGCAGGCGCGCGCATGATCATCGCCGTCGACATGGTCGAGTCGAAGCTGGCGAAGGCGCGCGAGCTGGGCGCGACGCACGTCGTCGATGCCTCTTCCGGCGACCCGGTGGAGGCGATCCGCAACCTGACCGGCGACGGCGTGGACTACGCATTCGAGGCGATCGGGCTGAAGGTGGCGGCGGAGCAGGCGTACGAAGCACTGCGCCGCGGCGGCACGGCGACGATCATCGGGATGATCCCTGTCGGGCAGAAGGTCGAGATCGACGGGCGTTCGCTGCTGAGCGAGAAGAAGTTGACGGGCAGCTCGATGGGGTCGAACCGGTTCCGCGTCGACATGCCGCGCTACATCGACTTCTACATGCAGGGTCGGCTGAAGCTGGACGAGATGATCACCCGGCGCATGCGGCTGGAAGACGTGAATGAGGCCTTCCGGGCGATGAAGGCGGGCGAAGTCGCTCGTTCGGTGCTGATGTTTGACTAGAGCGCTCTATGGCTCCTCGCGGGGGCGGGTGAAGCCGCCGCGGAAGCGCTCCATCAGGCCCTCGCGGGTGAACTCGGCGGACTTGGCGTAGTCGATGATGATGCGCTCGCGGTCCTCGACCATCTGGGCGGCGGCGGGGACGTCGGCGGCGATGTCGTGGGGAATGGAGATGCAGCCGTGGAGGTCGGCGTGGAGGAGGTCGCCGGGATTGACGGTGACGCCGCCCACGGTGACGGGTCCACCCACCTCGACCTGGTGGACGTAGGCGTGGGAGACGAGGACTTCCTTCGCGAGGAACTGGAAGCCGAGCTCGCGGACCTCTTCCATGTCGCGCACGCCGCCGCTGGTGACGACGCCGACGCAACCGAAGGCGCGGTGGATGTTGGCGTTGACCTCGCCCCAGAAGGAGCCGATCGGGGGGTCGTCGAGGTCTTCGATGACGACGATGCGGGGCGTGGGAATGGACTCGATGTGGTCGTACCAGTCGCCCCGCTCGACGCGAACCTCGGGGTCCTGATCGGGGGGCACGCTGGCGCGAATCTTGCAGGTGACGGCGTAGCCAACGACCGGCTCCATCTCGGGGAAGTGGCAGCGGATGTCGGGGGTCATGGCGCCGTAGTTGCGGGCGCGGACCTGGAAGGTCTCGATGGCGTTGGAGATGGCAGGGGAGGGCCAGGCGCGCAGGGCGGCGAGTTGCTCATCGTTGAGGGGCTGCATGAACACGGCTCCGGGTTGAGGGTGGCGCCATCCTAGGGGCAGGGGCGCGGGGGCGCTACGGCGTGGCTGCCAGTTCCCTCAGCAGCCAGGGGTCGCCGCGTTCGAGGGGCACGGTGGTTGCATCGAAGCGCACCCCCACGGGTTCGGCCAGGGTCTCCGGGACGACGACCTCGAGCGAGGTCGCGCCCATCGAGGCGGCTTCGCTGGCGGCAACAGCGCCCAGGTCGGCGACGTAGTCGCTGTCGGTGGCGAGGGCAGGGGCGACGTAGAGGTCGGCCCATGCCTCGGTCGGGTCGCGCCAGTTCCAGACGTTGACCAGCACGGTGGCGGGCGGTCGCCCGGGGAGGATGATGCTGCGTCCCGAGAACGACACGTCGGTTGGAAAGTCGGAGGCTTCGGGGGTGAGCACGGGACGCCAGAGGTAGCGCCAGCGGTAGGCGGCGGACTCGCGGTGGTCGATCGCGCGGAGGTGCGAGGCTTCGGTCTCGTAGTCGCCTGTGAGGGGGTGGGCATCGAAGGGGGGAGGCTCGATGCGGTCCAGATCGACGCACCTGAGCCAGGACTGGCGCAGGTGCTCGGTGTAGCCGCGCCCTGCGAGCACTTCAGGGCTGCCGCCGGAGCCGACGGGGCGGCACCAGAACCGGTCGAAGCCGCGAGCGCGGGCGCGGGACTCGCATTCCTCAAGGATCCACTCCTCGACCTCGGCATCGTTGACGTCGGCAGCGAGCTCGAGGATCTCGAGGTGGGCGTAACGGCCGAAGGGCTCGGGCTCGGTGGCGTACAGGACCTCGACGCTGCCTACGATGTCGGCGCCGTCGCGTTCGACGACCCAGCAATCCCAACCCAGATCGCGATAGACCTGGATGTGGCGGATGCAGAAGTGCTCGTGCATCCAGGCGCCACCGGTGCCGAACCACTCGACGGGGGAGGCGTCGGGCGAGAGTGGAGGACCTCCCACCCCGCGATGCAGGGCAACGAGCCCGGGGACGTCACCGGGGGTGGCGGGGCGCAGGGTGAGGATCTGACGGCCCCACCGAAACGTTCGTGGCTCGAAGGGCATTCCGCCGCTCAGACGATGCCCCGCATGCCGCCGCTGGCCTGGGGGTGGTAGGCGTTCCGGAGGGACGCCTGGTCGAAGCCGTGGGGTTCCCTGCCAGTGGCGTAGTCGTAGAGGGCGGCCTTGAAGATGCCCTCGAGTGCAGAGACCGTTCCCCAAGCGAGGCCAATCAGAGGAATTCCGATCGCGATGCCGAGCAAAGGGTGGATCGCCGCCAGGACAAGGGCGGGGAGGACGGCAATGATGATGACGCCAAGGTAGATAAGCAAGAACCCGAATCCCGCGGTGATCTGTTGTCCCCAGGTCTGCCGCAGGAGGGAGGCGGAGCGCCGCAGCGCCTCGAACGGTCCGACGCCCTCTTCGACGATGAAGGGCACGGCGAAGAAGGACGCGAGTTCCCAGGCTGCCTCGCCGAACATGGCCGCGATCTGACCCGCGATACCGCCCCGGCGGCGGAGGGCGCGGAGGATGAGTTGGACGACGGTCACAACGACGGCCCAGGCGAGGATCTGGGGAATGCGGGCGGAGGCGGCCTTCAGGCCCGAGGTAACGTTGGGATCGCCGCCGCGCAGCCGCTCCATGGCGGCCGCCACGAGCGCCGCGTTGAAGAAGATCACGATGGCGATGGAGACGAATGTGAGCAAGATGCCCAGCGCAAGGTCGCCGGACGAAGCCTCTCCACCCTCCTCGGCCAGGCCGAAGGCGCCGCTCGCCAGACCGCCCGCGAAGACGGCAGCAGCCACCGCAGCGAGCGCCAGCACGGACATGACGGGGAAGAGGATGAGCTCGCGGTCGAGCATGAGGACGCGCCAACTCATCTTCATCAGGTCGAAGGTGTGGCCGATGGTTGCGAACATGGGGTGGTTCTCCTCTAGCGGAGCGAAGCGTACGACACGTCGATGTTTGCTGCGTTAGCCGACGTGCTGGCGCAACTCGAAGCCGTTGCCGTCGGGGTCGGCGACCTCAGCAACGCGCACGGGGACGCCGCCGCCTGCCTCCTGCACGGCGCGCACGGTTCCGCCGGCGGCACGCACCTCGGCGATAGCGGCGTCGAGGTCATCGACCTGCAGGTTGAGGCCGGCGTGGGGGAGCGGCCCCTCAGCGGAGTCGCCCGGGGGGAGGATGTGGAGGGCGACGATGAGCGCATCGCAGCGGAAGGTGTTCCAGCCGGGCGAGGCGGAGCCGGGCGTGGGCTCCTCAGGGAGCCCGAGGGTGTCTCCGTAGAAGGCACAGGCGCGTTCCATGTCGCGCACGTAGTGAATGACCATGGGGTTGCGGACGCGCACAGGGTTCGTCGCAGCGCCTGCGACGCTAGTCGCGCTGGATCCAGGTGCGGCGGACGAAGAGGGACTCGCTGACGACGGTGCTCTCACGCGGGCGGCGGGCGACGGCGCGGGCCGGAGCCTTGCTGGCGGCGCGCTGGGCGAGCATCTTGCCGACGATGTTCGCCGTGATCTTGAGGGCCGTGCCGATGGCGATGGCCGTGGCGGCGCGCCGGACCGGCGTGGGAAGCGCGGGACGGCGCGGTTCGAGCGCGACGGTGGGGCGTGCGACGGGCAGGCGATGGTCGCGGAGGAACATCCCGCACTGGCGGCAGTAGTTATCAGTGGCGTCGTACGGTTCGGCGCATTCGGGACAGAGAAGCAACTCCGGCGCCGGGTCGACCATGGAGCGGGACTATACGCCCCGGGCGAGGGCCGCTTCGACCTCGGCGGAGAGGTCGAGGGGCTGGGCCGCGGGCACGGTCAGGCGGCGCTCATGGAGGGCGCGCAGCGTCTCGGTCAGGAAGGGGCGTTCGCGGGCGACACCGCGGGCGCGAATCTCGTCGTAGAGGGGGAGGGCCTCGATGGCGGCGCGGGTGGCGTCGGGGGGAACGTGGGCGGATGGGTCGGCGGGGATGGGGAAGCGGCAGTAGCTGAGGACGGGGCCGCGGTCGAGGTCGCCGGTGACGAGGTGGTACATGCAGCCGGACTCGGTTGCGCCGCTGGCGATGAGCCGGGCGATGACCTCCTGGTACGTACCCGTGGGGCCGTCCGGGAGGGCGGGATGGTCGTTGATGATGGGGAAGCGGTCGTAGAGGGGTTCGGTCGCGATGAGCATGTAGCCGAACATGACGGCGAGGTCGAAGGAGTGGCCGGACAGGCGTTCGGCGGCGGCCTCGTCGAAAGCCTGGCGCCAGGCGGGCAGGGGCTCGCCGGGGCGGGAGCGGGAGCCGCCCCGGGCCCGGCGGAAGCGGACGGAGGAAAGGGTCTCGACGGATACGCCCCGGCCCTCGAGGAGATCGAGGAGGCGATCTGTGGGCTCGAACTCGCCGCGCTCGCGGTTGACGAAGGCGACGGCGAGATCGACGGGGAGGCCGTCGTCGATGGCCGCAAGGAGGGCTTCGAGGGCGCCGTAGGAACCGGGCCCGCGCCCGGTGGTGAGCCAGGCGATGCGCAGGGGCTCAGCCGGTGTCATCGGTGGCGGCGGACTCGTCGTAGGGCTCGACGTCCTCGCGGAAGTTCGCGCCCTCCTCGAGGTCGCCCTGGAGGCGCTGGACGCGGAGCTCGGCATCGTCGAGGAGCTTGCGGAGCTGCTGCACGAGGGCGGCGCCCTCCTCGTAGGTGGTCATGGCCTCTTCGAGGGGGATGTTCCCCTCCTCAAGCTTGCGAGCGTGCTCCTCCAGCCGGGCGACGAGCTCTTCGAAGGGCTGCTCTGCCATCAGTTGACCTCCGCCCAGAAGGCACCGTCGCCAACGGAGACGGCGACCCGGTTGCCGGCCTTCACGTCCTTCACGCGGCGGACGACACGACGGCGGCGCCCGAGGCGTTCGACGATGGCGTAGCCGCGGGCGAGGGTGGTGGCGGGGTTGAGGGCGGCGATCTGGGCGCCGGTGCGGTCGAGGTTGGCGCGTTCGGCGGTCAGGCGGGCGGTGAGGATGCCTCCCATGCGGGCGCCCAGCGACTCGACACACTCGGCGGCGCGGGCGGGGCTGGGGGCGGCGTGGCGCAGGCTCGCGGTCAGGTTCGAGAGGCGGGCGCCGGCGGCCTCGATGCGGCCACGGGCAGCGAGGGCCATGGCGCGCTCGATCGATTCGAAGCGGGCGGCGACCTCGACGGCGTCGGGGGTGGCGCGGGCGGCGGCGGCGCTGGGGGTGGGGGCGCGGAGGTCGGCGGCGAAGTCGGCGAGGGAGGTGTCGGTCTCGTGGCCGATGCCGGTCACGACGGGGACGGGGAAGCCGAAGACGGCGCGCACGACGCTCTCGTCGTTGAACGCGGAGAGGTCGGCGGAGGCGCCTCCGCCGCGGACGACGAGGGCGAGGTCGAGCGCATCGTCGCCTGCGAGAGTTCGCAGGGCGGCGACGATGCTGGCGGGGGCCTGGTCACCCTGGACGAGAGCAGGGGAGACGACGAGCTCGGCGAGGGGCCAGCGGCGGGCGAGGACGTCGCGGACGTCCTGGATGGCGGCGCCGGTGGGGGAGGTGACGACGCCGATGCGGCGGGGGTAGGCGGGGAGGGCGCGCTTGCGGGAAGGCTCGAAGAGGCCTTCCTCCTCCAGCCGTTCGCGCAGCCGCTCGAGGCGGGCGGCCTCGATACCGACGCCTTCGGGCCGGAAGAAATCGCAGACGAACTGGAGCTCGCCCCGCTGCGGGTAGAGGGTGACCCGGCCGTGGGCAAGGACCCGCTCGCCGGCAGGCACTTCGGCGCCGGGCATGTCGTCGCGGAAGAGGACGGCGCGGATGGCGCCGTCGCCGTCGCGCAGGGAGAAGTAGCGGTGGCCGAGACGGGAGCGGGTGGCGTCCGCGACTTCGCCCACGACCCAGAGGTCGGAGAGCAACTCGCTGCCCTCAAGCATGTCCTTGAGGAGGTAGACGAGCTGGGAGACGCGGAGTGGGTCCACTAGTTGGCTCGCTCGATGTACTCGCCTGTCTCGGTGTTGACGCGGATGACTTCGCCCTCGCTGATGAAGAGCGGGACCTGCACGACGAGGCCCGTCTCCAGGGTGGCGGGCTTGGAGCCGCCCTGGGCGGTGTCGCCGCGGTGGCCGGGGTCGGTGGCGGCGACGGTGAGGGCGACCGAGCCGGGCAGCTCGACGGCGATAACCTCCTCCCCGTAGAGGGCGACCTCGCAGACGTCGTTCTCCTTGAGGAACTTCGTGGCATCGCCGACCTTGGCGACATCGACCGGAATCTGGTCGTACGTCTCGGTGTTCATGAAGTAGTAGAAGTCCTCGTCAGCGTAGAGGTACTGCATGTCGCGGCGCTCGACGCGGGCGCGGTCGAAGCGCGTGCCGGCCTGGACGGTGTGCTCGATGATGGCGCCGCTGCGGACATCGCGAAGTTTCATGCGGACCTGGGCAGAGCCACGGGCCGTCTTGTTGTGCTCGTAGCTGAGGACGGCATAGAGCTTGTCGTTCATCTCGATAGTGACGCCGCGGCGGAACTCGGAGGTGGAAATCTGGCTCAAGTGCGGGCTCCTGCAGGAAGGGTTGAGTCGAGGGTGCTGAGCTGGCGGGCGCGGCCGCCTTCGAGGGTCACGATATCTTCGATGCGGACACCACCCCAGCCAGGCAGGTAGATGCCGGGCTCGATGGTGAAGACCATGCCGTCTTCTAGCACATCGGTGGAGGTGGGGCCGAGGTAGGGCGGGTAGTCGTGGACGTCGAGGCCGACGCCGTGGCCAAGGCCGTGGGTGAAGGCGTCGCCGTAGCCGTGCTCCTCGATGACGGAGGCGGCGAGGGCGTGGGCGTCGGCGCCGGTCATGCCGGATTCCACGCGCTCGATGGCGGTCTGCTGGGCCTCGCGCACAACCTCGTACACCTCGCGGAAGCGCTCCGGTTCGGCGCCGAGCCAGAAGGTGCGGGAGAGGTCGCTGCAGTAGCCGGAGAGCTCGGCGCCCCAGTCCACGATGATGGGCTCGGCCGGGCCGAGGGGACGGTCGGAGAGGTCGGCGTGGGGCATGGCGGCGCGTTCGCCGCCGGCGACGATGGGTTCGAAGGAGAGGCCGCGGGCGCCGTGCTCCTTCACGGCTGCGTCGAGGGCAGCGGCAAAGCGAAGCTCGGTGATGCCGGGCTCAAGGGTGGCCGTAACGTCGAGGAAGGCGCGCTGGGCGATCGCGATGGCTTCTTCGAGGAGGGCGATCTCCTCGGCGTCCTTGCGTGAGCGGAGGCGCTCGATGATGGGCGGGGCGGGCACGAGGTCGGGGCGGTCGGCCTCGGGCATGGGCGCGAGCGCTTCCTGCAGCGTGAGGAAGTCGCCGTAGCTGAGGTCGGAACGGGAGAGGCCGACGCGCTTGCCAGAGAGGCCGGCGGCCGCGACGAATTCGGGGAGCCATGCCGACTGCGGTCCCTTCGTATCGAACACCGTGAAACCGCGGGGCTCGGCCTCGCGCCGGGCCTGGTCGGTGTAGCGCGCGTCGACGGCGAGCATGGCCTGCGTCGGGGAGACGGCCGCGTACCCGGTCGAGCCGGTGAAGCCGCTGAGGTAACGGCGGTTGGCGGAGTGGCGATGGTTGACGTCGTCGACGGGGCTGGCGACGTAGAGACCGTCGAGACCGGCCTCGTCGAGGGCGGCGCGCACGCGCTCAAGTCGCTTGGCGGGAAGCGCGGGTGCGGTCACAGGGGTCAGTGTAGCGTCCGGCGGTTGTGGGGGTTAGTCGGGGGCTTCGAGATGATCAAGGAGGAGGTTGGCGGCGGCGGTGTAGCCGGCGCGTCCGAGGCCCGCGACCTGGCCGATGCAGGCGGCGGCGATAGCCGAGCGGCGGCGAAAGGGCTCGCGGGCGTGGATGTTGGAAAGATGCACCTCGACGGCGGGGAGGGCGATCGACTCGAGGGCGTCGTGGAGGGCGATGGAGGTGTGGGCGTAGGCGCCCGCGTTGAGGATGACGCCGGCTGCGCGGCGGCGGTGCTCGTGGAGGAAGTCGATGAGGGCGCCCTCGTGGTTGCTCTGAAAGCTGAGGACGGTAGCGCCCCGAGCGTTGGCGGCAGCGGCCACGTCGGCCTCGATGTCGGGGAGGGTATCGCTGCCGTAGATCTCAGGACTGCGTTCGCCGAGCAGGTTCAGGTTTGGACCGTGCACGAGGAGGAGCAGGGGAGCTTCGGACGCGCTCACGAGGCGCGACGCTTCGAGCGGGCGCGTTCCAGCGCCTTCACGCCGACCTCCTGCCAGGCCTCTTCGGTCACTTCGGCCTGCCGGGCGCGGCTGACGTGGGTGTAGATCTGGGTGGTGTTGGCCGAGGTATGGCCAAGCAGGTCCTGGACGATGCGGATGTCGGCCCCGCCATCGAGAAGGTGGGTAGCGAAGGAGTGGCGGAGAAGGTGCGGGTGGACCTCCTCGGGGATGCCGGCGGCGAGGGCGTAGCGGCGGACGGCGTACTGGACGGAGCGGGCGCTGAGGCGCTTGCCGTTGCGGTTGAGGAAGAGCGCGGGCTCGGGCCCACCGGCGAGCTCGGGGCGCCCGACGGTGAGGTAGGCCTGCAGGGCGCGGATAGCGGGCTCGCCGAAGAGGACGGCGCGCTCCTTGTCGCCCTTGCCCAGGACGATCGCCTGGCCGCCGACGAGGTCGAGGCTGGCGACATCGAGGCCGACGAGCTCGGAGATGCGCAGACCGCCGCCGTAGAGCAGCTCGAGCATGGCGCGATCGCGGAGGCCCTGGGGGGTGTCCGTGTCGGGCGCCTCGATCAGGGCCTGGAGGTGGGGCGGCTCGATGACCTTCGGGAGGCGCTTCGGCTTTTTCGGGAGGGCGACGCCGTAGAGGAGGTCGCGGTCGGTGGCGCTTTCGCGCTGGAGGTAGCGATAGAACCCGTGGACGGTGGTGGTTCGGCGCGTTACCGAGGCAGGCGCCATCTCCGCCTCACGCAGGCTCGCGAGATAGGTGCGGAAGGTCGCGCGGGTGATGGCGAGGGGCTCGATGCCGCTTTCTTCGCAGAAGCGGAGGAAGTGGCCGATGTCGTTGCGGTAGTTGCGGATGGTGTGGGGCGAGCGGCCACCGAGACTCTGCAGCTCACGCAGGTAGGCATCGAGGAAGGCCTCGGCTGTCTTGTGGGCCGGCGGGGAGGCCATATCGACAGAATACGACAGGAATCGTAAAGGGGGACGAGCGCGCTAGCTCGCGCGACGGCGGCGAGTGGTGGAGCGGCGGGTGGTCCGGCGGCCCCTCTTCGAGCGAGCCTTCGCCTTTTCGGCGGCGGCCTCGCGCTCTTCGGCGGTGCGTACGGGGGAGAGCTTGCCCGGCTCGATGCTGTTGGTGGTGTAGGTGCAGTCGGGGTAGTTCCAGCAGCCGTAGAAGACGCCGCGGCGGGCGCGCTTGGCGACGAGCTGGCCGGTCTCGGGTTCCTCGGGGCAGGAAACGCCAACGGGCTTGCCGGCGCGGAAGTCGCACTCCTTCGAGTCGCGCTTCACGCAGTCGATGTACTCGCCGTAGGGGCCGTGCTTCAGCTCCGTGCCGGCGTCGCAGCGGGGGCACGTCCAGTCGGTGGGCTCCGGATCGGGGACCGGCTGGGGCTCGCCTTCCTCGGTGAGGGGCATGGCGTGCTTGCACTCGGGGTAGCCGGAGCAGCCGAGGAACTTCCCGTTGCGGCTCCAGCGCACGACCATCCTCCGCTCGCTGCACTTCGTGCAGAGGATGTCGGTCTCCTCGACCTGCTTGCGGGCTTCCTGCTTGGCCGTCTCGAGGGCGGTGTTGAAGGGCTCCCAGAAGCCGCGCACGACCTCGCCGTAGTCCCGCTCGCCGGAGGCGATCTCGTCGAGCTCTTCCTCGAGCTCGCTCGTGAAGGGGACGGCGACGTAGCGGTCCATGTGCTGGACGAGCAGGTCGTTCACCGCAAAGCCAAGCTCCTGGGGCACGAGCGAGCGGCCCTCGCGCACGACGTAGGCGCGGTTGAGCACGGTCTGGACGATTGAGGCGTAGGTGCTGGGGCGGCCGATGCCCTCCTCTTCGAGGGCCTTGACGAGCGAGGCCTCGGTGAATCGAGGCGGGGGCTCGGTGAAGTGCTGGTCGCCATCCACGGAGCGGCGGTCGAGGGCATCGCCTTCGGCAAGCTCGGGGAGGGCGGCGACGGTCTCGGGAGTATCGGCGTTGGGACTGGCGGCGCGCTCCTCGGTGGCGTCGATGCCGAGGGCGGCGAGATGGCCGGGGAAGATCAGGCGCTGGGCGTTCGAGCGGAACGCGCCGCGCAGATCGCCAGACTCCCGCGCCTCGATGTCGACGGCGACGGTGGCGTAGCGCGCATCGGCGAGCTGGCTGGCCATGAAGCGCTGCCAGATGAGGGTGTAGGCGCGGAGCTGGTCGCGGTTGAGGACGGTGCTGAGCGACTCGGGGGTGCGGAACGCGGAGGTGGGGCGGATGGCCTCGTGGGCCTCCTGGGCGCCACGGGCGCGGGAGCGGTAGACGCGCTCCTTCTCGGGAACGTGGTCGCCGCCCCAGCGGTCGGTGGCGAAGCGGCGGGCTTCGCGGCGAGCGACGGGGGAGATGCTGAGGGAGTCGGTTCGCATGTACGTGATGAGGCCGACGGGGCCCTGGCCGGGGATGTTGACGCCCTCGTAGAGCTGCTGCGCAAGGGCCATCGAGCGCTGGGCCCCGAGGCCGAGGCGGTTGTTGGCGGCCTGCTGGTAGCTGCTGGTGGTGAAGGGGGGCGCGGGGCGCCGCTTGCGCTCGCCCTTCTTGACGGACTTCACGGAGAAGTCGGAGCGGCGGAGGGCGGCCAGGAGGTCGTTGGCGGTGGCCTCGTCGGGAAGGTCGCGCTTCTCGTCGAGCTTCTTGACGCCGGGGAGGCCGGTGAGCTTCGCGCCAAACTCCTCGCCGTCCTTCGCAACGCGAGCGTGGATGGTCCAGTACTCCTGCGGGGTGAAGGCCTCGATCTCGCGCTCGCGCTCGACGATGAGGCGAAGGGCGACGCTCTGGACGCGGCCGGCGCTGGCGCTGCGGGCGACCTTCCCCTGCACGAACCAGCTGAGGGGGTAGCCGATGAGGCGGTCGAGGACGCGACGAGTCTCCTGCGCCTCGATCAGCTCGCGGTTGAGCTCCCCCGGGTGCTCGAAGGCGGCCTCGATGGCCGGCTTCGTGATCTCGTGGAAGACGACGCGCTGGGTCTTCTCGGCCGGGATCTTCGCCGCCTCGAGGATGTGCCAGGAGATGGCTTCGCCCTCGCGGTCGGGGTCGGTGGAGAGGAAGACGCGTTCAGCCTTTCCGGCGGCGGTCTTGATCTCCTTGACGACGTCCCGCTTGTCCTTGAGCACCTCGTAGGTGGGCTCGAAGGAACCGCCCTTCACGTCGACGCCATAGCCGTAGTTGGGGAGGTCGCGGACGTGGCCGACGGAGGCGATGACGCGATACTTGTCGCCGAGGATGCCCTCGATGGTGCGGGCTTTTGCCGGGGACTCGACGATGACGAGGTCCTTGCCGCCACGGGCGCGCGAGCCTGTTACAGCGCCGTTCGCAGACGCACGCTTCGCGGCCTTCTTGCCGCCTGTCGCGGTGGCGGAGGAGGTTCGTTTCGGCATCGTTCTTCGTCTACCCGGACGCATCGGAAGGCGTCCTCAGTTCCCGAGCGTAGAAGGGAGTACGCGAGTTTGTCGAGTCCGGGTCAGGCGCGGGGGCGCGTTTGCCAGCGAGCGCGCTGCTCGGTGCGGGCGGCTTCGTCGGCGGGCCGGTAGCGGGCAAGGAACTCGTCCGCGAAGGCGTCGAAGGCGCCTGCGAGGATGGCTGCGCGCATGCGCTCGCAGAGGCGCTGGATGTAGCAGAGATTGTGGATGCTCGCGAGGCGGTAGCCCAGCAGTTCGTCGTTGCGAAAGAGGTGGTTGAGGTAGGCGGCGGAGTAGTTCCCGCAGGCCGTGCAGCCACAGTCGGAGTTGAGGGGCGTGCCGCGGTCCCTGAAGGGGGCGCCCTTGATGTTCACCCGGCCATCGTCGGTAAAGAGCGAGCCGGTGCGGCCAAGCCGGGTGGGGAGGACGCAGTCGAACAGGTCGACACCGGCAGCGACGGCGTGTACCAGGTCCTCAGGGCTGCCGACGCCCATCAGGTAGCGCGGCCGGTCGACGGGAAGCTCGGCGCAGGCGACCTCGGCCATCGCGTACTGCTCGGCCTTGGACTCGCCCACGGAGAGGCCACCGATGGCGTAGCCGGGGGCCTCGCGGGCGGCGAGCTCACGAGCGTGCCAGCGGCGCAGGTCTTCGTCGACGCCTCCCTGGACGATGGCGAAGAGAGCCGGAGCCGGGTCGAGGGCCCGGGAGCGGTCAAACCAGCGCAGGGTGCGCTCGGCGGCATCGCGCTGGTCGGGGGTGGGGGCGTCGCCGGGGAGGACGTGGTCGAGGGGCATGGCGATGTCGACGCCGAGGGCGCTCTGCACCTCGATCGCCAGCTCGGGCGTGTAGTGGTGCTCGGAACCATCGAGGTGGGAGCGAAAGCGGACACCCTCGTCGTCGACGCGCAGGAGGCGAGCGAGGCTGAAGACCTGGTAGCCGCCGCTGTCGGAGAGGATGGGGCCGTTCCAACCCATGAAGCGGTGGACGCCTCCGAGCGACTCGATGAGGCGGTGTCCGGGGCGGAGGTAGAGGTGGTACGCGTTGACGAGGGTGATGCTCGCGCCCGTTGAGGCAACCTCGTCGGGCGTGAGGGCCTTGACCGTGGCGAGGGTGCCGACGGGCATGAAGGCGGGGGTGGGGACCTCCCCGCGGTCGGTCGTGAGCGTGCCGGCGCGAGGAGCCGCGGGGCCTTCGCCGCGACCTTCCAGCCGGAACGCGAGCGCCATGCTCAGGCGAGGACGGCGTCGAGGGCGGCCTCGACGGCCTCTTCGGGCACGTCGCGGTAGACGGCGGCCTGGCCGATGCGCTCGAGGAGGACCCACGAGATTTCCCCGGCGCGGACCTTCTTGTCGCTGCGCATGGCGGTGACGACGGCGTCACGGTCGACGCCCTCGGCGCGCTCGGGGAGTCCGCAGGCGCGCAGGAGGCTCTGCTGGCGTTCGAGGGCGGCGGCGGGAAGGAGACCGGTCTCGCAGGCGATGCGCCCGGCGGCGTGCATCCCGATGGCGACGGCCTCGCCGTGGAGGTAGCCGCTGAATCCAGCGGCGGCCTCGATCCCGTGGCCAATGGTGTGGCCGTAGTTGAGCAGGGTGCGCAAGCCCGACTCGCGCTCGTCCTCGGAGACAACCCGCGCCTTGATGGCGGTGCTGCGAGCGATGAGCTCCTCCGTGGCGAGGGCGGCGGGGTCGCCGGCGCGCGCTTCGAAGAGCTGCACGAGCTCTTCGTCGAGGATGAAGCCGTGCTTTACGAGCTCGGCGAGGCCTCCATGGAGGTGGCGGGGCGGGAGGGTGGCGAGGAGTGCGGGGTCGGTGAGGACGAGGCGGGGCTGGGCGAAAGCGCCGACGAGGTTCTTGCCGATGGCGTGATCGACGCCGGTCTTGCCGCCGACGGCGGCATCCACCATGCCGAGGAGGGTGGTGGGGACATGGACGAAGGGAATGCCGCGCAGGACGGTGGCGGCGGCAAAGCCCCCGAGGTCGGTGACCACGCCGCCGCCGAGGCAGACGAGGAAGTCGCTGCGCTCGACGCGCTCACCGAGGAGCCAGTCGTAGACGGTCTGCGCCGTGGCGAGCGTCTTGTGCTCCTCGCCGGCGGGGATGGCCATATTGGTGGCCTGGAAGCCAGCGGCGCGGAGGGAATCGAGGGCAGTGGCGGCGAAGAGGGGGCCGGACCCGGTATCGGTAAGCACGAAGGCACGACCGGAGAGGCCGACGCGCATGCAGAAGTCGCCGAGGTCGGCGAGGGCGCCTTCGCGGACGACGATGGGGTAGCTCGCGCCGGGGGTCGTGACGGTGGCAGCCACGCCGGGGATGGCATCACCGGCCCCGGAGGAGTCGCCTTCCCAGAGCCGGACTATCTGGTCGCAGACCTGCTCGGGCGTGAGGCCATCGACCTCGATCGAGGCGTCGGCGCGGGCGTAGTCGTCGCGACGGGATTCGAGGAGGGACTCGAGGCGCTCGCGGGGATCGCCAGCGAGGAGGGGACGGGGCTCGTCGGTGGGCTGGGCGGCGAGGCGCTCGGCGGCGACGGCGGAGCTGACGGCGAGCCAGACGGTGAAGCCGTCGGCGAGGACCCGGCGACCGGCATCGTGCGTGGGAGCGCCGCCGCCTGTGGCGACGACGACCCGGGAGGAGCGGGTGGCGCGCGCGAGGGCGCGCCCCTCCAGCTCGCGAAAGGCGGCTTCGCCCCCTTCGCTGAAGATGGCGGGGATGGAGCGTCCGGCGGTCTTCTCGATGAGGGTGTCGCTGTCGACGAAAGACCAACCGAGGCGGTCGGCGAGGAGGCGTCCGACCGTGGACTTGCCGCTCCCGGAGAGGCCAACGAGGAATATCTGGTCAGACATGGCGGTCAGCCGGAACGGCCACGCGGGCCGAGGCCGGCGAGGTGGCTCTCCACGCTGGCGCGCATCTCGGCGAGGCTGTCGCCGCCGAACTTCTCGAGCCAGGCATCGGCGAGGACGATGGCGACCATCGCTTCGGCGACGACGCCCGCGGCGGGGACGACGCAGACGTCGCTGCGCTCGTAGTGGGCGAGCACCTCCTCGCCGGTATCGAGATCGACGGAGGGGAGGGGGTGGGCGAGGGTGGGGATGGGCTTGACGGCAGCGCGTACGACGATGTCCTCGCCGGTGGTGATACCCCCCTCGATGCCGCCGTGGCGGTTGGTGTCGTGGGGCCAGGGGCGTTCGCCCCACTGGTCGGCGGGGAGGATGACGTCGTGGGTCTGGGAACCGCGCTGCTCGGTGGCGTCGAACCCGAGACCGAGGCCGACGCCCTTGAAGGCGTTGATGCTGCAGATGGCCTGGGCAATGCGGCCGTCGAGCTTGCGGTCCCACTGGACGTAGGAGCCGAGGCCGAGGGGGACGCCGGAGACGCGCACCTCGACCTGGCCGCCAAGGGTGTCGCCGTCGGACTTGGCGGCGTCGATGGCGGCGACCATTTGCTCGGAGGCGGCGGGATCACCGCAGCGAACGGGGTCGGCCTCGACGGCCTCCCAGTCAGCCTCTTCGCCAACGTGCGACCGCACGCCGCCGATGGCGAGGGTGTGGCTGCGGAAGGAGACGCCGAACTCGTCGAGAAGGCGCTTGGCGACTCCGGCGACGGCGACGCGGGCGGCAGTCTCGCGGGCGCTGGCGCGTTCAAGGACGTTGCGAACGTCGTCGAAGCCGTACTTGATGGCGCCGGGCAGGTCGGCGTGGCCGGGTCGGAGGCGGGTGACGCGCTCGATCTCGGCATCGACGGGCTCGACGGCCATCTTCTCGGTCCAGTTCACCCAGTCGCGGTTCGTGATCCAGAGGGCGACGGGCGAGCCGAGCGTGAGGCCGTGACGGACGCCGGCGGTGATCTCGGCGCGGTCCTTCTCGATCTTCATGCGGCCGCCACGGCCGTAGCCGCCCTGGCGGCGGGTCATGTCGCGGGCGATGTCGTCCTCGGTGAGGGGGAGGCCGGCGGGGAGGCCCTCAATAAGTGCGGTGAGGCCCTTGCCGTGGCTCTCGCCGGAGGTGAGGAAGCGGAACCGTCCCATCAGGAGGCCTGCCGGTCGTCACCCGCACCGGGTATGGGGGGTACGGTGATTGGCGCCGCAAGTCCCGCGTCGGTGGTTTCCCAGGCGGTCTCGAAGCGCGCGAGGATCTCGGGCGGCGCGAGGTCGTCCCAGTCGATGCCGTCGGCGTCGGGGCGGTGTGCGGTGGTAGTCAGGATGGGTTTCTGCAAGGCGGCCCCGCCGTCCGCAGTGAAGGTGGAGTACACGTCCACGCGAACGCTCCCGAGGCTGAGGTTGGGAACATCGTACAACATCATCTCCACGAGCCTGGCGGCGAGGGCGAAGGCTTCATCGAGAGCGGAGGAGACCTGCTCGCGACGGCCCTCGACGGAACGGAACTCTCCCTCGGCGGAAGACTGCACGACGGCGAGGTCGGCGGTAGCGGCGGCGAGCTCGGCTCGCTGGACGCCGGCCCAGAGGCTGGCGGGCACGTCGCGGGGTGGTCGGGCGACCTTCCAGGAGCCCATCGCCTCGAGGATGAGGGCCTCGACGATTTCGTTGTCGCCAGCGGCGACGCGCCTGCGCCAGGCACGCGTCTGGAACATCTCGGTGGAGATGATCCAGCCGACGAAGAGGAAGAAGGCGAGCCCAAGTACGGTGCCGACGACGATCATGGCCAACCGCCGGCGAGGGCGGCGCGAGCCGCCTCGCGCATGGCCTCGAGGGGGGCCGGGCGACCGGTCCAGAGCTCGAAGGCGAGCGCGCCCTGATGGATGAGCATGGGCAGGCCACCGAGGACCGGGAGGCCGGCCTCTCGGGCGGCGCGGAGGAGGGGGGTCTCCTCGGGGGCGTAGACGATATCGACGATGAGGGCGCCGGGGGCGGTGGCAGCGGGGTCGCAGGGGAGGGCGTCCTCGGCGCCGGAGCCGTGCATCCCGGCGGAGGTGCAGTTCACCACACAGTCGTAGGGGGCGGGCGGCGCGTCGAAAGGCACTGTTTCGGCGCCCACGGCGGCGGCGAGCGCCGCCGCCCGCGCGGGCGTCCGGTTCGAGATGGCGAGGCGGTCCGCGCCTGCCCGGCGGAGGGCGAAGGCAATCCCGCGGGCGGCTCCTCCCGCGCCCACGAGCAGGAACGACTTCCCGCCGGGCGCGAAGCCCGCTTCCTGGAGCGCGGCGACGAAGCCTCCGCCATCCGTGTTGTGGCCGATAAGGCGACCGCCATCGCTGACGATGGTGTTGACGGCGCCGATCTCGGCGGCGAGGGGCGCGACCTCGTCGAGCAGCGGCAGGACGGCCTGCTTGTGGGGGATGGTGACGTTCGCGCCGAGGCAGTCGGGTTCGCGGAGGGCGGCGATGCGGGCGGGGAGGTCGTCCGGAGGGGTGTCCCAGCGGTCGTAGGTGGCGTCAACGCCAGCGGCGCGGAGAGCGGCCCCCTGGATGGCAGGCGAGAGCGAGTGGGCGACGGGGTGCCCGATGATGCCGAGCCGGGCGCTCACCGTTCGACTTTATCGCACCTGTTGGGATTGTCGTGCTCTTCGAAGGTGACGGCGAAGCAGTGGGAGCCGTCATCGGCGCGGGTATCGACCTGGTAGAAGTAGTAGTCGGTCTCCACGGCGTAGACGACGGCCTCGATGGCAGCGAGGCCGGGGCTGGCGATGGGTCCGGGCGGCAATCCCGCGAAGCGGCGCGTGTTGTAGGGGGAGTTGCAGTCGAGATCGGCGAGGGTGAGCTCGCTGCCGGGCTTCCACCAGCCGTACGCCTCGACGCTGTCCGGGTCCTGATTCGCGACGCAGTACTGGGTAGTAGCGTCGACCCCAAGGCGGTCGCGGACCTCAAGGCGGTTGAAGAGGATTCCGGCAACGACCGCGCGCTCCTCCGGGATCGCGACTTCACGTTCGATCATGGAGGCGAGGGTGAGGACCTCGTGGGGGGTGAGCCCGAGGTGGGCAGCGACTTCGCGCAGGTCGGCGGAGAAGCGCAGGTGCATGGTCTCGGCCATGAGGGCCACGAGCTCGGCGGCGGTTGAGCCAAGGGGCACGATGTAGGTGTCGGGGAAGAGGTAGCCCTCGTTGCCGACGCCGGGGGGCAGGTCCACGGCGAAGCTGAGGGGCAACTCGACGTCGCGGGCGGCGGCGATGAACTCCTCGGCGGGGCCGAAGCCGGCCTGCTGGGCGATCTCGGCCATCTCCTCGATACGCAGGCCTTCGGGGAAGGTGACGCGCACTGTGGGGACGACCTCGCCGACCACGGTGATGGTGCGGAGGATGGAGAGCGTCGAATCGCCGGGGCGGAGGGTATAGACGCCGGAGACGAGCCGGTTCTGAAGACCAAGGAGCGAGGCGAGGATCTTGAATTGGGAAGCCGAGCAGATGATGCCGAGCTCTTCGAGCTGGCCGGCAACGTCGTCGACCGTGCTCCCCTCCGCGATGATGTAGCGCTGTGGCTCGCCGGACTCGCAGGGGGTCGGGGTGGGGATGGCATCGCCGCCGAGCGTGGCGCGGGGAGTTTCGGCGAAGAGGGCGGCGCCGACGATCACGCCGGCGATGACGAGGCTGAACCCGAGCGCCATGAGCAGGGAGCGCCCGCCGAACAGCAAGCGGAGCATCGGCATCATGCGCCGGCGCCCGCTCGGGAATCGAGGACGGCCTGGAGGAGCACGGCGGCGGCGGCGGAGTCCAGCGACCCGTCGCGGTGGCGGTCGGAGGGCACGTAGCGGGCGGCTTCGACGCTGGAGAGGCGCTCATCCCAGGTGGTCACCGGGACATCGAGCTGTTCGCGCAGGCGTTCAACGAAGGCGCGGGTTCTGTCCGTCTGGGCGGAGTCCCCACCGGCGAGGGTGAGGGGCAGGCCGACCACGACCTCGGCAACTTCCTCGGCGGCGATGAGGGGAGGAAGGGCTTCAAGGACGGCGCGCGTTCCGCCCTTGAGGGCGGGGCGCGGGTGGGCGTAGAGGCCGAGCTCGTCGCTGACGGCCACGCCCGTACGGCGGGAGCCTACGTCAAGGGCCATCAGACGGGCTGGCTTCGGCATCAGGTTCGGGGTCTGGGGGTTCGAAGGCGCGGCTGCCGAACTCGACGTCGATCCGGAACCCGAAGCGGGGGAGCCGCGGCGCCCAGCCCGGGGTGAGGTCGATCTCGACATCGTCAAGAGCATAGCGCGTTCCCAGCTCTGCGACCGCCGCCTCGGAGCTGCGCCCGCCGACGGCGTCCTCAATCTCCTCGGGGGAGGCGCCCCTCGGGAACTCGGCGCTGATCCGCAACTCGGAGGTGAAGGAGCCGTCGGGGTGGTCAATCTGGCGGTCGCCGGTCTCGACGCCGACGACGGTGCCGGGCACGAGCTCGCCAGCGCCTTCGGGCGCGATGAGGAGCGAGCGGGCGAGGGTATCGAGCACCTCGGGGGCGATGGCCAGCGCCTCTATGGTGGTCTGGACCTGCATGAAGACGGCGTCGGCGGCAGTTCCGGGCTCGGCACTGGGTTCCCCCAGCGTGACGGTAACGCTGGCGCTGCGAACGATGATCGCGTGGTCGGGCCGGGCGCCCGTCAGGAGCGAGGCGGGCGGCGGGCCTTCCGCAATCTCGGTGGCCAGGGATTCGAGCGCGCGGATGTCGGCGGGGGCGACGGCGCGGCGGGGTTCGTCGGCACCGCCGGAGGCCTCTTCCTGGTTGGTGGCGGTGAGGACGGCAAGGTCAATGCTTCGCCACTGGGTGATGGAATCCGCGGGGACGTTGCCCTGGGAGCCGGGGGAGCGGGCGGTCACGGGGGCGAACGCGTTCCCGCCGGGGGGCACGGTCACGACGATGTCGACCTCGAAGGCGATGAAGTCGGGCACGGAGAAGATGACGGCCCCCGCCGGCACGACGATCGCGGCGTCGGTGGGGTTTCCGAGCCTGACGGTGGCGGTCGCGGGCGTGACGCCCTGGATGACCTCGCCGGTGGTGGGGACGGCGAGGAGCACCTCGCGCTCGACGGAGATGACGGTGGCGGGGAGGACCCTTCTTTCGAGGTCGATCGCTTCAATGCGGGTGGAGGCGCGAACGACAGTGCGCTCTTCGACGGTCTGGGTGGGGGGATAGACCCTCACGGTGGCGGACGGTCCGGCGGTGTAGAGGACGGCGGCGACGGCGAGGATGAACACCGCGAGGGCGACGTACTGGGCGTAGCGGCCAAAGGGGGGCACCAGCAGGGTGGTGAAGCCAAGCGGCACGACGATCTTGCCCCCGGAGCCCCAGTGGACCCGGCGAGGGTTGGTGGCGACGGGAACACCCTCGGCGCGTGCGCGACGCGTCAGGACACCAGAACGGGTCGCGACGGCGAAGGTGCGGCCCGAGTCCTGGACGTGGCGGGCGACGCGGCGCATGCCGAGCTCCTCGGACATGGCGCGGTTGCCGCTGGGGGCGTGCAGGACGACGACGTGGGAGGGGGCAGCGTCGATGCGGCCGCAGATACCATCGATGGGCTCGTGGCGACCGATGGGGACGACCGAGGCGAGGGCGCGCTCCGGCTGAGGAGCCGGAGTCCCGGCAGGGGAGGCGGGCTCGAGAGCAGGCGGTGGGGATGGGTCCGCGGGGGTAGGCTCGGGGGCGCTGGTGTCGGGGGATTCGGACTCGGGGGAGCCGTCCATCTCGGCTACCGGTCCGCGAGGGCGGCGCTGGCCCGGCTATGGCCTTCGGCCAGGGCGGCGTCGATACCATCGGGGTCGCGGGCGCCGGCTTCGGCGAGATCGGGGCGGCCACCGCCACCGCCGCCGGCGGCCTTCGCCACTTCACGGACGATGTTGCCGGCATGCACGCCGGCCTCGACAAGGTCGGGGGTGGCGGCGACAACGAAGGCGGGGCGGTCATCGATGACGGCGGCGAGGACGAGGAGGGAGGGGGTGAGGCGGCGGCGAAGGTCGTCGGCGAGCTCCTTGAGGGCCTCGCGGGAGGCAGCCTGGACGCGGGCGACGACGAGGTGGGCATCGCCGATGCGCTCAGCCGCCTCGGCCAGCTCGACGCCCTGGTCGGCGGCCTGGGCGCGCTGGAGGTCGGCCACCTGCGAGCGAAGGCCGGCGAGCTCCTCCTGGATGCCCTCGATGCGTGCCTCAAGTTCGGCGGGAGGGGTGGAGAGGCGCTCGGCGATGCGCTGCAGGCGGGCGTGCTCATCGAGGAGGTAGCGCTCGGCCGAAGCGCCGGAGAGCGCCTCAATGCGGCGCGTTCCGGCAGCAACCGCCGACTCGCGCTGGATGTGCACGAGGCCGAGTTCGCCGGTCTGGCCCACGTGGGTGCCACCACAGAGCTCGGCGCTGAACAGACCGCTATCACCACGGATTTCGACAACGCGCACCTCGGCGCCGTACTTATCGCCGAAGAAGGCCAGCGCGCCGCCGTCGATGGCCTCCTGGTAGCTGGTCATGCGCCACTCGACGGGCCGGTTCTCGCGGATGAGGGCATTCACGAGGGCCTCGACCTCGTCGAGGGACTCGCGGGGAGCGCTTTCAAGGTGCGTGAAGTCGAAGCGGAGGCGCTCGTCGGCGACGAGCGAACCCTGCTGGCGGACGTGCTGACCGAGAACGGAGCGGAGGCCGGCGTGGAGGAGGTGGGTGGCGGTGTGGTTGCGGGTGACGCTGGCTCGCCAGGCCAGGTCGACCTCGGCGCGGATGGCGTCATCACGGCGGAGCTCGCCCTCGATGACCTCGCCGCTGTGGACGATGGCGCCGCTCGCCGCCTGCGTGTCCTCGACCCGGAAGACGCCTCCCGCGGTGTGCAAGAGGCCACGGTCGCCGAGTTGGCCGCCACCCTCGGGGTAGAAGGGGGTCGAGTCCAGGACGACCTCCGCCTTCGTTCCGGCGGGGACGACCTCTGGGGCGGCGCCATCGGAGAGGATGGCGACGGGCGTCGCCTCACCGGTGACGTTGTCCCAGCCCGTAAAGGCGCTGTGGTCGCCCCCGATGGCGGCCAGGTCGGGGCGGTCGTCGCCGCCGAGGAGCATGGCCGCTTCGCGGGCGCTGCGCCGTTGCTGATCGAGGGCGGCCTCGAAGCCCTCGACATCAACGGTGAAGTCGCGGACGGCGGCGATCTCACGCGTCAGTTCGATGGGCAGGCCGAAGGTGTCGTACAGGGCGAAGGCTTCGTCGCCGGGAACTACCTGCTCGCCGGCGTGCTCGAGGCGATAGAGCAGGAATTCGAGGCGCTGGGAAGCCGCCGAGAGCGTGCGGAGGAAGCGGTCCTCCTCGCCACCGATGGCGCGGAGGATGAAGTCGCGTTCCTGCTCAAGGTGAGGGTAGGCGGGACCAAGCTTGCGGATGGAGGCCTCGACCAGACGGTGGAGGAAGGGTTCGCCCACGCCCTCGCGGCGGGCCAGGTAGACGGCGCGGCGCAGGATGCGCCGGAGGACGTAGCCGCGGCCTTCGTTGCTAGGCACGACGCCGTCGCCGACGAGCAGGGTGGCGGCGCGAGCGTGCTCGGACATGGCTCGGATGGCGCGACCCTCGGAACTGCTGGCGCGGCCACCGAGGTAGTCGACACCGACGATGGCGGAGGCTTCCTGGAGGATGGGCAGGAAGATGTCGGTCTCGAAGATCGAACTCTTGCCCTGCTGGATGGCGGCGACGCGCTCGAGGCCGCTGCCGGTATCGATGTTCTTCTTCGGGAGGTCGCTGAGAGAGCCGTCCTCGTGGCGGAAGTTCTGCATGAGGACGAGGTTCCAGTATTCAAGGAAGCGCCGGCCGTCGTTGGCGGGGTCGGCGCGCTCGACGCCGCGCTCGGGGAAGTAGTCGTAAAAGATCTCGGTGTTGGGGCCGCAGGGGCCGACGGGGCCGCTGTACCAGTAGTTCTCGGACTCGTCGTAGCGGTGGATGCGCTCGTGCGGGACGCCGGTGGCGCGCCAGGCCTCGTAGGCCTCGTCGTCGTCATCGTGGATGCTGACGTGAATGCGATCGGGGGGGAGTTGGTAGACGTCGGTGCTGAGGTCCCAGGCCCAGGCGATGGCCTCGGCCTTGAAGTAGTCCCCGAAGCTGAAGTTGCCGAGCATCTCGAAGGCGGTGCAGTGGCTGAAGTCGCCCACTTCCTCGATGTCGGTGACGCGGAATGCGCGCTGCACGGTGGTGGCGCGGCGCACGGGTGGCTCGGCCTGGCCGGTGAAGTACGGCTTGAACTGCTGCATGCCGGCGGTGGTGAAGAGGGTGGTGGGATCGCCCACGGGGACAAGAGGCCAGGCCGGAAGCTGGCGGTGATCGCGTTCCGCGAAGAAGTCCACGAACGCAGCGCGAATCTCGTCGGAACTCCGTGGGGGAAAAGGCATTGCTGCCTTCGGATGCTACGAGCGCAACCCGTCGGGTGTCGAGCGAGGGAGCGGGCCTGCTCCTTGACAACGTCTTATGGCCCACTAGCATGAGCGACGCACACCGCCAGACGCGTATGAGCGACGATCCCGATCCACACGAACGCAAGCCCATTCCGTTAGCCGGCTCCCCGGAGCGCGATCCGCGCCGGGCGCGTTCGCGCGCAATGAGTGGGAAGCTGGGAGTAGTCGTGCTCGCCGGGGAGCTCAGCGAGGCCATGGTGTCGGACGTGGCACCGGCGCTCCACCGGGTGGCGGGGACGCCCGCGGCGCAATACGTGATCGACGCCGCGCGCAGGCTCGACCCGGCAACCGTGATCGTGGTGGGGGACGAGCGGGGACAGGGGCGGGAAGCACTCAGCGGCGCCGACGCGTTCCTGGCCGGACCGCGCGAACTGTTCCGCTCCCTCGGGGAGTGCGAGGTGACCCTGTTCGTGTGGGGCGATACGCCCCTGCTGGACTCCTCCTCCATGCATGCCGTCGTGAAACGGCGCGAGGAGACACGGGCACGGCGGGCCTACCTGACCAGCGGGGATGGGGACGACGTGGGCGTGTGCGTCGAGACCGCGTGGCTTGTGGAGCAGGATCCGCGGGGGCAGAGCTTCACGGCCTGGCTCGTCGAGCGGGGGGAGTCGGACCGGAGCGCCGCAGCCACGGTCGCGGCGGGAGACGAGGCGAGCCTGCGGCTCATGAACCGCCAGGCGCTGGCGCTGGCCGAAGGGCTCGTGCGGGAACGAGTCATCGCCGGCCACCAGCAGGCGGGCGTGACCTTCCGCGATCCGTATTCGGTCTATGTGGACCGCGAGGTGAGGCTGGAGGCGGACGTTGTGGTCGAGCCGAACTGCTACCTGTACGGCGAAACATCGGTGGCGGCAGGGGCGGTTGTCGGGCCGGGAGCGACGCTGCGGAACGCGAGCATCGGGGCGAACAGCACGGTCCAGCACTCGGTGGTGGAGGACTCAACGGTGGGGGAGGGGACGACCGTGGGGCCGTACGCGCACGTGCGTGGCGGGGCGGCGATCGGGGACGGGTGCGAGATCCACAACTACGCGGAGGTCAAGAACTCGGTCGTGGGAGACGGCGTGAAGATGCATCACTTCAGCTACCTGGGGGATGCGGACGTGGGCGAGGGGGCGAATATCGGCGCGGGGGCGGTGACGGTGAACTTCGACGGGGTCGACAAGCACCGGACGCACATCGGGGTGCGGGCGTTCGTGGGGTGCGACACGATGCTGATCGCGCCCGTCTCGGTGGGGGATGGCGCGTTCACAGCGGCAGGGGCGGTGGTCACGCGGGACGTGGGGGCGGGAGCGCGGGTGGCGGGCGTGCCGGCGCGTGAGCTCCCGACAAAGGACGAGGGGGAAGAGTAGCGATGGCGACGGGCGAGATCGTGGCCATCCTCGTTATCGCGGCGGCATCGGTCGTGCTGGCGCTGGTGGCCGGCGCGGAAACGGCGCTGGAGCGAACAAACGTCGCCCGCATCCAGGCGCTGGCGCGCCAGGGAAACGCGGCCGCGCTGCGCATCGTGGGCACCGTGGAACGGCCATTGGAGCCGCTGGGCCCACTGACGACGGCGCGGATCCTGGCGGCGGCCGGGGTGGTGTCGGCGTTCGCGTACATCGGTGCGGTCGAGCTGGGGACAGGGGGAGCGGCCTGGATCGGCATCGCCGGCGGCGCCTACGCGGCGCTGGTGCAGATGACGGTGGGGACGCTGGCGGCGCGGCGTCCGGAGTACTCGGTGCTGCAGCTCCACCGCGTAATCGTGGCCGCTCGCTGGGTGTTCGCGGCGCCGGCGTGGGCGCTGAGCGTGCCCGCGCGCGTAATCGCGGCGCCGTTGCAGGGTGTGGGCCCGGGGTCGCAGAACGAGGACATCCTGGCGTTGCTCGAGCGGGAGGAGGCCTCCGGGGGCGTGGAGGAGGAAGAGGAGCGGATGATCCGCGGGATCATCGGCCTGGAGGACAAGACGGCGCGGGAGGTGATGGTGCCCCGCATCGATATCGTCGCGACGGAGGTGGAGGCGAGCGTGCGCGAGGCGGCGCGCCTGGCGACAGAGCGCGGTTTCAGCCGCATTCCCGCCTACGGCGAGAGCATCGACGACATCGCGGGTCTCGCCTACGCGAAGGACATGCTCGACGCGATCCTCACGGGGCAGGACTCCTCGCTGCGGGCGCTGCTGCGCGAGGCGGTGTTCATCCCGGAGACGAAGCGCGCCGACCAGCTGCTGACGGAGATGCGGGCGAACCGCACGCACCTGGCAGTCGTCGTGGACGAGTACGGGGGGACGGCGGGACTGATCACGATCGAGGACCTGATCGAGGAGATCGTCGGGGAGATCGAGGACGAGTACGACGTGGCCGGTCCAGCGATGGAGCAGATCTCGGAGGACGAGGTGCTGCTCGACGCGAGCATGCCGGCGGAGGTGCTCGAGGAGCTGTTCGACTACTCGGCGGAGAGCGAGGACTTCGACACGGTCGGGGGATTCGTCATCCACGAGCTGGGGCGGCTGCCGGCAGTGGGGGACGAGGTGGCGGTGGACGGGCTTCGCCTGCGGGTGCTGAGCATGTCGGGGCGAAGGCTGCGGCGGCTGCGGGTGGCGCGGGAGCGGGCGAGCGCCTGAGGGGGCTGGCATGCTAGAGTTCCCACCGCAATGGTTGGGAACGACATAGAGAGAGCCCAGTGGGTAGCCCTGCGCCGCGCGGGGTTGGGGTCGGAGAGCTTCCGCGGCCTGATCGCGTACTACGGGAGCATCGCGGAGGCGTGGGAGGCGCCGTCGGGGACGGTGCGGGAGGCGGGGCTACGGACGCAATACGTGCGCGGCTTCGAGCGAGCGCGACGCGACTTCGCGCCGGAGGAGGAGCTGGAGGCGCTCGAGCGGCACGGCGTGCGGACGCTGACCTGGGAGGACGAGGCGTACCCGTCGCTGCTGCAGGAGATCCCGCAGAGCCCGCCTGTGCTGTTCATCCGGGGCGAGGCGGGGCCGCAGTTCGAGCAGGCGCTGGCAGTGGTGGGGACGCGGCGGGTGACGGCCTACGGGCGGGAGGTGTGCGAGCAGTTCTGCGGGGCGGTGGCGCGGGCCGGGGTGGCGATCGTGAGCGGCCTGGCGCGCGGCATCGACGCGATCGCGCACCGGGTGGCGGTGGACTCGGGAACGCCGACGGTAGCGGTGCTCGCGGGCGGCATCGACGGGATCTACCCGCGCGAGAACGAGGGGCTGGCGGAGCGGGTGATGGCGCATGGGTGCGTGCTCTCGGAGTACCCGCCCGGGGTGAAGACACGCTCGGACTACTTCCCGCGGCGGAACCGGATCATCTCGGGGCTGGCACGGGCAACGCTGGTGATCGAGGCGGGGGTGACGAGCGGGGCGCTGCACACGGCGCACCACGCGCTCGAGCAGAACCGCGAGGTGTTCGCGACGCCGGGGAGCGTGTTCTCTCAGCAGAGCGCCGGCACGAACCGGCTCATCCGGGAGAGCGGGGCGAAGCTAGTGGGCTCGGCGGAGGAGCTGTGCGAGGAGCTGAACCTGCTCAGCATCGGCACGCAGCTCTCGCTGGGGGAGGCGGCATCGCCGCCACCGGAGCCGGCAACGGGGGTGGCCGTGGAGACGAGCACGGACGAGGGGCGGGTGCTGCACTGGCTGGAGGAGGGGCCGCTGCACGTGGACGAGGTGGCGCGGCGAGCGGAGATGCCGATCGAGACGGTGACGGGGGCGCTGCTGACGCTGGAACTGCGGGGCCTGGTGCGCCAGCAGGGGCCGCTGACGTACCTGCGGACACGGCCATGAGGAAACTGATCAGGCGGACGCTCGATTGACACGGTACGGGGGGGAGACTATTCTTATCCGTCGGGCCTTCTTGAGGGTCCAGCGGACTTTAACAACTGGATAGCGGACGAAAGAGAACGTCTGGGAACCCGTCAAGGGAATTAACTCAGCCTTCGGGTTGAGTGCTCTTACGGAGAGTTTGATCCTGGCTCAGGACAAACGCTGGCGGCGTGTATTAGGCATGCAAGTCGAGCGAGAAGCCGGCCTTCGGGCCGGTGGAGAGCGGCGGACGGGTGAGTAACACGTGGGTAACCTGCCCTGGAGTGGGGGATAACCCGGCGAAAGCCGGGCTAATACCGCATACGACTCCCGATGAGAGATCGGGTAGTGAAAACTCCGGTGCTCCGGGAGGGGCCCGCGGCCGATTAGCTAGTTGGTGAGGTAACGGCCCACCAAGGCGACGATCGGTAGCTGGTCTGAGAGGATGGTCAGCCACACGGGGACTGAGAACGGCCCCGACTCCTACGGGAGGCAGCAGCTAAGAATCTTGCGCAATGGGCGAAAGCCTGACGCAGCAACGCCGCGTGCGGGAGGAAGGCCTTCGGGTTGTAAACCGCTTTTGCGAGGGAAGAAGTACTGACGGTACCTCGCGAATAAGTCACGGCTAACTACGTGCCAGCAGCCGCGGTAATACGTAGGTGACGAGCGTTGTCCGGATTTACTGGGCGTAAAGCGCCCGCAGGCGGCCTTGCAAGTTTCAGGTGAAATCTCCCGGCTCAACCGGGAGGGGTCCTGGAAAACTGCCAGGCTTGAGGCAGGGAGGGGAATGCGGAATTTCCGGTGTAGCGGTGAAATGCGTAGATATCGGAAGGAACACCAGCGGCGAAGGCGGCATTCTGGCCCTGTCCTGACGCTCAGGGGCGAAAGCGTGGGGAGCGAACCGGATTAGATACCCGGGTAGTCCACGCTGTAAACGATGAGTACTAGGTGTTGGGGGTATCGACCCCCTCAGTGCCGAAGCTAACGCGATAAGTACTCCGCCTGAGGACTACGGCCGCAAGGCTAAAACTCAAAGGAATTGACGGGGGCCCGCACAAGCAGCGGAGCGTGTGGTTTAATTCGATGGTACGCGAAGAACCTTACCCGGATTTGACATGCATGTGGTACTGATGTGAAAGCTGAGGGACCCTTCGGGGAGCATGCACAGGTGTTGCACGGCCGTCGTCAGCTCGTGCCGTGAGGTGTTGGGTTAAGTCTCGCAACGAGCGCAACCCCTGTCGTCAGTTGTACTTTTCTGACGAGACTGCCGGGAAACCCCCGGAGGAAGGAGGGGATGATGTCAGGTCAGCGTGGCCCTTACGTCCGGGGCTACACACACGCTACAATGGGTGGTCCAACGGGTCGCGAAACCGCGAGGTGGAGCTAATCCCATCAAAGCCATCCTCAGTTCGGATTGCAGGCTGAAACTCGCCTGCATGAAGCCGGAGTTGCTAGTAACCGCAGGTCAGCACTACTGCGGTGAATACGTTCCCGGGCCTTGTACACACCGCCCGTCACGTCATGAAAGTTGGCAATACCTGAAGCCGCTCGGCTAACCGCAAGGAAGCAGGTGTCGAGGGTAGGGCCAGCGATTGGGACGAAGTCGTAACAAGGTAGCCGTAGCGGAAGCTGCGGCTGGATCACCTCCTTTCTAGGGAGTACGCCCTGCCGGCAAGACACCCAGGACCCGGTGTTCCGGGTGCGGCAGGGACGATCCCAGGTCGATCGCCTCGAGTTTCGATTCGAGGTGTTCCTGAAGGCCTCCAGGCGGCCTTCTTCCGTCCGCTATTCAGCTCTTAAAGGCCGTGCCGGCCCAAGGGGGGCCATTAGCTCAGCTGGTTAGAGCGCAGTCCTGATAAGACTGAGGTCTCTGGTTCGAGTCCAGAATGGCCCACCACTCTGGCGCCGGGCGCAAGGGGCCGTAGCTCAGCTGGGAGAGCGCCGCCTTTGCAAGGCGGAAGTCGGGAGTTCGAGTCTCCTCGGCTCCACCACCTTCCCCATTTCGGGGTTACGGCAAGAGCAGGTTTCGCACTCGGAGAGCGCCAGTGGCGCTCTCCGGCGACGAAGCCGGGTACGGACCTTCACAACTGAAGAGCGATGAAACTGCGAACGGGTTCGCTGCGTTCCTTTCGGGGAGTGTGGCGAAGCCGGGAAGAGATTCATGCGTGCGAGCCTTAATTGAGGTCAAGCTACTAAGGCGCGCGGTGGATGCCTAGGCATCAGGAGCCGAAGAAGGACGTGGTAAGGCTGCGATAAGCTCCGCTCAGCTGTCAAACAAGCTCAGGCGGAGATTTCCGAATGGGGAAACCCGGCCCGGGACTACCGGGTCACTCCAGGTTGAACACATAGACCTGGTAGAGGGAACTGGGGGAACTGAAACATCTAAGTACCCCGAGGAAAAGAGATTATTCCCTGAGTAGCGGCGAGCGAACGGGGAAAAGCCCAAACCGGTTGGGTTCGCCCAGCCGGGGTTGTAGGACCTGCTGGCTTTCGGGCACGGAGTTACCAATCGCAAGCGAAGACGAACGGCACTGGAACGGCCGGCCAGAGAGGGTGAGAGCCCCGTAGGCGAATGGCTTGCGACTCCGAGCAGGCACCTGAGTACCACGGGACACGTGAAACCCTGTGGGAATCTGGGGAGACCACTTCCCAAGGCTAAATACTCCTGGTGACCGATAGTGGACAAGTACCGTGAGGGAAAGGTGAAAAGTACCCCGGGAGGGGAGTGAAAGAGATCCTGAAACCGTGTGCTTACGTGCAGTCGGAGCCCGTTACGACGGGTGACGGCGTGCCTATTGAAGAATGAGCCGGTGAGTTACGCTACGTCGCAAGGTTAAGTGACGGAAGTCATGGAGCCGTAGCGAAAGCGAGTCCGAACAGGGCGATTGAGTGGCGTGGAGTAGACGCGAAACCTGGTGATCTACCCATGGGCAGCGTGAAGTCCGGGTAAAACCGGATGGAGGCGCGAACCTTCTTGTGTTGCAAAACGATTGGATGACTTGTGGGTAGCGGTGAAATGCCAAACGAACCAGGAGATAGCTCGTTCTCCCCGAAATGCATTTAGGTGCAGCCTTGGAAATATCTCCGGCGGAGGTAGAGCTCTGGATGGGCTAGGGGGCTTACCGCCTACCAAACCCAACCAAACTGCGAATGCCGCCGGACAAAGTCCGGGAGTGAGACAGTGGGGGATAAGCTCCATTGTCGAAAGGGAAACAGCCCAGACCACCAGCTAAGGTCCCAAAGTTCACGCTCAGTGTACAAGGATGTTGAATTGCAAAAACAGCCAGGAGGTTGGCTTAGAAGCAGCCACCCTTTAAAGAGTGCGTAACAGCTCACTGGTCGAGTGATTCTGCGCCGAGAATTCAACGGGGCTAAGCGTGACACCGAAGCTGTGGGTCATCCGCGTTAGCGGATGGCGGTAGGGGAGCGTTCGTTTCAGCCGAGAAGGGGTAGCTGCGAGGCGCCCTGGAGCGGAGCGAAGTGAGAATGCCGGCATGAGTAGCGTAAGGTGCGTGAGAACCGCACCCGCCGTAAACCTAAGGTTTCCTACGGAAGGTCAGTCCGCGTAGGGTTAGTCGGGCCTAAGCCGAGGCCGAGAGGCGTAGGCGATGGACAGCTGGTTAGTATTCCAGCACCACGATGGTCGCGTTTTAACGCAGAGGGGGGACCCGGAAGGGTAGATCCCGCGGACCTAATGGATATGGTCCGTTCTTGGGCCGTAGGCGTCCGGAGGCAGGTAAATCCACCTCCGGGATAAGCTGAGGACTCGAGAGAAGTAGAGACTTTTGTCAAAGCGACGGGGTTGAGCCCAGGCCGGCGAGAAAAGCCTCGCTGCCAGTAACCAACGTGCCCGTACCGCAAACCGACACTGGTAGGTGGCGGTAAGTACCGTGAGGCGAACGGGAGAACCTTCGTTAAGGAACTCGGCAAATTGGATCCGTAACTTCGGGAGAAGGATCGCCCTCGGCTGTGAACCGGCATGCCCGGTGAGCGGTAGAGGGCCGCAGTGAGCAGGCCCAGGCGACTGTTTACCAAAACCACAGGTCTCTGCAAAAGCGAAAGCTGACGTATAGGGGCTGACGCCTGCCCAGTGCCGGAAGGTTAAGGGGAGAGGTGAGAGCTTCGAACCGAAGCCCCGGTGAACGGCGGCCGTAACTATAACGGTCCTAAGGTAGCGAAATTCCTTGTCGGGTAAGTTCCGACCCGCACGAA
>JAPPAK010000006.1 GCA_026705605.1 Chloroflexota bacterium | reverse complement strand
ATAACGGTCCTAAGGTAGCGAAATTCCTTGTCGGGTAAGTTCCGACCCGCACGAAAGGCGTAACGATCTGGGCACTGTCTCAACGAAGGACCCGGCGAAATTGAATTGGCCGTGAAGATGCGGCCGACCCGCGGCAGGACAAAAAGACCCCGTGGAGCTTTACTGCAGCTTGGCACTGGGAGTGGGCCTTAGATGCGTAGGATAGGTGGGAGGCTAGGAAGCCGTGTTTGCGGACATGGTGGAGCCAACCTTGAAATACCACCCTTCTGTGGTTTGCTTTCTAACTCCTGATCAAGCAGGAGGACAGTGTCTGGTGGGCAGTTTGACTGGGGCGGTCGCCTCCTAAAATGTAACGGAGGCGCACAAAGGTTCCCTCAGGGTGGATGGAAATCACCTGTCGAGTGTATTGGCACAAGGGAGCTTGACTGCGAGACCTACAAGTCGAGCAGGGGCGAAAGCCGGTCAAAGTGATCCTACGGTACCGAGTGGAAGGGCCGTGGCTTAACGGATATAAGTTACCCCGGGGATAACAGGCTTATCTTGCCCAAGCGTCCATAGCGACGGCAAGGTTTGGCACCTCGATGTCGGCTCGTCGCATCCTGGGGCTGGAGTAGGTCCCAAGGGTTGGGCTGTTCGCCCATTAAAGCGGTACGCGAGCTGGGTTCAGAACGTCGTGAGACAGTTCGGTCTCTATCCGCCGTGGGCGCAGGAAGTTTGAGAGGCGTTGCCCCTAGTACGAGAGGACCGGGGTGAACGAACCGCTGGTGTGCGGGTTGTTCCGCCAGGAGCATTGCCCGGTAGCCATGTTCGGATCGGATAAGCGCTGAAAGCATCTAAGTGCGAAGCCGACCTCGAGATGAGACTTCCCATCCCTTTATGGGAGTAAGACCACAGGAAGACTACCTGTTCGATAGGCGCCAGGTGTAAGCGCGGTAACGCGTTCAGCTAAGGCGTACTAATGGTCGAGGGCTTGACCTCAATTGAGGCTCGCCATGAATCGACGCGGTTTCATCGCTCCTCAGTGCGAAGGTCCAACAGGGCCATCGGCGCGGGGTGGAGCAGTGGTAGCTCGTCGGGCTCATAACCCGAAGGTCGGGGGTTCGAATCCCTCCCCCGCTACCAGACCACACCGAAGGGCCTCCCGAGATGAATCGGGAGGCCCTTCTGCTTGTCCGGGGGTGGGGGCGTCGGCTACTGATCGAGCAGGTCGAGAATGCGGCGGCGCTCCTCGGGGCCGATGGGCTCGACCTGGGGGAGCTGGGGGTCCATGGCGCGGAGCGTTTCGGCGATGATGCCGGCGACGACAAGCCGCATGTAGGGCTTGTTGTCGGCGGGGATGGCGAACCAGGGCGCCCAGGGGCGGGAGGTGGCGTTCAGGGCACTCTGGTAAGCGTCGAGGTAGGCGTCCCAGTGCTGGCGGTCACGCACGTCGGACATGGAGAACTTCCACTGCTTCTCGCTTCCCTCGACGCGCGCTCGGAGCCGCTTCGCCTGCTCTTTTCGGGAGACGTTGAGCCAGAACTTGAGGACCGTCGTGCCGTTGCGGGCGAGGTGGGCTTCGTGGTCGCGGATGGAGGTGAGCCTTCCTTCCCACAGGTCATCGATGTTCTCGATTGCGGGCAGGCGCTGGGGCTTGAGCAGCTCGGGGTGGACGCGGACGACGAGCACCTCCTCGTAGTAGCTGCGGTTGAAGACGCCGAGGCGTCCGCGCTGGGGCAGGACCCGGTTGGTGCGCCAGAGGAAGTCGTGGTCGAGGTCGAGGGAGGATGGCTCGGCGAAGGCGGTGACCTGGAGTCCGGCGGGGTTCACGCCGCGGAAGACGGCACGGATGGTGCTGTCTTTTCCGGCGGCATCGAGAGCCTGGAAGATCAGGAGGAGAGAGCGGCTGTCCTCGACGAAGAGCCGGTACTGGAGATCGTCGATCTCCTTGATGACCTCGCCAAGCTGCCGGCGGAGCTCCTTCTTGGCGGGAGGGTCGGCGGCGGGGGCGGTGGGGTGCCCACGCACGTCGAAGGAGCCATCGAAGGGGACAGACCAGCGGCTCGGTGGGGGCGTGAACACGGGGGCTCCTCAGCTTCTACGGGGCGCACGTCTATGGGGTCTGACCACCAACGTTAGTCCTCCGGCGGCTCCGTGACCACGGGCAGGGTGAGGTGGGAGGGGCGGTCGCTGTCGTGGAAGACCTGCTGGACGGCGACGCACACGTCCTCGGGGCCGGCGAACTCGGGCCTGACCTTCGAGTTGGCGTTGCGGCTGAAGCGGGGGAAGTTGCTGCTGCTGATCTCGAGCCGGAGGGCATGCCCCTGCTTGAAGGTGTAGGCGACGTCCCAGAGGTCGATGGTGAGTTTCGTGGGCTTGCCGGGCTCGAGGAACTCGGCCTCCTCGAAGGAGTTGCGGAAGCGGGCGCGCAGGATGCCATCGGCGACGATGGCGCAGTAGCCGCCGGGTTCGACATCGACGAGCTTGCCCGTGAAGTCGGTATCGGGGGCGCTGCTGGCGATCCAGAGGTCGACGGTGATGTTGCCGGCGATGGTCAGGGGCCCGAGGAGGCGGGGTGAGGTGTAGACGAGCACGTCGTCGCGGGTCTCGACCTCGGACTGGTCGCGGACGCCCCCGGGGCCGGTGACGGTGGCGAAGACGCGGCCGCCAATGGTGGGGACGGGGTCGTCGGGGTCGTACTGGTAGCTGTCGGCCACCTGGGGGCCGGGAGGTTCGGTCGCGAGGGCGCCGTCGCCGGAGCGGGTGTTGGCGTGACCGCCGCTGTGCAGGTAGTAGCGGGCGGGGGTGCTGGGAGGCGGCCAGGTATCGGTCTCCTTCCACTCGTTCCTGTCGCCCATGAGGAACCAGCGAGCGCGGGGCCGGGACATGAGGGGGGTGTCCTCACCCTTGAGCCAGTGGTCGAACCACTGCAGGAGGATGTCGCTGACGACGGCGACACCGCTCAGGGCGCGGCCGCCGAACTCGCGGTCGCCGGCGCGGGAGAGGTTGTAGCCCATGTAGGAGTTGTGGTCCCAGGGGCCAATGATGAAGCGGTGGGTATCGCGGATGCGCTCGTCGGGATGCTGCTGAAGGCCGAGGTTGAGGCCCAGGTGACCTTTCAGGAACTGGTCGTACCAGCCGGCGATGTGCATGACCGGCACCTGCATCAGGTCGGCGCGGGCGTCGAGCTCCTTCCAGTAGTCGTCGTAGCTGTCGTGGTCGATGAACTCGTGCCAGTAGGGGAGGATGTCGCGTTCGCGCAGGACCGGGGCCTCGCTCAGGGGCATGGTGCGGAGGAAGGCGGCGCGGTCGGCGGCGCCCGCGGCCATCTGGCGGCGGAGCTCGCGCTGACGCTCGGGATCGACGCCCATCCGCATCATGGCGGGGAGGGCCCGGCCCTGGGTGTAGCCGAGGTTGAAGCTGAGCTCGAGGGCGCCACCGCTGTAAACCCAGCCGTCGTGGAGGTTGGCGGCGGTGAGGTAGGCCATGACGGCCTCGAGGTGGGGAGGGGCGGCGGCGGCGGCCTGGAGGGTGGTGACGCCCATGTAGGAGGAGCCGTAGATGCCAACCTTGCCGTTGCTCCAGGGCTGGACGGCGGCCCACTCGATGGTGTCGTAGCCGTCGTCACGCTCATCGCCGTAGAGGGTCATGATGCCCTCGGACTGGAAGCAGCCGCGGCAGTCCTGGACGACCACGGCGTACCCGTGCTCGGCGGCGACGACGGGGTTCACCATCTGGCTGCCGATGTTCTGGGCGACCGACTTGTCGTAGGGGATGCGGTGGACGAGGACGGGGTACTGCTCGTCGTCGTTGGGGCGGTAGATGTCGGTAGCGAGGCGGACGCCATCGCGCATGGGAACCATGACGTTGCGTTCGACGAGGACTTGCGCGGTCATCAGGCCTGTGTCCCTCCGTCGATGACGAGCTGGATGCCGGTGACGAAGGAGGCTTCGTCGGAGGCGAGGTAGAGGGCGCCGTAGGCGATATCGATGGGCTCGCCGAGGCGCCCGATGGGGATGCGGTTGGCGATATCGAGGTGCCGTCCGTGGGTGCCTTCGCGCAGCATGGGCGTGTTGATCGATCCGGGATGGATGATGTTCACGCGGATCTTCTCGGGGGCGTACTGGAGGGCGGCGGAGCGGGTGATGAGGGCAAGGGCGGCCTTGGCCGCGGAGTAGGCCGCGCTGCTGGTGGCGCCGTGCATCGCGAGCGTCGAGCCAACGTTGATGATGGAGCCGCCACCGGCGCGACGCATCTCGGGGATGGCGGCGCGCATGCCGAGGAAGCCGGCCTTGCAGTTGACATCGAAAAGGTCGTTCCAGTTCTCGGGGGTGATGTCCTCAATGCCGCCCTCGCCGCGCCAGATGGCGGCGTTATTCACGAGAACGTCGAGCTTGCCGAAGCGGTCGACGGCATGCGCGACCGCTTCCTTCCAGCCGCCGGCCTGGGTCGTATCGAGCTGGACGAATTCGGCGTTACCACCGGACTCCGCTATCTCGGCGGCAACCTTCGTGCCTTCGTCGACGCGTACATCGGCAACGATGACGGAAGCGCCTTCAGCGCTGAAGAGCCTGGCCTCGGCCTCCCCCTGCCCGCGCGCGGAGCCGGTGACGAGCGCCACCTTTCCATCCAGGCGTCCCATGTACCCTCCAGCCGGCTTCGGCGGGCGGTAGTCTAGCGCGATACGGGGGCCGGGACCGGCCGTCGCGACAGGAGGCCCGTGTGACGGGAGCAGGGGAGCAGGAGCGGATCTGGCTGGGTGACGAGGGAGAACTCGGCATCCCGGACCTGACGGCGTCCGGCTGGGAGCGGTTGTCGACGCCGGACTACGTGGTCCTGTTCCGGAAGGAGGGGGCTTCGGCGTTCGCCATCCGGGTCCGGGGGGCGGACGAGCGGGACGACGTCCCCGACCGGTGGAAGCGAGTTCACGACGTTCCGCTGGAGGCGGTCACCACGCGTTCGAGGCCGTTCGAGGGGTACGAGGCCATCGAGCACGAGGCGCCGTGCGAGGAGTCGGACGTGCTGCGGACGCTTGTGGTGCGAACAGAGCGGCACCTGATCGACATCGGGCAGCTTGCGGCGATCGAGAGCGACAACCGCGAGGAGTTCGAGGCGTTCCTGGCAGGGACGCAGCTGAAGCGAGCCGAGTAGCCGGTCGCGGGCCTAGCCGGTTTCGAGCTCGCCGAAGACCTCTACGTTGTGCTCGCCGAGGCGGGGAGCGGGGCGGCGAAACTCGACGGGGGTGGCGGTGAAGCCGTAGCCGGCACGGGGGTAGCGAGCGTGATCGGGGGAGCCGGGGACCGGCCCCTCGACGAAGAAGTCGCGGTCCTCCCAGTGGGGGTCGTCAAGGTTCTCCTCGGGCCAGCGCACGATGCCCCAGGGGAGGTGCATGGACTGGCCGCGCCGGTACAGGTCATCGGCGGGCTGGGTAGCGACGAAGTCCCGGATGACCTCGCCGACGTGGCGGTTGGCGGCGGCGGCATCGCCCTCGCCGTCGTAGAGGGCGCGGCTGTAGACAGGGTTGTGGAGGTCCTGGGCGGCATCGTGCTCGTCGAGCCACTCGAGGAGGAGGGGGTAGAGGTGCTTTCGGCGGGGGACGCCGCCACCGAGGATCTGCATGTAGTGGCCGTCTCCGCTAAGAAACTGGGACGGAGGGGTGGGGTCGGGGGCGGAGTGGCGGCCGGTCTGGCGCTGGTTGATGCGCTGTCGGTACTCCCAGCTCTCGAAGGCGCCCTCGGTGGTGCAGGCGACGGCCTCGTGGATGGAGACATCGATGAGCTGGCCCTGGCCGGTGAGGGTGCGCTGCAGGAGGGCGGCGACGATGCCGGCGACGGCGTACTCGCCAGCGATCCAGAAGGAGTGTTCGCCGTCGGCGCGGATAGGGGGCAGGTCGTGGTCGTCGTAGCCGGTGCTCATGGGCGGCCCGCCGAGGGCCATGCTGACGAGGTCGGTAGTGGTCCAGTCGCGGCGGGGACCGGTGAGGCCAAAGGGGGTGATCGCGCACCACAGGAGGCCGGGCGAATCCCCCGCGAGCGCGCCGTGGCCGAGCCCGAGGGCATCAAGGGCGCCCGGGTCGGTGCTGTCGACGACGATGTCGGCTCGGGCCACGAGGGCGCGCCAGCGGGCGGCGTCCCCGGATTCGGCGAGGTTGAGGGTGATACCACGCTTGTTCGTGTTGAGGTAGGCGAAGCGGAGGCTCGCGTCGGGGTCGGGGCGGTCGTCGACGAAGGGGCCGGTGTGGCGGGTGCGGGCGCCTGCGGGGGGCTCGACACGGATCAGCTCGACGCCGGCATCGGCGAGGAGCTTGCCGGCGACCTCGCCACGGTCGCCGATCTCGAGGGCGGTGAGGCCGGTGAGGGGGCCGGGCATCAGACGGCCCCCTCGGCGACGAGCTCGTCGAACTCGTGCTCGCTATAGCCGAGGATCGCGGTTGCGACGTGACGGGTGTGCTCGCTGAGGAGGGGCGCGCCCCGATCGAGGCGCCAGCGGGCCCCGGAGAAGCGCATGGGGACGCCCTCGAAGCGGTGGTCGCCCAGCTCGGGGTGAGCGGCGACGGGGTAGAAGCCACGGTCGGCGAGCTGGGGATCGCGCTCCATGCGGTCTTCCATGGTCTGGACGACTCCGGCGGGGACGCCACGCGCCTGGAGGGCCTCCATGAGCTCGTGCGGCTCACGCTCGGGCGTACAGGAGGCGATGGCAGCGTCGAGGACGTCCTGGTTAGCGACGCGGGCGTCGTTGGTGGCGAAGCGTTCGTCGGCGGCGAGGGCGGGCAGGCCGAGCTCGGCGCAGAGGGCGCGCCAGCACGCGTCGTTCTCCACGGCGATGGCGATCCAGCGGTCGTCGCCGGCACAGGGATAGATGCCGTGGGGAGCGACGGCGGGGAAGCGGGAGCGGTTGCCGATGCGCTCGGAGGGGCGCCCGTTGACCTGGAAGTCGAGCATGTGGAGGCCCTGGATCAGCATCCCGGTCTCAACCTGCGAGAGGTCGACGTGCTGGCCCTCGCCCGTCTGGGCGCGATGGTAGAGGGCCATCAGGGCGGCGACGGCGGCGTAGTAGCCGGCCGTGTGGTCGAGGTAGGAGAATCCCCAGCCAGCGGGCGGCTCGTCGGGGAGGCCGGAGACAGCCGTGCAGCCGGAGACGGCCTGGGCGGTGGGACCCCAGGTGACGTAGGTGGTGTCGCGACCTGCGTGGCCATAGCCCGACACGGAGAGGTACACGATGTCGGGACGAAGCTCACGGAGACGCTCGTAGGGGAAGCCCATGCGGGCGAAGGCGCCGGGGCTGAAGTTCTCGACGACGAGGTCGGAGACGCTGATGAGGCGTTCGACAAGCTCGCGTCCGCGGGGGTGGCCGAGGTTTGCGGTAATGCTGAGCTTGTTGCGGTTGAAGTTGTTGTGCATGCCGCGGCGGTTCGGGCCGGGCTGGCCGGGCTGGAGGCGAACCGTGTCGAGGTGGTCCTCGTTCTCGACCTTGATCACCTCGGCGCCGAGGTCGGCGAGGATGCGGGTGGACTGAGGTCCGGCGACGATCCAGGAGAAGTCGCAGACGCGGATGCCTTCGAGGGGAAGGGGGGCGGCGGCGGGGTCAGCTGGCGCTGTCATGGTCGCTCCCGGGCGGGGGAATGGTACGCGCTCGTGGGGCGGCGCGGTTTGCCCGGCACGGGCGCGGCGCGTACGTTGACGTTCGCGGGAGCGTAAGAAGAGCCGCGCTCGCCCTGGTGGGGGGATTGGCAGAAACGACTGAGCGCGGCGCGCGGGCCGGTTCCGCACGGCCGGCTGGGGGAGGCCTCAGCCTGCAGACGTTCGCGGCCTTCGAGCTGCGGAACTTCCGGCTGCTGTGGCTCAACAACTTCAGCTACGCGCTGGTGCAGGGCATCCAGCGCTTCGCGTTCGTGTGGCTCGCGGCGGACCTGAGCGAGAAGAACCTCGTCCTGGGCCTGGTGACGTTCGGGCTGGGCATTCCCGTGTTCTTCCTGACGCTGCCCGCCGGGGTGCTCTCGGATCGCTGGGACAGACGCTACTTGCTCTTCGCCAGCCAGCTCTGGGTGCTCGCCACCTCGTTCCTGACGGCCGTCCTGATCTGGACGGGTGCGATGGGCGTCGGCATGGCCATCGTGATGGCGATCCTCGTGGGGGTGGGCGTGGCAGTGGGGCAGCCGGTGCGGCAGGCGCTGGTGCCGGCGGTCGTGCCACAGCACCGACTCATGAACGCCATAACCCTCAACAGCCTCGGGCAAAACGTGTCGCAGATTGTGGGGCCGCTGCTGGGCGGAGCGGCGATCGACCTCTGGGGGAACGGGGGCGGCTTCGCGGTCCAGGGGGCTCTCATGGGCGTCGGGCTTGTTTTCCTCGTGCCGCTGCAAATTCCTGTCGCACAGCGGGCCGCCCAGATGGGAGGACGGCTCTTCCGGGAGATGTTGGGGGAGATCGGGGAGGGGTTCCGGTTCGTGCGGGGCGCGGTAGACATACGCACCCTCTTCCTCCTCCTGCTGGCCTCGTCGCTCGTCATCATGGGGCCGTGGCAGACCTTGCTGCCCAGAGTGGCGGAGGAGCAGCTGGGCGCCCAGGCCTTCCGCGCAGGGGTCCTCTTCGGGGCGATGGGCGTAGGCACCGTCATCAGCTCGCTCATCCTGGCCTCAATTCCGCGGCTGGAGAACGCCGGGGGCTGGTTCACCACGACGCTCATTATCGGGGGGAGCCTCGCGGTGGGGATCGGGCTCTCGCACGACTATTTGCTGACCGTGCTCTTCATGTTCCTGAGCGGGTTGAACGCCGGGTTCTTCATCAACCTGAACCTGACGCTTATCCAGGCGCACACGCCAAGCGACGTGATGGGGCGGGTGATGGCGATCTACACGCTCGTGCTGATGGGAGGCTCGCCCTTCGGCGGTCTCCTTGCCGGAGGCGGGGCGCAGCTGATCGGCGCAGGGGAGTGGTTCGCGCTGTGCGGCGCCGCCGTGGCGGCGGTAGCGGGGGTGTTCCTGATAACGCAGCCGAGCCTGCGGCGGATGCCTTCGCACCCGGAGACGCCGGTTGCGGGTCCGGCGGACGCCGGATCGGGGTAGCATCGGTCCGCGGCCACGCAGCGGAGGGGTTCCGGTGGCCATAGCGGGCGGCGAGCAGCGGACAGGGCCAAGGGGGCGGATAAGCCTCCAGACGTTCGCGGCCTTCGAGCTGCGCGACTACCGGCTTCTCTGGGCGAACAACTTCAGCTATGCGCTGGTGCAGGGCATCGAGCGCTTCGCGTTCGCCTGGCTCGTGATCGATACGCTCCAGGCGGGGGACTTCTACCTCGGGCTCTCCGCCTTCGCGCTGGGCATCCCGGTGTTCTTCTTCTCGCTCCCCGCGGGGGTGCTCGCCGATCGCTGGAACCGGCGGCTGTTGCTCGTCGTGAGCCAGGTGATCGTGCTGGTCGGGGCGGCGCTGGCGGCGGTCCTGATCTGGGTCGACCTCATGACCTTGCGGGTCGCGCTGGGGATGGCGCTGTTCGTGGGGACGGGGGTGGCGGTGGGGCAGCCGGTCCGGCAGGCGCTGATTCCGGCGGTGGTACCGCCTCACCGGCTGATGAACGCGATTACGCTGAACAGCGCGGGACAGACGGTCTCACAGATGGTGGGGCCGGCGCTCGGCGGGGCCGCCATCGCGGTCGCCGGGCTGGAGGGGAACTTCGCGCTGCAGGCCATCCTGATGGGCGCGGGCCTGATCTTCATCGTCCCGCTCCGCATCCCCGCGCGCGCGCTCGACCCGGTGACGGCGGCAGGTTCCGGGCTGCGCGTGATGGCCACCGACATCGTCGAGGGCTTCCGCTTCATCGTGCGTAACGACAACATCCGCTCGCTGTTCGTCCTGTTGCTGGTGACCTCGCTCGTTATCAACGGGCCGTGGGTGACGCTGCTGCCACGGGTGGCGCAGCTGCAGCTCGATGCGGACGGCCCGGCGGCGAGCTGGCTGTTCGCCTATCTCGGCATCGGGTTGACGTGCAGCTCGCTCGCCCTGGCCTCCCTACAGGGCAGCCTGCGGAACGCCGGGGGGTGGTTCATCTGCGCGCTGATGACGAGCAGCACCTTCGCAATCATCATCGGGTTCTCCCACAGCTACCTGCTGACGGCGCTCCTGCTCTCGCTGACCGGCCTGAGCGCGGGAGTCTTTACGAACCTGAACCTGACGCTGATCCAGTCGTACACGCCCCAGCCGGTGATGGGGCGGGTAATGGCGATCTTCACGCTGATCATGCTGGGAGGGACGCCGCTCGGGGGCCTGTTGGGCGGTCTGGGCGCGGAGTGGGTCGGGGCGGGGAGGTGGTTCTCCATCTGCGGGGTGGCCAGCGTGGCGGTGGGGGCGTTCTTCCTGCTGACGAACGCGGGATTGCGACGCATGCACTCGCACCCGGATCCGCCGGCGGGCGCCCCGGCGGAATCAGGCTCGGGGTAGCGGCCAGGGCGCTGGGGGCAGCAAGGGTGCGCCCGGCGCGAGGTTCCGTACGCGATCGAGGTCACGCTCGACGAGCGAACCAAGCATGGGGAGATCCAGGCCCCAGGCGGGAGCAGGTGCTTCACGGATGGCATCGAGGGCGCGCTCCAGAAGCGCGCGCATGCCGTGAGCGTTTCCGCGAGCGGCATGGGTGTAGCCCGCTCCGAGCTGGGCGAGTCCCTTGAACAGGGCCTCGCTGGTCGTGCCCTTGCTCTCGAGCCAGGCCGCCTCCCAGGCCTCGTGCGCGAGGAAGTAGCGCCCCGCATCGAAGTGCGCGAGCGCGAGGGCATTGGCCTCAGTGGCGGAGAGGCCATCGAGGTCGTCGACGGCGAGGCGGTTGCGGGAGCCCGCGGGGAGCGGGCGTCCAAGTTCGTCGCGGGGGCGCTCGGGCTTATCGGGCGGCAGGCGACCTTCGGGTAGCGACGTCCATTGCCGCGATCGTACCGCCTTGCCTTGCCATGGCGTCTTTCCCCGGGGTTAGTCCGCCGGCAGCTACGGTGGAAGGGTGATGGTTGAGGCACGCCCTGCGCTTCGCGGTCAGTTCCATCTCCTGATGGCGCTGGTCTCTCCGGCTGCGCTGCTGGTGCTCGTCCTCATTGCCGACCGCCCCAGGGAATACGTGGGCGGAGCGATCTTCGGCGTGTCGTTGCTACTCCTCTTCTCGACAAGCAGCGTCTATCACCTGATGGAACGAGGACAGGCGATTCTGCAGCGGATTGACCGCTCCATGATCTTCGTGCTCATCGCGGGGACGTACACGCCGTTCTGCCTGGTGCTATTGGAAAACGGCTGGAGCACTCTCATCCTCTCGCTCGTGTGGGGGTTGGCGGCCGTCGGGATCGCCTCGAAAGCGGTCCACCCAACGCCACCCCGATGGCTCAACCTGGCGTTGTATCTGGGACTGGGGTGGATCGGGCTGGTCGCGATCGCGCCGTTCGCCTCGGCGGCATCCTCGACCGTGCTGGCGCTGTTGCTGGCGGGTGGGGTTCTGTACTCACTCGGGGGCGTGGTTCACGCGCGTCGCCGGCCGGACCCGTTTCCAGGAGTGTTCGGCTACCACGAGTTGTTCCACCTGCTCACTGCGCTCGCCGGACTGACGTACTACGCGACGGCGGTCTACGCCTTCGGCTAGAGTCGCGCGGCCGGCGAACGGGCCGGGCGGAGCGGCATGACGAGCACCGAAGCGCAGCCGGAGGGCGAGCGACCGCGGAGGCTGCAGCCTTTCGCGTCGTTCCGGTACCGCAACTACCGATGGCTATGGGCGGCGAACGTCTGCTTTGCGCTGGTGGATGCCTCTTTGCGGTTCTCCTTCGTGTGGCTCTTCATCGAGACGCTGGACCGAGGGCCGACTTTCATCGGGCTGTCCCTGGCGCTGTTCAGCCTGCCGGGGCTGCTCGTTACGCTGCCAGCGGGCGTGTGGGCCGACCGCAAGGACCGGCGGCTCCTCCTCATCACGAGCCATGTGGCCGTTGCACTCGCACTCCTGCTGACGGTAGTGCTGGGCCTGACAGAGTCCGAACTCGTGCTGCTCCCGACGTTTCTGGCCGGGATCGGACTGGCCATCGGGGCGCCAGTTCGCGCGGCACTAGTCCCGGCGCTCGTGCCAGCCAACCGGCTGATGAACGGGAACGCAGTCAACGCGCTTGGGCTCGCGCTCGGGGCTGTGGCGGGGCCAGCTGTCGCGGGCGTGGCGATCAACCAGTGGGGAGTCGAAGGCAGTTTCGTGGTGCTGGCAGCATTCATGGGCCTGGGCGCGCTGTTCCTCGTCCCCCTTCGCGTTCCTCCGCGCGAGAGCTTGCCCTCCACGCCGGAAAGTGAGGGGACCCGCTCGGGAATGTGGGGAGCCATCGGCGAAGGATTCGGGTTCATCTTCTCCGGAACGACGGTGGTGGGCTCGCTGTTCTTGCTCCTCCTCGTAACCGCACTGGCCAGCCCGTGGCTCGCACTCAATTATGTGAATCTATTGAACAGCGTAGACACCGACGCGGGGATGGCTCGCGCGCTTCTCGGGCTTATGGGAGCAGCTTCGCTGGCCAGCTTGTTCGTCATCGCCTCGATCGCACGACTCCGCAACGCGGGAGGCTGGTACGCCGCCATGGTGGGTGCGGGAGCCCTCCTGACCGTAGCCATCTCGTCGTCTTCCAGCGTCGGCGTGACAGCGCTCCTAATGGTGCCGTACGGACTCGTGGGGGGCATCTCGGGAATCGTCTTCCTGACGCTGGTCCAATCCGCAACACCCATCACACTGATGGGACGAGTGATGGCTATGCAGTCACTCGTGCTGGCGCTGGGGGCGGCTGTGGGAGGCCTCGCGGCCGCAGTCGACACGGAAGCGATGCGGCACGAGGCAGGAGTCATCGCCGCAGGTGTGGTGGTTGTCGTGGCGGCGGTTGCGGTGGTCGTGCGGAACCCGGGGCTCCGGCGGATGCCATCGCATCCGGAGGAGCCGGTTGCGCCGCCCGCGGAGCCGGATTCGGGGTAGCGAGGGGACGGGCTGCCGGGTAGGGTCGCGCGACCGGCATACGGGCCGGGGAGGGGGTCGCGATGAGCACTGAGGAGCGGCTGGCGGAGCTGGAGGCGCGGCTGTCCGCGCTCGAGGACGAGCGGGGCGTGGTCGCGAACATGTACCGCTACGCGCACAGCATCGACTACGGGCTGGAGGCGGAGTGGGTCGACTGCTTCACGGAGGACGGGGCGTTCGACATGCGCCGGCCGCCGGACTTCGACAAGCCGGGGAACCGTATCGACGGCCGTGAGGCGCTGGCGGCGTTCATCGCGACGCACACGCGCGCCCCGGAGACGTGGCACAAGCACATGATGGTGCAGCCGCGGATCGCGCTCGACGGTGATACGGCGAAGGTCGAGAGCTTCTTCACGCGGTTGGACGAGGACGAGACGGAGGAGCCGTACGTGCTCGTGTTCGGCCGCTACCTCGATACCGTGCACCGTTGCGACGACGGGCTCTGGCGCTTCAAGGAGCGGATCGTCGAGATCGAGGCGATCAAGGGGCGACCAGCGCCCGATCGGAGCTAGCCGGCGGGACTAGAATCGCGGGGGAGGGCGGCATGGCGGAGACGTTCACTCCTTCGGAGGCCCCCTGGCGCGAGGACGACCCGTTCCTCGCGAATCCGTACGACTTCTACGCGTGGGGGCGGAAGCACAGCCCGCTACGGGTCGACACGGCCCGGAGCGGGGCGTGGGGCGAGGAGGTGGGGCGCATCAACGAACGGGTGGCGGTGCAGTTCGGGCGGGGGCACGGGGTGTGGTTCGTGTTCCGGCACGACCAGTGCGTCGATATCTCGCGGGACCACGACCACTGGACGATGGAGCCGCGGGCAGGTCAGTACGACCTCGACCCAGAGACGGGCGAGCGCTTGCCACGGACGGTGGGGCTGCTGAACAGCGACCCGCCCGAGCACACGCGGCTGCGGTCGCTGGTGGCGGAGGCGTTCACGCCGAAGACGGTGGAGCAGCTGGCGCCGCGCATCCGGGAGATTGCGGAAGAGCTGCTCGCCGCCGTGCCCGCGGACGGCAGCTTCGACCTCGTGGAGTCGTTCAGCCACCCCCTGCCGGTGATCGTGATCGCGGAGATCCTGGGGGTGCCCAGCAGCGACCGGGCGAAGTTCAAGCAGTGGTCGGACGAGGCGATCATTGCGATCGAGACGCGGGGACGGGGGCCGGGGCGCTACCCGCTGGGCGGTCGCGCGTTTCCGGCGCTGCGGTCGTACTTCAGGGAGCTGATTGAGGCGCGGCGGGAGGACCCACGAGACGACCTCATCAGCGGGCTGGTGCGGGCGGAGGTGGAGGGGTCGCGGCTGACGCCCGACGAGCTCATTCATCTGCTCATCCTGCTGCTGGTGGCGGGGAACGAAACGACGCGCGACCTCATCGGGAACACGGTGCTGGCGCTGATCGAGCACCCGGAGCAGATGGAGTTGCTGCGCTCGGAACCGTCGCTGGCGCCGAACACAGTCGAGGAGGTGCTGCGCTACAGCGCGCCGGCTCAGTACATGTCGCGCCGGGCGAAGGCGCCGACGGTGGTCGGGGACGCCCGCATCGAGCCGGGGGAGGAGGCGGTGCTGTGGTTCGGTTCGGCGAACCGGGATGAGGGGGTGTTCCCGAACGCGGACGCCTTCGACATCCGGAGGTCGAACGCGAACCGGCACCTGACGTTCGGGATCGGGACGCACTTCTGTCTGGGGGCGCCGCTGGCAAGGCTGGAGGGCGCGATCGCGATCGAGGCGCTGCTCTCGCGATTCGGAAGCATCCGGCGAGCGGACGACCGGGCGCTGCCCCGCATGCCGAGCCTGCAGCACCGCGGCGTGCGTTCGCTGCCGCTGGTGGTGGAGCGGGCCTAGTCTGGGGACCGGCGGGGCCAGAGACGGTCGACGACGTCCTTGAGGCCGGCGCTGATGAAGAGGAGCACCGCGAAGAGGAGGCGGCTGAGGTCGCCGTCGACGAAGTAGGCGACGACGACGAGGGCGATCACGGCGGCGGCGATGGCGGGGACGGTTCGCCGGGTCGCGAGGAGGGCAACGAGTCCGACGCCAAGCATGGCAAGGCCGGCCAGGGGGAAGAGCGCCCAGGCCACGCCGATAGCGGGGGCGGCTCCGCGACCGCCTCGGAAAGACAGCCACGGTGGGAAGACGTGGCCCACGAGGACCAGGGCGCCGGCTGTGAGCACGACCCACTCGTCACTCGCAATGGCGATGACGATGGTAATGGCGATGGCGCCCTTGAGGAGGTCGAGGATGGTAGCGGCCAGAACGGCGTAGATGCCGCCGACCTGGAGAAGGTTGCCGGAGCCGACGTGGCGATCGCCGATGGTGCGCAGGTCGACCCCGTAGCGGAAGCGGGCGAGTAGCCAGGAAAAGGGAATCGAACCGGCAAAGAGGGCGACGAGCAGGGCGACGACGTTGATAGCCATAAGAACGCACGCGCGATCGTACGCCCTGGCCCGCAAACGCAGGGCCGGAGGGCTGCGTTAACGGCCACTTAAGCCCCAGGGGCTAGCGTCCGTCGCGACGAGAGCCGGACAGGCTCGGCTCGGGCAAATTACTCAGGGGGCATCACTCCTTCCGTGACCTTCCAGAAGAACATCCTCAACCCGGCGCAGCGCCGATGGCTGCTGCTCCTCATCACGGGCCTGGCAGCGTTCTCGCTCGTCACGGTCGCGTGCGGCGACGACGCTCCTGGGCCGGGGTCGACCGAAGAGCCGGCCGACGCAGACGCCTACGCCGGGCTCTCGGGCGAGATCCGTATTGACGGTTCCTCGACCGTGTTCCCCATCGCCGAGGCGATGGCCGAGGAGTTCGGGTACGTCTCCGACGTGCGCGTGAACGTGGCGTTCTCGGGTACCGGCGGCGGCTTCGAGAAGTTCTGCCGCGGCGAGACCCAGATCAGCAACGCCTCCCGCCCCATCAAGGACTCCGAGCGGGAGGCCTGCGCGGAGAACGGCATCGACGACATCGTCGAGATCCAGGTGGCGATCGACGCCCTAACGGTGATGATCCATCCGGATAACGACTTTGCCCAGTGCATGACCGTGCCGGAGCTGAACCAGGCCTTCCGCGCCGACGGCGCCAGAAAGTGGAGCGACCTCCGCCCTGAGTGGCCGGACGACGACATCATCGCCTACTACCCGGGAGCCGACTCCGGCACATTCGACTACTTCAACGAGGCGATCATCGAGGAGTTCGAGGGATCGACGCACCGCGGCGACGGCACCCCTTCCGAGGACGACAACATCCTCGCCCTGGGGATCGGCCGCGACAAGAACGCCATCGGCTACTTCGGCTTCGCGTACTTCCTCGAGGCGGGCCAGGGCCTGCAGGCGGTGTCGGTTGACGACGGCCACGGGTGCGTGGCTCCTAGCTTCGAGGCCGCCCTCTCGGGCGAGTACACACCGCTCTCGCGACCGCTCTTCATCTACACGCGCGCCAGCTTCCTGAACGACCGTCCGGAGGTTGCCGGGTTCGCGCGGTTCTTCCTGGAGAGCGTGGACACCATTGTGCCGGAAGTCGGCTACGTGACCATGCCGGCCGCCCTGCTCGCGGACCAGTTCACGAAGATCACCCCGCCGTATGTCCTCCTGGGCCAGGAGGTTCCGGCCCCCGCACCCGTGGAGATCGACTACTCGAGCCTGTCCGGAGAGATCCGCATCGACGGGTCCTCGACCGTGTTCCCCATCGCCGAGGCGATGGCCGAAGAGTTCGGGTACGTCTCCGACGTGCGCGTGAACGTGGCGTTCTCCGGCACCGGCGGCGGCTTCGAGAAGTTCTGCCGTGGCGAGACCCAGATCAGTAACGCCTCCCGCCCCATCAAGGACTCCGAGCGCGAGGCCTGCGCCGAGAACGGCATCGACGATATCGTCGAGATCCAGGTGGCGATCGACGCGCTCACCGTCATGATCCACCCGGATAACGACTTCGCCCAGTGCATGACGGTGCCGGAGCTCAACCAGGCCTTCCGCGCCGACGGCGCCAGGAAGTGGAGCGACCTCCGCCCCGAGTGGCCGGACGACGACATCATCGCCTACTACCCGGGCGCCGACTCCGGCACCTTCGACTACTTCAACGAAGCGATCATCGAGGAGTTCGAGGGGTCGACCCATCGTGGCGACGGCACCCCTTCCGAGGACGACAACATCCTCGCCCTCGGCATCGGCCGCGATAAGAACGCCATCGGCTACTTCGGCTTCGCCTACTTCCTGGAGGCGGGCCAGGGCCTGCAGGCGGTCGCGGTCGATGACGGCCACGGCTGTGTGGCTCCGAGCTTCGAGGCCGCCCTCTCGGGCGAGTACACGCCGCTCTCGCGGCCGCTCTTCATCTACACGCGCGCCAGCCTCCTGAGCGAGCGCCCCGAGCTTGCCGGGTTCGTCCAGTTCTTCCTCGAGCAAACGGACGCGATCGTGCCGGAAGTCGGTTACGTGACCATGCCGGCGGCCCTGCTCGCGGAGCAGTTCGCGAAGATCGCGCCGTACGTGAACTAGGCCAGACGGCCCTGGCCGTCCCAACACCGGGGGGGCGCAGCTTCGAAGCTGCGCCCCCCGTCTGCGTCCCTCCGGAACCGGCTGGGCGAGAAGGCCGTAAGATGCGGCCTTGCGCCCGCCGAAGCGGGCCATTCACTGAGCTACGGAGGAGGCGATGACCGGTCCTCTGAACGATGTCCGGGTGCTGGACCTGACGCAGCACATCGCCGGTCCCTACGCGACGAAGTTGTTCGCGGATTACGGGGCCGACGTGATCAAGATCGAGCGTCCGGGGGGCGATCCCTCGCGACGGCTCGGGCCCTACAAGGGCGGCGAGCCGCACCCGGAGAAGAGCGGAACGTTCTTCTACTTCAACACGAACAAGCGGTCGGTCGTGCTCGACCTGAAGGACGAGCGCGGCCGCGAGGCGTTCTGGCGGCTGCTTGAGAGCGCCGACCTCGTGGTCGAGAGCTTCCGGCCGGGGGTCATGGACGACCTCGGGATCGGCTTCGATGCGATCCACGAGCGGCGGGCGAACGTGCCGCTGGTGTCGATCACGAACTTCGGGCAGGTGAGCCCCTATCGCGACTACAAGGGCTCGGACCTGGTGCTCTACGCCTTCGCCGGGGAGATGTTCTCGACGGGGCTGCTGGAGCGCGAGCCGGTGAAGATGTACGGCACGGCGGCGCTGGTGCAGTCGGGCTCGGCGGCGGCCACGGCCTTGATGGGCGCGCTGATGGCGGGCCGCTACCAGGGGGTCGGGCAGCACGTCGACTTCTCAATCGCGGACAGCCACCTGGTGGGGGTCGACCGGCGGCACGCGACGGTGATGGGGTACCAGTACTCGGGGCGGAAGTCACTGCGCTCGCCGGGGGCGGCGATCGGCATGCTGAACGGCGTGTTCCCCTGCCAGGACGGCTGGGTGGACCTGCAGGGCGGAGGGCCGCGGTTCACGAATGCGCGCGAGTTCCTGGGCTACCCGGACTGGATGGAGGACACGAAGTGGGACGACCCCGCCATCCAGATGAACCCGGAGGCGATCGAGGAGTTCAACGCGTTCTTTTACGTGTGGCTGCTCGAGCACACGAAGCGGGAGATCTGGGAAGCGGCACGGAAGGTGCGCTTCCTCTGCGGCCCGCTGTTCACGATCGACGAGGTGTTCGAGGACGAGAACTTCCGGGCGCGGGGGTTCTGGGAGCTGGCTGAGCACGAGGAGCTCGGGCAGGTGGAGATTCCCGGGCGTCCCTTCCTCATGTCGGAGACGCCGTGGGAGCTGCGCCGGCCCGCGCCGCTGCTGGGCGAGCACACGGCGGAGGTGCTGGGGGAGGCCGGCTACGACGCGGGAGCGATTAACGAGCTGGCCTCGGCCGGCGTGGCGGAGGTGCGCTGATGGCGAACCAACCGCTTGAAGGCGTGCGCATCCTCGACCTGGGCGGTGTGTGGGCGGGTACGTTCTCGACCGTGCTGCTGGCCGACCTGGGCGCGGAGGTGCTGAAGCAGGAGAACCAGTTCGTGTGGCAGCCGAACACGCGAGCGGTGCCGGGGCCACGCATCCCGGCGGCGATGACGCAGGCGGGCGCAGGCTGGATCACGGGGCTGCCGAACAGCGATCCGGGCGAGAGTCCGTGGAACTACCACCCGATGTTCGTGAGCCTCTACCGGAACAAGCGCAGCTTCACGCTGGATATCCGGCAACCCGAGGGCAGGGAGATCCTGGGGCGGCTGGCGGCGATGTCGGACGCGGTGCTGGAGAACAGCGCCGTGGGCACGATGGAGAAGCTCGGCATCTCGTACGAGTGGCTGCGGGAGCAGCGCGACGACATCATCTTCCTGCGGGCCCCGGGCTACGGCGTCACGGGCGAGTACGCAAGCGCGCGCACGATGGGCGCCCACCTGGAAGGGACGATGGGCCACCAGATCCTGCGCGGCTACGAGGGTCTGGACCCGAACTCGAACAGCGGCATCTTCGCGGCGGACTACATCGCGGCGACGCAGATCGCGCTGGCGATCATGATGGCGATCTGGCACCGGAATAACACCGGCAAGGGTCAGTTCATCGAGATGGCGCAGGCGGAGAACGCGGCGGCGATGTTCGCGCAGGCGTACATGAACTACAGCCTCACCGGCGAGGTCGAGGGGGCGATCGGGAACCGCTCGATCTACGCGGCGGACGGGCAAGCGCCGTCGGGCGTGTACCCGTGCCTCTCGCCGGGCGGCGCGGATACGGGCGACGACCGCTGGATCGCGATCACGGTGACGAGCAACCCCACCTGGGAGGCGCTGCGGACGGTGATGGGCGATCCCGAGTGGGCGCAGGCGCCGGAACTCGCGACGGCGGCGGGCCGGGCGGCATCGCAGGACCTGCTCGACGAGAAGCTGGCCGAGTGGACAGCGGGCTTCGAGGACGAGGACCTGTTCGCGCGGCTGCAGGCGGCGGGCGTGGCGGCGGCTCCCGTGCTCGAGGCCTCCCGTGTGCTCGACGACCCGCACGTGCAGGCGCGGAACCTCTACATCCCGCAGGAGCTGCAGGACGACATCGGCATCTACCGCTACCCGCGCCCGGTCTACGACTTCCCCGAGTCGGAGGGCGGCATCCGGCGTCCACCGGTCGCATTCGGACAGGACAACGACTACGTGTACCGGGAGCTGCTGGGCATGAGCGACGAGGAGTGCGCGCGGCTGGAGGCTGAGGGGCACATCGCCACGGCGTTCAGCGAGACGCTGTGAGCGACGCACCGGTCCCGGCCATCGAGGGCGTGTGCGACCCGCGCTTCGAGGGTGTGCGCGAGGCGTTCGCCCGCAACTTCGCGGAGTCGGGCGAGATGGGCGCCTCGGTGGCAGTGGCGCTGCACGGGGAGATCGTGGTCGACCTGTGGGCCGGCCATGTGGACCGGGAGCGCACGCAGCCGTGGGAACGCGACACGGTCGTGCTCATCTACTCCTCGACGAAGGGAGTGGTTGCGCTGGCGGCGCACATGCTGGCAGACCGCGGCCTGATCGACTTCGAGGCGCCGGTCGCGGACGTCTGGCCGGAGTTCGCGCAGGCGGGCAAGGAGACATTGCCGCTTCGCTACCTGCTCACGCACCAGGCAGGGCTTCCGGCGATCGACGAGGAGCTGCCCATGGGGGCCGAGCTGGAGTGGGACATCATGGCCGGGGCGCTGTCGCGGCAAGCGCCCATCTGGGAGCCGGGCGAGAAGCAGGGCTACCACGCAGCGACCTTCGGCTGGCTGGTGGGCGAGGTGGTCCGGCGGGTGGACGGGCGTTCCGTGGGGACGTTCATCCGGGAAGAGATTGCAGGGCCGCTGGGGGTGGATTTCCTGCTCGGGTTCGGCCCGGAGGAAGACCACCGCGTCTCGGACCTGCACCTGGCGCAGGTTCCCGCGGAGGAGCTGCCGAGCCTGGCAGCGGCGGCGTTGCTCGACCCGAAATCGCTGGCGGCGCGATCGTTCAACATCGCGCCGCGGGGGCCGAACAAGGGCCGGAACAGCCGTGCCTACCGGGGCTCCGAGCAGCCTGGGTCGAACGGGCACTCGAATGCACGCGCGCTGGCGACGATCTACGGGGCGCTGGGGAACGGGGGTACGTGGGGCGAACACCGCCTGCTGAGCGAAGCGGGGATCCGGCGGGCGGGGACGGAGCAGACGCAGGGCCGGGACATCATCCTGCAGACGCCGGTGCGGCGGACGCTGGGGTACATGATGCCGGTGCCCGCCGTACCCGACCCGCGGGGCGACAACGCCTTCGGGCACGCGGGGATGGGCGGCTCGCTCGGATTCTGTGACCCGGACGCGGGTCTCGGGTTCGGCTACGCGATGAACCAGATGTGGACGAACACGCTGGACCAGGACGATCCCCGGGCGGCCCGCCTGATGCGCGCGGTCTACGACTCGCTGGGCTGACCGGCAAGGTCGAGGGCGGGGATGTCCTGCCCGGCGAGGAGCGGGGGCAGGGGACCGAGGATGTGGGGATCGAGGCCGGCGAGGGGGTCGGAGGGGGCGAGGGGCGCCTCGGCGAGGACGAGCAGCGGCAGGGCGGGGTAACGGTCACGCAGCCAGCGCAGGTTCTCCCACTCGGTGACGCCGGCATCCTTCGGGAAGCCGCTGATGACGACCATCTCGACCGGCAGGCCGCGGCGTTCGGCGGCCTCGAGGGTGAGGGTGGTGTGGTTAAGCGTGCCGAGCGAGGGTCTCGCGACGACGACGAGGGAGGCATCGAGGGCGGCGGCAAAGCCGGCCATGTCGTGCTCGGCGGTGATGGAGACGAGGAGGCCGCCAGCGCCTTCGACGAGTGTTATGTCGCCTTGCTTGGCGAGAGCTCGGCACTCGACGAGGGCGGCGGCGACATCGATGGGCGCGCCCGCACGCTCGGCGGCGATCGAGGGCGCGAGCGGTTCGGGGAGGGAAACGAGCGTGCGGATCTCGACAGCCTCGTCGCCGAGCGCGGCGCGGTAGAAGGCCTCGTCGCCGTCGGCAGCAGGGTCGATGGCACCGGTCTGGAACGGCTTGACGAGGACGACCTGCTGGTCGGCGGCGAGGGTGACGGCAAGCCAGGCGGCGAAGACGGTCTTGCCGACGCCCGTATCGGTGCCGGTAACGAAGATAGTGCGGTTGGTCACGCGGGCGGGGTGACGGCCGCGAGGACGCGATCGACGTCGTCGGTGGTGTGGGTGGCGATGAGGTTGAAGCGGATGCGGGCCGTGCCCTCGGGAACGGTGGGGGGACGGATCGCGCGGGAGAGGATTCCGGCGTCCCGCAAGCGCTGCTCGAGGGCGAGGGCGTCGTCGGCCGAGCCGAGGAGGAGGGGGACGATGGCGGTCTCGGAGTCGGAGGGCGGATAGCCGGCCGCGACCAGGCCATCGCGCAGGCGAGTGGCGAGGGCGTCGAGGTGGGCGCGGCGCTCTGGCTCGGCAGCGACGATATCGAGGGCGGCGAGGGCGGCACCGACGCTGGCGGGAGGCAGGGCGGTGTTGAAGATGAAGGGGCGCGAGCGGTTCACGAGGTAGTCGATGACGGTGGCATCGGCGGCGACGAAGCCGCCGGCCGAGGCGAGCGCCTTCGAGAGCGTTCCGACGACGACGATGCCCTCCGGGTCGAGCCCGAAGCGGGCGAGGGCGCCCCCGCCCCTGGGGCCGAGCACGCCGGTGGCGTGGGCCTCGTCGAGGACGAGGACGGCATCGTAGGCCTGGGCGAGCTCGACGAGGGAGGGGAGGGGGGCCACGTCGCCGTCCATGCTGAAGACGGTCTCGCTGACGATGAGGCGGCGGCGGGCGGGGGTGGCAGCGAGGAGCTCGCCAAGGTGGCCGGCGTCGCAGTGACGATAGACCTTCGTCTCGGCGCCCGACAGACGGCAGCCGTCGATGATGGAGGCGTGGTTGAGGGCGTCGCTGAAGATGACGTCGCCGGGGCGGGCAAGGGCAGTAAGGACGCCGAGGTTGGCAAGGTAGCCGGAGGAGTAGAGGAGGGCGGCTTCCTGGCCCTTGAGGGCGGCGAGGCGCCCTTCGAGCACTTCGTGGAGGGGGGTGGAGCCGCAGAGCAGGCGGGAGGCGCTGACGCTGGCGCCGAAGGCGTGGGCGGCCGCGGCGGCGGTCTCGACAACGCGCGAGTCGGCGGCAAGGCCGAGGTAGTTGTTGGACGTGAGGTTGAGCAGCTCGCGCCCGTCGATGCTGAGGGTCTCGCCCTGGCCGTCGCGGGGGGTGAGGACGGTGCGCCGGAGGGACTGGCGGTCGAGGTCGTCGAGCTCTTCGCGGAGCTCGCCGAGCCAGCCGCTAGCCGCGGGGGACTCGGTCGAGGCCATAGGCGACCGCCTCACAGATCTGTGCGAGCTCGTCCTCCTCGATGGAGAGGGGAGGCATGAGGACGATAACGTCCCCCAAGGGACGGATGAAGACCCCGCGGTCGCGGGCGGCAAGGCAGACGCGCCAGCCGGCCTCGCGGTCGGAGGGGAGGGGTTCGCGGGTGTCGCGGTCGGCGACGAGCTCGATGCCGGTCATGAGGCCCTGCTGGCGGACGTCGCCCACGAGGGGGTGGTCGGCGATGCGCTCGGCGAGGAGCGCGGAGAGCAGGTCGGCGCGTTTGCGGGTTCGGGCGAGCAGATCCTCCGCCTCGAACAGGTCGAGGCTGGCGAGGGCGGCGGCGCAGCAGATGGGGTTGCCGGCGTAGGTGTGCCCGTGGAAGAGCTTGCGGCCCTCCTCGCCGTGGAAGGCCTGGTAGACCTCCTCGGTGGTGACGGTGGCGGAGAGGGGCAGGTAGCCACCCGTGATGCCCTTTCCGAGCACGGTGATGTCGGGGGTCACGCCCTCGAGGTCGCAGGCGAACATGGCGCCCGTCTTGCCGAAGCCGGTGGCGACCTCGTCGGCGATGAGGAGCGTGTCGAACTCGTCGCAGAGGGCGCGGACGGCGGCGATATGACCCTCGGGGGCGACGATGATGCCGCCGGCGCCCTGCACGCGCGGCTCGATGATGACGGCGGCCACCTTTTCGCCGTGGCTCTCCAGGAGTGCGCGGAGGGAGTCGGGGGAGGCAGGCGAAAAGCGCAGCGGCTCGAAGAGCAGGGGCTGGTAGACGTCGCGGAAGGGGCCCTCCCCGCCGACGCTGACGGCGCCGAGGGTGTCGCCGTGGTAGGCCATGTCGAGGGCGGCGATGCGGTTCCGTTCGGGGCGGCCCCTGTTCGCCCAGTACTGGACGGCCATCTTGAGGGCCACCTCGACGGCGGAGGCGCCGTTCTCGCTGAAGAAGACGCGAGAGCGGCCGGGGAGGTGGGGCAGGAGGCGGCGGCCGAGGTCGACGGCGGGCTCGTGGGTGATGCCAAGGAGGGTGCTGTGTTGGAGCTTCGCCGCTTGCGCCTGGATGGCCCCGACGATGTGGGGGTGGCTGTGCCCGTGGACGTTCGCCCAGAGCGAGGCGACGCCGTCGACGTACTCGTTGCCGGCGGTGTCGATAAGAAGGTTGCCCTCGGCGCGGGCGACGACGAGCCGGGGCTCGCGTTCGAAGCGCGCCATCTGCGTAAAGGGGTGCCAGAGGGGGTAGTCCCGGGGGGCGGAATCGGCGGGCATCGGCGGATCGTACCGCGACTGCCGTGTGGCGCGAGGGCGGGGTATGCTTCGAGGCCATGGAAATGACCTTCGAAGCGCGGCTGGAGCAGCTGGTCGAGGCGAGCCTGGACGGGCGCGATCCCGGCCGCGACGAGCTGGCCTGGCTGCTGCAGGCGCCGGATGAGCGCACGCTCGAGATTGTGTCGGCGGTGAGCCGCGTGCGGTTCGCGGCGTTCGGGCGGCGGGTGAAGCTGAATCTGCTGCTGAACATCAAGAGCGGGCTCTGCCCCGAGGATTGCCACTACTGCTCGCAGGCGCGGGACTCGACGGCGGCGATCCCGTCGTACGCGATGGTGGGCGAGGAGACGTTCTGTGCGGCGGCGGAGCGGGCGCGGGAGCTGGGGGCCACGCGGCTCTGCCTGGTGGCGAGCGGGCGCGGCCCGACCGAACGGGAGGTGGACCACGTCGCTCGCGGGGTGGAGGCGGTGAAGGCGGCGGACGGCGCGATCGAGATCTGCGCGTGCCTGGGGCTGCTGAGCGAGGGACAGGCGGAGCGGCTGGGCGAGGCGGGGGTCTACGCCTACAACCACAACCTGAACACGAGCGAGAGCTTCTACGAGGCGATCTGCGATACGCACACGTTCGCGGACCGGCAGGAGACCGTGGGGCGTGCGAAGGCGGGCGGTCTCTCGCCCTGCTCGGGCGCCCTGTTCGGGATGGGCGAGAGCGACGCGGACGTGCTCGACGCGGGTTACGCGCTGCGGGAGCTCGACCCTGACTCGGTGCCCATCAACTTCCTCATTCCCATTGATGGCACGCCGCTGGCGGGGCTCAACGAGCTCACGCCGCAGCGCTGCCTGCGCATCCTGGCGGTCTTCCGGCTGCTGTTCCCGCGGGCGGAGGTACGGATCGCGGGCGGTCGCGAGGTACACCTGCGGTCACTGCAACCGCTCGGGCTCTACCTCGCCAACTCGATCTTCATCGGGGACTACCTGACGACGAAGGGGCAGGCGGCGGAGGCGGACCTCGCGATGATCGCGGACGCCGGCTTCGAGGTCGAAGGCGGCGGTCCCGCGGGGGAGCGGGAGCTGGAGCCGATCGCGCTCAAGCAGGGCATTCTGGACTAAGGCTGCTCGCCACCTCGATGCGGCGGGCCGATAGGAGCAATCGATGCAGGTCGCCGGGTTCGAAACGCAGGTAATCGAGCTGTCCAAGGAGCGGGTGACGCTGGGCGAGATCCCGGGGCAGGTGACGCCCTGGTACGTGACCCTGCGGCTGCGCACGGATGACGGGATCGAGGGGATTGCCTATGCGGCGTACGTCTCGCGGGCGGTGGCGCCGGCGCTGAAGGCGACGCTCGACGGCCTGTGCGAGCAGGTTGTGGGGCGCGATCCGTTCGAGACGGACGCGATCGGGCGGGACCTGCGGATGCGGAACGGTGGCACGGCGCCGGCGGGACTCGTGACGCGTGCGAGCTCGGCCATCGACGTGGCGCTATGGGACATCAAGGGAAAGGCGCTGGGCCTGCCCTGCTGGAAGCTGCTCGGCGGGAGCGAAGGGCGGGTGAACGCCTACGGGAGCGGTCACCTGTGGCGGCACTACAACCTGGAGGAGCTGCAGCAATGGGGTCCGACGCTGGTGGAGGCGGGCTTCAAGGCGATGAAGCTGCGCTGCGGGGCGGAGTCCTCGGCGGCGGACGAGGTGGAACGGATGCGCGTGCTGCGGGAGGCGGTGGGGGAGGATGTCGACATCATGATCGACATCAACCAGGGCTGGACCGTGCACCAGGCGACGACGATCGGGCGGCAGCTGAGCGAGCACCGGCTGTACTGGCTCGAGGATCCGACGCAGCACCAGGACTACGCGGGGATGGCGCGCATCGCGGCGGCGCTGGACACGCCCCTCTGCTCGGGTGAGTACCACTACGGGCTGGTCCCGTTCCGGCACATGGTGGAGGCGCGATCGATCGACATCATGATGGTCGACCTGTTCCGGGTGGGGGGCTTCACGGAGTACGTGAAGGCGGCGCACCTGGCGGAGGCGTTCAACCTGCCGGTGGTGACGCACCTCGCGACGGAGCTGTTCGCCCACGCGGCGGCGGGGACGAACACGCTCCTGCTGGAGCACGTGCCCTGGGCGTTCCCGCTGTTCGAAGAGGTACCGCAGGTGGAGGAAGGGATGGTGGTGCTGGGCGACGAGCCCGGGCTGGGCCTGCGCTTCGACGAGGCGTACCTGCGAGCCAACGCAGTCGACGCGTAGGGAACGATGAGCGAGGAGGGGAGCAGCATGGAACGAGCCTGGATGCTCTTCGACGGCGACTGCGGGTTCTGCACGAAGGCCGCGAACTGGGTCATGGCGAGGGACCGCGACGAGCGGCTGCGCGTGGTGCCCTACCAGATGGCCCCGAGTCCGCCCATGACGCCGGACCTGCAGACGGCCTGCGCCGAGGCCCTGCACGTCATTACGCCGCAGGGACGGACGCTGCGGGGCGGCGACGCGACCATCTATACGATGGGAGCGCTCGGCTGGCGGCTTCCCGCACGGCTGCTCTGGCTGCGGCCGCTGCGAGATCTGGTGGGGTTCGGCTACGGGATCGTGGCGAGGAGGACGCGTTCGCAGACATGCGACCTTTAGCGGCCCCGCGCTCCGAACAAATGTCCGTAGAATAGACAGGGCCGCGCAGGCCAAGGGGTGTTGGGGGCGTGACGACGCCGATTCGCAAGCAGTACCTGGAGCTGAAGCGACGGCACCCCGGCGCGATCCTCTTCTTCCGGCTGGGCGACTTCTACGAGACGTTCGACGACGACGCAGAGCTCGTGGCGCGCGAGCTCGACATCGTGCTGACCTCGAAGCCGATGGGGAAGGGCATCCGCGTACCGCTGGCGGGGGTTCCGTACCACAGCATCGACGGGCACGTCGCAAAGCTGGTGAAGCGCGGGCATCGCGTGGCCATCTGCGAGCAGATGGCCGATCCGGCGAGCGTGAAGGGCATCGTGCCGCGCGAGGTGGTGCGCACGGTGACGGCGGGGACGGTCACGAGCGAGGCGGCGCTTTCGGCGGAGACGCCGAACGAGCTGGCGGCGCTGGTCGAGCGGGGCGGGGAGCGGGGTCTGGCGCTGGCGGACGTGACGACGGGCGAGGTGCGGGTGGCGGCGGGGGAGGGGGCGGCGGCGGAGCTCGCGCGGGCGGCGCCGGCGGAGCTGCTGGTGGAGGAAGAAGGCGCGGGGCTGGGGGCGGCGGGCTGCGAGGTGGAGCGCCCACGCCTGAGCGCGGCGGTGGCCTCGGCGCTGGTGGCGGAGCAGTACGGCGAGTCGGCGCCGGAGACGCTGGTGGGGAGCGAGGCGGCGGTGGCGGCCGTGGCTCAGGTGCTCGCCTACCTGGGCGAGGTGTACCCGGAGGCGGCGGGGGCGCTGGGGCGGGTGCGGACGCTCGCGAGCGAGGAAACGGTGTCGCTGGACGGGCGCACGCTGACGAACCTGGAGGCGCTGCCCGCCGGAGACGGGCGGCCCTCGCTCTTCGATGTGCTGAACCGGACGCGCTCGCCGATGGGGGCGCGTCTGCTGCGGCGCTGGCTGGCGCAGCCGCTGCGGGAAGCGGACGCGTTGGGAGCGCGGCACGACGCGGTCGCGTGGGCGCTGGAGCGCCCGATCGAGCGGGAGCGGGCGCAGTCGATCCTGAAGGGAATTCCCGATGTGTCGCGCCTCTGCGGGCGGCTGGGGGCGCGGGCGGCATCGCCGCGCGACCTGGCGGCCCTGCGACACGGCCTGCGGGCGGCGCTCGACCTGGGGGCGCTGCTGGAGACATCCGAGCCGCCGGCACTGCTGACGGACGCGCAGGCGGCGCTCGCGGACGTGGTCGAGGCGCTGCTGGCGCTGGACGGGGCGCTGGCGGAGGACCCGCCGCCGACGTTCGACGAGGGTGGAGTGATCGCGCCGGGGCACGACCCCGAGATCGACACGCTGCGGGGGCGGACGCGGTCGGCGCGGGAGGCGCTGCTGGCGCTGGAGGCGGAGGAGCGGGAACGGACGGGCATCCGCTCATTGAAGGTGGGGCAGAACAAGGTGTTCGGCTACTACCTCGAGGTCTCGATCGCGAACGCGGAGCTCGTGCCGGAGCGCTTCCAGCGGCGGCAGACGCTGGTGGGGGCGGAGCGCTATGTGACGGAGGAGCTGAAGGAGCTGGAGAGCGGGATGACGACCTCGCGTGAGCGGCTGGCGGCGCGGGAGCGGCAGGCGTTCGAGGCGCTGGTCGAGCGGCTGGCGGGACAGCTCGATGCGCTGCAGCGGGCGGGCGAGGGGCTGGCGACGATCGACGTGGCGCTGGGGCTGGCGGAGACGGCGGCGGAGCGGGGGTACGCCCGCCCGGAGTTCGGAGAGGGGACGCGGCTGAGCATCCGCGGGGGGCGGCACGCGGTGGTGGAGGCGGCGCTGGGGGCGGGGCGGTTCGTGCCGAACGACTGCCTGCTGGAGGGCGAGTCGCGCATCCTCCTGCTGACGGGCCCGAACATGAGCGGCAAGTCGACCTACCTGCGGCAGGTGGCGCTGATCGCGCTGATGGCGCAGGCGGGGAGCTTCGTGCCGGCGGAGGTGGCGGAGCTGCCGCTGTTCGACCGCATCTTCACGCGCATCGGAGCGCACGACGACCTGGCGGCGGGGCACTCGACGTTCATGGTGGAGATGGTGGAGACCGCGCAGATCCTGCACCGGGCGACGGACCGGTCGCTGGTGATCCTGGACGAGGTGGGGCGGGGAACGAGCACGTTCGACGGGATGGCGATCGCGCGGGCGGTCCTCGAGTTCCTGGATGCGCGTCCGGAGGGGCCGCCCCGGACGCTCTTCGCGACGCACTACCACGAGCTGACGGCGGTAGCAGCGGAGCTGGGGAGCGCGGACAACGCGCACGTGGCGGTTCACGACGAGGGCGGCGAGGTCGTGTTCGAGCACCGCATCGAGCCGGGGCCGAGCGACCGCTCGTACGGCATCCACGTGGCCCGCCTGGCGGGGTTGCCGGCGTCGGTCGTCGAGCGCGCGCGCACGCTGCTCGACGAGCTTGAGGGTGACCACATGGAGGTGGCCAAGACGCCAGTAGCCGCGACTGCGGCCGCCCCCACCATCCAGGCGGCACTGTTCGGCGGGGAGAGCGAAATCGAGGCGGAGCTGGCGAAGCTGGACCTGGAATCGATGACGCCGCTGGAGGCGATGCGCGTACTGGGAGAGCTGCGCGAGCGGGCACGGGGGGCCGGATGAGCGGCGAGCGGCGCATTCGCCAGCTGCCGCCGGAGGTAGCGGCGCGCATCGCCGCGGGGGAGGTGATCGAGCGGCCCGTCTCGGTGGTGCGGGAGCTGCTCGACAACGCCATCGACGCGGGGGCGAAACGCATCCGCGTGACCATCATCGAGGGCGGACTACGGTCGATCGAGGTGAACGACGACGGCAGGGGCATCCCTCCGGACCAGATCGAGGTTGCGTTCGAGCGGCATGCGACGAGCAAGATCGCGGGGGCGGGGGACTTGCGGCGGGTGGAGACGCTCGGCTTCCGGGGGGAAGCGCTGGGAGCGATCGCGGCTGCAGCGGAAGTCGACATCGTGACGCGGGCGGAGGGGGAGCCGGTGGGGGTGGCGGCGCTGCTGGTGGAGCGCGAGGTGGTGCGGCGCAGCGCCCGGGCGGCGCCGGTGGGGACGACGATTACGGTGCGGGAGCTGTTCGCGAAGGTTCCCGCGCGGCGAAACTTCCTGGGGTCGGCATCGAGCGAGGGGCGGCAGATCACAACGCTGGTCTCGCACTACGCGCTCGCCTATCCCGGCATCGCCTTCCGGCTGGAGGCAGGCCGCCGCCCGTTCCAGACGAGCGGCGACGGCAACCTTCGGCACGCGGTGGCGGCGGTCTATGGGGCGGAGCAGGGGGACGCCATGCTCGACGTGGCGCACGAAGAGAACGGCATCGCCGTCGCGGGGCTGACGGGGCCGCCTTCGCTGCACCGGGGGAATCGCACGGGCATCGCGCTCTTCGTGAACGGTCGCTGGGTGCAGAGCGCGGCGCTGCGGTTCGCGGTGAGCGACGCCTACCAGTCGGAGCTGCCCGGCGGGCGCTACCCGGTCGCGAGCGTCGCGCTGCACGTTCCGGCGGAGGCGGTCGACGTGAACGTGCACCCGGCGAAGGCGGAAGTGCGCTTCCGCGACCAGCGGGGGGTGGCGCGGGTCCTGCGCCACGCGATTTTGAAGGCGCTGGAGGGCGCGGGGCCCGTGGGGTGGACGCTGGGGGACGCACCGGCAGTGGAGGCGACTCCAGCGGAAGCGCCGCGTCCTTCCCTGCGGGAGCGGCTGCAGCCACCGGAGAGCGCGGAGGCACAGCGGATTCTGGCCGGGGACCTTGGGCGGGCTGCGCCGGCGAGCGAGGGGGCGTGGTCGGGGACGCAACGGGAGACGTTGCCACTGCTGCGGGTGGTGGGGCAGGTGGCGACGACGTACATCGTCGCGGAGGGCCCGGACGGGATGTACCTGATCGACCAGCACGCGGCGCACGAGCGGGTCGTGTTCGACCGGCTGAAGGCCCGTCAGGGCGCCGAGGACGCGGTACAGCCGCTGCTGCAGCCGGTACTGGTCGAGCTGGACCGGATGGCGGCGGTGGTGTTCGAGGAGCACGGGTCGCACCTGGGGCGTCTGGGGCTCGCGCTGGAGCCGTTCGGGGATGCGGCCTGCCTCGTGCGCGCGGCCCCGGCAGGGTTCGGGGACGGCGACATCGCCGGGGGGCTGCGGGCGATGCTGGAGAAGCTGGGGGACGAGCGGCGCGTGGCGGACCCGTTCGACCGGGCGGCGGCATCGGTGGCGTGCCACAGCAGCGTGCGGGCGGGGATGGCGCTTTCGCTGGAGGAGATGCGGCAGCTGATCGAGGACCTCGGGGCGACCGCCTCGCCGCGGACGTGTCCCCACGGGCGGCCCACCCTCATCCACGTTCGCCAGGAAGCGCTCGCCCGGCAGTTCGGCCGGTGACGATGTTTGACCGGCCTCGCGGAGGGGCCCCACCATGACGCGCATGAGTGGAATGCGGATTCTCCCCGCGCTCGCGAGCGTCGGGTTCGTGCTGGCCGTGCCGATCCTGCTCTTCACCACGAACATCCGCTTCCTGGCGAGCGACACGGGGTACCTGGAGGGAGGTCTGCGGCGTCACGACGCCGCGGAGAACACGGGGATCGCGCTGAACGAGCTCGACTACGCCGTGGGTGCGATCGTGCGGTATTTCGAGGACGACGCGGACACGCTGCGCATCCTCGTGTTCACGGGCGGGCAGGAGACGGCGCTCTTCAGCGAGGACGAGACCCTGCACATGGAGGACGTGAAGGGCCTCATGCGCACGATTTTCCGGGCAAACGAGGTGGCGCTGGGGTTCGTGCTGGCTTACGTGGCGGCGACCGTGCTGTGGGCGGGGGAGCGGTCGGGGCGGACCCTGGCGAAGGAGACGCTGGCGGCCGTGGGAGCGGGGGCGCTGGTGGGAGTGGCGGTGGGAATCGTGGCGCTGGTGGGATTCGACGGGGCGTGGAACCAGCTCCACGAGATCCTCTTCACGAACGACCTGTGGCTGCTGGACCCACGAACGGACCGGCTCATCCAGATGTTCCCGGAGACGTTCTGGGCGGAGGCGACGTTCATCGTGGTGGGGATGGCGCTGGCGGAGGCGGTCGTGCTGGTCGGGGCAGCGGGAGGGTACCTCTGGTTCACGCGGCCGCCACGCGCGGAGCTGGACGAGCCGGAAGAGGAGGAGGCGGACGAAGATGCAGCAGCGGAGGAAGAGGGCGAGGAGGAAGAGGTCGCCGATTCAGACGAAGATGACGAGGAGAAGGGTGCGGAAGTCAGCGAAACGATGGAGGGCGAGCCGGGGGCAGACGGTCCGGAGGGGGAGAGCTCGGAGGACGAGGAGCCCACGGACGAGACGGAGCTCGAAGAGGTGGAGGACTCAGCGGGGGAGGAGGAGGAGGGCGAGGATCAGGCGCCGCAGCCGCAGCCGCCACCGCCGCAGGCGCAGCCACCGGACGGGCCGAACTCGGGCTCCATCTGAGCGACGGCGGAATCACCGCCAACAACGGCAATGGCGAAGTTGGAGATTGTGCGCTCGGCGGGGTCGCCGCATTCGCACGTTGCCGCGGCAGTGGCCTCCGACATTGGGCGGCGAAGCTCGAATGTCTCTCGGCAGGTGGGGCAGTAGTACTCGTAGATCGCCATGCGGGGAGTATAGCGGGCGCTGTCGATCAGGCGGCGCTGGAGGGGCGGCGCTCGGACTGCTCGCCAGGAGTCTCGGCAATGACAGGGGCGGGAACTGGGTCGGGCTCGGGAGGGAGGTGAGGGGGGAGGCCGGTCTCCATCTCGCGCTCGATTGCGCGAGTGATGAGGTTGCCAGGCTGCACATATCCGCCGCGCCGGAAGCGGGGGATTGAGGGGCGGCGGACTGACCAGCGAGGCATGGCCGGGAGACGCTAGGGCATCACCGCCCGGGGTTCAAGATCAGATGCCTGATCACTCTGTCAGGTGGCGGACTCACGCTCACGCTCCTCGGCGCGCGCGAGGAAGGCGAGAACGTAGTCGTTGAAGACCTCGGGCTGTTCGAAGTAGGTCGAGTGGCCGGCGCCGGCCATCTCGAGGAGGTCGGCGCCTGGCACGAGCGAGTGGGACTCGCGGATGAGCTCGGGGGAGGTGATGCGGTCGTGTTCGCCTACGACGAAGGTGATGGGGAGGCCGGAATCGATGAGCATCTGGTGGGTGCTGCCGCGGTAGTTCGCGGGTGGGGGACCGAGGACGTTGGCCTCGCGGGGCGGGTTGAGGCGGCGGATCTGGTGGTAGAGGAGGGCGCGGCCCGGGTGCGCCTCGGGGAAGTGGGGGGCGAGGGCGTGGGCGCGGAGGCCCCCGTCGCCGCGCTCGACGCGAAGGGCGGCCTGGAGCTCGCGGACGCGGTCGTTGGTGGCCCCGGCGTTCGTCCCGCAGAGCACGAGCGAGCGGGCGCGCTCGGGGGCGAGCCGCAGGAGTCCGGCGACAGCGCGTCCGCCCATGGACTGGGCGATGACGTGGGCGCGATCGATGTCGAGGTGTTCGAGGAACCCGGCGAGGTCACGTCCGAAAGCGCCGCGGTCGTGCTCGCCGAGGGCGAGGGAGCGACCCCAGCCGCGGGCGTCGTAGACGGTGCAACGGTAGCGCTCACCGAAAACGGGAAGCTGCTGCCACCAGGAGAGGGAGTTGCCGCCCGCGCCGTGGACGAAGACGACGTGGTCACCGTCGGGGTTTCCGTGCTGCTCGTAGTAGATGCGGGAGCCGTCGAGATCGGCGAAGGGCATCGGGGCAGTGTACGCGGGCGATCGACAGCTAGACGAAGCGATCGCGGACGGTGACGGCGCTGGGGGCAACCTCAGCGCAGGCGCCGCAGCGGATACAGAGCTCGTCGACGATCTCGAAGCGTGAGCCCGCGTCGACGATTGCCTCGGTGGGGCAGATGGCGGCGGCCTCGGCGAGGGCGGGGTCGCCGGGGGAGGTGATCTCGTAGGTGATCATGCCGGGAAGGGAGCGGGTGGGGTCGCGCTTCTCGCGGATGAGGGTCTCGAACTCCTCGCGGAAGTAGCGGAGGGCGAGCTTGACGGTCGTCATGGCGAAGGAACCGTGCAGGCAGTTCGACCAGGTCATGGTCTGGATGAGGTCCTCGAACTTGTCGAGGTCGCTATCCCGGCCGCCACCGTTGCCGATACGCCGGAGGATCTCGACGGCGCGCTGGGTGCCCTGGAAGCAGGTGGTGCAGCGGCCGCAGGACTCGTCCTCGGCGAAGCTGAGGAAATAGGTGCAGAGGTCGACGACGCTGGTGGTCTCGTCGAAGAAGACGATGCCGCCCGAGCCGAGAAAGAGGCCGCGGTCGCGGAAGGGGGCGAGGGTGAGGGGGAGGTCGGCCTCCTCGGCGGAGAGGACCCCGGAGAGGGGGCCGCCGGGCTGGTAGCCCTTGAGGGGGGCGCCGCCGGGTGTGCCGCCGCCGTACTTCTCGAGCAGGTCGCGGACACTGAGGCCGAAGGGGATCTCGACGCAGCCGGGCTGGTTCACGGCGCCGGAGATGGTGAACATCTTGGTGCCTTTGGCCTCGTCGTCGCTGACGCCGGACCACCACTCGGCGCCATGGCGCAGGACGAGGGGGGCGTTGGCGTAGGTCTCGACGTTGTTGACGTTCGTGGGGAGGTTCCAGAGGCCGGCCTGGGCGGGGAAGGGTGGGCGGATGCGGGGCATGCCGCGGTAGCCGTCGATGGAGTTGATGAGGCCCGTTTCCTCGCCGCAGACGTAGGAGCCAGCGCCGACGAAGACGACAAGGTCGAAGGTCTTGCCGCTCCCGAGGACATCCTCGCCGAGGAAGCCGCGCTCGCGGGCCTGCTCGACGGCAACGTTCATGCGCTCGATGGAAAGGGGGTACTCGTGGCGGATGTAGATGTAGCCCTCGACGGCGTTGGTCGCCATGGCGGCGATGAGCATGCCCTCGATGATGAGATGGGGGTCGCTCTCCATGAGGATGCGATTGACCCAGGCGCCAGGGTCGCCTTCGTCGGCGTTGCACACGAGGTAGCGGGGTTCGGCGGTGGCGTTGCGGAGGAAGTCCCACTTGCGGCCGGCGGGGAAACCGGCGCCGCCACGCCCGCCGAGGCCGCTCTCGAGCATGACCTCGATGATGGCCTCGGGCTCCATATCGAGGGACTTGACGAAGCCCTCGTAGCCCCCGTTCGCAAGGTAGTGATCGATGTTCTCCGGGTCGATCTGGCCGCAGTTGGCCATGAGGCGGCGGATCTGGCCCTGCATGAAGGGGTGGTCGTCCAGCATGCCGATGGCGTCGCTGGGGGCGCCTTCGACGACGCCGAGGGCGAGCTCGGGGAACTCGCCGGCCTCAACGAGGGTGGCCTGCACGAACTCCTCGACGCGGTCGGGCGTGATGGAGTGGTAGAGGACGGTGCGCGTTCCGGCGGCAGAGCGCACGGAGACGGTTGGTTCGAGCCAGCAGAAGCCCCACGAGCCAGTCGTCTGGATGTCGACATTGAGACCCTTCGCAGCTACCGCTTCCTGGAGGGCGGCGAGCGTCTCGGCGCCGCCACGGGCGAGCGAGGAGGTATCGAGGCAGACGTTGACCTGCTCGCGTCCGCTGGCGCGAGACGCTTCCCAGCCCTCACGCGCCTCGGCGGCGATTGCGGTGAAGCGGTCGTTCATGCGTCCCCCTTCACGTCGCGGGCGATGGCGACAGCCTTCGCGACCGTAAGGTCGCCGACGACCTCGCCATCAAGCCAGACCTGGGGCGCCTCGCTGCAGGTGCCGTTGCACTGGCCGAGGCGCAGTCCGTAGGCGCCGTCCTCGCTCTGGCTGTCGAGCGCGAGGCCGAGGGTGTGCTGGAGGGCTTCGCGGATGCGGTCGCCGCCGAGGATGCGGCAGGCGGGGCCGCTGCACCAGGCGATCTCGCGCTCAGGTGGGGGTTCGGTGCGGAAGTCGGCATAGAAGGAAACGGCGCCGTAGACGAGCGCGGGCGTCGTCCGCATCTGCCGCGCGAGCACCTCGATCGCCTCGGGCGAGACGTAGCCGTATCGCTCCTGAATCTCGATGAGGGCGGGGAGAAGGTGGCCGCGTTCGAACTCGTACTCGGCGACGAGCTCTCGCAGCTCACGAGTGGTCGGCTCAGCCGCCATTGGCGCGGATCCCGTTTGTGAAATGCGGCACTACTATATCCGCGCCCCTCGCGCCCCAGCAACCGCGCGGGCGGCGGCATCCATGAGCTCCGCGGCCTGTTCGCCCAGCCGGAGGCTGTAGTTCTGGCCGCGGTCCTCGGGGTAGACCTGGGTCGTGTTGGAGAGGTAGAGGCCGCCGATGCCGGTCTCCATGGAGGGGATGGAGGCGGAGTAGTTGGTGGTGATGACGGGCTGGCCGCCGGGGTCGCGGAAAAACCACTTCTCGCGGACCCAGGAGCGGTCGAACGCGGGGTTGATGCGGCGGATGCTGTCCTCGTAGGCGGTGAGGGCCTCCCCGGCGTCCATCTGGAGGACGGGGTGGTCGGGAGCGACGTAGTTGGAGAGGTAGACGAGGTGATTGCCGCCGTAGCGCTCCGCACCGACGAGGTTGGTGTGCTCCACGCAGGCGACGAAGGGGAGGTCGTCGGCGATGGAGAGCCAGTAGACATCGCTGAGGGGACGGTCGAGGGCGAGGACGAGGCAGGAAGCCCACTGGTAGCGGACGCGGTCGAGAATCTCGACGTAGGAGGCGGGGAGGTCGGGGGCGATGCGCTTGGTGATGATGTTGGGGGTGGTCATGAGGACCTGGTCGAACTCGTGGAAGGCGCCGTCAGCACGGATGCCGGTGACGGCGCCGAGCTCGGTCACGACCGACTCGACGGGGGTGCTGAGGTGAATCCGGCCGCCGGCCTGGCGGATGTGGTCGGCGAGGGCGAAGTAGTAGGAGCGGAAGGAGCCACGGGGGTAGCCGAGGGTCTCCTTGGCGCCGAGGCGTCCCTCGCGGGAGCCGAAGCGGAGGCGGATCTTCCAGTGGAGCCAGGCCATGCCGATCTCGTCGGCGTGCTCGGCGAACTTGCCCCGGAGGAGGGGGCCCCAGAAGGCGTCGAATGCCTGCTTGCCGACGGCGCGCTCCATCCAGGAGCGGGCGGTGACGTCCTCGTACACGCGCCAGTCGGCCTGGCGCTTCAGCCAGAGGCTGGCGAGGCCGAGGCGGACGCGGCTGGGGAGGCTGACGGCGTCGAAGCGGAGGAGGTCGAGGGGGGTCACGAAGGGGTAGACGCGGCCCTTCACGAAGTGCCCGTTATGGGGCTCGATCCACTCGAGGCGGTCTCCCAGGCCAAGGTCGTTGAAGTAGCGAACGACGGTCGTGTCGTTGGTGAAAATGTGGTGGTAGAAGCACTCGATCGGCTCGCCACCGACCTCGAAGGTGACGACCTGGCCGCCAGGTTCGTCGCGCCCTTCGAAGATGGTGACCTCGTGACCGAGCTCCTGGAGGCGGCGGGCTGCGGCGAGGCCCGCGACGCCGGCGCCGACGATGCCGGCCCTCACGGGGCCACCGCGCTGCGCTCTTCGACGGGCACCCTCGTGAGGCGTCCGAGGCGGGCGATAGGGATGCCGAAGGTCCAGAGCAGGATCAGGCCAACGAGGGTGGCGGGGGCGACGACGACGGCGTGGGCGACGATGGCGTAAGCGGCGGCGAGCCCGCCGGCGAGTCCGGCGTTGACCAGCACGAGCTTGGCGGCCCACTCGAAGGGGCCGGCCCCGCCGAAGAAGGTGGGGATGATGATGGCGAGGTTGGCGGCGGCGAGGAGGAGGACGTAGTGGGCGAAGCCGAGATCGATGTTGAAGGCAAGGCCGACGATGGCGTAGGCGCCAGCCTCGACGGTCCAGCCGAGGAGGCTGAAGAAGGCGACGAGGAGGAGGCTGCGCCAGTCGTGGACAGAACGGAGGGCGCCGATGACCGAGTTGACGTGGGGGCGCAGGCGCTCGGCGAGCCGCCGGGGGAGGCGCGCGAGGAGGAAGTCGGCGAGGCGGTAGGCGCGCTCCTCGCGCAGGGTGAGCCAATAGAAGACGACGAGGGCGACGGAGAAGAGCGCCGAAGCGGCGATGGCGATGGCCTGCAGGCGGCTGTCGCCGAGGCCGGTAACGGCTCCGGCGGTGAGGAGCATGAGGACGAGCACGCAGCCATCGAAGAGGCGCTCAACGGCGATGGCGCCGAGCGTGCCCATGGTGGAGACACGCTCACGTTCACCGAGGACATAGGCGCGAATGAGCTCACCGGCGCGGGCGGGGAGGAGGTTATTCGCCATGTAGCCGATGATCGAGTACGAGAAGAGACGCCGCGCGCTGATGGACACGACGGGGCGCATGAGCACGGACCAGCGATAACAGCGGAGCCAGAAAGAGGCGAAGAGCACGACGACGGCGGGGGCGAGGTACCAGTAGTTGGCGCCCTCGAAGGCATCAGCGATCTCACCGAGGTCCGTCGCGAGCACGAAGAGCACGATGAGCAACGTGCCAATCGCCACGGCAACCCAGAAGCGGATAGAGCGGAACACGGCTGATCAGCGCTCCCCGGGCTCGGCGCTGGCGAAGAGGCGCACTCTCCCGGCCCCACCTTCCACGATCCAGAGCTTACCACCGGGGGTCTCCACGATTCCGTACGGGGAACGGAGGGGCTCGTCCTCGGGATCGATGACCGTGACGAGGACACCCGCATCGCTGTAGATGCGCACCTGGCCGAGGGACGGCAAAGAAAGGGCGATGCGGCCATCGCGGAGAACGCGCAGGTAGGGCTTGTCGAGGTGATCGAGGCCGCCCCAGCCGGACACGGAGAACTCGCGCAGGTAGGCGCCGGACGGGTCGAGAATCTGGACACGCGCGTTCCACATGTCGGCGATGACGACCTCGCCGTTGGGGGCGATGTCGATGCCGACGGGCTCGCTGAACTCGGCGGAGCCGCTGCCCCGGCCGAGCGTGTCTCCAGAGAAGGGGGCACCTATCTCACGGATGTACTCCCCCTCGGAGGTGTAGATCACGATGCGGTTGTGCCCCGTGTCGGTGACCCAGAGGTTGCCGGAAGCGTCGATGGCAATGTCGCGCGGACCGAAGAGGGTGTAGGGGCCAGGCGGCTCACTACCGCCGGGGGGTGGTTCGCCGAAGCTCAGGGTGAGAGCGCTGAGCTCGGCATCGAAGGCGAGCACTCGCCAGCCGAAGGTATCGGCCACGAAGACGGCGCCGTCTTGCCCCACGGCCAGCCCCCAGGGCCTGGCGTCATTGAAGAACGTCGCGCGGATGTCGACAGTCGCGAGGAGACTTCCACCCGCGTCGAAGCGTTGCAGGATGCCGGTTGCCCTGTCGACAACGTAGAGGCTGCCGTCGGGACCGGCCTCGACATCGACGGGAGCCGAGAACTGGCCGGGGCGAGCGCCGCGTCCTCCGAACATCGGGCGACCCGCGTCATCGACGCCGGGCCGGGCCGGTTCGAGGGTCTGAGTCGCAAGCTGACCGGTTCCCCGGTCGAAGTCGAGGGGGAAGTAGGCAACGCCCTCAACCCGCCCAGACTCAACGCCTGGATCGTGGTCGCGCCAGTAGGCGAAAGCGTCTTTCGCCCAGGTTCCCTTGAAGATGCCGCTGCCGATCTGGCGCCAAGCCTCGCCTTCGAAGGGCCCTGCCGTCAGAGCGCTCTTGTAGGTCTCGGGGAACCACCAGCGGTGCGGGTAGCGGGTCGGGGGGGCGAAGGCCGTGACACCGCGGGAGACGAGGTCCTGCGAGACGATGGCAGCGTTGGTGGCGTTGACGAGGACCACGTCGAACTCTCCCTGGGGGAGCCCGGACTCCATGTCGCTGAAGACGACGTTGTCGTAGTCACGCAGATACCAGACCCAGGGCCAGGCGAACGACGTGCGGGAGTCGATGGCTATTCGCAAGTCGGCGCCCTTTCCCGTGACCTCGGCGAGGGCGTCGATCTCATCGGCCATACGGGTAATCTCGGGAGAGCTCTGGGTGTAGATGAGCATGTCCCTGGGGACATCGCCGCGCTCAAAGGTGACCTCGATCATGGTGCGAATGGAGAAGAAGGCCAGCGCAGCGACGACGGTGAGGGCGACAAGCATGGGCAGCGTGCGCCAGCCGAGGCTGGAGGCGACGAAGCCGGTCGTGACGATGGTGACGAGGAGCGCGACGGCGCCCCAGGTGACGCGCACGGCGAGCGGGGGTCCCCAGTCGAGGACGAAGAGGACCAGGGTGAGGGCGGCGGTCGAGAGGGCAAGAGCGATCGTGAGCAGCGCGCGGGCATCGGGGGGAGGGCCACGCCAGTGTTCCCAGGCGCGCTGGATGGTCCAGGCGGCGATGAGGGTGGCGGGGACGGCGAGGTGCGTGTTGAGCCACGGCATCTTCTCGCCTGCGAAGGAAAGGGCGGCGAAGAGGGTGAGGAACCAGAGCACGAGGAATCGGGCGAAGGGAGAGCCTTTCACGAGGGCCCAGACCCCGCCTGCGAGCGCCAGCAGGAGGGGGAGGAACTCGTAGGCGGGCATGACCATCAGGTAGTAGAACCAGGGCTGCATCCCGCGGCGGTAGTCGTGCTGGGCCTGCCAGTGATCGATGGAGCCCCAGAGACCGGTGCAGAACCCATCGAGGTTCGTCCAGAGGCTGGTGACGAGGGTCAGGTAGATGAAGACGGCGACGCCCGCGGCGATCAACCACGTACGCGGACGCCAGAGGAGGCCGGCGACGGCTGCGATCGCGCAGGCGACGGCGAAGCCGGTCGCCAGCGCGGCGATGTCACGCGTGGAGGCGGCGGCGCAGATCTCGGGAAAGTCGAGCGGGCCCGACGAGAAGGCCTCAAGGAGGGGCTTGGCGAAGGGGACGAGGAAGGGAAGGGTGAGCGTGCCGGTAAGGACGACCAGATCCCCGGCCCGAGGGAGCCGACGCCACGCGCCGGCCTCGCGGAGGAGGGGCCAGAGGGCGGCGACAATCCAGGCGAAGGGGTAGAGGGCGGCGGCCCGGAAGAGGCGAGCCCAGGTTACCTTTCCGCCTGACGCCTCCGTGGGCTCCCGGGTAAGGTCGAGTGCTAACTGTCCGTTCAGGTAGAGGAGGAGGAAGGCGACGAAGAGGAAGGCCGCCTCCTTGGTAGCGAAGGCGAGGGCAAGGGTCGCAGCGAAGATGATGAGCCAGCGGGTTCGGCCGTCGTGGAGGTACTTCCACATTGCCGCCACGAGGACGAGCAGGAAGAAGGCCAGGAAGATGTCCATGCGCAGGAAGCGGCTGTAGTAGACGAGGGTGGGGGAGAAGGCGAGGAAGGTGACCGCCGCGAACACCCCGGTCGAACCGAGCCAGCGCCGGAGGGCGAAGGGGGCAGCGACGACGGCCATGCCGAAGAGAGCGGGCGAGATGCGGGCGGTGTAGTCGGTGGCCGTGAAGACAATGAAGGTGAAGCCCTGCACCACATAAAGCAGGGGGCCGTGGAAGACGGGGCTGTGGGTGTAGGAACCCTGGGCGAAGTCCCAGGCCCACTTGGCGTGGATGCTCTCGTCGTGGTGGAGGGCGCGGGCGCCAAGATCCCAGAAGCGCAGGGCGAAGGCGGCCGCGAAGACGAGGACGTAGGCGACCACGACCCAGTCCAACTCGATACGGCGGGCCAGCAGTCGGTCGAAGGCATTCCCTTCGGTGGCTGGGACGGGGCGGGAGGTCACGGCGCCCTCACGTAGACGGCCACAATCTCCAGCCGCTGATGGAGGCTGTTCCGTTCGGCGAACCAGTGGACGAACGCGAGGAAGCCATCTGGGCCCTCGATGGCGCGTTCAAGCACCCAGCGACCATCAAGGGCCACGAATCCCTCGGGCGGGGGAGCACCGGCGGGCCAGATTACGACACCGGCACCGGCGGGCACGTTGCTCGCAAGCACGAGCGTGCCCGAATCGCGGAAGGGCCAGGTAAGCGCTTCGCGGTAGCGTTCGTGAACGACGATGGAACCCCCGGAGGTGTTCGCCGAGAGGGCTACATCGCGGATGGCGCGGGCGGACGAGGGGCTGGCCGGCCCGGGGAGGGGTTCGCCAGCGGCGCTCAGGGCGATGCCGCTGGAACCGGCCAGGAGAAGCACTCCTCCAACCGCGGCGGGGGCCAGGAACGTGAGCGGCCATGACTCGCGATAGGTCGCAAGAGTGGCGAGGGCGGTGACGGCGCCGATACCGGCCAAAGTGAGGATGGCGCGTTCGAGGGCGCCGCCGATGTATCCCTGTCGGGCCCAGTCGCTGAGGACGAAGCAGGCGATACCCGCGAGGGCGAGGGCGAGGAGCAGAAGCCAGCTCTCCCGCCGCCAGGTCATCGCCACCAGCCGGCCGGCCAGGCGGGCAAGGGCAGGGCCCAGGAGCAGGCAGGAGGCGAAGGCGGCGGCGGCGAGGGGGAAGGGTGAGTGCGTGGACAGGGCCACAAGGAACCAGACCACGGCGATCCCAGCCACACCGAGCGAGAGAGTCTCCATGGGGGTGGGGGACCGGCCCTCGTCGCGGAGCCGGACAGCCAGCCAGGCGACAGCGGCCGCACCGCCGACGAGGAGGGGCAGCCCGTAGAGGGCGGCGAGCTCGGCGACAGTGAGGGTTGACCAGGGTTCGTCGAAGCCGGCAGCGATGAGCGAGAAGGCGGCGATGCGGAGGCCGTCGGCATCAACGCCGAACTGGAGACTCGTCAGGAGCAGGCCCAGAGCCGTTCCGGCGACTCCCCAGACGAGAGCGCCGCGGGTGGGACGGTGGCGGTGCAGGGCGGCGCTCACCGTCGCCGCGAGGACGACGGTGAGGCACAGGGGTCCGCCGGTGGCCACGAGGAACGCAATGGGCAGCCAGCTCCAGGGTGGTGGCCGGCCGGCAACGAGAGCGACGACAAGCCAGAGGGCGATGGCGGCATCCCAGGCAGCGGCCGTGGCGGTCACGCCGAGAACGATGCCGAGAGGGTCGAGGGCGAGAAGGAGGAGGGCGAGGAGGGCGCCGCCTTCGCCCAGCTGCCGCCGGAGCAGGAAGAGCGCGAGGGGAATCGTGAGGGCGCCGGCAAGGGTGAGTGCTCGCGCGGGTTGCTCGGACTCGGTCCAGCCCAGGGTGAGGGCGGTCACGGCCTGGTAGAGGGTCGGAACGTAGCGGTCGTCCTCGACGCCGATGCGCGCCTGCCAGGCGCCGGAGAGATGCGCAAGCTCGGCGCCGCCGACGGGGGCTCTCCAGACCACCCCGACGCGCAGGAGGATGAAGAGCGCCACGACGAGCACCCAGGCGATGGCCGCGACGGAGACGGTGGGGAGGCGGGAAGGAGCGGGCGGGGAGGTCATCGCGTCGGCACCTCCTCGAGCGTGGACGCGCGGTAGACCCTCACCTCACCCTCCGCGAAGACCGTATCGAGAAACGTCTCGAACGCGGGGATGAGGCCGCCCCGGTAGCGCTCCCGCTCTTCGCGCCCGACGACGACGTAGGTGGCCCCAAGCTCCTCGAGGGCGCGGACCACCTCCTCCGGGCCGGTGGCGGTGTAGACGGAATCGACGAGATCGCGGCGGCGGTCCACCTCGGGGGCGACCTCCTTCCCGCGCCAGGTGCGCTCGTGGCCGGGCCAGCCTACGGGCACCTGGAGACCGGTGCGGAAGCCCACGCGGCCAAACGACCCATAGCCGCCGGGGTCCTCAAGGAGGGCCTGACCCTCGTCGCCGACTCTCCAGACGCGCCCGGACGCCTCCACGACGACCGCGTCGGGCTCGACGTTCTCGGCGAGCCACTCGATGAGGGCGTACTCGTCGGGGTGATAGAAGTCGACGAAGTGGAGGCCGTCGAGGCTGACGGCTTCGCGGAAGCCATCGGTGCGGTTGGGCATCATCGTGACGGCGAAGACGAGCGAGCCGGCGAGCAGCAGTGTGGCGGGTGCAGCAAGGAACAACCGGGGCCGGGGAGCAACGAAACGGAGAGCGGCGACGAATACGACCGGGGAGGCGATGGAGAGGATGATCCAGGCCTGGTAGGAGAGCTTGAAGACGGTGTTATGTCGCGGGATGAAGAAGAGTGCGTCACGGATGAACAGGAGCTCCGTCCCGTAGAGGAGGAGGAGGCCAAGAGTGGCGAGGCCAGCGACGGGCGCGCCGGGGTGGCGTCGTTCGGCAAGCCTGACGGTGGCGAAGCCAAGCAGCCAGAGGACGGCGGCATAGAAGACCAACGTGAGCCATCCACCCGCCCCGCGACTGGAGAAGGCCTCGCCGAGCCCGGCCTCCTCGGAGAAGATGCCGGCCGCTCGGCCGGCGCCGGCGAGGATGACCCAGAGAAGGAACGGCAGTGCAGGAAGGAGGAACGACAGGGCCAACTGCCGGAAGCGGATGGAGAGACCCGGGCGGGGCAGCGCCCAGGCGATCACGGGAAGGCTGAGGACGACGATCGTGCCCCAGAAGAGGAGGACATGCCGGATGCGGGTGCCCGAGTCGGCGTAGGCGTAGAGGCCACCGACGGAGCCGCTGCTCAGGTCGACGATCCAGGGAGAGTAGGCGGCAAGGGCAAGGAGCGCGGGGACGGCGAGGTACGAGATGGCGCCCGTGATCGCGGGGGCGCGCGCGCCAGCGCGCAGGTTTCGCGCCAACACAGCGGCGAAGAGGACCGTCGAGAAGGTGATGACGTCCCAGGTGTTGACGAATGCGAGACTGCCGAAGATGAGCGTCACCACGAGGAGCCACAGGGGACGGCGTCGGTGCTCGCGCCAGGAGAGGGGCCTGCGTCCCCGCCAGAGAGCGGCGCTGAGGGCGAGTGCGAGGATGATCCCGGGAATGGCCATCACGTGGGGGTGGAGGTCGCCAAGGAGGAAGCTGAAGAAGGGCACCTCCGTGATGACGTCGGTGTAGCCGGGCTGGGGGCCCCAGTAGGACATGCGGGACATGCGCCACCAGGCCCAGTGGTCGGTCGGGAACCAGCGTTCGCTGGGGTCGAGGGGCTGCCCGATACAGGAGTCGCCGGCGCCGACGCCGCAGCGGACGAGGCCCTCCACACCGAAGGCGGTGTAGACGCCCTCAGAGGAGGCGCCGTGCGCGGAGGCGAGCTCGAAGATGCTCGCGAGGGGGCCGGAGAAGAGCAGGAGAAGCACGCCGCCGGCCGCAGCCACGGGAATCCAGCGCCGGGCGCGGGCGCCGAGGAGCCAACGCGCGAGCGCGGCGCAGAGGGAGGCAGCGGCAACACCGGCGCTGGCGAAGACAGCCGCGAGGGAGAGGTTGAAGCCGGTCGCGGGCCAGACGTCGGAGGCGCCCGTCAGCACGGCGGCCTGGAGATAGCCGCCGTAGTAGTAGCTGGCGTTCTCGCCGGCGAACCAGGGGTCGTGCGGCGGATAGTCGGGCGAGACCAGCATGGCGTTGAGGTAGAGGAAGTCCATCGGCTGCTCGGTGTGCGCGATGTCGGGCGAGTGCGCGCGGACGAAGGCGTAGCCGAAGAAGAGCACCGAGAAGAGCACTGCGGCGACGGTGATGCCGCGGAGGGAGCGGCGAAGGGTAGGGAGGAAGCGGCGATCGCGGACGGCGAGCACGACCATAGCGACGGCGAAGAGGGCGATGGCGAGGATGAAGCCGCCCCGCCCTGCGGGGAGGGCGCCCACGGTCCGGAGGAGGAAGTAGCCGGCGGAGATGAGGGTGAGTCCGAGAGTGAAGGAAAGGCCCGCGCCGGCATCGGGGAAGCGGGCGAAGAGGCGGAAGGCGAGGGGCAACGCCAGCGCCGCGATGACGATGGCGACACCCCAGAAGGCCAGGGCCTCAGTCATGGGGGAGCCTCACGCAAGGAGGGCGTCGACGAAGGTTTCGGCATCGAAGGGGGCGAGATCGCCCAGGCCCTCGCCGGTGCCGATGAGCCGGACGGGAACACCGAGGTCGCTGGCGATGGCGAAGACAATTCCGCCACGGGCGGTGCCATCGAGCTTGGCGAGGACGAGGCCGGTCACGCCGACGGCCTCGGTGAAGGCGCGGGCCTGGAGCAGGCCGTTCTGGCCGGTGGTGGCATCGAGGACGAGGAGGGTCTCGTGGGGAGCATCGGGATGGCGGCGCTGAATGACACGGGTGACTTTCTTCAGTTCCTCCATCAGGTTCGACTTGGTGTGCAACCGGCCGGCCGTATCGATGATGGCGACGGCGGCACCATCGGCTTCGGCGGCGGACAAGGTGTCGAAAACGACGGCGCCGGGATCGCCGCCGGGCTGATGGGCGACGACGCGCACGTCGAGGCGTTCGCCCCAGGTGCGGAGCTGGTCGATGGCGGCAGCGCGGAACGTATCGGCGGCAGCGAGGATGGGCGTGTAGCCCCCGTTGTTGAGAGCAGACGCGAGCTTGGCGATGGAGGTGGTCTTGCCGGCGCCGTTGACGCCGACGACGAGGATGACGAGCAGGTCGGGGAAGGGAGCGTCCCAGCGAGGGGGGTCGCCGGCGGGGGCATCGAGGATGGCGATGAGCTCCGCGCGGAGGATGTCACGGACCTGGGCGGAGGTGGTGGCGCGGGTCTCACGGACCTGCTCGCGAACGTTCTCGAGGATGTGCTCGGTGGTCGCGATGCCGGTGTCGGCGGCGATCAGGATCTCCTCGAGCTCCTCCCAGAGGTCGTCGTCGAACTCGGGGCGGTCGAAGAGGCGGCCGATCTGCCCGAGGAGGCCAGAGCGGCTGCGCGCGAGGGCGCGTCCCGACTGGACCTCGATCTCCTCGATCTGCTCCGGGGTGAAGGCAGAATCGTCCGGGGACGGGGAGCCGTCGGGATCCTGCCGTCTTCGCCAGAACCGCATCGCCCCTCCACGGTCGCCAGCGCGGCGCCGCCCCGGATTCTCCCCCAAGCCCCCAGACGGGTGCTAGCGGCTCCCGGCCTCCACCGCCGCTCGCGGCTCGGCGGGAGCCTCCTCACGGGCCTCGCCATCCTCTTCCTGACTTTCGCCCGGCGGGGGTGCGCCCCCGGGCAGGTCTGAGAGGCGAAGGGAGAGCGTGCTGGAAATGCCGCCGGGGCCCATCGAGACTCCGTAGATGGCGTCGGTGGACTCAATGGTGCGGCGGTTGTGGGTCACGATGAGGAACTGGGTGCGGTCGGCGAGGCGGGCGAGCTCGGCGACGAACCGGCCCACGTTCGCCTCGTCGAGGGCGGCATCGACCTCATCGAGGACGCAGAAGGGCGCGGGATTCACGGAAAGGAGGGAGAAGAGCAGGGCCACGGCCGTGAGCGAGCGCTCGCCGCCGGAGAGAAGGCTGAGGGTGCTGAGGCGCTTGCCGGGGGGCTGGGCCTCGATCTCGATGCCGGAATCGATGATGTCGTCGGGATCAAGCAGCTTGAGGCGCGCGGCGCCTCCGCCGAAGAAGGCCGTGAAGTAGTTGCCGAAGGCGGAGTCGACCTCGGCGAAGGTGGCGCGGAAGCGGGTCCGTATCTCGCCATCAAGCTCGGCGATGGCGCTCTGGAGCTGGGCCTCGGCGTCAGTGAGGTCCTGGACCTGCTCAGTGAGGAAGGCGTGGCGCTCCTCGCTCTCGCGAAAGTCGTCGGGCGCCTCCTGGTTGATGGGCCCGAGCTTGCGGATGGAGGCCCGCACCTCTTCGATCTCGCGCTCGGTGGCGGCGAGATCGGGAGCATCGTCGCCCGAGGCGGGCGCGTCGAGCCCACCGCCGGGAGTCAGGCCCTCGCGAGCCATCTCGGTGCGCAGCGTTTCGAGTCGTTCGCGAGCGCGGTCGAGGGCGGCTTCGAGATCCAGGCGGCGGCGGCGCGACTCGAGGAGGGCAGTCTGCGCTTCGCCGTATTCGGCCTGCACGGAGCGCTCGTGGGTCTCGAGGCGCAGCAGCTCGTCGCGGTCGGGGGCGCTGTCGTCGGTGGAGTTCTCCTGCTCGAGCCGGAGCTGCTCAAGCTCCTCGGTCTGGCGCTCGATCGCCTCGGCGAAGTTGCCGGCCTCGAGCTCGAGGTTCTGGGCGCGGAGGATGCGCTGCGCAATCTGGGATGAGAGGCGCTCGATGGCGCGCTTCTGCTGCTCCCGGGTGAGGGCGTGGGCTTTGGCCTCGCCCTCGGCGGAGGCGAGCCGGGCGCTGGCGCCGGAGACCTCCTCAACCGCTTCCTCGGCACGGGTCGGGGCGGCTTCCAGGTCGGGGGCAAGGGACTCGAGCTCGGCAGCAAGCTCCTCGCGGCGAGCGGTGAGCTGGGCGAGCAGGGCGCGCGCCTCCTGGGCGGCCTGCTCATCGACGAAGCTGCCGGCGAGCTCGCGGCGGCGGGCAAGGACATGGGTCATCTCGCGCCGGATGCGGTGGAGGCGGTCCCGTTCCCGCTCCCGGGCTCGCAGGGCGTCATCGAGGGCGGTGCGGCTCTCCTCGTGGGCCTGGTCGCTCTCCTCGACGAGACGGGAGAGGCGATCGACGGTCTCGCGAGCGCTCTCGACCTGGTCGCGGTTGGCCTTGACGACTCCCTCAAGGTCGGCGATCTGGCCGGGGAGCTCGTCGATCTCGCGCTGGCGGGTGAAGCTGAAGGGGCTCTCGGAGTCCGACGCGAGACCGCCGGTGATAACGCCCGAGGGGTCGAGGAAGACGCCATCGAGGGTGACGACGGCGCCGAGGCCGCGGGTGAGCATGCGCCTGGCGACCGGCATGTCCTCGACGACGATGATGCGGCCGAGGAGGGTATCGACGAGGTCGCGGAAGCGCGCCTCGCAGCGGACGAGGCGGGAGGCGACGCCGACGACGCCGCGCTCCTTCTGGAGGTTCAGCGGGTAGACCTTGCGCAGGCCGTCGAGGGGGAGGAATTGGGCGCGTCCGCGAGCGCCTTCGCGCAGGAGCTCGATGGCCTGGAGGGCCTCGGCTTCGTGCTCGACGATGATGGCGTGGAGGTGGTTTTCCAGGGCGGCGTTGATTGCCGCCTCAAGACCGGCGGGAACGCGGAGGTGTCGGGAGAAGAGGCCGACGACGCCGCTCACTTCGGGCGCTTCGCCGAGACTGCCCGGCTTCACGTTCTCGATGAGCACCTGGCCCATGATGAGGGCGTTGCGGGTGCCGGTGGCGATGCCCTCGCTCTCGGCCTGGACTCGCTTGAGGACTTCGAGCCGCCCCTGGAGGTGGTCCAGCCGGCGGAGGGGTTCCTTCCCGGCCTCTTCGAGCTCCCGCAACTCGTTCTGCACGCGGGAAAGGCGCTCGCGGGCGCCGGCGGCTGCCTCGCGAGCCTCCAAGAGGCTCGACTCCGCGGCGGCGGCGCGCTCGCTCAGCTCCGCGCGGCGGCGGCGGTAGGCGACGAAATCCAGGAGGAGCTGGCGGCGGCGCTCGCTGAGGCTTTCCGCTTCGGGGCCCTCGGTAGGGCCGCGAACGGCGCGCTCCGCGGCGGCGCTTTGCTCCCGGATGCGCTCTTCGAGGGCGGAGAGCTGGCCGCGAAGCTCCTCGGCCCGGCGATGGAGCGCCGAGTCTTCCCGCTGGGCGGCGGTGAGGGCCTCGCGGGCGCGCTCGAGGGTGACCCGGAGGGCTTCGATCTCCTCGGTCAGCTCCATGGCGCGCCGTCCGCTCTCAAGGTCGGCGGCGGCGAGCGTGGCCTTCTCGCCTTCGAGTGCTTCGACCTCGGTGCGAATCTCGCCGTGCCGGGTGGTAGTCATGCTGTGGCGTTCGCGGTCGAGGATGAGGGCGTGCTCGAGGGAGCGGATGCGGCTTTCGACATCATCGCGGGCGCCGTCGCGGCGTGCGACGGCCTCGCGGCGCCTCCCGATCTCCTCGCCGAGGGCCTGGAGCTGCTCTTCGAGCGTGGTGACGCGCGACTCGGCGTTCTCGTCCTCGGCGCCACGCTGGTCGAGCTCGGCCTGGGCGCGGGCGATGGCGGTGCGGGTCTCGCTCCAGCGGGCGGAGTAGAGCTGGCGCAGGAGCGTGGCGAGGCGGGCGGAGAGATTGCGATGCTCGCTGGCGCGGTTGGCCTGGCGGCGGAGGAGGCGGAGGCGGGGTTCCAGCTCGTCGATGACGATCTGGACCTTCGCCATGTTCTCGCGCGTGCTCTCAAGGCGGTTGTGGGCATCCGCGATTTTCGTGCGGAAGGGCTTGACGTCGGCCGCCTCGTCGATGAGCGAGCGGCGTTCCTGCGGGGAGAGGCTGAGCACCTCATCGACCATGCCCTGGCCCATGATGGCGTAGCTGTTCTGGCCGACGTTGGCCTTCTGGAGGAGGTCGTTGAGATCGCGCAGGCGGATGCGGGAGCCGTTCAGGAGGTACTCGGTGTCGCCGTCACGATAGGCGCGGCGACCGATCTGGATCTCGCTGTAGTCGAGGGGGAGCCAGCCGTCGCTGTTATCGAGGGTGAGGGTGACCTCTGCCATGCCGAGGGGAGGGCGGTCGCCGGCGCCGGAAAAGATGACGTCTTCCTGCTTGCGAGCGCGGAGGAGGCGCAACCCCTGCTCGCCGAGGACCCAGCGAACGGCATCGGCGACGTTGCTCTTGCCGGAGCCGTTGGGTCCGATGATGGCGGTGACGCCAGAGCCGAACTCGAACGTAGTCTCCGGGGCGAAGCTCTTGAATCCCTGAAGCGTGAGGCGCTTGACGTACACGGGTCAGGCTCCCACGGGGACGCTGGAGGCGGTTTCGACGGAGAGGGCGGCATGGGCCTGGCGGGCCGCCTCGTGCTGGGCGGCGCGCTTGCTCGACCCGCTTCCGCGGCCAAGCATCTCACCGGAAACGCGAACCTCCACCACGAATCGACGCCCCTCCTCCTCGGCCTGCTCCGCGACAGTGACATAGTCCGGAGGCTGATGCCAGCGCGCCTGCACGAGGTGCTGGAGCGCGGACTTGGGATCCAGGGAGGGACCGCCGTCGCGCATGGAATCGATCTCGGGTTTGAGGAGGCGGAGGGCAAGGGCGCGGGCGACCGTGAGCCCGTGGGCCCGGTAGACCGCTCCGACGACCGCCTCGAAGGCGCCGGCGAGGTTGCGCTCACGGTCACGACCGCCGGCGGCTTCCTCGCCGCGACCGAGGATCAGGTAGCCGCCGAGGTCGAGGCGGCGGGCGGCCGTGGCGAGGGTGCTGCCCCGCACGATCTCCGCGCGCATGCGGGTGAGCTCACCCTCGGCGGCCTCGGGATAGGCGCGGAACAGCTCGTTCGCGACGACCATGCCAAGGATGGAATCGCCGAGGAATTCGAGACGCTCGTTGGGCGTCGCCTGGGAAGAACTTTCGTTGGGGTAGGAGGCGTGCGTGAGGGCCTCGCAGAGGAGATCATCGGGGAGGGGCTTGATGCCAAGCCTCTCCGCCAGGTCGCCACTGCGCGGGGGCGACTGGACCACGGTGGCCGTGCTCTCCAAGATGCCCCCACCATCTCAATTGTTAGGGTTCCTTGATCATATCGGCGGGCGTTTGAAAGTGTCAAGAAATTGTCTATTCTCAGGGTCCATCCATGACTGAGACCGCTTCATCCGATTCGTGCTCGATCTGCACCGAGCCCGTCGAACCGCACACCGAGTCGTACTGCAACGCGTGCGGACAGCTGTTTCACCTGAATCAGCGGGCGGATTTGCCGGGCCGTGATTGCGGCACGGTCTCGCTGAGCGAGACGCACCTGGCGCTGGTGTTCGCGTGCAACGCCTGCCTGGAGGAGCCAGCGGAACCGGTCGCGCCGACGCTGGAGGCGGTGCTGGACCTCTCGGAGGCGGCGCTGGCGACAGGGCTGAGCGAGGGCGAACTGGCGGAGGCGGCGGCAGCGGGGCAGGTCTCGCACCGGCGCACGGCGGGCGGCGCGCTGCTGTTCGACCGGGAGGCAGTCGAGGAGCTCCTGCGGACAAGGGGAACGGCATGAGTCCATCACGACGGCGTCGACGGCGTATCCGGGGGCCCGTGGAGGGCGGGGGCGAGGCGGCCACGAAGCAGCAGGCCACTCCGCCAGCACTACCAGAGTGGAAATGGCGCACGATGCCGGTGTTCATCGCGCTCTCGGCGGGGCTGTTCGTGGGGCTGTACCTGGGGATGGTGGCGACGGGGACGGGGATCGCAGCGACGGTCATCTTCCTGATCGTGGCGGGCATGCTGGGCATCTCCGTCTCGCGCTACGTGATGCGATTGCTCATGCAGCGCGGGATCATCAAACCCCAGGCGAGACGCCGCTAACCTTGGGACACTTCCGGCTGTGGCATGATGCCGCGACCCACGCAGGGGGAAGGCGATGAGCTACTCCGGACTGGTGCTGCACGGCGACCACGTGCGCGATCACGTTGAGCAGGCGCAGGAGGGCGAGCGCCACGGTTTCAGCGGCGGCTGGGTGACCGAGGTAAACGAGCCAGACGCGATCACCGTGCTGGCGGCAACGGCGGCGAGCACGGAGCGCTTCGGGCTGGGCACGGGCATCCTGCCCATCGGCCTGCGCGACCCGTATCTGGCGGCGATGTCGTTCTGGTCGCTGCAGGACCTGAGCGGGGGGCGGGTCTCGGCGGGGTTCGGGGTCAGCACGCCGGTGATCGTGTCGAGCTGGCACGGGCTGCCGTGGGACAAGCCGGTCTCGCGGATGCGGGAGTACGTCGACGTGTTCCGGCGGCTAACGTCGGGGGAGCGGCTACGGCACGAAGGGCTGTACCAGACGCGAGCGCCGGCGATGGACCCGGCGGAGCCGGCGATCCCGGTGTATATCGGGGCGCTGGGCGAGAAGATGCTGGAACTGGCGGGGGAGATCGCCGACGGCGTCATCCTGAACTACCCGACGGCGACCGTGATCGAGCGGTCGGTGCAGGCGATCGAGCGGGGCATCGCGAAGGCGGGGCGGAAACGGGAGGAGGTGCGGATCGTGGCGTTCCTGCGGACGGTCATCGACGAGTCGTACGAGCAGGCCTCGGCGCCGATCAAGAACGAGCTGCTCGCCTACCTGATGGCCCCCGTCTACCGGAAGATCTTCATCGAGGACGGGTTCGAGGAGGACTGCGAGGTCTTCGAGCGGCGCTGGCTGGCGCGGGAGCGCACGGAGGCGATTGAGGGCATCTCGGAAGGGTTCGTGCGGGCGCACGCGGTGGTAGGACAGAGCGCGGAGGAGTGCCGCGAGCTGGCGGCGGAGCTGGTGGAGGCGGGGCTCGACGAGGCGTTCCTGTACCCGATCGCGGCGGGAGGGGTGGCCAGCAAGCAGGAGGCGATGCTGGAAACGATCCGGGCGCTGGCGCCGCGCTAGGCGGGCGGGGGCGTGCCCGTGCAGGCGCGCCAGGCGGACTCGAGGAGGGCGCGGGCGTAGGGCGCTCCAGGACAGTGGGCGACGACAGCGCGTCCCTCGAAAGAACCGTAGTGGCGCGTGAAGATGTCGCCCGCGCCCTCGGTGCGGACGAGGGCGTCCCGCCAGGCGTCGCGCTCGGCCTCGGCGGGCTCGTAGGGGTCGCCGGCGAGAGGTTCGCTCCAGAGGACGGCGTGCATGAGCACCGCGACGGACTCGATGCCAGCCGTGACAAGCTCCGCGTCCTCGTCGGTCAGGCCACGATCGGCCGCGCGCTCGCGGACGAGGTCGCAGGCGGCGGCGCGCCAGCCCTCGACGCGCGACTCTCGGGGGAAGCGGCGGGCGCGGTTGGCGGTGGCGGCGGCAAGTGGGTCGGGATCGGCGAGGAGATCGAGGCGCTCCACGGTCTCGCCGACACGGGCAATGAAGCCGGGCGGGAACTTCGAGACGAGCAGGCTGTCGTCGTCCTCGCGGGCGAGGCGGCGGGGTTCGGCGATGCCGTGCTCGCTTGCGAGCCAGCGGCGGAGACGTTCTTCAGTCGTCACCGGGAGGCCAGGGCGGAACGCACGCCGGCGCGGCGCATGGCCTCGAGGGCGCGCGCGCCGTCACCGGGGTGGAGGTCGACGGCGCGGACTGCGTCGATGAGGACGAAGGCGGCGAATCCTCGAGCGACGGCGTCGAGTGCGGTGTCGCGGACGCAGTAGTCGGTGGCGAGGCCGGCGACCACGACGGTGATGATGCCGCGGTCACGGAGGAAGGAGTCGAGGAGCGTATCGGAGGGGTCGCCACTGGCGGGGTCGCGGACGGTGAAGCCGGAGTACCCGTCCTCGCCTCCCGTTCCCTTGCGGACGACCTCGCCGGCAACGCAGAGATCGGGGTGGAACTCGGCGCCCCAGGTGTCCCGCACGCAGTGGACCGGCCAGATACCGCCGTCCTTGGCGAAGTGGGGCGTGTCGGGGGGATGCCAGTCTTGCGTGTAGGCGACGCAGGCGCCGGCGGCCTGGGCCTCAGCGATGGCGTTGTTGACGGTCGGGATGATCGCGTCGCCACCGGAGACGGACAGGCCGCCCTGGGGATCGGCGAAGTCGTTCTGGACATCGACGACGACGAGGGCGGTGCGTTCGTCCCAGCGGACCATGGCCGGGCCACCTTGGGGAGGCGGGGGGCACGCGTCAAGTACGCGGCAATGGGGGGCGCTGGTAGGCTCGCGCGGGTGAGCGACACCTGGCAACCGGAGCAGTACGCGCGTTTCCGCGCCGAACGCGAGCAGCCGTTCCACGACCTGCTGGCGCTGGTGGAACCGGTTCCAGGGGGGCGGGTCGTGGACCTGGGGTGCGGGACGGGGATGCTGACGCGAGTGCTGCACGAGCACACGCAGGCAGCGGAGACGATGGGAGTCGACCGATCGGAGCCGATGCTGGCGCAGAGCGCACAGCACGCAGGGGGTGGGGTGCGATTCGAGCGGGGAGACATCGAGGCGTTCGCCGGCAAGGGCCTGGACGTGGTTTTCTCGAACGCGGCGCTGCAGTGGGTCGACGGGCACGAGGCGCTATTCCCGCGACTGGCGGCCACGCTCCGGGAGGGTGGGCAACTGGCGGTGCAGATGCCGATGAATCACGACCACCCGTCGCACACGGTGGCGCACGAGGTCGCGCGGGAGCACCGGCACGCGAAGGCGCTTGGCGGGTACGTTCGCGGGTATCCGCTGCGGGAGATCGAGTGGTACGCGGACCTGCTCGCGCGGATGGGGTTCGAGGAGCAGCACGTGCGGCTGCAGGTCTACCTGCACCGGCTGGCGGGGCCGGAGGAGGTGGTGGAGTGGGTGAAGGGCTCGCTGCTGACGGACTACCGCAACCGGCTCTCGCCTGAGGAGTACGAGGCGTACCTGGCGGACTTCCGGGAACGGCTGCTGGCGGAGCTTCCGGACGAGCGCCCCCATCTGTACCCCTTCAAGCGGCTGCTGCTGTGGGGACGCAAGGGCGCGGCGAGCGACGCGACCGGGTAGGCTCGCGGCGATGGCGACGTTCGAGGCAACGGAGCGGGAGTACGGGGGTCTGCGGGAGGTGCGCTTCCGGCTGGGGGAGACGCCGGGTCTGCTGTGGCTCCCGGACGGGGAGGAGGGGCCCCTGCCACTGGTGCTAATCCAGCACCCGGGCATGAGCAGCAAGGACGACGCGCTCGTGGCGGGACCGGCGCGGGCGTGGGCGACGACGCATCGCTGGGCGTGCCTGGGGCTCGACGCGCCCGGTCACGGGGAGCGGGCGGTACCGGATCCGTTCGCGGCAATGGGCGACCCCGAGCAGGCGGCGGCGATGGCGGCGCAGTTCGCGGGGGAGGTGGCGGCGGTAGTCGACGAGCTGGCGGAACGGTACCCGATCGACCTCGGGCGGCTGGGGTACTACGGCTACTCGCTGGGGGCGATGCTGGGGGTGCCGGCGGTGGCGGGGGACGGGCGGTTCCGGGCAGCAGTGTTCGCGGCAGCGGGAACGGGGTCGCTGAGCGGCCCGGCGGAGGGGGAGGGGAGCCACCTGGCAGGGCTGGGGGACGTGGCGGTGCGCATCATCGCGAAGGAGCGGGACGAGGTGGTGTCGCCCGACGCAACGATCGAGCTGTACGCGGGGCTTCCCGGCGAGCGGGACCTCGTGACGCTGCCGGGCGGCCACTTCGCCGTCGGGGACGACGTGGTGGGGGCGGCGGAGGAGTGGCTGACGGCGAAGCTGTAGCGGTCGCTAGCGCTGCAGCTGGCCCAGCTTGAAGTTGTCCCAGGTGACGACGCGGTCGGGCTCAAGCACGACCCAGCGGCGGGTGCGTCCGGCGGCCGTGCCGGCGTGGCGTCCGTCGGGCTGGCCGTACTTCTCGCCCATCTGGACGCGCGCCTCCTCAAGGTCGGGGTCGGCGTTCTCGGCGTCCGGGTCTTCGAGGACGGTGGCGCGGCCCTGGAGCATGATGCCCTGGAGTTCGGGATAGCGTTCGTTCTTGTCGACGAGGACGGTGGCGACGGGGTTGCGGCGCAGGTTGGCGACCTTCTGGCCGCGGCACATGGTGTAGACCTTGCCTCCCGCCCAGCCGAACCAGAGCGGTGTCAGGTTGATGCGGTCGCCGGGTCCGACGGTGGCGATGCGCATGTTCCAGCTGGTGGTCATGATCTCGTCGATCTCGTCGGGGGTGAGGGCAAGCTCCTTGGGGATGGGCACGGGCGTCCTCCGGTGAAAGTACGGGCAATGATAGGATGCGGGCGGCGCGGGCGGGCGTGGTTCAATGGCAGAATGCGACCTTCCCAAGGTTGAGACGAGGGTTCGATTCCCTTCGCCCGCTCCAGCTTCCTGAGACGAACGCCGCCGCTGCTGCGCGCTCGGCTGCTGCGCGCTCGCGATGCGGGCTGAGGATGAGGAGAGCGCGGGGGCCGTTAAGCGGTGGCGACCGCTAGTCGGCCTCGGTGATCACCTGAAGACCTTCGATCCCATCAAAGTCCCGCCGATTGTGGGTTAGGACGGGGCAGTCGGCCCACAGCGCAGTTGCGGCAATCCAAGCATCCGCAACACCGACTTCTCGACCGCCTTTTCGCCGCGCGGCCCGCAGTCGTGCGAAGTGCTCGACCATCTCCATGTCAAACGGGATCGTTACATGGCCTCCGATTGCTTGCCTCAGATGGCCAACGCGACGCCCCCCCCCCGTTGTTCTGGAAGGCGCCCTGCAAGAGTTCAGCGATGCTCTGGAACGACAACGCAGCCACACGTCCTTGGAGGTGGGGTCGGTAGCGGGCAGCGCGGAAGTCACCTCCAAACATGAAGGGGAAGACGTCTGTATCCACCAGGATGGGCTCAGGCGGCGGCAGGGCTACCGCCTCTTTCGCTCGCCGAAGATGCTGTCGAGGAACTCATCCACATCGAATTTGTCCTCGTCGTCGCAGGGTTCGGGCCAGACGAACGGACCTACGCCTTGCTGTTCGACCAGTTCATCGAAGGTGGTCGAACTCGCGAACAACCCGTGCCACGGACGACCATCGCCGTCGGCGGCCTCGGGTTCTGCGTTGAGGGCGTTCTTCTCGTCAGTTGTCACGATGCTGTTGCCTGACAAAGAGTATACCGGATGAACGACGGGCGTGGTCGGGAAGCGGCGACGCTCAGTCCAGGGTGTCGAGGTAGGCGGCGATGGCTTCGGCGGCGACGCGGCCGTCGGCGAGGGCGGTGACGACGAGGTCGGCGCCGTTGACGTTGTCGCCGCCGGCGAAGACGCCGCGGCGGGAGGTGCGTCCGCCTTCGTCGATCTCGATGAGGGCGCCCCAGCTGGTGCTGAGCCCGCTTGTGGTGTCGGGAACGACAGGGTCGGCGCCGTAGCCGATGGCGATGGGGATGGTGTCGGCTTCGATGACGAACTCGCTGCCCTCGATGGGGACGGGGCGGCGGCGGCCTGAGTCGTCGGGCTCGCCGAGGCGCATGCGGATGCACTCGACGCCCGTGGCCTTGCCGTTCTCGTCGCCGAGGATGCGGAGGGGGGCGGTCAGCATCTCGAACTGGACGCCTTCCTCGCGGGCGTTGATGCGCTCTTCGCCCCGGCCGAGCATCTCGGCCTCGGTGCGGCGGTAAACGCAGGTGACCGTCTCGGCGCCCATGCGGACGGCGGTGCGGACACAGTCCATGGACGTGTCGCCGCCGCCGATGACGGCGACCTTCGTGGGCTGGGGAAGGGGTTCCTGGAGGTGCTCGGGGAGCTGGTGGGGGAGGAGGTTGCCGCGCACGAGGTAGTCGGTGGCGCGGTGAACACCCTCGAGGTCCTCGCCCTCGATGCCAAGCTCGTTGCCGACGCCCGCGCCCGTTCCGAGGAAGACCGCGTCGTACTCGCCGTCGAGCATCTCGTCGACGGTGATGTCCTTGCCGACGTAGGTGTTGCAGCGAAACTCGATGCCGAGCGCCTCGAGGTGGGCGATGTAGTCGTCGACGATCTGCTTGCGCATCTTGAAGTTGGGGATGCCGTAGACGAGGACGCCGCCGGGTTCGGGCCAGTACTCGAAGACAGTGGAGGCGTGGCCCATCTCGGCGAGGAGCTCGGCGACGGCGAGGCCGGCAGGGCCGGCGCCGATGACGGCGACCTTGCGTCCGCTGGGCGGGGGCGGGTAGGGGGAGCGGGGGTAGCCGCCGACTTCGCGGCGCTGGTAATCGGTGACGAAGGCCTCGAGCTTGCCGATGGTGACGGGGGGCTCGGCGCGGCCGTCGGCGCGGATGGCGAAACCGACGACGCAGGCGCCCTCGCAGAGGCTCTCCTGGGGGCAGAGGCGGCCGCACATTTCAGGGAGGTTGCTCGTCTCGCGGAACTTGTCGGCCGCGCCGATGATGTCGCCCTCCTCGACGAGGGCGAAGGCGCCGGGGATGTCGTTGCTGACGGGGCAGGCTTCCTGGCAGGGGGCAGAGGGGCACTGGATGCAGCGCTCGGCCTCAATCTTGGCGGAGTTCAGGTCGAAGCCGAGGTAGGTCTCGTCCCAGTTGCGAACGCGTTCCTCAGCGTCCTGCTTGGGGACCTTCTGAACGCCGATGTCGAGCTTGCGGTGAACGAGGTGGGTCTCTGGCATCGCGGATCACAAAGCCGCCCGATGGCGGCGACGCGATCTTACCGCGTTACGGTCAACGTGGGGAGTACGGGCGCCGGGCAGGGGATGGATGCGTCAGGTCAGCTCGTAGCGCGGGGGCTCGATCCACTCATCCGTGGGGGGGTTCTCCTGGGCCCGCACCTCGGCGCGACGGGCGGCTGCTTCGAGTCTGCGAGCGCGCTTGATGATGCGCTCACGCTCACGCAGGCGGGCCTCCTCGCGGGTGCGCTTGCGGGCAGTCGGGCGGCGGGGCCTGCCGGGTGAGGCGAGGATTCGGCCCTCGGCCTCGAGCTGGGCGAGATGGGTGCGGACGTTGCTGTCGGCGGCGCGGCGGAGGCGGGTATCGATGTCGTCGTAGATGGCGAGCATGATCTCCCAGCTCGTCCTGGGGCCGCCTTCCCTGAGGGCATCGAGGATCTGGGCCTCGCGGCCGTTGCGGTGGTCGATGTACGACTGAAGGCGCTCTCGGGGGTCGTGGACGAGGGGTCCGTGGCCGGGGCAGATGACCTTGAGGTTCGGGAGATCGACGAGGCGCTGGAGCGTGGTGCGGTAGGCGGCGAGGTCGCCGATGGTGGTGGTGGTCGAGCCGAGCATGGTGTCGCCGGTGAAGAGGACGCCTTCGTCCTCAAGGTAGTAGCAGATGGAATCGACGGAGTGGCCGGGGGAGGTGATGACGCGGAGGTTGACGCCGCCATCGAGCTCGACGAGCTGGCCATCGACGAGCTTGCGGACGCCCTTCGCGGGGAGGCGGCCCTTGAGGAGGGGGCGGCCGTTCTCGGGAATGGCGATCTCGGCATCGAAGATCTCGCGGGTCCACTTGAGGTTGCCGGAGTGGTCGGAGTGGTGGTGGGTGACGGCGGCGACGGCGATCTCGGCCTTCTCGGTGGCTGCGAGGTAGCCGCGGAGCATCCAGCGGTAGCGGTCGAGGGCCTCGCCGGAATCGATCGTGAGCACCTGGTCGCGCCCGACGAGGTAGATGTTGGTCGAGACGGGGCGCATGGGGCTCTCGTCGGGGACCTGGACGGCGCGGACGCTGTGGGAGACCTGCATGGATTGCCTCGGCGGAGATGGTGGCGGGCGAGAGTGGGGGTTGCAAGGAGGCGTGGCGCCCCCGGCAGGAGTCGAACCTGCGGCCAGACGTTTAGAAGACGCCTGCTCTGTCCGCTGAGCTACGGGGGCCCAGAGCCATTGTAGGCGGGGGAGAGTGGTGGGGCCGGACTACCTCGGCGCGGCCCTGTGGCTCTGACAGCGAGCGAGACCCGTGAAGCCCGTCTGCAATTGTTGTCCTTCGTTGCAACACCTGATGTGCCATGCCATGCTGTGCGCAGACGCCGGGAGGCACTCTTGTCAGACCACACCCACCCCGAACTCGCGACCAAGGACCAGTACGCGGAACTCAAGGCCGACGTGGCCGAAGTGCGGGGAACCGTACGTCTCATGGTGTGGGTGATGGGTGCGGGATTCACGGCGTTACTGGCGCTCTACGGTGCGCTGATCGCGATCCTTCAGAACGACTAGCCCCCACGAATGCCCGCAGGCTCTCGCGCGGCACTCCGGTACCCCTGCGGAACGCGCGTGCGCGGGGACCGTGATAGGCTGCACTACTACGTTGCGGCCAGTGGGTCGCAAGAGCGTGGCCGTTGAGCGAGTCTCCGCGCGCTCACTGAACCATTTCTCTGGAGATTTCGACCTTGAGCATCAACGTGGCCATCATCGGCGTGGGTAACTGCGCCTCCTCACTCGTGCAGGGGCTCGAGTTCTACCGGCACATTGAGGAAGGGGACGAGGTTCCCGGCATCATGCACCCCGTGGTGGGGGGCTATCACATCAACGACATCAACGTGGCGGTGGCGATCGACATCGACGCCGACAAGGTCGGCAAGGACCTGTCCGAGGCGGTGTTCGCCGGGCAGAACAACACCTACAAGTTCTCCGACGTGCCACACGCGGGCGTGAAGGTCGAGCGTGGGATGACGCACGACGGTCTGGGCCAGTACCTGGGCGACGTGATCGAGAAGGCGCCCGGGGGCACGGCCGACATCGTGAAACTCCTGCGTGACAACGACGTCGACGTCGTTATCAACTACCTGCCGGTCGGCTCGGAAGAGGCGACGAAGTGGTACGTGGAGCAGACGCTGGCAGCGGGCTGTGCGTTTATCAACTGCATTCCCGTGTTCATCGCGCGGGACGAAAACGGCTACTGGCCGCGCCGCTTCGAGGAGGCGGGGCTGCCGATCGTAGGCGACGACATCAAGAGCCAGGTGGGGGCGACGATCGTGCACCGCACACTCGCGCGGCTGTTCCTCGACCGGGGGGTGCGCCTGGACCGCACGTACCAGCTCAACTTCGGCGGGAACACGGACTTCATGAACATGCTCGAGCGTTCTCGGCTGGAGTCGAAGAAGATTTCGAAGACGTCGGCGGTTACGAGCCAGATCGACTATGAGATGCCCGCCAACGACGTGCATGTCGGCCCGAGCGACTACGTTCCCTGGCTGGACGACCGCAAGTGGTGCCACATCCGCATGGAGGGCACGACCTTCGGCAACGTGCCCCTGAACGTCGAGCTCAAGCTCGAGGTATGGGACAGCCCGAACAGCGCCGGCGTCGTGATCGACGCGGTTCGCTGCGCGAAGCTGGGGCTGGACCGGGGGCTGAAGGGGCCATTGCTGGCGCCGAGCGCGTACTTCATGAAGTCGCCGCCGGTGCAGTATCACGACGACGAGGCCAGGGACATGGTCGAGTCGTTCATCGCGGAGGCGTAGCTGTAGAAGCCGGAGGAGCGGGAACGTTCGCATTTGCCGGGTGGCGGGCGCTGCTGGCAGTTACACGTGTGGTCCCGCTGCCGCTCCTCTGTGCGATAGCGGGGCTCGTCGGGAGCGCCATGTACTACTGCTGGCCCCAAGGCCGGCAGACGATGCTGCGGAACTATGCACACGTGCTCCCCGAGGCGACCGTGCGGGAACGCCAGCGGATCGCGCGGCAGTCACTGGCCAACTACCTGCGCTACATGGTCGAGTTCGCGGCGAGCGGGAACCTCTCGCCAGAGCAGCGGCTGGCGGTGGGAGTGGACACGCCAGGATTCGACGGGGTCGACCGGGGGATGGAACGGGGCCGGGGCGTGGTGGTGGCGCCCATGCACTTCGGCAACTGGGACCTGGCGGCGACGAACGCCGCAGCGCGGGGCTACAAGCTGACGGTTGTGGGGGAGACGTTCGGCAACCCGCGGCTGGACGACCTTGTCGTCGGCGGACGCGAGGCGCTGGGCGTACGGCTGGTGAAGATGGAGAAGGTGGGGCCGTCGCTGGTGCGGTCGCTCAGGCGGAACGAGATGGTGGCGACCCTTATCGATCGGCCTCTGCACGAGGGGGGCGTGCGCGTTCGCTTCTTCGGGGAGGAGGTCGAGGTGCCGGCGGGCCCGGCGCGGCTCGCGCTCCACACCGGGGCGGCGATCGGGGCGGTGGCGTTTCCCCGGCGGGGCCCGGGCCGTATCGACGTGCTCGCAAACTTCGACCTGGGCTTCGAGCCGACCGGGGATACGGCGCAAGACGTGCAGGCCCTGACGCAGGCGATCATGACCGCCCACGAGACGTTCGTGCGCGACCACCCCGAGCAGTGGTATATGTTCCGCGAGTTTTGGGAAGCACATACCTCGGACGAACCTTCGAAGGGACCCTGACGCTGACCGCTCTCAAGGTGGGGGCGCCGCTGGCCGGCCGTTTCCCGCGGCTGGGGTACGCGTTGGCGAGAGCTGCCGGGTGGGTCATGTGGACGATGCGCGCGAACGCGAGGGAGCGGCTCGCGGAGAACCTGCTGCCGGCCTGCGACGGGGACCGGGAACGGGCCCGGGAGGCTTCCCGGCAGGCGTTTCGGAACGCGGCGAACTACCACGTCGACCTCGCGACGCTGGCCTACCGGGACCATGCCAGCTACGAGCGGGAGCACCTGCAGGTCGTGGGCGAGGAGCACGTCCCGGCGTTATTCGAGCCGGGCCCCGTGCTCGTCGTGAGCGCCCACACGGGGAACCCGGAACTGGCGCTCGTGGCCGTGGCGCAGCGGGGTCGGCGCTGGGTGGAGATGGTGGAAGCGCTGCAGCCTCCCGCACTCGGCAGGGAGATGGCGCGACTGCGAGAGATCGCGGGCGGGCGGGTGGTGGAGGTCGACATGGGCGGCACCCGGGAAGCGCTGCAGGAGCTGCGGGCGGGGGGGATGGTGGCGCTTCTGGCGGACCGCGACCTGGCGGGCGGTGGCATCTGCACGACGCTCCTGGGGCGACGGGTGCGGCTTCCGCGCGGACCCTGGGAGCTGGCGCGCCGATCGGGGGCTACGGTTGTGCCACTGTTCCTCTCGCGGCGGGGTACCCGCGATCAGACGGTGTGGATCGAGGAGCCGTTCACGGTACCGTCGGAGGGAGACCGGGAGGAGGCGACTCGTGCTGCGGCGCAGCGCTGGGCGGACCTGTTCGGCGCGCACCTACGGCGCGATCCGTCACAGTGGACGGTGCTGGAAGCGTACTGGGAGGTGCATGCCTGTGGGTAAGGCGGACCTGCACATCCATACCCGCATCTCGGACGGGATGGCCTCGGTCGAGACGGTGTTGGAGCGGGCGGAGCACGCCACCGACCTGGACGTGATCGCGATCACCGACCACGAGGACGTGCGGGGCGGGCTCGAGGCGCGGGAGCTGGCGGCGAAGCGGGGGCTGAAGGTGGAGGTGGTGCCAGGCGCTGAAATCACGACGCGGCACGGTCACCTGCTGGCGCTGTTCATCGAGGAGACGCCACCCATCTTCCGGTCGGTGGAGGCGACCATCGAGGCGATCCACGCGCAGGGCGGGATCGCGATCGCGGCACACCCGATGAGCTGGCTGACGCGCTCGCTGAGCCGGCGCACGATCGACCGGGTGGTGGAGCGGGCGGAGGAAGGCATCACATTCGACGCGATCGAGGCGAACCTGAGCCCTGCGGGTCGGGTAACCGCGCGGCAGACGGAGGAGCGGAACGCCTCGCTCTGGAAGCTGCCGGTGTGCGGGGGTAGCGACTGCCATCATCTTCCGCAGCTGGGCACGGGCTGGACGGAGTTCGAGGGGAAGACGGCAGAGGAGCTGTACGCGGCGCTGACCTCGGGGGCGGTGCGGGAGGGGCACTCGCGCCCACCGTCGTTGCGGGAAATCGGGCTGGGACAGTCGCTGCTGGGGCTGGCGTGGGGGTTCTCGGCGACGCCACGTAAGATGTTGCGTCGAGGAACCTGGGTGAGCGAACGATGAGGATCGCGCTCGTATCGCCGTACGACTGGTCCGTGCCGAGCGGTGTGAACCGCCACATCGGCCAGCTGGGGGCGCAGTTCCGCGAGTGGGGACACGAGATCACGATCCTCGCGCCGGCGTCGGACCCGGAGGGAGCGGAGGGAGACTGCATCGTGATGGGGCGGCCGCGGGCCGTGCCGGCAAGCGGCTCGATGGCGCGCATCAGCTTCACGTGGAAGGGGCGGGCAATCGAGAGCCTGCTGGGCGAGGGCGCGTTCGAGGTCGTTCACCTGCACGAGCCGCTGATGCCGCTCCTGCCGTACCAGGTGCTGCGCCACTCGCAGGCGGTGAACGTGGGGACGTTCCATGCGGCGAAGGAGGGCGGCAACCGCCTGTACGGGTATTCGCGACCCCTGATCCGGCGCTGGTTCCGGCAGCTGGAGGGGAAGATCGCGGTCTCGCCGGCGGCGGCGCGGCTGGTGGGGCGGTACTTCCCCGGGTACTTCAACCTGATCCCGAACGGTATCGACTTCCGTCACTTCGCGGCGGAGCACGAGCCGCTGCCGGAGTTCGACGACGACTGCTTCAACCTGCTGTTTGTCGGCCGACCGGAGAAGCGCAAGGGCCTGAAGTACGCGTTGCGGGCGTTCCGGCGCATCCGCGAGGCGGAGCCCCGGAGCCGGCTGATCGTGGTGGGGGCGGGCAGCTTCCGGCGGTACGAGCGGATCGTAGGGCCGGACGAGAACGTGGTATTCCGCTCGAACGTGCCCTACGGCGAGCTGCCACGGTACCACCACAGCGCACACGCCTTCTGCTCACCGGCGACGGGCAACGAGAGCCAGGGAATCGCGCTGCTGGAGGCGATGGCCGCCCGACTTCCCGTCGTGGCCAGCAACATCGAGGGGTTCGCGGGGGTGATCACGAACGAGGTCGACGGGCTGCTCACGCCGCCCAAGGATGACGCGGCGATCGCCGACGCGGTGTTGCGCCTGCGGTACGACCGCGACCTGCGCGAGGCGCTGGCGGAGCAGGGGCAGGCGCAGGCATCGCACTACAGCTGGGAGAACGTGGCGCGGCGGGTGATGGCGTACTACGAGCGGCTGCTCTACGAACGGGGGCAGGTGGCGGAGGCGCAGGCGACCCAAGAGGAGCTGACGCGGGCGTGAGCCAGCGGAAACGGCAGCTCCTGCCCGAGCGTATCCCGGCCGCGGCGAGCGCCGCCATCGGGCGGGGCGTGGGGCGGCTGGGCATCACGCCGAACATGATCACGCTGGCGGGGGTGGTGGGGAGCGGGGTGGCAGCGTGGCTGATCACGGAGGAAAGGTTGCTGATCGCGGGGGCGGTCTTCCTTGGGTTCAGCGCCATGGACTTCGTGGACGGAGCGGTTGCGCGGGCAACGGGCCAGGCGACGCCGTACGGGGCACTGCTGGACGCGGTGATGGATCGCGTCGGGGAGGCGCTCGTGCTGGCGGCCTGTGTCTGGTACTTCACGGAGCGGGGGGAGGACCTGCAGGCGGGGTTCGGGTACGCAGCGCTCTTCGGCAGCATCGCCGTGAGCTACGTGCGGGCGCGGGGCGAGGCGCTGGGGGTGGCGACGCGGGAGGGCCTCTTCCGGCGTCAGGAACGGGTGATCCTGCTGGGCATCGGGCTGCTGGCGAACGGCCTGACGGTGGTGATCATCATCCTGGCGGTGCTGGCGAACCTGACGGCGCTCCAGCGCTGGGTCATCATCGGGAGGGCGTTGAAAGAGCAGGACCGGGAGGCCGCGGAAGCCTAGGTAGGGGGCGGGCCCCACTCGTCGTATTCAGGCTCCTCTGGTTCGGGTTCCGGCTCGGGCTCTGGCTCGGGTTCCTCGGAACGCGAGCTGGCGGCGAAGGTCGATGCCCCGGACGAGCTGGCCGTTGGCCCGGAAGGCGCTGGATCCTGGGGGGGCTCTACGGCGGCAGCTTCGGGCTGGGGCTGGGGGCCGCGGTTGCCGAGCATGATCGAGAGCAGGAAGGCGAAGATGGCCAAGAGCGCGAGGATGGCTCCGCCGGCGATGGCGCCGAGGGCGACGTTGCTGAGGTCACGGCCACCGTCGTCACTGGTGGAGGCGGCCGGCGCGGGCTGGGCGGCGGTTGGTTCCGGCTCGGCCTGCTCGGGAGCCTCCGTGGCAACAGGGGTGGCCTGCGGACGCTCGGGCTCGGGGGTGGGCTCCGGGGTTGGGGTGGGCTCCTTGCGAGCAGGCTCGGGGGTGGAGGGCTCGCGGGTCGGAAGGTCGTGGTAGGCGCGGAAGGCTTCCTCGAACTCGTCGAGCGTCCAGCCGTAGACCGTCTCGATGGCGCGGTCGAAGCGGTTCCCCGCCTTGATGGTTGCGAAGAGGCGAGCGAACGTTTCCTCGCCGCCCTCGTCGATGAGGAACCGGACCATCGCATAGGACTGCCCGTAGAAGAGGCCGATGTCGCTGGGGTCGCCGGTCGTCGAGAACATGATGCTGAAGGGGATGAGGCGATCGATGGCGAGGGCGACCTCGAAGGGATCGGTGAAACTGCGGCCGGGCTCGGTCTGGGAGTAGACGGCCGTGCCCTCGTTGAGCCAGGAGGGAATCTTGCCAAGCGCGCTCTCGCCCGCGGCCTCGACGAGGATGTGGGTGAACTCGTGGCGGAGCGTGTCGCTGCGGTCGCGCGTGCCGCAGCTTCGGTCGATGACGAAGATGATGTTGTTGGCGACCTGGCTGCCACAGAGGAAGGTGGCGGCGTCGTAGACCTCGCTGCGGTTGGGCTGTGCATCCTCCAGATCGGCCTCGGAGGCGAAAAGCACCGTCTTCACGGGCACGACCTCGAGCTCCGTCTGGAGCAGGCGGCCGATGCGCGCATAGGTGCGCTCGGCAGCTTCGAGATAGCGGAGGGCGACACTCTCGCGGTCGCCGTGGTAGTAGACGCGCATGAAGTCGTTTTCGGCGCTGTGCCATTCCTCGCCCGGGGGCAGGTAGACGAAGGTGTGGCTCTCGCCCTCAAGGACAGTGCCGTCGTCAAGGACCAGCTCCCAGTGGTAGACGAACTCGCTGCCGACGGGGATGTAGCCGAGCGTGCCGGTTGAGATGCGCACCTCGACGCGAGCGTCTGAGCCGGCGGGAACCGGCTCAAAGGCCTCGGGCTTGGCGCGGGCGAGGGTGCCGGAGCCGGTTATTCGGTAGCGGAGGCTGACGTCCGTGACGCCACCGGGGTCGGTGGCGGTCAGGCGGAAGCGCAGGAACTGTGGGAACTCGTTCTCGATGGTCGTGGTGAACTCGGGCGACTGGGCCGAGGCCGTCGCGGGAAGGCCGAGCAACAGCCCCACGAGGAGCGCCAGCACCGGCAGGAGGAGCACACGCCTCAAGCGTCTTCTCCCATGCCTGCGCGCAGGTAGGCTCCCATCAGTTCGTCCAGGTCTCCATCCAGCACAGCGGTGGTGTTGCTCGTCTCGAAGTCGGTGCGGTGGTCCTTCACCATCTTATAGGGGTGCAGGACATAGCTTCGTATCTGGTTTCCCCAGCCCATATCCACATGTTTACCTTTGAGCCGGGCGCGCTCCTCCTCCTGGGCGAGCAACTCCTGTTCGAGGAGGCGGGACTCGAGCACCTTCATCGCGCTGGTGCGGTTGCGGTGCTGTGAGCGCTCGTTCTGGCAGGTCACGACGATGCCGGTGGGGATGTGGGTGATGCGGATGGCGGTGGAGTTCTTCTGGACGTTCTGGCCACCGTGGCCGCTGGCGCGGAACACATCGACGCGGATGTCGTCGGGGCTGATTTCGATCTCGCTGGTGGAGGCGACCTCGGGCATGACCTCGACCTTGGCGAAACTGGTGTGGCGGGCGTGGGCCTGGTCAAAGGGGGAGAGGCGGACGAGGCGGTGGACGCCCCGCTCGCTGGCGAGGTAACCGTAGGCGAGGGGTCCGCGTATCTCGACGGTCGTGCTCTTGATACCGGCCTCCTCGCCCTCGGTGGTATCGAGGATCTCGGTGCCGTAGCCGTGGGCCTCGGCCCAGCGCAGGTACATGCGCAGGAGCATCTCGGCCCAGTCCTGTGACTCGGTGCCGCCGGCGCCCGCGTGGATAGCGAGGATGGCGTCGCGGTGGTCGTACTCGCCGGAGAGCTGGAGCTCGAATTCGAGCTTCTCCAGCTCGCTCTCGAGGGCGCCGAGGTCCTCGGCGGCGTGGTCGGCGAAGGAGTCGTCGTCCTCTTCGGCGGCGAGCTCGAGGAGCTCGACCTGGTCGCGGGCACGCCGCTCGAGGCCGCGCCAGGTCTCGACACGCTCACGCAGGGAGGCGAGCTCCTGCATGACGCCGCGAGCAGCCTCGGCGTCGTCCCAGAAGGAGGCTTCGGAGGAGCGGGCCTCGAGCTCGGCGAGACGTTCTTCCGCTACGGGAAGGTCAAAGACGCACCAGGGTGTCGGAGATGCGCAGGAGAAGGTCGCGGGCCTGGCTCAGCAGCTGGTGCATGGCGCCAGTGTCCCAAGGATCGGGGTGAGGGGCTAGCCGGCGCCGGCGACGCGGGCGGCACGCACCGTGTTCGCGAGGAGCATGGCGATGGTCATCGGGCCGACGCCGCCGGGAACCTTCGTGATGCGCCCGGCGACCTCGGAGACGCCCGCGAAGTCCACGTCGCCGACGAGCCGCCAGCCGCGCTTGCGGGAGGCGTCGTCGATGCGGTTCGTGCCGACGTCGATGACGGTCGCGCCGGGCTTCACCATGTCGGCGGTGACGGTGCCGGGGCGGCCCGCGGCGACGACGAGGATGTCGGCCGTGCGGGTGTGGGCACCGAGGTCGGCCGTACCGGTGTGGCAGAGGGTGACGGTCGCGTTCGCGCCGGTGGCCTTGTTGGCGAGGAGGACAGCGAGGGGCCTCCCAACGAGGGAGGAGCGGCCAACGACGACGGCGTGCGTCCCCGCCGGGTCGACCCCGGAGCGGGCAAGCAGGTGCATCACGCCCTGGGGGGTGCAAGGGATGGGGCCGCTGGTCTCGCCACGGAGAAGGCGGCCGAGGTTCGTGGGGTGGAGGCCGTCGACGTCCTTCGCGGGGGCTATGGCGTCGAGGATGACGCGCTCATCGATGTGGGAGGGGAGGGGGAGCTGCTGGAGGATGGCGTGGAAGCGTGGGTCGCCGTTGAGCTCGTCGATGCGGTCGAGCAAAGCGTCCTGGGGGATGTCGGCGGGGAGACGGATGGTCTCGGAGAAGATGCCGATCTCGGCGCAGGCCTCGGCCTTGGCCGTCACGTAGCTGACGGAGCCGGGGTCGTCGCCGACGAGGACGGCAGCGAGGCCGGGCGTGACACCGCCCGCTGCGAGCAGGGCGACCTCGCCGGCGAGATCGGCGCGGAGCTCAGCGGCGATGGCGCGTCCGTCGATGATGTCGGCGGCCATGCGCCAAGGGTAACGGTCCGGGCGTGGGGAAGGGCGAGGGGCTAGGATCATGACGTGGCTCGAAAGTTCGCCCACGGCATCGACATCATCGAGATCGCACGCGTGCGGGCAGTGCTCGACCGGCACGGCGAGCGCTTCCTGCGGCGCGTCTACACCGAGGACGAGGTGCGCCACTGCCGCGGACGCGTGCCGGAGCTCGCGGCCCGGTTCGCGGCCAAGGAGGCGGTGATGAAGGCGCTCGGCACCGGAATCCGAGGCGTCGGGTGGCGCGACATCGAGATCCTGCCGAACCGCCGGGGGAAGCCGCTCGTGTTTCTCTACCGGCGCGGCGCGGGCCGGGCGGAGCGCATCGAGCTGCGGGGACTGGACATCAGCCTGACGCACTCGAAGGAGTTCGCGATGGCCTCGGTCGTCGGTGAGCGGGCCCTGACGGAGGCGGAGGACACCCCGCGCATGGGCGAGGCGGCTCAGCGGCTCGTGCGCGAGGAGGGCCTGCGTTGAATCTTCAAGCACCACCGGCTGGCGCGGTCGCGCCGTTCAAGCCTCCAACAGGCAGGGAGTCGTTCGCGTGAAGCTGGTAACGGTCGAGGAGATGCGCGCGATGGAGCGCGCCGCCATCGAGGCAGGGACGAGCGAGGCGCAGTTGATGGAGGAGGCGGGGCTGGCTTCGGCGCAGGAGGCGTGGATGCTGCTCGGAACGCTCGAAGGGCGGCAGATCGTCGTGCTGGCGGGGCCGGGGAACAACGGCGGGGACGGGCTGGTGGCGGCGCGGCACCTGCATGACTGGGGGGCGGAGGTCGTGGTCGTTGCGCCGCGCGGGCGCTCGGAGGACTCGAATCTCGAGCAGTTGACGGTGCGAGAAGTCGGCGTCGTGCAAGGGGAGGACGTCGCCCCGGCGCTGGAGCGGATGCGAGATGCCGACCTGGTGGTCGACGCCCTGCTGGGGGTGGGGAAGGCGCGTCAGCTGGAGGCGGACGAGCCGGTCGGGGAAGCGCTGGCGGTTCTGGCGGAAGCGCGAGCGGGCTCCCAGCCGCCGAAGGTGCTCGCGGTGGACCTGCCCACGGGGTTGGACGCGGACGGGGGCGGGGTCGACGACCTGACGGTGGCGGCGGATGTGACGGTCACGTTCGGGCTGCCGAAGGTGGGGATGTACCAGGCGATGGGGAGCGGCGTGGTGGGGCGGGTGCAGGTCGTCGACATCGGGATTCCGGCGGAGGCAATGGAGGCGGCGGCGCTCGAGCTGATCACGTCGCGGTGGACACGCGACGCGCTGCCCGCGCGCCCGGAGGACGCGAACAAGGGCACGTTCGGGAAGGTGCTGGTGGTGGGGGGCTGCTCGCGATACCGGGGCGCGCCGGCGCTGGCCGCAACGGCGGCCTACCGGGCGGGGGCGGGACTCGTGACGATCGCCTGCCCGGAGCCGGTCATCGCTTCGATCGCAGCGGGGGCGGCGGAGGCGACGTGGCTCCCGCAGGAAGCAGCGGAAGACGGTGGGCTCATCGGGGAGGCGGCGGTGGCGCTGCGGCGGGAGTGGGCCGGATTCGACGCAGGCGTGGTGGGGCCGGGGCTGGGACACACGGGCGAGACGCAGGCGCTGGTGTGGGCGCTGCTGCCAGACGCGGAGGAGGACATGGCGGGACGGGTCGTGATCGACGCGGACGCGCTGAACGCGCTGGCGGTCCTCGAGGACGGGGCCGAGCGCACTCCGGCGGGCGCCGTGCTCACACCACATCCGGGGGAGATGGCGCGGCTGCTGGGGTCGAGCGTGGCCGAGGTGCAGGCGAACCGGGTGGGGGCGGCGCGGGAGGCGGCGGGGCGGTACGGCTGCACGGTGGTGCTCAAGGGGGCGCACACGGTGGTGGCGGACACGGAGGGGCGGGCGCGTATCTCGCCGTTCGCGAACCCGTTGCTGGCGACCGCCGGCAGCGGCGACGTGCTCGCGGGGATGGTCGGCGCGTACCTGGGGCAGGGACTGAGCCCCTTCGACGCGGCCAGCCTCGGAGTGTACCTGCACGCGGCGGTGGGCGAAGCGCTGCGCACGGAATACGGCGATGGCGGCCTGCTGGCGGGCGAGATCGCCGCGCGGCTGCCGGGCGTCGTCCGGGAGCTCGGCGAGGGCTGATGTATACTCGCGCCCCGGCAGGGCAGGCATGAGCAGACGCGTCGTCGTTACCGGTCTGGGCATGGTCACGCCGCTCGGCCTTGACTCACAGGCAACCTGGGACGCGCTCCTCGCCGGGCGTTCGGGCGTGGGCCTTGTGACGCAGTTCGAAGACGAGCGCTTCGGGGACGTGGTGGCGGCGGAGGTCAAGGACTTCGACCCGACCGAGTTCATGCAGCGCAAGGAAGCGCGGCGCGCCGACCGTTTCACGCAGCTCGCGTTCGTGGCCGCCGACGAGGCCTTGCGGCAGGCCGACTACGAGACGCCCGAGGACGACGGGCATCGGGTGGCGACGATCATCGGGACGGCGGTTGGGGGCGTGCTGTCGCTGACGCGGGAGGGGGAGGTCCTGCGCGAGCGCGGGCCCAACCGGGTGAGCCCGTTCCTGATGACGCAGATGCTGCCGGACATGGCCTCGGGCCAACTCAGCATCCGGCTGGGGGCGAAAGGCGTGAATTTCTCCGTGACGAGCGCCTGCGCGAGCGGCGCCGACGCGATTGGCGTGGGGGCGGCGATGATCCGGCGGGGGGAAGTGGACGTGGCGGTCGCCGGAGGGACCGAGGCGGCGATCTCGCCGCTGGTCGTGGCGGGTTTCGCGGCGGCGAAGGCGCTGACGGAGTCGCGCGACCCGGAGACGGCCTCGCGCCCGTTCGACCTGAACCGGGACGGGTTCGTCATCGGCGAGGGGGCAGGGGTGCTGCTGCTCGAGGACGAGGAGCACGCGCTGGCGCGGGGAGCGCCGGTGCTGGCGGAGCTGGCGGGCTATGGCGCGACGAGCGACGCCTTCCACGTAACGCAGCCCGCGGAGAACGCTTCGGGGGCGGTGCTGGCGATGCAGGCGGCCCTGGAGGATGCGGGGGCGACGCCCGACGACATCGATTACCTGAACGCACACGGCACCTCGACGCCGCTCAACGACAGGTTCGAGACGCTGGCGGCGAAGCGGGTGTTCGGCGAGTACGCCTACACGCTCCCGATGAGCTCGACGAAGTCGGCGATGGGCCACCTGCTGGGGGCCGCGGGCGCGGTGGAGGCTGCGATCTCGGTGCTGGCGCTCCAGCACAGCGCGATCCCGCCGACGATCCACTACGAGACGCCCGACCCGGACTGCGACCTCGACTACGTCCCGAACACCGCGCGTTCGGCGCCGCTGCGGGCGGTAATGACGAACGCGTTCGGGTTCGGGGGGCACAACAGCTCGCTCGTCTTCCGCCAGCACGCGCGCTCGACATGACGGGAGCGGCGCAGCCAACCCCGCGCTGGAAGCTGCGCCGCGCATTCGCCCACCAGGAACGACTCCCCAACCTGCCCCCCGTCGTGGGCACGGTGCTGGCGGCGCGCGGGATCACGACGCGGGAGGCGGCGGAGCGCTTCTACAAGCCGCACCTGGAGGCGCGACACGACCCGCTCCTGCTGCCGGGGATGGAGCCGGCGCTGCGGCGCACGCGAGAGGCGATCGAGGCGCGGGAACCGATCGCGCTGTTCGGCGACTTCGATGTCGACGGGGTCACCTCGATCGCGCTCCTGAAGCTGGCGCTGGAACGCCTCGGGGCGGTGACCATCCCGTACCTGCCGGACCGCTTCCGGGAGGGGTACGGGCTGAACGTAGGGGCGGTCGACGAGTTGCGGGAGGCAGGGGCGGGGCTGCTCATCAGCGCGGACTGCGGCACGAGCTCGGTGGCGGAGGTGGCGCACGCGAACAGCCTGGGCATGGACGCGATCGTGCTCGACCACCACACGGTGCCCTCGGAGCTGCCGGCGGCGCTGGCGGTAATCAACCCGAAGCGGGAGGGATCCCCGTACCCGTTCACGGAACTGGCGGCGGTGGGCGTGTCCTACCGCTTCCTGCAGGCGCTGTACGAGTCGCTGGGGCGGGAGCTTCCCGAGCGCGACTTCCTCGACCTCGTGGCGCTGGGGACGGTCGTCGACGTGGCGCCGCTGGAGGACGAGAACCGCGCCATCGTGGCTTCCGGGCTGGGGTTCATGCGGGAGTCGCCACGGCCCGGGGTGGAAGCGCTGGCGTCGATCGCGGGCACGAGCGCCGACCGCATCCGCTCGGAGACGCTGGGGTTCGGGCTGGGCCCACGGTTGAACGCGGCGGGTCGGATGAAGCACGCGCGCACCGCGCTCGACCTGCTGCTGGCGCCAACGCCGCTGGCCGCAAGGCAGATCGCGGAGGAGCTGGACGTGCTGAACCGGCAGCGTCAGGCGGAGTGCGAGCAGGGTCTGCTGGAGGCAGAAGCGCTACTCGGGGCGAGCGACGACCCGCTGACAATGGTGGGGAGCGAGCGGATGCACGCGGGCATCATCGGCATCATCGCGGGGAGGCTGGTGGAGGCGCGGAGCCGCCCGGCGATCGTGTACGAGCAGGGGCCGGAGACGAGCCGCGCGAGCGCGCGCACGTTCGGCGACTTCGACATCGTGAAGGCGATCCGGAAGGAGTCGGACCTGCTGGTCCGACACGGCGGACACCGGGCGGCGGCGGGCTTCACGATCCGGAACGAGCACCTGGACAGGTTCAAGGAGCGCATCGTGAACACGGCGGCAGAGCAACTCGCACCGGAGGACCTGCGGCCGTCGGTCACGATCGACGCGGAGGCGTCGCTGGGGGACCTGTCGGGCGTCGAGATCCGGGGGCTGACGCAGTTCGAGCCGTGCGGTCACGGCAACCGGCGTCCGGTACTACTGAGCCGGAACGTCGAGCTTCGCGACGCCCGCCAGGTGGGAGCGGACGGGAGCCACCTGAAGCTGAAGGTGCGGGAGGGGGCATCGACGTGGCCTGGCATCGCCTTCCGCATGGGGGAGGCGGAGCTCGCGGACCAGATCGACATCGTCTACTCGCTCAGTCGCGAGTGGCGGGGGGACCGGATGGAGCTGGAGGTGCTGGATTTCGCACCGAGCGCGGAAGCGAGGCCGCTGGACAGGCTCGGCGGGTAGACTCGGGGCATGGCTGAGGTACGGCTTTCGGCGGACGGGGAGCTGGCGCTGGCGGAGGGCGAGCGGATGGCAGCGGACCTGAACGTCGCCATCGAGAGCGTCGAGTTCCTGCTGGCTGGGGCGCTGAGCGTGTTGCGCGAGGAGGGTCGGCCGGGGCTGCCGGAGCCGCGTGCGCTGGAGAACGCGCTGCGGGCGGTCCACGGCGAGGGGAGCACGCCGCTCTCGGACCGGGTGATGCCGGCGCCGAACCTGCGTCAGGCGCTGAACATGACGGCGGGGGCGCTTCGTGCCGAGGGCGGCACGACGATTGACGCACTCATCATCGCGCGGGGGATGATCGCATCGGGCGAGGTGAACCCGGCGTTCTGGGAGGACCTAGGGCTGTCGGGGGAGGAGCTGGCGGGGCGGCTGGAGGGATAGGGGGCTAGGCTGCTAGCTCTCGGTGGCAGTGGCTATTCTTGGGGATGAGGGCGTAGCTTCCGCCAGTACTGCTCTGGTAGGTCACCCGGGCGACCAGCCTCGGAAAGGGCATGCTCAAGGCGTTCAAGGTCGTAACCAACGTAGTTGAAATAGCGCCATACAGCTATGCCGTACCACCAGACTGGAAAGGTGACCAAAGACCGGTACTGCTCGGGACGCATCGTAAACTCTCGTATGAATCCACCTGAACCAGTAATTTCGGAACCAGAAAGAAACTCCAAAGCCCACATCTCTTGATGTTCAGCTCCGGATAAGACTCGATAGAAGAGTTCTTCGTCGAATTCATCTCTGACGATGTCCTTCGCCCCCATATTTGCCTGGGTGTCCCCGATTCGCGAGAGCCCCCCTCCTCTCGCTAGAGTCCACCCAATGTTTAGGCTGTCAGCCTGTCTGGTGATCAGCTCTTGGCTCCACGCTGGGATCTGCTCGATCTCCTCCATGTTGGCGGTGCGCTTGAGGGCCCTACCTCTTCTGGGAAGCTCCTTGCTCTCTTGGTACTCCAACACTAGGCAGCGCGCCACGCGCTCCTTGGCCGAAACATCTGGACTCAGAAGCCATGCGGCTCGCGCGGTCGCTTCTAGGATCGTGCGGGCAATGGTCCATGGCGAGGCTGGCAGGATAAGAGGAGTGAGCACGCGAGCCAGCGCCTTCATGTGGTCGCCTGCCGACAACATTGGGAGCTTTGCACGCAGAAGCAAATTCCTGACCGCGTCATCACTTGCGGACGCCGCCTCCCCAGCGGCTGGCGACTTCGCAGAATAGGGCCAGAACTCTTCTCGATCTTGGGACAGCACACCTTCGGGTAATGACACCAATGGCGCTCGGATGGCTGCGGTCTGGTCGCCCGTCAATTCAGATGTCCGGCCTTCCTCGGTATGGTCAGAAGCAAGAGCACCACAGCCCTCCGGCCACAGTGTTCCAGCCGAACAACCGCTAGCCAATGAGGCTAGCGCATCGCCCATCGTAGCAGCCTAGGTAGTCAAGTGACCCAACGCTAGGGGTGAGGAACAACGGAGCTACAATCTCGCTGTGGGGTCGCCGAGAGACCTGTCTATCGAAGAGCTCCTCAGCGCTGGGCGTGAGTCGACGAACCTCGAATACAGGCAGTCTGGCCCATGGCTCCGCCTCAGACCGAGTCTCATAAGAACCGTCCTCGGGATGGCGAATACGGCGGGTGGGGGAAGCATCGTTGTCGGTGTCGCTGAGCGAGAGGGCGCATTCACGGCGGAGGGTATGACCGACGGACACGTTGCGAGTTTCCCAAAGGAGGAAGACTTTCGCGCCGCGGTCAATGGCCTCGCGGAGCCATTCGTGGAGCCTCGCCTTGACATCCACTCACACGAAGGCAAGCAGTATCTGGTCATTTCAACTCCCGAGTTCGAATACGAACCGGTGATTTGCATGAAAACGAAGTGGGGCACGCTGGAGGCAGGAGCACTCTACGTTCGATCGACACGCAAGCCAGAGACGACACGAATCCACAACCCAACCGACATGCGAGCCCTCCTTCGCCTAGTACGCAGGAAACTGGTGGCTCAAGTACGAGCTGAGATGGAGCCTCCCTACCAGTCGCGGTAGCGGTTGGCGATGGGGAGGCGGCGGTCGCGGCCGAAGGCGCGGGGGGTGATCTTGACGCCGGGTGGGGACTGGCGGCGCTTGTACTCGTTGCGGTCGACGAGGGCGAGGATGTGGCGGACGGTGGCTTCATCGAAGCCCATGGCGACGATCTCGGGGCCGCTCCTGTCGCCTTCGACGTAGGCCTCGAGGATGGGGTCGAGCACCTCGTAGGGGGGCAGGGAGTCGGCGTCGAGCTGGTCGGGGCGGAGCTCGGCGCTGGGGGGCTTGGCGAGCACCGACTGGGGGATGAGGTCGCGTCCGGCGGCCTCGTTGCGCCAGCGGGCGATGGCGTAGGTGAGGGTCTTGGGCACGTCCTTGAGGACGGCGAAGCCGCCGGCCATGTCGCCGTAGAGGGTGGCGTAGCCGGTGGCCATCTCGCTCTTGTTGCCGGTTGTGAGAACGAGCGCGCCGAACTTGTTGGCGAGGCTCATAAGGATGTTGCCGCGCTGGCGCGACTGGAGGTTCTCCTCAGCGAGACCGGGCTCGGAGCCGTCAAAGGCGCCGGCGAGCATCTCGAGCATGGCGGCGTGGGCGGGCTCGATGGGGATGCTGAGGTACTCGATGCCGAGGTTCGCGGCGAGGTCGCGGGCGTCGTCGCGGCTGTGGCCGCTGGAGAAGCGGCTGGGCATGGAGACGCCGGTCACGTTCTCCGGGCCGAGGGCGTCGACGGCAACGGCGGCGACCACGCTTGAGTCGATGCCGCCGGAGAGTCCGATGTAGGCGCGGGTGAAGCCGGTCTTGGCGAGGTAGTCGCGGGTGCCGAGAACGAGCGCTTCCCAGACCTCGGCCTCGTCGGGGAGGGGAGGGGTGTGGGGGCGGGCAGGCTCGGCGGGGGGTGTGAGGTCCGGCGAGAAGCCCAGGTCGACCTCCCGGATGTCGGTGAGGTCGCTGCCCGTCTGGCGCTGGGCGGTCTCGCCCAGGTCGATGTCGACGACGATGAGCTCGTCGCGGAACTGGGGGCCGGTGGCGACGACCTCGCCCTGGGCGTCGAGGACGATGGAGTTCCCGTCGAATACCAGCTCGTCCTGCCCGCCAACGGCGTTGACGTAGGCGATGGCGATGCCGTTGTCGGCGGCGCGGGTCGCGAGCATGCGGGCGCGCTCGGCGCCGCGCCCCCGGTGGTAGGGGGAGGCGTTGATGTTGACGCAGAGCTCCGCCCCGCCGCGGGCCATGGCGGCGACGGGGCCGTCCGCCTCCCAGATGTCCTCGCAGATGCTGACGCCGAAAGTGAGCGAGCCGGCGCGACACACGGGCGTCGTGCGTCCTGGCGCAAAGTAGCGTTCTTCGTCGAAGACGCCGTAGTTGGGCAGGAGGCGCTTGTGGTAGGTGTCGGCCCAGCGGCCGTCGACAAAAACAGCGGCGGCATTGAAGGGCGCCTCATCGGCAGGGTCGACGAAACCGACGACGGCGACGATGCCGTCGGTCTCGGGGGCGAGGGCGGCCGTGGCCTGGCGGGATGCCTCGCAGAAGGAGGGGCGCAGGAGCAGGTCCTCGGGCGGGTAGCCGGTCACGGCGAGCTCGGGGAAGGCGACGATGGCGGCGCCGGCCTCACGGGCGGCGGCGATGGCCTCGCGGATGCGCGCGCAGTTGCCGTCGATGTCGCCGACGGTGGTGTTGAGCTGGGCGAGGGCGACTCGGCAGGACCTCACCGCTTCAGCATAGCCGTTCGGGGGACAAGGCCCGTCGGTCAAGGCGTCTACAATGCGGGCCATGCAGGACGTGCTCGCGCTGATCCTGGCGGGCGGGCAGGGCGACCGGCTCTCGGTGCTCTCGGAGCAGCGGGCGAAGCCGGCGGTGGTGTTCGGCGGGCAGTACCGGATCGTGGACTTCGCGCTGAGCAACTGCGCGGCCAGCGACATCGACCAGCTGGCGGTACTGACGCAGTACCGGCCGCGGTCGCTGGTGAACCACATCGGATCGGGCCGGGCGTGGGGCTACGACACGCCTGACCGGCACATCGAGATCCTGCAGCCGTACCTGGGGCGGGCGGACATGGACTGGTACCAGGGGACGGCGGACGCGGTCTACCAGAACCTCTACCTGATCGCTCAGTCGCGGGCGGAGGAGGTGCTGATCCTCTCGGCGGACCACGTCTACCTGATGTCATACCGGAACATGGTGGCGTACCACCGCCGGCAGCAGGCGGACGTGACGATCGGGGTGTACTCGGTGCCGCTGGAGGAAGCGCACCGCTTCGGCGTGCTGGAGCTGGACGCGAGCGGGCGGATGGTCGACTTCCAGGAGAAGCCGCCGCAGCCGAAGTCGACATGGGTGTCGATGGGGATCTACTGCTTCAAACGGGACGTGCTGATCGAGGCGCTACAGGAGGACGCGAACCTGGCGGCAAGCTCGCACGACTTCGGCAGGGACATCGTGCCGCGCATCTTCGGGAGCAAGCGGGTGTTCGGCTACCAGTACCTCGACTACTGGCGGGACGTGGGGACGATCGAGGCCTACTGGCAGGCGAACATGGACCTGATCGAGCGGTACCCGCCGCTGAACCTTGCGAATGCGGACGCGCCCCTGCGAACGTCGCGGGTTTCGCAGACACCGGCGCGGTTCGGAGCGAAAGCGGCGCCGAGCGACGCGGTCATCTCGCCGGGGGCGCAGATCGACGGGGCGGTGGAGCGCTCGGTGATCTCGCCGGGGGTGGTGGTCGAGGAGGGGGCGTTGGTGCGGGACTCGATCGTCTGCCACGACGCCGTCGTCCGATCCGGGGCGGTTGTCGACCGCGCGATTCTCGACAAGGACGTCGAAGTGGGGCGAGGGGCGACAGTGGGGACGGGGGATGAGGCGGTGGTGAACCGGGAGCGTCCGGACATCGTCAATTGCGGCATCTCGATCGTGGGAAAGCGGGCAGTGGTGCCGGAGGGGATGACGATCGGGCGGAACGTCATCATCGGTCCAGGGGTGGAGGAGGAGTTGGCGGGGCTGGACGCCGTCGAGTCGGGGGAGACGGTCCTGCCGGAGCAGATGCCGCTCCACCTCTTCGTCTGACGTGCGGCTCTTCAGCGTGGACGAGGCGCGGGGGCTGCTGCCGCAGGTGCGTCCCGTGCTGGAACGGCTGCGCGAAGCATTCGTGGAGCTGCGGGGGTCGCGGGCGATGGAGGCGGCGCAGCGGCGGGCGGCGCTGGCGGACGGGCACCCCATCGCGCTGCCCTCAGCTGGGGGCGAGGCGGCGCGGGAGCGCCACGAGGAAACGCTGCGGGAGTGCATGGACCAGCTCGACGGCTGGGGCATCCAGCTGAAGGACCCGGAGCGCGGCCTAATCGACTTTCCCCACGAGCGGGACGGGGTTGTGGTGCTCCTTTGTTACGAGCTGAGCGAAACGGAACTGGCCTACTGGCACCCGGTCGAGACGGGGTACGCGGGGCGGCAGCCGCTCTGAGCGAAAGGCTTACGTGGCGGCGGCCTGGGATTCCGTACAATCGAGGCAGCGATAGTCGTAGGGGTGAGCCATGACGAGTGCGTTCGGTGTGCGGGATATCTTCGTCGAAGCGAATGGGCTGCGGCAGCACCTCATCGCGCGAGGTTCGGCGTCGGCGCCCAGCGTGGTGCTGTTGCACAACCTGGTAGGGCAGGCGCGGATGTTCGACCGCGCCGCCACGGAGCTGGCGGAACGCTTCCAGGTGTTCGCGCTGGACTTCCGAGGCCGGGGGGAATCGGCCTGGGGACCCCACGACGAGTACACGCAGAGCGTCTACGTGTCCGACGTCGAGGCGGTGCGGGAGGCGCTGGGGATACAGCGCTTCGCGCTCGTGGGAACGGCGATGGGCGGCGGGGTCGCGATGGCCTACGCGGCGCACCACCCGGAGCGCGTGACGGCGCTCGTGATGAACGACATCGGGCCGGACGTGGATGGCGGCGGCGTCAGCCGCATCAGCGACCGGACGGATTCGACGCCGACCGCCTTCCCCGATCTGAAGGCGGTGGTGAACTACTACAAGGAGCACTTCCCCGCGGCCGCGAGGCTCTCGAACCAGCGAGTCGAGGACTACGCGCGCTGGAATGTGCGGCTGAGCGACAACGGGCTGTACGTGTGGAAGATGGACCCGGCGGCTCGTCACGTGGGGATGGGCGTGCCCGAGCAGGACGAGCTCTGGCGGCAGTACCGCTCGATCAAGTGCCCCATCCTCGTACTGCGGGGAGAGCACAGCGACATCCTGAGCAAGGAGACGGCGGCGAAGATGGGTCGCGAGCACCCGGACGCGCAGGTGGTCGAGGTCACGGGGGCGGCGCATCCGCCGCTGCTCACGGAACCGGACGCGCTGTCGGCGCTGAACCAGTTCCTGCCGGCGGAGTAGGCGTTCCGCGTATTGACCGGTCGGGCCTGGGAACCTAGGCTCGAACGACAACTGAATCGAAGAAGCGGCGATCGGGAGGAGTACCCGCTCAGGCGGCCTTGCAGCGAACCGGGAACAGTGAGAGCCCGGCAGGTACGAGAGCGGCGAATGGACCCGGGAGCTCCCTCGCTGAAGCCGGAAACGGTGGGTAGGCGGGGGCGGGATGGGCCCCGTTAGCGGCCCCGGGCGCTCCGTCCGGAAACGGAGGCGCGCCCGCTGAGCGCTCCGGCCCCAATTTCGGGCCGGGGAACGAAGGTGGCACCGCGGGAACCCCCGTCCTTTAGGACCGGGGGTTTTTTTTCTGGACCGGTTCTTCTCTGGGCCGCCTGTAGCCGTAGCGACGGAACGGGCGGCGCCGCGAAGGGGGAACGGAACGGCTTCAGAAAGGGAGCAAGAACGTGCGAACAAGGGACCAGGGAGGTCGGCAATGACGATGACGGAATCAGGGACGGCGCTGGAGTCGCGCATGCGAGAGGCGATCGCGGAGCGGTCGCTGCTGCAGCACCCGTTCTACCAGGCGTGGAGCGCGGGGACGCTTGAGGTCGAACGGCTGCAGGACTACGCGCGACAGTACTACCACTTCGAGCGGGCGTTTCCGCGGTTTTTGAGCGCGATCCACGCGCGCACGGAGTCGCCGGCGATCCGCCAGCTGCTGCTGAACAACCTCTGGGACGAGGAGCACGGCGAGCGAAACCACCCGGCCCTGTGGCTGGAGTTCGCGGCGGCGCTCGGCGTCTCGGGGGAGGAAGTCGAGGGGTCGACGCCCCATCCCGAGACGACGGCGCTCATCGAGCACTTCGGGGACGTGGCGCAGAACTCGCCGGTGGCGGAAGCGCTGGCGACGTTGTTCGCCTACGAGTCGCAGGTGCCGGCGATCGCGTGGGAGAAGATCAAGGGGCTGACGGAGCACTACGACCTGCTCCCGGAGCAGTTCGAGTTCTTCTCGGTGCACCTTGTCTCGGACGTGGCGCACTCGGGCGGAGAGATGTCCGCAATCGAAGAACTGTGCGAGGACGGCGACGCCGTGGTCGCGGCGGCGGAGCGCGCGAGCGAGCGGCTGCTGGGGTTCCTGGACGGCTGTTACGGAGCGGCGGCCTAGGGCCGGACGTTGAGGGAGGCTCCTGATGAGCGAGCGAAAGCGCATCCTGACCGGCATCCGGCCGACCGGGTCGCTGCACCTGGGCCACTACGCGGGGGCGCTCGAGAACTGGATCCGCCTGCAGGACGAATACGACTGCCACTTCCTGATCGCGGACTACCAGGTCTCGGACTACGCCGACCACCTCGAGCGCGTGCGCGACTCGGTGTGGGAGGTGGCGCTGGACTGGCTGGCCGTGGGGCTTGACCCGGAAGGGAGCTGCTTCGTCATCGAGAGCCTCGTGCCGGAGCACGCGGAGCTGACGACCTGGCTGAGCTGGTACCTGCCGCTGGGGATGCTGCAGCGCAACCCGACGCTGAAGGCGGAGATGGACGACTTCGGGAAGAAGTCGGTGCCGGTGGCGTTCTTCACCTACCCGGTGATGCAGGTCGCGAACATCCTGATGCCGCGGGCGCACCTCGTGCCGGTGGGGGAGGACCAGCTGCCACACATCGAGATGACGCGGGAGCTGGCGCGGCGCTTCAACCGGCAGTTCCGCGAGGTGTTCCCCGAGCCCGAGGGGCTGGTGGGGCGCGTGCCCCGGCTGGTAGGGCTCGACGGACAGGCGAAGATGGCGAAGTCCGTGGGGAACACGATCGAACTGAAGGACGACGCGGACACGGTGGCGAAGAAGGTGCGGGGCATGTTCACCGACCCCACGCGGCTGCGGGCGACCGACCCGGGGCACGTCGAGGGGAATCCCGTCTTCATGTACCACGACGCGTTCAACCCGGACACCGACGAGGTGAACGACCTGAAGGAGCGGTATGTCGTCGGCAAGGTGGGCGACGTGGAGGTGAAGCAGAAGCTCACGGTGGCCCTGAACAACCTGCTCGACCCGTTCCGCGAGCGGCGTGCGTACTACGAGGCGCACATGGACGAGGTGCGAGACGCGCTGGAGTCGGGGACGGCGCGGGCGCGAGCGACGGCGCAGGAGACGATGGCGCTGGTGCGCGACGCAATGGCGATCAACTACCTGGACGGACCGCCCCGGGGGAGCTGATCGTGCTGCACCCGACGCTCGACGAGGTGAAGGCGCTCGCCACGGCGGGCGGGGGAAACCTGGCGCCGGTTTACCGCGAGGTGGCGGCGGACCTGGAGACGCCCGTGTCGGCCTACCTGAAGGTGCGGGAGGGACGGTACTCGTTCCTGCTCGAATCGGTTGAGGGGGGCGAGCGGCTGGCGCGCTATTCGTTCATCGGCGCGAACCCGTACCAGGTGATCCGGACGGGTCCGGGGGAGGCGTACGAGGGCGACCCACTGAAGCCGCTCGAGGAAGCACTCGCGGGCCTGAAGGCGGTCGAGATGCCGGGGCTGCCGCGGCTGACGGGTGGGGCGGTCGGCTACGTGAGCTACGAGGCGATCCGCCACTTCGAGCCACGGGTGCCGGCGAACGAGGACGACCCCGTCGGCATTCCCGAGGCGATGTTCCTGCTGTGCGATTCGATGGTGGTGTTCGATCACGTGCGCCACACGATCCGGGCGGTCGCGCACTGCCGGCTCGACGGCGACATCGAGGCTTCGTACGAGGAGGCGGCGGGGAAGATCGACGGCATTCTGGGACGGTTGAGCCAGCCGCTGGCCCTCCCGGTGGAAGAGGTGGCAGAGGTCGCGCGGGTGAGCGCCCAGGGGGTCTCGAACGTGGGGAGGGAGGGGTACGAGCTGATGGTCGAGCGCATCCGGGAGGACGTGGTCGGCGGGGAGATCATCCAGGCGGTGCCGTCGCAGCGGATCCGGCGCCCGACCTCGGTGCACCCGTTCACGATCTACCGGCAGCTGCGCACGGTGAATCCGTCGCCGTACATGTTCTATCTCGATCTGGACGACTTCCAGATCGTGGGAGCTTCGCCGGAGATGCTGGTGCGGGTGGAGGACGGGGTAGTGACGACGCACCCGATCGCGGGGACACGTCCGCGGGGCGCGACGCCCGAGGAGGACGACGCGCTCGCGGAGGAATTGCTGGGGGACGAGAAGGAGCGGGCGGAACACATCATGCTGGTGGACCTGGGGCGGAACGACGTGGGGCGGGTGGCGGAGCCGGGCACGGTGCGCGTGGACCAGCTCATGGAGATCGAGCGGTACTCGCACGTGATGCACATCGTGTCGCGGGTCTCGGGGCAACTGCGGGAGGATCGCACGCCCTACGACGCGTTCCGCTCGGTGTTCCCGGCGGGCACGGTCTCGGGGGCGCCTAAGGTGCGGGCGATGGAGATCATCGCGGAGCTGGAGCAGGAGCGGCGGGGCATCTACGCGGGAGCGGTCGGGTACGCGAGCTTCGCGGGCAGCCTCGACACCTGCATCGCCATCCGCACGATGGTGGTGAAGGACGGCAACGCCTACCTGCAGGCGGGCGGGGGCATCGTGTACGACTCTGAGCCGCCGACGGAGTACCAGGAAAGCGTGAACAAGATGCTGGCCCTGGAGCGGGCCATCGACCAGGCGGAGCTGGCGGCGGCACAGCAGGCGCCCCAGCAGGTGGAGGCCTAGCGATGGCGCAGCGCATCCATCTGGCGGCGATCCTCGAGCGGGAAGGGAAGCTCCTCCTGCTCCGCGGGCCGGGCGAAACGGGATGGAGCCTGCCCGGCGGCGATCTGCTACCCGAGCACGACGACGTGGACGCGGGAATGGCGGCGATCCTTGGGGAGATGGGCGTGACCGTCGAGGGGATCGAGGAGGCGTTCTACGAGACGCTGTTCATCCCGACGGCCGAGGGGCACATGGTCTACAACGTGTTCGCGACGAGCGCGTGGGAGGGGGAGCCGGCGGTGGCGGACGGGGTCGACGTGCAGTGGGTGGAAGCGGGGGCGCTGGCGGACCTGCCGATGGACGAGCATGTGCGGGCGGGGGTGCTGGCGGCGTTCGGCCTGGCCGAGCCTCGCGACGACAGCACGGCGATCCTGGAGGCGCTCCAGCGGGAGATGGGGGTGGAGGCCGAGGAGGCGGGCGGCGGGTTTGCATCGCGACGGGAGGCGGGGCGCGACGTGCTGCGCACGCTCTCGGGCGGGGGCGATCCGGACGCGCGCCATGCGGGATTGCGGGCGAACTCGCCGGAGCTGGCCGACGACGTGGTCGACTTCGCGCTGGGGGAGGTGTGGGGCACGGACCGGCTGGACCGGCGCACGCGCAGCCTCGAGGTGGTGGCGATGCTGGCAGCGCTCACGGGGAGGCCGAACCAACTGCGGTCGCACATCAACGGGGCGCTCAACCACGGAGCGACGCCGGACGAGGTAGTCGAGACGCTACGGATGGTAGCAGTCTACGCGGGGTTCCCGGCAGCGCTCACGGCGTGGCCGGTGATGGAGGAAGTCTTCGCGGAGCGGGGCGTTCCGCGACCGGAGCGGCCGTCATGAGAGCGGTGTTCTGGGACCTCGACGACACGGTGCTGAACACGCTTCCCGGGCGGATGGACGCGCTCGCGGGAACGTATGAGGACTGCCTCGGCATCCGGCCGGCCGATCCCGAGGCGCTCTGGCGAGAGCACAACGGCCGGACGCTGGAGCAGATGGCGAGGAACCTGCTGGGCGACGACTGGCTGCGCTTCGCGGAGCGCTACCGGGAGCGGTACTACGCCATCGACTTCACCCTGGAGCCGTTCCCCGGGATCGTCGACACGCTGGACGCCATGCGAGCGGACGGGCTCGAGCTGGCGGTCGTGACCTCGAAGATCTCGTGGGGGGCGACGGGGGAGCTGACGAAGACGGGACTGCTGGACCGCTTCGCGACGGTCGTCGGGCACGACGACTGCGAGGCGCACAAGCCGGAGCCCGACCCGCTGTTCGTGGCGATGGAGCGGATGTGCCTCGACGAGCCGGGCGAGATCGCGTACGTCGGGGACACACCCGCGGACGTGAAGGCGGGTCGGGCGGCGGGCTGCCACGCCATCGGGGCGGCATGGGGGTCGCTGGACGCGGAGCGGGTACGGGCGGAAGCCCCGGACCTGCTGGCGGAACACCCCTCCGAGGTTCTCGCCTACGTGCGGCGCGTAGCCGCGGGAGCGACCTCGTGACGGGCGCGGCGCTGGCGAAAGAGGTCACGCACGTGGCGGCGCGGTTCTACCGGGCGAACACGCTCGACCTGGCGCTCGTGCCGCTGCTGGAGGAGACGGCGCGGTACGCGCGCGGGGCCGGCGACGGCTACTTCCTCGTCGTGCTGCTGGGCGAGCCAGGGACGGCATACCCCCTCGATCTGGCCTCGCCGAGCGCCCTCGACACGGAGTATCTCGCGGAGAAGTTCCACCTGGATCGTCGGGGCTACGGGTACACGCCGGAGGAGCTGGCGGTGGCGCTGCGGGAGGTGGCGGAGGACCTGGCGGCAGAGGGGAGCCTGGACCGATGACGACGCTCCTGATCGATAACTACGACAGCTTCACCTACAACCTCTACCAGTACCTTTCGGAGCTGGGCGCCGAGATCGTGGTGCATCGGAACGACAAGGTGACGGTCGACGAGTGCGAGGCGCTGGCGCCGGATCGGGTCGTCATCTCGCCGGGGCCGGGGCGGCCGGCGGGGGCGGGGGTGTCGACGGAGATCGTGCGGCGCTTCGCGGGGCGGGCGCCGGTGCTGGGGGTCTGCCTCGGGCACCAGTGCATCTGCGAGGCGTTCGACGGAGAGATCGTGGGGGCGGGCGAGATCAAGCACGGGAAGACATCGTCGATCAGCCACGACGGGCGGGGGGTGTTCACGGGGCTGCCGGAACCCTTCACGGCAGTGCGCTACCACTCGCTGGCAGCCGACCCGCCAAGCCTGCCGGACGTGCTGGAGGTCACGGCACGGTCGGAGAGCGGCATCATCATGGGGGTGCGGCACGAGCGGTTCACGGTCGAGGGTGTGCAGTTCCACCCCGAATCGATCGCGACGGAGCACGGGAAGGCGCTGCTGCAGAACTTCCTGAACCTGCAGGGAGGGACGTGGGAGCGATGACGGCGATCCAGGAGGCCATCGGGGCGCTGGTCGACGGCGGCGGCATCGAGCCGGATGCGGCGGCAGCGGCGCTCGAAACGATCATGTCGGGCGCCGCGACGGAGGCGCAGATCGGGGCGTTCCTGGCGGGGATGCGGCTGCACGGCGAGACGCCCGAGGTGGTGGCGGCCTGCTGGGCGGTGATGGAGCGGCATGCAGAGCCGTGCGCCGCGGGAAACGTCGTCGACCTGTGCGGCACGGGCGGCGACGGGGCGGACACGTTCAACGTGTCGACGGCGGCGGGGTTCGTGGTGGCGGGGGCGGGGGCGCGCGTGGCCAAGCACGGCAACCGAGCGGCGTCCTCGAACTGCGGCTCGGCGGACCTGCTGGAGGCACTGGGAGCGCGCATCGATCTCGGGGGCGAGGAGGTGGCGCGTGTGATCGAGCAGTGCGGGTTCGGATTCCTGTTCGCGCAGCGCTTCCACCCGGCGATGCGGCACGTGGGCGGTCCACGGCGGGAGCTGGGCACGCGCACGATCTTCAACGTGCTCGGTCCGATTTCGAACCCGGCGCAACCGCGGGCGCAGCTGACCGGCGTTGGGTCGGCGCACCTCGGGCCGCTGTTCGCGGAAGCGTTTCGTATCCGCGGGCTCGACCGCGCGGTCATCGTGCACTCGGAGGACGGGCTGGACGAAATCAGTCCGGCGACCTCGACCCACGCCTGGATCCTCGAGGGGGGCGTCGTACGGGAGGAGGAGTTAACGCCCGCTACGTTCGGGGTCGAGGGGTGCTCGCTCGACGAGGTGGCGGGCGGCACGCCCGAGGAGAACGCGAAGACGCTGCGGGCGGTGCTGGCGGGGCAGGGTGGGCCGGTTGCGGACTTCGTCACGCTGAACGCGGCGGCGGGGTGCTGGGCGGCGGGGCTGGCAGACGGCTTTTCGGAAGGAGCGGCGCTCGCGCGGCAATCGCTGGCATCGGGGCGGGCCCGGGTGGTGGCAGAGTCGTACGTGAGGCTGACGCAGGAGGACTCGTGAGCTCGCCGAGCATCCTGGAAACGATCGTGGCGAAGCGCCGTGAGGACGTGGCCGAAGCGAAGGCGGCGATCCCCGTTGGGGAGCTGCAGCGCGCTGCGAGCGCGGCGGCGCCGCCAATCGACTTCGTCGCGCGGCTGGCGGAGCGGCCGCCGGCCGTAATCGCGGAGATCAAGCGCGCCTCGCCGAGCAAGGGCGACATCGCGCCGGGGATGGACGCGGCGAAGCAAGCGCTGCGCTACGCGCGTGGCGGGGCCGCGGGCATCTCGGTGCTGACGGAGCCAACGTGGTTCAAGGGGACGCTCGAGGACCTGCGGGGGGCGCGGGAGGCGGTGGAGGCGCTGGGCGCCGGGCGGCCGGGGCTGCTCCGCAAGGACTTCCTGATCGACGAGTACCAGCTGCTGGAGGCTCGCGCGCACGGGGCGGACGCGGTCCTGCTGATCGTGGCCTGCCTGGACGACGAGGCGCTGGGCCGGTTGCTGGCGTGCTCCCGCGAGCTGGGGATGGAGGCGATGGTGGAGGTGAACAGCGCGGAGGAGATGGAGCGTGCGGGGGCGGTGGGGGCAAGGCTGGTGGGTATCAACAACCGCGACCTGCGCAGCTTCGACGTCGACCTGGGGACGACGGACCGGCTGGCGGGGGGCGCACCCGAGGCGGCGCTGCTGGCGGCCCTGAGCGGCATCAGCACGCGCGAGGATGTGGCGCGCTTCGAGGAGGTGGGGGCGAAGGCGGTGCTCATCGGGGAGGCGCTCATGCGCGCGGACGACCCGGCGGCCATGATCGCGGAGCTACGGGGACGATGACGCGGGTCAAGATCTGCGGGGTGCGCGACGCGGAAACGGCGCGCGAGGCGGTGAAGGCGGGCGCCGACTTCATCGGGTTGATGTTCGCGGAGTCGCGGCGGCAGGTCACGCCGCAGCAGTGCTACGAAATCATCGAGGCGGTGCGGGAGACGCGGAGGAGCCCCGACGTGGCGCAGATCGAGGGGCCGGGGCGGGGCGAGGTGCGCGGCGCGAGCTGGTTCGGGGCGTGGAACGAGGCAATCGACGACGCGCTCGCGCGCTGGCGACCGCTGATCGTGGGCGTATTCGCCGACCAGGAGGTTGAGGACGCAAACGAGATCTCGGAGGCGGCGGGCCTCGAGCTGATCCAGCTCTCGGGCGGGGAGGACGAGTCGTTCGTGCGGCAAATCCGTCCGCCTGTGCTCAAGGCTATCCATGTGCACCCGGAGACGACGGCGGAGGACGTGGTCGACACGGCAACGCCGGGCGTGGCGGCAGGCATCATGCTCGACACCGGCTCAGCGTCGGCGCGGGGCGGCACAGGCGAGTCGTTTGACTGGGACGTTGCGGCCGAGGTGGGGCGACGGCTGCCGCTGATGCTGGCGGGCGGGCTCGATCCCGGGAACGTGGCGGAAGCGGTCGGGGCGGTCGACCCATGGGCGGTCGACGTTTCGAGTGGCGTCGAGACGGATGGCGACAAAGACATCGAGAAGGTGCGCGCGTTCATCCGCGCGGCGAAGGGGACAGGACGATGAGCACGGAGACGAGGAGCGATCTGGCGCCGCGGTTCGGGGAGTTCGGTGGGCGCTACATCCCCGAGGTGCTGGTGGCCGCGCACGAGGAGCTCGAAGAGGCGTACGACGCGGCCCGAAACGACCCCGCCTTCACCGAGGAGTTGGCGGGGCTGCAGCGCCACTATGCGGGGCGGCCGACGCCGCTCTACCTGGCGGAGCGCCTGACGGAGGAGGTCGGCGGGGCGCGCATCTGGCTGAAGCGCGAGGACCTGGCGCACACGGGCGCGCACAAGATCAACAACGCGCTGGGACAGGCGCTGCTGGCGAAGCGGATCGGGAAGCCGCGCATCATCGCGGAGACGGGGGCGGGGCAGCACGGCGTGGCGACGGCGACGGTATGCGCGAAGCTGAATCTCGAGTGCGTGGTCTACATGGGCACGGAGGACATCCGGCGGCAGTCGCTGAACGTGTTCCGCATGAAGATGCTGGGGGCGGAGGTGGTGCCGGTGGACTCGGGGAGCCGCACGCTGAAGGACGCGATCAACGAGGCGATGCGGGACTGGGTAACGAACGTGCGGACGACGCACTACCTGATCGGCTCGGCGATCGGGCCGCACCCCTTCCCGACGATGGTGCGGGACTTCCAGGCCGTCATCGGCCGCGAAGCGCGGGAGCAGATGCTGGAGCAGGCAGGGCGCCTGCCGGACGTCGCGGTCGCCTGCGTGGGCGGGGGGAGCAACGCCATCGGACTGTTCCACCCGTTCATCGACGACCCGGTGCGCCTGGTGGGGGTGGAAGCCGCCGGCGAAGGCCTCTCGGCTCCGGGGCGGAACGCGGCGACGCTTGTCGCGGGGAGCCCGGGCGTACTGCACGGGACGCGCACGTACCTGCTGCAGGACGAGGCGGGGCAGATCCTCGACACGCACAGTATCTCGGCGGGGCTCGACTATCCCGGCGTGGGGCCGGAGCACTCGTGGCTGAAGACGAGCGAGCGCGCGGAGTACATCGCGGCGGACGACGCGGAGGCGCTCGAAGGGTTCCAGCGGCTGACGAGGAGCGAGGGCATCATCCCGGCGCTCGAGCCCGCCCACGCGATCCTGCCGGCGATCAGGCTGGCGGAGGAGCTGGGGGAGGGCGGTGACGTGCTGATCGGGCTGAGCGGCCGCGGCGACAAGGACATGCACACGGTCGCCGAGGCGCTGGGCGTCACGCTCTGAGCGCGCAGGTGGTGATGCCGGAGCCCGCCGGGGGGCGGCAAGGGGGCCTGCCCTGGGGTCCGCCACAGGTCGGCTTCGGGATTCTCGGGGGGCTGGCGGCGCTGGCGGTGACGCTTCTCCTCTCCGCGCTCGTACTGGAGACGGTGGGCGAGTCGCGCGACGTCGGCGACGTGTTCGTGAAGGCAAGGGAGATTGCCGCCTACGCCGACGAGCGGCTGGAGGCGGCGGCAAAAGGTGTCGACTTGCCCGAACCGCCCCAGGTCCGCGGAAACCAGACGGCGCTCTCGCTGGCGCTCGTGATCACGCTCGGGCTGCAGGTGGCGTTCGTGGGGGTGGTGCTGGGGGTTACCCGGCACAACATGGGCGAGCTGGCGGACCGGCTGAGGCTGACCGGGTTCAGCGTCGTCGGGCTGTGGCGGCCGGTGTTCGCGGTGGTGGGCTGCTACCTGATGGTGGCGGCCTACTCGGCGATCGTGAACGCGCTCGACATCGAGATGCTGCAGCCCGAGAGCACGGTGCCGTTCGAGGTGATGCGCCACCCGGCGACGATCGTCCTGACGGGGATCGCCGTGATCGTGACGGCGCCGCTCTCAGAAGAGATCTTCTACCGGGGGCTCATCTTCGGGGGGCTGCAGCGGTGGGGGTTCTGGCCGGCGGCGCTGATCTCCGGGGCGGTCTTCAGCGGCGTGCACCTGGACACGGGGAGCCTGATTCCATTCTTTATCATCGGCGTGGTGCTCGCGTGGCTGTTCTGGCGACGCGGGAATCTCTGGGAGAGCGTGGCCTTCCACGTGCTGTTCAATGCGGCCAGCTTCTCCCTGCTGCTGGTGACGGAGGCGTAGCGGATGTCGGAACGGTTGCGGGCGCGGTTCGCACAGGCGAACGGTGAGGGGCGAGCGGCGTTCGTGGGCTACGTTATGGCGGGGTTCCCCGAGCCCGAACAGACAGTGCCGCTGCTGCTGGGGCTGGAAGCGGGCGGCACGGACGTGATCGAGCTGGGCGTGCCGTTCACCGACCCGCTGGCCGATGGGGCGACGATCCAGCGCGCGAACGAGGTGGCGGTGGCGGCGGGGGTCACGTTCACGGATTGCCTCGCGATGGTGCGGGAAGCGCGGTCGCAGGGACTGGCGGTCCCGCTGGTCCTCATGGGGTACGACAACCCCTTGCTGGCGTACGGCGAGGAGCGGGCGGCGGCGGACGCGGCGGCGGCGGGAGCGGACGGATTCATCGTGGTGGACCTGCCGCCGGACGAGGCGGGGACGTTCCGGGAGGCGTGCGCGGCCAACGGCGTGAGCTTCGTGCCGCTGGTCGCGCCGACGACGGCGGAGGAACGGATGGGGGAGGTCGCGGCGGTAGCGGACTCGTTCATCTACTGCGTGAGCGTGACGGGAACGACGGGAGGGGCGGAGGTTCCGCCCGAGGTCGGCGATCTGGTCTCGACCATCCGGCGCCACACGGAGCTGCCGATCGCAGTCGGTTTCGGCGTTTCGACGGAAGAGCAGGTGGCCCGGGTGGGGAAGGTAGCGGAGGGCGTGATCGTGGGCTCTGCTATCATCGCGGCCATCGAAGGGGGAAGCGTCGAGGGCTGCGTCGACCGCGTCCGTTCGTACGTCGAACGGGTTACGGGGCGCAGTGAAGCGGGCGCATAACTGGTTCCCCGGGAGTGACCTAGATGGCGGTTCGCGGCATCCGCGGAGCGATCACGGTTGAGGAGAACGACCGCGAGGCGATCCTCGACGGGACGCGCGAACTGCTCGAGGCGATGGTCGAGGCAAACGGCGTGGAGGCGGACGACATCGCCTCGTGTCACTTCACGACCTCGCCCGACCTGAACGCGGAGTTCCCGGCGGAGGCGACCCGCCAGCTGGAGGGATGGAAGTACGTGCCGCTGCTGTGCGGGCACGAGATGAACGTGCCGGGCTCGATGCAGAAGTGCGTGCGCATCCTGCTGCACGTGAACACCGACGCGGCTCCGCAGGACATCCAGCACATCTACCTTCGGGACGCACAGCGTCTCCGGACGGACCTGGCGCCGGCGAACGGAGCAGAGTCGCCGGCGGGAGAGTGAGGCGCCTTCGCGCTTTGCCATAGGCGCGAGCCGCGAGATCATGCAATCCGCTCGTCGAGACGCTGCAGTCGAGCACACGGCCTCGGAGTCGGGGCCGGGGCAGCGGGACGAGTCGCTACGAGGCGCACTGGCGGGGAGCGGCCTTCGGGAGGCCATGCACGAGATCCGCCTGCCGACGTTCGAGGGTCCCCTCGACCTGTTGCTGACGCTGATCCAGCGTCGCGACCTCGATATCACGACGGTGTCGCTGGTGGCGGTTGCCGACCAGTACCTTGAAGCGATTCACGCGGACGACTCGCTGGACGCGGGGGCGTTGGCGGAGTTCGTGTCGATCGGGGCGAAGCTGCTGCAGCTGAAGTCGCGCGCGCTTCTTCCGGGACGGGACGACGACGAAGAGGAGCCCGAAGAAGATGATCCGGGCGAGGAGCTGGTGGCGTTGCTGCTCGAGTACCAGCGCTACCGGGAGGCGGCGGATGCGCTGGGGGAGCGGGTGGAGGCGGGGTGGCGCACCTATCCGAGGGGGGCGCCGCCGCCGGAGCCGCCGGAGGGGAACGCCCTCGCCGGAGTGACGCTGGACGCGCTCTACGCGGTGATGATGGACGTGCTGGGGCGGATGCCCGAGGAGCCCGACGGCACGGTCGAGCGCAGCGACGTGAGCCTGGCGGACCAGATCGCGATGCTGGAGGGGCGGCTGCGGGGAAGGGGGCGGTCGTTCTCGTTCCGGCAGGTGATCGAGTCCTGCACATCACGGGTCGAGTTGGTGGTGACATTCATCGCGCTGCTGGAGCTGTTGAAGCGGGGAATGTGCGAGGTAGAGCAATCGCAGGCGTGGGGGGACATCCGCGTGCGGGCGCTGGTTCAGAAGGCGGCGAGCTGACGCTGACCGCGGCGCTGCCAGAGGGTCGCGACGACTGTTCCGAGAGTCAGCCCGCCGACGGCCCCGATCGTGTCGTAGAGGATGTCGTTGGGGTTGGCGGAGCGGTAGGGAAGGAACGACTGGTACCACTCCTGGCCGGCGCCCACGAGCAGGGCGACCCCCAGGATGGGCACGAAGAGGACGGTGGCGGGAAGGCGCGGAAGCACGGCTCGCGCCAAACTGAGCAGGATGAGCACGAAGACGGCGTACTGGATCGCGTGCACGGCGTTCGCGAGCGCCCCGCTGGAGGGGTCCTCCGGGCTGGGCGTGCTCGCCAGGCCGACCATGACGCCGAGCCACAGGAGCGCCAGCAAGAGCCGGAGGCGCATATGGCTAGTGTAGCTGGCGGCATCGTGCGAGAGTGGGGAGCAGGGGCGCCGGAGCGTCCCCCGCAAGAGCCATGACCGTGACGCTGCCATCGCTGACGCTGGCCCAACTGGAGATGGCCGCCCCCACGGGTGGGAGCGCACTCGTGATGGGCGTGTTCGACGGCGTGCACCGGGGGCACCAGGCGCTGTTGGCGCGGCTACGGGAGGAGGGGGATGCGCGCGGGATCGCGCCGGGCGTGGTGACCCTGCACCCGCATCCAGCGACCGTGCTGCGACCAGACATCATGCCGAGCTACCTGACCTCGCTGGAGGACCGGCTGCGGCTCATGCGCGAGGCGGGCGCCTCGTGGGTGCTGCCGCTAACGTTCACGTCGGAACTTTCGGAGGTGACGGCGGAGGAGCTGGCGGAGGCGTTCCACCGGTTGCTACGCATGGAGGTGATGGTGCTCGGCCCCGACGCGGCCTTCGGACGGGGGGCGCCGGCCGATACGCCCGAGCGGATGCGCAGGACGGGCGAGGAGCTGGGGTTCGAGGTCGTGCAGATCGAGCCGCTGATGGCGGGCGGTGAACGGTGCAGCTCGACCATGGTGCGCAAGGCGCTGGGCGAAGGCGACATGCGGGCCGTGACGGACCTGCTGGGGCGTCCCTATACGCTGGCGGGCCCCGTTGTCCGCGGGTTCGAGCGGGGACGCACGATCGGGTTCCCGACCGCCAACATCTCCGTGGCAGCCGACCGCGCGCTGCCGGCGCTGGGGGTCTACGCGACAGTTGCGACGGTGGCGGGGCGGGAGCTGCGGGGGGCGACGAATATCGGACGGCGGCCGACGTTCGACGAGGGGCACATCTCGATCGAGACGCACCTGCTGGATTTCGAGGGCGACCTGTACGGCGAGCGCATGGAGATTGCGATCGTGGACCGGGTGCGACCCGAGCAGACCTTTTCGGGTCCCGAGGAGCTGCGGGCGCAGATCGCGGCGGACGTCGAGCACGTGCGGGGGGTGCTGGCGTGAGCCGCACGATGGCGCCGGTCGACGAGCAGCTGTTCGTGCTCATGAGCGGCGTGGAGTACGGGGACGGCGGGCTGCGGCGCGCGTTCGAGGCGGAGCTACGGGAGCTGCTCGAGGAGGACCGGCCGCTGAAGGTCTACCTGGGCATCGACCCGACGGCGACCTCGCTGACGTTGGGGCACGCGGTGCCTCTGCGGAAGCTGCGGCAGTTCCAGGACTTCGGGCACGAGACGGTGTTCCTGATCGGCGACATCACGGCACTGATCGGAGACCCCTCGGACAAGAACAAGCTGCGGCCGCAGATCGACAGCGAGACCATTCGAGCGAACGAGGCGGCCTACTTCGCCCAGGCTTCGAAGATCCTGGACCAGTCGAAGACGGTGGTCCGGCACAACTCGGAATGGCTGGGCGATCTCGACCTGAACGACCTGATTTCGCTGATGTCGAAGTTCACGGTGGCGGAGATGCTCACGCGGGATAACTTCCGCCAGCGGTACCAATCTGAAGACGCGGTCTACCTCCACGAATTCCTGTACGCGCTGCTCCAGGGCTACGACGCGCTGGCGCTGGAGTGCGACGTGCAGGTGGGCGGAACGGAGCAGCTGTTCAACCTGATGGCCGGGCGCAAGCTGCAGGAACAGGCGGGACAACGGAAGCACGTGCCCGTGACGATGCCGATCCTCGTGGGGATCGACGGCGCGATGCGGATGTCGAAATCGACGGGGAACTTCATCGGGCTGGACGAGGCGCCGGAGGAGCAGTACGGCAAGGCGATGTCCATCCCCGACGGGGCGCTGGGGAACTACTTCCTGCTGGCGACGAACCTCGACCGGGGCGAGGTGGTGGCGACGATCGAGGGGCTCGCGAACAACGAGCGCGACCCCATGACGGAGAAGAAGCGGCTGGCGCGCACGATCGTGACGGAATTGCACGGCGAGGACGCGGCGGCGCAGGCGGAAGCGCACTTCGAGCGCACGGTGCAGCGGCGTGAGGAGCCCGATGAGATGCCCGAGGCGGCGGCGCGCGAGGGGCAGGCGCTCATCGACGTGATCGTGGAGGCGGGGGCAGCGCCGTCGCGGCGGGAAGCGCGGCGATTGTTCGACCAGGGGGCGGTGACGGTGGATGGAGAGCCGGTCTCGGACGGACGGGCGGCGGCGCGAGTGGGGTCGCGGGTGCGGGTCGGAAAGCGTCGCTGGCTGCGAATCACCGGGGCGGACAGCTAGCGCGACCCTGGCAGCCTGAGGGCGGCGCCCCAGTGCGGTGTTCGCCAGGAGGACCGGGGCCAAAGCGCCGCTCGATGTGATTTTTTGGACACACTTTCTACGCGTGAGTGAAACTCGGTGTGAGCATTCCCACACACTTTTTCGGACCCTGCGAAATCTTCACCGGAAGGTCGCGCTTTCGTATGGCAAAGAGCGTCGCGTCAGCCTAGGATGAGCCCTCCGCACCGAAACGCATTCAAGCCGTGTCCTGGAGGGGGGCCTGGAGTGGATTCCCGCATTTCCGAGTTCCTGACGTTCCTGGCTGTCGAGAAGAACGCCTCCGAAAACACGATCTCCGCCTACCGCAGCGACCTCGCCCAGTTCGAAAAGAGCGTGGCCGGTCAGACCTCTGACAACGGCGCCTCCTGGGAGGCGATCACGGACCAGATGCTGCTGACGTTCGTCGAGGAATTGCGGGAGCGGCGCTACAAGGCGGCGACGGTGGCGCGGAAAGTGGCCGCCGTGAAGTCGTTCTTCAGCTTCATGGCGGCGGAAGGCATTCTGACGTGCGATCCGACGGAGGAGCTGCGTTCCCCACAGGTGGGCAAGGCCCTGCCGCGCACGCTGACACCCGAGGAAGTCGACGAATTACTCGAGCAGCCGGCGCGCAAGAGTACGCCCGTCGCCCAGCGCGACAAGGCGATGCTGGAGCTGGCCTACGCGACCGGCATGCGGGTGACGGAACTCGTGTCGCTGGACGTGGGGCACGTGGCGCTTGAGAGCGACCCGGTGACGGTTCGCGGCATCGGGAAGGGTGACCAGGAGCGGGCGCTGCCGCTCTACCAGCGCTCGGTGGACGAGCTTCGGCAGTACATCTTCCACGTGCGGCCGAAGATGGTGCGAAACCGGAACGAGACGGCGCTGTTCGTGAACCGCCGCGGTGGACGGCTGACGCGCCAGGGGTTCTGGCTGATCCTGAAGAACTACGCGCGGGAGGCGGGGTTGGACGGGATTACGCCGCACACGCTGCGGCACACCTACGCCACGCACATGCTCTCGGGCGGGATGCCGCTGCGAAACGTGCAGGAGGCGCTGGGCCACGCCAGCATCTCGACCACGCAGATCTACACGCAGCTGACGGACCAGCAGAAGCGCGAGCAGTACGACCAGGCCCACCCACGGGCCTGAGCCCGAGACGGCGGTAGACTGCCCGCGTGACACCCCCAAGGGACCTGCTTGATGCGATCGCGCGCGATGATGCGGAGTCGCGGCTGCGTGCGCTGGACGCGGACGGGACGCTGACATCCGGGCTGCTGCCGGAGCTGGAGGAGGGGCGGGGGTTCGAGCAGCCAGCGCTGCACTACTACACCGTGCTGGAGCACAACCTCTCGGCGGTTGGAGCGCTCGACCGGGCGCTGGGGGAGGGGGTGGAGGGGCTGCGGATGCCGGACCCCTCGGCCGAGATCCCGGTGGCGGAGTGGCTGAGCCGGGAGATCGACGGGCATCCACTGCTGCACCTGCTGCGCCTGTCGTGCCTCGTGCATGACATCGCAAAGCCGCGGACGGCGGAAGTACGGGAGGGGAAGCTGCGGTTCCCGCGGCACGGGCCGGTGGGGGCGGAGCTGCTGGAGGGGCGGCTGGGGGCGCTGGGGTTCGAGCGGGCGAGCGTCGACTTCGTGACGACGATGGTGCGGTATCACCTGCGGCCGGGGGAGTTCGCACGCTCGTGGCCGCCGACGGATCGGGCGCTGCGCCGGTTCGCGCGGGACCTGGACGGGCAGACGCTACCGCTCCTGCTGCTCCAGCTCGCGGACGGCATGGCAACGCGGGGACCGAACTATCGCCGCGAGAACTTCGAACGGCACATCGCCTTCCTGGGGCACATCGTGACGCGTACGGAGGAGGCGCTGCGGGAGGAGGAGCCGGCGCTGGTGGACGGCGAGGAGCTGATGCGGGAGCTGGGGCTTTCAAGTGGACGGCTTCTGGGGGCTGTCCTAACATCGGTTCGCGAAGCTCAGCTGGCCGGCGAGGTGGACGATCGCGCGACCGCGCTCGCGCTGGCGCGCCAATCTCTCGAACGGCTGACGGCCGAGGGTTAGGTCCGGAGAACTGCCATGGCTGTGATGTTCAGCGTCATCTTCTACACGGTGCTGGCCGTGGCGGCGTTCTACTTCATCCTGCTGCAGCCCGTGCTGAAGCAGCAGCGGCAACGCAAGAAGGCCGTGCGCGAGCTTCAAATCGGCGACGAAGTGGTGACGACGGGCGGGATCATCGCCGAGGTGAAAGACGTCCAGGCACCGGACGACGGCCCAACGGAGCTGATCCTGGAGATCGCGCCCGGTATCCATGTACGCGCACTGACCGACGCCATCGAGCGGCGGCTCACCACCCTGGAGCCCGCGCCCGAAGAGGCGCTTGAGACGGTGGCGGCGGGCGCCGGCGAGTCCGGCGACCCGAATGCGTAGTCCCACAACCACCCTCGTCTTCCTGGCGATCCTCGCGGTCAGCGTGTTCTGCCTCTTCGCGGTCTGGCCGAGCGCCCCGACCCGCTACCTGCCCGGCGACTTCTGGCCGGAGGGCCGGGGCATCAGCATCGGCGACTACGAGCGCAAGACGATGCGGCTGGGCCTGGACCTGCAGGGCGGCGCGCACCTGGTGCTGCAGGCCGAGCCGCCGGCGGACTTCGAGGGTGACCTGACCGAGTCTCTGGAGGTCGCCAAAGAGGTGATCGAGCGGCGGGTTGACGCCTTCGGCGTTGTCGAGCCGGAGATCCAGATCGCGAGCGGGAACCGGCTCGACGTGCAGGTGCCGGGGATGAGCCTCCCCGATGCGGAGCGCCTGATCGGACGCACGGCGACGCTCTCGTACCGCATCTTCAACGACGCGGGCGAACTCGTCGCGGCCAGCGGGATCGTCGACGAGGTCGAGATCGCGATGACTGGCCAGCACCTGAAGAGCAACACGTACCCGGAGCGGCGAGGCACGACCTACGCCGTGAACTTCGAGACGACGGGCGTGGGCAACGAGCTCATGCGCCAGATCACGACAAGGGCGCTCCAGCACCCGATCGGGGACCCGCGGAGACGGCTGCTCGTCTACCTCGACAACGAGCTGATATCGGACGCGGTGGTGCAGGGCGTGATCGAGGACCAGGGGACGATCACGGGACTCGACAGCTTCACGCAGGCGAACGACCTCTCGCGGCAGCTGAACGCGGGCGCCCTTCCGGTGCCCCTCCGCACAATCCAGGCGAACGAGGTGAGCGCTTCGCTGGGCGACGACTCGGTGAAGGCCTCCGTGAACGCGGCGGAGATCGGGCTGCTGGCCGTACTGGCGTTCATGATCCTGTACTACCGCCTGCCGGGCGTCCTGGCGGCGTTCGCGCTGATCGTGTACGCGCTGATCACGCTGACCGTGTTCAAGATGTGGCCGGTCACGCTGACACTCTCGGGGATCGCGGCGTTCATCCTCTCGGTGGGCATGGCCGTCGACGCGAACATCCTCATCTTCGAACGGATGAAGGAGGAGTTACGCCGCGGCCGGCCGCTGGCGACGGCGATCGAGACGGGCTTCCGGCGGGCGTGGCCCTCCATCCGCGACTCGAACGTAGCGACGTTCATCACATGCGCGATTCTGTTCTGGTTCGGCGACCAGTTTGGGGCGTCGTTCGTGCGCGGGTTCGCGATCACGCTGGCGATCGGCGTGGCCGTGAGCATGTTCTCGGCGATCGTGGTGACGCGGACGTTCCTGCGGCTGTTCGTGGGGACCCGGATCGCGCGGTCGCGCTGGCTGTTCAACGCCGAACCGCTGTCTTCACAGCCGGCAGGCGACGACGACGAGGAAGGCGTCACCCGGGCGCCAACGGCCGCCCCGCGCCCGACGTTCATCGCGTTCGCGCAGCGCCGCTGGGTCACGCTGGGGCTTTCGCTGATCGTGTTCGTGGCGGCGGCGGTGACGCTGCTCGTGCCGCCCCCGTTGAAGGCGGGCATCGAGTTCACGGGCGGGTCGACCTTCACGCTGCAGTTCGCGCAGGAGGAGCCAGCGGCGGCGGTGGCAGAGACGGACGGCGAGGGGGAACCGGCAGGGGAAGAGGCGGAACCGCCGGCGCCGGAACCGGTGCGGGTGGTGGAGCCGGAGGAGCTGCGCGAGGCCCTGGCCCGGCTCGGGCACGAGGAGGCGCGGGTGCAGGGGGCGGGGTTCAACACGTACCTGGTGCGGACGATCGAGCTCCAGGGCGCGCCTCCCCTGGAGGCGGGCGAGGGGCCCGTGCCGCCGGGGGAGATCGACGACATTTTGGTGGCGCTGGAGGAGGAGTTCGGGCCGGTTCAGCGGCTGGACTTTGCGACGGTTTCGGGAACGGTCTCGACGGAGATTGCGCGGGACGCAACGCTGGCGGTGGTGGCGGCGGCGGTCGCGATTCTGATCTACGTGGCGTTTGCGTTCCGGCGGCAGCGGGCCGCGTGGCGGTACGGACTCTGCGCGGTGATCGCGCTCGTGCACGACTCGGTGATCGTGCTGGGGCTCTTCTCACTGCTGGCGAAGGTGGCGGGCACGGAGGTCGACACAGCCTTCATCGTGGCGATCCTGACGGTGATCGGCTTCTCCGTTCACGACACGATCGTCGTGTTCGACCGCGTACGCGAGGTGACCTCGCGAGACACGCTCGTGCCGTTCTCGGAGGCGGTGAACGTGAGCCTGACGGAGACGCTCGTGCGTTCGATCAACACGTCATTCGTGACGGTGCTGACGATCATCGCGATGTTCCTGATCGGCGGGGTGACCATCCAGAACTTCCTGCTGGTGCTGCTGGTGGGGGTGATCGCTGGGACGTACAGCAGCATCTTCGTGGCGGCTCAGGTGCTGGTGGCGTGGGACAACCACGACATCGGGCGCTTCTTCCGGCGGCTGACATCGCGGGGTGCGGGCGAACCGCAGGAGGCCGCGGCCACGGGCGGCTAGGCGTGGACGGGGGCCGGGAGGGCAGGGGGGAGCGAGCCCGGCGGATGTCGGGTGTGGACTTCGGCAGGGCAGCCTCCGACTACGCGACGTTCCGGGCGGGGTTCCCCGACCGTTTCTACGACGAGCTTGAGACGCACGGCCTGCGCATCGCGGGCATCGACGCGGTGGACCTGGGGACGGGGACGGGCACGGTGGCGCGAGGCCTGGCGCTCAGGGGCGCCACGGTGATCGGGGTCGATCCGTCGGCGGCGATGGCGGAGCAGGCCCGGGTGCTGGACGAGCAGGCAGGCGTGAGCGTTCGGTACGTGCAGGCAACGGCGGAAGAGACGGAGTTGCCGTCGGGCCAGGCCGACCTCGTAATCTCGGGACAGGCATGGTGGTGGTTCGACCGCCCACGCGCGGCTGCGGAGGCCAGGCGCCTGCTGAAGCCGGGAGGGCGTCTGGTGATCTGCTCGCTCGACTGGCTGCCTTCGCCGGGGAGCATCCCGGAGGCGACAGAGGCGCTCATCGCGGTCGCGAATCCGGAGTGGACGATGGGGGGCGGAAACGGCCGGCACCCGCGCTGGCTGGACGAACTGCGGGCGGCGGGGTTCGGCGAGCGCGTCGCGTTCGAGTTCGACGTGGCGGTGCCTTACACGCACGAGGCGTGGCGCGGCAGGATCCGCGCCAGCGCGGGCGTGGCGGCGACGCTCAACGAGGCTGAGGTGGCGCGGTTCGACGAGGGGTTGGCGGCGATGCTGGCGGAGCGCTTCCCCGAGGACCCGATGGCCGTGCCCCACCGCGTGTACGCGGCGCTGGGGCGGGCCTAGGCGCTCCCCGCGAGGGACTTGGCGGGAGGGGCGGGTCAGGCGAAACGCAGGGTGTCGCGGGCCGACACGACGGCCGCGAGCTTCGCCTCGGCGGTGCGCGCGGAGGCGACGGGGTTGTCGGCGAACGTGGCGAAGCCACAGTCGGGCGTGAGCAGGACGCGCTCCTCGCCAAAGAGGTTGACGGCGCGAGCGATGCGTTCCGCAATCGCTTCGACGGGCTCGACCGCGGGGTCCTTCGGGTTCACCACGCCGACACCGATACGCTTGTCATCGGGGAGGTCACGCAGGAACTCCATCTCACCGGCGCGGGGCGTGCAGAACTCGAGGAAGAGGGTCCCGACGGGAGCTTCGCCAAGGAAGTCGATCAGGGGGCGGTAGTCGCCCGAGAGGGCAGCGGACTCGTCGGGCGTCCAGTTGCCGCGACAGACGTGCAGGCCGAGCCGCTCGGCGGGGAGGCCGCGGACGACCTCGCGGAGCAGCTCGGCGGCGAAGGCGAGCTCGCGTTCCGGCGCGAGCTTCTCGCTGAGGGCGCCGCACATGAAGCTGCGCTTGGCGCCGGCCTCGCCGTAAACGACCTCGGTAAGCACGGGCTCGTCGAACTGCACGAGGGAGGCGCCACCGGCGAGGAGGGCGTGCAGCTCCTCGCGGAGGACGCGGACCGCGTCGACGGCGAGGTCGTCGCGGGTCTCGTACGGGCGCTCGCGGAGGCAATCGAGCCACATGGTGCGGGTGAGCAGGTAGGGGCCGGGGAGGGCGACCTTGGCGGGCGTGTCGGCGCAGGAGCGCACGAAGGCGAGCTCGTGGGCGGCAAGGGGACGGCTGCGGCCGAGGGAGCCGTGGACGACGGGGTGCCGTACGTCTTCGGCGGGCACGTCCAGAGCGCGGAGCTCGCGGTGGAACTCGTCGGGGTCGTCGACCATGGCGGTGAGGTCGCTGAGGGGGATGAGCTGGCAGTTGTCGAGGAGGCCGCCGACGAAGCTGGCGTAGTTGTCCCGGCGCTGCTCGCCATCGGTGACGATGTCGACGCCGGCGCGCCGCTGGGCGTCGAGCGCGAGGCGGACGGCGTCGTCGGCGGTCTCGTGAAAGGCTTCGTCGTTGAGGCGGCCTTCGAGGTGGTCGTGCATGGCCTGGAGCATCCAGCGGGGGCGGGGCCAGCTCCCGATGCCCATGACCGAGAGGGGCTCGATGGTGGGGGCGGGGGCGGGTTCCGGAAGCGAGTCGGGGATGGCGACCTCGACAACCAGCCGGCTCGCGACCGCGGTGGGTGGCGTGGCAGGCGGCGCCTCGGTGCGCGCGACGAGGGGGCCCTTCGACACGAGGTAGCTGCGCTGGTCGCCGGCCTTCGTCCAGGAGACGAGTTCGTTACCGGTCATCCGGCACCAGGCGGGCAGCTCGATCTCGACCGTGGGTTCGGTGGAGCGAATCTCGAGGAGGCCGCCGGCGGCGAGGGGGTCGATATGGCGGCGGATGAGCAGGAGGAGGCCGCCGCCGCAATCAAGGTCGCCGCCGTCGAAGCTGGCGTCGGGCGCGAACGGGTGGCGTTCGACGGGGCCGACGGGGCTGGCCGAACCGCTCACGGCACCGGTTCCGCCGCTAGTAGGTGACGCTGGGGGCGCCGTCGGAGAGGAACTCCACGAGCATCGCCCCGCCGACGATGGTCGCGCCATCGACGAGGTTGTTCTCGTCGAGCCCGCGCTTCTTGAAGCAGGGGGCGCAGACGTAGATGGTCCCACCTCCACTGGTGAAGGCCTCCATCAGCTCGGTGAGGGGGAGGAAGCCCTCCTCGCGGATGGAGTCGGCGTAGCCCTTCTCGGCGAGGCGGGCGCCTTCGGTGCTGAGGAAGACGAGGGTCTCCTTCTCGGAGCCGAGGGCGGCGTTGGCGACGACGAAGCCGACCGTGGCCTTGTCGGGATCGTTGCCGGAAGAGGTGAGGTTGACGCAGAACTTTGTTGACACGGAGCGGGTGCCTCCTTCGGTTTAGGGTTCCTGGCGCTGTTCGATCCAGTAGTCGGGATGGTCGGCGCGGAGCAGGCGGCGCCGGGTCATACGGCACCAGGCCGGCATTTCTTCGGGGGCGCCCAGGTCACGCACGGTGACCTTGAGAACCTGGCCCCCGGCGAGCCGCCGCATGCGCGAGCGTAGCATCACGAGGACTTCGCCGCAGCCAAGCCGGCCGGCGTCCCACTCGGCGTCGGCGTTGGGAAGATCGCTCACGAGGGATCCCCGGGTGGGTCGGAATCGGGGGGAGCTCCGAAGAGGGCGGCGGCGGGGCTGGTCTCCTCGTGTTCGGGAAGGCCGAGGCGGGCGCGCAGGGAGGCGCGGGCGGAATCGGCGTTGGTGGCCTCGGAGGTCTGGACGACGACGGGCATGGGCAGGGCGTGGCCGAAGACGAGCGCCTGGCGCTTGCTTTCGAGAGCGGCGATGACCTGCCGCAGGCCGCTGCGTCCCGCGACGCCGCCGACGATGGCCTCGACGTCGTTGTCGCTATCGAGCTGGAGCGTGAACTTCGTGCCGATCTGGGAGAGAACCTCGGGGTCGATCTGGCTGGGGCGCTGGTCGATGACCAGGAGGGTGACGTTGTACTTGCGCAGCTCGCGGGCGATCTGGCCGAAGATGCTCTGGCCGGCGAGGGAGCGGTCCACGAACTTATGGGCTTCCTCGATGACGATGACGAGGCGGTTGGGGGCCTCGCGCTCCTCCGAGCGTTCGGTGCTGTCGCGGTACCGCTCCCAAATGCGGCGGGAGAGCATGTTGGCGACGAGCATGTAGCTGACGAGGTCGTTGCCGAAGCGGCCGAACTGGACGACGACGCTCTTGCCGCCCTGGAGGGAGCGGACGACGTGCTCGATGACGTCGCCGAACTGGGAACCCTCGGTGCGGACGAACTCGCGACGGGTGAGGCGCTCCATGCGGCGGCGCAGGCTCTCCAGCGAGCCCGGATAGCCCATCTGGGCGGCGGCCTGCGACCAGTTGACGTCGCCCTCGGGAGGCTCGCGCCAGAGCTTGTCGACGACCGCTGCCGAGGGCTCGTCGGCGATGATCTCGTCGATCCAGCCGGGGCCGAAACGGCGGCGGCAGGCATGGGCGGCATCGACGGCGAGGTCGGAGAGGTCGAGGGTCTCGCGCAGGACTTCGAGGTCGTCGGGCTGGATGTCGCGCGTACCGATCAGAATCTGGCCATCGGAGCGGGCGGCGCGGGACTCGAGGGTGTAGAGCTCGATGTCGGTCTGGTGGCGCTGCTTGAGGGAGCGCAGGCGGCTGGTCGAGGGGCCCTGGAACTTCATCTCCCAGCCGTAGTCGTTGTGCATATCGAAGACGAGGGCGACGGTGCGGTCGCTGTTGGTGGCGGCGGCCGTCGAGCGGGTGAGCATGGCGTCAAGCAGGTGAAGCACGAGGACGCTCTTGCCGGTGCCGCTCTTGCCGAAGACGCCAGCGGAACGTTCGAAGAGGCGCTCGAAGTCGACGCCGACTTCGAGTTCGTCCATGCCAAGGGGGGCACCCACGGGGATGTTGGGGCCCTCGGTGGCGAAGGCGCGGTCGAGGGTGTCCTGGTCGGCGGGATGAACCGCGGAGAAGTGGCTGGGGAGGCGGCGGGCGCGGGCGGGCTCTTCACCGTTCTCGCCGAGCTCCAGGTAGGGGTCGACGGCGAGGGCGGTGTAGACGCCGGTGTCCTGGAGCACCTCGCGCAAGAGCGCCGGTTCGTCCTCGCCGGGAGGCCAGACGGTGGGGCCGGAGTCGACGGACTTGAGGGTGATGTCGGTGACCATGCCGAGGATGCTGAGGCCGCCGCCAACATCGGTCTTCGCGTACTGGCCGAGCTGGGCGGTCTGGCCCGGATCGAGCCGCACCTCGAGGCCCTTCGTGAGGGAGCCTCCGACGACGACGCCGAGGGGCCGGGTGGCGTCGGGGTTCGGGTCGCTCATGGTTCCACCATCCGGAGGATACTCGTGAGGCGCGAGGGTTCGGCCTTGAGGAGGCGGGCAAGCTCCTTGCCGGCGGCGACGAGGAAGGGGCGGTCCCCGGGGCCTGCGGCACGGGCGACTTCGCGGATGGCGGCGGCGACGACGGCATCGTCGGCGGCGGGGTTGGCGAGGAGGGGGACGAGGAAGCGGCCCTCGTCGGCGACGCGGACCTTCTCCTCGTTGGTGGCGGCCTGCACCTCGGCGAGGAGCGGTGGCGGCATGGGCGGGAGGGCAGGGCGGGCAACCTCGCGGTCGATGTGCCCGCAGATGGCGACGGTGAGGGTGGTGCGCAGGAGCAGCTCGATCTCGGGGTTGCTGGCCATGACGGCGGCAGCGCTCTGGCCGGGGTCGCCGCGGGGGACGAGGGGCCGGGAGGGGTCGTCGGGGCCGCTCTCGCTGCCGGTCACGACGCCAAAGGTGTCGTAGCGCCCCTCGCGCACGACGAGCATCTGGCCGAGGGCGAAGGGCTCACTCGTGTAGCGGGCGTAGGCACACTCGAAGGCGCGCACGCTGGCGTTGACGACGCGGCAGGTCTCGCTCAGATCGACCTCCTCCGCTTGCTCTGCTGCTTGCCGTTGAGGGGCGCGCGTATGCCGGCGTCGCCGGCGAGGCGGTCCAGCAGGCGCTCGAACTGCTCGCGGTCACCGGCGGAGATGACGGCCTGCTCGTGCGCCTCCTGGAGGGCGCGCGGGTAGCCTTCGCAGCGCTCGCACTGGTCGACGAGGGTGGCGTGGAGGCGGTCGACCTGCGTGGGGGTGGCGGACCAGGCGGGGAGCTCGACGCGGGCAATGTCGTCGCCGACGCGGAGGTAGAAGAGCGCGACGTCGTGGCCGGGAAGCAGTGACTCGACGCTGCCACGGCGGCTGCTGCGCGAGTGGAAGATGGCGCTGCGTTCGCCGGGCTCCAGCAGGCCGCGGAACACGTCGCCGTCGGTGAGGGGCGGGGCGGAGGGCGGAGGCGGGGCGAGCACCTCGAGCGCGGCCACGACCTCGCGGGCGGCGGAGGCGGAGATGTAGGCGCCCATGCTCAGGGGTTCGCCACAGGCGCGAATGCGGTCGAGGGCATCGATGGTGCGCCGGCGGTAGGGGGCGAGGGCCTCGTCGGAGGCCTGCCGGGTGTGGAGGTCCCAGGGGAGGAGCGTGCCGTCAAGCAGGAGGACGGCGGGGCCGGCCGAGGCAGCAGGGACGGCGAGTTCGACGCCGCGTTCCAGCTCGCGCACGTCGCGGAGGAGGCGGGTGGCGAGACCGCGGGGGGCCTGGCGCATGTCACCCGAACCTTCGAGGAGATCACCGTCGAGGCCGACCTCGGCGATAGCGTCGAGGGAGGAGTCGACAGCGACGCCGTAGGGGAGGAGGGCGTGGCCGATGTTGATGGCGTAGCAGCGGACGGTGGAGAAGCGGTCGGGGGTGATTGAGGAGCCATCGACGCCGACAACGGTGACGGGGCCGAGCGGAGGAGTGGGGCAGGTGGCAGCGGGGTCATCCTCGGCGAGGGCGTAGGGGACGGCCTGCCCGCCGAGCGCCTGCTCGATAGGGGCGGAGGCAGCCACGGGGTCGTCGCTCCACTCGCGGAGGGCGCCGCGGGCGCCCTCGATGGCGGCGCCGGCCGCCGCGCGAGTCTCCTCGTGGCGGGCGATGAGTGCGGGAAGCTCGGCGGCAACGGTGTCCATGCGCAGGGTCACCGGCGGGCCTCCAGGGGGGACCGGAGGACGCGGACATCGCCTGTGCGGCGGGTGACGTGAGTCGCATCGAGGTGTTCGAGCAGGGCCTGGGCGTACTTGCGGCTGGTTCCGAAGAGGTCCCGCACCTCGGCGAGGCTGATGGAACCGTTGGCGTCGATGTGCTCGCGGATTTGTCGAACGAGATCGGCATAGATGCCGGCTTCGAAGACGACGCCCGAACCTGTGTCCTCGACGATTCCCGCGCCCGCAAGGTAGGCCAGCAGGTCGGACGGCGGGAGAGACTCCGTCGGGGGGCTGGCCCCCCCGGCCTTCACGGCGGCGACGAAGGCGTCGGCCTGCTCCTGCTGGGCCGCGCTGAGCGCGACGGCGTAATCCGGGGGGTGGAAGCCGCCCCCGTCTCGCTCGACGAGGTCGCCGGCGGCGGCGCTCTCGGCAGCGACAAGCTCAAAGAGCTGCGGTTCGAGAGCAAGGCGGCTGCGGAGGTGCTCGCGGGGAGCGGAGGGGCGGAGAGGATGCTCGGCGAGGTAGTCGCGGACGGCCGAGGCGAGGTCGGCCGCGGCGGCGACCAGCCAGGGGCGGCCGGCGAGGAGGGGGCCATGGTCGGTGGCGCGGCCGGCGGCGACGAGGTCGGCAGCCGCGGCGGTGGCTTCGTCGGACTCGAGGCCGAGGGCGGGGCCGATGGCGGCGCGGGGCTGGGGCCCGCCGGCGAGGAGGTCGGCGAGCCGCTCGGCGGGTGGCGCCTCGAGCTGGCGCTCCAGCCCCTCGAGCGTCGGGAGGTGGTTGCGGCGGTGGCGGCGGGGGTTCACCGCGGCGATGGGCCCGCCGGCGACGGTCTCGTTGGGAGTTCGCACGATGCAGCTGTCGTGCGCGAGGACGGCGACCGGGGTTTCGAGCACAAGCTGGGCCCACCCGGTCTCCGCGGGGCCGAGCTCGTCGCGGTCGAGGAAGCGGACCTTGGCCTCGGACTCGGCGGTAGCGGAGAGGAAGGTCACGCCGGCGTCGTGGGCGAGGGGGTGGGTGAGGATATCGGTCGCCTTGAGGCGGACGTCGAGGGCGTAGGCGGGCTTGAGCACGTCGCGGGCGGCGAGGACCATGCCGCGCCGCAGCTGCTCGGTGCGGATGCCGCTCACATTGACGGCGGCGCGCGTCCCGGGCGCGAGGCGCTCGACCTTGTCACCGTGGCGCTGGAGGCCGCGGATGCGTCCGCGGAGGCCGCCGGGCTGGACCTCGATCTCCTGGCCCACTTCGAGGCTGCCGTCGAGAAGGGTGCCGGTGACGACGGCGCCGAAGCCCTGGATCGTGAAGGCACGGTCGATGGGGAGGCGGGGGCGGCCGAGGTCGCGCTTCGCGGGGGTGGCGTCGAGGGCGGTGTCGAGGGTGGCAACGAGGTCGTCGAGCCCCTCGCCGGTCGTCGCGGAGGTGCGAACGATGGGGGCTCCTTCGAGCCGAGAGCCGGCGAGGGTATCGGCGATCTCCTCCTCGACGAGGTCGACGTAGTCCTCTTCGGCGAGATCGCACTTGGTGATGGCGACGACTCCGGCGGGCACGTCGAGCAGGTCAAGGATGGCGAGATGCTCGCGGGTCTGGGGCATGGGACCTTCGTCGGCGGCGACGACGAGGAGGGCAAGGTCGACGCCGCCGGCGCCGGCGAGCATGTTCTTGATGAAGCGCTCGTGCCCGGGGACGTCGACGATGCTTATGTCGCGTCCCGAGGGGAGGGCGAGCCAGGCGAAGCCGAGGTCGATGGTGAGGCCGCGCTCCTTCTCCTCGCGGAGGCGGTCGGGGTCGATGTTGGTGAGGGCGCGCACAAGGGCGCTCTTGCCGTGGTCGACGTGACCAGCGGTACCAACGACGTACATGGGCGTGGGGCGATTATGCCACGCCGGGGCCGCCCCCTCGCGCCGCGGCGGGGGACTGACCAGCGTGTTCCTGGAGGTGGAGCATCACCTGCACGGCGACCTCGTTGTGGAGGAGGCGGCCGCGGGCGGTGAGGCGCAGGCGCCCCCCGGCATCTTCAAGCAGGCCGGCGGCGCGGCAGGCGTCGAGGGGTGGCCCAGCGGCGGCCTCGAGGGATTCGCCGAAAGTCTCGACGAACGCGGCGGGTTCGAAGCCTTCGACAAGGCGCAGACGGAGGGCGAGCCAGTCCAACATGGAGGTGGCGGGGTCGGGGCGGACGGCGCTGGCGATGGCGCGTCCATCGCGGCGGACGGCGTCGATGTAGGCCCGGGGGTGGGCGATGTTCTCGAAGCGTTCGCCATCGAGGAAGCCGTGGGCGCCGGCGCCGATGCCGAGGTAGTCGCCCCAGGTCCAGTAGACGCGGTTGTGGCGGCTCTCGTGACCGGGCCGGGACCAGTTCGAGAGCTCGTACTGGCGGTACCCAGCTCCTTCGAGGTGCGCGGCGGCGGCTTCGTACATGGCGGCGACGGCGTCTGGGTCGAGGGGGGTGACCTCGCCTCGTTCGACCCGCCCGTCGAGGGGCGTTCCAGGCTCGACGGTGAGGGCGTAGAGGGACAGGTGGTCGGGCGCGAGGTCGAGGGCGTTCCGGAGGGTTGCCCCCCAGGCGGTGGGGGTCTGGCCGGGGAGGCCGTACATCAGGTCGAGGTTGACGCTGGGAATGCCGGCCTCGCGGGCGAGGTGGAGGGAGGCGGAGGTGGCCTCGGGGGTATGGACGCGGTCGAGGAACGCGAGCTCGTCGGGGTCGAAGCTCTGGGCGCCGAAGGAGATGCGATTCACACCGGCTGCGGCCAGGTCGCGGAGGGCAGGGGCAGAGGTGGTGCCGGGGTTCGCCTCGAGGCTGATTTCTGCATCGGGGGCGAGGGGGGCGGCGGCGCGCACGGCGTCGATGATGGCTACGAGGGACTCGGGGGGCATCTCGCCGGGCGTGCCGCCGCCGAAGGCGATGGAGGTCACCTCGCGGCCGGGGATGTGTGGCGCCCAGGCCACGATTTCGTCGGTGACGGCGCCGGTGTAGGCGTCCTTGACGGCGTCCATTCCGGCGTAGGTGTTGAAGTCGCAGTAGCCGCAGACTCGAACGCAGAAGGGGATGTGGACGTAGACGGCGAGGGGGAGGGGGGCGCTCACGGGGACGCGGCGAGCGCGGCGCGTATCTCCTCGACCTGGTTGGTGGTGATGGCGTCGACCCCCCAGCGCACGAGGTCACGGGCACGGTCGCCGTCGTCGACGGTCCAGGCGGCGACGGCGAGCCCGGCATCGTGGAAGTCGCGGACGATGCGCCGGTCGAGGAGCGTGTGGCGGCAGGAGACGCCTGCGGGGAGAGGGTCGTGCAACATCACGGACTGGAAGAGGTCGAACTGGTCGGGGGTGTCGATCGAGTAGTACAGCTCAAGCTCCGGGCAGGCGACCTTGACCTCACGGAGCAGGGGCCAGTTCTGCGAGGAGGCGACGACATCGACACCTCTCCCAAAGGCCGCGAGGGTCTGGCGGAGGACGGGAGCGAGCTTGCCGAGACCATTCTTGAGGTCGAGCAGGACGCTCGCCCTGCCCTCGCAGGCAAGTAGCAGATCCTCCAGGTGGTAAGGGGGACGGGGGGCAGGGGTCAGGTACCAGAACTCGTAGAGGAGTGGCAAGGGCCCGGGGACGCGGCGTTCGTGACGGGCCTCGAGGCGCCCGCGGTGCAGCCAGAGGTCGACCTCGATAAAGGGGGCCCGGGAAGCGAGCGCCTTGAGAACGGGGTCCGGGCCGTTCCCTCCTCCGTGGGCGATGAGGGTGGGGCGCGACGAAACGGCGGCGAATGCTTGCGCGCCGCTGTTGCCGGGGGCGCTCAAGACTTCGGGGCGGTCGGCTGGCCTCGAACGGGGTGGCGCGGCGAGACGGCGACCGCACCGCTGGCGATCTTGCGCAGCAGCTCCTCATCGACGAGACGATAGCCGTCGTCGGTATGCTCGATGGCGCCGAGGGTGACGAAGCGGCTGAGAAGAGCAGTGACGGTCTCGCGGCTCGTGCCGATGGTCTGGCCGAGTTCCTCGTGGGTGAGGCCGAGGCGAACATCGTCGCCATCGACGCGATCGAGGAGCGCGTCGGCGAGGCGTCCGGAGACGGGCTTGGAGACCAGGTTCATGAGGGTGCGCTGAACGCCGGAGAGGCGGCGGGCCATGATCTCGGCCATGGTGAAGGCAAGCCCCGGGGAGTGTTGCACGAGATAGAAGAAGTCGTCCCAGCAGATCGCGACAACGACGGTCTCCTCCAGGGCGCGAGCGTAGATGGTGTGCTCTTCGCCCTCGAGGATGGCCATATCGCCCACAAGGTCGCCCTTGGCGGCGATATCGATGATGACCTCCTTGCCGTTGTCGGAGGTGTGGTAGAGCTTGACGCGGCCCTTAAGGAGGAGGAAGACGCGTTCCGGCACCTCGCCGGCGGAGAAGAGCAGCTGGCGGGAGGCGAAGCGGCGTTCCGTGAGGAGCGGGATGAGGCGGTCGAGCTCCTCATCGGTCAGGACGTTCATGATGCGCGAGATGCGGCGCAAGGAACGGGCGATGCGCAGGTAGGTATCGATCTGGAGCTGGCGGCGCCGGGGCCTCTGCGGGCCAGAGGGGGCACAGGGCAGAACGCTCGTCATGAATTCCCCCCTTCCCGTCCGAGCCGCGTTCGGAGGTCGTCGAGTACGCGGAGCGCTTGCGGACTCAGATCCGTTTCGCCGCTGTCAACGTACCGTTCGAGATCAGCCAAGGCAAGCGCCTCTTCGCCTTGCTGGTAGTAGAGAAGACCACGTTCCAGATAGAGGGCCGCGTTCCAGGGTTCGAGGCGCAGACGGAAGCCGAGGGCAGCGATCCAGCGGGGCGCATCACCGGTGCCCTGGTAGGCCACACAGAGGTTGACGAGCATGCGCTGCAGGATCTGGCGGCGGGTGACGGCGGCGAGGAGGGAATCGATGCTGGGGAGGTCGGAGGTGTGGCCTTCGAGGCGGCCCTCGAGGTCCTCGCGGGTGAGCTGCTCCCCGGCGTTGAAGGGGTCGAGAAAGAAGCCATCGTCGCCCCCGCAGCGGACGAGGAAGTGGCCCGGGAAGCCGATGCCGTCGCACTCCAGACCGACACGCTGGGCAATCTCCATGTAGATGAGCGAGAGGGTGATGGGGATACCGAGACGGCGCTCGATGACGCGATCGATGTAACTGTTCTCGGGGTCCGTGTAGTGCTCGCGGTTGCCGCGATAGCCCAGCGTCTCGAAGAGTTCCGCGGTGACGGCGCGGGCCAGCTGGCCGGGGCCGGAACGCTCGGCATCGCGCTCACGGACGGTTTCGGCGATGAGATCGAGCTCGCGGGCCAGGGCGTGCCCGTCTACGTCGTCGCGTCCGAGGCGGGCAATGGCAACGGCGCCGCCAAAGAGGTCGACCTCGTGGTCGTGTCCAGCGATCGCCCGGGAAAACTCGCTCTCGGGGGTGTTCTCCACCGCGAGGTCAGGATAGGCGTGGCGGGGACAACGGACCAGAGAGCGTGCGGGGGACAAGGCCCAAAGCGTTACGCACCGGTAGAGTCGCGGAATGCGGCTGTGGCTGGCGCTGCGCACATGGCTGACAGGGGCGCCGCATGCGCTCGGGTTCAGCATCTTCTGCGCGCAGGTGGCGCTGGGGATCGTGATCTTCGCGATCTTCCAGGAGTTCGTTCCGAACAACCTGGGTGCGAGCGATGGGTTCGGGGGGTATCTGCTGGCGCTCTACGGGGGCGCGCGCTTCCTCTCCGAGACGCCGGCCGGGGCGATCAGCGACCGCATCGAGCGGAAGTACGCGCTCCTGCTGGGGTTCGCGTTGATGGTCCCGGCGCTGGCCCTGATGGGGGCCATCCAGCAGGAGTGGGCCTACCTCGGGTTCTCGGCGCTGCTGGGAATCTCGACGGCTTTCATCTGGCCGGCGACGTACGCCATCGGGGCGGATCTGTACCCACCGGGCGAGCGGGGCAAGGTGGTGGGGTTCCTGAACGTGGGGCAGTTGCTGGGGTTCGGGCTGGGGGCGCTGGTAGGGGCGCTCCTGGTGGAGACCGTCCCGGACTCGCTCTTCATCATCGGAGTCGTGGCGGTGGCAGGGGCGTTGATCACCGGCCAGATGGGCGTGCCCGCCTACCGGCGCGAGCTGGGGATGGTGCACGAGCAGCGGCCGCCGCTGCGCAGCGTCCTCTCCAAGCGGCTGGTGTTTCTGAGCGCGCTGATCCTGTCGGCGACCATCGGGATCAGCTCGCTCGTACCCGCGATCCGGCCCTACGGCGACAACGTGCTGGACATCTCGTTCGCGCAGCTGACGGTGTTCCTGATCCCGGCGGTGGTGGCGGGCGGGATCCTGTACGTGCCGTCGGGACACCTTTCGGACCGAATCGGGCGGACGATCCCGCTCCTGCTCGGACAGTTCCTGATCATCGCGGGGGCGATGACCGCGGCGGCGACGACGAACATCTTCCTGGCGGCGGCGGCGACGGCGGTGATCTTCAGCGGGCACGTGCAGCAGGTTCCCGCGCTGAACGCCTCGATGATGGACCTGGCGCCGGAGTCGTACCGAGGAACGCTGATCGGGTGGTCGGTGGCGCTGAGCGGGCTGGGCCTGGCAATTGGGCCGGCACTCGGCGGGGCAGTGGTGGACGCCTACGACGCGCCGATGGCGTTCCGAACCGGGGCGATGGTGGCCGGGTTCACAGCCATCCTGACGGTCGCCTACGGGCTCGTGTACGGATACGCGCGTCCAGCCCACCCGGACGAGGCGGAGGCGGAGGGGACGCCGGCGGAGGGCTGAGGTCAGCTTTCGGCGATGGAAATCCCGCTGATGGCGACGGGCTCGACGGGCCGGTCGTTGGCGCCGGTCTGGGCGCCGGCGATGGCGTCGACGACATCCTCGCCCGCGGTGAGCTTGCCGAAGATGGTGTAGTTCGGGGGGAGTGGGTAGTCGGCGTGCATGATGAAGAACTGGCTGCCGTTCGTGTTGGGACCGGCGTTGGCCATGGCCAGCGTTCCGCGGTCGTAGGAGCGGGAGACGGGCTCATCGTTGAAGCGGTAGCCGGGACCGCCACGGCCGGTGCCGGTGGGGTCGCCACCCTGGATCATGAAGCCGCTGATGACGCGGTGGAAGATAACCTCGTCGTAGAAACCATCGCGGGCCAGGAAGACGAAGTTGTTGACGGTGTTGGGGGCGTCGTCGGGGAAGAGCTCGGCCGTCATTGAGCCGGCAGACGTCTCAATGGTGGCGGTGTAGCTCTTCTCGGGGTCGATGGAGAGGGCGGGGGGCGCGTCGTACTGCTTCACGGGTGCTCCGATCGGTGGGGTGGGGCAAGCATACGAGAGCGCGGCGTTTCGCTCGCGCTCAGGCGTCCTCGGAGATCCAGCGGTCGGTGTCGCGGGACCAGGCGACGAGCTCCTCGGGCGTGAAGAAGAGGGCGGTCTCGCGCTCGCCGCTCTCGGGGCTGTCGCTGGCGTGGACGAGGTTGCGTCCGACTTCGAGGCCGAAGTCGCCACGGATGGTGCCGGCGGCCGCCTGGGAGGGGTTGGTCGAGCCGACGCTGTTGCGGACGGCTCCGGTGGCGGAGTCGCCCTCGAAGACGGCGGCGATGATGGGGCTGCTTGTGATGTACTCGACGAGCCCGGCGAAGAAGGGCTTGCCTTCGTGCTCGGCGTAATGCCGGCGCGCGAGGTCCGTCTCGACCTGCATGAGCTTGAGGCCGATGAGACGGAGGCCGCGGTTCTCCAGGCGCTGGAGGATGGTTCCGGCGAGGCCGCGCTGCATGGCGTCGGGCTTGACGAGTACGAGGGTGCGTTCAGTTGCCATGCGGCTATCGTGCTGGCAGACGGTCCTGCGCGCCAGCGGAGCCGAAGGGGCGGCGCGGGGCGGTGATGTTGGGGTCGCGAAGGTAGATGGCGGTCAGCTCCGCGACGGGCTCGAGGGCGCCGGCGCGGAAGCGCGCCAGGGCCGCGACGGCGCGGTCACGAGGAAGCACCTCGCGGCCTCCGAGGGCACCGGCGCCCTCGCCGGCAAGCGTGGCACCGCGGAGGTCGTCGGGGGCGACGATGCGCATGGGGCCGTCGTGGGCGAGGCCGCGAAAGTCCTGGACGGCAAGCTCACCGCGACCGGCAGGGTGGACGGCGGTGAGGAGGGGCGCATCGGTGTCGCCTTCGCAAGCGGCGGCGACGGCCTCGAGGGTGGAGATACCCGCGAGATCGCAGCCCTGGGCGAGGGCGAGTCCCTGGGCGGTGGCGATCCCCGCACGCAACCCCGAGTAGCTGCCGGGACCGCACACGGCCACGACAGCGGCGAGGGAGGCGCCCCGCAGGTGCTCCTCGACGGCCGCGAGGAGGGAGGCGTGGGTGAAGTCGTCAGCACTCTCGACGACGCGTGGTTCCCGACCGGGGCCCTCGTCAAAGGCGAGGGCGAAGGCGGGGGAGGCGGTGTCGATGGCGAGGACGGCGCTCACGCCAGCTCCAGGGAGGCGAGCAGCTCGCGGCCCCGGGCATCGCCGGCGCGGAGGCGGAAGCTGCGTTCGTCCCCATCGCCGGTTGCTATCTCCACGGTGAGGGTGGCGGTGGGGAGGTGGCCCTCGGCGCGATCCGGCCACTCGACGACGAGTACACCGCGCTCTGCTTCGTCCCAGAGGCCAAGCTCGGAGAGGTCGGCGGCGCCGGCGATGCGGTAGAGGTCGGCGTGGAAGAGGCGCTCGCGGCCGACGTGCGTGTTCACGAGGACGAAGGTGGGACTGGTCACGGGGCCGGGGCATTCGAGGCCTCGGCCGATCCCCTGTGCGAGGCGCGTCTTGCCGGTGCCGAGGTCGCCGCTGAGGAGGACGACATCGCCCGCGCGGAGGCCCGCCCCGAGGCGCTCGCCGAGGGCGCGGGTGGCATCCTCGCTGCTGGTCGTGAGGGTTGTCTCGACGGCGGCGGTCATCGCTGGTCCAGTATAGGGAGGGGCGTTGTTGCGCCCCATGCCGCAAGGGGGAGAAAGTCGTGCGAGTCGCCCTTCTCTCGGACGTGCACGCAAACCTCGTTGCGCTGGAGGCAGTGCTGGCGGATGCGGAGGGGCGCGGGGTCGAGGCCATCTGGAACCTGGGGGACACGGTGGGGTACGGGCCGGACCCAAACGGCGTGGTCGCGCGGCTGGTGGAGGTGGGGGCGGTCTCGGTGCTGGGGAACCACGACGCAGCGGCAACGGGGGCGATCGGGACGGAATGGTTCAACTCGCTGGCGGCGGAGGCGGCGGAGTGGACACGCGCGCAGCTGGAGCCGGAGGCGACCGCCACCCTCGCCGCGCTGGGAGAGGTAGTACGAGAGGGGGACTGGAGCCTCGCGCACGGAACGCTGCGCCAGCCGCTGTGGGAGTACCTGATCACGGAAGAGGCGGCGGAGGGGCACTTCGCGCTGCAGGAAACGCCGTACAGCGCCGTGGGACACACGCATGTCCCGCTGCTGGTGCGCCGGGGGACGGCGGGGGTGGAGGGGGAGACGCCGGTACCGGGGGAGGCGGTCGCGCTCGGGGAGGGGTTGGCGTGCGTGAATCCAGGGTCGGTGGGGCAGCCGCGGGATGGCGACCCGCGCTCTTCGTACGCGCTGGTCGACACGGAGGCGGGCACCGTCACGCATGACCGCGTTCCCTACGACATCGGAGAGACGCAGCGGCGGATGGAGGAGACGGGACTGCCCCGGGCGCTCGCCGAGCGGCTTGAGTACGGACGCTGATCCGGACAGGTCTCCTGTCTCCTGGGGGTTGACAGTACAGAAGCTCTTTGTACCCTATTTCACAATCTTCTCTACCCCTCACGGCGAATGGCCGGGAGGCCTCACGCAGGCCGAGGGACGACGGTGAGCGACAGTGACCGAAAACGGAAAAGACCTCACTTCCGCAGTACTGGGCAATCGCATTCGGCAAGCTCGCAAGGACGCGGGCCTGAGCCAGGTGCGACTGGCGCAGCTGCTGAACACGACGCAGAGCGCCATCAGCCTCTACGAGGCCGGGCAGCGGGCAGTGGGCATCGACATGCTGCTGAACGTGGCGCGCATCCTGAACCGCCCCCTGCACTACTTCCTGAGCGCGATCGACGAGGTGCTGTACGTGCGCGACAGCCGGATCGCGAACCTGGCGAACGAGCTGGAGAAGCGGCCGCAGGACATTGAGGAGCTGCTCGAGTACTGGGAGTTCGTCCGCTGGCGGAACGCGCAGGAGCGCGAGCAGGGGTTGGAACTGGTCGGCGGCAGCTAACATAGCCGCACGCCCCGGCATGAGGCGGGGGCCGAGACCAAAACCAGGAGCAGCGCGGTGGGGCGTCGCGTCTACGATCCCACGGATGCCCGGAGACTGCTGAATCCCGGGCCGGTCAGCATCGTGACCGCGAGCTGGCGAAGCGAGGCGAATGCCGCCCCGGTGGCCTGGACGGCGCCACTCTCGATGTCGCCGCCGATGGTGGGGGTGGTTCTGCACCCGATCCGGCACACAGCGGACATGATCCGCTTCAGCGAGGAGTTCGCGCTCAACATCCCCGGCCCGGAACTCCTGCGGGAGACGGCGTACTTCGGAAGCCGCTCGGGCGTCGACGAGAACAAGGTCGAAGGCAGCAAGCTGGATGCGTTCACGGCGCTGCGCGTGGACGCGCCCCTGCTGGAGGGCTGCCTGGCGTGGATCGAGTGCGGCCTGCGGGACGTGATCCCAACGGGCGACCACGTCCTGTTCGTGGGCGAAGTGGTGGCGGTGCAGGCGCTGGACGAGGCCTACGCCGAGCGCTGGCTGCTGGAGGAGCGGAACTTCAGCCCGCTCACCTTCCTGGGCGGGAGCTGGTACGCGCAGGTTCGGGAGGCGCGGGAGGCGGAGTTCGAGGTGGACGCGCAGGGCGGCCTGATGGAAGAGAGCGCCGAGCAGCGCGAAGAGCGCGAGGAGATGGAGGCGCAGGAAGCCGAGCTGCGCGAGCAGGAAGGCGACGAGGGCTACGAGGAGATGGTCAGCGAGGAGTAGAGCTCTCGCCCTGACCACGGGCCTCGATCGGTTCGTAGGCGCGGAACTTCTCACCGGCGTACACGGCGTTTGGCCGCACGAGCCGGTTGTCGGCGTACTGCTCGAGCAGGTGGGCGCTCCAGCCGGCGATGCGGGCGACGGCGAAGATGGGCGTGTAGAGGTCGTGGGGGATGCCGAGCATCCGGTAGACGGAGGCGCTGAAGAAGTCGACGTTGGGGTAGAGGGGACGACCGCTGAGGCGCTCGGCGAGGTAGTCGCGCACCTTGCGGGAGAGGTCGAAGTACTTGCGGTCGGGGGAGGTCTCGGCGAGCTGTTCGCCGAGCTCCTCAAGGATGATGGCGCGGGGATCGGTGGTCTTGTAGACGCGGTGGCCGATGCCCATAACGCGCTCGCCGCGGGAGAGCATCGCTTCGATGTGGCTCTCGATGTTCGACTCGTCGCCGATTTCCTCGAGCATTTCGAAGACCGCGCTGTTGGCGCCTCCGTGGAGGGGCCCCTTGAGGGTGCCGATGGCGGAGGCGATGGCGGAGTACATGTCGCTCATGGTGGAGGCGGTGACAATTGCCGAGAACGTTGACGCGTTCATCTCGTGCTCGGCGTGGAGGGTCATGGCGACGTCGAAGACCTTGGCCTGGAGCTCGGACGGTTCCTCGCCGGTGAGGGTGTAGAGGAAGTTCGCGGCGTGGCCGAGGTCGTCGCGGGGAGCAAGGATGTCGAGGCCCTGTCGCTGGCGGTGGAAGGCGGCAACGACCGAGGGCATGCGGGCCGTGAGGCGCGCAGCCGTCCACTTGAGCTGCTCCTGCGAGAAATCGCTGGCCCTGGGGTCAAGGGCGCCAAGGGCGGTCACGCAGATCTCCAGGCCGCGCATGGGAAGGCACTTGCCGGCGAGCTCGTGGATGAGCGTGCGGTTGAGGTCGGAGAGGGGGCGTTCCTCGATGAGGAGCGCGTTCAGGTCACTGAGCTGCTTGCTGGTGGGGAGATCGAGGTTCCAGAGGAGGTAGGCGGTCTCTTCGAAGGAGGCGTGCTCGGCGAGGTCGTAGATGTCGTAGCCGGCGTAGATGAGCTGGCCTTTCTGACCGTCGATGGTGCAAAGCTTGGTGGCGGCGACGTTTACGCCTTCAAGGCCGCGCTGGATCTCGGTCGTGGTCACAGAAACCTCTCTCTCACGGCGGGGTGCCGCGGCGCGGGTGCGCGCCGGTGGATGAGTGAAACAGCGCCCTATCCTACCAATTCGGCAAGGGGCGTGGCGTTACGTTCGATCACGTGGCAAGGCGCTCGGCGACGAGCGTGCCCATGCGGGTGGTATCCACGGTTGAGCCGCTCCCGGACTCGATGTCGGCGGTGCGGTAGCCCTCGGCGAGGACCCCGTCGACGGCCTCCTCGATGGCGGCGGCTTCCTCCTCAAGGGCGAGGGAGTGCCGCAGCATGAGGGCGACGCTGAGAATCATGGCGAGGGGATTGGCGATGCCCTGACCGGCAATGTCGGGAGCAGTGCCGTGGATGGGCTCGTACATACCGATGCCGGTGCCGTTGCGACGGCGGCGTCCGAGGCTGGCGGAAGGGAGCATGCCCATGGAGCCGGCAAGGACGGAGGCCTCGTCGGTGAGGATGTCGCCGAACATGTTGCCGGTGACGATGACGTCGAAGGTGGCGGGGTGGGTGATGAGGTGCATGGCGCAGGCGTCGACGAGGACGTGCTCGAGCTCGACATCGCGGTACTCGGCCGCGAGCTCGGTGGCAATCTCGCGCCAGAGGCGGCTGGTATCGAGGACGTTGGCCTTGTCGACGCTGGTGAGCTTGCCGCGCCGCCCGCGGGCGAGCTCGAAACCGGTGCGGAGGATGCGTTCGATCTCGCGTTCGCTGTAGCGCATGGTGTCGACCGCCTGGCGGCCACGGGTGTTCTCCCAGCGCTTCTGGGGCTTGCCGAAGTAGATGCCGCCGGTGAGCTCGCGGATGACGACCATGTCGACGCCTTCGAGGACCTCCGACTTGATGGAGCTGTCGGCGAGGAGGAGGGGGTTGACGCGCACGGGGCGGATGTTGGCAAAGAGGCCGAGGCCCTTCCGCAGGCCGAGGATGGCCTGCTCGGGACGGACTGAGGCCTGGGGATCGTCCCACTTGGGCCCGCCGACAGCGCCGAACAGAACGGCCCGGGAACGGGAGGCGGCATCGAGGGTGTCATCGCGCAGGGCGATGCCGTACTCGTCGATGGCGGCACCGCCGACGAGGGCGTTCTCGTACTGGAACTCGTGACCAAAGCGGCGCTCGACGGCGTTGAGCACCTTCAGTCCTTCTTCGAGAACCTCGGGGCCGATGCCGTCTCCGGGTGCAAGGAGAATCGGGTAGGCAGGCATGCTTCGAGTGTACCGGTTCGCCTGTTCAGAGGCCCGCGGCGGCGATATTGCGGAGGTAGGCGTCGCGGGGGATGGCCACGGCGCCGAGGGAGGCGAGGTGGGGCGTGGGGAGCTGCACGTCGATGAGGGCGATGCCGTCGCGGGGGGCGAACTGGCAGAGGGCGAGGAGGGCGACCTTGGAGGCGTCGGTGGCCCGGTGGAACATCGACTCGGCCCCGAAGAGGGCGCCCACGCGAAGTCCGTAGAGGCCGCCCACGAGCGCGCCGTCCGGGTTCCAGACCTCGACGCTGTGGGCCCACCCGAGGGTGTGGAGGCGCAGGTAGGCGCGCATGATGCCGGGCGTGATCCAGGTGCCCTCGGGACGGACGGCGCAGGCGGCGATGACCTGGGCGAAGGCGGCATCGAGGGTGACGCGGAAGCGGCCCTGGCGGACGCGGCGGGCAAGGCGGCGGGAGACGTGAAAGCGCTCGGGGGGAAGGATGGCGCGGGGGTCGGGGGACCACCAGAGGGTATCGACGCCGTCGTGCGGCCAGGGGAAGAGGCCGGCGCGGTAAGCCCCCACGATCGTCTCGGGGGCGAGGTTGCCGCCGGCGGCGACGAAGCCGCTGGGGGGCGCGTTGCGGGGGTCGGGGAAGCGGAAGCGGTTCGGCGGGAGGGGTTGGGGCGGGAGCCGCGTGTGGACGTGGAGCTCCACAACAGGCGGGGAAGACATGGGGGCCTAGCTTGCCTCGTTCCCGGGGCCGTCCGCACCGGACGGCGACGCCGGCTTTCAGCAGCCCGGCTGGCCGTGGTTCCCGCAGCAGCCCTCGATGTGTCGAATCTTGTACCAGTGGTTGCCCGCGGCGATGCGGGTGCGCTCCATGGTTTCGAGGGTGGAGTGGTACCAGTTGCGCCAGCGCCGGGCGGGGCCGGGACGGCTGCCGCCGCTCACGCCGGCGGCTCGGCGGAAGCGGTGGAGGGGTAGCGGTCGGGCCGGTCCGCCTCGAAGGCGGCGATCTCGTCCTCGTGCTCCAGCGTGAGCCCGATGGCGTCGAGGCCCTCGATCAGGTTTCGCTTTACCGCCGGGTCGATCTCGAAGGAGCGCACGAAGGATCCGTCGGCGGTGGCGACGGTCTGGGATTCGAGGTCGACGATGGTCTCGGCCTCGGGCAGCTCCTCGGCGCGCGCCATCAGGAACTGCACGTCCTCGGGGGCGAGGGTGATCGTGAGGAGGCCGATCTTGGCGCAGTTGTTGCGGAAGATGTCGGCGAAGGAGGGGGCGATGAGGGCGCGGAAGCCGTAGTCCTCGAGGGCCCAGGGGGCGTGCTCGCGGGAGGAGCCACAGCCGAAGTTCTCGCCCGCCAGAAGGATGCGGGAACCCTGGAAGACGCCCTCATTGAGGATGAATTCGGAATCCTTGCGCCAGTCGTCGAAGAGGAACTGGCCGAAGCCGCTGCGCTCGATCCGCTTGAGGTACTTGGCGGGGATGATCTGGTCGGTGTCGACATCCGCGCGGTTGAGGGGCAGGGCCTTGCTGCGAACGGTCTCGTACTTACGCATCGCGCATCTCCCAGTCGCGGATATCGACGAAGTGGCCGGCGATGGCGGCGGCGGCGGCCATCTGGGGGCTGACGAGGTGGGTACGGCCGCCGGGGCCCTGGCGCCCCTCGAAGTTGCGGTTCGAGGTGGAGGCGCAGCGCTCGCCGGGGAGGAGGATGTCGGGGTTCATGCCGAGGCACATGGAGCAGCCCGCGTCGCGCCACTCGAAGCCGGCCGCGCGAAAGACCTCGTCGAGGCCTTCGGCCTCGGCGGCGGCCTTCACGAGTCCGGAGCCGGGCACGACCATGGCGCGCACGCCGGAGGCGACCTGGCGGCCGCGCACGGTGGCGGCGGCGTCGCGCAGATCGGCGAGGCGCGAGTTCGTGCAGGAGCCGATGAAGACGCGGTCGAGGGGCACGTCGGCGAGGGCGGTGCCGGCCTCGAGGTCCATGTAGCGGAGGGCGCGCTCGGTCTGCTCGCGGGCGGCCTCGGTGGGGGCGTCGCCGGGATCGGGGACGCGCCCGGAGACGGGCACGCTCTGGGCGGGGTTCGTGCCCCAGGTGACGCAGGGCTCGATGTCGGCGCCGACGAGGGCGACGGTTGTGTCGAAGTGGGCGTCCTCGTCGGTGGCGAGGCCGCGCCAGTGGTCGAGGGCGCGCTCCCAGGCGGCGCCGGCGGGGCTGGAGGGGCGGCCTTCGAGGTAGGCGAAGGTCGTGTCGTCGGGGGCGACGAGTCCGGCGCGGGCGCCCGCCTCGATGCTCATGTTGCAGATGGTCATGCGGCCTTCCATGGAGAGGGAGCGGATGACCTCGCCCCGGTACTCGACGATGTGGCCGGTACCGCCGCCGACGCCGATGGTGTTGATGATGGTGAGGATGACGTCCTTGGCGGTAACGCCGGGGGAGAGCTCGCCGCCGACCTCGATGGCCATCGTCTTCTGGGCGGCCTGGGGGAGGGTCTGGGTGGCGAGGACGTGCTCGACCTCGGAGGTGCCGATGCCGAAGGCGAGGGCGCCGAGCGCGCCGTGGGTGGAGGTGTGGCTGTCGCCGCAGACGATGGTCATGCCGGGCTGGCTGAGGCCCTGTTCGGGGCCGACGACGTGGACGATGCCCTGGCGGGGGTCGTCGATGTCGTAGAAGGGCACCTCGAACTCGGCGCAGTTGGCGCGCAGGGTCTCGACCTGCTGGATGGAGAGGGGGTCGTCCCAGGGGCGCTCACGGCCCTCGGTGGGAACGTTGTGGTCGACGGTGGCGAGGGTGCGGTCGGGGCGGCGGACGGGCCGTCCGGCGAGCCGCAGCGATTCGAAGGCCTGGGGGGAGGTGACTTCGTGGACGAGGTGGAGGTCGATGTAGAGGAGGTCGGGAAGGCCTTCCTCCCGGCGAACGAGGTGCTCTTCCCAGATCTTCTCGGCGATCGTCGGCATCGGTTCCCTCGGGCGGCGAACGGGTAGGGGCGCGCCGCGGGCGCTATTGTCGCCCGCCGGAGCGAATCCCGCACGTCGGGCAGCCTACGACAAGGGGCAGGCGCCGCAGCCTCCCCGGGAGCAGTGGCGGGCGTGGAGCTGGAGGGCGCCCTGGAGCGCGGCGGCGCGGGCGAGGGGGGCGTCCTCGGCAGCGGAGAGCCAGCCGCTGAGGGAGCGGAGCTGTCCGTAGGGCGCGGGGGCGGGGAGGGCGCGGAAGCGATCGAGGGCGGCGCCCTCGGGCCAGAGGCGCGCGCCGAGGGCGGCGGGGAGAACGGCGTTGACGGCGAGCTCGAGGGCGGCGCCCGCGCCGATGCCGGGGGCGCGCAGGGCGCGCGGGATGGAGGCGGGCTCGGCGAGGGACTCGGGCCAGCCGGGGCTGGGACCGGGCCAGAGGCGCGCGGCGAGAGCGCCGAGGGCATCGAGGCGGCGCTCGGGGGCGGCGGCGGGGCGGCCGCCGTGGCGGACGAGGGGGAGATCGCGCGCGGCCTCGCGCAGGGCTCCGGCGAACGCCCCCGCGCGCGCCTCACCCGCGCCCGCGGGGGCGGCCTCGAGAAGGGCGGGGAGGGGCAGGCGGCGGGCGATCTCGGCGAAGGACTCGCGGTTGCGGCGTCCGGCGAGGGTCTCGAGGGCGAGGGCGTAGAGGACGGGGCCGGGGCCGCGGGCGGCGGCCCAGTTGGCGGCGCGGGAGGTCTTCGCGCGGAGGCGCTCAAGACCGAGGCGCTCGAGGGCGGGGACGGGGGAGGAGCGCGCGGCCGTGGCGGCGCAGGGTGGGGAGAAGCCGGGCAGGGGCGGGGTGGAAGGGGCGGGAGCGACGGCGAGGGGGATGGCGCGGCCACTGGCGTGGGGGGTCACGAGGGAGGCGCCGTCGTTCTCCTCGACGACGTGGAGGACGACGCGGGCGTAGGCCGGGTCGTCGTGATGGCCGTGGGCATGCCAGCCGCTCGCGCGCAGGTGGAACTCGACATCGCCGCAGAGCTCGGCGCCGTCGAGCTCGATGACGGCCTCGCGCGCGTCGGGCCCGTAGCCGGGGGCGGGGACGCCGGGGAAGCGGATGCGAAGGCGGCGCCCATCCTCGACACGGGAGGGGGCGCGCAGGCCGGCGAACCAGCGCTCGGCGAGAGCGGCCTCGCCACGGGCGGGGGCGTAAACGGCGGGCTCCTCGGCGAGGGCGCGCCAGGGGGCGGGGCGAGCGGGAGCGAGCACGCTCACGGGCCTCCCTCCTCCTCCGGCTCGGGAGCGGGCGGGGAGGCGTCGTAGGGGGCGATCTCCTCTTCGAGCATGCGCAACACCGTGAGACTCGCCCCCCTCGGGGCGTAGCGGCCCGTCTCCCACTCGCTCACGGTCTGCTGGCGCACGCCAAGGCGGCGGGCGAAGGCAGCCTGACTGAGACCTGAACGTTCCCGCAGGTTTCTCACCCAGCCCTCAGGGGTTGCCTCCGGCATGTGGTTCAGTCTACACGGTAGCGTGTAGCCGTTGGGAAGGGAGCTACTTCGTCGCGGAGGGGATACGGGTCCCGGAGGACTCAGAAAACGCGGCTAGGCGGGCGAGCTCGGCGCGCAGGTCGAGGAGCGCGGTGTAGGTGAGGAGGACGGTAAAGGGGCGGTCGCCGGGATCGGCGGCGAGGGCATCGAGGAAGGCGGCGGGGGAGCGGCTGATGGCGGCAGGCTCGGGCCAGCCCGCGTAGCGCAGGCGCAGGGCGGCGTCCTCGGCGCGGACGCCGCCCGCCCAGCAGCGCTCGACGCGCCCCGCGAGGCGCTCGAAGTCGACGTCCCAGATCCAGCTCACGTCGCGGCCGTCGGCGAAGCGGTCGTTGAGGACGAACGCGACCTCGGCGGGGCCGGGCTCGTCCTCGACGAGGCGCAGGGCCTCGCTCGCGCCGGCGGGGTTCTTGCAGAGCAGAAGGCGCAGGCGGCAATCGCGGAGGGCGACGAGCTCGCCCCGGCCGAAGGCGGGACGAGCGGCGGCGAGCCCGGCGCGGATGTCGTCGGGGTGCAGATCGAGGGCGCGGGCGAGCGCGATGGCGGCGAGGGCGTTGCCGGCGTTGTAGAGGCCCCCGAGGGGGAGGTCGAGATCGCCGAGGCCGGGGACGGTGAGGCGGAGACCGTCGGGATTAGCCTCAATGGCGGTAGCGCTGGTGTCGGGATCGGGGACGGCGTGTTCGCAGCCGGCGCAGCGCCAGCGGCCGAGGTGGGCGGCGTAGCGCGACTCGTAGCGGTAGACGCCCCCGCAGGCGCGGCACCAGCGGGCGTCGGCCGGGCCGGGGGAGGAGGCGTTCGCGCGGGCGCCGGCGAGCGAGTACCAGTGGACGGGCCCGGCCCAGTCGAGGGCGAGCTCGGCGACGGAGGGGTCGTCGGCGTTGAGGACGAGCGTCGTCTTCGGGGGCAGGAGGGGGAGGGCCTCGCGCCAGCGGGCGGCGACGCCGTCGACCTCGCCGTATCGATCGAGCTGGTCGCGGAAGAGGTTCGTGAAGGCGACGGCGCGGGGCTGGAGGGCGCGGGCGGCGGCGGGGAGGGTAGCCTCGTCCGTCTCCATGAGGGCGAGCGCGCGCGGGTCGTGCGGGCGGCCGCGCCAGTCGGCGGCGGCGGCGAGGGCGGAGGCGATGCCGCGCGTGAGGTTCGACCCTTCGCGGTTGTGGACGGCCGCGTGGCCCGAGGCGGCGAGCATGCCGGCGAGGAGGCGGGCGGTGGTCGTCTTGCCGTTCGTGCCGGTGATGAGGACGGCGCCTCCCTCGAGCGAGCGGCCGAGGGTGGAGACAAGGGCGGGGTCGAGGCGTTCGGCAACGAGGCCGGGGAGAGCAGTCGCGCCGCCCCGCCGGAGCCCGGAGCTGAGCGCGCCGGCGGCCTTCGCGGCCCAGAGGGCGAGCAGGAGGCGGGGGCCCGGTGCCGTCATGACCACGTCCCTGGTCCGCAGAGGCGGACGGCCATGGTACGGGTCGGCAGAAGCGGCCGGGGAGGCTAGGTGCCCGTGGCGCTCACGAAGGGGAGCGGCTGGGCGGGCACGAGTCCCGCGAGCACGCGTTCGATCGCCATCGTATGGCTACAGATCGACCACTCGGCGAAGAAACCGCAGGTGCAGGTCCATACCTCGTCGGCGAACTCGACACGGTGGTCGGTGTTGTCGCCCCGGACGGTCACGGTAAGACCCTCGATGCAGAACCGCTCGGGCTCGGCGGCGTAACGCCTGGCTTTCTCGATCTTGCCGATGATGCTCGACTGCATGTTCGCTGGAACCCCCTGGCGCTGGCGGCTTCAGACACAGAAACGGCGCCCTACAGGCGCCGTTGGAACGTGCGTGCCGCTCGCGCATCCATCGCGCCATTCACGCTACGGGCGCGCGGGAGGGGCTGTCAACCGTTTGGGAGCGGGTTCCGTGAAGGACACGACCATCTCCGTGGGGGCGCTTACCGTAACCTGCTCGCGGGGGGCGGGAAGGGGGAAGTCGGGGGGGAAGGCAACGGCGATGCGCTCGCCGTGGGCGCGCCCGACCACCTCCACGCTGGTGACGAGATCGACGATCTCCTCGACGTGCAGGGTGAGCATGAATTCGCCCGGACCCGGACGCAGGCCGCCGGGCGCGACGCCGGCGAGACCGGCGTCGGTGGGGATGAGGGTGTAGCCGAGGAAGGCGGCGGTCTCGGGGTCGGGCGGGGAGCCGAAGACCTCGCGCCTCGGGCCGGCGGCGCGCACGCGCCCCTCGCGCAGAAGCACGAGATCTTCGGCGAGGCGCAGGGCCTCGTCGCGGTCGTGGGTGACGAGCACAGTGGTGCCGGCGAAGCGGCGCAGGAGGGCCGGAAGCTCCTCCAGCATCTGGGCGCGCCCGCGCTCGTCGAAGCCGGCGAGCGGCTCGTCGAGAAGCGTCAGGGGCGCGCGCAGGGAAAGCGTGCGGGCGAGGTTGGCGCGTTGCGCCTCGCCGCCGGAGAGGCGGTTGGCGGGGCGGTCGAGGAGGTGGGCGACGCCGCAGGCGGTGGCGGCCTCGGCAAGCCGAGCGCGGCGTTCCGGCGGAGGGAGACCGCGGAGGCGCAGGGCGAGATCGAGGTTGGCGCGCAGGGTGCCGCTGAGAAAGACCGCTTCCTGGAAGGCGTAGGCGACGGAGGCGCGGGCGGCGGTGGCGGGCTCTTCCCCGAGCAGGACACGTCCGGCGCGGGGCCGCTCGAGGCCGGCGAGCAGGCGCAGGAGGGTGGACTTGCCGGAGCCGTTGGGGCCGAGCAGAGCGGTCACCCGACCCGCAGCGAAACGCAGCTCGGGCACGTCGACGACGGGCTGGTCGCCGTAGGCGAACTGCACGCGGTCGAATCGCGCCTCCATCAGCGGGGGCTCCGCTGCTGGACGACCGTGAGGACGGCAACGATGGCGAAGGCCATGGCGAGCAGCACGAGGCCGTAGGCGATGGCGCGTTCGGTGTCGGCGCGGCTGGTCTCGGTGACGATGGCGGTGGTAAGAACGCGCGTATCGCCGACGAGGTTGCCGCCCACGGCCATGGAGGCGCCCACCTCGGAGACGACGGCGCCAAAGCCGGCCATGACGGCGGCGAGAAGCCCGAGGCGGGCTTCGCGGGCGAGCAGCCAGAGGGTTCGCAGCTTCCCGGCGCCGAGCACGGCGAGGAGGTCGGGCAAGCGGGCGGGGAGCGCCTGGATGGAGGCGGCGGTGAAGGCGATGACGAGCGGGGTGGCGATGAGGAACTGGGCGATAATCATGGCCTGCTTCGTGTAGATGAGCTCGAAGCCGCCGAAGGGGCCGCTTCGCACGAGCAGGAGCCAGATCACGAGGCCGGCGACCACGGGGGGCATGCCCATGCCCGTGCCCACGGCGGCGAGGATCAGCGTGCGGGCGGGGAAGCGGGCGCGCCCGAGCAGGTAGCCGAGGGGCACGCCCACGAGCATGGCGAGGGCAGTGGCCGAACCGGAGACCAGCAGGGAGCGGCCGGCGATGGAGAAGAGCTCACCATCGCCCGTGCCGATGAGGCGGAACGCCTCGACGAGGCCGTCCCAGATGGCTTCCATCAGCCGCCTCCAACCGGGATCTGGACGGCGGGGGTAAAGAGCGAGCGGCCGAACTCCTCGGCGCGGAAGCGCCCGATGAGCGCCTGCGTCTCCGGTTCCAGGAGGAAGGCGGCGAAAGCCTCGGCCTGCTCCCCGGCGACGCCCTCGTGCTTGTCCGGGTTGACGACGTGGATGCGGTAGGCGTTGAGGAGCGTGGCGTCCCCCTCGACGAGGACGGCGAGGTCGAGGACATCGCGCAGGGCAAGGTAGGTGGCGCGATCGGTGAGTGTGTAGGCGCCGCGCTCGGAGGCGATGGTGAGGGTGGCGCCCATGCCCTGGCCGGTCTCCTCGCGGGTGAGGCGGGCAGGGTCGAGGCCGGCGGCGACCCACAGGGCGAGCTCTTTCTTGTGCGTGCCGGAGTCGTCCCCGCGGGAGACGAAGCGGCCACCGGAGGCGATGGCGGCGAGGGCGGCGGGGAGGTCGGGGGCGGCGGCGGCGGCGGCGGGGTCGTCCGGGGGACCGACGATGACGAAGTCGTTGGTCATGACGAGGCGGCCGGAGACGAGATCGCCACTGGCCACGTAGGGGGCTTCGGCCTCAGGAGCGTGGACGAGGACGGCATCGGCGTTGCCCTCGCCGGCCATGCGCAGGGCGGCGCCCGTGCCGACGGCAATCACCTTCACGGTGATGCCGGTGCGCTCCTCGAAACGGGGGACCAACTCCTCGAGGAGGCCGCTGTCGTGGGTGGAAGTGGTGGTGGCGAGGATGATCGTACCGGGATCATCGTCGGAATCGCCGCAGGCCGCGGCGAGGAGGAGGGCGCCGGCAAGGGCCAGCGCGAGCAGCGGTCGGGCGAGGGGCACGGTGCTCTCCCGGCGCGGTTATGCTGGCCGCAGCATAGCGATGTGGGGTGGGAGGGGCTAGCGGGGCGGACCGCGGAGGATGCGGCGGCGGAGGGGCTCGGGGTCGTCCGGGGCGCCGTACATCTCCCACCAGGCGTCGTCGAGCCACCAGGTGGCGCCCGCTGCCTCCCAGCGGGCGACTTCGGCGCCATCGACATCGGGGAGGCTGCGTTCGATGACGATGTCGTACGACTCCGTGCCTTCACGCTCGCGTGCGACCCACTCGCTCATGGCGCGGAGGTCATCGAGTGCTTCATCGGGGGTGGCGTCGAACACCATCTGGCCGCCAGCGCCGAAGACGTTGGGGAGGAGGCCGTCGTAGCGGATGGCGCGGCGCATCGACTTGCGGCGGGGCCACGTGGCGGGGTCGCGGGGCCAGGCGCCGACGACCCAGATGGGGATGCGCGGCTGCTGGACGGGTTGGGGGAGGAAGGTGACCTCGCGCGTGCTGAAGTACTCGCCCGCGAAGGCGAATGGCTCGCCGCTCCAGAGGCCCTTGAGGACGGCGAGAGCCTCATCGAGCATGGCCGCGCGGGTGCGCCGGTCGAACTCGTCGCCGCCGAACCAGGGGCCCTTGTCGTCGGGGGCGCCGAGACCGACGGAGAGGGTGAGACGGCCGCCGGAGAGACGGTCGACGGTGGCGGCCTGGCGGGCGATCAGCCAGGGGCGGTGCCAGGCGAGTGGCGTGAGCATGGTGCCGAGGCGCACCCGCTCGGTGCGCAGGGCGACGCCGGAGAGGAGGACCCAGGCGTCGGCGAACGCCATGACGGGTTCGTCGGGAGCGGCGGCGTACGGCGTGTCCCAGAAGAAGACGCCGTCCCAGCCGGCCTCTTCGGCGTCTACCGCGAGCTGGATGAGAGTGGCGGGGTCGCCGCCATAACCCGTGTTGGGGAGAGTGACACCGAAGCGCATGGGGGCTGAGTTTAGGGGAAGGCGGCCTACACAGGCGCGGGCGCTACCACCAGATCATCTCGTCGACGTCCTCGGGGAGGTCGTCCCAGTCAGTGGTCCAGAGGCCGGAGCTGAGGTACTTCCAGCCGCCATCGGCGAGCAGGCAGACGATGTGCTGTTCGCCTTCGAGGCGCTCCGAAACCCTGATCGCAGCGCGAACGACGGAGCCGCTGCTGACGCCGGCGAAAATGCCCTCTTTCTCGGCGAGGTCGCGGGTGAAGGCGAAGCTGGTCTGGCTGTCGACGACGATCTTCCCGTCGAGGACGGACTCATCGAGTATCTCGGGGATGAAGCCCTCTTCGAGGGCGCGGAGGCCCTGCACGTTGTCGCCAGGGTGGGGGGCGGCGGCGATGACGCGGATCTCGGGCTTTCGCGCTTTGAGGCCGCGGCCGGTGCCGGTGAGGGTTCCGCCCGTACCCAGGCCCGCGACGAAGGCGGTGGTCTCGGGGAGGTCGCGCAGGATCTCGACGGCCGTTCCGTGCTCGTGGGCGGCGGGGTTGGCCTCGTTCCCGTACTGGTAGGGGAAGTGGTAGCGGCCGGGGTCGGCGGCGACGATCTCCTTGGCCTTCACGATGGCGCCGTTCGAACCGAGCTCGCCGGGGGAGTAGATGATCTCGGCGCCCAGGGAGCGGAGCAGGAGCGAGCGCTCCTCGCTGACGTTCTCGGGCATGACGCAGACCACGTGATAACCGCGCAGCTTGCCGATGAGGGCGAGGCCGATGCCTGTGTTGCCCGAGGTGGGCTCGAGGATCGTGTCGCCGGGGTTGAGCTCGCCGCGCGACTCGGCTGCTTCAATCATCGCCTTCGCGATGCGGTCCTTCACCGAGCCGGTGGGGTTCTGGCCCTCGAGCTTGGCGTAGATGTGGACGTCGGGGCGGGGCGCGAAGGCGCGCAGCTCGACGAGGGGGGTATCGCCGATGAGGTCGAGGATGGAGCGGTAGAGGGCCACGGCGGGGCGGGGACTAGCCCCCGGCGAGGGCGGGGAGGATGTCGAGGACGTCTCCGTCGCTGAGGGCGGTGCCGGCGCCGCCCATGTAGCGGATGTCCTCATCGTTGAGGTAGACGTTGACGAAGCGCTGGAGTTCCCCGTCTTCGCCGTACATCTGGGCCTTGAAGCCGGGGTAGCTGGCCTCGATATCGTCGACGACCTCGGCCACGGTCGCGCCCCGCGCCTCGATCTCCTTCTGCCCACCAACGAGCTTCGAGAGGACGGCGGTAACGCGGATGCGGACGGTGGGCGCGGTGGCTGAGGTCACGGGCTGATCTCCTGGCGGTCGGTTTCGCCTGTCGGGTTAGACGGCGGCTTCCTCTTCCTCAGGGTGGGGGAAGGGGGCGCCGCAGAACTCCTCGTAGTCGATGAGCTCGGTGATCGTGGGGTTGTCGCCGCAGAGGGGGCAGTCCGGGTCGCGGCGGATCTTGACGGTGCGGAACTCGAGCGAGAGCGCATCGTAGAGCAGGAGGCGGTTGACGAGGGGTTCGCCCTGTTCGAGGACGAGCTTGAGCACCTCGGTGGCCTGGATGCTGCCGATGGTGGCGCACATCGCGCCGAGCACGCCGGCCTCGGCGCAGCTGGGCACCATGCCGGGCGGGGGCGGCGCCGGGTAGAGGCAGCGGTAGCAGCTCTGGTCGGGCAGGTAGGTCGTGGCCTGGCCATCGAACATGAGGATGGAGCCGTCGACCAGCTTCTTCTTGCGGAGGAAGCAGGCGTCGCTCACGAGGTAGCGCGTGGCGAAGTTGTCGGCCCCGTTCACCACGATGTCGTACTGGTCGATGATCTCGAAGGCGTTATCGCTGGTGAGGGGCGCCTCATGGAGGACGACATTGATGTTGGGGTTGTGGGAGAGCAGGGTCTCCTTCGCCGATTGCACCTTGGGGCGGCCGATGTCGTCGGTCTGGTGGAGGATCTGGCGCTGCAGGTTGGAGCGGTCGACGATGTCGAAGTCGATGAGGCCGATCGTGCCGATGCCGGCGAGGGCGAGGTAGAGGGCGACGGGGGAGCCGAGCCCGCCGGCGCCCACGACGAGCACCCTGGCCTCGATGATCTTGCGCTGCCCGGCGCTCCCGACCTGGGGCATGATGAGGTGGCGGCTATAGCGCTCGACCATCTCGGGCGTGAGGACGACGTCGGAGCCGCCGGCGAGGGCAGGGATGAAGGCGACCTCGTCGCCGGTGGCGAGGGCGGTGGCCTCACCGTCGAGCGTGTCGATCTCGACCTGGTTCACGTAAACGCCGATGTGGGTAGCGATCTCGCCGTCGGCATTGCGCACCTGGAGGCCGAAGCCGGGGAACTGCGTGTCGAGGTCGTCCACAACCTCGCGCAGGTTGGCGCCGGTGGCGCGCACCTGGACGCGGTTGCCGACGAGGTGGCGGAAGGGGGTGGGGACGTAGACGTTGACAGTCACTGGCTGCGCCTCGCTGCTGGGCCCGTCCTCGGGGCCTTCGGATTGTGGAGCGGCTCCCGCCGCCGGGCTAGAGGTCGACACTGAGGTACCGCTCCCCGGTATCACAGAGGATGGTGACGATACGGGCATCCTCGCCCAGGCGCTCGGCCACGGAGAGGGATGCGATGACGTTGGCGGCGGCGGAGATGCCCACGAGGAGGCCCTCCTCGCGGGTGAGGCGGGCGGTCATGGCGAAGGCGTCCTTGTCCTCGATGCGGATGACCTCGTCGTACACCTCGCGGTCGAGGACGCCGGGCACGAAGCTGGCGCCGATGCCCTGGATGCCGCTGAGCCCCGGCCGTCCGCCGCTGAGGACGGGTGAGCGGGCGGGCTCGACGGCGACGATCTGGATGCGGTCGCCGAGCTCCTCGCGCAGGACCTGGCCGACGCCGGTGATGGTCCCGCCGGTGCCGACGGCTGCGACGAAGGCGTCAATCTCGCCGTCGGTGGCGGCGATGATCTCGCGGGCGGTGGTGCGGCGGTGGATGTCGGGATTGGCGGGGTTCTCGAACTGCTGGGGGACGAACACGTCGGACTCGGACTCGGCGAGCTGGCTGGCGGCGAAGACGGCGCCGGTCATGCCCTCGATGGCGGGGGTGAGGTGGACCTCGGCGCCGAAGCGCTCGAAGAGTCGGCGGCGCTCGACGGACATGTCCTCGGGCATGGTGAGGATGAGGCGGTAGCCCTTGACGGCGGCGACCATAGCGAGACCGATGCCGGTATTGCCAGAGGTCGGCTCGATGATGGTGGCGCCGGGGCGAAGGGCGCCGGAGCGCTCGGCGTCCTCGATCATGGCGAGGGCGATGCGGTCCTTGACGGAGCCGCCTGGGTTCATGCTCTCGAGCTTGCCGTAGATGGCGGCGGAGCCTTCGGGCACGACGCGGTTGAGCCGCACGAGGGGAGTCGCCCCGACGAGATCGAGGATGGAGTCGGCGACCTTGGGCCGACTTGGGGCCGTCATATCTGGTACCTGCCTGCGACCGCCTGGGGCTCCTTCGCATGGAGGTCGGCGATGGAGTAGCTGGCGAGGATGGCGACGGTCGCTGCCTGGATGCGCTCCCATATCTCGCGCTGGCCGCACTGATGGGGGTGGTCGGTGCGGTCGGGGGGCTCATCGAGCCAGGCGATAGGCGCCAGGCTGCCTTCGAGGGCGACGATGGCGTCGAGGACAGAGATCTCGGCGGGGTCGCGGGCGAGCTCGTGGCCACCGGCGGGTCCGCGCTGGGAACGCACAAGCCCGGCCTTGCGCAGGGTGGTGAGGAGCTGGTCGAGGTACTGCTCGGGGACATGGCGGCGGAGGGCGATCTCGGAGCACTGCAGGGGACCCTGGCCGTAGTGGTCGGCCAGCTCGATGAGGGCCCGCAGCCCGTAGTCGCCCCGTGTGGAACAGCGCATCTGACCTCGCCCGCGGCGGCGGTTCCGCCGCAAGACTCGCCTCCTGCCTAAAGTCGAGTAAGTCTGTCAACAATATAGAGTGGCTTGTGGTTAGTGGCTAGTGGCTGGTGACGGGGAGGGCCGCTGCGGAGTGAAGTGGCCGGCGCTGCTACCCTTGAACGGCAGCTTTCCGTGGGGTTGGACCGTTCGCTTACGTCGCGCGTGACCTTCCGTTCCTGAACCGGCTACGCGAACACGTGCTGTTCGCGGCGGGTCCGATTGGGTCGACGATCCTCTCGCTGAAGCCGACGCCGGAAGACTACGGCGGGCTCGATGGCTGCAACGAGTACCTGACCGTCTCGAAGCCAGAGCTGCTGGAAGGCATCCAGCGCAGCTTTTTCGAGGCCGGTTGCGACGCGGTCGACTCGGCCACGTTCGGGGCGAATCGCGTGGTCTTCGCCGAGTACGACATCGAGGACCGCGTGCGCGAGATCAACCGGCTGGCGGCGGAGCAGGTCGGGCGCGTGCGGGACGAGTTCTCGACGCCGGAGTGGCCGCGCTACAGCCTGGGGACGATCGGTCCGGGGACGAAACTGCCTTCGCTGGGGCACATCGACTACGACGAGCTGGTCGAGAGCTACCGGGAGCAGACGCGTGGGCTGATCGAGGGCGGGATCGACGTGCTCAAGGTGGAGACGTGCCAGGACCTGCTGCAGACGAAGGCGGCGCTGGGGGCAATTGAGGATGTATTCGCGGAGATGGACACGCGCCTGCCGGTGATCGCGAGCGTGACAATCGAGACGACGGGCACGATGCTGCTGGGCTCCGACATCGCCTGCGCGCTGACGACGCTGGAGGCGCTCGACACGGTCGACGTGATCGGCATCAACTGCGCGACCGGGCCGGAACAGATGGTGGAGCATGTGCGCCACCTGGCGCAGAACTCGCGGCGGCCGGTGTTCATCGGGCCGAACGCGGGTCTGCCCGAGATCCGGGACGGGGAGACGTGCTACCCGCTCACGCCGGAGGCGTTCGCGCGCTACCAGCGCATCTTCGTGGAGGAGATGGGAGCGAGCATCGCGGCGGGGTGCTGCGGGACGACGCCGGAGCACTTCGAGGCGGCCATCGCGGCGGTGGGGCGGCCGCGGCCCAAGGCTCGGCCGGAGACGATCGAGGCGGCCTGCAGCTCGCTCTACACGAGCGTGCCCTTCGAGCAGGACACGTCGTTCCTGGTGGTGGGGGAGCGGATGAACGCGACGGGGTCGCGGGCGTTCCGGGAGCTGCTGCTGGAAGAGGACACGGAGGGGGTGGTGGCGCTGGCGCGGGACCAAGCCGCGGAAGGCGCGCATGTGCTCGACCTGATGGTCGACTACGTAGGTCGCGAGGGCGCGCCGGACGTCGAGCGCTTCGCGCGGGAGCTGCGGACGCAGGCCACCTTGCCGCTTGTGTTCGACTCGACAGAGGTACCGGTGATCGAGACGGCGCTGAAGCTGTACGGCGGCAAGGCGGTCGTGAACTCGATCAACCTTGAGGACGGGGAGCGGAAGATCACGCGGCTGCTGCCGCTGATCAAGCGGTTCGGGGCGGCGGCCGTGGCGCTCGTGATCGACGAGGAGGGGCAGGCGCGCGACGTCGACTGGAAGCTGCGGGTGGCGCACCGCATCCACGAGATCGCCGTCGACCGGTACGGGATGGAGCCGGGCGACCTGCTATTCGACATGCTCACGTTCCCGCTGGGGGGCGGGCAGGAAGACCTGCGCCGCGACGCAATGGCGACGCTGGAGGCGATCCGGCGGGTGAAGGTGGAACTGCCCGGGACGCACACGATTCTGGGGGTCTCGAACGTGTCGTTCGGGCTGAAACCGGCGGCGCGACGCGTGCTGAACTCGGTGTTCCTGGCGGAAGCGGTGGAGGCGGGGCTGGACGCGGCGATCGTGAACGCGCGCCAGATCCGCCCCCTGAGCCGCATCCCGGAGGCGCAGCTCGAGGCGGCGCGGGACCTGATCCATGACCGGCGCCGGGAGGACTACGATCCGCTCATCCACTTCCTCTCCCTGTTCGAGGACGTGGAGGCGGCGCCGAAGCGGGCGGAGGAGCAGGCGGCGCTTCCCGTGGACGAGCGGCTGAAGCAACGCATCATCGACGGGGACCGGCGCGGGCTGGAAGGGGATCTGGACGAGGCGCTCGAGGAGATGGAGGCGCTCACGATCATCAACGAGCACCTGCTCGACGGGATGAAGGTGGTGGGAGAGCTGTTCGGGTCGGGGAAGATGCAGCTTCCCTTTGTGCTGCAGAGCGCGGAGACGATGAAGGCAGCAGTGAGCCACCTGGAGCCGCACATGGAGCGGGTCGAGGGGTCGGGAAAGGGCCGGATCGTGCTGGCGACGGTGCGCGGGGACGTACACGACATCGGCAAGAACCTCGTCGACATCATCCTCTCGAACAACGGCTACACCGTGGACAACCTCGGCATCAAGCAGCCGATCGCGACGATCATCGAGAAGGCGCTGGAGGTGGAGGCGGATGCGATCGGGCTGAGCGGGCTGCTCGTGAAGAGCACGGTGGTGATGCGCGAGGACCTGGAGGAGCTGAACGCGCGGGGGTTATCGCGCTTCCCGGTGCTGCTGGGAGGCGCAGCGCTCAACCGGCGCTACGTGGAGCACGACCTGCGGGCGGTGTACGAGGGCGACGTCTACTACTGCCAGGACGCGTTCGAGGGGCTCGATACGCTGGGACGGGTGGTGGCCGGGGAGGAGCCCGCAGCGGCAAGGACTGCGGCTTCGGACGCACCTGCGGCGCGGGTCGAGGCGGATACCGCGGCGCGGGAGGTGTACGTGCGGTCGGCCGTGGCCCGGGACGCGCCCGTGCCGCAGCCGCCGTTCTGGGGGAGCCGGGTGGTTCGCGGAATTCCGCTGCGGGACGTGTTCCCGTACGTGAACGAGGTGGCGCTCTTCCGAGCGCAGTGGGGGTACCAGCGGGGGGACCGCTCCGAGGAAGAGTACGAGGCGCTCCTGGAGGAGGAGGTGCGGCCCGTGTTCCGGGGGTGGCAGGAGCGCGCGATCGGGGAGGGGTTGCTGACGCCGCAGGTGGTCTACGGGTACTACAAGTGCCGGGCGGAGGGGAACGACCTGCTCGTCTGGCCGGAGGTGGACGGGGAGGCGCCGGTGGAGGAGCCGGTGCGCTTCCAGTTCCCACGTCAGCCCGAGGGACGGCGGCTCTGCATCGCCGACTTCTTCAAGGACGGCGAGAGCGGAGAGTACGACACGGTCGCGTTCATGCTGGTGACGGTGGGGTCGCGGGCGACGGAGCTCGCGCAGGAACTGTTCGAGTCGGACGAGTACCGGGACTACCTGCACTTCCACGGCTTCGGCGTGGAAAGCGCGGAGGCGCTGGCCGAGTTCTGGCACAGGCGCGTGCGGGAGGAGCTGGGCATCGCCGGGCAGGACGCGACGGACATGCGAGAGCTGTTCCGGCAGGGGTACCAGGGATCGCGCTACTCGTTCGGGTACCCGGCCTGCCCGGACCTCGAGCAGCAGGTCGGAATCGCGAAGCTGCTGGGGCCGGAGCGCATCGGGGTGGAGCTGGGGGAGACGTTCCAGTGGCACCCGGAGCAGTCGACGAGCGCAATCGTGGTGCACCACCCGGAGGCGCGCTACTTCACGGTCTAGGGCGGCTACCCCCGCGGAGCGGGCGGGTCGGGAGCGGGGGCGAGGGGGATGCCAGACCAGCGCAGGAAGTCGGCGTAGGCCCAGCCTACTTCGCCGTCCTCGGTGAGGACGTACACCCAGACGCAGTTGCCGTACAGGTCGTCCTCAACACAGGGGCCCTCGACGAGGTGACCGTCGGTGGGGTGGGCAACCAGCTCGACCACCCGCTCCGGCGGCAGGCAAACGACGATCTCGGACTCGGTGGTGGCCTCTTCGCGAACGTTCAGACAGGTATCAACGACGACCTCGGCGGTGAGGGCGTCGTCGAAGGGGGGAGTCTGGATGGCGGGGAGGATGGACGACTCGATTAGCGGCGGGGTCCCCCCACCCATAAGCCCGGGTTGCAGGCGCAGCTCCCGGCCAGAGGGAGTCCATGCACTGTAGCCGACAACTGACTCATCGGAGTTCAACGCGACCACGACCTCACCGCTCAGATCGACGACGATGCCGGGGGTGTCGTGGATGAAGAGGCCTGGGTCGACCGGGCTCGGGCGTAGTTCCCGCACCCACGGGGGCGGTGGCCCCCACGACAAGACGTGGGGGAGTTCGATCCATTGCCCGTCTACGGTCGCAATCTGAAGCCCCTGGACGGTTTCCACGACCAAGCCGGAACTGTCGGCCAGCCAGGAAGCAGTGTCAGAACTGAACGGGAATGTGGCGCCACCGATCCGCAAGAGTTCGGCACCGGAAGCAGCATCGAAGATCGAGATCGTTGTGAGAGACGGGTAAGACCACTCGCCACGTTCGCAGCAGTGGAGAACCTGCGTTGCCGCCGCGAACAGGCGGCCATCAGGGGAGAGACGGGGGGCTGCTCCACTGCCGACATAGCAGTCGACGGTGATCTCCGCGAGGAGTTCGCCACTTCCCCAGTCGTAGCGCTCTGCGTGGCAGGAACCGGGCTCTCCACCAGCAGCAAGGGTGCCGTCTATGGGGAAGCCCTCGAGCAAGATGCGCCCAAACCACTCACCGGAGGGAGCGGGCCGGGGGGCATCGTCGGGTTGATCGAGCGCAACCATGTTGCCTGTAGACAGGTCGATGATGTGCCCAGAGACCAGGATTCGGTCGCCATCGAGATTCCACCGACTGATGGACCCGTTCTCCGGCAGGTCAAACGTGGTGACTTCGTTCATGGAGGAGTCGACGATGACGTACTGATGCACGTCGTCAGCCGCGTCCGCCCGTCTGAAGACAATACGTTCCTCTGAAAGTGGCCCCCGCCGGGGCACACGCAGGTCGGCATAGGAGTAGTCGGCGTCAAACCCCACCACCTCTAACGCCTCAGGATCCCACGAGTAGGTACGACCGGTCTCGCGGTCATGGAGGGCGTTCCCGTGGGCCACCATGTACCGGAAACCAGCCGACAAGGACAACGCGCCTTCTCCGGCGCGCCAACCTTCAACGGTCCAGCTTTCAACAGCGCCCGTCTCGACATCCATGAACCAGATAGCGGCGGTCTCCGTGATGAGCTCGCCGGGGGCGTATTCGAGGCGGGTGAAGGCTTCGTCGGTGCGGATTTCGCGGATGCCGAGGGCGTTGGGGGTGGAGTCGATGGGGGGCTCGGGTGTGGGCTCGGGGGTCGGCTCCGGAGTTGGCTCGGGGGTGGGTTCGGGCGTGGGGGACGCCTCCGGGGCGGGTGTGGGCGAGGGGTCGGGGGTGGCGGCCGGGGTCGGGGTGGGCGTGGCGGTGGCAGGGGCGGCGGGGGAGGGGGAGGGGTCGGGGGTGAGGATGACGTTGACGGGCTCCTCGGGGCGGGTGAGGAGGATGGCGAGGACGATGGTGGGGATGGCCACGAGCGTGACGACCGCGCCGGCGGCGACGCCGATGAGGGGCTTGGGCAGGAGGGCGAGCGGGGCGAGGAAGGCGCGGAGGCGGGCGCCAACCATCTGTGGGAGGCGGACGCGCTCGCGCTCCGGCTGCCAGGTGGCGATCTGGCGGCGGTTCCGCAGCTCCAGCTTCCCGAGGATGTTGGAGACGTGGTACTTGACGGTGTAGGGGCTGATGCCGAGCTTGATGGCGATCTCGGCGTTGGTCGCGCCGGTGCGCACCTCATCGAGGATGCGCCACTCGGCGGGCGTGAGGATGTCGGGATACGGCGGCCGGCCCCTTCCACGACGGGTCATGGGGCAAGCCTAGGGGGAATTCGTCCGAATTACCCCGTCCGTTTTCGAATTTTCCCGCCCGCCCCGAAAGTCGCGGTCTAACAGTCCAGTTCGGCCAGAATCTGGTCGCGGAGGCGGTACTTCTGGACCTTGGTGGCGGACATGGGCCAGTCGCCGGGAGCGACGAAGCGGACGTGGCGGGGAACCTTGAAGCTGGCGATGCGGCCGCGGCAGTGGTCGATGAGGTCGTCGGGGGCGATCTCGGCGCCGGGGACGAGCTCGACGAAGGCGGCGGGCACCTCGTCGTAGCGATCGTCGGGGACGCCGACGACCTGGGCGATGTTCACGGCGGGATGGGTCTGGAGGTAGGACTCGATCTCAAGGGCGGCGACGTTCTCGCCGCCGACCTTGAGCATGTCCTTCACGCGGCCCATGAAGCTGACGCGGCCGTCCTCGTCGAGCGCGCCGAGGTCGCCGGTGTTGAACCAGCCCTCGGCGTCGAAGCACTCGGCGTTCTTGACGGGGTCCTTGTAGTAGCCCTCGAAGACGCAGTACCCGCGCATCCAGATCTCGCCGCGGGTGTTGGGTTCGTCGACGGGGCCGCCGGTCTCGGGGTCGCGTATCTGGAGCTCGATGCCGGGAAGGGGGCGGCCGGAGGTGACGGGGCGCTTCTCGGGTGGGTCGTCGGGGTGGCTGAAGCAGGCAACGCCGCCGCACTCGGTGAGGCCGTAGGCGTTGGTGTGCTGGGCTGTGGGGAGGGCGGCGTGGATGCGGCGGAGGGCGTCGGGGGGTGCGACGTTGTTCATGAGGCGGATGCGGGAGAAGGCGGCGGGGTCCCACTCGGGGTGGTTGAGGAGGGCGGTGGTAATGGGCGGGAAGGTGGAGAAGCAGACGGTGGCGCGCTCGTCGCGGAGCTGGGAGATGCCGAGATTCGCGTTGAAGTGCGTGAGGGTGATGTAGGCGGCGCCGGAATCCATGCAGCCGATGAGGGGGAGGATGGCGCTCATGTGGAAGAGGGGCAGCGGATCCCAGAAGCGGTCCTGGGCGGTGAGGCGGAAACGGTCGCCGCAGGCGTTGACGGACGTCCGGACGAGGGCCTCGTGGGTGAGGGGGCAGCCCTTGGGGTCGGCGGTGGTGCCGGACGTGTACATCATCATGGCGACGTCGCGGAGGCGGACGCGGGAGCGGAGGAGGTGGACGTGGTCGTCGGTGACGCCCTCGGCGGCTGCGTCGAAGACGGCACGGTCGAGCATGCCCGCGGGACTCGCCTTATTTGGGCTCGCCCCGCTCGGTCGCTCGACTGCTTCGCGCTCGCTCCCCAGCAGCACGACACTCTCGAGCTTCGGGGCGGCGGGGAGGGCGAGGGCGGCGGGGTCGGGGGCCTCGGCGAGGCCGGGGAGGCAGCGGTGCAGGAGCTCGACGAAGTCGACGTGCTCGTCGATCAGGTCGCTGGTAATGAGGAGCTTGAGGTCGGCGTTCTCGATGACGTAGGCGAGCTCGTGGTCCTTGTAGCGGGCGTTGATGGGCACGACCCAGGCGCCGAGCATGGCGGCGCCGAGCATGACCTCGATGTAGTCCATGCAGTTGGGCATGAGGATGCCGAGGTGGTCGCCGGGGCCGAGGCCGAGACCGGCGAGGGAACGGGCGGAGCGGACGGCCGCCTCGTTGAGGCTGGCGTAGGTGTGGCGCCGGTCGGGGAAGATGACGGCGTCGGCATCGGGGTAGCGGGCAGCGGCGCGGACGGGAAGGTCGCCGAAGGGGACGACCTCGGTCCACTCGCGCGCGGATGCAGCTTCATTCATGCCGATACCCCTGCCTGATCCTGTTGCCCGGGCGGCTCAGCGCTTGTCGAACTCGAGGTGGAGCTCGTAGAGGCCGAGCATGATGCCGGGCTGGTGGGTGAAATCGTTCTTGCCCGGCGCGAAGCGGATGTTGTCGAGCCGGTCGATGAGCACCTCGGTGGCGATGTTCTGCTCCAGGCGGGAGATGCCCTGGCCGGGGCAGTTGCGCGGACCCATCGAGAACGTGAGGTGGCGGCCGGGGTTCTTGCGGTCGAGGCGCAGCTCGGAGGGGGCGGGGCAGAGGTCGGCGTCGCGGTTGCCGGCGCCGAAGCGGAGGTGGAGGAGGGAGCCCTTCGGGATCTGGACGCCGCGGATCTCCATGTCCTCGGGGACGTAGCGGCCGCCGGCACCGCCCTGGGTGGGGGCGTAGAGGCGGAGGGCCTCCTCGACGAAGAAGCGGACCTTGCCGCGATCGTCGCGCAGCTCCTCGACGAGCTCGGGGTGCTGGGCGAGCAGCAGGGCCTCGGAGGTGAGGGCGTACTGGGTGGTCTCGTTGCCGCCGATGTGCATGAGGACGGCGATGCTGATGATCTCGCCGTCGCTGAGCTTGCGGCCTTCGTACTCGACCTGGCTGAGGAAGGAGATCATGTCCTCCTTCGGGTTCTTCCGCTTCTCGTCGACCTGGGACTGGATGTAGCGGTGGAAGTCGACGAGGACGGCGGCGTTCTCGCGTTCGACCTCCTCGGAGAGCTCGTTGCGGGGGCCATCGCCGTAGACGAAGCGGCGGACCTGGGCCTCCTCCATCTTCTTCAGCATCGGCATGTCCTCGAGGGGGAACCCGAGGATGGTGGTGATAACGGTCTGGGGGAGGGGCGCAGCGAACTGCGTGACGAACTCGACCTCGCCGTCGTCGATCCAGTTGTCGATGAGGCCGTTGACGGCGGCGGTGACCATCTCGCGGTGGCGCTCGGCGCCCTCGGGGCCGACCCACGGGTCCCAGAGCTGCATCCGGTATTGCTTGTGCTGCTCGACCGTGGGGCGAAGGGTCTGGGCTGCGTCGACCGTGTCTCCGAAACCCTCCTCGCGGAACATCTCGGACTCGATCTCGCTGGAACCGGCGGAGGCGGCGGCGGAGATGTCCTCGGGCATGAGGTCGAAGAAGCGGGGATCGCGGGTAATGGCGGCGATGTCCTCGAACTTCGAGACGACGAAAGCGTCGGCGCCGGGGAGCCAGCCCTTGCCGGGGATGCGAGCGATGGGAGCTTCCTCGTGGAGCACCTTGTAGGAATCGAACCAGTGCTCCTGGGAGCCCGGCTCGAAGAGCTCGGCGCCGATGTCGGCGGCGACGGGGCAGGCGGAGGCGGGGATGGCCTCGGATTTGGCGGTGTCGGTCATGGGTGCTCTCTCCTGGCTGAGTTAGACGTAGCCGAGTTCGCGCTCCATCGCCTCGATGGCGTCCTCGGCGATAGCGTAGGCCTTCATGGCCGTCTCTTCCGAACAGACGATAGGGGGGCAGACGCGGGTGTTGTTGCCGCCGCCGGAGACGACGAGGCCGCGTTCGAGACAGTTCTTGTAGAAGAGGCGGCCGGCCTCGTGGCTGGGCTGGCGGCTCTCCTTGTCGGTGACGAAGTCGAGGGCAAGGAGGAGGCCCTTGCCGCGGGCATCGCCGACGGAGGGGTGGTCGTCGCGGAGTCGCTGGAGGCGGTCGAGGGAGACCTCGCCGAGGGCACGGGTATGCTCGAGCAGGTTCTCCTCCTCGATCGTATCGAGGACGGCGATGGCGGCGGCGCAGGCGGCGGGCTGGCCGCCGTTGGTGGTGGAGGGCTGGGTCTGCTGGAGGGCGTCCTTGAGGCCCTCGCGCACGCAGAGGACGGAGATGGGAATGCCGTTGCCCAGCATCTTGCCGATGATGACCGCATCGGGAACGACGCCGTAGTGCTCGGCGGCGAACCACGTGCCCGTGCGCCCGAAGGTGGCGAACTCGTCGAAGATCAGCAGCATGTTGTGGCGGTCGGCGATCTCGCGGAGGCGGGGGAGGAACTCGTCGGGGTAGGTGCGGGCGCCGCTGCCGTTGGTGATTGGCTCGACGATGATGCCGGCGAGCTTCCCGTGGCTGTTCGCGAGCATGAGGCGCTCGGCGAAGTCGGTACAGTGCATGCCGCATTCGGGGTACGTCATGTTGTATTCGCAGCGGTAGCAGAAGGCGGCGGGCACGCTGAGGAAGCCCGAAGGGCGGGGGCCGGTGGCCGCGTTGCCCATGCCGGTGGCGATCGCGCTGGTGGTGCGGCCGTGGTAGTCGCCGGTGAAGGCGAGGAACTCGTGGTTGCCGGTGGCGGCGCGGGCGACGCGGAGGGCGGCCTCGGTTGCCTCGGTGCCGGTGTTGAAGAACTGGAAGACGTTGAGGTCGCCGGGGGTGATGGCGGCGAGGCGCTCCATGAGCTGAACGCGCACGTCGGTGGGGAAGTCGCGCACGTTGAGGAGGCGTCCGGCCTGGTTGGCGACCGCCTCGGTGATGCGGGGATGGGCGTGGCCGAGGGCGGCGACCATGTGGCCCTGGGTGAAATCGATGAAGCGGTTCCCATCGGCATCGGTGAGGGTGACGCCCTCGCCGTGGGTGAATGCCACGGGGAGGGTGTTCACCATCAGGAAGTAGCTGCCGTACTGGTACTGCTGGGTCTTGTCGAACAGCTCCTGCGAGCGGGGCCCGGGGAGGTCGCCGTCAATCAGGGGAGCGTCGGCGGCGGGCGCGTTCGCCCACTCGATGCTGTTCTCGAACGTGGCGCCCGACCGGGCCTGCGTCGCCATACCTCGCTCCTCCCGTCAGGGGCGGGGCGGATTGTACGCGTCGGCGGGCGGCGAGGTGAGCGAGGCGCCTAGACAGCGCCGATGCGCTCGGCCTCGGTCTCGCGCAACTCCTGCGCCTCGGCGGGCGTGAAGGTAGCTCCGCAGGTGCCACAGTCGAAGCGCGAGGCCTTGTCCTCGTGCCCGATGTCATCGGGCTCGTCCCACTTGGGGACGAGATTGGTGTGGGGGCACTCGTCGCGCTCGACGGGAACGTCGGCGTGGAGGCCCTCTGCCTCGGACGCATCACCGCGCTTGAAGAGTTTGTCCAGGAAACCCATGTGTCGCCTCCCCTTGCAATGGGACGAACAACGTAATCGTATATCGGTCACCAGCACGGCCTGGAGACCGCGTATCAGTTACCGACGGGGGCGGCCTGGAAGCAGGTCGCGTAGCCTTTTCGCCGTCATGCCGGGACCCCTTGCGCCGTACCGAGTCATCGACCTGACCCGCGAAGTGGGGGCGGTCTGCACGCGGATGCTGGCGGGGCTGGGGGCGGACGTGGTGCGGGTCGAGCCGCCGGGGGGCGACGCCACGCGCATTCGGGAGCCGCTGATCGGGGAGGGGGAGGGGCTGAGCGCCTGGTGGGCGCAGATGCACGCAGGCAAGCGCAGCATCACGCTCGACGCGGGGTCGGACGCGGACGCGGCTTTCCTGCTGGACCTGTGCGCGAGCGCCGATGCCGTCGTGGTGTCGCCGGACGACCACGGAGAGACGTGGCCGCTCCCTCTCCACGAGCTGGCTGAGCGAGCACCGCAGGTGGTGCGGACGGTCATCACGCCGTTCGGGGTGGAGGGGCCGAAGGCGGGGTGGGCCGGGAGCGACCTCGTCGGGCTGGCTTCCGGCGGGCTGATGTCGCTGTGCGGCGACCCGGACCGGGCGCCGCTGCGGGTGTCGGTGGAGCAGGCGTACGCGCTGACGGGCGCGCAGGCGTGCGTCGGGACGCTGCTGGCGCTGCGGGCGAGGAGGCTGACGGGGCGGGGGCAGCTCGTCGACGTCGCGATGCAGGCGGCGGTCGCGAACGCGCTGGGGAACGCGCGGTTGTACTACGCGATGGGCGGGCTGGTGGCGAAGCGGGCGGGTGGGGGTCGGGCGTTCGGCACGCAGGGCACGCGGCTCATCTACGAGTCGGCGGACGGGTACGTGGCGTACTGGCGGCAACCGGACAGCATCCGGGCGCTGGCGCGGTGGTTCGACGAGGCCGGCGAGCCGCGCACGTTCGACGCGGAGGCGTGGGCGGGGCGGGCGCTGGTCGGGGGCGACATGCCCGCGCCGGAGGAGGTGGAGGCGCTGGAGTCGGAGATCCGGCGGTTCTTCGCCGCGCGGAGCACGCACGAGCTGGGCGAGGAAGGACAGCCGCGGGGGCTCATGATCTACCCGGTGAACACGATGGCGGACCTCGTCGAGAGCGAGCACCTGGCGGCGCGGGACTTCTTCACGGAGGCGGACTCGCCGGCAGGGACGCTGCGGATGCCGGGCGCGCCGATGAAGCTCTCGGGAACGCCGTGGCGGACGGGGGCGGTGGCGGCAACGGGGGCGGACGAGGCGGGGGTGCGGGCGGAGGTGGAGGCGGGGCGCGGCGTTCCGCAGGCGGCAGAGCGGGAGGGGGCGGTGGGGGCGCGCGACCTGTTCAAGGGGATCCGGGTGGCCGACTTCTCGTGGGTAGGGGTGGGGCCGAATTCGACGCAGATGCTGGCGTGGCACGGGGCGGAGGTGATCCGGGTGGAGTCGATGCTGAAGCTGGACACGTTCCGCTCGGGCGGGCCGCGTCCGGGGAACGACACCAGTCCCGACGGAAGCGCCTACTGGGCCAACCACAACCGCGACAAGCTGGGCGTGCAGATCAACCTGCGGACGCCCGGGGGGCTGGAGGCGGCGAAGCGGCTGATCGCCGCAAGCGACGTGGTCACGGAGTCGTTCACGCCGGGATTCATGAAGCGGGTGGGGCTGGACTACGAGTCCGTCCGGGCGATCAACCCGGACGTGATCATGATGTCGATGTCGATGGAGGGGCAGTACGGACCGCACGCGCAGTTCCGCGGGTTCGGGCTGATCCTGCAGGCGGCGGCGGGGATCACGGGGCTCACCAGCTGGCCCGACCGGGCGCCGACGGGGACAGGCGTCGCGTACACGGACTGGGTGGCGATGCACTTCGCGGCGTCGTCGCTGCTGGCAGCACTCGATCACCGGGAACGGACGGGCGAGGGGCAGTACATCGACCTCTCGCAGCTGGAGGCGATGACGTATGCGCTCGACGGAGCGCTCATGTCAGCGCTGAACGGGGGCGGGGAGACGGTCGCGAACGGCAACCGGCATCCGCTGGCAGCGCCGCACGGCGTGTTCGCGTGCGCGGGGGACGACCGCTGGTGCGCGATCTCGGTGATGAGCGATGCGCAGTGGGCGGCGCTCTGCAAGGCGGTGGGGCGAGGGGACTGGGCGGCGGACGAGGGGCTGCGGTCGGCGGCGGGGCGGAAGCGTCGGGAGGACGAGATCGAGGCGGGGCTGGCGGCGTGGTGCGGGGAGCGGACGGCGGAGGAGGCGCAGGAGGCTCTGCAGGGAGCGGGGGTACCGGCGCACCTCGTCGCGACGATGGCCGACATCGAGGACGACCCGCAGCTCACGGCGCGGGGGCACTTCTGGGAAACGGATCATCCGGTCATCGGGCCGCTTCGGTACGACGGCGCCGCCTATCTGCTGAGCGAAACGCGAGCGGGACCGCGCAACCCGGCGCCGCTGCTCGGACAGCACACGGAGCAGGTGTTCCGCACGGTGCTGGGCTACACCGAGGAGGAGCTGACGGAGCTCGTCGCGAGCGGGGCGCTGGAATAGCCAGGCACGAAAAAGCCGCGGCGCCGGAGCGCCGCGGCTTCTTGTACCGGTTCGGGCCGTGACCTAGCGGTCGGGGCCTTCGAGGTAGTTGTCGAGCACCTTGTGCATGTGGCGGATGCGGCGCTCGCGGTAGTTGATGAGCAGGCCCGGGTAGGCCCGGGAGTTCATCCCCTTCTGCACGCGCGGCAGGTTGTAGGAGTCCTGGTCCATCACGAGGCCGATCGATATCTCGCCATGCTTGTACTGCGCGTGGATCGGACGCGGAGGATGGTCCACCCCCGGCGGGATGCGCACGTAGGTCTGCATGTCGAAGAACATCTTGTTCGGGTCCGTCGGGTGCGGGCGCTGGCGGAAGAACAGGAAGTTGAGGGCGTTCGTGTTGAAGGTGAGGCTGGGGAAGATGTAGTAGTGGTAGTCGTCCGAAAGCTGATCGTCGTTCAGCTCGGAGACGTCCAGCCCCTGGGCGGCGGCCGACTTCTTGGTAGCAGCCTGCATGGCGGGGCGAACATCGCCCATGCCACCCTCGAACGTGTCGGGGTCGATGCCGGCGGCGACCATGAACTCGCGCAGCGGCTGCGTGATCTCCTTCTGGTTCGGATAGCGCGGGCTCACGAGCCCGAACGGAACCAGGTAGCGGTTATGCCGCTCGTACAGGTCGATCTGCACGTGGATGTCGTCGAGCGACTCCAGCAGCTGCGGGTGGATGCCCTGCACGTGGTAGACCTCGTTGAAGGCATCGACGGAGGCCTTCCAGTTCGTGTCCCACTCCACGGTCAGGTCCTGGACGATGGCGTATTCGTCCATGTGGTACGGATCGAGGTGCTCGTTAACCGGATGGAGGAACTCGAGCAGCGGTTCGGCGTCGGGGTTCATGTTGAACCAGACGAAGCCGCCCCACGTGTCGCAGGGCACCTCGACGAGCGCCGTCTCCTGGGGCACGCCCTGGGTGAACGTGTCCTCGTCCGGGACGAACTTCTTGGAGCCATCGAGGTTGAACTCGAAGAAGTGGTAGGCGCACTGGAACGATTCCGCGTGGCCCATGCCGGGGTTCCGGATCTGGTTCCCGCGGTGGGGGCAGACGTTATAGAAGGCGCGGACCTTGTCCTCCGCCTCGCGAACGATGAGGAGCGACTCGGGTCCCAGCTCGGTCGTGAAGTAGTCGCCGACGTTGGGGATGTCGGACTCGCGACCGGCCATGTTCCAAACCTTGGTCCACATGCGCTCCCACTCGAGCTCCATGTACTCCTTCGAGGTGTAGCGCTCTTTCGGGATCAGTTCAGTGCCGAGGACGGGTTCGGGGGCCTTCTCGGTGGGGGTTCCCTGGCGGACTGACGTGGTCATGGGGCAGCTCCGGATACGGGATTGGCGCGTATTTCGCGCAGACATAGGGAAGGTACCCGGAATCGCGTTCCGAGGAAACCCCAGACAGGCCGGAAAACGGGGCCGCAGGGCGGGCGCACAGGCGCGGCTGCGCTAGAATCGCTGGCCGTGGACCTGCGCAGAAGCATCCGTGACGTTCCCGACTTCCCCAAAGAGGGCGTGCTGTTCCGCGACATCACGCCGCTACTGGGGGATCCGCTCGCGTTCCGCTACAGCATCGACGAGCTGTGCGTGCATGCGGCGCGGCGGGACGCGTCCGCGATTGTGGGCGTGGAGTCGCGCGGGTTCGTCTTCGCGGCCGCGATGGCGGACCGCATGAAGCTGCCGTTCGTGCCGCTGCGGAAGCCGGGCAAGCTGCCGGCGGCGCGCATGTCGATCGAGTACTCGCTGGAGTACGGGGACAGCCAGCTCGACATCCACCAGGATGCGCTCTCGGTGGGGAAGCGGGCGTACATCGTGGACGACCTGCTGGCGACGGGCGGGACGGCGGCGGCGGCGACGAAGCTGGTGGAGCTGGCCGGGGGCGAGGTCGTGGGGCTAGGGTTCGTCATCGAGCTCGAAGAGCTGGGCGGGCGGGCGAAGATCGACGGCTACGACGCCATGAGCCTCGTCCGCTACTAGGAGCGGGGTCGTGAGCGGCTACACGCCGATCCGCATCCTGCCGAGCGAAGGCATCGAGGTTCTGGACCAGACGCTGCTTCCACACGAGGAACGCTACCTGCGGCTCGAGACGGTGGCCGCCGTGGCGGAGGCGATCCGGTCGCTGCGGGTGCGGGGAGCGCCCCTGCTGGGCGTGACGGGCGCCTGCGGGATGGCGATCGCGGGGGAGGAGCGCGGAGCGGGACCGGAGGCACTGGCGCAGGCGGCGGCAGAGCTGCGGGCGACCCGGCCAACGGCGGTGGACCTGGGGGCCATGATCGACGAGGCGCTCGCGGCGGCGGGGGAGGCAGGGGGGGAGGGGGAACGACAGGCCGCGCTGTGGGTGTTCGCGGAGCGGGCGCTGGCGCGACAGCGGGAACGGGACGCGGCGCTTGCGCGGCACGGGCGGGAGCTGCCGGGCCTGGAGGGGGCAGTCCTGACGCACTGCAACACGGGCGGACTCGCGACGGGAGGGGAGGGGACGGCGCTGGCGGTGATCGCGGAAGCGTGGCGGGCGGGGCGCATCGAGCGCTGCTACGCGACCGAGACCCGTCCGCTCCTGCAGGGCGCACGGCTCACGATGTGGGAGCTGGGGGCGCTGGGCATTCCGGGGACGCTCCTGCCGGACACGGCGGCGGCTTCGCTGATCGCATCAGGGCAGGTGAGCGCGGTTATCACGGGGGCGGACCGGATTGCGGCGAACGGGGACGGTGCGAACAAGGTGGGGACGTACGGACTGGCGGCCGTCGCGGCGCGGCACGGGGTGCCCTTCTACCTGGCGGCGCCGCTCAGCACGTTCGACGCGAACACACCGTCGGGAGAGGCGATCCCGATCGAGTTTCGGGGGGAGGACGAGGTGGGGGGCTTCGGAGACGACCGCTGGAGCCCGGACGGCGGCGGCGTCTACAACCCGGCGTTCGATGTGACGCCGGCGGAGCTGATCGCGGGGATCGTCTGCGAGAGCGGCGTGCTGCGTCCCCCATACGGCCCGGCGATCGCCGCGCTCACGAGGTAGGCCTCGACGCAATATTCCGGGCTTTCAGGAACGGAGCGCGCGCTTCCCTAGTCCATGACCTCGGCAAGGAGGGGAGGCCGCTCACGGACACGCTCATCATCGCTTGGCGGCAATCGCGGACCCGGCACCTCGGGCCGCTCGGTGTTCGCGTTGCCGGGAATGCCTTCCAGCAGTCGCTCAAGGTCATCGATGGCCGAGACTTCGAGCGCCCTGTTACGGGCGAGCGTCTGCCTCTTCTCCCCGAGCGAGACGCTCGGGGCCGCGACAGTCGCGAGGTTCCTCGCGACCTCGTCGTAGGTACCGGCCAGGCGAGCAGTCAGAACGCGGGATTCCGGGAACCAGTCCGCGACTTCGCGCAGGTACGAGGCCGCGTGCCGGCGACACTCGGCAAACACCGTGGCGTTCCATTCGTTTCCGAAGCTCTCTCCATGGCCATCGAGCGCCTCGATCCACCGGGTGTAGGCGTCCGGTCCGACGGCATAGCCGTCCAGGGCGAAGCGGTCCGGGGAGCGGAACATCTCGATGGCGAACGAGAGGCTGTCGCGCACCAGCGCTTCGCGATTGGCGGGCTCGCCCCTGTGGTAGACGTAGAAGTAGGCGTAGACGTCCTGACCCCACTCTTGCCAGGTGCCGAAGGTCAGGCGGCGAGGCAGGTGATCGGGAAACGGCCCGACGGTGGAGAAACCCTCGCCGTCGTAACCGGTGATGAGCTGAAACTCGTTGTTGCAGAGCGAGCAGGGGATGCCTGCGTCGATCGCGTCGCGCAGCTCGGCATCGACCCGCCGGCGCTGGGCAGCGGTGGTCTCGCGCGTATAGAAGCCGAGGTCGCGGGTGCGAATGCCGAGGTTGGTGATCAGACGATTGAACCGCTCCCGGCGCCAGACAAAGGGGCCGCTGGGACAGATGTCCTCTTTGATGTTGATGAGGAAGGCGTACCCGGTGGCGCCGAACACCGTCGCAGGGCTTGCGTCGAATCCCCAGTACGCCGCAACCCCGTGGAGGACCCCCATGTTGGTCGCATTCAAGGGGAGCTGGCGGAGGCCCTCAAGGGTCTGGGCAGAGCCTGCTGGCATTGGGCGCTCCCCTCATGGCGGAAACGAGGCGTCGTTTGTCTGCGCATTCGTTGTGTATTCCCCTTCACGACCGCCGTCAAGCGACGGGCGCGGTAGACTCCGGGCCAGTGCCTGAACCGATCGAGCTAGCGGTCCTCGGCGGGAGCGGTTTCTACGAGATGCCGGGGCTGCGCGGGGTGGAGGAGCGGGCCATCGCGACGCCGTTCGGGGAGCCGAGCGACGCGATCCGGGTGGGGGAGCTGGAGGGGCGGCGCGTCGCGTTCCTGGCGCGGCACGGTCGCGGGCACCGGTTGCTGCCGTCGGAGATTCCGCAGCAGGCGAACTTCTGGGCGCTCAAGTCGCTCGGGGTGCAGCAGGTGCTGGCGGTGTCGGCGGTGGGGTCGCTGCGCGAGGAGTACGCGCCGGGACACCTGGTGGCGCCCGACCAGCTCATCGACCGGACGCGGGGAGACAGGCCGAGCACGTTCTTCGGGGAGGGCGTAGTCGCGCATGTGTCGTTCGCGGAGCCGTTCTGCGAGGGGCTGCGGGAGCAAGCGCTGGCGGCCGCGCGCGAGGCGGGGGCGACGGCGCACGACGGCGGGGCCTACGTCACGATCGAGGGTCCGGCGTTCGGGACGCGCGCGGAGAGCGAGCTGTACCGCTCGTGGGGAGCGAGCCTCGTCGGGATGACGGCGCTCCCGGAGGCGAAGCTCGCCCGCGAGGCGGAGCTCTGCTACGCGATGCTGGCGGCGGTTACCGACTACGACGCCTGGCACGAGGCGGAGGAGGCCGTGGACGCGACGATCGTGATGACGCGCCTTGCGGAGAACGTCGAGGTGAGCCGGAAGGCAGTCGCGAAGCTGACAGCAGCGCTCGACGGCGACGCCTGCGATTGCGGAACGGGGCTGGACGCGGGGCTCGTGACGCCGCCGAGGGCCATCCCGGAGGAGGCGCGCGAACGGCTGGCGCCCATCCTCGGGAGGCGGCTCCGGGAGGAGGGCGCATGACGCTGCTGGTGGCAGGCTGGGTCGCGCTGGACGAGATTGAGACGCCGTTCGCGAAGGTCGAGCAATCGCTGGGAGGCTCGGCGACCTGTGCGGCGCTGGCGGCCGCGCAGTTCACCGACGTGCGGTTGCTCGCGGCTATCGGCGAGGACTTCCCGGAGCGCGAGCGGTCGAAGCTGGAGGGGCGGGGCATCGACCTCGCGGGGCTGACGACGGTGCCGGGCGGCACGACGAGCCGCTGGGGCGCTCGCTACCACTACGACATGAACACGCGGGACACGCTCTACACGCACCTCGGGGTGAACGACGGCTGGCAGCCGGTGGTGCCGGAGGGCTGGGAGGACTCGAGCGCGGCGTTCATGGCGGCGGACGACCCGGCCACGCAGCGGGCCCTCATGGGAGCGCTGACGGCGCCCCGCGTGACGATGGTCGACACGATCAAGCTGTACATCGAGACGGCGGAGGCGGGGGTGCGGGAGGCGATGCGGGAGGCGAGCTTCGCCTCGGTGAACGAAACCGAGGCGCGGCAGCTGACGGGCGTAGCGAGCATCGCGAAGGCGGCGCGCTCGCTGGTGGAGGGGGGAGCGCAGGCGGCGCTGGTCAAGCTGGGGGAGTACGGGGCGGTCTACGCGAGCAAGGACGACTACTTCGTCGCGCCGGGCTACCCGCTGGAGGAGGTGGTGGACCCGACGGGGGCGGGGGACAGTTTCGCGGGGGCGTTCCTGGGGTACCTGGACACGGTTCCCGAGGTGACGGCGGCGGAGATCCGGCGGGGAGTCATCTACGGGTCGACGGTGGCGTCGTTCGCCGTAGAGGGCTTTGGGCCGAATCGCCTGCTGGAATTGGAGCGCGACGAGGTCGAGGCGCGGTATCGTGAGTTCCGTACGCTTACGCACATCGAGGAGGAGCGGTAATGGCGGGGCGAGAGCTCCCCTGGGCAGCGGGACGAGCGCAGCGAGAGTTCCTCGTGCGGCCACTGCGGAGCCGTGATGGGATCCGCGAGCGGCTGCGGCCACAGCGGGAGCACGCGGCCTACGCACTGGCGCAGCTTGAGCCGGGGCTCTTCGAGCGGACGCGCTGGTTCACGGCCGAGGGGCCGAGCGGGCAGGGTCTCGTGACGCACAGCCGGGGCGGGCTCGGGGACGCCACGTTCGTGACGGGCGACCCGGATGCGGTCGCAGCGATCCTCTCGATCGAACCGGGGCCCGGGCGCAGCTACCTGACCTGCCGGCGGGAGCACGTCGACGCGGTGCGGAGGGTATACACCCTCTCGAACAGCCAGCCGATGCTGCGCATGGCGGTGACGCGGGCCACATTCTCGCCCCACGAGGTCGTGCCGGCGACGCGGCTGCTGGGGATCGACATCCGGCGCATCAACCAGCTGTACGGGTCGGACGGGAACCCCACGTACTACGAGGCTGGGCACATCGACGCGGGGGTGTACCGGGGGGTGGTGATCGGCGGCCGGCTGGTGGCAATCGCGGGGACGCACGCGGTCTCGCCGCGGGAGCGGGTAGCAGTGGTGGGGAATGTCTTCACCCATCCGAGGCAGCGCGGACAGGGCTTCGCGACGGCGGCAACGAGCGCGGCGACAGAGGCGTTGCTGGAGACGTGCGACACGGTCGTGTTGACGGTCGACCCGAAGAACGCGCCGGCGGTCGCGTCGTACCGGCGGCTCGGGTACCGGGATGCGGGGGAGATGATCGAGGCGACGGCGACTCGTCGCGACTCGTCGGCGCTGCTGGCCCTGCCGCGCAAGCTGCGGGCTCTCCTGCGGGGGCGGAAGCGGGGCGGTGGCGCGCTTGTGTCCGTTCGCTTGTAGGCTTCTTAGAGAGAAAGCGAAGGCGAACGGTACGGCGAATGAGCGTTCCTTCCGACATCAGTGACCCAGCGCGCGTGCGCGAAGGGGTGGACCGCATCGAGTGGGCGGCGCGGGAGATGCCCGTGCTGGGGCTGATCCGCGAGCGGTTCGCCAAGGAGCAGCCGCTCAAGGGCGTGCGTATGGCGGCCTGCCTGCATGTGACGACGGAGACGGCGAACCTGGCGCTGGCGCTGCGAGACGGCGGGGCGGAGCTACGCCTCTGCGCGAGCAACCCGCTCTCAACGCAGGACGACGTGGCGGCGGCGCTGGCGGAGGAGTACGGCATCTCCGTGTTCGCGCGCCGGGGCGAGGACAACGAGACGTACTACCAGCACATCCACCAGGCGCTGGACCACAGTCCGCAGGTGACGATGGACGACGGTGCGGACCTCGTCGCGACCATTCACCAGGAACGGCGCGACCTGCTTCCGGGCGTGGTGGGCGGCATGGAGGAGACGACGACGGGCGTCATCCGGCTGCGGGCGATGGCCCGGGACGGGGCGCTGGGTTACCCAATCGTGGCGGTGAACGAGTCGGACACGAAGCACCTGTTCGACAATCGCTTCGGGACGGGCCAGTCGACGGTGGACGGAATCGTGCGGGCAACGAACGTGCTGCTCGCGGGGAAGACGTTCGTGGTGGCGGGATACGGCTGGTGCGGACGCGGTCTGGCGAGCCGGGCGCGGGGCCTGGGGGCGCACGTGGTGGTGACGGAAGTCGACCCGGTGCGGGCGCTGGAGGCGGTGATGGAGGGGTTCGCGGTGATGCCGATGGCCGAGGCCGCGACGATCGGGGACTTCTTCGTGACGGTCACGGGGGATTGCCACGTGATCAATGGGGCGGTGCTCGAGACCATGAAGGACGGCGCCATCATGGCGAACAGCGGCCACTTCGATAACGAGATCGACCTTGAAGCGCTTGAAGGCATGAGCGAAGGGAAGCGACGCGTTCGCGACCACGTGGACGAGTACCGCATGGGTGACGGGCGGACGCTCTTCCTGCTGGGAGAGGGACGGCTGGTCAACCTCGCGGCGGCGGAGGGGCATCCCGCCTCGGTGATGGACATGTCGTTCGCGAACCAGGCACTGGGAACGGAGTGGCTCGTGGCGAACGAATCGACGCTGGACAACCAGGTGCACGAGCTGCCGGATTCGATCGACGAGGAGATCGCGCGGTTGAAGCTGCAGGCGATGGGCATCGGCATCGACACGCTCACCGAGGAGCAGCGGCTCTATCTCTCCAGCTGGCAGGCGGGCACGTGAGCGGCACGCGGCTGGTGACCTCCGAGTCGGTGACGGAGGGGCACCCGGACAAAATCTGCGACCAGATATCGGACGCGATCCTCGACGAGATCATCGCGCGGGATCCGATGGCGCGCGTCGCCTGCGAGACCTCGATCACGACAGGGCTCGTGCTGGTGATGGGCGAGATCACGACGGACGCCTACGTCGACATCCCGCGGATCGTGCGCGAGACCATCCGGGACATCGGCTACATCTCCTCGGACATCGGGTTTGACTGGGAGACGTGCGGCGTGGTCACGGCGATCGACAAGCAGTCGCAGGACATCGCGGCGGGCGTGAACCGCTCGTGGGAGGCGCGCCACGGGGCGCGCGAGAGCGAGGAGCTGGAAACGGGCGCGGGCGACCAGGGGATGATGATCGGGTTCGCCTGCGACGAAACGCCGGAATTGATGCCGCTCAGCATCTCGCTGGCGCACCGGCTCGCGCGGCGGCTGGCGGAGGCGCGCAAGAGCGGCGAGCTCCCGTGGCTGCGCCCCGACGGCAAGTCGCAGGTGACGATCGAGTACGGGGAAGGCTGGGAGCCACGGCGGGCGGAGTCGATCGTGGTCTCGACACAGCACGCGCCGGACGTCGACCGGGAGCTGATCGAGACGGACGTGCGACGGCACATCATCGACACGATCGTCGACAAGGCGATGGTGGACGGCGACACGAAGATCTACGTGAACCCCTCGGGGCGGTTCGTGGTGGGGGGGCCGAAGGGCGACGCGGGGCTGACCGGCCGCAAGATCATCGTCGATACGTACGGGGGCGTGGCGCGACACGGGGGTGGAGCGTTCAGCGGGAAGGATCCGACGAAGGTGGACCGTTCGGCCGCCTACGCGGCGCGCTGGGTGGCGAAGACGATCGTGGCGGCGGAGCTGGCGAGGCGCTGCGAGGTCACGCTCTCGTACGCGATCGGGGTGGCGGAGCCGACCTCGATCAACGTGGACACGTTCGGGACGGGCACCGTCTCCGACGAGGCGGTCCTGGGGGCGGTGCAACGGCACTTCGACCTGCGTCCGGGGGCGATCATCCGGGACCTCGACCTGCGCCGCCCGATCTTCAAGGCGACGGCAGCGTACGGGCACTTCGGGCGCTCCGGGCTGGACGTGACCTGGGAAGACACGGGGCGAGCGGCGGACGTGGCGGCAACGGCGCGGCGCGGGGGGTAACCTTCTGCGAGCATGGACGCGATCATCCTCGTTGGAGGGCAGGGAGCACGGCTGCGGCCGCTGACCCTGACGCGCCACAAGAGCCTGATACCGGTTGCGAACCGGCCCGCGCTCGACCACCTGCTGAACTGGCTTGGCGGCCACGGCATCGAGCGGGCGGTGCTCGCGATGGGGCAGCGCCAGGACGACCTCGTGAAGGCCTACCCCGAGGGGGACCGGGGCGGGCTCACAATCGCGCACGTGGTGGAGCGGGAGCGGCTGGAGTCGGGGGGCGCGATCCGGAACGCGGTGCGGGCTGCGGAGGTGGAGGGGCGCTTCCTCGTGCTCAACGGGGACGTGTACGTGGACTTCGACCTGGGAGCGGCGCTGCAGGCGCACGACGAGGCCAGCGCGCGCCTGACGCTGGCGCTCTGCCAGGTAGCGAACCCCTCGGCGTTCGGGGTGGCGGTGGTGGACGGGGCGTCGCGGATCACGGGCTTCGTGGAGAAGCCCCCGCCGGGGACGGCTCCGAGCGACCTCGTGAACGCGGGGGTCTGGGTGTTCGAACCCGACCTCGTAGGGGAGATCCCGCCGGGCGCCGTGCGCGTGGAGGAGACGCTGTTCCCGTCGCTGGTAGGGCGGGGGGAGAACGTGCTGGGCTACCACTTTGAGGGGCTGTGGGCGGACCTGGGGACGCCCGGGCGCTACCTCGAGCTCTCGCGGGCGCTCGTGAAACGGTCGGGGGCGCCCCTGCTGGCAGGAGGCGCCGTGGTGGCGGAGGACGCGAGTGTCGAGGGGACGGCGCTGGCGGCAGACAGCGTTGTCGGGCCGGGCGCGAGCGTGACGGGGTCGGTGCTGTGGGAGGATGTGCGGGTGGAAGCGAGGGCGCAGGTGCGAGACTCCGTGCTGGCCGACGGCGTCACGATCGGGGCGGGGGCGGTGGTGCGCGGGGCGGTACTGGGGAGGGGGGCGAGCGTGGCGGCAGGGGCGCGGCTGCGACCGGGCGAGATCGTCGAGCCGGGCGAACGGCGGGGGTGAGGGGATGACGGAGAACCCGGTGCGCTTCGGGACGGACGGCTGGCGCGCGATCATGGGGGAGGAGTTCACGTTCGAGAACGTGCGCGCCTGCGCGCAGGCGGTCGCCGAGCACTTCGCGGAGACACGGGGGCGGGAACAGCCGCTGGTCGTCGGATACGACACCCGCTTCCAGTCGGACGAGTTCGCGCTGGCGGTAGCACGGGTGCTGGCGGGAAACGGCTTCCAGGTGCAGCTCGCGGATCGGCCGGCGCCGACGCCCGCGCTGAGCTACCGCATCATCGAGGCAGGGGCGGGCGGGGGCGTGATCGTGACGAGCAGCCACAACCCGTTCCGCTGGAACGGGATCAAGGTGAAGCCGCACTACGGCGGCAGTGCCAGCCCCGAGATCGTGGCCGACATCGAACGGCGCGTGCCCGCCATCCTGGGGGACGACGCGCGACCGAAGCTCGCCCCGGCGGACTCCGACGCGATCACGCCGTTTGATCCGATCCCGGGGTACCTGGAGGGGCTGGGGCGGCAGGTGGACCTGGCCCGAATCCGGGCGGCGGGGCTGCGGGTGGCGGTCGACCCGATGTACGGGGCGGGAGCGGGGCTGCTGTCGGAGCTGCTGGAGGGAGGCAGCACGCGGGTCGAGGAGATCCACACGGAACGCAATCCGCTTTTCCCGGGACTGCGGGCGCCGGAACCGATCGCGTCGAACCTCGATGCGCTGCTGTCGCTGGTGGCGGGCGGGGGGTTCGACGCAGGCATCGCGAACGACGGCGATGCCGACCGGGTGGGGCTGGTGGACGGGTCGGGGTCGTACGTCGACCAGCTACGAACGTTCGCGCTGCTGGTCGAGTACCTGCTGGGGGCGCGGGGGCTGCGGGGGTCGGTCGTGAAGTCGGTAACGACGACGGCGATGGCGCGGTTGCTGGCCGAGCACCACGGCGTGGACTGCATCGAGACGCCGGTGGGGTTCAAGCACATCGGGCCGGTGATGATGCGAGAGGACGCGCTTATCGGGGGCGAGGAGAGCGGGGGCTACGGCTTCCGCGGCCACCTGCCGGAGCGAGACGGCGTCCTCTCGGCGCTCTACCTGCTGGACGCGATGGCGATCAGCGGGAAGGGTCCGGCCGAGCTGCTCGAGGACGTGTTCGCGATCACGGGGCCGCACTTCTACGAGCGGGTCGACCTGGAGCTGGAGGCGGGGGCGAATGCGGCCGTGAAGGCTGTGCTCGACGCCGCCTCGCCGGACGAGTTCGCGGGGCTGCCGGTGACGGGGGTCGACACAACGGACGGGTGGCGCTTCCTCTTGTCCGAGGGGTGGGTGCTGTTCCGGCTCTCGGGCACGGAGCCGCTGCTGCGCATCTACACGGAGTTGCGGGACGAGTCGAAGGTGGGGCCGGTGATCGAGGCTGGCCAGTCGCTCGTGGGGGACGCCCTTGCCTAGCGCTCCGTGAACGCCACCGGCTTCACGTAAGACGCGATCGGGCCTACACTCGGACCTGGCTCACTGGAGGGACCGCGGCTTACCGGTCGCGCCTCCGCTCGCTGAAACGCCTGGGGCGAGACGCCACCGTCGGACCCCTGGCCGCCACGACCGAATGGCGTGGCAGGCACCGGGCAGCCCCCACCAGGGCACAGGCCGGCAAATCAGAGCCTTTGGAAGGACTCAACCATGGTTCGGATGACCGGATCCCAGATCCTGCTGGAGTGTCTCCAGCGGGAGGGCGTATCGACGATATTCGGCTACCCCGGCGGGGTGGTGCTGCCGCTCTACGACACGCTGCCGCAGTTCCCCGCGCTCCGGCACGTGCTCGTCCGGCACGAGCAGGGCGCCGCGCACATGGCCGATGGCTACGCGCGGGCCTCGGGCGAGGTGGGCGTCTGCCTGGCGACGAGCGGTCCCGGCGCGACGAACCTGGTCACGGGCATCGCGACCTCGTTCCTGGACTCGACGCCGATGGTGGCGATCACGGGGAACGTGGCGCGCACGCTGCTTGGCAAGGACGGCTTCCAGGAAGCCGATATCACGGGCATCACGCAGCCGATCACGAAGCACAACTACCTCGTGATGCGGGCCGAGAACATCGCGATGACGGTCCGCGAGGCGTTCCACATTGCGCGCTCGGGCCGCCCCGGCCCGGTGCACGTCGACATTCCCAAGGACGTGTTCCAGGAGGAGGCGGAGTTCGAGTGGCCGGAGGAGATCAACCTGCGCGGCTACCGGCCCACGACGAAGGGGCACGCGGGGATGATCCGGCGGGCGGCGGACGCCATCAACAAGGCCAAGCGCCCGATCATCATCTCGGGGCACGGGATCATCTGGGGCGACTCCTCGGACGAGCTGGTGGAGCTGGCAGAGAAGGCGCAGATCCCGGTGATCACGACGTTCCTCGGGATCGGAGGATTCCCCGAGACGCACCCGCTGAGCTACGGCTTCCTCGGCATGCACGGGATGTATCACGCGAACATGGCGGCGGACGAAGCGGACGTCGTGATCGGCATCGGGATGCGGTTCGACGACCGCGCGATGGGGCGGTTCAACGACTTCAACCCCGACGCGACGATCGTCCACATCGACATCGACCCGGCGGAGATCGGGAAGAACCTGCCGACGGCGATCCCGGTGGTGGGACACGTCAAGCGCGTCCTGCCGGAGCTGACGGAGCGCCTCGATGAGCACGACCGCTCCCAGTGGCTGGGCTGGATCGACAAGGTGGAGGAGGAGCACCCGAGCCTGGAGATCCGGGAGACACGGCGGCTCATCCCGCAGGAGATCGTGCGCACGCTGTACGAAGAAACGAACGGCAAGGCGACGCTCGTGACGGGCGTCGGCCAGCACCAGATGTGGGCGGGCCAGCACTACTTCTACGACAGTCCCCGGAAGCTGGTGTCGTCCGGCGGCCTGGGGACGATGGGGTTCGAGCTTCCGGCGGCGATCGGGGCCCAGATGGGCATGCCCGAATCGGAGGTCTGGGCGATCTGCGGAGACGCGGGCTTCCAGATGACAATGCAGGAGCTGGCCGTCTGCGTGGACGAACGGCTGCCGGTGAAGATCGCGATCATGAACAACGGCTACCTGGGCATGGTTCGCCAGTGGCAGGAACTGTTCTACGACGAGAACTTCGTCTCGGTGGCGGTGACGCAGCCGGACTTCTGCAAGCTGGCGGAGGCGTACGGCATCCGCGCGCTGCGGATCGAGTCGAAGTCGGAGGTGCTTCCCGCCGTTCAGGAGGCACGGAACTACGACGGACCGATCCTGCTCGACTTCCACGTGGACCAGGACGAGAACGTGTGGCCGATGGTTCCGGCGGGGGCCGCCCTCTCGGAGACGATCGAGATGCCGGAAAAGGAGCTCGTGCGATGACGACCACCAACGGAACGAAGCCGGGCCAGCACACCGTCGTCGCCATCGTCGAGGACAAGCCGGGCGTCCTGCAGCGGGTCGCGGGGCTGTTCCGGCGGCGCGGCTTCAACATCGAGTCGCTGGCGGTAGGGCCGACCGAGTTCGAGGGGCTCAGCCGCATGACGATCATCGTCGACGGAGCGAGCGCACCCGTGGAGCAGGTAGAGAAGCAGCTCTACAAGCTCATCGACGTGGTGAAGGTGAGCGATCTGACGCACGAGGACGCGATCACGCGGGAGCTGGCGCTGCTGAAAGTGCGCTGCAACAACGTGAACCGGCATGAGCTACTCGATATCGCGAACGTCTTCCGGGCGGACGTGGTGGACATGGCCACGAACTCCCTGATGCTCCAGGTGGTCGGCGACGAGGACAAGATCAACGGGCTCATCAAGATGTGCGAGCCGTACGGCATCCGCGAGCTTTCACGGACGGGCACGATCGCGATGACGCGCGGGCAGAAGACCACGACGGTGCACGAGTCGGAGCCGGAAGCGATCGCGCGCGTACACCAGAGCCAGGGTCGCCGTGTGGAGGCGGACCTGCCCTTCAGCAGCGACTAGCTGAGGGGAGCGCGCGGCTAGCGCCGCGCTGAGGGGAGAGGAGAGCGGCTGGCTTCGCCCGCCTGAGGAAAGCGCCGCCCCTGCGGGCGGCTGAGTGGAGCCCTACGCCAGCTCGACCAATAGCGCCCCGGCCTCGACGACCTCGTCGGGGGTGACGTGGACGGCGCGGACCGTGCCCGCACCGGGCGCGGTGATGGCGTGCTCCATCTTCATGGCGTCGAGCACGGCGACGACGTCGCCATCCCCAACGGCATCCCCTTCGCCGACGTTCACGGCGGCGACGCGTCCCGCGAGGGGCGCGCGAATCTCACCGGCAGGGCCTTCGCCGGCTCGCGCGGTGGCGGCGGTGCCGGGGGGCGCCACGAGGCGCAGGCGGAAGTTCCCGGTCCGAGTCTCGGCGGCGATAGCGCCGTCGTACTCGAGAGTCGCGATGGCCGTGGCCAGATCCGCAGCATCTACGGGTTCGCCGTCGACGGCGGCGCCGTCGCCGGAAACGGAGACGGCGCGCGGTCCGGCGCCGTCGTCGAGCCAGAGGGTGCGGGCGCCGGGTGCGAGCCAGGCGGAGCCGGCGAAGCCCGGCTCCTCGTTTCCGGCGAGAAGGCGGGCCGCCGCCACGAGTGCGGCGGGGTGGGGGCGGGCTGCTGTGAGCAGGGCCGGGAGTTCACGTTCGAGCCACTGCACGCTGGCCTCACCGGCGGCGAAGGCGGGATCGGCCAGGACGGCCCTGTGGAGGGAGAGATTCGTACGGAGGCCGTCAAGCGTGGCGCTCTCCAGCACGCCCGCGGCGAGCCGGAGGGTCTCGCGGCGGCGGGGTCCGCGAACGACGAGCTTGGCGACGAGCGAGTCGTACTCGCTGGGGACGGCATCTCCGGCTTCGTAGCCCGTGTCGAGGCGGGCGTCGGGGGCGGCGAGCGTAGTGAGGCGGCCGGCGGCGGGGAGGAAGCCCGCCCAGGGGTCCTCGGCGTTGAGGCGGAACTCGATGGCGTGGCCGTCGAAGCGCACGTCGTCCTGGACGAAGGGGAGGGGCTCGCCGGCGGCGACGGCAAGCTGGAGGGCGACGAGGTCGAGGCCGGTGACGGCCTCGGTGACCGGGTGCTCGACCTGGAGGCGGGGATTCACCTCAAGGAAGTAGAAGGGCCGGCGCCCCTCCTCGGGTTCGCCGACGAGGAACTCGACGGTGCCGGCATTTGCGTAACCGGCGGCGCGCATGAGCCGCAGGGCGGCGCCGGTGAGCTCGGCGCGCAGGGTGTCATCGACGACCGGGCTGGGTGTCTCCTCGACGAGCTTCTGGTGGCGGCGCTGGACGGAGCAGTCCCGCTCGCCAAGGTGAACGGCGTAGCCGTGGGCGTCGGCGAGGACCTGGACCTCGACGTGGTGGGCGTTCTCGACGTAGCGCTCGACGAAGAGGCGGTCGTCGCCGAAGGCGGCGGCGGTCTGGCGGCGGGCGGCCTCGATGGCGGGGGCGAGGTCGTCGGGTTCTGAGACGACGCGCATCCCGAGGCCACCTCCGCCGCCGCGCGCCTTGAGCATGAGCGGAAAGCCGACCTCGCGGGCGGCCGCGGCAAGCTCGCCGTCGGTTGCGCCCTCAGCGCCAGGGGCGACGGGCACGTCGTTGGCGATAGCGAGGTCGCGGGCGGCGACCTTGTCGCCGAGGAGGGTCAAGGTCTCGGGGGAGGGGCCGACGAAGACGAGGCCGGCGTCGGCGCAGGCGCGGGCGAAGTCGGGGCGCTCGCTGAGGAGCCCGTAGCCGGGGTGGACGGCCTCGCAGCCGGTGGCCTTCGCGGCAGCGATGACGGCGTCGACATCAAGGTAGGTGTCGGCGGCGGTGTGTCCTTCCAGCAGCACCACCTCGTCGGCGAGGCGGGCGGCGAGGCTGCGGCGGTCGGGCACGGAGGCAGCGAGCACGGCGCGTACGCCCAGCGTTCGCAGGGTGCGGATGATGCGCACGGCGATCTCGCCGCGGTTCGCCACGAGGACGGCATCGAACACGGGGCCATTGTAGGCGGAGACGGGGGGTTGCCCGTCCGAGGTCGTGCGAGCGTCACACCATGCGGGGCACGGCGATCAAGGCAGGCCTAACCCGAGGAGGCGCCCCTCTCCGAGAGCGCCTTCTGGCCGAAGCGCTCGACCGCTTCAAGGGTCTCGCGCACGTCGTCCCAGGTGGTGGTGTGGTTGATGATGCACATCCTGAGCGCGAACGTGCCGTGCAGCATCGTGGAGGACATGAAGGCGGGATCGTCCCAGAACATCTGCGCCAGCACGGTCCGGTTGACGCCCTCCAGGGCTTCCTCATCGAGGATGCCGCCGCCGGGATTGACGCGGAAGCACACGATCCCGAGGGCAGGGGTGCTGAGGGGTTCGAGGACCGGACTGGCGCCGGCGTACTCGTGGGCGCGAGCGGCGAGCTCCATTCCGCTTTCAACGGCTCGGCGGAAGGCGTCCAGGCCGAAGGTCTGGACGGACATCCAGACCTTGAGGGCGCGGGCGGAGCGGCTCAACTGGAGGCCGATATCCGCAAAGTTGGGGTGGTCCGCCCCCCAGACCGTGTCCTGGAGGATGTCGTGCGGCATGTGGAAGGCGTCGCTGAGCGTCTCCCGGTTCTTCACCAGCAGGCAGCCAGCCTCGTAGGGCTGGAAGAACCACTTGTGGGCATCAAGGCCGACCGAGTCGGCACGCTCGATGCCGCGCAGGAGTTCCCTGCCCCGCTCGGTGACCACCGCGAAACCGCCGTAGGCGGCATCTACGTGAAGCCACAGGCCTTCGGCTTCGCAGAAGTCCGCCAACTCCTCAAGCGGGTCGATGGAGCCGGTGCTGGAGGTGCCGGCGTTAGCGCAGACGGCGATGGGGTTCAGGCCGGCGGCGCGGTCGTCGGCGACAGCCCGGGACAGGGCCTCCATGTCGAGGCGGAAGCTGCTGTCACTCGGGATCTTGCGGATGTGGTCGCGCTGAACGCCGACGATGACGGCAGCGCGTGGGAGGGCGCTGTGGCTCTGGTCGCTCATGTAGACAGTGGCGCGTTCGGGGTGCCCGGCGGCCTCGCGGGCGGCGACGAAGGCGTCGACACTGGCGGCGGAGCCGCCGCTGGTGAAGAGGCCGCTAGCCCCCTCGGGGTATCCGATCCAGCGCCTGAACCAGTCGATGACGACGAGTTCGACCTGGCTGGGGCCGCTCGCGACGAGCCACGTGCACTGGTTGAACAGGTAGCCCGCAGCCAGGAAGTCGGCGACGACGCCGGGCCAGGTGGGCGAGGTGGGAATGAAGCCGAAGAAGCGAGGATGGTCGAGACGCGCGCTGAAGGGGAGCACGTCCCGCGCGAGCCGGTCCAACACCTCGGAGGCGGGGTTGGGGCCCTCGGGCGGATCCTCGGCGAGGTGGTCTTCGAGCACCTTCCGGAACTCGCCGTCCCAGGCCTGCTCGGCGGGCAGGTTCTCGAGACGGTCCACGAGGAGGTCGAGGGCCTTGCGCCCGAGTTCGAGCATCTGCTCGCGCGGCATCTCGAGTCCGCTGGTCAGGACGTCCGCCTCGTCACCCACATGTTCCTCGGTCACCTTCACTTCCTCCAATCGCCGTCTAAGTCACGAAGCCGGGCACGGCTCACGTCGGGTGAGCGCCAGCGAGTCTAGCAGGCAGCGCCATGCGTCCGTAACGCGTCAGTCTTGCCGGGTCGCTACATGCGGAAGACGCCCCAGTCGGTCTCGGGGATGGGGGCGTTGAGAGCGGCGGAGATGCCCATGGAGAGGACACGGCGGGTGTCGAGCGGGTCGATGACGCCGTCGTCCCAGAGGCGGGCGCTGCTGAAGTAGGGCGAGCCCTCGCGCTCGTAGGTTTCGAGCGTAGGCGCCATGAAGGCGCGCTGCTCCTCTTCACTGAGCTCCTCGCCACGATCGAGGCGAACCTGGAGGAGGACGTTGGCGGCCTGCTCACCGCCCATGACGCTGATACGGGCGTTGGGCCACATCCAGAGCTGGCGGGGCGAGTAGGCGCGTCCAGCCATAGCGTAGTTGCCGGCCCCGAAGCTGCCGCCGATGACGACGGTGAACTTCGGGACGGCGACGCTGGCGACGGCGGTGACCATCTTGGCGCCGTCGCGGGCGATGCCGGCGTTCTCGTACTGGCGGCCGACCATGAAACCGGTGATGTTCTGGAGGAACACAAGGGGGACGCGGCGCTGGCCGCAGAGCTCGACGAAGTGGGCGCCCTTGAGTGCGCTCTCGCCGAAGAGGATGCCGTTGTTCGCGATGATGCCAACCGGGAAGCCGGTGATGCGAGCGAAGCCGCAGACGAGGGTCGTGCCGTAGCGCGCCTTGAACTCGTGGAAGCGGGAGCCATCGACGAGCCGGGCGATGACCTCGCGCACGTCGTAGGTGCGGCCGTAGTCGGGCGGGACGACGCCATACAGCTCCTCCGGGTCGTGGAGGGGCGGCGTGGAATCTAGCACCTCCCAGGGCGGGGACTTGGTGGCGGGGATGCTGGCGATGATGCTGCGGACGATGCGCAGGGCGTCCTCGTCGTCCTCGGCGAAGTGGTCGGCGACGCCGCTGATGCGGGTGTGGACGTCGGCGCCCCCGAGCTCCTCGGCGGTCGTCTCCTCGCCGGTGGCGGCCTTCACGAGGGGCGGTCCGCCGAGGAAGATCGTGCCGGTGCCGCGAACGATGACGGTCTCGTCGCTCATGGCGGGGACGTAGGCGCCGCCGGCGGTGCAGGAGCCCATGACGGCGGCGACCTGGTAGATGCCCTTCGCGCTGAGGTTGGCCTGGTTATAGAAGATGCGGCCGAAGTGGTCGCGGTCGGGGAAGACGTCGTGCTGGAGGGGGAGAAAGGCGCCGCCGGAGTCGACGAGGTAGATGCAGGCGAGGTGGTTCTGCTCGGCGATCTCCTGGGCGCGGAGGTGCTTGCGCACGGTGAGGGGGTAGTAGGAGCCGCCCTTGACGGTGGCGTCGTTGGCGATGATGACGCACTCCCGGCCGCTGACGCGCCCGATGCCGGTGACGATGCCGGCGGCGGGCACGTCGTCCTCGTAGACGCCGTCGGCGGCGAGGGGGCTGAGCTCGAGGAAGGCGCCATCGGGGTCGATGAGTCGCTGGATGCGCTCGCGGGCGAGGAGCTTGCCGCGGGCGTGGTGGCGCTCGACGTAGCGGTCGCCGCCGGCCTGCTCGACGCGGCTCAGTCGCTCACGCAGGTCGTCGACGAGGGCGAGATTGGCCTCGCGGTTCTCCCGGTAGCGATCGTCGAGGACGTCGACGCGGGTGGGGAGGAGGGGGAGGTCGTCGAGGGCCATGGCGGAAGGGTACGCGGGGGAGGGGGCGCGGTGCGAGGGGTTGGAGGCTAGCCGAGGAAGGCAGTGACGAGGGCCGTGACAGCGGTGGCGACAAGGAGGACGGTGACGAGGCGGCGGAACGCGCGCTCGTTGACGCGTCCGGCGAAGAGAGCGCCGACGGCGGTGCCGATGGCGACGCCGGGGATGGCGGCGCCGACGGCGAGGCCGATGTCGGCGCCGAGGCTGCCGGTCGCGGCGTAGAGGACGATGGCGACGGCGCCCGTCGCCATGAGGAAGAAGGAACCGGTCGCGCGGAAGGGATCGGGCGGGAGGCTTCTCGCCTGGAGGTAGAGGATGACGGGCGGTCCGGCGGCACTGGTGCTGGTGCGCAGGAAGCCGCCCGCGACGCCCGCGGCGGCGGCGATGGCGGTGTTGCCGCCGATGGTGAGGCCACGGGCAAGGGCGAGCGTCCCGCTGAGAACGGCAAGGGCGATCAGGACCTGGATCACCGCTGGCTCGACGACGAGGAGCACGAGCAGACCGAAGGGCATCCCGATGAACGAGGCGGCGAAGAGGATGCCGACTGTGCGCCAGGCAACGGCCTGGCGGAGCCGCCAGACCACGGCGGTGGCCGAGAGCATGGCGAGGATGTTGACGATGATGACCGTCTCCTCGGGGTCGATGAAGAGGACGAGGAGGGGGGCGAGGACGAGTGCGAAGCCGAAGCCGGCGACGTTCTGGGGGAGGGCCGCCACGGCTCCGAGAACGCTGATGAGCGCGAGTTCGAGGGGGCTCACGGGACGGCCCCAGGGCGGTTGACGGGGCGGCGGCGTGCGGGGAAGCTCCGCGCATGGACGTCGCGAACGAGATCATGGTGCGGGGCATCGTGGTGGGGGTCTTCGCCGAGAACTGCTGGGTGGTGGGGAACCGCCGCACGGGCGAGGCGATCTGCATCGACCCGGGGGATCAGCCGGACGAGGTGCTGGCGCTGGCGAAGGACATGGGGGTGACGATCAAGGCGATCGCGAACTCGCATGCGCATGTCGACCACATTCTGGGGGTTCGCGGGGTACAGGCGGCGACGGGGGCGACGTTCCTGCTGCACCAGAGCGACCTCGACCTGCTGCGGCACGGCTGGCAGGGGGCCGTTTCGAGCTTCGGCATTGACGAGTCACAGGCGCCACCGGACCCGAACGGCTTCGTGACGAACGGGGACGAGGTGGAGGTGGCGGGCCTGAAGCTGAAGGCGATCGCGACGCCCGGGCACACACCAGGGAGCGTGAGCTACTACGCCGACGGCCTGCTCTTCAGCGGCGACACGCTCTTCCGTGGGTCCATTGGGCGGACGGACCTGCCGGGCGGCGACTTCGACGAGGAGATGCGCAGCATCACGAACGAGCTGCTGACGCTTCCGGAGGAGACGATCGTGCTGCCGGGCCACATGCAGGAGACGACGGTCGCGTTCGAGCGGGACCACAACCCGTTCGTGCGGGACTGGCTGCGGCGGCAACGCGAGGCGGCGGGGGAGTAGCGTTCCGCAACCTGCCTGTAACATCGAGCGGGTAGGGTGAAGTGGCGGAATCACCGCGGGACGGGACGATGAGCGAGTCAGCGAGCTATGTGATTTCGGCGTGCCGCGAGAACGACGTGAAGTTCGTGCGGCTCTGGTTCACGGACATCGTGGGGACGCTGAAGAGCTTCCAGATCACCGTGGGGGAGCTTGAGAACGCGCTCGAAGAGGGGATGGGGTTCGACGGCTCGAGCATTGAGGGGTTCGCCCGCATCGACGAGTCGGACATGCTCGCGCGGCCCGACCCGGCGACGTTCCAGCTGGTGCCGTGGCGTCCGCGCGAGCAGGGCGTGGCGCGCATGTTCTGCGACATCTACCGGCCCGACGGGGAGCCGTTCGAGGGCGATCCGCGCGGGGTGCTGCGCCGCCAGCTCGAGCGGGCGAAGGCGCTCGGCTACACGTTCTACGTGAGCCCGGAGCTCGAGTACTTCTACTTCGAGGACCAGGAGCGCACGGTCCCGCTGGACAAGGGCGGGTACTTCGACCAGATCGCGGACAAGGGCTCGGACCTGCGTCGGGACACGGTGCTGACGCTGAGCGCGATGGGGATCGAGGTGGAGTCGAGCCATCACGAGGTAGCTCCCAGCCAGCACGAGATCGCGCTGCGCTACACGGACGCGCTGACGATGGCGGACAACGCCATGACCTACCGCGCGGTGGTGAAGGAGATCGCGGCCTCGAACGACGTGTACGCGACCTTCATGCCGAAGCCGCTGGAGGACGAGAACGGCAGCGGCATGCACGTGCACCAGTCGCTGTTCAAGGGGGAGCGGAACGCGTTCTTCGACGAGGAGGACGTGTACCACCTGAGCGCGCTGGCGAAGGGGTACGTGGCGGGCCTGCTGGCGCATGCGCGGGCGATGACGCTGGTGACGAACCAGTGGGTGAACAGCTACAAGCGGCTGCAGCCAGGGTTCGAGGCGCCGGTCTACCTGAGCTGGGCGCGGCGGAACCGGAGCGACCTCGTGCGCATCCCCGAGTACTCGCCGGGCGACGAGGTGCACACGCGCATCGAGTACCGCTCGCCGGACCCGGCGTGCAACCCGTACCTGGCGTTTGCGGTGATGCTGGCGGCGGGGCTCGACGGGATCGAGCAGGAGCGGGCGCTGCCGCCTCCGGTGGAGGAGAACGTCTTCGAGATGACGGATGGGGAACGCGCCGAACTGGGGATCGCGACGCTTCCGGGGAACCTGCGGGAGGCGATCGATGCGGCGGCGGAGTCGAAGCTCTTGCGGGAAGCGCTGGGCGAGCACGTGTTCGAGACGCTGCTGAAGAACAAGCGCATCGAGTGGGAGCGCTACCAGCGCCACGTCTCGGACTTCGAGCTGTCGGAGTACCTGCCGCTGCTCTAGCAGCCCTCAGGAAGTGGCGGCGACGGCGAGGCGGGCGGCCTCGTCGATGCTGACGCTGCGGTCGCAGGCGGTGACGCCGTAGTGGCGGAGGAGGGCGACGCACTCCTCTTCCCAGGCGCCGGGAACGCGGAAGACGGCGATGGCGGAGGCGGGTTCGAGGCCGGCATCGAGGCAGCCACGGATGACGCCCCGGGCAATGAGGTCGGCACGGGTATTGTTGACCACGTTCATGATGACGGCGATGCGCTCGATGCCCGGCTGGCCGAGCAGGAGGCGGGTGAGCGCGGCGACCTTGCGGACGCTGGGGTTACCGCCGATCTCGCAGTAGTTGGCGGGACGGCCGCCGTGGGCGCGAATGGCATCGAAGGCGGTGAGGCTGGCTCCTCCTCCTCCGATAAGGAGCGCGAGCGACCCATCGAACTGGACGACGCGACCGGCGACGCCGCGGTGGTCGGAGCGGTCGATGCGGGCGGCCTCGAGCTCGAGGTCGCTGGCTTCGCGGTCGCTGCGGGTGGAGGGGTCGATGCCGAGATCGCGGATAGCCTGGTCCTGACGGAAGAGGGCGTCGTCGTCGATTTCGACGCGCGCATCGAGGGCGACCCAGCGGGCATCGCCGGTACGGGCAAGGGGATTGACCTCGGCGAGGAGCAGGTCGTGTTCGGTGAAGAGCCGCCAGAGACGCCCGAGGATGCCGGTCAGCTCGACAAGCTCGCGGCCGGACAGGCCGAGGGAGGCGACGGCCTCCTTGAGGCGGAAGTTCTGGGTAGGGGCGAGGGCGGAGAGGGGGACGCGGGCGGCTGCGGCTGCCGCGTCCTCGACATCGACGCCCCCGGCGAGGGAGGCGACGGTAGCGGGGCCCCGGGAGCGGTCGTCGTAGACGATGCCGAGGTAGCGCTCGGCCTCGATCGACAGGGCCTCCTCGATGAGGAGCCCCTCAACCGGCTGGCCGGCGACGCGGGTGGCGAGGACGGCGCGGGCCGCCTCCTCCACCTCGGTGGCATCGGCGAGGCGGACGGCTCCGGCTCTGGCGCGACCGCCGGAGCGCACCTGCCCCTTGACGGCGACACGGGGGCCGAGCTCAGCCGTTGCGAGTACGGCCTCGGCGGGCGTCCCGGCGAGGAGCCCGCGAGGCGTCTCGAGGCCGGCGCGCCGAAAGAGCGCCTTGGCCTCGTGCTCGAAGAGGCGCACGGGCGGGTTCCCGGCTAGTCCTCGTAGTCGCCGCCACCACCGAGCCCGCGACGGGGCGGGGGCGGCGGGGCGGGAGGAACGCCACTGTCGGGAGTGCTGCGACGGGTCCAGCCGCGGCTGGCGCCACCGCGGCTGCTGGCGCCACCGCGGTTGATCTCGCGCTGCTCGGGCTGACGCTGACCGGAACCACCCTCGCGGTTGCCACCGCCGCGGGGGCGGCGCCGGCGCCGGCGCCGGGGAGCGCCATCGCCGCGGTCATCGCCACGGTCTTCGGAACGATCGTCGGCGCGGTCATCGGCAGCAACGGGCTCAACGCCGTCGTAGTCGAGGTTGTCGTCGAAGTCCTCTTCCACGGCGCCATTGACTTCGGCAGCGGCAACAGGCGTCTCTTCCTCGAGTTCCGGTTCCGGCTCGCGCTCGGGGCGGCGGGGACGCGGAGCTCGCGCCTCCGGGCCTCGGTCGCGATCGCGGTCACGGTCACGATCCCGGTCCCTGTCGCGGGGCCGGTCGCGGTCCCGATCGCGGTCTCGGCCACGCGGGCGATCACGATCCCGGCCACGGTCTCGGCCGCCACGCTCTCGGCCACCGCGATCGCGACCACCACGGTCGCGGTCCCTGCCACGATCGCGGTCACGCGGGCGGTCGTCGGAGTCGGGAGAGGCGCCAACGCGGCCGCTGCGAGCGGTGAGGTTGACGCGGCCGAGCGAGTCGATCTCGGTGACGGTGACGGTGAGCTCATCGCCCACGGAGACCACGTCCTCGACCCGCTCGACACGCTCCTCGCTGAGCTCGGAGATGTGTACGAGGCCGTCCTTGCCGGGAAGGATCTCGACGAAGGCGCCGAAGTTGAGGATGCGGGTGACGGGACCGGTGTAGGTTTCGCCGACGCCGATCTCCTTGGTGAGGCCCTCGATCATGCGGATGGCGATATCGGCGGCATCGCCCTCGACAGCGGAGACGAAGATGGTGCCGTCTTCCTGGATGTCGACGTTGGCGCCGCCGGAGTCTTCCTGGATCTTGCGGATGACGCGGCCGCCGGGACCGATCACGGTGCCGATCTGCTCCTGGTCGATCTTGATGATGTAGACCTTGGGCGCGTGCTCGGAGACGGACTCGCGCGGCTTCTCGATGACCTCGCCCATGCGCTCAAGGAGGAACATGCGGGCTTCCCGAGCCTGGGAGAGGGCGGTCTCGAGCAGCTCGCGGGAGACGCCGCCGATCTTGATGTCCATCTGGAGGGCGGTGATGCCCTCTTCCGTGCCGGCGACCTTGAAGTCCATGTCGCCCATGAAGTCTTCCTGGCCGGCGATGTCGGTCAGGACGGCGTAGTTGTCGTCCTCGCCCATGATCAGGCCCATCGCGATGCCGGCGACGGGGGCGGAGAGGGGCACGCCCGCATCCATGAGGGCGAGGGTGCTGCCACAGACGCTGGCCATGGAGGTGGAGCCGTTGGAGGAAAGCACCTCGCTCACGAGGCGGAGAGCGTAGGGGAACTCCGTCTCGGGCGGGATGACGGGAAGGAGGGCGCGCTCGGCGAGGGCGCCGTGCCCAATCTCGCGACGGCCGGCTCCACGCATGGGGCGCGCCTCGCCGACGGAGTAGGGCGGGAAGTTGTAGTGGTGCATGTAGCGCTTGGACTCGTCGGGGGAGAGGGTGTCGAGCTTCTGCGCCATGTTCATGCCGCCGAGGGTGGCGATGGTGAGCACCTGGGTCTCGCCGCGCTTGAAGAGGCCGGAGCCGTGGGTGCGGGGGAGGGTGCCGACATGGATATCGAGGGGGCGGATCTCGGTCGTCTCCCGGTCGTCGGCGCGGCGGCCCTCGTTCAGGATGCGGTCGCGCATGGCCTTCTTGATGACGGCGTAGAGGGCGTCACCGATGTCTCGCTTGTCGAAGCGGTCCTCGAACTGCTCGGTGAGCTCGGCGCGGACGCGCTTGTTCTCTTCGCTGCGCTCGCTGGCGGCGTTCGAGACGAGGTCGTCGAGGCGGCCGGATAGGGCGTCGCGGACGGCCTCGATCGCCTCCTCGTTGTCGACGGCAGGGGTGTAGTCCTTCTTGACGGGGGCGGCGTCGGCGGCGATTTCCTCGATGAGGCCGTTGATGGCGGAGTTCGCCTCCATGGCGATCTCCATTGCCTCGATGACGGCGTCCTCGGGAACCTCGGTAGCGCCGGCCTCCACCATCATGACGGCATCCTTGGTGCCGGCGACGATGAGGTCGAGGTCACCCTCGGCGGCCTCGGCGAAGGTGGGGTTCACGACGTACTCGCCGTCGATGCGGCCGACGCGGACGCTGCTCACGGGCCCGTTGAAGGGGATGTCGCTGATGCTGAGGGCGGCGCTGGCCCCGACGGTGATGAGGGTGTCGGGCTGGTGCTCGCGGTCGGAGGAGAGGGTGGTAGCGACGATCTGGACCTCGTTGCGGAAGCCCTTGGGGAAGAGGGGGCGGATGGAGCGGTCGGTGAGGCGCATGGCGAGGATGCCATCGCTGGAGGGGCGACCCTCGCGCCGGGGGAAGCCGCCGGGGATCTTGCCCACCGCGTAGAGGCGCTCTTCGTAATCGACGGTGAGGGGGAAGAAATCGATGCCCTCACGGGGGTCGGCCATGCAGGCCGTGACAAGGACGACGGTATCGCCCTGGCGCACGGTGACGGCGCCGTTGGCGAGGCCGGCGAGAGCGCCGTGCTGAATGAGCAGGGGCTTGCCGCCGATCTCGACTTCGTAGGTACGGATGCTGGATTCGGTTGCTGTCATGTCTGTGTTCACACTTTCTCTTGCGGCGTCCGCCGCGGTGTCAGGTCGGTTCGGGAGGGCTCAGTGGCAGGCTGCGGCCCAGCGCGGGGGCAAGGCCGGGGAGAAAGAGGGTGGGCTAGCGGCGCAGCCCGAGGCGCCCGATGAGCGTTCGGTACCTGTTTACATCCCGCTTGTTGAGGTAGCGCAACAGCCTGCGACGCTGGCCGACGAGCTTCAGCAGCCCGCGGCGCGTGTGGTAGTCGTGCTTGTGCTCCTGCAGGTGCGCGGTCAGGTACTTGATGCGCTCAGTGAGGAGCGCCACCTGTACTTCAGGGGAGCCTGTGTCGCCTTCGTTCTGGGCGTACTCCCGAATCAGGGCCTCTTTCGTTTCCTGGGCCAGCAAACTTGCTCGTTCGACTTCCTTTACCTGTCTTCAGGGAGGAAAGTAGCACGAGGGGGAGGTACCGGCAATTTGCCGACACTGGTCCTGCTGAGCGGTTTGCCGGGTTCGGGCAAGACCACGTTCGCAGCGCAGCTCGCGCCGCGACTGGACGCCTGCGTGCTCGAGAGCGACCTCGTGCGCCGCGAACTGTTCCCGAAGCGACGGTACACGCGCAAGGAGAGCGGAGCCGTCTTCGCGGAGGTGCGGGTGCGGGCGGAGGGGGCGCTGGAGGAGGGCCGCCACGTGATCATCGACGCGACGAACCTGCGGGAGTGGGAGCGGAAGGGGTTCCTGGACCTGGCGGAGCGGCAGGGGGCGTCCGTGGTGGCGGTGCGGCTGACGGCGCCGGACTCCGTCGTGCGAGAACGGCTCTCCGGGCCGCGCGGGGGAGCCTCCGAAGCGAACATCGGCGTGTACAACCGCATGCGAGGCGAGGAGGAGCCGTTCCGGGCGCCGTGCGTACAGGTGGATTCGCGATACTGTGTGGAGGCGAGCGTGGCCCTGACGGCGACGCTCTGCCAGGGAGGCAGGCGGGGAGACGCATGAGAGGGGAGCAGCCGTTCATCCTGTTGCGAGCGCGTGTGAAGGACGACCGGGCGACGTTCTCGGCGTGGTTCCGCTCGCAACACCTGCGCGAGGTGGCGAAGATCCCGGGGATCTCAAGCGTGCAGTGGGGAGAGACGCGGGAAGGGACGATGCTGGGCGTGTACTGCTTCGAGGACGCGCGGGCGATGCAGGGGTCGTTCGGGAGCGCGGAGGCGGCGTACGCGAGGGGGATGTGGGCGAGCTGGTCGGACAAGCTGGACGAGTTCTCGGTGGAGATGCACTTCGCGCTGACGCCTCCGACGATGACGCTCTCGGTGAACTAGGCGGGCGAACCTAAAGGCTAAAGCGCTAGTACAGTGGGATATTTCCCGGAACTGCTGTAGGCTCGGCCCATGGACCGGCAGCGGGGGGGATGGTTATTCGTGGCCCTCGCTGCGCTGGCGGCGGGTGTGGCGCTGGCGGCAGGACTGGCGACGGGACCGGGCGAGATCGCGCAGGCGCAGCCGGGCCAGCCGGGAACGTTCTTCGGTGAGGTGACCGCAGCGGACGGCGACGTGGACGGGGGGCTGGATGTCGTCGCCTACATCGACGACATCGCGTGCAGCGAACCGGACACGCCTCAGACCATCCGCGAAGACGGAACCACAGAATATCGCGTAGATGTGCTCTCGGAGGCGGGGAAGGCGGGGTGCGGCGTTGAGGGCGCCGTGGTGCGCTTCAAGATCGGTGACCGGTTCGCCGAAGAAACGGGGGCCTGGCGGGCAGCGCCACAGGAGCTGGACCTGACACTGCCGGCACCTCCGCCCGAGCCGGTCGAGCCGACGGAAACGCCAACGGCTTCCGATCCCGGGGAACCGGAGGAGCCTGCCGAGCCTGAGGAGCCCGGGGAACCGGAGGAGCCTGCCGAGCCCGAAGAACCAGGGGAGCCCGAGGAGCCGACTGAGCCCACGGAGACCGAGGAACCCACGGAGACCGCGGAGCCGACTGAGACCGAAGAGCCTGCGGATACCGAGGAGCCAACGGCAACAACTGAACCCGCCGAGACCACCGAAGAGACACCAGTACCCACCGAGGCCGTTGAGGCGACAGAAGTGGCGACCGCCACGCCAACCCCGGCGCCGACGCCAACGGCTGCCGCGACGCCGGTCGCCACCGAGCCCCCCGCAGCCACCGAGCCCCCCGCGGCGACGGAAGCGCCCACGCCCGCGGCAACGGATACACCCGCTCCTCCAGCCCCGGATGAGACGGAGGAGACCGGCGGCGCGGGCGCCGGTACCACCGCGCTCATCGTCGTGCTCTCGGTGGTGGCGGGGCTGGCTGCGATTAGCACCGTGTTCTTCCTGTGGATGGCGAGGTCTCCAGCGACAGCGGGTGGCGTAGCCGGTGGGAGCGAGACGGGCGGCGCCCAGTTCGCTGCCATGGGAAGCGGGGCAAGGGACCGGCTGGCGACGCTCTGGGACAGCATTCGGTCAAGAATCCAGCGACCGTAGATTCGCCGAACCGTATACTTGGGAATCGGTGGGAACGATCCCCGCGGGGTGCACGGAGAGGGTCGTGCGCAGCTGGCGACTGATATCTGGAGTCCTGGTCCTGGCCTTGGCCCTGCTTGTGACCGTTGCCTGCGCCGGCGCCAGGCCCGACCCTCCCGAGCCGACGGCGGAACCGACGGCCGAGCCGACCCCCATCTCGACGCCGACACCAACGAGAACGCCGGCCGCGCCAGCGCCCACGATCCCGCCGCCGACGGAGAGCCCGACGCCGGAGGCCACGCCGGAGCTGGGACCCTATGACGGCAATCTGGTATCGATGCGCATCCCTTCGCTGGGGGTGGAGGCGCCAATCGAGCCGATCGGCCTGGTGGAGGGACGCAACCAGCTCGACGTACCCGAGTGGTACAACATCGGCTGGTACCACATCTACGACAAGCCCGGATTCGGAACGAGCTCCCTCTACTCGGCGCACAAGGACTACTGGCCGAACAAGAAGGGTCCGTTCTATGCCCTGACGGAGTTGCAGGAAGGCGACCAGATTGTGGTAGTGATGGATGACGGCCGCGAGTACGTGTACGAGGTGTTCTTCCAGCGGCGGTATACCAGGGAGGACATCCCGATGTACGACCTGATCTGGCCGCACAAGGCGAGGAATCCGGAGTTGCTGCGGCCCGAGGGCGAGGAGTGGATCACGCTGTACACCTGCGGCGGTGATTTTGTGGAACGGACCGAGGGCGGGCCGGGCTACTACCTTCACCGGGACGTCGTGATCGGCAGGCTCGTTGAGAAGATTCCGCCGCCGGCTGTGGGGACACTCGAAGACGACCGGCGGTAAGCTGGCAACCATGCCGGGGTTCACGGAACGGGCCATGGGCCGCCTGCGAAGGGCGGCGGGGGCATGGGTGCTGGCAGCCGCGGTTGCCGCCACCGGAGCAGGCTGCGCGGCGATCGACGTGCCAGCCGAACCCGAGCAGGTGCCGGAGACACCCACGACGGCGCGGACCGCTACGCCCACGGCAGCGCCGACCCAAGCGCCCACCGAGGCGCCCGCGGAACAGCCGGCGGCGGGGGCGGAAGCAACGCCCTACGACGGGGAAGTGGTCTTGATGCGCATCCCCTCGCTGGGAGTGGAAGCGCCGATCGAGGCGATCGGGAAGATTCCGGGGCAGAACAAGCTGGACGTGCCCCGACCCCGAAACGTCGGCTGGTACGACATCTACGACAAGCCGGGGTCCGGAACGAGCTCGCTTTTCTCGGCCCACAAGGACTGGCATCCAGACATCCGTGGGCCGTTCTACGCGCTGACCGACCTCAAGGCCGGCGACCTTGTGATCGTGGTGATGGATGACGGCCGCGAGTACGTGTACGAGGTGTTCTTCCAGCAGCGCTACGCGGCCCGGGACATGCCCATGCACGACCTGATCTGGCCGCACGAGGCGGAAAACGAAGAGCTGCTGCGTCCGGGGGATGAGGAGTGGGTCACGCTTATTACGTGCGGAGGCGACTTCATACCAACGGAGCCGGACGGGTCGGGGTACTACGTGCATCGCGACGTCGTGATCGCACGGCTGGTGGAGACGAGGCCGGGGGATGCCGTGCAGTCGGTGGCGGGTGGCGACTAGCGACTGGGAGGCACGCCGGAGGGGAAGGCCTACCAGAAGTTCAGGTAGTCGGCGGGGTCGAGGTACTGGCCGTTGTAGCGGATCTCGAAGTGGAGGTGCTCGCCGGTACTGAAGCCGGTGGAGCCGGAGATGCCGAGGATGGTCTCGCCCTTCCTCACCGAATCACCCCACCTCACGATGATCTCGCGGAAGTGCGAGTAGAGGGTCGTCCAGCCATCGCCGCAATCGACGATGACGTAGTAGCCGTAGCTGTAGGTGAGCCACTCGACGCGTGACACCCAGCCGTCGCAGGCGGCGTAGACGGATGAGGCGGGTTGCGACCCGAGGGCGAGGTCGATCCCGGTATGGATGCGGCCGCCCCCGCGGTCGGTGCCAAAGAGGTCGCTGACGAAGTCCCAGGACGCCAGGGGCAGACCGAAGCGGCCGGGGGAGACCGGTGGTGGAGGGGTGATGATCCATCCGTCGGGGCTGCGCACGGGGGGCGGCTTGAGCCTGGCGTTGGGAAGGAGGATGTAGCTGCCCGGCTTGATGTCGCTGCTGCTGAGGAGGTTGTTGGGGCGGTGATCGAGGACGTCCTGGATGGTGACATCAAGGTGCCTCTCGATGATGCCGCTCAGCGTCTCGCCGTGCCCAACGAGGTAGAGGATGCCGTGAACGCTGCCGAGGGGGACCAGGATTTCCTGGCCGACGGGGATGTAGTCGCCTTCGACGACCTCGGCGTTGTTGAGCAGGATGTTATCGACGGTGGTGCTGTAGGTCTCCGCGATCTCGCCGAGCGTGTCGCCCCCGCGAACCTCGTAGATAACGTACGGCTCCTCGGGATCGATCTGGTCGGTGAGGGCGCGGACGTCGTAGCCGGCATCCTGGCTGGCGGCGGTGGCACGGCCGACGCTATCGGACATTGTCTCGCCTTCGGCCACGGGATTGGTAGGACGCAGGGGGACCTGGGGTGTCGCGAGTGCGGCCCTGAGGGGGGACTCGACGGTGCCATGGCTGACACCCGGGCGAAGGAACGACTCACCCGTGGGAGCGATGGCGCGCACGCCCGAGAGGGGGACGGGCGGGATGCTGGAGACCTGGGCTGCCTCTGTATCGGTTACGAGCCGGGCAGTGAGGAGCGCTGCAAGGGCGGCGATACCGATGAGAAGCAGGTGGAGGCCGGCGCGCAGGGGCAGGTGGCCGTGAGCATGCGAGCGGGCACGAGGTGAGGAGCGCCCCCGCAGGATGCCCAGGAGCCAATCCCTCAGCACGGTCTCCAGTCCCTTCGCGGTGTCGGGCGTGAACGAACCCCACGCCGACGGTCACGTCGAATGTTAAGACCTAACCTGCCGCAATCGGCTGCGAAAAGCAAGGATTGGTAAGGGTTCTCGTCGCCTCTAGACCTCGGTGCGGAGGCTGGCGAGGAACTCTTCGTTGGTGTCGCTCCGGCCGAGCCGCTCGAGCAGACGCTCGGTGGCCTCGAGAGAGTTGGGGGAGTTCTGCGAGATCATGGCCGTCATGCGGCGGACCAGCCAGACGCCCTTGAGGGTGCCCTCGTCGAGGAGCAGCTCCTCGCGGCGGGTGGAGCTGGCCTGGATATCGATGGCGGGATAGAAGCGGCGCTCGGCGAGCTTGCGGTCGAGCCGGAGCTCCATGTTCCCGGTGCCCTTGAACTCCTCGAAGATGACCTCGTCCATGCGGCTGCCGGTATCGATGAGGCAGGTGGCGATGACCGTGAGGGAGCCGCCCTCCTCGCACTTGCGGGCGGCGCCGAAGAGGCGCTTGGGCGGATAGAGGGCGACGGGGTCGACGCCACCGGTGAGGGTGCGGCCGCTGGGGGGGAGGGCAAGGTTGTAGGCACGCGTGGCGCGCGTGATGGAGTCCATGAGGATGACGACGTCCTGGCCGCCCTCCACGAGGCGCTTGGCGCGCTCGAAGGCCATCTCGGCAACGCGGGTGTGGTCCTCAACGGGCTCGTCGAAGGTGCTGCTGGCTACCTCGCCACGCACGCTGCGGCGCATGTCGGTGACCTCTTCGGGGCGCTCGCCGATGAGCACAACCATGAGGTGGACGTCGGGGTGGTTGGTGGTGATGCCGTTGGCGATGTTCTGGAGGAGCATCGTCTTGCCGGCCTTGGGCGGGGAGACGATGAGGGCGCGCTGACCGCGGCCGATGGGGGCGATAAGGTCGATGAGGCGGTGGGTGAGGTTGTCGGAGGTCGTCTCGAGGCGAAGCTGCTCGTTCGGGAAGACCGCCGTCAGGTTCTCGAAGAAGGGGCGCCGCTTGGCGGCTTCCGGGTCGATCCCGTTGACGGCCTCGACCTTGAGCAGGCCGTAGTACTTCTCGTTGTCGCGCGGGGCGCGAATCTGGCCCGTGACGTAGTCGCCGGGGCGGAGCGCGAAGCGACGCAGGTTGGACTGGGAGACGTAGATGTCGTGGGGGCCGGGCAAGAGGGACTCGCCACGGAGGAAGCCGTAGTTCCCGTCGTCCGAGACCTCGAGGAAGCCGCCGGAGAACAGGTTGCCGCGCCGTTCGGCCTGGGTCTGGAGCAGGCGGAAGATGAGGTCGCGCTTGCGCAGGGTGGTGGCGTTGCTGACGCCGAGGTCGCGGGCAAGGCTAATCAGCTCGCCGCGGGTGCTGCCCTCAAGCTCAGCGATGTTGAGCGTGGGGACAGCGTCCTCTCGCTCGGAGGGAGTGGTGGCTTCTTCAGCCGGCGGGGATTCTGGTGCGCGTGTGATGGCAACGATCCTGTTGCCCGCTGCGAGCGGTGCTCTTCAGGTACGGGCGATATGAGTTGCGGAGAGACCTCGACTCTGAGGTGTGCCTGGTGAGCGCATCGGCAGGATACCGGGCTTCGTTCCAGTGCAAATTCAGAATACGAGAGCTTTGGAAACGGGGCAAGTAGGGGTTGGCTTTGCGCGGAGCCGGAGGCGCGCCTACGATCGGCGTCCATGGCTACGAAGCAATCAGCGATGAAGCGCTGGCGGCAGTCGCTCAAGCGTCGGGCTCGGAACCGGCCGAACCGGTCCGAGTCGCGAACGGCCGTGCGGGCAGCGCGCGAAGCCGCGGCCGCAGGCGACGGCGATGCCTACCAGGAGGCGCTGAGTCACGCGTACTCGGTGCTGGACCGGGCTGCGCGGAAGGGCGCCATCCCCACGGGGCGCGCCGACCGCACGAAGCGCCGGCTGGCGGCGCTGCGCCCGGAGTAACCCCTTTCCCGGAACCGGCCCGGAGGACGGCGTGAGCAGCAGTTGCCACACGCGGGAATCGTGATCGACGAGCACGGGGTGAATTCGTGACCGAGCAAGGTGGCGGACGCCCCACGGTGGATGTGGTCATCCCCTGCTACAACGAGGTCTCGGTGCTGCGTGAGAGCGTGGAGCGAACGCTCACGCTGTTCGATGAGCATTCAGGATACGACTGGCGCCTGGTGATCGCGGACAACGGCTCGGACGACGGGACGAGCGAGCTGGCGCGGGAGCTAGACGGGGAACACGAACGGGTGCGGGCGCTTGTGCTGACTATCAAGGGACGCGGAATCGCCCTGCGGGAGGCGTGGCTGGGCAGCAAGGCGGACGTGGTCTCCTACATGGATGTCGACCTGAGCACGGACCTGGCGCACCTGCCGGAGCTGGTCGGGATGGTGGCGGAAGGCGGCTACGACGTTGCCAGCGGCTCGCGGCTGGCGCGCGGGTCGGCGACGGAGCGTTCGCTCAAGCGCGAGGTGATCTCGCGGAGCTACGTGTTCATCATCCGGGCGTTCTTCCCGCGGCTGCGGATCACGGACGCGCAGTGCGGTTTCAAGGCAGTGAGCCGGAAGGCCGTGGACGCGGTGGTACAGGGGATCGAGGACCGCGCCTGGTTCTTCGATACGGAGCTCCTGATCCGGGCGCAGCAACAGGGATTTCGGGTGGGGGAGCTGCCGGTTCGCTGGGTGGAGGATCCGGACACGAAAGTGCACATCATCAGCACGGCGCTGGAGGACCTGCGGGGGCTGGTGAGGCTTCGTTTCGGGCTGCGCCTGTAGGGGAAGCGGCGGGCGTTCAGAATGGGCCTCGGGAGGGCGCTCAGGTTTGACCCCCCTAGAGGGGCAGGGTATAACTCGCTTGCTACAGGATTCACAAAGTCGCCGCGGCCCAAAAGGGCCCGCTGGCGCGGAACAGAGAGGGCGCTGGGCCGTGGAAGTTGGCGAATTCCTCGAGCTGGTTTTCGTGTTCATCACGATGTTCCTGGGCCTTGGCATCATGGTTCTGTTCGGCAAGTGGTGGGAGCGCTAACGCATGGCCGTGGAGCAGCCCACTCAACCGACCCTCGGCGACCTGATCTACGACAAGCTCTTCCACAACTACGTGTGGCGGTCGATCTTCCGCACGGGTTACCCGAACACGCCGCGCAACCAGATGCTGGTTGTCGCGACGAACGTGTTCCTGCACCTGCACCCGACCCGCATCCACCGCACGCACGTAAAGATTACGCACACCTACTGCCTCGGCGGGCTCACCTTCTTCATGTTCCTGGGCCTGACCGTGACGGGCATCCTGCTGATGTTCTATTACGTGCCCAGCGTGGACCGGGCGTACCTGGACATCCAGAACATTCAGACGAACGTGCAGTTCGGGCAGCTGATGCGGAACATGCACCGCTGGATGGCGCACGCGATGGTGATCCTCGTGTTCCTGCACATGCTGCGGGTCTTCTATACGGGGGCGTACAAGCCGCCGCGCGAATTCAACTGGGTCGTAGGCGTGGTCCTGCTGGTGCTCACCTTCCTCCTGAGCTTCACCGGCTACCTTCTGCCGTGGGACCAGCTGGCATTCTGGGCAATCACGGTCGGCACGAACATCGCCGGCTCGGCGCCGGTGCTGGGCCCAAAGACGCGCTTCTGGCTGCTCGGCGGCTTCGAGGTAGGCCCGGACGCGCTGATTCGCTTCTACACACTGCACGTCATCGGCCTGCCCCTGCTGGCGGCAATCTTCATGGCCGTGCACTTCTGGCGGATTCGCCGGGATGGCGGCCTGGCGCGGCCGCTGTAGCGGCGGGGTGAGCTAACGCATGGCTACCGTCGTCGTCGCCCGGCCGGCCGCCCGACCCACTCCTCGCGCTCGCGACGAGGAGGTGCTGGTCTGGCCCGACCTGGTCTTCGTCGAGTTCATCTCGGCGATGCTGTTCACGGTCCTGCTGTTCCTGCTCTCGTACCTGATGAACGCGCCCCTCCTGGACGAGGCGAACGCGAACGTCACGAACGACCCGGCGAAGGCGCCGTGGTACCTGCTGAACCTGCAGGAGCTACTGCTCCACATGAACGCGGCGCTGGCCGGCATCGTGGTGCCGACCGTGTGGCTGATCGTCCTGATGGTCTTCCCGTACTTCGACCGCTCCACGGACGGACAGGGGCGCTGGTTCGCGGACGTGAACTCGGTGAAGAACACCGTGGTCTCGTTCAACGTGGGCCTGTGGGGCACGCTCGCGCTCATCATCTGGAACTCGGGCAAGGCGGCGCTCTGGGCCAAGGACTGGTTCGGCTTCTCCGGCGGCAGCACCCTCGCGTTCCTGGAGCGCTCGGCGGCGCTGAAGGATCCCTCGGTGGTGCCCTGGCCCGGGTGGGCGGACTCGATTCCCTACCTGTGGTTCAACCTGAAGATCCTGGACGAAGGTCCGGGCGCCGGCGTGACGACGTTCCAGAAGATCGACCTGCCCACGCTGCTGGTGGACATCGGCATCCCGACGGGGTTCATGGTCGGGCTCTCGTGCCTGCTCATCTTCTTCTTCTGGAAGATCAACTGGGTGCATACACGCCGGGACGCGCTGATCACGCTGATGAGCGGGTTCGTGGGCGTCTTCCTGATGTTGACGGTTATCGGAACGGCCTTCCGCGGGCCCGGCCAGGACCTGATCTGGCCGTGGGACCTGCGCACGCTCGAAGGCATCCCGGGGCAGGAGTAGGGATCGGATGGCAGCGCAACGGGTAGAGCAAGCACGGCAGGCGGAGGCGCGCAAGGTCTCGCGGCGCTCGTTCATGCGGGTGAGCGCGTTCGCCGGCCTGACCCTGGCTCTGGGGGCGTTCAGCGCGTTCTTCCTGGGTTTCTTCAACCTGCGCAGCCCGCAAGGCTTCGGGCGGCCGGTGACGGTCCCCAAGATCCAGATCCCGGAGCCGGGCGCCGAGCCCGTCCGCATCACCGAGGGCAAGTTCTGGCTGGTGAACCTGGACGGCAACGAAGGCGACGTGCTCGACCAGGGAGGCACGGGAGGCCTGCTGGCCCTGTACTGGAAGTGCCCCCACCTCGGCTGCACCGTCCCCTGGCGGGGCGACTTCGACGGGGCGGAAGTGGCCTTCCCCGGCATCCAGGGGTGGTTCCGCTGCCCCTGCCACGGCTCGACCTACTCACGCGCGGGCGTGCGGGTCTTCGGACCGGCGCCTCGCCCGCTCGACACGTTCCTGCTGACGACCAATCCCGACGGCTCGGTCACGGTAAACACGCGCGGCCTGACGCTCGGCGGCGGAGCGGTTCCCAATCCGAAGCGGGCGGTTCCCTACAGTGGCTAGCCGGCAGCGGAGGACCCGTTGAACACCCAGCGCCAAATCTTCCTGATCGTGGTGCTGCTGTTTATCAGCGTGGCGGGCTGCGCCGCGTACACGGCGATCGACCTGCCCATCCGCGCGGAGCGGCAGGCGGACTTTTTCGAGGCCGAGTCGATCGAGCGCGGGGCGCTGCTCTACGCGAACAACTGCCGCACCTGCCACGGCATCCGGGGCGAGGGCGGCGTGGGCCTGACGCTGAACAAGGCCGCGTTCCGGAACCAGGAACCGCTGGCGCTCTCGCAGAACCAGGACCTGATCCGGCGGACGCTGATCTGCGGGCGGGCGGGCACGCTCATGCCGGCCTGGCTCGACTCGAACGGCGGCAGCCTGACGGCGAACCAGATCGAGCACCTCGTTCGGCTGCTGACCGCGCCGCTCGAGGGGGAAACGTTCGACGCGAACGGCAATCCGACGAACCACGGCTGGCTGGCGGCCGTCGAGTTCGCCCATAACCTGAACCACGAATCCTCTGCTTCGGTGACGGGCGACACGCTGCCCCTGATCGCGGCGGCGCACGGCATCGGGGCGAACGAGGTCGAGGGCGCCATCCTCATTGCCGAGCTGAACGGTCTGACCTACGCAGTCGACGGGAGCGGAAACTTCTACCTGCCGTACTCCGGTGACGACGAGGCCCTGATGCTGAACCCGTCCGCGGACAACATCGCGACCGGGCTGCTTCCGGGCCAAACGCTGCGCCTGCCGGAAGGCGCGGCCTACCGCGTCAGCGCGGGAGACACGCTGGGGAGCATCGCGGAGCGGCACGGCATCACGCCCTCGCAGATCCGCTCCCTGAACCCGTTGCTGCTGTCGATCGTGGGCGACATCGCCGACGACACGCCGCTGACAGGAGAGCGCAAGCTGCTCCTGCCCGACGGCACGATGTACACCGCGCAGGCGGGTGACACGCTCGCCTCCATCGCGGAAGCGCACGACATCCCCGTGCTGGCGCTCGCGGAGGACAATGAGCTCGCCGAGGACGCCGCCATCGCGGAAGGCACGGAACTCGCGCTGCGCGACGGCACCGGCTACATCGTGCAGTTCGGCGACACCGTCCTTTCCATCGCCAGCGCCCATGGCCTGAGCGAAAGCACGCTACGGTCGGACAACGAGCTGGGCGCGGGCGAAGAGGTGTCGACCGAGGTCTGGATCGCGCTGCCGCCGATCAACGCCTACGTGGTCGCGGGCGCCGACCTGGCCCAGGTAGCCTCGGGCTTCGGCAACGTGACGGCCGCCTCGCTGGGTGAGGCGAACGGCCTCGCGGCGGACGCGGTGGTGCCCATCGGCAAGTCGCTCCACTTCCCCGCAGACGCGTGGGGGGCAGCGCCATCGGACGAGATCAACCCGGGCACGGCGTGCGTCGAGCACACCGTTTCGACGAGCGCGTTCAACACAATCAGCGGCGCGGACCCGATCGTTATCGACGAGCCGAACGCGGTTTCGACCGACGTGCTCATCCTCGCGAACGACAACGACTGGACGGTGGTGGCCGACGGCGTAGCCGGCGAGCCGAACCGGACGGGCGTGAAGGTCGCCGTGGGAACCACGGTAACGTTCGAGAACGTCGTGGGGCTGCACAACATCGAGGTCGACGGCCAGCAGCAGGGCGACGACTTCGAGGGCGTGGGCGTCACGCGGACGTTCACGTTCGATGCGCCGGGCGAGTACCGCATCACCTGCAGCTACCACCCGGACATGCTGGCGGTGGTGTTCGTCACCGAGTAGCGGCTGCTTCATTGACGCTCCGAAGGGGCGTGCCTACGATCCGAACCCGACCGGAACTTCGTCGACAACAGGAGGGACTGAGATGGCGGCGCAGACGGGAAAACGGTATCTCTGCCCGAAGTGCAAGGCTGAGTTCATCGTCACGAAGGGCGGCGACGGCGACCTGAAGTGCGGCGACGTGCCGCTCGAACTGAAGAAGTAACGAGGGAACTTGCGATGGCCGTGCAACTGGGGAAGCGCTACAAGGACGAGGACACCGGCATCGAGGTGCTGGTAATCAAGCCGGGCGACTGCGACCTGAAGTGCGACGAGCGCGACATGGAGTTGATGCAGCCGAAGGTCTTGCCCTCGGCCGACTAGCGACCTGCACCAACGGAGACGACTGAGACGGGGCCCGCGCGGCCCCGTTCTTCTAGGCGGCACAGGGCGAGGAACCGGTGAGATTCGAGCAGCTGGTCGAGAACCGCATCCTGGAGGCGATCGAGGAGGGCGTGTTCGCGGGGCTCCCGGGGGAGGGAGCGCCGCTGCAGTTGCGCGACGCGGACCGGCTGGCGGGCGACCTCTGGCTCGCGCACCACATTCTGGGGAACGCGGGGGCCTTGCCGGACTGGCTCGAGCTGGCGCGCACGATCGAGGACGACAAGACGCGGCTGGCGGACATCGAGGGGGAGCACGGGACGCTCGTCGAGCGGGCGCGGGCGACGGGGGAGTGGCGGCGGCTGGCGCCGCTCATTGCGGAGCGGAGGCGCGAATTCGCGGCGGCGGCGCGGTCGCTGCGGGCGAAGCAGGACCGCTACAACATCGAGTCGCCGAGCGTCCGGAACGAGCGTCCGGCCATCTGGGTGGAGGAGCGGCTGCGCATCCTGGACGCACGCGTGCGGGAGGCGCAGGGCGGCGGGGGAAGCTGACGCCGCGGCTTTCGCGAGCGGTCGGCGGGTGGTACCGTGAGCGCTCGCCGTCCAGACGGGCGGCAGTCGCACCCGAAGGGTGGTGAGCCAGCAACGTGGCTGAAATCATCATCGGCGAGGATGAGCCATTCGAGTCTGCACTGAAGCGCTTCAACAAGCGCGTGCAGCAAGACGGCATTCTCTCCGAAACGCGCAAGCGCCAGCACTACGAAAAGCCGAGCGTGAAGCGCAAGAAGAAGGAAGCAGCGCGCCTGCGGAAACTGCGGAAGAAGCAGCTTCGGGCGGAAGCGCGAGCCCGTTCGGGCCGGTAACCCTCTTCCCGTGGAAGACCTGAAAGAGCGCATCCAGAGCGACCTGCGCGCGGCCATGCTCGCGAAAGACGAGCCGCGCAAGGCCGCGCTGCGCATGCTGACGGCGGCGATCAAGAACGCGGAGATCGACGCGGGCGACGAGCTCGCCGAGGGCGACCTGCTGGTCGTCGTGCAACGACAGGTGAAGCAGCGGCGGGAGAGCATCGAGGAGTTCCGCAAGGGCGGGCGCGAGGACCTGGTGGAGCGAGAGGAAGCGGAGCTCGAGGCGTTCGCCGGGTACCTGCCCGAGGAAGCGAGCCGCGAGGAGATCGAGGAGGCCGCACGGGCCACGATCGCGGAGACGGGCGCCTCGGGGCCACGCGATATCGGCAAGGTGATGCCGGTGCTGGTCAAGCGCTTCCAGGGGCGGGCCGACGGGCGCGCGATCAGCGAGATCGTGCGGGGCCTGCTGGGTTAGGCGCGCGCTCCCTGGGGCAGCAGTTGGGGCGCTCTGGGCTCGATGCCACGCTCGGCGCACACTTCCAGGTACGTATCGATGGAAACACGGAACTCGCGCTTGATCCCCTCGACATCGGTCGCCCAGGCATCTGCAATCGAGTAGGCGCCGCTGTTGATGACATGGGCGTAGAGCACCTCAGCTTCGTCGTCGTACACGACTTCGCCCACGTAGCCCTTGTACTCCAGCACTAGTCCGCTCCTGTCCGCATGTCCGGCATCGCGAGGCCCTAGCCAGCCTCCTCATCCGGGAACCCCAGCTCGCGACGTACCAGTGCGCCGATGACCTCGGCGGCGCTCGTTCCGGGCTCGGCGCCGGCGACGAGCGAGCTCTTGGTGAGGGCGAAGGCAAACTCGTGCTCGGGGTCGGCGAAGCCGATGGCGCCGCCTGCCCCCGGGTGGCCAAAGGTGGTGGTGCGGGGGCCCATGGCGGTGATGGGGCCGGTCTGGAAGTAGCCCAGCGCCTTGCGCACGGGCTGCTGGATGACCATGTCGACCTCGTCGGTCTGGAAGCGGGTGGCGGTGCGCACGCGCTCCTCGGGGAGGATGCGGATGCCGTCGAGCTCGCCCCCGTTGCCCAGCGCGGCGTACATGCGGGCGAGGGACCGGGCGCTCATGAGTCCGCCGTGGGCGGGGAGGGCGGCGCGACGCACGCGGGGGTTGTTGTAGGGCTCGGCGAGGATGCCGACGGCGGGGGGGATGGCGCGCGTGATGAGCGCGTCCGGGGGCGCGGGAGGGAGGTCGGGCCGGGGGCCATCGACGAGCGTGGCGACGCGGGGCTCGGCGGCGGCGTTGACGCCCATGTAGATGCCGTCGAGGCCAAGGGGGGCGCAAATCTCGTCCTGGACGAACTGGTTGATGGGCCGGCCGTCGGCGCGACAGATAATCTCGCCGAGGATCCAGCCGAAGGTGTAGGCGTGGTAGCCCGTGCGGGTTCCAGGCTCCCAGAGGGGCTCAAGGGCGGCGATGGCGTCGCACATGTAGTCCCAGTCAGCCATGAGCTCGGGGGTCACGCCGTCGGGCATCTGGGGGACGCCGGCGCGGTGGGTGAGGGCGTGGCGGATGGTGGCGTACTGCTTGCCGCGCTGGGCGAACTCGGGCCAGTAGGCGGCGATGGGCTCGTCGTAGGCGATGACGCCGCGTTCGACGAGCATGTGGATCGCGGTCGCAGTGACTCCCTTGGTGCACGAGAACGACGTGAAGAGCGTGCCGCCATCGACGGGACGGCCGGATTCAACGTCGGCCAGGCCGGCCCAGGTGTCGACGACGAGCTCGCCGTGGTGGTAGGCCGCCACCTGCAGTCCGGACTCGACGCCACCGGCGATGAGCTCCTCGAGCGCCGTCCCCACTACCTCGTTGATGTCCGCCATTCGGTCCACCCTTCAGGGAAAACTGGCCGGCTCCGGGGCCGGCTCGAGGCGTAACGATACCGGCTCGGGGGGCGTCCCGGCGGCGGGAGGCAGGGGTCGCTCTGCTATCATCCGAGGCCACCTCATGCTCCGCCGCCGTCCTGATCCGGTCGTTACGCGCGGAGGCGCGACTGCCTTTGGCGTGATCATCGCTATCGGCGCGATCGCGCTGGCGATACCGCTGCTTCCCGGCGAGAGCGCCCCCAACGAAGGCGACATTGCACCGCGCGCCTTCGCCGCCGTGCGCGAGAGCGAGTACGTCTCGGAGGAGCTGACTCAAGCTGCGAGGGACGAGGCGGAAGCCACCATTGAGCCGGTGATGGCCTCGCTCGACGAGGTGCCGGAACAGCAGCTGGCGTTGCTGGACACGCTGTTCGAAGAGGTGGCGCGGTTGCGGTTGCGGTCCGGGCTCTCCGCGGACGAGCGGCTGGAGGCGCTGGGCGAGTCACCGGGTGGCATCGGGCTCGGGCAGGCGATCCGGTCGACGCTGCTGACGCTCAACCTGCGGGATCTGGAGGACCTGCGCCAATCGGCCGTAGAGGGCGTGCGCGCGATCCTGAGCTCGCCCCTGCGCGAGGAGGACAAGCGCAACCGCATCGAGGCGTACCTGCTTGTAGGGAGCGTGCCTTCCTTCCAGAACGGGGAAGGGGCGCTACGGGAACTGCTCGAGGCGCTCGTCGCGCCGACGGTGGCGCTCGACCTGGAGACGACGCAGGAGCTTCAGGAAGAGGCGCGGGCGGCGGTAGAGCCGGTTCTGGTGACCTACTCCACGGGCGAGGTGATCGTGGAGGAAGGGCAGACGCTCGACGCCGTCGTGATCGAAGCGCTGCGAGAGACGGGGGTCATCCGCGAAGGGTTCGACTACTACGACCTGGGAGCGGGGCTGCTGATGGGGGCGGCGCTGGGGACGGTGCTGGGGGTCTACCTCTACCGGCTGCAGCCGTTCGAGCGGCCGGCCGAGCGCCGGGGCTTGATGACGCTGCTGGCGGTGCTGGGAACGCTGGTCGCCGTGCGGGTGGCGTTGCCGGAGCTGCTGCCCGACACGGAGGGGCGGTTCTTCGCCTACGCCGTGCCGGTGGGAGCGGCCGCGCTCGTGGTGTCTTCGGTCTCGGCGCCGCGATTCGGGGCGATGGTGGCGGTGGTGGTGGCGCTGTACGCGGGGTTCATCGCGGCCACGGCGCCTTCGCTGGCGGGGGCGGCATTCACCAGCGCGCTCGAGCCACTGGAGCTGGTAATCGCGTACGCGGCCGCGGGTCTGGCGGGGGCGGCGGCGATGCAACGGACCGAACGGCTGGCGCGCTTCGCCACGGCGGGCGTGGCGGTGGCGACGGCGACGGGGGCCGTCCTGCTGGCGTTCTGGCTGCTGACGGAGCAGCGGGAGACGGAGGGGCTGGGCTGGCTGGCGATGGCGGCAGGCATCGCCGGGGGCGGCTCGGCGGTGATCGGGCTCGGGCTGCACGTCCTGCTCTCGGTGGCGCTGCGGGTCACGACGCGCATGCAGCTGATGGAGCTGGCGCAGGCGGGCCACCCGATCCTGCAGGAGCTGCAAGAGAAGGCGCCGGGAACGTTCCACCACAGCATGCTGGTGGGGACGCTGGCGGAACAGGCGGCGAATCGCATCGGGGCGGACTCACTGCTGGTGCGGGCGGGGGCGTACTACCACGACATCGGCAAGATGGAGCGTCCCGAGTATTTCGTGGAGAACAACATCGACCGGGGGGTAAGTCCACACGACAGCCTCTCCCCGGAGGCGAGCGCCAGGATCATCCACGGCCATGTGCTCGACGGTGTGGAGATTGCACGGCGGCGCCGGCTGCCGGCGCTCGTGGGGGATTTCATTCCGCAGCACCACGGCACGCGGCTGGTGGAATTCTTCTACCACAAGGCGCTGGAGCGGGGGGATGCCCAGGAGGAGAACTTCCGCTATCCGGGGCCACGCCCACAGGAGAAGGAGCACGCCATCGTGATGCTGGCGGACTCGTGCGAGGCGCTCGTGCGGGCCACCCAGCCGGAGACGCACGAGGAGATCGACGAGCTCGTGAACGGCGTGTTCGCGGAACGGCTGGCGGAAGGGCAGATGGACGAGTGCGACATCACGATGCGGGAGATGCAGGTGGTGGCGGCGAGCTTCCGGAGCACGCTGCGGGCGGTCTACCACCCGCGCATCGAATACCCTGACGCGCCGGAGCGGGCCGGCTCGCCGGACGAGCCTCAGGACACGGCGGCGCCATTAGTCGGTCCAACGCCGGCGGACCCCGACGCCCCCCCAATCCGGGCAGCCGACGAGTAGGCCGCCGGAGCATCCACGGGGCGCTGCTATACTTCGGCCAGGCACCCACAGGCCGACGTTCGAGGACTGATGCGCTTCGCCATCGTGCGTTTCCCGGGGACCTGGAGCGACCGCGATACCGAGCACGTGCTCGCGAACGTGCTCGGGCAGGAAGCGGAGATCGTGTGGCACCGCGAGACCTCCCTGGCGGGGTTCGACGCGGTGGTGCTGCCGGGCGGCTTCTCCTACGGGGACTACCTGCGCTGCGGGGCGATCGCGCGCTTCTCGCCGATCATGGAGGAGGTGGTGCGGGCGGCGGAGGACGGCCTGCCGGTCATCGGCATCTGCAACGGCTTCCAGGTGCTCTGCGAGAGCGGCCTGCTGCCGGGGGCGTTGATCCGGAACCGGAGCCTGCGCTTCCGCTGCGAGTGGACGCACCTCCTTCGCGAGGGGGAGGGCTCGCCGTGGACGGCGGGCATCGGCAAGGGCGAGGTGCTCCGCATCCCCATCAGCCACGGCGAGGGGAACTACCAGGCCGACCGCGCAACGCTCGACGAGCTGGAGGCGGCAGGGCGGGTGGTGTTCCGCTACTGCGACGAGCGGGGCGAGGTCACGCCGGAGTCGAACCCGAACGGGAGCGCGCGCAACATCGCGGGCATCCGCAACGAGGCCGGGAACGTGGTGGGGATGATGCCCCACCCCGAACGAGCGGGGGAGGAGCTGACGGGCGGGGCCGACGGGAACCGCATCTGGCAATCACTGGTTGAAACTGCGGCAGGAGTCGCGGTCTGAAAGGAGCGCAGGCATGACGGCAATGGGCGCGGAGTATCCGGTTGAGCGAGGAGGAATGTGACAGGCTCTCGGACGCCGCCGGAAGACTCGGACGGGACTGGCCCGAACCCCCAACCAGTCCCATACCTGAGAGATAAGGTGACCGGCTCCCAGGTGCGCTCACACACGGCCAGGAGGGGAAGACCTCCCGTGAGGGACAGGACGACGGCGATCATCCTGGCATGGATCGTCTGGCCTGCTTTCGACTTCTACCTGGGCAACCCGGGGAAGGGGATCGCCAAGCTGCTTACCCTTGGTGGCCTCGGGGTGTGGGCGCTCGTAGACGCCCTCAGGGTCACGCTGATGTCGGATGAGGACTTCAACGCCACTTACAATGCTGCCCACCAAGGTGCGGCGCCCGGCGCCACCGGAGACCCTGTGTCGGAAGTGTCTAGTGCGGCCGACAACCTGCGCATCCTGGGGGAACTCCACGAGCGAGGCCTATTGACCGACGACGAGTACGACGAGCGCCGGGCGCGAGAGGTCGAGCGGCTGTAGTCACCGGCCCGTACGGGTCTGGAGGGAGCACAGGCATGACGGCAATGAGCCCGGAGTATCCGGTACAGCTGGAGATTGAGGCGGCGGCGCCGCAGAACAGGCTGTCGATCCTGTTCCGGTGGCTGCTCGTCATCCCGCACGCCATCATCCTGTCGTTCCTGGGAGTGGCGGCGGGGATCGTCGTCGTGCTGGCGTGGTTCACGATCCTGTTCGCCGGGCGCTTTCCGGAAGCACTGTTGCGGTTCACGACCGGGTACTCGCGCTGGGCTGCTCGCGCCAATGCCTACGGCAGCCTGCTGACGGGGGCGTACCCGCCCTTCTCAATGGAGGAGGAGCCGGACTACCCGGTGCGTCTCGTCATCCGGCAACAGACCGTCGGACGGAACCGCCTGACGACGTTCTTCCGGTGGATCCTCTCGATACCACACATCATCGTGCTGAACCTGTTGGGCATCGTTGCCGGATTCGTGATGCTTGCCGCCTGGCTGGCTGGCGTCGTGCTGGGCCGGGTGCCAGCGGGCCTGCACAGCTTCCTTGTGGGGTTCACGGCATGGACCGAGCGGGTAAGCGCCTACAGCTACCTGCTCGTCGACGACTACCCGCCATTCAGTTTCGAGTAGGAGGCGCGGAGTGACCGAGGCGGCGTACCACACCGGCCGCGAAGGACCGGAACTGCAGCTTGCAAGCCAGGGACGGCGACTGGCGGCGTACGTCCTCGACATCGTTCTGTTCGGTCTCACGCTCGGGATTGGCTGGCTGATCTGGCTCATTGTCGTCGGACAGCGCGGCCAGAACCCGGCGAAGCAACTGCTCGGCATGCACGTGGTCCGCGAGGACGGGAGTCGAGCTGGGCTGGGATGGATGCTTCTGCGCGAGATCGTCGCCAAGTGGGCGGTGTTCGCGGTGCTGGACCTCGTGCTGAGCCCTGTGAACCCGGGGCTTGCAGGAACGGTCACGCTGGTCGTGTTCGCGGTGGCCGCACTCTGGTGCGCCTGGGACGCGAACCGGCAGTGCCTCTGGGACAAGGCCGTCGGAACGTACGTCGTGAAGCCACCAGACACTCCGGGAGGGGCAAGGGCCACGTCTTCCGCCGAACGATCTGCCGAGAACCTCCAGACGCTGCAGGACCTGCACGCACGCGGTCTGCTGACCGACGAGGAGTACGAAGAGCGGCGAGCTCGAGAGCTGGAGAACCTGTAGGCCCGGGTCGCAGGGCGAGACGTTGGCGTCGGACGAGGCCCCCTCCGAAGCGACCATTGTGCTGGCCAGTCGCGGGCAGCGGCTCTCCGGACACGTCCTCGAGATGGCCCTGTTCGGGCTGACGCTCGGAGTCGGGTGGGCCTTCTGGTTCGCAAGCACGGGGCGTGGCGGACAGACGCCCGCGAAGCGGCTGCTGGGGATGCGCGTCATCGATGCCGAGGGGCGTCCGGCGAGCCTGCGGCGAATGGTCATCCGGGACGTGCTGCTCAAGGTTGTAGCGTTCGTGCTACTCGACCTGCTGTTGCTGTCGATGGAGGTCGAGGGCGGACTCAACCTCGCGCTGGCGGGGGTGGTGGCCTGGCTGGTGGCGGCGCTCTGGTGCGTGTGGGACGGGAACCGGCAGTGCCTCTGGGACAGGGTGGCGGGAACGCGCGTTGAGGTGGCATAGGCATGTTGTAGAGTCCTCGGCATGGCGCCGACCCGCGACGTTCAGGACGGTCTGGCAAGCGGGTGGCGACGGCTCGGTGGACACATCATCGACAACGTCCTGTTGTCCATCGCACTCGGAATCGGCGCAGCCATCGGGGAGGAGTTGATAGGCGGAGGGTTGTGGCTGGTCTGGTTCCTGGTGGTAGCCCGGCGCGGGCAGAGTCCCGGGAAGCAGATCGTGAATACGCGTGTAGTGCACGCGGACGGCAGGCCTTCAGGGCTCTTCAGAACGTTCGTGAGGCGGGAGTTGCTACTCGTGGTCCTCTTGACGGCGCTCGAGTTGACCCTTGGGACTGCCGGGGTGGTTCTCTGTTTCCTGATATTCGCGCTGGGTGGACTGTGGTGCCTCATCGACGTGAACCACCAGTGCCTCTGGGACAAGATAGCCGGAACCTATGTGGTCGCAATCGAGCAGTATGAGAGGATGCTGGCATGCGAGAGCACTGCGCCACCTGACGCGACGACGAGAGTCGCGACGCTCGGAGTATTGAGGGACCAGGGGTTGATCAGCGATAAGGAGTACGAGGAGCGCGCGCGTGAGATTGAGGGGCGGTAGCATCGGGGCGTGGCGGTCGAGCAGGAGGCGCTGGACGCGGTCGCGCTGAGCCGCGACGAGTACGACCTCCTCGTTGCGCGGCTGGGGCGCGAACCGAACGACGTTGAGCTGGGGATGTTTGGCTCGCTGTGGAGCGAGCACTGCGGCTACAAGAACAGCCGCCCCCTGCTGCGCCGCTTTCCAAGCGGCGGCGACCGCGTGCTGACACGGGTGGGCGAGGAGAACGCCGGCGCAATCGACATCGGCGACGGCTGGGCGGTGGTGATGAAGGTCGAGTCGCACAACCACCCGTCGGCTATCGAGCCGTACGAGGGGGCGGCGACGGGGGTGGGGGGCATCGTGCGGGACATCTTCGCGATGGGGGCGTACCCGATCGCGCTGCTGGACTCGCTCCGCTTCGGGCCGTTGGACGAGGGAAACAACCGCTACCTGTTCGAGGGGGTGGTGGGCGGCATCGGGGGGTACGGGAACTGCCTCGGCATCCCCACGGTGGGGGGCGAGGTGGTGGTCGGGGGGCCGTACAACGGCAATCCACTCGTGAACGCGATGTGCGTGGGGCTGGTGCGGGCGGACGGGATCGTGAGCGCAACGGCGAGCGGCGAGGGGAACGCGCTGCTGCTGGTGGGGGCGGACACGGGCCGGGACGGCATTCACGGGGCGAGCGGGCTTGCGAGCCGCACGGATCCGGAGGCGCGATTCGAGGAGATGCGTCCGGCGGTGCAGGTGGGCAATCCGTTCCTGGAGAAGATGCTGATGGAGGCGTGCTTCGAGATCGCCTCGGAGCACCGCGACTGGATCGTGGGGCTGCAGGACCTGGGGGCGGCGGGCCTTACGAGCTCGGTACTTGAGTGCTGCGCGCGGGGTGAGGCGGGGGCTGTGCTGAACCTGGAGTGCGTCCCGCGGCGGGAGTCGGGAATGACGCCGTACGAGGTCATGCTCTCGGAGAGCCAGGAACGGATGCTCGTCATCGCGAAGCGGGAGCACGTGGCGGACGTGGAGGCGCTGTTCGAACGCTGGGAGGTGGACTGCATCGAGATCGGGCAGGTGACCGACGGCGACGAGGTGGTGCTGCGGGAGGACGGGGTGGAGGTCGGGCGCGTCCCGGTCGAGGTGGCGACGGAGGCGCCGGCGTACACGCGCGACGGCCAGCGCAGCCTGGACGCGCTGGCGCGCAGCCAGGCGAACCCGGGCGCGTTCCCGGACCTGCGTCCCGAAGCGGCGACGGAAGCGCTCGTGGCGCTCATCGCGCGGCCGAATCTCGCGAGCAAGGCGGAAGTCTTCCGGCAGTACGACCACCAGGTGCTGACGAACACGGTGGTGGCGCCCGGCGGCGACGCAGCCGTACTGCGGGTGCCGGGCACGACCCGGGGCATCGCCGTGGCTACGGACGGCAACGGTCGCTACTGCCAGCTCGACGCGCACAACGGCGGCGCCATCGCGGTGGCGGAGGCGGCGCGGAACGTCGTCTGCACGGGGGCGCGGCCGGTGGCGGTGACCGACTGCCTCAACTTCGGCGCACCCGAGAACCTCGAGGTGTACGCGACGCTGGCGGGGGCGGTGGACGGCATCTCCGCCGCCTGCGAGGCGTTCGGGACGCCAGTCGTAAGCGGCAACGTGAGCCTCTACAACGAAAGCGGCGGGGCCCCGGTTTGGCCGACACCGGTGATCGGGATGCTGGGGGTGCTGGAGAACGTCGACGCGCACCTGGGCGCCGCGTTCGAGCGGGCGGGGGCGGAGGTCTGGCTGCTGGGCGGGACGGTCGAGCAGCCCGCGCGAACGCTCGCGGGGAGCGAGTACCTGGAGGCGGTGCACGGAGCCGTCATCGGGACGCCGACCGTCGACCTCGAGGCGGAGGCACAGTTGCACGATCTCGTGCTGGGCGCGAATGACGCGGGCCTCCTGCTGAGCGCGCACGACTGCAGCGACGGCGGCCTCGCGGTGGCGCTCGCGGAGTGCTGCCTGCTCGGCGGCTACGGATTCGCGGGGGAGGTCGAGGTGGAGGGGCGTATCGACGCGGCGCTGTTCGGCGAGGGACAGGGGCGCATCATCGTGAGCGCGCGACCGGAGGCGGGGGAGCGGCTGGCGGCGCTGGCGGAGGAGATGGGCGTACCGGCCACGCGGCTGGGCGTCACGACGGACGAGGGCGTGCTCCGCTGCGGGCCCGTCGAGGCGGACCTCGACGAGGTTCGCGAGGCGTGGGAGTCGGGTCTGGGGCTGTAGGCCACCCCAACTTCATACCAACGGCCAGACACCTTGACTGACCGCGAGGAGGTCTCTAACGTCACGAGAACATTAGTTCTTGGGGTCTCAGCATGGAAACCGCAATCGCCACCGGACTGATTACCGCCGCCGCCCTCCTGATATCGCAACTCATCGTTGCCCTATCGCCAAGGTGGAACGTCGGCAGCGAGGTCAGTAAGCAGGACTCGATTGAGTCCAGCCAGAGTCGCAGGAAGGTGTACGCGGAGTTCATGACCGCAATCTTCAGCGAACTGGACAAAGCCACGGGAGGCGGTAACGGCAAGCGAAGGTCTGACCAAGAACTCTTGAAAGTCTTCAGGAAATTCAGAACACAGGTGCTCCTAGTCGGTTCCGACGAGATCGTGCGGCAGTTCAATGACCTGGACATCTACTCAATGGATCCTCAAGACCCTGATGCTGGCCGCGACCTGATGGCTGGCATTGCGGACTTGGTAGTGGCTATGCGCCGGGACATGGGATATCCCAAGACCGACATCAAACGCATCGAGATATTGGCCGTGTTTCTAAGCGACGCCGAGACCATCGAAGCGGCCATGGCGATACCACGAGAGCGACGCTTCGCCAACACGCAGTCCCTGTAGCCCCCGAGCTAGCAGCCGAGGGCGTTCGCGATCTCATCCTCGCTGAGTTCGGGGCCGACGGCGGCGCAGTGCATGCGCTCGTTCACGAAGATGTCGGTGGCGAGGGTGCGGACCTGGGAAGCAGTGACGGCTTCGAGGCCAGCGACGAAGTCGTCGATGGTCTCGACCTCGCCCTTCGTGAGGATGTGCTCGCCGTGGCGCTGGCCGAGCGAGAAGGCCGTCTCGAGAGAGAGGCGGAAGCGGCCGATGGCGTGGTCCTTGGCGCGGCGCAGCTCGTCCTCGGGGACGGGCTCGTCGACGAGCTTGCGGAGCTCTTCGAGGCAGACGCCGATGGTCTCCGTGAGCTTCTCGCGGTTGACGCCGGCGGAGACGGTAAAGACACCGGCGTCGGCGAGGTAGCCGTAGCTGGAGTGGACCGAGTAGGCGAGGCCGCGGCGTTCGCGTACCTCGGTGAAGAGGCGCGAGGACATACCCGAGCCGAGGATGTCGTTGAGGATGCGGAGGGCGAAGCGGCGGGGGTCGTCGCGGCCGAAGATGGGCATGCCAAGCATGACGCTGCACTGGTCGATGTCGCGCGAGTCGATGCTGACGCGGACGCCGGTGGTGTCGGGGTCGTAGGGGGTGACGGCGGGGAGGGAGCCGTTGGCGACCTCGGAGAAGCGGGGTTCGGCCAGCTCCAGTACCTGCTCGTGGGTGCAGTTCCCGGCGACGGAAAGGACCATGTTCGGGCCGAGGTACCAGCCGTCCATGTGCTCAACGAAGTCGGGGCGGTTCATGCCGCCGACGAGCTCGACGCTGCCGCCGACATCCCAGCCGCAGGGCTGTTCACCGTAGACGGAGACGCCAAGGAGGCGTCCCACCCAGCTCCCGGGGTTGTCGTGGTTCCGCTTCAGTTCTTGCTGGACGACCGTGCGCTCACGGTCGATCTCCTCCTGGGAGAGCGTCGAGTGGAGGAGCATGTCCGAGGTTATGTCGATTGCGGTCTCGAGGCGGTCATAGGGGACGATGTTCCAGTAGCAGGTGTATTCCTTGTTCGTGTAGGCGTTGAGGGTGCCGCCGGCGCCCTCGATCTCCTCGGCGATCATGTTGGCCTTGGGACGGCGCTCGGTTCCCTTGAAAATCATGTGCTCGAGGAAGTGGGTGATGCCGTTCAGGCGCTGGGGTTCGGAGCGGGAACCGACGCCCACGAAGAGGCTGACGGTGGCAGCCTGGGTGGTGGGCACGGGGGTGGTGACGACGCGCAGGCCGTGGGGGAGTGTGGTCGTCTGCCAGGTAACGGCCATGAGGTAGCCTCTCGTTCCGGGGCGGGTTGGGCGTATTCTACGGTCGCCCGCAGAACGGGCCGCGATTGGCGGGGATGGATCCGTGGGCGAACTCACACTGAGACCGAACTGGACGACGGCGGCAGGCGCGCTCGAAGGCGTGCTGGCGGCCGAGGGGCTCGAGCTGCCGCGCCACGCGGTGATGGGCCTGACTGGTCACGCGTGGCACCTGTGCCTGGCCTGCGAGGGCGGGGTCGCGGCGCTACCCAACGGCCCGCACGACCTCGACTGGGGGGCGATGGTGGAGCGCTACGCGCGGACGGGGCTGGCGTGGGAACGGTTCGGGCGACGGGCCCAGGGGGAGGAGCTGGCGGAGGCGCGGGAGGAGGCGCTGGGGTGGGCGCGCGAGCGGCTGGACGAGGGCATTCCCCTGATCGGGTTCGACCTGCAGGTGCACGAGTTCGCGATCGTGACCGGCTACGACGACGAGCGGGCCGGGTTCCACGTGGAGTCGGCAGTATCGGGGGAGCTGGGGGGATTCGCCCCCTGGAGCGACTGGCCATCGCCCGCGCTGGGCATCATCGAGCTGTTCGCGCCAACGGGGCCGAGCGACCCCGACCCGGAGCTGGCGGTACTGGGGGCGCTGCAGACGGCGCTGGAGCTGCTGTCCGGGGGCGGGGGTGCGAGCGAGCACCCGCGGGGCACCGCAGCGCTTGAGGCATGGGCGGACATCCTCGAGGGGACGGACGAGGTGGACCGCGCGGGGAACGCGTACACGCTCGCGGTGCTGCAGGCGGCACGCATGGACGGCGCGGCGTTCCTGCGCGACCTGGCGGAGTCGGTTCCGCCGCTGGCGGAGCCGCTGGAGCGGGCGGAGCAGGCGACGCGCGAGGTGACGCAGGCGCTCTCGCCGCTGCTGACACTGTTTCCGTTCCCCGCGGGCGGACACGGAAACGTCGCGAATCCGGGGCTGCGGGAGGCGGCAGCGAACGCGCTGAGGCGGGCGGCGGGGCACGAGCGCCGGGCCGCACAGGCGATCGCGGAGGCGTTCGGGTTGATGGGGGCCGTGTAGGGCCGATGGTGAGCTGGATCATCGAGCGGGAGCTGGCGGTGAGCTCGCGTCCCGGGTACGTCCCGGGGGAGGAGCGGGCGGTATCGCGCGCGGTGGTGGAGGCGTGGATCACGGATGCGCGGGCGGCGGGGGTGCGCTCGGTCATCTGCCTGCTGGGCGACGACCAGCTGCCGCTCTACGCGGGGGCGTTGCCGGAGGGGCTGCTGGGGCGCTACCGGACGGCGGGATTCGAGGTGGCCCACCACGGGGTCCGCGACGGGCTGACGGAGCCGTACACGGCGGCGCAGCTGGACAAGGCGTGGGCGTCGTTCCGGCGGCTGCCGAAGCCGGTGCTGGTGCACTGCAGCGCGGGGTACGACCGCACGGGGCGGGTAGTGCGTCACATCCTGGGGAGGCTGGAGGAGACGGGGTAAGGGCGGCTAGTTCGGGTTCGGGAGCCGCGACCACTCGTCCTGCGTTTCGAAGAGAAGGTCGTGCATCTCCCAGAACTTGCCCTGCTCCCCGGCGCACTCGGCAGCAACGTGGGCGGTGGGGGCGTTCGGGTGGAGCTGCGTGATGGGAAAGTGGAGGAAGACGAGCGCCACGTCGTCCCCGATCTGCCGCTCGATTTCGGGAAGCGTGTTCAGGTACCAGCGCTGGCAGAAGGGACACTGGAAGTCGCTGAACTCGACGATGACGACAGCAGCGTCGGGGCTGCCCTTGATAGGCGCGTTCGAAAAGTCCGGGGCCCGGTCGAGGATGGCGAATGCGGGGGGTTCGCGGTTGGCGAGCACCTGGATGGACTCTGAGTACTCATCGAGCGAGGTGGGGCTGCCCGCGAGTTCGGCGGCGATAACCTCCGCGAAGATGGCCGAGGGCTGGGCGCCCGAGATGTACTTGTTGTTCACGAAGAAGGCGGGCGTGCCGTTCACGCCGAGATCGAGGCCACGCTGGAGCTGGTCGCCGACGGTCTCCAGCCGTGACGTGTCGCTCAGGCACTCGGCGAAGGCGGCGGTGTCGAGGTCGAGGGATGTGGCGTAGCCCTCCAGCGTCCCCCGGAGGGTGACGGGAGCGGGGGCGGCCGCGGGTTGGGCGGCCTCGGCGGCAGCCCGCATGTCCTCGGAAGCATCGGCGAGGGACTCGACCGCCTCCGACAGAGACTCCAGGGCGGGGCCGATGGGTTCGGCGGGCTGGGGGTCGTCGTCGAGCAGGATAATCGTGACGACGATGGCGGCGGCGCCGATGAGCACGGCGACCGGAGTCAGGAAATAGGGCCACAGCGGAGGACGAACGGTCCGGCGAGAGGACTGCGGGGGAGCCTCGAAAGCTGGTTCCGCCGGCTGCTCCGGGGGAGGGGTGCTCTCGGCGTCCGTCGGGGGCTCGGTCACCGGGCCATCCTAGCGGGGCGGGGAGGTTAGGGGCGAACGGGGTGGGTCAGGCGCCGCGAGCGCGGAGGACGGCCAGCGTCAGTTCCTCGACGGTGGCGATGTCGGGGTCTTCGGTGAGGGCATCGTCGACCCAGCGACGAGCTTCCGTGCGGCCGTAACCCAGCGCGGCGATCGCCTCGACGGCATCGAGGGAGACGCGGTCGCGGCGGAGGCTGTCGAGGTCGACCGGGCTGTCGAGGCCGCCGTCCTGGAGGGCGGCTTCGGCGACGACCTTGCCGCGGAGCGTGGCGATGATCTTCCCGGCGACGCGGGGGCCGATGCCAGGCAGACGCGTGAGCACCGCCTGGTCCTCCTGCTCGATGGCGCGGGCGATGGTGCTGACGGATACGGTCATGGCCTTTACGGCCTTGGTCGGGCCCAGTCCCTCGACGGTGGTGAACTTGCGGAAGAAGTCGCGCTCGGGGCGGCGGAGGAAGCCGACGAGGAGGGGCACGGGGACGTTCGCGGTGGCGTGGTAGAGAACGTGGAGGGCGATCGGCGGGTCGGGGTCGTCTTCACCGGCGGAATCGGTCGTCTCCTGAATCTCGGGCCAGAGGAAGGCGGGGACGAGCACCTCGTAGCGGACGCCGGAGACATCGATCTCGACGCTGAGCTCGCCGACGTCGGTGTGGGTGAGGGTTCCGGAGAGGTGGGTGATCACGGGGCGATCTTACGCCGCCGCGACGCCGGCCCGGGGCGCGGGTAGGCTGAGGGCCGTGCCGGAACTGCCCGAAGTCGAGACGATCAGGCGCGACCTGGAGCCGCTGGTGGTGGGGCAGACGGTGGCGGCGGTGGAGGTCGATCCGGGGACTATCGACCTGCTGACGGACCTGCCTATCGACGCGCTGCGGGCGGGGCTGGTGGGGCGGCGGTTCGTCTCGCTGGGGCGGCGGGGGAAGTACCTGTTGTTCGGCATGGACGACGGCCGCACGTTCGTGACACACCTGCGCATGACGGGCCGGTTGGTGTGGCGGAAAGCGGACGACCCGGCGATCGAGTATGAGCGGGGGCGCATCGCGCTCGACGGGGGACACGAGCTGCGGTGGAGCGACCTGCGCAAGTTCGGCACCTGGGACATCGTCGACGACCCGGCGGAGGTGGTGGGGAAGCTGGGACCGGAGCCGCTGGACGAAGAGTTCACGGCGGCGTTCTTGCGGAAGCTGCTGGCGGGGCGGACGGCGCCGGTGAAAGCAGTGCTGCTCGACCAGCGGCGGGTGGCGGGGCTGGGGAACATCTACGTGGACGAGGCGCTCTATCAGGCGCGCATCCGGCCGGACACGGCGGCGGGGGAAGTGTCGCGGGGGGCGGTGTCGCGGTTGCACGTGGCCTGCCGCGAGGTGCTGGAGCGGGGGATCGAGAATCGGGGGGCGAGCTTCAGCGACTACGTCGACGCGCAGGGCGACCCGGGGCGGCAGCACATGTACGTGCAGGTGTTCCGGCGCGACGGGAAGCCGTGCTACGCGTGCGGGGCGGAGATCGTGCGGTCGGTGGTGGGGGGACGGGGGACGCACTTCTGCCCGCGCTGCCAGCGGCGGCCTCGCAGGCGCCGTTCCACCACGAGCTAGAATGCCGGCATGCCAGAAGAGTCGTACGTCGCGGGGCTGACCGAGATCAGGTTCCTCGAGGAGTACGAGCGCACGGTCCTGAGCAAGCCGCAGATGGTGGCAGACGCCGCGCTGAAGGCGCTCGCGTTCGCGCCGCCGTACGAGCGCCCGGCGCTGGTGGGGATGCTGGCGGAGCAGCTCGTCGAGGCGGCGCTGCGGCTGACGGCGGTGTTCGAGGCGCTCGACGACCGGCGGGTCTCGATCGCGCAGCACCTGCGGGGACCGCTCCCAGGAGCGGAGGCATGGGTGGCGCTGGCCCAGCTGGCTGGCACGGCGGAGCCGGAAGGCGTCGTACGGCGGCTGGCGCTGGACGAGGGCGCGGTCGAGAGCGCCGCGCAACTGCGCGGGCTGCCGATCCCGGAGTGGCTGCCCGCGCTAATCGAGGCGAGCACGGCAGCGGACTCGCTGGCGATGCCGGCACCCATCGACCAGCTCGCGATCACGGGGACGAACGCGGAGGGGGAGCGCCTGGAGGTGCGGCTGGCCGCAGGCGAGAACGACACCGTAGCGATGGCGGACCTGATCGCCGACCTCTGCTCGGTGGCGCGAGGGCTCCTGGGGGCGTACCTGCGAGCGCGCCGCTCGCTGGGGCAACGGGTGTGAGCGCAGTCGAGCCGCTCGCACCCGGCAGGCGCGACGCCATCACCGACGTGCGGGGCGTGCGCGTGGGCCACTGGACCTCGCGGCGACAGGCGACGGGGTGCACGGTCATCCTGTGCGAGGAGAGCACGCTGGGGGCGGTGGACGTGCGGGGCGGAGCGCCAGCGACGCACGAGACGGACGTGCTCTCGGGAGCGAACGCGATCCGGCGCTGCCACTCGGTGGTGCTGACGGGCGGGTCGGCGTTCGGGCTCGCGAGCACGGCGGGGGTGGCGCGCTGGCTGGCGGAGCGGGGAGTCGGGGTGGAGACGAACGCGGGACCGGTCCCGATCGTGGTGGGAGCGGCAATCTACGACCTGCCCACGGGCCGGAACGCCTTTCCGGGGGCGGACGAGGGGGAGCGAGCGGCGTCGCGAGCGACGGGAGGGACGGTCGCGCAGGGGAGCGTGGGGGCAGGGACGGGCGCGACGGTGGCGAAGCTGCTGGGCGTCGAGCAGGAGCTGAAGGGGGGGCTGGGCACCGCGAGCCTGGTGGGCCCGCGGGGGCTGGTGGTGGGGGCACTGGCCGTGACGAACTCGGTTGGCGCGATCGTCGACCCGGAGACGGGGGAGCTGGTGGCGGGGCCGCGGGGGGAGGCCAGCGGGGACATGCGTACGCCGGAGCAGGCGGTGGTCGAGCGAGTCGGAGGGACGGATTCGTTCCGGACGAACACGACGCTCGTGTGCATCGCGACGAACGCCGATATCGAGCACGTAGGGGTCCAGCGGCTCGCGGTCCACGGGCACGACGGGCTGGCGCGCTCGATCGTTCCCGCGCACACGCTCGGGGACGGCGACACCGTCTTCGCGCTGACGATGGGCGAGGTCGCGACGGAGCCGCACGACCTCGCGACGCTGGGGCTGATGGCGATGCTGACGGTCGAGCGGGCGGTTGTGCGGAGCGTCGAGCTGGCGGAGGGGCTGGCGGGAGTTCCGTCGGCTCGGGAGTGGCGCGGAGGTTCCAGCAAGAGGGGTTGACAAGCGTTTCCGGGGTCGCGACGATCCCGCATGCCGCCGATCCGTTCGCGGACGGCGAGCCTGGGAAACGAGACCACGCACGCTCTAGTCCGCCTGGACCCGCAGGGCCGGTACGGATGGCGAGCCGCGGCCAGCAAGCAGTACCTGGCTTCCGGTTCTACCGTTCCGCGCCCTGCCAACCCGGCAAGGGCGTCTTTCGTGGCACTGACGCGAGCGGAGGGAACCCATGGGACGCCTTTCGATTCACAAGCTGGCTGAGTGGAAGCGCGAGGACCGTCGCTTCGCGATGCTGACGGCGTACGACTACGCGATGGCGCGGCTGGTCGAGCAGGCTGGCGCGCCGGTGATCCTCGTGGGGGACTCGCTCGGCACGGTAATGCTGGGCCACGACTCGACGGTGCCGGTCACGATGGACGACATGCTTCACCACACGAAAGCGGTGGTACGGGGCACGAAGCGCTGCCTGGTGGTGGCGGACATGCCCTTCATGAGCTACCAGGCGAACCCCGACGAGGCGGTCAAGAACGCGGGTCGCCTGCTGCAGGCGGGCGCGGGAGCGGTGAAGCTGGAGGGCGGCAGCGAGATGGCGCCGCTCGTACGGCGGATGGTGTCGGCGGGCATCCCCGTGATGGGGCACCTGGGCCTGACGCCGCAATCGGTGAACCAGTTCGGCGGGCACAAGGTGCAAGGCAAGACGCCGGCCGCGGCAGCGCGCATCATCGGCGATGCGCGGGCGCTGGAGGAGGCAGGGGCCTTCGCGATCGTGCTGGAGACGGTGCCGGCCCCGCTCGCGAAGATGGTGACGGAGCGCATCGGCGTTCCCACGATCGGCATTGGCGCGGGGGTGGACTGCGACGGCCAGGTGCAGGTGCTTCACGACCTGCTGGGGCTGTTCGACGACCAGCGGCAGTTCCGCCACGCGAAGCGCTACGCCGTGCTGGGCGAGGCCATCCGCGGGGCCATCCGCGAGTACGTCGCGGAGGTCGAGGAGGGAGCGTTCCCGACCGAGGAGGAGAGCTTCCCGATGACCGAGGAGACGCTGACCGAGCTTCGCCAGGGCGCGAGCACGCCCGCCTGACGCTTCCCGCGCGGGGTCACGCATGGAGATCCTGACGACCCCCGAGGAGATGCGCGCCTGGCGGCGGGCGCACCCGGTCAGCCTCGGGCTGACGCCGACGATGGGGTACCTGCACGAGGGGCACCTGTCGCTCGTACGGCGGTCGCTGGCCGAGAACGAGGCGTCTGCGGCGAGCATCTTCGTGAACCCGACGCAGTTCGGGCCGAACGAGGATCTGGACCGGTACCCCCGGGACGAAGAGGGCGACCTGCGGCAGCTCCGGGAGCTCGGCGTGAACGCGGTGTACCTGCCCGCGGTGGAGGCGGTGTACCCGGAGGGGTACCAGACGTACGTGACGGTAGAGGGCGTGTCGCAGGGGCTCGAGGGGGGATCGCGGCCGGTCCACTTCCGCGGGGTCGCGACGGTGGTGACCAAGCTGCTGAACGCGGTGCAGCCGGACCGCGCCTACTTCGGGAGGAAGGACGGCCAGCAACTGCGCGTCATCCGGCGGCTGGTGCGGGACTTGGACCTGCCGGTCGAGATCGTGGCCGGCGATACGGTGCGGGAGGCGGACGGGCTGGCGATGAGCAGCCGCAACGCCTACCTGACGCCGGAGCAGCGGGCGGCGGCGGTCGTGCTCTCGCGGGCGTTGCGGCGGGCGGAGAGCCAGTTCGCGGACGGCGTCCGGAATGCAGAGTCGCTGCGGTCGGGGGTGCGGGCGATGGTGGGGGCGGAGCCGCTTGCGGAGCTGGACTACGTCTCCGTCGCGGACTCGGAGACGTTGGCGGAGATCGAGGGTGAGGTGGCCGGGGTGGCGATGGTGTCGCTGGCGGTGCGCTTCGGGGCGGTGCGGCTGATCGACAACGTGACGCTGGGCGAGGACGCGTAGGGTCGCTGCTACACTGGCGTCCATGGTTTCCGTGGCCTCCCCAACGGAGGGCGCCTTCAAGCTGAGCGCCGACTTCCAGCCGACGGGCGACCAGCCGCAGGCGATCGACACGCTGGTCGAGGGGCTGCAGCGCGGGGATCGCTACCAGACGCTGCTGGGAGCGACGGGCTCGGGGAAGACGTTCACGATCGCGAACGTGGTGCAGGCGGTGGGGCGGCCGACGCTCGTGCTGGCCCACAACAAGACGCTCGCGGCGCAGCTGTGCGCCGAGCTGAAGGAGTTTTTCCCGGAGAACTCGGTCGAGTACTTCGTCAGCTACTACGACTACTACCAGCCGGAGGCGTACATCCCGCGGAGCGACACGTACATCGCCAAGGACGCGGACATCAACGACGAGATCGACAAGCTGCGGCACGCGGCCACGCGATCGCTGTTCACGCGGCGCGACGTGATCATCGTGGCGAGCGTGAGCTGCATCTACGGCCTCGGGGAGCCCTCCGGCTACGAGGAGTTCATCCTCAGGATGAAGGTGGGGGAGCAGCTTGAGCGTCGCGACGTGCTGCGGCGGATGGTCGAGATGCAGTACGAGCGGAACGACCAGAACGTGGTGCGGGGGCGGTTCCGGATGCGAGGCGACTCGCTCACGATCCTGCCGAGCTACGAGGAGCTGGCGGTTCGCATCGACTTCTGGGACAACGAGGTGGAACGCATCAGCGAGCTCGACCCGCTGACGGGCGAGATCGTGGCGGAGCGGGAGGCGATCGAGATTTTCCCGGCCAAGCACTTCGTGACGAGCAAGGACAACCTCGATGACGCGCTCAAGGCGATCGAGACGGAGCTGGGCGATCAGCTCACCTTCCTGAAGGAGCAGGGGAAGATCCTGGAGGCGGCGCGGCTTGAGGAGCGCACGCACTACGACCTGGAGACGTTACGGGAGACGGGCTACTGCGCGGGCATCGAGAACTATTCCCGGCACCTGCAGGTGCGCCCGGCGGGCTCGACGCCGTGGTGCCTGCTCGACTACTTCCCGGACGACTGGCTGCTGGTGGTGGACGAGTCGCACATCACGCTGCCGCAGGTGCAAGGGCAGTTCTACGGCGACCGCTCGCGCAAGGAGACGCTGGTGGAGTTCGGGTTCCGGCTACCGAGCGCGCTGGATAACCGGCCGCTCACCTTCGAGGAGTTCGACCAGCACATCAACCAGACGATCTTCGTGAGCGCCACGCCGGCGCAGTACGAGCTGGACCAGTCGACGCAGGTGGCCCAGCAGGTGATCCGTCCGACGGGCGTGCTCGACCCGGTGGTGGAGGTGCGCTCGACGGACGGGCAGATCGACGACCTGCTGGCGGAGATCAATGCCACGACGGCGAAGGGTCAGCGGGTGCTGGTCACGACGCTAACGAAGAAGATGGCGGAGGACCTCGCGGACTACCTGACGGAGATGGGCGTGAAGACGCACTACCTGCACTCGGAGGTGGAGACGCTGGATCGGGTCGAGATCCTGCGGGACCTGCGGCTGGGGGTGTACGACGTGGTGGTGGGGATCAACCTGCTGCGGGAGGGGCTGGACCTGCCCGAGGTCTCGCTGGTGGCGATCCTCGATGCGGACAAGGAGGGGTACCTGCGCTCGAACCGGTCGCTGATCCAGACGATCGGGCGGGCGGCGCGGCACATCGAGGGGCGGGTCGTGATGTACGCGGACCACGTGACGGCGAGCATGCGCACGGCGATCGACGAGACAGAGCGGCGACGGGGCATCCAGGACAGCTACAACCGCGAGCACGGGCTGGAGGCGGAGACGATCACGAAGGCGATCCGGGACATCACGGACCACGTGCGGGAGGTGGCGGAGGAGCCGGCGGAGTACGACGCGGACGTTCCCGCGGGGATGCCGCCGGACGAGCTGCTGCGGATGATCAAGGAGCTGGAGCGCGAGATGAAGGGGGCGGCGAAGAACCTCGAGTTCGAGAAGGCGGCCGCGTTGCGCGACCGGATCGTGGAGCTGCGGCGGGAGTTGGTGGGGTCGGAGAGCGAGGAGCTGGAGGCGTTTGCGGAGGTGGCGGGGCGGAGCGGGCCGGTGCGCTACGGCCGCAGCCAGGCGGGGGGGCGCAACCGGCGGAGGCGTTTCCGACGGGGATAGGCGGCCGATCGCGCCAGATCGGGGGCAGAGCGTAGGCTTGGGCAACCAGCCACGAGAGGTTTCCCCTATGCCCAGCCGCCGAGCATCGATCGCCCTGACAGCCGAAGAGCAGGAACAGTTCCTGGACGAGGGCTGGACGTTACAGGTAGCGACGAATGGCCCGGGCGGATTCCCCCACCTGGCGCCCATGTGGTACGTGATGATCGACGGCGTCATCACGTTCACGACGTTCGGGAAGAGCCAGAAGATCCTGAACCTGCAGCGTGACCCGCACATCTCCGTGATGCTGGAGACGGGCCAGGCCTACGAGGAGCTGCGGGGCCTCGTGATCCGCGGCACCGCCGAGGTGGATACGGACGTCCAGACGACGGCCGAGGTGATGTCGGTCGTCGCGAACAAGTACCGGGGGCTGCCGATCCCGACGGACACGCCCGAGGCGGCGCTGCCGGCGGCGGCGAAGCGGGTAACGGTGCGTGTCAGGCCGGAGCGGGTCTACAGCTGGGACCACGGGAAGCTGGGCGGGCGCTACTAGATCCGGCCCTCCAGCCGCGTGTGCGCCCAGTGGGTGATGGCCACGGCGAGGGCGTCGGCGGCGTCGGAGGAACTCAGACGATCGGCCAAGCCGAGCTGCATGGCCACCATCTTGGCTACCTCATCTTTGCTGCCGCGACCATGGCTTCCCACAGCCGTCTTGATCATCGTCGGGGCGTACTCGTGCACTTCGAGGGCGGAGTCGGCGAGGGCGAGGATGGCAGCGGCGCGCGCGTGACCGAGAGCGAGGGCCGAGCGCGCGTTCGAGCCGACGAACGAGGCCTCGACGGCGCCCACCTCGGGTGACCACTGGGAGAACACCTTGCGCAGACCATCGCGGATGAGAACGAGGCGGCGGGCGAGGCTGTCGGCAGAGCGGGTACGGACGACGCCGTGGGCGACGTGGCGGCACTGGTCGCCGTCGACGTCGACGATGCCGTAGCCGGTCGCATTGAGGCCCGGGTCGATGCCTGCGATACGCATGCCCGCACTCTACGACGGCGGGCAGGGGAGCGCCGAGGGGCGCGTGGCGCTAGCTCGCGTACTGGGCGAGGAGCTCGTCGTCGAAGTCGGCGTTGGAGTAGACGCGCTGAACGTCCTCGAGCTCTTCGAGGCCGTCGAGGAGGCGGAGGATCTGGCCGGCAACGCCCTTCTCAAGGGCGATGGTGGAGGTGGGGACCATCGAGAGGTCGGCGTGGTCGATGGCGTAGCCCGCTTCCGTGAGGGCCTGGCGGACGGCTTCGAGATCGCCGGGCGCGGTCTGGATCTCGACGGCGTCGTCCGAAGTGTCGATGTCCTCGGCGCCGGCCTCGATCGCGACCAGGGCAATCTCGTCCTCGTCGTGGCCGTCCGTGGGCACGGAGAGCGCGCCGCGGGACTTGAACTGCCAGGCGACGGAGCCGTTCTCGCCAAGGCTGCCGCCGACGCTCGTGAACTCGTGGCGGATGGCGGCAACGGTGCGGTTGCGGTTGTCGGTGACGGCGGTGACGAGGATGGCAGCCCCACCGGGTCCGTAGCCCTCGTAGCTGACCTCGATGAGCTGGTCGCTGTCGCCGCCACCGGTTGCCTTGGCGATGGCGCGGGTGATGTTGTCGTTAGGCATGTTGGCGGCCTTCGCGCGCTGGACGGCGAGGCGCAGCTTGAAGTTCGCGTCGGGGTCGGGACCACCGGCCTTGGCGGCGATCTGGAGCTCCTTGGCGAGCTTCGTGAAGAGGGCGCCGCGTTTGTTATCGGCGGCTTCCTTCTTCCGCTTGATGGTCGACCATTTCGAGTGGCCAGACATGGGGCTGTCCTCCGGATTTGGTCAGCTTCGAGTGTAGCGCAACGCCCGAGCGCTCTTCGTCACTCGTTCCAGGCGGCGTTGAAGCGCTCGCCGAGGGCGTCGATGACGTGGTGGTCGGTGAAGTTGGCCTGGAGGGGGCTGACGCTGACGTACTTGTGCATGATCGCCCAGATGTCGGTGCCGGGGGGTGGGTCGAGGGGGGTGGGTTCGAAGGGTCCGCGGGTGAGGAAGCCCTTCGACTCGCCCTGGACCTCGAGGTGGAAGTAGCCCCGGCGGGCGACTCGGGTGACGAGGATTCCCTTGATCTCCTCAAAGGGGACGAGGGGGACGTTGACGTTGAGGAAGATGGATTTGGGCAGCCGGCCCTCGATCTCCTCGCGGCAGAAGATGGCGGCGACGCGCTCGGCTGCGTCCCAGTCGATCCCTTCGGCGCGGGGGTCCATCGCGTAGGAGATGGCGAGCGAGGTGATGCCGCGGTAGTGACCCTGGAGGGCAGCGCCGACGGTGCCGCTGGCGGTGAGGTCGTTGCCGATGTTCGCGCCGCGGTTGATGCCAGAGACGAGCAGGTCGGGCTCCTCGTCGAGCACGCCGTTGAGGCCGACGATGACGGCCGAAGCGGGCGAGCCGTTGACGTGCCAGGCATCGATGCCGGGGACGGGCGGATCCTCGATGCGGACCCAGTTCAGCTCCTGGCGAAGGGTGAGGCTGCCGCCCACGGCGCTCTGGTTCTTGTTGGGGACGACGACGGTGACGTCGCAGTCGAGGGAGCGGCAGGCGCGGGCCAGCGCCCACAGTCCAGCCGACTCGTGGCCGTCGTCGTTGCTGATGAGGATGCGGCGGGGCATCGCTCCGCGATGCTACGCGACAGGCCCGTTAGCGGCTTCGAAGAGCGCTAGTCGGAGGGTCTGGCGAACCACTCGTCGAGGGTCTGGCGGATGCCCGGTCCCATGACCTCGAAGGTCATGCCGACGTCGTTCGTGACGAATGCGGAGCCGGGGCCGAGGTCCCAGATGGTCATGCCGAGCGCCTGGAGGCGCTCGGCCTCGGCGCGAACGTCGTCGACGATGTAGCCGACGTGGTGGAGGCGGGGGCCCTGATCGGCGGCGAAGAAGCCGCTCCCGTAGCCGCTCACCAGCTCGACGTAGGGCGGACCCTGGCGGGTGTAGACGGCCTGCATCTCGTCGGTGGTAGGTCCTTCGGGGGTGTTCATCTTCCGGGTCATCGACCAGATCGAGGTCCAGTCGACGTTGAGGGCAGGGCCGAGCATGTCCATTGCCGAGGGGAGGTCGGGGACGGCCATGGCGAAGTGGAAGATGCCGCCAGAGGGGATGTCGTAGGGGCTGGTGAGGTCTTCGAACGTCACGGTGTGCCTCCTGGGGGCGGTTGCTTCCCCCATTCCCTGTAGACGATGTCGTCGGTCGAGTGCGAGCCCTCGGTGAAGCCGAGGCCGGGCGGGTCCCAGACCTCGGTGACCTTCACGACGCGGTCCATGTCGTGGATGACGACGCGGTCGGAGAACTTCCAGACGCCGTCGCGGCGCTCGAAGCGGTCGACGTAGCGGCCGCCCCAGCGGTAGTCGGTGTCGGGCTCGCCGTTCTCGCCGGGGGCGCGGTGGTTGGCCTGGGCGTAGGCCTCGCCCCTGGCCGTGTCGCCGTCGATCTCCACCCAGACGTTGGTGGTGACGTGCTGGGTCATCTTGAAGCGGGAGAGGCCGACCATGACGTTCTTGACGAAGTCGTCGCGGACCTCGCGGTTGCGAGTGGTGATGTGGGCATCCTCGTGGAAGCAGGAGCGCAGCAGCTCGGGGTCGAGGCGGTCGACGCCGCGGGCGTAGCGGAAGTAGAGGTTGCGGAGCTCGATCTCGTCGAGCGCGCGCTGGAGGGCGGACTGGTCGAGGTCGGGCAGGGGGTCCTCCTTCCCCGGAGCTAAACGGAGCGGATCCCGTCGATGATGAGGCCCACGGCACGGAAGATGAGGACGGCGCCGATGAGGCGCGCGAGGACGCCCGGGATGGGCGAATCGCGTCCCGAGACCAGTGCCACGCCCACGGCGACAGCGGCGACGACGATGAGGGTCGCGAGCACCACCTGCGGTTCGCCCTTGTCGGCGGAGCGGGTGAGGACGGCAGCGAAGGCGGCGGGGCTGGCAAGGAGGGGAAAGGCGAGGGGGAAGAGGCCGCTCTTCCAGTCCTGCTCCATGGGGAAGGAGAAGGGGCCGAAGAGGAGGAAGGCGACTCCGGTGACGGCCATGACGATTCCGGCGGAGATGCGGAAGGTCTCGGGTTCGAGCTGGAGGGCGTCGAGGAAGGCGTCGGCGGCGAAGGTGGCGGCGAGGAGGAGGGCGGCGCCCGCGAGGAAGGCGACGGCCGCCGGCGCCAGCTGGAGACGACCCTTCTCCGCCCGGTTCACGGTCGCCAGGACCGCGGGCGGGTTTATGGAGGCGAAGATGAGGAGGATGGTGATCCCGAGGCCGCTCATGGGGTGTCCTCCTGGCGGGCAAGGATAGCCTCTGTGAGGGCGAGACCGGAGAGGGCGTGCTGCTGGTCGTCCATGCGCGTGATGCCGTCGCGGAACCAGGCGCCGGCGGCGAGGTCGGGGTTGGGCCAGACAGCGCTCTCCCGGAACGTGATCTGGCGGCTGGCGAGGATGCCCGCGCCGCAGATGGCGCGCTCGGCGAGCTCCGGTTCGAGGTCGGCGAGGCGCTCATCGGTACGCGCGAGACGCCACATCGAGGTGAGGCCCTCGACCCAGGTCCCGAGTCCGGCGGCGCGCGTAAGCCTGCCGTGGAACGGCTCGTTGATGAAGCCGCCGGTGCGCTGGGATTCGACACGGATGAGGAATCCGAACCGCTCGGCGAGGGCGCGCGCGTACTCGATGTGGTGCTCCTTCAGGGGCCAGTCGGCCATTTCGGAGAGGCTGTAGGCGGCCCACTGGTCGGGCCAGGGCGGGAAGTCGAGCTCCTCGACCTCGTCGCGGTGGAGGGCGAGGTAGTCGGCGATGCGCCAAGAGGGCTCGTCCCACCCCTCGCCGGGGAAGTGGCGGTGCATCTGGGCCAGGGCCCAGAGGGCCTCGCCGGTGGCGTAGCGCGAGCGCACGGAGGGGTCGGGCTTGCCCGTGCCGGGATCCCAGAAGTTGAGCATGGCGCCGTCGGGGAGCTGCATCACGACGAGGAAGCGGGCGAGCTGCTTCATGAGGTCGTCGTATTGCGGATCGCCGGTGGCGAGGCGGCGCTGGGTGAGGCCGGCCAGCATGAGCGAACTGGCGCCAAGCTTCACCCGGCCGGTGACCGGGTTGCGGAGGGCGACCCATTCGTCGTGTTGGATGAGGTTGGCCTGCATCCAGGCAGTGCCGAGGTCGGCCGCGGGGATGCGGGCGAGGTCGCCGAGAGCGGCGGCCTGGTAGAGCGACATGGTGACGCCGGCGTGGCGGACGACGTTGTAGTCGTCGGGGAAGGAGTCGGTGTCGGCGTTGTACTCGTAGACGTAGCGACCGTCGGGGAACTGGGCGATCTCGATCCACTCGGCGGAGGCGGAAGCGGAGACCGCAAGGGACTCGGGCGTGATCTCCGGACAGTGCTGCGGGGCCGCGACGGTCAGCCGCAGCAGGGCGAGGCCGACGGCACAGACAGCGAGGGTTGCGCCGCCGGCGACGATCACGCGGGGCTCGGCTCGGCCTGGAAGTTGAGCCGGTGACCGGCCACGGGCCAGTCATCGAAAGCGACAAGCTGGCCCATGCTGCCCATGGTCACGTACAGGGTGCGCAGGTCGGGGCCGGCGAAGCAGGCGTTGGTGGTGACGCGGTCGGGGAGGGGCTCGTGCCAGACGTTAGCGCCGTCGGGGGAGATGGAGGTGATGCCGCCGTTGATGATGGTGGCGACGAGGATGTTGCCATCGCCATCGACGCACATGGAGTCGCACATGGCGTGGTTACGGGGCGAGGCGCCGGGGACGGTGGCGACGACGTGGCGTTCGCCGATCTCGCCCGGGGCGGTGATGTCGAAGGCCCAGAGGCGGCCGGTGGGGGTCTCGGCGACGTAGAGCGTGCGCTCGTCGGGGCTGAGGCCGATGCCGTTCGGGGCCTCGAGGGGGAAGATGATCTCGCGGATGAAGTCGCCTTTCGGGGAGGCGTAGAAGACGCCGGTGATGTCGCGCTGGCGGCCGTAGCGCTTCCCGTGGTCGGTGAAGTAGAAGTTGCCTTCGCGGTCGAAGACGAGGTCGTTGGGGCCCTTCAGAGGCTCGCCGTCGCACTGGGAGTAGACGGTCGTGACCTCGGAGCCGTCGGCGCTGACGCGCTGGATCTGGCCGCCGATGTAGCCACCGTCCTCGGGGCGGGGGCCGGGCGAGATCATGCGCTGGCCGCTCGAAGTGCGGCTCTCGGACCACTGGAAGCCGCCGTTCTGGGTGACGTAGATGGCGCCGTCGGGGCCGATGGCGGCGCCGTTGGGGCCGCCACCCGTCGTGGCGAAGGTCTCCTTGCGGGAGCCGTCGGGCGAAACGCGGGTGAGCGTTCCGGCGCGTATCTCGGTGTAGAGGATGTCGCCCCCGGGCAGCTCAAGCGGACCTTCGGCGAATTCGATGTCGGTGGCGACGACGCGGTATTCCATGGGGTGCTCCTTGACGGCTGCGCCTCGCTTGCGCGGGCCCTAGCCGATGGCGCCCTCCGCGCGGAGGGCGGCGATGCGCTCGGCATCGTAACCGATGGAGGCAAGCACCTCGTCGGTGTGTTCGCCGTTGAGGGGCGCGCCCCGCTCGACGCGGCCGGGGGTGTCGCCGAGCTTCGGGCCGACGCCGACCTGCTGGACCGGTCCCGCGGGCGTGTCGACGGTCACGATCATGTCGCGGGCGACGTTGTGGGGGTCGGTAACGATGTTCTCCTGCTCGAGGACGGGGGAGGCGCAGATGTCGTGTTCGGACATGATCGCCATCCACTCGTCGGCGGTCTTCGTGGCGAAGACGGCCTCGAAGCGCTCGCGCATGGCGGGCCAGCCAGACTCGTCGTGCTGCCTGCCGAGGAACTCGTCGGCGCCGAGGACGCGACAGAGCGCCTCGTAGAAGTGGGGCTCGATGCTGCCGATGGAGAACCAGCGGCCGTCGCCGCACTTGTAGGTGTCGTACCAGGGGCGGGCGCCGGTGAGGAAGCCCTCGCCGGGGCGGAGGGGCGTACCCGTCGAGAAGAAGCCGGTCATGGCGCTGGTCATGAGGGAGAGGACGCCGTCGCTCATGGCGATGTCAACCGTCTGGCCGCGGCCCGTGTGCTCGCGGGCGAGGAGGGCGGCGCAGATGGCGAAGGCGGCCATGAGTCCGCCGCCGGCGAAGTCGGCGAGCAGGTTGACGGGGATGGCGGGGGCGGTTCCGGGGCGGCCGATGACGCCGAGAGCGCCACCGATGGAGATGTAGTTGATGTCGTGGCCGACGAGGTTGCTGTAGGGGCCGGTCTGGCCGAAACCGGAGAGGGAGCAGTAGACGATGCGGGGATTGATGGCGGAGAGGGTCTCGTAGTCGACGCCGAGGCGGTTCACAACGCCGGGGCGGAAGCCTTCGAGGACGACGTCGGCGCCCTTCACGAGCTCGTAGAAGATGTCGCGGGCGGCCTCGTTCTTGAGGTTGAGGGCGATGGAGCGCTTGCCGCGGCCGAGGGCGTTGTAGGCGGCGGCGCGCTTCGCGGCCTCGGGGTCGGCGGCGGGACCGGCGAGCTTGGCGTTCACGCCGGGGACGGCCTCGACGAGGGTAACGTCGGCGCCGAAGTCGGCAAGGAGCATGGAACAGTAGGGACCGGGAGCGAGGCGAGAGAGGTCAAGGACCTTGATACCGTCGAGAGCCGTGGCCATGGGGGATCTCCAGTGGTCGGTGGTTGGTGACCGGTGGTCGGTGCGTAATCGTAGCAGCGGCGGCGGCTGGGAGCCGGAGGGCGCCTCCGGCTAGCGCTATCGGGAGGCGCGGCTAGAATGCGGAGGCCCGCGATCGCCGAGGCAGCGCGCGGGCGTATTTCGGCGGCGCGGCGCGCGCGGGAGCTTCGATGAGCGTTCTTCTCGACGAGAACACGCGACTGATGGTTCAGGGAATCGGCACGGAGGGTGCGAACCACATGCGCCGGTCGATTGCCTACGGGACGAACGTGGTGGCGGCGGTGCACCCGCGGCGCGGCGGCGAGGAGCAGGACGGGGTTCCCATCTTCCCGACGGTGGACGCGGCGGTACGGGAGACGGGCGCCAACGTGAGCATCATCTTCGTGCCGGCCCCGTTCGCGGCGGACGCGATCCTGGAGGCGGCGTCCTCGGCGGTGCCGCTGGCGGTGTGCATCACGGAGGGCATCCCCGTGATGGACATGGTGCGCGTGAAGCAGGCGCTGAAAGAGGGCCCGACGATGCTGATCGGGCCCAACTGCCCGGGCGTGATCACGCCGGGCACGCAGACGCGCGTTGGGATCATGCCGGGCGACGTGTTCCTGCCGGGACGCGTGGGCGTAGTGAGCCGCTCGGGAACGCTGGTGTACGAGGTGGTGGCGCAGCTGACGGCCGAGGGACTCGGGCAGAGCACCTGCATCGGCGTGGGCGGCGACCCGATCATCGGGACGCCCCAGCGCGAGGCAATCCGGCTGCTGAACGAGGACCCGGACACGGACGCGATCGTGATGGTGGGCGAGATCGGCGGGAGCGCCGAGCAGGACGCGGCAGCGTACATCAAGGAGCACGTCCGCAAGCCGGTCGTGGCGTTCATCGCGGGGGCGACGGCGCCTCCGGGGCGGCGGATGGGTCACGCGGGGGCGATCATCTCGGGCGAGGACGGCAAGGCCGAGAACAAGAAGGCGGCGTTGCGCGCAGCGGGCGCGGTCGTGTCTGACTCACCGGCGGAGATCGGCGCGACGATGAAGCGGCTGCTGGGCTAGCAGCCGCTTCAGGCCAACTCCTTCAGCCCCTCGCCAAGGCCCTCTCGGCGTGCCTTGACGTATTTCTGTATTTCCGCAAAAGTGGAGCGTGTCCCGCCCGGGCACCAGGAGTCACTTAGATGGCGAAGACGATTGAGAAGAAGCGGTTGACGCTGGACCTTGACGCGCCCCTGCAGCGGCGCCTGAAGGCGGTCGCGGCGCTCAAGGGCATCAGCATGCGCGAGTACTGCCAGACCGCGATCGAGAAGGAACTGGAAGAGGACGAGGAAGCGGGGGTAGCGGAGCACTCGCTGGAGGGGATGGCGGAGAGGCTCGCGGCGCTTCGGCAAGAGATCTTTGGCGACCGAATCCTTCCCGGAAACTCCGTTGACATCATTCGGGAAATGCGCGAGGAGCGAGATGCCCAGCTCTGGGGTCGTGAGTGAGCAGCTTCGTCGTCGTTGACGCGAGCCTCACGTTCAAGTGGTTGGTCGCCGAAGAGGATTCCGAGAAAGCTACCGCCCTGCTCCGGGCATGGGGTCGCGACGGCAAGCGGCTTGCGGCGCCACATCTCCTGGCCGCCGAGGTGACGAATGCTATCCACCGCAAGGTCGTGCAGGACTACCTGGAACGGGCACAGGCGCTTCGCCTCGTCGAGCAATTCGCGTCCCTGCCCCTCGAGCTGCATGACCCGCCGGGCCTGCATATGCGCGCGCTCGAGATGGCCAGCGAACTCGGCCAGGGCGCGGCGTACGACTCCCACTACCTGGCATTGGCGGAAGCGCTCGGGTGCGAGTACTGGACGGCCGACGACAGGTTCTGGCGAGCGGCCAGCACGGCGTTCGGCGCCGTGCGCTCCTTGAGCGAGGTGGAAGCTCCGGACTAGCGCTCGTCGAAGTGCAGGTCGCTGTGGGCGCCGTCGCAGAAGGGCTTGTTGTTGGATGCCCCGCAGCGACAGAGCGTGCGACGGTTCTGGACCTCCCAGGGAGTGCCGTCGGCGCTCTCGACATTGACGCCGCCGCGTACCCAGAGGGGGCCGCCCGGGACGACCGCGATCTCAGCGCCGAGGGCGGGCTCGACGAGCCCTTCCTCGCCCGCGGGGATGATGGCGAGGCGGCCGGTGGGGCAGCGGCCAACCATGGCCGTGACGCGCTCACGGGCCTCGTCGCCTTCTTCGTCGATGAGGTCCCAGGCGCTGGTGGTCTTCGTGCCGCAGAAGCCCGCGCCGATGCAGACGGACTCGTCGTCGAGCATGACGCCGGCGGCGCCCTCGATGCGGTTGGCGCGGTCGGCCATGGGGCGGCGGTCGGCCGTCTCGGCCTCGGGCCAGGGTTCGCTGGCGTGGGAGCCGTCGCAGTAGGGCTTGTCGTTGGAGCGGCCGCAGCGGCAGAGCGCGTACATGTCCCGTGACTCGTCGATCTCGCGGAGGACGTGCCAGTCGACGTTCTCGCCGTTGAGGGTCTGGACGGGGGCCATCTCCTTGAGGGGCACCCCACCGGAGACGACGTAGGGACCGCCGTTCATGACCTGGATACGCAACTCCTCTGCCATGTCGGCCCTCCTCGCCGCGAGCAAGTAGCGGCGAAGCGATGGTACAGGAACGGAAGGGACGGAAGGGCGGTGAGTCGCCTACTGTAAACCGGAAATGCCCTGCCATTTCTGGACTATCAATAAGGCATGTTACGCTGCTTGCAGTCATCCTCAGCGCGCTCCCGGGAGTCCACTGGCAATGCCCCGACGCATGTCCACATCCCAGATTCAGTCCAAGCTTCGACAGGCCCAAGCCCGCCAGCGCGCTGCGATCCAGAAGTACAACAGCGAGGTCAGGGCCTACAACAACAAGGTTCGGCAGAACCAAGCCAAGGTCAGGCGGGCGGTGGACGACTACAACCGGGCCGTGCGCACCCACAATGCCCGTGTCAGGGGGAATCAGGCTCGGCTCCGCTCAGCGCTCAATCGCCTCTCCACACAGACCGTAACTGTTCACCATGCGTCGTTGCGCCAGTCTGTGACGTCCGTCACTTCTGCCTACGAGCGACTGGATCGAAGTGACGCCGATCCCTTTCTGTCGGACCTTGCGGAACGAGACGCAGCGAACAGCGTCGCTGTCCTCAATAGCCTCCTCACGGAGGAGGACGACGCCCCCCTCCCTAGCGAAGAGCTCACTACCACAAGAGTGAGTGAGTCGCTGTCGGAGTTCTCGGGTGACTTGAGTGCTCGTTGGTCAGGGGCGGTCTATGCCCTGAGTCCTGAGAACCCAGACGCAGCTCGACATTTCTGCACCAGCGCCAGAGAGATCATTGCGGACATGCTTGATGACATGGCCCCCGACAGCGAGGTCTTCCTCCAGTTTCCCGACTGCGAGACCACCGACAGGGGGACGCCCACACGGCGTTGGAAGGTTCACTACTGCCTTGACCGCAGCGGTGTTGCCCACTCAACGCTAGAGAGCTTCATCGACGCCAATATCTCTGACCTATCCGTTCTCTTCAAGGACCTGAACTCGGGCGCCCATGGACCCGCCGGGAAGTACTCCCTATCGCAGTTGAGGGCGATTAAGGTCCGAGTCGAAGACACCATCGAATTCATGTGTCAGATCGCCCCGTAGGGCTGCGGGCGTCACTCTTCGTGAGGCTCTTCATTCCCCACCCCTACCGGCGACGCCGCGTCATCCAGATGGCGTTCGCGACCGCGATGCCGGCGGCGACGAGCCAGAGAAGGGTGCCGATGGCCGGGTTCTGCGAGAGGCCGATGCCGAGCCCGAGGAAGAAGACGATTCCCGCGACGAGGAAGACGAGGACGTGGAGCGCTATCCTCATGAGCACCTTCATGCAGGGGACTCGAGCGCGCTCATGGTCATGGTGTCGGGGCAGCTGACACCGGCGGAGACGATGTACTGCATGGCCTGGGCGGAGCTCCAGTCCGTCACTTCGATGTCGTCGAGGGGGAGCTGGACGAGCCAGCCGGACTGGGGCATGGGCGTCGAGGGCATGTAGACGACCCCGACCTTCGACCCTGCCTCGTCTTCGATGAAGCTCATCAGGAAGCCGACGGACCACACGCCCTTGCGGGGGTATTCGATGCGGACAACGGTATCGAAGCCTGTCGGGGCCCTGGCGCCCGGGTCGGAGCCAGGAAGGAGCTTCTTCGTGGTGGTGTAGACGGCGCCGACGCCGGGCAGGGCGGTGATGCCGCGCTCGATGAGGTAACCCGGCGTACGGAAGAGAAAGGTCGAGCTGAGGGCGCCGACGATGAAGAGCGCCACGATGATGATGGCGAAGCTGAGGCCCGGGATCTCGTGGCCGGCGATGGCGGAGATGATGGGCTGGAGCAGGCCGTCCATCGTCTGGAAGGCGAACTGGATCAGCCAGAAGGTGACCATGAGGGGAAGCAGGAGCACGGCTCCCCGCATGACCTTTCTGGTCGCGCCGCGACCGAGTCGCTGGTGAACGGCGGGAGTGTGGGTTGCTGTGGTCATGGAACGCCTCCGGATGCCCCGTGGGCCTGCCCGTCGATTCTATTGGGCGTGCGAGGCCGTGCCCGGTGGAGGGTAGGTCGACCGGCGCAGGAAGGTCCCGGAAAGGCCGCCCGCTTCGTAAAGGTCGGGGGCGCCCCGGTAGGGCACGCTGGAAGGGAGGAGATGGAACCGCGCACTTCCTTGCGTTAAGAAATAGCCAAATGCATAAGCACTTTGCTAATATCTTCCTGACGGGATTGGTGGCTGTCCCGGAGGTGTCCCGACGATGCCTGCATTACTGACCAAGCTGGGCGTGGCGCTGGCGGCTGTGCTGGCACTTGTTCTCTGGGTGACCTGGGATAACTCCGCAGCCGCTGCAGACGCCGCCTGCCAGGCGTCGGCCGAAGCGGCCTACGACGGCACGGTGGCGGCAGCAAGCGGGACCTCAGCGGCCAGCGTCCCGCTGAGCACGCCGCTCTCCATTGAGATTACCTGTGACTTCGCGACCGATGTCAGCCTGCGGCTGCCCGGCGGAGACAGCTCCGGGCACAGCGTGGACTCAGGAGCTCCGCTGCGGATCGACGGCGAGCGCGCCTACATCTGCCACGGCCACGATGCCAGCGTCGAGATCACATCGACCTCGCTGGGCTGGTCCGAATCGATCCCGATCAGTGGTATCGACGCCATTCCCCAGTGCGACGTGATGCTCCGGGAGGGGGCTACGTGGGTGGAGTGGAGCGGGCCGCGCCTTGAGTTGCGCGAGGCGTTCGCCGGACGGGCGCTGGGCTGGGTGAACTGGGAGCGTGGCCCCGACGGCACCGTTCCCGGCCTGTCCGTCTGGTCGTTCGCGGAGGGACATATCCTGCCGACGCGGGCCTGGGGCACAGGGGTGGCTCCGCTGCTGGGCGGCCTGACCCACTTCTCGCCGGGCGGGCAGTACCTGATCGTCTCCAACACCGAACGAGCCTGGACGTTCCCGCGCCCGCCGACGGTCGAGTCGGTGTTCGAGAACGCGCAGATCGTCTCGTTCTACGGCTATCCGGACGTGCGGGCGATGGGCGTGCTGGGGCACGGAACCCCGGCGGAAGTCGCCAACGAGGTCGCGATCTGGGCGGCCCACTACGACCGGCTTAACGGCCCGCGGGAGGTGATCCCCGCCTTCCACCTGATCACGGGCGTGGCACAGGCGTACCCGACCGCGGATGGAACCTGGCTGTACCGGCTGCCGGCCGACCGCATCGCCGAGTACGTGGAGGCGGCCCGTGAGCGGGACATGATCCTCTTCCTGGACGTGCAGATCGGCTGGAGCGACCCGCTAACGGAAGTGAAGCTGCTCGAGGAGTTCCTGCGCGAGCCGTTCGTGCATATGGCGATCGACCCGGAGTTCGCGACCGAGCACCTTGGCGTGAGGCCGGGCCTCGCCATCGGCGGGATCGGCGCGGAACACGTGAACGAGGTGCAGCACTACCTGGCGACACTGGTGGAAGAGGAGGGAATCCCTCCGAAGATCCTGATGGTGCACCAGTTCGCGGCGAGAATGCTGCGCGACCGGGACCTGGTCGAGGACGTTGCGGGCGTTGAGGTGTCGATCGACATGGACGGCTTCGGAACCGCCGCCCTGAAGCTGCGGCACTACGACTGGTACGCACTGACGGCTCCCTCGGAGCGTCCGGCGCTGAAGCTGTTCTTCGACCAGGACACGCCCGTGATGACGCCCGAGCAGGTGCAGGCGATCGAGCAGGTGCCGGACCTCATCATGTACCAGTAGCGCCGCACCGGTGTGGCACAAATGAATCACCTTCCGGGAGCCGGAGACGTATGATCGAGCCATGAGCGACTCCCCGGCCGAGGGCAGCGCGCGGCTGCTGGTCCAGTGTCCGGACCGGCCCGGGATCGTGGCCTCCGTCTCGGACTACCTGTACCGGCACGGCGCGAACATCCTGCAGGGTGACCAGCACTCGACCGACGGCGAGAACCCACAGTTCTTCATGCGCATCGAGTACGACCTCGACGGCCTGAGCACGCCCGCCGAGGAGGTGGCCGCAGGATTCGGGGCAGCGGTCGCGAGCAAGTTCAACATGCAGTGGCGCGTCTCCTACAGCGCCGACCGTCCGCGCATCGCCATCCTCTGCACGCGCGAGCCAAACTGCGTGCTGGACCTGCTGTGGCGGGCGCGGACGGAAGAGCTCGAGGCGGACATCGCCATGGTGATCTCGAACCGCGAGATCCTGCGGCCGCTGGCGGAGCGGTTCAACGTGCCGTTCGAGCACCTGCCGGTGACGCGAGAGACGAAGGTCGAGCAGGAGAAGGCGATGCTCGACCTCCTGCGTGGCCGGGTCGACCTCGTGGTGCTGGCGCGCTACATGCAGATACTGACGCCAATGTTCCTGGGCGAATACCCGCAGAAGGTCATCAACATCCACCATTCGTTCCTGCCGGCATTCGCAGGCGCCGACCCGTACGGGCAGGCGGAGGAGCGGGGGGTCAAGATCATCGGGGCGACGGCACACTATGCGACGGCCGAGCTGGACGCAGGGCCAATCATCGAGCAGGACGTCGTGCGTGTGACGCACCGGAACGCGCGGACGGACCTTATGCGGCTCGGCCGCGAAGTGGAGCGAATGGTGCTGGCCCGAGCGGTGCGCTGGCACATCGAGGACCGCGTCCTCGTGTACGACAACAAGACGGTGGTGTTCCACTAGGCAAGGGGAGCGGTTCCTCCCCGTTCGCACGGAGGCACGGACCGTTTCGGGCGCTTCACCCACGCACGCGCCCCTGGACGGAAGATAGTGAGGAGGACGTGAGGATCTCCCAAGGAAGCAGGAGGAGCGCGTGACCACGGTGCTGGTGCTGGGGGCTTCGGGGTACGTGGGCAGCCATCTCGTGCCCCGGCTGGTCGAGGAGGGGCACGCGGTACGGGCAGCGGGGAGAAGGCGGGAGACGCTCGAAGCGCGTGAGTGGGTGGGGGTGGAGGTGGTGCAGGCGGACGCGCTCGACCGCGAGTCGCTCGACGCCGCGTTCAAGGGCGTCGACCTCGTCTACTACCTGGTGCACTCGATGGCCTCCGGGTCGGACTTCCCGGAACGCGACCGGCGAGCGGCGGAGAACACCCGCCAGGCAGCCGAGGGGGCGGGGGTGAGCCGCATCGTCTACCTGGGCGGGCTGCAGCCGAGCGGGGCGGCGTCGGCGCACCTGGCCTCGCGCCGGGAAACGGGCGATGTCCTGCGCGAGGGCGCCGTGGACGTGACGGAAGTTCGTGCCGGCATCGTGGTCGGGCCCGGCTCGGCGGCGTTCGAGGTCATCCGGGACCTGGTCTACCACCTGCCGGTGATGGTGACCCCACGCTGGGTGCGGTCGCTGACGCAGCCCATCGCCCTCGACGACCTGATCGAGTACCTCGTGCGCCTGCCGGAAGCAGAGCCGCCCGGAAGCCACGTCTACGACGCAGGCGGCCCCGAGGTGGTGCGCTACCAGGACTTGCTCACGCGTTTCGCGAGAGCCGTGGGGCGACGGCTGGCCATCATCCCGGTGTCGGTGCTCAGCCCGCGGCTTTCCTCCTACTGGCTCGACCTGGTGACAGCAGTGCCCTCAAGCGTCGCGCGTCCGCTCATCGACGGCCTCCGGCACGACCTCGTGGTCGATCCGGAGGCAGACCTGCAGGCACGCATCCCAATCGAGCTGCACACGTACGAAGAAGCGGTCCAGGCCGCCCTCGAGGCCGAGCGCACGGCCGAGCTGCCGGCACGGTGGACGGAGGGTTCGTTCGCGATGCGCGACCACCGCGCCGAAATCTCGTTCTACAGCCGCGGGGAGCGCGTCGAGCGGACCTGTGACGCGTCGCCGGAGTCGGTGTGGGGGGTGGTCTCGGCGATCGGCGGGTCGAATGGGTGGTACTACGGGAACTGGCTCTGGAACCTGCGTGGGCTGCTCGATCGTCTGGTGGGGGGCGTGGGGAGGAGGCGGGGGCGCCGGCACCCGACGGAGATCCGGACGGGCGACGCGCTCGACTTCTGGCGCGTCGTAGGGGTGGAAGCGGGGCGGCGGCTGACGCTGCTCGCGGAAATGAAGCTGCCCGGCATCGCCATCCTCGAATTCGAGGTGGCGGCGGAGCGGGAGGGGTCGCGCATCGTGACGTCGGCGCACTTCCATCCGGCGGGGGCGGCGGGGCTGCTGTACTGGTACGCGCTCTGGCCGATCCACAAGCGCATATTCGCCGGGCTCACGGACGCGATCGTGGCGCGCGCGCTGCGGGCGCCGGCTCGCTAGTCGAGCCAGTACTCGCCCTCCAGTTCAGCGTGCTCCTGGAGCAGGGTGTCCAAGGCCACAACGAGACGACCGATGCGTTGCGTGCTTCCCCGCGGCCAGCCACGGTTGCTGGTGAAGACCAAGGCAGGCGCCTCGAGTCCAGCGTCCAGGGCTGCAGCCGCGAGCTCTCGGTAGTCCGCGACATCCTCCGTCACGATTACCCAGCCCTCCGTGCGAGCCCGCTCGAAGATGATCGAGTCGGGTTGTGTACGGAGGTCTGGCCGTTCCGTGACGGCCACCACGGTATGGCCACGCCTCCGCAGCGCCTCGGCGATTCGAGGCGACCACATTTCGTCCAGCAACAGCTTCACCTGGCGGGGAGACCCTGCAAACGCCTCCACTCCGCCTCAGCTCGGTCGGCCTCCGCATCCAGCCGATCGAGCCAGTCGTCGACCTCCTCACGGAACTCCTCGTAGTACCGCGCCGCAGACTGCACCTGCCCGATCGTGAGCGCCAACTCGTCCGCCAGGGAGGTCACCGTTTCCTCTGCCCGCCCGCTCCGGTCCCGCAGCACGCGCGCGAGCACCCAGACATCGGGTCCGCCTACCACCGCCGGGCGACGGCCGGCAGGGCCGGGGCGGAACATGATCCCAGGGTGCCGGTCCATGCGAAGCCCTTCCTCCAGGAAACGCGTCGCGAGCGCCGAGCGCGACTCCCCACTGCTACGGCACTGGTCTTCCAGTTGCTGGAGGAGATCCGCATCCAGGCGCACTGATAGGTGCTTGCTCACCATCGGACCGACTTCCGCTGTGGTTGTGTCAACCAGCGTACCACCGAGCAAGCCACGACCGCAGAGGAGAAGGGAATCAGGCTGAGACTTCGCGGTTGAGGGAGCGCTCGTAGGCGCTGAGCAGTGATAGCAGGATCTCTTCGACCTGGCTGCGGCGCCAGTGGCGCACGCGGCGCTCCTCGGGGGCCTCGCCGGCCTCGCCACCGCCGGTGGCGACCCGGGCCACGACCTGCCAGGAAGAGCGCTCGGCTCCTCCCCGGTCGACGAGCTCGAACGCAGCGCGCTGGACGGCGCCGACGGTAATGCTGAAGGGCGTCGAGTCGTCGATGGGGTCGATGGCGATGGGGAGCGCTTCGCCGTACACGTGGCGGATGTCCTCGATGCTCTCGCTGGCCCAGCGGTGGATGTTGGCGAGGACGCGGCTCTGGGAGTCGAAGTCGTGGGAGCGGGAGAGGAAATTGGATTCGCGCCGCTCGACCCAGCCTTCGCGGAGGCTTCGAACGCGCACCTCGAAGGGCGTTCCGTCCACAGCCTCACCTCCTGGTGGTAGGGAGTTGTTCGTGTCGTGGGGGATATGGGAGAGGGGCCGGGCGCGGGGTGCGCCCGGCCCCTCAGCCGGGGGACGTGGGAGGCTAGAGCGCCTCGTCTCCGCGTTCGCGGGTGCGGACGCGAACGGCATCCTCCACGTTCGAGATGAAGACCTTGCCGTCGCCGATCTCGCCGGAGCTGGCGTTATCGAGAACAGCGTCCACGACGGCATCAGCCTTGTCGTCGGCGACCACCAGGGTGAGGAACACCTTGGAGAGGTACTCCACACGGTACTCGCGGCCGCGCCACTGCTCGGTAATGCCACGCTGTTTGCCGTGGCCCTTGACTTCCCAGACGGTGATGCCGCCGGAGAAGCCGAGCTCGTCGAGCGCGTCCTTTACGGGTTCGAGTGCGCTCGGCCGGATGATGGCTTCGATCTTTTTCACCGGGTACTCCTTTCCGGACTCAGGGTCGGATGCGGGATGTGGCGTGGGCTCACCTTCCGCCTCCGCCAATCTCGGCGGCACCGAAGATGCCGGAGCCCGAAGGACCGAAGTCCGGGTAGGCATCGACGCCGTGCTCGATAAGGTCGAGGCCACGCATCTCTTCTTCCTCGCTCACGCGGAGTCCCACGGTGAACTTGATGGCGAAGAACAGAATACCGGCCGTCACGGCGGTCCAGCCGACGATGGCCGCGATGCCGATGAGCTGCATCAGCAGCTGCTCGCCGCCGCCACCCAGGAAGAGGCCGTAGTGCTGGGGGTTGGCGTAGCCGGCGGCGGTCATGCCCGCCTCGGAGGAGAACAGGCCGACGGCGAGAACGCCCCAGATGCCGGCGAAGGCATGCACGGAGACAGCGCCGACGGGATCGTCGATGCGGAACCTGGCATCCAGAAGTTGCACACCGTAGTACATGACCAGCGCGCCGATGGCGCCGATAACGACCGATGCCCACGGGTCGACCGTGGCTGTGCCGGCCGTGATGGCCACGAGGCCGGCGAGGATGCCGTTGATGGTGAGGCCGGCGTCGTAGCGGCCCGTGCGGAAACGGGACCACAACATCGCGGTGATACCGCCGGCTCCTGCCGCCAGGGTCGTCGTGACCGCCACGCTGGCCGCCAACGAGGCCCCGCCGCCCGAGAGGCCCAGCGTCGAACCCGGGTTGAACCCGTACCAGCCGAACCAGAGGATGAACATGCCGATCGTGGCGATTGAGATGTTGTGGCCGGGAATCGCGCGAACCTCACCGTTGGGTCCGTACTTGCCGAGGCGCGCGCCCACGGCGATGGCGCCCATGAGGCCGGTGATGCCGCCGACGGTGTGGACGATGCCAGAGCCTGCGAAGTCGACGTAGCCGTTGCCCAGCCAGATGTCGTCCGTGAAGGCGCCCATCCACGTGGTCCCGTCCCAGCCCCAGTGGACCACCACGGGGTAGATGAAGCCGGTGACGACGACCGTGTAGATGAGGTAGGCCGAGTACTTGGTGCGTCCCGCCAGAGCGCCGGCCACGATCGTGGCGGCGGCGGCGGCGAAGGCGAACTGGAAGAACCAGTCGGCGTGGCCATAGCCCGCGTCGGCGAGCTGGTTCAAGCCGAAGTTGCCGAGCCCGATGAACTCGTTCGAGGCGTCGCTGACGCCGTAGGCGAAGGCCCAGCCGACGAGCCAGAAGGAGATGCCTCCCACGCAGGCGTCGATCATGTTCTTCATCAGGATGTTCGCCGTCTCCTTGGAGCGGACGAAGCCCGCCGTGAGCATGGCGAAACCGGCCTGCATGAAGAACACGAGGAAGCCCGCGATCAGCAACCAAGCGGTATCGACCGCGCTGATGATGTCAGCGAGGTCCTCAGCACCGTCCTGGGCGGAGACCACGGAAATGATGCCGAGCGCGAGCAGACCGCCTGCAAGCATGGCGGTCGGCCGGCGCAAGGCCGGTAGGGCACGTTTCATGCAATCCTCCTCGATGCCCCCGGGTGGGGCGAAACGTCGAGGGGGAAGCTAGGCGGGGTTGGTTTCCCGCAGATTGCGGGCCTGTTTCAGACAGGTTTCGAAACACAACGTTCATTCGACTGCTCCTTCGACTGCTCCGCTGCCGCTCCGCGCTCGCTCGCGGGGTTTCGCCCCCGACTTGCTCCCCCGACTGCTTCGCTGCCGCTCCGCGCCCTGTGTTCTTTGGCTCGACTGCTCCGCCAGGCTTCGCGCTCGCCGGCCGGGCTGTCGCCGCGCCCAGCTCCTTCGACTGCTCGGCTGCGCTTCCCGCTCGCCGGCCGGGGGCCGGCCTGCCGGTCCCCCTCACAGCCCGGCAACGCGGGCGTTCTGGGTCCGTGCGAGATTTCACAAGCGGCGGGATCGTGCTACGCTGACCGGCGCAGCGGCGCATGGCTGGCCCTGCCCGCTCCATCCATTCCCGACCTGTCTGTAAGAAGGAGTTGGCGTCAGCGTGAACATAGTCGTCTGCGTCAAGCAGATTCCCGATCCGGAGACGCCGGCCTCGCAATTCGCCGTCGATGAAGCGGCGAAGCGCGTGATTCCCGCGCAGGGCATCGCGCCGGTAGTGAATCCCTACGACCCCCAGGCCACGGAGGCGGCCCTTCGCCTGAAGGACGCCGCCGGCGAGGGCAAGATCACGGTCATCAGCCTCGGCGAGGACTCGGCGCGCGACGCGATCAAGCACGCCCTAGCGATGGGCGCCGACGAAGGCGTCCTGCTGAGCGACCCGGACTTCGAGAACATCGATAACTTCCAGACGGCCGTCGCCCTGTCCCGCGCCATCGAGAAGATCGGCGACGTCGACCTCGTGCTGATGGGCCGGGCCTCGGCGGACTGGGACATGGGTGTCGCGCCGCTGGGCGTGGCCGAGCAATTGGAAATCCCCTGCGTGACCATCGCGAAGTCGATGGAACTGGACGGCGACACGCTCACGGTCGAGCGGGTGCTGGACGACGGTTTCCAGACTGTGGAGGTCGATCTGCCCGCGGTCGTCTCGATCTCGAACGAGTTCGGAGAGCCGCGCTACCCGCAGCTCCGGCAGATCATGCTCGCGGCCAAGAAGACCGTGCAGGTCTGGTCCGCGGACGACCTGGAGCTCGAGGACGACGAGGCCGGCGAGGACAACCGCTGGCTTGAGCTGGAAGCGCTCTACATCCCGCAGGTGGAGAGCAACGTCGAGATCATCGAGGGCGACTCCCCTGAGGAGCAGGCCCGCAACCTCGCGCTGAAGCTGCGCGAGGCCAAGCTCATCTAGAGGAACGACGATGCCAGGAACCCTCATCATTGCCGAGGCGGCCGACGGCGCCGTCGCTCCCCACTCCTTCGAACTGCTGGCGGCCGGGCGCGCCCTGGCCGACCAGGGCGGCGGCGCGGTCAGCGCCCTCGTCGCTGGCGACGAGTCGCTCGCCCAGTCCCTTTTCGAGCACGGCGCCGATGCCGTCTACCTTGCCCCGGCGGGCTCACTCGACCCGGGCTACGCCGAGACGGGCGCGGGCGCGGCCCTGGCCGCGTGCGAAGCGGCAGACGCGAACGTTGTGCTCATGGGCCAGACGAGCGTCGGTCGCGACCTCGGGCCGCTCATGGCCTTCAAGCTGAACACGGCAGTCGCCATGGAGTGCGTCGGCCTCACGATCGACGGGGGACGCCTCCGCGCGACGCGCAGCTGCTACGGCGGCAACGCTAATGCAGAGGTCACCTGGCGCGGCGACGTACAGATCGCGACGCTCAAGCCGAAGGCGTGGGATGCCCTTGCACCGGACGCCGGGCGCAGCGGGGCCGTCACCGCCATCGACGCAACCGGCGAGCAGCGCGTGCGCGTGGTCTCCACGGAAGCAGCAGAGGCGACGGGCATCCGGCTGGAGGACGCCGACGTGGTGGTCTCCGGCGGGCGCGGCCTGGGCGACCCCTCCGCGTTCGGGATGATGGAAGATCTGGCCGGACTGCTCGGCGGGGCGACGGGCGCAAGCCGGGCGGCCTGCGACCTCGGCTGGTACCCGCCCTCGCAGCAGGTCGGACTCACCGGCAAGACGGTGACGCCGAACTTGTACATCGCGGTCGCCATCAGCGGCGCGAGCCAGCACATGGCGGGCATGTCCGGTTCGAAGAACATCGTCGCGGTCAATCGCGATCCCGACTGCAACATGGTGCAGGTGTCGCGCTTCGCCGTGGTCGAGGACTACAAGAAGGTGGTCCCCGCCCTGATCGACGCCATCAAGGCGCTCGACTAGGGCGATTCCTCTTCCTCCGTCTCCTCCTCCGAGCCGCCCGGGTTGAGGGCGGCGAGGACGAGGTCGCGCGCAAGGGGGGCGGCGAAGGGGCGGCCTTCCTCGGCGTCGTCGAAGACGACGGCGGCCAGGGCGGCGGGGACATCGCGGGGGGAGTAGGCGACGAAGAGGACGTGGGCCTGGCCCTCGGCCTCCTCGGCGGTACCCGACTTGCCGCCGAAGTCGTCGTAGCCGGCGTCGGCGAACACCCACCCGGCGGTGCCACGCGTGCCGGTGACGAGCTCGAGGCCGGCCCGCAGGTGCGCAGCATCCTGCGACTCGAGGGGCAGGGCGCCCCGGCCGAGGGGCGCGACCCCGGCGAGAATCGTTGGCGTGCGCAGTTCGCCGTTGAGGAAGGCACTGTAGGCGTTGGCAAGCTGGAGGGGCGTGACCAGCAAGTCTCCCTGCCCGATGCCGAGGTTGACGGCGTCGCCCGGATACCAGGGCTCGCCCCTGATGGCCTGCTTCCAGGCGGCATCGGGCACGAGGCCGGAGTCGTCATAGAGGCCTTCGACGCCGCTCTCGGCGCCGAAGCCGAAGGCACGGGCCATGTCGGAGAGGACGCCGGGCGCCTCGTTGTAGAGCGTGAGGGCGATCTCGTAGAAGACCGGGTTGCAGGAGCGCATCAGACCCTCGGCGATGCTCAGCTCTCCCTGCTCGCCCTCCCAGTTGCGCCGGGGCGGGTCGATGCCGTACCAGATAGCGCCGCAGAAGATGCGGTCCTCGGGACTGAAAGCGCCCTGCGCGAGGCCGGCGGCGCCGGTCACGAGCTTGAACGTGGAGCCAGCGGAGTAGAGGCCGTGCGTGGCGCGGTCGTTGAGGGGATCGTCGTCGCTGGTGGTGAAAGCGGTGACCGCAGCCTCATTCCCCAGCTCGAAGGCGTTGGGGTCGAAGGCGGGGGAGCTGTTGAGGGCAAGAATGGCGTTCGTGCGCGGGTCAAGGACAACGGCGGCGCCCCTCAGGCCCGCCAACCCTTCGTGGGCGGCGCGAAGGAGGGCGGAGTCGAGCGTCGTGTGGACATCCTCGCCGGGAACGTACGCGCGCTCGAAGAGGACAACGAGCTCATCGTCGCCGCCGGTGACCACGAGGCGCGCGCCCACGCGTCCGGCGAGCACGTCGTTCATCGCGGCCTCGATGCCGACGGCGCCGAAACGGTCGCCGGGGAGGAGGCCGGCATCGGGGCGGTCGGCGAGCTCCTCGGCGGTGTACTCGCGGGTGTAGCCGACGACGTGGGCGGCAGCGGGGCCGAGGGGGTGGACGCGGCGCTCCTCGAACCAGAGGACAGCGCCGGGGACGGCTTCGACGAAGCGGGCGGCCTCCTCGACCTGGGAATCAGGCACGATGCCGAGAGGGACGCGGTGGCGCTGGCCGAGGGGGCTGGCAAAGGCCACCGCCACCTCCTCTTCCTCGAAGCCGAAGGAGACGAAGGCCGCCGTGACGGTTTCCTCGTCGAACACGCGGCTGCGGTCGAGGCCGATCATGCGGACGTCGAGGGTGATGGCGAGGGGTTCGCCGTTGCGGTCGTAGATGGCGCCGCGGGCGGGCCGCCGGACCTCGCCCTGGAGTTCCCTGCCGGGTGTAAGGGCGGGATGCATGACCGCGGGCGTCCAGGCGATACGAGGAGAGCCCTGCTCCGGAGAAACAAAGGGGACGGCGGTGGCATACTCCAGCGTGCCAAAGTAGCTTGTCTCGAGGCGGACACGGAAGGTGACGCGCTGAGCATCCTCACCAGAAACCGACACATCGATGGCCGTGACGCCGACCTCCTGGCGGAAGCCCGCGTAGGCTTCGGTGAAGGCGGCCAGGGTCAAGCTCGACCGGGTGCCGCTGTCGAGGAGGTCGTACATCGCGGGAACGTCGCCCGCCTCCCAGGCGTCGGCGAAACGCTGCGCGACCTCCAGGGGAGTCTCCGTCTCGGGTACCGGCGTGGGGGCGACCGTGGGCGTTGGGGACGGCGGTTCGGCCTCTCCGTTACCGACGAGAGCCCGGATTCCGCCGACCGCGGCGCCAACGATGACGCCAAGGACGACAGACGCCAGGAGGAACCTGCGTAGAGTCATGCAGCGCTCGCGTCTGTTTCCCGCCCTTGTGATTGTAGCAGCGCTCCTTGTGGCCGCCTGTAACGGAACCGACGAGGCGGAGGAGCTGCCCGGCCCCGATGTGACCCGGCCGGAATCGCAGGGCCCGGTGCGGGAACTGCGGCTGGGGCTTGGCGTGCAGCCCTGGGAGGACACGCCCAGCGCCCATGTCGACACCTTCGCGACGGCGGCGCGGCACGCGGATCTGGTGAGCATCGCGCGGGTTCCGCCCTGGGAGGACTTCTTCCCCGGAGCGGAGGTTTCGGAGGAGACGCACGCGCTGATGCGGCTCGAACTGGACCTGCTGCGGCAGTACGACCTCTCGCTCCTGTTCGCCATCGACCCGACCGACGGGGCGGTGCAGCGCACGCGCGTTGCGGGATTGCCCGAGGGGAGCGATAGCGAGGGGGGATTCCTGCGGGAGGACGTGCAGGAGGCGCTCGTGGCTTACGCCATCTACATCGCCACCAACTACGAGCCCGAGTACCTGGCGGTTGGCGTCGAGATCAACATGCTGCGGGCGCGGGCGCCGGGGCAGTTCGTGGGCTTCCTGAAGGCGTACGCAAAGGTGTACGACGCGGTGAAGTCGATCCGGCCCGAGACGAAGGTGTTCCCCACGTTCCAGCTCGAGGATCTGCTGGGAAGGCTGACGCAGGAGCATCCTCCCCAGTGGGGCGCGATCGATGCGTTCCAGGGGCGCATCGACGCGCTCGCGTTCTCGACCTACCCCTACCTCTCCTCCAGCATCCGGCTCGTACGGGAGATTCCGGAGGACTACTACACGCAGCTGCGGGAGCGCTACATCGGGGAGATCCTGATCAGCGAGGCGGGGTACGCCTCCGCCTCGATCGAGGGGCACTCGTGGGTCGGCTCGGAGCGGGAGCAGGAGGAGTTCCTGACACTGCTGCTGGAGCACGCGGAGGCGAACGGCTTTAGCGCCGTGGTGTGGGGGGCGGAGCGCGACCCGGTTCAGAGCCGCCAGGGGGGCGCGGCCGTGCTCAACGACGTCGGGCTGCGCTACAGCGATGGTTCGGACAAGCTGGCGTGGGCCGTGTGGCAGGAGTGGGCGCGGCGACCATTGCCCGCTCCCGTCGAGGGGAACTAGCGCGGCACGGAGCTAGCGGGCGTCGGGGTCGTCGCTGCCGGGGGTGCGGATGGGCGGGGGCTCGGCGTCGCCGTCGGGGGTATGGCCCTCGCCGAGTTCCTCAGCGATCTGGAGGCGGTCGAGGAATTCGCGGCGGGTGATGATTCCGATCATGCGCCCCTCGTCGATGACGGGGAGCTGGTTGAGGCGGCGCTGGGCGAGGAGGGGCATGACGTCGGCGGCGGGGGCGTCGGCGGCGATGGTCACGACATCGGCGCGGGGAGTCATGATGCGCTGGGCGGGGGTGGTGGCCCACTCGCTGCGGGGCACGCGTCCAAGGTCGCTGACGGTGAGGATGCCGACGACGTAGTCGTCGTTGGCGACGACGACGGAGCGCTCACCACCGCCGATCATGTGCTCGTCGACGACTGCCTGGATGGACGTGCCAGGGGTGACCTCGACGAAGGTGCGGTGCATCAGGTCGCGGGCGGTGAGGCGGTCGATGACGGTGTCGACGCGCAAGCTGTTGGCTTCGGCACGGGCGGCGCCGAGCAGGAACCAGCCGATCATGATCGCCCAGATGCCGGCGACCCACTGGCCGAGGAAGAGGAAGACGGCGCCGGAGGCGATCACGGCCCAGCCGAACATCTCGCCCGTGCCGGCGGCGATGCGGGTCGCCTTGCGGAAGCTGCGGGTGCGCTTCCAGGCGATGGCGCGCAGGACGCGTCCTCCGTCGAGGGGGAAGCCGGGGAGGATGTTGAAGACCGCCAGGATGAGGTTGACGAAGGCGAGATATTCGAACATCGCCCCGAAGGGCGCGTTTCCTCCACCGGCAAGGCGCGAGGCGCCGAAGATGAGGAGGGCGATGACGAGGCTGGCGGCGGGTCCCGCAGCGGCAATGAAGAACTCCTCGCCGGCGGAACGAGGCGGGCGGGCGAGGTGCGAAACGCCGCCGAAGATGAAGAGCGTGATACGGGGCACATCGAGGCCTCGGCGGATGGCGACCACGGCGTGGGCGAGCTCGTGGAGGAGCACGGTAACGAAGACGAGGACGGCGGCTGCGGCGCCGAGGAGCCAGTAGCCCGCCACACTGCCTTCGTAGCGGTCGGGGAAGAATCCGGCGGCGAGCAGGTAAGTGACGATCCCCAGGATGAGGAACCAGGAAGGGTGAATCTCGATGGCGATGCCACCGATTGTGGCGATGCGCAGGCCGCGACCGGGCATGCTTCTACGGTAGGGCACAGGGACAGCCGGCGCCACGACGCGGCGGCGGCGGGCTGCTTGCGGCAGCGGGGCGGTGGCCCTAGCGTGAACGGATGGCCAAGGTCGCGCTCTTCGTGCCGTGCTACATGGCGGCGCTGCGCCCCGATGACGGGGGCCACGCCCGGCGCGTGCTTGAACGGCTCGGCGATGAGGTCCAGACGATCCTAGGGCCGTGTTGCGGACAGCCTGCCTTCAACAGCGGCTACCGGTCGGAGGCGAAGAGCGTGGGCCGCGCCCTGCTGCGAGCAGCGCGGGGGCACGAGACAATCGTCGTTCCGTCGGGGTCGTGCGCGAGCATGGTGAAGCACTACCTGCCGGGGCTGTGGGCGGGGCCTCGGGGCGCGAGCATCGAGCACATGAGCGAGCGCTTCGTCGAGTTCGGCGCGTACGTAGCCGCCCACCCGAACGTGGCGGCGCTGCCGCTGCGCCTCCCGGGGGCGGTCACCTACCACGACTCGTGCCACGGCCGTCGCGAGCTGGGGCTGACGGAGGGGGCGGTGGGGCTGCTGGAACAGGTCGAGGGGCTGGACGTGCGCCGCCTGGCCTACGAAGACGAATGCTGCGGGTTCGGCGGGACCTTCACCGTGAAGGAGCCGGAGGTTTCGGTGGCGATGGCGCGGGCGAAGCTGGAGGACGTGGCCTCGCGGGGGGTGCGGGTGCTCGTCTCCGGGGACCTGTCCTGCCTCGCGCACCTGGAGGCGACGGCGCGGGCCACGGACCAGTCGCTGGAAACATGGACGCTCGCCGAGCTCCTCGACCGGGCGCTGGCGTGAGCCCCTTCCGCGCGCGGGCGCGAGCCGAGATCGAGGCGGGGCCGCCGGCGGCCACGCTCTCGCCGATCCTGCGGAAGCTCGTGGCGGACAGCCGGGACCAGCTCGCGACGGCGAGTCCGTCCGATGCCCGGGCCCGTGCGCAGGCGGCGCGAGCGTACGCCGTCGACCACCTCGACGAGCTGCAGGAGCAGCTCAAGGAGTCGTGTGCGCGGCAGGGCATCGGGTACCACCGTGCAGCCACCGCCGAGGAGGCGGTGGCGCTCGTGACGCAGCTGCTGGGCGACGCGCGCCGCATCGCGAAGTCGAAGTCGATGGTGGCGGAGGAGGTGGGGCTGACGCACGCCCTGCGGGTGCGGGGCAAGGAGGTGCTGGAGACCGACATCGGGGAGTACATCGTGGACATCGAGGGGCGGGGCCCGAGCCACATCACGGCGCCGGCGCTTCACCTGAACCGGGCGCGTATCCGCGAGCTGCTGGCAGGGGCGGGGGAAGACGTGCCCGACGACGACCCCGTGCGCCTCTCGCGGGCGGTGCGGGACGTGGTCGCGGAGTTCTTCGGGGAGGTGGATGCGGGGATCACGGGGGCGAACGTGGTCATCGCCGACAGCGGGCGCATCGTGATCGTCGAGAACGAGGGGAACGTGTCGCTGGGGGTGAGCCGCCCGCGGCTGCACATCGCGATCACGGGCATGGAGAAGGTCGTGGCGGACGAGGAGGCGGCGCTGGCGGTGCTGCAAGTGCTGGCGCCGAGCGCGACGGCGCAACCGCTGACGGCCTACACGCACTTCCTGGGAGCTCCAGAGGAGGGGCGGGAACGACACCTCGTCGTGGTCGACAACGGGCGCTCGGAGATCCTGGCGGACGAACGCTACCGGGATGTGCTGCGCTGCATCCGCTGCGGGGCCTGCATGAACGCCTGCCCCGTGTACACGGCGGCGGGCGGACTCTCCTACGGGTCGCCGTACATGGGGCCGATCGGGGCGGTGGTCTCGCCGCTGCTGTGGCGCGACGGCCGCCATGCGGACCTGCCGTCGGCCTCGAGCCTGTGCGGGCGCTGCTCGGAGGTCTGTCCCGTCGGCATCCCCCTGCACCGGATGCTGCTCGACCTGCGAGCGGGCGAGGCGGAGAACGGCGGGTCGCGGGTGGAGAAGGTCGCCTGGAAGTCGTGGGCGGCGGCGTTCGGGGGGCGGCAGGGGCGCGCCGCGAGCTGGCTCGCGCGGCTGGGGCTGCGGGCGGGCGAGCGCCTGCCTGGCGTGCCGATCAGCGGTTCGCGGCCGGTCCCGGCGGCGAATCCCCCGCGCGACCCGGCCATGCTCGTGCCCCTCGACAGCATCGAGCCGGAGCCGGAGCCGGCTGCGGAACCGCTCCCCGATGACGTGGTTGCCGCCTTCCGGGAGCGTGCGTCGGTCGTCGGGGCGGTGGTGGTCGACGAGGCGGAACGCGAGGACGGCGACCGGCGTGTCCGGGCGACGGCGGCGGTGGCCTCGACGGGAAGCGTGCTGCTGACGGGGGAGGCGGCGGCGCGGGGAGCGCTGATGGACGCCCGCCGCATCGTAGTCGAGGTGGATGAGGCGAGCGTCGTGCGCTTCCCGCAGGAGCTTGGGCCGGCGCTGGCTGGGGATGGCGACGCGCTCATCCTGACTGGCGCGAGCCGGACGGCCGACATCGAGAAGCAGATCGTGCGGGGGATCCACGGGCCCGAGGCTCTGGTGGTCGTGGTCGGGAGCGGGACAGCCCAGGCATAGCCCGAGGTGGCGGCGGTCCCGTCCACGCTTCAGACTGGCCGCTCACGCGATACAAGAGCCAGGAGGCACGGCATGGACGGACGGGAACTGCTTCGCAGCCAGTACGGATTCGCGCAGGACAACCTGGAGGCCGCGATCGAGCGGTGCTCGCCGGAGCTGTTGACGAAGACGATCGAGGGGTCGCTGACGAACCCGATCGGCGCGACCTACGCGCACACGGTCATCACTCAGGACCTGATCCTGGTGCGGGGGCTGATGGGACAGGAGCCGGTCTATCACGCGAGCGGGATCGGCGAGCGGGTGGGGTTCGAGCTGCCGGAGAGCCCGGTGATCTCGCAGGACTACACGACCAACCTGAGCTTCGAGCTGGAACCGCTGCGCGAGTACGCGGCAGCCATGCGTGCGACCGTCGACGGCTACCTGGAGTCTGCATCCGATGAGGACCTGGCGGCGGAGATTCCGTTCGGGCCAACGCCGCGGTCGAAACTCTGGGTGTTCGGCACGCTCGGGGTCTGGCACGTGGCCTCGCACCAGGGCGAGATCGCAGCCCTGATGGGCCTGGAGGGCGAGAAGGGGCAGATGCTCTAGGAGGCCCCTTCCCCGGAGTTAGAAGCGGACGAAGTCGGCGCTGCTCCGGAACATCACGCTGATGCGGGGTCCGGCCTGCTGTGTCTTCGGTACGCAGTGCTCCCAGTGGAGCTGAGAGGCGCCACCCATGACGAGCAGGTCGCCCCAGCCGGCCGAGAAAGACCGGGAGGGGCCGCCACCGTGGGGCCGCACGAGAAAGCGTCGCGAGTCCCCGAGGGAGAGGGTGGCGACGAGGGCCTGACCGCGGCGGTCGCGACGGGCCCGGTCGCGGTGCCAGGCGACGCTGTCGCGACCGTCGCGGTAGAGCGCGAGGGCGACGAGGTCGAACGTGGCGCCGTAGCGCTCGCCGAGGGCATCGGCGATCTCGCGAATGACGGGATGGCCGGGGCCGTCCCGGGGGATGGAGGCGGTGAGGCGGGGCACGTCGACCATGCGGTCGTACATGACGCGCCGGTGGCCGTGCCAGCGGGTGTCGTCGTGGAGGGCGTCGAAGACCGACTGGTGGCCGGTGAGGAAGCCCTGCGCCTGGTCGATCCAGGACTCGTACCCGAGCTCCGTTCGGCAGATGCCGGCGAAGGCCGGGTCGAAGGACGGACCCTCGTTGCCGACAAGGGTGGGCTGGAAGACGGGGTGACTGGACATGCTTCCACCGTATCAGAACGTACGTTCTGTTTCAAGAAGCACCGGGAGGCAGGGCGCGCGGTAGACTCCGCCGATGCGCATCGGGTTGATCTCGGACACCCACATCCCGGAGTCCCGCAAGGAGCTGTGGCCGCAGGCATTCGACGCCTTCCGGGGGGTTGACGCGATCCTCCACGGCGGCGACATCCATGAGGTGTGGCTGCTCGACGAGCTGGCGGAGATCGCGCCGCTGTGGGCGGCTCGGGGCAACGGCGAGGACGGCTCGGGCGGGCGCCCGGTACAGCCGGAACACCCCCTCCTCCAGGATGCCTGGGCGCTGGAGTTCGAGGGCGTATGGGTCGGGCTGGTACACGACATGCCGGTGCCGGAGATGCCTCCCCATCTGACGGTGGAAAGGGCGATGGAGCGCTACTTCGGGCGGACGGACCTCGATGTGGTCGTGTACGGGCACTCCCACGTGGAGGCGGTGGACGAGGTGGGCGGGGTGCTGTGCGTGAACCCGGGGTCGCCCACCTACCCCCACAACCTGAACACGCAGCTCGGCACGATCGGCTTCCTCGACATCGAGGACGGACGGGCGGAGGCGTCGATCTGGCAGCTCACGGAGACGGGGATCGAGCCGTTCGACTGGACGCGCTGGCGGCGGCCGAAGCGGTAGCGGTCGGCGCTCCCAGCAGTGCGCTATACTCCCACCGGAACTCTCACTTGTTCCGGGTTGGCAGCCAATTGGCAGAATTGGCAGGTTCTTCAGAAGCGGTCCGCAGCCAGGTAGCGTCATCGGCCCCGATGCGCTGGCTCTACCTCGCGCTCGGGAGCCTGCTCGTCGGAATCGGCGTGCTGGGAGTATTCCTGCCGCTGCTGCCACACACGATCTTCTTCCTGCTGGCAGCGGCCTGCTACGCGCGCGGGTCGGAGCGGGCGCACACCTGGCTCATGACGAACCGCTTCTTCGGGCGGTACCTGCGCAACTACAGCGAACACCGTGGCGCGACACCCGGAACGAAGGCCGTCACCATCGCGATGCTCTGGATCGGCCTGTCAATCTCCGCCTGGCTGATCACGCCGACGGTGTGGATCTACGCCATCCTCGCGGCGGTCGGCGTGGGCGTCACGACCTACGTGCTGAGCCTGCGCACGCTGCGGGACTAACGCCCTGGGCGGGAACTATCGGGAGCCGACTTCGGCGACCCGTGTGGCGCTTACGTCGAGGCGCCAGCCGATGGCGCTGAGGGCGGCGTCCATCTGATCCAGTCGCGAGTGGTGCTCCACATCCAGGACACGATCGACCTGCGGCAGGTGCCAGCCCAGCCGACGAGCCAGCTCGGCCTTGCCGATGCCTTGCTCCCGCATCCCCTGATAGAGCAGCACCTTGACCGAGGTAAGGGATGGAAGAGTCGCAACGAGTTGGCCCTGCGACGGCCTGGGGATGTCGCCGCGGCTATGGATGCGGGCGGCGATCGCCTCCTCCAGCGCATCCACCGCCCTGGCCACCGCTTCCTCGCGATCCTCGCCGAAGGTGGTCAACTCGGGAAAGTCAGGTGACGTCACAAGAACGGCACCGTCGTCGTCTTCAATGTTAATCGGATAGGCGAGCATCACTTCAACCCTAAGTCCTTCTTTATCTTGGCAACGAGTCCGCGTCCTAACTCCTTGCGCCCTCCGTGCATCGGCAACTGGCTGGTGCGGTCGCCACGCCTGACCGTGAGATGTCCGCTGCCACCCTTGTGCGTCTCGAAGGTGCAGCCCTGCTTCCGTAGCCAGCGACGCAACTCGCCTGCGTTCACTCGGCTCTATCATACACAACAGAAGTGTTGATCTCGAGCACAGGCCCCTTCAGCCATCCTGGCCGCGGTCGGCGTGGGCGTCACGACCTACGTGCTGAGCCTGCGCACGCTGCGGGACTAGCCGCGACGACCGACGACCTTCCCTAGTTCTCCTCGCCGGTTCCGGCCGTGGTCGAGGTCGTCGTCGTGACCGGCGTGGGCACGTCATCCTCGTCTTCCTCGTCCGGATCGTCTCCCGAGAGCAACGTCGCCGGGTCGATGATGATGTTCTGTCCCGAGGGGATGAGGGCGATGTCGAGGTCGGGCGCCAGCTTGTCGATGGCGAGGTACTGGATAACCTGGGCGGTGAGGGAGGCATCGAGCAGGACGTTCGCATCGGCCTGCGCCTGGGCGCGGAGGCGGATGGCCTCGGCGTTACCACGGGCACGCTCGATCTCGGCGTTGGCATCACCTTCGGCGCGCGCTTCGACCGCGCGGGCTTCACCCTTGGCGCGCTCCTCGGCCTGGATGGCCTCGGCCTGCGCCTGGGCGATGCGCTCCTCCTCACGGAGGGCGTTCTGGGCGGCGATCTGCTTCTCCTCGATCGAGCGCTTGAAGTCTGGGTTGAAGTCGACGTTATCGATGAGGAGGTCCTGGACCGTGACGGAGAAGTCCTGGAGGTCGGCGGCGAGCGCGGCGCGAACGTTCTCGCGGATCGTCTCACGGTTGGGGGCGATGTCGACCGTGTTGTACTTGACCGTCTCCGCCTTGAAGTACTGGTTGATGCGCGGCTCGACAAGGATGTCGAACCAGTTGGGTCCAACGTCACGGTAGAGGTCCTCAACCGCCGCCGGGTCCACCTGGTAGTTGACGGTGGTCGAGATGATGACGTCCTGGGTCTCGGCCGAGAAGCCGCTGACGTTGTCGAAGCGGGCGCGCTGGACGCGGATGCTCTCGGTGCGGATTTCCTGCCAGGGGGCGATGAACTGGAGGCCCTCACCGCGGCTCCCGACGATCTCGCCGAACTGGTAGACGACGGCCACGTGACCGGCCTCGATCTGCTTGAGCGAGGAGAGGGCGGTGTGGGCGCCGGCCCAGATCACGAACACGATGATGGCAAGCACGATCACGATGAGGCCGCGGTCGGCCTCAGGGCTCCCGGGCTCCGCCTCGCTGCGCATCGCCCGCCCGAACAGGAAGGCGACGCCGCAAAGCACGATGGCGACGGCGACGCTGACAAACCAGACCATGACTACTCCCAGGACGCTGGTGGCTGTGGGGGAAAGTGTACGGTGACGGGCGCTTAGGTGTGACTGGTGGATAGTGGCTTGCGGTTAGTGACTGGTGAAAGGCCTAGCCACCACCCACGAGCCACAAGCCACTACTCCTACACGCGCGCCCAGTCGTTCGTGCTGAAGATGTCCTCGTTGAGGGGGCTGCGCTGGCCGAGAGCGAGGCGGTGGCCGCCCACGGCGCCGATCATGGCGGCGTTGTCGGTGCAGAGGGAGGGCGGGGGGATGCGGACTGGCACGGGGCTGCGGGCCTGCATCTCCTCGCGCAGGCGTCCGTTGGCGGCGACGCCACCCGCGACCAGCACCTCGGCAACGTCGAGCTCGCGGGCGAGGCGCGAGACCTTGCCGGCAAGCACATCGACGACCGCCTCCTGGAACTCCCAGGCGATCTCGGCGGGCGAGACGCGCTCCTCGCGCACGGCATGGAGGACGGCGGTCTTAAGGCCGCTGAAGCTGAAGTCGCAGGTCCCGCGCAGCCAGGCGCGCGGAAGGCGGAGGGCGGAAGCGCCGGCTGTCGCGGCCAGCTTCGAGATGGCGGGGCCGCCGGGGAAGGGGAGGCCGAGCAGGCGCCCGGACTTGTCGAATGCTTCGCCGGCGGCGTCGTCAAGGGTGCCGCCGAGACGCTCGTACTGGCCGTGCTCACGCATGAGGATGAGGTCGGTGTGGCCGCCGGAGACGACGAGGCAGAGGGCGGGAAACGTGGGCGGGGGGCCTTCGACAAGCCAGTTCGCGTAGACGTGGCCCTCGAGGTGGTTCACGCCGAGGAAAGGCAGGTCGCGCCCGAAGGCGATCGCCTTGCCGGTGCTGTAGCCGACCAGCAGCGCACCCGCGAGCCCGGGGCCGCGGGTGGCGCAGACGGCGTCGATGTCGTCGAGGGTGCAGCCCGCCTCGGAGAAGGCCTCGCGCACAACCGGCGCGATCTGGCGCAGGTGCTCGCGGCTGGCGACCTCGGGCACGATGCCGCCGTACTTCGCGTGCAGGTCGACCTGGCTGGCGACGACCGTGCTGTGGATCGTCGTGCCGCCTTCGATGACGGCGGCGGCGGTTTCGTCGCAGGATGACTCGATCGCGAGCACGAGCATGGTCCTGCGATCGTAACCACCCCCCGCGCGAGGGGCCACGGGGGGAGCCGGTGAGGCCGTAGAATGCGCCCGCGGAGGCGCAGATGGCGGTCACGGTGAAGCTGTTCCCGACGCTCCAGAACCTTTCGAAGTCGAAGCTCGAAACGTTCGAGCTGGACTGGCACGAGGGGCTGACGGCGAAGGAGATCCTGGAGGACGAAGGGTTCAACGAGCGCGACCAGGAGGCCGTGCTGGCCGTCATCAACGACGAGCAGTCCCAGCTCGACACGCCCATCGCCGACGGCGACGCCGTCGAGCTTCGCATCAACATGCAGGGCGGCTGAACCGGTGCCCGACGTCGACCTCGATTACGCGCCCGCCCACGAGCTGGCGGCGCTGGTGCGCTCCGGGGAACTTTCGCCGGTGGCGCTCATGGAACGCTCGCTGGCGCGAATCGAGGCGCTCAACCCGACGCTGAACGCCTTCGTGGAGGTGGACGCGGAGGGGGCCATGCGCCGGGCGGAGGCGCTGGCCGAGCGGCTGGCGGGAGGAGAGGAGGCGGGGCCGTTCGCGGGATTGCCGCTGGGCGTGAAGGACCTGGAGAACGCGGCGGGCTTCGCGACGACGAAGGGCTCGCGGCTCTACCGCGACAACCGTGTGGACTTCGACGATGCGCTCGTAGCGCGGCTGAAGGCGGCGGGCGCGATCGTCGTCGGGAAGACGAACACGCCCGAGTTCGGGCACATCCCCTTCACGGACAACGAGCTGTTCGGATCGACGCTCAACCCGTGGAACCTGGAGCGTACGCCGGGAGGCTCGAGCGGCGGTTCGTCGGCGGCGCTGGCCTCGGGGATGGTGCCGCTCGCCACGGCGAGCGACGGCGGGGGGTCGATCCGCATCCCCGCCTGCTACACGGGCCTGTACGGCCTGAAGCCGTCGCAGGGGCGGACACCGATCGCGCCCCGGCCCATGCCCGCATGGCTCAGCATCAGTTGCTACGGCCCGCTGACGCGCTGCGTTCGCGACGCGGCCATCTACCTCGACGTCGTGGCCGGGCCGGACCCACGCGACCCGGAGTCGCTACCGGCGCCGGACGTCTCGTACGCGGAGACGCTGGAGGAGCCGCTCCCGAAGCTGCGCATCGCGTTCAACGAGACGCTAGGCGTGACCACGGTCCAGCGGGACGTGCTGCGCGAGGTGCGGGCGGCAGCGGAGGCATTCGCGGACATGGGCCACGAGATCGTCGAAACCAACGACACCATCCCGGAGATGGGGGGCTGGTGGGCGCGCGTCTCGGCATTCCAGTCGCTCGGCCTGGAGTGGGACAACTTCTCGACGCGCCACGACGGGTTCACGGCGCGCTACGTGCGCCAGCTCGACCGCGCACTCGAGGTAGGGCCTTCGGACTTCCAGGAGTTCCTGCGGCGTCGCGGGGAGCTGGTCTCGTGGACGGCGGGGCTGTTCGAGGAGTACGACCTGCTGCTGACGCCCACGCTCCCGACCGAGGCGTTCGCGCCTGCCGGTCCCATCCCGCGGGAGATCGAGGGGGAGCAGGCGAACGCCATCGCCTACACCTACCCGTTCAATTTCACGGGTCACCCCGCGGCCTCGGTGCCGGCGGGCCTGACGGACGCGGGTCTGCCCTGCGGCCTCCAGATTGTCGGTCCACGGCACCGGGACGACCTGGTCCTGCGGGCCTCCTACGCGTACGAGCAGGCACGCCCCTTCCCGGCGCTGCCGCGCGAGCCGTTCTCTTCCGTGTAGGTCGGCTGTGTAACGATGTTCCGATGAAGTACGTCACGTTCAACCAGGCGCTGCTGGCCGTCGGCCTTCTTGGCCTGACTCTCGCGTTGACGAATGCGGAGGGGAACAGCTTCGGGATTGCCGCCTCGCTCCTGGTCGACGACGGTCCGTCCATCGGCGCCCCCGTCGTGCTGCTGGCCGTGTCGATCGCCCTCCCGCTGATCATTCTCGCCGTTGCCATCGGGCGGCTGTCGACGGCCACTGCGGGCGGTGAGGCGCGAGAGCCACTGACCTACGCGGAGGCCCGCATCGCCATTGCGCTGACAGGGCTCAGCCTTCTGGCGTCCTTCGCTCCGCAACTGGTCACGGTGAACACAAACGCCGGGTGGGACGAATCGATCCTGTCGGTCGTCTACCTCGTGGTGGCGCTCGTCATCCTGGCCGCCATCCTCGGCATCGCACTGGGTGACCGGACTCGGGAGCCCGGGCCCTTCGGTCTACCCCAGGTGCTGAGGTGCGTGGCCCTGATCGCCCTCGTGATTGCGGCCGTAGTCGCTCCCGGCCTCAACGGCGTCCTTGTCGCCGGCAGCACGGTGGAGCCCGACCTCATTGCGAGGAAGAGCTCGCTCGCGTTCGGCGTGCACGCGATCGCGGCGGTGGCCGCCATCGTTGTGATTCTCCTTGTGCTCCGGCTCCGGAGCGGCATGGGACCACGTTCAGCAATCGCCGCGGCAGCGCTCCTCCTGGCAATTTCCGGAAGCGTGCAACTCGGCTACACCCTCACGGTGGGGCTCGCGCTGGCGGCTCTCGTGGCTACCGCCTACTTCGGCAGCCGTGCCGAGGACGGCTCTGCAGCACCGGTGCGCAACGGCCCCTTGCTCGCCAGCCTGGGCGTCCTGGGGCTCGTCATCAACGCCTCCACGATCAAGTACGTCATCTCCCTCTACCACGCCTGCGCGAAGTTCGATGCTTCCCTCTACCTGTGGCCGACCCTTGCCCTGGTGGCAGCCGTGCTGTTCAGCCTTGGGCTGACCGCGGTCGGGGTGGCAAGGGTACGGGCCGGAAACGGTGCTGCAGGCGTCAACTAGCCCGCCTACACCCCTGCATAGCTGTGGAGGCCGGTGATCCAGAGGTTCACGCCGAAGTAGGTGAAGAGCAGCAGCGCGAACATCGCGACCAGCCACCACATCGGGTCGGGGCGCCAGCTGCGCTGGAACCGCTTCGGGATGATCCAGCGGATGATGGGCGCGCTGGCGACGGAGCCTTCGCCGGCGCGGGCGTGGAAGTAGGCGGCCAGGGCGAGCAGGACGACGAGGGCGCTGGTCTCCTTCGGGTCCCAGCCCCAGTAGCGTCCCCAGGCGCTGTTCGCCCACCAGGCCCCCAGGGCAATGCCCAGCGCCAGCAGGGGGAATCCCACGAGCACGGCGCGATGGGCGAGGTCGCCGGCGGCCTCGCCGCCGGGGAGCGAGGCGAAGCGCCTGCGGCCTTCGCCCCCCTGCACCAGGTAGATGACGGCGGCGCTGAAGGCCACGGTGAGGACCGCGTAGGAGACCATCACGACGCTCACATGGAGGGTGAGCAGGGGGCCGTTCTGGAGGGCGGGAATGAGGGGGATGACCTCGTCGGGGAAGAGCGTGGCGATGGCGAGAAGCGCGGTGACGATAGGGAGGGCGACCAGCCCGAAGCGTCGCGCCCCCGCCGTCCGCTCGAACGCGAGCCAAGCGACGGAGACTCCCCAGGCGAGGGCGACGGTGTACTCGTACAGGTTCGAGAGGGGCGCGTGCTCGACGGCGATCCAGCGGGCGATCAGGGAGATGGTGAGGGCAGTCGCGGTGAGCGCCGCGAAGGTCGTCGCAAGACGCCCGATCCCGGCGTTGGGCGTGCCGGTCGCGCCGGAGAGCGTGACGGTTCCCGCGGATGTCTGTGCGCTCAGGCGGCGCAGGGAGAGGGAGGCGCTGGCGACGTGCGCGACGTAGGTCGCGGACGCTATTCCGGCGAACGCGAGGCCGGTCCAGAACAGGTAGCTCGCGAGCTCGACCATCACCCCGATTGTATCGCCGGTCCCCGCCACGGACCTGCACCTGGCTGCCCGTAGAATGCGCGGGTCGCGGCGGCCGCCGCAGGAAGGGACGAGATGACAGCCACCCGCAAGGCCCACTTCGGCGTGACCGTGCCGCAGATCAAGCGCACCTGGGAGGAGTCGAGCGCTGCCGCGCGCGAGTTTGAGTCGCTGGGGTTCGATTCCATCTGGGTGAACGACCACCTCTACGGGCCGCAGTCGCCGCAGATTCCGATCCTTGAGGCGTGGAGCGCCGTGTCGGCGCTGGCGGCCATCACCGAGCGCGTCGAGATCGGCACGCTCGTCACGCCGGCGGGGATGCGCAATCCCGCACATCTGGGGAAGGTCATCGCGACGGCGGACGAGATCGCGGGCGGGCGCGTCATTCCCGGGCTGGGGGGAGGCTGGATGGAGCGGGAGTTCACCGACTTCGGCATGCCGTTCCTCTCGACACGCGAGCGGCTGCGGCAGCTCGAGGAGACGGTGGTCCTGCTGAAGCGGATGTGGAGCGAGGAGGAGCCTGTCACCTACGAGGGGACGCACGTGCGCGTCGAGAACCTCGTGTGCGAGCCGAAGCCGCCGCGGACGCCGCCCATCCTCATCGGGGGAGCGGGCGAGCGCGTGACGTTGCGAATCGCGGCGCAGCACGCGGACATCTACAACAACCTCGCGGGACACCACTCGAACCTGGCGCGGAAGGTGGAGGTGCTACGCGAACACTGCGCCGACATCGGTCGCGACCCGGCTGAGATCCGCGTGAGCCAGCAGTGTCTCGTGACGATCGCGCCGGACGAAGCGTCGGCGGCGCCGATGATCGAGCGGGCGCAGAAGATCTTCGGGGGGCACCTGGGCGACCCGACAGGGCCACTCGCGCTCTCCGGCAGTCCTGAGCGCATCCGGGACCAGATCGCGGCCAACCGCGAGGCGGGCTGCGACATGTTCGTGATCGAGTTCTTCGGGCGAGATACGCGCGAGCCGGCGCGGCTCTTCGCCGAGAAGGTCTTGCCGTACGTCTAGAGCGCTTGTCCGCCGCGCTCCTTGCGGAGCGCGGTAGGATGGCCAGTCCGAGGGAGTGGATAGGGCCCGGTGGTCCTCGCCGTCTTCAAAACGGTCGCCTCGTCGCCAGCGCGGCGAGGGGTGGGTTCGACTCCCATGCACTCCCGCCACTTGAGGAGAGCGCCGCGCTGCCGCGCGGCTGAGTGGGGAGGAGAGCGCGCCGCTGACGCGGCGCTGAGTGAAACGGCGGGCAATGCCCGCCTGAGTGGTCGTTACACGTCCAGGTTCTGGACGTCTTTTGCGTGGGTCTGGATGAAGCGGCGGCGGTGGCTGACATCCTCGCCCATGAGCTCGGAGAAGATGCGGTCAGCGGCGGCGGCGTCTTCGATCGTGACCTGCATGAGGATGCGCGAGTCGGGCTTGAGGGCGGTCTCCCAGAGCTGGTCGGCGTTCATCTCGCCGAGACCCTTGAAGCGCTGGACGTTGCCCTTCTGCTTCTTGCCCCGCTGGAACGCCCTCAGCTCCGGGTCGGAGAAGAAGTAGTGGGTCGTCTTGCCCTGCTGGAGGCGGTAGAGGGGGGGCTGGGCGATGTAGAGGTTCCCGTTCTCGATGAGCTCGACCATGTTGCGGAAGAAGAAGGTGAGGAGGAGCGTGCGGATGTGGGCGCCGTCGACGTCGGCGTCGGTCATGATGATGACCTTGTGGTAGCGCAGCTTCGTGATGTCGAAGGTGTCGCGGATGCCAGTGCCGAGGGCGGAGATGATGAGGCGGATGGCCTCGTGGCCGAGCATCTTCTCGGGGAAGGCCTTCTCGACGTTCAGGATCTTGCCGCGCAGGGGGAGGATGGCCTGCGTGTGACGGTCGCGGCCCTGCTTGGCCGAGCCGCCGGCGCTGTCGCCCTCGACGATGAAGATCTCGGACTCCTCGGGGTCGCGGCTGGAGCAGTCGGCGAGCTTGCCGGGGAGGTTGCCGCTCTCGAGGGCGCTCTTGCGGTGGACGAGGTCGCGGGCCTTGCGGGCGGCCTCGCGGGCGCGGGCGGCGGTCATGCCCTTCTCGATGACGCGTCGGGCGTCGGAGGGGTTCTCCTCGAGGTACTGGGTGAGGGCGTCGCCGAGCGCGCTCTGGACGTGGGCGGCCACCTCGGCGTTCCCGAGGCGGGTCTTCGTCTGGCCCTCGAACTGGGGCTCGGGCAGCTTTACCGAGACGACGGCAACGAGCCCCTCGCGTACATCCTCGCCGCCGAGGTTGGCGTCGCCGTCCTTGAGCACCTTCGCCTTGCGGGCGTAGTCGTTGAGGACGCGGGTGAGGGCGCTACGGAAGCCGGTCAGGTGGGCGCCGCCGTCGATGGTGTTGATGCCGTTGGCGAAGGTGTAGACCGACTCGTTGAAGCCGTCGTTGTACTGGATGGCGCACTCGATGAGGCTCCCCTCGATCTCGCGCTCGACGTACACGGGGTCGTGGTTGAGGACGGTGCGGTCACGGTTCACGTGCCGGACGAAGCTCTGGATGCCGCCCTCGAAGTAGTAGTTCATCTCCTGCCCGTCGCGCTCGTCGTAGAGGCGGAACCAGGTGCCCTTCGTGAGGAAGGCGTACTGGCGCAGGCGGTCGGCTTCGGTGGCGAAGTCGAACGAGGTGGAGTCGAAGACCTCGGAATCGGGCTTGAAGGAGATCGTCGTGCCGTAGCCTCGGCCGTTCTTGAGAGGTTTGGGGGCGAGCTTGTTCAGCGCCTCGCCACGCGAGTAGTCCTGGCGGTAGACCTTGTTGGCAGTGCGCTTGCCCTGGGCCTCGGGGTCGGGGACGACCTCGACCCACATCTCCTCGGCGAGGGCGTTGACGACGCTGGCCCCGACGCCGTGCAGGCCGCCGGAGACTTTGTAGCCGCCGCCGCCAAACTTGCCGCCGGCGTGGAGGACGGTCATGACGGTCTCGACGGCGGTCTTGCCGGTCTGCTTCTGGACACCCACGGGGATGCCGCGGCCGTTGTCGGTGACGGTGCACCAGCCGTCGGCCTGGAAAACGACCTCGATGCGGTCGCAGAAACCGGCCATGGCCTCATCGACAGCGTTGTCGACGAGTTCTTTGACGAGGTGGTGGAGGCCGGCCTTATCGGTGGTCCCGATGTACATGCCGGGCCGGCGGCGGACCGCTTCGAGACCCTCCAGCACCTGGATATTGGCTGCGGTGTAGGTGCTCGGGGTCGCCTGTTCGATCGCCATACGCTGCCTTGGGAGGACTCGACCGCGGGCGTTCGGAACGCTACCGCGGGTATTGTTAGGATTCCTGTGCATTTTATCACGAGAGGGGTGCTAAAGGCCAGCTTTTCGGGCGTTCGAAAAGGGGTCTCCACGCCTATACTGACGGGGCCTTTTCGCCGGCAAGAACACCACTGCGACATGCCTCTTTCCACCCCTCTTTCCACCCCGACGAGCGACTGACCAGCGACATGGGTTTGCTCGATCGCTTCCGCAAGTTCGACCGGCCGGAGCCACCGGAACGGGTGACCGTGGAGGCGATCGGGTGGGTTCGGAACGATGTGGGGAAGCCGCGTCCGCATGGCTGGGGGGATGTCGAGAGTCGCATCGAGGTGGTGGCGGAGCACACCGAGCGACTGCGCGGGATCGAGGAGTTCAGCCACGTGGTCGCGGTCTTCTACATGGACCTGGCGGCGGACGCGCCGGAGAAGCCAGCGACGCTGCCCGTGGAGGGCGTGGAAACGGGGATACTGGCGACCCGTAGCCAGTTGCGTCCGAACCACCTGGGGGTGGCGGCGGTCGCACTGCTGGGCGTAGAGGGGACGGTGCTGCGGGTGCGGGGCCTGGACGCGATCGACGGGACGCCGGTGCTCGACCTGAAGCCGTACCTGCCCCGCTACGACGCCTACCCGGATGCGACGATCCCAGGTGAGTAGCGCCGGGCGTTCACTCGCCGATCACACGCGCCTGACACAATAGCGACGTGACTACTGAAACGATCGAACGAGACACAACCGACCGAAGGATTCAACTGGAGAAGGCCCGCAACGTCCGCCACCTGGGTGGCCACCCCACCGCCGGCGGCCACGACACCACCGCCTTCGACCTTATCCGCAGCGGCAGCCTGCACGAGATGACCGATGCCGGCCAGACCGCCCTCGCAGACCTTGGCGTGAAGGTCGTCGTCGACTTCCGCTCCGACACCGAGCGCGAGACGTACCCCACCCGCGACCTGAGCGCCCACGACATCACCATCATCGAGGCGCCCGTCTTCCAGGCCGACTACTCCCCCGGAGCGCTGGCGCGCATGGACGAGTACCCCGGTCATGCCGCGACCTACCGGCAGTTCCTGACCGAAGGCGGCGAGGCGTACCGCACCCTCTTCGAGATCCTCGCCACGGCCTCCGGGCCGGTGCTCTTCCACTGCGCTGCCGGTAAGGACCGCACGGGCGTCGCGGCGGCCCTGCTGCTCGACCTCGCAGGCGTGCCCGACGAGCACATCATCGCCGACTACGCCCTCTCGACATCCGAGCTGGAGCCGTTCGTCGAGGAGCGCATGGAACGCTTCGAGGAGTACGGCATCAGCATCGAGACGGGCCGCCTGATGATGGCGGCGCCGCCGCGCGAAATGGAGCTCACGCTCGACTTCATCCGCGGCCGCTGGGGCTCCGCAGCGGGGTACCTGGGCACCCTCGGTCTTAGCCCTTCGACCATCGAAGCCGTCCGAGCGAGGATGCTTTCCTAGGCCAGGAGTACGCCGAGTTGTTACCTACTCCTTGACTACCACCACAGCCTCCATCGGACCACCGATTAGCTGTGGAGGTAGGACAGGTAGTCTGGACAAGTCCATCCACTCGACATCGGCCACATAGCGATCGCCCTTGTCGATCCTCATGTGGGGCTGCACCACTTGAATCTTCAGAGTGCCAAACCTGAAGGGATGTCTGACCGGAGCCGCTGAGGCGAGCCGGTAGACACGGCGCCAGAGTCCCACGAGTTCCGGCGGAACGTCCTTGGCTCGGTGGGCGTCAAACAGCTCATCGAACCGGTCCTCCATCTCTTGGAGGTCTGACTCAGCGGCGAACAGTCGCATACGTTCTTCTTGCTTCTTGCGCTCCCGATGGAGCGCGCGCCGCTGACGCAGGTGATTCCGGAGGCGCGTGGGCAACCCGGTGTTCCAGACGGCTGCCGCGGCAGCGACGACAGCAGCCGCCAGAGTGGCGATCTCAAAGCCCGTCATGCACTACCAGGCAGTCCATTCTTGCAACATGGTCCACTGGAAATCAGGCTGGCTGGCGGAGAGGGGGAGATTCGAACTCCCGGTGCATTGCTGCACACCGCTTTTCGAGAACGGTACCATAAGCCACTCGGACACCTCTCCGAGATCGAGTCTAGCAACGTCCCCGAGTGCGCGCGAAACGGGGGCAGGAGGCGCCTTTGGAACCGTTTGTCGTGGCCTGCTGCCAGGTCCGGGCCCATGCCCTCGAGGACGCCGAGGAGAACCTCCAGGGGCTGCTGCGCGCCCTCGATGAGGCGGGCGAGGCGGGCGCTCAGCTCGTGGCGCTGCCCGAGTGCGCGTACCCCGCCTACTACGTGCGCGACTCCGATCCGTACGCCCGGCCGGGGGTGCGGCCCTTCGCCGAGGTGACCGCACTCTTCGCGGAGAAGGCGCGCCGCTACGGCTACTGGCTGGCGGCGGGCATGGCCGTCCCGCACGAGGATGGCTCGCTCACGAACAGCGGCGTCATCTTCGACCCCAACGGCGAGATGGTGGGGCGGTACGACAAGGGCTTCCTCTGGCACTTCGATAACTTCTGGTTCCGGCGGGGCGACGCGTTTCCCGTGTTCGACGCCGGGTTCGCTCGATTCGGGGTGCTCATCTGCGCAGACGGGCGGCAGCCCGAGATCGCGCGTTCGCTGGCGGTGAACGGGGCGGAGGTCATTCTCGACCTGACGGCGTGGGTGTCGTGGGCGAGCAGTGTCGAGCAGCTGAGCACCACGCAGTGCGAGTACCTGATGCCGGCGCGCGCCTTCGAGAACGGGGCCTGGGTGGCGGCGGCGGACAAGTGGGGGCCGGAGGGCAACACGCTCATCTATGCGGGGCGCTCGTGCGTCATCGACCCGGAGGGGAAGACGCGGGTGGCGGCGCCGAGCACGGGCGACCAGGTCGTCACCTACACGATCGATCCGGCGGAGGCGTCGGTGGCGGCCGTTCCGCGCCGGCCGAGCCTGTACGGGCGCCTGACAGAGCCGTGGGAGCGCGCTCCGGCGAGGGCGCTACTGGAGGAGCCGATGGTTCCCGCCGACGAGAACCGGCGCATCGCGGTCGTGCCGGGCTCGGGCGAGCTGTTCGACACGGGCACGGTGATCTCGCGGTACGAGGCGCTGCGCGAGCAGGACTGCGACCTGACCGTCTTCGGGGGCGAGGTGGGGAACGAGGGGTGGCAGGGCGTCCTGCCCTCGATAGAGAAGGCAGTACGGGCGAACGGTGGAGCGGTCGCCTTCGCGGTCGCGACGAACGGCTGCACGATGGAGCAGGCGGCAGTACTGGTAACGCCGGACGAGACGGTCGAGCACCGGGCCACGCACGGACGGGGCATCGACCTGGGCGAGTCGACGGCGCCGGTGACGCGCACGGAGGCGGGGAACGTGGGGCTGGTGTGCGGGGACGAGGGGCTGGCGCCCGAGGTGGCGCGCTGTCTCGCGCTGGAGGGGGCGGATGTGATCGCCTGGCCGACCTTCGGCGACCACCCGATGAACGAGCGCATCGCTCGCGCCCGCAGCGACGAGAACCGTGTCTACACGGCCGCGGCCTGGCACGAGGGCGGCGTCATCACGTCGCCGACGGGTGCGCCGTTGACGGCCGTGCCGGCGGGCACGGACATGGCGATGGCGGCGCAGGTCAACCGCTCGCAGGCGCGCTGGAAGGACATGGCGCCGGGAACACACGCCCTGCGCGATCGCGTGCCCGAGGCGTACGGCGCGCTCGTCGCGGACCGGTAGGGGTGGCGGCTAGCTGCCGCGGGGCTTCAGGACTTCGACCGTAAGCTCGCTGGGGATGGATGCGCGCGTCACGCTCAGGCGGGGGCGGGGTTCAGGAGTGGCGCCGGCCTCGCTGAGGAAGCGGTCGATGGGGTCGAGGTGGGCGCTGTCGAGGTCGGTGCGATAGTTCATCGGGATGACGATGTTGGGGTCGATGCGCTGCATCAGGTCGGCCGCGACGGAGGCGGCCAACGAACCGCCGCCGCCAACGGGCATGAGGAGGACATCGACGTTCTCGAAGCGCTCGAGGATGGTGGCGTCGGGCGGGGCGTCGGGGAGGCCGAGGTGGACGATGTTGACGCCGTCGATCTCGTAGAGGAAGGCCATCGTGCGGCCGTCCTCGCGGGCGATGGGGATGCCCGTCACGAGGATGCCGCGCACCTCGTATTCGCCCGGGGCCTGGAACACGCGCGGGTCGCCGCTAACCCCGTCGTGGTTGCTGATCTCGGGGTCCTGGTTACGGCTGAGGGTGACGATCTCGGCGGTCGTGCGCCCGAGGCTGTAGCCGGTCGAGGGGGCGACGGGGTCGGTGAGGACAGCGCCCTCGCGGCCGCGAAGGCGAAAGCAGGTGCGTCCCAGCCAGCTGATCTCCACCGACCGCATGCTACCGGCGGGGCGGGAAACGCGGAAGGAAACGCGGTCGCTATCGCTGCTCTACTTGATGATCGTTGCGGGCCTGTCGGCAGCCCTCAGCGTTGATGTCATCACCACAGCGCGCCTGTGAAAGTCCAAGTGCCGCCAGTAGAGAAGAGAAGTCCCGCCGCTTCGGACCATCAAGGCATTGTCTCGATTGAGGATCACCAGGCTCCCGAATCCCAGGGGCTGCTCAACAGGGGTGCGGCTTGTGAGGTCGAAGGCTGCCGCCCAGAGTTTCCTTAGCGAAGGAGATGCTTCTCGCGCCTCTTGAGCTGCAACCAACTCATCGAAGCGGGACTCGAGCTCTCTGAGGACCGGATTGGTCCCCATCCCCTGTATCCATTGCTCCTTCTGCTCTTGCCGGTGGCGATCTTGCCTCTTGGCAAAGCGGCGGAGCCGCCAACCGGCCATCGTGGTCGTGTTCCACACCGTGATCGTCGTCACTACCACGGCGGCAACTGCGGCAACGATGGAAGCCACCAGGGTCAGGATCGTTGTCACGGCATGTCTAGCGCTGGAGGAGCACGCTCGCGTTCGAGCCGCCGAGCCCGAGGCTCGTGACCAGCACGCAGTCGAGGCGTTCCTCGCGGGTCTCGCGGACGACGCTCAGGTCGGAGCGTTCGGGGGGCTCGCGGAAACCGGCGGCGGGCGCGACCCGCTGGCGACGCATCGCCTCCAGCGCGTAGGTGAGGGCCAGGGGGCCGCTGGCGGCGAGGGTCTGGCCGAGCGCCCCGGCGGGGGCGGTCACGCTCGCGTAGTAGACGTGCCGCCCAAAGGTGCGCGTGAGCCCGACGGCGTCGGAAGCGTCGCGGTTGGGGCGGCCGTCCGCGCACGAGGCGACGTGATCGACCTGGTTCTGGAGGTAGCCGGCGGCGCCCAACACGGCCTGCATGGCGCGTCCGGCCTCGGCGGGGTCGCTGGGATCGAGCGGTTCGGCGAGGGGATCGAAGGTGCGGGTGGCGGCGGCGATGCGGGCGTGCACGGTCGCATCCCGCTCACGGGCGTGCGTCTCGGCCTCGACGACGACGTAGGCGGCGCCCTCGGCGGGGACGCAGCCATCGGGATGGGCGTCGAGGGGATGGGCATCACCGGGAGCAATCAGGCCCTGCTGGGAGAGGTGCGCGAGTACGGGCTGCTGTAGCGCCTGCGCCGCCCCCGCGACGACGACGTCGGCCTCTCCGCGGGCGACGATCGCTGCTGCTTCAGCGACCGCGGCAAGGCCACTCGCCTCCGCCCCGGCGAGCCCAACGACAGCGCCGCGAACGCCCAGCGTTCGCGCCACAAGCTGTCCGTACGGGACGAACAGCGTCGCCTGGCCGGGTGCGCGGAAGGCAAGGCCATCCGCCACCGCAAAGCGGCGCGAATCGGCGATGCCGGCGGTCAGCCCGGCGGCTTGGACCGCCTGGAGGGCGGCATCGAGGCCGACCATTGAGCCACGGTCGAGGAAGTGCACGAGGTTGCGGGGGATGCGGGGGTGGGGGCGGTAGTCGTCGGGGATGGGGCCGGCGCGGAAGGTCTCGGGACCGTCGTCGGGGGACCAGTCAGTGGCGGGCGACCAGCCTTCGGCCAGCGCCGCCCACATCGGCTCGACACCGCTGCCATGCGCCGTCACGGCGCCGTAGCCCGTGATGACGGGGGCGGCGGTGGGGCCCGGCAGGGGCTCGGTTGGGAACTCCGGCGCGTCGCTCAGCTAGTCGAGGTCCTCATCAAGAAAGTCGTCGACGCCAGCGCTGCGGCGCATCACAACCACCACAGAGGCGGCGACGGCGAGGAGAACGAGGAGGGCGAGAATGCGCTTCATGCGTTGGCAACCCCTTGGTGAGTCATAGGGAGCGAGTGCGAGTATAGCAGCCCGACCCCTGCGGGCATGCCCGCCTAGGGGTGCGCTCCGGCCGCGCGAACGTCGCCGAGGAAGGCGCCCAGCGCCCCCTCGAAGGCGCGCGGAGCGACGAAGGGCGCGCCCCTCCCGCAGCCCTGGAGGACCTCGAGACGCCCGTTCGGAAGCGTCTCGGCGAGGAGCCGCGCTGCCGGCAGCAGCGGGTCCTCCTCGCCCGCGACCACCAGGGCGGGCACGGGGAGGGCGGCGAGGCGTCCCAGCAGGTCGTCGCGGTCAGCGCGGGCGGCGTGCGCGGCGGCGAAAGCGTCGGCATCCGTTTGCCGGTAGCGTTCGCGGGCGGAGGCGCGCAGGTAGGCGCCCGTGAGGGGCATGGCCGCACCGGCGCCCACACGTCCCGTGCCGAACCGGCCCGCGAGACGGCCGTGCTCGACGCGCTCGGCCTCGCAGGCCCGGAGGGCCTCGTCGTAGGTGGGGTGGTCGGCGGCGGGGAGGGCGCCGTTGAGCACGATGAGGTCGACGCGATCGGGGGCGGCGAGGGCCAGCTCAAGCGCCACCTCCGCGCCGAAGCCCGCGCCGATGACGGCGCAGGCGCTCACGCTCTCGGCGTCGAGCAGGGCCGCGAGGTCGGCGGCGTAGTCGCGCATGGCCGGGGGTGAGGCGGGGGCAGAGGGCTGGCCGCTCTCGCCGAAGCCGCGGAGGTCGGGCGCGATCGTGCGGAACACCTCGACCATGTCCGTCGCGAGCGCGCGCCAGACGCGGCGGTCATCGGGGATGTCGTGGAGGAGGAGGGCGGCGGGGGCGGCCGCAGCGCCGGCGACATCGTAGCCGAGGGTCCAGGTTCCGCGATCAAGCTCGGGCACGGGCGCGAGGCTACGCTACCGCGTCCTTGCCGCGCGAGCGCCGCCACTCGTCGACGCGAGGCGCGCGCAGGCGTGGAGCAAGGTGGGGGCGCAGGCGCTCAATGACCTGGTGGTGCAGGAAGGCGCCAAGGTAGGAGCGCAGGCGCCGGACGGCGGCGAAGAGCAGGTCGGTTAGCCGCCTGCTCACCCCGATGCGGTCGAGGTAGGCGACGGCAATCCAGCAGACGGCGACGACCACTCCACCGGCGATCATGTCGAAGAAGAAGTGGTTCCCCGTCACGACGATGGCCCACCACATCACGACGGAGAGGGCGACGGCAAAAGCGCGCAGGAAGGGGTTGTTCGTGTTCACCCAGATAGCCGCGGAGGCGAGCGCGATCCAGCCGAAGTGGAAGCTCGGGAGGGCGGCGAAGTCGTTCACGAAGGGGGCTGGCTGGAGGTAGACCACATCGGCGCTGCCGTGAACGGTATCGACGAAGCCGAAGTCGATGCCGGAGAGGTGGATGAGGCGGGGCGGGGCGGTGGGCAGCAGCCAGTAGGAAATGATCCCGACAACACCCGATAGCAGCATGACGTTGCGTACGAAGCGGAAGCGGGAGGGGTTCTTGATGGCAAGCCAGGTGCCGATGGCGGCGAGCACGGGGTAGTGCCCCCACGCGTACACCTGGTTGGCGATGTCCATCAGGAGCTCGTAGGGGAGGAAGAACTCCTGCCAGTGCAGTTCCGTGAAGACTCCCAGGCGCTTCTCGATATCGATGATCTGAAGCCCACGGCTGAGCGAGGCCTCGATGTCGTCGGGCCGGCCGCCTCGAATGAAGAAGTAGATAAAGAGAGCCCCAACCGTGCCGAACATCTCCACGGATGCGATGCCGAGCCGGCGCACATCCAGATACCAGGGGAGAGGCCGCTTGGTGGGGCGGGAAAGAAACTGCGGTCGCTGCATCGCCTCCCTCCAAGGCTTGCTGCGTGGATGGCTGTAGCCTTACGAGGCTACCAGCCTCGGCGGGCCGCTTCAAGAATCCGTTTAGATCGAGTAGCGTTTGCTTGCGGTCGGTCCGCGAAGCGTTAGAGTGGTGAGTGCGATGGCTGATACATCTGGCCCCGACTCCCTGCCGACCCCGGTCTTTGGCCCGGATAGCGAGGAGATGCTGCTCTGCGTGCGCTGCGATCTTCGCTACGTGCCTTCCAAGTCGACCAGTTCCCTGCGCCTCACCTACTGCAGCTTCCTCTGCGAGCTGGGTGACCTGGGATTCAGCATCGCCGGGCTGGAGCACATGGAGCCCAAGCCAAAGGCGCTTGAGCCTCCCGCGGTCGAGCCGGCGGTCGAACTGGAACCACAGCCGACCGAGCCCGCCGCCGTCGACTAGCGCGCCCGAACACCCGATTCCCTTCGCCTTGCAGCGCGCCTACCGGCGTAGGTCGGTACGGGACCGTGCGCTACCATGCCAACCATGAATCCCTACGCGATCACGGTGGTCGGCGGCGCGGGAATCGTGGGCCGCGAATTCCTCAAGATCCTCGACGAGCGCGAGACGCCAGTCGGGCGCCTGCGGCTGCTCGCGACGAAGCGCTCGGCCGGTTCGACGGTCGAGTTCCGGGGCTCGACGATCACGATCGAGGAGACCTCGCCGGAGTCCTTCGCGGGCGACGACGACGTCGTGTTCCTCTCGGCCTCGGGCGAGGCCTCCCGGCAGTACGCCCCCCTCGCGCGCGACCGCGGAGCGCTCGTCATCGACGACTCGAGCGCGTTTCGCATGGACCCCGAGGTGCCGCTCGTCATCCCCGAGGTGAACGCCGACGCGCTGAGCTGGCACAACGGCATCGTGAGCCAGCCGAACTGCACGACGACGCCGATGGTGATGGCGCTCTACCCGATCCATCGCGAGAACCCGCTGCGCCGCATCGTGGTGAGCACGTACCAGGCGGTGGCGGGCGCGGGCGGGGCGGGGGTGGAAGGGCTGCGCACGGAAACGACGGCCGCGCTCGCAGGCCGGCACGAGCCCTCGGGGACGCAGAAGCGCGAGATCGCCTTCAACGCCGTGCCCCAGGTCGATGACTTCCGCGAGGACGCCTCCACCAAGGAGGAGACGAAGATGGCGAACGAGACGCGCAAGATCCTCGATGCGCCGGATCTGGCGGTGAGCGCGACCTGCGTCCGCATTCCCACCTTCTTCGGGCACGCGATGGCGATCTGGGCCGAGTTCGAGCGGCCCGTGGACCCGGCGGAGGCGCGCGAGGCGATCGCGACCATGCCGGGCGTGCGCGTCGTGGACGAGCCCGACGGGGAGCGCTACCCGACGCCGGTGGACGCGGCCGGGAACGACGACGTGCTGGTCGGGCGCATTCGCGCGGACAGCTCGTGTCCGGGGGCGATCGCGCTCTGGGCGGTGACCGACAGCATCCGCAAGGGAGCGGCCACGAACGTGGTCCAGATCATCGAGGAAGCGGACCAGCGGGGGCTGGTGGGACCGGGCTCTGGGCGATAGCCAGTAGCCAGCGGCCCCGCTAGGCTAGCCGCGTCATGCCGCATGTACAGCTTCGGGACGTCGTCGCCTACTACGAGGAGGCGGGCTCGGGCCCGCCACTGCTGCTGATCGCGGGCCTCGGAGGCCACTCGGGACTGTGGTCGCTGCAGCTGCGCGCGCTCTCCCTGGGACGGCGCGCGATCGCCTTCGACAACCGCGGCGCGGGCCGCACGAGCGCCCCGGACAAGCCGTACTCAATCGCGGGCATGGCGGACGACACCCTCCAACTGCTCGACCAGCTCGACATCGAGACGGCGAGCGTGGCCGGCTACGGCATGGGCGGCGCAATCGCCCTGGAGCTGGCGGCCGAGCACGGGGATCGCGTCGAGAACCTCGTGCTGATCGGGACGTCGGCGACCCCGTCCGGCCGCCAGCGCCTCGTGACCGAGGGGTGGGCGGACGCGCGGCGCTCGAACCTGAGCCGCGAGCAGGCGTTCGCGCTCACGGCGCCATGGCTGTACACCTCCGAGCTCCTGGCGGACGGGCAGCGTCGCAACCAGGCGGTCGAGAGCGGCGCGAATGACCCGTATCCGGCCCAGGACCACGCCTACACGCGCCAGGCGCAGGCGTTCCTCGCCTACGACGCGTCCTCAAAGCTCGCCGGCATCGAGCAGCCGGCGCTCGTGCTCTCGGGCGAGGAGGACATCCTCGTCGACCCGGCGGACGCGGCCGCGCTGGCGGAGGCGCTCCCGAACGGGACGCTGCGCCAGCTGCCGGGCGCGCATGCGGGCCTCGTCGAGCACCCGCAGGCGTACGCGTCGGCGATCACGGAGTTCCTGGCGGCGCCGGTCCCGGCGGGGTAGTCACCCGTGCCCGGGCGCGGCGAATCGACTCTTACCGGCACCCAGTTTCGGGACAGGGTCGCGGAGCTTGCCGAGGGGCTTGCACTCACGGTCGACAAGGAACTCTATCTCGGACGCCGCCTCTGGGGCTCCAGACGCAGGATCGACCTCATCCTGACCGACCCCGAGAGTGGCCAGCGCCTCGGAATCGAGTGCAAGTACCAGAGAACCGCGGGTACGGCACAAGAGAAACTTCCGGCTGTGATCGCCGACATCGAGAGCTGGCCCATCGACGGCATCGTGGCCTACGACGGCCCCGGCTTCTCGGCAAACATGCGGGCCTATCTCGACTCGACCGGCAAGGCGATCACGTTCGACGACCTTGAGGTCTGGCTCAGGCTCTACTTCGGGCTGGAGCTGCGCGGCTAGCCTCGCTCTCTACCTGCGAAAGATTGCTGACAAGCAGTTCGTCGATGGCTGCGCGGCCGCGGCCGTTCGAGTTGATCGCGCGCCCCATCGGCACGAGGTCCTGATCGTAGTTCCGATAGAGGTCGTGGATGTCAGGGTGGGAGGAGTTCGACAGCAAGGCCCGCACTCCGCGCGACGTGAGGTCATCGAACGCGTCGCGCAGGCGCTCCTGGTCCGCGAAATCGAAGTCTGCGCCCGTGTACTTCGTGAACTGCGAGGTGGCGCTCAGCGGCTGGTAGGGCGGGTCGAGGTAAACGAAATCTCCGGGCCGGGCTTGGGCGCAGGCGGCGGCGAAGTCCTCGGAGTGGAGTTCGGCGCCAGCGAGGGCTGCTGACGCTTCCCGGAGGCGTTCGGCATCGAGGATGGTGGGGCGCACATACCGCCCGTGGGGCACGTTGAAGTGGCCCTTGCTGTTGACCCGGTAGAGGCCGTTGTAGCAGGTCTTGTTGAGGAAGAGGAGGCGGGCGGCCTTCCTGTCGGAGCGGCGAAGGCGTCGTTGGTTTCGGACCTCGTAGTAGTAGAGGCCGCGCTGCGAAGGCTCCAAGGCCAGATATCCGTCCGACAGCGCACCGAGGGCTGTGATGACGCCTTCAACATCGTTGCGGACGGCCTGGTAGGTGGCGATGAGGTCGGCGTTGCTGTCGGCGAGGGAGGCGTCGCGGATGAGGCCGGCCTCGTGCAGGGCGAAGAAGACGGCTCCGCCGCCGAGGAAGGGTTCGTGATAGCGGGCAATCTGGTTCGGTTGCCGCCCGATCCGCTCGGCAATGAGCGGGGCAAGTTTCGCCTTGCCTCCAGCCCACTTCAGGAACGGTTTCGCCACGGGGTCATTGTACGCAGGGGGGCGGGGCGGTCGGCGGGTCAGGTGGCGGGTTTCTGCTGGCTGAGGCCAGCGGCGCGCTTGATCATGAAGTAGGCGGCGAGGAAGAAGGCGAGGCTGATGGGGGAGGTGACGCGGCTCACGATGACGTACTCGTTGGCGGAGAACTCGCCCAGCAGGAAGATGCGGAAGATGCCGGTGCCGATGTTGTAGGTCATGAAGACGAGCGTGAGGATGACGAACACGCGGTGGCGCGGGTCCATCAGCGTGCGGAGGGCGGGGATGCTCTCGCGGGCGACCGCTCCGACGAGCGGCTTCCCGATGGCGATGCTGCCGAGGCAGACAGCGGCGACGAGGAAGTCGCTGTAGATGTTCTGGGCGGCGAACGCCTTGGCGCTGTCGGCCGCGAGCCCCACGACCGCCGACCCCGCGACCACGATGAAGCCGAGCACGGTGATGAAGCGGATGACGCCGCTGTCGCGGTTCGTCGCGAACACCCAGGTCGAGGCCGCGAAGGAGGCGACGATCGCGACCTGCGTGCGCCACAGGTCCTCGGGCCAGAAAGAGTTCAGGACCAGGAACACCACGAGCGGCAGGAGGCTCCAGAAGATGCGCCAGTCGACAGCGCTGAAGTCGCCGTGGGCGAGCTTGCGGAAGTCGGGAAGGTTGGGGGCGTCGAGCGCGTCCTCAGGGGCCTCATCTGGCCGGCCGGTCGTAGGTCCAGACGCCACGGAGCCAGCATACGACACGCACTGCGAACGCTCTCCGCACTCCTCGGCGGGAGCCCGCGGAGTATCATCGCGCCAGTCGTTCCGGAGGGACAGGATGCCGGCTCTTGATGGCATGCGGGTGCTCGACATGACCCAGTACGAGGCGGGGACCTCGTGCACGCAGCTCCTCGCCTGGCTCGGGGCGGACGTGGTCAAGATCGAGTCGCCGCGGGGCGACCCGGGCCGGGGCGTGGTCGCAGCCGCGGGCCTGCCCCAGTACTTCCTGAACTACAACAGCAACAAGCGCGGCATCGTCATCGACCTCGCCAGCGAGGAGGGACGCGACCTCCTGCTGCGGATGGCGCCGAAGTTCGACGTGTTCGTCGAGAACTACGGGCCGGGGGTCATCGAGAAGCTGAACCTGACCTACGACGTCATGAAGAAGGCCAACCCCTCGATCATCTACGCGCGTCTGAAGGGATTCGGGCTGAGCGGCCCGTACTCCGGCTTTCCCTCCTACGACTGGGTGGCGCAGGCATCGGCAGGGACGTTCTCCGTGACGGGCCGGGCCGGAGACCCGCCGACGAGGCCGGGCCCAACCATCGGAGACTCGGGGACGGGGGCGCAGCTGGCGCTCTCGATCACCGCCGCCTACGTGCAGAAGCAGCGCACCGGCGAGGGCCAGTTCATCGAGATATCCATGCAGGAAGCCGTCACGCTCTTCATGCGCACGCTCGGTCTGCGCACCTGGGGCGAGGCGCCGCAGGAGCGCACCGGCAACGCGCGCGGCCCCGGCACCGACGTCTACCCCTGCAAGGGGGGCGGGGAGAACGACTACCTGTTCGTGATGATCGTGACGACGGCCCAGTGGGACGCCTTCTGCATGACCATCGGGATGCCCGAGCTCATCAGCGACCCGCGTTTCGAAACGCAGCGAGGTCGCTTCGAGCACGGGGCAGAATTCTTCGACATCGTGAAGGAGTGGACGCTCCAGCGTACGAAGCACGAGGCGATGAAGGAGCTCGGCAGCGCGGGCGTGCCCTGCTCGGCGACCCTCGATACGTATGAGCTGTTCACGGACCCACACCTGAGCGAGCGCGGCATGGTGGAAGAGCTCGATCATCCGGAGCTCGGCACGGTGAAGGTAATGCGCATGCCCGCCCTGCTGTCGGGCTCGGACGTGCCCATGGAGGTGGCTCCCACGCTGGGGCAGCACACGCGCGAGGTGTTGTGCGAGCTCGACTTCAGCGAGGACGAGCTCGAGGGGCTGTTCGACCGGGGCGTGCTCGGATAGGCCGGCGGTGGTGACGATCCGGGGCCTCTACTCCGCCACCCTCTTCGTCGAGGACCTGGACCGCGCAGCCGCCTTCTACGTGGACGTGCTGGGCTTCGAACCGGAGACCCGCTCCGCCCGCGCCCGGATGCTTCGCGCAGGCGAGTTCCGGCTCCTCCTGCACGTCGGCGGCTCCACTCCCGACGAGCAGAATCTCCACCTCCACCTCGCCGTCGACGATGTCGATGCCTTTCACCGGGAAGTGTCCGCCCGCGGCGCGGCCCCCGAGGCCCCGCCCGAGACGAAACCGTGGGGCCTGCGCTCCTTCGAGGTCCGCGACCCCTCCGGCTACCTCTGGGAGTTCGTCCAGGAGGTGGAGGTCCCGGAAACGCCTCGATAGCCGGCGTATCATCGCGGCTATGCCGCGTATCGATGCCTACCTCGTCGCCAACGCCCGCTTCCACGACACCGACTTCGCTCGCCTGGAGCTGCTGAAGCTGCTGCACGAGGACGACGACGTGCGCGTGCGCGTGGCCGAGTCGTTCGCGGATACGGAGGGGATCCGCGCTGCCGACATCCTCGTGACGTACACGTGCGACCTGCGTCCGGGGCCGGACGAGGAGGAGGCGCTGCGCGACTTCGTCGCGGGCGGGGGGCGCTGGGTGGCGCTGCACGCGACGAACGCGCTGCTCGACTTCGGTCCCGAGGGCATCATCGCGCCCCGCATCTGCGATACCTTCATGGAGACGCTCGGCAGCCGCTTCATTTCCCACCCACCGACCCAGCCCTTCCAGGTGACGGTTACGGCGCCGGACCACCCCCTCGTCGCCGGCATCGAGCCGTTCGAGGCTTCGGATGAGATTTACCTGTGCGACTACTCGGAAGGCCTCACGCCCCTTCTGGAGACGCGCTTCACCGGGAAGTTCGAGGCCGGCTACGTCGAGAACGACTGGCCGGACGACGACCCCCGGCTCATCGCCTACCTGCGGGAGCTGGGCGAGGGCGCCGTCTTCTACCTGACGCTCGGCCACTCGTGCGGGAAGTACGACATGCAGCCGATGATCGAGGAAGCGCCAATCATGCGCGGCTCCTGGGAGCTGCCCGTGTTCTACGAGCTCGTGCGCCGCGGCCTGGACTGGGCGAAGGAGCCAGCGAAGGCCGCCTAGGCCATCATCGCTCCGTCGACGGGAAGGAAGACGCCGCTGATGTAGGACGCCTCGTCCGAGACGAGGAACGTCACGGCGTTCGCGATCTCGTCCGGCGTGCCGAGCCGGCCGCCGTCGAGCGTCGGGCCGGTGCTGCCACCGCGGCCTCCGACGGGCTCGTCCTGGTCGCGGTAGAGCTCGGCAGCCTCGGCGGCGGCGGTGTGGAGCATGGGGGTATCGATGGTGCCGGGGCAGATGGCATTCACGCGCACGCCCTGGGGGCCGTAGGCGCGGGCCAGCGAGCGGGTCAGGTTGATGACGCCGGCCTTGGTCGAGCCGTAGAGCCCCTGCATCGGGACGCCGTGGAGGGCGGAGACCGAGGACGTGTTGACGATGGCGCCGCCGCCGGCCGTGATCATGTGTCGGATGGCGTAGCGACAGCCGAGGAGCACGCCGCGCAGGTTGATATCCATCATCTGGTCCCACTTCTCCATCGGGTCTTCGAGGGAGTCGAACCAGAAATGCACGGCGGCGTTGTTGTGCATGATGTTGATGCCGCCAAGCTCGTTGATGGCGTAGGCGGAGACGGCCTGCCAGTCGTCCTCACTGGCGATATCGGCGTGGACGTAGTGCGCTTCCCCACCCGCGGCCGTGATCGCCTCAATGGCGGTGTGGCCAGCCTCGTCGTTGACGTCGGTGCCGATGACGCGGGCGCCTTCCCGGGCCCAGCGCCTGGCGACGGCCTCGCCCATGCCCATGCCCACTCCGGTGACGATCCCAACCTTGCCTTCGAGGAGCATCGTGCCCCCTCCTTCTCTTCGTGCATGGCGGCCCGCGGGGGCCGCGTGCGCGTCAGCCTACCCCATGCGCCACTGCGCGCGTGCATGCGCCCAATTGCGCCACTGGCTCTGCTACGATCCGGCGCGAAACCGCAGACCATGACGGTCTCGAATCGGGGGCTCTCACCATGACCGAAACCTTGACCGGCACGAACCGCTCCGCGGGCGTTGCCTACACCCAGCTTCTCGCCGAGGACAGCCATCCCGTACCGGAGTACCTGCTGCGCGACTCCCCGTTGGAGGAGGGCCAGCCAACCCGCGTACCTGTCGAGCGCTACACGTCGCGCGAGTGGCACGACCTCGAGATCGAGAAGCTTTGGAAGCGCGTCTGGCAGATGGCCTGCCACGAGGACGACATCCCGGACGTCGGCGACTACCTCGTCTACGACCTCGCCGACCTCTCCTACCTGGTGGTGCGCGTGGCCGAGAATGAGTTTAAGGCCTACTACAACGCCTGTCTCCACCGGGGCCGCCTGTTGCGGCAGGAGGACGGCAAGCGGGCACGCGACCTGCGCTGCGCGTTCCACGGCTGGACCTGGAACCTGGACGGCACGCTGAAGGAAATCCCCTGCCAGTGGGACTTCCCCTACGTGAACCCGGACGAGCAGTCGCTGCCCGAGGTGAACGTGGCGAGCTGGGGCGGGTTCGTGTTCATCAACCCGGACCCGGACGCGGAGCCGTTCGAAGACTTCGTGGGCGACCTGGAGAGCCACTTCACGCTGCTTCCGTACGAGAAGCGGTACAAGGAGGCGCACGTCGCCAAGGTGCTGCGCTGCAACTGGAAGGTGGCGCAGGAGGCCTTCATGGAGGCCTACCACGTGGTCGCGACGCACCCGCAGATTCTGGCAGGCATCTGCGACGCGAACTCGAAGTACGACGTGTTCGGGAACTACGCGCGGGCGATCACGCCGAACGGCGTTCCCAGCCCGCACCTCTCGAACGTGCAACAGGAGGATCCGCTGCCGGACACGAGTCCGTTCAAGATGCGGCACCCCCTGACGAACGCCATCTACGACACGCAGCCCGACAGCACGGTGCTCGTCACCCATCCGGACGGTCGCTCGGGGCTCTTCACCGAGGGCGGCACCTGGATCAGCGGCGACCTCGGCGAGGCCGACCCGCACATGTGCCAGTGGCTCGCGGGCAAGCAGCTCGAGACGGACGACCAGTACTGGGAGAACCGTCGCGGCAACAACGCCACGGACGACGACGGCAGCGAGGAGCTCGAGGCCGAGAGCGCGGCGGAAGAGATGGACAAGCGCATGGAGCAGATGACGGCGGCGCCGTCGAACGGCGCTTCCGTGCGCGAGATCGGGGCGGCCGCGATGCGCGAGGGCCTGCGCCCGGTGCTCGGCGACCTGATGGACAACGTCCCGGACGCGGAGCTGAACGACAGCATCTACTTCACGCTGTTCCCCAACTTCCATCCGTGGGGTTCGTTCAACCGGATCGTCTACCGCTTCCGGCCGAATGGGAACAACCCGGACGAGAGCATCATGGAATGCCTCTACCTGGCGCCGTACCCGCAGGACGGCGAGCGTCCGCCGGCCGCCCCCATCCACTGGATCGGGGTCGACGACGACTGGACGGAGGCGCCGGAGCTGGGGATGCTCGCGCGGGTTTTCAACCAGGACACGTACAACCTTCCGCGGGTGCAGCTGGGTCTGCATGCGACGAAGAAGGAGTTCGTGCAGTTCGGGAACTACGGCGAGACGAAGATCCGCCACTTCCACGCGCTGCTGGAGAACTGGGTCTCGCGGGAGTAGCCGCGGGGGCCGTCAGCCACTACGACCGGAGGGGCGGCCAGGCCGCCCCTCCTTCATGTCCGGGGTCTGGCGAGATTGCCAGGGACACGGCATCATGGATGCCATGAGCAAGAACGAGGAGCAGGGGCAAGGTTCGGCAAGCCCGAAGCCAGTGCGACTACCGCCCCGTTCCGATGAGCCTCCTCATGTCACTACGCGCGACTACCCTCGAACCTTTCCCCCGCCGAAGCCTCCGCCTTCCGACGATTAAGCCGCCAGGGCAGCGACGAGCGTTCCGCCCACGGCTGCGATCTCACCAAGGAACAGTGCTAGCTGGAAACGGATGAGGTAAGCCGTCTGGGTGAGTTCTCGCTCCGCCAGTGGCTGGATCTGCTCGATGTACTCGCGAGCCACCCAGAGCGCGATCTGGTCGTCGCTCCACGCGGATGCAGGCTCGGTTACGAGGGACGCGAGTCTCCTCGTACTTGGCGCGTCGGGCAGCGACGTTGAGAGCTCGGCCCGGACGGCGACACCCGCCGAAACGCCAAACAAGACGAGCGCCACGACTGACCCCACCCACAGCCCTGCCGGAAGGTCGTCCGCAAGGGCAAGGAATGCTGCCGAGGCCGTAACCGCGAGCGCTCCTACGCTCAGGTAGGCACGCGACTTCTGCCGCAATTGGTCAACCGAGACGATCACGTTGTCGTTGAGGCGAACCATCTGGTCGAGCAGGAGCCGCGCACCCGGAATTGAGTTCGTTTCAACCTCGGCTTCGGTTGTCACGCAGCAATGGTACGGACTTCAACGAGTTGCTGCTGAAAGGGTTGGCAGGGACGTCAGCGCTGGAGCCACCGGTAGTGGAGTTCGCTCGCCCAGGCGGTGAGGCCCGGGAAGACCTCGGAGAGGACGTGAGCGGTGCGCATGAGGGGCTGCATGTGCACCTCGGCGGCGGGGCGCTTCACCGAGCGGACGATGGCGCGGGCCACCTGGCCCGGTGTCTGCAGGGGGCCGAGGGGCGCGGGGGCGTACTCGGAGGAATAGGTGGGGGCGTTGGCGAAGAACTCGGTGTCGGTGCTGGCAGGAAGCACCAGCGAGACCGTCACGCCGGAGCCGGCTAGCTCGCCGCGCAGCGCCTGGGTCAACCCGGTGAGGGCGAACTTGCTGGCGGCGTAGGCGCCGTGATACGGCCAGCTCCGTTTCCCGACGACCGAGCCGACATTGACGATGTGGCCCGAGGCACGGCGGCGCATGTGTGGCAGGACGGCGCGGATGGCGTGGTGTACGCCGAGCACGTTGGTTTCGAGGAGGTCGCGGAAGGCCTCGTCGGGGGTGTCCTCGATGCGGCCGTAGAGGCCGTAACCGGCGTTGTTCACGAGCACGTCGATGCGCCCGAAGGTGGCGACAGCGGCCTCTGCCAGCCCCTCTACCTGGCCGCGATCGCGCACGTCGCAGGGCACGACGAGGACCTCCACGCCGAAGCGGTGTTCGAGACGTTCGGCGAGACGCTCAAGGCGCTCGCGCGAACGCGCGGCGAGGACGATCGTGGCGCCCTCGCGGGCGAAGCGAATGGCGGTTGCGCGCCCGATCCCGGCGCTCGCGCCGGTAATGACGACGACGGGCTGGGCAGGCATCAGGCCAGGAGGTCGTCGCCGAGGGGGACGGTGTCGCGGACCACGCGGGCGACGATCGGGGCGGCCGCGCGCAAGGCTCGTCCGGCCGATCGGAGCGCGATGGCCAGACGCCCGCCGGCGAGCCACGCGTTGGGGCGCAGGGCAATGCCGGCGGCCATGCCGATCTCGCTCGACTCGCCGTTCCAGTCGCGGAGGGGGGCGGGCAGCTCCATGGCGGCGGGGTCGATGACGGCGCGCAGGGCCATCCAATCGACGCCGTGCTCAACGGCCACCCGGGCGAAGGCGGCGGTCTCCATGTCGACGCCGGCGGCTCCGTGCTCGTTCCAGAGGTCGCGCTTGGCAGTGCGCGTGGCGACGGGGCTGGCAACGGTCACGAGCCGCGAGCAGACAAACCGGGAACCCTCGTTGCGGAGGGCTCGGCGGGCGTTCTGGAGCGTCATGGCGGGAGGCTGGAGGGCCTCGCCGGCCTCGTTCATGGCCTCGCGGGCGAGGATGAGGTGGCCGGGACCGAGGGAAGGGTCGAGGCCACCGCAGAGGCCCGCGATGAGGACGGTGTCGGGCTTCTGCTCCTGCAGGAGCGAGGCGAGGGCGCGCCCGCCTGCCTCACCCGTGCCCGTGACCTGGCACCCGGAACCGATCGCGCGCGCTTCGCGCGTCGTGGGCGCCACGATGAGGAGGCTCACGAACTGCCGCGGCCGCCTAGCGTGCCGAGCGCCGCGCGGACGCCCTCGAGAGGGCTGGCCATGGTCGCGCCGACGGCGGTGGCCTCGTAGCCGCAGTGGGCCATGCAGTTGGTGCAGCGCGCGTCGCGACCGTAGCCGTAGCGCTCCCACTCGGTTTCCTCAATGAGCTCGACGAAGCTCTCGGCGTAGCTCTCGTTCATCAGGTAGCAGGGACGCTGCCAGCCGAGGACGCTGCGCGTGGGGTTGCCCCAGGCCGTGCACTGCATGGCGCGCTCGCCCTGGAGGAAATCGAGGAAGACGGGGGTATGGAAGAAGCGCCAGCGGCGGCGGTCGGGGGAATCGAGGATTGACTTGAAGGTGGAGATCATCTCGGGGCGCCTGAGGAAGACGCTCTGGTTGGGGGCCTTGGGGTAGTCGTAGCCGGGCGAAACCATCATGCCGTCGACGTTGAGGTCGTCCATAAGGAAGTTGAAGAGGTCGCCCATCTCCTGCGGAGAGCTGTCGTTGAAGACGGTGGTGTTCGTGCTGACGCGGTATCCCTGCTCCTTCGCCTCGCGAATGCCGGCCACGGCCTTGTCGAAGACGCCCTCACGGTCGACGGCCTTGTCGTGCTGCTCGCGGAGGCCGTCCATGTGGACGCTGATGGTGAGGTAGGGGGAGGGTTCCAGCTTCGGCAGCCAGCGATCGAGGAGGATGGCGTTGGTGCAGAGGTAGACGAACTTCTTGCGCTCGATCAGGCCCTCGACGATCTCGTCGATCTGGGGGTGAATAAGGGGTTCGCCGCCGGCAATGGAGACGACGGGCGCGCCGCACTCATCGGCGGCTTCCCAACACTCCTCCGGGGAGAGGTAGGTGTTGAGGATCTCCTCGGGGTGCTGGATCTTGCCGCAGCCCTCGCACTCGAGATTGCAGCGATAGAGCGGCTCCAGCATGAGCACGAGCGGGTACCGCTCCTTACGCAGCAGCTTCTGCTTCAGCAGGTAGCGGCTGACGGCGAACGCCTGGCGAAGGGGGATTCCCATCGTGATTCCTCCGGGAGACTGGCGGCACAGCATACGGAGCGAGCGGCGCGAAGGCTATGCACTGCTCGCCTCCACTGCTGCTGCCGCGGCGAGACCGCTTCGAACGGCCGATTCCATGGTGGCGGGCCAGCCCGTATCGGTGTACGAGCCCGCCAGGAAGAAGTTGGGGAGCGGCGTGCGGGGGCCGGGACGGAAGAGGCCGGGAGCGGGCACGAAGGTCGCCTCCGGCTCCTTGGTCACGCGGTAGCGCACGAGGTTGGCGTCGCGGGCGGCCGGCAGCGCCTGCCGCAGCTGCGGCAGGACGCGCTCGCAGACCTGCTCCTGGCTCAGGGCGAAGAGATCGCCCGGCGCGCTGATCGAGAGGACGAGGTGCTGGCGCTTCGACTCGTCCTCGCCGCCGAGGCGAGTGCGGTTGAAGACCCACTGCACCTCAGAACGGATGAAGGAGGCGCAGTGGAGGTCCAGGACGGGGCGGTCGAACCAGAGGTGGAGGTTGAGGATGGGGGCGGGCTCGAAGTGGGCGAGGTCGGCGAACGGTCTGTCCCCGCGCACCTGCTCGGGGAGAAGGGGGAGGAGGCGCCAGGGGGCGAGGGCGCTGACGTACGCATCGAAGGTGCGACACTCGCCGTCGCCCAGGGCCAGCGATACGACGCGGCCCTCCTCGACCCGGACGCACTCGACGCCAGCTCGCACGGCGACCATCCCGCCTCGCTCTTCAATCGCGCGGATGGCGGGCTCTACGTGGAGCTTCGAGAGGCCCGTCGCGGGCACGGCGAGGGCGGCGGCACGGGGATCCTTCTGGAAGCCTTCTTCGAGCACGAAGATCGACTGGCTGGCGCTGGCTTCGCCGGCGCGGCAGTTGAGCGTGGGGATGACGAGGAAGTCCCAGAACTCGCGGATCGTGTCCGGCGATTGCTTCCGCTCGCGCAGCCACTGTTCGAACGTGATCCGCTCAAGGCGTCCGCGCTCGTGGACCTGGAGGAGCCGCAGCGCGAGAAAGGCGCGCGCGATCTCGATCTTCTGGCGCCAGGAGAGGTGGCGGTAGCGGAGGAGGGCGGGGGCGAGGTGGAGCCCGAGGGGCAGGTTCGAGGACGAGAGGTCGGAGCGGCGGCCGTCGGGGTCGAACACGGGGACGTGCAGGCGCTCCTGGCGGTAGGTCAGGTGCAGGGTGCCGAGGCGTTCGAGGAAGGCGCGGTAGGCGGAGGTGCACTCCATGAAAAGGTGCTGGCCGTTGTCGACCTCGTCGCCGGTCTCGTCGTCGAGGAACGAATAGGTGGCCCCGCCTGCCCAGGGGCGGCGTTCCAGCACCTCGACCTGGTGACCGCGGTCGGCGAGCTCCAGCCCGGCGGCCAGTCCGGCCAGGCCCGCGCCGATGATGCCGACCCTCATGGCCGTGCGGGCGTCAGCCCGATCGCGCCGGCCCCAGCAGGGCGGCGGAACCCCAGAGGCGGGCGATGGCCGAGGCCTTCTCGCGGCCGTTGAGGCGGACGCGCTCGGAAAGGACGTCGTAGTTGCGCTCCTCGATGCGCTGGAGAAGCTCGAAGTAAACGCCCTGGAGCACGTTCACGCACATGCGCGAGCGCACATCGAGCAGGGGCAGGAGGTGGCGTCCGCGGCGGAAGTAGCGATGGGCGCGCTCGCCCTGGGCGGCCAGCATCGAGCGGAAGCGCTCGTCGTAGTCGCAGGCGAGGATGTCCTCCGGCGTGAGGCCGTGGGCGGCAAGCTCCTCGGTGGGGAAGTAGACGCGGCCTCGCTCCGCGTCCTCCTTCACGTCGCGCATGATGTTCACGATCTGGAGGCCGATCCCCATGCTGGTGGCGAACTCCTCGGCGCGGGGGTGGGGCTTCGCGCCGAAGATGGAGACGCAGATGTGGCCGACCATCGAGGCCACGCGGTAGCAGTACTGGCGGAGGTCGTCCCAGGTCTCGTAGCGGTTGATGGTGAAGTCCATCTCGACGCCGTTCACCAGCTCCTCGAAGTGCTGCTGGGGCATGGAGAAGCGGTCGACGGCGTCACCGAGGGCGATGAAGAGCGGCCCCTGGCGGGAGCCCGCGTAGCAGCCCTCGAGGCGCTCGCGGGCGAGGGCGATCTCCTTCTCCTGGCGGGACCGATCCGTCAGCTCGTCGGCGATGTCATCGACGTAGCCGCTGAAGGCGTAGGCGGCGTAGATGGCGTTGCGCTTCTGCGCGGGCAGGATGGTGAAGGCGTAGTAGAAGTTCGAGGCGCGGTCCTTCGTGTAGGCCTTGCACCAGGCGTAGGCCTCTTCGGGTGTGAATCGCTCGTCGGCGTGAGCATCGAGCTCCGCCAGCACGTCGAAAGCCATTTGCGTCTTCCCCTCTCTCAGATACCCATCGCGATGCGGGCGCCGTTCACGACCGCCAGCCGGGCCTTGACGGCCTTCGTGACGCGGGGGCGGGCGCTGAGCGTGTCGTAACCGGCGGCCTCGATGGCGTTGAGGATGGCCTCGCCGCCGAGCCGGTAGAGGCGGATGTCGGTGCGAACCGAGCGCGAGACGCGGGACTCGAGCTTCTTGCCCTCGGCGAAGCAGGCGCGGGCGCGGGCCACTTCGAACTTCATGAGCTCGCGGTAGCGCTCGTCGAAGCGCCGGTCGATGATCTGCTGCTCGTCGACGCCGAAGCGCTGCAGGTCCTCGAGCGGCAGGTAGATGCGGCCCTTCTCGATGTCGACGGAGACGTCCTGCCAGAAGTTCGCGAGCTGGAGGCCGATGCAGGTCTGGTCGGAGAGGGCGACGCGCTCGGCATCGGTGTAGCCGAGGACGGCCAGCACCATCTGGCCGACGGGCGTGGCCGAGTAGCTGCAGTAGGTGAGGACGTCGTCGTAGGTGGCGAAGCGGGAAACGCGCTGGTCCATGCGGTTCGCCTCGATCAGGCGAAGGAAGGGGTCGAGGGGGATCTCCTTCCGCTCGATGGTGCGGGCGAGAGCGATCAGGAGGGGGCGCCGGGGGTTCCCGGCGACGGCGTCGCGCAGGTCCTGCTCCCAGGAATCGAGGAGGGCGAGGCGATCGCCCTCGGCCTCGTCGCCGAGATCATCGGTGTAGCGGCAGAAGGCGTAGACGGCGAAGAAGTGCCAGCGCAGCTTCTTTGGCAGGAGGAAGGACACGACGGTGAAGTTCTCGTCGTGGCGGCGGGCGTACTGCTCGCACCAGCGATAGGCCTCGCGGGGAGTCGTGGGGCGCTCGATGGGCCACCGCCGAAGGCCGTCGCCGGTCTGGGCGGTCATCCCAGGGGGTCCGTCTCGGGCAGGTGGATGGGGTTCCCATCACGCAGGCGCCGGTAGCGTCCGAGCGCCCAGAGGGGCCAGTAGTTGGAGTAGAGGTGGTACTTGAGCATGAAGTCCCGCGGGAAACCGGTTCCCGTGAAGTGTGGCTCGATCCACTCGCCGTCGTCGGTCTGCGTGCGTACCAGGTAGTCAATGCCGCGCACGGTGGCGGGGTGGTCGGGTGGTTCGACGGCGAGGAGCGCGAGCAGGGCCCAGGCGGTCTGGGAGGCGGTGCTGGGGCCCTGGCCGCGCAGGGAGGGGTCCTCGTAGGTGGCGCAGCTCTCGCCCCAGCCGCCGTCGGGCTGCTGGTGGTGTTCGAGCCAGCGCACGGCCCGGCGGAGGCGTGGGTCGGCGGGGTCGACCCCGGCGGCGACGAGCGCGGGGACGGCCGCTCCCAGGCCGTAGAGGTAGTTGACTCCCCAGCGCCCCCACCAGGAGCCGTCCGGCTCCTGGGTGTCCCAGAGGTAGTCGAGGGCGCGGTCCATCATCTCGTCGCTCGGAGGGGTGCCGTCGAGGGCGAAGGCCTCGAGGATGTGGGCGGTCACGTCCTCGGTGGGCGGGTCGAAGGTGGCGCCGAAGTCGGCGAAGGGGATGCGGGAGACGAACTCGTCGTCGTTGTCGCGGTCGAAGGCGCCCCAGCCGCCGTTCGTGGACTGCATCGCCCGCAGCCAGACCTTGGAGCGGTGGAAGGGGCCGTCCTTGCCGCGCAGGTCGAGCAGGCGCAGGGCGATGAGCACCTCGGCGGTGTCGTCGGTATCGGGGTAGAGCTCGTTGGAGAACTCGAAGGGGAAGCCGCCGGGCTCGATGCCGGGCACGGTGAGGGCCCAGTCGCCGAGGCTCTGGACCTCGTGGGCGAGCAGCCAGCGCCCAGCCTGCACGAGGGATTCATCGTCGGCGGGTACGCCCGCCTCGCGCAGACCGGTGACGGCGAGGGCGGTGTCCCAGACGGGGGAGAGGCAGGGCTGCACGGAGAAGGTGTTGCCGCGGCGCAGGGCGAAATCGCCGAGGAAGCCGTTGAGCCCCTTCTGCATGACGGGGTGGTCCATGGAGTAGCCGTGGGCCCGCAGGGCAATAAGCGAGTAGACCGACGGGGGCTGGATGACTCCCCAGGTGCCGTCCGCTTCCTGGTGCTCGATGATCCAGCGCTCGCACTCTTTGAGGGAGAAGTCGCGCAGGGGCTTCCAGGGGAGCCGCTCGTGCGCGTGCAGCACCCGGTCGATGGCGAGGAAGGCGTTGCGCCAGGTGAAGGGCTGCCGATCGCGGCGGAGGGGGATGGAGCGCCGGTCGGCGGGGTCGAGGTAGAGCTCGTCGACGTGGGCGTAATCGGGGATGGGGACGACGGGGCGGTAGGCCCAGACGACGAGGATGGCAACGATGGTGGCGCGCGCCCAGGAGGCGAACATGTAGATGTTCAGGGGTGAGGCGACGGGCATCAGGATCGACTCGGGGGGCATGGCGGGAAGGGCCGCCCAGTCGAACTGCCCGAAGAGGGAGAGCCAGAGCTTGGTGAAGATACGGGTCGCGCCCACGCCGCCCCGGGAGCGGATGAACTCGCGGGCGCGCTTCATCTCCTCCCGTTCGGGGTCCAGCCCCGCGAGCTTGAGGGCGAAGTAGGCCTCTGTGCTGATGCTGACGTCGCCGGGACCGCCCCAGTAGACGGGCCAGGAGCCGTCCTCGCACTGGAGCCCCAGGAGGTAGCGGACGATGCCCTGCTCGCGCTCCTCCTCGGTGGTGCCGAGGAAGCGCTCGAGGAGGAGGTGCTCGGCGGCCATCGTGGCGTTCGACTCGAGCTCAGCCCACCAGTAGCCGTCCTCGGCCTGCAGGGAGAGGAGGTGCCTGACGCTGCGATCGATGCACCCATCGAGGCCGCTGGCGCTGCCGGTGGAGCCGGCGGCGGCCTGGGCGCCCTGGATGGAGCTCGGGGCTGTCACCGAGCCCCCACGAGCGCCACGAGCCGGTCCTCTACCTCGTCGATCGAGCTGTCGGGGGTGGAAGCGCCGGCTGTCAGCCCGATGCGCTCGGCGTTCTCGAACCAGTCCAGGTCGAGCTCGTGCGCACTCTCGACGTGATAGGTCCTCGCGCCCTCGGATTCGCACACCTGGCGAAGGTGGCGGGTGTTCGCGCTCTTCTTGCCGCCAACGACCACCATCACGTCGACCTGGTGGGCGAGCTCAGCGGCGGCGGCCTGCTGGCCGGTCGTCGCGTGGCAGAGGGTGTTGACGACGTGCATCTCGAAGTTCGCCTCGCGCTGCAGCAACATCAGGTTGCCGACGAAGCGGGCGAAGTCGTCGATCTTGTGCGTGGTCTGGGCCATGACGCCGATCTTGTTGGGGAAGCCCCCGGGGAAGTTCTCGATGACGTCGCGGAGATGCTCGATATCGGCGTGCTCGACGACGGTGACGCCGGAGCGGCCCTGCTCGTCGATGGCCCAGCCCATGATGCCCCGCACCTCCTTGTGGCCGGGGTCGCCGAAGATGAGGGCGTGCCAGTTGTCGCGCACGAACTTCTGGGCGTAGCGCTGGGCCCTGGTCACGACCGGGCAGGTCGTGTCGATGATGTTCAGGCCGGCGTCCTCGAGGTCATGCAGGACGCGCTCGCCGACACCGTGGGCCGTGATGGCGATGCGGCCCTCGCCCACGCGGTCGGCGGTCACGGCGCCAAAGTCGCCCTCGACCTCATCGGGCCCCGGGAGCTGGTGCACGCCCGTGCGCTCGAGCTCCTCGACGACATGGGGGTTGTGCACGATCTCGCCGGCGCTCGCGATGGGATTCTGGGGCGTAGCCTCGTCTTCCATGATCTGCACGGCGCGGCGAACGCCCATGCAAAAACCCATTTCGCTGGCTCGGATGATCTCGGCCACCACTGACCTCCTTCGACCGGGTTGCGAAAGTAAAGTACCGGTAAAGTATAAGGCAAGCCCTCAGGCGCGAGGGTCTACCGAAGTTTCACAGCCGTCCCGTACACGAGTATCTCGGCTGCCCCTTGCATGACGGCGGCTGTGGAGAGCCGCAGCGTCACGATTGCGTCGGCGCCCAGGGCCTCGGCCTCGCTCGTGAGCCGGTCGAGCGCTTCCTGGCGGGACTCCACGAGGAGCTGGCGGTAGGCGCCGATCTGGCCGCCGGTGATGTTCTTCAACGTGGCGAGGATGTCGCGCCCGATGTTGCGGGCGCGCACGGAGTTGGCCGTCACCAGCCCCAGCGTCTCCGCGATCTCGCGTCCCGGCACCGAGTCCGACGTTGTCATGAGCATGAAAGCCTCCGGGCGTTCTGGCCGCCGCCACAGGGATGATACGGCAGCACCTGGCGCGACAGCGGCGGGCCTGCTTACCGGCCCGAGCCAACCTCATCGAGATCGACGCTCTCCAGGAACTCGATGCCTTCGAGATAGAGATCGACCGCATCGTCGAAAGAATCAGGGAGGAAGGCGAGGACGACCGGGGCGCCATCAAGGAGGCTCGTGGCGATGGGGGAGTCGTCGATGTCCGTACGGATGTCGGGTCTGGGGAAGTTGACTAGGACGACCAGCAGGACCTGGCAGAGCAGCGCTCCCTGCACGAAGCCAAAGGCGGCCCCTGCGACGCGGTCAGCGCCGCCGAGGTTGAGGACATCGACGCTGCGCCTCAGCAGGTAGCCCAGAAGCTGGCCGGCGACGATCACGCCGATGAAGATGGCGAGGAAGGACGCGAGCTCCGAGATGGTGCGGTCGTCGATGATAGGTTCGACCTTGGGGAGCATGTCGTCGTAGAAGACGCCGGCGAGGGGGACGGCGAGGATGAGCGCCGCCAGCCCCACCAGCTCCCGCAGAAATCCCCGGCGGAAGGCTCGCCACGTGAGCAGCGCCACGACCACGACGATGACGAGGGAGAGCCAATTCACTGGAGTTTCATGGTACGGGCAGGGCTGCTAAGGGAACCTCGTACAATTGGGCCATGCGTCCGGACCTGATAGAGCTGCTCGCGTGCCCGCTGTGCAAGGCCGAACTGACCCTGACCGTTGTGGATGAGGAGGCGGGCGAGATCCTGAGCGGCAGGCTCGACTGCGCGGCCTGCGGCGAGACGTTCCCAATCGAAGCGGGCATTCCGAACCTGTTGCCGCCGGAGCTGCGCGAGGCATGAACTTCTCCGAGCCCCCACCGGTGGAGACCCGCGAGCCGCTGCACTGGACTCACGTCGTGAACGGCGGAGGGCTGCTCGCGCTGGCCGCGTTCGCGGTCGCGGCGGCGCGCGGCACGCTGGGGGCAAGCTGGCTGTTTGCGCCGGTCGCACTCGTGTTCCTCGGCATCGCGGCGCTGGCGGGATGGGGGGCGGCGGTGCAGTTCTCGGGCGGCGCCCGGATGGACGACCACCCCTGGGTCTGAGGCCTCTCTGACCCTAGAAGCGGGGGCGGAGTCGGACGCCAGTGCGATCGTGCCCGGCCGTGTCCAGTCCCTCCAGGAGGTCGGCGGCGCTCCGGCCGAGCACGGGGAGGGGGGCTGCGAGCACCTCGGCGAGGGGCAGCAGCACAAAGGCGCGCTCGGCGATGCGGGGGTGGGGAACGGTCAGGGTTTCGGTCGCGACCTCCCGCTCGCCGCAGAAGAGCAGGTCGATGTCGATGGGGCGGGGTCGCCAGCGCCCCGTGGGTCGACGGCCGAGGAGGTGCTCGACCTCCTTGGCGACGGCGAGCAGCGCTTCGGGGTCGAGGTCGGTTTCGACGGCGACGGCGGCGTTCAGATAGCGGGGCTGGTCGGGAGGAAAGGGCGGGGTATCCCAGACGGAGGAGACGCGCGTCGGGGAAGCACCCAGATCCTCGAGAAAGTCGAGGGCGGCGCGGAGGTTGGCGGGCCGGTCGCCGAGGTTCGAGCCGAGGGCGAGGATGGCTTCGCTCACGGCGCCTGCCACCTGCCACGCGTGACAGCGTCGGCGACGGCCGCCACCTTGCGCATCTCGGCGACGTCGTGAACGCGGACGATGTCGACACCCCGCGCGATCGCGATGGCGACGGCGGCAGCCGTACCTTCGAGGCGTTCCTCGACAGGGGCGCCGAGCACGAGTCCGAGGGTCGACTTGCGGGAGGGGCCGAGGAGGAGGGGCTGGCCCGCGACGCTGAGCTCATCCAGCCGCTGCACAAGCTGCAGGTTCTCCTCGGGGGTCCAGCCGAAGCCGAAGCCAGGGTCGAGAACGATGCGGTCGCGGGAGACGCCAGCTTCATCGCCGATTCGCAGGCTCTCGCCCCAGCCGGCGAGGACGTTCGCGACGACGTCGCCGGAGGGGCGGCTCCGCTGGTTGTGCATGGCGACGAGGGCCGCCCCCCGCGACGCCACTACCGCGCCCATGCCCTTGTCAGCGCGCAGGCCGTTGATGTCGTTGACCATGTCGGCGCCCGCCTCAAGGGCGGCGCCGGCAACCTCGGCGTGCTGCGTGTCGATGGAGATGGGGAGGTCGGTGGCGGCGCGGATGGCGGCGACGGCGGGGAGGGCGCGCTCCGCCTCCTGCTCCAGTGTCACGGGAATCGCGTCGGGGCGGGTCGATTCCGCGCCGATGTCGATGATGTCGGCGCCCTCCTCCGCGAACCGCGTCGCGAGGGCGGCGGCGGCAGCGGGGTCGGGGCCGAGTCCGTCGCCGCTGAAGGAGTCGGGGGTGACGTTCACGATGGCCATCAGGTAGGTGCGCGTTCCCCACTCGAAGCTTCGCCCGCGCAGCGTGAGCGCGGGGGACGGGTAGGTGCGGGCGGTGGTGCGCGTGGAGGCGGGGATGGCGGTCCTCCCGGGGCTCAGGCTTCGACTGTGTACTCCTGCTCGGTGGCGGCCTCGCCCTCGATGTGGAAAACGCGCACGTCGGGGCGTTCGCGGTTCGCGATGCTGACGACGAAGTGCACGAAGGGCGGGCCGAAAAAGGTGTTCATCATGCGGATGTCGGTGGGGCTGGGGCGAGCGGGGCTGCCGGTGTGCGAGTGGTAGAAGCCGGCAAGCGAGTCGCCCGCCTCATCCATGGCTTCCTCGATGCGCCGCTGCTCGCGAAAGTCGATGCTGAAGCGGTAGGGGCTGGCCTCGGCGTTTTCGGCGCGGTGGAGGGCGGTGACGGCGCCGTCGCGCGCGCCGATCATGCCGCAGCACTCGTTGGGGGCGTCCTCGAGGGCGTGGGCGATCATCGCGTCGAGGTGTTCCTGGCGGAGCGTGATTACGGGAGCCATCGCTTTCAGTGTACCGCCGCTACTGGCCATAGCCCTCGGCCCGCAGGCGCCGCCAGACCTCGCCGCTGGCCGAGTACCGCTCCATCAGGTAGGGGTAGACGGCCTTCACCTGGAAGAGCGTCTCCATGCACTCCTGGGCGAGGTGACGGTCGAGGACGGTGGGGTGGGCGTCGGGCTCGACGACGTCGATGGCGAGGCCCTCCTCGAAGCCGCCGGGGGCGGCGGGGACGCCGGGGGGCTGGTCGGCGAGGATGCCCGCCTCGGAGAGCGAGGCGATGGCCTCGCGGAGGCGTGCGCCGAAGGCGACGGTGATGCGTTCGCCGGCGAGGTGGCGTTCAGCGTCGCCTTCGAGCAGGCCGAGGATGCGCGCCGTCACGTAATCGACGCGGAAGGCGTCGCTGCCGGCGGCGCGGGCGGGGGGTAGGCCAACGCAGAGGACGCCCAGCAGGGCCCGCTCGATATCGGCGAGGCTCTCGGGGGCGACGGAGGGGCGGGGGTCGTCCGGCATTTGGGGGCGGATCGTAGCAGAGGGATGGACGCCCTCCAGCAGGTCGCGCGCTCGGAGGCAGGTGCTACGATCAATGGTCCGCGTGGAGGCGCACCATCCATGGAAGGCACAGCCGTCACCGTTCGGGTACCCGCCACGAGCGCCAACATCGGCACCGGTTTCGACTGCCTCGGGCTGGCGCTGGACCTGTTCGCCTCGGTCACAGTGACGTTCAGCGACGCCGAGCAGCTTCCCACGAACGACGTGGGGGAGAAGATGGTGCTCTCGGCGGCGCGGGCGGCCTACGAGCGAATCGGGCGGCCGAGTCCGGCGGGCCTGACGGCGCGGTACACGGTCGCGATCCCGCTGGGGCGGGGCCTCGGCGCAAGCGCCGTCGCGCGCGTGGCCGGCGTGCTCGCGGTGAACGAGCGGGAGGGGCACCCCCTTGATGAAGACGCCTGCCTGGGGCTGGCGGCCGATCTCGAGGGGCACGTCGACAACGCCTGCCCGGCGCTGTTCGGGGGCGTGCAGGCGTGCGTCGCCACCGAGGACGGGTTCGCCCGCGTCCGCTGCCGCTACCCGAGCGACCTGCAGGTCGCGCTGCTGATCCCGGACCACTCGATGCCGACGAAGGAGGCGCGCCGCCTCCTGCCCGACAGCTACAGCCGCCAGGACGCGATCCACACGAGCAGCCGGCTCGGGCTGCTGGTGGCGGCGCTGGCGGCGGGTCGCACGGACCTGCTCGACGAGGCGACGCAGGACCGCTTCCACCAGCAGCAGCGGTCGGCCCTGTTCCCGCCGCTCTACGACGTGTTTGCATCGGCGAAGGGCGCGGGGGCGCACGCGGCCTGGCTGAGCGGGGCGGGGAGCAGCGTCGCGGCGTTCACGCCGGAAGAGGGGGGACGGGACGTGGCGAAGGCGATGCTCGACACACTCGAAGGGGCAGGGATGTCTGGACGGACGCTGGTGACGCGTATCGCGGCGAGCGGGGCGGAGGTGTCCCGCGTCGAGATGGTGGACGTGTAGGGGCTCCTGGCTCCTGGCTGCTGGCCGTTGGTTATGCGGGGCAGCGGGACATGAACCCGTAGGAGATCGGTGAACGGGCCTGCAATCTGCCCAGCCCATGAAACCAATCCCCGACTCGCTCCGAGCCCACCAGCGCGGTCCCGACCGCCTCCCCCACCTGCGCGCCATCGTGCGCGCCGAGCGCTGGGGCGTGCCCCTGCTCCCCTGGGAGCGGCTCTACACGGGCGACGAACGCGACTGCCCGCACGCCCTCGCGGTTGCCGTTGAGGGAACCGTGATCCGTGCCCGCAACGATGCGGGCGCGCTCGCGGTCTCACGCGTGTCGAATCCCGGAGTGGCCTCGGACTGGGCCACGTGGACCGGACTGGGCAAGGCGGAGCCGGAGACGGGGGTCGCGCTCGGGGCTCGCGGGAGCGAGGTGCTGCTCCTGTACGTCGCGAGCGGTGGACGCGCGCTCGCGCTGCGGCGCAGCGGCGACGGCGGGGCGACGTGGGAGGCAGCACGGACGCTGGTGACAGAGAGCGCGGACATCGAGTGGCTGGCTCTTGGGGTGCGGGCCTCCGACGGCGACGCCTGCGCCTTCTACACGCAGGGGACAGACGTGCTGAAGCGACTGCGCCGCCAGGACGGCGGCTGGGATGCAACCGGGGCGAACTGGAACAGGGGCGAACAGGTCGCGGCCCTGACGGGCGTGGGAGCGATGCACGACGGCCACGACTACCGCCTCGTCGTGAGCGGGCGGGCTCATCCCTCCGGAAGGAAGCGGGTGTGGTCGGCGTTCCTGGGCGACGGCGGGTTCCCCACGGATTTCTGGTCGGGGTTGAGCGTGATCGCGGAGTCAGACGCCTCCTCGGCGCGGGAGTTCGGCGGGCCGGCGGTGTTCCGGCCGGGCGGCCTTGACCAGCGCGCCTGCTTCGCCGCGCTGGACGCCGGGGGCGAGCCCGGGAGCCGCGTCTACACGAGCCACCCGCCCGCATCCGTGGCCGGGAACCCGGAGGGGTGGTCGGAGCCGGAGCCGCACGAGGCCACGTCCGCGTACGGGCTGGCGGTCGCGACGCCGGAGCGGGGGACGGCGTGGGGCTCGACGCCGGACGGGGTGTGGCGGGCGCGGCTGGGGCGCAGCCTCGACGTGAGCGCCCACATCGTCGAGGCCTCGTGGCGGCTGGCGCCGTTCGCGACCCGCGCCCGGCTCGTGCTCGACGACTCCGGCGGCGTGCTGCCCGAGCTGGCGCCGGGGCGGACGGTCGAGGTCGCACCCGGCTACCGCTCGGGTACGGGCGGCGGGGCCGAATACGGCGGCGCCGTGCACGCCGTCATCGACGACGTGACGCGTGAGCGCGGCGAGGGGCAGGCGCGGGTGGTGCTGGAGTGCTCGGGGCACTGGGAGCGGCTGGCGGCATGGCGGCCCTCCCAGGTCTGGCAGACCGCGGCGGGCGAGTATTCGCGCGAGCGGCTTTTCTGGCGGCTGTGCGCGAGCGCGGGCATCCGCGTGAGCGGCCAGGGTGGGGAGGACTGGTCCGGGAGCAGCCCGGCCTTTGCCGTCTCTCCGGGCGAGTCCGGGCTCTCGGCGGCGCGCCGCCTGCTCGGCACGAGCCGGGTTGCGGTTCTTTCCAGCGGTGACAGGCTGGCCGTTTCCCAGCCCGGAGCGGAGGCGGTCGAGCGCTTCGGGGAGGGCGATCACCCGGCGGCGCGCGTGGCGCTGGGCGACGGCGCTCCGGCGGCGAACTGGGTGCGGGCGCAGGGCCCCACAATCGACGCGGACGCGCACGACTTCGCCAGCATCTACCGGGACGGGCAGCGGCTGCGCCTGGTACGCAGCCTCGACGCGGGCACGGGCGCGCAGGCGCTCGACCACGCGGAGGCATCGCTCGAGCGGGACCGGCGCGAACAGCACGCCGGCGCGCTCGTGGGGCCGTTCCACCCGGGGCTGGAGCTGTTCGACGCGATCACCGTCACGGACGAACGGCTGGGGCTGCGGGAGCGACCCTTCCGTATCGTCGAGCTGGGGATGGAGTACAGCCGCCGGCCGGGGCGGCGGCCGCGCTACGACTCTATCGTGGGCCTGGGGGAGCTGGACTGATGGCGACGCTGCGAGGGCGGCTGGTGCGATTCGACGGGAGCGCGTGGCGGGCGGTGGTGCGGCTGGAGGGGTCCGCCTCGATGGAGCTGACGGGCGTGGCCGTGAGTCGCGGGATCCCCGCCGGCGAGATGGTCGCGGGCCGCAGGGTGCTCGTCGACACGGGCGATGTGGGCGACGCCGCTGAGGCGATCCTTACGGCCATCGTGGCGTGAATGGTGCGATCGGGCGGCGCGTGTACACTCAATTTCGATGCCCTCGCCCCCGCTCTCCGGGCAGCCGGGCGGCGACCCCGAACGGGGCGCCCACCGGTGATCCGCAGTCACGCCACGTACGGTCCCGGCAACACCCTGCAACGGACCCTCTCATCGCTGCAAGAGCGGGAGTTCGCGTGGTATTTCGCGGGCAACACCGCCTTCTTCATGGCGATGCAGATGCAGTTCGTGCTGCGCGCGCAGCTCGCGTACGACCTTTCGGACGTCGGTCAGAAGGCCACGGGGCTGGGGCTGGTCACGCTCGGGGCGGCCATCCCCATGATCTTCGTCGCGCCGGTCGGCGGGCTCATTGCCGACCGGGTCAACAAGCGCACACTCCTGATCGTGACGCAGTCGGCGGCCGCCATCATCAGCCTGATCACGACAGTCCTCATCCTCACCGACCTGATGGACTACTGGTACCTGTTCGTGCTCGCGTTCTCGGCGGGGACGATCTTCTCGCTGAACATGCCCGCGCGGCAGGCGCTCGTGCCCCAGCTCGTGCCCCAGCACAAGCTGATGAACGCCATCTCCCTGCAGATGAGCGGCATGAACCTGACCCGCATCATCGCCCCCGCCCTGGCCGGAATCCTGATCGCTCCCCTCGGATTCATCGGGGTGGGCGATCACGGGGGTCTGGGCTGGGTCTACCTGCTCACGTTCGTGCTCTTCGTGGTCGCCGTCGCCTCTGAGTTCCGGCTGCCCGTCCACGGCATGCAGACCGAGTCCGAGGAGGAGAGCTTCATCGAGGGGCTTCGGGGCGGCTTCCGCTACGCCGTCACCACCCCCGTGATCCTCATGCTTTTGATCGCGGGAATGCTGATGCCATTCTTCGCCTTCCCCGTGCAGGTCATGCTCCCCCTGTTCGCCGAGGAGGTGTTCAACCGCCCGGGCGGCATGGGCTTCGGACTGCTGATGGGGGCGGGCGGCGTCGGCGGGCTGATCGGCACGATCGTCTCGGCCAACTTCGATGGCATTCCCAACAAGGGCCAGATCATGTTCGTCGGCGCCGTCATCATGGCGGGATTCCTGGCGGCCTTCGGGGCGATTGGCCTTTTCGGACTCGCCCTGGTCTTCATCGCGGCCAGCAACATCGGCCAGATGCTGTTCATGTCATCCAACAACACGGCCGTCCAGACGATCGCGCCAGAGGAGCTGCGGGGCCGCGTGATGTCGATCATGATGATGTCCTTCGGCGTCATGCCCATCGGCGTACTGCCGATCACCTACGCCGCCGACCGGTTCGGCGCCCAGGAGACCGTTGTGGTGGTGTCCCTGGCGCTGCTGGCGCTGCTCGCCGTCGTCTTCGTGGCGATCCCCGCATTCCGCAACCTGCGCATCGACGTGCTCGCGCAGGCGGAACTCTCACCGGTGCAGGCCGCTACCCTCGTGGCGGAAGGCAAGATCACCCGGGCGGAGGCGGACCGCCTGACGGGGAGGCTGCGACGCACACCCCTCCCCGAGGGCACCCGCCGCAAGCGCACACAGGAGGAACGCGTCGAGGCGCCCCCAGGGGCCAGCCCCGCGCCGCCGCCATGACGACCCTCAGCGTCCTCGACCAGTCGCCCGTCCGCAGGGGCGGGACCGCCGCAGAGGCGCTCGCCGCCACGGTGGAGCTCGCGCAGCTTGCCGACCGCCTCGGCTACGAGCGGTACTGGGTTGCCGAGCACCACAACACGTCGGCCCTCGCCTCGACCGCGCCCGAGGTGCTCATCGGCCAGATAGCGACGCACACGGAGCACATCCGCGTGGGCTCGGGCGGGGTGATGCTGCCCCACTACAGCGCACTCAAGGTGGCGGAGGCGTTCCGGCTGCTGGAGACGCTGCATCCGGGACGCATCGACCTCGGAATCGGGCGCGCGCCGGGGAGCGACGGGCGGACGGCGCGAGCGCTGGCGCCGAGCGGCGTTCCCATGGACCTGCGCGAGTTCCCGAACCAACTGCTCGACCTGTACGGCTTCCTCGCAGACGACTTTCCACCCGACCACGAGTTCCACGGCATCCGGGCGATGCCCCGACCGGAGGCGATGCCGGACCTCTGGCTGCTCGGTTCGAGCGACGTGAGCGCAGGCTACGCGGCGGAGCTCGGCTGGCCATTCTGCTACGCCCACTTCATCAACTCGCACCGGGCCGACAGCGCCCTCGAGGCCTACCAGAAGCTCTTCTCGCCCTCACCGGTCGCGAGCGAGCCGCGACCCTCGATCGCGGTCTCGGCGCTGGTGGCGGAGACGGAGGAGGAAGCGGAGCGGCTGAGCTGGAGCCGCTGGGGCTGGCGCCTGATGGGGTCCGCCGGGAGGGGCGGGATTCCGCCGCCCGAGGAGGCGCTCGCTTTCGAATACACCGAGGCGGAGCGCGAGTACCTGGAGATGCTGAAGCGGCGCTCCATCTACGGCGACCCCGGGCAGGTTCGGGACCAGCTGCTGGCCATGGGCGAGCGCCACGGCCTGGACGACTTCGTGGTCGTGACCATCACCTACGACTACGCGGCTCGGCAGCGTTCGTACGAGCTGCTGGCGGAGGCGTTCGGGCTGGAGCCGCGAGGCTAGTCGCCGCCGCGCGTCCCTGCCGCTCGCCGAGTGCCGGGGGATTTACTCTCGGTTCTCGTCACACTGATTCACAGTGGCGACCAGGCAGTCCTCGTCTAGCCAGACTGATTCAGCGAGGCGGTCGAACAGCTTGACCAGGGCAGCTTCTTCAGCGGGTGCGCCGTCAGCCTCACCGGAAGCCGGAGCCACCCCCCGGCCGTAAACGATCCCCTGGTCCACGTCAACGCCGATCCAGAAGCGACCGGTCGCCGCATCCTCAAAAACCAGCCCTCTGCCACCACCGTCACCTGACACTAGGACGAGCTCTACCTCCAGCCCCTCCGGAACATCGAAGATCAGTGGTGAATCGAACTGGCCCCGATATCCGGGCCAGATGAACTGGTAAGTGCCGACAGTCACCGTGGGCTCTTGATGGGAGCGCACGTCCACGGCCCCCGCAGCGCAGTCCGGAAGACCGAGAGTGGCGAGGTCGTTGTTCGGAACCATTCGTATGGACGGTGGCGCGCAGCCAGTCAGCGTGTTCCCACCCAGGTAGGTGTGCGTGAGGCCGTTCAGCAGTGCCACTTTCGAGGGGATCCGCCCGGTCAAGGCGTTACCGTCGAGGTGCAGCTCCGTCAAACCCGTGAGCTCGCCCATGAGCCCGGAGAGTTCGCCCGTGAGCCCGCCGTTCGCCAACTCCAGCTTCGTCACGCGATGGGGCGTACCCGCGACCGTCACGCCCGTCCAGCTCGACACGGCGCGCCTGCGGCTCCAGTTGAGCGTGGCTGTGCCCGCCATCGTGTCTCTCCACGCCAGCAAGGCCGCGACGTCCTCGTCGAGTGGTACCGGGGTGGGAACCACCAGGGTGCGGTCGCTGTAGCGGAGGGAGCCGTCGTCGTCGGTCTTGTCCATCGATAGACGCTCGGTAGCGCCCCACGTGCCTCCAGCGGGGCGTGCCGAGAGGTATACCCGCAGGGGATCGCCCACCCGCTGCCACACCCGCAGATTCACGTACGCCGTCAGGTCTCCAACGGGGATGGCCGCGGTACGGTCGCTGTAGCGGTAGGTACCGCGTTTGTTCGTCTCCTCAAGCAACAGAAGCTCGTCGTGGCCCCAGTTCCCGCCCTCGGCCCTTGCCGAAAGAAACACGACCAGCGGGTGGCCTACGTACTGCGAAACGCGGAGTTCCACCCGCACCGTGCCGCCTTCGTCCTCCACCGCCTCGACACCCACCACCGCGAGCCCGAGCAACATGGCCGACCCGATGAAGAAGAGGTGCCTTCCTAAACTCTGCAAACGAGCCACGCGCGAACCCTACGCTCTCAGCACCAGCAGCCACCGAACAAGTCCGCTGCGGTCGTCTTTGGCGCCGTTCGCAGAAGCAAGAGCCCAATGTCTCCAGGCCTTGCGCCGGTCTCCCCGAGTGGAGAGTGAGTCCTTTCGCCGAGAGTTCAAGCGTTCATCAGCCGCGCGGCTAGTCGCCGCCGATCACGACCGTCCACTCCCTGATGCGCCACGAGGGCACGAGCCCGTTCGCGACGTAGGGGTCGGCAGCCACGAAGGACTCGACGCGGGAACGGTCGTCCACGGTGAAGACGAAGGCGGCGCCATCGACGGGGTCGGCGAAGGCGCCCGCCATCTCGATCTCGCCACGGTCGACGTATTCGCGCGCGAGGGCGAGGTGGTCGGCGCGGAAGGGGGCGCGCTTCTCGACGACGTTCTCGACGTAGTCGTAGAGCAAGACGAAGCGGGTGGCGGGCATGGCTACTCCTCTGCGGCCTCTTCGGCGGTGCTCCGCAGCAGCTTCATGAACTCCTCATCGCCGTCGAGGAGGGCGAGGCGGGCGTCGCCGGCGGCCTCGGCGGCGTAGGAGGGCTGAATCTCGAGGGCGCCCTGCAGGTGATCCAGGGACACCTTGCGCTTCCCCAGGACAGCTGCAGCCTGGGCCGCACCGTAGTGCGCGGCAGGGTCGCCAGGTGCGACCTTCGCCGCCTTCTCGAAGCTGGCGAGCGCGTCTTCGTGGGCGGCGGTCTCGAGCTGCGCCATTCCGCAATTCACCATGAGGGTGGGGTCGTCGGGGTTGAGGGCGAGGGCCTGCTCGAAGTCGGACAGGGCCTCGGAGGGCTCGTGGCGGTAGAGACGCAACATCCCGCGGTTGTTGAGGGCGTCGCCATCGGCGGGAGTTAGCTCGATGGCGGCGTCGTAGTCGGCGAGGGCCTCGTCGAAGGCGCCGAGGCGGGTGTGGGCGGTGGCGCGGTTGTAGAGGGCCGCGGGCAGGGCGGGGGTCTCCGCGAGGGCGCGGGTGTAGCGCTCGACCGCGAGGGCGTACTGGCCGACGTTGAAGTAGACGTTGCCTTCGTCCAGGTAGGAGGCGGCCGTGCGCAGGCGGGTATCGCCGATGACCTCATCGAGGTCGGGCATCGACTCCCGTGCCTCACCACTCTCGGCGTACTGCTGCGGGCGGCCGAGCAACCTCAGGACGAGGGCGGCGACGGCCCCCAGTGCGGCGAGCACGAGTATGGCCTTGAGCAGGGTCTTCACGATTCGTCCTCGGCTTCGGCGGCGCGCTCCAGGAGCTCCTCGGTGATGGCCATGAGGCCGCTGTAGGCATAGACGACGTAGTCGCGGGGGTGGAGGTCGAGGGGGCGCTTCTCCTCCTTGCGGGCGGTCACCGGGTCCCAGGAGCCGGTGATCTCGACGGCATCGTGGTCGACGCCGAACTCGAGCTCATAGAGCTCGCCGTCCTCGCCGACGACGACGCAGCCGCGCTCGGGGTCGCCGGCGGGGCCGGGGTCGCACTCGATGGCGTTCGTGAAGAAGGCGTTGGGGAAGGAGGGGAAGGGGCGCAGAGCGGCGCTCGCCTCTTTCAGCAGCACCTCAAGCTCGGAGGCAGCGCGCTCCAGCGCACGATCCGCGCTTGTCTTGCGGGCCAGGCTTTCCCGCGCATCCTCGTTCATGGGGATCATGCTACGACCACTGCGCGCTCCGGGACCAGACGGCCATGCCGGGTGCGCCTGCCCACACAGGCGGGCCACGGCCCCTTGTAAACTGGCGCGGGGGCATCGATATGGCGCGCCGCCGCCTGACGCGGGACGATCTCGCGGTCGAAACCTGCTGCTTCGTGTGCGATCCGGCCAACGAGGACGGGCTTCAGATCGAGTTCTACCTCGATGAGGATATTGGCCGCGTGTTGGCCGATTACACGCCGCCGGCGGCGCACGAGGGCGCGCCGCGCGTCATCCACGGGGGCGTGATCGGCGCCATCCTCGACGATGCCATGGCCTGGGCGGTGAACGTGCTCAGCGGCTCGTTCGGCCTGACCCGCCGGGGGGAGATCGAGTATTCGCGCATCGTGCGCCCCGGCGAGCCCTACACGGTCACCGCCTGGATCTCCGAGATTGGTCAGCACCGGGCCGCGACGGTCGGCGAACTTCGCGACTCCGAGGACCGCCTCTGCTGCGCCACAAAGGCCGAGTTCTCTCTCATCTCGCACGAAGAGGCGAAGCTCGCCTTCGAGCGCCGCGCCGCAGCGGAGGGCGACTGATGGCCCCGCGCCTGCTCCTCATCCACGGGTACGTCTCGAACCCCGAAGCCTGGGCGCCCCTGCGGCGCGAGCTGGAAGACGAAGTGGGGACGTTCGCGCCCCACCTCCCGGGGTACGGAAGCGAGCCCGACCCCTCCAGCTACACCGTGGAGGGTGTCGCGGAGGCGCTTGACGGCGTGGTGGAGGCTGTGAATCCGGACTACCTGCTGGGCCACTCGATGGGCGCACTGATCGCCCTGCAGCTCGCGAACCGCCACCCGGGACGCTTCAAGCGGGTCGGCCTCGCGGGACTGCCGGTGTACGACACCATCGAGGAGGGCCTCCGCTTCATCGGTGCGAACAGCATCACGCGGGACCGCTACATGCGGAATCCCGGCAAGGGGCACCTCTTCTGCCGCCCGGTCCACTCCCTGCGCTACCTGTGGGCGCCCTTCGCGCACCTCCTTAAGCCCGACTACCCGCTGCCCATGATCGTCGACATGTTCGACCACACGCCGGCGGCCCACGGTGGCGGCATGGCGGAGATCGTGTTCGGGGGACATGTCCCCCGGCTGACGGAGGGGCTTGAGACGCCGATCGCCCTGATCCACGGCGACGCGGACCGCGTCACCCCCCTGGAGCCGGTTGTCGACCTGGCCCGCGAACGGGGCTGGCCGCTGCGCATCGCCCACGGTGCGGGACACGAGCTGACGTTCGCGCAGCCTCGGGGGATGGCCCGCTGGGTACGCGAACGGCTGCTAGCGCCTGTAGAGGTCGAGGCACCGCAGGAAGAGGCGGCGGCCGCAACCGCCGCCTCCGGCTAGCAGGACGCCTCCCGCCGTTGCGCTCCCTCGGCGAGCGCGCCTAAGCTCGCAGGCCGGGACCACCCCGAGGAGACGCGATCGTGGAGAACTTCCTGCATATCGCCGCCGTCTGGCTGCACGTCCTCGGCATCGCGCTGTTCGTGGGGCCGCAGTTCTTCCTGGCGTTCGCCTGGGTGCCTGCGTCGCGACAGATCGAGGACCTGCAGACGCGCGTCGCGGCGATGCGCACGATCACGACACGCTTCGGGTGGATCGGCGGGATCGGGCTCTTCCTCATCCTCGTGGGCGGCACCTACCTGATCATGACCTGGCGCGACTACCACAACATCGTCGAGGGGACGGCGTTCTTCGACCTTCGCTACGGCGTGGTGTTCGTGATCAAGATGGTGCTGCTGGTGGTGATGATCGTGCTGGTGGGGCTGCACATGTTCGTGGTCGGTCCCAGCCAGGTGGACGCGATGGAAGAGCAGGCCCGCGGCGGGGCCGTTTCCGAAAAGGACATCCGCCGCCTGCGCATCACCTCGATGGTGCTGAGCATCACGGGGCTGATCCTGACACTCGTGATCATGGGATTCGGCGTCAGCCTGGGCGCGGCGGAGTACTCGCTGCAGCAGTTCTAGGCCGTCCGGGCGGGGCCTGTTTGACCCGTTGCCGGGGCGCTGGTTCACTAACTCCAGAGGCGTTGACGGAGACGAGTAGCGTCCCGTTCCTGCGCTCAGCGAGCCCCGTTTGGTGCGAGGGGGCGCTGCAGGCGGACGTGAACATCCCTCCCGAGCTTCCGGCCGAACGCCGGCGGCGCCGGCAAGTAGACCCGGACGGAACGCGTCCGCAGGTGCGGACCGCCCCCCGTTACCGAGGGCAGGAGCGTGATGGCGCTCCGCAGAGCGCCCGCCTCGTGCGGGAAGCAGGGTGGTACCGCGGGTGTTGCGCCCGTCCCTGATCGGGACGGGCTTTCTTGTGTCCGTCCCGGCAATCCTCGCCAGGGAGGCCGGAAGTGTCCCAGCTTTTCAGACCAGTCGATCCGAGCGTCAGCTTCCCCGAGCTCGAGACGGGCATCCTCGAGTTCTGGCGGGAGCACGACATCTTCCGGCGCAGCATCGAGGAGCGGCCCGAGGACAACCTGTTCGTGTTCTACGAGGGGCCGCCAACGGCGAACGGCCGTCCCGGCGTGCACCACATCATGCCGCGGGTCATCAAGGACCTGTTCGCGCGCTACAAGACGATGCGGGGCTACCGCGTGCCCCGGAAGGCGGGTTGGGACACGCACGGCCTGCCGGTCGAGATCGAGGTCGAGAAGGAACTGGGGCTGAACTCCAAGCCCGAGATCGAGGCGTACGGCATCGACCGCTTCAACGCGAAGTGCCGGGAGAGCGTGAATCGCCACGTGGGCGACTTCGAGGAACTGACGGAGCGGATCGCGTTCTGGGCGGACATGGAGAACCCGTACGTCACGTACGACAACGACTACATCGAGAGCGGGTGGTGGATCTTCAAGCAGCTCTGGGACCACGGGCTGGTGTACCAGGACTACCGCAGCACGCCCCACTGCCCCCGCTGCGAGACGAGCCTGAGCGACCACGAGCTCTCGCAGGGGTACCAGGACGACGTGCCGGACCCGAGCGTCTACATCAAGTTCCGGTTGCCGGCCGAGGCGCGCGAGCGCATCGGGCTCGGGGAGGGTCCGGCTACGAGCATCGTGGCCTGGACGACGACGCCGTGGACGCTACCCGGGAACACCGCCCTCGCGGTGATGGAGGACGCCCCCTACGGGCTCTACGAGTTCGAGGGCGAGCGCCTCATCGTGGCGGAGGCGCTGGCGGAGGGCGTGCTCGGCGAGGAACGGGCCGCGCTGCGCACGTTCCGCGGGGCGGAGCTGGTCGGGCTCGCCTACGAGCCGCTGTATCGGCCGGAGGCGGTGGGGGCGACCGTCCGCCGCTTCGGGAACGACGGCCACCTGCGGCCGCTGGAGGCTGGCGAAGAGACGGAGGGGCTGCGCCGCGTGCTCGTGGCGGACCATGTTTCGCTGGAGGACGGCACGGGCATCGTGCACATCGCGCCGGCGTTCGGCGGCGAGGACTTCGAGGACGGCAAGGAGCACGGCCTGCTCTTCGCCCAGCCGATCGACACGCACGGGACGATGGCGGAGGGGCTGCCGGGCGCGGGACAGTTCGCCAAGGACGCCGACCGCGAGGTCACCCGCAACCTCGAGGAGCGGGGACTGCTGCTGCGGAGCGAGCGTATCGAGCACACCTACCCGTTCTGCTGGCGCTGCGACTCGCCGCTGCTCTACTACGCCAAGCCGAGCTGGTACATCCGCACGACGGCGCAACGGGAGCGGCTGCTCTCGGGGAACGCGCGCATCAACTGGCAGCCTGACCACATCAAGCGGGGACGCTTCGGCAACTGGCTCGAGAACAACATCGACTGGGCCGTCAGCCGGGAGCGGTACTGGGGCACGCCCCTGCCGTTCTGGGTCTGCGACGGGTGCCCGGAGGTGGCGGTCATCGGGTCACGGGCGGAGCTGGCGGAGCGGGCGGTCGACCGCGCCGCCACGGAGGCGCTCGACGACCTGCACCGGCCCTACATCGACGCCATCGCCCTGCGCTGCGACGGGGACGGCTGCGACGGGGAGATGCGGCGCGTGCCCGAGGTGGCGGACGCCTGGTTCGACAGCGGGGCGATGCCGTACGCACAGTGGCACTACCCCTTCGAGAACCAGGACGAGTTCGACCGGATGTTCCCGGCCGACTTCATCTGCGAGGCGATCGACCAGACACGGGGGTGGTTCTACACGCTGCACGCGGAGGCGGCCCTGCTGAACGCGGCGGAGGCGACGCCCGAGGAGATCAGCTACCGGAACGTCATCTGCCACGGCCACATCCTCGACGAGCACGGCGTGAAGATGTCGAAGAGCAAGGGCAACGTGATCGAGCCGTTCGACCTGCTGGACGAGCTGGGGGCGGACGCCGTGCGCTGGTACATCTACGCGTCGGCGCCGGTGGGGAGTTCACGGCGGTTCAGCGTGCGGCTCATGAACGAGAGCCTGCGGCGCTTCCAGCTCACGCTCTGGAACGTCTACAGCTTCTTCGTGAGCTACGCGAACATCGACGGCCTGGACCCGCGCGAGCGCCCCGAGGGCGAGCCTCCGGAGCTGGATCGCTGGCTCCTGAGCGAGCTGAACGCCCTCACCGAGCGCGTGACCGCCGGGCTCGACGACTACGATCCGACGGTCGCCTCGCGGGCGATCGAGGCGTTCGTCGACGACCTCTCGAACTGGTACGTGCGCCGCTCCAGGCGCCGCTTCTGGCGCGGGGTGTCGGGGGACGACGCGGACAAGCGGAGCGCGTACTTCACGCTTCATACGGCCCTGACCACGCTGGCGAAGCTGCTGGCGCCGTTCACGCCGTTCCTGGCGGAGGAGCTGTGGCGGAACCTCGCGCGCGGGGTCGACGGGGATGCGCCGGAGAGCGTGCACCTCGCCGACTGGCCGGAGCCGGTCGCGTTGGTGCCGGGCGGCGACGTGTTTGTGGACGAGTCGCTGAACGCGGAAACGCAGCTCGTGAAGCGGGTCGCGTCGATGGGGCGGGCGGCGCGGGCGAAGGCGTCGATCAAGGTGCGGCAGCCGCTCGCGGAGGTGCTGGTGCGCCCCCGCGACGACGCGGAGGCGGCCGTGCTCGCCCGGCAGGAGGCGCTCCTGCTGGAGGAGCTGAACGTGAAGGCGTTGAGCACGCTGGAGGACGAGGCGGGCATCGTCACGTTCGAGATCAAGCCGAACCTGCCGGTGCTGGGCCCGCGCCTCGGGCGCGAGGTCGGGGCAGTTCGCACCGCCCTCGCCGAGCTCGATGCCGGGGAGGTGGCAGCGGCGGTTCGCGCCGGCCAGAGCGTCACGGTCGCGGGCCACGAGCTGGCGCCCGACGAACTGCTCGTCGAGATGCGCGAGGGGGAGGGGTACGCGGTCGTGAGCGAGGCCGGGTACACAGTCGGGGTGGCGACGGCCATCAGCGACGAGCTCGCGGACGAGGGGACCGCGCGGGAGCTCGTGCGGCATCTCCAGGACCTGCGGCGCGAGGCGGACTTCGAGCTGAGCGACCGCATCACGAGCTGGTGCGCGGGCGGCGACACCATCGCGCGCGTGCTGGCGGCGCACGGCGACTATGTGAAGGGCGAGACCCTCTCCGTCGAGCTGTTCACGGAGGCGCCGCCCGAGGACGCGCAGCAGACGGCGTTCTCGCTCGACGGGGTCGAGGTGGTCGCGGGCGTGCGGCGGAGGGACGCATGACGCCGCCGAAGGCCATCCTCTTCGACCTGGACGACACGCTGCTCGACATGTACAGCGCGATGCACAGCTCGTGGGAGGAGATCTGCGCCGACGTGGCGCCCGGGCTCGGGTGCGAGGCCGGCAGCCTGCGCGAGACCATCCGCCGCGAGAGCGCCCTCTTCTGGGCCGACGAGGGGGCCGTCGCCGAGTACCGGGTGAAGCCGCTGGAGTCGCGGACGATCGTCGTGCGCCTGTCCCTCCTGGCGATGGGGCTCGATGACTCGGGCGCGGAGGAGATCGCGGGGCGGTCGCTTCGGGGGTATCTGGAGCGCGTCGCGCCTTTCGACGACGCGATCGAGACGCTGGAGACGCTGCGATCGCAGGGGTACCGGCTGGGGATGGTCACGAACGGCTCATCGGACACGCAACGGCAGAAGATCGGGCGCTGGCAGCTGGAGCCGTACTTCGACGAGATCGTGATCGAGAGCGAGTTCGGGCGGGGGAAACCCGATCCCGGTGTGTTCAGGCAGGCGCTGGCGGGGACGGGGGCGGCCCCGGACGAGGCCTGGATGGTTGGGGACAACCTCTACGCCGACATCGGCGGGGCGCAGGGCGTCGGGGTCCACGGGGTCTGGATTCACCGGGACCGGCTGGAGTTCCCGGAGGATCCGCCCGCCCACCCGCACCGCCGCATCGGGCACTTCGACGAGCTGCACGCCGCGCTCGAAGGCGCTCACAGCTAGCATCAGGTGAAGGCGTTTTCCCGCGGGCAGCGCGCTCACGTCGCTATTCCGAACGGCTGCGATACGGTATCACCAGCTCCATCGAACTAGATTGAAGGGTCCTGGATGTCGAACGTGAAGAGCATCGTTCTGGCCGGAATCGGAGTGCTTGGCATTGGCCTCGCGGCCGCGGCGCTGGTCGTGGGCATCCTTGCGCTGACGCAGAGCGAGGACCGGGACGAGGATCAGGCGCCCTCGCCCTCCAATCCCGACGAGTACGCGATTTACCTGGTCGAGCAGGCGCTCGAGCGCTACGAGAGCGAGGGCCTCGAGGCCACGCTCGCGCACTACAACTCGCCCGAGACGCTGGACGGCCCCTGGTACGTGTTCGTGTTGGAGGAGCGTGCCGACGGCATCTACACGATCGCCAACGCGGGCCGGCCGGAGCTGGTGGGGACCACACGGGAGCGCATCGACACGCGCGGCTTCGACTACGGCGCCGCCTTCGCCGAGACGACGGAGGCGGGGCACTGGGTCACCTACAGCTTCATCAACCCCCAGACCGGCGGGGTGGAGCTGAAGCACTCCTGGACCGTTCGCCGGGGGCCCTATCTGTTCGGCTCGGGCTGGTACGAGGCCACCTCCGTCGAGCCGGCCGCGGCAGCCGCCGCACCGGCTCCCACCAAGGCCGAGCCCGGCGCCTACACGAAAGCGTTCGTGCAGCAGGCCCTCGAGCGCTTCGAGACCGATGGCATCGAGGCGACCCTCGACTACTACAACTCCCCCGAGAGCGTCGACGGCGAGTGGTACGTGTTCGTGGGGGAGGAGCGCGAAGACGGCCTCTACACGATCGCGCACGCCACGAGGCCGGAGCTGGTCGGGACAACGCGGGAGCGCATCGACCGGCGGGGCTTCGACTACGGCGCCGCCTTCATCGCCACTACCGAGGAAGGACAGTGGGTCGACTACATCTACCTGAACACCGTCACCGGGCAGGAGGAACAGAAGCACACCTGGATCGTGCGGCGCGGCAACCTGCTCTTCGGCTCCGGCTGGTACGAGCTGGCGACGGACCAACCGGCCACAGCTCCGGAGCCGGCCTCGAAGGCCGAGCCCGGGGCGTACACCAAGGCCTTCGTGCAGCAGGCCCTGGATCGCTTCGAGGCGGAAGGCCGCGAAGCGACCCTCGCCTACTACCGCTCGCCCGAGAGCGTCGACGGCGACTGGTACGTGTTCATCCTCGAGGACCGGCCTGACGGGCTCTACAACATCGGGAACGCGACACGGCCGGACCTGCTGGGCACCGTGCCGACGCGCATCGACCGGCGCGGCGTCGACTACGGCGCGGAGTTCCTCGCGACGACGGACGAGGGCCACTGGGTCGACTACGTCATCCTCAATCCCGCCACCTGCGAGGAGCGGCTCAAGCACAGCTGGGTCGTGCGGCGCGGCGAGCTCCTCTTTGGGTCCGGCTGGTACGAGGACCGCGTGGCGGAACACCCGCTCCTTCCCACAAAGTGCGAGCCCGCCGCCTACACGGTCGCGCACGTCGACGCGGCGATTGCGCGATACGAGGCGGGAGGGCGCGCGGCGGCGGTCGCCTGGCACAACGACTCGTCCAACAACGACGGCCGCTGGTACACGTTCATCGTCGACCCCGCGACGGAGCGGATGATCTCCCACCCCGCACCGACCTTCGTCGGGTACGACGTCGTGAGCGGCAGCGCCACATGGGACGACAGCGGCTGGCATTACGCATCCGACCTGCTGCGGGCGACGGAGGACGGTCTCTTCGTGCGCGACACGCTCGTCGTGCCGCCGAGGGACGAGATCAACCCCTTCTTCTCGAGGGAGGAGCTGAAGCACTACTACGCGAAGCGTCACGACGGGCTCATCTTCGTCTCGGGGTGGTACAGCGACGTTCCCACCGCGCAAGACGAGCCGAACTACACGCGCCTCCTGGTGGCGCGCGCGCTCACGATGCTCGAGGACGAGGGCATCGAGGCGGTGCTCGACTACTACAACACCCCCGAGAGCGCGGACGGCGAGCGCTACGTGTTCGTGCTGGAGGACCGCGAGGACGGCATCTACACGGTCGCGCACGCCACCATCCCCACCCTCGTAGGGACGACCCGCGACCGCATCGATGCGCGCGGCTTCGACTATGGCGCGGCGTTCAAGGCCACCACACGGTCGGGGCGCTGGGTGCAGTACGTGTTCCCCAACCCGGACGCGGGCGTGGAGGAGCTGAAGCACACCTGGGTCGTGCGCCGGGGCGACTACCTGATCGGTTCGGGCTGGTACGAGCCGCTTCCCACGCAGGCCGATCCGGAGGGGTACACGCGCCTGCTCGTGGCCGACGCCCTCTCCTTCTACGAGAGCGAAGGGCTCGAAGCGACGCTGGACCGTTTCAACGCGCCCGAGAGCGTCGACGGGCCCTGGTACGTCTTCGTCGGGGATCCCGATGGGATCCTCATCGGGCACTACGACCCCGAGGTCCGTGGCCGCAGCCTCCTCGGCTCTGTCGGGACCGACATCAACGGCTACGAGTTCGGCTCGGACATGGTGGCCATCGGCCAGCAGGGCGGCTGGGTGAGCTACGTCTTCCTCAACCCGAACACGGGCCTAGTGGAGCGCAAGCACACGTGGGTCATCCGGCGGGACGGCTACCTGTTCGGCTCGGGCTGGTACGAAGGTGTGGAGTAGGGGCTAGGGCTCGAGGACGATCTTGCCGAAGTTGGCGTTCGCCTCCATGTAGGCCTGGGCGGCGGCGGCCTCGGCGAGCGGGTAGACGCTGTCGACGACGACCTTGATGCGTCCCGAGGCGATGTGCGGGAGGACGCTCTTCTCGAAGGCGCGGGTGGCCGCGGCCTTCTGCTCGAGCGGGCGGGCGCGGAGGGTGGTGCCACGGACCTGCAGGCGCTTCATCAGGAGCGGGCCGAGGCTCGCGTTCTCCAGGTCGGCGCCGCTCATCAGGCCGACCTCCACCATGCGGCCCTGGCGCGCGAGGGCGCGCAGGTTCTGCTCCCAGTAGGCGGCGCCGATGACGTCGAGCACGACATCGACGCCGGACCCGCCGGTTGCGTCCCGGACGACCTCGGCGAAGTCCTGCTCGTGGTAGTTCACGCCGACGTCGAGCCCGAGCTCGGCGGCGCTCGCGAGCTTCTCCGCGCTGCCGGCGGTTCCGATGACCTGGGAGGCGCCCATCGCCTTCGCGATCTGGACGCCGGCGACGCCGACACCGGACCCGACCGCGTGGATGAGCACGCGCTCACCAGCCTGCAGGTTGCACTGGAGGAGGGCGTCGTGAGCAGTGATGTAGACCTCGGGGGTGGCGCCCGCCTCCTGCCAGCTGAGGGAGTCGGGGACCTTCAGGGCGAGGCGCTGGGGGACGCTCACGAGCTCCGCGTAGCCGCCGCCCGGGACGAGGCCCATGACACGGTCCCCGGGGGCGAAGCCCTCGACGCGCGCCCCGGCCTCGACGACCTCGCCGGCGTACTCGAGGCCGGGAATCTCGAACTCGGGCCTCGGGCCGGGCTGGGGGTAGCCGCCCATGCGCTGGAGCACATCGGCGCGGTTGAGGGCGCAGGCGCGCACGGCGACGAGCAGGTCATCGGGGCCGACGATGGGGTCGGGCACGTCGCGGTAGACGAGCGAGCCGCCCGCGTCGGACTTCTCGATAACGATCGCCTTCATGGCGCCGGCTAGCCCTCGTCCTCGTCGGGGGGCATGGCCATGCCGAGGGTGTTGAAGCCGCCGTCGACGTAGAGGACCTGGCCGCTGATGTTGGCGCCCGCATCGCTGGCGAGGAAGGCGGCGGCGGCGCCAACATCCTCGATGGAGATGTGGCGGCGCAGGGGCGTGACCTGGGGGAAGACCTTGTAGAGGCTGCGGAACTCCCCCACGCCCGCGGCGGAGAGCGTGCGGACGGGGCCGGCGCTGATGGCGTTCACGCGGATGCCCTGGGGGCCCACGTCGGAGGCGAGGTAGCGCACGGCCGACTCGAGGGCGGCCTTGGCGACGCCCATCACGTTGTAGCTGGGCATCATCTTCTGGGAGCCGTGATAGGAGAGCGTGACGACGCTACCGCCCTCGGGCATGAGGGGCCGGGCGGCGCGGGTGAGGGCGACGAGCGAGTAGACGGAGAGCTCCTGGGCGAGGAGGAAGCCGTCGCGGCTGGTCTCGATGAAGGGGCGGGAGAGGTCGTCGCGTTTGGCTCCGACAATGCCGTGGGCGACCGCATCGATGGTGCCGTACCGGTCGCCGAGCTTGTCGAAGAGGGCCTCGATCTCCTCATCGCTGGTGGCGTCGCAGGGCTCGACGAAGTCGCAGCCGATGCTCTCGGCGAGGGGGCGGACGCGCTTCTCCATGGAGGGTCCGTAGGAGAGGGCGACGCGGGCGCCAGCCTCGTGCATCGCCTTGGCGATGCCCCACGAGATGGAGCGGTCGTTGGAGACGCCGGAGACGAGGGCGGTCTTGCCTTCCATGCCTGACATAGCTGGCAAGCCTACGGCCTCCCGCGAAGCAGCGGCAAACCGCTTCGCCCCTGAGCCAAAGCCGCCGTACGATACCCCCCGATGGACCTCTCGGCCGTAGCCCTGCTTCTCTCCATCACGATCGACATCGACCCGGACATCGGGAAGATCTTCGGGCTGACGATCACGTGGCACGGCCTGTTCACGGCGATCGGCATCATCTGCGGCGTCAGCCTCTCCGTGTACCTCGCGCGCGTCGACGGAGTGCCCTCGGACGTCGGGCAGGAGATCGCGCTCGTCTCGGTGATCAGCGCCATCATCGGTGCGCGGCTCTTCTTCGTCTTCGAGCACTGGGACCGGTTCGAGAACGACCTGGCGGCAATCGTGACCGACATCACCGAGGGGGGCATCACGCTCTACGGCGGCCTCATCGGAGGTGTGCTGGGAGGGGTGATCTACGGCGCCATCCAGCGCTACCCGATCGGCATCTGCCTGGACGCGGCCGGGCCCGGCATGATCCTGGGCCAGGGCCTCGGACGCATCGGCGACCTGATCAACGGCGAGCACCTAGCGACGGCCAGCGACCTGCCCTGGGCCTTCGTCTACGTTCACCCGAACACCCTGGCCGAGCTGGGGCAGTCCGTGCATCCGGCGGCGGGGGGTTATGAGCTGCTCGGCGACTTCGTGATCCTCGCGATTCTGCTGTTCGTGGCGCGACGCGTCATCAAGGTGCCCGGCTGGACTTTCTGCACATACGCCATCCTCTACTCGGTGATGCGCTTCGGCCTCTCCGAGTTCCGCATCGACGAGCAGACGGTCGACGGCATCCCCGTACCGCAGATCGTGGCGGCAGTCGTCATCGGCATCGCCATCATCCTGGCGGGGGTGTTCTACCGGTACCCCGGCCAGCTCACGGACGAGTGGGAGGACCGCGTGCTCGGTCCGCCGCCAGAAGAGACCGAGGACGAGTCGGCCCCCTCGTCGGCATGAGCGCCCCCGGCCCGGTCACGCTCTACACGCGCGCCGACTGCCCCCTCTGCGACGAAGCCCGTGCGCTCCTCGACACGCTCGCCGAACGGCTCGGGTTCGCGATCGAGGCCGTCGACATCGACAGGGACCGCGAGCTTCGCGCCCGCTACAACTACGCGGTCCCGGTGATCGCGGTCGGCGGCGAGGAGGTTGCGCGGGCGCCCATCCGGACAGCCGCGCTGGAGGCGGCGCTGCGGGAGCGCTACCGGTAGAGGCCGTGTTCGCGGATGTAGTCCTCGACGGCCGGGGGCACGAGGTAGCGGATGGACATACCCTCGCGGACGCGCTCGCGCACAAGCGTCGAACTGACCGGGAGGGGGGGCATCTCGACGACGATGGGCGGGGCATCAAGGCCCAGCTGCGCAGCAAGCCAGGCCTGCTCCCCCTGGTCGGCGCCCTTGGGGGCGACGGCGAGGCGGGCGAGGGCGGTGATGACGTCGGGGTCGCGCCAGGTGGGCATGTCGGCGAGGGCGTCGCCGCCGAGGATGAGGACGACGTCGTCGAGGCCCTGGGCGTGCATCTCGCGCAGGGTGTCGACGGTGTAGGTGGGGCCGATGCGCTCGACTTCGCGCTCGTCGAGGTGGAAGCCGGGGTTGCCGGCGATGGCAAGGTGGGTCATGGCGAGGCGGTGGGCGGCGGAGCTGACGCCGAGGCCGGCCTTGCGCCAGGGGTCGCCCGCGGGCATGAAGTAGACGCGCTCCAGGCCAAGCTGCTCGCGGGCGCACTCGCCGAGGACGAGATGGCCGACGTGCGGGGGGTCGAAGGTGCCTCCGAGCAGGCCGATGGGCATGGTGCGAGTCTATCCGATCGGGTCATTAGCACTCTTGCCCCGAGAGTGCTAACATAGGTCGTCAAGGTTCACAATGGCATTGTCAGAGCGAAGGGCCAGAATCCTCGCCTTCATCATCGAGGACTACGTCGAGAGCGCGCAGCCGGTCGGCTCCGCGGCGCTCGTGGCGCGGCATGACCTGGACCTCTCCAGCGCCACCGTTCGCAGTGAAATGAAGGCCCTCGAGGAAGAGGGCCTGATCACGCATCCCCACACGTCGGCGGGACGCGTGCCGAGCAATCTCGGCTACCGCACGTACGTCGGCTCCCTGATGGGTGACCGCCGCCTGAGCAGCGCCGAGGAGCTGACGATCCTGCACCAGTTCCACCAGAGCGCGGTCGACCTGCAGCGCTGGCTGTCGCTCTCGGCGAGCGTGCTGGCGAACTCGCTGCACACGGCCGCGATCGCGACGCCACCACACATGGTGGAAGTGCGGCTGAAGCAGCTCCAGCTGGTCGAACTGACCGAGGAGAGCGCGCTGCTGGTGGTGGTGATGAACGACGCCGCCGTCCTCCAGCACACCCTGCAGTTCGCGGAGGCGACGACGCAGGACCAGCTGACGCGGCTGGCCGGGCGTCTCAACCAGCAGCTGGAGGGCAAGACCGCCACGGAGATCGAGGCGAGGGTTCCTGCAGCCGCCGTCGTCGAGCGGCAGGTAGTCGACCAGGTCGTGGCATTGCTCCGCAGCGAAGAGGACGCCGCCAGCGAGACGCCCGTCATCGAGGGCGTACGCGAGCTGCTGCGCCAGCCCGAATACGAGGGCGACAGCGACCGCCTGCTCGACACGCTCGAGGCGGTCGAGAGCTCGCGCCTGCAGCGCGCGATTCCAGCGCGGCTGCTGGGGAGCAACGACGTGGCGATCGTGATCGGCGACGAGAATCCCGCCGAGCGCTACCGCGATATGAGCTTCGTACTCTCGCGCTACGGACCAACGGGCGGCGCCGGCGGCCTCATCGGCCTGCTGGGCCCGACCCGGCTCGACTATCCCGACGCCGTCGCCCACGTGCGCTACGTGAGCGACGTCCTGACCGAGCTGATGCGGCGCTTCTACGGCGACGCGGAAGAGGCCGGCGGCCCCGAGGAGGATCAATGAGCGACAGCGACGCTCCCAGGTTCACCGACAAGCGTGCGGCCGCGCGCATGGGCGAAGACGACGTCGACACGGCCCCGCCCGAAGCCGAGGCGCCAGCGCCCGAGGAGGCGCCCGTCGAGGGCCTCCAGGAGCAGCTCGAGGCGGCGCTGGCCCAGGCCGAGCGTTTCGAGGCCAACTGGAAGCGGGCAGCCGCCGACCACGCGAACTACAAGCGCCGGGTCGAGCAGGAGCGCTCCGAACAGGCGCGCCTCGCGGGCGCGGCGCTGGTGATCAACCTGCTGCCTATCCGGGACGACTTCGGACGCGCCGTCGAGACACTCGACAGCACGCTGGCCGGGCTGAACTGGGTGCAGGGCGTGCTCGCCATCGAGCGCAAGCTGGGCGGGCTGCTGGAGAGCATGGGCGTGACGGAGGTTCCCGCCGAGGGCGAGACCTTCGACCCCACGCAGCACGAGGCCGTGGGCCGCGCGCCCGGCCCGGAGAACGTCTGTCTGCACGTCGTGCAGAAGGGCTACGCCCTGAGCGGCGCCGTCATCCGTCCCGCGATGGTGATCGTGGGCGAGGGCGGCGAGCCGGAGCCGGGCGAGACAACCGAAAGCGAAGACGAGGGCGCCTAGCCGCCCCGAGAGACCACCGCCAGGAGGAACGAACATGCCAAAAGTACTGGGAATTGACCTGGGAACCACGAACAGCGCCATGGCCGTGATGGAAGGCGGCGAGCCTACCGTGGTCCCGAACGCCGAAGGCACACGCACGACCCCGTCGGTCGTCGCCCTGACCAAGGGGGGCGAGCGGCTCGTGGGGCAGGTGGCCAAGCGCCAGGCGATCACGAACCCCGAGGACACCGTCTACAGCATCAAGCGGTTCATGGGGCGGAAGCACAGCGACCCCGAGGTGCAGCGCGGCGCGGGCTCGATGCCGTACCGCATCAGCGCCGCCGAGAACGGCGACGTGCAGGTAACGATGGGCGAGGGCGACCACAGCCCGCCCGAGGTCAGCGCGATGATCCTGCAGAAGCTGAAGGCGGACGCGGAGGCCTACCTGGGCGAGACCGTCACCGAGGCGGTCATCACCGTGCCGGCCTACTTCAACGACGCCCAGCGACAGGCGACGAAGGACGCGGGCCGCATCGCGGGCCTGAACGTGCTCCGCATCATCAACGAGCCGACGGCGGCCTCGCTGGCCTACGGCCTCGACAAGAAGGACGACGAGGTCATCGCCGTGTATGACCTCGGCGGGGGCACGTTCGACATCTCCATCCTCGAGATCGGCGACGGCACCTTTCAGGTGCTCAGCACGAACGGCAACACGCACCTCGGCGGCGACGACTTCGACGACCGCATCATCGACTGGCTGGTCGACGAATTCCGCCAGGCGGAGGGGATCGACCTGCGGCAGGACCGCCAGGCGCTCCAGCGCCTGAAGGCGGAGGCGGAGAAGGCGAAGATCGAGCTCTCGAGCGCGCAGCAGTCGGAGATCAACCTGCCCTTCATCACCGCCGATGCGAGCGGGCCCAAGCACCTCAACCTCACGCTGAGCCGGGCGAAGCTCGAGCAGCTCGTGGGCGACTTGCTGCGGGGCACGCTGGAGCCGGTGAAGAAGGCGCTCGACGACGCCGACAAGACCGCCAGCGCGGTCGACGAGATCGTGCTCGTGGGCGGCCAGACGCGCATGCCCGCCGTACAGTCGCTCGTGGGCGAGTTCTTCGGGAAGGAGCCCCACAAGGGCGTCAACCCGGACGAGGTGGTCGCGATCGGCGCCGCCATCCAGGCGGGCGTGCTGAAGGGCGACGTACAGGACGTGCTCCTGCTCGACGTGACGCCCCTGACGCTCGGCATCGAGACGCTGGGCGGCGTGATGACGACGATCATCCCGCGCAACACCACCATCCCCACGGCCAAGAGCCAGGTCTTCAGCACGGCGGCCGACAACCAGCCGAGCGTGGAGATCCACGTGCTCCAGGGCGAGCGCCCGATGGCGCCCGACAACAAGTCGCTCGGGAAGTTCACGCTCGACGGCATCCTGCCGGCGCCGCGGGGCGTGCCCCAGATCGAGGTCACCTTCGACATCGACGCGAACGGCATCGTGAACGTGCACGCGGCGGACAAGGGCACGGGTCGCGAGCAGAAGATCACGATCCAGGCTTCGAGCGGGCTGAGCGAGGAAGAAATCCAGCAGATGCAGCGCGACGCCGAGCTGCACGCGGACGAGGACCTGCGCCGCCGCGAGATGATCGAGCTGCGCAACCTGGCCGACAGCGCCGCCTACCAGGCGGAGAAGACGCTCACCGACAACGCCGACAAGATCGACGAGGCCCTCAAGGCGGAGGTCGAGGAGAAGGTGAAGGCGGTGCGCGAGGCGCTCGAGGCGGAAGGCGAGGACGACGCCACGAAGGAACGCATCCAGGCGGCGCTCGACGAGCTGACGCAGGCGCTCCAGAGGGTCGGCGAGTCCGTCTACGGCCAGCAGGGCGACGGTCCGGGTCCGGATGGGGCGGCCGGCGGCGGCTTCGATCCGGGGGCGAGCGCGGGCGGCGCCGAGGAAGGCACCGTCGAGGGCGAGTTCCGCGAGGTCTAGCGGAGGGCTATCCTCCCGGGATGGCCGTTCCGGAGGCGACACTGCGCGAGCTGGCGGGGGTCGGGCGCGACCTCTACCAGCTCGGCATGGTCAGCAGCCGCGGCGGCAACCTCAGCATCCGTGACGGCCACGAGATGTGGATCACGGGTACGGGCACGGCGCTGGGCCACCTGAAGCCGCTCGACATCAGCCGCGTCTATCCCGACGGGCGGCACGAAGCGCCGCCACCCTCGAGCGACACGATCCTGCACTGGACCATCTACGCCACGACGCAGGCGAGCGCGATCGCGCACGCGCATCCCCACCACGCCATCGCCCTCTCCTACAACCGGGACGCGTTCAAGCCGGAGGACCTGGAGGGGCAGTTGCACATCCCCTCCGTGCCGGTGATCGAGCAGGGGCCGACGCAGGAGGAGAAGATCGCGACGGCCTTGCGGGAGTCGCGCGTGGCGCTGCTGCGGGGGCACGGGGCCTACGCGCGGGGCGGCTCGCTCTGGGACGCGCTTCACTGGCTGACGGCGCTCGAGGAGAGCGCCCACATCGTCTGGCTGCGGCAGGCGGTCGAGCGCGATTAGGCCTTGCAGCATGGCCGAGGGCGTTGCTATAGTTGCCTGTGCCAAGGAAGCTTCCGCGCGATCTGAACCAGTCCCAGGTGGTTGCGGCGCTGGTTCGAATGGGAGGCGTGGAACGGAGAGGGAAGGGGAGCCACCGGGTTGTGAACATGCCGAACGGCCGAGCCGTAGCAGTTCCCGCAAGTGTTAAGGTAGGGACACTCCGCAGCGCACTCCGACTCGCGGAGTGCTCGGTGGACGAGTTCATGCGCCACCTGCGACGCTAGGAGACCAGCATGGATGCCACAGTCCTTGTCTATGAGGCCGAAGAGGGTGGGTACTGGGCGCTCGTCGCGGAGATGCCGGGGTGTTTTTCATCCGGCGAGACGCTTGACGAGCTGCGGGCCAATGTCTTGGAAGCGATGGAGGCGTGGCTCCTCGACGACGATGGTGAGCGCCCTCTTGTCTACGAACCGATCGACCGCTGGAAGGTGCCTGTTCCCAAGTCCGCGCTTCAGCCCGCTTCCTGAGACACGGCGTAGAGCTTCGTCACCGTTACCGCCTCGACCGGGCAGCGGACCACGCACAGGTCGCAGAGGATGCACTCGTCGACGTTGTGGTCGATGACGCGCGCGACGCGCTCGCCGGGGTCGCGCTCGAGGATGTCGACCGGGCAGCTCTGGACACACTCGCGGCACTCCGGCTTCGAGGCGCAGGCGGCCTCGTCGATGGTCACCTCGATGAAGAGTCCCACGGGCTGAGCGTACCCCATCTGCTACGATCGCTCCCTGTGACAATCGACGCCCATACACACCTCTTTCCCCCCTCGCAGGCGCAGGCACGCGACGCCATCGCGTCGCGTGATGCGGGCTTCGCCGAGATCTACGGCGACCCGAACGCGGCTATCGCGGATGCGCCGGCACTGCTCACCGCGCTGCGCGAGGACGGCATCGAGGCGGCGATCGCAGCCGGCTTCGCCTTCGCGGACGACCGCGAGGTCGCGGAGCAGAACGAGTACCTCCTCGGGGTCGCGGCCGAGACGCCACGCGCGATCGTGCCGTTCGCGACCGTGAACCCGGCGCTCGCCGGCTGGGAGGGGGAGGCGGAACGCGCCCTCGCACAGGGCGCCCGGGGCTTCGGCGAGCTGCGTCCCGGGACGCAGGGCTGGGACCCTCTGGGGGAGGCGGGCCGGCGACTCGCCGCGCTCGCGGGCGAGGCGGGGGCCGCCCTGATCTGGCACTCGAGCGAGCCGGTGGGGCACCGCTATCCCGGTAAGGATGGCGGCCTCTCCCCGGCGGAGCTGATCGAAGTGGCGACGGCTGCCCCCGAGGTCACGATGGTGGGGGCGCACCTGGGAGCGGGAGCGTCGTTCTACCTGTCCATGCCCGAGGTCCGGGCAGCCGTCCCCAACCTGCTGTTCGATACGGCGGCGACGAGCCTGCTTTACGATTCCGGGACGATTGCGCGTCTCGTGGCAACGGCCGGCGCGGAGCGCGTCCTCTTCGCTTCGGACTTCCCCCTGCGAAGGCCTGGCGCCGAGCTGAAGCGGACACTTGAAGGACTGGATGCCGGCGACGCAAAGGCCATCGCCGGGGAGAACGCACGCAGGCGGCTTTGCTGAGATGACCGAGCCAACCGAGAAGACCCACCGCCTGTTCGTCGCCTGCGAGCTGCCCGAGGACGTGCGGCACACCGTCGGCGGGCTCGTGGAGAGCCTGCGGGAGCAGAGCGACGGCGCCGTGCGATGGGTGAACCCGTCCAACCTGCACGTGACGCTGAAGTTCCTGGGCGAGGTGCCCGAGCGGCAGATTCCGGCCGTGAAGATGGCGCTGCAGGAAGCCGTCGTGCGGCATTCCGCCTTCTTCCTGGAGCTTGCGAACATCGGGACGTTCGGGGGACGCGAGGGGTTGCGGGTGATGTGGGCGGCAGTCGCGGGGGACGTGCTCCGGCTGGAGGCGCTCGCGCGGGACGTGAACCGCGCCCTCTCGGTGGTCGGCTTCGAGCGCGAGACGCGTCCCTTCCGGCCGCACCTGACGCTGGGGCGGGTTCGCAACGAGGTAGGGACGCGCCAGCGGGCCGAGCTCGAGGTGGCGGTCGGGAAGATCGAGATTCCGGAGTGCGAGTGGCGGACGACCGAGATTTCGCTGGTCCGCAGCCGCCTCCACCCGGACGGCGCCCGCCACGACACGGTCGCCACCTTCCCCCTGCGCGCGCCGCCGCCACAGAGCTGAGGACATCCCCGGAACCGGCTTCGCCGTTCGGGGGAGATGCGTAGGATTCCGGCTGGAGAGGAAGGGATCGATGTCTGCAGATGCGCACCCCGAGCCCAGCGAAGAGGAGGTTCGCTCCTACTTCGAGACGTGCAGCAACTGGGGACGCTGGGGACCGGACGACAGCGCCGGCACGATCAACCTGATTACGCCCGAGAAGCGCTGTGAGGCGGCATCGCTGGTGCGCAGCGGCCGCTCGGTTTCGTGCTCCTATCCGCTGAACACGCAGGGCGGCCCCGGCAACTGGAGGCCCGCCCAGCACTTCATGACGATTGGCCCGGGGGTCTCCGCGGACTACATCGGGCTCGTGTTCCACGGGTACGCGACGACGCATGTCGACGCGCTCTGCCACATCTTCTGGGAAGGGAAGATGTGGAACGGGAAGGACGCCTCCGAGGAGGTGACCTCGGCGGGGGCGCGGACGGGGGCGGTGGCGGCCTGGAAGGACGGCATCATCACGCGCGGGGTGCTGCTCGACATTCCCCGCCTGCGCGGAACCGACTACGTGACGCCCGACCAGCCAACGCGCGGCTGGGAGCTTGAGGCCGCCGCCGAAGCGGAAGGCCTCAAGCTTCGGCCAGGCGACGCGGTGCTCGTACGGGGGGCGCGGCCGGCGTTCCTCGAGGCCAACCCCGACATGGTGCCCGGCGTCCCGCCGACGCCCGGCCTGCACGTCGACTGCGTGCCCGTGCTGAAGCAGGCTGACGCGGCGATACTCGGCTGGGACATGCTCGACTCCCGCCCCCACTCCTACCCGCTGTTCGAGGACGCGCCGGGCGGGCCCGTGCACGTATTCACCATCGTGTACATGGGGCTGCCACTACTCGACAACGCCTTTCTCGACCCGCTGGCGGAAGCCTGCGCGGAGGAGGGACGCTGGGAGTTCATGCTCTCCATTGCGCCGCTACATGTGCGCGGGGGCACGGGCTCGCCGGTGAACCCGATCGCCACGTTCTGAGGTTCCCCGGAACCACCCGACACCAGTCCTAACGGAGGATTTCCATGACCCAAGAAGGTACCGACGAGTTCCAGCCGGAGCGGGCGATGGTCGTCGTCGCCCATCCCGACGACGCCGAGTTCATGGTGGCCGGCACGGTCGCGAAGTGGGCGGGGCGGGGGGCCGAGGTGACCTACGTGGTCATCACGAACGGCAACAAGGGCAGCGAGGATCCGGAAATGACGCCCACGCGGCTCGCCGAGATCCGGGAGGCGGAGCAGCGCGCCGCGGGGCTCATCCTGGGGGTCAAGAACTTCGAGTTCCTCGGCTACGAGGACGGCTACCTCGTCCACACGCTCGACCTACGGCGCGACATCACGCGCATGATCCGCAAGTACCGGCCCGAGGTGGTGGTGACCTTCGACCCGACCGCGCGCTTCATGTTCGACTCCTACGCGAACCACCCCGACCACCGCGCCGCCGGCGACGCGACGGTCGACGCGATCTTCCCGAGCGCCCGCGACCGGCTGACGTTCCCCGAGCTGCTCTCGGACGGGCTCGAGCCGCACAAGGTGAAGCAGCTCTGGATGGGGTCCGGGGCGGGAGCGAACGCGAACGTGTGGGTCGACATCACGGAGACGATCGACCTGAAGAAGAAGGCGCTCGCGGCTCACCCCAGCCAGCTGAGCGAAGAGGTGGCGGAGTTCGCGAGCGAGATGGCGCGGGGAACGGCGGCGGCGCAGGAGTTCGAGTACGGCGAGGCGTTCCGCCGCATCATCTTCGACCAGCCCCGAGAAGAGCGACTGGCACAGCGGCGGGAGGCTTCGAGCTAGGGCGCTCGCGTCTCCGCGAAGGCGAGGATGTTGCCGTCGGGGTCGCGGAAGAAGGCCATCCACTCCTCGGAGCCAACCGGGCCAAAGGTTCCCTCCTCATCGCGCGCGATGACGGAGGGTTCCTGCTCGACCTCCACGCCCGCGTCTCGGAGCGCCGCCACGGCGGCGTCGATGTCGTCGACGCGGAAGTAGAGGGGCGAGCCCTCGTGCTCGATGGCGCCGGGGATGGCGTCGAGCATGAGGCGCACGCCGCCGATGTCGAAGAAGGCGAGCCCGGGCGGGTCGAAGGTGCCGATGTAGCGGGCGCCGAGTACGTCGCGGTAGAAGGCGACGGAGCGCTCCAGGTCCCTGCTCGGCTGCGCGACCTGCTGGAAGGCGTTGACGGCCAGGCCCTCGCCGCTCACTCCTGCGGCGCCGCCCGGCGCGTTTCCGGCAGGCGGAGGAGATGGTTGCCGCCGTCGACGGGAATGACCTGGCCGGTGATGTCGCCGAAGAGGTCGCTGGCCACGACGAGGGTCACGTCGGCGCAGTCGTCGACGGTGGTGATGCGGCCGAGGGGGGTCTGCTCGATGAAGCCGGCGGCGGTGGGGTTGTCGTCGGAAATCTCGACGCGGGCCTCGTCGATGGGGGTGCCGCCGCCGTAGTTGTTCATGGCGGTGGGCACGAAGGTTGGCGCGACGGCGTTCACGCGGACGCCATCGCCGCCGAACTCGCGGGCAGCGATCTTGGTGGCGAAGTTAATCGCCGCCTTGGGCGCCGAGTACGGGGTCAGGCGGGTGGGGATGGAGATGGCCGTTGTGGACGTTATGTTGATGAGTGAGCCACCCCCGCTGGCCACGAGCGCGTTGCCGAAGTGCTTCATGAAGTAGATGAAGCCGAAGTACTGGATGTCGGCCACGGCGTGCAGGTCCTCGGGGGTGATGTCCTTGATGAGCGCCCCGTGCACGACGCCGGCGGAGTTGACCGCCACATCGACGCGGCCCCACTTCTCCATGGCCGTATCGGCCAGCGCCTTCAGGTCGTCGTAGTCGCGGCCATCGCAGCGAACGGCGGTGCCGCCGATCTGGCCTGCCAGCTTCTCCAGGTTCTCGACGCGGCGGGCGGCGACGATCACGTCGGCGCCGTGCTCGGCGAAGCGCTCGCTGATGGCCCAACCGATGCCGCTCGAGGCCCCCAGGACGACGGCCTTCTTCCCTTCCAGCAGCTTCATCCAGTCATTCTCCCCACACTCGCCCGTCATTGCGGGCTATACTCTGCGGCAGGATACGCGAAGGCGCGGAACCGGTCGGCTCGCGTGTGCGTTGCAGCCCGGGAGAGCGCGAAGGAGCAGGCTATGCCGAGAGTGAGTGAAGTCGGCGGCATGGAGGGGTTTGGCGGCGTCTACGGGCACCGCCCCGACCTCTTCAAGGGGTTCATGTTCAACTACGGCGTGCTGTGGTCCCACAGCACCCTCGATCCCCTCCTCAAGGAGCTCATCAGGCTCTATTCGTCCAACACCAACGGATGCCGATACTGAATCCCCGCACGTACTGCTGCGGCGCAGCAGGAAGGCATGACGGAAGAGATGATCCAGCAGGCGCTGGACTTCCGGAATTCGGACCTCCCGGACCGTATCAAGATCGCGCTTGAGCTGGCCGAGGACTTCATCCTCAACCATGCGAACAACGTCGATGACGCGTTCATGGACCGGCTCAAGGAGCACTACACCGAGGACCAGATCGTCGAGATCACGATCGGCATCGGGATCTGGGACTCCGTGCACAAGTTCAACAACGTGTTCGACGTTCCGCCGCCCGTGGAGGACGGCCTGTTCGTCCTCGAGCGTCTGGCCGACGCCCCCGAGGACATGCAGCACCTCATCACGCACCTCGACGGGAACGGCAATCCCATGGATCGCTGGGAGCCGGCCGAGGCGGAAGCCGCGGGAGGCGCCTCCTAGGCGCTTCCCACCAAGACGTTGAAATTGCCGGGGGCGCGCGGCGTTATCGCCGTGCGCCCCGCTTGCGTCCGGAGCGAGCCGTGCGACTCGAGCGGACCTTCTGCCAGGCCGCGTAGATAACTCCCACCAGCAGACCCGCCCCGAACATGATGAAGATGTACTCCACGGCCTGACCCTCGCCTAGGCCGGCACGCGGGGCTCGCGCCCCACGAAGCGCTTCGGGAGGCGGACGGTCATGGCCGCCCCGCGACCGTTCTCGTTACGGGCGGCGACGGTGCCGCCGTGCGCCTGCACCAGGTGCTTCACGATGGCGAGGCCCAGCCCCGCGCCGTCGTCCGCGCGGGAGTGCTCGGCCTTGTAGAAGCGCTCGAAGACGCGGTCGAGATCCTGGGCGGCGATGCCGGGGCCGTCGTCGCACACCTCGACGGCGACGAGCGGGTCCTCATCGCGCACGTCGATGGTGATGACGCTCCCATCGGGGCTGAACTTGAGGGCGTTGTCGAGCAGGTTGGTGACAATGCGAACGGTGGCGCTGCGGTCGGCCTCGACAGGGGGCGCGGCGCCGTCCGGCCCCTCGACGCGGACGTCGCAGGCTTCGAGCCGGGGCGCGAGGGCAGCCTGCGCCTCGGCCACGGACGAGGCCAGGTCCACGGGCTCGGGTTCGAGGTGAATCGCCCCGGACTCGATGCGGGAGAGGTCGAGCAGCTCGTTCGTGAGGAGGGCCATGCGCTCGACCTGGTTGTGGATACGGCTGAGGAAGGCGGCCTGCTCGTCCCCTTCGAGGTCGCCCAGCTCAAGCGTCTCGACGAGGGCGCCGATGGCGGCAATGGGCGTCCGCAGCTCGTGGGAGACGTTGCTGATGAAGTCGCGACGGACGTGGTCGACGCGCTGGACGTCGGAGAGGTCGACGAGCACGAGAAGGGCGGCCCAACTCCCTCCCTCGGCCACGGGCACGGCAAGCGCGCGCAGGGGCGTACGGTCGCGGCCGAAGGGCACGACCCTCGGCTGGGGGACGCTCTCACCGGCGAGGGCTTCGCGGACAAGGGCGTCGAACTCGTAGTCGCGGACGCTTTCGATGAGGGTGCGGCCGACGACCTCGCTCTCCTCCATGCCCAGGAGGGCGAGCGCGGCGGGGTTGGCGTACTGCACGTCGGTGGTGGCGTCGACGGCCATGATGCCGTCGGCGGCGGCGGCGAGGGCCGCCTCGAGGCGGGCGTGCTCGGCGGTGATCGCCCGCGAGGAGGCCTCGATCTCGGTGGCCATCACGTTGAACTCGTGGGTGAGCTGGGCGGTGGGCCCGGTGGTGCGCACGGCGCGGGCGGAGAGGCTGCTGCCGCGGAGAGCGCGGGCCGCTTCGGCCGTCTCGCGGACGGAGAGGGCCACGGGCCGGAGCAGGATGTAGACGCTCACGAAAGCGGCGGCGCCGGTCGCGAGCACGGTGACGGCGACCCAGAGGGCATCGCCGACGGTGGCGCCGACGATGGCGGCGGCGGAGGCCGCGAGGAGGCCGGCGATCCCGCTGGCGAGAGCCGCTCGCCCGGCGAGGCCGCTCACGGGGCTACCCTAGCCTTCGAAGAGGTACCCGCTTCCACGAACGGTGCGGATGCGCTCGGGATTGGCCGCATCGGGCTCAATCTTCTGGCGAAGCCAGCGCATATGAACGTCCACCGTTCGCGCGTCACCATTGAAGTCGTGCTCCCAGACCGACTCGAGGATGTGCTCGCGGGAGAGCACCTGGCCGGGATTTCGCAACAAGAATAGCAAGAGCTCGAACTCCCGCGGCTTCAGACGCAGCAGCTCGCCGTCGCGGCGCACCTCACGGCGCACCGCGTTCACCACGAGATCGCCCGACTCGACGATGTCTTCGTCGGCTGGGGCGCTCTGGCGGGTGGGGGCGCGACGGAGGAGAGCGCGGACGCGGGCGAGGAGCTCGCGCATGCCGAAGGGCTTGGGGAGGTAGTCGTCGGCGCCGGTGTCGAGGCCGGCGACACGGTCGCCCTCCCCGCCGAGCGCGGTCACCATGATGATCGGCACCTGGGTATCGCGGCGCAGGGCGCGGCAGACGCCCATGCCGTCGACGCCGGGGAGCATCAGGTCGAGGACGATGACGTCAGGGTCGTGGTCGCGGGCCATGCGCAGGCCGTCGTCGCCACGGTCGGCGGTGAGCACGTCGTAGCCTTCACGGCGAAGGTGGTGCGCCATCGAGAGGAGGAGGGCTTCCTCGTCCTCGACGACGAGCACGGTTGCCGTCGTGGCAGGCGCCGCAGTCATTCCGCTTTCAGACTCTTCCGACATTGTGTGAACAGCGCGCGATCGGCGGTCTCCCGCGATCGTCGCACAGGCTAGCTTCTCGTGCCGAGGCGCCGGCGGGCATGGGCGATGAGCGCCTCGACATCCTCCACGGGGTCGGGAATGTCCGCGTCCGGCGGGCTGATCGCGCGGACGATGGCCAGGTGTTCGATGGCGCGCACGATGACCCAGCGCCACATCAGGGGGATGTCGACGGGCGCGACGAGCTGGTATCCCCGCAGGTAGACGAAGGCAGCCAGCGGCCGGAACAGCCGAGTGATGACGCGCATGGCGGGGCTCGGATCGAGCGGCTCTCCCAGCCGCAGCAGCGCCACGGAGCGGGCGACATCCGACTCCAGGGGTCCGGCCGCGCAGAAGCCCCAGTCGATGACGACCCGGCGCCCTCCCGGCTCCAGCAGGATGTTCCCGGGGTGGAAGTCGCTGTGGCAGAACCGGTCGCCTCCCTCGAGTTCGGCGAGTGTTTCCTCAGCGACATCGGTCAGGTGCGGCGGAACCTCGACGTTCCCGATCCACTCGCGAACGCGCTCGTGCACGGTCGCCAGTCCATCGGGGGCGGGGAGCGCGTTCAGTTGCGCGTGGATCTTGCCCGTCTCCCAGGCCTCGCGGGTCATGAACCAGGGCTTTCGGCCGACCAGATCGAGCAGGTTCTCGCCGTTGATGCGCTCCATGACCGTACCCTCGCGGCCGGCCACGTGCAGCGGCTCGCCGATGCGGGGGGCGGGAATGCCGCCCTCAATGGCGGCGGGGATGGCGATGCGCTCCGGCTCGACGTTGCGCTCGTGCCCCTCGCGGAAGAGGCGCAGGGCCTGACCGTCCTCCCACGCGAATATCTCGGCCTCGTAGCCCTCGCCGAGTTTCTCGAGGGTTTCGAGGTCGATGTCCAGGCTGTCCATCGTCAGGACCCGTCCTCGGTGTCGGCGAGGAGGGCCGCCGTGCCGCCCATCCGGCGGGCGATGCGGGCCGCCTCTTCCTTGTCGCCGGGAGCCAGCTCGCCGTCGAGCACGAGGGTACTGAGGCGCTCCTTGATGCGCGCGATCCAGGGTCCCGGTTCGCGGTCCAGGAGGGCCATCAGCTCGCGGCCGTCGAGGGGGCTCTCGGCACGGAGCATGGCCGCCTCCTCGGCCTCGACGCGCTCGCAGGCGGCCTCCAGGCGGTCGTGGTACTCGTTGTCGTCGTACGCGTGGCTGGCGTTGTCGGCGCGCTTGAGGGCGAGGAGATCGCGCCAGTGCCCATCGAGGCGGCGCATGAAGCGGCGCACCAGGCGTCCGTCGTCGGGGTCGGGGCGGTCCATGTGGCGCCGCACAAGCAGGGAGAGCAGGGCGCTTTCCCTCTTGCCGAGGCGCAGCCGCTCGGCGAGCGCGTCCGTCATCTCGGCGCCCACGATTTCGTGGCGGTAGAACCCCCACTCGCCGTTCTTCTTGACGTGCCGGACGGGGGGCTTGCCGAGGTCGTGCAGGAGCGCGGCCCAGCGGCGCAGCGACAGGCTCTCGGGGTCCGTGGCGATGGCTTCGACGGTGGCGGTCGTGTGGCCCCAGACATCGAACTTGTGGAAGCGGTTCTGGTCGCAGCCGGGCATTGGGGCGAGCTCGGGGAGGACGTAGGGAAGGGCGCCGATCTCCCGCAGGGCCTCCAGCCCTTCCGCGGGATGCCTGCCGCACAGCAGCCGGTCGATCTCGGCGGTCACGCGTTCCTGCGAGAGGGTCTCCAGCAGCTCGACGGAGCCGACCATGGCCGCCTTCGTCTCCTCTTCGATGGTGAATCCGAGCTGGCTGACGAAACGCACGCCGCGGAGGATGCGGAGCGGGTCCTCGGCGAAGCGCGTTGCGGGATCGCCGGGCGCGCGGAGCAGGCGCCGTGCGATGTCGTCGCGCCCGGCGAAGGGGTCGCGCAACTCGCCAGTGGCGGTGTTCCGGGCGATGGCGTTCACGGTGAAGTCGCGGCGGGCGAGGTCCTCGTCGATGGATCTGCCGAAGGTGACGTCGGGCCAGCGGCTGCCGGCCGTGTAGCTGTCCCCGCGGAAGGTCGTGATCTCCGCCATGCCCTCCTGGAGCAGCACGCCCGTCGTGCCGAAGCGCTGCCCGATGGTGGCGACGGTCGCACCCATCGCGCGGCCGATGCGCTCGGTCTCGTCGGGGAGGGCGCTGGTCGCGTAGTCGGCATATTCGGCGTCGTCGCGGTCCCGAGGCACGCCTCGCAGCTCGTCGCGCACGAATCCTCCGGCCAGCCACAGCTCGTGTCCGGCCTCGGCGAAGGCGGCGATCAGGGCCTCGCGCGTCGGAGTCATGTCTCGATTGTAGAAGAGGCTCGCCACAACGAGGGTGAACGCGCTGTGAGGATGGCCAGCTAGGGGCTCGCCGGTGAGGGGCCGTCCTCGACGACGAGGGTGTAGAACATGCCGCCCTCGTAGTGGCCGGCGATGTCGCAATAGAGCACGTAGCGGCCGGCGGGCAGGCTGAAGGTGCGCCCCCCGGAGCCGCCGGGCAGGACGGTCTCGACGGTTCCCACCAGCTCCCCGGCCGCCTCCAGGTCGACGCGTCCGTTCGAGAGGGGCAGGTCCTCCCCCTCCAGATCGGTGCGCACGACGACGAAGCTGTGGCGGACGCCGTCGGCGTTCGAGAGTTCGAAACGGAGGTCGCCGCTGGGCACGGCGGGCAGGTCGCCTCCCTCCGACGAACCGAGCCGCCACGCGCCCACAACCTGCACGTTGCCCTCGGCATCGATGACGCGCAGGTCGCCGTGGGAATGCGAATGCGCGTGGAACCCCACGATCGCGACCGTCAGGCCGATCGCGAGCACGAGCCCCACGAACACGAACTGGCGGCGAGTCAGGCCCAACGGCATGGGTCCATGGTAGCGCGCGGCGCCCGGGAAGTGGCCTGCTGGGCCGCCAACGACACGTGTATCGTGCCGGCCATGGCACGAATGAAGTTTGGCGTGGTTCTTCCCATGATCGGGTCGCTGGCGAGCACGGAGGCGATCGATGCGGTGTGCGACAAGGCCGAGGAGGTCGGGCTCGACTCGATCTGGGTGATCGACCACATCCTCCTGCCCTACAGCATCGGCGCGAAGTACCCGTACAACCTCACGGGGGAGTGGGCGGCCGGGCAGGGGCCCTGGTGGGACGCCTTCTCGATCATGTCGTACGCGGCGGCGCGAACGAGCACGGTCGAGCTGGGGAGCTGCGTCATCATCCTGCCCTACCGGCACCCTGTGCACACGGCCAAGATCGTGGCGACGATCGACCAGCTCTCGCGAGGGCGCGTGCAGTTCGGCATCGGCGTGGGCTGGATGAAGGACGAGTTCGACAACCTCCAGCTCGACTCGTTCCACCACCGGGGCGCGCTGGTGAACGAGCAGATCGAGGTGTTTAAGGAGGTCTGGGCGAACGACCCCGCGTCCTTCGACGGGGACTACTACCGCTTCAACGAGGTGAGCGTCACACCGAAGCCGTACCAGAACCCCCACCCGCCGCTCCTGGTCGGCGGCAACACCAACGCCGCCCTCGAGCGCACGGCCGCGCTGTGCGACGGCTGGCTCGGGATCAGCCTGCGGCCGCAGCAGCTCGCCGAGCACCGCTCACGGCTGCTCCAGCGCTGCGAGGCACACGACCGGGACGGGACGGACATGCCCATCGCGATGCTGCACGGCATCAACCTCACGGACGACCCCGACCACCGCGCCACGCTCGCCGACCACGAGCGCGCCCAGAGCGTGACGGGCACGATCGAGCAGGTGGCGGAGGAGCTGCGGGAGTTCGAGGAGGCGGGGCTGACGCACATCATCGCGTCGGCCCGGCGTTTCGGGCGCCCCGGGGGCGGCCTTCAGGCGGTCCTCGACGGCCTGGACACGCTCGCGCACGACATCATGCCGGCGGTGCGCAGCTAGGCCCTCCCGGCTAGATGGGGTGGGCGGTGAGGAACTGGACGCCCCGGGCGAGGACCTCGCCGGTGAAGACGGCGCCCATGCAGATGTAGAGGAGGCCGGTGGCGCTCTGCATGGAGCGAATCTGGGCGGTGCGGAGGGCGAGCACGGCAAGGACGAGGGCGAAGGCAAGCCCCACGCCGATGCGGAACCAGAAGAGCGGGTTGGCGAGCAGACCACCCTCGACGGGGTTGGCCGGGGTTGGGGTGATGCGCTCGGGGACGGCGGCGTTGATGACGAGCAGCAAGACCTGCACGGCGATGGTCACGATCAGGATCCAGGCGAGCTCGCGCATGGGGCGCGCGGGGAGGGTGCCCTCGGTGAGGTACCAGTGGCCCCATGTCATTGAGGTGGAGACGGCGCCCATCGCGAGCGTACCGGCGAGGAGCGCGAGGAGGACGCCGGCGTAGCCCCAGACGGGCGGCGAGAGCATCCCGGCGAGGAAGGCGACGCAGATCACCCCGACGACGGAGCCGCCGATTGCAACGATGCGCCCGATCGGGTCCCAGCCCATGAAGACCATGAAGGCGTAGAAGGCCGCTGTCCCCGTCACGACGAGCAGGAGGTTCTGCATCGGGGGGAACCAGCCCGTGTCGATCAGGTAGCCGTCGACGTCGGGGCCGACGTTGAGGGAGACGGCGAGCCAGTAGGCGAGTCCGGCGACGATGGCGGCAAGGCCCGACATGGTCAGGACGAAACCGCGGGTGACTCCGCCGCGCAAGTCGGCGGCGAGCGTGACCCAGAGGCTGCCGATCGCCAGCTCGATGAGGATGATGAGCAGGGTGTAGGGGAGCGCCTCCGCGTTCACGGCAGCGAGTGTAGCAGCGCGTCCACTTGGGGCCTGCGGGACGCGTGTGGGGACGCCCTTCGCTATCCTGCCCGGCGGAGGCACGTGTGAACGAACAGGTCGTGCTGATAACGGGGGCGTCGCGGGGGTTCGGGGCGGAGGCGGCGCGGCGCATCGCGGCGCGGGGGAACCAGGTCGTCGCGACGATGCGGAATCCCGAGCGCGACGGTCCGGAGGTGGTGGAGGGGCTGGAGGACCGCATCACGGCCGTACGGCTGGACGTGACCGACCCGGAGGGCGTGGAGCGGGTGGTGGGGGAGACGCTGGCCCGACGCGGCCGCATCGACGTGCTCATCAACAACGCGGGCTACGGGCTCTACGGGCCTATCGAGGAGGTGTCGGAGGAGCAGGTGTGGCGGCAGGTCGATACGAACGTGCTGGGGCAGTGGCGGCTGGCGAAGGCGGTACTGCCTTCGATGCGGGCCCAGGGGGCGGGGAAGATCGTGAACGTGAGCTCGCTGGCGGGGCGGGTACCGGGGGCGTGGCTGGGGATGTACGCAGCGGTGAAGCACGGCGTCGAGGGGATGTCGGAAGCGCTTCGTTTCGAGGTGGGCCACACGGGCGTGCAGGTGTGCGTCCTTGAGCCGGGAATGTATGTGAGCGACTGGCAGACGGGGAGCCTGGACGTGGCGGCGCCGCAGCTCGAGGGCCGCAGCGCCTACCAGGAGACAGTCGAGGCGGCGCTGGCGAACTTCCGGGCGCGGGCGAAGACGCGCCCGGCCTCGGGTTCGGTGGGGGTGGCAATGGCGGACATGGTGGAGCTGGAGCAGCCGCTGCCGATGCGCTGGCCCGTGGGGGAGGACAGCACGCACCTGATCGAGTCGCGGCTGGGCACGACGGAGGCGGGGTGGGAAGCGCTGCGGCGCGCACGGACGCTGCGGACGTGGCGGCGTCCCGGGGAGCAGGGCGGCGCCGAACGCGACTGGGGTGGCGAGAGCGTGGTGCTCATCACGGGGGCGTCGCGGGGCTTCGGGGCGGCGGCGGCGCGGGAGTGCGCGGCGCGGGGGAACCTCGTGGCGGCAACGATGCGGAACCCTGAGCGGGACGGGGCGGCGGTGCGGGAGGGGTTCGAGGACCGCATCGAGCCGTTCGCGCTGGACGTGACGGACGCGGAGTCGGTCGCGGCGGGGGTGGCGGCGGTGCGGGAGCGGTTCGGGCGCATCGACGTGGTCGTGAACAACGCGGGTTACGGGCTCTACGGGCCGCTGGAGGACCTGAGCGAGGAAGAGTGTCGGCGGCAGCTCGATACGAACCTGCTGGGGCAATGGCGGATGCAGCAGGCGGTGCTGCCGGGGATGCGGGAGCAGGGCTGGGGGAAGATTGTGAACGTCAGCTCGCTCTCGGGGCAGGTGCCGCGAGCGACGCGGGGCATGTATGCGGCCTCGAAGTTCGCCGTGGAAGCGATGTCGGAGGCACTGGCGGACGAGGTGGCGCCGTTCGGCGTGCAGGTAACCATCCTGCAGCCGGGCCAGTACCGCAGCGACTGGCAGACGAGCAGCCTCGACGTATGCGTGGCGGTTCGCGAGGGGCGCAGCGCGTATCAGCCGGGGATCGAGCGCAAGCTCGAGGAGTTTCGGGCGGTGGCGGCGACGCGGCCGGGGTCGGATGCGGTGGGGATGGCGATCGCCGACGCGGTCCAGCTGCAGCAGCGGCTTCCGATGCGCTGGCCGCTGGGGGAAGACGCCCTGCGGCTCATCCCGGCGCGGCGGACGACGCCCGACGACGTGTGGGAGCGGGATCGTCGAGCAGAGGGGTGGGGCTTCACCATGGAGGACATGGCCCAGGTCGCTACGGGGCGACGATCCGGAAGATCCCCCGGAACGTGACGAAATAGAGTTCGCCGTCGGCGTCTTCGGCGAAGGAGACGGCTTCGATCGGGCCTTTGTCCCAGAGGACAATGGGCTCGACAAAGCCGCGGGTGGCGGCGGTTTCGGCGTGGATGGCCGTGATGTGTCCGGTGCAGTAGTCGGTGTACACGTACCAGCCGTACAGGGCGGGAATGGCCTCGCCGCGGTAGACGAGCCCCCCCGTGATGGAGCAGCCGACGTCGTGAGAGTATTCCCAGACGGGGAGGGTGAGGCCGCTGCGGTCGCAGCCCGTCTCGGGATGGAAGCAGCGAGAACCCTCCATGGTCTTCCAGCCGTAATTCCCTCCCCGCTCGATGATGCTGACCTCTTCGACATCGTTCTGGCCGACGTCGCCTGCCCAGAGGAGGCCGGTCTCGCGGTCGAAGCTCATGCGCCAGGGGTTTCGCAGGCCGTAGGCCCAGATCTCGGGGAGGACGCCGTCCTGGTCGAGGAAGGGGTTGTCGGGGGGGATGGTGTAGGGCTCGTCCCTCGTCGCGTTGCGCACGTCGATGCGGATGATCGTGCTGAGGTGGGTTCGGAGGTTCTGGCCGTGGCCGTGGGGGTCGTTGGCGGCGCCGCCATCGCCGAGGCCGAGGTAGAGCATGCCGTCGGGTCCGAAGAGGACGGTTCCGCCGTTGTGATTGACGTACGGCTGACCGACCTCGAAGAGGGTCAATTCGCTGGCGGAATCGAACGCAAACGTCTCGCCCTGGCCGGTCGTGGCAAAGCGCGAGAGGCGGCTCACGCCCCGCGGCTCGGCCGCACTGTAGAAGGCGTAGACGTAGCCGTTCGTGGCGAAGTCCGGGTCCAGGGCGATGGAGAGCAGGCCATCCTCATTGCAGCATGTGGTGATCTGGCGCTGGTCGTGAACGGTGTGCGGCGCGTCGTAGGGACCATCCGGGGGAACGCCGAGGACCCGTCCTTCCTGCAGCACGATCAGGACGAGGTTGTGGGCGGGGAGGTGGACGAGGTCGATGGGGCGCTCGTACTCGGGGAGGCCGGGGAAGGCGGGGACGAGGACGGCGGCGGGGGGTTCGTCCGGCAGGTCGGAGGTCTCGGTCGGACGAGGCGAAGAGGTGGCGACCGCCGCGGTTCCCGTGGCGGCGGGAGTGCCGTCAGCAGTTGCGGCCGGGGTTGAGGCGGGTTGGGGGGAGGGGGAGCCGGTTGCGGGAGGCGGCCGGTCCGGCATGGAGGAACCGCCACAGGCCAGCAGGACAGCGCCCGCGAACAGGCCCGCGACGAGCAGAAGCGGTCGCCGCGGGCCAGGGGTCATGAGTCGAGGCGGGAGGCAGCCACGTCGAGCGCGGCGCCAACATCTGCCTGGAAGCCGTGTTCGCGCAGCAACCGCCCCAGGGAGGCAAGGAAGAAGAGCACGTTGCCGGCGGTCGACGATTCGCCCATGAGACCCACTCGCCAGATACGACCGCCCAGCTCGCCGATGCCGCCGCCGACCTCGATACCGAAGCGCTGCAGGAGGGCGCCACGGATATCGGTGTCGGTGATGCCTTCGGGGATGCGCACGGTGGTGAGGACGGGGAGGCGGTGGTCGGCATCGGCGTGAAGGGTTAGCCCCATCGCCTCAAGCCCGGCCTGGAGGGCGCGGCCGTTGCTCTCGTGGCGGTGCCAGCGGCTCTCGAGGCCCTCTTCGAGGACGAGGGCGAGGGCGCGGTGGAGGGCGTAGGTCATGGAGATGGGGGAGGTATGGTGGTAGGCGCGGCGGCTGTCCCAGTAGGCCTCGAGGAGGTTGAGGTCGAGGTACCAGCTGTTGGAGGGCGCCTCGCGGGCCTGGATGGCGCTCCAGGCGGCGGGGGAGAGGGTGACGGGGGAGGCGCCGGGAGGCGCGGAGAGGCACTTCTGCGTGCCCGAGTAGGCGGCGTCGACGCCCCACTCGTCGATCTCGACGGGCACGCCGCCGAGGGAGGTGACGCAATCGAGGAGCAGGAGGGCGCCGTGTTCCTTGCAGAGCGCGGAGATGGCTTCGACGGGCTGGCGGACGCCGGTGGATGTCTCGGCGTGGACGACGGCGACGAGCTTGGTGGGGGCGGCGCGGAGCTCGCGCTCGATGGCCTCGGGGGGGATGGGGGAGCCCCAGGGGGCGGTCACGATGGTGACCTCGGCGCCGGTGCGGGCGGCCATCTGGGAGATGCGGTCACCGAAGTAGCCGCAGATACCGATGATGGCGCGGTCGCCCGGCTGGAGCAGGTTCATCACGGTCGCTTCCATGCCGCTGGTGCCGGTGCCGGGCGTGGCGAGGGTGACCTCGTTCTCGGTGCGGAGTACCTGCCGCATCATCTGCTGGCACTCGTCCATGATGCGGATGAACTCGGGGTCGAGGTGGCCGAGGAGCGGGAGCCCCATGGCGGCAAGCACGCTCGTATCGGCGCCGCTGGGGCCGGGGCCCATGAGGACGCGCTTGGGGGGATCAAGGGAAGGAATCTCGGTCATTGGCCCATGCTAACGGCTGGGCCTGCTACGGAATCCTCTACGGGCCCTCGCTCACGGCGATGAAGACGCCACGCCCGGGCTCCTGCTCGACACCGGCCGTGGGGGCCTGCTCGAAGACGGTTCCACGGGGGTACTGCTCGTTGCGATCGGTCACGACGGTCACGACGAAACCGGCCTCCTCGACGGCGCGGCGGGCGATGTCCTCAGGCTGACCGATAACGTCGGGCACGACGCCGCGCTGGACATCGAGGCCGCTGGCAGCCGTATCCGCCGTGGCTTCGGCGGTGGACGTGGGGTTGGGAGAGGAGGTGAGCCCGTTTTCGCCGTTCCCGGCGCCGGTGTTGGCGATGACAATCGCGAGGACGACGACGAGCGCGGTGACGCCGATGGCAACGGCGGCGATGATTCCGGTACGGGCGATGGAGGTGGGGCCCGCGCCGATACGGCGGGTGGGGATGGCGACGCCGATGTCGACGCCGATCATGGGTTCCTCGGGGACGCGCGAACCGAAGAGGGCGGAGGGGCCGCGACCGGAGCGGTCCTCCTGGCTCGGCTGGCGGGCAGGGGAGCCGGGCGTGGGGGTGTCCTGGGGAAAGCGCGCCAGCAGCGGAGCCGTCTCGACGCCAAGGTACTGGGAGTAGGAGCGGAGGAAGCCCCGCGCATAGACGGGCGCGGGGATGATGTCGAAGCGCTCGTCCTCGAGGGCCTGGAGGTAGCGGCGGGAGATCCGGGTATCGCGCTCGGCGTCTTCGAGGGAAAGGCCGCGCTGCTCGCGAGCCTCGATCAGCCGCTCACCGATGCCGAGGCCGCTCATCGCGCCACTCCAGAGGGGGGACGGTAACACTCAGGGGCAAGGGGAGCCAAACACGGGAAGAAGGCTCGCCGCGGGGCCGTCCGGATCCGCCTCAGCTCACGGTGAAGGTATCGAGCTGGTGGCGATTCACCTCGGCCATGACCTTCGCGCCGACGGCCTCGTCGGGCTCGACAACGGGGAGGCGCGGGGCGCCGATATCGACGCCAAGCTGGCGGAGGACGTAGCGGATGGTGCTGGGGCTGCCGTTGAGGAAGCAGGCGTCGGTGAGGGGCACGAGCGGGCGGTGGATGTCGGCGGCGGCGGCGAGATCGCCGGCGAGGACGTGGTCGAGCATGGCGCGCTGGCGTCCGGCGACGATGTGGGCGGTGACGCTGATGGCCCCGTAGGCGCCCATGGCCCAGAGGTGGAAGTTGTCGTTGTCGTTGCCGCTCCAGATGCGGAAGTCGGGCTTCTCCTCCAGCACGCGGGCGGTGGCATGGAGGTCGCCGTTGGCCTCCTTGTTGCCGGCGATGTTCGGAATCTCGGCGAGCTGCAGGAGCGTATCGACGGTGAGATTGACGCCGGTGCGGCCGGGCACGTTGTAGACAATCACGGGTAGGCTGGTGCTCTCGGCGATCTGGCGGAAGTGCTCAATGATGCCGGCCTGGGGCGGGCGGATGTAGTAGGGCGCGACGGCAAGGATGGCGTCTGCGCCGGCGGCCTCGGCGCGCTTCGCGAGCTTGACGGAGTGGTGGGTGTCGTTGGTGCCGGCGCCGGCGACGACGGTGCCGCCATCGCCGAGCTCCTGCTTGGTCTCCTCCCAGAGGCGAGCCTTCTCGTCGTCGCTCAGGAGGGGAGACTCGCCGGTGGTGCCGGTCACGACGACGCCTTCGTTTCCGGCGCGGACGAGGGAGGCGGCGAGGCGGCGGGCCAGGGCGTAGTCGACCTCGCCCCCGGCGGTGTAGGGGGTAACCATGGCGGTAAGGAGTCGGCCGATCGTGGACATGCTGCGCTCCAAAACGTGAACGCTCAGTCTATCGCTCCGGAGGCGGGAGCGGCACCGGCGGCGGGGTGGGGAGGCTAGAAGCGCAGGGGGAGCTGGCCCCACGAGCGGAAGTGCTTGCTGAGGAAGCGCCACTGGCGCTCGTCGCCGTAGTGGGAGCCGGCATCGCGGCCGTAGAGGCGGTCCGGCGGACCGGCGAGCTGCTGGTAGCGGAGGGTGGCGACTTCCTGGCCGTCTTCGAGCATGAAGGGCACGTCATGGGCGCGCACCTCAAGGACAGCGGGCAGCCCGTTGGGGACGCCGGCGCCGAAGCCGGGATCGAAGAACCCGGCGTAGTGCGTGCGAAGCTCGCCGCTGGTGGGGTCGAAGGGAACCATCTCGGCGGCGAGCTCGGCGGGGATCGCGATCTGCTCCCGGGAACGGAGGAGGTAGAACTCCTCGGGTTCGAGCACGAGCTGGTTGGCGGGCCAGATGGCTTCCCAGAACTCGCGTGGGTCGTGGTCCCTGTTGGCCAGGTCGAGGAGGGCGCTGTTGCGCCTCGCCTTGAAGCCGACGGGCATGACCCCGCCGTCGCCGTCGCCGGCGTCCGGCTCTTCGGGCGACGGGCGAAGCTGGATCCGCACGGTCTCGGGGGCGGACGGCGGGAGGGAGGGAGGCGCCTCAGCGCCCGAGGGGTCCTCGACGATGAAGCGGAGCTGGTTGAGGGCCATGCCCGCGTGCACCTTCACGAGGAACGAGCGGGAGAACACCTCGAGCCAGAGGGCGCCCTGGTAGCCGGGAGCGATGTCGTCGAAGCGGTGGGAGTAGTCGGTGACGACGCGGGTGAAGATGTCGACGCGGCCCGTGGAGCTCTTGGGGTTGGTGAAGGCGCGGACGTTGTCGGGCAGCCGGAGGCCTTCCATGAGTGGGATGAGGTAGGGGCGCTTCGGTTCGAGGATGCCGCCGTTACGAATGTCGATGCCCTTGTCGATCTGGAGGTCGGTGAGGCGCTCGCGAACGGTGCAGTCGCCTGGGAGGAAGCTGGAGCCGATGCGGTAAGCGGTGGGACCGAGGAGGAGGTCGAGGCTGGCGGGCTGGAAGCCGCTCTCGGGGATCTCGACGGCGGTGGTGGTGAGGATGCCGAGGCGCTCCGCTTCGCGCAGGGTCTGGCGGGGAACGACGCCGGGGGGCAGGTCCCAGGTCTCGGGCCAGATGGGCTCCGCGGGGGGCGGCGGGCACCACGGAGCGGCGGCCTGCTCCCCCTCGGTAGGCTCAATCTGGTGGGACACGTCCACTCCCTCAGACATGCCGGGCGAGTGTAAGACCGCGGCACTCCGTAACCGCGACGAAAGCTAAAGCTTCTGCGTCTCCCTGCAGGTCAGCCCTCCGCCGCGGCACGGCGCTCCCGCGCCTCGATGGAGTAGGGCAGCTCGTTCATGAACTCCAGCTCCTCCTCTTCGAGGCAGTCGCCGAGCCCCTTCGACCACTCACTGAACTCCGGATCCTTGCCGGCGACTTCGAGCACCGACCGAACGGCGTTGGCGTCGGGCATCTCCCAGAGGTCGTAGCAGCGGTTCAGGCGCCCGATGCTGTTCTGGTAGGCGCCGTGCAGTCGCCAGCCGTTCTTTTCGAGGACGGGCACGAGGTGCGACATGATCTCCTGGAATTCCTGGGTCTTGCCGTACTTGCACTCCAGGCGAACGAGCATGAAAGGCATTGGGAAACCTCCGGTTTCGCGCTTTGCTGTTGGCCTGATCTACGGGAGTCGGGCGGCGATTGCATCCTCCAGCTCTTTCATCTCGGGGAAGCGGCCCTCTGCCTGCTTCGAGTAGACGAGGTCGCCATCGACCTGGACCTCGAAGGCGCCCGTATCTCCGGGGATGAGGGTGAGGGAGGCGGTTTGCTCGGCGAACTTGGCGAGGAGTTCCTGGGCCGTCCACGCGGCCCGTGCGGTGTAGTCTCAGGGGACGCAGTATTCGATCGAGATCGCCAGGTTGTGCTGAGCCATGGGAAGCACCTCCATGTCGGGGCTGTTAGCTGTTGGCCCCCGGCTATCGGACCTGCGACCAGTGTAGCGTCCTGAGCGGTGGGAGCGGCGCTATAATCAGGCCACTCGCGGACTCTCGGGGAGGGCGCCCATGACCACGATTCTCGACCCGACGGACGAGCGCGTCCCGGTACGGCGCTCACTCACGAAGCGGCCGGAGGCGATCAGCGGAACGGTCGCGCTGCTGGACATCTCGAAGCCCCGGGGCGACGTCCTGCTCGACCAGCTGGAGGCGCGCCTGCGGGAGCGGCTCCCGGAGGTGGACGTGCTGCGCTACAGCAAGCCCACCTTCACGAAACCGGCCCCGGAAGCGCTCAAGCAGGAGCTGGCGAAGGAGGCCGACTTCGTCGTCGAAGGGTTAGCGGACTGAGGGTCGTGCACGACGTGCAGTGTGCACGACACGACCTGGCTGGAAATCAACGGAATCCCGTCGGTGTTCATCGCGTCGGACGAGTTCGAGGAGGCGGCGGAGGCGCAGGCTGAGTCGCTGGGGCTGCCGGAGGTACGGCGGCTCTTCGTGCCGCATCCGATCCAGGACGCGAACGACGACGAGATGCGCGAGAAGGCGGACGCGATCGTCGAGGACGTGATCGCGGCGCTGATCGACTAGATCGGGGAAACGCGCCCCGTTCCTCGCAGAGGGCGGGGCGCGATACACTGGCTCCATGACGAAGCTCGGCTTCATCAACCGCGTGGTGGGCGGCTCGAACGAGCGCGAGGTCAAGCGCCTCGCCTCCCGGATCGGCGCGATCGAGGATCTCGCCGAGGAGTTTTCGCGCCTCTCGGACGAAGAACTGGGTGGACTGACGAAAGAGTTCCGGGAGCGCCTGGAGCAGGGCGAGACGCTCGACGACATCGCCCCGGAGGCGTTCGCGACGGTCCGGGAGATGGCCTGGCGCAAAGTGGAAGAGCGCCCCTATTCGGTGCAGCTGATGGGCATGATGGTGCTGCACCAGGGAAAGATCGCGGAGATGAAGACGGGCGAGGGGAAGACCCTCACCGCGATCGGGGCGCTCTACCTGAACGCGCTGGCGGGCAAGGGCGCCCACCTGGTGACCGTGAACGACTACCTGGCCCGTCGCGACGCCGCCTGGTACGGACCCGTGTTCCACGCCCTCGGCATGACCCTCGGCGTCATCCAGAACGACCACATCCAGTATCTGTACGAGCCGGGCTACCGGCCGGGCGAGGACGGGGAAGGCGGTCTCGAAGATCTGCGCCCCTGTGAGCGTCGCGACGTGTACCGGACGGACGTGACCTACGGGACGAACAACGAGTTCGGGTTCGACTACCTGCGCGACAACATGGTGCGCGAGTCGGAGCTGAAGACGCAGCGGCCGCTCTACTACGCGATCGTCGACGAGGTGGACAACATCCTCATCGACGAGGCGCGGACGCCGCTCATCATCAGCGGGCAGGCGGAGGAGGCGAGCGGGACGTACCAGCAGTTCGCGCGGGCGGTGCGCGGCCTGCACGCCGAGCTCGACTACCAGATCGACCAGAAGGCGAAGCACGTGGCCCTGACGGAGACGGGCATCGCCAAGATCGAGCGGGCTCTCAGGGTCGACAACGTCTTCGGGGGCGATCCCCGGGTCGCGCGGCACCTGGAGGCGGCGCTCGACGCGGAGTACCTGAAGCGGCCCGACCGCGAATACGTGGTTCGCAACCGCGAGATCGTGATTGTCGACGAGTTCACGGGGCGGATGATGCCGGGGCGGCGCTGGAGCCACGGCATCCACCAGGCGGTGGAGGCGAAAGAGAACGTGCCCATCCAGCGGGAGTCGCTGACGTACGCGACGATCACGTTCCAGAACTACTTCCGGCTGTACGAGAAGCTGGCGGGGATGACGGGAACGGCGGAAACGGAGGCGGAGGAGTTCGCGAAGATCTACGACCTGGACGTAGTGGTCATTCCCACGAACAAGCCGATGATGCGCGACGACCAGGAAGACGTGGTCTACATCAACGAGAAGGCGAAGTTCGCGGCGGTGGTGGAGGAGATCGTCGGGATGCACGGGCACGGGCGGCCGGTGCTGGTGGGCACGACGTCGATCGAGAAGTCGGAGTACCTGGCGACGCTGCTGCGGCGGCGGGGCATCGACCACGAGGTGCTGAACGCGAAGCAGCACGAGCGCGAGGCGCACATCGTGGAGAACGCGGGCGAGCCGGGGGCGGTGGTGATCGCGACGAACATGGCCGGCCGCGGTACGGACATCAAGCTGCGGGAAGGGGTCGCACAGGCGGGCGGGCTGCACGTCATCGGGACGGAGCGGCACGAATCGCGGCGCATCGATAACCAGCTGCGGGGGCGGTCGGGCCGGCAGGGGGATCCGGGCTCGAGCCGCTTCTTCGTCTCGTTCGGCGACGACATCATGCAGCGCTTCGCACCGGACTGGGTGCCGGGAATGCTGGAGAAGATGGGGATGACGGAGGACCTGCCCCTCGAATCGCGCATGGTGACGCGCGCGATCGAGCAGGCGCAGCAGAAGGTGGAGGGCTACAACTTCGACATCCGCAAGCGGCTGGTGGAGTTCGACGACGTCATCAACGAGCAGCGGGCGGTGCTGTACACGGAGCGGGACAAGGTGCTGGAGGGGGCGGACGTGCGGGAGAACGTGTTCTCGTTCGTGACGGAGGAGGTCGACGGCATCGTCGAGCGGAACAGCGACGAGGGCTTCGACGCGAGCCTCGTACACACGGAGCTGGGCGAGATCATGCCGCCCGACATCCTGCCCAGCCTCGAGGAGATCGAGGATGAGCGGGAACGCGTGGCGGACACCGCGCTCGACCGCATCGAGGATCGCTACGAGGAGATCGAGGAGGCGGTGGGCGAGGAGATTGCGCGCAGGATGGAGCAGTGGCTGCTGCTGGAGTCGATCGACTACCACTGGCGCGAGCACCTGACGGCGGTGGAGGAGGTGCGGCAGAGCGTCGGTCTGCAGGCGTACGCGCAGGTGGACCCGCTGGTGGCCTTCAAGCGCGAGGGCTACGACATGTTCCAGCAGCTGCAGGGGAACATTCGGCGGCAGGTGGCGCAGGCGGTCTTCAAGATGCGGGCGAAGGACCTTCCGCCGCCCCCGCCTCCGAACGGGGCGACCGCGCGCCGTCCGGACGCGCCGCAGGCGCCCGTGCAGGCACGGGGCAACGGCGCCGCACCCGGCGGCAACGGGCAAGCGCGAGGCAGGACAGTTGCGGCAACCGCGACCGCGCCCAGGCCGGGCGGCAAGAAGATCGGGCGGAACGACCCTTGCTACTGCGGCAGCGGCCTGAAGTACAAGAAGTGCTGCGGCAAGCTCGCCTGACCGGACCGGACCGCGCATGAACGTGCTCGCCACGCTGGGCGTGGGCGCCGATGGCGTGCGGGCGATGCTGATCGACCCCCCGGACGACGTGCTCGGGGAGGCGGGCAGGCTCGAGCCGCGCCCGACGGTCGCGAGCTCGCTGCAGGTGGCGGAGCCAGCGCTCCAGATCGCGTGGTGGCCGCAGCGGGAGGAGCTGACGGCGGAAGGCATCAGCAAGCTCGCCTGGATGCTGTCCGTCGTCGAAGGGGCCAGGGGGTGGCTGGTGAGCGACGGCGACGAGGAGAGCCCGACGCGGGAGGAGGTGCTGGCGGCGGTGGGGGAGTCGGCGCTGCGGGTGGAGGGGGAGACGGCGCTCAACGAGGACGGGTTCGCCGTGCGGGTGGCCGCCGGCGAGGGGTAGCGGGCCGCGCACGGTACGATCGCGGGGATGCCGACGACCGTCCTGATCCCGGTGAACCGTCTCGACCGCGCGAAGGGGCGGCTGGCGGACCTGCTCGCACCGCAGGAGCGTGCGGAGGTGGTGCGGCGGTCGCTGGCGGCGGTGCTGGCGGCGGTGGAGGGGGCGGGGATGGTGGCGGTGGTGCTGACCTCGGACGAGGCGGTCGAGGCGGAGGTTCCGGAGGGGGTGCGCGTGCTGGGGGAAGACCCGGAGCTGCGCGGGTTGAGCGCACAGATCGAGCAGGCCGCGGAGGAGCTTGGCGTCGATGAGCTCCTCATCCTCCACGCCGACCTGCCGCTCGTGACGGCGGAGGCGCTGAGGGATCTGGTCACGCAGGCGCCGGAGGCGCCGTCGGCGACGCTGGTGCGGCCGGCGGACGGGGGCACGAACGCGATGCTGCTGCGCCCGCCGGGGCGCTTCCCGCTCGCGTACGGACGGGGAAGCGGGGACCTGCACGAGGCGGCGGCACGGGAGGCGGGGCTGGCTGTCCGGCGCGCGGACGCGCCCCCGCTCGCGCTCGACCTCGACACGCCGTCGGACGTGCGCGCGCTGCTGTCGACGGCAGGGGGGCGGGCGTCGGAGGCGGGGCGCTACCTGGTCGAGATCGGTATCGAGGGGCGGGAGGCGTACGGGGAGGGGTAGGGGGCCTTACACGACCTAACTCTGGAGGTCTTCCTAGATGAACGTGCAGGAACCGCAGGTAGGCGCCTTTGAAGCCCCAACGACGACCCAACGCGCCTTAGGGTAAGGTATAAGTAATCGGCTATAGCAAATTGGCCAATTGCGGAGATTTGCCATGCCTATCCAGGTCACTCTACTTTCGCATTCCGAAGACCCGATGCGGTCGCTCTACATGGCGTATCGGACGTGCTACAGCCAGCTCACGCCCCAGCAGGTGGCGACCAGGATCGAAGATGAGCGCATCCCGCGCGAGAAGATGCACAACTTCATCGTGGAGCGGCTGAAGACGGGCCACGCGAGCCCGCTGGAGCAAGTCTGGTTCGAGTTCGCCATCTCGGGCGTCTCCCGGGCGTTCAGCCACCAATTCGTGCGGCACCGGGTGGGGATCTCGTTCGAGCAGCAGAGCCAGCGGTACGTGACGTACAAAAAGGGCGAGTTCCCCTACAGCGTCCCCAAGAGCGTCGAGAAGGCGGGGATGTCGGAGCAGATGGAGGAGCTGTTCGGGAAGGCGGGAGCGCTCTACGAGGAGCTGGTTGAGGCGGGCGTCCCGGCGGAGGATGCGCGCTTCCTGCTGCCGAACGCGACGAGCACGAACTTCAAGATCACGGTGAACTTCCAGAGCCTTCTGCACATCTGCGACCTGCGGCTCTGCACACGGGCGCAGTGGGAGTTCCGGCGGGTAGCGGCGCTGTTGCGGTCGGAGGTGGCGAAGGCCGTGCCGGAGCTGGGCAGCTACCTGCAGCCGAAGTGCGGCGAGCTGCGAACGGGCTACTGCGACGAGTCGGTAGAGGACTGGGAGGCGTGTCCGATCGGACGGGTGCGTCCGCACAAGGACGCGCTCTTCCGGCTGTACGACCAGTACCGGAAGGGCGAGCTCCAGCCGCTGCGCGAGGAGGACTGGGACGCGATCGAGGGGATCGGCGCGGAGGTCGCGGGCAGCGGCTGATCGCGGGCGTCGCGCGACCTCGCTACGCTAGGAGCATGGCTCCGAGCGAGCGCACGATCGTGGTCCGGAATCTGGGGCTGACCCGGTACGGTGACGTCCACCGGCTGCAGCAGGAGTTGCAGGCGGAGCGCATCCGCAGGGAGGGCGTCGACACACTCCTGCTGACGGAGCATCAGCCGGTATTCACGCTGGGCCGGAACCATCCCGAGCCGAACCTGCGGGCCACGGAGGCGATGGTGCGGGCGGCGGGGATCGAGGTGGCGCAGACAGAGCGCGGCGGCGACATCACCTATCACGGTCCGGGGCAGCTCGTGGCGTACGGCATCATCGACCTGCAGGCGTGGGGCGTGCGGGTGGTCGACTACGTGTCGGCGCTCGAAGACACGATGTTCGGCATGCTGGGGGAGTGGGGCATCGAGGGGCGGCGGCACGAGTGCGCGCGAGGGGTCTGGGTGGGGGAGCGGAAGATGGGGTCTGTGGGGCTGCACGTGCGGCGCTTCGTCTCGATGCACGGGGCGGCGCTGAACGTGGCGCCGAACATGGAGCACATCGCGCTGATGAACCCCTGCGGGCTGGAAGACACGGAGATGACGAGCCTGTCGGCGGAGGTCGGGCGGCCGGTGGCGGTGGGGGAGGTGGCGGAGGCGTTCGTGCGGCAGTTCGCGCGGGTGCTCGAGTGCGAGGTGGGGGAGAGCGCTAGCGCGGTCGGGTGACGGAGTCGAGGAGGCGGCGGGTGGCCTCAGCGACCTGCTCGATGGCCTCCTCGAACGCTTCCTCGTTGCGGCGCGAGGGCGCGCGGAAGCCGCTGACCTTGCGGACGTACTGGAGGGATGCCTCGCGAATGGCGTCGTCGGGGGCGATGCCCTCGGGGCCGCGCAGCCGCTTGATGCTGCGGCACATCGCTAGAGCTCGGGAGCGGGCGGCTTGCTGGGCCGTCGCGCCTCGACCCAGGCCATGCCGGCGGCAAGCGCGGCAATGCTGAATCCGAGCAGGACGCCGATGGTGATCGAGAAGCTGTCGCGGAGTCCGTCGGGCCCGGTGGTGAGGGCCGCCCGCCAGAGGTCAAAGCCGGTCAGCGCGACGGCGAAGAAGAGCAGGGTGACACCGACGGAGGCCTCGAGCCAGGCGCGTCGCAGAACGAGGTAGGCGAGGGAGATGCCGCCGAGCGCGTAGAGGGGAATGGTGACGGGCACGACCCAGTCGCGGACCTCGGTCCAGCTGGCGCGAGCCTGGAAGGCGATCGCCACGAAGGCCGCGGTGAACGCCGCAGCGATGGCGATGTGGAGGAGCAGCCGCACGTAGTCCCGTCGGTCGGCGGGTGGGCCGGGGCGGGTGTCGCGGTCGTGGACGACCTCGCTCTTGTCGGGTTCGACGGGTGCGGCGGCGGATAGATCAGCCATCGCCCGCGATCATGGCGGGCGGGCGTCAGCGGGGCAAGCGGCTAGAACTCGTCGATGCACCAGGGGGCGGTGTGCCAGCGGAAGAGCGCGTCGGCGAGACGCAGGGCATCGGGAGAGCCCTTGACGCGGCCAGCGCGGGCGAGGACGGAAGGGGAGACATCGCCGAGGTAAACGGCGCCGAGGGCGTCGGCGCCTATGGTGACGTCGGGTGATGCGTCGGTGGGGCGGCAGGAGGCCCTGCCGTTCTCGACGGTGAGCTCGAAACGGCCCGCGGCCCAGGGGCCGAAGGCGTCGGTCACGTCGAGGACGAGGCGGGCATCGGTGAGGTAGGCGCGGCCCTCAAGGGCCGTGGGCACGTCAACGATGCGCACCCAGAGGGTGTCGCGGGGGATGCGGCGGAGGTGGCGGGGGTCGGCCAGCATCCAGAGGAGAGGGTCGTCGGGCGGGCGGTTGTCGGCCTGGATCGTCCCGATGAGGTCGACGCCGAAGAGGTAGCGCCAGAGAGCGGTCTCGGCGGTGGGGTTCAGCGCGACCAACTCGTGCAGGCGGAGGGTTCCGCGAGGGAGGCCCTCGGGCCAGTCGGCCTTGGTCGTGTAGATGGCGTAGCCCTCCGGACCTTCGGAACCGCTGTACTCGACGTACAGGCGCTTCGTGAAGCCATCCTCGGCTTTCTCCGTGCTGGGGATGACGAAGCCGCGCCAGAGGTACGGGAACCGTGTCATCATGCCGGGCCGCGACTCGCGCAGGCGGTCGTGGATCGCCGGCCAGCGCTCGAGGGCGGCGTCGGGAGCGACGAAGCGGACCTCGCCCGGGGCATCGGGGGCATCGGCACGCAACTCGGTATGGCGCCGGTCGATGCTCACGCGGTCGGACTGCGCCGCCATCCCGTAGCCGAAGCGGCCGTAGATGACGCTCTCCGAGGCCCAGAGGGCGGCGAGGGGCTCACCGCGCCCGTGAACGTCGTCGAGCTGCCGGCGCATGAGCTCGGTGAGGACGCCACGGCGCCGGTGCGTCGACGATACGGTGACGGCAGTAATTCCGGCGGTGGGGAGGTCGCCGCCGGGGACGCTCATCGAGAAGGGGATGGAGTGCGTCTTGCCGACCATCTCGTCCCCGTCGAAGGCGGCAATGCCGCGGTCGAAGTCGAAATGGGGGCGGATGGGCTCGGCCCAGGCCAGAGCGCCCTCGGGATCCTCGAGGAAGCCACGGGCATTGCCGGCAATCCACTCGTCCCAGTCGTCCTCGGTGAGCACGCGGTAGGTGATGGCCATCGATCGAGTGTGGGCGGAAGCCCTGTAACGGGCCAGACGAGGGGCAGGGACAGCCGGTAGGCTGTGAGCATGGGCGCGATCGGCACGCTGACGCTGTCGGGAGGCATCTCCGCGGATGCGGCGGTGGAGGCGCTGGCGGGGTTCGCAGCGGGGGACGCGCGGGTGGTGGTCGTGGAGGCGGGGGCGGACGCAGGCCCGGGGGCGTGGCCGGGGGAGCGGGTGCGCTGGCTCTGGCGCGACTACCCGCTGCCGGTCGTCTTCGCCTTCGAGGGGCGGCTGGAGGGGGCGGGAGCAGCGTTTGCGCTGGGTTGTGACATCCGGGTCTGTGGGGAGGCGGCGGCGATGGAACTGGACGGGGAGTCGATGGACGGCCTGACGGCGGAGCGGGCGCGGACACTGCTGGGGCTGGAGGCGGGGAACGCCATCCCGACGAGGTTGACGGCCGGGGAGGCGCTGGAGGCGGGGCTGGTGTCGCGGGTGGGGCCAGCGGGGAGCGCGGCGGAGGTGGCGAGAGGGGCGGCGGAGGCGGTAGCGGCGCGGGGTCCGATCGCGACGCGACTGGCGAAGGAAGCGGTCTGGCGGGGGTTGGATCAGCCGCTCGAACAGGCCCTGCGATTCGAAACCGATTTGACCTTGCTCCTGCAAGCGACCAAAGATCGGGCTGAAGGCGTGCGGGCGTTCCTCGAAAAGCGCCCGCCGGACTTCACTGGGGAATAACGAATGATCGTTTTGCTTGAAGAACAGGAGTCGTGGTCGCTGATGATGCTTGTCAGCGCGGTCGCGATCGACAATGCTGACATCTCCTTCGAAGGGAAAGAGGCGATCCGGCGCTGGCGCTCGGAGCACCAGGAGGGTTCACCCGAGCTGGAGGCGCTGACGGAGGCTCTGAACGGCCGGCTGAACGCCGCCATCGACGAGAAGCTGATGAGGCGCGTCAAGAGCAAGGGCCGCTACGAGACGGTGAGGAGATAGCCATGGTTCAGGTGAACTACAGCGACGACGAGATCAACGAGATGCTGGTAGAGCTCGTGAACCGCATGGCGAGTGAGGCGGAGCTGAGCGCGAAGGACCGGGCGATGCTGAAGCGCTGGCGCTCCTCGGAGATGAAGCTCGGCAGCGACGAACTGGACGACCTCGTACGGAAGGCGAACGAAGACCTCGCCAAGAACGTCGAATCGCGCGAGAAGAGCGCGATCCGACGGCCCGACTGGCGCCAGTAGGCGCCCCTACCGGCTGCTTTCCCGGCAGCACGTGCGCCGGCCTTCGTGGCCGGCGCTTCTGTTTGGCTCCGTGCTCGCGGTCGCGGTCCCCGTAAACTGGCCGTATGGCCGACCTGGTGCTGCTCGATATCGACGACCGGGGCGTCGCGACGATCACGTTGAACCGCCCCGAGCGCCTGAACGCCATCAACATGGCCATGCGCGACCTGCTCTGGGAGTACCTGCAGGCGTGCCGCGATCATCCGGACGTACGCGCGGTGTGCTTCCGGGGCGAGGGGCGTTCCTTCAGCGCAGGGGCGGACATCTCGGAGTTCGGGACGGCGCCGAGCCTGTGGGAGTCGCGGCGGGCGCGTCACGAGCGGGACGTGTGGGGGCTGCTGCTCTCGCTGCCGGTGCCGCTGGTAGCGCGGCTGCACGGCTACTGTTTCGGGGCAGGACTGGAGTTGCCGCTCTGCTGCGATGTGCGGGTGGCGGCCGAAGACGCGCGCTTTGCGCTACCGGAGGTGACGCTCGGGTACATCCCGAGTGCGGGCGGCACGCAGACCCTGCCCCGCACCATCCCCCCGGGCGCCGCCGCCGACCTGATCCTGACGGGGGAGCCGGTGGGGACCGAAGAAGCGCTTCGCTGGGGGCTGATTTCGCGGGCCGTGCCCGAGGCCGAGCTGGATGCGGCGGTGGAGGAGGAGCTGGGGCGGCTGCTGTCGGGACCGTTCGAGCTAGGCCGCCCCACCCTGTGACCCGGGAACGGGCTGTCTGTCTCCCGCTCCGCGATTCGCGCGCGAAACGGGGCGCCGGTAGAATCCCGTTCCGCCGCGAACACGCGCAAACCCGCTCCTGGGAGGGAGCATGAACACGATCGAATTCCTTCAGATCTCCGCCGCCGTCGTGCCCGACCGGGAGGCCGTGGTGGAGGTGGGCGGGCGTGGCCGCCGCCTCACATACGCCGCGATGCAGGATCAGGTGACGCGACTGGCGAACGCCATCCGTGGCCTCGGCGTGGAGCAGGGCGAGAAGGTCAGCATCATGGCCCAGAACAGCACGGACTTCGTGCTGACTTACTACGCCTGCGCGATGCTGGGCGTGACCCTCGTTCCCCTGAACTACCGCTCGAAGGACGAAGAGCTGACGTACATGCTCAACGTGAGCCAGGCAGCGGTGCTGTTCGTCTCGGAGCGCTACCGCGACCTGGTGGCCCGCATCCGGCCCACGCTCGAGCACACGAAGACGTTCGTGAGCTACGACGGGCCGGCCGAGGGGTACCTCGATTTCGCCGACCTGGTGGCTGGGGCGCCGGCGGATGACATCTGGGTGGACGTCGACGACGAGCAGCCCACGGTGCTCATCTTCACGAGCGGCACGACGGCGCTCCCCAAGGGCGTGATGGTCACCTACCTGGACATGACCGCCTACGTGACGAACACGATGAACCCGGCTGACCCGGACATCCACGAGAAGACGCTGGTCTCGGTGCCGTTCTTCCACATCGCGGGGGCGACGGCGATGCTCTCCTCGATCTGGGGCGGTCGCACGATGCTGGTGCTGCCGCAGTTCACGCCGGAGGGCTGGATGACGGCCGTCGGCGGCGAGGGGGCGACGCACTCGATGGTCGTGCCCACGATGCTGAAACGCCTGATGGACCACGACGACCTGGAGGGGACGGACCTCTCCACGCTGCAGCTCATCACCTACGGGGCGGCGCCGATGCCGTACGAGGTGGTGCGCCGGGCATGCGACGTCTTCCCGCCGCAGGGCGTCGGCCTGATGAACGCCTACGGGCAGACCGAGTCGACCTCGACGCTGACCTACCTCGGACCGGACGACCACGACCTGAGCGTCGACACGGACGTGCGGGAGGGGCGCCTGCGATCGGTCGGTAAGCCGATGGACGATGTCGAGATCGGCATCATGGACGACCGCAACAACCTCCTGACCACGGGTGAGGAGGGCGAGATCTGCGTCCGCTCGGACCGCGTGATGAAGGGCTACTACGAGCAGGAGGACGCGACCAGCACCGCGATCATCGACGGCTGGCTGCACACCGGCGACGTGGGCCGCGTGGACGATGGCGGCTACCTGTTCATCACGGGCCGGAAGAAGGACCTCATCATTCGCGCCGGCGAGAACATCTCGTCGGGCGAGGTGGAGAACTGCCTGGAGGACCACGAGGGCATCGACGAGGCAGCCGTGATCGGCGTTCCGGACGTGGACTGGGGCGAGGTCGTGAAGGCGGTGCTCGTACCGAAACCGGGGGCGACGCTCACGCCGGAGGAAGTGAACGCCTACTGCAAGAGCCGCATCGCCTCGTTCAAGGCGCCCCAGTACATCGCGGTGGTGGATGAGCTGCCGCGCAACGCCATGGGCAAGGTGTTGAAGACCGACCTCCGCAAGCTGTACGGCACGCCGACGAACGACAACGTATGAGCGCGACGCCGAGGGCACCGGAGCAGACGCCAGCCGCGACGGAGAAGCGGGGCCTGAAGGGCTCGCGCTTCAACGTGAGCATCGTGGGAGTCGCCGTGCCGGTGGCCGTGATCGCGGCCATCGGGGCGCTGGAGACGGCGCAGACGGAGCGCGCCAGCCGCGAGGTGTTCTTCAACATCAAGGGCTTCGCGGTCATGTACTTCATCTTCGGGGTGGCCGTGGCGGTCATCCTAGGGGCGTTCCTGCAGCGCCTGCGGGTCTGGCGGCTGGGACGGGGACACAACGTCTTCAACGACCTGGGCGCGCGGATCACAAACGCGCTGACGCTCGGGGCAGGCACGGGACGCGTCACGAACGACCGCTACGCGGGCGTGATGCACTGGTGCATCTACTCGAGCTTCGCCGTCCTGACACTGGTGACGATCCTGCTGGCGATCGACGACTACTTCGACCTGGTCTTCCAGGTCGGGGGTGAGCACGCCTTCCTCGAAGGCGGCGTCTACCTGGCCTACAGCTTCGTGGGCGACCTGTTCGGCATCATCGGGCTCGTGGGCGTGGGGATGGCGGTATTCCGCCGCTTCGGGCCGGCGCCGGCGAAGCTGACGTGGGACCGGCGGCAGTCGGAAGACGCGATCGTCGTCGGACTGCTGGGGTTCGTGCTGTTCACGGGCTTCCTGGTGGAGGGCCTGCGCATCGGCGGGCATGAGATTCCCGCCGGGCACGAGAACTGGTCGTACTGGTCGCCGGGCGGCTGGGTGATCGCGAAGATCGTGGGCGCGGCGAGCGAGAGCGCGCTGCTGACGGCGCACCAGGTGTTCTGGTGGATCCACGTCGTGGGCGCGTTCGGCCTGCTGACCCTGATGGCCCTGACGAAGTTCCGGCACATCATCTTCGCGCCGGTGAACGCCTTCCTGAAGCGCCCGGCGGTTCCCGCCTACCTCGCGCCGATGGGCGACTTCGAGCAGCTGATCGAGGAGGGGGCGAGCCTGGGCGCAGGCAAGGTGCAGGACCTCTCGTGGAAGCAGCTCTTCGACGCGGATACGTGCGTGCGCTGCGGGCGCTGCACCGACGTGTGCCCGGCCTACACGGCGGGGCAGCCGCTCTCGCCGATGGCGATCATCCAGGACCTGAAGTCGTACATGAACCATGCCGGGCCGCTGCTGATCGCGGGCAAGGACCCCGCGGAGAAGGTCGAGGGCGAGCTGGTGGGCGACTACGTGAAGGACGAGTCGCTGTGGGCGTGCCGGACGTGCATGGCCTGCGTGCAGGAGTGCCCGGTCCTCATCGAGCACGTGCCTACGATCGTCGACATGCGGCGCTACCTCGTGATGGAGCAGGCGCGCATCCCGGGAACGGCGCAGGAGACTCTTCAGAACATCGAGCAGCGCGGCCACCCCTGGCGGGGCACGCAACTCACGCGCGAGACGTGGATGGAGCAGCTCCGCGAAGAGGGCATCGAGGTGCCGATCTTCGACGGGTCGCAGGAGTACCTGTACTGGGTGGGCTGCTCGGGGGCGCTGGTCGAGCGGAACATGCCCATCACGAAGTCGGTCGTGCGACTGCTGATCGAGGCGGGCGTGAGCTTCGGCGTGCTGGGTCAGCAGGAGACCTGCACGGGCGACCCCGCCCGGCGACTCGGGAGCGAGTTCCTCTACGCGACTCTGGCGGAGACGAACGTGGCCTCGATGAACGAAATGGGCGTGCGGCGCGTGATCACGGCCTGCCCCCACTGCTTCAACACGTTCAAGAACGAGTACCCGGACTTCGACGGGCAGTGGGAGGTCACGCATCACGCGGAGTTCCTCCAGCTGCTGCTGGCGCAGGGCAAGCTGCAGCCAAAGGAGATGGGCGGGCAGACGATCACGTACCACGACTCGTGCTACCTGGGCCGGGGGAACGGCATCATGGACGCGCCCCGCGAGGTGCTGGACCAGATTCCAGGCGCCGAGCTGGTGGAGATGCCGCGCAGCCGCGAGCAGGGGCTCTGCTGCGGCGCGGGCGGCGGGAACATGTGGCTGGAGGAGTCGGGCACGCGGGTGAACCACCTGCGCACGGCGGAGGCGGCGAACACGGGCGCGAGCATCGTGGCGACGGCCTGCCCGTTCTGCATCCAGATGTTCGAGGACGGCATTCCCGCCGTGCAGCCGGACGAGGAGACGCGCTCGATCCAGGCATTCGACATCGCCGAGCTGCTCGAGGTGAGCGTCGCGCCGCCGCGTCCGGCGGGCGAGGGCGCCATCCCGCCGGGGGTCGCGGGGTAGGCAGCACATCCTCCGCACCCATGCGCGGTGGGCGGGCGCCATCCCAAAACGCCCCTGTTAGAGTCGTGGCATGCGGGCGGGACCGGGCTCTGTTCTCGCGTTCATGGTCGTGGCGGTAGTGACCCTGACCGGGTGTGGGGGCGGGGTGGAGCCTATCCCGGCAAGTCCAGAGGTCCTGGAATACGCGAACGCGCTGGTCGATGCGAGGGAAGAGTTCGAGACAGGGATGGAGACATTCCAGGAGGATTCTCGCGACGAGATTGCCCAGTTTTGGAGGGCGTTCGAGCGCCTGGTCAGGCTGACGGCGTCGGGACTAACCTCCGAGGACTACGCGAGAGACATAGGCCGCTACGCAAGAGTGTTCTTCGGTGTGGGTTCCACCATCGTAGAGGCACAGGTGAACCTCACGGAGAGCTATCGCGACGCTCTGTCGCGGCTTACACCACCGAGCCCGCTGTCAAACCTCCACGAAGAAATGATTGACTCCCTGAACGACACCATCGAGGGTCGGAACAGACTAGTCGAAGAGATGAAGAGCGTTGACACGGACCTCAAAACAGTCGAGGACCATCGCCTCTTTGAGGAGAGGCTCCCCTCGGTGGCTGAGTTCGTAGACGACGAATCATTCGAGAACTACGGCGAAGCCTGCCGCGAGTTGCGAGCCAGGCTCGACAGGGTGTTGGACCGGGACGTCGATATCTGCCTGGATACAATAGTGCCCCGCATGTAAGCCCCGTGCGCTGGGGCCGAACCCTCTCCGAAGCACCAGCGGCCAATCCGTCCGCTACCATCCGAGCATGAGCGAGACCGCTGAGCCGCGCGGCATCGTGTATTGCGCCGACGGGGTGGAGGTGGCGCGGGGGCTGGCGGACGAGTCGGCGGACCTCGTGTACCTCGACCCGCCCTTCAACACGGGGAGGCGGCAGGAGCGGGAGCGGACGAGAGTGATGCGGGCCGGGGACGGTGGGGGCGACCGCACGGGGTTCGGGGGGCGGCGGTACGAAACAGTCAGGCTCGGGTCGCGCTCGTTCGACGACGCGTTCGACGACTACCTCGGGTTCCTCGAGCCGTTCCTGGTGGAGTCGCGCAGGTTGCTGAGGGCGAGTGGGTCGCTCTACCTGCACCTCGACTACCGCGAGGCGCACTACGCGAAGGTGCTGCTGGACGACATCTTCGGGCGGGAGTGCTTCGTCAACGAGATCATCTGGGCGTACGACTACGGGGGTCGCACGAAGAGGCGCTGGCCAGCGAAGCACGACACCATCCTCTTCTATGCGAAGGACCCGGAGCGGAACCTGTTCAATGCGGACGAGGTCGAGCGCATTCCCTACATGGCGCCGGGACTGGTGGGGGCGGAGAAGGCGGCGAGGGGAAAGCTGCCGACGGACGTCTGGTGGCACACGATCGTGAGCCCGACGGGCAAGGAAAAGCTGGGGTACCCGACACAGAAGCCGCTGGGGGTGCTGAAACGCATCGTGAGCGCGTCGTCGCCGGCGGGGGGGTTGGTGGTGGACCTGGTGGCGGGGAGCGGCACGGCGGGGGCGGCGGCCCTGGAGCTGGGGCGGCGGTTCGTGCTGGTGGACGAGTCCGAGGAGGCGTTCGCGGTGATGCGGAAGCGCTTCGCGGGGGAGGCGGGGGTGGAGTTTCGGGGTCCGGAGGCGCCTTCGGAGTAGCGGCTCGCCCCGTGTATTGCGATGGCAACGATTGCTCGCTACGATGAAGGGGTCCGCACGCCTTGCGGGATATGTGGACGAACGGGGATTGCACGTGGTCACTCGTGACATGTCGGAAGACCTTCGGGAGCGCGAAGAGGCGATGGCCACGTGGCGGTGGTGGGAGGAGCACCACGAGGAGTTGCTCGCCAAGTACCCCGAGCAGTTCGTCGTGATTGACAAGGACCGGCAAGTGATTGGTGCGTACCCGCACCTCACGGATGCCTCCGCCGCGGTTGAGGCAATGGATCTCGACTTCAGCGATGACGTGGACGTGAAGTTCCTCACCGCCAACAAGCGCTTGCACCTGTGATCGCAGGGTTCTTCGATTCCCAGTACGGTTTCCCCCATGTCTGGGTTCGGCTCAGCATCGCCGGGGCCCCGTCAGATCGGCTTGTGCCATTTGCTATCGACACGGGGGCCTCGACGACCGTGGTCCATGCGGATGATGCGGTGCACCGTCTCAAGATCCCCGAGACCCAGCTCGACCCCGCGACTTGGCCGCTGAGTGAGCGACGCCTGACCAGCGGCGTCGGCGGAATCGCTGTCTACCGTGCCGTGGAAGCCTCGTACGCCTTCACGGTCGAGGGCGGGGACGGGGAAGTCGTTCGTGGCGCCCTCGAACTGGGAGCCCTAGGCTCCGAAGGGTTGCCGTCGCTGCTGGGGTGGGATGTGCTCCGGCACTTCCGGCTCGACCTGAACGCGAGCCGCGGCAGCGTAGCCCTGCTACCTCCCTAGCGAAACCGTCACCGCAGCGCTCCGGTATCATCCGCGCGGCACTCACGGACCGGAGGTGTGCGCATGGTGCGCGCCGAGATCATCGAACGGCAGAACGAGATCAAACAGACGCCGATGCTGGAACGCATCGAGAGCATGCGGGAGATGCTGCGGGCGGCTGGCGACGAGGCGCAGGAGCTTCGCCACCTGCCCGCCTGGGCGGCCAAGGAGATGGCCGCCAACGGCTTCTACCGCTACGCGCTGCCGAAGGAGCTGGGTGGGGAGGACGTGACCGCGCGCGAGCAGATCGAGAACGTCGAGCTGGTCTCGTCCATCGACGGCTCGGTGGGGTGGTGCACGCACATCAACTCGGAGATCAACGGGCTCGTCGTGCGGCGCATGGACCGCGCCCTGTGCGACAAGATCTTCGATGACTGGGACGCGCTCGTGTGCTCCGGGCTGGGTCCGCCGAACGGTCCCAACCCGGGCCGTACGGCGAAGCGCGAGGGCGACGGCTGGCGGCTGAGCTACCAGGGATCGTTCGCGAGCGGCTGCCACAACGCGACCTGGAACTTCGTGATGTCGCCCGTGGTGATGAACGAGGAGACGGGCGAGGGCGCGGAGAACTCGTTCATGGTGCCGAAGGGCGAGTTCGAGATCGTCGACACCTGGGACACGGCGGGGATGCGCGGCAGCGGCAGCCACGACGTGCGCATGGACGGCACCTACGTGCCGCCCGAGCACCTGCTGCCGGATCGCCCGCTGGCGCCGAGCGAGCAGTGGGACAACCCAACGTTCCGGAATCCCTGCCACGCCGTCTACAACAAGTCGGCGGTGGCGCTGGGGGTGTGCAAGGGCGCTCTTGAGTCGTTCATCGACCTCGCGAACATCAAGACGCCGTGGGGCCTGACCTCGCCCCTGAAGGACATGCCGCAGGTGCACTACCGCATCGGCGAGGCGATGGCGACGTACATGGCGGCGCGCACCTTCGTGCTGGACACGCAGGACGCGCTTGAGGCGCACCTGGGGCCGAAGCCCTCCGAGGGCGGGCGTCTGGAGCCGGAGTGGGACGTCTTCTGGCCGGCGTACCTGGCCTGCGCGCACTCGGCACAGGCCGTGCGGCACGTCGTCGGCATCATCAACAACACGGCCGGGACGACCGGGAGCCGCATGGACAGCCCCCTGGAGCGCCACCTGCGCGACGCGCACCAGTCGGCGACGCACGCGCTGATCTCGTGGCGGCACTACGAGGACCTCGGCAAGACCTTCGTGGGACACGACCCCGCGGCGAACTACATGGAACTGCGCCGCGCCTAGCGCGGACGCTCCAGGTCGGGACCCCGCCGCTAGCGCGGGGCTCCCGTATCATCGCGCGGCATTCACGGACCGGAGGGCGGCATGGTGCGACCCGAGATCACCGAGCGGCGGGACGAGATCGAGCAGACACCGATCCTGGACCGCGTCGCGAGCATCGCGGAAGCGCTGCAGAAGGCAGGCGACGAGGCACAGGAACTGCGCCACATGCCCGCCTGGGGGTCGAAGGAGATGGCCGGCCAGGGCCTCTACCGCATGGCGGTGCCGAGGGAGCTGGGCGGCGAGAACCTGAGCGCTCGCGAGCAGATCGAGGCTATCGAGGCCGCCGCCGCGATCGACGGGTCGGTCGGCTGGATCGTGCAGATTCACTCGGAGACCAACGGTCTGGTGTTGCGGCAGATGGACCGCGCCCTCGCCGACAAGGTCTTCGACGACTGGGATGCGGTCGTCGTTGGCGGGCTGGGGACGCCGAACGGTCCGAACCCCGGCCAAACGGCCCGGCGCGAGGGCGACGGCTGGCGGCTTAGCTACCAGGGCGCCTTCGCGAGCGGGTGCCACAACGCTACCTGGGCCTTCGTCATCTCGCCCTTCGTCGTCGACGAGGCGACGGGGGAGGGGGCGGAGAACTCCTTCCTGGTGCCCCGCGAGGATTTCGAAATCATCGACACGTGGAACTCAGCGGGGATGCGCGGGAGCGGCAGCCACGACATCCGCATGGACGGCACCTACGTTCCGCCGGAGCACCTGCTGCCGGGGCGGGCGCTGGCCCCGAGCCGGCAGTGGGACTGCCCGACCCTGCGGAACCCCTGCCACGCCGTATACACCAAGTCGGCGGTTGCACTAGGAGTCTGCAAGGCGGCGATCGAGTCATTCATCGACCTGGCCCAGAAGAAGACGCCCTGGGGGCTTGCCTCACCGCTGATGGACATGCCGCAGGTGCACTACCGCATCGGCGAGGCGCAGGCGACGTACATGGCGGCGCGCACGTTCATGCTGGAGACGCAGGACGCATTAGAGGCCAACCTCGGGCCGGGAGCCTCGGAAGGCGGGCGGCTGACGCCCGACTGGGAGGTCTACCGGGAGGCGTACCTGGCCTGTGCGCACGCGGCCCAGGCGGTGCGCTCCGTGGTGGGAATCATCAACAACACGGCGGGCACGACCGGCAGCCGCATGGAGAGCCCGCTCGAGCGCCAGATGCGCGACGCGCAGCAGTCGGCGACGCACACGCTGATCACGTGGCGGCACTACGAGGACCTCGGCAAGACCTTCGTGGGGCACGACCCCGCAATCAACTACACCGAGCTGGCCCGGGCCTAGCCCGCGGTCCGACGAGACAGGAGCAACACGATGGCAGAACGCGAACCGCTCGACGTGCTGGAGGCGATCCACTCGACTCCCGCCCGCCGCTTCCTCGGGTCCGACCCGATTCCCGACGAGATCCTGTGGGAGCTGCTGGACGCAGCCATCCGCGGGCCGACCGGCGGGAACTCGCAGATCTGGGGCTGGGTGGTCGTGCGCGACGAGGCGAAGAAGGCGCAGATCGCCGAGTGGTGGAAGGGCGTCTTCGAGGCGACTTACGGGCGCGCCGACCCGGCCGCGCTCGAAGGGGGCGGCCGCGTCCAGTTCTCCGACTTCGACAGGATTGTGGACGCGGAGACGGGACTCGACGCCTCGGGGCTGCGCTCGGTGACGTACCTGGCGAACCACATCGGCGAGGCGCCGGTGCTGATGGTGCCGGTGCTCACGGGCGTGGCCGGAGGGCCGGAGTCGACGCGTACCGGGATGACCTACGGAGGCTTCATCTTCGGGGCCATCCAGAACCTGGCGCTGGCGGCGCGGGCCTACGGCATCGGCGCTCCGCTCACGACGTTCGGGACTGGCCCCAGGCTGGACGAGTTGCTGGAGCTGCCGGAAGGGTCGACGGCGGTCGCGATCGTGCCGTTGGGGTACCCGATCCGCGGGCGCTTCTCGCAGCCGCGCCGGATGCCGGTCGAGCAAGTCGTGCACTTCGACACGTGGGGGAATCAGCAGGAACGCCCGTAGCCGTTTCCCAACCTCGGCCGGCGGGTGCCCTCCTGTATCGTTCGGGAACTCGCAGGAGGAGGCTCTGCCATGCCCGATATCGTCACCCTTGAGCGACCGCGCGAAGGGGTCGCGCTGATCACCATGTCGAACCCGGACATCAACAACCACGGCTCGTGGGAGGGGGTGGAACAGCTGGGGGACGCGCTGGTAGAGGCGCGCGAGGGGGGCGCCCGGGTCTCGGTGCTGGCCTCGGGGACGCCGGGGCACTGGTACGAGCACGCCTGGCTGCGCGACCTTCGCAACACGGTCATCGGAGAGCCGACGACGGGAACGGGCGGCGGCTGGGGCGTCTGCCTGCAGGAGCTGGCGAAGACGCCGGTCGTGACAATCGCGGCGATCTCCGGGGATTGCTCCGGGGGCGGGGCGGAGCTGGGGTGGGCCTGCGACCTGCGCATCGCGGAGGAGCAGGCGCGCTTCGGGCAGCCGGAGGTCCAGATCGCGCTGACGACGGGCATCGGCGGGACGAGCCGGCTGGCGCGCATCATCGGGCGCACGGCGACGGCGGAGATGGTGCTCGACGGCACGCCCATGACGGCGCAGCGCATCTACGAGCTGGGCGGGGTGAACCGGGTGGTGCCGGACGGCACCTCGGTGGAGGTGGCGCTGGACTGGGCGGACCGCCTTGCCGACCGCCCGGCGCAGGCGCTGGCGACGCTCAAGCAGATCCTGATCGACAACGACGACCTGGGGCTCTCGGAGGCGCTGACGAACGAACAGCGCCTCTTCCAGACGGTCGTGGGCACGGAAGAAGCAATCGCGACGATGGGGGACATCCAGGATCGCTTCGACTCAGGGGAGTCGATCGAGTCGGTGTACGGGTCACCGCGGCCGTAGCGCAAATGACGAAACTCAATCCAGCCAGCCTTGACTGGGCCTTGCAGCACGCCCTTGCCGAGGGCGACACAGACATCTTCCCACCGGTGTTTGAATACGCTGCCATCAAGGCGGACTGGCCAACGGTTCGCAGCCACTTAGCTTCCAAGGATGTCGAAGCATGGGTGTCCCGCCCACTTCGACGCACCTTGAGTTCCAAGGGGCGCTACGGCTTCCGGCTCGCGACTCAACTAGACCCCTTGGACTTCCTGGTCTTCACTGCCCTCGTATACGAACTCGGGGAGGACTTCGAGGCTTCTCGCTGTAGCCGTGATGTCGCCATGTCGTACAGATTCCAACCGGACCCAGCGGGGACCCTGTACGACCGAGTGGCTGGCTTCACGGCGTTTCAAAACCGTTCCCGTCGACTGTCAAGGCGGTTCCCCTATGTGGTAGTCACTGACATCGCCGACTTCTTCCCTCGTCTCTATCACCATCGCATCGAGGGAGCTGTTTCCACAGCTACGGCGAAGGATGGCCACGTGCGCGGCCTCACCAGACTGTTGAAGAGCTGGACGCAGCGGCAGTCGTATGGCATACCGGTCGGCCCTTCCGCGTCTCGCCTCATTGCCGAGGTGTCCATTAACGATGTCGATCGCATGTTGTTATCGGAGGGCGTGACCTTTGTCCGTTATATGGACGACTACAGGATATTCGCAAGGTCACGAAACGAAGCCTACCAACAGCTAGTTGCCCTAGCCAATGCACTGTTTGCTAACCACGGCCTCACTCTTCAGCAGGAAAAGACTCGCATTCTACCGAGTGCTGAATTCAGGAATAGGTACTGTGGAACCGAGGAGTCTCGCGAAGTCTCCAATCTCTCGGAAAAGTTCGACTCTTTCCTCCACGAAATAGGGGTAAGTAGTCCTTACGAGGACATAGACTATGAAGACTTGGATGATGAGCATAAGGAGATGGTGGACTCTCTGAATCTTGGGGAGCTCCTTCAAGAGCAGTTCGACCTCCGTGAAATCGATCAGAAAATGACTAGGTTTTTACTGAGAAGATTGGCCCAGATCAACGATCAATCTTGCCTTGATGAACTGCTAGAAAATTTGGATACTCTCTTCACAGTCATTCCTGACGTGGTCCAGTATCTACGACGACTCAGCGGACTGGACCAAGTTGCTCGCCACGGCATCGGCAGTCAGTTGGTTGACTTCCTGAGCAGTCCGGACTCGTCCCAGCTGGAGTTTCACAAAACGTGGATTTTCGACCTGCTAGCGGATGGACAGGACTGGGGGGTAGGGGAACGACTCGGCCCTCTTTACTCTGGGACTCAGGAGGGCGTCTCGCGGAGAGAGCTCATCTTGGCATTTGCGAAGGCAAAGAGGGACTACTGGTTTCGAAGCCGAAAGGATCGCGTGACATCATTCGATCCATGGGACAAGCGGGCGTTCCTCGCAGGGGCCAGTTGCCTACCGGTTGATGAACACGAGAACTGGTATCGCTCTCAGCGTCAACAGCTCGATGTCTTGGAGAAGGCGGTGATCGACTGGGCCCAGGCGAATCCCTTGTGACTCACACTCCGAAGTGTTCCCAAGTGGTGTTCTCCGAACCGCCTCGCCGAAGAGGTCGCATGCCCCGGGTTCGACAACTGCCCCCAGCCGCCACGCTCCCTTCCCGGAGGCGTACGATAGGGGGCATTCCGGGCCGGTATGGGTTACGTGTGGCCGCCGATCTGGCCCGGCGGGGGTTCTGATGACTACTGAAATGATGTCGAAGCGCGACAAGGCGATGATGGATGCGGAGGCGCAGTGCCCGTTCAGCGTCGAGGACGTGGACCTGTTCGCGCCGGGAAGCCAGGAGTACTGGTTCGACGCGTACCGGATCCTGCACAAGGACGCGCCCGTGCTGCGCATCCCGGGGGGCGGTGATACGCCGGACAAGGACGGCTTCATCCTCACGAAGTACGAGGATGTGGCGCGCATCGTGCGGGACACGGAGACCTTCCCGCTCAACTACGGCCAGCGCAACGCGGGGCAGGAAGTGGAACGGGAGATCCTCCTGGAGGAGGGTCACGGGGACGCGATCGACGCGGGCCTGAGCCTGCGCCCGAACATGGAGCAGCACCGGTGGCACCGCGAGCAGCTCACGAATCCGTGGGTGGGGGCGGTGGGCGCCGGTCGCAATACCGAGATGATCACGGGCTTCGTGAACGAGCTCATCGACCGCTGGATCGACCGGGGCTCGGTCGAGTACGTGACGGAGTTCGCGGCGCCACTGCCGCAGATGGTGATCACGACCATCCTCGGGTTCCCGCTGGAAGATATGCCCACCCTGCGGAAGTGGGAGGAGGCGCAGGTGCGGCGCTTCGTGTTCGGCTCGACGCACCGGAACCTGCTGCCGGAGGAGGACGAGGCGGAGAATGCGCGCACGCTGGCGGCCTTCCACGAGTACATCGGGAAGCACGTGCGCGAGAAGCGGAAGAACCCGAAGGACGACATGATCTCCTACCTGACGCAGGTGGAGTACGGCGACGACAAGCGCCCGCTCACCGACGCCGAGGTGGTGAGCGTCGCCTACGGGATGCACATCGGCGGCAACGAGACGACGCAGTACGCGCTGACGGCCGAGGCGATGGTGCTCGCGCAGAAGCCGGATCTGGCGGAGGAGCTTCGCGCGGACCGCTCGAAGGTGCGGTTCTTCGTGGAGGAGTGCCTGCGCCTGTACGCGCCGACTCAGGGCCTCTCGGGGCGCCGGCCGATCAAGGACATCGTCGTGCAGGGCGTGACGATCCCGGCGGGGTCGGTGATCCACCTGCGCTACGGCGCGGGGAACCGCGACGAAGAGGAGTACCCGAACGCGGAAGAGATCGACCTGACGCGCCCGAGCCCGGGGCGGCACGTGACCTTCGGGCAGGGGCCGCGGTCGTGTCCGGGAGCGGGGCTCTCGCGGCTGGAGCAGAACATCGCGACCAACGTGATTCTCGACCGGCTGGACGACCTGCGGCTGGCCCCGGGGAAGAACGACCTGCGCCACCAGCCGGGCGTGATGCTCGGGCTGCTGGAGCTGAACCTGGAGTTCGGCCAGCGGTAACGCGGACCCACCGGCCCTCCTGACCGTGCGTCGCGTCGTGGACGCGGCGGCGGTCGCGGGCGTATAAGCGCGGAGACCCAACGCCGGGCCAGGAGCCGTGATGCAGGCAGGCGGCGTCAACGACGCGATTCAGTACGAGGCGGACGACTCGTGCCCGCCGCTGGTGGCGCTCAGCGTGGGGCTCCAGGGGGTCATGCTGGCTGTGGCGCCGCTGGTGCTGGTCGTGGCGATCACGTCGAAAGCCGGCGGCCAGGACGATAGCTACCTCTCCTGGGCGGTGTTCGCGGCGCTGATCATCGCGGGTGTGCTGACGGCGCTGCAGGCGACGCGGATTGGGCGGCTCGGGGCGGGGCACATCCTCATCATGGGGGCCACGCCCAACTTCGTGGCGGTATCGGTGCTGGCGCTGGAAGGGGGCGGTCCCTCGCTGCTGGCAAGCCTGATCGTCGTGGCGTCGCTCTTCTACATCGCGCTGGCCATCTGGCTGCCGCTGCTGCGGCGCATCATCACGCCGGTCGTCTCGGGCACGGTGCTGATGCTGCTGGCGGTGACGATCCTGCCGATCGCGCTCGACCGGGTGCAGGAAGTGCCGGCCGACGCTCCGGGCGCCACGGGCCCGACCGTCGCGCTGATCACGCTGGCCGTGGCCACGGCGATGGCGCTGCGGGCTTCGGGACGGTGGCGGCTGTGGTCGCCCCTCATCGGGATCGGCGTGGGAACGGTCGTGGCGGCCCTGTTCGGAGCGTACGACCCGCAGCCGCTGCTCGATGCGGCCTGGGCGGGCATCCCCGACGGGAGCGGGTTCCCGGGCTTCGACTTCACGCCCGGGGCGGAGTTCTGGGCGCTGCTGCCGGTGTTCGTCGTGATCACGCTCGTGGGGGGCGTCAAGAACATCGGCGACAGCGTGGCGATGCAGGGAGCTTCGCGACGGGAGCCACGGGTGACGGACTTCCGACTGGTGCAGGGGTCGCTCAACACGAACGGCATCGGCATCTTCCTGTCGGGAATCGCAGGGACGCCCCCGACGACGGTGTTCTCCTCCACGAGCGTGTCGCTGGCGAGCCTGACGGGGGTGGCCTCGCGCAACGTGGGCTACGTGATCGGCGGGGCGTTCGTTCTGCTGGCGCTGTTTCCGAAGCTGCCGGCGCTGGTGCTGACGATCCCGAACCCCGTGATGGGGGCGTTTCTGCTGACCGCCATTGCGCTGCTGTTCGTCGCCGGCATCCGCACCGTGATCCAGGATGGGCTGACCGCGCAGAAGATGCTGGTCGTCGGCATTGCGTTCTCGCTCGGGGCGGGGGTGGAGCACCAGACGATCTTCGCGGACCTGATCGGGGGGACGTGGGGACGGCTGCTCGACAACGGGATGCTGATCGGCGCGGTGGCGGCGGTGGTGATGACGCTCTTCCTGGACCTCACAAGTCCTCGCAAGGGGGGCCGCCTGCAGTCGAAGCTGCACAACGACTCCCTGGCGGAGATCGACGCGTTCGTGCGGGGGATCGCCGGCAGCCTCGGGTGGAACGACGACTCGACGGAGCGGCTGCGGTCGGCCGCCGAGGAGACGCTGATGAGCCTGCTGCCGGAAGGGGACGACAGCGAGGCGAAGGACGCGCCCCGCCTCATCATCGCGGCACGCCCCGAGGCGGGAACGGTGGAGATGGAGTTCCTTGCGGTGTTCGACGAGGAAAATCTCGAGGACCGGCTAGCGTTCCTGGAGGAGGAGTCGGAGGGGTTACAGGAGGGAGAGATCTCGCTGCGGCTGTTGCGGCACTACGCCTCCTCGGTGCACCACCAGAAGTACTACGGACTCGACATCGTGACGGTGCAGGTGAAGGGATCGCGGTAGGGCCGCTCCGACAGTGCGAGCGCGCTGACGGGGTCGTTTGACGCGCCTGTGCTACCTGCCTATGGTCACCCCCCAGTAAACCAACACCTAGGAGCGTGTGCCCATGGCTGCAACCGAAGAACGTCTGAGGAAGCTCGTTGACGACAACCTGGAGATCGAGGGGCGGACACCCGGAAGCCCGCTCGACCTGGACCGGAGCCTCTCCGACGCGGGCGTGTCTTCGCCCGATATCGTGGCGTTCTGGAAGGTCGTGAACGAGGAGTTCGGTGTCGACATCTCGGCGGAGCAGTTCGCCGAAATGCTGACTCCACGGGACCTGGTCGCACACCTCGACGCAGCCTAGGGGGAGGGCTCCCTCCGGGAGCTCCCAAGCCCGCAGGAGCGCGTAGCCCGCGATGTCGGCTCCTGTTTCCGCACCATGGTGGCGCCCGTTCAGAAACCTGGACGGAGTGTCGGTTGTGCATGTCGACCTCACGGCAGATGCAGACCATGAAGCGGAGGCGGTGGCCTGGCTGGATGAAGGGGAGCGGGGTCGCTGGGAGGGGTACCCGTACTCGGGACCGCAGCGCCAGTTCCTCCTGTGCCGCGCCGCCCTGCGGGCGGCGTTGTGCGAACAACTCGGCTGCGGGAACGGCGAACTCAGCTTCGAGACTTCCGAGCACGGCAAGCCATGGGCTAGGGTGGGGGGCGTGGAAGCTCCCATCAGCTTCAACGTGAGTCACGGCGGGCGGCACGGGCTGATCGCAATCGCCCCCGGTGGCCGGCTGGGCGTGGACGTGGAGGAGCTCGGGGACCGGAGAAACCTGGACCTGCTCATGGACGGCGTGCTGGGCGAGAACGAACACCGCGAAATCGCCTCGAAGGGGGGCGACGACCAGCTTCGCTCCTTCTTCCGGCTGTGGACGATGAAGGAGGCGCTGCTGAAGGCGCACGGCAAAGGGCTCCTGGTCGACGCGACTACCTTCGAGATCCCGCCCACGGTGCGCCGCGGCGCCCCGCGGGGACAACTCGAACTGCCGCAGCTGCCCGGCGTGACCCTGCAGGTGGAGGACATAGGCGGCGAGGAATTCGCAGCCGCCCTTGCGCGGGAAGTGGTTCCCGAAGCGGGCAGCGAGCGAGCGCAGTCGCGATGACGGACACCGAGACCGTGTGGGAGGTGCCGGAACCCCTTGCGACGCTCGACGTTCGGGTGGACGACGACACGGTCATTCGGGTGCGCCGGCACGGCAATCCCGACGGGCCCCGGCTCGTGCTGGGCCACGGCAACGGACTGGCCATCGACGTGTACTACCCGTTCTGGTCGCTCCTGATGGAGGAGTTCGACCTGCTGGTGTACGACCTGCGAAACCACGGCTGGAACGGGGTGGGGCCGCCCGACACGCACAACATCCCGACGATCAGCCGGGACCAGGACCTCGTCCTGGAAGCGATCGATGCGGAGTTCGGGGCCAAGCCGAAGGCCGGCGTCTTCCACTCGGTATCGGCAATGACGACCCTGCTCTCGCCCAGCGACTGCGAGGGCTTCTCGGCGCTGTTCCTGTTCGACCCCCCGTTGCGCAAGCCGGGGGTGAGCCACGAGGAGTTCGATGAGGCGTCGCTCAAGACGGCCTCAATGGCGCGGAAGCGGGGCTTCCAGTTCAAAAGCCGCGAAGACTTCACCGAGTTGCTGGGGTTCTCGCCCAGCTACCGGCATGTCGTGCCGGGAGTGCTTCCCCTGATCGCGCAGGCGACGCTCCGAGCGTCCTCGTCGGGCGGCGGCTACGAGCTGATCTGTCCGCGGGAGTACGAGGCGCAGATCGTCGAGTTCGGGCGGCTCTTTTCGGTGTTCGTGGACTTCACGAGCATCAAGTGCCCGATCAAGGTGCTGGGAGCGGACCCCACCCTGCCCTACTCGTATCTGCCCACGCTCGACCTCGGCGACATCCGGAACGTCGACTACGACTTCCTTCCCGACGCGACGCACTTCCTGCAGCTGGAGCAGCCGGAGCTGTGCGCGGCATCGGTGCGCGAGTTCCTGGCGGAAACGCACTTCCTCTAACCAGACGGAACGATCGCGTCCGGGGACGCATAGTAGTAGGTGACACCCAGCGCCTTCCCCGCACGGTTCTCCGTGCGCCGGATGGGGCAGATCGTCGGGGAGGGTGCTAGGGTGTCGCCACCTCCAGGGAGGAACCCCGCTCCGTGAACCCTGGCCCGGCGCTGACGCACGGATTCCTGGGCGCCCTCGTGGTGGCGCTGGCCCTCGTCGCCGGCGCCGGGTTGGCAGGCGCCCACCCGGGACACGCCACCGATGTCGACGTGCGCGTCTGGCAGCACGTGGACGACCCGCTTCGCATCCACATCAGCGCCCGCCCCGAGGGGACCCGGTGGGACGCGCTGGGGACGATCCCGTTGCTCCTCGACGACGGGTTGAGCAGCAGCCGCACCTTCCGCTTCGGCGATATCACGGTCGAGGGCGTGGAGGTGCGGGTGTGGCAACAGATCAGCAATCCCCTGCGGATCGACATCAGCGCGCGGCCGGTGGGCGGGGACTGGGACGTTCTGGGTACGATCCGGCTTCCCCTCGACGACGGCTTCAGCAGCAGCGGCAACTACCGCTACGGCGACATCACGGTGGCCGTGCCGGCGGCTCCTGAGGCGCCCGCGGTCGCGGTTTCGCCTGGCGGGGAGGAGGTTCCGCGGCTGGCGGCGTTGACGTTCGCCTTCGCCGATCCCCCCGCCACGACCGACGAGGCCGCCCTCGTGTCGTTCGCGCCAGCGATCGAAGGGGCGTTCGTCTGGCTCGACAGCCGGACGCTCCTGTTCCAGCCGGACTACCCGGGCTGGCAGCGCGGGCAGCAATACCAGGCAATCGTCGCTGCCGGCCCGGTGGGGCTCGTGAGCGACTACATCCATACGTTCAGGGCCGAGGGGCAGCTCGAGGTCGCCTCCGTCATCCCCGGAGACGGGGACACGAACGTGCCCACGAACGCCCAGATCCTCGTGCAGTTCAACCGCTCGGTGGCGCCCCTCACGGTCCTCCAGGAGGGTCCGGCGGCGTCCGTGCTGGAGTTCGACCCACCGCTCGAAGGCGCGGGCGAGTGGCTCAACACGTCCCTGTACCGTTTCATCCCCACGAACCTGGAGCCCAGCGCGACCTACTCGGTACGCATCCCCGCGGGTCTGACCTCGGCAGCAGACGGCGTCCTCGAGGCGGACTACACGTGGAGCTTCTCGACGATCCAGCCGGCGGTCACGAGCGTCACGCCGCACGACGAGGCCACGTTCGTCGAGCCCGACGCCCCGGTTGTCATCGAGTTCAACCAGCCGATGGACCGCGCGTCGGTAGAGGCTGGCGTGACGCTCCGGCCCGTTGGCGGGGCGGCGATTCCCGGCCAGTTCGAGTGGAACGAGGACGGCACGGTCGCGACGTTCACGCCGGACGAGCAGCTGGAATTGCTCAAGCGCCACGCCATCACGATCTCCGGCGGGCTGCGGAGCGCCAGCGGTGGCATGACCCAGAGCGAGCGCCCGACGCACTTCACGACCGTCGGCATGCCAGAGCTCCTGCGCACATACCCCGAAGACGGCGAGACAGGCGTGAGTCCCTACCGGATCGCGCTCATCTACAACAACCCGATGGACCTCGAGTCGTTCGAGGAGCGCGTGTCAGTCAGCGGGGTGGACGCCGAGGACATCGAGGTGCACTCGTACTCCTGGAACCCGCAGGAGATCACGATCTCTTTCGCCTACGAGTATTCGACCGAATACACCGTGCGAGTCGCGGAGGGCGCCCGCGACCGGGGTGGGCGGACACTCCCGGCCCACGAGTTCTCGTTCACCACGCGCGAGCCTTATCCGTCGCTGAGCCTCGCCGCCGCGACCTTCTCGACGTACTCGGCCAGCCACGAGCAGGTGCTCTACTACCACGCCGCGCGAGTCGAGGAGGTGCGCTTCCAGCTCTTCCGTCTGTCGGACTCGGAGGCGGAAACACTGCTGCGGAGGGGCTTCATCGACAGCTACCGCGTCACCTTCTGGCCCGCCGGTGACTCGCTTCGGGAGTGGACGGAGCCGATCAACGAGGAGTTGCAGGGCGCCTCGCGGCTGTACTCGACGGCCCTGAGCGGTCCGGAACCGCTGGCGAAGGGGCACTATTTCCTCGCCGCGACGAGAGAGGACTCCAGCCGCCCGCTGAAGCGGGTCTTCAGCGTGGTCGATACGGCCATCGTGACGAAGCTGGCATTCGACGAACTGCTGGTGTGGGCGCTCGACTACGACTCGGGTGAACCGCTGGACGCGACGAGCATGCGTGCGGGACCGATCGACGACGACTCCCCCGGCCCGTACCGGCACGCGGCAACGGATGCGGACGGGCTGGCACGGCTGTCCACCACCGGACAGGACGGCAGCTGGTACTGGTCCTGGTACGGCGAACAGCTGGTGCGGATCAACGAAGGCGGCCGCGTGGGCGTGGCCTCGACCGCGTGGGACTTCGGCTCCGGGCCGTGGGAGCTCGAAGTCCCCACTTCCCCCTTCCACCCCCGTCCGGTGGGGCACCTCTACACCGAGCGGCCCATCTACCGGCCAGGAGAGACCGTCTCGTACAAGGGCGTGGTGCGCCTGGACGACGACGCGGCCTATTCGGTACCCGGCGCGAGCGCGACGTTCTCCGTGAGGATTCGCGACGCGGCCTACGAGGACATGCTGACGACCCAGGTCGAGTTGAACGAGCTGGGCACATTCAGCGGCGAGCTCATCCTCCCCACGGACGCGCCGACCGGCACCTACTGGATCTACGTGATGGGCGAGAACGATCGCTACATCACGACCGCGCGCTTCACGGTGGCCGAGTTCCGGGTCCCCGAGTTCGAGGTGGAGGTTGAGGCGGCCGCTGGGGACTACGTCTCCGGGGACATGATTCCGACGGAGGCGCGGGCCGCCTTCTTCTTCGGCGGCCCTGTCGCAGACGCGGCGACCGAGTGGACGGCGCAATCGATCCCGACCGAGATCACGGTCGAGGGCTACGAGGACTACTCGTTCTCGGAGCGCACGTACTGGTGGTGGTCCGGCAACGACGAGCGGAATCCGCAGCGCAGCCACGGCGAAGCACGGACCGACGCCGATGGCGTGGCGCGCTTCGAGGTTCCCGCAACGCTGGAGGCGGGCGAGGGCACGCAGGCGTTCACGATCAGCGCGACGGTGACGGACGCGAACGCGCAGGCGATCGCGGGGAGCACGACGGTCACGGTCCATCCGGCCACCTGGTACGCGGGCATCAGGCCGGAGTCGTACATCGCACGGGCGGAGGAACCCACCACCGTCGACCTCGTGACGGTGGACTACACGGGCACGGTCGTCGCGCAGCGGCCGGTGACGGTGCGCGCCTTCGAGCGCGAGTGGATTCGCACGAAAGAGCGCGCCGACCACGGCGGCTATCGCTACCGGTACGAGCTTCAAGAGACCGAGGTCGACACGCAGACGGTCACCACCGGCGAGGATGGCGAGGCGTCGATCGAGTTCACGCCGCCGAGGGCGGGGTCGTACCGCCTCGTGGCGGAGTCGACGGACGACGAAGGCCGCGTGGCGCGGTCCGCGCGCTACCTCTGGGTCAGCGGCAGCGAAATCGCGCCGTGGCCGGTGCGCGAGAACGACGTCATCGACCTGATCGCGGGCCGCGAGCGCTACGAGGTGGGCGACGTGGCCGAAGTTCTCGTGCCGGCCCCCTTCGCCGGGGCTACGGGCCTCGTGACCATCGAGCGCGGGCGCGTGCTGAGCACGGAGGTGCGCCGCTTCGAGACGAACAGCGAAGTCCTGCGCATCCCCATCGAGGACCGGCACATCCCCAACATCTTCGTGGGCGTCGTGCTGTACCGGCCGCCCACGGACGAAGACCCCTACCCGCGCTACCACGTTGGCTACGTCGAGTTGTCGATCTCGACCGCTCCTCGACGGCTCGACGTGAGCATCGAGCCGGATCGCGGGCGCGCCACGCCGGGCGAGACCGTGCGCTACGAGGTGCGGGTGACCGACTCGGAGGGCAACGGGGTGGAGGCGGACGTGTCGGTGGCGGTCGTCGACCAGGCGGTGCTGTCGCTGCGGGCGGAGTCGGCTCGGGACGGCATGGCGGCGTTCTGGTTCGAACGCGCCCTCGGGGTGCGGACAGCCTCGTCGCTCGCCGTCTCCGTCGACCGCCAGAACGAGGCGTTCGACGAGGTCGCGGAGGGCGAAAAGGGCGCGGGAGACGACGAAGCGGACGGCGAAGTCGCCGAACAAGCCGCCATGGAGATGGCTGACGACGCCTCGGCCGAATCGCCGGCGCTCATGCTCTCCTTCCGGGCCGAGGAGGATGCCGGCGAGGAGCCGCAGGTTCGCTCCAACTTCCAGAACACGGCGCTGTGGATCGGGCAGCTTTTGACGGATGCGGACGGCAGGGCCAGATTCGAGCTGGAACTGCCGGACAACGCCACCACCTGGCGGGCGCAGGCACGGGCCGTGACAGCGGAGACACTGGTGGGGCAGGGTGCGAGCGAGCTGCTGGTGACGCAGCCGCTGCTCGTGCGACCCGCGCTGCCACGGTTCCTGCGCGTCGGCGACGAGGTGTCGCTGCGCACACTCGTGCGGAACGGCACGGACGAGGCTCGGGAGGTGACGGTCACGATCGCCTTGGAGGGGCTGACCCTAACCGGAGAGGTGACCCAGACGAGGCAGGTCGGGGCGGGCGAGTCGGCCATCTTCTCGTGGACCGCGCGCGCCCTCGCTGAAGGCACGGCCACGGTGCGCTTCACCGCGACTGCGACGGGGGGCTACGGCGATGCGGTCGAGCTGAGCCTGCCCGTACACCTGGACGTGACACCCGAGACGACGGCGACGGGCGGGGTCGTGGAAGACACGGCACGGATCGAGGCGATCTTCCTGCCCGAATACGTCATCACGGGACAGGGATCGCTGGAGCTCGCGCTACAGGCCTCGCTGGTGGGCGCGCTGGACGAGGAGCTGGCGCACTTCCGGCCGTACCGCTGGGAGTCCAACGTCAGCATCGCCAGCCGCATCGTCGCGACGGTCGCGGTGCAGCGCGCCAGCGCCAGTGGTCTGACAGAAGCGCAAAATCGCCAGCTCGCCAAGGACATCGACCGGCTCCTCGAGGCACAGATGTACGACGGCGGGTGGGCCTGGTGCCGGACGTGCTACCGGACCGACCTGTGGGTGACGGGCTGGGTGCTGATCGCGCTGGGGGAGGCGAGGGACGCCGGCTACGCCGTCCTGGACTCGGATTACCGCTACGACCGCACGACGCGGCTCATCACCGAGCACGCGCTGCGACCGACCGACGTCATGCGCCCGGCGGACGTGAACCACCACGCCTTCCTGCTGTACGCCCTCACGAGCGCCGCGAACGAAGGCGGGGTGGTCAGTCCGATGGCACGGGAGCAGGCGGGCCTGCTGCGCTCGCTGGTGGACGAGCATCGGGCGCAGCTGACGAACTGGGGTCGGGCGTACGTGCTGCTCGGGCTGCTGGCGAGCGGCCACGGAGCGGAACACGAGGCAGTTCGCGCGCTGCTGAACGACCTCACCGCCGCCACTTTCGCGAGCGCCAACGGCAACCACTGGGAGGACGAGCGCATTGCGGGCTGCATGCACAACAGCAGCGTGCGGGTGACGGCGCTGGTGCTGCGCGCCCTGATCGAGGTCGACCCCCAGCATCCGCTGGTCGAGGAGACGGCGCGCTGGCTCGTGCTGGCGCGCTCCGAGCAGCGCTGGAAGAGCTCGGTCGAGCGGGCGCAGGGCATGGCCTCGCTCGGCGCCTTCGCCGAGCTGACGGGCGAAACGCGGGGCGTCTACGACTACCAGGTGCTGCTCAACACGGGGCGCGTGCTCGACGGGCACTTCGACGTACCCGCAGGCGACTACCTCGACGGCGTGGCGCTCGGGCTCGACGCCCTGCCACTCGGCGAGGTGAGCCGCGTGCAGTTCGAGCGCGAGCCAGACACCGAGGGGCGCCTGTACTACAGCCTCAACCTGCGCTACGTGACCCCCGCCAGGGAGATCGAGGCGCTCAACCGCGGCTTCGCCGTCTCGCACCGGTACACGCTGCTGGAGGATCCCGAGACGCCCATCACGAGCGCCTCCCTGGGCGACGTGGTTCGGGTGACGGTCACGGTGGTGGCGCCCGCCGACCGGCTCTTCGCCCGGGTCGAGGACTTCCTGCCGGCGGGTCTGGAGCCGATCGACCCGAAGCTGGCGATCGTGTCCCCCTGGATTCGAGAACAGCTCCAGCAAGACCAGGCGGCCGCGGTCCTCGGCGGAGCGTCGTCCTACTACGCGCCCTGGTTCGCGTGGTACTTCAGCCCGTGGGACCAGGTGGACCTTCGCGATGACCGCGTAACGCTGCTCGCGAGCCGCATCCCGAAGGGCGTGCACGAGTACGTCTACTACGCCCGCGCGACGACTCCCGGCGACTTCTTCGTCGCCCCCACGTTCGCGGAAGAGACCTACCTGCCCGAGGTGTTCGGGCGGAGCGACAGCGGCCGCTTCGCCGTCCGGGCGGAGTAGGGGTTCCCTCCACAAGCGGCAGGTACAGTACGCCGGTATGGGGACCCGACTCGCGGGTGTGCTGCTCTGCGTGCTGGCTCTGACGGGCAGCGCGAGCGTTGCGCAGGCACAGGGGCCGGAGTCGGAGACGACAACGGTGGTAGTCGAGGTGACGGTGTGGCGGTCGGTCGCCAACCCCCACAACCTCTACGTGAGCACACGCCCCGAGGGGGGAGACTGGAAGACCGAGAACACGGCGCTCGACATGTCGGGCCTGAGCCGCAACCGCAGATTCCACCAGAGCAACGCAGTGCGGGTGGAGGTGCCGCTGGGCGGAGGCGAGGCGGCGTTCGTCTACGTGACGGTGTGGCGGTCCATCGCCAACCCCGCCAACCTCTATGTCAGCACCAGGGCCGAGGGGGGAAGCTGGAGGACCAACAACACGCCGCTCGACATGTCCGGCCTGAACCGCACACGCAGATTCCACCAGAGCAATGCGGTGGCGGTAGCGGTGGAAGTGAAGCTGGCGTCCACAGACGCAAGCGGGACGGAAACGCTGGGGTACATCCCTTTAGCGAACGCAACGGTCGTGGCCCTCGACTTCTTTGAGGCGCCCCTCGGGCTTCCACCGCTCCACGAGCGGGTTTTCAGGACGACGTTCGACCGGGCTGTCACCCGCTACATCACCTGGCAGTTGCGGCTCGTGCATCCTCCACCGGCGGCCCGAATCGACTTCTCCATCGATACGACGATCTACCGCTCAGACGGCAGCGTCGCCGCAAGCTTCGCGTCGACAAGCTACATCGACGAGGGTTGGACAAGCAGCTATCGAAGCTCTGGCTGGGGTTCGGCCACCGGTGGGTCCTGGCAGCCCGGGACCTACCGCGCTGAGCTGGCGGTAGGAGGGGAGCCAATCGCCAGGGCGGGATTCGAGGTCGTCGACCAGCCTGTCCCAGATGCGGGGGCATTCGCCGAACTACGGGAGACGTTGCCCTGGGCAGCGGGCCCTCTGGACCACGACTCGCGCGTCGCGCTGCTCGCACTGGCAGGCCTGCACGAAGCCGACCCGGCGCTGGCGGAGTCAGTAGCGTCCTTTGCCTGGGTCCGAGCCGGACCAAACGGTGCGGGCCTGAGGGCCCTCCAGCAACTGGACATCCTTGCGCGCCACGGCGTGGAAGTCGCGCGACGCGTTGCCAGCTACGACTGGCTCTCGGACGGAGTCGGCGACGACGAGTGGCTGGGCTTTCGAGCGCTTGCGGGCGTGATAGCCCGCGAGGAGACAGCTGGCAGGGCCTTGGCCGGGTACGAGTGGATGCGAGACGGCATCACCGAGAATGAACGGGCGGTTCTCACTGAACTTCGGGAGTTAGCGGTCAGCACGCCCTTTGTCGCGCAGATCACCGCATTCCCATGGGTGCGGGACGGCATCACAGAGGACGAGCGCTGGACGGTCTGGAACCTGGAGGAGCTCGCAGACTCCGAGCCCGAGCTCGCGAGCCTCGTCCTCGATCTTGCCTGGATCCAGGACGATGTCACCGAATACGAGCGCTGGATAGTGTGGAACCTGTTTGATCTCGGAGTCTCTGAGCCAGAGCTCACCAGCCTCATCGCCAGCTTTCCCTGGTTCCAGGACGACGTTACCGAGCAGGAGCGCTGGATCGTGCGAAACCTGAACGACCTGGCATCGGTCGACGGTCAACTCGCGAACCTCCTGATCGACTTTCCCTGGTTCCAGGACGACGTTACCGCGCACGAACGCCGGATCGTATGGAACCTGAAAGCCCTGCATGAGGTCGACGACCAGCTAGCCAGTCTCGTCGTCGACCTGCCCTGGTTTCAGGATGATGTGACCGAGCACGAACGCTGGATCGTGCGGAACCTGCTGGATCTCGGGGCCTCCGAGCCAGAGCTCGCGGGCCTCGTCGCCAGCTTCCCCTGGTTCCAGGACGGCGTGACTGAATCCGAGAGGTGGACCGTGTGGGGCCTGAAGGAGATCTCCGCCGCCGAGCCACAGTTCGCCAGGCTTGTCGCCAGTTACCCCTGGGTGCAGGACGACGTCACCGACTACGAGCGCCTAGCCGTCCAGAACCTCCGGCACATCGTCGGTGCAGGAGTTGACGCGATGGTGACCGCGCCCTACCTCGAAGCGCTTTCGCCAGCCGGAGCCGCTGCCACCACCGCCCTTGCGTACCTGGCGCTCTGGGCCCCGGAGGGTCTTGCCCTCGTGGTGGAGCATCCGACAGTTGCCGACGGCATCACCGAGGACGAGGCCACCGTGGTGTCGACGCTCTGGGGGGTGCACCAGACAGAGCCGGACCTGATCGAGACCCTGCTGGATCCGGCAAAGGTGATGCTGGAGAGCCGGCCGATCACGCTCCCTCTCGCGGGAGAGGTGACGCTCACCGTTATTCGCACGAAGCCGGGTATGGAGCGGACCATGGATCTCGTGGAGGCGGCAGTGGGAGCCATCGAGGAGCTCATGGGCCATCCCCTTCCGTCCCATCAGGTGACCTTCCTCTTTGCAGATGCGGTGCCGACCACATTCTTCGGCGCTCACTACGGCACGCACATCGCCCTCTCGCCGAAGGTCGACTCCATGAGCATGTCGAGGGACGACGCCTACCGTCCGATTGTTCATGAGGTGGCGCACTACTATTGGACCGGGAACGAGCCCTGGGTCAACGAAGGGGTGGCGAATCTCCTGACGACCGTCGTGGATGGCACCTTCAAGGACCTCCCGGAGCGTGACGCGATCTTCCCCTGCCCATACGCCCGACGAATCTCCGATCTTGAGAGCATCGGACCGCAACAGCGGTCCCGGCAGTTCCTCTGCTCGTACTCGCTGGGCGAGCGGCTGTTCCGCGACCTGTACCGCAAGCTGGGAGAGGACTTCTGGGACGGGCTCCAGCGGCTCTACGAGAAGTCTCTCCTTGACGACGACTCCGACGAGTGCAGCGGGACGAGCCTGGGCGCCTGCCACGTTGAGTCTGCCTTCAAGGAAGGTGGCTCGCAGGAGGTTCTGGAAGCCGTCGATGAGGTGTTTGACTTCTGGTACGAGAAGCGCGAGCCAGAAGTCGAGGACTCTTCCCCATAGGGGGATAGCAGGCGACTCGGCCGACCGACTGAGTCCTCACGCCTCCGCTGCTTACTGCTGTTCTTCCTCCGCGCGGGCGAGCTGGGCGGGGTCGAGGGCCTGGTCGTCGTCGACTTCGATGACGACGGACTCGATGGCGCCGGAGAAGGGGAAAGGCGCCTCGTACTGGTCGCTTACCGGCGTGGCCGTGTCCTGACCGACATCGAGGCCCTCGATCGTGAACAGGCCGCCAAGCATTCGCGGCAGGTCGCCACGGGCGGTCTCGCGGCCGTCCACGGTGAGGACGCCGACGCCGCGGTTGTCGCCCGTCTTCGTGAAGGAGAACTCCACGGAGGCGCGGGTGGGGAGGTCCTCGGCGCTGACGATGCGGGTGTGGTCGTCGCCGCAGTTCTGCTCGTAGACGAGGCGGTTCTCGCGCACGTAGAGGGCGTAGCCGCCGGCATAGCCGCCGTGGGCGACGATGACGCCGTCGCCGGAGCCCTCGCGCGCGATGGTGGCGCGAATGCGGTGCGACCGGTTGCGCACGTCGGCGGCGGCCACGGTGGGGACGTGCGCCATGCCCTGCGAGTAGGTGAACGTGTTGCGGTCCTGGGGGCTGCCCGGGGGAATGTTGTGGAAGGACGAGGCGGGGCCGCCCTGTTCGAGAGGGAGGACGCCGTGCAGACCGGCTTCCGCCCACCAGCGCGCGATGAGCTCCTGCAGCCGCTCGGGCTCCTCCTGGGCGAGGTCGTAGCTCTCGGAGTAGTCCTCGTCGAGGTGGTAGAGCTCCCAGGGCTCGGTCTGGAAGTCGTCGCCGACCGTGTGAAGGGTTACGGCCTTCCAGCCCTCGTGCCAGATGGAGCGATGGCCGTTGAGCTCGAAGTGCTGGGTGACCTTGCGGGTGGGGGCATCGGGGTCTTCGAAGGTGTAGGCCATGCTCTCGCCGGCGACTGGAAGCTGGGGGATGCCCTCGAAGACGGCCGGGGCCTCCATGCCGAGGAGGTCGAGGACGGTTGGGGTCACGTCGGTGACGTGGTGGAACTGGTGGCGGAGGCCACCCTCGCTGATGCGGTCCGGCCAGTGGAAGACGAGGGGCGCGCGGATACCGCCGGCGTGGAGGAACTGCTTGTACCAGCGGAGGGGGGTGTTCCCGGCCTGCGCCCAACCGGACGGGTAGTTCGTGTGCGAACGGGGCCCGCCGATCTCGTCGACGTTCTCGAGGTTGTAGGACTCGATGTCGAGGCCGTTCATGCCCCGCAGCCAGTTGACCGTCCCGAAGGGGCCGCCGGCATCGCTGGCGCCGTTGTCGGAGGTGAGCACGATGAGGGTGTTGTCGAGCTGGCCCGTCTGCTCGAGGTAGTCGACGAGGCGTCCGATCTGGACGTCGGTATGGTCGAGCATGGCGGCGAAGGCTTCTTGGAGGCGGTTCGCGACGAGCTGCTGGTCGGGCGTGAGGCTGTCCCAGGGCGGAACGTTGGGGTTGCTGGGAGGCAGGGTCGTGTTCTCGGGAACGATGCCCATCGCCTTCTGGCGCTCGAACCACTCCTCGCGGGCCACGTCGTAGCCCTGGTCGAAGCGGCCGCGGTACTTCTCGATGTACTCGGGAGGGGCCTGGTGGGGGTCGTGGCAGGCGCCGAAGGCGACGTAGAGGAAGAAGGGCTTCTCCTCGTAGATGGCGCGCTGGTCGCGCACGAAGCCGATGGCGCGGTCGATCATGTCCTCGCTGACGTGGTAGCCGGGGGTGTCGGGGGTGGGGATGCGGTGGTTGTCGTAGGTGAGCTCGGGGGCGAACTGGTCGGTGAGGGCATCGAGGAAGCCGTAGTAGCGCTCGAAGCCCTTCTGCAGGGGCCAGTGGTCGAAGGGGCCGGCAGCCGAGGTCTCGGACATGGGGGCGAGGTGCCACTTGCCGACGGCGAAGGTCGAGAAGCCGCGGTCCCGGAGGAGCTGGGGGATGGTGGCGGCGCGGTTGGTGATGGCGCCGCGACCGTTCGGGTAGGCGCGCGCCCAGTTGGAGACGGAGCGCATGCCGACGGTGTGGTGGTTACGGCCGGTGAGGAGGCAGGCGCGGGAGGGGGAGCAGAGGGTGGTGGTGTGGTAGTTGGTGTAGCGGAGCCCGTTGGCGGCGAGCCGGTCCATGTTCGGCGTGTCGATGCTGGAGCCGTAGCAGCCGAACTGGGCGAAGCCGACATCGTCGAGGACGATGTAGACGACGTTGGGGAGGCCGCTCAGATCGGGGCGTTCGGGCCAGGCGCCGGAGAACTCGGTGGATTCGAGGGTGGCGTAGCCGGCGGACTCGGCAGCGTCGGGCATGGGCTCCTCCTTCGGGCGTGCAAGGCTGCGCCCGACCAGTCAGGTTCCTCGATCGCCGCGCCGCCGCCGGTGTTTCACCGGTCGGCGGCGTGACGGAACGGGTGCGTGTGCCCGGAGTCTCCTCCTAGGCGTCGTCGAGCCAGACGTACCCGAGGTAGGTGAGCGGCTCGACGAAGCTGTTGTAACCCTGCACCCGCGGCTTGACGACGTTGATGCCGCGGAAGGGCGCACAGGGAAGCAGCCAGGGGTCGTCGTGGAAGAGCTCGTTGAAGCGCTCGTACTGCACCAGCGCCTCTTCCGAGAAGGGATCCAGCGAGCGGAGCTTCGCCCGGATGTCGAGGAAGGTCTCGCTCGTGTACTTGCTGGGGTTGTTGTCCTGGAAGGGCAACGGCTGGGTGATGACCGTGACCGGCGAGAACGGCGAGAAGCCGGTCATCAGGAACCAGCCGGCATCGAAGTCGCGCTCGAAGAGCTTCTTGTTCATGTCGGGAATCTGGTGACCGACGAGTTCGATCTCGACTCCCACATCGGCGAAGTTCTGCTTGATGAGGGACGCGAGCCCGGCCCCCACGACAGGGTGGTTCGCGTAGTGGTCGAAGGTGATGGGCTCGGTCTGGCTGAATCCTGCCTCCGCGAGGAGCGCCCTCGACCGCTCGGGGTCGTAGAAGGGCTGCTCGAGGTCGGGGTCGAAGGCGGGGCTGCCCGGGTCCCACGGCTGGGTTGTCAGCTCCACGAGCCCCTCCATGAGCTCGTTGACGATGCGCTCGCGGTCGATGGCGAAGAAGAGCGCCTGCCGTACGCGCTTGTCCTGGAAGTAGGGATTGGTGACGTTGAGGCCCACGTAGACGATGCCCCACTTGGCCGCGAGCCTCACGTCTTCCTCGTGGGCCTTGCCGAAGACCGGGCTCACGCTTGTGGCGATGTCGATGTCGTCGGCGTCGTACGCCTGGCCGACGGCTTCGGCGTCGGCGAACTGGATCACCTGGACCCCGTCGAGGTAGGGACCGCCACGGTCGTCGTGCCAGTTCGTGCTCGGCTCGAGCTCGTAGCCCACGCCGGGAGTCCAGGACTTCATCTTGTAGGGGCCCGTGCCCTGGATGTTCTCGCCCGTCTGGAGCTGGGCGTAGGTGTCCTTCTTCGTGACAGGGAACTGGGCGAAGAAGTCGTTTACGTTCGCGAGGGCCGACGCGAAGGTGAACACCATGGTGCGTTCATCGATCGTGCTCATGTCGGTGACGAGCGAGGCGAAGGCCTTCAACTGACCGCGGAAGCTGAAGCCGTACTGCTCGGGATTCACGATAGCGTCGATCCCGAAGAAGACGTCGTCAGGTGTGACGGGCGAGCCGTCGTGGAAGACGGCGTTCTCCTTGAGCCGGATCGTGACCTGGGTCAGATCCTCCGACACGTCGTACTGGTCAACGAGGACGTGTGTTGGCGCGGGCGATTCCTCGTAACGGATGAGGCTCTCGAAGATGAGGATGGGGATGCCCTGGGCGCGCGTGAACGGGGCGCCGTTGGTCAGGAGCAGGTCCCCTTGCACAGCGTAGCGAAGGACGCCGCCCTGCTTCGGGCCCGTCTCGGGAGCCTCCGTGGGCTCGGGAGTCGCCTCGGCCGGAGCCTCGGTGGCCTCTGCCGGGGCTTCCGTCGCCTCCGCGGGAGCCTCAGTGGCCTCTGCGGGAGCCTCGGTTGCCTCTGCCGGGGCTTCGGTTGCGGGAGCAGCGGTCGCGGCGGGCGCCTCGTCGTCGTCGTCGTCGCCACAGCCAACCAAGGCAGCGGTCACGCCCGCACCGAGCGCAACACCCGACCCGGCGAGCATCTGCCGGCGCGAAATGGGTTTCTTCCAGGTGGACGTCATTTCCGAACCTCCCTCGGGGCGTCAGTTGCGTCCTGCCACCGGCGAGGACGTGGGCTTCGTCCGACGCCCGGCTGGGCGGCCTCTGACGCGTGGCCGGTACTATACCGTTCCGGCATCGGTGCGGGGCGCATCCAGGGTCGCCTGCGTGTGTATGCTCACGGCTCGATCGAGCATCGACACGGCTCCGAGACGCCAGGCAGAGGGCGAGGGATATGGCTCCGTTCATCCTGAACCGGGTCGCACAGACGATTCCCATCCTGTTCCTGGGTACGGTGATCGCGTTCCTCGTGCTGAGGATCATTCCGGGGGATCCCGCGCTCGTCATCGCGGGCGAGGAAGCCACGGCGGAGGACCTCTACGCGATCCGCAAGGAGTTCGGCCTGCACGACAGCTGGCCGGAACAGTACATCCGCTGGCTTGGCGATCTCGTCACGGGTGACCTGGGGTACTCCTACGTAAGCGGCCTGAGCGTCACGCGCCTGTTTTCCATCAACATCGAGCCCACGCTGGAGTTGGGCATTGCGGCCTACATCTTCGCCATCCTTGTGGGGATCCCCCTTGGCATTCTCGGAGGGGTGAAACCGAGAAGCGTGTGGGACTGGTTCCTCTCGGGCTACACCATGGTGGCGGTCGGCGTTCCCAGCTTCGTGAGCGGCATCATCCTGCTCTGGATCTTCGCCGCGGAGCTTGGCTGGTTTCCCTCGCACGGGCGTACTTCGTTCCTTGACGACCCGGTGGACTCGCTTCACCAACTCGCCTTGCCCGTGATCGCCCTGGCGATGCCCATCAGCGCGGTACTGGCCCGGTACACGCGCACGACGATCACGGACGTCTTCGGCCAGGACTTCGTTCGCACGGCCAGATCGAAGGGGCTGGGAGAGAGCACCGTCATCGTGCGCCACGCGCTCCGCAATTCGCTCATTCCCGTGATCACCATCATGGCGCTGCAGGTGGGTGAATTGCTGACCGGGGTGGTGATCATCGAAACGGTCTTCACGCGGCCGGGTCTCGGTCGCATCCTGGTTGAAGCGATCCAGCGCCTGGACTACCTCGTCGTGCAGACCATGCTGGTCGTGCTCGTCGTCATCTTCGTGACGGTGAACCTGGTGGCGGACATCATCTACGGGCTCGTCGACCCGAGGGTGAGAGTCCGATGAGTATCGCCGCGACCGGCCGGGAAGGTGACACCACGTTCAGGGCGCGCGCGGCCCGGTCGATGTGGGTCGACACCGTGCGCCGCCTGCTCCGCAACCCGCAGGGCGCAATCGCGGTTGGAGGGCTGCTCATCATCGCCGTGGCGGCCGTCGGGGCCCCGCTCATCGCCTGGCACGACCCGATCGCGCAGGACGCATCCGCGCGGCTGCTGTCCCCGTCCTGGAATCACCCCTTTGGCACCGACGAGCTGCGGCGCGATCTCTTCTCCCGCAATCTCCACGGGCTTCAGGCCGCGCTCGTGCTGAGCTTCCTGTCGGTGCTGAGTGGCGCGGTCATCGGCACCATGGCGGGATTCACCGTGGGATACATCAGGGGGTGGGCGGACGCAGCGGTGATGCGCCTGGTGGATGCCCTGCTGGCGTTCCCCGGCCTGCTGATCGCATTCGCCATCCTCACCATCCTCGGCGAGGGGCTGGAGAACATCGGCATCGCGATCGCGGTCTTCGCCATCCCCGGCTTCACCCGCCTTGCGCGCGCCCAGATGCTGGGAGAGCGGAACAAGGACTACGTGCTCGCGGCGCAGGTACTCGGCGCCAGCACGCCCCGGATCATCTTCCGCCACATCGTGCTCAACGCCCTTCCGCCCCTGCTCGTGCAGGTGGCGCTGGCGATCGCGAGCGGTGTGCTGATCGTGGCCGCCCTGGGGTATTTCGGACTCGGGATTGAGGCGGACACGCCCTCACTGGGCGGCCTGGTGAACGACAGCAGGCCCTATTTGCAGCGTGCCTGGTGGTATCCCGTCTTCCCGGGCGCCACGCTCGCCTTCCTGCTCCTCTGTCTCAACCTCCTGGCGGACGCGATCAACGAGGCCATCAGCCCGTACGCGCGCGGACGCTCCTGACCGACTCCCGCAAACAGAAAACCCCGGGCAGTTCGCACCGCCCGGGGCCTGCCTGGGTGTGCCGGGAGCGGTCTAGCCGACGGCGACGGTCGAGCTTGTCAGCCGTCCGATGTCGAGGTTGAACACGCGGGCGGCGTTGGTGGCGAGGATCTTGTCGGTTTCCTCAGCGCTCACGCCCTCGAACATCTCGTCGATCATCGACTGGGTGTGCGGATAGGTGCCCTCGGGGTGGGGGTAGTCGGTGCCGAACATGAGGTTGTCGACACCGAGGCGGTGGCGGGCGTCGACCTCACTCTTGGTGAGGGGGCCGGCGCAGAAGCCCTGGCGGGCGAAGAGCTCGCTGGGAAGCAGCTCCTGGCTCTGGCCGCCGGGTCGGCGCTTCACGAGGGCGTCGTACTCGTCGAGCAGGGGCGGGACCCAGAGGCTGCCGGACTCGACCCAGCCGAAGTTGAGGGTGGGGAAGCGCTCGGCGATGCCGCCCAGCAGGAAGTGCTTGAGGGCGCCCCGGAGCTCGAGCGTGGTGAGCGGGCCGTACTTGAAGACCTGCCCATCGGGATCGGCCGGGAGGATGGGGTTCTCGCGACCGAATCCGGGGTGGAAGAGGATGGGGATGCCCATCTCCTGCACGGTGGCCCAGAGGGGGTCGTAGGCGCGGTCGTGGAACGGCAGGGCGCCCGGGAACCAGTAGTGGGAACCGGGAAGGATGAGGGCGCGGAAGCCGAGACCGTGGGCCTCCTTCAGCTCCTCGATGCCCTTGTCGATGTCGCCGATGGTGATGGCGGCGACGCCGATGAAGCGGTAGGCCTCGCCGGCGAAGTGCTCGTTGAACCAGCGGTAGTAGGCGCTGTTGCAGGCGCGCAGGAAGTCGACATCGGGGTCGCGCGAACCACCCCGCTCGATCACGACCTCGGCGCAGACGCCATCGCTGGTGATGGCGCTCATCCGGTCGTCGAGATCGACGGTGATGCGGAACTCCTCCATCGTGTTCTTCCGCCCGGAGTAGGAGGTTTCCTGGCCGCGGTTGCGCATGTTCTCGAGGATCTTGAGGAGCCGCTCCTCGTCGCGCTTGTTCAGCTCATCCATCTTGGGACGGTGCTTGGGATCGATGTACTCGGAGAGGTCGAGGAACCTCTCGGTGTGACTGTCGGCCGAAATAACGACTCGGGCTGTCATGGCTCTCCCCCGCCGGCCTATCCCCGGCTGTGCTCAAGGCAATGCGGATTGTAACTGGCCATAAGCGGGTCGTGGGGGCGGGAAGGGCGGGGCTACGCCTCGGGGACGCCCTCCACGACCACGATCCTGGCTTTGGCCGCGCGGTGGCGCAGATCGTCCTGGGAGGTGTATTCGTCGGAAGTGACGAAATTCCTTGCAGCTTCGAGGCTGTCGAACTCCATGATGACGATGCGTTTCGGCGCCCAGCCGCCTTCGACCGGCTCGGCGTCGCTGGTGCGGACGATGAACCGTCCGCCCTGTCGTTCAACGACTCCGGGGATCCGCTCCAGGAACTGGGAGTACGCCTCCTGGTCGATGACCTCGGTGTCCACGATGACGTAGCCCTTCATGACGACCTCACTTTCGAATCTGTTCTACACGACGCGCAGGCCGGCTCGTGTAGGCGCGTTACCGCACGGGGGGGCGGTAGGGGCGTGGCGGAACTCCGGGGTGGTGAAGAAGGGTGGTAGGCCAACACGTACCGTACTGCGAACCTTTCACTGGGCGGTCTCGCTATAAGACGGCCATCGACCCCACCTGCCTAGGCGGCCCCTCGCAGCGTTCAGGTTCTCGCCCGTTCGGCGGGTGGACACGTGAGCCGACGCCAGTCCCACCTCTCCGAACAACACCTCGTACAGTGACTCACTCACTTAACTCGATCCCGGGGATCGCATCAAGTTCCCCCTATTCACGCCACCCGTAGGCGCGCTCCGGCTCCGTCGCCGCTCTCCACTGCTGCGTCCTGGAGCGCCTGGAGCGGGCAGAGTGGCTGCTGCGGCAGTTTGGCGACGAGGTAGGGGGGCTACTGAAGCTCCGGCGGCACATTGGCCCCTGCGAACACTCTCACCTTCCAGCACACCACATCACCCGATTCTCGCACCGCGCAGGCGTATCCATGTCCCGCACTGACCGAGCGGTACGTCCCCGGAGGCGCATCCAGGGCAATGAACTCGTCTCCGTGGCCTCCCCAGCAGACAACCTCGCTCGACTCCGTCACCGCACAAGCATAGCCGTCGCTCGCGCTAATCAAGCGGTACGCGCCCCGAGGCGTATCCGCCTGCCCATAGGAGTTGTCTCCCCAGCAGACGGCCTCGCCCGTGTCCTGCACCGCACAGGCGAACGACGCCCCGACGGTCACCGAGCGGTACTGTCCCGGAGGCGCATCCGGCAGTGCCGGAGGGCCTCCCCCTTCCCAGTACGCCCTGTTGAGCCACGACCTGCAATTGATCCCTCCGTCTCTCAGCACGCATGCGTCCCAGCCACTCGTGCCAACCGACCGGGCAGAGCCATCCCACTCGTAGAAGGTCTCGTGGCTATCAAACTGGCTAGCTTCACGCCCCCAGCACACCGCATCACCCTCTTCCCTCACTGCACATGTACGCCGCCCACCAGCATTCACCGAGCGGAAGACACCCAACGGCGCGCGCACGCTTTCATAGTCGTCCCCCTCTCCACCCCAGCAGATCACCTCGCCTGTGTCGCGCAGCGCGCAGGTGTGGCCCCCACCGGCGGTCACCGAGCGGTAGGTTCCCGGCGGAGCATCGGTCTGCTTGTAGTTGTTGTGTCCCCAGCACACTATCCCGCCCAACTCTCGCACCGCACAGGCGTGGACATCGCCCACGCTTACCGAGAGAAACTTTCCTGATGGAGAGGCCTCCAGTGAGCCGTAGAGAGCCCGATAACTGTTGGGGACCCAGCAGGCTACTCCTCCCGATTCGCGCACGGCGCATGCATGCATGGGGCCCGTGCTTACCGAGATGTACTTTCCCGGCAACGCATCCAGCCCCCCGAAGAGATCCCCCCAGCAGGTCGACTCGCCCGACACACGCACGGCGCAGGTGTGTGACCAACCGGCGCTCACGGAGCGGTAAGCTCCTGGCGGGGCTTCTGCCTTACCCAACTGGTTATCTCCCCAGCAGACCAGTTCTCCTGATGCCCGCACCGCACACGTATGGTTTCGGCCCGCACTCACCGAACGGAACTCTCCCGGTGGCGCACTTGCCTGTCCAGCGTAGTTCTCGCCCCAGCAGACCAGTTCGCCCGACTCTCGCACTGCACACGCATGCCCGTTACCCACGCTCACGGACCGGTACTCTCCCGGCGGCTCGCCGGCCACATCGGAGAAGTCGCTTCCCCAGCAGGCCAACTCGCCCGATTCCCGCACCGCACACAACCCACCGGAGCCCGCGCTGACTGCGCGATACTCTCCGGAGGGTGGACTGCGATCATCGAAGTTGTCCCAGTCCAGACCCCAGCAGATCAGTTCGCCCGACTTCCGCACGGCGCACGTGAAGCCATAGCCGGCAGCTACCGAGCGATACTCTCCGGGGAGCGGATCGGGTTGGCGTGTATCGTCCCTTCTGACGACGTTCAACGGCGCGGGCCACGGGTCGGTCCACCAGTTCTCCCCCCAACAGACGACCTGTCCCGACTCGCGCAACGCACAGGTGTGCACGCTCGCGCTCACTTCGACCACGGGGTCTGCCGACGCAGGCGGAATTGGCGTTGGCGTGGAGGTCGCCACCGGCGCTGTGGCGGTCGGGGTCGCGGTCACTGCTGTGGCGGTGGACGCTGGCGTCGCCGTAGCGGTGGTCGAGGCCTCAGGCGTGGTCGTCGGTGGGGGTGCAGTTGAGGGTGAGGAAGTCGCCTCGGCCGTGGGAGCCGAGACCGGCGGGACCGTGGAAGGTTGACCGCCGTTGGCTAGCACCGCCGCGATGAGGACGGCTATCCCGGCGGCGCCCGCTGCTCCTGCCAGTCCTGCACCCGCCCAGACCAGGGGGCGCATGTGGAGAGGAAACCCGAAAGGAACCCCCATCACCCCGAGGATGCGCCACCGGCCGACCGCTTCCTGCAGCTGTACCGCTGCGAGCTCCCCACGGTCCCTGAGGTCCAGCTTCGAAAGCATGCTCGCGATGTGGGTCTTTACCGTCTCCGGGCTGAGACCAAGCCTCACCGCGATCTCAGCATTCGTGCCGCCCTGACGCAGCTCCTTGAGGACGCGCTGCTCGCCGGGCGTCAGCAGGCTCGGGTGGCGGGGGCGGCCTCTCTTTGCCATCGGGTCACGCTAGCATCTGCACCCTCCGAATTACATCACCCGACTCAGTCGCGGGGGGCGCTACTCGAACATACTCTCGGCGAGGGCGATCAGCTTCGCTGCGTGGCCACGCCAGTGGAGCGCATAAGGAACGCCCGTCGCCTCGAGGACAGCCCCATCGGGGGCGCGGACGCTGCCGAGGTGGCGCTGGCGGGTGGAGTTATGAGTACCAGACTTAGTGGTAGCGCATAGGGGATTCGAACCCCTGATCTCCGCCTTGAGAGGGCGGTGTCCTAGGCCGCTAGACGAATGCGCCGCCGCCTTCAATCTAGCGCAGGGGGCGCGGACCGGGCAAGAATCGCCGGGGTGGGATGCGGGGTCGGGGGCGACGCCTGGGACGCCGGTCAAGGGTAAGGAAGCGGGCGGCGGGAGAGCGCATCCGGTGTGGCGGGGTGGTCGTGCAGCGGGCAAGAATGGAGCCACCCATGAACCGCACGGTCGTAACGCTGCTTGCCACGCTCCTGCTCGCTCTGGTGCTCGCGGCGTGTGGCGTCGACGACACCGCCCCGGCGCCGCCAACCGACACCCCGACGGCCACTCCAGCTACACCCGCGCCAACTCCCTCCACAACCGCAACGCCTCAGCAGTCAGCGCCGCGAGAGGCCACACCCGGAGAAGCGCCGCCGCTCCCGGACTCGATCCGGGAGCTGGTGGAGGAGGTGGCGGAGGTTCGGGGGCTGGAGGCGCCGGAGTCACTGGTCGCCCTGACGGTGGCGCGCGCCGACCTGCCGGACACCTACCTCACCCTGGTCACGGAAGAGGACCGGGCCGAGGCCGACACGCTGACGGAGGTCTACCGCCTGCTGGGCTATCTCGACGACGACGAGCACCTCTGGGACATCCAGACGTCGTTCCTCAACCTCGTGCTGGGGTTCTACTCAACCGACCACAAGACGCTGTGGGTGGTGACGGAGAAGGAGGGTGTGGGGCTGGAGGAGTTGGCGCCGAGACAGCGACAGACGCTGGTCCACGAGATCATCCACGCCCTGCAGGACTACCACTTCGACCTTGATGCGACGTTCGACAGCCTCACGGGCAATCTCGACGCCGAGCTCGCCTTCACGTCCGTCGTCGAGGGGGACGCAGTCGTGCATACGAACCGGCACAGTATGCGTTCCCTGGCCCTCCCGGCTGCCGGCGGCGTGTTCTTCCTGGCCGCGGGGAACCAGCCGGCCAGGATTCCCGCGCCGGTCCTGCGGACCCTCTACTTCCCCTACAGGACGGGCGCGAGCTGGGCCGGCTTCGTGCTGGTGAATGAGGGAACGGAAGCGCTGAACGCCATGCTCGCGGAGCCGCCGACGGCGACGACGCTCATCCTCCATCGCGACTTGCTCGCCGCGGGTTGGGAACCCGAGGAGCTGGGCGAGTCCTCGCTGTCGGCGGACCAGATCCAGGAAAGCCTGGGAGCGGGCTGGCGTGTGCGGGTGGCGGGTTCCCTGGGCGAGTTCCACCTCATCAACTATCTGATGGGAGACGAGCCGTACATTCAGGGGTGGCTCTATTTTCCCACGAGCGCGATGGAGGCGGCGAAGGGGTGGGCGGGGGACCGCTACACCGTGTTCGAGCACGACGACGGCGGACGCGTGCTGGTGGCGCGTGTGCGCTTCACGAGCGCGGAGGAGGCGGACGAATTCGCCGCGGCCCACCGCAACTTCGCGACCGAGGGAGCAGGGGTCATTGAGGAAGGTGACCTTACCCTCGCGACGCGGCGGGACGGCAAGGTCGTCGGGTTCCCGGAGCCGGTGGGACGCGACGTGATCTTCGCCATCGGGACGAGCGCGGACGTGACGCGCGCGGCTCTGGAGCCGCTCATCAAGGGTTAGGGAAGCAGGGTCGAGGCGGGGTGGTTCCGCTGGCGGAGCTCGACGCGCGTGGCAAGAATGGACCCGATGGCGATTCCAGCTCTCCGCCTCTTGCTCCCCGTCCTAGCGGCGATTGCGTTGGTCGTGCCGCTGGCCGCATGCGGCGACCCGGAGGCGTCCCCGCGACCGGACCCCACCACGAGCCCGGCGGAGGACCAGGCAGGCGAGCCGGGTCGCGAAACGCCTACCGCGGTCCCGCCTACGACCACGCCCACCCCAACGACCACACCCGCAGTCGTCGAGGCAGCGCCTACTGCCACGCCCACCACTCCGGCCACTGCCACTCCTACTACCGCGCCGACGGCGACGGCGACCACGACGGCCACTCCCATCACCACTGCCTCACCCACGCCAACTTCCGCCCCGACCGCTGCCGGCGAGGCGACGGAGTCGCCTGCGGCTGCGCCCATCGGGGAAGAGGTGCCGCTCTCCGGCGCCCTGCTCGAGATGCTCGACGCGGTGGCGGCAGCGCGAGGACTGGAGGCGCCTCCGGAGTTGCGTGTCCGCACGCTCGCCCCGGACGAGATGGCCGGGGCGTACACCGGGCTGTACAACGAGGACCAGCGGGAGGCGCTCCGGCAGGGTGGGGCGCTGTACCAGCTGCTGGGGTACGTGGAGCCGGGCGAGTCACTCTGGGACGTGACGGTCTCGACGGCCCAGCTTGTCGCGGGGTTCTACTCGTACGGCAACAAGACGCTCTGGATCCCGAACGAGCGGGAGCAGTTCGACCTCGGCGCGCTGAGCGCGGAGGAACGGGAGATTCTCGCGCACGAGATGCTGCACGCCATCCAGGACTACCACTTCGATCTGCGCGCGAGCGGCAGCGTGGCGACGACCCTGGATGCAGGGCTCGCATGGACATCGGTCGTGGAGGGCGATGCCGTCCTGCACACGTCGAAATGGAGCGAGTCGTCGACACTGGTCCCGGGCGGGTTGGGGCCGGGCAGGGACCTGCTGTTTCTCGCGAACCTTCACCAGGTAGTCGACATTCCACCCCAGGTCCTGCGGGTCTTCACGTTCCCCTACGTGACAGGGCCGGTGGCGGTGGAAGCCGTGGTGGAACGGCACGGGCTGGAGGGGCTCAACGCGCTCTTCGGCGACCCGCCGGACGCCACGGCGGCGATCATCCACACGAACCTGCTCGACACCGACTGGGTTCCCGAGGCGGATGTCGACCTGCTGCTGCCGGCGGATGCCATCGCCGGGAGCCTGGGTGAAGGCTGGACGGAGAGCGAGTGGGGCGTGCTGGGGGAGTTCCACCTGATGAACTACCTGCTCGGGGACCGGCAGGCTTACCCCTGGCCGGCCCATGGCTACGAGGGCCGGGGGTTCCGGGCGACGGAGGTCCTCGTCCAGCGTGCCGGGGAGGGGTGGCAGGGCGACTCCTACCGCATCTTCGAGAACGGTGAGGAGCGTGTGCTTGTTGTGGCGGTGCGATTCGACACGATGCTCGACTCAAGCCAGTTCGAGGAGGCGCACAGCCTCCTCCTCGCCCGGACCCGGAGCTCGGTAGAGGCTCCCTATACATTCGCCACGAGGGAGGACGGGTTCGTCGTCGCCCGCCTTGAGCCGGTGGGGCGCACGGTGTTCTTCGCGATCGGCACGAGCGCGGAGGTGGCCCGCGCGGCGCTTGAGCCGCTGGTGGGAAGCTAGACTGCCAGCCGTGGCGCTCACGGTCCGCACGCTGCTCCCCCTGCTGCTCTTGGCGGCGCTGGCGCTCGGCGCCTGTGGGGGCGGCGAACCGGAAACGCAGCGTCCGGCGCCGACCCCCTCACGCGATGCGACCCGGCCACCCGCGCGCGAAGCGGTCACAGCTACCGCCACCCCGGTGGAGGCGGCGCCGCTCACCGACGAGCTGCGCGAACTGCTGGAGGAGGTGGCGGAGGTACGGGGGCTGGAGGCGCCGCCGGACCTGCAGGCCCGAGCCGTCGCGCCGGAGGATGTGGGGGACGCCTACTGGGCGGGTGGAACGGAGCTGGAAATGCAGTACTGGCTGAAAGCCAGAACAATCTTCCTCCGGGTCATGGGCCACCTCGACCGCGATGAGCCCCAGTATCTGCTGGAACTCCAGCTGGGCTTCATCGGGGGCTTTTACTCGTACGACAAGACACTCTGGGTCGTGACCGACAAGGACCGGATCGAACTCGATGAGCTCAGCCAGCACGAACTGCTGACCCTCGTGCACGAGATGGTGCACGCCATCCAGGACTATCACTTCGACCTCGCCAGAACGGGCCGGGCAGCCAGCTACAACCTCGACGCCTCGCTTGCCTGGTCGGCAATCGTCGAAGGCGACGCCATCTATCACGAAGGCCGGTGGGCGGAAGCCGCCCTCGGCCTCCCCGCAGACGAGGTTCTGACGATTGGGGCGTGGGACGACGTCTCAGCGGGCCTGCAGCGAGAGTTCTACTTCCCCTACACGGCGGGCGCCGATGCTGTGGCGTGGTTCATCGAGGCACACGGTCGCGATGCGCTCAACTTGCTGCTGCAGGATCCGCCTACGACGACCTCCCAGATCCTCAACCCGGAGCTGCTCGCCTCCGACTGGGAGCCAGAATACCTCTACTCCCACACGACCCTGCCACTGCGCCAAATGCGCGTGAGCCTCGGGCTCTTGTGGAGCCAACGGCAGTTCGGCTCGCTGGGTGAATTCCAGCTTGCCAACTACCTGCTCGGTGATGCGCCCTTCGATCCCGACTGGTTCAAGCGCGACGAGAACCGGGCGGTGCTCGACGCCGTCGCGGGCTGGACGGGGGATCACTACTACCTGTTGGCGCACCCCGAGGGGGAGGCAGCGCTTGTCGCGTACGTGCGCTTCGCGGACGAGGGCGAGGCGCGCGAGTTCGCGGAGACGCATCGCGCCATCGCGACGCGGAACGCGAACGTGGCGACGGAAGGGGATCTGACGCTTGCAACGCAGGACGACGGTCGCGTGGTTGGACTCCTCGAACCGACGGGGCGCGATGTGGTCTTCGCGGTCGGCACGAGCGCGGAGGTGGTGCGGAGGACGCTGGCGCCGATCGTGGAGGGCTAGGCGGGGGCGGTCTCGGGTTCCTCGAGGTAGACGGCGAGGCCGGAGTGGAGGCGGCTGCGGATGAAGCCGGCCTGGTCGAGATGGCCGAGGTACTCCTCGACCTGGCGGCGGCGCAGGGCGGTGAGGGCTGCCTCTCCGGCGGCGGCGTTCTCGCGGCTGCCGCCAAGCAGCAAGATGAGCGGTTCGCGTACGGCGGGGTCGTTCCATTCGCGGGCGAGGCGAACCTCGGCCTTGGCCAGGTAGCGCTGCTGCTCTTCGCGACGGTCGGGCATGGCCAAGAGGAACGCCTCGAAGCGTTCGACCTGGTACTCCATCAGTCGCTCGCGGTCGCTGGCGACGAGGGCGTAGAGGTCACGCTCAAGCTGGTTCTGGGCGATGTCGCCGGCGTGGCGGAAGAAGGTGAGGAAGGCGCTGTCCTGGACAAAGAGGTAGGCCATGAGCTCGGGGTAGGTGCGCGCCTCGGTCGCGCCGCGGATGAGGTCGGTGGGGGCCTGCAGGCCGAGTCCGCCGCCGTTCGAGAGGGCGCGCTTGCGGAAGGCCTCGGCATGGCGGGCAAGGTCGTAGATGACGCTGCTCATGAAGAGCTTCATCTCGACGAAGCCGTAGCTGATCTCGGGGAGCCAGCGGCCGAGCACGGCGGCCTCGGCGTAGGCGCGCTCGCTGTGCTCGGTCATCACCTGGCAGATGGCCTTCTCGACCTCGTCGGGGAGGGCTTCGAGGCTGCGCCAGCCGAGGTCGGTGGCGGGGGCCCAGCGGTCGCGGATGGCGCGCTCGTAGAGGTCGGCGACGGAGTCGGTCCAGACGACGGCCTTCTCGAAGATGGTATAGCCCATGTCTTCCTGGCCGACCTGCGGGTTCGAGCCGCGCGCGATCTCCGTGCGATCGGTCCAGAGGTCGGGGATCTCGCCGTACGAGCCGACCATGATGTCGCCCACGGTGAGGCCCATATCGGCATCGGCCTGCTCGGCGCGGACGCCCCACTCGGTGGGGGCGTCCATCCAGGTGAGGTCGGGCTTGAGGGGCTCGCGGTCGAGGAAGCTCTTGGCCTGGGCGGGGGCGAGCTTCGTCCCGAGTGCGCTGACGACGGTGCGGGGGCTGTAGCCCCAGTCAATGGCCCGGTCGAGGAGGTCCTCTTCCCAGCCGAGGGCCTGCGCGGCGGCGCGCATCTCCGCGGTGATGGGCCCTTCGGTGGGCTCGCTTTCGGCCATGACGCTAGTTGGCGTACTGCGCGAGGGCGGATCCGAGCCGCTCGCGGCGGTCGCCGAGGCCGGCGACATCGAGGCGGTGCAGGTACTCCTTCACCTGGCGCCTGCGGAGGAGCAGGAACTTGGCGACGCCCTCGTCGAAGCGGTCCTTCCCGCCTCCGAGGAGGATGCATAGCGACTCGAAGACGGGCGGGAAGGTGACATCGCCGCTGCCGCCCCCGGCGGAGCGCTCCTCGGCCTTGTCGAGGTAATGGTGGATCTCCTCGCGGCGCTCGGGCGTCTCGGCGAGGACGTGCTTGAGGTGCATGACGCCGAAGGCGAGGTGGCGGGACTCGTCCTGGGCGGCCATGCGGAAGATGCGCTTGTCAGCCTGGGTCGGCCCGATGAGCTCGCCCATGCGGAACATGGACTGCACGAAGCCCTCGGCCTGGACGTGCATGAGCACGGACATCTCGGTGAAGTCCTGGGCCTCGATGAGGTTGCGCAGGCCGAGGCCGGCGCCCTGCTGGAGGAGGCCGCCGCCGTTGGCGAGGGCGCGCTTGCGGAAGACGTCGGTGTGGCGGGCCTCATCCATGATCTGACTCATGAGGAAGAGGCCGACCTCGAACTCGTCGCCGCTGATATGGGGGAGCCACTGGCCCGGGACATCGCCGGCGATGAACTCGACCTCGGCGAGCATCGTCGCGACCTGGCAGATCGCGCGCTCCTTCTCGTCGGGGAGCTCCTTGAGGGTGTCCCAGGGGATGTCGCGCGCGGAGGACCACTGGCGCTGGACGGCCTCTTCGTAGAGGGAGCGGCACTGGTCGGCCCAGACGTCGTGCTTGGTGTTGTAGGTGAGGCCCATGCGGTGGGCGTCCTTGCGGGCGGTGGCACCGCGGAGGCGGGGGGTCATGTCGCGGGGCAGATCCTCTTGCGAGGCGTAGTCGCCGATGTCGATGGCATCGAGCGTGAGGCCCTTCTTCGTGGGCTCGGCCGACGTGGGATCGTCGTAGAGATCGAGCCAGGAAAGGTCGAGTTCGGGCGTGGTGGGTGCTGCGCTCATGGTCCGCTGCCTCGCGACGAGAGATGCACGTCGAGTGTACGGCTGGCCGTGCCTGAATAGAAGAGGCATCGGGTCAAGACAAAAGGCGCACGGCGTGGCACGATCACGGTGATGCCGAAGCAAGTCGTCAACGTCGCCAGCGACGATTACCTGAGCGCGATCTACCGCCTCAACCACGACGAAGGCGAGAGCGTGATCGCGGTGCGGCTGGCGGATCGCCTGGGGGTGACGCCGCCGTCGGTCGCGGGGATGCTGAAGCGTCTGCAGCGCGACAGCCTCGTCTCGATCAACCGGCGCAAGATGATCGAGCTGACGCCGGAGGGTATGCGCCGGGCCGAGGAGATGGTGAGGCGCCATCGCCTGGCGGAGTGCCTGCTGACGACCGTGCTGAACGTGCCCTGGTGGCGCGCCTACGAAGAGGCGCACCTGCTGGAGCACGGCATCTCCGATGTGACGGAGCCGCACCTGGTCGAGACGCTGGGGAACCCCAAGCGGAGTCCCTTCGGCTATCCCATTCCGGGGCTCGCGAACGCCGGCGACCTCTCGATGACGACCCTTGCGGACGTGCCGGAGGGCGAGACGGTCGAGATCGAGCGGGTGTTCGAGGAGGACGAGCTGCTGCTGCAGTTCTTCGACGCCGAGGGCATCCGTCCGGGTCAGGTGGCGATGCTGCAGTCCTCGGAGCCGTACCGCGGCACCGTGACGATCGCGATCGACGGCCACGAGATCGTGATGGGTACGCAGGTCGCGAGCCGCGTCTGGGTGCGTGACGGCAGAGCCGCCTCCGCTCCCGCCTGAGCTGCACTCCGCACCCTCTCCGGCCGTTCCGCTCCCACGTTTACGGCGAAGCTCGTAGGATGCGCTGACGCGTGCGCCAGCGTGCGCCAAACCACTCGAAAGGCAGTTCGTATGGCCGACGACGACTACAAGGGCCCGGTTCCCGTACCCACACCCGAAACCCAGGACTTCTGGGATGGGGCGAAGCGAGGCGAGCTTCGCCTGCAGCGCTGCGGCGAAGATGACTGCGACGACGTGATCTTCCCGGCGCGCTCATTCTGTCCGGGCTGCGGCTCGCGCTCGGTCACGAACTTCACGGCGAGCGGGAAGGGCAAGCTCTACAGCTACGTGATCAACCACCGGCCTCCGCCCGGGTTCGGGCCGGAACCCCACGCGATCGCCATCGTCGAGCTCGACGAGGGGCCGCGGATGATGACGAACATCATCGACTGCGAGCAGACGCCTGAGGCGCTCGTGCTCGACATGCCCGTCGAGGTGGCGTTCACGCCGATAACCGACGAGATTTCACTGCCGAAGTTCCGGCCGGCGGGAGGCTAGCCATGGAATCCCGTTCCGTAGCCATTGTCGGAGCCGCCGAGACGACCGAGCTCGGCCGCGTTCCCGGCCTCTCCAAGATCCAGCTGCACGCCGACGCCGCGCTCAACGCGCTGGAGGACTGCGGCCTGAAGCCGAGCGACGTCGACGGCGTCGCGACCGCGGGCGAGGCGCCCGCCGGTATCGCGCACTACCTCGGCATCACGCCCACGTGGGTCGACGGCACGGCCGTGGGCGGCTGCTCGTTCATGCTGCACGTGCGGCATGCGGCGGCGGCGATCAACGCGGGCCTCTGCGAGGTCGCACTCGTCACGCACGGCGAGAGCGGGCGTTCGCGCGTGGGCATGGACCGTTTCGGCGGGTCGCCGGCCTCGCTCGCGGGCCAGTACGAGGCGCCCTACGGCCTGAGCGGGCCGCCCTCGATGTTCACCCTGGGCGTGCTGCGCTACATGAAGGAGACGGGCATGACGCACGAGCAGCTCGCCTCCGTCTCGGTGGTGCAGCGCGAGTGGGCGGCGCTCAACCCGCGCTCGACGTTCAAGGACCCGATCACGGTCGACGACGTGCTCAACTCGCGGATGATCGCCTACCCGTTCCGGCTGCTGCAGTGCTGCCTGGTGACGGACGGCGGCGGCGCCCTGATCCTCGTCTCGAAGGAGCGGGCACGGGACTTCCCGACGAAGCCGGTCTACCTCCTGGGCACGGGCGAGAGCGTCGAGACGCCGATGATCAGCCAGATGGAAGACATGACGACCTCACGCGCCTTCCGCGTCGCCGGAAGCACCGCGTTCGCGGAGGCGGGCATCACGCACGACGACGTGGACCACGTGATGATCTACGACGCCTTCGCGCACCTGCCGATCTACGGGCTCGAAGACCTCGGGTTCGTGGGGCGGGGCGAGGCGGGCGCCTTCATCGAGGCGCGCAACACGGCCCCGGGCGGCCCCCTGCCGGTCAACACGAACGGCGGCGGCCTGAGCTACATGCACTCGGGCATGTACGGGATGTACGCCCTGCAGGAGAGCGTCCGCCAGATGCGGGGAACGGCTCCGGCGCAGGTGCCCGATGCGAAGATCAGCGTCTGCCACGGCGTGGGCGGCATGTTCATGGCCTCGGGCACGATCATCATGACGAACCAAGAGTGACTGGTGGCTAGTGACTAGTGGCTGGTGAGAAGGAGCGGGACAGTGCGTGAGAACAGTGTGAAGGCGCGCTGGCGGGCGGGAGAGGTGGCCCTCGGGGGGTGGCTCTCCCTGCCCAGCTCCCTCAGCGCCGAGATCATGGCGGGCGAGGACTTCGACTACGTCTGCATCGACATGCAGCACGGGGGTATCGACTACCAGACGGCGCTGACGATGCTGCAGGCGATCAGCACGCGCGAGACGATGCCGTTCGTGCGCGTTCCCTGGAACGAGCCCGGCATCATCATGAAGATGCTCGACGCGGGCGCGATGGGGGTGATCATCCCCATGGTGAACAGCGTGGAGGAGGCGCAGGCGGCAGTCGCGGCCTGCCGCTACCACCCGGAAGGGAACCGTAGCTTCGGCCCCCTGCGGGCGACGATGTACGCGGGCGGCGACTACTTCGCCCACGCGAACGCGGAGGTCGCCTGCATTCCGATGATCGAGACGGAGCAGGCGCTCGACAGCCTCGACGACATCCTCTCGGTTCCGGGCATCGACGCGGTCTACGTCGGCCCCGCAGACCTGAGCATCACGCTGGGGCTGCCGCCGGGGATGGACAACGGCGGCCGCTTCGAGCAGGAGCGCGTGCGCATCGCGGAGGCGTGCAAGGCGCACGGCGTGGTCGCGGGCATTCACGCGAACGCGCAGCTCGCGGCGAAGCACTCGGCGGCGGGCTTCCAGCTCGTGACGATCAGCAGCGACCAGGGCGGCATGCGCGTCGCCGCGCGCGCCGATCTGGAGGTCGCGCGGGGCGGCTAGCGGAAGCGCCCTGAGGGTGGCTGCATGAGCGCATGAGGCCAGACCTCATGCGTTCGACCGGGATGCGATGCGCACATCGCGTTATTCCGGGGAACGACTTGCCCGGTGGACGTGCTCTCGGAGCGCCCCATTTATGTCCGTCTGGTAGCCGCGACCACCAGGAGCATTGGCCTTAAACCACGCGACAATGTCCGCGTCGAGCCTGATCGTGATCTGCTTCTTGACAGGCCGGTAGAAGACTCCACGCCTGGCGTCGGACCAGTCGAGTACCTCCGGAACATCTGTGGTGTCGATCTGGTCGTCGGGCAGAGCCTCCAGAGCCCGCACCTGTGCCTGCACATCGGGCGGCAGCTCAGTCATATCCTTCTTCATACGCCGTCCTCTCATATCTGGTTGCCTTACGTGCCGAGATAATGCGCCCGGTCTCTTCTCCGGTAGTCGGGTCGATGTCTGGCCAGGTGTGGACGACCATGATGACTTGACCGCCCACCATCCCGACGGTTCGCCACCGCTGCTCACTTGATGACGGGTCTTCGCGGGTCGCAGACATGGGGTCGTCAAACACAAGGGCGGCAGCCTCGAAGCCAAGGCGGTGCCTTCGAAGGTTGGCCCTGTTCTTGACTGGATCCCAAGTCCAACGCAGTCGTCAGGCTCCCCTGGCCACTACAGAAGTGTAGTTACAGTCCTTCGGCGACGCAACCCGGCCTGGCCCTTCTCACACCAGGCAAACCCACCCCAACGGCCCCCTCCTGCCACGCCGGTAAAGCCCCGGTTAGTGGGCGCGTGAGCGGGCCTACCCCGGTGCGTTCACGACCGCCACAGTAGCTCCCGAGACCTTGTACGGTGGATCGGGGGGAGTGCTATGTGGAAGCCCGCTCTGCTGCTCTCGATGAGCGCCCTGGTCGTGATGACGGTCCCGGCCCTGCTCCTTACGGTCGTCTTCGCCGATAGCGATGTCGACTCGATCACCGGCACCGTGCGCTACCTGGACGGGGATGTCGATCTCCCCGTAGGCGCCTGTGTCGAGGTCGTGCTGGTGGACGTGTCCGATGAGGACTCCCTGGCGATTGCGCTGGGGCGGCAGGTGATCGAGGGCGCGAATACCCTGCCGGTCGAATTCAACGTGACCTACCGGTCGGACCGACTGACTCCGGGAGCCGCGCACGAGCTCTGGGTAGCCGTTCGGCACGAGGGCGAGCTGCTCTACACCACGGCCAGCGACATCGAGCTCGAACGGTCGGCATCGGACATCGAGGTGTCGGTGACGCCGCCGCTCGCGATGCCCTAGGGGCCGGCTTCTCCTGCCGCCGTGCGATCGGCGGCGACTTCCTCGAAGGAGGTCGTGCGCGGGGCGACCTCGGCTCCGGAACGAACCCAGTAGGCGCGCCCGTTGCGGGCCTCGGCGGGCTCCTGGCCCTCGAGCAGGTTGCGAGCCATGCGCAGCATCATGCGGCGGAACTCGATGATGGCGACGTCGGTCGTGCCGAGGTGCTCCTGCGTGCGGTCGTAGATGAGCCCCTGGCTGTCCTGGATGCAGGCGTCCTGCTCGGAGATGCCCTGCACGCCCGTGAAGCTGGCCGTGCGCTGGGCCTCGCGGTCGATGAGGTAGTCGTTGTCGCGGTTGCGGATGGGGTGGTAGTGCTCGTCGACGATGGAGTGAATGCTGGCCTTGCCGCCCTTGATGATGGCCAGCTCCTCCTCGGTGATGGGGCGGTCGGGGTTCCAGGTGTAGGTGTAGATCCAGCAGCTGTGGTCGTCGATGGGGACCCAGGTCTGGCCGTTGATGTTCTGGCCTCGCTCGGCGCCGGGGGCGAGGCTGTGGTTGGGGACGAGGAACTGGGTGATGCGCCAGTAGAAGCTGTCTTCCTCGGCGAAGCGAGCGCCCCCGATGACGAAACCGGCGTCGGTAGGCTGCAACGTGAACTTGGGTGAACCGTCGGCCTTCATGTAGCGGAGGGCGGCGGGTGCGTCCGGGGGGAGCTCGCCGACGAGCATGTGCAGGAAGGAGAAGTGGGCGGTGTCGATGGCGCCCTCGACGGACTGCGCCCAGTTGCACTGCTGGAGCTTCTTGGAAACGTAGCGATGGCTCTCGGGGACGTGCGCCCACTCGAACTCGGGCAGCTCGGGGAGGGGCAGGTCGGGGGGACCCAGGTAGGCCCAGATGTAGCCGCCCCACTCGCGCGTGGGGTAGGCGGCGATCCCGACCTTGTCCCTGAACTGTGACTCGGGGGGCTCGGAGGGCATGTCGACGCAGTTGCCGTTCACGTCGAACTTCCAGCCGTGGTAGACGCAGCGCAGGCCGCACTCCTCGTTGCGCCCCCAGAAGAGCTCGGCGCGACGGTGGGGGCAACGTCCTTCGATCAGGCCAACGGTCCCGTTCGTGTCGCGGAAGGCGACGAGCTCCTCGCCGAGGACGCCGACGCGCACCGGCGGGCAGTCGGGTTCGGGTAGCTCCGCAGCGATGAGGACGGGAACCCAGAATCTCCGGAAGAGGTCGCCCATGGGCGTCCCCGGGCCGGTGCGGGTCAGGAACTCATTGTCGTTCGCGCTCAGCATGTTCTCTGGGCCTGCCCGGTTGGTGTTGTCGTGTTCATTGTGCGCTTCTCCCGGCGGCAGTGCCGCCCGGAGCAGGTCAGACCCCGTTGTACTCCTGGGGATAGCGCCAGGGTTTCTCGGGCTGCTCGGCATCCTCGTCAAGGGTCCACATGGGCAGGGCGAGGCCGTCGGACACGTCGGCGAAGACCATGCGCATGCGGCTCCCGATCCCGACCTGCTTCACGAGCTCGGGTGGGGCGAGCTCGCCGTCGGGGGTGACGAGGTTGCCGGCGACGCGCAGGGCCTCGTGCTCGCTCGGCTCACCCTTCTGCGTGTCGAGGTCGACGATGAGGATCATGTAGGGGGCGTGCTCGCGGAACTGGGTCTGGATAGCCTGGTGAACCTCGCCGTAGGAATGCACGGCGCCCTTGCCCTCGACGGGCGTCCACTCGAACTCCCGGTTCTGGCACCAGGGGCAGGCGGTTCCGGGCGGGTAGCGCAGGAGGCCGCAGTCGGTGCACGCCTGCAGGTGGAAGTCGTGCTCGGCGCAGTGGCCGAAGTAGGCCACGTTCTCGTGGTCGATATCGAGGATGCTGAGGTTCATCCCGCGGTACTCGCCTTGAGGCATGGCCCTATCCCTTCCGCATGACGAGCGAGGAGCCGGTGCCCGGCATCGCCCAGCCGAGGTTCATGGAGATGTTGGCGTCGCGCACCTGCCGACACCCACCCTCTTCGGAGTAGTCGTAGGTGTGCTGGCGGCGGCCCCGGTTGTCGGTCGGGCAGTAGCAGTCGACCTCGCCGCGGAGCTGGCGCACGTTCTCGATGATCATGTTCATGCCGTGGGTGTAGCCCTCGCAGAGGTGGCCGCCGGAGGTGTTGTTGGGGCGCTCGCCGCCGAGCCGCATGATGCCGCTGGAGACGTAGTCGCCACCCTCGCCCTTCTTGCAGAAGCCGTAGTCCTCGAGCTGGAGCATGGTGGTGAAGGTGAAGGCGTCGTAGGCGCCCGTAAGGTCGATGTCCTCGGGGCCGACGCCCGCGTTCGGCCAGATGATGTCCTTGATGTAGTAGCCGGCAACGGTGGAGATAGGGCCGTGCTGGAAGTGCATGTCGATGCGCGGCTTGCAGACGCGTCCGGCGACGGCAAGGATGCGGGCGGGGGTGTTGCGGTAGTCGTAGGCGCGCTCGGCACGGGTGACGATGATGGCGGTGGCGTTGTCGGTCTCGACGCAGCAGTCGAGGAGGTGGAGGGGCTTGACGATCATGCGGCTGTTGAGCACGTCGTCCACGGTGAGGCGCTGCTTGTAGTAGGCCTTGGGGTTGTTGGAGGCGTGCTCGCTGTGGATGACCTTGACCATGGCGACCTGCTCGGGGGTGGTGCCGTAGTCGTACATGTGGCGCATGAAGCTGGGGCTGAAGTTCTGGCCAGCGCTGAGCCAGCCGTAGGGGGCGGTGTGGACGGCGTCCCCTCCGATCGGCGCCGCCGCCCGCACGCCCGTGCCGCCGATGCGGACCTGGGAGTAGCCGTTCATGGAGCGGAAGACGACGACGGTCTTGCACATGCCCGCCTCGATGGCGCCGATGGCGAGGCCGATCAGAGCCTCGCTGCTGGAGCCGCCGCCGTAGACGTCCATGTAGAAGTTGAGGCGGATGCCGAGGTCGCCGGCGATCATGGGGGAGGGGGTGGAGTCGTTGTTGGAGTACGACATCATGCCGTCGACTTCGGAGGCGGGGATGCCCGCGTCCTCCATCGCGTTCTTCACGGCCCAAGTGCCGAGGGCGCGGGTGGTGAGGTTCGAGCCACGGGTGTAGGTGGTCTCGCCGACGCCGATGATGGCGTACTTGTCACGCAGGTACTTGGGGGCGGTTGCGTCGACATCAGAGGTCATGGAGCACACTCCCTCGCCGATTCGGGCGCAGTCTAGCGGGGCGGGGTGGGCGGTGCTCGCCTCTAGCGCGCCGTGTAGCCGCCGTCGACGGGGAGGGTGATGCCTGTGATGAAGGATGCGTCGTCGCTGGCGAGGAAGGCGGCAGCGGCGGCGATCTCCTCGGGTTCGCCCAGGCGACCCAGCGGGTGCAGCGACTCGAGGAAGCCGGCGGCGCCTTCGTCTTCCTGCAGGGCGTCCTCGATCATGGGCGTGCGGATGTAGCCGGGGGCGATGGCGTTCACGCGGACGCCGTGGTCCGCATAGATGAGGGCGAACTGGCGCGTCAGGCCGACGACCCCGTGCTTGGCGGCGATGTAGGCGCCGGAGCCGTCGACGGGCGGGAACTCGGTCACTCGGCTGCTGACGAGACCGACGAGGCCCGCGATCGAGGCGGTGCTGATGATGGCGCCGCCGCCGCGTTCGGCCATGAGGGCGCCGCCGTGGCGCAGGCCGTAGTAGACGCCGCTGAGGTTGACGGCGATGGTGAGATCCCAGTCGGCGCGGCCGACGCCGGCGTTGTTGTAGAGCACGTCGAGGCCGCCGAGCTCGCGGGCCGTCTCCTCGCAGGCGGCCTTGACCGCCTCCTCCTCGGTGACGTTGACCTGGAGGGCGGCGCTGGAGCCGCCTCCTTCGGCGATGGTGGCGGCGGTCGCCTGCGCGGAGGCCTCGTCGAGGTCGACGCACATGACGGCGGCGCCTTCGGCGGCGAAGCGCAGCGACGTCGCCCTGCCGATGCCGGAGCCCGCGCCCGTGACGAGGGCGACCTTTCCTTCGAGCCGGTCCATGAGCGTCCCCCTGGCCGCGGTGGCGGCGCCCGATTGTAGGCTCCCGGCGGGCGGCCCCGCGCGGGGCGTACGATGGCGGCCACCTCAAGCGGAGGGCACGGCGTGGCAGAACTGAACGGCGGACAGATCATCGCGCGGCAGCTGAAGGCGGCCGGCATCGACACGGCTTTCGGGGTGGTGGCGGGACCCATGATCGAGGTCATGGCGGCGATGGAGCGCGAGGGCATCACGGTGGTGAACTGCCGCCACGAGGTCTCGGCGGGCTTCGCCGCCTCGGCCTGGGGCTGGGCGCGGGGGAAGCCGGGGGTGCTGGTGGTGGGGTCGGGACCGGCGCTCACGAACGCCGTCACGCCGATGTACGTCGCGACGGAGAGCGCGATGCCGCTGGTGGTGCTGGGGGGCTCGTCGGCGGGGAATCAGCGGGGGCTGGGGGCCTTCCAAGAGGCGGACCAGGTCGCGTTCGCCGCGCCCGGCTGCAAGTGGGCGACACAGGTCGACAGCCAGGCGCGCATCGCGGAGTACGTACATCTCGCGCTGGGGCGCGCGCTGAACGGACGCCCCGGCGCCGTCTACCTCGACTTCCCCGCCGAACTGATCCGGACGCCGTTCGAGGAAGCGGACGTCGAGTGGCGCACGAGCGAGCCGGAAATCTCGCGGCCCCACCCGGACCCCGCCGCCCTCGAAGCGGTCGCGGACATGCTGGCGGAGGCGGACCGGCCGCTCGTCATCATGGGGAAGGGCGCGGGCTGGGCGGAGGCGGGGCTGCCGCTCCAGCGGCTCGTGGACCGGGGCATCCCCTTCGTGTCGTCGCCAATGGGGCGGGGCTCGATTCCCGACGACCACCCGATGTTCATGAACGCGGCGCGCTCGGCGGCGCTGGGTGGGGCGGACGCCGTGCTGATGGTGGGTGGACGCTTCAACTGGGTGTTCCAGTTCGGTAAACCGCCGCGCTTCGCCGAGGGCGCGCGCCTCGCCCACATCGACATCGTGGCGGAGGAGTTCTACAGCGGGGCGGACGTCGAGACGGGCATCGTGGCCGACTGCGCGATCGCCGTCGAGCAGCTCAACGGGCTGCTCGACGGCCGCAGCCTGCGCGTCGCGAACAGCGACTGGGTGGGGACGCTGCAGGAGTCGCGCTCGCGCAACGAGGCGAGCTCGGCGGAGGCGATGGCCTCGGACGAGGTGCCCATCAACCACTTCCGGCTGCTGCGCGACGTGCGCGACTGCCTCGACCGCGACGCGACCGTGACGGTCGACGCGGAGCTGACGATGGGCGTGGCGCGGGCGGTCATGCCCAGCTTCGGGTCGCGCCTGCGGCTGAACTCGGGCACGACGGGCTGCATGGGCACGGGTCTGCCCTACGCCATCGGCGCGAAGCTGGCGCGTCCGGACCAGCAGGTGGTGGCGGTGCTCGGCGACTACGCCTTCGGGGCGGCGGCTATGGAGGTGGAGACGGCGGCGCGCATCGGCTGCAACGTCGTCATCGTCGTGTCGAACAACGGGGGCATCGCGGGTCACTCGATCCAGGACCGGACGTTCGCGCCCGACGCGCCCCCCATCGCCGCCCTCCTCCCCGTCGCCTACGAGAAGACGGTGGAGATGGTGGGGGGCTGGTCGCGTCGCGTGGAGGACCCGGCGGACATCGCGCCCGCCGTCCAGGAGGCGCTGGCAGCGAACACCGTCGCGCTGGTCAACGTGCTGACGGACCCGAAGGGCCGTCGGTCGGGGTCGGCGTACCTGGGGTAGGGGTACACTTCCGCCATGACCGACCAACCTGCCCCACACATCCGACTGGCGACCGACGACGAGCTCCCTGAGGGGTTGCGTGGGCGTGGCGACGACTTCACGCGGGTGTTTGGGCACAACTCGACGCTGTTCGAGCGCTGGAACGAGTGGTACCGCCCGCTTATTCGGGACGGCGCTGTTTCGGCGCGGCTGAAGGAGATGGTGCGGCTGCGGGTCGCGCAGCTGAACGCGTGCGACTTCTGACAGGCCGCCCGGCTTCCCCTGTCAGGGGAAGGTGAGACCCTCGAGGAGAGCACCGTCGGCAAGATTGCGACGTGGGGCGACCAGGACTTCAGCGAGGCCGAGAAGGCCGCATTCCACTACGCCGAGCGGCTGTTCGTGGACCACGCCAACATCGACGGCGAGCTGTTCGACGAGCTGGCGGAACACTACACCGAGGAACAGATCCTCGAGATTGGCTGGGCGGTCGTGAGCTACATGGGCTACGGGCGCCTCATCCACTCGTTCGGCCTGAAACCCTCCTGAGGAGAACCACGATGAGCTTCGATTCGAGCGTCTTCGGCGAGGACGCCATCAGCCAGGAGACGCGCGAGTTCGTGGCGGCTTCGGTGGCGATGCGCGAGCAGATGCCCTCGATGGAAAATACCGACCTCGTCGAGTTGCGGCGGCTGATGGACGAGGGTGGCGGGGCATTCCCCGTGCCCCCGCCGGTCGACCGGGCGGAGGAGCGCACGGTGCCGGGCATGGGCGAGGGCGCCTCGATCCGCATCATCCGGCCGGAGGGGCGCGAGCCCACGGGCGTTTACCTCGACATCCACGGGGGCGGCTGGGTGATCGGGCGGGCGCGAATGAGCGACCAGGCCAACCTGGCTCTTGTCGAGGGGTTCGGCCTCGCGACGGTGAGCGTCGACTACCGGCTGGCGCCTGAGCACCCCTATCCCGCAGGTCCGGACGACTGCGAGGCGGCTGCGGTGTGGCTCGTGGAGAACGCGGCGGCGGAGTTCGGCACGGAGCGGCTCCTGATCGGTGGCGGTTCGGCGGGCGCGCACCTAGCGGCGGTCACGCTGCTGCGAATGCGGGACCGGCACGGCTACACGGGCTTCATCGGGGCGAACCTCGTCTACGGTCCGTACGACCTCTCGATGACGCCGAGCCAGCGGCTGGGGGTGGGACCGGAGGGGGGCCTCGACCGGGCTGCGATTGACCGGTTCTACGAGATGTTCATCCCCAGCGTGGATACGACCGACCCGGACGTGTCGCCGCTGAACGCACACCTGCAGAACATGCCGGCGGCGCTCTTCACGGTGGGGTCGTACGACCCGCTGCTGGACGATTCGCTGTTCATGCACGCGCGCTGGCTGGCGGCGGGCAACGAGTCCGAGCTGGCGGTCTACCCCGGCGGCCCGCACGGCTTCGACGCGGCGCCGATCCCCATCGGGCAGCAGGCGCGAGACCGCATCCAGGCGTTCATCGGGGCGAGGCTGGGTCAGTAAGGCTTAGCCCAACAGGACCTCCCCACCACCCACGAGCGCGACAGCGGCGCGGACGGACGCCGCGTTCGCGGAGGCAACGCTCACGCCGGGGACATCACCGCCCAGCCAGGCATTGATCGCGTCGGCGTCGCCGGAGAGCTCGACGCGGGCGAACCCGGTCGGTCGAACGCGGTGGCGGGCGTCTCCGCGGGCGGGGTGCAGGTCGGGGGGAACCTGCCAGTCGATGAAGAACGTGCGGGAAGGGTCGGCCATGGCCTCGGCGAGGCCGGCGAGCCGCCAGGTGAGCGTCACACCACCGGGGGCGTCGCGCGACATGGGGAGGGGTCGGAGGCCGAGCCGCTGGGCGGTGGCATCGAGGCCGGATGCGTCGGTGCGGAGGCAAAGGGCGGCGACGCGGTCGCCGCCGGCGGTCTGGTCGCGGAGCCAGGCGCCCATGGGGCTGGCGGCGGCCTCTTCCTCGTCGACGATGCCCATGATCTCAATGTAGGCCTCGCCAAGCGGCACGATGCGGTTCCCGGTGCCGTGCCCGGCGTGCCTTCCGCCCGGGAGAGACACGAGTCCGTGGTCGCGTTCGAGGTGCGTCGCGGTGGCATGGATGTCGGCGGTGGCGAGGATGACGTGGTCGATGGCGAGGGCCGTCATGCGTGCGATGGTAGAGAATTCGGGCGCGTCCGGGGCGGTGGCTTGCGGGGGCGGGCCGGGGACGGCAGGATCGGGGTATGAACGAAGAGATTTTCCGCGAGATCCAGACAGCGCTCGAACGCGAGGAGCCAGTCGTGCTGGCGACGGTCGCGCGGACACGCGGGTCCACGCCGCGCAAGACGGGCGCGAAGATGGTGGTTCGCAGCGATGGCTCGTTCTTCGGCACCATCGGCGGGGGCTGCGGGGAGGCTGAGGTGTGGCAGGAGGCGATGGACGTGCTGGAGGATGGCTCCCCACGCATCGTCACGGTCGACCTGACGGAACCGACGGACGGCGAGGACAAGATCTGCGGGGGCGTCATGGACGTCTTCGTGGAACGGCTTACCTGAGGCCGGCTCCACGGGTCGCTCCTGATCGACTAGCGCCGCGAGGGGTGAAGGCTGGCGGCAACCCTTACCGGGATTGCGCTTTCCCCCATTGCAGCATCATGTACCATGATTGGACTGATTCCCCGGCGTGAGCGGGGGGACGAGGAGGGCGTTATGCCTGGTCCGCTGCTTATCGGTCCGCTTGGGCCGCTGGAGCTCGCCATCATCGTCGGCGTCATTGTGTTGCTCTTTGGCGTCGGGCGCATCAGCAGGATCGGCGGCGATCTGGGCTCCTCGATCAAGGAGTTCCGGCGCGCCGTGCGGGAGGACGACGAGGAGGAGGAAGGCGCCACCGAAGAGACACAGGTTCAGGCGCAAGTCCAGCCGGAGCAGCCGGCGCCACAGCAGCCCGTTCAGCAGGCGGCCCCGCCCGCCCAGCAGGCCGCGCCGCCGGCAGCCGCTCCGCCGGCCGACTCCGCCCCCCAGGGCGACGGCACCACCCGGAACGTTTTCTAGCGCTCCGCAACACGCGAACAACACCGAAGCCCCCGTTTCCGGGGGCTTCGTGCTTTCTGCCGTTGCTACTGAGGCGTGGCGAGCGCCCGACTAGCCCCCTCGCGGCGAGAACCGCGCGGAGGCAACGCCCGGAGCCGGCCTCAGGAAGAGCCGCCGGCGACGGCTGGGACGATACTGACCTCGTCGCCGTCGTTGATGGTGGTGGCGAGGCCGTCCTCGAAGCGGACATCCTCGCCGTTGATGTAGACGTTCACGAAGCGGCGCAGCTCCCCTTCCTCGTCGAGCATCCGCTCGGCCACGCCCGGAAAGCGCGCCTCGAGGTCGGCGATGCAGTCCGAGAGCGAGCCGGTGACACCGTCGACGGTGGGCTGGTCGCCGGTGAGGGGGCGGAGGGGCTGGGGGATGAGAACCGTTGCTGCCACGTGATGGTCTCCGTTCGTTGTGTGGTTAGCCTTCGATGACGTCGCCGGTGATGGGGTCCACGCGGACGCCCCGGCTCTCGGCCCAGGCGACGCTGCGTGCGATCTCGTCGGCATCGCCTTCGAGCTCGAGGATGACCCAGCCGGTGCTTTCGTCGACATCGGCCATGCGGATGTTGGTGATGACCTCGAACTGCTGCCCGATGAGGTAGATCACGGGCTCCTTGATCAGGTCGGTCGGGAAGGTGAAGCGCAGGCGCTGAACAGCCATCAGGCGGGTACCCCCTCGCGGTCCTCGTAGGCGGCCTCGAAGCTCTCCACGGTCGCGTCGATTTCGAGGGCAGGGCCGAGGCTATCGGCGACGGCCTCGGCGGTCTTGAAGCCCGCGCCCGTGATGAAGGCCACCACAAGCTCGTCGGGGTCGATTCTACCGGCGGCGGCAAGCTGCTTGACGCTGGCGATGGTCACGCCGCCGGCGGTCTCGGCGAAGATGCCCTCGGTCTCGGCGAGCAGCTTCATGCCGGCGACGATCTCGTCGTCGCTGACGGAGGCGCAGGCGCCGTTCGTTTCCTTCAGCTGGACGAGGCTGTAGTAGCCGTCGGCGGGGTTGCCGATGGCGAGCGACTTGGCGATGGTGTCGGGCCGCTGCGGGCGGAAGTTCATGCTGCCCTCGGCCCAGGCGGTGGCGACGGGCGAGCAGCCGGTCGCCTGCGCGCCGCTCATGCGCGTGTGCGGCTCGTCGATGAGCCCGGCCTTCGCGAACTCGTTCAGTCCCTTGCGGATCTTGACGAAGAGGGAGCCGCTGGCGATGGGCACGACGCAGTGGTCGGGCGCGCGCCAGCCGAGCTGTTCGGCGACCTCGTAGCCGAGGGTCTTCGAGCCTTCGGCGTAGTAGGGGCGCACGTTGACATTGACGAAGGCCCAGTTGCGCGTGCCGGCGAGCTCGGCGCAGAGGCGGTTCACGGCGTCGTAATTCCCGGCGACCTTCACGAGGGTGGGGCTGTAGATGCTCGAACCGAGCACCTTGCCCGCCTCCAGGTCGTTGGGGATGACGACGACGGCCTCCATGCCGGCGGCCGCGGCGTGGGCGCTGACGCTGTTGGCGAGGTTGCCCGTGCTGGCGCAGGCGAGCTTCTCGTAGCCGAGCTCGCGGGCGCGGGAGCTGGCGATGGCCACCACGCGGTCCTTGAAGGACCAGGTGGGATTGGCGGTGTCGTTCTTGATGTAGAGGTTGGGGAGCCCCAGCGCCTTGCCGAGGTTCTTCGCGTGAATGAGCGGGGTGAAGCCCGCCCCGATGTTGATCGCGGTGTCTGCATCGCAGGGCAGAAACTCGCGGTAGCGCCAGAGGTTGGCCGGGCGCGAGGCGATGGTCTTGCGGGACACAGAGGCCTTGATGCCGTCGTCGTCGTACAGGACCTCCAAAGGTCCGAAACAGAAGTCGCAGACGTGGAGCGCTGCGAGGGGGTAGTCGCGGCTGCATTCGCGGCAGCGCAGGTTTTGTGCGTAAGTCATGCCTTTCTCTCGTGCATCGGGTGTCGCGGTGGGCGGAGCGCCCGAAGGGGCGCACGCCAGCGCGAGGCGGTGTGGTCGCGAGGGTGGTCCCCTAGAGGACCAGGGACATGAACATTCGGCCCAGAGGTGCTGACATCTTCTCTCCTCGTGCGCGGGCCGGGTCCTTGAGCACTGACGCTCTCATCGTTCTCCCCTTCGGGGATTCCGGCTTTGGCACCTTGTCTCCTGGGAGACAGGTTGCCCGGGCTTCACGGGGCCGGTTCCCTCCACCCGTCTGGATAAGGGCGGCACGCAGGCACTACTTGACGGAAACAGTACATCCGATCGGGTTGTGAGGGAAGGGAAGGGCCTCCCACGCGCCACCGGTCGCACCGGATCGAAGTCCGTAGACTCGCGGGGATGGAACGCGAGCACTTCCGCGAACTGGTGCACGAGGCCGTCGAGTCCCTGCCGCGGGAGCTGCTGATGCGCGTCCAGAACGTCGACATCGTGATCGAGTGGCGACCGACGGCGCAGGACCGGCACGCGGCGGGAATCGGACCGGGGAGCACGCTGCTGGGGCTCTACCACGGCGTGCCGCTGCCGGATCGCGGCGAGAACTACAACCTCGTCCTGCCTGACAAGATCAGCATCTACCAGGGGCCGATCGAGTCCATCTGCCGCACGGACGACGAGGTGCGGGAGCAGGTGCGGACGACCGTGCTGCACGAGATCGGGCACTACTTCGGGATCGACGACGACCGCCTTCACGAGCTGGGAATGGGGTGACGTAGTGGCCAGTGGTTGGTGGTTAGTGGCTGGTGGGGCCGAACTCCGGCCGCGGGCCGCTAATCGTCGAGGGCGCGGCGGGCGAGCTGCTCAAGGGCGCGGTCCTCGAGCGGGGGGTTGTGGAGGCCGGCGCGAACGTCGCGGTAGTAGCGCTCGATGGGGCGGCTCTTCTGCAGGCCCACGCCGCCGACCACACGCATGGCCTCGTCGACAGCCTCGATGGCGTTGTTGAGCGCGTCGACCTTGGCGACGGCGACCCGGTCGGCGGCGGGCATGCCGGTGTCGTCGCCGGACTCCCAGGCGGTGGCGGCGTCGGCGATGAGGGCGCGATTGCGCTGCAGGAGCAGGTCGATGCGGGCGACGCGGCGGCGGACGCCGGGGAACTCGGAGATGGTGCGGAGGCCGGTAGGGGTGCGCTCGCGGGCGAACCCCACGGCGTAGTCGCGGGCGGCCTTCGCGACGCCGGTGGTGGTCGCGGCCACACCGAGGGCGAACCAGACGCCGCTCGCGCGTCCGCGGGGGCTGGGCTTCGCGCGGTTCCGGGAGCCGAGGAAGCGGTCCTCGCCGAGGCGCACGCCCTCCAGCACGAGGTCGTGGCTGCCGCTGGCGCGCATGCCGAGGGCGTCCCACGTCTCGTCGATGCGGATGCCGGGGTCGTCGCGCAGGACCATGAAGTCGGCGATGTCGGGGGCGCCGCCGTCGGGGGAGTCGAGGCGGGCGAGGACGGGCATGTACCAGAGCTCGGGGGCGAGGGTGACGAACGTCTTGCGGCCCTCCAGCACCCAGCCGCCCTCGACGGGCGTAGCGGTGGTCTCGGGGATGCCGCCACCGGCGGGGCTGCCCAGCCCCTCCTCGGTGGCGGCGGTGTTGACGAGCCTGCCCTCTTCGACAGCGCCCCGGCAGAGCTCGTCGAACCACTCGGGGGGGTAGAGGTTGGACTCGCGTTCGGCGCCGAAGCGGATGAGGTGCATGTTGAGGGAGAGCGCGGTTGAGCCGTCGCCCGCGGCAAGCGCTTCCTGCACACGCACGAACCCGGAGAGGGGCAGCTCGAAGCCGCCGTGGGAGCGCGGCACGGTGAGCCTCATGAAGCCGGCTTCGCGCAGCTCCGCGAAGTTCTCGTGCGGGAAGGAGCCCTCGCGGTCGTGGTGGGCGGCGCGCTCGGCGAAGCGCTCGGCCAGGGAGGCGGCGAGGGCGACCCAGTCGGGCTCGGACATGGCCCGCAGTCTAGCGGCTCGCCCGGCGGAGGCGAGCGATCCGTTGCTATACTCACCTTTCGCCGCCTGACCTGGCACGGAGCGAAGACTTGGAAGAGCCGAAGCTCGTTTCCCAACGAATCATCGAGAACGTCGAGAAGGTCATCATCGGCAAGGACCGTGAGCTGCGACTCGCGATCACGGCCCTGCTCTGTGGTGGCCACATGCTCGTGGAGGACGTCCCCGGCGTGGGCAAGACCATGCTCGCGCGGGCGCTGGCCCTTTCGACCGGGTGCAGCTTCAAGCGCATCCAGTTCACGCCGGACCTGCTGCCCAGCGACGTGACGGGCGTCTCCATCTACAACCAGAAGTCCATGGACTTCGAGTTCCGCGCGGGGCCCATCATGGCCCAGATCGTGCTCGCCGACGAGATCAACCGGGCCACGCCGAAGACGCAGTCCTCGCTCCTCGAAGCGATGGAGGAGCGGCAGATGTCGGTGGACGGCGTGACGCACGTGATGCCGTCGCCCTTCATGGTGATGGCGACGCAGAACCCCATCGAGTACGAGGGCACGTTCCCACTGCCGGAGGCGCAGCTTGACCGCTTCCTCATCCGCGTGAACCTGGGCTACCCGAGCGCGCAGGACGAGGTGACGGTGCTCGACGAGCAGCAGGTGGCCCACCCCATCGACGCGCTGGAGGCGGTGACGGACGCCACCGAGATCCGGCAGCTGCAGCGCGCCGTGCGCGAGGTCTACATCGACCCGCTGATCAAGCAGTACATCGTGGGCCTGGCGGGAGCGACGCGGACGCACGAGAACGTGTACCTGGGGGCCAGCCCGCGCGGATCGATCGCGCTGTTCCGCACATCGCAGGCGCGGGCCCTGCTGGAGGGCCGCGACTACGTGACGCCGGACGACGTAAAGGAGCTGGCGTTCGTGACGCTGGGGCACCGCGTGATCGTGAGCCCGGGGGCTCGCGTGAAGGGGGCGACGGCCGCCGACGTGGTGGCCGACTGCCTGGCGCGCGTGCCCGTGCCGGGCGCCCGCGCCCGCGCCTGAGGTTCCGGTGCTGCGGCGAGTGCTGGCGTGGCCCTTTGCGCCGCAGCGGCGCACGCTCACGGTGCTGCTCATCATCCTCGTGGCGGCGGTGTTCATCGCCACGGGCACGGGCTTCTGGCTGCTCTACCGCATCGCCTACATCGTGGCGATGGGCATCCCTGTCGCGCTCATCCTGGCGTGGCTGAACACGCGCGCCCTTGAGGTGCAGGTGGAGCGGCGGACGCTGCGGGGGCAGGTGGGACAGGAGGCGGAGGAGCTGATCGAGGTCCGCAACCTGAGCTACATCCCCAAGATGTGGGTGGAGCTCGAGGACCCGAGCGACCTTCCCGGCCACCAGTCGCGACGGGCGGTCGTCATCCCGAGCCGGGGGCTGCGGAGCTGGGTGGTGAGCACCACCCTGCAACGCCGCGGCCTGTTCGACTGGGGGCCGCTGCGCGTGCGCGGCGGCGACCCCTTCGGCATCTTCTATACGGAGCGGGACTACGGCGTGCGCCAGCAGATCCTGGTGTACCCGCGGGTGGTGGACCTGCCCCGATTCCAGACGCCCCCCGCGAGCCTGCCGGGCGAGGGCCGCTTCCGCCGCCGGACGCACTACATCACGCCGAACGCGAGCGGCATCCGCGACTGGGCTCCGGGCGACCCCCTGAGCCGCATCCACTGGCGCTCCACCGCCCACACGGGCGAGTTGATGGTGAAGACGTTCGAGCTCGACCCCACCAGTGACATCTGGGTGATCGCCGACATGGAGGGCGCTATCCAGGCGGGGGAGGGCGACGAGAGCACGGAGGAGTACACCGTCACGGTGGCGGCGAGCGTGGCCCAGCGCTACATCGCGGCGAATCGTTCCGTGGGGCTTATCTCCTTCGGCGAGGACTACACGGTGGTGGAGGCGGAGCGGGGACAGCAGCAGCTCTCGCGCATCCTCGAGTCGCTGGCGGTGGCGAAGGCGTCGGGGGAGGCGCCGCTGGGGAACCTGCTCATCGAGGAGCAGCGCCGCTTCGGACGCCACACCACGCTCGTGCTGGTGACCGCCTCGACGGACAGCAGCTGGCTCTCGCCGCTGCAGTCGCTCGTCCAGCGCGGCGTTCGCGCGTCCGTGGTGCTCATCGACCCGAGCACGTTCGGGGGCGAGGGTTCGCCGCTGGTGCTGTACGGGGAGCTGACGGCGAGCGACATCCTGACCTACGTGGTGGCGCAGGGGGATGACCTCTCGTACGCCCTGAGCAGCACCGCCGTGGGGGCGGAAGCATGGCAAACCTAGAGGCGGTCCGGGAGGCGACGATGAGCGGGCGGCTGCGCCGCTTCTTCATCGAGACGCCGCGCCTGCTGATGAGCTGGGAAGACTGGCTCACGTTCGCGCCTGCCCTCGTGGTCTACATCGCCATCGCCGTTGCGATCCAGCAGGCGGAATGGGTGCGGGACTTCCCCTCGCTCGTTCCCGCGGTGATCGGCGGGCTCATCATCGGCCTGCTGGCGGCGCGCACGCGCGCCAGCCACTTCCTCGTGCATCCGGTGGCGCTGCTGCTCGGCCTCATGGTGATCACGCTGACGGCCACGCCCTACGGCGACGGCGGCTCGATCGCCGCGCGCGTCGAGGACGTGGTGGCGCGCATGAACGAGTGGGTGCTGGTCGTGCGCGAGGACGACGTCAGCAACGACAACCTGCCGTTCGTGCTGCTGGTGCACACGCTCGGGGTGTTCGTCTCCTACCTGGCGGCCTGGGCGGTGTTCCGCTGGCGGAACGCGTGGATCGCGGTGGCGCCGGCGTGCGCGGGACTGCTCGTCATCATCGCCACCACCAGCGGACGGCCCAGCGGGGCGTTCCTCATGTTCTCCTTCGGGGCGCTGCTGCTGATCTCGCGGCTGCACCTGCAACGCGCCTTCGTGCAGTGGGACCGGGCGCGGGTCGAGTACCCCGAGTGGCTCAGCCTGCAGTCTGCGCAGCTCACGCTGGTGCTCACGGTGGTGATGGTCGTGATCGCCTGGCAGGTGCCCCTGGGCAAGCAGGCCGACGCCATCGATACGACCATCGACTACGTGACCGACCCGATCGAGGCCGCCCTCGAACCGGTCAGCCGGCTGTTCAACGACCTCGCCGGCAGCGGCGGCAACTTCCACAAGTTTGGCCGCACCCTGCCCATCCGGGGCGACGTGAGCCTCGGCAGCAAGGTGCTCTTCGAGGTGCGGGGCGAGAGCCTCGGGCTGGTACGGGGCACGAGCTACGACGAGTACACGGGCTCGGGCTGGCGCTCCTCCGGCCGCGAGGAGGAGGAGGTCAACGCGGGTGACCCGACCTCGGCCGAGATCCAGGCGCGCGCCTACCGGGAGCGCATCATCACGACGCTCGACATCGAGGTGTTCGACGACGAGGAGACCCTGTTCTCGGTGGGGACACCGCTGGGGACCAACATCGATTCGGTCGCGGACCTGCCGGAGTCGTTCCCCGGGGACATCGAGCGCATCCGCAGCCAGGAGGACCTGCAGGAAGGCGACCGCTACCGGGTGGCGGGCACGCTCAGCATCGCCACGCCCGACCAGCTGCGCGCGGACGGGGTCAACTACCCGGACTGGGTGCGCGAGCGCTACCTCCAGCTTCCCGACGACCTTCCTGAACGCGTCGGCGACGAGGCGGCGCGGGTCACCGAGGGTGTGACGAACCCGTACGACCTGGCGAAGGCGATCGAGGCCTACATCCTGGAGTTCGAGCTGGACATGAGCGTGCGTTCCGCGCCCTCGCGCCGCGACGTGGTCGACTTCTTCCTGTTCGACCTGCAGCGCGGCTACTTCGATTACTTCTCGACGGCGATGACGGTGATGCTGCGGACGCAGGGCGTGCCCGCGCGGGTGGCGGTGGGGTACGTGCTGGACCCGGAGGACCTGAACACCAGCACAGGCGTGTTCTCCGTGCGCAAGAACGACGCCTACTCGTGGGTGGAGGTGTACTTCCCGACGTACGGCTGGGTCGACTTCAACCCCTCGGACGAGTTGACGCTCGTGGGTGGGGACCTCGGAACCCTCATTGGAGAGGTGACGAACCTGCCGTTCGACGAGGTGCCCGAAATACCCCTGCCGCTGGAGACCATCGATGAGGACTCCATCGATCTCCTGGCCGACCTGCTAACGCCCATCGAGCTGGAACGGGAGGAGGGGCCGCCCTGGACCATCATCTGGAGCGTCGGGGGGGCGCTGGTGGCACTGGTGGTGGTGTCGATGGGGGCGCGCGTCTTCTGGGTGTGGGGTCTGCGGGGCCTGAACGGGATGCCGCGGCAGTGGGGCGGTATCGAGCGGCTCGCGGGCTGGGCCGGGCTGCAGGCGGCAGAATCGGAAACGGTACGGCAGTGGGGAGTGCGCCTCGGCGACGCTCTCGAACGCCCGGTCGAGGCGGCCACGCTCAGCACCGCATTCGAGGAGGCCCGTTACGGCCCACCCGATCTGGAGCGCACGGACCCCGAGGAAGCGGGCGAGGCCTACCGCATCCTGCGGAACGCGCTGGCGGCGCGCATCTTCGGTCGCCGGTCGGCGCGTCAGGACGAGGAAGAAGAGGAGGAGAAGGCTGCGGTGTCGGAGGACGACTTCGAGGACGGAACCGAGGAGATCGTCGACGAGGACGAGGCCTGATCAGACGTTAAAGAGGACGTGAACGACGTCCCCGTCCTGCACGTGGTACTCCTTGCCCTCGGTGCGCTGCAGGCCGCGCCGCTTGGCCTCGGCCTCGCTGCCGCACTCGACCAGGTCCTCGTAGCGGATGACCTCGGCGCGGATGAAGCCGCGCTGCAGGTCGGTGTGTATCTTGCCGGCGGCCTCGGGGGCGGTGGCGCCTTCGGTGACGGTCCAGGCGCGGCACTCGTCGGGGCCGACCGTGAGGAAGCTGATGAGCCCGAGCAGGGCGTAGCTGCGCTGCACGGCCTCGGCCATGCCGCTGTGCTCGACGCCGGCTTCGTCGCGGAACTCGGCGGCTTCCTCTTCGCTCAGCTCGTTCAGCTCCATCTCGAAGCGTCCGCCCATGACGGCGAGGTCTCGGCCGGAAGCGCCGTGGGCGGCGCGCAGCTCCTCCTCGATGGTGAGCCGCCGGAGGAGGTCCTCTTCGCCTACGTTCACGAGGTCGAGCAGGGGCTTGTCGGTGAGGAACTGGCTCCCGCCGAGGAGGCGGCGTTCGTCGGCGGAGAGCGCCATCGCGCGGATGGGCGTCTCCGCTTCAAGCTCGCCCCGCATGCGGTCGAGGAGGTCGCGCAGGGCCTGGAGCTGGCCGCGTTCGCCGGCCTTGAGGGTGCGCAGCTCGGGGTCGATGCGCTCGATGCGGCGCTCGATGAGGGCGAGGTCGGCGAAGGCGAGCTCCAGGTCCATGATGCCGATGTCGCGGCCGGGGTCGACGGAGCCTTCCGGGTGGGGGACGGACTCGTCTTCGAAGGCGCGCACGACATGGATGAGCGCATCGACGGCGGCCAGCTCGTTAAGGAAGCGCCCGCCGAGGCCCTCTCCCTGGCCGAAGTGCTCGCCGGCGGCGGGGAAGTCGACGTACTCGATGGTGGCGTGGGTGGTCTTCTTCGGCTCGTAGATCTCGGAGAGGCGGTCAACGCGCGGGTCGGGAACGGCCACGGAGCGGATGTTGGGCTTGCTCGCGCCGCCGAAGCCCCCGACGGGGGCGAGTCCGCGCGAGACGGCGTTGAAGACGGTCGTCTTGCCCGCCCGCGGTAGCCCGATGATGCCGACCTGCATCGGGGGAACGTACCCGCGCCGGGCTCAAGGGGGTAGGGGCGCGGCTGACGCGAAGGCGCAGCGGGGAGCTAGGTCGCAGTCGCCGCAGCGGGGGCGGCGCGCGAGGCAGAGTCGCTTCGCGTGCAGCACGACGAGCGCGTGGAAACGCGCCAGCGCCGGAGCATCGCCGGGAAGCGCGGCGGCGAGGTACGCCTGCCAGGCGGCGTAGGAGTCGTCGGGCGGCGGCCCCAGGCCGAGGCGCGAGAAGAGGCGGCGCGTGTACGCGTCGACGACGACGGCCGCCAACCCCACGGCGTAGAGCGCGATGGCGTCCGCTGTCTCCTCGCCGATGCCCCAGGTCGCGAGCAGTTCCGTGCGGAGGGCCTGGGGCGGGAGCGCAAACAGCGCCTCCAGGGCGCCGTGCCGGGCGATCAGGTCGAGGAAGGCTCGCAGCTTGCGCGCCTTCGTGCGGTACTGGCCGCTGGGCCGGACCAGCTCCTCGATGGCCTCGTGGGGAAGCTCCGCCAGCCGGACGGGGTCGAGGACGGCGGCTTCGCGGAGGCGGTCGACGGCGCGTTCGGCGTTGGTCCAGTTCGTGTGCTGGACGAGGATCGCCCCGACGGCTACCTCGAAAGGGTCGGTCTCGGCCGTCCAGTGCCAGCGCTCGGCGCCGTGCATGCGCTCGAGGACGGTGACGACGTCGGGCACGGAGGGCTGTCGGACCGGGTGTTGCACAGCGACCATGGTAGGACGGGGTGAGATGCCAATTCCCACGGCTATGGCTAAGTATGTTGGCCTCTATGTGGTATTCTATCCACATGAAGGCTATACAGGTGACCTTCGACGAGGACTTGCTGACGAAGCTCGATGAGCTCTCCGAGGTCCGCGAGCGAGGCCGATCCGCAGTCTTGCGGCAGGCAGCAGCGGACTACCTTGCCCGAAGGGCCGCCGAGGAGATCGACCGGCAGCTCGAGGAGGGCTATCGCAGGTTCCCCGCTCACGAGGATCCCGACCTGGCCGGGTGGACCGACGAAGGCGTCTGGTTCGAGGACTAGCGATGGCGCCACGACGAGGGGAAATCTGGCAGTACGAGTTCCGGGCCCCCGACAAGCGGAGGCCGGTCGTCGTCCTCTCGCGCCCCAGGTCACTTTCAGTCCTGGGAACTGCGATCGTCGCGCCGGTAACGTCTACTATCCGGGGCATCCCCACCGAAGTCGTTGTGGGGCCAGAAGACGGTCTGAGGCACATCTCCGCGGTCAGCCTTGACAACTTGCAGAACATCGAACGGCGGCGGCTTCGCCAGTACATCGGAACGCTTAGCGACGCGAAGATGAACGATGTCTGCCGCGCGCTCGCAGTCGCCACGGGCTGCGACTAGGGGAACCTCATCCAGCCACCGTCGCCAGCCACTAGCCAATGCCGAGGCGGCGTTCCATGGCGGCGAGCTCGGGCAGGAGGCGGCCGGCGGCGCGGGCGATGACGCGCTCGGCGCGGGCGGCGGCGGCGAGGTCGGCGGGGCTGAAGGCGCCGTCCGCCCGGAGTTCGAGGAACTCGTCGCGGTCCTCCTCGATGAGGACGTTCTCCGCGGTGAGCCACCAGTCCAGCGCGAGGTCGCGGTAGGCGACCTCGCCTTCGCGGATGCGGACGCCCGCGACGGCGTCGAAGCGGTGCGCGATGATGCGGTCGCCATCGCGCATGCGGTAGACGGTGTAGGGACGGGCGCGCCAGAAGTAGCCGTAGGAGACGGACCCGGGCGGGATGTCGATGGGGGTGCCGAAGACGGCCCCGCCCTGGCGCATGACGTAGCTGACCACGACGAGCGAGGCCGAGGCGTGTTCGAGGGCGCAGGTGTAGCGGCGCTCGCTGCCGTCGGGCTTGCGCTTACGCTCGACCCAGGGGGTCCCGCGCGGAGCTGTGGAGGGGGGCGCGTCGCGGGTCACGCGCCCATCATCGCGGAGAAGGCGCTCGTCGCGCGAGTTGTTAACACTGGCGTCGCCGGAGCGCGGGGCACGGTAGGCTCACGGCATGCATCGCGTCCTAGCCGGGGTCCTGGCGGCGCTCGTGCTCGCGCTGGTGGCGTCGTGCGGAGGCGGCGAGCCGCCTCCCGCGCCGATCCGCGCGCTCGAGGCGACCGCGGAGCGGGCCTACCTGGACGACCTGCCGCAGGCCAGCTCGGTCGTGCGGGTTCGCTTCAACCGCGCCGTCGAGCCGACCAAGCTGCGGGCGCTCAACGCGGCCTTCCGGCTGACTGCGCCGGACGGCTCGCCGCTCACCGGCCACCCGCTGACGGAGATGCCCGTGGAGGGCGTCGAGCTGATCAGCTCGCGCGTCGTGGAGCTGACGGTGGGGGCGCTGATCGTGTCGGGTTCGACCCTGCACGTCTCGACGGAGGCGCTCTCGGGCCCGGACGACGAGGTCTCGGTCGTGGTCACGAGCGAGTTCACGGAGCTGGGGGTCGTACTGGCCGGAGGCGTGTTCGCTTTCGGCGATTTCTCGCTGGTGGAGCAACGGCCTCCCGAGGCGCCAACCGCAGCCGATCGTGACCCGTTCGCGGTGCGCGACGCGCTGGTGGAGCACCTGGACGAACGCGAAGCGTCGGCGGCGGTGCGGGAGACGGCCCTGTTCCTGTACGACGGCATGGACCCCGAGGTGGTGGCGGCGCCGAAGCTGCGCGCGGCCCTGGCGGCGCTGGCGGGCACCTTCGCCGACGCGGCCGTGCGCTCCCTGCTCGGGCCGGACAACTGCACGGGCGCAGCGGCGGCCTTCATCGGGTTCCAAGAGCCGCCGGGTGATCTCGACCTCGTGGCGCGGGTGACCTACGACGACGATGGCCGGCGCATCGTCTCCATCCGGCCCGACCTTGAGGCCGCGCCCTTCGAGCTGCTCATGCCGCTGCTCGCGCACGAGGCAATCCACTGCGACCAGCAGGACAGCCTGACAGAAGAGATCGTAGCGAGCGCCATCGACGTCTTCCTGTACATCCACCTGCTCATCTCGCAGCCGGAGCTGGCGCGAGACACGTCGCCCCTGGCGCGGAACTTCAACATTGAGGCGCTGGCGATGCTGAACAGCGGCCGCGCGATCCCGGAGTCGCTCGGCATCCTGCCGAGTCCGCACGGCCGTGAGGTGCTGCCCGATTCGGGGGTCGCGTACGGATCGTTCGTCGACGCCATCGCCGCCGCCTACGAGGACGACGTGGACGCAACGGCGCCGGTGGAGCCGGTGGCGCAGCAGTACCTGGACGCGCTCGCGCAGGCGGTGGGGGCGCCGCTCGGGAGCGCGATCGACCTGAATTACGTGGACCTGTTGATAGGTCGGGCGACGACCTTCGAGGCGATCTCGAACCTGCTGGACCTGTTCGATCTGGCCCCCGGCTAGTCCGCGCGCCGAGGGGCACAGGCGCGCCATGGCAGGGATGCCTCTATCATGACTTCCATGAACAGCGTCCTGCGCTTCTTCCTGACCGTCGTGCTGGCGGCGGTGCTGATCGTCGTCATCTACCTCGTGGTGGCCGTGCTGGTGGACGGGTACTTCGGGGGGAACATCTACCCGAACGAGGCCGAGCCGGGCACCTGGTCGGCCCCCGACAGCTGGAGCGAGTGGCGTGACATCGCCGTGGTGGCGCTCGGAATCCTCGTGGCGATCGCCGGGGTTCTCGCCTGCATCCTGCTGGCGGTGCTCATCGGCGTGGCCCTCTCCGTGCGACGGGCGGTGAACCAGAAGGTCGTTCCCCTGCTCGACTCGACCCGCGACCTCGTGGACGAGGTGCGGGGCACGGCGGAGTTCGTGGGCGAGTCCGCGGTGACGCCCATCATTCGGGTCTACTCGGTTGTGAGCGGGATCCGGAAGGGTCTGGACTCGCTCGGCTCGCTGGGCGGACGCTTCCGGGGCGGGTCGTGAGCTCGGGCGGGTCGCCGGACGACCCGGTCATCGGGGAGGGCGGAGGCACCCCCGAGGAGATGGTGGAGGAGCTCCGGCAGGCGGCGGAGGAAGCGATCGCCATCGCCCGCGAAGGCGCCCAGCAGAAGGAAGAGGAACTGTGGGCGCGCTACCGCGAGCTGACGAAGGGGCGTCGCGAGCGCCGCAAGCGCTAGCCCCCGCAAGCCCGAGTCCCGCGCCCTTGCTACGCTAGCCCGACGCCTCGCGGAGAGGTGCTGGAGTGGCTGAACAGGCACGACTGGAAATCGTGTAGGGGTGCAAGCCCCTCGTGGGTTCGAATCCCACCCTCTCCGCCAGTTAACGAGTGGCTAGTGGTTAGTGATTAGTGACTGGTCCCCTCCCGACTCCCCGAGGGGAAGGGCGGGGGCGAGCCACCAACCACCAGCCACTACTCACTAGCGTCCCCTAGTGCCGGAAGTGGCGCGTGCCGGTGAAGACGAGCGCTACGCCGTACTTGTCGCAGCAGTCGATGCAGTCCTGGTCGCGCAGGCTGCCGCCGGGGTGGGCGATGGCGGCGACGCCCGCCTGGCAGGCGCGCTCGACGGCATCATTCCACGAGAACGGGAAGAAGGCGTCGCTGGCGAGGGCTGCGCCCCGCAGCTCATCGCCGGCCTTCTCCATCGCGATCTCGACGCTCTTGACGCGGTTGGGCTGGCCGCTGCCCATGCCGAGAAGGCGGCCATCCTTGGCCAGCGTGATGGCGTTGCTCTTGACGTGCTTCACGCAGCGCCAGGCGAAGCGCAGGTCGGCGAGTTGCTGTTCGGTGGGCTGCGTTTTCGAGACGACCTGGTAGTCGATCTCCTCGGGAGCGATCTCGTCGGCGTCCTGGAGGAGCCAGCCGCCGCCCACCTGCCGCAGCGAGCGGCCCCCGCGCGAGCGGGGCCGAGACTCAAGGATGCGCAGGTCCTTCGACTTGCCCTTGAGCACGCGCAGGCCCTCCTCCGTGTACTCGGGTGCGATCACGATCTCGTAGAACATGCGCGTTGAGCCGTCGGTGGGGTTGCGGTACTCCCGCAGCTCGCGCGCGAGCTCTTCGTCGAGGGGGCGGTTGAAGGCGACGATGCCGCCGAAGGCGCTCACCGGGTCGGTGACGACGGCGAGGCGGTAGGCCTCGCGCAGGTCGTCGCGAGTGGCGGCGCCGCAGGGGTTCGTGTGCTTCACGATGACGCAGGCGGGCTCGGGAAAGTCGTTGACGGCGTTCCAGGCGGCGTCGGCGTCGAGGTAGTTGTTGTAGGAGAGCTCCTTGCCGTGGTGCTGTGCGGCGGTGGCGATGCCGCCGAGGGCGTCCTCGCCGAGCGAGCCATCGCGGTAAAACGCAGCGCCCTGGTGCGGATTCTCGCCGTAGCGCAGCCCCGCGACGCGCTCGAGGGGAACGCTCAGCTCGGGCGGGGACTCGTCACCGTCCCAGAGCCACTCGGCGACGGCGCTGTCGTAGCTGGCGACGTGCTGGAACGCCTTCCAGGCGAGGCGGCGGCGGGCGTCCGCATCAAGCCCACCCGCGGCCAGCGCTTCGAGCGTTGCCGCGTAGTCGGCGGGGTCGGCAAGGACGACGACGTCCGCGTGGTTCTTGGCGGCGGCGCGCAGCATCGTGGGGCCGCCGATGTCGATGTTCTCGATGCCCTCGGCGAGGGAGGCGCCGCCCTCCTGCGTGACCACCGCCCGGAACGGGTAGAGGTTGCAGGCGACGAGGTCGATGGTCCCGAAGCCGTGCTCACCGAGGGCGGCGTTGTGCTCGGGCAGGTCGCGGCGGGCGAGGATACCCGCGTGGACGGCGGGGTGGAGCGTCTTGACGCGGCCATCGAGCATCTCGGGAAAGCCCGTGACCTGCTCGATGCCGGTGACGGGGACACCGGCCGCCTCAATCGCCCGCTTCGTGCCGCCGGTCGAGACGAGCTCCCAGCCGAGGGCGTGGAGCCCCCTGGCGAAATCCTCGATCCCGGTCTTGTCGTAGACGCCTAGAAGAGCACGCACGGCTCACCTCCGTTGCTCCTCTGCCAGAGAAGCAAAAGGCCCGTCCGAATGAACGGACCGGCCCAGGCGAGCGGCCATGCTTGTGTTTGCTCGGGCTCCCCCGCGGTACTCCGCGTATTCGCCAGTCACCCGAGTAGATTGAGGATAGCAGGGCGGCGGCGGGGGCGTCGACGGCTGCAGCACGGAATTTCACACAGCGTCTCTGGACATCGTCGAACAGAGGCAGCATGATAGTTTCATGAGAACAACCTTGACGCTGGACGATGATCTTGCCGCGGTCCTCAAGGCGCGGGCTCGCCGGCTTGGGAGGCCGTTCAGGCAGGTCGTGAACGACGCCCTGCGACGGGGGCTGTCCGACCCCCCGAAGAAGCACGACTTGCCGGTCGTCCCCGAGGATGAGCGCCCAACCTTCCGGGTGAAGCCAATCTGCAGCGGGTTCGCCCCGGGAGTGGACCCCCTGAAGCTGAAAGAACTCGATGCAGACCTTGAACTCCAAGAGCTTCTGCAGAAGATGCGGGAGTGATCGTCCCGGACCTAAACCTGCTCCTATACGCCTACAACGACTCTTCCCCAAATTACAGGGCCGCCCGCCGCTGGTGGAACAACCTGCTCAACGGCAGGGAGCAGGTCGGACTGCCCTGGTCGGTTACCACCGGCTTCATCCGGCTGACAGCGGGCACCCACGTTATGCGGGAACCGGCACCACCCGAACTGGCCCTCGAGACGGTCGAAGAGTGGTTCCGCCTTCCCCACGTCTCACAATTGAATCCGGGACCGGAACACCTAACGCTTCTGCGGCGGGCGCTAGCGGCCGCCGGCGTTGGCGGGAACCTCGTGAACGACGCCCACGTTGCCGCGCTGGCGATGGAGTACCAAGCCGAGGTGCATTCGAACGACGCGGACTTTTCCCGTTTTCCCGGGCTTCGCTGGCGCAACCCCCTCTAGGAGCGGGTCTACTGGAGATCGACAGGGGGCCGAGCGCGGGCGTGGAGCTCGTGACCCCAGCAGACGGCCTCGCCCGTGTCGCGGATGGCGCACGTGTGGATGGCGCCCGCGTTCACGGAACGGAAGCGACCCTCGGGGGCATCGGTCTGGCCGTGGTTGTTCTGGCCCCAGCAGAGCATCTCGCCCTCTTCGCTGACGGCGCAGGCGTGGTGCTGGCCGGTCCCGACCCAGAGGAAGCGCCCCTCGGGCGGTTCCGCCTTGCCATAGTCATTGGCGCCCCAGCAGGCGAGTTGCCGGTCGCTGCCCAGGGCGCAGGCGAAGTCCCCGCCGGCGCTCACGGCGCGGTAGTTGCCGGAGGGGACGTCGAGCTGGCCGTGCCAGGCGCCTCCCCAGCAGACGAGCGCGCCCGAGGTTCTGACGGCGCAAGTGTGGGCGTGGCCGGCGCTGACGAAGCGGTAGCGTCCGGACGGCGCATCCGCCTGGCCAAACTGGTTCAGGCCCCAGCAGCCGATCGTGCGCGAGTCGCGCAGGCCGCAGCTGTGGGCAAACCCGACGCTGACCGCGCGGTAGGTTCGAGGAGGCGCGTCGGTGCTTCCGTCGATGTTCGCCCCCCAGCACGCCACCTCCCCTTCATCGTCCACCGCGCAGCTGTGCCAGGCGCCCGCGCTCAGTGAGCGGTAGCGCCCCGAAGGCGCGCTGGTGCGTCCGTTCGCGTCGCTCCCCCAACAGACCAGTTCCCCCGACGCCGTTCGGGCACAGGAGTGAAGGTTGCCGGCGGCGACTGAGGTGTACGTCCCGGCGGGCGCCTCCGCGGCGCCGGAGTCAAGGCCGTTCCCCCAGCAGACGACGGCATGGGACTCGTCGACGGCGCAGGCGTGGGCGGGCCCGACGCTCAGCGAGCGGTAGGCGCCGGGTGGCGGGTCGGCGACGCTGCCCCGGCACAGGACCTCGCCGGCCTGATCGAGCGCGCAGGTGGCGGCGCCGCTCGCCGACAGGGAGCGGTAGGGACCGGGAGAGGCGTTGCGCCAGTGGCCCTCGCCCCAGCAGTCGAGCCGGCCCGACTCGCGCAGGGCGCAGGTGTGGTCGGCGCCGGCGGCGATCGAAAGGTAGCGGCGGGAGGGCGGGTCGGACTGGCCCCGGGCGTCGTCGCCCCAGCACTCGACGCGTCCCGAGTTCCGCAGCCCGCAGGTGTGCGCGGCGCCGGCGCTCAGGGAGCGGAAGGTCCCGGAAGGCGGGTCGCCCTGGCCGTTGCCGTTGGCCCCCCAGCAGACGACCCCGCCCTGACTGGCGACGGCACAGGTGTGGGCCAGCCCCGAGCTCAGGGAGCGGAAGCGGCCGCGCGGGGCGTCGGTCTGGCCGCTGAAGTTATCGCCCCAGCACACCACGCGGGAGGCGTAGGTCAGGCCGCAGGTGTGCCACTCGCCGGCGCTCAGGGAGCGGTAGCGGCCGGGCGGGACATCGGTCTGGCCGCGGGCATTGTCACCCCAGCAGACGATCTCGCCAGACGCCCGGAGGGCGCAGGAGTGCTCGGCTCCCACGGCGACGAGCAGGGCGCGGTCGGGTTCCGGCGTGGGCAGGGAGAGGGTGAGATTGCCATAGCGGTAGCGACCGTCGTCGGTCCGGAAGGTCAGCACGATCGGGACGGTGCCGACGTCGTACCAGTCGCCACCTTCGCGACGGGCGCTGATGAAGTGCTGTCCGAGACCGGAGGCCGGCTGCCAGACGCGAAGCTCGACGCCGCCCACACCAAGGTCGCCGTAGCGGTAGCTTCGCGAGGAGTTGACGCGAGCGAGCTCGACGGGGACCGTCCCGAGGTCATCCCAGCGTCCGTCCTCGGGCCGGACGCTCAGGGCGAGTTCGGTGGGTGAGTCGATGTCTTGCCAGAGCACGATCTGGAGGGAGGAGGCGCCGTTCAGCTGCGCGCCGGTGGACTGCTGCGCCACGAGTGGGAGCGCGACGGCTGCCACGAGCACGGCCAGCAGCCATCGCTTCACCGCTGCGCTGCCTCAGTCACGCCACGCCCGGGCGATGGTGCCCCCGCCCAGCACCTCATCGCCGCGGTAGAAGGCGATGGCCTGGCCGGGGGTGAGGGCGCGCTGGCGGCGGTCGAAGCGCACCGTGGCGGTGTTCCCGGCGGCGGCCTCGGTGAGCGTGGCGGGGGCGGCCTCGGCCTTGTAGCGGGCCTTGGCCTCGATGGGCTCGCCAAGGGCAGGAGGGGCTCCCGCCACCCAGTAGATCGAGTCAACGGCGGCGTGATCGGCGTACAGGTCGTCCTCCTCGCCGATAGTGACGACGTTGGTGGCGGCGTCGATGGCGGTGACGTAGCGGGGCTCGCCCAGGGCGACACCGAGTCCCTTGCGCTGGCCGACGGTGAAGCCGGTTACGCCCTCGTGCGTGGCGAGCACGGCGCCGTCGGCGTCGCGCAGCTCGCCGGGGCGGGGCTCGACGCGCTCGGTGACGAAGGCGCGGTAGTCGTTGCCGGGCACGAAGCAGATCTCGACGCTATCGGGCTTCTCCGCGACATCGAGGCCAGCCCGCCGGGCGACCTCGCGGACGTCGTCCTTACGCAGTCCGCCGACGGGGAGCAGGAGCTTCGCGAGCTGATCCTGCCCGAGCATGTAGAGCACATACGACTGGTCCTTGGAGTCATCGACGCCCTTGAGGAGGCGGTGGGGGGCGCCTTCCTCGCCGTGGGCGACGCGGGCGTAGTGGCCGGTCGCGAGGTAGTCGCCGTCGAAGGCGGGGAGGCGGTCGAGGAGGGCGCGGTACTTGATGTGCTCGTTGCAGCGGGCGCAGGGGTTGGGGGTGCGGCCGGCGGCGTACTCGTCGACGAAGGGGTCGACGACGTGCTCGCGGAAGGCATCCTCGAAATTGAGGACGTAGTGGCGGATGCCGAGCTGGCCGGCGACGCGGCGCGCGTCGCCGATGTCCTCGACGCTGCAGCACTGCTGGTGGCCGCGGAGCTGGTCGGGGCGCTCCTCGGTCCAGAGGCGCATGGTGACGCCCACGACGTCGTAGCCCTGCTCGACGAGGAGGGCGGCGGCGACGGAGGAATCGACACCGCCAGACATGGCGCAGACGACGCGGGGGGCGCTCATTGCTGTGCTATTCTCCCAGAGACCGCGTCAGGCGGAATGGAGCGCGCGCTCTGGAACCCGAGCCACTCGCCCACCGCGTCATCGACCTACTCTCCGAGCTGCAGGCTGAGGACATCGCGCTGCTGGACATCGGCAAGGCGTCGAGCTTCGCCGACTATTTCGTGCTGGCGACGGCGCACTCGCCGCTGCAGTTCGGCGCCATCGTGGAACGGCTGGGGCATGAACTCAAGGAGGCAGGGGTGCCGCCACGCCACCAGGAGGGCCGGAAGGAAAGCGGCTGGGTGCTCATCGACTTCGGCGACGTGATCGTGCACGTATTTTCGCCGGAGAAGCGGGAGTACTACCGGCTGGAGGAGCTCTGGGGGCGGACGACGCCGGTGGTGCGGTTCACGGGATAGGGGCGGGGAGGCGGACAGTCTGGCGAGAGAGACGGCAACACGCTCGCACCCCAGGCCGTTAGCTACTCCTGGTTGGCCCAGATGTAGCCGACTAGCGTATTGCCGACAGACGCATTACCCCGGGTCCGGGGTACCGCCCTGCTGAACACCTCGTCGGTCGCCCGGCAGGCCACCAGAGCCGGATAGTCCTCGAAGCAGCGGCCCAAGTTCGGCAGAAAGTCGAGGTTCTGCTCGTGCAGTATTGCCAGCTCGATCTCATCCAGCATTTTCCCATCGTCTGGGTCTACGACAGTCGTCTCGCCCGTAGCGAGATCGACGAGGTGGACAGCGAGTGCATGCTCTAGGGGAATGGAGTTCAGCACGAGACCACGAACCGGCTCCCACCTAGTGAAGTGTTCAGAGACGCCGAGCGGGAGTACTGCATAGGCGTACTGACCGTCGACGGGTCCCACCACATGCGCCAGATTGCCCCCGTCCTCGCCTGTCAGCCTCAGCAGAGAGCGCCCGGTGGAGAGTTCGGTCACAGTAAGGGAGTCGAATCTCGGGGCGCCGTCCCAGCGTACGGAGATCGCATAACGGAGGTCGGGTGAGAACCTGAGCCGGTTTTCGTATCCCTGGTGGACCACGTAGACATCGCCATCAAGCGTGATGATGAGATGAAGCCTGTCGATGCCCTGGTTGGCCCCTCTCGCGTGAGACATGGCCCAGAGCGCCGTCCCGTCCACACTCCAACGCACTAGCTGCAGTTCCCCAAGAGTCTTGGACTGCGGGGCGGGGGGGCCGATGCGAGAATCGCCTGCCTCAATGCGGAGCGCCTCATCCCCGGTCTGAAGGTCGAGGACGACAAGGCTGTCGTCTCCTCGGGGATAGGGGCGATCGATGACGAAAGCGATCATCGAGCCATCGGGGGACACGATTGGATCGGAGAGTCCTTCGCTGGATTGGTCGTCAGATCGAAAGAGAACGGCCTCAAGCTGGCCATCAAGGGCGACCAAGTGGATGGCTTCGCTTGTCGAGACGAGGAGCCGATCTCCCACCAGCGCCACGGGGTCGCCGGCCATCCGGGTGTCCCAGCACTCCCTCGTTTCTAGATCCCTGACGATCCAGTCCTCACCCGTCCCCAAGTCAAGGGCGGCAGCGTAGTGGCGAACATCGATGCAGTTCGACGAACCCTGAGAGCGCTCCACCGGCTCTGCAACAACGAAGATGCCCACCGGTCCCTCGATCTCCCCGACGCCTTCGACGTACAGGCCTTCCCGCTCGCCTCGGACCAGTGCGAGCAGGATCAGGATCACCGCGATCACGACCGCCACGCCAGCCACGACTCCCGCGGCCACCAGCGGCCGCACCAGGAAGGGGGCGAGGAGCCAGCGGCGGCGGGGCGCATCCTCTTCGCGCCAGGCGGCGAGCTGCTGGCGGTCCTTCAGCTCGAGCTTGGCGAGCATGCTCGAAATGTGGGTCTTGACGGTCTCGGGGCCGATGCCGATGCGGACGGCGATCTCGGCGTTGGTGCCCCCCTTGCGCAGCTCCTCGAGGACGCGGCGCTCGGCGGGCGTCAGGAGGTCGGGGTGCGGGGGGCGTCCGCGGCGGCGCTCGGGCATGCGAGAACGGTAGCAGCCGGGGACGGCGATTTACCTCCCCCGACCCGCGGGGCGGATGCGGGATGCGCGGCCTATACTCGGGCGCGCGCCGGGGGAGTCCGGCGACAGGGGGAACGATGGAGTACCGGCGGCTTGGACGGTCGGGCCTGCATGTCTCGTTGGCGGGACTGGGCTGCAACAACTTCGGCATGCGCATCGACTACGAAGCAGCCGAGAAGGTCACGAACGCGGCGCTCGATGCGGGCATTACGCTCTTCGATACGGCGGACGTGTACGGGCGGGGCGCCTCGGAGGAGATGCTGGGCCGGGCGCTGGGAGCGCGCCGGCACGAGGTCATCATCGCGACGAAGTTCGCGGCGCCCATGGGCGAGGGGCCGATGCACCGGGGCGGGTCGCGCCACCGCATCGTGGAGGCGTGCGAGGCAAGCCTGCGTCGTCTGGGCACGGACTACATCGACCTCTACCAGATGCACATGCCCGACCCCGACACGCCGATCGAGGAGACGCTGCGCGCGCTCGACGACCTGGTGCGGTCGGGGAAGGTGCGCTACCTCGGCAACTCGAACTACAGGGGCTGGCAGATCGCGGAGGCGCACTGGACGGCGGAGACGCATCACCTGACGAAGATGGTCTCGGCGCAGAACCACTACAACCTGATGGAGCGGGCGGTGGAGGCGGAGGTGGTGCCGGCCTGCAACCACTACGGGCTGGGCATGCTGCCCTACTTCCCGCTGGCGAGCGGGTTCCTGACGGGCAAGTACCGTCCCGGACAGCGGGCGGCGGAGGGGACGCGGCTGGCGGCGTGGGGGGACCGCGCCCAGGGCGTCCTGACCGACACCAACTTCGAGACGCTGGAGAAGCTTGAGGCGTGGGCGGAGGAGCGCGGCCACACCGTGCTCGATCTGGCGATCGGCTGGCTGTCGTCGCAGTCGCACGTGTCGAGCGTCATCTCGGGAGCGACGAAGCCCGAGCAGCTCGATGCGAACGCGGCAGCAGTTGACTGGGTCCTGACGGCGGAGGAGGTCGAGGAGGTGGCGGCGCTGGTGGGGTAGGGCTAAGCAGGCTCTTCCCGCCGGACCGTTCCGACCCGGTCGAGGTCGCGGTCGAACGAGGCGACGGCGTTGACACCTGTACTCTCAGCGCTCGCAACGAGGTAGGCATCGGCAAAGTCGAGGCGTTGGAAGTCGTAGAGCTCGACGGTGCGCTGAAGAAGGCCTCGATCAGCCACCTGCACGGCCGGAATGGCAAGGGTCGAGCGCAAGGCGGCTGCTACCTGGTCGCGGGACATGCGGTAGTACGACTGCAGCACGTACGCGACCTCGGCGAGGATGAGGTCGGGGAGGAGGAGTTGGTCGGCCTCATCCAGATAGCGGGCTGCGAGACGGGCCTGGTCCGGCGGGTCTCCCGTGAAGTGCCGGACGATGATGTTGGTATCGAGGAAGGCCGTCATCGGCGAGCGGCGGCCCGAGCCTCTCGTGTCTCACGGAGAATCTGGTCCCACGGCGTGCCACGCTTCTCCAGGGGCACGTCGACGGAGCCCGCGAGCTCCAGGAAGTTGGGAGTGCGAGCCATGACTGCGCGCTGCCCCTCGAGCCGGAACAGGACTTCATCGCCCTCTTCGATGCCGAGCGCCTCCCGCACAGCACGGGGGATGGTGATCTGACCCTTCGAACTGACTCGCGCAGCGACTTCCATGCCGAACTCCTTACTCTTCCAGGCAAGTAAGGATACCACAGCGGCTAGCGGGGCGGCTGGTACACTGGGTCGCAGACCCGCAGGGAAGGAGCCCTGATTCCTTGGCCTACGCCGACAAGCAGATTATCTGCCGCGACTGCAACAACAGCTTCACCTTCACGGCCGGCGAGCAGGAGTTCTACGCGAACAAGGGGCTGATGAACGAGCCCTCGCGCTGTCCCGCGTGCCGCCAGGCACGGCGCTCGAACCGCAGCTCCCTGGAGGAGATGGACGGCTACGTGCGCTACGGGAACTTCGCCAGCTTCGGCGGCAAGACACCGCGCCAGATGCACCCCGCCGCCTGCGCCGAATGTGGCCAGATGACGGAGGTGCCGTTCCAGCCGCGGGGCGACCGTCCCGTTTACTGCAGCACCTGCTACAACAAGATCCGGCCGCCCCGACAGGAAGCGCAACCCCCGCGCTAGCCGCCATCGCGGCGGAGGCGCCCCGTGCCCACCGACGAGATACGCCTGACCCAGCTCCGGAGGATGCTCCAGGAGCCGTTCGCCGATCTCGGCGAGGCGAGTGCGGCCATTGCCGCCGACCCGTGGGGCCTGGCGCAGGCGCTCGTGGCGGAGGCGGCGGCGAGCGACGACGTGTCGAGCATGGAGTCGGCGCGGGCTTACATCGAGGCGCGGCTCGATGCGCTGGGGGAGGCGGTTCCGGTGGCGGCGGTGGAGGCGGTCAACGGGGCGGTGGAGGAGGCACTGGCGGGGTGGGCGTAGCAGACGCGAGCGCCGCCGCCGTCAGCTTCGCTCGATGACGCCGCAGGCGATGCGCCCGCCCGCCGTCCCGGAGTCCTCGCCGTAAGCGTCGGCCTTCTCGTGGATGATGACAGCGGAGCCATCGTCGTCGAAGAGCGAGCGGTCGTCGTCGCCGGCAAGGGAGATGTCATTCGTGAACACGTCGGCGCGGACGGTCCCGTCGGCAGCGGCGTAGAGGTTGGGCAGATCGCCGGCGTGCTGGCCGGTGGAGAAGAGGAAGCCGTGGGTTTGATCGGTGGGGTTGAAGTGGCTGCCGGCGGCGGAGAAGTCGGGCGCACAGGCGCCGGTTTCGTGGATATGGAAGCCGTGGCCGCCCGGGGGCAGGCCGCGGAGTTCGGCGCTCACAAGCACGCCCTGCGGACCCTGGGTCAGGGTGACCGTCCCCAGCGTCTCGCCGGCAGCGTCCATGATCACCGCGACGGCGGTGATGCCCACTCCTACTTCCGGTTCCTTCTCGCCGTCGCCCCCACAGGCGAGCGACAGGAGAAGGGAGAGGGAGAGGGCCCCAGGAATCAGGACGAGCTTCCACAGGTAGGTCATGCCCCCATCCTAGGGAAGACGGGGGATCCCATGTGTAAGCGTGACCGTGGGGCGGCGAGGGCCGATACTGGCTCGCGCACTCTTGCGATAACCCAAACACCAGATACGTCAGGGAGGCGTTTCATGCCCCGACATCCGAACGAGGCGCTCTTCGAGGGCGAGCCGCCGATGCCCGTGATTCCGTCCTGCGAGCACTTCGCGGGGACGGAGCAGCGCATCCAGAAGGCGTTCGAGCTGCAGAACGAGATGGGCGGCGTCTTCGACATCACCATGGACCTCGAGGACGGGGCGCCCACGGGCGAGGAGACGGGGCACGCGCAGATGGCGGCGCGGATGCAGAACAGTGAGTCCAACCACCACCACATGGCCGGCGTTCGCATCCACGACTACACGCACGAGCACTGGAAGGCGGATGCCGACATCGTCGTGGGCGAGGCGGCCGAGCGCGTGGCCTACCTGACGATCCCCAAGTGCACCGAGGCGAGCCAGGGCGCGGAGATGATCGAGTACATCCGGGAGCGCACGCAGCAAGCGGGCGTGGACCGGGAGATTCCCATCCACATCCTCGTCGAGACGCACGGGGCCCTGCACGACGCCTGGGAGCTGGCGGCGCTGCCGAACGTGCAGGTGCTCGACTTCGGGCTGATGGACTTCGTCTCGGCGCACCACGGCACGATTCCGGCGTCGGCGATGCGCTCTCCGGGACAGTTCGACCACCAGCTCATCCGGCGGGCGAAGGGCAACGTCGTGGCGGCGGCGCTCGCGCACGGGGTCGTGCCCGCGCACAACGTGACGCTCGAGCTGCGCGACCAGGACGTCATCTACGGCGACGCGCGTCGCGCCCGCGAGGAGTTCGGGTTCATGCGACAGTGGTCCATCTACCCGGCCCAGATCGAGCCGATCACGCGCGCGATGGCGCCCGAAGCGCCCGAGGTCGCGCTGGGCGAGGCGATCATGCTGAAGGCCTACGAGGCGGACTGGGGTCCGATCCAGCACGAGGGCGACCTCCACGACCGCGCGACCTACCGCTACTACTGGGAGGCGCTGCAGCGCGCCCGGCTGATGAACGTACCGCTTTCCGACGAGGTCGAGAAGCTGTTCTTCAGCGACGGGTCCTGAGCGCGCCATGACGCTCTACCTGATCCGTCACGGACTGGCCGCGGCCGGGCTCGACGACCTCGACCCCGGGCTGGCGCCGCTCGGCCACGAGCAGGCGGCGATCACGGCGCGGGCCCTGCGCAAGCTGACGCCTTCCCGCCTCGTCGTCTCGCCTCTGCGCCGCACGCGGGAGACGGCGGACCCCATCGCGGCGGCCTTCGGCCTCGAGCCGGAGATCCGCGAGGAGGTCGCCGAGGTTTTCGACCCGTCGCTTCCGCCGGAGGAGCGCAAGGCCATCATCGGACCGTTCATGGACGGTGTCTGGAGCGAGCAGAACGAGACCCTGCAGGCGTGGCGACGGCGCGTCGTCGAGACACTGGTGGACATTGGCGACGGCGTCGGAGATGTGATCGTGGTGAGCCACTACATCGCCATCTGCGTCGCGATCGGCGAAGCGACCCGGAACGACCGGGTCGTGCCGGTGAAGCTCGGGAACACGTCCATCACGAGCATCGACGTCGTCGGCGAGAAGATGATGCTGGTGGGCGCGGGCTCGACTGAGCACCTCTCGGAGGAGCAGGTCACGGGCGTGGCGACGGCGCTGCCGGGCGGTCCGTAGCAGGCGCTTCCCCGTACCCGCAGCGCGTCGTACGCTTCGATGCGCAAGCGATTGCCGGAGACCGCAGGTCCCCCCAGCGGGGATAAGCCGCAAGCGGCGCCTGCCGAGGTAATGCGCGAGGCGAGCGCCTTTCCTGCGCGCCACTCGCACTCCTCTCTCCCCAACGCTGGACTGGAGTTTCGTTCGTGCCTGCCGCGAAGAAGGTGGCGCTCGTCGCCGATATCAAGCAGGACCTGGAGCGCGCGGAGGTCGCCATTGGCAGCGACCACAGCGGGCTCGACGTGCAGGCCTTCCAGGCGCTGCGCCGGGCCCTGAGCCCGGCCAACGTGCGCGTGCGGGTCGTCAAGAATTCGCTCACCAAGCTGGCCGCCGAAGAGGCAGGCCGCCCCGAGATGGCGGACCTTCTGCAGGGTCCGACGACCCTCACTCTCGGCTACGGGGACCCGGTCGCGCCGGCGCGGTTGCTCATGGAGTACCTGCGCGCGGAGCGAGTCGACCTGCCGATCTACGGGGGTTGGCTCGAAGGGCGCGTCCTCAGCGCCGCCGAGGTCGAGGAGCTCGCGAAGACACCTTCGCGCGAAGAGCTCATCGCCCAGATCGCGGGCAAGCTGCGCTCGCCCGTCCAGAACCTTGCCGGCCTCCTGCAGGCCACGCTGCGCGACTTCAACGGTCTTGTTGAGGCGCGCGCCAACCAGCTCGAAGAGGGCGAAGCCGCCTAGCGGCCGCCCGCCAGAAACGTCACAGAACACCAAAGGGGAACTGCAATGGCCACCAAGATCGAAGAAGCCCTGGACATCATCAAGGGCATGACGCTGCTCGAGCTCCGCGACCTGAACAAGGCGATCGAAGAGGAGTTCGACATCACGGCCGCCGCGCCGATGATGATGGCCGCCGCGGGCGCCCCGGCCGCCGGAGACGGCGCTGCCGCCGCCGTCGAGGAGAAGACAGAGTTCGACGTCGTCCTCAAGGACTTCGGCGAGAAGAAGATCAACGTCATCAAGGCCGTGCGCGAGGTCGTAAGCGGTCTGGGCCTCAAGGAGGCCAAGGAGCTCGTCGAGGGCGCGCCCGCGAAGGTCAAGGAAGGCATCGCGAAGGACGAGGCGGACGAGATCAAGGCGAAGCTCGAAGAGGCGGGCGCGACGGTCGACGTCGAGTAGCCGAGGAGAGCGCCGCGCTGCCGCGCGGCTGAGAAGAGCGCTCGCGCCTGCGGCGCATCGCTGATTAGCGGCGGCTTCGCCGCCTGAGGAGAGCGCTCGCTGCGCTCGCTGAGTGGGGATGGGCGGGAGCCGCTAGAATCCGGCGCGCTGGAGGTGGCGCATGCCGGATATCGAGCGGCCCGATGGGGCGGTCATTCACTACGAGACGTTTGGGGAGGGGTTCCCGCTCCTGTGCTTCGCGCCGGGCGGCGTGAACAGCGAGATCGACTTCTGGTCGGTGAGCGCGATCAACCCCCTTACGGAGTTCGCCTCCGACTTCATGGTCATCGGGATGGACCAGCGGAACGCGGGCCAGAGCCCCGCGCCCGCAGCGCCCGCGCCCTACGACGTGATGGTCGCAGACCAGATCGCCGTGCTCGATGACCTCGGCATCGAGCGGGCGCACACGTTCGGGGGCTGCATCGGCGTTGCCTTCATCCTCCGAATCGCGGAGGAGGTCCCGGACCGGATTGCCTCGGGGGTGGGGCAGGACCCGGTGGGGCTGAACCACACGAATTCGGTCGACACGTTCATGGACATGTTCAAGCCGACACTCGCGCTGGCGCGGGAGGAGGGCGTGGGGGCGGTCGTCGAATCGGCGATGGCGAACCGGGTCTTCATGGCGAACAACGCGGCGGGTCCGTTCGCGCGACGCATCCACGACGACGACGGCTTCCGGGCGGAGATCGGTTCGATGAGCGCAGATGCGTACGTAGACCTGATCGAGCGGTACGCGGACGCGATATGGCCGGACCGGCCGCCCTACTTCAGCGTCGATGAGGCGTTCGTGCGCTCGTGCGAGACGCCGCTGCTGATCCTGCCGGGGAGTGACGTGTTCCACCCGACGAGCATCGCCGAGCAGATCTGCCGCGACGCGCCCAACGCCCACTGCCTCGATGTCGATTGCCGCAGCGAGGCGAAGCTGCCGGACACGATCGAGACGGTTCGCAGCTTCCTGAAGGAGCACACGCCGTGACCAACCCGGGAAACCTGCCGGGTATGGGGGTCGATGCGACGGTGCAGGCGCAGTACTCGCGCCTGGTCGAGCGGGTGCTGGACTACTGCAGGCTGGCCGTCGCGGACCTGACGGTCGAGGAGCTGTGTGACACGCAGGGTCGGCGGACGAGCTCAATCGGGTTCGACGTGTGGCATGTGCTCCGTACGGTCGACAACATCATCCACTTCGCCTTCGACCGCGAGCAGCCGGTGTGGCTGGCGCAGGAGTTCGACAAGGCGTGGGACCTGCCGCGGGTCGAGCAGGGCACGAACCTGACGGCGGACGAGGCCTACGACCTCGTCTTTCCCGCGCCGGAGGAGTTCGGCCGCTACATCGAGGCGCTGCGGGAGACGGTCGTGCCGCGCATCGCGGGCATGAGCGACGAATACATCCAGACGTTCCAGCTGTTCCGGCCGTGGGGCGAGATCTCGCGCATGGAGGCGATCGGGCACGGTCTCATCGGGCACGCGAACGGTCACCTGGGCCGCGCGACCTACGCGCGCGCCCTGCTGGGGAAGCCGGGCCTGCCGTACTAGTGGTTAGTGGTTAGTGACTAGTGATTGGTGTCGGTCGGTGGAAGCGTCTGCAACGGCACTAACCACCAGCCACCATTCACTATTCACCAGTCACTAGCGCCCGCTGGCGCGGTAGTCGCGGTAGGGGCCGTCGCGCCAGTCGAGGGCTTCCTTGAGGCCGCCGCCGCTCTCCATGGCCTGGCGGGTGCGGTCCTGCCACTCGTACGCCTGGGCGGTGAACTGGCCGGCGGCGTCGAGGTCGGTGGAGCTGCGGATGGACGAGTAGATGCCCATGTTCTCGTAGAAGCGGTTCATGCTCGTCTTGGCGATGGCGAGGTGGTCGGCGCTGAGGTTGGCGATGCGGTCGGCGAAGGCGATCGTGCGCTCCTCGAGCTCGTCGGCGGGCCAGGCGTAGTTGACCATGCCGATCTCCTCGGCTTCCTTACCGGTGACGTTGTCGCCCGTGTAGTAGAGCTCCTTCGCCTTTCGCATGCCGAGGACAAGCGGGAAGATGGCGCCGTTTCGCGCGACGCCGAGGCCGCGCACGCCGGGATGGCCGATGCGGACGTCCTCGGCCGCCGTGACCATGTCGGACATCATCGCCATCTCGCAGCCGCCGGCGAGGGCGTAGCCGTGGAGCTGGGCGATGGTGACCTTGGCCATGTTCCAGTAGTACATCTGGATGTCGGTAATCTGCTGCATGCCGGTGCGCATGTTCCAGAGCAGGCGGCGGCCCTCGTCGTCGACGGCGCGGTGGCGGCGGACGACGGCGTCGGCGCCGCGTCCCTGGGGCGGGGTGAGGTCGTAGCCGGCGCTGAAGCAGCGTCCGGCGCCCTTGATGATGATGACGCGGATGCTGTCGTCGGCCTCGTAGTCGTGGAGGGCCTCGTTGAACTCGAAGAGAAGCTCCTGGGAAAGGGCGTTCATCTTCTCGGGGCGGTTCAGGGTGATGCGTCCGACGCGTCCGTCGGTACCGGCGCGGTCGAGGAGGAGGTTTTCGTACTCGGGCATGGGTGCACTCCGGGGGTTGAGGTGGCAGGGATTATAGGAGGGGGCCGTCGGGAGGGTGGCAGCTATTGAGGCGACAGGACCGTAACGCCCTCGGTGGGGAAGCGGCGGTCGAAGGTGTAGACCGGAACACGCTCTCCACGGGCAGCGGCCCAGATCAGCGCATCGGGAATCGATACGCGTCCCGAGGGCCGGCACTTTGCCAGAGCCCCGAGGACAAGATCCTTCGGGATGTTGAGCGTGCCGACGTTGTCCCGGCGGAGGAACGCGACGAGCTGATCGACTACCAACTCACGCGGCACCCGGTAGGTGGACATGAGGACGTGGGCTACCTCGGCAATCGCCACCTCGCTGACGAGGAGGTGGTCTTCGCTCTCGACGACTCGCGTACTGGCCGCACCCAGGTGGGGCTGGTCTTGCATGAAGTAGCGGACGACGACCGACGTGTCCAGCAGGGCGTTCACTTGGGCGGTGGGACCTCGTTGGCCGTCGCTTCACTCCATGCGCGCCCGCGCGCCTCGTCCCACTCGTCCTCTGAAAGCGTCACGTTGGTGTAAGGCGCAAGGCTTCCGGCAAGCGACTCGTTGTGCACCGGGGGCAGGAGGAAGGACACCATCTCGCCATCGCATTCGACTTCGATGATGTCGCCTTCTTCGCCCCAGCCGAACTTCTCCCGCAGGTCGGGGGCGATGACTATTACTTCCTTGCTTCGGGCCACGCTTGCCACATGAGGACTTTAGCAGAAACGGAGGCGGATTCCCATCTCTCGCCGGGATTCAGGCGAGGCCGAGGCGCTCGGCGAGACCGATGCGCTGGAGCTTGCCCGTGGGGCCGACCGGGATCTCGTCGACGAAGATGACCGTGCGGGGGACCTTGAAGGGAGCGAGGTGCTCGCCGCAGAGGTCGCGGACGGCGGCCTCGGCGAGCTCGGCGCCGTCGTTGCGGATGACGGCGGCGGCCACGTCCTCGCCGAGAGTAGCGTGGGGAAGGGCGAAGCAGACGGCCTGGCGCACGGCGGGGTGGCGGAGGATGACCTCCTCGACCTCGCGGGGGGCGACCTTCTCGCCGCCGCGGTTGATGAGCTCCTTGAGGCGGCCGGTAAGGAAGAGGTAGCCGTCGGCGTCGAGGTACCCCTCGTCGCCGGTGCGGAACCAGCCGGCGTCTGTGAAGGCGTCCGCGTTGGCCTCGGGTTTGGCCTCGTAGCCGGCGGTGACGCTGGCGCCGCGAATGGAGACCTCGCCGCGCTCGCCAAGGGGCAGGAGGTCGCCGGCGGGGTCGAGGATGGCGAGGTCGACACCGGTGGCGCGGCCCACGGAGCCGGGCTTGCGCAGTCCGGGCGGGAGGGGCTGGGCGGCCATCTGGTGGGTCGCCTCGGTCATGCCGTAGGCCTCGATCATGGGCGCGCCGAACGTCTCCTCGATGCGTTCGAGGACAACCGGCGGGAGGGGGGCGGAGGAGGAGCGGACGAAGCGCAGGTTTGTACGCACGAGCGTCTCGGCGTGGCGCGAGGCGCGGGAGAGGATGAGCTGGTGCATCGTGGGGACGGCCGTGTACCAGCTGGGCTCGAACGCATCGAGCCACTCGAAGAAGCGGAAGGCGTTGAAGTCGCCGGGGCAGGCGATGGCGCCGCCGGCTGAGAAGGGCGCAAGCAGCCCGGCGATGAGTCCGTGGATGTGGAAGAGGGGCATCACCATCAGGCAGCGGTCGGCGGCGGTGAGGGCGAGGGACTCGGCGATGTTGGCGGCGGAGACGGCGAGGTTCGCGTGGGTGAGCGGCACCGTCTTGGGGCGGGAGGTGGTTCCGGAGGTCTGGAGGACAAGGGCAACATCGTCGGGGGAGGGGGGCGGGCCGGTGGTGGCGGGGACGGGCTCGCCGTTCTCGGTGAGGGTGAGGTCGAGGCCGTCGCCCTGCAGGTCGAGGCGGCGGACGCCGGGGACGGCGGGGATCTCGTCCGCGTCGGCGGCGGCTACGACGACGCGGACGCCGAGCTCCTGGAAGGAGAGGCTCAGCTCCTCCTCGCGGTAGCGGGGGTTGAGGGGGGCGGCGGTCCCGGCGGTGGCGGCGGCGAGGAAGGCGGCGGCCATGCCGGGACCGTTGGGGAGCACGAGGGCGACGCGTTCGTTGGCGGAGATGCCGGCGCCGCGCAGCTGACCGGCGAGGGCATCGACGGTGGCGCGCAGGTCGGCGTAGGTGGCGTCGCGACCGCCGGCGCCCTGCACGGCGACCGCATCGGCGGCGCCGGCGGCGAGCAGCTCGGGGACCGTCGCCGCCGCTGGCACGTCAGCGATCCGCCGTCGCGGGGGGTGGCTCGATGCCAAGCGAGGCGAGGTGGTCGCGCATGTACTGCGGGGCGCTGGGCGTGCCGACCTCGTAGGTGTCGCCCTCGTGGCGGGGGATGACGCCGAAGGCGGTGTTGAACTTGTGGGAGAGCTCGACGGTGCCGGTGGTGATGGCCAGTTCGAGCAGCTCGCGCTCGCTGAAGTGCTCGCGGAGTTCGGCGAAGAAGCCGTCGTCGATGGAGCGGGCGTCGTCGCGCACCCAGCGCTCGACGAACGTCATGGCGAGCTTCACGCGGGGTTCGAGGTCGGAGGTTTCAGGATCGTGGATGGCCGCGATCATGCCTTCGTCCATGCCGTCCTGCTGCGCCGCAGCAGTGCGAGCGGGCGCTCAGAAGTCGCAATCGTGGAGGGTGGCGGACTTGATGCGAATGAGGTCGCGGATGCGGGGCTCGAGGGAGCCGTACTCCCAGAGGGTGCCCCACTGCACCTGGAAGGCTTCCCAGAGCTCGCGGTGCTGGCTGTAGACGCCGGCAAAGCCGGCGCCGGAGTCGTCGAGTCGAGGCATGGCGGACCTCCTGCTGTCGGGGGAATGGTAGCGGCTTGGGGAACGGCCGTTAACTCGCATCCGGCTCCCTGGGGAGCCGGACGAGGGGGTCGGGAGGCGCGTGTCGCTCAGGCGGGCTTGAGGGCCATCGCCTGGTTCACATCGACGGGGATGGCGGGGCCCATGGTGCTGGTGATGGTGACCGAGCGGATGAAGGCGCCCTTCACGTCGGGGCGGGCCTCGTTGATGGCCTCGATGAAGGTGGCCATGTTGTCCTGCAGCTTGTCGGCCTCGAATGAGGCCTTGCCGAGGGGCACGTGGATGTTGGCAAGCCGGTCGAGGCGAAACTCGACGCGTCCGCGCTTCGCCTCGGTGACGGTGCGGGCGATGTCCTCAGGGGCGACGACGGTGCCGGCGCGGGGGTTGGGCATGAGGCCGCGGGGACCGAGGATGCGGCCGAGGCGGCCGACCTTGCCCATCATCTCGCGGGTGGCGATGGCGGTATCGAAGTCCGTGAAGCCGTCCTGGACCTGCTCGATGAGGTCGTCGCCGCCGACGATGTCGGCTCCGGCTTCCTGGGCCTCGCGGGCGGGCTCGCCCTCGGTGAAGACGGCGATGCGCACTTCCTTGCCGAGGCCGTGGGGGAGGACGGTGCTGCCGCGGATCTGCTGTTCGGCATGGCGCGGGTCGAGGCCCGTGAGGATGTGCATCTCGATGGTCTCGTCGAACTTCGCGGTCGCGGTCTCCCGGACGAGGCCGATGGCCTCCTCGGGGGAGTACTTCTCGTCGCTCTTGATCTTCTCGGTGGCGGTGGTGAACCGCTTGCCACGCTTCATGGGGTTCTCCGGTCTCCGGGCTAGTCTTCGACGTCGATGCCCATGCTGCGGGCGGTCCCGGCGATGATGTTCATCGCGCCTTCGATGTCGTTGGCGTTGAGGTCGGGCATTTTCGTCTCGGCGATGCGGCGGATGTCGGCTGAGGTGACGGCGCCGGCCTTCTCGATCTTGGAGGCGCCGGCGCCCTTCTCGACGCCTGCAGCCTTGCGCAGGAGGTCGGCGGCGGGAGGCGTCTTGAGGACGAAGCTGAAGGAACGGTCCTCGAAGATGGTGAGCTGGGCGGGGATGATGTTCCCGGCCTGGGATTGCGTGCGGGAGTTGTACTCCTTGCAGAACTCCATGATGTTGGCGCCGTGCTGGCCGAGCGCGGGGCCAATGGGGGGCGCGGGATTCGCCTTCCCGGCCTCGATCTGGAGCGTGAGGACTGCGCGGACTTTCTTCGCCATGCCTGTCGGTTCTCTCTGGTCGCTGCCCGCGGTCGCGCCGCGGCTCGCAGACGGATAGCCCGCCATACGGCGGGCTCGTTCAGTATCAGCCAGCGCGCCCGCACGGGCAACGCGGCCTGCTCGCTCCTACTTCGACGTGGCACGCAAGCCGGCATCGGTTGCGTCCACCGCCAGGGTCTCGCGGAAGTTCCCCCTGCGGACAAGCGAGCGGACCTCGGGCAGCAGCATGGCGGCGGCGGCGAAGCCGACGCACCAGAGCGCGCCAGCCACGATCAGCAGGGGGCGTACGCCGGTTTCGTCCGAGAGCCACCCGAATCCATAGTTCACGGAAGCCATCAGTCCGGCGGCGAGCATGATGTACAGGGACATCACCCGAGCACGGAATTCGTCGGGCGTGACGCGCTGCACGAATACCACCGATACGGCCATGAAGCTCGCCTGGGTCGCCCCGGCGAGCACACCGCCGGTGACGGCGATGTGCGGCGTGGCGGCGATACCGATCACGAACAGCGAGACACCGCTGCCGATGCCAACAAGGAAGAACACCCGTCCCAGCGCCGGTTCGCTCCGGATCATCGAGATGATGAGCGTCCCGACGATCGCGCCTGCTCCGATGCCCACGATGATGCTGCTGTAGGTGACGTCGCCCCCACCAACGGACGTCGCGAGCGAAGGCATCATCGAGTCGAACGCCATCGTCGCCCCGCAGTGGAGGCCGACGAGCACGAGCACGACGATCAGCCGCGGCTCGCTCGCAACGTAGAAGAAGCCCTCACGTACATCGCGCAACACGGGGCCAATGGCCATGGCGTTCCGGATGCCGCCCGGGAACGGCGCGCTGCGGTATTCGAGCAGCACGAGCTGCTGGAGCGCGAGCGCGAGGAATACTCCCGACAACACGAAGACCGAGCCCGCGCCGAGCGTGGTGAGCAGCGCGCCCCCGAGGAGCGGCCCGGCGATGCGAGAACCGTGGCGGGTGATGCCGGAGAGCGCGACGGCGTTGAGCAGGTGCTCCTCGCGGACGACATTCGGGACGATCGCCTGCTCGGCGGGCATGCCAAAGGATCGCCCTACCCCGTCGATACTCGCGAAGAGCAGCACGTGCCATGCCTCGATGACCCCGGCGAGGGTGAGTGCGGCCAGGCCGCCGGCCGCGAGGATGCCGACCGCGTCGGCCGCGATAGCCATCAGCCTCCGGTCGACCCGGTCGGCGAGGGCGCCGCCGATCGGCCCGGAGAGAGCCAGCGGGATCATGCCGGCGAATGTGACCGCCCCGACCCAGAAGCCCTTCCCGGTGAGCTCATGCACGAGCCAGCCGCGGGCGAGCAGCAAGGTCCAGAACGCCGCCGACGCGAAGAAGGCATTCCAGAAGACGCGCCGGAAGTCGGCGTACAGCAGGGAGGGGTGCCGATCGGTGATGCGTGTCAGCAGTGCCGGCGTTCTGTTCACTCGAGCCTCGCGCCACGAACCCTACGCCGACCGCTCAGACAGCGGGAGCCTGAGCGCCCTCCATTCCGGCAGGAGCGGGGGCCTGAACGGGGCCTGGGCTAGTACTTCGAGATGTTGATCTCTTCCATGCGCCCGGTGACCAGGTAGATGACGCGCTCGCAGATGTTGGTGCAGCGGTCGGCGATGCGCTCGAGGTTGTGGGCGGTCCAGAGGTAGTAGGTGTTGCGCTCGATCATGTCGGGGTTCTCGATCATGCCCCTGAAGGCCTCCTCGTAGACGGCATCCTGGAGGCGGTCGACTTCGTCATCGGCGTCGCAGACGCGGCGGGCTTCGTCGACGTTGCGCTCGACGTAGGCCTTGAGGCTGTCGCGGAGCATGGCGATGGAGCGGTCGGCCATGGCGGGGATGTAGCCCATGCGGCGGGGCACCTCCTCGGCTTCGCCGAGGAGCAGGTTGATGCGGGCGATGCCCTCGGCGTGGTCCCCGATGCGCTCGATATCGGTGGTGATCATGAAAGCGCTCATGACGGCGCGCAGGTCGGTAGCCATAGGCTGCTGGGAGGCAATGACGAAGATGGCGCGCTCCTCGATGTCGAAGCGCTTCTTATTGATGGCGGCGTCCTCGTCGATGATGCGCTGGGACCACTCAAAGTCCGCGGTGCGGAGCGACTCGACGCTATCGACGACTGCCTTCTCGGCCATGGAGCCGAGGATGAGGACATCGTCCTGGAGGTCGGTGAGCTCCTTGTGGAAGAGCTCTCGGGCCATGGGGCACCGCCCTTCTAGCCGAAACGCCCGCTTATGTAGTCCTCCGTGCGCTGATCCGCCGGCTGCGTGAACATCGTTTCGGTCGGAGCATACTCGATAAGCTGCCCCGTGATTTCCTCGTCGGTGAGCATGAAGGCGGTGTAGTCGGAGACGCGCGCGGCCTGCTGCATGTTGTGGGTGACGACGACGATCGTGTAGTCGGTCGCCAGCTCCCGCATCAGGTCCTCGATCTTGAGGGTGGCGATGGGGTCGAGGGCGGAGCAGGGCTCGTCCATGAGGATGACATCGGGGTTGTTGGCGAGGGCACGAGCGATGCAGAGGCGCTGCTGCTGACCGCCGGAGAGGGCGAGGCCGGACTTCTTCAGGTCGTCCTTCACCTCGTCCCAGAGGGCGGCGCGCTTCAGGGAGCTTTCCACGAGGTCGTCGAGGTTGCCGCGGAAGCCGTTCACGCGGGCGCCGAAGGCGACGTTGTCGTAGATGGACTTGGGGAACGGGTTGGGCTTCTGGAAGACCATGCCGATGCGGCGGCGGACCTCGACGGGGTCGACGTCCGAGCCGTAGATGTCGGCGTTGCGGTAGGTGACGTTGCCCTCGATGGTGACGCCGGGAATAAGGTCGTTCATGCGGTTGAGGCAGCGGATCAGGGTGCTCTTACCACAGCCGGAGGGCCCGATGAGGGCGGTGACCTTCGTAAGGGGAATGTCGAGGCCGACCCGCGTCAGGGCCTGTTTGCCGCTGTACCAGAGGCTCAGATCCGAGATGGAGAAGGCGAGCTCGCCCTCCGGCTTCGCGACGTTCTCGGAGGGCCTGTGCTCGACGGCGGGCTTGCCGCGCAGGGCCTCGCGGGCGCCTTCGTCGGTAGGGGCGGTTGAGCGAACACGGATCGACATATGGCTTTCACATCCTACTACTGTCAGTTGCGGCGGAGACGGTCGCGAACCACGAGCGCGAGGGCGTTGAGCCCGATGACGGCGACCATGAGGACGATGATTCCGGCAGCGGCGTTCGCGCGGAACTCGGGCTGGGGGCGAATCGTCCAGTTGTAGACCTGGATCGGCAGCGTGGTGAACGAATCGAGCAGGCCACCGAAGCTGAGGGAGGGGTCGAAGGCGATGAAGGTGAAGGCGCCGATCATGATGAGGGCGGCGGTCTCGCCGGCGGCGCGGGCGACGGCGAGGATGGTCCCGGTCAGGATGCCGGGCATGGCGCCGGGGAGCACGTGGTTCCAGACGGTCTGCCAGCGCGTGGCGCCGAGGGCGAGGGAGCCCTCGCGGATGCTCGGGGCGACCTGGTTGATCGCCTCGACGGAGGTGATGACCGTCATCGGCAGGATCATGAGGGCGAGGGTGAGCGCGCCGGCGAGGATGCTGGGGCCCAGCTCCATGAGCCGCACGAACACGGCCAGGCCGAGGATGCCGTAGATGATGCTGGGCACGCCCGCGAGGTTGGCGATATTGAGACGGACGGTGGTGAGAATCGCGTTCTGGGGGGCGAACTCCTCCATCCAGACGGCGGCGCCCACGGCCACGGGGATGGCGAAGATGACGGTGAAGACGAGCACCCAGACGGAGCCGAGGATGCTGGAGCGGATGCCGGCCCGCTCGGCGAAGCGCGAGGGGTAGTTGGAGAGGAAGTCCCAGTCGAGCGAAGGGATGCCGACGATGGCGTTGTCGATACCGAGGATGAGGAGGACGACGAGGCCGAGGAGGGTGGCGGCGAGGAGAAGCCAGCGTGAGGTGCGGGACCAGGCCTGGCGCCTGGCGACGCTTCCTTCGGCCTGGAGGGTGACGGCCTGCGGGGTGGTCTCGGCGGCGCTCACTACTCGTACGCCTCCCGGAAGCGGCGGACGATGACCTGGGCGGCCACGTTCAGCACGAAGGTCATAAGGAAGAGGAGGGCGCCGACGGCGAAGAGCGAGGTGTAGTCGGTGGTGCCGCGGGCGGCGTCACCCAAGGCCACCTGGAGCATGTAGCCCGTCATCGTCTGGATGCTCTCGAGGGGCGAGAGGCTGAGGTTGGGGGTGGAGCCGGCGGCGACGGCCACGATCATCGTCTCGCCGATGACGCGGGCGATGGCGAGGAGGATGGCGGCCATGATGCCGGAGATGGCGGCGGGGAAGACGACGCGGAAGGCAACCTCGAGGCGGGTGGCGCCGAGGCCGTAGGCGGCCTCGCGCAGGTCGCGGGGGACGCTCGCCATGGCGTCCTCGGACACGGAGGCGATGATCGGGAGGATCATGAGGCCGAGCATGATGCTGGCGGAGAGGGAGTTGAAGAACGAGACGTTTCCGCCCAGGAGCGGCAGAAGCACGTCGTCGGAGATGAAGGTGAGGGCGAAGTAGGCGTAGACGACAGTGGGGACGCCGGCGAGCAGCTCGAGGAGCGGCTTGAGGAAGCGGCGCGTCTGGACGTGGGCATACTCGCTCAGGTAGACGGCGGCGGCGAGCCCGAGGGGGAGGGCGATGACCATCGACCAGAGGGTGACGTTGATCGTTCCCAGCACGAGCTCCCAGACGCCGAAGCTGCGCGGGTTGAAGAGCGTCTGCCACTCGTTCCCGGGGTTGAAGAAGTGCCAGAAGGAGACCTCGCGGAAGAAGCCGATGGCATCCGAGAAGAGCACGTAGATGATGGCGAACGTCGTCAGGATAGAGACGGCGGCGCAGAGTACGAGGGCAACGACGATGAGGTTCTCGCCGGGGCGGCGGAAGGGACGCTTGCGCAGGGCGCGGGCGAGGTCGGCGCCGTCGGGGGGGCTGGCTAACGCCACGCGGCGCCTCCGGCCACACCGGCCAACGGAAAGGGAAGGGGGTCGATCGCCAACACTCGCTGGGACCGTATGGACAGGCGATTAATGGCCCGTTAACGCACCGGCACGGGTCAGCCTGAGGGGTGTTCGACCTCGTCGAGGGCGAGTTCCAGCAGCTGCTCCAGGTGGCTCCAGGTGTACCAGGGAAGGTCGTCGTTGAAGGCGCGCCAGCCGTGATAGATGACGCCCAGCTCGAACAGCCAGCGAGCGCGAAAGAACTCCATGTCGGTCAGCTCGCCGGCGCCGCGGGCGGCTTCGTAGGCCTGCTGGAAGAACTGGTCGCGCACGGGACCGAAGGGGGCGCCCTTCAGGTGGCCGAGGGCGAGCACCTGGGCGACGTCGTTGCGGACATCGCCGAGACGAGCCTGTTCCCAGTCGACGACGGCGGCCACCTCGCCCCGGCGGAAGAGATAGTTGAAGACATTGATGTCGCCCTGGCAGAAGCCGATGGGCGCGCCTTCGGGGACGCGCTCGCGAAGGACCTCGAAGGCCCGGCGGAGGACGGGGGCATCGGCGCCGGGGAAGCGCTCCATGCGCTCACCGACGACCTCGATCTCGGCGCGGGTGGCGGAGGCGGCGGAGGCGGGGACGGCGAGCACCTCGTCGAGGCCGAGCGCACGCCAGTCGAGGGCGTGGATGCGGACGACCATGGCGGCGTAGGCGCTGAAGCTCGCCTCAGGGCCCGCGATGCCCATGTGGGGCGCATCGACCCACTCCAGCACAACGAACGGCGCGCCGAGCACGGCCGCGTCCGGTTCCTCGCCGACGACGGCGGGGACGGGGACGGGGGAGGGCGCGAGGCGTCGGAGCACGGCGGCCTCCCGGACGACGTCGTAGGGCTCGAAGATGCCCCGCTCGCGCTGCAGGCGGAGGAGGACGGCGGGGAGAGGCGCGTTCGAGAGGTCCGCCCGCAGGATGACGTTGGAGGCGCCCCCTTCGACGGGGTGGAGTGCGAGCACCTCGGCATCGCCGTACCCGTCGAGGGTCGTGAGCCAAGACTGGAAGGCGGCGGGTTGAGGGGCTGGGGCTTCCATCGACGCGTCCTTCCGCCGGCGACTGCCGCCGGTCGCCACGGAGGGTACGGGGAAGACACGCTCCACTCCAAGAAGGGCGGGCGGCCTCCCTATACTCAGGGGGTGACCACCCGTACGGCCCCCTGCTACCGGCACGAACGGCGCTCGGCGGCGGTCCGCTGCCAGCGCTGCGAGCGGCCGATCTGCACCGAGTGCATGGTCTCGGCGGCGGTCGGGTTCCAGTGTCCCGACTGCGTGCGGGCGGGGATGCGGCGGACGCGGCAATTCTCGCTCGCCGCCCGGCAGCGCCCGGTTGTGACCACGGCGCTCATCGGGGTCAACGTGCTCGTCTGGTTCGTCGTGGCCGCCGCGACGGGCGACGTGTCGCTCTGGGGCGGCCAGGTCACCTCGGTGCACTTCGACTACGCCCTGCAGGGGCGGCTGGTCGACAGCGGCGAGTACTGGCGGCTGGTGACCTCGGGCTTCCTGCACTACGGGTTGCTGCACCTAGGCATGAACATGCTGGTGCTGTGGTGGCTGGGGCGGATGCTGGAGCCCGGTATCGGCGGGGCGCGCCTGCTGCTCCTCTACGCCGTCTCGATGCTGGGCGGCTCGCTGGGAGCGCTGGTGCTCGACCCGAACGCGTTCACGGCGGGGGCCTCGGGGGCGGTGTTCGGGCTGGGTGGGGTCGTGGTGGTGGCGGAGCGGGCGTCGCGCTTCAACCGGCAGGACTCGGGCGTCCTCGGCTTCCTCCTGATCAACATCGTCATCTCGCTGACGATTCCCGGCATCTCGCTGGGCGGGCACATCGGTGGTCTGCTGCTGGGCGCGCTGGCGGCAGGGGTGCTGTGGGGCTTCCGCCGGTGGCCCGCCTACGCGCGGACGGCGGCGGCCGCGGCGCCACTGCGGATGCTGCCGGAGCTCGTGGTGGCGGCACTGGGGGCAGGAACGGTCTGGCTGACGCTGGCGGTGGTCGCGCCGAGGTGGTTGGACCCGCTCTTCTAGGCAGGTCATGTGTTACGGAAATCCGATTTCTGTAACACGTCGCGGCGGATCTGTTCGAAAAACGCCGTTTCTGTAACACATCGAGGTGGCGGCTCCCGCCGCTCGCCTTCAGCGGGCGCTACTGTACGATAACGATTCCCCAAACCTAAACGGCCCGGGAGCAGGCATCGGAATGGCGATCGACCGCATCATCCGCGTGGACATGACCACGGGCGACGTGAGCGAAGCGCGCGCGCCCGAGGCGTACGCGCTCCTCGGCGGTCGCGCCCTCACCTCGCGAATGCTGCTGGAGGAGACGGACGCCCGCATCCACCCCCTGAGCGAGGCGGCAAAGCTGTTCATCGCGCCGGGGCTGCTGGCGGGCACGGCGGTCACCACGAGCGGCCGCACGAGCTTCGGCTTCAAGAGCCCGCTCACGGGTGGCACGAAGGAAGCGAACGTGGGCGGGCAACTGGGGCACCGGCTGGCGCGCCTCGGGATCAAGGCAATCGTCGTCTCGGGCGCTTCCCCGGACGGCTGGAAGCGCCTCGACATCGACGGCAAGGGCGCGCGGCTCTCGGGGGCGGACGACCTCGCGGGGCGCAGCAACTACGACCTTCACCGCGAGCTGGTGGGCGAGGCGCTGCGGACGCGCGCGGCCGCGACCATCGGGCCGGCGGGCGAGCACCGCATGTCCTCCGCCTCGGTGGCGGTGACCGACCCGGAAGGTCGCCCGACGCGTCATGCGGCGCGGGGCGGTCCGGGGGCGGTGATGGGCGCGAAGGGCCTGAAGGCGATCGTCGTGGACGACGCCGAGGGCGTTCGCACGGTTCCCGGGGAGAACGCGAAGGAGTTCAAGGGCGAGGTGGTGAAGTTCAGCAAGATGGTGCTGGACGACCCGCGCGTCCATAACACGAGCCGCTACGGCACGGCAGGCGTCATCAAGTTCGTGAACCGCGACAACGTGCTCTCGATGCCGACCCGCAACCACCGCGAGGGCAGCTGGGAGCACGCGGATTCCATCAGCGGCCAGGTGATCGAGGAGTTGGGCAAGGAGCGCGGCGGCAAGATGTTGCCCTGTATGGCGGGCTGCATCATCAAGTGCGCCATCCTCTACAACGACGAGCACGGCGAGCACGTAACCACGGCGCTCGAGTTCGAGACGATCGCGCTGCTCGGATCGAACCTGGAGATCGGCCCCGCCGACGCGGTCGCCGAGCTGGACCGGCTCTGCGACGACATTGGACTGGACACGATCGAGGTAGGGAACGCGATCGGGGTGGCGATGGAGGCGGGGGTGCTGGCGTGGGGCGACTGGGAGGGGACGAAGCGGCTCCTGGACGAGGACGTCCGCGGGGGCACGCCGTTGGGACGCATCATCGGGGGCGGCACTGCGCACGTGGCTGCGACCTACGGCATCGACCGCGTCCCGGTCGTGAAGGGCCAGGGGCTCCCGGCCTGGGAGCCGCGCACACTGAAGGGCATGGGCATCACCTACAGCAGCAGTCCCCAGGGCGCGGACCACACGGCCGGGATGGTGACGGCGCGGGGCGCGACGCCGGACACGCTCGTAAAGCAGAGCCGCCAGGAGCAGCTCACCATGATGGCGGTCGACTCGGTGGGGGTGTGCCAGTTCACGAACGCGCTTCCGGGCGACATGGCGGCGTTCATCAGCGAGCGCTTCGGCGAGCCGCTCTCCGAGGACGAGTTGCTGACGCTCTCGCGCGAGGCGATCGAGACGGAGCGCGAGTTCAACCGCCGCGCCGGCTTCGACCGCGAGGACGACCGCCTGCCCCAGTGGCTCCGGGACGAACCCCTGCCCATGCCCGACGGTCCCTCGACCTTCGACATCGAGGACGCGCTTATCGACGAGGTCTGGGGCTAGTTCTTCTCTAGAGAAACTCCGCGACTGCGATCGCGATTCCCGCGACGGCGACCATCGCCCCGACGACTGTCAGTTCCGCACGCCGTAGTTTCGCCCTCAGGTAGTCGCGGCCATCCAGCGGCTTCCGACTACTCCTCATGCCGATGCCTCCCGTAACGCGCGTAGCTGGGCGATGTGCTCGTCGACGTGGTCGGCGCCGCGCGCCACCAGATCGGCGACGGTGACCATCCCGAGATCGGGATGGTTGCCGGTGCGCTCCCAGGCGTCGGGGGCGCACTCGCGCAGGAGCTCGGCGGCGCCGTAGCGGACTTGCTGGAAGGCGCTCAACGCGGCCTCGGGGTCGCGGAAGATGTAGAGGAGCTTCCGCTTCCAGATGTCCGCGTCGTAGATGGGGAGTTCAGGCTCATCGCCTGCAAGGACGAGCCGAAGACGGATAGCCGCCATCAGCTCAGCGTCGGCAAGGTGGATGACAACGTCTCGCATCGACCAGTCCTCGCCCGGAGGGCGGCGGTTGAGGGTGGCGGGACCAGTCCCGGCGAGCGCCTCGCGCACAAGCGCGGGACCGCGAGCGAAGCGGTCGAAGACATCGGCGTGGGCGTCGGGGATGCGAGGCACGGGGGAATTGTAGGAGAGCGCCGCCCCTGGTGGCTGGTGGTTAGTGGCTGGTGGCTGGTGGTGGGCGTCACGCTCAGGCGAGCCAGTAGTCGGAGGCGTAGGGGATGAGGCCGAGCTTGCGGGCAACGGCCTGGGAGGTGGCGTTGTCCCAGGAGGTGCTGTAGAGGGGTTCGGCGCCGAGTTCGCGGACGGCACGAGCCCAGGCCGCGACGACGGCAACGGCGAAGCCGCGTCCTCGGGCGTTGGCACTGGTTTCGACGCCGGCTTCGTGGGCCTCGGGCGTGATGCGCACGCTGCCGCAGACCGAGACGGCGCGGTCCTCCTGCACGATCGCGACCAGCGGTTCGCTCCGTCCGATGTCCTCGAGCCAGGGCTCGAGGTCGCCGCCACGAAGCAGGTGGGCGTTCCCGGCCGTGAGGCGGACGACGTCGGGAGTGGTGGGCGGAAGGGCCGCGGGGAAGCGGTAGGCGGGGCCGGACCACGTTTCCGCGACAGGCGCATCGGCAGCCAGCAGTTCGCGGTAGCGCTCCCCGTGGCGAGGCGGGGCACGGAGGTCAGTGGCCGGCGGCTCCTCTCTGCACAGGGCCTCCAGGCGCGAGACGAAGTCATCGGGGAGGTCGTCACGGAAACGCCAGCGGTTGCCGTCGGGTGTGCGGCCGAGGAAGAAGCGAGGGGCGGGGCCGCGATCGAGGGCGTTGCGGGTCACGATGCGGCCGCGCTCGTCGTGGACGAACAGGGCGCTGAGGTGCAGCTCGAGCCAGTCGCTATCCGGGCGAGGCGGGTGGGGCACTCCCAGCAGTGTAGGAGAAAGGGTCCGCCGGCGAGCCGCTAGTTGAGGGCTTCCGCCAGTGCCAATATGACGCCGACCCCACCAAGGATGACGCCACCCTGGATCGCGAGGGCGCGGTACATCTCGGCCCGGAGCGCGTCGAAGCGGGCATCCAACCGGCGTTCGAAGGAAGCCATACGCTCGTCGACACCGTCCTCGCGAAGCCTTCGCGCATCCCCAAGCGTGTCAAGTGCCACCGCTACGCCTCCGTCGCGCATCGTATCGCACACTGTTCCCCTGCAACGTCTGACTCACGCCTTTTCTATGACCTCACCTAACCGCTGCCGGTAGCGTCCCGACGCTCTCCTACACGGGGCCGGTGCTACACTGCCTTACCTATGCCTCCGGCTCAGCGCGACCTGTACGAGGTGCTCGGGATCGCCCGGAATGCGTCCGCGGACGACATCAAGCGGGCCTACCGGAAGCTGGCCATGGAGTACCACCCGGACCGCAATTCGAGCGCCGACGCGCCCGAGCGTTTCAAGGAGATCAACCGCGCCTACGAGGTGCTTTCCGACACCGACAAGCGCAGCGCCTACGACCGTTTCGGCCACGCCGGCGTGGACGGGGCGGGCGGGCCGGCGGGGTTCGACGGGTTCTCGACGTTCGATGGCTTCGGCGACATCTTCGACGCGTTCTTCAGCGGCGCGGGGCGGGGCGGGCGCCGCCGGGGTCCGGCCCGTGGCGCCGACCTCCGCGCCCGCATCAGGCTGACCTTCGAGGAGGCGGCGTTCGGCACCGAGAAGGAACTGGAGTACACGCGACTGGAGCACTGCGAGCCGTGCAGCGGCTCGGGCGCGGCGCCAGGCAGCTCGCCCGACGTGTGCCGCAAGTGCAACGGCTCGGGCGAGATCCGGCGGGCGCAGCAGAGCGTGTTCGGGCAGTTCGTGAACGTGTCCACCTGCGGGCCGTGCCGGGGCGACGGCCGTGTCATCACGAACCCCTGCGAAGACTGCCGGGGCGGTGGGAGCGTACGGCGGGCGCGGGAAATCAGCGTGAAGATCCCGGCGGGTGTCGACGACGGCCAGCAGGTGCGGCTGACAGGCGAGGGCGAGGTGGGCGACCGAGGCGGCCAGCCGGGGAACCTGTACGTGCTGCTCGACGTGGAGCCGCACGAGCTCTTCGAGCGCATCGACAATCACATCCTGTACGACCTGCCCCTGAACATGGCCCAGGCGGCGCTGGGCACGAGCCTCACCGTGCCGACGCTCGAAGGCGACATGGACTTCGACGTGCCCCCGGGGACACAGAGCGGCGACGAGTTCGTGGTGCGCGGGCAGGGCGTTCCGCGCCTGAACAGCAACCGCCGGGGCGACATGATCGTGCGCGCGACGGTCGTCGTGCCGGAGTCGCTCACGGAGGAGCAGCAGGCCCTGCTCGAGCAACTCGCCGACACGCTGGGCACCCCTTCGCTGCCGAGCCGCCACAAGAGCTTCCTGGAGCGGCTGCGCGACGCCGTGGCCGGCTAGCACCGCCGCGAGCACGCCCGCATGACCGGGCTCTGGTACGAGATCACGGCGGAGACGCCGCCGGCGCTCGTCGAGGCCGTCTCGGCGGTCATGCGCGAGGCGGCGCCGGGCGGGCTCTCCCTTGAGGAGCCGGTGGACGTGCTCGGCCCCGAGGAGGGTTACGCCGTTCGTGGCGGCGAGCCGGTCGCCCTGCGCGTCTATCTGCCGGCAAGCGAGCTGGGCGCCGTCCTGACGCAGCGTCTGCGCGAGGAGCTCGCGGAGTTTCCGGAGGTCGAGCTGACGGCGCGGCCGCTGTACGAGCAGGACTGGGCGGTGAGCTGGCGCGAGTTCTTCGGCCCGGTGGAGGCAGGGCGCATCGCCATCGTGCCCTCGTGGGTCGACTACGAGGCCGCGCCGGGGCAGCTCATCGTGCGGCTCGATCCCGGCCAGGCGTTCGGCACCGGCCACCACGAGACGACCCGGCTCTGCCTGGCGGCGCTCGACGAGTGCGTGCGGCCGGGCACGCACGTCCTGGACGTCGGAGCGGGCTCGGGGATCCTGTCGATCGCGGCGGTGAAGCTCGGCGCGAGCCGGGTAGACGCGTTCGAGATCGACCCGATCGCAGCGGACGTGGCGCGGGCGAACTGCGAGGCGAACGACGCCGGCGACCAGGTGACCATTCACGGCGGCTTCCCCCTTGAAGGCATTCCCCCTGCCGACCTGGCGGTCGCGAACGTGAGCGCACGGGCCGACATCGAGCTGGCGGAGACGCTTGCGGGAGCGCTCCAACCCACGGGGAAGCTCATCGCGAGCGGCTTCCTGACGACGGACCGGGACAACGTGCTGGCCGCCTTCGCCGAGCACGGCCTGACTCTCGCGGGCGAACGCGAGGAGCGCGACTGGGCGCTCCTGGAACTGGCGCGGGACTGACGGATGGAGGCCCTGCCACGGGTCTGTGTGCCGGAAGGCGTGGGGCCGGGGGCGCTCGAGCTTGCGGGCGCCCGGGCCCGGCACCTGTCGGGCTCGCGGCGGCTGCGGAAGGGCGACGATTTCCTCGTCTTCGCCGGCGACGGGGTCGAGTACCGCGCGCGGATCGAGGATGTTTCGCGGGAGCGAGTCACTGCCACCGTCGGCGACGTCACGCGGCGGGGATCGCGACCCGCGCGATCGGTCGAGGTGTGGTGCGGGAACGTGCGGGCGAACCGCATGGAGTGGGCAATCGAGAAGTGCGTCGAGGCTGGCGTCGATGTCTTCCGCCCCATCACAACGGAGCGCTCGGCGCGAGGGCAGGAACTCTCGGAGAGCAGACGGGAGCGCTGGGGGCGCATCGCGATCGAGGCGGCGGAGCAGTGCGGACGCCTCTACCTGCCCGTTCTCGCACCGGTCGTGCCGTTTCGCAAGGCACTGGCGGACCGTGACGGGGCGCTGGTTGTCGCGAACCGCGACGGCACTCCCTGGGCTGACGTAGCGCGGGAGCTTCCGGAGCAGGGGTCGGTCGCTATCGCCGTCGGGCCGGAGGGCGGCTTCACCGACGACGAGGTCACGAGCGCCATTGAAGCAGGCGCGCTCGTCGCCTCCCTTGGGCCGAACACCTTGCGAACTGAGACGGCAGCGGTGGTGGGGGTCGCCCTCGCGCGGGCCTAGGCGCCGGCCGCGATTTCGCGGGCGCGGGCGAAGACGGCGTCGAACATCTCCTGCGTCAGCTTCCCCGTGAACGTGTTTCGCTGGCTGGGGTGGTAGGAGTCGAGCAGGGTGCGTTCATCGGGCAGTTCCGCCTCGGCCATGTGCCCGAACTTCGGCCGGGGACTTAACCCGACGAGGTCGCAGATCGCGTCGTGGGCGTAGGCGCCGAGGGCCACCACGACGCTCGCCGAGCCGAGCAGATCGAGCTCGCGCCGGGCGTAGGGCATGCAGGCGGCGCGCTCCTCGCGGGTGGGGCGGTTGTCAGGGGGCGCGCAGCGAACGATCGCGCCGATGTAGGCGCCGGACAGCTCCAGGCCATCGTCAAGGCTGACGCTCGTGCCCTGGTTCGCGTAGCCCGCGCGGTGGAGCGCGCCGTACACCCAGTCGCCGGAACGGTCGCCGGTGAAGACGCGGCCGGTCCGGTTGCCGCCATGCGCGGCGGGAGCCAGACCGACGACGTAGAGCTCGGCGTCGGGATCGCCGAAGCCGGGTACGGGCCGGCCCCAGTAGGTCCAGTCGCGGTAGGCCGCGCGCTTCTCGCGAGCGACCTGCTCGCGCCACTCGACGAGCCGCGGACAGGCGCGGCAGCCGGCGATCTCGCCGTTCAGGGATTCGAGGGCTTCAGCGCTCAAGCGAGAGTCCGCCTAGGCCGGCTTGCGGCGGCGGCGTTTGCGGCGGCGACGGGCCGCCAACACGGGCGCGATCCAGGTCGCGCCGACGGCGGTCATGGCAATCGTGAGGTGGCGGCGCTGCTCCGCGCCCATGCCCGTGAGGCTCTCGGCGGCTTCCCGCAGCTGCCGTGCGAGGTCCGCCGGCAGACCGGGCGTTCCCTGCGAGAAGTCGAACGCGTCCTGGGAGCGGTCGGGACCGGTCATGGGGTCGAGCGGGCCTTCCATCAGTCCGAGTATACCCGCGCGGTCAGGCGGGAGGAGGGTCGGCGAGCGCCTCCACGAGGAGCGCGAGCACTTCGTCGACTTGCCCCTGGTCCACCACCGCATCTGCGGCGCCAACGACCTCGGCCGGGGTCTCCGAGCCGCCCCCTATCGCCAGCACGAGCGCGCGACCACCCGACGCCCGTGCCGCCTCGAACATGGCGACGTCGGTGAGGTCGTCGCCGAGAACGAGGATGGACCCGGGGCGGAAGCGTTCCACGAGGGCGGCGAGGGCCGTGTCCTTGCCGCCCCCGGCGGGCAGCACCTCCAGCACGAGCCGTCCGGGCTGGAGGCGCAGTCCCTCGGGCAGTTCCCGAAGGGCCTCGCGGAGCGGGGCTGCGAGGGAGGGGTCGGCCCGGTAGTGGAACGCGACCGAACGCGCTTTCCGCTCGACGCGCAGGGCCGTGCCCGCGAAGCGCGCCTCGATGTCGCCCGCGAGTCCTTCGAGACGTTTGGAGAGGTCGGCGGCGGCGTCCGGAAGCGTCGAGGCGACGAAGGACGCTTCGTGGCCGTGGCTGGCCACGAACTCGACGCCCGGCACGGGCGCGAGGACGCGCGCCGTGGCCAGGTCCCGACCCGTGACGACGGCGACGTGCGCGATCGTCGCGAGCCGCTCGAGGGCGGTGAGGGTGGCGGGGGGAACGCGGGCGTCCTCGGGGCGCTGGACGATGGGGGCGAGGGTCCCGTCGAGGTCGCTGGCGACGAGCACCGGCGCGGGACCGCGCGCGAGTTCGCGGATGCGCTGCGCAAGCGCAGCGTCCAGCGTCATGCCCCGTCGAGTGCGCCGAGGAAGGTGCGACCCCAGGCGTGGGCGTCGTGCTCGCGGACGGCGGCCACGAGCCGGTCGCTGACACACCCCGGGCGTCCCTCCAGCGCGTCGAGGAGGGCGCATCTCGAGGCATCGGCGTTTAGCGGGTCGAGGGAGACGAGCCCGTCGTCCTCGAAGCCGGCGTAGGCGGAGGAGACGCCCGCGTCGCGGCCCGCCAGCACGACGCCGCGGTCGCCGGCAGGCCGCGACGACTGCGCGATGACGGCCTGCAGCGGCACCAGATTCATGCCGTCGGCGATGGAGGCGGTGAAGACGACATCGGCCTCGCGGAGGAGCGCGAGGACCTCGCTCCAGGCGAGCGCCTCGCGACTCTGCACGAAGGGCAGGCCGCGGTCGGCGGCGCGGGCGGAGGCCTCCGCCCCCAGCCGCTCGCACTCGGCCTGGAGCGCGTCGTAGGCGGGGACGCCGGGGCGGGTGGGGGCGGAGAAGCCGGCGTAGGCGAAGCGTGCGCCGCCCTGAAGCGCGGCCGTGATGGCGGCCAGCCGCTCGGGGACGCCCTTCGTGTAGTCCGCGCGCTCGAGGCCGACGACGAGGGGCAGGGCGGGGTCGTGAGGGACGGCGGCGGGGAGGGCGCCGGCGGGGGCCTGGCGGGCGAGGTCGTCGGCATCGATGCCGGCGGGGAAGGCGGCGATGCGCACGATGCGGCCGTTCAGGCGCAGGTCGGGGCCCTCGACGCGAGCGCCGCAGAGGCGCTCGGCGGCCTCGCGCAGGCGATCCGCGTCGGCCTCGGTCTGGACGCCCGCGAGGTCGGCGCCGAGGATGCCGTCGAGCCAGGCGGCGAAGCGGGCGCGGGCGGGCGGCGGCAGGGAGGATTCGGCGACGGCGAGGGAGGGGAAGGGGGTGTGGAGGAAGAAGCCGGTGCGCCCCGCGAAGCCGCCCTCGCGGAGCATCGCCGGCACGAGCGCGAGCTGGTAGTCGTGTACCCAGCAGACCTCGCCGCTGGCGGCGAGGGCGGCCTCCGCGAAGGCGCGGTTGACCCGCTCGTAGGCGGCCCAGGCCGCCTCCGAGGGAGGCTCGGGGGTGGGGTAGTAGGCGAGCTTGAGGGGCAGGTCGACACGCACGAGGTGGAGGAGGGGCCAGAAGAAGCCGTTCGCCACCTCCGCGTAGTGGCCGCGCCAGTCGTCCTCGGGAAGGTAGAGACGCTGGTGGCGGATGGGGCCCGCGGGCGTCTCGAGCAGCTCGAACCCTTCGGGGTCGGTCCAGGCGCGGTCGTGGGGGCCGCGGCCGGCCCCGATCCACGTCGTTCCGGTAGCGCCGTCCCAGGGGACCAGCACGGGCCGGACGGCCTCGACGAGCCCGCCCGTGGCGGGCGCTGGACCGCCCGCGCCCCCGGGCGGGGCGTGGTGGTCGACCAGCGCGCGGTTGGCCAGTATCAGGTCCACCCGAAGAGTGTAGGGGAGGGCGACGGCACGGGCTGTGAGCGCTACGGAATCGGCACTTCGTAGCGGACGGTGGCGGTGTAGTCGATGCTGACGACGGGGCAGGTTCCGGCAACGTTGGGGGCGCCGGTGAAGCTGACCGTGAACGGCCGCTCGCCGCCGTGCGCGATGGCGCCCGTGATCCCGTCCGTGACCTGCAGGACCTCGACGCCGTCCTCGTTCACGAGGGCGGCGGTGATCGTGACCTCCGTCAGCGTCGCGTTCGCGAGGTTGCGGAGGGAGCCGCGCAGGATGCGGTGGGACCCGTCCGGGCCGGCCTGGTCGGTGCACTCGAGGTCGAACAGCTCGACGGCGGGGGGGATGGGTTGGGGGATGGTGGCGCCGACCCAGACGTTGACGAAGCGGTACTTCCCGGCCTGGACGAAGCCGTCGTTGAGGGGCGGCACCTCGCGCGACTCGGTCCACTCGCCGCCGTGGGGGCGGGAGGAGATGTAGTGCACGGTCGGATCCTCGATGTCCTCGTAGATGCGCACCTGGACCGTGGCCGTGCGCTGCGTCTGGGCGACGACCCCGGCGATCGAGAGCGCCAGGACCACGGCGAGGGCGGCGATGACGGCGTTCTTGATCATTCCGCGGCCGCCTGGGGCTCGTCGTAGCGGACGGTGGCGTCGTACTCGATTGCGACGACGTGGCACGTGCCCTGCCGGCCGAGGGCGCTGAAGAAGTTGATGGCCAGCGCGCGCTGGCCCCAGGGCGAGATGCCGTGCAGGGCGATGGCCGACGCCTGCGCGACCTCCACCCCCGTGCGTTCGCGCAGGGCGGCCGTGACGGTCACGTCGCGGACGGTGGCGCTGGTGACGTTGTGGATGTAGCCGTTGAGCGTGAGGAAGGCGTTGAACTGGCTGCGGTAGCAGGACGTGTCGGTGACGTACAGGCCGGTGGGGACGGGGTCGGGGACGGCGGTATCGATGGTGAGCTCGCTGTAGCGGTACCGGCCGTCGGGGGTGACGCCGTCGTCGAAGTGGAGGCGGGGGGTGTCGGCGGCCCAGCGGGCGCCGTCGGTGCGGATGCTGACCCAGTTCTTGTGGGGGTGCTCGTACTCCTCCCAGATGCGCAGCTGGACCCGCGCCGTCGGCTGGGCCGTGCGCGACTGCGCGACGGCCCCCGCGACGAGCGTCAGCGCGATGGCGGCGACGAGCGCGGCGATGATCCAGTTCTTCATGGTGATCGGTGGTCGGTGGTTGGTGGTCGGTGGGGACGATACAGGATGGGGGGCGGCGGGGACCGATCACCGACCACCGATCACCGACCACCACACAACAAGAAAGGGGCCCCGGAGGGCCCCTTTCGGGTTGTGCCGTTGACGGCGCTAGAAACTAGCGGCGGCGGCGGGCGAAGGTGTAGCTGCCCAGCATGATTGCGAGGGCGGTTACGCCGAGGATGGCAGCCAGCGAGGTGCTGGTGCTGGTCGTGGTGAGGCCGGTGCCGGTGTCGCCGGCTTCCGGAGCCATGTCGTCCATGTCGTCCATGTCATCCATGTCGTCCATGTCATCCATGTCGTCGGTCGGGCAGTCGTCGGCCATGTCGTCGCCCATATCGTCCATGTCATCCATGGGCTCTGCGGGCTCGTCAGGCTCGGACGGCTCATCGGGCTCGTCGGGCATGTCGCCCTCGCCCATGTCGCCCATGTCGCCCATGTCGTCGGGACACTCGTCCATGTCGTCCATGTCTTCCGGCATGTCCGGCATCATCGACGAGGCCGTCAGGTCGAGATCGGTTCGGCCACCGCCGGACCAATGCGCGTGCTGTTCGGCTTCGTAGCCACCGACGTGGAAGTGGACGTCGTCGCCGTCATCGGCGCAGCTGTCGGGTACGTCCAGTGCGTAGGTCGACCCGGCAGAGCTTTCGATGACGGTAGCGGAGCCACACTCGGCGCCGTTCACGACGGCGGTGACCGACGTGCCAGCGGCCGCGGGTTCACCGTCGACGGAGACGGAGCCGGCGAAGCGGTGAGGCGGGCCAGACGGCTGGGCCTCGGCCACCTCTCCACTGAAGAGGCCGGCGAGGCCGAGCAGCATGACCGCCGCGACGCCTCCACCCAGCCACTTGAGAGTCTTGGTCATTCCGTTTTGCTCCTTTGTCTGTCCGTATGGCTAAAGCCCGGACCTTCCCCGGCCCCCGGCCCCGCGCGAGGCGGGGTCAGGGGTGGGGTTGGTTGCGGACAGGTTACTCGACGATGACCACGTAGGCCTGGCCGTTGCTGAGCGATGTCAGGGTGTTGCCACCCGGCACGTCAGCAGCGGACGGGAAGTAGCCGTCCCAGGAGCCACTGCCGGTGTTGTACGACCAGATGGCCGTCACACCGTCGGCAGCGCCGTCGGAAGGATCAGCACCGTCGGCGCCGTTCCAGACGACGAGGTTCTGACCCGAGACGAGGTCGTTGTTCCAGGTTGCCGACGGGGCCTCAGGGGCAGCACCGATGGCGACCTCGATGGTGTGCGAGATCTCGGACGGTCCGACCGGCACGGTGATCAGGAAGAGCGCCGTACCCTCGCGCGGGGCGCGATAGGTGAACTTCGCCTGGCCATCGGCCGTACGCGAGTCCGCGTCAGTCTCGCCGGACGTGATCTTGCCCTCGCCCTCGATCTGGTCGATCGAGTAGCCGACGGAGCCCACGCGGACACCTTCGTCATCGAGGACGGTGACGGTGATCGTCGTGGAGCTCAGCGAGTCAACGCTTGCGGGAGCATCGGTCTCGATGCTGGCAGGCGCGCCACCGACATGGATCTCAACGACGACTGCCTTGGGATCAGGCTTCGCAGCGAGATCGTCCGCCCGGACGCTCACCGTATGCGTTCCGCGAGTCGCGGACGCCGGATCGCCACCGAGAGGCGGCCCCTGCGGAGCACGGATCTGGATGACGCAGCGGCCCTTGGAGTCCGTACCGGTCGACGCCGCCTGACCCTCCGTTGCCGGATTGGTCTCGGTTGCATCGGCCTCAAGGACCTGAGCCACAGCATCGTGGATTGCGCAGGACGGGATATCACCCAGGGCAGCGGTAACTGTCCGGGGGTTCCTCTCCTTGTTGACGTCCGCGGCGGAGACCACCTTGACTGCGGCAACGCTTTGCGGCGTTTCCGGAGCAGTGATCACCTGGCCACCAAAGACATTGGTGGTCACGGCAGCGGTTTCGTTCGGAATCGGGTTGCCCGCGGCATCGCTGATGGTCACAACGATGAACGTCGAGCCGCCGATCTGGATGGACGACTGCTCGGCGTCGGCCGTGATGCTGTCAACGGGACCGTGGAGAACGACGGACGTCTCCAGCGTCAGCGCCGGCTGGGCGACCGAGAACGTCACCTTGGCCGACCCCGGCACGCCGGTGCCGAACAGGCTGATCTTGGCCGGGCCAGGCTGGTTGCCGTCCGTGTTGGTGTCGGCATCCACAACCGTGGAGACCGTGCAGAAAGCTCGTCCGTTGTCGAGCTGGTCCGCAGTGCCGGCACCAGAGTCATCCGCCTGGCAGTTGCCGGAGCCATCGGTTTCGAGGGCGCCACCGGTCGTGATGACGTTCAGTGACACGCCACCCACCATGGAGCCGTTGGCCTTGACGACGCGCACCGAGATGTGCCGGGGCGCGGAGCCATCCATGTTGATGCTGGCAGGCGGGAGGCCGACAAGCTGGATCGCCGTAGGCGGATCCGGCGCAGCAACGGTGATGATGACCGTGCCCGCGACATCGAACTCGCCCGTGGTTCGATTAAACGTACCGACCTGGACGTAGATCTCACCAAGGGGCGAGTCTTCATCCACCTTGACGCTCAGCTGAACTCCGGAGTCGGCCCCGTTGGTGTCACAACCGGGGGTCGACGGAGACGCGTTGCTGTTGTCCCGACAGCGGATGCTCGTTGAACCGTTGGCAGAGAACGTGGCCGTGCCGGTACTCGTCGAGGCAATGACGAACCGGTCGTTGGTGTCACTGGCACTGGTAAAGAGGAGCTGCACGGTCCCGCCAGGAGCCGTGCTCTTGTCGCTTGAGTCGTCAGTCTGCGCATCGGCGGTCTGGGTGCTGGTGAGGACGCCGCTGAAAGCGACGGCCGCCACCATTGCTACAAGCGCCAGGAGCGCGGCGGACTTCCAGCCGGCGATGGCGCTAATGAAGTTCTTCTTCAAATCTAGTACCCCTTTTCACTTGGGTGTTGATTCGTTCTTGTCTGTGGCCCGTGCGGGCCGGTCGTGTTCCGGACTCGCCCGGATCGTGCGGGCGGTTGCGGAGGGATCCTCCGCTTCCTCTGTGGGGCCGCCCGCTCGTTCTGCCGCCAGTGCCTGGCGCATGGCTCCAGGCGGGTCCGGGCCGTTCCCCTGTGCGTGGTAATCGTCAGGTGAAACCCTCGCGTCTCACGTCTCTCGCGCGGGCCCTCTAGACCGGCGCGCGCGCCTCGCTCAGCGGGGGAAAGCGGCCTCCTTTCTCCGTGGTACAGAAGCGGACAGAAGTGGAGCGGAGCCTACGGTTCGCATACCCCACGGTCAACCTGTTCCGCCCACGCGCTGCGCCCACGGACGCCCACGCGCGTGCATGTAATCAGGGGGTATAACGCCGGGGGTGGGGAAAGGTTAACCGGGTGCTCGGTGATCGGTGGGGCGGACCGATCACAGGCCGACGATCACCGCCCACGGACGCCGAGCAGGTGTCGGGGTAGTCAACAGGCAATGGCATGACTAAGGTATGGTCCTTGCCATGAAGAACGGAATTATTGTCGCGTTGATCGCCGCCATCGCCATCGGGAGCGCGCTGGGGGCGTTTGCCGCCACCCGTACGACCCAGACGGAAGCGAACGTGGAGGTGCGCGTCTGGGAGAGCGTCCGCACCGGGAATCTCTACCTGAGCACGCGCCCCGAAGGGGGCGAGTGGACCACCCACGACGACGCGCCGCTCGACATGAACCTGAACGACGCAGGAACCTTCTACCAGAGCAGCTTCGTGGTGGTGACGGTACCGATCGAGGTGGAGATCGAGGTTCCGGACCCCATCGAGCCAACGGAAGAGCCAACGGAAGCACCGACGGCAACGCCAGAGCCCGAGCCGGGCACGTGCTGCGAGGTACGAGGCATGGAGGACGTGCCCGCTGCCCAGGATCGCATCCTTACGGCGATGCAAGAAGTCATCAGGTTGGGCAACAACACCTACGGCCTGACGCACAGCGGACCCATCGTGATCAACATCTCATTCACGCCGAGCGGCGTGCTCGAGCGGTACAAGGACGCCTTCGGCTTCCGCCCGGACGAATTGCCGGACGAGTGCTCGTTCCAGGAGGGTGAGCACATGTTCTTCACCCCCCTGTGCCGGACGGACAGGGGCGCCATCGCGAAAGAGTGGTTCGCACGCGCCGCAGGCGCGGCCACCGTGGACCCGGGCTGGATCGGAGACGCGACCCTCACCCACTTCCTGACGAATGCGACTGTGGGGAAGCCCCCTGCCCTGGACGAGGACCGCTCCCGGCGGGCCCTCTTCTATGAGGAGCCAGGGAGTCTCAAGAGGGGCCGCGGGAGCGAGGAACTGAAGATCACGGCGATGCTGTACGCCATTCAGCGGTACGGCGTCACCAACGACTGGCTCGCGTTCTACCAGCGCGTCGTGGGGGGCGAGGACGCGGCCAGCGCCTTCGCGGACGCGTTCGACGAGTCGCTGGACGAGTTCTACACCGCATTCGAAACGTGGGCCGACAACGAGCGGCTCCTTCTCGTGACGAGCGCCTACGGCTCGTGCGCCGAGGCTTCACAGGCCCTGAGACTGCAGGGGGGCACACCGGGCGTCGACGCCGGTTATCCGGACTATCGCGTCCCGACGGAGCGGGACCGCGACGGAGACGGCCTCGTGTGCGACGGCTACCTGCCGGGAGACTAGGACTGCTGCAGGTCGGAGCCTGTAACCCGCAAAGGGCAGGCGTATGGTTGGTCGCGTGAACCGGACAATCATCGCCGCCTTGATCGGAGCCATCGCCATCGGTGGCTCATTCGGCGCATTCGCGGCCACGCAGACCATCGAGACGACGGCGAGCGTGGACGTACGCGTCTGGCGCCGCATCTCCGACGGGGAGCTGTTCATCAGCACGCGTCCGGAGGATTCCGGACCCGATGCCTGGGTCACCAGCGAAGTGCTCGACATGAGCGGGCTGAGCCAGTCGGGACGGTTCCAGCTGAGCGACACCGTGACGGTCGACGTGCCCGTCTCGGTCGAGGTGGAAGTGCCGGAAGCCAGCATCGGCTCCACGAGGCCCACACGCCCCATCCCCGAAGCAGTGCCGGATGACGAGACACCGATTGCGGGGCCGTGCTGCGAAGTGCGGGGCATGGAGGACACGCCCCAAGCTGGGCGGAACATCGTGACCGACATGCGCCGGGTGATCGACTTCGCCCTGGACGAATACGGCCTTACCCACATCGGCCACATCACGATCAACATCGCCCACTCCCGGAACGGCATGTTCACGCGGTACGAAGAGGTGTTCGGATACCGCCCCGAGGAATTGCCCGACGAGTGCTCGTTCCAGGAGGGCGAGCACATGTTCTTCACCCCGGCATGCCGGGCCGACCGGCTCGCGCTCGCGTGGGAGTGGTTCGTTCGCGCCGCGGGGGCGGGCGAGGTCAAGCCGGAGTGGGCGGGCCATGGCGCGTTCGACTACTTCGCGAGCCACTACGCCACCGGGAAGGTTCCGGTCATCACGGAGGACCGCTTCCGCCGTGTGCTCTTCTACGAGCGGGCGCGGGACATCCGCCTGGATCAGGCCAGCGACAACATGATGACGCTCGTGATGCTGTACACCATCCACGAGCACGGCGAGTTCGCCGACTGGCTCCGGTTCTACAGCAGCACCCAGGCCGGCCTGGACGTTAACGTCGCATTCGAGAGCGTCTTCGAGATTTCCCTCGCCAAGTTCTACGAGACGTTCGAGGAGTGGGCCGACCACCAGAAGCTCGTCCTCACCTCGACTGCCTTCCGGTCATGCCAGGAGGCTTCGCAACACATCAAGCAAGTGGTCGGCTCCGTAGGCTTCGGTCAGGGCTTCCCCGACTACCGCGTTCCCCTGGAGATCGACGACGACGACGACGGTGTCGTGTGCGAGGGCTTCGTGGCGGCCACCCAGGACGTCCAGTAGGGGCCACTAACCACTAAGCAGCGGCCACCAGTAGACTTGCGCGCATGTGGAGAACGATCGGGGTCCTGAGCGTCGTGTGCCTGGGGTTCATCGGGCTGCTGGTGGGGCTGTCCCTGGGCGGGATGGGGTAGCGGGGGCGCTGCGCGCCCGTGGTCGGTGGTTGGTGGCCGGTGATCGGTCCCCATGCCCCCACCGACCACCGACGACCGACCACTGACCACCATGGACGGGATTGTTTCGCGACACGTGAACCGGCGGCTGAGCCGTCCGCTGGCGGCCGGGCTCGCGCACACGCCGGTGACGCCGAACGGGGCGACATGGTTCACGCTGGCGTTCTCGCTGGGGATGGGGGCGCTGGTGGCGGTGGGGCAGCACGTGGCGGGGGGCATCGGCATCCAGCTGGCCAGCATCATCGACGGGGTGGACGGGGACCTGGCGCGGCTGACGGGGCGGACGTCGCGCTTCGGGGCGGCGCTGGACGCGATCGCGGACCGCTACGCGGACGCGGCCATCCTGGGGGGGATGACGGTGTACGCGGCGCGCTTCGAGGACTGGCCGAACGCGGCGGTGGTGGGGGCGCTGGCGCTGGCGGGGTCGCTGACGGTGAGCTACAGCCGTGCGCGGGCGGAGGCGGAAGGGGTGTGGCCGATCGGTGGGGTCGGGGGCTGGGCGGGGGCGGCGCTGGGGATGCTGGCGACGCGGGACGTGCGTCTGTTGGTGGCGGCGGCGGGGACGGCGGCGGGGTACTGCTACTGGACGCTGGTGGTGCTGGGGGTGGCAAGCGGGGTGACGGTGGCGGTGCGGCTGGTGCGGGGTCGGTGGGGGGGCTAGAGCAGCTTCACGAGGGCGACGACGGCGCCGATGATGGCGACGATGCTCGCACCCTGGATCCAGAAGGCTCGGTACATGTCGGCGCGGAATGCCTGGAACTCAGCACGTACGTCGGAACGCAGCGCGGCGAACTCGGCGTGAAGAATCTCGGGGGTGACGAGCTCGCTGGTGGCCATCAGTCGAGGGCGTTGGCGAGGGTGACGATGGCCACGGCAATGCCGGCGTTCGCCGCGACAACGCCCGCGCCGAAGGTCCAGAGGGCGCGGTACATGTCGGCGCGGTACTCGGCCATCTCGGTCCGGACGACCTGGAGCTCGGCGCGGAGGATATCGCGGGTCACGAGTGGGCTGGTGGCTTCCTCGACGACTTCGACGATGCCGTCGGCGGCGGGCTCGGGGAGTCCGCGGCCGAGGAGCTTCTGGACGGCTTCGCGGGAGTTGAAGGTGAGGGCCATCACCATTGCAGGGTGACACACTTGTAGGACGATTACAACACCTCAACAATGTTTTCGCGGACAGCGGGCGAGCCAACAGCGCTGAGCGCTTACCCTTAAAGGTATGGCGAGCGCGGCGGTCGGTGTGAGCGAGGGGCTTGGTCCGGGCACGGGGCTGACGGAGGCGGAGGCGGCGCGGCGGCTGGAGGCGGGGGAGGGGAACGTCGATACGACGCGGCAACGCACGGACTGGGACGTGGTGCGGTCGAACGCGCTCACGTTCTTCAACGTGGTCCTGTTCGCGATGGTCGTGGCGCTGCTGGTGGTGGGGGAGTTCCGGGACGGGCTGTTCGTGGGGGTGGTCGTGTTCGCGAACGTGGTCGTCTCGACGTACCAGGAGCTGCACGCGGTACGGACGCTGCGGTCGCTGGTGGCGCTGACGGCGCCGCGGGCGCGGGTGGTGCGGGGGGGCGAGGAGCGCGAGGTCCCGGCGGAGGAGGTGGTGCGGGGGGACGTCGTGCACCTCCTGCCGGGGGACCAGGTGGTGGCGGACGGGCCGGTAACGGGGCGGGCGGCGGAGGTCGACGAGTCGCTCCTGACGGGCGAGGCGGACTCGATCCGGAAGGCTCCGGGGGACGAGCTGCTGTCGGGGTCGTTCTGCGTGGCGGGAGACCTGTACTACACCGCGGAGCGGGTCGGGAACGAGGCGTACGCGCTCAAGCTGACGTCAGACGCGCGGCAGCTCGTGCGGCGCATGACGCCGCTGCAGATCCACATGAGGCGGCTGCTGCGGGTGCTGGTGGGCGCGACGATCGTGCTGACGCTGGCGCTGCTGATCTCGTACAGCGTCGACGACCGGGGCCTGGCGGAGTCGCTCAAGGCGACGACGGCGACGGTCACGACGGTCGTGCCGGTGGGGCTGCTGCTGGGGATGACGGTCGCGTTCGCGGTGGGGGCGGTGCGGGTGTCGCGGGCGGGGGCGATCGTGCAGGACATCCAGGCGGTTGAGGCGCTCAACTACGCGGACGTGGTCTGCCTCGACAAGACGGGCACGCTGACGGCGCACCGGCTCACGGTGCAGGGGGTCACGTGGGCGCCCGGGGTCTCGGGGCTGGAGGGGTGGCTGGGGGCGTTCGCGTCGGCCACGGCGGACGAGAGCAAGACGGCGTCGGCCCTGGCGGACCGCTTCTCGGGAGGGAAGAACGCAGCGGTTCCGGACGCGCAGGTGCCGTTCAGCTCGGCGCGGCGCTGGAGCGCGGTACAGCTGTCGGCGGGCCCCGAGCGGCGGACGTTCGTGCTGGGCGCGCCGGAAGCGCTCATCTCGGTGGGGCAGGCGGACGAGCTGCTGGCGGCGTACGAGTCGGCGAGCGCGAGGGGCCTGCGGGGGGTGGCGTTCGCGGAGGTGACGGCGCTGCCAGACCCGGACGCGCCGCTCGTGAACGTGCGCCCGCTCGCACTCATCACCATCGGAGACGTTCTGCGTCCGGAGGTGAAGGAAGCGTTCCGGCTGATGGAACAGCTCGGCATCGAGCCGAAGATCATCAGCGGTGACAACCCGCAGACGGTGGCGGCGCTGCTCCAGCAGCTCCGCATCGTGACGCCGGGCGGGGCGATCTCTGGGCCGGACCTGGAAAGGCTCTCCGGGGACGCGTTCGCTGAGGCGGTTGAGTCGCACAGCATCTTCGGGCGCATCTCCCCGCAGCAGAAGAGCCGCATCGTGGAAGCCCTGCGGGAACAGGGACGCTTCGTGGCGATGGTGGGCGACGGGGCCAACGACGTGCACGCGTTGCGGGCGGCCGACATCGCCGTGGCGATGGAATCGGGCACCTCGACGGCGCGAGGGGTGGCCGGAATCGTGCTGGTGCGGGACTCATTCTCGGCGCTCATCCGGGGGGCGCAGGAGGCGACGTTCGTGCTGGGGAACTCGGCCCGGCTGAGCAAGCTCTTCATGGCGAAGAGCGTGTACGCCTACCTCCTCATCTTCGCGACGAGCCTTCTGGGCCTGGACTTCCCCTTCCTGCCACGGCACGGGTCGCTGACGGCGACACTGGCGCTGGGCATCCCGGCGGTCTTCATCTCGATCAGCATCCCGCCGCCGAACGCGGGCAAGGACTTCCTCACGAACGTCCTGCGCTTCGCCCTGCCGGCCGGCATCTCGCTGGCCATCGTGGCGATGATCGTGCAGGTCTTCGTGGAGTGGGCGTTCAGCCAGGGCGTGGAGGAATCGCGAACGCTGGTGTCGCTGGTGATCGGGTTCACCAGCATCGGCTTCATGATCGAGGTGCTGGGCTTCCAGGGAGCGTCCTTCCGCAGCCTGACGCGTCCAGTGATGACGCTGTTCCTCGGCGGGCTGCTGGGGTTCCTGCTCGTCCTGACGGTGTACACGCCGTGGCTGCGCGACTTCTTCGACTTCTCCCCTATCAACGCGGGCGAGTGGGCGGTCGTGGGCGTGGGGACGGCGGCGGCGCTGGCCGGCCAGTACTACGTGAGCCACCACTGGCGCGAGATCATCGCCTTCCTGCTGGCCACACCGGGCAGGAAGGACCGGCTTCGCGGGAGACCGGCGTAGGGGGCCTGCACTCAGGCCTACGCCACGGGTGATTTACCATGGGCAGGAGCATTCCCGGCGGGAGGACCATCATGGCGGGGACAGTTGTACACGCACCTGCCGTCGAGCCTTGGAGACGGAGGCTCTACCTGCCCGCCTACCGGGTTGGTGCCGCCGCCAGGTACGCCCAGACAACGCGGCAGACAGTAACCCGTTGGCACCACGGAACCGAGGCAGGCGCGGCCGGCATGCCAGAGCGCGAGCCCCGCGAGGCGCTGTCTTACTTCCAACTCATCGAAGTGGCCGTTGTTGCAGCCTTTCGCCGCAAGGGAGTGTCCCTGAAGGCAGTGCGAACTGCGCGGGACTACGCCGCCCAGCAGTTCGAGTGCGAGTACCCCTTTGCACAGCTGGAATTCGCACGAGCAGGACGGGAACTGCTCCTCAACCTCGAAGACGTTCTCCCGGGCGATGAGGAGGGGGCAATCGTCGCTAGCAAGTGGGGCCAGCGTGCGTGGGACGAATTCCTTCCCGAGTTCGAGTACGGGGAAGGGGACGTCGTCGTGCAGTGGCACGTTCGGGGAAAGGAGTCCCCGATTCTGATAGACCCGCGAATCGCATTCGGGGCACCAGCCATCGATGGGATCCCCACCTGGGCGATCAAGGGTCGGCGGGAAGCAGGCGAGACTCTGGACGACATCGTCGACGACTTTGACCTGAAGGTGGAGCAAGTGATCGCCGCCCTGGAGTTCGAGGGTATGGCGGCTTGATCCTGTTCTTCGACCGAAGCCTCGGTAAGGGTCTGGGCCGGACTCTCCGACGTGTTCGAGGGTTCCCCGCCACGGTTGAGCTGCACGACAATCACTTCGCGCAGAACACCCCGGACGACGAGTGGCTTGCCGAGGTCGGCCAACGAGGCTGGCTGGCGATCGGGCAGGACTACCGACACCACCTCATGGATGTGGAGCTTGAAGCCATCCGCACCCACCGCGTGGGAGTCTTCTACTTGTGGGGAGCTGACGCCTCGCAGTGGGAGCAATTGCGGGTGCTGGCGAAGGCGTGGGACCGGATCGAGGCCGTGGGAAACGCCGAACCGCCGTTCATCTACCGCATTGCAAGGAGCGGTCGGCTGGTGAGCATCCCGATCTAAATGTGGGTTCCCGGCCTACCAACCCCTTTTGGCGAGGACCTCTTCCTCCGGGAGGGAGGCGACGGAGAGGCCGCGCATGGCGGCGCCGAGTCCGCGCGAGACCTGCGCGAGAAGCTCGTCGTCCTCGTAGTGGGTGACGGCCTGGACGATGGCGTTGGCGACGGCGGGCGGGTTCTCGGACTTGAAGATGCCGGAGCCGACGAAGACGCCGTCGGCGCCGAGCCGCATCATCAGGGCGGCGTCGGCGGGCGTGGCGACTCCCCCGGCGGCGAAGTTGACGACGGGCAGACGGCCTTCGTCGCGGACGCGCTGCACGAGCTCGACGGGGGCGCCGAGGTTCTTGGAGGCGGTGTAGACCTCGTCCTCGGAGAGATTGCGGAGGCGGCGGATCTCGTCCTGCACGGCGCGCATGTGGCGCACGGCCTCGACGATGTCGCCGGTGCCGGCCTCGCCCTTGGTACGGATCATGGCGGCGCCCTCGGCGATGCGGCGGAGGGCTTCGCCCAGGTCGCGGCAGCCACAGACGAAGGGCACGGTGAACTCGTGCTTGTTGATGTGGTGGGCCTCGTCGGCGGGCGTGAGCACCTCGGACTCGTCGATGTAGTCGACGCCGAGGGCCTGGAGGACACCGGCCTCGACGAAGTGGCCGATGCGGGCCTTGGCCATGACGGGGATGCTGACGGCCTCGGTGATGCGCACGATGATCTCGGGGTCGCTCATGCGGGCGACGCCGCCGTCCTTGCGGATGTCGGCGGGGACGCGCTCGAGGGCCATGACGGCGCAGGCGCCGGCTTCCTCGGCGATGCGGGCATGCTCGGGCGATACAACGTCCATGATGACGCCGCCCTTGAGCATCTGGGCCAGGCCGGCTTTGACCGTCCAGGTTCCGCGCTCGCTCGCTCCGTTTTCGCTCATGACCTACTCCCGCGCCTGCCCGGCGGCTGTCTTCTGTCTCGTGCTGCTAGCTTAGGCCGTTTTGCGGTCAGTGGCTGGACCGGCGGCGGACGAGCGTGAGGCCGTCGCGGACGGTGAGCATGACCACCTCGACGCGCTCGTCGCGGGCAAGCTGCTGGTTGAGGGCGCGGATGGCCTTCGTGTCGGCGGTCTGGTCGGCGCCGTCGAGGACGCGGCCGGACCAGAGGACGTTGTCGAAGGCGATGAGGCCGCCCTCGGCGAGCTTCGGCAGGACGGCCTCGTAGTAGGCGGGGTAGTTGGCCTTGTCGGCATCGACGAAGACGAAGCCGAAGGGACCGTCGAGCTCCGCGATGGTGTCGAGCGCGGGGCCGAAGCGAAGCTCGATGCGGTCGCCGACGGGGCTGCGGTCGAAGTTGGCCTGGGCGATGTCGGCGTGTTCGCGGCTGATCTCGCAGGTGTAGAGCTTGCCGCCCTCGGGGAGCGCCTCGGCCATGGAGAGGGCGGAGTAGCCCGTGAAGCAACCTATCTCGAGGACCTGCCGGGGCTGGACGAGGCCGACGAGGAAGTTCAGCAGCCGCCCCTCGAGCCGCCCGGTGAGCATGCGCGCGCGTTCGCCGAGCGCCTCGGTCTTGCGGGCGACCTCCTGGAGCAGGGCGGGTTCGGGCGTCGTGCTGGCGGCCGCGTACTCCTCGAGCTCGGCAGGAACGATCTCTTCCATGGTTCAGGCCTCCTTGATGAGAGGCACTGGAGCGCCCGCGGTTGAACGCCTAGGCGTCCTGGCGCCAGATCTTCGGCTCCGCGCCGGTCATCAGGTCGCTCAGGGCCGAAAGCTCGACCCGCCAGGGGATGAGCTTGAGGGCGCCGAACTCGGGATTCTCGACGCTCTGGAAGAACATCGCCGGGTCGTAGCCGACGGGCGGGGGCGCGTTCTTGATGAGGTCCCAGACGCGCTGCTTCTCGGCGGGGTCGTCGTCCCACTCGGCCTTGCACTCAGCGTATATCTGCTGCTGGCCGAGGGGGTTGCCGGCGGGCAGGTCAAAATAGGTGACGGAGACGTAGGGGTTCTCCGCGATGTGCTTCGACTTGAGGGACGTGCGGCCGGTGGCGATCCAGCCGGTGGAGCCCTCCCAGACGGGGTGGAGGATGCGGGAGCGGGGGCGTCCCTTGCGGTCGATGGTGGTGACGGTGCACCAGACGAGGCGGTTGACGCGATCGTTGAACTGCTCGGCGATGTCCGCGAAGGAATCGACTTCCATGAGTAGGTACCTCCGGCGCACCGCTCGCGGCGGGCGCGCGAAGGGCTAGGATACGCGCTCGCCTGTTGGAGGGAACGAATGCCGGTGTACGCCGTTGGGGAGAAGGTGCCCGTGATCCACGAGAGCGCCTTCATCGCGCCCACGGCGACGGTAGTGGGGGACGTGCGTATCGAGGCGGGGGCCTCGGTCTGGTACGGGGCGGTGGTGCGGGGCGATACCTCCTACGCGGTCATCGGGGCGGGGGCAAACATCCAGGACGGGGCGGTGGTGCACGGGCGGGCGACCGCGCCTGCGCTCGTCGGCGAGGAGGTCTCGGTCGCGCACAACGCCGTCATCCACGGGGCGACGATCGGGGCGCGGGCGCTCATTGCGAACGGGGCGCAGGTGCTCGACGGGGCGGTGGTCGGGGAGGGGGCGCTGGTGGCAGCGGGGTCGGTGGTATTGCCGGACACCGAGATCCCGGCGGGGATGCTGGCGGCGGGGACGCCCGCCGAGGTGAAGCGTTCCATTAAGGGAACGCCCTCGCAGGAGTGGGTCGAGAACAATCCGGGACGGTACGCGGGGCTGGCGGCGGAGCACCTCGACGGGTTAAGGGAGATCACCCATACGAATGCGAGACTGGAAAGGCCATGACCGCGCTTGGCATCCGGGGCGTCGCGACCGAGGGCGCACCATCCGGCTGGTACGCCGGGGTGCCCCTGCTGAGGCGGCTCCCGGTCGAGTGGCAGCCCAACCCTCGTGTCTTCCTGACAATGCTGCCGGTCCTGCTCTTCTACGGGCTGACGAAGGTGGCGCCGGCGGAGGTGGCGGTGGGCGGCGGCTTCGCGGCGGTAACGGTCGTCTTCCTGTTCACGCGGGAGACGCCGCTGCTGCGCCTCATCGCGATCTACGGGTACCTGATCACGGCGGGGTCGGCGCTGGCGGGCATCCTGCTGACGAGCGAGAAGGCGTACCTCGCCGCGGGGCCGGTCGGCGACGCGCTCATCCTGCCGCTCTACGCGTGGACGCTCTGGCGGGGCTGGCCGCTGATCGGGGCGATCGGTCGCGAGATTTCGCCGAGCATGGTGGGGAACCTGCCCGTGAACGCACCCATCTTCGTGAAGGTGACGCTCGTCTGGGCAGGCTACGAGGCGGTTAAGGCGCTCGTCCTGACGTGGATGCTGCTGAACCTCTCGATCGGGGAGTACCTGGTCTACGGCCGCCTGTTCGGGTGGCCCACGACGGCGGCGCTGGTGTTCATCTGCGGCACGTTCATCCTGCGCGAGGCGCGCAGGCACGGCCCGCCGCATGGCCAGGAAGCCGGCTACTCCTCGGTGTCGAGCAACCCCGCGGCTGCGGCCTCGTAGCCCAGCGGCGACACTGCCACGTGCTTCGACAAGGCGTGTACGTCGCGCCAGGCGCGGGCAAGGGGCGAGCCGGCGTCGAGCGAGGCCGAGCCGCCCGCCTCGAAGAGGAGCGTCGCGGCGCGGGCGGCGCTGGTGGCCGCGTGGATGGAGGCCAGCGAGACGCGCGCGGCCTGCTCATCCTCCAGGGCATCGCCCCCGACGACCGTGTCCCAGCTCGACCCGGCAACCTCGAAGAACCAGGCGCGGGCGGCGCTCACGAGCGCCTCCGCCTCGCCGAGGCGGACACGCGCACCCTGGCGGTCACCCAGGGGCTCCCCTGTATAGAGGGAGGGGCGTGACGCGAGCTCGAGGAACTCGTCGATGGCGTGACGCCCGATGCCCAGCGCGACCGCCGCGAACGACGTCTCCGCGTGGTGGTTGAAGGGGTACTGGTAGAGGGGGCCGCGCTCGTAGGGCCAGTCGTCGAAGACGCCGAAGGTGCGGCGCAGGGGCACGAGGCTGCTCTCGACCTGGAAGTCGTGGCTGCCCGTGCCGCGCATGCCGGCGGGGTCCCAGGTCTCGACGACCTCGACCTCGGCGGCGGGGAAGGCCATGGCGCGGATGAGGGGACCGGAGTCGTCCGCCGCCCGCTCGCCTTCGACGAAGCAGTTGGCGGTGAAGAAGGTGGCGTGGTGAGCGCCGCTGGCGAAGTTCCAGCGCCCGCCGGCGAGGTAGCCGCTGTCGACGGGCTTGGCTGTCCCACCCGGCTTCCCGGACCCGGCGATGAGGGCCTCCTTTGGCCCGAATATCTCGGCGGCGGTCGCGGGTTCGAGGGCGCCCGCAAAGAGCCCGCCACCCGAGCCGATGGTCACGGCCCAGCCGAAGGAGCCATCGATACGCGAGGCGGCTTCGAACACCTCGAGGGCGGACGGGACCTCGAGCTCCGGCTCGCCGAGCGAGCGCGGCAGGTACAGCCGGTACAGCCCCGCGTCGATGATGCGCTCGGCGACGGACGGGGTCGTGCGCGCCTCACGCTCGGAGCGCTCCGCCTCGGCTTCGACGAGCGAGGCCATGGCGGCAAGGGCGTCGAGGTAGGGGGTCGCGGCGTTCACGGGGGCAGGGTACCGCGATATTGTTGAAGGCGAGACAGTGCCAACGAGCTGGAGCGAACTGCGAGGGCGAGTGAGCCCGCTCGCGCGTTAGTACGCATCAGAGCCATCACACAACCGGTGGACCCTTTCTCCGCTCGTGGTCTTGTCAGGCCTCGGCCGACCGTCTCCCCTCTTTGTATCCGTGGTCGTATTCCAAAGCGCCTGCATCCACTAGTCTTTCGGGATACTCCTCATCGATCTTCAAGAGATGGAGGCGATCACTTCCCGGGATAGCAAGTCGCTTGAGTTCACCAGCGATTACTACTACGGCCTCATGAATCAGTCCATGATCGAATTCGACGCTTCCACCCTCAAAAGCAAAGTAGCGCAACGTCGTATAAAGTCCGTTCGCTGTGGACATTGTATCTTCAAACGCTTTCCCTCGGCTAGGGTACTTTTCTTTGTAGTCGCGCTCGATCGATCTTCTTGATTCTCGCGGACAGTCCCTGTACAGCTTCGCTAAGTCGTGTCGGTAGTTTTTGACGCTTCCCAAGTCGCGCTTACTGTATGCAACAATCGTCTTCAGGCCTATTTCGATGGCAAATAGACAGTCGACAAGGTAGCGGAGGATAAACTGTTGAGAACCAATATCTGAACCCGCGTCTCTAGCATGGAAGGCTCTGTCAAGAGATACTTGGGCGGAATCAAGGTATGAAGCGAAGAGAAGGACCGGGGGACTCATAACCGGCTTCGATAACGATGTGGTTGAGATCTATGTTGTTCGAACTCACGGAAGACTCGTCACCCCGGAACAGCGGTGGGTCGTCGCCCCAATCAGCGCTGCACCCTTGAATCGGCGTAGCTGGCCGGCGTCGTTTGCTCCACCACCGGCGAATCCATCGAGGGAGTGCCAGCCTCCGGCGTCTTCCGCACAGAGCTTCGCGAACGGCTGGAGGTAGTAGGAATTGAGAGCGAGCTTGTCAGGCGTCCACTCCCTGACGGAGCGCACGGGGAGCCCATCGTCATCCATGCGGATTGGATCAAGCAGCGCTTCGTAGTTGGTGCCACGCTGTCTCGGCATCCGAACATATGTACAACAGGAAGGCGAGATGGGCCACCCAACACCCGCTCCGGCTTGCTGCCCCCACCCCTCGCGCTTATCTTTGTGGCGCAAATCACAAGGGCTTCGGGGGCGGCCTTGGCGGTCGTTCTTGCGCGGCCCGCAGCGCCCTCCCGGCGCTCGACGGCGAAAGCGAGGCCATGAGCTTTTACGACGAATGGTCCGCCGTCTTTATCGCGACGGTCGCGGGCTTCATCCTCGTCTTCACCGCCCTCGTCGGGGCGCGGCTGCTCGGACCCTTCGCAAAGGAGCGCGGCAAGGGCGTCTCCTACGAGTGCGGGATGCTCCCGATCGGCCGCAACTGGGCGCAGGTCCACGTTCGCTACTACATCTTCGCGATCATGTTCCTCATCTTCGATGTGGAGACGATCTTCATCTTCCCCTGGGCGGTCGTCTTCTTCGACCTGCCGGTCTACGCCTTCTGGTACATGTTCGTCTTCATCGTGGTGCTGAGCGCCGGGCTGCTGTACGCCTGGCGGCGCGGCGTGCTGGAGTGGAAATGAGCGACGAAGCGACCACCCCCGCCGACGGACCGGCGATGCCCGCCTACGTGCCCGACTTCGGGAACGAGGCGGAGCGGCTGACGCCCGTCGACCTGCCGGAGCAGACGGCGGCCTACCGCATCGTGATGCCGGGCATCCTGCAGACGGGCGTCGATACGGTGCTGGCGATGAGCCGCAAGAGCTCCCTGTGGCCGATGACCTTCGGGCTGGCCTGCTGCGCGATCGAGATGATCGGCACCTTCATGGCCAACCACGACCTCGACCGCTTCGGGATCGTCCCCTGGCCCAGCCCCCGCCAGAGCGACGTGATGGTCGTCTCGGGCACGGTCACGAAGAAGATGGCGCCGGCGATCAAGCTGCTCTACGAGCAGATGCCGAACCCGAAGTACGTCATCTCCATGGGCGCCTGCGCCACCAACGGCGGGCCCTACACCGAGTACGACCGCGTGCTCCAGGGCGTCGACAAGATCATCCCGGTGGACGTGTACGTGCCGGGCTGCCCGCCTCGTCCCGAGTCGCTGCTCGATGGCTTCCTGCGGCTGCAGGAGAAGATCATGGAAGAGAAGAGGATGGTCGGGTGAGTTCGGAACCGGTCATCGGCGAGCCGGAGATCGCGGCGCTCGTACGGGAGCGGCTGCCGGACATCCCCTTCGAGGCCTCCGAGACGAAGACGTACGCCGACCTTCGGGTCGCGCCCGAGCACTTCCTCGCGCTCGTGACCGGCCTGCGCGACGACGCCGAGCTCGCCTTCGACCTGCTGCGCAACATCGTCGCGCTGGACATGGAAGAGGCGGGGCTCGAGGCGAAGTACCAGCTCTACTCCTTCCCCCACGGCCACGCCCTCCAGATCACGGTGCCCGCGCCCATCCCGAGCTGCGAGCTGCCGTCGCTGACCGGGCTCTACCCGGCGGCGAACTGGCACGAGCGGGAGGCGGCGGAGATGGTAGGGCTGGTGTTCACGGGGCATCCCGACCCGCGCAACCTGCTGCTGGAGGAGGACCTCCGCATCCATCCCCTGCGCAAGGCCCACCCGCTGCAGAAGGCCGAGATCCTGCAGGGCATCGAAGACGGCCCGCCCGGGGTGGAGGTCTAGATGTCGATCTGGCCCGAGGAGCGCGTCGCCGCCGCGGACAGCGATCTCGACACGGTCGACATGACCGTGAACGTCGGGCCGCAGCACCCGGCCACGCACGGCGTGTTCCGCATGGTGCTGACGGTCGACGGCGAGCTCGTGGTCGGCTGCGAGCCGTACATCGGCTACCTGCACCGGGGCCTGGAGAAGCTCTCCGAGAACGCCGACTACCGCCAGGCGATGGGCTGGTGGGACCGCACCGACTACCTCGCCGGGATGTGCTGCGAGGGCGCCTACACAATGGCGGTCGAGCGGCTGGCCGGCATCGAGGTTCCGGAACGCGCGGACTACATCCGCGTGATCATGATGGAGCTGTCGCGCATCAACTCGCACTTCATGTTCCTGGGCGCGTTCGGGGCGGACGTGGGCTCGTTCGGCACGAGCTTCGTCTACGCCTGGCGGGAGCGGGAGCGCATCTACGACCTGTTCGAGGAGGTGGCGGGGGACCGCATGTTCCCCACCTACTTCCGCATCGGCGGGGTGACGATGGACCTGCCCGACAACTTCGAGCCGCGCTGCCGCTGGGTGCTCGGCTCGATCAAGCAGGGCCTCGAGGACATGGACGGCCTGCTGACGGGCAATGAGGTGTTCGTCGAGCGCTGCCGCGGGCTCACGCCGGTGACGCCGGAGCAGGCGATCGCGTGGGGCTTCACCGGTCCGATGCTGCGGGCCACGGGCGTGCCCTGGGACATCCGCAAGGCAGAGCCCTACAGCGTCTACCCGAAGATCGACTTCGAGATTCCGGTGGGCGTGCAGGGCGACGTGTTCGACCGCTTCCATGTGCGCCTGGCGGAGTGCTACCAGAGCGTGCGCATCATCGAGCAGTGCCTCGAGCAGATGCCCGAGGGGCGCGTGCTCGCGCCGAAGCTGCCGAAGACGCTGCGCATTAACGACGGCGAGCTGTACATGCCGACGGAAGGCACGAAGGGCGAGTACGGCGTCTACCTGATGGCGAAGGGCGGCACGAATCCGTACCGGGCCAAGCTGCGCTCCCCCTCCTTCTGCAACCTCTCGGCCCTGCAGGAGCTGGTGGTCGGCAGCTACGTGGCCGACGCCATCATCATCCTCGGGTCGCTCGACATCGTGCTGGGCGAGGTGGACAAGTGAGCGAGTTCCCGTTCGCCGATCCGTTCTTCGGGCTGAGCTGGCTCGACGCGATCATCCGCATCGTCATCGTCGTGCTCGTGATGACGCTCGTCGTCGTCTACCTGACGTACGGCGAGCGCAAGGTGGTGGCGCGCTTCCAGATGCGGCTCGGCCCGACGCGGACGGGTCCGATTGGCCTGCTGCAGGGGTTCGCCGACGCGATCAAGCTGCTGATCAAGGAGGACGTGCGCCCGCGCAACGCGGACCGCTGGGTGTTCGAGTTCGCCCCCTACCTGACGTTCATCCCCGTCTTCCTCGTGCTAGTGGCGCTGCCCTTCGCGCAGGACTGGGGCGTGCGCAACCTGGCGCTGGGCATGTTCTTCGTGTTCGCGGTGCTGGGGCTGAACATCGTGGGCGTGCTGATGGCCGGGCTGGGCTCGGGCAACAAGTACGCGCTGCTCGGAGGCGTACGCGCCGCCGCGCAGATGATCAGCTACGAGATTCCCCTCGTGGTGGCCCTGCTGGCCGTCGCGATGGTGGCGGGCACGCTCGACCTGAACGCGATCGTGGGGATGCAGGACTCGCGGCCGTTCATCCTCATCCAGCCTCTGGCATTCGTCATCTTCTTCACGGCCATGCTCTCGGAGCTGCACCGGGCGCCTTTCGACATTCCCGTGGCGGAGTCGGAGATCGTGGGCGGCTATTTCGTGGAGTACTCGGGCATTCGCTGGAGCATGTTCCAGCTGGCCGAGTACGCCTCGCTGTGGGCGTTCAGCATCTTCGGGTCGGCCATCTTCCTGGGCGGCTGGGCGTTCCCCTTCGGCGAGGACTGGGGCTGGGGCTGGCAGCTGGTCCTGACGCTCATCAAGAGCCTCATCATGATCATGCTCATCTTCTGGGTGCGGGCCACGCTGCCGCGGCTGCGCATGGACCAGCTGATGAGCTTCTGCTGGAAGGCGCTCATCGAGGTGAGCTTCGCCCTCCTGCTGGTGAACGGCCTCTTCCTCTACTACGACTGGCCGGAGCCGATCCTGGCGGCGGTCAACTGGGTGGGGGCGATCCTGTTCCTGGGCGGCATCTACCTTCGGGCCGCCCGCAAGCCCTCCACGAAGAATCTCGTGGGGAGCTACAAGCACGCTGAGGTTCCCAACCCATGATCGGCATTCTGAAAGGCCTAGCGACCACCTTCTCGACGTTCACGCGGCGTCCGGTGACCATCCAGTACCCGGACGAGAAGCACGAGCTCTCCGAGCGCCAGCGCAGCTTCCCCGTGCTGACGTGGGACTTCGACCACGACGAGCCCTTCTGCACGGGCTGCAACATCTGCGTGCGGAACTGCCCGGTCGACTGCATGACGGCGGTGATGCACGACAACCCGAAGCACCCCGAAGGCACGAGCGACCGCCGCAAGATCATCGAGAAGTTCTGGATCGACTACGCGCGCTGCATGCGCTGCAACATCTGCATCGAGGTCTGCCCCTTCGAGGCGATCGCGATGGACAACACGTGGGAGGGGCACGAGCACTCCGCCTACGACCGCCGCGACCTGCACAAGGATATCGAGGACCTGCTGGAAGCGAGCAAGAGCGGCAGGCTGCCCAACCCCTTCCGCCCGCTGGACAACATCGAGACCAACGCGGCCCTGGCCGAGGGCGAGGAGCCGCCGGCCATCGGCTTCGCCGGGGCGCGGCCGGAGGCGCAGGACGCCCAGGCCGAGCGCATCGCGCAGGGGCTGGGCGCGGCCATCCAGGAGCGCGAGCCGGAGGTGCAGGCTCAGGCGGCGACGGCCGCCGCGGGCGCCACCGCCGAGGACGACGAGGTCGCCTCGCTCTCGCCGCGCAAGCTGCGCGCCCGCCGCATGAAGGCGGAGCGCGAAGCGCGCGCCGAGCGGGAAGCGGGCGAGGTGAGCGAAGAGACGATTGCCTCCCTGCGGCGCTACGCCAGCGAGATGTACACGGAGATTACGGGCGAGCCCGTGCCGCCCATCGGCACCCCCGCGCCGGCAGCCGCCGCAGCCGCCCCGGCAGCGGCAGCCGCCCCCGCAGGCGACGTCGGCGACCCGAACTCGCCGCGCAAGGTTCGCGCCCGCCGCATGAAGGCCGAGCGCGGCGCCCGCGAGCACATCGAAAAGGGCGAGGAGGTGCCGGCGGAGCTCCTGCAGACGCTGAACGACACCGAGAGCGCGCTCTACAAGGAGATCACGGGGAACGACCCGGCGCCCGCGAGCGCGGCCCCGGCTGCGGCGCCCGCCGCCGCCCCGGCTGCCGCCGGCGCGCAGGGCGACCCGAACTCGCCGCGCAAGCTGCGGGCGCGCCGCATGAAGGCGGAGCGCACCGCCCGCGAGCACGTCGAGAAGGGCGAGCCCATCCCCGAGGACATCGTCGCGACCATTACCGAGCTCGGCGGTACGCTGCCGACCGCTGACGACAGCGGAGGGGGCGGCAGCGCGTGACCACCGAAGTCCTGTGGTGGATCTTCGCGGTCGCCATCGTGGCGGTCTCTGCGGGCGTGGTGTTCGCGCGCACGGTCATCCACTCGGCCATCTTCCTCATCCTTAGCCTCGCGGGCGTGGGGGCGATGTACCTCTTCCTCACGATCGAGTTCATCGCGCTCGTGCAGTTCCTCATCTACGGCGGGGCGGTCACGGTCCTCATCCTGCTGGCGCTCATGCTGACGCGCATGGGCATCGCGGGCAGGCCCGAGCCCACCACCGGTGTGCAGGCGCCGTTCGGCGCCCTGGTGGCGGCGGGGCTGATGGCGACGCTCATCGGCGTAGCCGTGGCGACGGCCTGGCCGGGCAACCTCGGCGACACCGCCGTGGCGGTGTCGATCGAGACGATCGGTGAGGAGCTGTTCGAGGACTTCGGGGCGCCCTTCATGATCACGGCCGCGTTGCTGCTGGTCGCCTTCATCGGCGCGATCGTTATCGCCCGGCAGGAGGACGAAGACTAGTGGTTCCGATGGAGAACTACCTGGTCCTCAGCGGGATCATCTTCTCGCTCGGCGTCTACGGCGTGCTCGCGCGCCGCAACGCGGTGCTGGTGCTGATGAGCGTGGAGCTGATGCTGAACGCGGTCAGCCTGAACTTCGTGGCGTTCTCCGCCTACCGTATCCCGAGCAGCGCGGATGCGACTGGCATCATCTTCGCCGTCTTCGTCATCGCCGTGGCCGCCGCCGAGGTTGGCCTGGCGCTCGCCATCGTCATCCGGCTCTTCCGCAACCGTTCGACTGCCAACGTGGACGAGGCGGCCACGATGCGGTGGTAGGGGGAGCCGTCCATGGCTGAGCACGCCTGGATCCTGGCGGCCGTCCCCGGCATCGCCTTCATCGTGATGGCGGCTCTCGGCCGCAACCTCCCGCGCCAGGGCGACTGGCTGGCGGTGCTCTGCGCGACGAGCATCTTCGGCCTCTTCTTCGCCGTGCTGGCGAACTTCCTCAACCTGGGAGAGGCCGCCTGGCCCGTGCTGAACAGCATCGAGTGGACGGCGATCGGCGACTTCCACCTGCGCATGGGCATCGCCGTGGACCAGATCACGATCGTGATGCTGGCCGTCATCACGACGGTGGCGCTGATGGTCAACATCTTCTCCGTCGGCTACATGAAGGGTGAGCCGCGCTACTGGTGGTACTTCGCCGTCCTGCAGCTGTTCGTCGCCTCGATGCTGATGCTGGTGCTGGCCGACAACCTGCTCCTGCTCTACGTGGCCTGGGAGCTGGTGGGCCTGAGCTCGTTCCTGCTCATCGGGCACTACTGGGAGCGGCGCTCGGCGGTGGAGGCGGCGAAGAAGGCGTTTATCACGACGCGCGTGGGCGACGTCGGCCTCCTCATCGGCATCATCCTGTTCTGGGAAGCGACCGGGACCTTCAACATCCTCGACATCATCCACTACGTGGAGGAGGGCGCCATCGGCGATACCCGCCTCTTCGTGACGATGATGTTCATCCTGCTGGGGGCGATGGGGAAGAGCGCGCAGCTGCCTTTCCACGTCTGGCTGCCCGACGCGATGGAGGGCCCGACGCCTGTCAGCGCCCTCATCCACGCGGCCACGATGGTGGTGGCGGGCGTCTACCTGGTGGCGCGCATGCTGCCCGTGTTCGAGGCGGCCGGCGCGCTCGACGTCGTCCTGGTCATCGGGCTGCTGACAGCGCTGTTCAGCGGGGTGGTGGCCTTCGCCCAAACGGATATCAAGAAGGTGCTCGCCTACTCCACGGTGAGCCAGCTGGGGTTCATGTTCGTCGCCCTCGGGGCGGGGTACGCGAGCGCTGGCATGTTCCACCTGTTCACGCACGCCTTCTTCAAGGCGCTGCTCTTCCTGGGGGCGGGGTCGGTCATCATCGGCACCCACCACCACCAGGAGATGGGCCAGCTGGGAGGGTTATGGCGGAAGATGCCCATCACCGCGGGCACCTTCCTCATAGGCTCGTTAGCCCTGGCGGGGCTGTTCCCGCTGGCGGGCTTCTGGAGCAAGGACGAGATCCTGCACGCGGTTGAGGGCCAGGGAACCTTCTTCTTCTTCCTCATCTCGATCGCCGCGATCATGACGGCGTTCTATACGGCGCGGCTCTTCGTGCGCACCTTCCTCGGCAAGCCACGGGACGAGGAGGTCGCCAGCCACACGCGCGAGACCGGCCCCGTCATGACGCTGCCGCTCGTCTTCCTCGCCTTCATGTCGATCGTTGCGGGCTTCTTCATCTTCCACGACTTCGGCAGCGCGTTCGGCTTCCCGGGCGGGTTCAGCGAGTTCGTGTTCCTGCACTATCCGCATGCGTTCCACGTGGACTGGGGCCTCGTGGGCCTCTCCACGGCGCTCTTCGTGATCGGCACCTTCGGCGGCGCCTGGTTCTACTGGAACGGCCGCCTGGACCGCTCGACGGTGATGGCCGAGTGGCAGCCGAAGGTCTACGAGATGGTGCAGCGCAAGTTCTACTTCGATGACCTGTACCAGTTCCTCATCGACCGCGTGGTGCTGGGCTTCAGCTACCTCGTGAGCTGGTTCGACCGCTTCGCCGTGAACGACACGGGCGTCGACGGGTCGGCGACGATGACGGGCTACGCGGGATTCCTGCTGAAGCACCTGCAGACGGGGCGCGTGCCGAACTACGCGATGGCGATTGCGGCGGGCGTTGTCGCCCTCACGCTCCTCAGCCTGGCGGTCGGGAGCTAGGGCATGGATACCGCGCAGGGCTACGTGCTGGTAACCGCGCTCGCGCTGCCACTGCTGGCGGCGGGCGCTCTGCTGTTCGTGCCGGGCTCGCAGAAGATGGTGGCGCGCTACTTCTCGGCCGTCATCGGCGCCATCCTGCTGGGGCTCTCGGTCTACGTCTTTCTCGCCTACCAGGCGGCCGGCGACGTGCTGCAGATGCAGCTCCGCTGGGCCTGGATCGAGAACGTCGGCTTCCTCGGTGAGAACGGCATCTCCCTGCACCTGGGCGTCGACGGCATCTCCGCGCTGCTAACGCTGCTCACGGGCGTGGTCGCCTTCGCGGGCACGCTCATCGCGTGGAAGCTGGAGTACCGCGCCAAGGACTTCTTCATCCTCTTCTGGATCCTGATCGCGGGCGTCTACGGCACGTTCTTCGCGCTGGACCTGTTCTTCTTCTTCTTCTTCTACGAGCTGGCGGTGGTGCCGCTCTACATGCTCATCGGCATCTGGGGCTCGACGCGCAAGGAATACGGCGCGATGAAGCTCACGCTGATGCTGGTGGGCGGCTCCGTCGGCATCTGGATCGGCATCTTCGCGGTCGTGCACGAGGCGGGCCTCGGCACCTTCGACCTGCCCACCCTCTGGGAGGCCGGCCAGAACGGCCTCATCAGCGCCGAGACGCAGAAGATCATCTTCCCCTTCTTCGCCGTGGGTTGCGGGGTGCTGGCGGGGCTCTGGCCGCTGCACACGTGGTCGCCCGACGGCCACATGTCGGCGCCCACCTCGGTCTCGATGGTGCACGCGGGCGTGCTGATGAAGCTGGGAGCCTTCGGCATCATCCGACTCGGCATCCAGATCCTGCCCGAGGGCGCGGAGTTCTGGATGCCGGCGCTGCTGGTACTGGGCACCATCGGCGCCCTCTACGGCGCGATCGCGGCGCTCACGCAGCGGGACTTCAAGCTGATCAGCGGCTACAGCTCCGTGAGCCACATGGGCTACGTGCTCATCGGCCTGGCGACCCTGCACGAGGTCGGCGTCAGCGGCGCCGCCCTCCAGATGTTCAGCCACGGCGTAATGACGGCCCTCGTGTTCCTCCTCATCGGAGCGCTCTACGACCAGGCGCACACGCGCGACCTGAGCGACTTCGGCGGCGTCGCGAAGGTGATGCCCTTATGGGTGATCGCCTACGTGATGGCGGGGCTCGCCAACGTGGGCTTACCCGGCCTCTCCGGCTTCACGGCGGAGTTCCACATCTTCGTCGGGGCCTTCAAGACGTATCCGGTCTTCGGCGGGTTAGCCATCCTCGCGGCGGCGATCGCGGCGGCCTACATGCTGCGCATGTTCGGCGTCGTCTTCTTCGGACCGCTCAACCCGCGCTGGAAGGACCTGAAGGATCTCTCGCCCCTTGAGACGATCTCGGCGGCGCTCCTCATCCTCTCCATGCTGGCCATGGGCCTCTGGTGGTCGCCCTTCACGGACCGGCTGGCGAATACGGTCACGAGCCTCCCAGGGGTGATTAGCTGATGCGCGACTTCACCCTCTTCATTCCCGAGTACATCGCCATTGCGGGGGCGATCGCCATCCTCGCGACGGAGCTGATCTGGCCGAAGATCCGGAAGGACTACCTCGCCTACGCGACGGCGGCTGGCGCGCTCGGCTGGCTGGTCGCGGCCATCCCGTACATCGGCGACACGGCCGGGGACTTCGAGGGCGTGCTCCTCGCAGACGACTTCACGACGTACTTCCGCATCCTCGCGGCGGGCATCGTGATGGCGATCGCGCTCATCTCGGCGCACTACATGCGCGACCGCACGAGCACCGCGGGCGAGTACTACGGCCTGCTGCTCGTCGCGGGTACGGGCATGGTCCTGATGGCCGCCTCGCGGGAACTGCTGACGGCCTACATCTCGCTCGAGCTGCTGAGCTTCTCGCTGTACATCCTGGTCGGCTACTTCAAGCGCGACCGGCTGAGCAACGAGGCCAGCCTGAAGTACATCCTGCTGGGCGCTTTCTCCAGCGCCATGCTGCTCTACGGCATCAGCCTCATCTACGGCGTCACGGGGACGACCTCGTACGAGGGCATCGCCGAGGCGCTGGCGGCACGCGAAGGCGGTACGGACGCGGCGACGGTCGTAGGCATCATGCTGATCGTGGCGGGCGTCGGCTTCAAGGTATCGGCGGCGCCGTTCCACATGTGGGCGCCCGACGCCTACCAGGGCGCTCCCCTGCCGATCACGGCCTTCCTCTCGACGGCCTCGAAGGCGGCGGGCTTCGCCCTCATCCTGCGGCTCTTCACGGGGGCGCTGGTGGTGGACGCGGTGGAGTGGCGGGCCGTGATCGCGGCCCTGGCAGCGATCACGATGACGGCGGGCAACCTGCTCGCCATCCAGCAATCGAACCTGAAGCGCTTGGTCGCCTACAGCTCAATCGGGCAGGTGGGCTACATGCTCGTGGCCATCGCCGCCATCGGGTACGGGGACGCGGCTACGGCGGAGAGCGCCTCGAGCGCGCTGCTCCTGCACATCGTGGGCTACACGGTCTCGACACTGGCGCTGTTCACGGCGCTGACGGCGCACTACAACCGCACGGGCGACGACACGATCGCGGGGCTACGGGGGCTGGCCGAGACGCAGCCCTTCCTGGCGCTCGTGATCACGGCCTCGCTCTTCTCGTTCGCGGGGTTACCGTTCTTCGCGGGCTTCGCGACCAAGCTGCTGCTGTTCCAGGCGAGCACGACGGACGGACTGCTGTGGCTGGTGGGCCTGGCGGCGGCGAACAGCTTCGTAAGCCTCTACTACTACCTCATGGTCATGCGACAGATGTACCTGTTCGATCCGCCCGAAGGGCAGACGCGGTTCCGGCCCGCGCCCCTGCTGGGCGCGCTGGCGGGACTGCTGCTGCTGGGCGTGCTCTTCATCGGCGTGTACCCGCAGCCCGCCTTCGAGGCCACCGACCGTGCGGCCTCAGCCCTGTTCGAGGTGAGCGCCTCCGGCCTCCTCCGCCTGCCCTGACGTCCGACCCCTCCCATGCCAGCCGACCTGGAAGCGATCGTAGCCGCAGCGAGAAGCGGAGAACTGCGTCCAACACGGCACTACAGCGAGGAGCGCCAGGGCGCTCCCGACCGACCCTGGTACTCGGAAATTGTCTACGGGCTCGCGCATGACGCGCCGGAGCTGGTTGGAGACGAACGGGGAGTGGACGCGGAGGGCGCAGTTTGCCGGATCGCGTGCATGACTCCAGACGGCAATGCGCTTGAGGTTCGAATAAACTACGAAGCAAGCCCAATGCGGATCGTGACAGCATTCCGCCTGGGCAGTGGGGGACGAGATGCCTGAGCAGGTCATCACGGAGCGGCTCCGCGTCTACCGTGAAGGCGAGTCGGTCTGGCGCGAGGAGTTCCCCGTCATCGTGGCGGACGACGGCGAGCACCTGCTCTCGCACGAGACTGCGCTCAAGCTGGAAGAGCGCCAGAAGCACTACCTCAAGCTCGCGAAGGAGGGCAGGCTTCCCGAGCCCTCCGAGACAGTGCCCAAGGGCTCGCACGAGGCGGCGGGCGGCTAGGTCTGGCCGATCTCCCCGAGACTGATGGTGTCGTCGCCGGCTTCGGCATCGCCGTAGACGCCAGCGGGGACGCCCTTCCAGACCGTCACGATGAAGTCCTCGCGGAAGGGGTCGGCGGTCATCGCGAGCTGCTCGTCGACGGCGTCGATGAGCTCGCGCACGCGGTCGTCGCTGGCGTCGGCGGTCGTGCAGAGGGTGGCGTGGATGTTGGCCCCCTGGATGTGCAGGTCCACGCGCCCGACGATCTCGCCGTCATCCAGCACCGTGTAGGACTCGGAGTGAGGTGTGCGCACCTCGCGGTCGAAGCTGATCACGTTCGGTCCTCCCGATGGGTCTGGTAGTGAGGGAACAGCAGGGTCGGTCCGCTCATGCGGGCCGGACGTGGCCCGCGCCAAGGACCATCCATTTGTAGCTGGTGAGCTCGACGAGCCCCATGGGCCCGCGGGCGTGCATCTTCTGCGTGGAAATGCCGATCTCGGCGCCGAGCCCGAACTGGGCGCCGTCGGTGAACTGCGTGCTTGCGTTCACGTAGACGACGGCCGCGTCGACCTCGGACGTGAAGCGCATGGCGTTCTCGTAGCTGTCGGTGATGACGGCCTCGCTGTGCTTGCTGCTATGCGCCTCGATGTGCGCCAGCGCCTCGTCCATCGAGGGGACGATGCGGACGCCGGCGCGCAGGGCGAGGTGCTCCGTGTCCCAGTCGTCGGGGCCGGCGGGCTCGACGTTCAGGCCGGGGATGTTCAATCCCGCCAGGAGGCCGAGGGAACGGTCGTCGCCGAGCAGGGTGACTGTGCCCGCCCAGCGCTCGCCGAGGGAGCGCAACAGGTCGGGGGCGACCGCCTCGTGCACGAGCAGCGTGTCGAGGGCGTTGCAGATGCTGTAGCGGCGTGTCTTGGCGTTGTCGACCACCTTGAGGGCCATCGCCAGGTCGGCCTCGGCGTCGACGTAGGTGTGGGAGACGGCCTCGCCGTGCGCGACCACAGGCATGGTTGCCGTCTCCCGCACGTAGTTGATGAGCCCGGCGCCGCCGCGCGGCACCATCAGGTCGATGACGTCGTGCATGCGCAGCAGCTCGTCGATGTGGGCGCGATCGGGGTCGCGGATCACCTGTGCGGCTTCGGTGGGCAGCTCCGAGCCGTCGAGCGCGTCGCGGAGGAGGTCGCCGAGGACGGCGTTGCTGCGCACCGCCTCCTTGCCGCCCCGGAGGACGGCGGCATTGCCGCTCTTGAGGCAGAGCGTGGCGATATCGATGGTCACGTTCGGGCGCGACTCGTAGATGCAGGCCACGACGCCGAGGGGCACGCGCTTGCGCGAGATCTGGAGGCCGTTCGGGAGGGTGCGGGCGTCGATCGTCTCGCCCACGGGGTCGGGGAGGGAGGCGATGTGGCGCGTATCGGCGGCCATGCCGGCAATGCGGGCGGGGGTCAGCGTGAGGCGCTCGAGGAAGTAGTCGTCGAGTCCGGCTTCGCGGCCCGCAACGAGGTCCTTCTCGTTCTCCGTGAGGATCGCGTCCTCGCGCTCAAGCAAGAGCGCGGCGATGCGCTCCAGCGCGCCGTTCTTGGCGTCGGTGGAAGCGACACCGAGACGCCGGGAAGCCGCTCGCGCGGCCTCGGCCTGCTCGCGGACACGCGAAAGGGTGGTGGTCATGCGAATAAGTGTAGCCGCTTCCTGTTGTGTGTACGTCGGGGGGACGCCTAGGCTTAAGCCAGCACGGGACTCCCTGGAGCCCAGAGCGGCGGCGACATGCTTCTCGCCCTCGACATCGGCAACACATCGGTCCACATGGGACTGTTCGCCGGCGAGAACCTGGCGGCGACTTGGCGCGTCGGGGTGGAAGCGGAACGCTCGGCCGATGAGTACGGCGTCCTGATGCTGAACCTCCTCGCCACGAGCGACCTGACGGCGGAATCGGTCGACGCCTGCATCATCGGCTGCGCGGTTCCGCCGCTGCTCCCCACCTTCCAGCGAGTCTGCGCGCGTTACTTCGGCCACGACGCGATGGTGGTGGGACACGGGCTGCGGACGGGCGTGCGCATCCTCTACGACAACCCCCGCCAGGTCGGCGCCGACCGCGTCGTGGATGCGGTCGCGGCGATCAGCATCTACGGGTCGCCCGCGATCGTCGTCGACTTCGGGACGGCAACGGTCTTCGACGCCATCGACGCGCAGGGCGACTACCTCGGTGGCGCGATCGCTCCGGGCATCGGCATCGCCAGCGAAACGCTCTTCAGCCGGGCGGCGATGCTGTCACGGGTCCAGCTCGAACGCCCGCCCGCGGCGATCGGGCGGAACACCACCCACGCCCTCCAGTCGGGCATCCTGCTCGGGTACGTGGGGCTGGTGGAGGGCATGGTGGCGCGCTTCCAGGAAGAGCTGGGCGGCGGCGCAACCGTGATCGGCACGGGCGGCTGGGCGAGCGAGATCGCAGCTGAAACGGACGTCATCGACACCGTCGACCAGAACCTCACACTACAGGGGCTGCGGCTAATCCATGACCTCAACATTGGCTGAGACGACGGGAACCTACCGTGAGCGCCCGCTCGACGGGCGCACCATCGCCCTCGGCGTCACCGGCAGCATCTCCGCCTACAAGGCCGCCGATCTCGCGAGCAAACTGCGCCAGGCCGGCGCCAGTGTCGAGGTGCTGATGACGGAGGCGGCGACGCGCTTCATCGCCCCGCTCACCTTCCAGTCGCTTACCGGCCAGGCAGCGATCGTCGACATGTTCGAGACAGAGGAGGCGGAGGCGCACGTCGAGGTCGCACGCCGCGCCGACGCGTTCCTGATCGCCCCCGCTACGGCCGACTGCCTGGCGCGCCTCGCCTACGGTGGCGGCGGCGACATGGTGACGCTGACCGCGCTCGCGACGACGGCGCCGGTCGTCGTGGCCCCCGCAATGGACTCGCAGATGTGGGCGAACGCGGCGGTCGAGGCGAACGTCGGGGCGCTTGTCGAGCGTGGCGTCGAGGTCGTGGGACCGGCTGAGGGACGGCTCGCGAGCGGGCGTTTCGGGGCGGGGCGCCTGGCCGAGACACCGGCGATCCTCGGGGCGGTTCGCGCCGCCATCGGCCGGCGCGAGGGCGACCTCTGCGGACGGGCGGTCATCGTCACCGCCGGAGGCACGCAGGAACCGCTCGACCCCGTCCGCTACATCGGCAACCGCTCGAGCGGGCGTATGGGCTTCTCCCTCGCTGCGGCCGCCCGCGACCGCGGGGCGCGGGTGTCGCTGGTCACGGGTCCGTCCCAGCTGACGACGCCCTACGGCGTGGACCGAGTCGACGTGAAGACCGTCGAGGAGATGCTGGGGGCGCTGGAACCGCTGACCGAGCGCTGCGACGCACTCCTGATGGCGGCGGCGCCCGCCGACTTCCGCCCCCTGGAGGCGTCCGGCCAGAAGATCAAGAAGGCCACCCTCAACGAGGACGACATGACGCTCCCGCTGACGGAGACGCCGGACATCATCTCGACGCTCCCGGGCGGCGGCGTGCGCGTCGCGTTCGCCGCCGAAACCGAGAACCTGAAGGCGAACGCCACCGCCAAGCTGGCGGCCAAGCGCGCGGACTTCATCGTGGCGAACGACGTGACGGCCGCTGGCAGCGGCTTCGGCACGGAGACGAACGAGGTCACTATCTTCCACCGGGAAGGCGAGGCAGAGCGGCTGCCCCTCCTGAGCAAGTACGCCGTCGCCCACGCGATCCTGGACCGGGTGGCTGCGCGGCTGACATAGCCAGTAGCCCACAACGTGACGTAAGCTCGACAGCCATGACGCACTCCTCGGACGGCATGCAGCGACGCTGCACCTGTATGGCGGGGTCCCGCGCCTGAGCGGGCCCCGACAGCAGCCTGCCCGCCCAGTCCCGAGAGGTAGCGAACCGTATGTCCCTCTTTAGCGAGATCCGCGACGACATCCGCGCAACGATGGACCGCGACCCGGCGGCCACGAGCGCGATCGAGGTCGTCCTGTTCTACCCCGGCTTCCACGCACGCCTCGCGCACCGGCTCGCGCACGCCCTGCACCGGCGCGGCCTGCCGCTCATCCCGCGCGGCATCATGCAGGTCGTGCGCTTCACCACCGGCATCGAAATCCACCCGGGCGCGATCATCGGACCGCGCTTCGTGATCGACCACGGGATGGGCATCGTCATCGGCGAGACGACCGAGATCGGCCCTGACGTGACCATCTACCAGGGGGTCACGCTCGGAGGCACGAGCACGCGCCGCACGAAGCGGCACCCCACGCTGATCGGCAACAACGTGGTCGGGGCCGGCGCGAAGGTGATCGGCGCCGTCGAGATCGGCGAGAGCGCCCGCATCGGGGCGGGCTCGGTCGTGATCACGAACGTGCCGCCCCGGGCGACGATCGTCGGCGTTCCCGGTCACATCGTCGCCTTCCACGACGACTCGAACGGCGTGATGCAGCGTCTGCCCGACCCCGAGTGGGATCGCCTGAACCAGCTCGACGAGCGCGTCGACGAGCTTCGCGAGCTGATCGCGCACCTCGAGGAGCATGTGGACGGCCTCCACGACGACCACCATTCCGAGGAGCGCTCGCCCGCCGAAGCGCCGCCGCGCAGCTGACCATGTTCCACCTGCGCGACACCCTTACCGGTGAGAAGCGGGAGCTTTCGCCCATCGCGGGGGATGTGCGCCTCTACGTCTGCGGCGTGACGCCGTACAGCGAGGCCCACCTCGGCCACGCGCTCTTCTCGATCGTGTTCGACGTGCTGCGCCGCTACCTCGAGTGGCGCGGCTATGGCGTGCGCCACATCCAGAACTTCACCGACATCGACGACAAGCTCATCGAGCGGTCGCACGAGACAGGCACGCCCGTCGAGGAGCTGGCCGAGCGCCACTCCGATGCCTACATGGCGCAGCTCACGCGCCTGAACGTTCTTCCCGCAACCGAGTACCCACGGGCGACCGAAGAGATCCCGAACATCATCAGCTTCATCGAGGGGCTGGTGGGGAAGGGGGTCGCCTACGCCTCCGGTGGGGACGTGTACTACCGCGTCCGCGAGAAGGCCGACTACGGGAAGCTCTCGAAGCGGGACGTGGACGACCTCCGCAGCGGGGCACGTGTGGACCTGAGCGAGCTGAAGGACGACCCGCTCGACTTCGCGCTCTGGAAGGGGGCCAAGCCGGGCGAGCCGCACTGGGACAGCCCCTGGGGACCGGGGCGTCCCGGCTGGCACATCGAGTGCTCGGCGATGGCGATGAACGCCCTGGGCGAGCAGATCGACATCCACGGCGGGGGCGCGGATCTGATCTTCCCTCACCACGAGAACGAGATCGCGCAAAGCGAGTCGTTCACGGGAAAACCGCCCTTCGCCAGCTTCTGGGTTCACAACGCCCTCCTCCAGCTGGGCGAGGAGAAGATGTCGAAGTCGGTTGGCAACATCATCGGGATCGACGAGGTGCTCGATCGCTACGGGACGGACGCGCTCCGCATGTTCATCGTGACGAGCCATTACCGCAGCCCCGTCGCCTACAGCGAGGAGGCGCTCGACTCCGCCCGTGCGGGCGCGGAGCGCCTGCGGCAGGCGGCCTTCTCGAAAGGCGTTGCGAACGGGCATTCGCTCGACCCGACGGAGGCTCGCGAGCGCTTCACGGAGGCGATGGACGATGACCTGAACACGCCCCGCGCGCTGGCCGCGCTCTTCGACCTGGCGCGGGCGATCAACCGCGCCCACGACGAGGGTCACGACGCCGGCGCCGCGCAGGCGACGCTGCGCGAGCTGGCGGGCGTGCTGGGCTTCACGCTGCACGAACCGCCCCATCGCGACGAGAACGCGGCCCCGTTCGTCGACCTGCTGGTCGACCTGCGGTCGGAGCTGCGCGAGGCGAAGCAGTACGCGCTCGCGGACAGAGTCCGCGACGGACTCGTCGAGCTCGGCGTCGAGCTGCACGACGGGCCGGAGGGCACGGAGTGGTCATTTCGGTGAGCGAGCGCAAGCGGTGAGCGAGGGACGCGGGCTGCGCGACTACCTCCACCAGAAGGCGCGCGCCATGCGTTCCGCCGCGGCGGCCAAGCCGCGCGGCGAGCAGTGGCGCGAGACGGTCTCGGCAACCTGCGTCGCCGACGACGCGACGGGCGTGCGCAAGCTGCGCATGCGCGACTGGGAGCTCATCGGCGACTCCGGTCCGGACTTCGGCGGCCAGGGCCTCGGGCCGAGCTCGCCGGAGCTGTTCTGCGGGGTCATCAGCACCTGCCTCACGCACACCTACCTGATCGCCGCCGCCACCCTCGACATCCCCCTCGACCGGGTGGAGGTGACGGTCAGCTCATCGAACAACGACGCTCACTTCCTCGGCATCGAGAGCGACGACCCGGACCTGCCGTTCGACATCACGGCGCGGGTCTCCCTGGAGGCGCCGGACGCCGCCGCCGAGCAGGTCGCGACGCTGCACACCTACGCCGCCGAGCGCTGCCCCCTCTCGAAGCTGGTGCGGGAACCGAACACGGTCACGCTCGTCACGGAGTGAGGGTGACTGGAGGCACAGCCTGAAGACCACCAGCTACTTCGAGAACGTTGTCCTGCGGAAGCGACCGTATCTCCAGCGAGAGTGGTGCGAGCGAGTCCTGCGCAACCCCAGCGCCGTGCTGCAGCAGCCGGACGGGCGGTTCCGTTACTGGGGCCCCATTGATGAGCTCGGCGGACGCTTCCTGCGGGTCGTTACGCTCGAAGACGGGGAGACGGTGCACAACGCCTTTCCCGATCGCCGGTTTGCTATCCTCACAAGGAACGGTGGAACCAGACCATGAAGTTGCGCTACGACCAGGCCACCGACTCCCTCTACATCGACCTCGGGGACGCACCGAGCGTTGATTCGTTCGAGGTTGCCGACGGGGTCGTCATCGACATCAACGCCGAGGGCGGTGTCGCCGGGATAGACATCGACCATGCCTCCCGGCGGCTCGACCTGGGCGCCCTCGCTGGAGTCGAAGGGCGGCCAGGGCCCGACGGCGGCGCTAGCGCAGCTCGCTGATCTGGCGGGCGCGGACGAGGTCCCAGTCGATCTCGTAGCCGAGGCCGGGCTCTTCGGGGGCGTGGACGAGCCCGTTGGCGTCGACCTCGATGTCGTTCACAAGGCCGTATTTCTGGGCAGCGTCGGGCAGGAGCACCTCGAAGTACTCGCAGTTGTTCACGGCCATGATGACGTGCAGGTTGGCCACGTTGTTGAGGGAGTTGCCGCCGTGGTGGACCTCGCACTTCATGCGGAAGGCGTCCGCGAGGTTGGCGATCTTGTGGAGGGCGGTGATGCCGCCGGAAACGGCCACGTCGCCGCGCAGGATGTCGGTGGCCTGTTGCTGCACCCACTGCTGCATCCCGTAGAAGCTGGCGGGGGCGAACTCCGTGGCCATGATCGGGATGTCGAGCTTCTGGCGCAGCTTCACGTAGCCGTAGACGTCCTCCTCCTCGAGCGGATCCTCGTACCAGTAGTAGTCGAAGTCCTCGATGGCGCGTCCCACGCGGACGGCGTCCTCGTAGCTATAGGCCCAGACCGAATCGAGCATCAGCCGCATGTCGGGGCCGACGGCCTCGCGCGCGGCGCGGCAGATGTCGATGTCGACGAGCGGGCGGGTGTCGGGGTGGATCTTGTAGGCGGTCCAGCCGCGGTCCTGAAACGATTTCGCCTCCTCGGCGTACGCCTCGGGAGAGGGGAGGGCGGCGGAGCTGGCGTAGGCGGGGACCGAGCTGCGGCAGGAGCCGAGCAATCGATGCACGGGCAGTCCCGCGACCTTCCCGGCAAGGTCCCAGAGGGCGACATCGACGGCGCCGATCGCGCGGAAGGAGACGCCTCGACGGCGCTTCCACATGGCGTGCCAGAAACGCCCGATGTCGAGCGGGTTCTCGCCCATCACGACGGGCTTCAGGAGGGTCAGCAACGCCTCCGCGTCCATGGTGGCGTCGCGGCTGGCGGACCCGAGGAAGGCGTGCCCTTCCGCGCCTTCGTCGGTGCGGATGGTAAGCACGCCCATCTGGCGTTCCCCGCCGTAGGCGATGGAGGAGCCGGGATAGGCGCCGTGGGGGACGTCCCAGCCAAACGTGGTCAGAAACACGTCGTCGACTTTCATTTCAGCTCGCTCCCTTAGGTCGCTCGGTCCCTCGTCTGCTTTCGCGCTCGCTCCATCAACTCGCTCCGCTCGGTCGCGTTGTGGACTGCCGCATCGTACCCCGCCCCTGCTCGGACAAGGCGAGCCCCTGCCCGCGATGTGTAGGCTTGGCGCACGGGGGCAAGGAGGAGGCACCGCATGGCAACGATGCAGGCATTCCGGAAGCTGGTCGCGATCTACCTGGGGGTCGTGGGCGTGGGCACGGCCGCGCAGTTCGTCCTCCAGAATTTCTACGACTCTACCGACGCGCTATCCGACGGTTGGAGGATCATCTCCTGGCTGATGGCGGTCGCGCTGGTCCTGATGCTGGCGATCGTCGGTCACGAGAGCCGGGCGGCAGGCCACGACCCGGGTGCGCCCGTGACGCGGTCGTGGCTCACGGCCAAGGCCAGCCTCTACGCCACCGCCTTCTTCGCGCTCCTCTTCTTCTGGAACTGGTTCACGTGGGAATGGGGGCGCAGCGGCGTGGAGCACGACCTGCAGTACTGGCGGCTCATCGACACGGGCGTGGCAATCCTTGCGATTTCGACGGCGCTGCGGGCGTGGCGCGCGGGTCCAGCCGAGAGCTAGCGCCGGGGCCGTCCCCTCAGTAGGGGGTACGGAGGGAGTCGGGGAGGTGGTCGAGGTTAGGCGCGCGCCGGATGGCGGCGTAGCGGGGCGGGCCGTCCCTGTGGCGGCCCTCTGGCCACACGCTGAGCTCGACGATGGCCGCGTTCGGCAAGTCGAACTCGTGGAACCAGGGGCTGTCGCTCGGGAGGCCCATGGCCCAGCGCAGGATGGCATCGCCCGTCCCTGAGTGGGAGACGATGGCGACTGAGTCGCCGGTGTGGGGCGTGACGATGTCGTCGCAAGCGACACCGACACGCTCGGCGAAGGCGCCGATGCTCTCGCCACCGGGGAGACCGGTGTGCTCGGGCCTCCAGGCCCAGTCGTACTCGTGGGTCTCGTCGTCGGGGTCCCAGTCCGCGATCTCGAACTCGCTTAGCCGGTCGTCGACCTGAACCTCGAGGCCGGTCACGCGAGCGAGCGGCTCGGCCGTCTCCCGTGCACGGCGCATCGGACTCGCGTAGATGGCCGCGAGCCCGGCGTGCGCAAGCGCGACGGCAACGGCCTCGGCCTGCCGCCGTCCGAGGGGGGAGAGGGGCGTGTCGGGCCCGTACGAGTTGTCGTCGGCGCGCGCCTGTCCATGGCGTACCAGGTAGAGGCGGACGGGCTCAGTCACGATGGGAGGCGCCCCTGCCGCGGGGTTAGCAACGTACAGGATCCAAGACTATTGATGGGCTCACCTTGCTCACCTAGAAGTTCGAGAACCTCACCTAGGTTGTCCCAAAGCTCGTCGAAGGTGGCTGCCTGCGTGTGCGCCCCTGCGATACCGGAGATGTTGCCAAACAAGAGCTTCACTTCCGCGTCCCACCTAACTGAGAGCATGCGTCAAAGCCCGGACCAGGAGACCCGCCTAGCTCTGTTTCACAACGATGTGGGACACCCGTCGACCCTCGTAAACCGTGGGACTTCCAAAAGCCGACGCTCCTGCCGCCACATATCGCGTCCAGAGGCGCCACACGCTATCCCACTGCTGCCCCTTCGGATCGAGCGCATCTACGGGCAGTTTCGTACGCCCTGCCTCCCTCTGGCCAAACAGGGCGGCATGTGACTGCGCGCCCTCAATGAGGGGCTCCTTCAACTGGCCAATCAGCTCCGTGACTTCCTCGTCCGCGCGACTAGGGTTGGCATGCAATGCCTCACGCAACTGACTCTCGGTACGTCCCATCCCCTGCCGAGCACGCTCTACCAAGATGGCACTTACATCACCAAGGAGCGCGGCATGCAGCGGGAAAGTCTCCGGAGAGGCGCGCACTTCTTCGGTCGCTTGTTCAACCGCCGCGATGATGTCCTTCGCGGCAACGAGCTTGTCGCCCACCCGAAACTGAGGATCGATCGGTCCCAAGTCGCTCATCGGCCCCATCGCAATCTTGTGGGCACCAAGAGCTATCAGAGTAGCTGCGCTCTTCGCCCAGTCAGGAACGATCACCACAAATTCCTGGGAGCGCGACTGAGCCGCACGGAGGATTCTTAGTGCTGTCTCCCCATCTCCACCGGCCGAGCCGATCAAGAGGTGCAGATCCTGGTCAGGGGTCACATCGTGGAGCAACTCCTCGAAGTAGGTAGTGGACTCCAGTGTGATTTCTCCAACAAAGACGATTAGGTTGCTGTTGAACCGCTCCTCGTACTCACGAATCAAGCCCTGCCTCTCGTAGCGCTGGGCGTGCAGCGCCTCGAAGAACGGAGTAGGCGCAGGGCGGGACGCACCGGAACGTTCGGCTTCACTCAACGCTTGAGTCGCTCAAGGAAGGTGGGGGCTTGTGTTCTCGAAGCCGTCGGCCCGCCCGGTGCGCTTCCCGAGCTCTTTCGATGCGCTCCGGCCAGTCCTCGGGGGGCCACCACTTGTCATCTTGCTTGCGGGGTTCGGGAATCGGTCGATTTGCGCTGGTCATTGTTCCCTCCCGTGGGGTGCGCTACCATAAAGGTGACGGTTGCAGCCGTCATCTCAAGTAGCCCCTTTGCAGAGGGGCGAAAACCGATTCTTACGAACCGCCTCTCTCCGGGCGGTTCTTCCATTTCCAGCTTATTCCACGGTACGACAGACTACCACCCTACCCCCTGGGGAGGCCGATGCCGCGGGTGGCCATGATGTTGCGCTGGATCTCGCTCGTGCCCGCCTCGACGGTATTCGCGGCGGAACGCAGGAATACCTGCCCCTGGTCGAACCACACGCGCGAGGACTCGCCCCGCAGCATCCCGGACATCCCGAGGATGTGCATGCCGGTCAGCTGCAGGCGCTGGTTGAGCTCGCTGCCGAAGAGCTTGCTGGCGCTGGCCTCGTGGTTGGGGACGATGCCCTGCGCCTGCATCGTCGCGACGCGGTAGGCGAGGAACGTGCCGACGTTCACCTCGATCGCGCGCTCGGCGAGCTCGGTGCGGATTGTCTTGCGGTGCTGCCAGAGCTCCGGCCGTTCCTCCACGAGCCTGGTGAAGCGCTCGATTGTGCGGCGGCCGCCTGCGTAGGCGCCGATGCCGCTGCGTTCGAAGTCGAGGGCGACGGCGAGGTGGTACCAGCCCCGATTCTCCTCACCGACGCGCTGCTCGACGGGCACGCGCACGTCCTCGAAGAAGACCTCGTTGAAGCTGTGCTGGTCGCCGAGGTTGATGAGCGGCCGCACGGTGATCCCGGGCGACTTCATGTCGAGCATGAGCAGGGAGATGCCCTTGTGCTTGGGAGCGTCGGCGTCGGTGCGCGCGGCAATCCAGCCCCAGTCGGCCAGGTGGCCACCCGAGGTCCATATCTTCTGGCCGTTGATCACGTAGTCGTCGCCGTCGCGGACGGCGCTGGTCTGGAGGGAGGCGAGGTCGCTTCCGGCGCCGGGCTCGCTGTAGAGCGTGCACCACCACTGGTCGGCGCTGGTGATGGGCGGGATGTACTTCTGCTTCTGCTCCTCGGTGCCGTAGAGCATGAGGGAGGGGCCCACCCAGGCGATACCCATGTTCCCGACGGGCGCCCCGGCGTAGGACATTTCCTCGTTGTAGACGAGCTGGCGCATGTGGGGAGCGCCGCCGCCGCCGTATTCCTTCGGCCAGGCCATGGCCAGCCAGCCGCGCTCGGCGAGCTTCTTCTGGAAGCCCATCGTGTAGGCGTACTCTTCCTCGTTGGTCTCAAAGCCACCGCGCCGGGCGCGCTCGAGGCGCTCCTCCTCGGGAGGAAGCTCATCGGCGATGAACTGGCGGACCTCGGCGCGGAAAGACTCGATGTCGCTTTCGTGGGTGAAGCGCATGGCGGGCTCCGGGAAGGAAGTGGAGCGAGTCTAGCAGAGGGCGGGCCAAGAGCCCGGCGGTCGCTATCCTCTCGGCAGGCCGAGACCGCGGGTGGCCATGATGTTGCGCTGGATCTCGCTGGTGCCGGCCGCGATCGTGCCGGAGACGCTGTAGAGGTAGGCCTGGGCCTGATCGACGTCGAAGCGCGAGGAGTCGCCGCGCAGCTGGCCGGCCATGCCGAGCAGGTGCATGCCCGTGCGCGAGATGCGCTGGCCCAGCTCGCTGCCGAACAGCTTGCTCGCGCTCGCCTCGTGGTTCGGCAGGAGGCCCTGGGCCTGCATCGTCGCCACGCGGTAGGCGAGGAACGTGCCCACGTTCACCTCGACCATGCGGTCGGCAAGCTCGTAACGGACGCCGGGGCGGTTCTCGACGAGCTGCGGGTGTTCCGCGGCGATGTCGGTGAGCCTTTCGATGTTGCGCCGTCCGCCGGAATAGGCGGCGATGCCGCTGCGCTCGAAGTCGAGGGCGACGGCGAGGTGGTACCAGCCCCGGTTCTCCTCGCCCACGCGCTGCTCGACGGGGACGCGCACGTCCTCGAAGAACACCTCGTTGAAGGCGTGCTGATCGGCGATGTTCACAAGCGGCCGCACGCTGATGCCGGGAGACTTCATGTCGAGCATGAGGAGGGAGATGCCCTTGTGCTTGGGGGCGTCGGGGTCGGTGCGGGCGGCGAGCCAGCCCCAGTCGGAGAGGTGCCCGCCCGAGGTCCAGATCTTCTGGCCGTTGATGACGTAGTCGTCGCCATCGCGGATGGCGCTGGTCTGGAGGGAGGCGAGGTCGCTGCCCGCGCCGGGCTCGCTGTAGAGCGTGCACCACCACTGGTCGGCGCTGGTGATCGGGGGGATGTACTTCTGCTTCTGCTCGTCGGTGCCGTAGAGCATGAGCGAGGGTCCGACCCAGGCGATGCCCATGTTCATCACGGGCGCGCCCGCGTACGACATCTCCTCGTTGTAGACGAGCTGGCGCATGTGAGAAGCCCCACCGCCGCCGTACTCCTCGGGCCAGGCCATGGCCAGCCAGTCGCGATCGGCGAGCTTCTTCTGGAAGCCCATCGTGTAGGCGTACTCTTCCTCGTTCGTCTCGAAGCCACCGCGCCTGGATCGCTCGAGCCGTTCCTCCTCGGGAGGAAGCTCATCGGCGATGAACTGGCGAACCTCGTCGCGGAAGGACTCGACGTCGCTCTCATGGGTGAAGCGCATGGCGGGGCTCCAGGCAGGAAGTGCGGCGAGTCTAGCAGGGGACGGGCGTGGGGGCCCCGTGGCCCGCTAGCCGGCGGTCGTCTTCGGGCGGACGGCGCCCTGCTCGCGCAGGTCGGCGATAGTGACGACCTGGCCGGTGTAGTCGAGCGGCTGCTTCGCCATCCAGAGGACGGCGTCGGACATGATGACCGGGTCCTCGAAGTCGGAGCGGTCGACGTCGCCGAGGGTGAAGGCGTAGCCCTCGGTCCAGACGCCCAGTTCGAGGCGGATGCAGTTCACCGCCACGGAGTCCTCGAGCTCGATGGCGAAGCCCTCGGTCATCGCTTCGAGTGCGCGCTTCGTGGTCGTGTAGCTGATACGGCGGAAGCCGGGGTTCACGGACGCGCCCGAGGAGATGTTGATGACGCGGCCCTCGCCGGCCTCGCGCATGCGCGGGCAGAAGTAGTAGATGAGGTAGAAGGGGCCGTGGATGTTGATGTCGGTGGCCAGCCGCCAGCGCTTCGTCGAGTTCTCGAGGGTCGCGCCGGGCACGCCCACGGCGGCGTTGTTGATGAGCAGGTCGCAGCGGCCGAAGCGCTCGTAGACCGTGTCGGCGAGGGCAGCGACCGCCTCCTCGTCGCGCACGTCGAGCGGGGCGACGAGCACGTCGGCGCCCTGTTTGCGCGCGAGCTCGGCGGTCTCGTCGATGGTGCCGGGCAGCCTGGCCGGGGAGTCGGCGGTCGAGCGGGCGCAGACGACGAGGTCGTAGCCGTCGGCGGCAAGGTCGATGGCGAGCTGCTTGCCGATGCCGCGGCTGGCGCCGGTGATGAGCGCGACGGGTTTCGACACGGGTGCCTCCAGGCCGCCGGACGGCGGCCCCGCGATCTTGGCCCACGGGTGAGTGAAGAGGAAGCGGTGGCGGGTCGTGAGTCACGCGGAGTTGAATATGAAGGCCAAGCTGGCCCTGTACTGAAGTCTTACTTGAACATGGAGTCGGTTCACGCGCTATACTAAAGTATCACTTGAGTGTGGAGCCACCAGGAGTGCTGTACTCAAGCTAGGAACAGCATGGTGCCCGAGACACGCTCGCAACGATCCGGCCGGTACGAACCGCAGCCCCAGGGATACCGCGCGTTCATCCCGGCGCCGCTGCCCCCAAACCCCCCGCTGGACCTGACTCCGGAGCTCACCGCCCTCCTCGCGGACGCAAACCAAGCGCTGGGCCGGCTCGACGGCGCTACGCAGATCCTCCCGGACCAGGACCTCTTCGTGTGGATGTACATGCGCAAGGAGGCCGTCTTCTCCAGCCAGATCGAGGGAACCCAGAGTTCCCTGAACGACCTCCTGGCAGCCGAGGCAAACGTACTTCGGCCGCGTCGACCCGACGACGTCGATGAGGTCATGAATTACGTCACGGCCATGGACCACGGGCTGGATCGCCTTGACGCCCTGCCAGTCTCAATGCGCCTCCTGCGAGAGGTTCACGAACGCTTGCTGGCAGGCAGGCGTGGCGCCGAACGCCAGCCCGGGCTCATTCGGACGAGCCAGAACTGGATCGGCGGTCCGTCCCCAAACGAGGCGACCTTCGTACCACCCCCTCATCAGGTCGTCCCAGAAGCGCTGTCCGATCTCGAGCGATTCATCCACGCAGGCGACGATCTTTCCCTGCTCGTCAGGATCGGCCTCATTCACGCACAGTTCGAGACGATCCATCCGTTCCTTGACGGCAATGGGCGACTTGGGCGACTACTGATCACCCTGCTTCTTTGCGAACGAGGAGCGCTCCAGCGCCCGGTCCTGTACCTCTCACACTACCTGAGGCAGTACCGCAGTCAGTACTACGATGCCCTTCAGGCTGTGCGCGAAGAAGGCGCCTGGGAGAACTGGACCATGTTCTTCCTGCGTGCGGTTGAAGCGGTAGCCAGAGAAGCGACCGCGACGGCCCGTGAGATTGTCGGGTTACGCGAGCGACACCGAAGTCTGCTTGAGTCCCATCTGGGGAGAGGCACAGGTACCGGGCTGCGCCTCCTCGAAGCCCTCTACCGGCGACCGTTCATCACGGTGCCAGAAGCCCAACAGACGCTCGGCATGACCTACACAGCGGCAAACAACCTTGTGACGCGCTTTGAAGGACTCGGCGTCCTCGAAGAGGTGACCGGCCAGAAGCGCAACCGCGTCTTCCGCTACGCCGAGTACACGAACCTGTTCGTCGAAGGGCCGGGAACCCCGGTCCATACTCAACCGACACTTCAATATGACGGGGAATGAGCCTCTGTGTTCAAGCCTGCTTTCGCATGGAGCGTCGGAGGGTCTCTTACTAAAGTGCCGCTTTAGTACAGGGCGATCCGGCCTCCCGTATTCAAATCTGCTTTCGTATGGAGCGCTGTAGGCACCCCTATTCAAGTACCACTTGAATATGGAGGCGAACGTGTCTCCATGTTCAACCAAAGAACATCAGGGCGGCTCAGGCGACGCGGCCGAAGGCGGCGAGCTGGCGCAGCCGCTTGACGGTCAGGACGCCCTTCCAGGCGACCTCGGCCTGCTCCCAGGCCTCCGGGAACGTGCCCATCCAGGTCCAGTTGGGAGCCCAGGCGCCGTCCTCGCCCTGCGTTTCGATGAGGTAGTCGAGGTGGCGGTCGACGTGCTCGCGGAAGGGGGCGTAGAGGGGGGAGGCGGGGCCGTCGAGGAGGTCGAGGGGTTGGAGTCCGTAGCCGCCCCACTCGGCGGGATCGGTCACGAGCGTGGCCTCGACGAACTCGGGGAGGCGGGCCAGCACGGCCTCGCGGGCGGCGTCCGGGACGGCGGGGGTGGTGGCGAAGCGGACGTAGCACTCCAGCGCGTCCTTCTGGACGGCGGCGGGGTCGACTTCGCCGGCGCGCTCCACGACGACCTGGATGATCTCGCGCAGGAAGTCAGGGTCGGCATTCGAGTCGAATACGTGCAGCGCGGCGGCGACGGATGGGCGGGGATTGTCGGCGTAGAAACCCCAGCCCTCGTCGAAGTCCTCGGACCAGTGCCACCAGGGAGCGTGGGGGGCGGCGTTGTCGTGGCGAGGAACGAGGGGCCAGGAGCGCCAGTCGGGTTCGTAGGACGCGAGCAGGTAGCCGACGGCGGGGCCAACCATGGGGTCGTTCGCGGGGGTGCCGAGCTCCTCGGCGATCTCGAGGGCGCGCAGGGTGCAGAGCACCGACGAGGCGTCGTTTTGGAAGTCGGCCTCCATGCCGTGGAAGCCGCCGTCGTCGTTCTGGAGGGCGGCCAGTTCTTCGAGGACCGTGTCGGGATCGCCGTCGAGGAGGTGGTGGTAGAAGACAGCCTTGTCGAGGGGGAGGGCACGCGTCAGCACGAAGTCGACGGCGCGCTCACGGTTCTCCGGGGTCAATTGGCTGACAGGCATTGCTAGCGGAGCGAGCGGCCGCCGTCGATGGTGATGACGGCGCCCGTGACGTAGCTGCTGGCGTCGCTCGCGAGGTAGAGGGCGGCGCCGGCGACGTCCTCCGGGGTGGCGAAGCGGCCCAGGGGCACGTCGCCCTTGAGGCGGGGTCCGTGGCGGCTCTCGAAGAGGGCGTTCGTCAGGTCGCTCTCGGTCCAGCCGGGGGCAAGGGCGTTGGCGCGGATGCCCCGGTCGGCCCACTCGAGCGCGAACACCTTCGCCATGTGGATCAGGCCAGCCTTCGTGACCCCGTAGGCGCCCTGGCGCTCGTCGGGCTGGATCCCGAGCATGGAGCTGACGTTAATGATGCTGCCGGGCCGCTCGGCCTCGAAAAGGCGCGTCGCGACCTCGACGCTGCAGCACCAGGCGCCCCGCAGGTTCACGCCCATGAGCTGGTCGAGCTCCTCGGCGGTCGTGTGCTCGACGCGCTTGTAGAAGGGGCTGATGCCGGCGTTGTTCACGAGCACGTCAACGAGGCCGAGACGGCTGGCGTCTGACACGAGGGCGCGGACGGCTTCGGGGTCGGAGATGTCGCAGGGGATAGCGATGGCGTTCGGCCCGAGGCGCTTCGCGGCTTCGTCGAGGGCCTCCTTGCCGCGCGCGCTGATGACGACGCGGGCTCCGGCGCCGACGAACGCCTCGGCGATGGCGTAGCCGATGCCGCGCGAGCCGCCCGTCACGATCGCGGTCTTGCCTTCGAGGTCCATGTCCATTCCCGGAGCGCCTCCCGCTGCCTGCCGCCGCCGGAGTGTACCGAGCGGGTACGATTCGCGCCGTGGCTACCCCCGACGATGTCCGCGAACTCGCCCTCGCCCTGCCGGAAACGACGGAGAAGCCGTCGTACGGCACACCGGGCTTCCGCGTGGGCGACCGGCTGTTCGCGCGACTGCACCAGGACGGCGAGTCGCTCGTGGTGCGGGTCGACATGGACGAGCGCGAGGCGCTCGCGCAGGCGGAGCCGGAGAAGTTCTTCTGGACGCCGCACTACGACCGGCACCCGTGGATCCAGGTGCGCCTCGCCGCCATAGACCGCGAGGAGTTGGCGGAGGTGCTGCGCGACTCGTGGCGGCGCCGGGCGCCGGCGCCGGTGTTGCGGCGGGCGGGCGAAGCCTAGGCGGGCCACTCGCGCCTGCCCCCGGCAGCCGCTACCTTCCCCGGGTGGCGGCAACGATCGATACGGAACGGGCGGTGGCGCACCTGCGCCGGGCGGACAGCGTCATGGACATGGTCATCGAGGCGGTGGGGCCGCCGCAGCTGCGCGAGCCTTCGCCGACGGCGTTCCAGGCGCTGGCGCGCTCGATCATCTTCCAGCAGCTCAGCGGCAAGGCGGCCAGCACGATCCTCGGGCGTTTCGTGGCGCTGTTTCGTGAGGGCGCGACGGCGGAGGACGCCGTGTCCGGCTTCTTCCCCGAACCCGCGGAGGTGCTGGCCATCGACGACGAGGCGATGCGTTCCGCCGGGGTGTCGCGCCAAAAGGCGGCGGCGCTGCGCGACCTGGCGGCGCACTTCGCCGAGGGGAAGCTCAGCGTCGAGCGCTTCGGGGAGTGGAGCGACGAGGAGGTCATCGAGCACCTGCTGCCGGTGCGGGGCATCGGGCGCTGGACTGCGCAGATGTTCCTGATGTTCCAGTTACGTCGGCCGGACGTCCTGCCGACGGCCGACGTCGGCCTGAACCGGGCGATGATGCGCCTCTACGGCCTCGAAGCGCCGGCGACGCCCGACGAGGTCGAGCGCATCGGGACGCCCTGGCACCCGTGGGCGACGCTCGCCTGCTGGTACCTGTGGCGCAGCGAGGACGTCATCCTGCCGCTGGGGGATCCCGCGTGAGCATCCTCATCGACGAGTCGACGCGCATCCTCGTGCTCGGCATCACCGGGCGGGAGGCGGTGTCCTTCACGCGCGACACACTCGACTACGGGGGACAGGTGGTGGCGGGGGTCACGCCCGGCCGGGGCGGCCGCGACGTGCACGGCGTGCCCGTCTACGACACCGTTCGCGAGGCGGTGGCGGAACACGGGCCGAACGCCGCGGTCATCGCGGTGCCGCCGCGGGCCCTGCGCGACGCCGCCTTCGAGTGCATCGCCTACGGCATCCCGCTCGTCGTCATTGTGACGGAGCGCGTCCCGCGTCTGGACGCCGCGCAGGTGGTGGAGCTGGCAGCGCGCGAGGGCGTGCGCGTCATCGGGCCGAACAGCATGGGGCTCATCTCGCCGGGAAAGACGAAGGTCGGAAGCGTTGGCGGTCCCGCCGCCGACACGGCCCGCAGCTTCGTGCCGGGCAGCACCGGGATCATGTCGCGCTCGGGCGGGATGACTACGGAGATCGCGAGCCTATTGGCGCAGCAGGGCCTCGGCGTCTCGACCGCCATTTCGATCGGCGGCGACCCGATCACGGGGTCATCGTTCGCGAGCCTCCTGCCTCTCTTCGAGGCCGACCCGGAGACCGAAGCGGTGGTCACCTTCAGCGAGCCGGGCGGGGCGATGGAGGCGGAACTGGTCGAGACCATCCAGAAACAGGGGACGGGTCTGCGCATCGTGAGCTTCATCGCGGGGAACTTTATGGCGGAGATGCCGGGGGTGCGTTTCGGTCACGCGGGCGCGCTCGTGCAGCGCGACGAGGACAGCGCCGCGGCGAAGGCATCGCTGTTACGCGACGCCGGCGTCCACGTCGCGGACACGCTCGCGGACATCCCGGCACTGGTGCGGGGGTAGCCTTCTGTTGGGCATGGCCTGACAGATCCCGTCACCCGACAGGTATGGCCGTTGACAAGGGACTGATGTCCGGCCACCATGAGGGTCGGAGAGGGACGAGTTTCACCATGGCCCTGGACACCTCAGCGAAGCCCGAGCACCCTGACCAGGAACCCCAGGGAACCGACATGGTGCGCCTTTCCCAGCGCCTCTGGTGGATGCCACCCAAGGGGACCATAGAACGTGCCCGCAAGGGCTATCTGTACTTCAAGAACGGTGGGGGCGGCTTCACCATGAGCGATATCGAAGGCAAGTGCTAGATTATCGCTTCGCACCCTCCGTCCTCAGCTACCTGTCGAACCTGGAGCCCGAAGACCGGGCTTTTATTCTGCAGTGCGTCTTTCAGGTCTGTCGAAGCCCACAGGTAGACAACAGGACCACCTACGAAGTTGAGACGGCCGGATTCACGCAGAGGATTCGTGACTTCGGGGACTACTTCATCCTGTTCGACGTCGTAGTGGTCGACGGCGAGAAGTTCGTGGCCATCTACGAGATCGGGCGCTAAGGCTTCCGCAGGGGCTAATCCACCAGGGGCAGGAGTTCATCGCTGGCGGCGACGGGGCGGAGGGGGAGGACGGGGGCGGCCTGCTCCTCGGCGTGGTAGGAGCTGCGAACCAGCGGGCCGGACTCAACGTGGGCGAAGCCCATCTTCTTCGCCGCCTCGCCCAGCTCCGCGAACTCGTCGGGGTGGTAGTAACGGTCGATGGGGAGGTGGTCCTGGTCGGGGCGCAGGTACTGGCCCAGCGTGAGGATGTCGACGTCGCTCGCGCGGAGGTCGGCGAAGACGGCGAGGAGCTCGTCCTTCGTCTCACCGAGGCCGGCCATGAGGCCGCTCTTCGTGAGGCGCTCGGGGGCGACCGCCTTCGCGCGCTTGAGCAGCTCGAGGGAGCGCTCGTACTTGGCCTTGGGGCGAACGCGGCCGTAGAGGCGGGGCACCGTCTCGGTGTTGTGGTTGAGGATCTCGGGGGCGGCGTCGAGCACCGTCTGGAGGGCGTCCCAGTTACCCATGAAGTCCGGGATGAGCACCTCGATGGTGGTGCCCGGGGAGAGGCGGCGCGTCCAGCGGATCGTCTCGGCGAAGATGCCGGCGCCGCCGTCGGATACGTCGTCCCGGTTCACGCTGGTGATGACGGCGTGGCGCAGGTCCATTTGCTGGATGGCGAAGGCCACCCGCTTCGGCTCGCCCAGGTCGAGCTCACCGGGACGTCCGGTGGTGACGGCGCAGAAGCCACAGGAGCGCGTGCAGGTGTCGCCGAGGATCATGAAGGTGGCGGTACCCCGGTTCCAGCAGTCGCCGATGTTGGGGCAGCGGGCCTCCTCGCAGACCGTGTGCAGCTCTTGCTCGCGCATCAGGTCGCGCAGACGCTCGTAGCCACCCCCCACGGGGAAGCGCACGCGCAGCCAGTCGGGCTTGCGGCCGGTCATGGCGGTCATGCAAACAGGGTAGCGGGTCGGGGGGCGAGAGCGTAGCGACGCGCGCCCTACAATCGCGCCATGCCCGGGCAGGACCTTGACCGGCTCTTCTCGCCCCGCGCGGTGGCGGTGGTGGGCGCCTCCACGAACGTGGATTCGCCCGGGCACGACTACGTGCGGGCGCTGCGCGAGTTCGGCTTCGAGGGCGAGGTCTACCCGATCAACCCGCGAGCGGACGAGATCGCGGGCTACCGCGCCTACCCGGCGCTCGGGGACGTGCCCGGCGCCGTCGACCTCGTTATCTGCTGCATCCCTGCGAACGGCGTCCCCGGCGTGGTCGACGCCTGCGGGGAGGCGGGCATCCCCTTCCTGCACTTGTTCACGGGGCGGCTGAGCGAGACCGGGGGCGCGGAGGCGGCCGCGCTCGAGGCGGAGATTGCCGCGAAGGCGCGGGCACGAGGCGTGCGCCTGCTCGGCCCGAACGGGCTCGGCGTCTACCACCCGGCGGGGCGCATCGCCTTCCGCCCCGACCTGCCCCGCACCGCCGGCACGGTCGCCTTCCTGAGTCAGAGCGGGAACAACGCCGTCGAGGTGGTCATTCGGGGGGTAGCGCGGGGGCTGGGCTTCGGCAAGGTGGCGAACTACGGCAACGGGCTCGACCTGACCCCCGGCGAGCTCCTCGGCTGGCTCGCCGACGACCCCGCGACGGAGGTCATCGGCGCCTACGTGGAGGGGGTGGCGGACGGGCGCGGGTTCTACGAGGGCCTGCGGCGGGCGGCCTCGCGCAAGCCCGTCATCATCCAGAAGGCGGGGCGGTCGGCGGAGGGGGCGGGGGCGGCCGCCTCGCACACAGCAGCCCTCGCGGGCGAGGCGGCGATCTGGTCGGGGATGCTGCGGCAAGCGGGAGCGATCGAGGCGCACAGCCAGGAACAGCTCCTCGACCTGATGGTGGCGGCCTCGCTGCTTGAGCGTCCGGGCGGAAGGCGGGTGGCGGTTGCCGGGGGAGGGGGCGGACGCAGCGTGCAGTCGGCGGACGCCTGCGCGAGCCAGGAACTCGCGCTGCCGCCCCTGCCTAAAGATGTGCGGGAGCGCGTCGCCGAGCGCGCCCCGGCGCTCGCGGACTGGATCCGGAACCCGGTCGACCAGTCGATCCTGGCGGGCAGCGGGCTCTCGGCGAACGGCATGCTCGCGATGATGGCGGGCTCGGGCGCCTACGACCTCGGTATCGCGAACGTGGGCGAGGAGTGGTTCCTCGGACGTCCCGAGGCGGAAGGGCGCCTGCGTCACGCCTGCACACGCCTCCAGGAAGCGATCGCGGGGTCGCCCATCCCCATCGCGGTCGTGCTGGGCGCCACGGAGCTGACGGTCGAGTGGCAGCGCACGCTGATCGACTCGGTCCGCGAGGAGCTCATCGAGGCGGGGCTGGCCGTCTTCCCGACGGTCGAGCGCGCCGCCCTCCCCCTCGGAAAGCTCGCGCCGCGATGACGGAGACGCCCCTGCCCGTCGCCACCGAGCCGGCGCTACCGGAGACGGGCGTCGACGAGGAGTCGCTGCTGGCGCTCATCCCGCCCTACCGGGTGGTCCTGCACAACGACGACCACAACACGATGGAGCACGTGGTCGAGTCGCTCGTGCAGTGCGTGCCCTCGCTCACGGCGGAGGCGGCAGCGGCGATCATGTTCGAGGCGCACAACGAGGGTCAGGCGACGGTCATCGAGTGCCCGAAGGAGACGGCGGAGCACTACCGCGAAGCGCTGGAGTCACGCGGGCTCACGGCCACCATCGAGCCGGCGTAGGTAGTTACACTCGATAGGTGCGCTGGATCTGGGAATTAGCTCCGTCGGCCCTTCGGGCGGGAGTCGTGGCTGCATTCCTGGTCTGCGGGACCGCCGTGGTCGGCTTCGTGGCAATCCGGGTGTTGGGCGGAGGGTGGCTCCTCGGCATCGGCATCCTGGCTGTGGTGGCGTACTGGGAGTATCGCTGGGAACAGCCACGGCGCCAGAGGCAGCGGCAGGCCATGATCGAGGCGCGGCAAGCGGCGCCGGGGACGCAGCCGCTCCGCTCGGAGAAGGGCAAGCGGCATTGGACTGAGTCGCTGCCGAGACCGCTGGCGCTGGTCGTGACCGGGGCTCCAATCACGCTCCTGGTCATCGCCGCCTTCATCATCACGATCTTCGTCATGGATGCGTTTGCGGGCTTCGACCTGACAGTGGGGTAGGCGCCGCGGCACACAGGCATGACTAGCGCTCAGGCGCGCCTCGCGCCGCTGTATGCTCGATCCGTGCGCTTGCTGCGACATCCGCGAACGCCCCTGGAGCTGCTCATCCAGGGCACGGCGATACTCATGGGCACCGGTGTCCTGATCGCCGCGATATTCGCGATCTATGTGCTGGCAAGCGCGTTTGCCGTGGCGGGCTTCGTGCTCGTGCTGATCTTCGTGTGGGAGCTCACGGTGGAGCGCCCCAAACGGAAAGCGCGGCTTGCCGCGGCTTTCGCCACCACAAGCCGTCCGATCGAGGAGATCCCGCTGCATACACGGGTCGCGCCCGCGCACTGGAGCGACATGCTGCCGGGGCCGCTCGGGGCCGTGGTTCGCACGGCCCCGGCTACGCTGGCGGCGTTCCTGATCGTCGCCGTCGCACTCGGCATCAACGCCCTGCTCCTCGACCCCTTCGCCAGCGATCCCGACACGAGCGTGTACTTGCCCCTCGGCGACGGCATCAGTGGCGACATCAAGGACGAGGGCGACCGCACGCGATCGGTTCGCGTCACCATCCTCCGGGTCGTCGACGGGACCGAAGCGCGAGCCCTCGTCCCCAGCCCGGCCCCGCAAAAGTGGTACTGGGCGGCGCAGGTCATGGTCGAGAACACCGGCGCGGAGCGCATGGGCGCTCCGGTGTGGAAGCTGCAGGATGCGTGGGGGAACGAGTACGAACCCAGAGCCGCCAGTCCGGGGTTGTTCCTGGGAGATGGCTTCATCCTGCCTGGTTCGGAGGCGCGAACGGGCTGGATCGTCTTCGAGATCGACGTCTACGCCGAACCGGAATGGTTGCGCGCCCGGACTTCGGGCTACCCCGCTCTCTACTTCGCATCCCAGGCGCTCTACGAGGAGAAGACGTCACCCTGAGAACGGCCGGAAGACCCTAGGGGCGGTCCTCCTCGGTTTCTCCGGGACGGGCAGGGCCAGGGCGAACTCCTAGGCCCGCGGGGTGTCTCTCTGCAGCTATCCTCGATCCATGCGCTGGCTGCGATACCTCCAAACACTTCCGGAAGTGCTCATGGTGGTCGCGGTGGGAGCGCTTCTCCTCTTCACCCTCATGTACGCGCTCTCCTCGGTGGCAGGGCTCTACGGAGCAGCCGCGGGCGTGCTTGCCCTCTCGCTCATCTGGGACCTTGCCGTCGAGCGTCCCCGGCGGCAGGACCAGCTTGCCGAGGCCTTCGCCGCCTCAAGGCGTGGAACCGACGACGGCGCCCTCCAGGCTCGAACCGCGCCTGCCAACCGGACGCCACCCGGACCGTGGAGCGCGCTCGTCCGCACCGCCCCGGCCACGCTCGCCACGGTCCCGATGATCGCCGTCGCCTTCGGCATCGCCGATCTCCGCGGGCACTTCAGCGGCGACGATGGGGATCCCGGCGTGCATGTGCCCATGGAGATTGGCGCGTCGGGCTCCATCGAGGTCGAGGGCGACGACAGGAGATCACTCCGCATCACCCTCCTTGGCACGTACATCGGAGCGGAGCCACCGGATCCCTCGGTCGAGCGGAATCCCGCCATGAGGTACCTGGCCGCTGAGGTCAGGGTCAAGAACACCGGCACCGAGGCCAGTTCCCTCCCCACCTGGACGCTGCTGGCGAAGGGCAAGTACAGCGGACGGGAGTACGACCCTCTCCCCGCGGGAGCTCAGGGCTTGCCCCTGGCCCCCTTCGCCCTGTCTCCGGCGGAGGTGCGAACGGGATGGGTCGTCTTCGAAGTCATTCCGCTCGAAGGAGCGGAGTGGTTCCGCGCCAGCCTGCCCCGTTACCCGGACCTCTACTTCGCCATCCGCTCCTTCTACGAAGAGAAGGTGTCCAGCTCCGAACGAACCGGAGCGACGGACTAGAGGCAGACCCTAGGGGCGGTCCTCCTCGGGCTCGGGGGGGCCGTCTTCGGGAGGCGGGGGCGGGGAGTTGGGGTCGAGGTCGCCGAGGTCGTCCAGATCGCCGAGGCCGCCCAGGTCGGGGGAACTGCCCTGGCCGGCGTCGCGGATGTCGCCGAGGCTGGAGAGGTCTGGCGGGTCGCCCTCGCCGAATTCCTTGAGGATGCGGCGCGCCACCTCGTCGAGCTGTTCCGGCCCCATGCCCATCCGCTCCATCGTCTGCTGCAGGAGGCGTTGCACCTCCGCGAGATCGCCGCGGATGAGGGCCTCCGCGAGCTCGAGCTGCGTCTCGATGGCGACGAACTGCTCGCGCCGGTCGCTCTCGCTCTCGTTGCTGAGGATGGTGGCGAGCAGACGCGTGAAGAGCGTGCAGGTGCGGGCGATGCGGATGCGGTCGTCGTGGTGCGGGGGAAACTCCCCGGTAACGGCTACCTCGAGGCCGGTGCGCTTGTCGGTGGCGACGTACTGCTCGGGCATGAATCAAGCATAGAGGACGCGACGGATCACGTGCGGGGGGCTTTGCGCGTCCCCGCCGGCCGCCATCCGACCCCCTCCGCGAGGATCGCGGTCACGAGCTGGTTCAGGGAAACCTCCTGCTCTTTCGCGACGGCGGCCAGCTTCCCATGGAGCCCGACCGGCAGCCGGACCTGAAACTTCCCACTGTGCTCGGGGAAGTGGTCCTTCGGTGGGGGGATCTCGTCGCCATAGGCGACTGCAACCTCCAGCCATCCCTCCATCGCCTCCCGGATCATGGAAATGGCCTCATCAGGCGTGTCGCCCTGGCTGAGGCAACCCGGCAACTCCTCAACGCCGACGACCCACGCCGGCGGTCCCCCGGATGTGTCGTAGACCATCGTGATGGTGTAGGGCAGCCTCATGTACTCCGCGACCTTCTCGGCGATATCCGCAGGTACGGGACCGGTCAGTGGGAGCTTCCGTTCAGGGGTTACCTTCTCAGCCGTCGCCATCGTTCAACACCTCGTCTATCGCTTCTAATGCCTCTCGTACGTATGTCCGCTTGATGGGCCTGCGGAAGGGAACGGAAACCAGCCCTGGGCGCGCAGGGTGTCGATACTGGTAGTGGCTTCCCTGAGTACGCACCAGCTCGAACCCAACAGACTCCAGCGCTGCCCTCAACCGCTCCGGCGAGACATCGGTCTGGGAACGGCGTAACCGCTCGATGCGCCGCTCCCGCCTCGCCATCGTCATGATACTACACGCAGTACCAGTCTTGAAGCAACCTTTGCCTGGACGCCTACGAGCGTCCCCGGCCCACCGCCACCCGGGGCGCGCCAGCCGACTCGGCGGCGTGCAGGCAAAGCGCGAGCGAGACGACGTAGTCGTCGTGGTCGCGGTCGTTGCCCCAGGCGAGCCGCCCGCCCGACGCCAGAGACGCTTCGCAGGCGGCGAGCTCTTCGCGGCAGCGGAATGCCTCCGGGCTGCCGTCGTCACTGGGAAGGGCGAGGCGGCCCGTGCGGGCGGCGGCGAGGAGGGCGTAGCCGAGGGCGCTCTTGGAGGCTGCGGTGAACACGAACTCTTCGAGGCGCGCGCCGAGCTGCGGCCGCAGCTGCGCGACGAGCGGGGCGCCAAGACCCGTCGCATCGGCGCTGACGCGCTCGAAGCGCCAGAGGCGATCGAGCGCGCGGACCTCGTCGAGGACGCGCGCGTAGGGCGCGCCCCTCCACTCGCGCTGGGCGACGACGCGGCAGGCGACCCCGCTGTTCCCTGCAGACGCATCGGCGCGGGCAACCGTGAGGACCGTGGCGTCGGCGTCCTCGCCCTCGCCCTCGCCCTCGCCGCCGAAGTCGAGCCCGGCGACGTAGCGCTCACCCGGTTCGGGTGTCGAGAGCGGCTCGTGGCCGCCCTCGAGCGCGGCCAGCAGATCGCGCGTCAGAAGGCGGCCCGCCACCTCGCCCGGGACGAGCTCGTACTGGCTCAGGAAGAGCGGGTGGGTCGCGCCCAGCCGCTCGCGCTCGGCTTCGACGTAGGCGCCGTAGGCCGGGAGCGTCTCCGCGACCTCCCGCCACGACGCCTGTTGGTGGCGGCGAGGACCGTGGGGCGTGGCGGCATCGAGGGCGCGGTTCGCCTCGACCGCGCGTTCGAGCAGGGTGCGTCCGTTCCAGGCGGTCCCGAACAGAACCGTCGGCGCGCCCGTGCTGGCGGCCATGGGCCGAAACTGGCGGTTGAACCACGCCTCCTCGATGTCCTGGGCTTCGTCGGCGATCAGGGCGATGGAAGCGGTGTGCCCGGCGACGCTCGCCTGCGGATTGGCGCTGAGCAGCACCGCCCGCGCCCGGCCGACGGCGACGCTGTCGCCGCGGGAGCGGCTGTGGCCGGCGGCGGGCACGAGCGGGTCGGTGGCGGCCAGGGCCGCGCGGATACGGTCGGCGCTGATGCGCGCCTGCGGGTCGAGCGTTGGCGCGCAGACAACCACGGTTCCGCCTTCGTGCGCGTTCGTGCGCAGCAAGCAGGCGACGAGCGCGGCGGCAATCTCGTTCTTCCCTGACTGTCGCGGCATGAGCACGGTCAGGGGCGCGGAGGGGCGGGCGGCGACGGCGCGCAAGAGCCCGCGCAGGACGTGCGCCTGGTACGCGCGCAGGGCGGGGCGGCGGGAAAGGGGGAGGAGCGGGTCGGGCACGTGGGGAGGGTCACCGGGGCGGGGAGGAAGCGCGGAGGGGTCGGTGACAGGGCGGGGTCGGAGGTGGACACGGGCGGGCGGAAGGTGGCCGCCAACACCAGACACCTGGAGGTGCGACTCATGGCGCTGACGCTCACCGACGCGGCGAAGCTCAGCAACGACACCCTGCTCGCCGGGGTCATCGAGACGATGGCCGAGGAGAGCCCCATCCTGCAGCGGCTGCCCTTCATCGAGATCACGGGCAACGGCCTCACCTACAACCGCGAGGACTCGGCACCCGCGGCCGACTTCTACGCCGTGGGCGACGACTGGGACGAGGACGCGCCCACGTTCACGCAGCAGACGGCCTCCCTCAAGATCCTCGGGGGCGACGCCGACATCGATAACTTCCTCAAGGAGACGCGCTCCAACGTCCAGGACCTCGAGGCGGCCGTGCTCCAGCTGAAGGCGCGCGCCGTGCAGGCGCTCTTCGACAAGACGTTCGTCGCCGGCAACGCGACTACCGACACCGAGAGCTTCGACGGCCTCGACCGGCTCTGCGCGAACACGCAGGCCGTGAGCATGGGCAACAACGGCGCGACGCTCACGCTGGCGAAGCTCGACGAGCTCATCGACAGGGTGCGTCCGGGGAAGCCGCAGATGCTGCTGATGAGCCGCCGCTCGCGTCGCAAGCTGAACGAGCTGGCGCGCGACGCGGGAACCTTCCTGGAGGCGGGCCGCGACGACTTCGGAGGGATGGTGCAGTACTACGACGGCATCCCCATCGGCATCAACGACTACATCAGCGACGCGCAGACGGCGGGCACGAGCCGCGACGCCTCGACGGTGTACGCGATGCAGTTCGGCGAGGGCGCCCTTGCCGGCCTCTCGGCCCCGAGCGGCTTGTCCGTCGACCGCGTGGGCGCGCTGGAGACGAAGGACGCGACGCGCCTGCGGGTGAAGTGGTACGCGGGTCTCGCGCTCTTCAACACGCTCGCCCTTGCCCGGCTGACGGGCGTCCGCCCCTAGCCCCACGCCATCCGCCACGCCATCCGGAGGGCGCCCCCTGAGGGGCGCCCTTCTTGCGTTCTCACGCATTGGGACGGCTCGCTCGTGACAGGTACCGGGGCGGCCGACCGGGGCGGGCTGACGAGCTCGTCCTGGCGGCGACCTGCACGAGCGAGCGCATCCTTCGCTGCATCCTAGGGATCAAAGGCCTGAATTACGCCATCCCCTACCCGGTGAATAGCGCGTGAGGGTGCGCTGGCGCATCCTCTGATCCATGCGGGTCGTGCAGAAGTTCGGGGGGACGTCCGTCGCCGATGCGGAGCGCATCCGGCACGTGGCGGGGCAGGTCGCCGGTCGCGTGAGTGCGGGCGACGAGGTCGTCGTGGTCGTCTCGGCCATGGGGAACCGCACGGACGAGCTCATCGACCTCGCCCTCGAGGTCTCGCCCGACCCGGACCCGCGCGAGCTCGACCAGCTGCTCGCCACGGGCGAGCACATGTCGGCGGCGCTGCTGGCGATGGCCCTGCACGCGATGGAGCAGGAGGCGGTCGGGCTCACGGGCAGCCAGGCGGGCATCTACTCGCGGGCGTCCCACGGTTCCGGCCGCATCCAGCGCATCGATGCCGACCGCATCGAGGAGGAGCTGCGCGCCGGGCGGATCCCGATCGTGGCCGGCTTCCAGGGCGTCACCGAGGAGGCGGACTACGTCACGCTGGGGCGTGGCGCGAGCGACCTGACGGCAGTGGCGCTGGGCGTGGCCCTCGGCGCCGACCGCTGCGAGACGTACAAGGATGTCGAGGGCGTCTACACCGCCGACCCCCGCATCGTCCCCACCGCCCGCCGCCTGGCCGACGTCCACTACGAAGAGATGCTGGAGATGGCGACGCAAGGCTCGCAGGTGATGCACAACCGCGCCGTCGAGGTGGCGGCGACGAACGATCTGCCCATCCTGGTCGCGTCGAGCATGGTCGACGGGCCGGGCACCCTCATCCATGGAGGTTCCGAGATGGAGGAACGCAACCGCGTCCGCGGCGTCGTGGACGACCACGACATCGCGAAGGTGACGCTGCGGCACGTGCCCGACCGGCGCGGCATCGCCGCCCAGATATTCGAACCGCTGGCGGAGGCGGGCGTGAGCGTCGACACGATCGTGCAGAACGCGAGCGAGCGGAACCTGACGGACCTCACGTTCACGCTCGCGCGCGAGGACCTGCGCCGGGCGGAGGGCCTCATGTCCGAGATCTGTGACGCGATCGGGGCCGACGGCTACACGGCCGACACGAACCTGGGGAAGGTGAGCATCGTGGGGGCGGGCATCCAGACGGAGCCGGGCTACGCGGCACGGATGTTCCGCGCGCTGGCCGACGCCGAGGTGAATATCGACCTGATCACGACGAGCGAAATCCGCATTACCTGCATCGTCCACGAGGACCACATGGGGCAGGCGGTGAACGCCCTGCACACAGCGTTCGGGCTCGACGACCCCGACCAGGTGTAGGTCAGCAAGCCCACCTCGCGACCTTGACAGCCGGTGTAAGGTGAGGCCAGAACACCGTAGGGAGGTCGCACGTGTACCACGTCAAGACTCACCTCCTCCTCGGAGTATTGATCGTGCAGTTCTGAGGCCCGCCTCGCGCGGGCCGAAGCGGGAAGCCTCCAGCCCGGAACGGGTGCAGGGCGGAGGCAGTACCGCGAAGAGACCTACACAGGCCCCGGGCGACCGGGGCCTGTTGCTGTCCCGCGATCGTCGCCGCCACCGTTGGCCCTGCGGGCCCAGCCGGTAGACTCGCGCCATGCGCATCGCCATCGCCTCCGACCACGCCGGCTACGAGTACAAGGAGGCGATCAAGGCGTTCCTCGCGGAGCGCGGCCACGAGCCGGTCGACTTCGGCACGGACTCGGACGAGTCGTGCGACTACCCCCTCTTCATCCGCCCCGCCGCGGAGGCGGTCGCGAGCGGCGACTGCGAGCGCGGCATCGTGCTCGGGGGCTCGGGGAACGGCGAGGCGATGGTCGCGAACCGCGTGGCGGGGGTGCGCTGCGCCCTCTGCTGGAGCCACGAGTCGGCGGAGATGGGGCGCCGCCACAACGACGCCAACGTCATCTCCATCGGCCAGCGCATGGTCACCCTGGAGACGGCCCTCGACATCGTCGGGACGTGGCTCGACACGGCCTTCGACGGCGGGCGTCACGCCCGCCGCATCGCGCAGATCGACTAGGAGAACGCTTTCCCGGAATTCTCCGCTCGACTGCTTCGCGCTCGCGAGGCTCGCTGAGTGCAGCGCCGCCCTGGCGGGCGGCTGAGGAGAGCGGCGGGCTGCGCCCGGCCTGAGGAAAGCGCGCGGCTATCGCCGCGCTGGGTGGGGGAACGGGGTAGGCTCAGTCAATGCAGGATCGTTTCGTAGGGGACATTGGAGACTTCGGGAAGTACGGGCTGCTTAGGGCCCTCACGGGCACATATCCGGCAGCCGAACCCCGTCTGTCGCTCGGGGTGGTGTGGTACCGCAACGCTGACGAAGTCGGTTCGCCCAGCGATGGCCAGAGATTGAGTTACCTCGACAAGCCAGCGCAGTATGAGGACTGCGATCCCATTCTGTTCGCGAGCCTCCGTGGAATTGTCAACGACGGTCGGCGCAGCCTGAGTGCCATTGAGGAGAGCGGTATTCTCGGAGAGAACGCTCGATTCTCGGACAGGCCGATGGCCCACCACGAGGATGTGGTCTTTCTCGATCCCGACAAGGGCTTGGCCTTCTCAGCCCAACAGAACTCGCCGGAGCACGCCCACATATCCGACGTTGCATCCCTAGCCGATATCTCCCAAACGGTGGTCATCTACCAGAGCTTTGGACGACAGAAGGGCGACACACATGGAAGGCAGATGAGGAGGTGGACCGCCGAGCTTCAGCTTCTGCTTCCAGACCGAGAGACACCCCGTGTTCTCCGCTTCCGCCCCTGGCATCCCCGCGCATTCATCGTCATGCCGTCGAGGGTGCACGCACAGGTGATCCGCCGCCGCATCGACGCGCTACTGGCAAGTCCGTGGGGTCGCCACTACCCCGAACCTCCCACCTAACGGCCTTCCGCACACCACTCAGCGTGGCGAAGCCGCGCGCTCCACTCAGGCAGACACCGTCCGCCGCTCTCCTCAGCGAGGCGCCGGAGGCGCGAGCGCTCCACTCAGCCGCGCGCCAGCGCGGCGCTCTCCTAGTCGAGGCGCTCGAAGATGGTGGCGATGCCCTGGCCGCCGCCGATGCAGAGGCTGACCAGGCCGTAGCGGCCGCCCGTGCGCTCCAGCTCGTGCATCAGCTTCACCGTCAGGATGGTGCCGGTCGCGCCCACGGGGTGGCCGAGGGCGATGGCGCCGCCGTTCGGGTTCGTCTTCTGCGGGTCCAGCGAGAGCTCGTTCGAGCAGGCGCAGGCAACGCTGGCGAAGGCCTCGTTCAGCTCGATCACGTCCATCTGGTCGAGGGACATGTCGGCCTTGTCGAGCACCTTGTGCACGGCCGGGATGGGGCCGCTGCCCATGATCGAGGGGTCGACGCCGGCCTCGGCGCGGGCGATGAGGCGCATGCGCGGCTTCACGCCCAGCGCGTCGGCCTTGGCCGCGCTCATCACGACCGTGGCGGCGGCGCCGTCGTTGATGCCGCTGGCGTTGCCGGGCGTCACCATGCCGTCCTTCTTGAAGGCAGGGCGCAACTTGGCCAGCTGGTCGGGCGTGCTCGCGCGCGGGAACTCGTCCGTGTCGAAGATGCGCTCCTCGCGGCGCTCACGCACCGTGACAGGAACGATCTGGTCCTTGAAGTAGCCGTTCTCGATGGCGTTCAGGGCGCGGCGCTGGCTCTCGGCGGAGAACTCGTCCTGGGCCGTGCGGGAGATCTCGTACTCCTCGGCCAGCTTCTCCGCGGTGATTCCCATGTGGGTGTCCTCGAAGGGGTCGCTGAGGAGCTTGACGATGCCGTCCTCGATGGTGTCGTGGCCGAGGCGGTAGCCGGAGCGCGCCTTGCGCAGGTAGAAGGGCAGGCGCGTCATGTTCTCGGCGCCACCGGCAACGACGACGTCGGCGTCGCCCGTCTCGATGTAGCGGGCGGCGGTGTTGATGGCCTCGAGGCCGCTGCCGCAGAGGCGGTTGATGTTGACCGCCGGCGTCTCGACGGGGATGCCGGCCCTGATGCCGGAGACGCGCGAAAGGTAGGCGTCCTCGGCCACCTGGCCGACGATGCCCATGACGATCTGGTCGACCTCACCGACGTCGACGCCGGCGCGATTGACGGCCTCGGCGATGACGGTGGAGCCGAGCTCACTGGCGGGCGTATTGGCGAGCGAGCCGTTGAACGTGCCGATTGCGGTGCGAACGCCGCTTGCGAGGACAACATCTTCCATGGCGGTACCTTCCCTGGGAGCGGCGGCGCGCGCCGCCGGAGTTGTGCGCGACATTGTAGCCCCTCCGTCTGCCAAGGGCGCAGGCGGTTGCTCTCAGAATCGTCGCTAGAAAACATGTTCGCATTGCCGTGCTGCCGCAGTTAGAATCAAGCGGAGCCGCCGTGACACTGCGACAACACCCCACGCCCCCTGTGCTGCAGCCGGCACCGAGCCAGGCGATCAAGGTCTACGGCCCTGATGCGCAGTACCAACTGGTGCACCGCGACGCCTTCGAATGGCTTGAGGAGGCGGAGGCGAACAGCATTGAGGCCGTCGTGACAGATCCGCCCTACGGGCTGGTCGAGTACTCAGCAGACGAACTGAGAAAGCGCGACCGCGGCAGTGGCGGGGTTTGGCGCATCCCCCCTTCGTTTGACGGCGCCAACCGGTCCCCCGTCCCTCGCTTCACGGTTCTATCCGATGACGACCGGATCAATCTGCGTGGCTTTTTTGACAGCCTGGCATCGCGCCTCCTGCATGTTCTTGTGCCGGGAGGCCACGTCTTCATTGCCACCAATCCCCTGGTAGCCGACCTTGTCTATCACCCATTCCTCGAGCGCGGCTTCGAGAAACGGGGCGAGATCATCCGCCTCGTCCAGACGCTCCGTGGCGGGGATCGGCCCAAGAACGCAGAGAGCGACTACCCGGACGTGAGCGTCATGCCGCGCTCGCGTTTTGAACCCTGGGGGCTCTTCCGGAAGCCGCTGGATGGGCGGGTCAGCGACAACTTGCGGAAGTGGGGGACCGGAGGGCTGCGCCGGGTCTCAGGCGACGAACCCTTCTCGGACGTGATTCCTTCTGCTGTTGCGAGGGGCCAAGAGCGTGATATTGCCTCCCATCCGTCCCTGAAGCCCCAACGCTTCATGCGACAACTTGTGAGAGCCTCTCTCCCTCTCGGTGAGGGGGTGATCCTCGACCCCTTCATGGGTTCCGGCTCGACTGTGGCCGCAGCTACGGCCTGCGGGCTCCGAAGCATCGGAGTTGAGATAAACAACGACTATTTTCACGAGGCAGTTGAGGCGATTCCCCTGCTCTCGGCCCTGAAGATAGAAACGGAAACCTAGTGGTAGATCGCGAGGACTTCGACTCCAGCGTCGCTCTCCCACCCGGCCTGGAGATCGGTCAGATCAGGCGAGCGATCGAGTACGTCCAACGACAGACGAGCGACCTCGTAGAGATCTACTATGAGCAAAAGAACGTCTTCAGCGCGATCGTGGGCATCTTTGGGACAAGGGCGCTCGACTCCGTCAGTAACTACGAGCGACCCAAGAACGTTCACACCGCACAGCAGCGGTTCCCGGACTTGAAGCGCAGGGGCTCAGGGGAGCCCCCCGCAGCCAACGACTCCCTGGAGAGCAAGGCAAGCATCCGCCCATGGGAGCTGCAGGCTCACTACAACCACGCCGGTTGGTACATCGTGTGGCGCTACCTCGTGGACCCCACAGAAACAATCGAACCCGATGTTTCGGTCCTTGTGTGGCGAGTCGATGTGGCGTTCCTCACCGAGGAGGACTGGAAGTACGAAGACAGCAGAGCGGGCGCCAGTGGCGGAGGCCGGACGCACACGTTCGGTGTCAAGAAGCCCGCTACGCGATTCCGCGACTGCGCCGTCTATCGTCGTCAGGGAATCCGCATCAGGGACGGCAAGCCTGTTCCCGAGAACGGCGCGTGAGCCGCTTCGCCGTCCACGCCGCCGACAGCGACGACGCACCCGAGCTGGCGGAGCTGCTGACGGAGGCGTTCGCGGCGTCGAACGCGTGCTACCCGGAGCCGGAGGCACCCTCGGAAGCGGACCTCGCGGTACGCATGCAGACGGGCGAGGCGTTCCTGCTGGCGGAGTGCGAGGGGGACGTGGTCGGAGTGGTGAGGCGGCACGAGGAGGAGGGGATAGCCGGCTTCGACCTGCTGGCCTCACGGAAGGCGGGGGCGGGGCGCGCGCTCGTGCGGGCGGTGGAGGCCGGCGCGCAGGATGGGGGGCTGCGGCTGGTGCGCGCACGGCTCCCCGACGAGCCCCGGCTGGCCGACTATTTCGCGGCGCTGGGCTATCTTCCCATCGCCCGCGCCAACGAGGAGTTCCGTGGCGAACAACTCGCCGTGCTCACGGTCGAGCGGCGGTTGCCGCTGCTGACGGTGCGCGAGCAGCGGCGCAGCGACGCCGAGGCGATCGCGTCGCTGGCGGACGAGGACCCCTGGCCGTTCGAGCAAGGGACGCGCCCTGGCTGGTTCGTCGCCTCCGACGGCGACCGGGTGGTGGGCGTCATTCAGGCGCGCGACGCGGGGGGCGGTCTGGCCGCCATCCGCGAGCCGGTGCTGGCGGCGGGGTACGAGGGGCGGGGTCTGGACGCATGGATGGTCGAGCGCGCCGCCGACTACGCCGGAACGCACGGGTCGCACACGGCTGAGCTACCGCTGACGGAGCAGACCGCGCCCCTGCAACGGCTGCTGGAGGACCGTGGCTGGGAGCTGGAGCGCGGCTCCGACCACTACGTGAAGCGGCTCAGTGGACAGCTCCGCGAGGACGCGTTCACCGACTAGCTAGGTCGCGAGCCAGTCCGGGGTGTTGTCCCAGGCATCGAGGGCGGCCACCTCCGAAAGGGGCTTGCGGTCGAGGGGTCCGAAGCGGCCACGCGGGTAGCCGAGGGGCACGCAGTAGACGACCTCCGCATCGGCGGGGATGCCGAACAGCTCGTGGACGCGCTCCTCGACGACGGCGTGGAGGGTGGTGATGGTGCCGCCGATGCCGATCGAGCGGGCGGCCAGGAGCAGGTTCTGGACGGCGGGGATGACGGACTCGATCGCGCCCCGGCCGCGCGCCGTCGAGCAGACCAGCACCATGGCGGGCGTGTTCCCGAACTCGCCGGAGAGGCGCATGGCGGACTGGCGCACGCCCTTCCCGGGCGGGATGTCGTCGGGCCCGTTGATTCCTTCGTCCTTGCGCTTGGCCCACCAGGCCTCTTCGTAGAGCTCGCCGAGGGCGGCGCGCTTTTCGGGGTCCGTCACGAGCAGGAAGCGCCAGCCCTGGCGGTTGCCGCCGTTGGGGGCCTGCCGGGCGGCATCGAGGATGTCGCGCAGGTCACCCTCCTCAATGGGGTCGGGGCGGAAGCGGCGAATGGCGCGCATGGTGTACATGGCGTCGCCGAGAGTCATGGTCCAGCGTTCAGGGGCGGGAATGGGCACGGGTCACCTCCGGGGGTTGTAGGGCGTCAGCCTGCCACCTAGCGTCGGCGGGGGCCAGTGGGGAAGGCCATCAACGTGACCCCGCGTCCGCTTACCAGTAGGAAGGCGCCCCGCTGCAGAAGCCACGACCGAGCGCGCTCCACCGCTGTGCGAACTCCTCCGCCGGCGTCTGGCGCTTCGGCCAGCGCTGGAGGCACTGCTCACGATGCTCGACGCCCACGGTCTCCACGATCCAGTGCTCGTAGTCGGCAATCCAGGCGCAGACCTCGGGCACCAGCAGGCGTGCCGTCTCGACCCCTCGCTCAGAGGCCGCAGCGAGGGGAAAGGGGCCGAAACCATCCGCAAGCCAGGTTTCGAGGGGAGGGAGGTCGGGAGTGGTCACTCGCGGGCGCATGTCGAATCGGCCGAGGAGGATGCCCGCGCCGGACCCGGGCGAGTAGAGCACCCCGGACCCGCGCAGCCAGACACCTCCGTCACCGTTGATCGAACAGGTGTAGCCCGCCGTGCGCCCGTTCGGCCCGGGCAGGCCGATGCGCTCCAGTCCGTAGCGAATGAGCAGATTGTCACGGGGGTAGAGAACGTCCTGACCCCAGCACCAGCACTGGTCGTTCATCAACGCCTCGGCCGCTTCCAACCAGCCCGCATCGCTCGGGGGCGCCTGCATCGGCGTATCAGTGCTGCTCAACGAAACAACCCGCGGCCAACTGCCGTATGCATCCGCCGTGTCCCTGCTCGCTGCCCCGCGCGCCCTCACCCGCCACGACGCCAACGGTTCGCATCCCCCGGGAGCGACCTGTCGGCAATGGCCATGTGCCAGCGCTACGTTGTATTGAGACTGAGTATCAATATCGACGCGACGGACGTCAACCCGCATTCGGCGCGAGACGCGCGAGGGCGTTCCCGCACGCAGCGACGGAGCCCTGCCAACTTTCCCGCCCGCTACATTGCCCCGCGAACGAGCACGACCGACACGACGGCCGCGTAGGCGGCGAGGAGGACCGCGCCTTCCTTGCGGTTGAGGTGGGTGTCCGTCCAGGAGAGGGCGAGGAGCAGCACCGTCGAGACGGCGAGGGCCGGTACCTCGAACAGGTAGAGGGAGCTATCGACCGAGAGCGTCGCCACGGCGCCGGTCAGGCCCAGGACGCCGAGCAGGTTGAAGATGTTGGAGCCGACGACGTTGGCGAGGGCGATGTCGTGGTTCCCGCGGAAGGCCGCGACGGCCGTCGTCACGATCTCAGGCAGGCTCGTGCCGATGGCGATCACCGTGACGCCGATGGCGACCTCGCTGATCCCGGCGCGCATGGCGATCCCGGACGCCCCCTCGACGGCCAGGTCGGAACCGAGCGCGAGGCCGCCCATGCCGAGGAGCAGGAGAACCGCCTCGCGGGCGATTTCCGGACCCGTGAGCGGGTCGTGCGCTGCCGGGACGTGATCGGCGGCGAGCGTCTCGGCGGCGTCCGGTTGCCGCCAGAGCGAGAGCCCCACGAAGGCGAGCAGGGCCACGAAGAGGACCGCCCCGGCGATGTGCCCGATGCCGGCGGTGAAGCCGAGCACGGCGATGGCGAGCGTCGCGCCCAGCAGGACCGGCATCTCCCAGCGCAGGAGGCGCGGATGCACGTCCATCGGCCGGATGACGGCGGCGAGCCCGAGCACGAGGGCGACGTTGGTGATGTTCGAGCCGAAGACGCTGCCGACGGCGAGGTCGCCCGAACCCTCGATGCCGGCGACGAGGCTGACGACGAACTCCGGCGCGGAGGTGCCGAAGGCGACCACCGTGGCTCCCACCAACAGCGGCGACAGGCCGAAGGTCATCGCCAGCAGTGAGGCGGACCGCACGAGCAGCCACGCCCCCAGCAGCAGGACGGCAAGGCCGGCAACGGTCAGGACGGCGTCAAGAAGCACGTGGTGAGGGTGCCACCGGGCGGCAGCGGGGGCCAGTGGGGGCGGTGGTTAGCGGGTGCTCCCGTTCACGAGGCTTGTTCGTTTGCTGCCTCGGCGGCTGCGGCCTCCTGCTCCCACCTCGCACGCCGCTCTTGATCCTGTTGCCGCCGTTCGGATGTCGTAATCGTCTCGACGTGCAGGCGTTGGAAGCCACTCGCGAAGTGATCAAGGTGCTTCTCGATCTTCTCCAGTGACTGGGCTATGCGCTCTTCGCCGGGATCGGCCTGGGCAGATCCGCCTAACTCCGCAACATCGATCACATATTCCTTAGGGCCGATCCGAGCTCCTCTCAGAGTTGAGTACCACACCTTGACACGAAAAGGTTGGAGCCGCGCCTCCTCGTCCTCGCTGTAGAGACGACTTCCTACTCCAATGAATCTGGAGACACGTTGCCCCTGAGGAAGCAAACTCTTGATCTTCCGGGCCGTTCTGGCCGGCACATACTTCACCTCGTGCTTAGCGAAGTCCACCGGCTCGGCATCGACGAAGTACTCCACGTCGCAAGCCGGCCCCTGGCCAACATTCTCGAGCACAAGGTCGAGAAAGAAGCCGGAGCGCGGATCCGGCGCGAGATAGGCCACCACCTCCGGCTCCGTGCCTGCCTTCCGGAGGGCACGGTTGTCCTCACTCAGCCTCCAGTTCAGCCAGAGAGACGCAAGCGCTGACAACGCAATCACCACCGTTGCCGCCACGATCACTCCGTCCATGGGACTACGCCTCCTCGAACTGCTGCCGGACCTGGCCTGTGCCGACCAGCTGCGAGAGGAGGCGGTAGTTGCCGGACTCGTAGCGCAGCCGCCCGGCGACGATGGCGGGATGGATGCCCAGGGAGTTCGCCAAGTAAATGACGTTCAGGGTGGCCGGCTCCAGCCAAATTGCGCTCCTGTCCCATTCCTCCTTTGGAATGAGAGCTTCTTGCGCCCACTCGTCGGCCTCGGCCTCGCGCACGTCGTCCCCTGGCAGGTCGAAGTCGTCGACGAAGCCCTCGGGGCGGCCGTCGAGGTGGCGGCCAAGGTGAGCCAGCTCGTGCAGCAGGCAGAACCAGAAGTTGTCGATGCGGTCATAGCGGAGGGTGAGCCCGACGACGGGCGCCTTCTCCGGCAGCCGGAAGGCCGCGCCGTCAAGGTGCGTCCTTGGGAGGTGGCGTTCCACTCGCAGAGCGATCCCGTGCTTTGCCAGGAAGTCCCGCGCCTGCACGGGTCCGTCTTCGGATGCGCTCAGTTGCGCGACTACGCGCAGGAAGTCGGGAGTGACTGTTCCCGGCTCGTACGGGGCACCAAGGGTGTCGTCATTCGCTGAAGCGAGCACCTGCCAGCACCAGGCCCGCAGGGCGTGGGGGTCGGTCTTCGCGTTGATGCGCTGGTGGTCGTTCTTGCGGTACATCGGCACCGCGGCGAGGGCATCGGGGCCGCCGGCACGGCCGAGCAACCCGGCCACCAGCTCGCTGGCGCTGCCCTTCAGGTCGGCGACATCGGGGATCCAGGCGCGCTTGGCCATTTCCTTCAGGGGAAAGCGGACGGCGTCGAGGTCATCGAGGGACGCATCGCCGGCTGGCGCCGGCTTCTGTAGGAGCACCTCGGCGGGGATGCCGAGGTGCTCGTGGAGGGCTCGGGCCATGGAAATCGTGATCGCACGCTTCCCCGAAAGCACTTCGGAGACTCGGGCCCTGCCCCCGATGTAGGGCACGAGGTCCCGCGGCGTCAGATCCTGCTGGTCCATGCAGAACTCGATGGCGGCAACGGGGTCGGGGTAGGCCATGGGGAAGTGCCTGTCTTCATAGACCTCGACGAGGTCGGCAAGCACATCGAGCTCCTCCCCCTCCGGGGTCCCTTCGGGGGCGTCCATAAGCTCCGCGACGCGCGCCAGGGTGGCTTCATAGTCGGCTTCGGTGCGGATGGGCCTCACGTTGACCATTGCTACACCTCCCGTGCATCGATACGGTCGTATTCGGCATGCGTCCCCATGAAGCGGACGTACACAATCCGACGCGGATAGTTGATCTGAACGATCAGGCGGTAGTCGTTGCCTCTGATGTTGAAGACGGCCCGGTTGTCGCCAACGATGCTGGCCTTGGGGAACCTCGCCTTCACATCCGCCGGCGAGTCCCAGTCTTCGCCCTTGACGATGCGGTACCAGGAGTTGAGCGGTTCTTCAGCGGTCGGGTGGCTCTCCCAGTAGTCTCGCAGCGTTCGCTTGGCGATGATGCGCACAGTTGAACCGCTTCGATCCCATTATGGGACATCCTTCAATGTTCGGCAATACTCCTCTTCAGTTACTGTTCATTCAGGGAACCACGCTGTGACCATTCGAACGGGTGCAAACAAAGGCGCCGGCCCTGGGGCCGGCGCCTTGTCTGTGCCTGTGCGGAATGCGCGCTAGGCGTCGAAGTAGAGGGAGAACTCGTGCGGATGCGGGCGGATGTCGACCGCGGCCACTTCGTTCTCGCGCTTGTAGTCGATCCAGGTGCGGATCAGGTCCTCGTCGAAGACCTCGCCCTGCAACAGGAAGTCGTGGTCCTCCTCGAGGGCGTCGAGGACGCCGCCGAGGGAGCCCGGGAGCACGGGGTAGCCGTGCTCGTGCGGGTCGATCTCGAAGAGGTCGACGTCATCGACCGGGTCGCCCGGATCGATGCGGTTGGCGATGCCGTCGAGGCCCGCCATGAGCATGGCGGAGAAGCCGAGGTAGGGGTTGCAGGTCGGGTCCGGCGAGCGGAACTCGAGGCGCTTCGACTTCGGGTTCGCAGAGAGCATGGGGATGCGGATCCCGGAGCTGCGGTTGCGGGCGCTGTAGACGAGCACGTTGGGCGCCTCGTAGCCGGGCACGAGCCGCTTGTACGAGTTCGTCGTGGGGGCGCAGAAGGCCATGAGGGCGGGGCCGTGCTTGATCAGCCCGCCGATGTAGTAGCGCGCTGTCTCAGAGATCATCCCGTAGCCGTCCTTGTCGAAGAACAGGTTGACCCCGTCCTTCCAGAGCGACTGGTGGACGTGCATGCCGTTGCCGTTGTCCTCGAAGACGGGCTTGGGCATGAAGGTGGCCGTCTTGCCCGCGTTGCGGGCCACGTTGCGAACGACGTGCTTGTACCACTGGAGGTTGTCGGCCATCTGCACGAGCGGCGCGTAGCGCATGTCGATCTCGCACTGGCCGGCGGTGGCCACCTCGTGGTGGTGGATCTCCACCTGGATGCCGACTTCCTGCATCTTCAGGACCATCTCGGTGCGCAGATCCTGCAGCGTGTCGCGCGGAGGAACGGGGAAGTAGCCCTCCTTGTGCTCGGTCTTGTAGCCGAGGTTGGGGCCGCCCTCGCTCTCCATGTCGACCCCCGTGTTCCAGGCCGCCTCCACGGAGTCGACGCGGTAGAAGGACTGATCGCGCTCGGAGTCGTAGCTGACGCTGTCGAACACGAAGAACTCGGCCTCGGGGCCCCAGAAGGACTCGTCGGCGACGCCCGTCAGCTTCAGGTACTCCTCGGCGCGCTGGGCGACGGCACGGGGATCCTTGTGGTAGCCCTCGGCGGTCACGGGGTCCTTGATGTCGGCCGTGATGCTGAGGGTGGTATGCCGGGCGAAGGGGTCGAGCACGGCCGTGTCGGGATCGGGGATGAGGATCATGTCCGAGCGCTGGATGCCCTGGAAGCCGCGGATGCTGGACCCGTCGAATCCGAGCCCCTCCTCGAACGTATCCGGGCTCCACTCGCTGGGGGTCACGGAGAAGTGCTGCCACGCACCGAGCAGGTCCGTGAACTTCACATCGATGATCTGCACGCCTTCGTCGGCGATCAGCTGTTGGACTTCTTCGGGGGTCGTCATTGCGCTACCTCTCTGGGTGGGTACTGGCGCGCCCGCGCGGGCGCAGGGATGCGGGAATGATCATCGCCAGCCCGTGGGCGTAGGGGCAACGCCCGCCGGGGGCCTGGCGATGAAGTTCGTGTTACGGCTGGATGTCGCGTGCGCTCAGATCGCGACATCCCCCCGTTCGCCCGTGCGGACGCGTATGGCCTCCTCCACGGGAATGACGAATATTTTGCCGTCGCCGATGTTGCCGGTGCCGGCGGCCTCGATGATGGCGCTGATGGCGTTCTCGACGGCGTCGTCGTTCACGACCATCTCAAGCTTCATCTTCGGCAGCAGGTCCACGACGATGGTCTCGCCGCCGCGGCCCTGGTGGGCGATGCCCCGCTGCGCGCCGCGACCGGTGACGGAGATGATGTTCAGGCCGTGGATGCCCTGCTCCTCGAGGGCGTCCTTCACCTCGTGCATGCGCTCGGGTCGGATGATGGCCTCGATCTTTTTCATGACTCGCTCCTGCCGATCTCCGGCTCCTGCTCAGCGGCAGGCTCCGGTTCGATGATACCGACCGGGATGGCGATGCCGGCCTCGTCGCTCTGATAGGCGCGTTCGCCGTGCTGGGTCACGTCGAGGCCGACCTCCTCATCCTCCTCGTTGACACGCACACCCATCGTCATGTCCAGCACCTTGAGGATGATGAAGGTGACGATGAAGGAGTAGGCGCTGACGGCGCCGATGCCGACGATCTGGTCCCAGAGCAGGCGCCATTCGCCGTGGATGAGGCCCTCGCGGAACTCGGGCGCGCCGACAACGGCCGTCGCGAAGAGGCCCGTGCCGAGCGCTCCCCAGAGACCGCCCACGCCGTGGACGGCGACGACGTCGAGGGAGTCGTCGAAGTGGAGGTACTGGCGCAGGCGGACGGCGAAGTAGCAGAAGAGCCCCGCGCCGAAGCCGATCGCGAGCGCCTCCATGGGTTCGACGTAGCCGGACGCGGGCGTGACGGCCACCAGTCCGGCGACAGCGCCGGAGGCGGCGCCCACCACGCTCGGTTTCCCGGACACCTTCCAGCTGATGAGGGTCCAGGTAAGGGCCGCCATGGCGGCGGCCACGTTCGTGTTGACGAAGGCGTAGACGGCCTGGCCGCTGGCGCCCACGGCGCTACCGGCGTTGAAACCGAACCAGCCGAACCAGAGCATGGCGGCGCCCAGCACCACCATCGTGATGTCGTGCGGCTCCATCGGCTCGACGCCGTAGCCGCGGCGCTTCTTGAACACGAAGACCGCAGCCAGCGCGGCCACACCCGCGTTCACGTGAATGGCGAGGCCACCGGCGAAGTCGAGGCCGTTGATGCCGATGTCGGCGGGAACGCCCTCACCGGAGAAGGTGTTGAGCCACCCATTCACGCCGAACACCCAGTGGGCGATGGGGGCGTAGACGATGAGCGACCAGAGGGCGATGAAGAGCAGGAACGGCCCGAAACGGGCGCGCTCGGCGAAGGCGCCCGTGATGAGCGCGGGCGTGATGATGGCGAACATCATCTGGAAGGCCATGAAGAGCAGGTCGGGAACGCCCCCGGCGCCGGAATCGACGCCGACCCCGCGAAGGCCGAAGTGGTCGAGATTGCCGATGAGGCCGAGCCCCTGGTCGGGGCCGAAGGCCAGTGAATAGCCGACGACGACCCAGAGCACGCCCACCACGCCGATGGTGATGAACGAATGCATGATGGTGCCGACGACGTTCTTGCTGCGGGTGAGTCCCCCGTAGAAGAACGCCAGCCCCGGCGTCATGAAGAGCACCAGGGCCGAGGCAGCCAGCATCCAGGCCGTGTTGCCAGCGTCGATTTGGAAGTCGGACACGCGCACCCCCCGCGACCCCGCGCACCGGGCGCAGGGCAGCATCCGCTTGAGTGGCGCGTATCTTGCGCGCCCATTGTTTCAACGATGTTTCGCGCGTGTGCCGGAGGCTCGCCACGGGGGAACGTGGTAGCGTGCGGGCGTGACCGCTACCCCAGGGGACGCCGGCGCCGACACCCTCCCCGAGGGCCTGCAACTGCTCACCGAGACGTTCTCGTTCTCGGGCCGGGCGCGGCCGCTTCTCGGCTTCGGGCACTACGCCACCGTCATCGACACGGGCGGCCCGCAGGCGCTCGCGCTGGCCACCGACACCATCGGCACGAAGGCGCTCGTGGCGCAGGCGATGGGCACGTACGACACGGCCGGCATCGACTGCGTGGCCATGAACGCGAACGACATCGTCTGCGTGGGCGCGGAGCCCATCGCGATGGTCGACTGCATGCTCGTGGAGGAGATGGAGGAGGCGTTTCTCGCGGAGATCGCGGCGGGACTGCGGGAGGGGGCGCGTCGGGCGCGCATCTCCATCCCCGGCGGCGAAACGGCGCGCGTCCCGGAGATGCTGCGCGGCGCCGTCCCCGGACGCGCCTTCGACCTCGGCGGCACCTGCGCGGGGCTCGTCGAGCGGGACCGCATCCTCACGGGCGCTGGCGTCGCCCCCGGCGACGCGCTCGTCGGGTTCGCCTCGTCGGGCATCCACAGCAACGGCCTCACGCTCGCGCGCCGCACCTTCCGGGAGGCTGGCTGGGAGCTCGGGCGCCATGTCGAGGAGTTCGGCCGCACGCTCGGCGAGGAACTGCTCGAGCCGACGGCCATGTACGTCGACCTAGCCATGGCCCTGCTGCGCGAGCTCGACGTGCGGGCGCTCTTCCACCTGACCGGCGGCGGCTTCCTCAACCTGCGCCGCCTCGAAGCCGAGGCCGGCTTCGACATCGAGACATTGCCGCCGGTCCCGGCCATCTTCACGGTCATCCAGAACCTCGCCGGGCTCGACGACGCGATCATGTACGCCGAGTACAACATGGGCGCGGGCTTCTGCGCGGTCGTGCCGGAGGCGGAGGCCGAGCGCGCCCTCGCGCTCGGCGAGGCCTGCGGCATCGAGGGGTGGCGGCTGGGCACAGCCACCGCCTCAGCGGGGCGCGAGGTCACGATCCGTGCGGGCGGCGTCGCCCTGCGGGGCGGGGCGGAGGGGTTCGGGACGGGCTAGCTCCGGGCCTGCGGGTTGGCGGCCTCGCGGGGTGGGGGCGGGGAGCGGCGGATGGACCAGCGACGGAAGCGCTCCTCCATGCGGTCGTGACCCTGGCGCGCGATCATCTCCTCGCGCATGCGCAGGAAGTCCTCGCGCGTGCGCCCGCCGATCTGGCTCGCGTGGCAGAGCACCGCTTCGAGGCGCGTCTCCCAGTGGTCCGTTACGTCGATGGTGTAGTCGGGGTCCTCGCTGCCGGCGAAGAGCACCTCGTTGACCTCGTGCGAGGGGAGGCCGTCCTCCTCGTCGCGCGGGTAGTAGAGGCGGTCGCGCACGAGCGGGTAGACGGCGTCGGCGGTGAGGATGCCGACGTTGCGGTGGTCGCGGTGGTTGAAGCCGCGGCGGAAGGCGTCCCAGGTCACGATCACGTCGGGGCGGTGGATGCGAATGAGGCGCACGATCTGGCCGCGCAGCTCCTCCTCGTCGATCGTGTGCCCGTCGGGATGGCCGAGGAACACGCACTCCTTCACGCCCAGGGCGCGGCAGGCGGCGCGCTGCTCCTCCTCGCGGATGGCGGCCAGCTTTTCCGGGTGCATCTCCGGGTCGTGCGTGCCCTTGTCGCCGCCGGTGACGACGACGTAGACGACCTCGGAGCCCTCGGCGCACCAGCGCGCCACGGTGCCGCCGCAGACGAACTCGGCATCGTCGGGGTGGGCCATCACAACCATCGCGCGCTCGGGGGTGCCGAGGGCGTTGGGGTCGGGCTCGGGCTCCTGCTCGCCGCCGGCGAACCAGCGCCCCACGGCGCGGACCGTGTCGGCGAGTGTCATGCCGGAACCTCCTCGCCCGCACGGGCGGCGATGACGTCCCCGTAGAGGGCCTCCATGCGCAACGCGACCTCGTCCCAGCGGAAGCGCTGGACGGAGTCGCGGGCGGCGCGGGCGAAATTCGCCCGCAGCTCGGGGTTGCGGATGAGCACCTCGAGCTTCTCCGCGAACGGCTCGGGGCAGCGCCAGGGGATCAGGTAGCCGTTCACGCCGTCGGTCACGGTCGAGACGAGCCCGCCGACGCGCGAAGCGACGACGGGCGTGCCGCAGGCCATCGCCTCGACGGCGACCAGCCCGAAGCTCTCGTAGTAGCTCGGCACCACGCAGACATCGGCGGCGCTGTACCAGGCGGGCAGATCCTCGTGCGGGACGGCGCCGGTGAAGCGCACGCCGCCGGCCAGACCGGCCTCGCGCGCCTGCTCCTCGAGCTCGGCGCGCAGCTCCTCGCCATGCTCATCACCCCCGACGACCAGCAGCAGGATCTCCGGGTCCTCCAGCTCGGCGACGGCGTCGATGAGAATGTCGACACCCTTCAGCTTCTCCAGACGGCCGACCCAGAGGAGCACGGGACGGTCCGGCTTGATGCCAAGCGCCCGGCGGCACTCGTCGCGGTCGCGGGGACGGAAGAGGTCGGTGTCGATGCCGCAGGGGATGCTGACCATGCGGCCGGCGTCGGCGCCGTAGTAGCGGGCGAGCAGGTCGTGCTCGTGCCCGCTGGCCGTGATGATCGCGTCGGCGGAGGCGGCGAGTTCGCGTTCGCGGCGGATGCGTTCGCCCGGCTCCTCCTCGGAGACGCGCGCCCGGTTCTTCACCTCGCCGAGCGTGTGGAACATGACGAGGTGGGGGGCGTCCTGCGCCCTCGCGAACGGCTCGCCCGCGGCGATCGCCTGCCAGTAGTGGCTGTGCACGAGGTCGTACGACAGGCCCTCGTCGGCGGCGAAGCGGTTCATCTCGGCGACGAAGGCAGGCACGTAGGGGGTGAGCAGGGCCTTGTCGAGCGGGGCCGCCGGACCCGCGGGCAGCTGCACGAGGCGCAGGTTCGGCGCGAGGGTCGTGACCTCCGGCAGCTCGCCCTCGAGCCGCGTGAAGATGTCGACCTGGTTCCCCAGCCGGGCAAGTTCGCGGGAGAGCTCGTGGACGTACACGTTCATCCCGCCGGTGTGGCGCCCGCCGAGCGGGGCCACGGGATTCGTGTGGTAGGAGACCTGCGCTATTCGCATGAGCGTCCCGATAGCGTAGCGCCTATCATGCTCACATGTATTCGGCACGACGTGGCGTCTACGCGGCTCCTCGGGCCAGCGCGCTGGCGGGAGTGCCTCTGAGAACCCTTTATCAGTGGGCACAACAAGAGGTGGTTATCCCCAGTGTTTCGCCGGAACGGGTGAAACTCTGGTCGTGGTCCGACCTTGTCGCCGCGCGAGCGGTCTATTGGCTCAGGCAGCCACAGGATGACCGCAAGCCAACACCGATGACAAAGGTTCGCGCCCTGATAGAACGCATCGAATCAGAGGACGTAACCCTCGGCCAAGCCCTTACTTCCCAGAGCGTTGTCCTATCCGTCGACCCTTCCGGGATTCCCCACATCGAGACGAAGGGCATAGTCACGGAGGCGCGCCGAGGGTGGAGCCAAAGGGTGAGCGGGGAGGTGATGCGAGACATCCTCCATCCCTTCTCCATCGACGAGGGCATTGTGGGGCCGCACCTCCTGGCTCCAGCTGAAGGCATCAGCATCGTCCCGGGAAAGCTGTCGGGTGAGCCGCACGTGCAGGACACGCGCATAGAGACGCGGGTGCTGAGCGCCCTCTGGGGACGCGGCTATCGGCTGGGGCAGCTCGCCAACCTCTACCCCGATGCCAGCGAATTTTCCATCAGGCGGGCCGTTCGCCTTGAGCGGCAGCTGCAACGGAACGAGTCCAGGCTGGCCGCGTGACCCGTCCCCGGAAGGCCTTGTTCCTGCTGGACCAGGACTTCCCCAATCCCTCAATCCCCGACCTGCCCGATATTGACCTCCGTCCCTTGCGCGACGTTCATCCCGACCTCATCAGGGACCACGAGGACTGGGAGGTGCTCCGGGAGATTAGGCGTCGCGGCGGCGCGGACGGCCTCATCACCCTCGATGCGGGGATGCTGAACCAGGCCAAGGAGATGGTCGTCCTCAGACAGACGCGACTGACACTCGTCGTCTTCCGCGGAACCAACAACGACCCGTTCGTGGCGGCGGGGCTGTTGATGATCCATGCACCACAGATCGTGCGGCAATTGGACCGTCGAAGGGCTCAGCTCTGGGTGCTGAACAAGCCGTCAGCCACGCCCGACAGCTTGTGGACCAGAATCGGCGAACTTGCCCGGCATGAATCGCTCTCAGCAGATGCACTGATCAGGCGGGAACGTATAGCGCCCATCAACAGACTCACCTAGAGGTCACGCCCCCGACAGACGCACGATGACGATGTCGCGGGGCCGGCCGCCGAGGTGGCGCTTGTACGGTTCGGTGCCGCGCAGGAAGTCGACGGCGCTGCGGTCACGCTCGATGGCGTCGCGCACGAGCAGGGCCTTCGACAGCAGGCCCACGGCGAGCTGCGAGAGGGACGGGTCGAAGCCGCTGTTGTAGAGCATCGTCGCGCCGCCGCCTTCCAGGGCGAAGATGCGCGCGGCGGGCTGGCCGTCGAAGGTGAGCGTGGCGATGCGCGCGAGCCCGTGCTCGCTGAGCCCGGTCGCGAGGTCGCGGAAGAAGGCCTCGCGCTCGGGCGTGAGGAAGGCGGCCTTCTCCTCGCGGCTCTCGCGCATCATCCCGAGCAGCCCCTCGACCACCTCCGCCACCTCCCCCGGGGCGGTGGCGGACTCGAACGCAACGTCGCCCGCACGTTCGAGATTGCGGAGCTTGCGGCGCAGCTCGTGGCGGTACTTCTTGGGCAGCGCGGCTACGTACGCCTCCCATGTCTCCGGCAGCTCGACGGTCGGGGTGACGGCTTCGGGCTCCTCGCTTGCCGTCCAGCCGTAGCGTGCGGCGGCGGCAAGGAGGGCGGGGCGGAGGCGGCCGGCTTCCGGCAGTCCCCACGCCTCGAATCCCGGCGACAGGTCCTCCATGAGCCACTCGATGAGCGCGGCGGCCGCCCCCGCCTCCTGCCCCGGTGCGATCAGCGCCCCGGAGTGGTCGCTCAGGTCCGGGTCGCCGAGGAAGCGCGGCTCCGCGCCCCCGACATCAAGGGGGATAACGCCCATCAGGGGCGACTCGCTCTCTTCGCCAGTGGGCGATCGGAGGGCGAGGAACACCGGAAAGGCGCCGGCGCCGCAGTGGCGCAGCCAGGCTTCGTGCCAGATGGGGTGGGAGAACGGCAGGGCGGGGGGAGTCGAGCGGTGCAACTCGGCCCACTCAGATGCGAGCGCCTCGAACCGTTCGGAGGTGATGAGGGGCAATGGCCCGTCCTCAAAGACGGGTTCGCCACCGTCTGGCGCGTCGGACATGGCCGCCTAGGAGGAGCCGTGGACGAGCGCGAGGAACTCGGAGCGAGTCACGCTCGATCGCTTGAACTGCCCGCGCATCGCGCTCGTGACCATGCGGCTGCCGGGTTTGCGCACGCCGCGCATGGTCATGCACAGGTGCTCGGCCTCGACGACGACCGCGACGCCGTCCGCCTCGAGCGCTCCGATGACGGCCTCGGCCACCTGGCTCGTGAGGCGCTCCTGAATCTGGGGCCGCCGCGCGAAGGACTCCACCACACGCGCGAGCTTGCTGATGCCGACGACCCGGCCGTCGGGGAGGTAGCCCACGTGCGCCTCGCCGTGGAAGGGGAGCAGGTGGTGCTCGCACACGCTGTAGAAGGGGATGTTGCGCAGGATGACCATCTCATCGTGCGCGACCTCGAAGCCGACCTTGAGGAACGCGGCAGGGTCCTCGTAGAGCCCTTGGAAGATCTCGGCGTACATCTCGGCGATGCGCCGGGGCGTATCGAGTAGACCCTCGCGGCCGGGGTCTTCCCCGATCGCTTCGAGCATCTGCACGACGGCCGAGCGTACGCGCGCCTGGTCGATCCCCGACTCCGAAACGATTGCCATAAGCGCGGATCGTACGGGAATCGCGCGTCGCTGGCGAGACGAGCGCTCGCTTCGCTCGCTGAGTGGAGCGCTCCGCGCTTGCGCGCACGTTGCTGGGTAGCAGTGACCACATTGTGTGAGTGCAACCGTTACCGGTACGCTGATGCTCGTGGGTGAACCACAGTTGCAGCAACACACAGGGCTGCCAACTCGTGTCGCCGTGTACATCGACGGGTTCAATCTCTTCTACGGCCTCAGAGACAAGGGCTGGAGGCGCTACTACTGGCTCGACGTGCGAACACTCGCGGGGCGGTTGCTCCGCCCCGGCCAGAGTCTGGCGTTCGTCCGGTATTTCACCGCCCGCGTCTTGTCAGCACCCGATGACCCCGACAAGCCGAATCGCCAGAACACTTACCTCGAAGCCCTCGCCACACTGCCCAACCTGTCGATCCACTACGGGTACTTCATGCCCAGAAGAGGAGGCGGCTACGAGGAGAAAATGACCGACGTGAACATCGCCGTGGAGCTCCTCTGTGATGCTCACGCGGACGCGTTCGACACCGCGATCCTTGTGTCCGGGGATAGCGATCTGACAAGCGCTCTGTTAGCTGTTCGTGAGCGCTACGGCAAACGGGTGGTCGTAGCCTTTCCACCGGCAAGGCGCTCCGCCGTCCTCGGAGAGGCGGCTCGTGCATCGATTGCCGTCGAGCGGAGCGCGCTAAGGGACAGCCAGTTGCCAGACCGGGTTACCGGCGTGGCCGGCATCAGTGTTGAGCGCCCGACCGAGTGGTCCTAACAAAAAGGGCCGCCCTCTCAGCATGAGCGAGAAGGGCGGCTTCCCGTAACAGCAACGCTGCCGGGTTGGTGAGTCGAGTGTACCCGCACAAGGCTGGAAGCAGCAACAGCAGGGAGCGCTCCACTCAGCGAGCGAAGCGAGCGCTTTCCTACGACTCCAGCCAGAGGACGTCGCCGTGCAGGTCGGGGGCGTGGTCGCGGGAGGCGAACACCTCGTATTCGGCCTTGCTGGCGCCGATCGTCGTGTTGCCGCCGTGGCCCGGCCAGACGGTCGTGTCGTCGGGAAGGGCGTAGAGGCGCGTGGTGATGGACGCGACCTCTTGCTGGAAGAGCTCGTTCGAGCGGGAGTGGCCGGGGCCGCCTGGGAAGAGGGTGTCGCCGACGAAGGCGTGGGCGCCGTGGATGAAGGCCGTGCTCGCGGGCGTGTGGCCGGGGATGGAAACGACGTCGAAGGTGATGCCGCCGACCTTCACGGTGTCGCCGTCGGTAATGACTTCATCGAGCGTGCCCTCGGGGATCCAGGGCTCTGCCGGGTCGGCGATGAGCCGGCAGCCGTAGCGCTCCTTGAGCGCGACGATGCTGGCCGTGTGGTCCGGGTGCGAGTGGGTCAGCAGGATGGTGGAGGGCTCGATGCCCGCGAACTCGACGGCGGCGATGCTCTTCTCGACCTCGTCGGGAGCGTCGATGAAAGCGGCCTCGCGAGACGCCTCGTCGATCACGATGTAGATGTTGTTGCCGAATCCGGCGGGCCCAGCCCGCACGATCCCGAGATCGCCATCGACCAGCTTCTCCATGGCGTCCTCCCCTGTTGTGGGTGTTGGCGCCAAGGGTACCGGGCGGAGGGAGTCAGCGGGGCGACACCCAGGGAGCGGCGCCCCACCGTTCCCTAGCTGCCCGAGGACGTGGGCTTGCCGGTGGCGGTGCCGGCGAGGCGGCCGGCGGCGAGCCCGACGAAGACGCCCAGGACCGTCTCCAGTACGTGGGTCAGGGTGCCACGTACGCCCGCGTCGCCATCGACCGCGCCGAGGGCGATGAGGCCCACGAGCGAGACCACAAGCACGAGCGCGAGCACGGAGATGACGTTGACGATGTTGCGACCGACCGCGATCTGCGCGCTGGTCATGCGCGCGCCACCCGGCCGGTGGCGTGCTCGATAGCGCAGTCGCTGCGAGGACGCAGGAGGCCGTGCAGGGCGAGCCCGGCGCCGGCGCGCAGGAGCACGCCCACCGTCATCGCGTAGCTCAAGAGAAACGTTCGCATTCCATCCTCCTCGGAAGGTGTCGGGCGAGGATGGGCGCGCGGCGGGGGAGTCCCGAGGGGTGCGTGTCGCCGGGGAAGCGGGGAGGCCGTGCGTGGTATCGTCCCCGCGCGCCCGAGCCGGGCGCCGGGAGAAACAGCGTGCAGAACCTGACAATCGGAACCCACATCCTCGCGCGCGATGCCAGCGGCCTCATCGATGGCATCGTGGCGGCGGATCGGGCAGGCGTGAACACGGCCTGGCTCACGAGCGGCGGCCCCGCCCCCGACCCCCTCGCCGTCTTCGCAGCGGCTGCGGGCAACACCGACCAGATCGGGTTCGGCACCTCGATCATCCCCACCTTCCCCCGCCACCCGCTGGCCCTCGTGCAGGGCGCGGTGGTGGTCGATCAGCTGGCTCCGGGCAGGCTGAAGCTCGGCATTGGCCCGAGCCACAAGCCCGCCGTGGAGGCGACGTACAGCTTCGACTTCGTGCGCCCCCTCCAGCACCTGCGCGAGTACCTGACGATCCTGAACGCCATCCTCAAGGAAGGCTCCGTCGAGTATCACGGCGAGCGTCTGCACTGCGAGGCGCAGCTGCAGTCGCCCACGCAGGTGAAGGTGCTCGCCTCGGCCCTGCGGCCGAACGCCTACCGGCTCTGCGGCGAGCTGGCCGATGGCGCCATCTCCTGGGTGAGTCCGCTGCCGCACCTGCAGCGCGTGGCCGTGCCCGCCATGGACGAAGGAGCGCAGTCGGCCGGCAGGGAGCGACCGGCCCTCGTGGCGCACGTTCCCATCGTGGTCTCGGAGGATGCGGATGCCGTCTGGGAGGCGGCGCAGCAGCAGCTCGGCTTCTACCCGAGGCTGCCGTACTACTCCGCCATGTGGCAGGACGCGGGTTTCCCGGAGGCCGAGGACGGCACGTTCTCGCGGGCGATGTCGGACGCGCTTGTCATCCAGGGCTCCGAGGAAGCCGTCGCCGAGCGCGTCCGCGCGCTGCCCTCGTCCGGCGTCAACGAGATGCTGGCGGGCGTGATCCGCCTCGAGGGTGACGGCGCTGCCGCCGACCGCACGATCGAGCTGCTGGGAGCGCTGGCGAGGGAGCAGTAGGGGCCGCACCCGTCGGGCGGGGACGCGTCTCGCTGGAAGACTGACCCGGTCGTGTCAGGCGGCCAGGAATTTATGGCCGAAATCGCATGCCGGGCCCTCTGGCTGGCGTGGGGGCATCGTATAGTCCGGCGACAGAGCATTGTGCCGTGCCCAGGCGGGGCGGCCCGGGCGAGCGGGCGCCTTCCCGGGCCGGGAGTGCTTGCTGCGGGAGGCAGCCGTGAACGACGCCTTGCAGATCGGCCAGTTCGCGATCGTCGCCCACGAACCCCAGGAGCGCGGGGCCACTATCGGCATCGCCGAGGGGAACGGGACCGGGGTGGAGCGCTGTGAGCTATTCGCCCTGGCGGAGGGCACGACGCCTGCCGCCCACGAGTACGCCGGCCACCTCGTCTCGCAGGCGGAACGCACCTGGAAGACGCTCAACCTGAGCCTCACGGGGGCGCTCATCGCCATCTACGGCGAGGCCCAGCGCTCCCTGATGGACTGGAACACCCGCAGCGTCTCGCAGCATCGCGTGGGATTGGGCCTCGGGTGTCTCGCCCGACAGGGCGACCGCATCGTGCTTGCCACGCGCGGCCCCGCGAGCATCCTCCACGCCTCCGGAGAGGCGCTTACCCTTCACGAACCCGACGACGAGCACGCCGAGCCGATGAACGGCCTCGAACCGGGCCAGCCCCAGCTCACGTCGCTCACGCTCGCCCCGGGCGACCGCGTCCTGCTGGTCACGACCAACGTCACCGAATCGCTGAGCGAAGATGCGCTGGCGGACATCCTCAGTCGCTCGCTGCCGGAGGTGCTGCCCAACCTCTACCGTCGCATTACGCACCTGCGCGATGCGGCCGTCCTGCTCGTGGGGGTTCCGGAGGCAGGCGAGGAGATCCTGCCGCCCCCGCCTCCTCCCGCCGAGATCGAGCTGGTGGACGAGGGACCCATCATCGGCGGCGAGGCGCCCGCCGGCGGCTCCTCCCGGGACTTCCAGCCCAGCCTCTTCGTCGAGAGCAGCCCCGAAGCCTCCGCTCTCGATGTCGCACGCAGGCGCCTCGAGGATGTCGACGCCCGGTCGCGGGTCGATGCAGAGCTGCCGCAGGCGACTCCCCTGGCCGAGGCGCAGGAGCTGCCGCCCCTGCGCCGGGCCGCCGGCGACAGCGGCCCGATCCCCCAGCTTCCCTCCGCCACCCCCCGCGCCGGCGAAGGCCACAGCTTCTTCCGGCAGGTGGCGCACGTGCGCCAGCCACCCGCGCCCCCGGTGGCTTCGCACCACACGGGGGTCGCGCCCGTCAGCCAGCTCGCCGCCGACCGGCGCCTGCAGCTCTCGGCCACGACCAACGTCCCCACCTCCGGAAGCCTCGCCGCGGGGCCGCGCACCGGCAGCGTGGTGGTGCGGGCGCGCAGAAGCATGGGCGGAGGGATGCGGACCGGCGGACGCACACAGACGGCGGGTGGCGGCTTCTCGCCGCCCGCCTGGCTGGCCGGGCTGGTGGCCATCCTGCTTCTCACCGGTATCGTTTCCTGGGCGGTCCTGCCCGGATTGCTGGAGAGCGACGAGACGACGCGCCTCTCCCAGCTCATCGACGAGGCGGAGCGCGAGATCGCGACCGCTAACGCCATCGACCAGCCGGACCAGCGCCGCGCGGCGCTCACGCGGGCGCGGGGCATCCTGCTGGAGGCCACGGCGCTTGCCGGAGGCGCGAGCCTCGCGGAGCCCCTCCTGCGGCAGGCCGACCGCGAGCTCGCGGCGCTCGACGCGATCGCGACGCCGCTGCAGGTCCGCACGTTCGCCGACCTCCGCGGGTTCGGCGAAGCGCCGATTGCGGCGCGCCAGCTCGTGGTCAGCGCTTCGCACGCCTACCTGCTCGACTCCGCCGGGGGCCAGGTCATCTCCATTACGCTCTCGACGGGCAAGAAGGCGACCGTGTTCGCCGCCGGGGAGGAGACCCCACTCACGCCCGTGGCCATCGCCTATGCCGATGTCTCGCGCCCGGGCGGTTCCGCCCTCCTGATCATGGATGAGGGGGGAGGGCTGTGGACGTGGAGCGACGCGGGGTGGGTCGCCGAGATCGAGTTCGCCCGGCCCGCCGGGCTCACCGTGACCGACATGTACTTCGCCGAAGGCCGGCTCTTCGTGCTCGATGCCCCCAACGCGACGGTCTACAGCTTCGCCGCCAGCCCTTCCGGCTTCAGCCTTGCCCCCGTGGTCGTGCACCAGGGATCCGAGCTCGCGGACGCCCGGCGCATCATGGTGGACGGAGGGGTCCTCCTGACGGCCGCCGCGGACGGCTCGATCCGGCGCTACAGCGGCGAACTGACGTTGCTGCTCGCGCAGGCCGGCATCGACACGCCTCTGGCGGCGGCCGCCACCCCGCACACGAGCGGTTTCGCGAACGAGATCGCCATCCTCGACGCGAGCGCCGACCGCATCGTCATCCTCGCGGAGGACGGGACGTTCGCGCGCCAGTACCGGCACGCGGATCTGGAGAACCTGACGGCCTTCACGATGCGCGGCGGCTTCGGCTGGGTGATCAGCGGCGAGCAGCTCCGCCGGATCACGTTCTAGCGGGCCAGCGCGCGCGCCAGAGATAGGCCAGGGCGCCGCAGGCCACCCCCACGTTGAGCGACTCCACGCGGCTGTCCATGGGGAGCTGCACGCGAAAGTCGCTGGTTTCGTTCAGCAGGCGGCTCACGCCGCGTTCCTCCCCGCCCAGGACCAGCGCCGTGCAGTCGGGCCAATCGAAGCCGGTCGCATCCTCGGCGCCCTCGCCGGGGGAGGCGGCCACCACCCAGTAGCCCGCCTCCTTGAGCTGCGCCAGCGCGCGAGCGAGGTTCTGGGGTGCAGCCACGGGCGCCAGGAAACTGAGTCCCGCGCTTGCGCGATGGACGCCGGGGGTGAGGGCCACGCCCCGCCGAGGCGGCAGGACGACCACCTCGGCGCCCGTCGCCACGGCCACGCGCAGCACGGCGCCCGTGTTCTGGGGATCGGTGACGCCGTCGAGCACGAGGGCGAGCGAGGGGGCCGTCGCCTTGCGGGGAATCGAGGCTGCCGGCAGCCGCCGCAGGCGTACGAGCACGCCCTGGTGCACGCCCCCGCCCGTCAGCTCATCGAGCCGCTCGGGTTCGACCGCCTCGACGGGGAGCGCCTGGTTCGTCGCCTCCTCCACCAGCGCGGCCACGCGCCGGTTGGAGGCGCCCTCGGCGTGCAGGAGGCGCTTCGCCACGCCCTGCCGCAGGGCCTGCTCGCAGGCGTGCACGCCGAAGGCCAGGTCGTCGGGGGTGGACTTGGGCTTCGGCCGGAGGCGCGCCATACGTCGTTTGCTCCGCTCCGGGCAGCCGGCCCTGGGCAAGCACTCCTTCACCTTCCGGGGGGACGCTCGCGCCGGGCTGCCCTACACTCAGTCCAACCTTGCCACTGCCGATGCGCCCTGTCTCGCACCGAGAGGGGCGACGGCGGCAGCGGCGGGCTTGATAACATCCGCGAACGGGGCATGCGACCCCGCCAGGAACCTCACTTCATGCCTGCATCCGTGACCAGGGCTTGAGCAACCGCTTCGTGGCGAAACACACGATCCGAATCCTGGCCGCTCTGGCCCTGCTGGCCGCGATCGTCGCGGCCCAGCCGGGCAGCGCACCTGCCGAACCGGTCGGCGAGCACTGGGTCAGCGTTCGGCTGGCGTCGGGCGCGGACGACGCGCCCTCGCTGGAGGGCCGGGGCTACCGCCAGCTGCCGGTACCCGAAGGGATGACCGCGGAGGCCTACCTGGACTGGCTCGAAGACCAGCCGGGCATCGCCAGCGTCTCGCCGAACCCCACCGTGACCGCCGCCGGTGACCCCAACGACGCGTTCTACGGGAGCGCCCAGTCGCCCTACCTCGGACCCGTGGGCGCGCCCGCCGGGTGGGACATCACCACGAACGCCGAGGACATCATCGTGGCGGTGATCGACTCGGGGGTCGACCTGCGCCATGAGGACCTGGTCGCCAACCTTTGGCGGAACCCGAACGACTCGGACAACGACGGCGTCGACGACGACAACAACGGCTGCATCGACGACGAACACGGCTGCCGGTTCCTCAACCTGACCCCCAAGCGCATCAGCGAGTGCGGCTACACCTCGAGCACGCCGACCGGCGACGTGCAGGACGACGACGGCACCGCGGACGCCCTCGGTTCCCACGGGACGGCCGTGGCGGGGATCATCGGCGCCCGCGGAAACAACTCCACCGGCATCAGCGGGGTGGCCTGGCGGGTGCGCCTCATGATCCTGAAGGCCCTCGACTGCGGGCCGGGAGACGCGCAGCCCACGGGCGAGATGGCCAACGTCGCGCGGGCCATCGACTACGCGAGGCGCATGGGCGCGGACATCATCAACCTCAGCCTCGCAAGCTCACCCGGCGACCCCGCCGCCGACATCCCCGAGCTTCGGGAGGCGATCGAGGATGCGCTGGCCGACGGCCTCATCATCGTGGCCTCGGCGGGCAACCACGCGTCCCGAGGCGTGGGCTTTCCCGCGGCCTATGCGCAGTATCCGAACGTGATCGGCGTGGGGGCGACAGACCCCGCCAACAACAACGCCTGGGCTCCCTACAGCTCCTTCGGGGGTGGCGTAGACCTGGCCGCTCCCGGCAGCGGCATGGCCAGCACCGTGCGTTCCGACCTGCTTGATATCCCCTACGGAAGGCTGCCCGGGGCGACGAGCTGGGCGGCGCCGATCGTGACGGGCCTGTTCGCGCTCGTGATGGCGCGCAACCCCGACCTCACGATGGAGGAGTACATCGATATCGTGCAGGAGTCCGCCAGCGAGCCCGCGCCGGCCGCCCACGGCGGCAACTGGGCGGGTCACGGCGTGATCGACATGAAGGCGGCCCTCGAACGCGTCCCCATGACCGTGAGCGGCTCCGCCCTCGACGACTGGACGCGGCCCCCTCCGGGAACGCCGGTGCGCGCCCTCATCGGCGGCGTCGAGTGCGGCGCCACCGAGACGGAGAACGCGAACGGCACGGCCAGCTACTCCCTGCGCATCGCCGGCGAGAACGAGGTCCCGGGGTGTGGCGCACTGGGGCGCGAGGTCGAGATCTTCATCGGCGAGCGCCCGGCGGCGACCGTCCTGTCCTGGAGCGCGCAAAACGAGTCGCTCCTCCTTACCGAGTACACGGTGAACGGCATCGATCCGCCTCCGGGCGCGGTCGTGGCGCAGGAGCTGGGCGCTGGGTGGAGCCAGGTCGCTTACCTCGGGCCGACGGCGTCGCTCCCCGCGGCCGCGGCCGCCTTCCCCGATGGCTGGTCCGCCATCGCCGCGTGGGACCCGGACGCGGAAGGCGGCGGCGCGTTCCAGCTCTACTATCCCGGCGCCCCCGACCAGGCGCAGACGCTGACCGAGCTCTCGCGTTACCAGGCGCTCTGGGTCTACAGCGAGGGCGGGGACGTGTTCGACGCCAACCCGGACACGCCTACCGGTCGCCGCGTGGAGTTGGCGGAGGGCTGGAACGCGGTCGTCTACACGGGCGGGTCGCGGCCGGTGGAGGAGGCCCTGGCCAGCATCGCCGGCCGCTACGACCAGGTGCTGCGCTACGACAACCTCACGGGGCTCTGGGATTCGTACCTGCCCGGCTCGGCGCCGGCGCTGAACGACTTCGGGGGCCTCCACCCGTACCGCATCTACTGGATCCGGATGATCGCCCCCGCCACGCTCGTAATGTTCTAGCGCGCAGGCGCGTCAGGGGCGGGTTCTGGCTGCGGGACCGCCCCCGCAAGCTCCACCGGATGACCCGGAACGACGATCGCTGCGGCGCGCCCACGCGCGGCGGCGCCCCCTGCCGCTTCCCCGCCGGCCAGTGCCCCCACCACGCGCATGCCCACGCCCGCGAGGGACGGTCCGGCCGGACGCGGACACGATCACCCGTGGGGGCGATACGGGAGCGCGACCTGCGCGCGCTGGGCTGGTGGCTGATCGAGGAGACGCTGGCGGGCCGCGTCACGCCGCCGGCGGCCTCGGCCGTGAACCGCATGATGCACACGCTGCTCCAGCTCGGCCCCACCCCCGAGGCGGACGAGCTGGCCCTGCAGGAAGTGGCCCTTCGCGGCCTCCTGATGCACGGCGTCCCACCCCGGACCGAGGAGGAGTGGCGGCGCGCCGCCGAGATCTTCGACGACGAGGCGCTCGCGGAGTTCCGCCGCTGGGCGTCCGGGGAAGAAGGCGCTATCGCCAGCGAGGAGCGCGAGGGGCGCTAGTTGCCGCCGCTCTCGGGCGTGGGGGTTGGGGTTGGCGTGTCCTCGGGGTCGGTGAGCGGTTCGGGATTCTCGTCCACGCCGGTTGTGACCGTCCCCTCGGGCGTCGGCTCCGGCGTCGTGAGCGGCTCCGGATCCTCGTCAACTCCGGTCGTCACGGTCCCCTCCGCGTCCGGGTCCGTGGGCGTCGTAAGCGCCTCCGGGTCCTCGGCGACACCGGTCGAGATCGTCGCCTCGGGAGTGGGCGTCGCTTCGGAGGCGGATGGCTCCTCGGTCGCGACTGGCGTCGGTTCGGGCGTCGGGGTCGTCCCCGGCTCCGGCGTCGCGGTCGCTTCGGGATTCGCCCCGTCGAGCGGCTTCACCTTGTCGGTGCTCACGGCGGCGGCCACCTCGGCGGCGTACGCCACCGCTTCCTCGGCCTCGGTGGCGAGCTCCTCCTCGGTGTCGGCAAGCACGACCTCGGCGGTCTCGCTGATGGAACGCACCTTGGCCTGCTGCAACGCATCGAACCGTTCCTCCTCGGCGAGCTCGCGGATGTCGTCGAGCTCGGCGGTGAAGCTGTCGATGTGGCCCTCGCTCAGGTTGCCGCGGGCGGAGAGCGCCTGGATCTCGTCGATGCGCTCCTGCGCCAGGCGGATACGCACGTTGATGCGCTCGTCGCCGCTGGCGAAGCGCACCTGGGCCTGTTCGGTGGCGCGCTTGAAGTTGTAGTTCCACTCGCCCGGTACCGACTCGCCGGCGGTGACGAACCCGAAGGTGATGACGCCGAGCATGGCGGCCACCCCCAGCACCCCCACGGAGGCGACGGCGGCGCCGAACTGGCCGAAGCGGGAAGGCTCGGGCAGCGGATCCTCGGGCACGCCGCCGATGACAGGCGTGGCGGCAGCCAGCACCTTCGCCTTCAGGGAGCCCTCGAAGTAGTAGCTCGCCTCCTCCGCCTGGTAGGTCCCGCCGATGATCTGGCCGGTGGAGAGCAGCGGCTTCAGCCAGTCCTGCACGTCCTCCGAGTAGCGCTCGAGGATGACGGCAATCTCCAGCCCGTCCTCGTAGAGGTCGAGCGCCTCGGCGAAGATTTCGGCCTGCGGATCAGGCGTGCGGCGGAAGAAGTCCAGGAACCGCATCATTCCTCAGCGACCATCCCTTGCAGCTTCGCGATGGCCTTGTGCTGGAGCACCTTCACGTTGTTCTGCGTCTTGCCCAGGGCGAGCGCCGTCTCGGCCACCGAGAGCCCCGCGCCGAAGCGCAACGAGATCACGTCGCGCTGGGCGGGCGGCAGCTTGGCCGTCGCCTCGCGCACCACTTCGATGGTCGCCTGCAGCTCGTAGGCGGCCACATGGTCCTGCCGGTCGTCGGGCATCGTCTCGGAGAGCTGGGCGGGGATGCCTCGCCGCCGCTGCCGGCGCGCATGCGAGACCACCTCGTTGCGCGCGATGCGGAAGACCCACGCCCCGAAGGGGAGCCCCCGCCACTCGTACCGCTGCAGGTTCTTGACGAGTTTGAGGAACACTTCCTCGGTCACGTCCTCGGCGTCCTGCGTCGAGCGTACGCGGCCCGCCACGTAGCGATACACGCGCGGAAAGTAGAAGGTGTAGAGCGTGCTCAGCGCTTCCTGATCGCCAGACTGGGCCTGCTCGACGGCCAAACGCTCGTCGAAGTCCGGAGCAAGCTCGCTGGGCGCCATCGGTTCCACACAGACTCCCAGTGCGCGCCGTCTCCACAGCGCGCCCCCACCACTCCACGCGAGCATAGTAAGCCGCCCCGCTAGAGCGCAACATACCCGTGATAACGCCCAGGGCGTGTAAAGGTTACTCGCGGACCATCGCCGTTCGTTGACTGGCCTCGGGCCTCGCTCGTAGCATTCGGGGAGCAATCACCCGCAGGAGTGGCATGGCCAAGTTCATCTTCGTTACCGGCGGCGTGGTCAGCGGCGTCGGTAAAGGCATAACCACCGCCAGTATCGGGCGCCTGCTCAAATCCCGCGGAATCTCCGTCACCGTTCAAAAGCTCGACCCCTACCTCAACGTCGACCCCGGCACCATGTCGCCCTACCAGCACGGCGAGGTGTTCGTGACGGCCGACGGGGCCGAGACGGACCTCGATCTCGGCCACTACGAGCGCTTCCTCGACCAGGATCTCTCCGCCGCCTGCTCCGTCACCAGCGGCCAGGTCTACCGGGCGGTGCTCGACCGCGAGCGCCACGGCGACTACCTCGGCGGCACCATCCAGGCGGTTCCCCACCTGACGAACGAGATCAAGGCGCGGATCCATGCGGCCGCCGAGGCGAGCAACGCCGAGGTCATCATCTGCGAGGTGGGCGGCACGGTCGGCGACATTGAGGGCCAGACGTTCATCGAGGCGATGCGCCAGATCCGCCACGATGTGCCCGCCGACGACTTCCTCAGCGTGCACGTCACCTTCCTACCCTTCATCGGGGCCACGGGCGAGCTGAAGACGAAGCCGACGCAGCATTCCGTGAGCGAGCTGCGCTCGATGGGCATCCAGCCGGACGCCATCCTCGCCCGCAGCGACCACTCCGTGCCGGGCGACATCTGCAACAAGATCGCGGACTTCTGCGACGTCGATCCGCGCGCCGTTATCGCCCTGGAGACGGTCGACACGATCTACGCCGTTCCCCTCATCCTCGAGGCGCGCGGCCTGGGCGACTTCGTGCTCGAACGGCTGGGGTTGAAGGCGAAGGCGCACGACCTGACCGCCTGGGAGGCGATGGTCGATCGCCAGCGCCACCCCGCGCGCGACCTCGAGGTGGCGATCGTCGGCAAGTACGTGGAGCTGCAGGACGCCTACCTCTCGGTGAAAGAGGCGCTCGTGCATGCGGGAATCGCGCACGACGCCGAGGTCAGCATCCGCTGGGTGCACGCCGAGGACCTGGAGACGCGCCCCGCCGAGGCCGTGCTCGCCGACGTCGACGGGATCGTGGTGCCGGGAGGCTTCGGGGAGCGGGGCTGGGAGGGGAAGATCGCCGCCGCCCGCCACGCACGCGAGAACGGCATCCCCTACCTCGGGCTCTGCCTTGGCCTGCAGGTGATGGTCACCGAGTTCGCGCGCAACGTGTGCGGCTGGGACGGGGCCAACTCGACCGAGTTCGACCCGGAGTCGCCCTTCCCCGTCATCAGCCTGCTCGAGGAGCAGGAGGGCGTCGTCGCCAAGGGCGGCACGATGCGGCTCGGCTGGTACCCCTGCCGCCTGCGCTCCGGAAGCATCGCCGCGGGGAACTACGACGAGGGGCTCGTGAACGAGCGCCACCGCCATCGCTGGGAGTTGAACAACCGCTTCCGCGACGAGATGGAGGCGGCGGGCCTCACGGTCGCGGGCACCTCGCCCGACGGGACACTGGCGGAGATCGCCGAGGTCGCGGACCACCCCTTCATGCTGGGAACGCAGTTCCACCCCGAGCTGCAGAGCCGGCCCAACCGCCCTCATCCCCTCTTCCACGGCTTCGTGAACACCGCCCTCGCGCACCGTTCCCCCCGGAGCGAGACCACCCCCGTCGTCGCCGCCGGCTAGTGGACGCCTGGCGCATCGTTCACATCCTCGCCCTGCTCTGGATGGGCGCAGGACTAGGCGCGACCTACCCGCTGATCGTGCGCGCCTGGCTCTCGAAGGACGTCCAGTTCCAGATGTACGCCCTCGTCGAAGCGGCCAACAACGAGACGCGCGTCCTCCTGCCCGGGGCCATGCTCTCGGGCGCGACCGGCTTCTTCTGGGGCGTGGCCGAGTACGACTTCATCCGCGACGGCTGGCTGGCGGCGCTCACGGGCCTCTTCGTGTTCTTCTGGCTGGTCTGCCTGCCCCTCATGGGCTTCGGCCTGCGGCGCGCGCGCACGGCCGCGCTCATCGCCGCCCGCGACGGCGAGGCCACCGACGAGCTGCGCGAGATCCTCGACGACCGCGTCCCGCTCGTCTTCGGCACGGCCCTAGTGCTAAGCGTCCCGCTCATGGCCTGGCTGGCCATCTTCAAGCCGTTCTAGCCAGAGGCTGGTGACTAGTGGTTCGTGGCTAGTCCCCGCCCCGGCCCCACTCAGCGGCGCGACAGCGACGCGCTCCACTCAGGTGGCGAAGCCGCCGCCCTCCTCAGCGAAGCGCGCAGCGCGAGCGCTCCACTCAGCCGCGCGGAAGCGCGGCGCTTTCCTCCTGGACGCGCTGCCACTCGGCCTCGGGGTCGTCGGAGCCGAGGCGTTCGGCGGCGGTGCGGCGGGAGCGGATGCCCGCCTCGACCAGTGAGCGCTCGTCGGCGACCTGGCGGGAGCGGTCGGCGGGGAGGACGGGGCCCCACAGCGCCTCCGCCTGCAGGCCGTCGATGGCCAGGCCCTCGTAACGGGCGAGCAGGCGCAGGGCGAGCATCGCGCGGCGCTCGTAGACGGGCGTGCGGATGAGCCGCTTGCGCGCGACCTTCCGCGCGACCGGGTCCAGCTCGACGTTGAGGGCGACACCGCTCAGGCCCGCGGGGTTCTGCCCGAAGGCCGTGCGAGGCGACTCCCCGAGGTCGTGCAGGGTGCGGTAGACGAGGTCGATGTAGTCCCGGTGGAGGGCGGCCCCGCCGCCCTGCAGCAGGTCGAGCAGATAGGCGCGGGCGCGCTCGGGCACCTCCCAGACGGCGCCCGGCTCGACGGCGATGTCCTGCGACCCAGCCACGCCTTCGAGCACGGCGATGGGATTGCCCGAGAGCTCGAGGATCTGGCTCAGCTGGCTGAAGGCGCGGTTCAGCTCGCGGTTCGGTTCGGCCAGCGGGCCGATGTCGCTCGACCCCCAGGGCTGCTTCGGCTCGCTCACGTTGGGGAACACGACGAAGGGGATGAACCCGTACGGGTTGGCCTCGCGACGCTCCAGCTCGGGCCCGCGCCACAGCTCGAACGTCTCCGCAGTCCAGTACTCGGTCACGAGGCTGTCGACGGCTGAGGGGGAGAGGGGCAAGGCGGCTGTCGGGAGGGGGGCATCCCCGGCGGCGTACTGCGAGGCGACCGCCTCGATACGCGAGGCGTCGTCGGGCGCGCGCCAGACGAAGATGCCCTGCACGTCGGGCGCGGAGATGCGCACGCGGCCCTCGTCCACGTCCCACGTGACCTTGTAGGCGCCGTCGCCGAGCACGGCGCAGTCGAGCTCCGTCTCGAAATCGAGCCGTTCGAGGCCGTTCGCCGCTTCGACGGCGCGCCAGGCCTGCTCGGCCTGCCGCGCGCGCTCCGTGGCGGCGCGGTCGAGCGGGTCGCGGGGCCGGACCTGGAGGGCGTGCCCTTCGAACAGGTAGCTCGTGATCTTGTCGACGAACGCCCTCGCGTAGTTGAGCACGAGGCGGCGCTCGCCGCGGCGGGCGCGTCCCGCCCACTGGTCGCCCTCGTAGAAAGCGAGGTGCTCGCGGTAGCGCCGCAGGCGGTCCTGGTCGAGGGCGCGGAGTTGGAGGGGGAAGGGGGTGGCCGTCACGGGCGAACTCCGGGGGAGGGGATTGCGCGAACCGTGGCGGTCCCCCGCCCGAGCGCGAAGCCCCCGGTGACAGCGAGCGCGTCTTGCCGCTCGCCGCCGCCCCTCGCTACAGTGCCGGGGTGACCACCCCCAACCTCCCCGAGATCGTCGATCAGCCCGAGGTCGAGGAAGAGCTCGAGCAGCCCTGCCACCTCATCCTGCTCGACGACGACAGCCACACGTACCAGTACGTCATCCGCATGCTGGGCGACCTGTTCGGCTACTCACGGGAGAAAGCGTTCGGCATCGCCTCGGTCGTCGACAGCCAGGGCCAGGCGATCCTGATGACGGGCGCGAAAGACGAGTGCCTGCTGAAGCAGGACCAGATCCACGCCTACGGACCGGACCCGCTGATGGAGATCAGCGTGGGCAGCATGTCGGCGGTCGTCGAGCCCGCGGCCTAGGATGCTCGAACCCACCCAAGTCCAGGCTCGCGATGGCTACCGGTTGTGGCTTCGCTACTCGGACGGCGCCACCGGCGAGATAGACCTGTCGCGACTGGCCGGAAAAGGCGTGTTCGTCGCCTGGAACGAGCCGGGATGTTTCGAACGTGTGCGCATTGCTCCGCACCGGGCGATCGCGTGGGACGACGACCTTGAGCTATGCGCGGACGCGCTCTACCTGGAGCTCACCGGCAAGTCCTTCGACGAACTGCCCACCTAGAAACTCGTAACCCGCCGGTAACACGAAACGCGATGGCGGAACGTTTCCCCTGCCTATACTGGGGTCTGTGAACGCCGTCCTTATTGTCAGCGGCCAGCCGGATTTGCTCGCCCTTACCCCGGAGCTGGAGGAGGCGGGGCTGAGCACGACCGTGCTCGAACCGGCCCGGCTCGGCGAGATCGAGCGCGACTTCAGCGGCGTGCTCCTGCTCGACCTGCGCGACCTCTCCAACGTCGCCATCGACCGGCTGGCGGCGGCCTCAGGCGAGCACGAGCTTGTCCTGGTGCACGTCTGTGGCGCCGACCAGCTCGACCGCATGCCCTTCGACTCCCCCGCCGACGACTTCATCGTGCTGCCTGCGGCCCCCGGCGAGCTGCGCCGCCGGGTCGAGCGCGCCCTCTACCGCCGCCACGGCATCGATACCGAGAACTTCGTGCGCTGCGGCGCCCTCACCATCGACCTCGCCAACTACCGCGTGACCGTGGCGGGCGAGTCCGTCGTGCTGACCTTCAAGGAGTACGAGCTGCTCCGCTATCTCGCCATGAACGCGGGCCGCGTCTCCACGCGCGAGCAGCTGCTGAATCGCGTCTGGGGTTACGACTACTTCGGCGGAGCGCGCACGGTCGATGTCCACATCCGGCGGATCCGCTCGAAGATCGAGATCCACGGCCACACGTTCATTGAGACCGTGCGCAACGTGGGCTACCGGCTGGTCGCTTCCGGCTAACGCACGAACCCGGGTGACAGGCGCGCCTTCGCACTCGCGCAGGGCCGCGCCACCGTGGCGGCCATGACGACCCTGCCCGACATCCGTGACCGCATCCGCAGCGACCTGCGCGACCTCGACGCCGACGCCGCCCGCTGGAGCGACGCCGAGCTCGACCGCCACCTTTCCCGCGCCCTCGCCGACGTGAGCCTGGCGGCGCCCGCCGAGGCGACCACCATCGTCACCACCACCCCCGGCAGCCGCGAGCTCGCGACCGCTGTCCTCCCGAATTTCCTTGAACTGGAGTCGGTGGAGCTGCCCATCGACAGCTTCCCCCGCCGCCGCGTCCCCTTCTCCGTCTGGGCGGAGACGATCACGCTGGAGCCGCCGGCGCCGCCGAAGGGCGAGCGGGCGCGGCTGCGCTACCTCGCCCGACACACGCTCGACGACGAGGGCACGACGCTTCCGGAAGCGCTCGAAGACGTGCTCGCCACGGGCGCCGCGGGATACGCCGCGATCGCCTGGGCCGCCTACGCCATCGACCGGCTGACAGCCGGCGACGATGTCGCCGAACGCTTCCGCCTCTGGGGCGAGGGGCGCCTGCGCACCTTCCGTGAGCAGCTCCGGGAGCACCAACGCCCGCGCCGCGTGCGGGGCCGGAGGCTGGCCGCCACCGACTGACCCGGCGGGCGCGAGAGCGGCAGTGGGTGGTAGGCTCGCCGCTGTGAGCGACGATCCACAGGCCTACCACGAGCCGGACCCACCCGAGCGCGCCACGCCCTCGGCGTGGGCCTACCGCGGTTCGATCGCGGCGCTCGTGCTCGGCTCCTTCCTGGCCCTCTTTCTCGTCCTGCGCCCCCCCGAGAGCGCGAGCCGCGCCGAACCGGTCAGCCCCGCCACCGCGACGGACACGCCGGAAGCCACCCCCAGGCCCGGAGCAGTCGCCACCCGCGAGCCGGCGGCGACGCCAACCCCCGCTCCCGCAACCCCGGCGCCGACGCCGGTAGCAACGCCCACGCCGACCGCCACGCCCGAGCCCACCCCTGCCCCCGCGCTCGAACCGATCGAGTACGAGATCGTCCCGGGCGATACCCTCTCGGCGATCGCCGTGGAGTTCGACGTCTCCGTCGAGGCCATCCTCGCCCTGAACCCCGGCCTCGAACCGGATGCGATCCAGGCCGGGCAGATCATCCTGGTGCCGCGAGAATGAACACCGACCGCGAAGTCAGGATTCGCAGGGCTCGTCGCGGGCTGTGGCGCACGGCGCTCTTCTGGACTCCCCTCTTCATTGCGGTCGCCGGTGGGGGGATCTACTTCTTCATCGGCCAGGCCACGGGCGACGACGGGTACGGCTGGGTGCTTCCCTCGCTCCTCGTCGTCTTCGGTTCCCTGTTCGGCTACCAGGGCATCCAGGCCATCCGCGACCTGCGCGGCGGTACGGCCATGATCGAGGGCTTCATCACGCGGCGCTGGCGCCGTTTCGACCTCGGCAGCCGCAGCTACTACCTGCGCATCGATGGCGACAAGATCATCCGCACCGACCGCGTCCAGTACGACCCGGTCGAGCAGGGCAACTATGTCGCGGTCGAGTATTACCCGGGTTCGATGATCGCCGTTGCCGTGGAGAAGCGGGAGCCGCCGGAGGGCTATGAGCCCCCCACGGACGAGCCGGGCGAGCCCGCGCTTCCCGAGCCCGACCCACTCCTGATCGAGCGCGAGTGACGCGCCCCGCGCTTCGATGACAGACGGCGAGCCCAACGGCTACCGCACCATCCACGACCTCGCGGGCGACGAACGCCCCCGCGAGAAGCTCCTGCGCCACGGCCCTGGCGTGCTCAGCGATGCCGAGCTCATCGCCATCCTCGCGGGCTCGGGTACGCGCGGCGAGAACGTCATCGACCTCGCCCGGGGGCTGCTCGACTCGCACGGCGGCCTCGGCGGTCTGCTGCGCGCCGACGCGAAGTCGCTGCAGCGCACGCGAGGGCTCGGGCCGGCGAAGGCGGCGCAGCTCGCGGCCGCAATCGAGCTGGGCCGGCGGATGCCCCGCCTCGACGGCGATGCCCGTCCCCTGCTCACCTCCCCCGAGGCCGTGTTCGACTACCTGCGGGGCGAGCTCCGGGGGCGTTCCCGGGAGGAGTTGCACGTGTTCGCGGCGGATTCGGGAGGACGCCTGCTGGGCACGCCCACCGTCCTCCAGGGCAGCGTTCACTCCGTCGGGTTTCGCATGGGGGATATCTTCCGGGAGGCGATCGTGCTGGACGCGAGCGCCGTCGTCATCGTGCACAACCACCCCTCAGGGCGCGCCACCCCGAGCCCGCGCGACATCGACCTCACGCGCGACATCGCAACCGCCGGGGCAGCGCTCGACATCAAGCTGCACGACCACCTGATCATCGCCGGCGAGCGCTACGTGAGCATGAAGCGCGAGGGGCTGCTTGGCGCCTGAGCGACGAAGCCTCGCGCCGGGGCGAGCTTTCCTGCTGGCGGCGGTTCTTGGCGCAGGGGTTCTGGGGAACGGCTGCGCCGCCGAGGTGGTCCCTGAGCCGCCGCCTCCTACCCCCACGTCCACGGCCACCTCCCCACCTCCAACCCCATCCGCGACGCCATCCCCCACCGCCTCGCCAGGCCCAACGGCCACGCCGTCACCCACGCCTACCGCCCCGCCCGCGCGCGTCCTGCTCGCGCGCGTCCTGCTCGCGGCGGTCGGCGACGTGATGCTGGGACGCAGTGTCGGCCTGCGGCTGGAGGCGGAGGGCGCGCACGTCGCCTTCGCCGGCGTGCGAGAGATGCTCGCGGGCGCCGGCATCGCCGTCGCGAACCTCGAGAGCGCGGTCGGCGTCACCGGCACGCCCGCACCCAAGGCGTACACGTTCCGCGCCCCGCCGGTGGCCGCGGACGCACTTGTGCTCGCGGGTATCGACGTGGTCTCGCTCGCCAACAACCACTCGCTCGACTACGGGCCCGAGTCCCTGGCCGAGACGCGAGCGCTCCTCGCCGAGCGCGCCATCCTCAGCCCCGGCGCGGGCCCAGACCGGACAGCCGCGCATGCACCCGCCGTCATCGAGCGCGAGGGGCTGACTATCGCATTCCTGGCGTACGTCGACGTGCCCGTCGAACGTGGCGGCTTCGACCCCCGCATCTGGACTGCCACCGACCAGGCTCCGGGCGTCGCCTGGGTCGACATCGCCACGATGGCCGAGGACATCCGGGCGGCCAGGCAGGGCGCCGATCTGGTGGTCGTGATGCTCCACTTCGGGCTTGAGTGGGAACTCGAGCCGAGCGACACGCAGCGCGAGCAGGCGCGCGCCGCCGTCGACGCGGGAGCGACGCTCGTGATCGGCTCCGGGCCGCACGTCCTGCAGCCGCTCGAGCCCTACGGCGACGGGCTCATCGCCTACAGCCTCGGGAACTTCGTCTTCGACGGCTTCTGGGACCCGGCCAACGACTCGGCCATCCTCCTCGTCGAACTCACCGCCGCGGGTATCGCCGGATACGAGCTGGTGCCAGTCACAATCGTCGACGGCATCCCCGTGCTCACGGATTCGGTCGAGGGAACGCCGTGAGCCTTCCCGTATCGTGAGCCCGATGCGCTACCGGCTCGCCGCCTTCGACATCGACGGCACGCTCGTGGGGCCCAGCGGCACGCTCTCGCCGGCAACGATCGAGGCGGTCGAGGGGCTGGCCGCGATGGGCGTGTCCGTCGCGGCCGCCACCGCGCGCCCCTACGAGCTGGCCCTGCCGACGCTGGCGCCACTGGCGGACGCCGTCACCGCGGTCATCGCCGCCGCCGGGGCCGACATCCGTCGTGCGGCCGGCGAGCCCATCGCCCAGGTCACGCTCCCACCGGAAGCGGCCGGCGCCCTCGCAAAACTCTGCGATGCGCATAACTGGCGGGCGGTCGCGGGCACGGCGGAGGGTGCCTGCCGCCGGATGCCGACACCCGAAGCGCGCGGCCCGGCGGCTACCGTCGCGAGCCTCACGGAGGTCGACCTGGCGCGCACCTACGTCATCGCCCCCTTCACCAGCCCGGCCGATCCGGCCTTCGGGTCGATCGAGGCGCTCGTGCGGGAGGCGGGGCTGCGCGGCGAGCGGGCCCTGACCAGCTCCGGTCGCGAGATCGTGGCGGTCACCCACGCGGACGCGGGCAAGGGGCCCGCGCTCCAACGCCTCTGCGAGGCGCTTAGCGTCGAGCCAGCGGAAACGGCCGCGTTCGGCGACACGGAGGTCGACCTGCCGATGATCGAGCTGGCCGGACTCGGCGTCGCAATGGGCGACGCACCCCCGGAGGTGCAGGCAGCCGCCGACCTGGTCACGGGCACCGCCAGCGAGGACGGCGTCGCCACCGCCATCGCCCGCATCTGGGGAAAGGGGTAGGCGTCGCTCACCTGTGTGTAGCGGTTGAGACCTCTACGGGCAGCTCACGTATGCTTCCAACAAGCACGGGGTAGGCCAAGGGCTTAGCCCAAGGGCAACGTGGTGGCTGAGTGACACCTCCGAGAGGATTCCCAGGGGCATTCCTCACACCGCACGCGCGTGGGCAACTGGAGCGACGACGTCTCACGGAGCAAGACGTCCTGTCGGTGGCTGCGGCCCCGGAGCAGGTCGTTCCGGAGCGTCGAGGGAGAGTAGCTGCCCAATCCCGCGTGCTGTTCGACGGTCGCGACGCGCTGTCGCGCGTCATCATCGATGGAAGCGGACCCCTGCCTGCTATCATTGCCGCCTACCGCACAACCCGCGTCGCGAAGTACTGGAGATCCGCGTGAAGGTCAGTTACGACCGGCAAGCCGACGCCCTCAGCATCGTCCTTCGTGATGTGCCGGTCGCAGACACTGACGAATACGCGGCCGGCCTCATCCTCGACCTGGATGAGGCGGGGGAGGTAGTGGCGATTGAGGTTCTCGATGCCTCACTCAAGACCGACCCAAACATCTTCATCGCCCTTGCGACGCCCAACCCTTCCTAGCCTCCCCTGATCGAACCCTCTACGCCTCCGCGCGCCACTCCCCACTCTTGCCGCCACGTTTCTCCAGCAGACGTACGCCTTCGATGCGCATCCCGCGGTCGACCGCCTTGCACATGTCGTAGACCGTCAGGGCGGCGACGCCCACCGCCGTCAACGCTTCCATCTCGACGCCCGTGCGGCCCTCGGTCCGCACCGTCGCCTCGATCCGGAGGCGGGTGTCGTCCGCAGGGTCGAGGGAGAGGGCCACGCCGGAAATCGGCAGGGGGTGGCACATCGGGATGAGCTCGCTCGTGCGCTTCGCCGCCTGGATGCCGGCCACCCGCGCCACCGCGAGCACGTCGCCCTTGGGAAGGCCGCCCTCCTGGATGAGGGCGAGCGTCTCCGGTTGCATCGCGACGAACCCCTCCGCCACCGCTTCCCGCGCCGTGACAGCCTTGCCGGAGACATCGACCATGCGCGCGCTACCGCGCTCGTCGAGGTGCGAGAGGCGCGACTCCTCAGCCATGCGGGCAGTATAGGGCGTCCCGGCGCGCCGCCATCCGGTACCGTTGGGCGGTACGAGCATCGCGCCGCATAATCGCGATCATGCCGAACGCCGCTTCTCTCGACGCCCTCCCCTACCGCCACGTCCTCCCCCACACGACGGCGCTTTCGCCCGCGGGGCGCCTCAGCATCGGCGGCTGCGACCTGCGCGAGCTCGCCGAGACGTACGGCTCGCCCCTCTACGTGTTCGACGAGCAGGACTTCCGCGAGACGGCCCGGGAATTCCGGAGCGAGTTCGAGTCGCGCTGGCCCGAGGTGTCGGTGCTCTACGCGGCCAAGGCCTACCTGAGCCTTCCCCTCGCCGACATCGTGGCGGAGGAGGGGCTGGGCATGGACGTCGTCAGCGGCGGGGAGCTGGCCATCGCGCGGGCGGCGGGTTTCCCCTCCTCGCGGCTCTACTTCCACGGCAACAACAAGAGCGCCGAGGAGCTCGACGCGGCCGTCGGCGACGACCCCGTCGGCCGGGTCGTCGTCGACAACTTCCACGAGCTGGCCGAGCTCGACCGCATCGCCGGCGAGCGGGGCGCGCGCCAGCCGATCCTGCTACGCGTCTCGCCCAACGTGGACCCGCACACGCATGCGAAGACGACGACGGGCGTGCTCGACTCGAAGTTCGGCTTCGCCATCGCCAACGGCGACGCCGAACGGGCGGTGGCCGCGGCCATGGCCGCCCCCAACATCGACCTGCGCGGCCTGCACGTGCACCTCGGGTCGCCCATCTTCGAGATCGAGCCGTACGAGCAGGCGAGCGACGTGATGTGCGCCTTCGCCGCGCAGATGGGCGATACGCACGGCTTCTCCTTCGACGAGTACAGCCCCGGCGGCGGCTTCGCCCTCGCCTACACGCGCGAGCAGCACGCCCCCGCCATCGCCGAGTACGCCGAGCGCGTGGCGAGCTCGATGGAGCGCGCCCTCGCGGAGCACCGCCTGGAGCAACCATCCCTGCACATCGAACCGGGTCGCTCGCTCATCGGGCGGGCCATGGTCGCCGTGTACACGGTCGGCGCGCGCAAGGAGATTCCCGGCGTGCGCACCTACGTTTCCGTGGACGGCGGCATGGCCGACAACATCCGCCCGGCCATGTACGGCTCCGGCTACGAGGCCGTGCCCGTCGACCGGCCCCTCGACGAGCCCTCCGAGACCGTCACGGTCGCGGGCAAGTACTGCGAGAGCGGCGACATCCTGGTGCGCGATGCCGAGCTGCCGCGGATCGAGGCGGGCGAGCTCGTCGCCCTGCCGGCGAGCGGCGGCTACAACCTCGCGATGTCGAGCAACTACAACATGGCTCTGCGCCCGCCCGTCGTCGCCGTGCGCGACGGCGAAGCGCGCCTGCTCCAGCGCCGCGAGACGGTCGAGGACCTGGTCGCGCGGGACGTGCGGTAGGAAGCTAGCCCTGCCCGGGCGGGGGCCCGAAGCGCTCCCGCAGTATCTCCCGGCGGTACTCGAAGATGGTGCGGACGCGGGGGCGCACGGCGAGTTGCGCCGCCACGTCGCCCAGGGGGCCGAAGGGGACGGCGTAGTGAACCGTGTCACGAACCTCGGTGCCGCCTTCGACCTCGCGGAAGTCGTGCTCGTGGTGCCAGAGGCTGTAGGGACCGATGCGCTGGTCGTCGACGAAGCGGACGCGGTCCTCGACGTGCGTGATCTCCGTCGCCCAGTGGAGCGGAACGCCCAGGAAGGGGCTGACCGTGTAGGTGATGACGAGCCCTGGGTACATCTCCTCGGGCGGGTCGGATGTGACTTCGAGGGACAGCCAGGACGGCGTGATCACCGGCAGGTTGCGCGGATTCGAGAAGAACGCCCAGGCCTCGTCGAGCGAGACGGGGACGACCTGCCTCGCGGCCAGGCGGTAGATCGCCATCGCCCCTAGCCGCCCCGCAGGAGCGAGCGCAGCGCCCCCTCGACCTCGGGCTGCGAGAACTCGAACCCGTCGGCGACGAGCCGTTCTGGAACGACGCGGTTGCTGGCGAAGAGAAGGGCGTCGGCGAGCTCCCCGAGGGCGAGCCGCATCGCGAAACGGGGCACCATCATGAAGGCGGGGCGGCGCATCACGCGGCCCAGCGCCCGCGTCAGGTCGGCGTTCGTGGTGGCGACCGGCGCGACCACGTTGACGGGCCCCGTCGCGTCGCCGTCGAGCAGGTGGGTCGTAGCCGCCACCGCGTCATCGAGCGTGATCCAGGGCATGTACTGCCGCCCGCTCCCGAGCCGGCCCCCGGCGCCGAGGCGGAAGGGCAGCGTGAGCCGCTTGAAGGCCGGCGCGTCGCTCGCGAAGACAACGCCGTAGCGGGCCATGGCCGTGGGAATGCCGGCGGCGTTCCCTCTCTCGGCCTCGGCCTCCCAGTCGACGGTCATGTCCGCGAGGAAGCCCTGGCCACGTGGCGACTCCTCCGTGAGCGCCTCGTCCCCGCGGTCGCCGTAGAACCCCACGGCCGATGCCACGACAAGCCTCCGCGGCCTCGGGTCGAGGGACGCCAGATGCTCGACGAGCAGCCGGGTGCTGTCGATGCGGCTGGAGCGAAGCTCGGCCTTGCGCGCCGCCGTCCAGCGCCCCTCCCCAACGGAGGCGCCGCTCAGATGGAGGACGGCGTCGCAGCCGTCAAAGGCGCCCTCGTGGACCCAGCCCTCGGCCGGGGACCAGTCGACGCCGTCAGTCCCGGCCGCCCCCCGTGCGATGCGCACGACCTCATCGCCACGCGCCTCAAGGTTCCTCGCGAGCGCCTGCCCCAGCAGTCCCGTGCTTCCCGTGATGGCGACCTTCATCGGCAAACCTCCGGGGTCGAACAACCCCTCAATCCACCTTACCCGGCCCCTTCCTAAGCGGCGCATGCGCGCTTACGAGCCCGGGAAGGCTGCTCCAGGAGGGCTCAGGTCTGGACTCTGGGGTGGACCTCAAGGTTGATTGCCTCGCCGGATTCCACCTCGGCGAGGCGCAGCTCATAGGTCTTCTGGAGGTTGAGCCAGAATTCTGGCGTGGTGCCGAAATAGCGGGCCAGGCGGAGGGCGGTATCGGCGGTAACGCCGCGCTGCCCCTTGAGGATTGCGGTGATCCGGTTCGCGGGCACCGCCAGATGGCCGGCGAGGGCATTGGCGGTCAGGCCCAGCTCCTGCAGTTCGTCGGCAAGGATCTCGCCTGGATGCACGGGCGGCATCCCGCTGCGAATAGACACGTCAATCCTCCTCAGTGGTAGTCGACGATCTGCACGTCGTACGGGCCTTCCTCGCCCCAGCGAAAGCAGATCCGCCACTGCCGGTTGATGCGGATGCTGTACTGACCGGCACGATCTCCAGAGAGCGCTTCCAGCCTGTTGCTGCGAAGGGCTCCCAGTTCCCGAAGACTCGAAGCGTGGTCCAGGATGGTCATCCGGCGCACCGCCTGACGGGCAAAGGCACGAAAGGCCGGAACCGGATACCCGGCGAAGAACGCTTCGGTTCTCCGGTCCCTGAACCCTCCGATCACCGAGGTCGCCTCATAGTACGTCTTACGTAAGACATAAACAATGTGGCGACCAGCCGCAGTTGCCTGGGGGTTTCCGCTTGCACAAGGCAAGCAATGATACGCCCTAAGCGCCTTCCCCGGACGCGATCGCGAACAGGAACTCGACCTCGACGGGGACGCCGAGCGGGAGCGAGGCCATGCCCACGGCCGCCCGCGCGTGGCGACCGGATTCGCCGAACACCTCGACGAGCAGATCGGATGCGCCGTTGATGACGGCCGGGTGCTGGGTGAAGTCGGGGGGCGCGGCGACGTAGCCGCCCACGCGCACGACGCCGGAGATGCGATCGAGCGAACCGAGGGCGGCGCGGGCGGCGGCGAGCCCGTTGAGAGCGCACTGCCGCGCGAGGGCGTACCCCTCCTCGACCGTCACGTCGACGCCGCAGTGGCCAGTCGGGAGCGGTTCGCCGGGCGTCACGGGGATCTGGCCGGAGATAGCCAGCAGGTCGCCGTGCAACCGGGCGGGCACGTATGACCCGGCCGGTGCCGCCGGCTCCGGCAGCTCGATGCCCAACTCCCGCAGACGTTCCTCGACGCTCATCGCGTGCCTTCCCCAGTCTGCCCCGGCGCGCGCCGACCCACCCAGGTGTGCCTGGCGCCCCTGCGCGCGAACCCTAAAGCGAGAGCAGCTTGCTCGTGACCGCCTCGAGCTCTTCGTCGCTGTAGGTGTCGACGACGATGCGGGCGCCGCCGCCCCGGTTCGACGTCACCGTGACGCGCGTGCCGAGGGCTCGGCGCAGATTCGTTTCCATGTCGCGCATGGGGGAGCCCCGGCCGGCTGCGGGCTCGGCGGTTCGGGGCCGATCGCGGCGGGGGGAGAGGGCGCGCCGCACGGCTGCCTCCGTCTCGCGCACGCTCAGGCCGCGTCGTACGGCCTCGCGCCAGACATCGAGGCGGCCTTCGCCTTCGGGCATGCCGAGCAGTGCTCGGGCATGCCCCGCCTGGATCTCGCCCGCCACGAGGCTGCGGCGGATCTCCGATTCGAGCTGGAGCAGGCGCGTGGCGTTCGCGACCGCGGCGCGGCTGCGCCCTACCCGTTTCGCCACCTCCTCCTGCGTGAGCCCGTACTCGCTCAGCAGGCGGCGGTAGGCGAGCGCTTCCTCGATCGGGTTCAGGTCGGCACGCTGGATGTTCTCGACGAGCGCCAGCTCGAGCAGCTCCGAGCCGTCCACCTCGCGCACGACGACGGGCACGGTCGGCATGTCGGCGAGACGCGCGGCCTGGAGGCGGCGCTCGCCGGCGATGAGGCGGTAGCCGCCCTCCTCCTCCAGGCTCACCACGAGGGGCTGGAGGACGCCGTGCTCGCGGATCGACTCCGCCAGCTCGCGCAGCTGCTCCGGCGGGAAGTTGGTGCGCGGCTGCTCCGGGTTGGGCGCAATCAGATCGATGTCGATCTCCTGCAGCGTTCGCCCGGGGGGCGGCTCCTCACCGCCGCCGCCGGGCAGGAGGGCATCGAGCCCCCGTCCGAGTCCTCGTCGTGGCTGTGTCATGCGCTCACTCCCACGCGCTCCGTGAGCTCGTTCGCCAGCCTGCGGTAGGCGGTGGCGGCACGGCTTCCCGGGCTGTACCGAAAGATCGACTGCCCGTAACTCGGCGCCTCGGCAATGCTGACGGCGCGCGGAATCACGGTGTTGAAGGTCTGGTTGGGGAAGTGGGTCATCACGTCGGCGGCCACCTCGCGCGCGAGGCGCGTGCGCCGGTCGAGCATCGTCAGGACCAGGCCGAGCGTGCGCAGCCGAGGGTTGAGGTTGCTCCGCACGAGCGCCAGCGTCTCCATCAGCCTCGCCAGGCCCTCCATCGGCAGGTACTCGCACTGCACGGGAATGACCACGCTCGTCGCCGCCGTAAGGGCGTTCACCGTGAGGATGCCGAGCGAGGGCGGGCAATCGATGAAGATCCAGTCGTACTCCTCCGCCAGGGGTTCGCAGATGTTCTTCAGGCGCTGCTCGCGCGCCATGGCGGGGGCGAGCTCGACCTCCGCGCCCGAGAGCTCGCGCGTTGCGGGCAGCACGTCGAACTGCTCCTCCTCGATGGACACGATGCAGTCCCGGGCATCCGCCTCCATCATCAGGACCTCGTAGATCGATGGCCCCTCGACCTGCGCGATGCCGGCGGTGCTGGTGGCGTTCGCCTGCGCGTCGAGGTCGATGAGCAACACGCGCTCGTCCCGACGCCCGAGGGCGGCGGCCAGCGAGACGGCGGTCGTGGTCTTGCCCACGCCGCCCTTCTGGTTCACGAACGCGATGATCTCACGCGCCATCCGCCGCTCCCCTCCGCACGCGCGCCTCTACCTCCTTGCGTGAAGGCATCTCCACCATGCCACTTCGTTCGACCACCAGAGACCCCATCGCATTTGCGAATGTACACGATTCGAACAAGTCCCCCGACTCGACCAGCCGCACTGCCAGGGCGGCGACGAAGCCGTCGCCGGCGCCCGTGGTGTCGCACACGTTCGTGGCGAAGGCGGGCAGGACGCTGCGCGCGCCCCTGCGATAGAGCCAGGCGCCACGGGCGCCGCGCGTCACGATCGCCGGGCCGCGGGCGGAGAGCCCGCGCGCGAGGTCGGGCGGATCGTCAGCATCTTCGTCGCTGAAGACGGCGATCGCGCCCATCGGCTGCAGCGCACGCGCCCGCGAAGGCGCGTAGGCCGCGCGGCGCACGGGCTGGTTCGGCATGCCCCAGCGCAAAGCGCCCTGCAGCGAGACGACGCGCACTGGCGCCTCGACGGGCGGGAACGCTTCCAGCTCATCGAGCACCGGGGCGGCGATGGCCGCATCGGCGGTCAGACCAGCGGGCAGGTCATCCGCGGCGATCGGTTCACCCGCCTGGTGCAGCATCTGGCGGCGGAGCCCGCCGTCGGGATGGGTATTCTCGAAGCGGGGACTGCCCTCGGCTGGAAGCTCCTTCACGGTCAGCCCCTCGAAGAGGCTCCGGTCGTAGTCCTCGGGCACGCGGGTCACGAGCGTCACGTCCGCGCCCAGCGCCGCCGCGGCGCGCGCGCTGTAGAGCGCGGGGCCGCCCGGCGTCCAGGCGCCCTCGGGCGTCAAGTCCTCGGTCACGTTCCCGACGATCACGATTCCTGGCGCGGACGGGCTCATTCCATCAATCCTCCAGCAGGCTGATGACGACCTTGCGGCTGTCCCCTTCGCCGACGCTGTTCGTCTCGACCTCGGGGTCGTCGACGAGGGCGAGGTGGACGAGGCGGCGCTCGGCGGCCGACATCGGCTCGAGCGTGATCGGCTCGCCGATGTCGCGCACGCGCTCGGCCATGCGCTCGGCCAGCGAGACCACCTGGTCCTCGCGACGGCGGCGGTACTGCTCGACGTCGATCGTGACCGACCCCCGGCCGGGGAAGCGCCGCGTCATCACGAGGTTCACGACGTACTGGAAGGCCATCAGGCTCTCGCCGCGCCGCCCGATGAGCATCCCGAGGTCGTCCCCGGAGATGTCGATCACGGCGCGGGCGCTGCCGAGGCCGTCGCCGGCGGTCACGGGCTCGCGGATGTTGATGTCGGCGTCGATCTCGAGGATCTGGAGGATGGAATCGACCACCTCGGCCGCGAGATCGACCTCCTCGGCGTTGATGTCGGGCTCGATGTTCTCTTCCCGACGCCTGCGCGGGCGATCGCGGCGGGAACCACCGCCACCACCGCCACCGGACGAGCGGCGAGGGGGAGGCCCGCTGCGCGCCGGCTGACGCGGGGGCGGGGCGGCGCCTTCGCCAAAGAAGTCCTGTTCCGTCAGCTGCGGCTCTCGCTCGGCGCGAGGTCCACGCTGACCGCCACCGGAGCCACCGCGCGGGCCGCCCGAGCCGCCGCGCCTGCGCCCACCGCCGCTGCCACCGCGGCGTCCACGGTCGCGGCCGGCGGCTCCACCGCTGCCCCCACGTCCCCCTCGGCCGCCGCGCCCGCGGGGGATGCTGGTGTCGGGAGGCTCCGGCGATCGTTCGCGCGGCCCGTCCGCGCGGCGTTCGACGCGTACGACGGCGTCGCGGGCGCCGCGCCCGAAGAGCCCGCCACGCTGTCCTTCGTCCAGCACGACGAGCTCGACTTCATCAACGGTTGCGTTGAGCTTGGCCAACGCCGCCTTAAGCGCGTCGTCGACGGTTTTTCCGTTTGCTTCGGCGTGATCCATGGGTAGATGTCCTCAATTCGCGGGAGGGACGCGAGCGTGTCTGGCCCGAGCCCTCCGAAGATACGGATGCAGCCGCCTCGACCGGGGCAGGGGGATTCGGTGGCCCCACCAGAGGCGGAATGTTGAGCGCGGGGAAGCCATAGACCATGACGTTGAGCCCCACGCTCACAAACGAGGTGACAACCCAGTAGAGGCTTACTCCACTGGGGAAACTGAGACCGAAAAACATGAACATGATGGGCAGCATCCAGGTCATCATCTGTTGCTGCGTGCGCGCCCGTTCGTCCGTCGCGACGGTGACCGTCGTCTTCGACTGGGCCCAGGTGGAGAACCCAACCAGCACCACCACCAGGAGGTTGAGGTTGAGCACGCTGATGGACGCGCCTTCGGCCAGGTTGATGCCAATAAAGCTCTCTTCGAGCGGGATGGCGCTCTGGATGTAGCTCCACGAGTAGAGGTGGCCGGAGAGGTTGTCGAGCGCCTCGGGCGAGATCGCCAGCGTCTGGCGGATGGCATAGAAGAGCGCAATCAGGATGGGGAACTGCAGCACCAGCGGGCCCAGGCAGCCGAGCGGATTGACCCCCGCCTCGCGGTAGGCCTTCATCATCTCTTCCTGGCGCCGCTTGGGGTCGGTGAACTTCTTCTGGATCTCCTGAACGCGCGGCTGCAGCGCCTGCATGGCGCGCGTCTGCTGGAGCTGGCGCATGGTGAGCGGGAAGGTGACCAGCCGCACGAGGATGGTGAAGGCGATGACCGCGAGCCCGAAGCTGCCCCAGAGCGCGTGGTTGAGCACCACGAGCACGTTGATCATCGGATCGAGCAACCCGACGGTGAACGTCTTCCCGAAGCCGAAGGTCGCGATCGCGAAGACAAGCGCGACGCCGCCGATCAGGGCGAGGCCGAGGAGGGCCCGCTGCGGGACTGCGGTGATCACGGCGCGCCTCGCACTTCACGCTCGATGACGGTGAGCGTCGCGGGGTCGGCGCGGTAGAGCCTGCCCTCGGTGCCGAGGATCCAGGCAAAACCTTCCTTTTCCACCAAACCTGCTCGAATCTTCCCTGCCCCGTCGAGTTTCACAGCATTCCGCCGCACACCACTTGCCAGATCCACGAAGTGCACCGTGCCGCTCTCATCGCCAACGATAAGCGTTTCGTCGATTATGACGCCCTGGGCCTTGACCTTGTTCTCCGCCCGGTACGTCCAGAGCGTCCGCCCGGAGTCCATATCCCAGGCATAGACCAGATCCTCGAAGTCACCGAAGTAGGCGACGCCGTCGCGGATGACGGGGCGCGTCCACACCCAGCCCTCGGCTTCGAATGGGTCGCGCAGAGCGGCGCCCGTTTCCGCGTCGACCAGCCACACCTGGCCCCGAAGGGTCGGCACGAACAACGTGCCGTCGCCGATGTGCGCCAGGTCCGCTATCGCGCCGCCCGCCTCGAACGGCCGCGTCCAGAGCGCCTGCCCCGACTCGAGGTCGAAGGCGTAGAGGTTGCCATCCATGGTCCCGACGTACATGATATTGTCGACGACAACTGGTTGAGACCAGATTTCACCCTTCAGCTTCCGGCCATCGATCGGCCAGGGCGCGACGGCGCCCCCATCGACGACGTTACGCACGTAGAGGCGCTGTTCCGTGGTGCCGAAGACGAAACGGTCGCCGGCCAATGTCGCGCCCCCGACGATGCTGCCGTTCACGTCGTCGCGCCACCAGCTCCCCCGCCCCGCAATGAAGCGCCCCTCGGGCCCCAGAGCGACCATTTCCCCCGAGAAGCCCGCAAGAATGATGCGATCCCCCGCGAACAGGGGCGGGCCGTAGACCGCCTCGAGGTCGAACTCCTTCTCCGCGTCGAGATCGTCGTCCGGGAACGTCCAGCTCCACTCAGCCCCGAACTCATCGAGGTTTGCGGCGACGAACTCGTCGCGATCCAGGAACACGTAGACCGTTTCCCCGTCGAACACGGGCGCCGCCCAGCCGCGGGGCTCGGAAAAGCCCACGCAGGCGCTGGAGAACACCGCCACAACCAGGATCACGGGGATCAGGAGCTTCGAGAGGCGCACGGAAGGCATCCTAGCAGCAACCCCGTTACGGTCAGCAGACGTAAGTTTCTGTTTCACGTGAAACACCGCATCCCCGCAACCTTCGCGCGCCTGTCAGTTACCGTTTTGACCACCCGCCCAAGCGCCTTAGCTATTTTTCATTGTGACGGCGAGGGACACGCCCCGACTGTTTCACGTGAAACACTGCCGGGGTCTTGCTTCCGTCAGTTCATCCCGGCTCCCCACACCAAGTGCCCTTCGCCTCCCTACCGCATCCCAGGCCATCGACCCCCCTCCAGGGCTGCGTTCACACTCCTGACGTCCCTGCGTCGCCCCGCTCCTCCGGCCGGACTGCGCCTGTTCCTGCAACACCTGTTCCGCCCACGACCGTCCGCCAACCGCCCGATCGACGCTGCCTCGACCCGCTACGACTCACTGGTATGCCAGCACCCTCCGCAAGAAGCCTCCTGCCCCTTCGAATCGCACTGGTAGTGGCGCAGTACTCCTCCATCGGACTGTTTCACGTGAAACAGTGGCCCGGGCTCAATCGGGCACCGGGTCGTACCCGAATCCGCCTCCCGGTCGGCATCGGCCGAGTCGCTTCGCCGTTAGCCACGTTCCTCGCACTGCGCCGTGCCGGCGTAGTGCTTCCTCCCCATACCTCGAGCAACTGGGCTCGAAGCGGCAGTTTCCCATGAACAGGGCCGCCAGTGTCACCTGGTACACGCGAATGGCTCCGATCAGCACCCACCTCACCCGGAATCCTCCCCGCCTAGCAGGCCGGCCTTCCCGCACACCCTCGCCACGTCCTCCCGGAGCGCCGGCGCCGCATCCGTGAGGGCTGACCGCCTTGCGATTACGACCACGTCGTACCCGTCGCGCAGCTCGAAACGCCGCAGTGCTTCCCGCAGTCGACGACGCACGCGGTTTCTGATTACCGCCCGCTTGTCCAGCCGCTTCCCCACGGCGAGCCCGACGCGAGTCGGGCCCTCACTGCGCTCCAGGATCCTGAGCGAGACCGTGCGGCCTCGCACGAATGCGCCCGATAAGAACACTTGTTCGAAATCTGCGCGCCGCCGCAGTGGCTCCACCGCGCGCCCCCCGCCTAGACGACCGTCAGCCGCCTCCGGCCCTTCACGCGCCGCGCCTTCAATATCGCCCGGCCCGAGCGCGACGCCATCCGCCGGCGAAAGCCGTGGCGGCGGGCGCGTGGGCGGCGGTGCGGTTGATACGTTCTCTTCGGCGACACGGCCTGTTTCCTCGGCCCACTAACCTACGACCCATTCCCCCTACCCGCCAGTCCCTTCGCCGTACAGCGCCCGGTACCAGGCATAGTGCTCCATGATTAACTGCACATAAGCACGGGTCTCGCGGAACGTGATCGCCTCCACGAAGTCCGCCGGCGGCCACGACGCCACCAGACTCCACAGCTGCGCGTTCGAGGGACCGGCGTTGTACGCCGCGAGAGCCTGGTGCGGGGCCCCGAACTCCCGCAGCTGGACGCCCAGGTAGTAGGCGCCAAACTCGATCGACACGGCCGGGCGGAACAGCTCCCCCGGGGCCACGTCACCCTTGCCGAGCTGCCCGGCGATCCACTCGGCCGTCGGACCGATGACCTGCGTCAGGCCGACGGCGTCCGCGATGGAAACCGCCGTCGGGTCCCAGCGGCTCTCCTGGTAGATGAGCGCCGCCAGCAACAGCGGGTCGAGACCGTTCGCTTTGCCGTGCTCCTCCAGGAGAGCCGCATGCGGCAGCGGGTAGCGCAGCCGGGCGAATGGGTCGGGAAGGGCCTCGCTATCGAGATTCAGTATCAACTGTATTCGCTGTGCAATTGCCGTGACCTGCTCCGGCAGTCCCGCCTCCGTCGCCACCCGCGCCAGCGACAGCAGCGTCCACGGATCGCTGGTTCGGGTGGCGGCAAGCCGGATCGTCTCCGCCGCCCGGTCCCGCAGCCCTACGCGAGCCAGCTCCAGCGCCTCCACGGCGACCTCGCGAAGCGCCCCGCCCGGACGGTGGGTCGCGAGCCACGCCGCCAGCCCCTCCCAGTCGGGTACGGGCGGGGGCGCCAGGCGCCGGTAGCGCCCGTCCCCACCCACGTCCATCGCCAGCGCGCGACGCGCCTCGATCCCGTGGAACGCGCGCGGCTGCAGCGCGACCGCATCCAGATACGCGCGCTGCGCCTCCTCGGCCTCGCCCAGTTCTTCCAGCGCCCGACCGCGCCAGTAGTGCGTGCGCGCCTCCACAACGTCCTGCGCCGCCCAGGCATCGAGCGCACCCGCCACATCCCCCACGCGCAGCCGCACGAAACCGCTCCGGAAGGCCGCCTCCGCGGCGAACTCAGCGCCGGTCTCCCCCGCCACGAGGTCGTACCGCGCCGCCGCCTCGTCGAAGTGTCCTGCATTCTCGAGCGCACGCGCCGCCCAGTACCGCGCCCGATGCCCGAACACCCCCGCCTCCGGCGCCGCCGCAACCGCGTCGTAGAGCGGCACCGACTCCAGGTAGAAGCCATCGTCGTCGTACGCCGCCGCCAGGAAGTACGTGCGGTAGGCGAGCTCCTCCGCGCTCGCCGCCGGATCCTGCACCGCAGGCAGGAGCACGGCCCGCGCCTGGGCGAACGCCCCGTGCCGGTAGTACACAAACCCCTCCTGGCCCGGGTCGACCGCGTAGCCGGCCTGACGCAGATCGCGCAGCGAGAACAGCGCCTCCTCGGTCCAGGGGCTTTCGGCGATGATGGCGCGCAACTGCGCCTCGAACAGGTCGAGGTCGCCGAGCAGGAAGCCGACCGCCGCGAGTTCGTGCCGCACCTCCGGGTCGCGAGTGAGCGCCGCCAGTTCCCCCAGCCAGCGCCGCCGCCCCTCCAGGTCTCCCTCGACTCGGGCGATAGCCGCGCGCTGCCGCAGGATCGGGAGCCGCAGCTGCTCGCCCAGCCCCGGCGTCGCCAGCAGCGACTGCCAGACGGTCTCCGCCCGCTCCACGTCCCCGTTCCCGGCGAGCGCACGGGCGTACTCGGACGCGATCGCGGGGCCGAGCGCGAGCCCGCTTCCGAGCACGGAGTGGGGCCGCAGCAACGCCACCGCCTCATCGAAGGCGCGCGCCTCGTTCAGCCGCACCCCCAGCAGGTAGACCACGCGCGCCTCCTCGGGCGATCCGTGCGCCGCTGCTTCCAGCGCACGGCGCAGAAGCCCCATCGATCGCCCGTGCGCGCCCGTGTCGTAGGCGGCCACGGCCTCGCCGAGCAAGGCCGTGGAGCGGAGTTGCGGGTCCGTCGCGCGGTCCGCAACGGTCGCGAACACCGTCACGGCCTCGTCGTAGCGACCGCTCCGCAGCAGCGCGTACGCCTCGTCGAGGAGCGCTGCCGGTTCCGGCGTGGGGGTCGCGACAGGCGTCGCGACGGTCGTGGGCGTGGGGGAAGGGGCGGGAGGAGGGGTGTCCTCGCCGCAGGAGACCAGCGCGAGGGCCGCGATCAAGGCCGCTAGCGCACCGAGCCGCACGCCCCTCAACGGGCGACGGCCGGGCCGGTTGCGTCTGGCCTCCACCCCATCGATGCTAGGCCCGTTCTCGCGGGCCGGTCAAAGCGCTGCCCGGGGAAGGGGGCAGCCGTGACCACCAGCAGTTCCGGAACCACCGGAACACCCCTCGAGAGCGCCACGCGGGCCCTCAACGCCTGGATCGAGCTCGACCTCGACGCCCTCGACAACAACGCCCACGTTCTCCGCGATACCGCCGGCGACGCGACCGTCATGGCCGTGGTGAAGGCGAACGCCTACGGCCACGGCGCGGACGTCGTCGGGCCGGCGCTCGAGGCCGCGGGCATCGGACGCTTCGCCGTCGTCTTCCTGCCGGAAGCGGTCGCCTTGCGCGAGGCCGGGGTCACCCGGCCCGTGCTCGTTCTCGGCCACTCCTTCGCCGAGGACGCCGAGACAGCGGTCACGCACGACATCACCCTCACCGTCGATAGCGAGGAGCAGGCCGCGGCGGTCGCGGATGCGGCGCTGCGCGCCGGGAAGGCGCCGGTGCCGGTCCATGTGAAGGTCGACAGCGGCATGCACCGCTTCGGTCTTGCCCCCGACGAAGTCGCCGTCCTCGCCGACCGCGTGCGGGCCCTCGAGGGCGTCACGCTCGAAGCGCTCTGGACGCACCTCGCCAACGCCGACCACGAGGACGACTCCTTCACGGTCGAGCAGGACCGGGTCGTGGCCGAGGCGGTGCGCCTTGCGGGGCCGGTGCCGATGCGTCACATCGCCAACACCGCCACCACCATCCGCCACCCCGAGTTCCGCTACGACGCCGTGCGCACCGGGCTCGGCCTCTACGGCGCCCTTCCCGACCACACCCCGAACCCCGGCCTCCAGCGCGTCCTCAGCATGAAGGCGCGCCTCGCCCGCGTCTTCGACGTCGCCCCCGGCGAGGGCGTCAGCTACGGCCTCACGTGGGTCGCCGAACGCCAGTCACGCGTCGCGCTCGTGCCCATCGGCTACGCCGACGGGTACCACCGCGCGCTCAGCAACCGCGGCCACGTCCTCGCCAGCGGCCGGCGCTGCCCCATCGTGGGGCGCATCTGCATGGACCAGTTCCTCATCGACATCACGGGCGTCCCCGGCGTGTCCGAGGGAGACGAGGCCGTGCTCATCGGGGAACAGGGTGGCGAGACGATCACCGCCGCCGAGGTGGCCGGCCACATCGACACCATCAACTACGAGGTGCTCGCCGGCCTCAACCGCCGCCTGCCCCGCCTCGGCCACCGCAAGGGCCTCATCGAGGCGACCTGCTAGGGGCTGCGGCGCACCAGCACGCAGACCCGCGGGATCGGGGGCAGGGCGAACGGCCCGAGCTCGACGAGGTCAATCGCGTCGAAGCCGCACTCCGTCAGGAGCGCGGCCATGCGGCCCCAGCCGCGCAGGTCGACCTCCGCGCAGCCCCCCGACACGATGCGCCGGTGCAGGTCGTTGAGCAGGCCCCAGCGCACCGGCGCGAACTCGACGATCAGCCCGGCGCCACCCGGCGCGAGGATGCGCGAGAGCTCCTCGGCGAAGCCGTGCACGGCATCGTCGTCGAGGCCGCGCAGCACATGCAGGGCGGTGACGGCGTCGAAGGACGCGTCCCGGAAGGGGAGCTGCTCCGGCCAGGCGACGAGGTCGACCGAGTCGCCCGCCGCCGACACGTCGAGCACGACGGGGCGGGCGGGGGAGCCCGCCCCCCTCGCCAGCAGCTCGGCGAAGCCACCCCCGCCGAGGCTGACATCGAGGTAGGTGCGGGCCGTGTCGAGCTGGAGCAGCTCGATCATCTTCACGGCGCGGGGGAAGAGGAGCGCTCGCCCCGAGGGTGAGTCGAACGCGCGCGCGAACGCTTGCGGCCCCGCAAGCCAGCGCTCCCGCGCGCTGATGGCGTCCCGGCGTCGGCGAATCACAGCTCGTAGGTTAGGCGGACACGGCGATTGGCGCGCCCCGCGCCCTCGACGACATCGAGCAGGGCCGCCGCCTCTTCGGCCAGCGATTCCGCCCCGGCGCGCCGCACGAAGGCGCCCGCGCGTTCGTCCTCGGCCAGCGCCTTGCCCAGGGCCTCCAGACTCGCCGCCAGCGGGTCCGCGTCCTGCCAGGCCCGCTCCAGGTTCGCCTCGTCCTCGGAGTCCTCGGCGCCGCGTTCGTAGAAAGTCGTGAGCGGCCCCAGCCGCACACCCAGGTCCGCGGCTCGCTCCGACAACGCGATGAGCGGGTGGCGCGCACCGAATCCGCGCACCGCCGCGAACGACATGAACGCGACCAGCGCCGCGCCCTGCCCGGGCAGGGCGCCCGAGTCCCCTTCGCCTTCGACCTCCACGGTCAGCCGCATCGCCTAGAACCCATTCCGCCCATCGACAAACCGCATCGGATCGACGAGCACGCCGTGGATGGAGATCTCCCAGTGCAGGTGGGGCGCCGTCGAGAGGCCCGAATCGCCCACGAAGCCGATCAGCTGGCCCTTCTGCACCTCCTGCCCCTCGGCAACGGCGAAGGCGCTCAGGTGGGCGTATCCCGAGAACACGCCCCCTCCGTGGTCGATGATGACCGTGTTCCCACGGAGGGCGAGCTGCCGCGCCAGCGCCACGCGACCGCTGTTCGTCGCCGTCACGGGCGCCCCCTCGGGAGCGGCGAAATCGGTACCGCCGTGGTTGCCCCCCACGGGCCCGTCGTTGAACGAGCGCCGCTCTCCGAACTGGCTCGATATCTGGCCCCCTGACGGCGACCGCCAGCGCCCCTCCCAGAGCTTCTGCGGCGTCACCACGGCGTATGTGTCGGCCAGGAGGGCGTTTTCGCGATCGCGCTCCGCCTGGTCGAGCACCGGGTCGCCCGCGCCTTCCTCGTAGTAGAGGTGGGCGACGTCCCACACGGACTCGGTGATCGTGATCTCGTGCTCGAAGCTGCCCTCCGTGCCGTTCACCATCGTGAGCTGCACCAGCATGGTGTGCGTTCCCGGCGCGTCGAAGACGCCGATGCCGACGTAGCTGTACATGCTGAAATCGCCCTGGGTGAGCGGGTAGCGCTGGCCCAGGAACACGACCCGGCCCTCCTCCACGCTCCCCGTGACCGACACGAGCACGGCCCCGCCCTGCGGGACCTCGACGACGGACACGATGAGCTCGGGCGGCACGATGGCGACCTCCGCCGTCGCCACGCCCACCGCGGGGGGCGGCGTCTCCTCGGCGGCAGGCGTCACCGTCTCGACCGTAACCCCCGAACTCCCACCGCCGCCCGCGCAGCCCCCTGCCAGCAGCATCAGCGCCGCCATCGCCAGGGCGAGCCGCAATCCCGAGACGCGCACAGCACAAGGGTGCGTCAGCAGCCCGCCACCGTCGACCGCCCCCGAGCTTCCCCACCCTGCTACCATCCCGCGCATGTCAGCTTCATCCGTCGAGGAGCGCCCCTTCGCCCTGCGGCGCACCGCTAACTTCGACTTCATTGAGGGGCTGAACCGCACGAAGGAGGCCCTGCGCGAACAGGGCTTCGACATCGCCACCACGCTCGACGCCAGTGGCGCCCTCGGAGGCGCCTGCACCATCCTCGGGGTCTGCGACGGCGACCTGCTGCGCCGCGCCGTCGAAGCGGACCCCGACGCGGGCGCGCTGCTGCCCTGCAGCGTCGCCGTCCATGCCAGCGGCGAGGGCATCGTCGTCGAGGCGGTCGACCCGACGGTCACGCTGGGTGGGGTGGGGAACGAGGCGCTCGCCGCCATCGCCGCTGAGGTGCGGGAACGGCTCGCGAACGCCCTCGGGCGCATACCGGCGGGCAGCCGCTGACACTGGAGTCGGTGGGGGAAGGCTGGTCGGGGTGCCCGGATTTGAACCGGGGACCTCTTCGTCCCGAACGAAGCACTCTACCTGGCTGAGCTACACCCCGAGCGAACTCCCAGAATAGCGCCGCCGCCCCTACCCGTCGCCCCCTCCTCGTCCCGCTCTCCTACACTACGTCGCGCGGGCCGCCGGCCCCCGGGAGAACTGTCATGAGCGAGCACGCAGTAGCACAGCGTTTCGAAGGCAAGGTCGTCGTCATCACCGGCGCGGCCGGGGGTATCGGCCGCGCCACCTGCGTGCGTCTCGCCCAGGAGGGCGCGCGCATCGTCGCCGTCGACCTCGCGGGCAGCGACCTCGGAGGCGCCGTCGATGCGGTCGAGGCGGAGGGGGGCGAGGCCATCGCCGTCCCCACCGACGTGACTGTCTGGGAGGACCACCAGCGCTACGTACGCGAGGCTGTCGACAACTTCGGCGGCATCGACGGGTTCTTCAACAACGCCGGCATCGAGGGCCTCGTCACGCCCCTCACCGACTACCCCGAGGACATGTTCGACAAGGTCATCGCGGTCAACGTGAAGGGCGTCTGGCTGGGGCTGAAGGCCATCGCCCCGGCGATGCAGGCGCGTGGCGGCGGCGCCGTCGTCAACACCGCCTCGACCGCGGGGCTGGGGGGAACGCCGCACCTCGTCGCCTATGGTGCGAGCAAGCACGCGGTCATCGGCCTCACGCGCACGGCCGCCCTCGAGTTCGCCCGCGACAACATCCGCGTGAACGCCATCTGCCCCGCGCCCATCGAGACGCGCATGATGCGGTCCATCGAGCGTGGCGGCGATCCCGACGACCCCGAGGGGCGCCACCGCGACATCGCCGCCGGCCTCCCCCTGCGGCGCTACGGCGAGCCCCACGAGGTGGCCGCCCTCGCCGCCTTCCTCCTGAGCGACGAGTCATCCTTCATGACAGGCGCCTACTACCAGGTCGACGGCGGCTCCAAGGCCCGCTAGGCGCTATTCGGGTGGTTCATCCTCGAACGTGACTCTCCAGATGACGGCCAGCCGGTGGTCAGCAACCAGGAGGCCGCCATCAGGGGAGACGGCCAGACCGCGCGGTTGAACCGGGCCGTCGGGGTAGTAAGGCGGAATCACAAACGAGGCTTCCCCATCCGGAGAGATACGGAGCAGTCCATCGAGGCTCCACTCCGCCAGGTAGACGCTTCCGTCAGGCCCCAAGGCGATATCCGCTACATGTCCCAGCAACCCTCCGTGAAGGAAGGGTGGGCTCTCGTACACCGTTGTGACCACGCCCTCAGGGCTGGCTTTCTTGATCGCGACCGCCCGGTCCCCCACTCCGTCGGCCGGGTAATACACGAACCCGTCAGCGTCGACGGCTATCCCCCCCGGATGGACCGCCCATGCGACTGTGGAGGTGTGGCCCTCGGGCGAGAGGCGCCTGATGGTGGCACTGTCGCCGTTGAGTACATACAGGTTGCCCGCCCGATCGACGGCAATGGCGCGGGGATCGGGGAACGCCGCCTGCATCTCGTCCTGGAGCGTCTCCACGGATCCGTCCGCCGCAACCTTGCGGATAAGGCCGGTGCCCTCGTCGATCACGTACGCCGTGCCGTCAGGACCGACGGCTATGTCGCGCGGGGTGGAGAACTGCGCCTCGCTGGCGGGGCCGTCGCGAACGCCTTCGCCATTCCCGCCCGCGAGCGTGGTCACGGACCCGTCGGCGCCAACCCTCCGGATTGCATGGTTTTGGGAGTCGACCACCAGCGCCACACCCCCGGGGGCCAGCGCCAGCCCCTCGGGGTACTGAAATCTCGCCCGGCCGGCCGGCCCATCGACCAGCCCATGCTCACGGCGCAGTCCCGACAGGATCGTCACGGTGACCCCCTCCACCGTGGGCACATGAGGCGCCACAGCCAGCGGGACATCGCTTGCCCCGCGGGAGACCCGGCGGATCACCGTCCTCTGCTGGTCTACCACGAAGAGATCCCCGCTTCCTGCGACTGCGAGATCCCTCGGGAAGCTGAACTGCGCCCGCGCACGCGAACCATCGAGCCGCCCGTCCTCGCCCGCTCCGGCCACACCGTGGAGCTCGCCGTCGGCCCCGAGCCGGACGATCTGGTGCCGTCCCGTGTTCGACACGAAGACCTCTCCTCGGCCGGTCACCACGATCCCCGAGGGCCACGCGAGCATGCCGCCGTAGCGCGGCTCATCGCTGGCGTGGAGCGTGCGGACCATCCCGGCGGTGCTGACCACGCGGATGGTCGCGTATGCCCCCCGCTCACCGGGCGTGGTATTGCTGACGTCAAGCACATAGAGATTGCCAGCGTCATCGACATCCATGTCGGATACGATCCGGAACTCGGCCGCCTTTGCTGGTCCGTCCCGATAACCGGGGAGCCTGCCGCCGGCCAACGTGAACACCTCGCCCGCCGCCGAGAGGACCCTGATCCTGTACCCGTCGGAGATGTAGAGGTTCCCCCTCGCGTCCAACGCCAGCGCAATGGGTCTCAGCAGGATGGCCTCAAGGGCCGGCCCATCGCGGATGAAGTCGGCAACATTCGTCTCCGGGTCTGTCCCGGCCACGGTGGTGACCACACCTCCAGGCCCTATCCTGCGGATGCGGCGGTTGTCCGCATCGGCCACGTAAATGGAACCATCCGACGCCAGGGCCACATCGACGGGGAACGCGAACTGGGCCACGCCCACAGGGCCGTCCCGGAAGCCCGCCCCCAGTCCTCCCGCGATCGTAGTGGCCCTGCCGTCGGGGGAAATGCGGCGAATCGCGTGATTCCAGGGGTCGGCCACGACGACGCTTCCGTCGTGGTCGACCACCAGCCCGGTTGGGCCGCCGCGACCGAACCGGACCCCCGCGCCCCTTCCATCGGCGTACCCCCAGGAACCCGGATGCCCCGCCAGCGTCGCCACCTCTGCGGGCGGCAGGGGGACATCGAGTCTGACGTTGCCGTAACGGAAGCGCCCGCTGGAGCTGACGCCGTCGTCCAGTGGCAGCCGGATCGTCCCAAACACGCCCCAGTCGCCATCGGCGGGACGCGCGCTGATGTAGACGCGCGCGCTATTGTCCACGTCCTGCCAGACGCGCACCTCGACGGTCGCCGGATCCGCCCGGCCGAGCAGGGGCACATCGAAGTCGATGTCGCCGTAGCGGAACCGACCCGTCGAGCTGATCCCGTCGTCAAGGGCGAGCGGGATCGTCCCCAGCGTTCGCCACGAACCGGCGGCGGGACGGGCGCTCACGTAGATGTCGAGCTCGTCCCCCACGTTCTGCCAGACGCGCACCTCGATGGTGGCGGTTTCCGCCTCCTGCGCCGCTCCGGGCGCGAGCACCGCGAGCCCCAGCAGCACTCCCAGGGCCGCAACGGCCAGCCTGCTCACACACCACTCCCAAGAGGCATCGGCGCGACGATAACGCAAACGTGCCAGGAACCGCCGCGATGGCTAGGGGAGCGTGATCCGCCAGATTCGGTTGAACTCGGACACGAGCAGGTCGCCCTCGGGCGTCACGAGGACGGAGTGTGGGTCGAATCGCGTGACCCCGGGGAAGGACTCGGTGTCTACCACGATGGCGATATCCCCGTCCGGGGAAATGCTCATCACCCGCTGGTAGTCCAGGTCGACCGCGTAGACGGTGCCATCGCTCGCCACCGCGATGTCGCGCAGCCACTTAGAGAACGCTCCTCCGTAGTGACCCGGACCCTCTTCGGCCAGCACCGTGACGCTGCCCACCTCACTGATGCTCCCTACCGTCGTCGGGGGAAACCGTCCGGACGCATAGTAGATCCTGCCGCCCGCATCCACGTCGATCGCCGAGAGGAATCCCGACGGGGGCCGGGCGGCGGCGATCGAAAGCCCCCCGTCCTGGAGACGCCAGACGCCGGCATTCTCGTCCACGATCAGCAGGTTGCCGTTCCCATCCACGGCCAGCCCCGTGATGGACCAGACCCCCGTCGGGAGCCGGTCCAGAACGGTCGTGACGTTGCCATCGGGGGCGACGCGCCGGATGGCCTCGTTGCCGTTGTCCAGCACGTACACGTTCCCGCCGGCATCGACGGCAACGTACGTGGGGTCCGAGAACCGCGCTTCCTCGGCAGGACCATCAAGGAATCCCGGGGCGTCGCCGCCCGCCAGGATCGTGACCGTCCCGTCGGGGGCGAGCTGGCGGACATCGTGGAGGAACTGTCCGGAGGCGACGATGTTGCCGTCGGGCGAGAGCGCAAACCCGTCCGAGTTGAACGTGTCCGACTGCGGGACGGCCGTGACGGTCACGCCGACGGCGCGGGGCGGCCCCTCGTAGGTCGCCAGCGGGACGGCGGCTGCGGGCAGGCCATCCCGGGCGAGCTCAACGGCGCGGACCACGGTCGTGGCCTGGTCGGCGACGAACAGGACGCCGTCGGGCGAGAGCGCAAGCGGTCCCGGCAGGTTGAAGCGCGCCTCGCCGCGGGCGCCGTCGAGCGAGCCCTTCTCGCCAGTGCCCGCCACCGCTTCGAGATCGCCCGCGCGGGTCAGCCGGACGATCTGGTGGAGGCCGGTGTTGGAGAGGTACACGCCCCCATCGCCGGCGGGCGCGATGCCGGCCGGGTAGCCGAGCGACCCGCCACTGTTGAGCCCATCGCTGCGCAGGATGGTGTGGACGGTCCCGGTCGTGTCGATGAGACGGATGGCGGCGTACTCGTCGTGTCCGCCCCGATCATTGATGTCGATGACGAAGATGTTGCCGGCGTCGTCGATGGTGATCGCCTGCAGCGAGAAGAACTCGGCGTCCTCCCGCCAGCCATCCTGGTAGCCGTTGCGTTCGCCTCCGGCGAAGGTCGAGACCTGGCCTGCCGGCGAGAGCACCCTGATCCGCGTGCTCTCGATGATGTACAGGTCACCGAGCGGCCCCAGCGCGACCCCTCGAGGGTTGATGATGCCCGCCTCCTCGGCCGGGCCATCGACGTACTCCCACTCGCCGGTGCCGGCGATCGTGGTCACGATGCCATCCGGCGTGATCTTGCGGATGCGGTGGTTGCGCTCGTCGGCCACGTAGATGGTCCCCCGCCCATCGACCGCAACCCCGCGCGGATGATAGAAGCGCGCATCCGCCGCTTCGCCGTCCCGGTCACCCCGGCCGCTGGCGATGGTCGTGACCGTCCCGTCGGGCTCAACCCGCCGGATTGCATCGTTGTAGTAGTCCGCGACGACCACGCTCCCGTCGGGGGCGGCGGCCAGCGCGAGCGCCCAGGGACGGTGCTGGCTGAAGCTGGCGAAACCCCCAAACCTCGCGCCGTCTCCCCGCCCGTCGCTGGACCCCAGCGACCCTGCGCTGCCCGCAAGCGTCGAAACCGGCAGCCGCGGGACCGGAACGTCGAGGCTGATGTTGCCGTAGCGGAAGCGACCGCTCGAACTGACGCCGTCGTCGAGCGGGAGCGGGATGGTTCCCAGGATTCTCCAGTCGCCCTCGGCCGGACGCGCGCTGATGAAGATGCTGGAGCTATCCCCCACATCCTGCCAGACGCGGACCTCGATGGTCGCCGGGTCCGCCCGGCCGGGCAGGGGAACATCGAGGCTGATATCGCCGTACTGGAACCGGCCCGAGGAGCTCGTGCCGTCGTCGAGCGGCAGCGGGATCGTCCCCAGGGTGCGCCACGAACCTGCGGCGGGACGAGCGCTCACGTAGACGTCGAGCTCGTCCCCCACGTCCTGCCAGACGCGCACCTCGACCGTGGCGGTGTCCCCCTCCTGCGCCGCGCCCGGCGCCACGGCGGCAAGGGCAAGGAGCACCGCAACCACGCCTGCGGTCAGCCCCCAGGCCCCGGCGCGCCATCCCGTGCGCGTTCCCGTCATCGCGCCGGCAACGTGGCTCTGTAGAGCCTGCTGAACTCCGCAATGAGGAGATCGCCATCAGGGGTCATCGCGATGCCCGTGAGCGGATTCCCGGAACCGAACGAGCTGTGGTCTCCGACAACCGCGACCTCCCCATCGGTGGTGATCCGTACGACCCGCTGGAAGGTGTAGTCAACCACGTACGCCGTGCCATCACGCTCGACGACAATCCCCCTCGTTTCCCACGAGAGCACCCCACCGTAGTGTCCAGGAACACGCTCCAGCACGGTGGTTACCGAGCCACTGTCCTCGACCCTACCGACCCAGGAGGCCCGGTTGTACTGGGAGACGAAGTAGATACGGCCCTCCCCGTCCACGTCCATGCCGTCCACCCTTCCCACCACTGCCGCGACAACCGAGAACGCTCCGTCCGGCGAAAGGCGCCAGATTTCGGTTCCGTTCGTGAACCTCCCCGGCCCGATGGGAACCCCGAATGCATTTCGGGTTCCATAGAGGTTGCCATCCCCGTCCACGGTGAGCTCGACGTTTCTGTCCAGTGACAGGCTGTCTGGCGTGTCCAGGGTCGAGACCTCGCGATCGGTCCCGATGCGGCGGATGGCGTTGTTGCCGGTATCCGCCACGTAGACCACCCCATCAGCGTCCACGGCAACGCTCCACGGTAAGGAGAACTGCGCCGCGGCTGCGGGGCCGTCCGCGAATCCCTCCTCGCCCGTCCCCGCGAACGTCCGCACTTGCCCGCTCGGCCCAAGGCGGTCGATCCGGTGCGCGTGCGGGAATGGCATCACCACGAGGCTGGACGGGGTGACGCCCATGTCGACCGCCACGATGTTGCCGACCTGCCGAACCGGGCTGATCGTGACGCCCTCAACCCGGGGCAACGACTCCAACTCCGCGAGCGGTACAGCCGTCATCGGGAGGCCTCCGCGACCCAGCTGGATGGCGCGGACGACGGTTCCCCCCTGGTCGGTCACGAACAGCACGCCCCTGCTCGAGAGCGCGAGCGACCCGGGGAGGTTGAACGTCGCTTCGGCCCGTGAGGCGTCGCCGTGGCCCCGTTCGCCGGAACCGGCCACGCCCTCGAGCTGACCCGCTCGCGTAATGCGGATGACCTGGTCTAACCCGGTGTTGGAGAGGTAGACGGCGCCGTTGCCGGCCGCCACGATGCCAGAGGGCGAGGCAAGCGCGCCCCCCCAGACCGGCTGCTCACTCCGGTAGATCGTGCGAACTCTCCCGCTGCTGTCGATCACCCGGACAATCGCCGTCGGGATACCGCTCTGGGAGGCGAAGTCGTTCACCTCGAGCGTGTAGACGTTGCCGGCGTCGTCGACGGTGATGCCCCGCAGGTACCTGAACTGGGCCGACAGCCTCGGGCCGTCGCGATCGCCTTCTGAGTCGCCCCCCGCAAAGGTCGTGACCTCGCCCGCCGGCGAAAGGCGCCTGATCTTGGCGCTCTCGAGGATGTAGAGGTCGCCCTGGGGACCCAGCGCGATACCGAACATGTTCGTGAAGAGCGCCTCGTCGGCGGGCCCGTCACGCGACTCCCACCCGATGTTGGGCTGCTCGGCGCCCGCGATCGTGCTGACGATCCTGTCGGGCGCGATCTTGCGGATGCGGTGGTTGTGGTCGTCGGCGACGTAGATGTTGCCCTCGGAATCCACGGCCACGCCGGTGGGGTGATTGAACCGCACCAGGGCGCCGGCGCCGTCGACATAGCCCGAAATCTCCCCACCGGCAATCGTCGTCACGGTTCCGTCGGGTGCAACCCGCCGGATCAGGTGGTTGTCGCGGTCGGCAACGATGACGTCCCCGTCCGGATGGGCGGCCAGGGCGAGGGCGGTGGGCCGCGAGAAGATGGCGTCCCGCCCAAATCGCGCGTTTGCGCCCTGGCCGTCCCGCGCGCCGTACACGCCGGCACGGCCCGCCAGCGTCGAGACCTCTTCGGGCGGCACGGGCACGTCGAGCGCGATGTCGCCGAACTGGAAGGTGCCGCTGCTGCTGAAGCCGTCGTCGAGCGGCAGCGCGATCGTGCCCAGGGTGCGCCACGAGCCGTCTGCCGGGCGCGCACTGATGTACACGCGGCTCAGGTCCCGCACCCGCTGCCACACCCGAACCTCGACGGTCGCCGGGACCGCTCGGCCCGGCAGCGGCACATCGAGGTCGATATCGCCGTAGGCGAACGTGCCGCTGTCGGTCGTCTCGTCCAGGGGCAGCGGGATTGTCCCGAGCGTCCGCCACGAGCCGCCCGCCGGGCGCGCGCTGATGCGGATGTCCTCAAGGTCCCCGACGTTCTGCCAGACGCGCACCTCGACCGTGGCCGTTCGTTCAGCCTGCGCCGAACCCACAGCCACCATGACAACGCCCACCAGCGCCGCCAGCGCCACGACCGTCAGGCGTTTCACCCATCACCCCCGCGAGGCATGCGCCCGACGATAGCAGAAGGCAGCCCCGAATATCCCCATCCCCCTCCACCGGCCGGGCGCGCGCCACCTCCCGCCATCTATCATGGGCGGATGGCCATCACCAAGGAGCCGCTGATCACGCGCCGCCGGCTCTCGCCCCGCCGGCTCGCCGCGCCCTTGACCGCGGCCGTGCTGCTGCTCGCCCTGCTCGTCGGGGGCGGGATCGTGGCCTTCGTCGTCTCGCAGTCGGCCGGTAGCGACGCGCCGCCCGAAGCGGGGCCGTTCGTGACGCCCCCTCCCGCCAACCCCGCCGCCACCTTCGACGTGCGCGAGGCGAACGGCGCGACGCTCACGCTGCTTCCCGCCAACATCGAGGGGGATGCCTTCACGGCGACGCTCTCCCCAGGCGTGACGCTCGAGGCGTTCGTACCCGGCCTTCCTTCCCGCATCGAGCCCGGCACCTGGCTTACCTTCATCGGCGAGCAAGATCCGGTGCGGAACTACGTCATCCGCCAGGTTATCGCCATCCGGGACGCGGGCGCGCCCGGCCCCGACGGCCTCGCGCGCTCACCGGCGGGCTTCACGGGCGTCGAGATGCTGAGCAACCCGAACCACCGGCCTGTCCTCTGGGGCCGGGTCGATTCCATCACCGTCTACCCGAGCGACGGCGGCGCCGATGTCGTCCTGGCCGGGCCCGACGGACCCATCACGGTGGAGATACTGGCGCGCGTGCCCCTTTTCTTCGTCGAGCCCTACGACGCGCCCATCACCGACGGCGACCACATCGCCATCCTCGCCCCCGCCGGCGCCAGCCCCGCCGGCGCCGATGCCATCCTCGTCTCACCCCAGGGCGCCCGCTAACGCCCCTTCCCTCCCCCGCGAGAAGCCTGAGAAGACTGATGCGCCGGGCCCGGGGCGGGAGGGATGCTCTCCCCGCCACACGCCGCCGCTGCGAGGGGAGGCAGGCAGGCGAACAGCGGGAGAAAGGCACGAGCCCGGCGCATCATGGGTCTCACCCTAGCCAGCGAAGGGCCGAATTACCCCGTCCGTTTCGAAATTCCCTTTCCGGCCGAGCTCAGCCGCGCGTCAGCGCGGCGGTTCACTCAGGCGGCGGAGCCGCCGCTCTCCTCAGCAAGCGCCGCAGGCACGAGCGCTCCACTCAGCCGCGCGCCAGCGCGGCGCTCTCCTACTCCGTGCGCAGGACGGCCGCGTCGGAGGTGCGCGAGAGGGCCTGGACCGTCGCGACGAGCGCTACGGCGAACACCGCCGCCACCGCCGCCGCGCCCACGATGACGAACGTCCACTCCGTCTGCAGCACGAACCCCGGTTCGACGGGCAGGCCCGCCTCCGTCACGTCGAGGAAGGAGAGCATGCGACGCCCCACGAACTGGCCGACGAGCACGCCCGCGGCCACGCCCACCACCCCCACGATGGCGTACTCCAGTCCCAGCACCGCCATCACCTGGCGGCGCGTCAGCCCGATGGCCCCGAGCACCGCGAACTCGACCCGCCGGCGCTGGATCGCCATCCACAGCGAGACCAGGAGCGCCACCGCCACCAACACCAGCGTGGCCACGAACGAGACGGAGAGGATGCCGGTTCCGCTTGCCGCGATCAGCGGGTTCGAGCGCACCGCCTCAAGCGTCGCCTCCTGGTCCACGACACGCCTCAGCCCCAGCTCGTCCAGCGCCTCGAATATCTGCAGACGGTCGGCGTCAGGCGCCAGGTCGAGCCACACCTCGTTGGCGCGCGAGAGGTCCCCGGGGACGGTGCTGACCATGTAGCCCCAGCGCAGGAGCTGGTCGCGGTTGAGCACGACGGAAGGGCCGTCGAGGGCGGGCAGGGTGGGGAAACGTTCGTACACGCCCCGCACGACCACGGGCACGATGATGTTGTCGATCTCGAGCAGGTCCTCGTCGCCGACCTCCAGCCGGTTCCGTTCGAGGAAGGCCTCGCTCGCGAGGATGGGCATGGGGATGCCGCGGTCGGCGGGGAAGAGTCCGCGCCGTTCGCCCGTGGTGCCGCGCCGGAAGCCGAGGCGCGCCGCCTGCGACCCCGACCGGACCTCCTCGCGGCTCAGCTGGAGGCTATCCGTGAACCGTTCCGCGCTGGGGACGGCTTCCCAGCGGACGACCCCTTCGAAGCCCTCCAGCAGGTTCAGGGTTCCGTCCGGGTCCACCGAGGAGAGGTCGTCGATGTAGACGGGCTCGTCGCTCGCGTTGAACTGGTTCGCGGGCTCCGTGAGGATGAGCGCGACCAGCACGAGCGGCTCCTGGAGCGGGCGGAATTGTTCGTCGTGAACCACTGCCCGCATCTCCTGCCAGCCCTTGAAGTCGAGCTTTCCGAAGGGCAGCAGGTCGTGCCGGCCAGTGGCGTCCCGCACGCGCGCCCAGATCGTCACAGTGGCGCGTTCGATCGCGGGGTTCACCCACACGGAGAGCTCGGTCGAGCCCGGCGGAATGGGCATGCCTCGCAGGATCTCGCCGCTGTCGACGCGGTCGAGGATGCTTTCGAGGGGGCGATCGGCGAAGTCGTCCCGCCACCAGAGCAGGTCTCCCGCGTCCCCGCCGATGGCGAGCACGGCCACCTCGGGCCCTGAGCTGTTGGGCGTGGCGATAGCGCCCTGCAGCCGCAGGACGGCGGAGGCGTCGTCCACGCCTTCGATCCCGCCGACCTGGTCCTCCAGCCGTGCCGGGTCGGCGGGCAGGAAGGTGGTGTCGCCGGCAAGTGCGCGCACCTCGACCCCGGAGGCGAAGCGCGCGCGGTCCTCGTAGGAGCGTTCGGTGGTGCTCGTGTAGCTGGCGGCGAACATGCCGACCGCCACGGCCATCATCAGGAGCAGGGCGAGCTGGGTGTACGGCCCCGGCCGCCGCACGAGCTGCCAGAGGCCCATCGCCACGGCCACCCCGGCCACGCGGCCGGCGACCGCCACGATGGCGCGCAACGCGATCGGGTAGAGGCGCGCGAGCACCGCCGCCGCCGCGGCGATGATCAGCGCGGGCGAGGCGAGCAGGAGCGGATCGCTCGTGACGCCGCCGGTGGACGAGGGCGTGTACACGGAATTGCGCTCGTTCAGCTCCCACAGCGCCAGCAGGGCGAACCCCACGAGCACCACGTCGAGGTAGTAGCGCTGGATGAGGCCGGCCGTCGGACGGGCGAGCGCGCGTCGCTGCCCCTGCGGCCCGCGCCGCGCGACGAGGAACGCCGGAGCGGTCAGGGCGACGATCGAGAGCGCGGCCCCGAGCGCCGCCAGGGGGAAGGCGAGCGGATCGAAGGAGACCGGCAGCGGCTGGCCGCCGGAGATGTCGCTGAACACGGGGGTGAACCCGAGGAGGGCGGTCACGCCAGCGGCGATGAAGGGCGCCACGAGGATGGCGGGCAGGCCCAGGGCGAGTCCCTCCAGTGCGTAGAGGCCAACCACCTGCGCCGTGCTCGACCCGCGGCCGCGCAGCAGCGCGATCTGCTCGCCCTGGCGTTCCACCACAGCCACGGAGATGAGCGCCACGTAGAACAGCGCGATCGCCGCGATCTGGATCAGCAGGATGGTGAGCGGCGCCCGCTGGAAGTCCGCGCTCCGCCCGAAGGCGTCGAGCGTGACCGTGAGCTGGCTGGTCGCGTACCCGTTGTAGATGCGGAGGTCCTGGTTGAGCGCCAGGATGTCCTCGCGCGCCCGCTCGAAGTTGCCCTGGTCGAGCTGGTCGATGTCGGCGAGCACGTTCCAGCGCAGCGTCAGCTTCTGGCCCGCATAGCGCACCGCCAGGTCGCCGAGGACGGCGTCGACGTGCGCGACCATGGGCGAGACCAGACCCGAGTCGGCGATCGGGGCCGAGGGCATCACGTAACGGTCGCTGATCGCCGCCCAGAACGAGGCGTTCTCGTCCTCGACCGCGATGATGCCCGTGAGCACCGCGGGCACGGAGTAGCGCGCGCGCACCTGCAGATCGCAGGGGAGCTGCGGCTGCAGCCCCTGCGGGATGATGCGGTCGCAGTTGTCGATCTCCTCGATCAGGAGGAAGTGGTCGCCGGGGCTCAACCGCGCCACGGCCGCGGCGCGCGCGCCCATCGCGACTTCCAGGGGCGCGTCGGGGCCGCCCGGGGCCGGCAGGCGCCCCTCCAGCACGGTGACGTGCTGCTCGAATCCCTCGATTGCGTAGAGCACGCCAAGGGGATTGCTGGTTCGCGACTCCTCGCCCGTCCGCCCGATCGTGAGCCGGGCCGACTCGACGACGACCGAGCGTTCGAGCGCGAACCACCCAAGCCGCTCGTCGATGCGCTGCTCGACGGCCTCGCGGACGGCGAGGGAGTCGGGCGTGGCCAGCTGCTGCGCCTCGATGCCGGCGCGGATGGAGGGTTCGCCGCGCAGCTCGTCGCGCACGGTGAACTTGAGGCCGAGGTCGGCCATGGCGCGGGCGTAGATAGGGGCGCTGGCCAGCAGCGTGGAGGCCACCAGCACGCCGAGGGCGAGCACGGCCAGCATCCGCCAGCTGGCGGTGACGTGGCGCAACAGCAGCGCCCAGAGGACGGCAAGGCTCCTCATGCGCGCACAAGGGTAGCGGTCCGGAGCCGCTCACGCGCTCCCCCGAACTTGTACCGGTCGCATCGGGGTGGGAACCTGTCCGTTGCCCTCAGGGGCGAATGTTCCCCGTCGTCCTCCATCCTGGCAGAGCACTGGCGGGGGTCTTTCAGCCGTTACGCCGAAAGGCGCGGACACTACCTGCCAGGGCGTCGCTACCCGCGACGGCAGCATCTGCCTTCAGGGGCGAATGTTCCCCGTCGTCCTCCCGTCTGTGGCGGACTGGCGGGGGTTTTCTTCTGGTCACGACGAGGCTGTTGGCCCCCACTCAGCGCCGCGACAGCGGCGCGCTCCACTCAGGCGGGCCACGCCCGTCGCTCTCCTCAGCGAAGCGCCGCAGGCGCGAGCGCTCCACTCAGCCGCGCGTTAGCGCGGCGCTCTCCTGTACGCTGTCCGCTGCTCCATGACAAGCTTCGTCTCCCTCCTTCGGATCGTCGCCCAGCGAAGCCTCGCCAACTGGCGGCTGCTCGCCACCGTCATCTTCGGCATGGTGCTCGCCTCTGCCCTCATGTCGAGCGTCATCCTCTACTCCGACGCCGTGCGCGACCTCGGCCTCAGCTTCACCCTCCGCCAGCAGGACCCCCTCGAACTCGACCTCAAGGTCGTCAGCAACAGCCAGCCGGGCGAACCCGACATCTACCGGGAACGCCGCGACACCACCTTCTCGCTGCTGCGGCGCTACGGCGGGGGCATCATCGAGGACACCGGGCTCTACGCGCGCACCTCCACCTTCTTCCTGGCCGAGCCCGGCGTCCCCATCGACTACGACGACGACCTGCGCGCCCGCGCCCACTTCCTCTTCTTCTCCGATGTCGAGGAACACGTGACCCTCGTCGAAGGCGCCCCACCCACCGCCTCACCCCCCACCACCGACGTTTCCCAGCGCCCGAGCATCGAGGTCTGGATGAGCGCCACCGCCGCCAGCGGCCTCGGCGTCGGCCCCGGCGACACCTTCGACCTTCAACCCTTCTGGCGCGAGGACGTCGAGCCCGTGGAGATCACCATCGTCGGGCTCGTCGAGCCGAACGATCCCGAGGAGGAGTACTGGTTCGGGAACGCCCACCGCCTCGTGGTCGACACCACGCGCTGGCCGACGTTCCCCTTCATCATCGACGAGCGCACCTTCGTCGAAGTAATCGCGCCCTACCTGCCGTCCATCGACGGCACCTTCGAGACCTTCGCCTTCATCGACACCGAGCGGGTCAACAGCCGCAACGCGGAGCGCTACGAACGCAACCTGCGCGCCCTCGACCGCGCGATCCGCGCGGAGTTGGAGCTGTCCGTGCTCCGCACGGAGCTGCCCGACGTCATCTTCGAGTACCAGGAGAAGCTGTTCTTCACGCGGCTGCCGCTCTTCGCGCTCATGCTCCTCATCGTCGGCATCGCCCTCTACTACCTGGTGTTGGTGGCGACGATGCTGGTGGAGCGCCAGGCGGGCGAGATCGCGCTTCTCAAGAGCCGTGGCGCGGGCCTCGGCCAGATCATGACCGTCTACCTGGTCGAGGGGTCGGCGCTGACCATCTTCGCGGTCGTCCTCGGACCACTCGTGGCCAGCGGCGTGATCCGCCTGCTCGGCCCCACGCCGCCCTTCGCCGACCTGAGCCAGGGCGACCTGCTGCAGGTCACCCTCACCGCCGAGGCCTTCGGCATGGCCGCGCTCGGAGCCGTGCTCGCCCTCGTCGCCCTCCTCTGGCCCGCCTACCGCGCCTCGGGGGCGAGCGTGGTGCACTACAAGCAGAGCCTCGCCCGTCCCCCGAAGCAGCCGCTCTTCCTGCGCTACTACCTCGACCTCGTGCTCGTGGGCGTGGGCGCCTTCCTCTTCTACCAACTGCGCCAGCGCGGCTCGCTCGTGACCGAGAACCTCTTCGGCGACCTCTCCGCCGACCCCCTCCTTCTCGTCTCACCGGCGCTCTTCACGCTCATGATCGCCCTCGTCTTCCTGCGCCTCTTCCCGGTCGTGTTGCGCATGGCCTCGTGGGCGCTGCGCGGTCTCAGCGGCGCGACCATCCTGCTCGGCCTCTGGCGCATGGTGCGGAGCCCGCTCCACTACAGCCGCCTCATCCTCCTGCTCCTGCTGGCGACCTCCGTGGGCATGTTCGCCGCGGGATTCCGGGCCACGCTCGACCGCAGCTTCGAGGACCGCGCCGCCTACGAGGCAGGCGCCCCCGGCCGCGTGGTCGATATCCGCACGCCCTCCCGCCTCTCCCCGGAGCGGATGGAAGAGTTCTTCGAGTCGATGGAGGGGCTCGGCGAGGCCAGCGCCGCCGCGCGCCTGGAGGTCTCGTACGTCCCCGCCGCCGCCCGCTCCGTCTCCGCCCAGCTCCTGGGCGTGGGCGAGAACTTCGCCGACGTCGCCTTCTGGCGGAACGACTTCGGGGGCGACCTCCCCTCGCTCCTCGCCAACCTCCAGCCCGGCGAGGATGCGGAGCTGCCCGACGGCGCCGTCGTGCCCGCCGGCTCCCGCGCCCTCGGCATCTGGACGCGCATCTCCCTCCCCGGCAACGCCGCCCGCCCCGGCATCCGCGTGCGCGACGGGAACGGGCTCCTCTACGAGTATCTGTTCGTCAGCGACCCGGTCGAGGAAGACGACGGCTGGCTTCTCTACGTGGTCGACCTCACTCGCCCCTTCAACCCCCGCAACAGCCCGCCCGACCTGACCGGCGAGCTTGAGGTCGAATCCGTCTTCCTCAGCGTCCGGCGCTTCGCCGCCGCTCCCGGCCGGGTGACCGCCGTGCTCGACAACCTCGTCGCCTACCCCGAGGGCGGCGACCGCGACGACGCCGTCACCATCGAGCCCTTCGAGTCGCTCGACCGTTACCAGTCGATCACCGGCGCCTCCGGGTCGGCGCAAACGACGATCACGCGCGCCGAGGTCGACAACGACCGCGGCCGCTACGCCGCCCAGGTCAGCTTCAACTACGACAGTTTCTCCGTGACCGCGGTGGGTTTGCGCCTGCGCCGCTCCCCCGAGCCCCTGCCCGTGCTCGCCAGCGAGTCGTTCCTCGAAGCCACCGGCGTCGCCCCGGGGGACACCTTCCCCCTGCGCGTGAACCGCCAGGTGCTGACGGCGCGCGTCGCCGGCTCGTTCGAGCTCTTCCCCGGCTACTACCCCGGCGGCCGCGACCACCTGCTCGTTGCCGACCTGCCCACGCTGCGGGGCGCGGGCGCGGGCATCCCGCGCGTGGCCGGGGGCATTACGCCGAACGAGGTCTGGCTCGGCAGCGTCGAGGGGGTCGAGCTCACGCCGGAGTGGCTCGATGAGCAGGGCATCCGCGCCGGCGAGGTCCACGACGAAGCCGCCCTCTTCGCCCTCGAATCCTCCGACCCGCTGGTCGCCGCGAGCTGGGAGGGCATCCTCTTCCTCTCCTTCGGCGCGGTCCTGCTGCTCACGGCGCTGGGCTTCATCGTCTTCTCCTACCTGGCCGCGCAGACGCGCTCGCTGGAGTTCGCCATCCTCCGCACGATGGGCTTCTCCGGACGCCAGATCGTAGGGGTGGTCGGGTTCGAGCAGCTCTTCGTGATTGTCGCGGGGGTGGCCGCCGGCACCGCCCTCGGCTTCCCCCTGGGACGCCTCATGATCGGCGCCCTCGCCCTCACCGAGGACGGCAGCGACGTGGTCCCGCCCCTTCTTTCGCAGGTAAGCTGGGAGACCGTGCTCTCCGTTTACGGCCTGCTCGCCCTCGTCTTCATCGCCACCGTGGCCGCTCTCGCGCGGCTCTACTCGCGGCTGGCCCTGCACCGCGCCCTGCGCATCGGCGAGCTTTAGGACGGCCGCATGACCACCTTCCCCGACACCGAAACCGAGGCCCCTCCCTACATCGTCTGCGAGGACCTCTTCAAGATTCACAAGAGCGACGAGCTCGAGGTCGTCGCCCTGCGCGGGCTCGACCTGAAGGTGCGCGGGGGCGAGCTGATGGCGATCGTGGGCGCCTCCGGTTCCGGCAAGAGCACCCTGCTCAACATCCTCGCCGGGCTCGACCAGCCCAGCGCCGGCCGCGCCTTCGTCGGCGGACGCGACCTTCTGACCATGACCGAGGCCGAGATGGTGAGCTACCGACGCAAGGACGTCGGCTTCATCTGGCAGCAGACCGGCCGCAACCTCATCCCCTACCTCTCCGCCACGCAAAACGTCGAACTGCCCCTCATGCTCGACGGCGTCGAGGCGGGCGCCGCCCGCGAGCGCGCCGACGAGCTGCTCGAAGCGGTGAACCTGACCCACCGGCGCGAGCACCATCCCGAGCAGCTCTCAGGTGGCGAACAGCAGCGCGTCTCCATCGCCGTCGCGCTCGCCAACCAGCCGCCCCTCCTCCTTGCCGACGAGCCCACCGGCGAGCTCGACGCCATCGGCGCCGACAGCGTCTACGAGGTGCTCGGCGACCTGAACGCGCGTTACGGCGTCACCGTCATCATCGTTACCCACGACCCCGAGATCGCCTCGCGCGTGAACCGCGTCGTCGCCATCCGGGACGGGCGCACGAGCATGGAGATCTTCCGCCGCGTGGAGCAGACCGGCGGCGTCACCCACGTGGTCCACGACGAGTACGTGCTCGTCGACTCCGCCGGACGCCTGCAGGTGCCGCGCGAGTTCCTCGACCGCCTCAGCATCAGCGAACGCGCCAAGCTCTTCCTGGGCGAAGGGCGCGTCGAGGTGCTGCCCGACCGCGTCCACCGCGTCAGCGAGGAGGAGCTCTAATGGCCGGTGCGGCAGTTGAGCTGCGCAACGTCTCCCGCCTCTTCGAGCTGGGCTCGGAGGAGGTCTGGGCGGTGCGCGACATCACCCTCAGCGTCGAGCCGGGCGACTTCCTGGCCCTCATCGGGCGCTCCGGCTCGGGCAAGACCACCCTGCTCAACACCATCGCCGGCCTCGACCGACCCACCGGCGGCGAGGTCGAGATCGACGGCGAGCGCGTCGACCTGATGGGTGAGGCGGATCTGATCGCGCTCCGCCGCCAGAAGCTCGGCTTCATCTTCCAGTCGTTCGGCCTCCTCCCCCTCCTCTCCGCCCAGGAGAACGTGGAGCTGCCCCTCCGCATCGCCGGCGTCCACCGCGACCGCCCCGCGCGCGCCCGCGAGGTGCTGGAGCTGGTCGGCCTCGAGCGGCGCGCCCACCACCGGCCCTACGAGCTCTCCGGCGGCGAGCAGCAGCGCGTCGCCATCGCCCGCGCCCTCGTGACCGAGCCCACGCTCGTGCTCGCCGACGAGCCCACGGGCGAGCTCGACTCGGCCACCGCCACCGCCGTCTTCACCCTCATCCGCGACATCTGCCGCGAGCGCGGCGTCTCCATCATCACCTGCACGCACGACCGCCTCGTGATGGAGATGGCGAGCCGCGTCGAGGAGTTGGAGGACGGCCATCTCGTGACGGGTCACCGGGGTGACGTCTGGGGCCGGGTGCAGTCGCGCGAACGCACCCCCTTCGAGGCGCCCGCGGGCGAGGACGAGGCCAGCCAGTCCCTCCCCTCCCTCATCGGCGCCGACACCCGCAACTTCGGCGTCGCCGGCACCGAACCCGAGCCGGAACCGGAACCAGAGGAGCCCGAAGAGGTCGAGGACATCCCCGAGGACCGCTGGGCGAGGCCAACGTAGCCCGAGTCCCCAGACACCGATACGGTGTCAGACACGATGCAGTCAGCCGACTACCTGCGCTTTCCCTACCACCGCATCATCGAGCCGGATGAGGGCGGTTCTTGGTCAGCGCACGTCCTTGAGCTGGACGGGGTCTTCAGCGAGGGCAAGACGGCCGCCGAAGCCGCCCAGAATCTGAACGCGGCTATGGCCCTCTGGATCGATCACGAACTCGCGGAGGGGCACCCTATTCCCAGGCCCCTGGCCGCCAGCTAGTGCTTGGCGTCACGCCTCCCCCACCCGGCGACGGTCGTCCGTGAGCTCGCGCTTCAGGTAGAGGCACGTCGCTTCCAGCGACTCCACCCTCGCCGAGCTGACCAGCTCCCACCCCTCCATCCCCAGCGTGCCCAGGATCCAGGTCGTTCGCACCAGCTCGGAGTTGAAGTGGATGGACGTAGCCGTCTGACCGGTGGCCCGATCGGCGTACCGCTCCAGGCTCGCCTCGTCCTGCGCGTGGCTGAACAGGATCCAGCGTCGCGAAGGCTGCTCGTCGGTCAGGTACAGCAGCGCGTATTCCCACCGCATCGCCCCGGCATGGTACTGCGCCCGCAACCCACTCAGGCGGCAACGCCGCCGCTCTCCTCAGCCGCGCCTCGCGAGCGCGCAGCAGTCGAGCGCATGAATGCGCCCGCGGCGCTCTCCTCTTTACTCAGCGAGCGAAGCGAGCGCTCTCCTCCGGTACACTTTGCCCATGCCCGTTTTTCCCTCTACCGAGTGGTTCCAGGAAGCCGCCGACCGCCTCAACGCCTCCGACAGCTTCGAGCGCCTCGGCTCCTGCGACGCCGAGGTCGGCGTGCGCGTGGGCGACCGCTGCTTCGCCATCACCTTCGACGCCTTCGCCATCACGGACGTCGCCGAGGTACCCTGCGACGCCCCCGGCGACCTCGACTTCATCCTCCTGCAGTCGCCCGACCAGTGGCGGGCCATGCTTGAGAACATCAAGACGAACGGCGCCGCCGACGCGCTCTACACCCTGAACTCGCTCGACCTGCAGCACAGCGACGGCCTCGCCACGGGCGAGGACTACACCCGCCGCGACCTCTTCTACCGCTTCAACCAGACCTTCCAGGAGTACTTCGACATGTCCGCGGAGATGGACACGACGTACGCCTAGCGCCGCGCCCGGCGGTGCCAGCGCCTGCCCCGACCCGACGCGCCGTGCCGCCCCGTCGCGGGCTGCGGCGTGGCAACGGCGATGGCCGCCGCGCCCTCCTCGATCAGCGGGTGGAGCACCGTCATCGCGCGGACAACCTCGCCCGAGACCTCGTGCGCGAGCTCCGTCGTGAGGCGGTCGAAGGGGAAGGGGTGGTGCAGCCGCCGCCAGGTCGAAGTCCACTCCTCCAGCTCCCAGTCGGGGCCCAGCTCCCCGAGCACGTCGGCGGCGTTGGCGGCGAGTAGCTCGACCCAGGCGTCGTTCGCCTCAACCGCCCCCTCGAAGTGCAGCCCCACCTCCACCACGCCCCGTCCCATCTGCGGCTGCAGCTCGAAATGCACGTGCGGGTTGCCGAAGTGCATCTGCAGCATCGTCCAGCGCACGCGGCGCTCGGGCTGGGGGATGGCCGCCGGGAGCTGCGTCAGGATCTGGTCCTCGCAGAAGTACACGAACTCGCGCGCCTTGAGGGAGCCGTCCCGCTTCGGCATCGCCCCAACTGTAAGCGAACGTGACCGCCCGGCGGGCTACACTGCCACCGAGTGAGTACCGCGCCCGACACCGACCCCACCAGCGCCCCCACGAGCGCCGACACCGCCGGCGGCGCCACGATCGTGGCCGAGGCGAGCGACATCGCCGAGGCTCACATCTGGGTCGACGCCCTCCGCGACGAGGACATCGAGGCCGCCTTCGTCGAGCGCGGCCCGGGCAGCGCCTTCGGGGGCGCGACCCTGTTCGGCTCCTCCTACGCGGTGCTCGTGCCGCGTTCCCGTATCGGCGAGGCCCGCAGCGTCATCGCCGACCTGGGTGGCGGAGGCGCCCTTGTCGCCTACCGGACGGCCGACGAGGAGCGACGGAGCTCGCGGCGGGCCTTCCTCACAGTCGCGGGACCGATCGCGCTCGTGGCCATCATCGCCGTCGTCATGCGCTTCGCCTTCGGCTAGCAGCCGGCGTCAATCGCCGAGGATCAGGGCCAGCACCTCGCCGCGCGTGCCCCGCGTCATCGCCAGCGTCAGGCGGTCGCCGCGGCGCAGCACCGTATCGCCCGAGGGCGCGGAGAGCCGGCCCATGTGCTCCATCGTCAGGACGCGCACGCCCGCCGGGAGCCCCGCCTCCGCCAGTCGCTTGCCCTCCACCGGCGCCCCCACCGCCACGGTGAGCTCCATCGTGCTGATCTGCTCGTCGACCGGCGTCAGCGGTCGCACCTGTTGCCGCGCGGCCTCCCGGAAGGAGCGCACGAGCGCCCGCGCATCAATCGCCCCGAGCACCGGCCCGTCGCTGCCATCGAGCACGGGCAGCCAGCGGCGATCGTGGCTCGCGAGGCGGTCCAGCGCCTCGTCGAGGGGTGTGTCGGCGAGGACGACTGCCGGTAGATCGGCCGCGTACCCCTCGACGGGCGAGCCCGCATCCGGGACGGTGCGCAGCTCCTCGCTCGTGATCTCGCCCACGAGGCGGCCGCCCTCGTCGATCACCACCCCGTCCGTGCTGCGCCGGCGCTCGAGGCTGGCGAGTGCGTCGGCCACGGTGGCCGTATCGCGCACCATGGCCAGGGGAACCACCGCCCGCTGCGCCGGGAGGGCATCGAGCAAGGGGAAGGCGAAGCGATGGCGGTGGGCCATCGAGTCGGCGCGCGTGGGCACCTGGCTGCGGTAGATGCTCGTGTTCCCCACGAGCAGCGTCGCCACCGCCACGGCCACCATCGCGGGGGCCAGCAGCGAGAGGTTCCCCGTCATCTCGCCCACCATCAGCATCATCGCGAGGGGGGCGTGGGCGATGCTGCCGAAGACCGCGATCATGCCGATGATGACGAGGGGAGCGGGGTCGGCGGGGAAACCGGGCAGGTCGTGGAAGAGCCGCCAGAAGAGCGCCCCCAGCATGCCCCCCGCGACCATCCCGGGCGCGAAGATGCCGCCCGAGGCGCCGGACCCCACGGTGAGGGAGGCGGCGAGGATGCGCAGCAACGGCAGCGCGATGATGAGCCAGAGGGAGAAGTCCATCACGTCTTCGGGGGTGATGGAGCGCTGCACCCAGCCGTACCCGATGTGGATGGCCTCCGGGGCGAACATCCCGATGCAGCCCACCAGCACGCCGCCGATGGCCGGCTTCACCCAGCGCGGGGCGGTGAGGCGGTTGAAGAGCTCCTGCGCTCCCTCGAAGCCGCGCGCGTAAAGGATGCCGAGCAGGCCGCAGGCCACCCCCAGCGCGAGGTAGTAGGGCAGCTCCTCGGGGTTCTGGAAGGAGAAGCCCGCCGTTCCGCCGAAGATCGGCGTGTAGTCGTACCAGGCCCCGTAGACGGCGAAGGCGACGATCGAGGAGATGAGCGAGAGCAGGATCGCGTCGGCCTCGAAGTCGTCGCGGTAGAGGGCCTCGGCGGCCATCATCGCGCCGCCCAGGGGAGCGCGGAAGATGGCGCCCACGCCCGCGCCCATGCCCGCCACCAGCGCCCGCCGCCGCTGGACCGCGTCGAGGCCGAGCCGGTCGGCGATGACCGAGCCGATGCCACCCGAGATCTGGGCCGCCGGACCTTCCCTTCCGGCCGCGCCGCCGCTCCCGATCGTGATCGCGGAGGCGACCAGCTTCACCGGGATGGCCCGCAGGCGAATGCGCCCGCCTCGCTTGTGGAAGGCGTCGATGACCTGGTCGGCGCCCGCCCCCTCCGCCTCGGGCGCGAGGGAGTACACGAGTAGGCCGGAGACGAGCGCCCCCAACCCCACGACGATCGGCAGGGCCCAGCGCCGGGTGGGGCCGGAGGCTTCCTGGCCCCCCTCGCCCAGGGGATGGGGCGGGTGGTAGCCCGTCAGGTCGGCAAGCAGGTGCTGGGTGGCGAATTCGAGCGCTTCGAAGAAGAGGATGGCGACGAAGCCGGTGACAACCCCGATAAGGGCGCCCAGCCACAGGGCGCGTATGACGTCCTGGGTCGTGACGCGCCCGAGCCGGCGGCGCAAACGGCCACCGGCCCGCCTTCTCCAGCGACGCCCCCGCACGCGCCTCACTGCCACGCGCTAAATCGTACGCTTATGACTCCCTCGGGCTACTCCGGGTGGAACGAGGCACGGGGCGAGCGCCCTGCGCGGGCCCGCGACGTCCGTCCCGGCCACCCCCGAAAAACGCACAAAGCGCGGCCCCCGCGAGGGGCCACGCTTCGTGAAAGGTTGCCGGTGAGGGCTGCTAGGCCTCTTCCTCCGAGGACTCGCCGCCCATGAACCTTCGGACCACCACGAAGGCCAGTCCGAGCAGGATGATGGGGAAGGCGATGTACTTGATGGGGCCTGATCGCAGCCGTTCCAACATGACTAGTACTCCTCCGGGAGTGGTCCTGCGGCGGCGGCCATTTCGGGGACTTCCGCCACAAGCGATTCCGTCGTGAGCACCATAGCACTTACGGAGGCGGCATTCTCCAGGGCGGAGCGCACAACCTTCACGGGATCGACGATGCCGAGCTCGAACATGTCGCCCCAGCGATCGGCGGCGGCGTCCCAGCCCTCGCTCTCGTTCTCGAGCCGCTTGATGCGATTGACGATGACGGAGCCCTCGAGCCCCGCGTTGTCGGCAATCATCCAGGCCGGCTCCTCGAGCGCTTCGGCGAGCAGGAGCGCACCCGTGCGCTCGTCGCCTTCCAGCTCCTCGGCGTATTCCTCGACGACTCCCTGCGCGCGGATGAGGGAGACGCCGCCACCCGGGACCACGCCTTCCTCGACGGCCGCGCGGGTAGCGCTGAGGGCATCCTCGACGCGCGCCTTCTTCTCCTTCAGCTCGACCTCGGTGGCCGCGCCGACCTTGATGACGGCGACGCCGCCGGCGAGCTTCGCCAGCCGCTCCTGCAGCTTCTCGCGGTCGAAGTCACTGGTGATGTCTTCGATCTGCGCCTTCAGCTGCTTGATGCGGGCCTGGATCGCCTCATCGGTGGCCTGGCCCTCGATGATGGTCGCGGCCTCGCGGCTCGCCACGATGCGGCGCGCGCGGCCGAGGTCGGCCAGCGTCGCGGTCTGCAGCTGGCGGCCGGTCTTCTCGGTGATCATCTCGCCGCCGGTGAGGATGGCGATGTCTTCGAGGATGGCGGTGCGCCGGTCGCCGAAGCTGGGGGCGCGCAGCGCGAGCACGTTCATCGTGCCGCGCATCTTGTTCACCACGAGCGTGGCGAGCGCCTCGCCCTCGAGGTCCTCGGAGATGATGACGAAGTCCTTGGTCACCTGCAGCACCTGCTCCATCAGGGGAAGCAGGTCCTGGACGGCCGTGATCTTCTTGTCGGTGATGAGGATGTAGGGGTTCTCGATGACGGCTTCCTGGCGGTCCACGTTCGTCACGAACTGGGCCGATTGCCAGCCGCGGTCGAGCTGCAGGCCGTCGACGAACTCCGTCTCGAACTTGATCCCGCGGGACTCCTCGACGGTGATGACGCCGTCCTTGCCGACCATCTCCATCACGTCCGCGATAATCTCGCCGATCTCGGGGTCGTTCCCCGAGATCGAGGCGACGTGCTGGATCTGCTGCTTGCTGAGCACGGGCTCGGCGCGCGAGCGCAGGTGGTCGATCGCCACGTCGAGGGCGCCCTCGATGCCGCGGCGGATGCCCATCTGGTGGGAGCCGGAGGCGACCACCTTCACGCCGCCGCGCACGAGCGCCTGGGCGAGGACGGTGGCCGTCGTGGTGCCGTCGCCGGCGATGTCGTTCGTCTTGGTGGCAACCTGCTTCACCAGCTGGGTGCCCATGTTCTCGAAGGCGTCCACGAGCTCGATCTCGCGGGCCACGGTCACGCCGTCCTTGGTGATGACGGGCGGGCCGTAGTTCTTCTCGATGACGACGTTGCGGCCGCGCGGGCCGAGCGTCACCTTCACCGCGTCGGCGAGGGCGTCGACGCCCTCCTTCAGCTGGCGGCGCGCAGCCTCATCGAAGAGCAGATGCTTGGGGGCCATAAAGCTGTCAGGCTCCTTTTTTCTCGGGCCGCCTTAGGAGACGAGCTTGCAGAGGATGTTCTTCTCTTCGAGGACGATGTAGTCGATGCCGTCGAGCTTCACGTCCGTACCGGAGTACTTGGCGTAGAGCACGCGGTCGCCGGGGGCGAGGTCGAGGGCCTGGCGCGTGCCATGCTCGTCGCGCTTGCCGGGGCCGACGGCGATGACCTCGGCCTGCTGCGGCTTCTCCTTCACGGTGTCGGGAATGATGATGCCGCTGGCAGTCTCTTCTTCCTGCTTCAGGGCGGTGACGACGATGCGGTCGGCCAGGGGCACGAGCTCGGTCTTGGTGGCTGTCTTTGCGGGCACGGATTTCCTCCAAACGCTGTTTTGAAAATGAGCGTGCCGAGCATGCTAGCACTCTCCCGCCGAGAGTGCTAGCGGGGGATCGAGGAGGCGGAGCGGTCCGTCCGCCAAATTTCACCCTCGCGTGAAGGTGTGGTAGCGTCAGTGCTTCGAAGGGAGCCGGGCTTGCGCATCATCCTCCGTCTCTGGGGCTACGCCATCCCCTACTGGAAGATGCTCGCTATTGGCCTTGTCTCCATGCTCGGAGCGGCGCTCTTCGGCATGGGCTCCGCCTTCCTCGCCCAGATCGCGGTCGATGTCGGCCTCAACCCGGTGCGCGAGGGCAGCTCCATCACCTTCACGGGCGACCGCAGCACACTCATCCTGGCGGCGCTGCTCGTCGTGGGCTTCGCGGTCGCGCGCGGCATCTCCGCCTTCGCACAGACGTTCATCAGCGAGAGCCTCGGCCAGCGCATCGCCTACGACCTGCGCAACCAGATCTACGACACCGTGCAGCGGCTCAGCTACGCCTACCACGACAAAGTGCAGACCGGCCAGATCATGTCCCGCGCCACGCAGGACGTGGAGGCCATCCGCATGTTCATGTCGATGGCCTCGCTGCGGCTCCTGATGATCATCCTCATGATCATCGTGGGCGTGGGCGGGATGTTCTTCTTCCACTGGCAGCTCGCCCTCGTGAGCTGCGTCACGCTGCCCATCATCGCCTGGCGCTCCTGGGCGGTTCAGCGCGTGATGCGCCCCCTCTGGGTCGAGATCCAGCAGAGCGAGGCGCGCATGACCGAGGTCGCCGACGAGGGACTGGGCGGCATCCGGGTCGTGAAGGCCTTCAGCCGCGAGCCCGTCGAGGCGGCCAAGTTCGGTCGCGCCGCCGAGGAGCAGCGCGACCTCCAGCTCTCACAGGCAACGCTGATGGCGCGGCACGCGCCTTTGCTCCAGGGCGTGGCCGGCATCCAGGTGGCGGCCACCGTGGGCGTGGGCGCCTGGTACATCACCCAGGGGAGCCTCGCCGCGGGCGAGCTCATCCTCTTCCTCGTGGCCCTGCAGCTACTGCAAATGCCGGTGCGCATGCTTGGCTTCATGATCACCTCCTTCTCCCGCGCCATCGCCGCGGGCACACGCGTCTTCGAGGTGCTCGACGCCCGCTCCGCCGTGGAGGAGCGCCCGAGCGCCACACCCCTCAGCTCCCCCAGCGGCCATGTCCGCTTCCGCAATGTCTCTTTCGGTTACGACAACGTCAGCGCCGTCCTCAAGGACATCGAGATCGATGCGCCGCCGGGGAAGATCATCGCCCTGCTCGGCCCCACCGGCAGCGGCAAGTCCACGGTCGTGAACCTGCTCCCGCGCTTCTATGACGTGACCAAGGGCTCCATCTCCATCGACGGGGTCGACATCCGCAACTTCACGCTCGATTCCCTGCGGGCGAGCATCGGCGCCGTGCAGCAGGACGTCTTCCTGTTCGTGGGCACGATCCGGGACAACATCGCCTACGGAGCGCCCGGCGCCACGCAGGAAGAGATCGAGACGGCCGCCAAGGCCGCCCGCATCCACGACTTCATCATGAGCCTGCCCTACGGCTACGACGAGTGGGTGGGTGAGCGCGGCGTCACGCTCTCCGGCGGCCAGCGCCAACGCGTCGCCATCGCGCGCACGCTCCTCCTCGACCCGCGCGTCCTCATCTTCGACGACTCGACGGCGAGCGTGGACACGCAGACCGAGTTCCTCATCCAGCAGGCGCTCGCGACGCTGATGGAGGGCCGCACGACGTTCGTCATCGCGCAGCGCCTCCGCACCGTGATGCGCGCCGATGAGATTCTCGTGCTCGACCAGGGCGAGGTCGTCCAGCGCGGCACGCACACGGAGCTGCTCGAGGAAGAGGGCCTCTACCGGTCTATCTACGACCTCGAGCTGCGCGACCAGGAAGAGGCGCTGGGCGAGGTTGCCGGCGCCACGGCCACCCAGGATGACGCCGAGCCCGCGTCCGAGCCGGAGCCCGCCGGGCTTGCCGAGCCCGCCGGCGGTAGTGGAGGCGCGTCCTAATGGGTATGTGGGGCGGCGGCGGAGCGGGCGGCTACAGCTCCGGCATCGGCGGCCAACGCGGCATGATGCGCGGCAACCGCGGGGTCGATGGCTGGGACGAGGAGTACCTCGGCAAGCCGTACGACGCCGAGGTCGTCCGCAAGATGATCCCCCACCTGAAGCACAGGCGGCGGGCGCTGATCTTCGCGTTCGCCTGCATGCTCATGGTCTCCGTCTCCATTTACGTGCCCGCCTTCTTCATCGCCGAGGCCACGGCCGACGCGCTCGCGGGCGACGCCGGCCGCATCCCCATCTGGGCGGGCACGCTCGCCGGACTGGGCCTGCTCGGGTGGATTGCGGGGATGTTCCAGCAGCTCATCATGGCCCGCGTCGGCACGCAGATGCTCTACGAGCTGCGCTCGGAGATGTACGAGCACATGCAGGGCCTCTCCCTCTCGTTCTACGACGAGATGGAGGTGGGCCGCATGATCTCCCGCCTCACGAGCGACGTGACCGTCATGCAGGAGCTCCTCAGCACGGGCTCGCTTACGTTCGCCGCCGACATCGTCGGCATCGCCATCGCCGTCACCCTGCTCATGAACTCGGACTGGGAGCTGGCCCTCTACACCCTCGCCGTGGTGCCGCCGCTCATCTTCGTGCTGAGCATCTGGGCCCGCTACGCGCGCGAGGCCTTCATCAACGTCCGCATCCGCATCAGCGAGCTCTACGGAAACCTTGGCGAGAGCCTGGCCGGCGTGCGCACCGTGCAGTCCCTCAACCGGGAAGACGAGAACGCCAAGCGCTTCGACGTGATGAACCAGGAGAACCGCAACGCCAACATCTGGGCGGGAACGCTCACGGCGGTGGTGGTGCCCCTGATCGAGCTCTGCATCGCCATCTCGACGGCGGCCGTGCTCATCGCCGCCGGCTGGCGCGCCCTCGCCTCCGGCTCCCTCGACCGTGACGAGGCGGCCGCCATCGTCGGCGCCATCGTCCTCTTCATCCTCCTTATCCTCCGCTTCTTCGAGCCCATCCGTGACCTGGTGATGCAGTACACGATGCTGCAGCGCGCCATGGCCGGCGGCCAGCGCATCTTCGAGGTGCTCGAGACGGTCCCCCGCATCCGCGACCGCGATGACGCCATCGAGCTCACCGACGTCGAGGGCCGCGTCGACTTCGACGACGTCCAGTTCCACTACGTCGAGGGCGTTCCCGTGCTCCAGGACTTCGAGCTGCACGTCGAGCCCGGGGAGACGATCGCGCTCGTGGGGCACACTGGCTCGGGCAAGACCACGATCACGACGCTGATCAGCCGCGGCTACGACGTCTCCGACGGCTCGATCCGCATCGACGGGCACGACGTGCGCGACATCAAGCGCCGCTCGCTCACGCAGTTCATGGGCGTGGTGTTGCAGCAGCCCTACCTCTTCAGCGGCACCATCCGGGAGAACATCGAGTACGGGAAGCCGGGCGCCACCGACGCGGAGATCGAGGAGGCCTCGAGGGCCGTCGGCGCCCACGACTTCATCTCGCGCCTGCCCGGCGCCTACAACCACGAACTGCACCAGCGCGGCCAGAACATCTCCGTGGGCCAGCGCCAGCTCCTCAGCTTCGCCCGCGCCGTGCTCGCCGCCCCCCGCATCCTCATACTCGACGAGGCCACCGCCTACGTGGACACCCAGACCGAGGTCATCATCCAGCGCGCCCTGCGCAACCTCCTTCAGAACCGGACCTCGTTCGTCATCGCCCACCGCCTCTCCACCATCCGCGAGGCCAGCCGCATCGTCGTCCTCGAGAACGGACGCATGGTCGAGATCGGCACACACGACGAGCTGCTCGCCCGGGACGGCGTTTACGCGCGCCTCTACAAGATGACCTACGAGCAGGAGCAGGACGCCTCGCTCGGCGAGGACGAGGCGGTCATCCGCCGCCGCCGCGGCGACGTGGGCGACATCGGGGACGCGGCTCCGCAGCCCGCCGGCGGCAAGTAGCCCCGTTCGGAAACCCGGCGGCTCTCGTGCGGAATCCTGTACGTCTCGTGATGGCTCGCGGCCTGCCCGCGCTGACACCCCCGCAACCGCACATCAGGCCACGCGCCGCTCCGCACGGTTCCCGCACTGAGCAGCGTTCTCGTCCGGCGTGCCCCAACAGGCTGGTCCGCGACAACCCGAACAAACCCGCACGGCTCACCGTCACCATCATCCCCTTCACCTCTCCGTTGGCTAGGATCGGTTCTGATGTTCGATAGCGTGCTGATCACGGTGGAAGGCGGAACCGGCGGAGATGGCGCAGCCACGTTTCACCGGGAGAAGTTCGTACCCCTCGGGGGGCCCGATGGCGGAGACGGCGGCCGCGGGGGCCGTATCTACCTGCGCGCGGTCGATGACGTGTACACGCTCGAGCAGTTCCGCGGTCGCCGGCGATTCCGCGCAGGGAACGGCGGTCCCGGAGGCCCGAAGCTCCAGGCCGGCCCCCAGGGCGACGACCTGACCCTCGACGTCCCCGCCGGGACCATCGCCTTTGAGAGCGAGACGGGCGAACCCCTGGCCGACCTCGCCGAGCCTGGGGCGACGGCGCTCGTTGCCTGGGGCGGACGCGGTGGCTGGGGCAACAAGCGCTTCGCGACGAGTACGAACCAGGCCCCGCACTACTCGCAGCGCGGCCATGCGGGCGAATCCGTCGCGCTGCGGCTCGACCTGCGCCTGCTCGCGGATGTCGGACTGCTTGGCCTGCCGAACGCGGGCAAGTCGACCCTCCTGGCGGCCGTCTCGCATGCCAAGCCGAAGATCGCCGAGTACCCGTTCACGACGCTGGAGCCAATGCTGGGGGTCGTTAGCGTCGGCTACGAGCGCTTCACCCTGGCCGACCTCCCCGGGCTCATTGAGGGTGCGAGCGAGGGTTACGGCCTCGGCTTCGAGTTCCTGAAGCACGTGCGCCGCTGCCGCGTCCTCCTGCACGTAGTCGACTGCAGTTCCGTCGACCCGGTGACCGACTACGAGCTCATCGAGACCGAGGTGCGGACCTACGACAACCTGCTCGCGGACATCCCCCGGGTCGTGGCGGTCACGAAGTCCGACCTGGACGAGGAGATCGCGCGCGATGCCGCAGACACGCTCGAGGCGCACATCGGGGCGCCGGTCGCGACCATCTCGGCCCAGGCGGAGTCGGGCACAGACGCGCTCGTTGCGGAGCTCATGGCCCTGGTCAGCGAGGAACGCGAGCGCGCGGCCTCGCGTCCGCCCGAGGTCCTGCCCGTCGTCCGGCCCCAGGCCGAGGAGCGCTTCACCGTCGTGCGGAAGGGGCCCGGGCTGTTCGCCGTGGAGGGCCAGCGGGTCGTGACCTTCATCGAGATGATGGACTTCGAGATGGAGGGCGCCCGCGACGAGGTCGACCGCCGCCTGACCCGCTGGGGCGTGGCCCGCGCCCTGCGACGCGAGGGCGTCACCGAGGGCGACACCGTGCGCTTCGGCGAGGTAGATATCGCCTGGCGGGAGTAAACGGCCCGCGCGCTAGAATGGCCTCCCCTGCCCGAAGGAGGCCCTTCCCATGTCCGAGACCGTGCGCTACGAGACCGACGGCGCCGTTGGCGTCATCACCCTCAACCGCCCCGACGCCCTCAACGCCATGAGCGGCGAGCTGCTCGATGCGCTTGTCGCCCGCGGCCAGGAGGCGGCGGACGACGAGGGGGTGCGCTGCGTGGTGGTCACGGGCGCAGGCCGCGCCTTCTGCTCGGGCGGCGATCTCAAGAGCATCGGCGCGGGCGACGGGCTCGACCCCCTCGGCAGCACCGCCGTCCTTCGCGGCTTCGAAGAGATCTCGCGGCTGCTCGCGGAGATGCCAAAGCCCACCATCGCGGCCGTCAACGGCGCCGCCGCAGGGGCAGGGTTCTCGCTCGCCCTCGCCGCCGACATCCGGCTCGCCGGCGCCAGCTCGCGTTTCGTGACCGCGTTCGGACGCGTCGGCCTTACGGGAGACTTCGGCGGGAGCTGGCAGCTGGAGCGCATCGTGGGGGTGGCGAAGGCGAAGGAGCTGTACCTGCTCGGCTCCCAGATCGACGCCGCCACGGCCCTGCGCCTCGGCATCGTCAACCGCGTCGTCCCCGACGGCGCCCTGCGCGACGAGGCGATGGCCCTCGCGGCGAAGCTCGCCGCCGGCCCCACCGCCGCCTTCGCACGCATGAAGCGCAATTTCGCCTACGGCGCGACGCACACCTTCGCGGAGACGCTCACCTTCGAGGCGGGCAACATGATCGCGGCCTCGAAGACCGAAGACTTCCAGAACGCCGCCGCTGCCTTCGTCGAGCGCCGCGAGCCGGAGTTCAAGGGACGCTAGTACGGGGGCCGGAACCCCATGGCCTTTGCCCTCGGTCAGGCGTCCTGAAGATCTTCCAGGGTCCGCAGCAACGCTCCCATTTCGACGCCCTGCTCGGCGAGCGAATCCAGCGCATCCTCGACGGTGAGGAGAGCGTCATCAGGGAGAACCGCTGAGTGGGCTGCCCGGTACGTGACGAACAGGTAGGCCCCCGAGGGAGTAGTCCCATCCTCGGCGTATCCGAGTTCGGCCAACGCCCTGGCGAACAGCGCGAAGACGGGGCTATGCGGCAAGAGGCCGAGGTTCGTTGGAGACGGTGGCGTACCGCCACCCCGTGTCGGGGCCACGGGCGGGTTCCCCGCCGACCACGAACTCAAGCCCGCGCTCTCGCATGAACCGGCTGAGTGCCGCCAAACCTTCCTGCTTCATCCGCCTTACGAGAAGCACGTTGGCTTCGGCGTTCTTCGCTTCCGCCTCTTCGCGGGTGCCCCCGTAGGAAATGATCCCGGTCTCGACCGTCTTGGCGATCCAGTGGTCCCCGCGGTCCCGGCTTCGAACGTTCACCGTGAAGAAGACCGTATCGGTCACCGGGTTCGCCAAGATCGGCCTCCGTTGCGGCCCGTTGCCACGGGACCTCGTAATTGTCGCAGACAAGGGCGTCCTGTCAACCTCCGGCAGGCGCCCTACAGACGGTCGAACGCCTCCAGGATCGGGTTGAAGCGGCCCTCGACCATCGCCTTCTGTTCCTTGTGCGTCACGATGTAAGGCGCGTTCGCCTTGATCGCGTCTAGCACCCGCCGGCCGACGATCATCGGGTCGATGGGCTCGGGCGGCATCGCGCCCGCGCGCGCCTCGAAGTCGCCCGGGCCGCCCATGTCCTGGGGGCGGTTGCGGTCGGACTCCATGATCCGCGTGCGTACGCCGCCCGGGCATAGCACTGAGGCGCTCACCTTTGTGTCCGCCAGGTCCACGCGCAGCGTCTCCGTGAGCGCGACCACGCCGAACTTCGCGACGTTGTAGGGGGCGATGCCCTGATGCGCCACCAGTCCCGCGATGGAGGCAGTGCCCACGATGTGGCACTCCTCGTCCTGGTCGACCATCCGCTTCAGGAACGCCTGGATCCCGTAGATGACCCCGAGCAGATCGACGCCGATCACCCAGTCCCAGTCCGAGTCGCTGAGCGTGTGGGCGGGGCCCATCGATACGACGCCGGCGTTGTTGCAGAGGATGTGCACGCCGCCCATCTCGTCGAAAGCGCGGTCGGCGAGGTTGCCCACCGAGGCGCGGTCGGCGACGTCGGTCTGCACGGTGATGCAGCGAACCCCCTTCGCCTCGATCTCGGCGGCCGTCTTCGCCGCCGTCTCCATATCCACGTCGGCAATGACGACGTTCATGCCCTCATCGGCGAACGTGAGGGCCATGGCCCGGCCGATGCCCCCGGCCCCACCTGTCACGACTGCCGTCTTGCCTCGAAACTCGTTCACGCGTCACCTCCGTTGGCCGCGCAGTCTAGCGGAGAAGGCGCGACGGGCGGGAGCGCTGCGGCATCGTGCCCGCTTACAGCGCGTCACCTCCTCCTGGAATAGATTAGCGAACTATCAGGAGGCCCCAGTGAAGTTAATGGTGCGGACATGCGCGGCGGCGCTGCTCCTGACGTTGGTGATTGCGGCGTGCGGCGGCAATGGGGAGGCGGAGCCCACCCCTACCCCGGAAGAGACGGCGGCGCCGGCCATGACTGAGGCCGCCCCCGCGGGCCCGGTCGCCCTGCACATTGGCGCGGTGCTCCCCGAGACCGGCTCGCTGGCGTTCCTCGGGGTGCCCATCATCGCCGCTGCGCGGCTGGCGGTGGAGGACGTGAACGCCCAGGGAGGCGAGGTCACGTTCTCCCTCGCGGACTCCGCCACCAACCCCGCCACCGGCCTCGAGGGCGCCCGCCGCCTCCTCGGCGAGGGCGCGCACGTCATCGTCGGAGCCGCCGCCTCGGCCGTCTCGCAGGCGTTCATCCAGACCCTGTTCGACGAGCAGGTGCCGCAGTGCTCCCCTTCGAACACGTCGCCGGTGTTCACCGGGCAGGAGAACGCCGCCTACTACTTCCGCACCGTCCCGCCCGATACCGCCATGGCCCCCCTGATTGCCGACTACGTCGTCTCCCGCGGCCACTCGCGGGTCGCCATCATCGGTCGCGCCGATGCCTGGGGGAACGCGCTCGAGCGGCTCCTCGTGGACGAGTTCGACAGGCTCGGAGCAAATACGTTCTCTGTCCTCTACGACCCGGAGACGGCTTCCTACAGCGCCGAGGTGGCGCAGGTCGTGAACTACGACCCCGACATCGTCATCAACCTCGGCTTCAGCAGCGACGGCTCCGAGACGGTGCGCCAACTGATCGAGTCGGGCGTCGGGCCCGAGCGGCAGTTCGCCGCCACCGGCCTCTATAGCCCCACCCTCTGGGAGAGCGTGGACGCCTCCAACCCCTCCGTGCTCGACGGGATGATGGGCATCTCGCAAACGGCCAAGGGGACGAGCGACTTCAAGGAGCGGCTGACCGAGCAAGCCGGCGACTACCTTGCCTACGGCGCCGAGGCCTACGACTGCGTCATCCTGATGGCGCTGGCGGCTCGCCTCGTGGGCGACCCCAGCGACGGCGAGGCGATGATGGCCGCCATCGCCCGCCTCACCCACGACGGCGAGGAGTGCACCAGCTACAGCGAGTGCGCGGCCCTCATCGACGAAGGCAAGGACATCGACTACAGCGGTGTCAGCGGGCCGATCAACCTGAGTAAGGAGGGCGACCCCACGGTCGCCGTCTACAGCATCCACACGTGGGAGAACGGCGGGAACGCCGTCACCCTCGGCACCGAGACCGTCGACCTCGCGGCTGAGTAGCCGGGCCGCCTTTACCTTCGACGTCTGGCACGGGAAGGTGCGCGGGCCATAATGGCTCGCAGGGGAGGACGCGGTGGCGCAAACGGCAAGGCTGGGCACGGCGGGACGCGGCAGCCGCGCGTGGGTGCTCTACCTCGCCTTCGCAGCCCTGATCGCCGCGCCGTTCCTCGTTTTCACCGTCGGCGGCGTCGAGGTTGACCCCCGCGACACCCTCAGGGGCGCAGGGGGACCGTTCATCGCCTTCGCCGCGGGCGTGCTCTCGTTCCTCTCCCCCTGTGTGCTGCCGATCGTCCCCATCTACATCACCAACCTCGCGGGCGCGACCGTCGAGGGCGGCGACATCCGCGCCAGCCGGGGCAGGACGTTCACGCACGCGCTCGCATTCGTCATCGGCCTGAGCATCATCTTCATCGCCCTGGGCGCGAGCGCCGGCCTCTTCGGCTTCGCCCTGCTCGACTACCAGCCCGAGATGGAGACGGCCGCGGGCGTGCTGCTGATCGTTCTCGGCTCGCTCCTCATCCCAACCTTCACGCGCAAGCCGCCGCTGGTGTCGGCGCTGGCGCTGGCGGTCACGGCCGCGGCCTTCTTCGGCATCGTTGAGTTCGCGGAGCTGCGGGATGAACCGTGGCGGATGGCGCTGCTCGGCCTCGGGGGGCTGGTCGCCTGGGCGAAGTACTCGGGCTACATCCAGTTCAACCTCCTGCAGCGCACCTTCAAGGCCGACTTCGGCGGCTCCCGCAGCGTGAGCTACACGCGCTCGGCGATGGTGGGCGGCGGCTTCGCCGTCGGCTGGTCGCCCTGCGTGGGACCGGTCCTCGGCTTCATCCTGACGCTGGCCGCCACCTCCGGCGACGCCGTCACTGGCACGTACCTGCTGGCCTTCTACTCGGCGGGGCTGGGGATTCCCTTCCTGCTCGCCGGCCTCGCCGTCGGCGATGCCGCCAAGGCCGTGCGCAAGATGCAGCGCTTCATGCCGGCCGTGGAGGTCGCGAGCGCGGCCATGCTGATCGCCCTCGGAGCCCTGCTCCTCGCCGGCACGGTCACGAACCTGAACGAGTACTTCGACCTCGGCATCGCGGAGATCAACGAGGGCCTGTAGTGCCGGGTTCGTCCCGACCCTTGCACCCCAGTTCGCCTGCCCACTAAGGTGGAGCGACGAGAGGCTCAGGGAAATGCCGCAGAACGGATCCCGCACGATGAACAGCCACGCCGAGGGCAGCATGAGTCCTGCACGCGAGAAACTGCTTGAGCGGATCGCTGAGCTCCTCAAGGAACTAAACGAGCCAGCGTTCAAAGAGCTTGAGCGGCAGTAAGCCCTGCCTCGACGACTCCGCCACCTGACGCCTCTCGATGTCGAAGTGACGGCCCAGTTCTTGGCCCTTCGGTTCTTCGCCCGCTATGGCGACGAGCTTCCATCGTACCGGGCAAACCTCGCGCGGCCTGAAGCCCTTGAGTCGGCCTTGGGACTCACGCAGATGCCCTACTACCGAGGCGTGTTCGAGAAGGCTGGCGCGTTGCTCCGTTCCATGGTCAAGAACCACCCGTTCGTGGATGGGAACAAGAGGCTGGGGCTCACCGCCACCTTCGTGTTCCTTGCGATGAATGGACGGCTCCTCGTCGTGACGAACGAGGAGATGGTCGACTTTGCCAAAGAGCTTGCCGCCACCCAGATGAAGTGGCGCGCAGTAGCCCGCTGGCTGCGGACGCACACCGTCTCGCTGGAGTGGGGTCAGGCTGGTTCAACGCCAGTCGCCTACGTTGCTGAGCGGCTAGAGCCCTTGGAGAGCCGGCTCCTGATGGCGGAGCGGGTGGTGGAGCTGGCGGTCAACCTCCCTAAGTACCTGACGGCCCTCGCTGAGGAGGAAAGCACGGGCGCAGGTAGATAGATCCGTGGGTCCCGATCAAGCCGGCGCCAGGTCGTCCCGGGACAGGCGCTCGGCGAGCTCGCCGAGCGCCGTCTGGTTGCTCTGCCAGTGGAGCCTCGCGAACGCGTCCTCGTAGGGGAGCCACTCGCACGCCGTGTGCTCGGCCGACAGGCGCGCTTCGGGCGCAGGCGCCTCGACGGCGAAGTGGTACTCGGGGATCACGTAGAGGTCGTCCGGCCAGTCCTTGCGGGCCGCGAACGACGTCACTGGAACCCGCGCCTGCGACTGGAGGGCGTACAGCGGGCCCTCGATGCCCGTCTCCTCGCGCGTCTCGCGGATAGCGGTCTCCACCGGCGTCTCCGCGTCCTCCCCGCCCCCGGCGACCCACTGCCAGAACCCGGCGTCCGTCCGTTGGAGCACGCAGTAGCGCGTCTCCGCGTCGGGCGCGCAGTAGAACGGGATGACCAGGACGTTGAAGGGGGCGCGCATCCGGCGAACCCTACCGGAGCGGGAGCCGCATGACGTGCCGCCGCGTCCCCACCCTCCCCACCTCCTCGAACCCCGCCGCCAGGAACATCGGGACGCGCCCCAGGTAGCCGTAGCTGGGCGAGTCCGGATCGACCGGGTACGCCTCGATGGTGCCGGCGCCGCGCGCGCGGGCGTGGTCGATGGCCGCCTGCAGAAGACGCCGCGACAGCCCCTGCCCCCGCAGCCGCCTCGGCACGAAGAAACAGGTCAGCGACCAGACGCCCTCGCGCTCCTTGTCCACCGCCTTCCCCAGCCGCTGGAACGTCCCGACGGGCGCGATCGAGCACCAGGCCACCGGATCGTCACCGGCGTAGGCGAGGATGCCGACCGGCTCGTCAGCGAGGATGCGGCGCTCCATCTCCGCCTTCTTCGCGGCCTTGTCGGGCGCGTGCGACTGGCCGGGCGGCGCGCGGAAGACCATGCACCAGCAGTACTTCGGCCCGCCGCGCGCCTCGAACACCGCCTCGAAGTCGTCCCAGCGGGACGCGTCGACCTCGCGGAACGTGTACTCGCCGGGGGCGTCGGTCACGCGGTCAGGCGGCGGGGACGGGGCGGTAGCGCACCGGCATCTTCACGATGCCGCCCACGTGCAGGCTGTCCTGCCGGAACGGCGGCCCGTCGAGCTCCATCTCCGGCAGGAGCGGCAGCAGCTCCTTGAAGATGCCGCGCAACTCCCAGCGGGCCAGGTTCGCGCCCAGGCAGAAGTGCGCGCCGAAGCCGCCGAAGGAGAGGTGGTCGTTCGGGTCGCGCGTGATGTCGAAGCGGTAGGGGTCGTCCCAGGCGGCCTCGTCGCGGTTCGCCGAGGGGTACCACATCGCCACCGTCTCGCCCGCGCGGATGGTGTGGCCGCGAAGCTCGAAGTCCTCCGTGGCCACCCGCGCGAACTGAATCACCGGCGAGGTCCAGCGCAGGATCTCCTCGACGGCCGTTCGCAGGAGCTCCGGGTTCGCCACCAGCTTGTCGCGCTCCTCGGGGTGCTCCATCAGGGCCAGCACCCCGCCCGTCGTCGCGTTCCGCGTCGTCTCCAGCCCGCCCGCGACGAGCAGGTTGATGTAGGAGTTGATCTCGTCGTCCTCGAGCGTGCGGCCATCCAGCTCCGCGCGCAGGAGCACGTCGACGAGGCAGTCGGTCGGGGCGCCCGCCGCCTTGCGCGCCTCGATGAAGGCGAAGCCGTACTCGGTCGCGGCCTTGTTCGCCTTCTGCCGCTCCTCGTGCAGCTCCTCGGGCGTGAGCCCCGAGAGCGCGAGCTCGCGGTCGGAGCCGAACTGGACCTCGCGGATGCCGAACAACTCGTCCCAGTCCTCGCGGGGGAAGCCGAGCATCTCGAAGATGGCCGCCATCGGCAGCTTCACCGCGAGGTCGTGCACGAAGTCGCACTCGCCTTGCTCGGCCACCGTGTTCACCAGGTGCCGGGCGAAGCCGCTGACGTAGTCCTCCGCCAGCTCGGCGATGTGGTCCTCCAGCAGGCGCATGGCGCGCGGCGTGAAGCTGCGATTCGTGAGGTTGCGGTAGGCGGCGTGCTCCGGGTCGTCCATGTCGATGAAGCTGAGCGTGTAGTGGCGCCGCGCCCGCTCCGGGCCGAAGCGTGCGATCAGCTCCTCCTTGCGTCGCCGCGAGAACTCCTCCTGCGTGCTCGGGAAGATGCGCAGCCGGTCCGAGCTGATGAAGATGTCGGACCGCTTCGAGATCGTGAGCGTGTCCTCGTACGTCGTCAGCGCCCAGAACGGGTCGACATCGGGGCGGTCGTACCAGTAGACCGGCGCCTCCCGTCGCAGCAGATCCCACTCCGCCCACGGGTAGCCCCGGTCGACGTAGCGCTGGGTATCGGTGATCGAGAGCGTGTCGAGGCTGAGGGCCTCGCCGTCGAGCGTCGGAACGCCGCTGGTCATGACGCTTCCTCCAGGCGAATGGCCTGCCGCGGGCAGACCCGCACGGCCACATCGACGCGGTCGCGCAGCTCCTCGGGCACGACCTCCACGAGCACCTGGCTCTTGTCGTCGTCGTCCACCTGGAACACCTGTGGCGCGGTCTCCTCGCAGCGGGCGTGGCCCTCGCAGAGGGTGTGGTTGACGACCGGCTTCATCGCGCGCTCCCCGCCCGCCAGCCCGGGCCACCCCTCTTCTAGGCGGTTGTAAAGCGCGTGGCAAGGCCGTCTCGTAAGGTAAAGACGCGCGGCAGGGGGCATTGCGGCTGCCCCGCTAGACTGGATTCCGGGGAATAGAGAGATGGAAGAATTCTTCGGTGAACTTGAACGCTTCGGCTCTGAATTTATCTACCCGAACCGCTGGATCATCCTGCCGATCATCGTCGTCCTTATCGTCGGCGCGCTCGCGGCCGCCTGGCGCCTGCGCCTCTACCGCCCCCTGATCGACCACAAGTACATCACCGCCGGCATCGGCATCCCCCTGCTCGCGATCGCGATCCCGGTCGGCTGGTACCTGCTGTCGCCGCTCTGGGAGCGCAGCTTCCTCGAGGAGGCCGCCCCCGAGTTCGACCGGTCGGCCGTCGCTGCCACCACGCCCGCCGCCACCGCCACGTCGCCCCCCGAAGCCGCTGCCGACGAGTCCACCCCTACCTCCACAGCGGAAACCCCCGCCGCGACCGCACCCGCCACCACAGCCGCCACCGCCGCCGCGACGACGGCGCCCGCGGCGGACGGCGAGAGCGAAGGGGGCGCCCAGCTGGTCGCCTTCGGCCAGTGGCAGGGTTCCGACGACTTCCACTTCGCGCGCGGCGACGCCTTCATCATCGAGACCGAGCCGGGTGTTTACATCCTGCGCGTCGAGAACTTCTCCGTACGCAACGGGCCCGACCTGTTCGTCTACCTCTCCCGCAACCCCGACGGCTGGGAGGAGGAGGCGATCAACCTCGGCGACCTGAAAGCCACCGACGGCGCCTTCAACTACGAGATCCCCTCCGACATCGACATCGACGAGTTCAAGAGCGCGGTCGTCTGGTGCCGCCGCTTCGCCGTCCTCTTCGGTCACGCCACCCTGGAGGTGGTTACGGAGTAGGGCTGGAGGCGTTCAGGGCGTCAGTTGAGCAAGTTCCGTGGCACAGCGGTTGCATCTGTGGCGCCACCACCCTTGAGCGCGGCACCTACCAACGCTTGGGGGCTGGCGGAGGTACGTAGGTCTTTTCTCGGTCAAGTTTCTAGGCCGGTCTGAATGTGCGGGCCTTGCGATCCCCCTCTGCCGGAAGAACGACCTCTTCCGGAGCGAGGGAGGGAGTTCCGTGGAGCAGGTGCTCGGCAAACATCTCCATGATGTCCTGGGCACTCTCATCCTTTTGAAGCTCGACATTAATGACTGGCTCAGGGAGAGAACTGAGCCATATCTTCAAGTCGGCTCCATCGAACAATCCACGCTTGCTCTCGACTGACCAACGGGTGATCGAGCCGTACGGGATCGAGGTGTATTCGGTTTTCTTGCGGATGAACCCCTGCGTGTCAGTCACGATAACCCGACGGTCTGTGAAGATGAGCAGGTCACGCACGGTCTTGCCGGCAAACTCGATCACCTCATCATGTGCAAGGGCGAGCCACTCCCCGTGCTCCCTCTCTACACCTTCGGCGTCTACCTCTCGCCAGCGCACAGTAACTACCCCCTCCGTGCCGCCGCAGCCTACCACCCCCCGGAGGGAACAGACGTATGTAGGCCCGAAGTGTAACTCGCAGGGGTCGGGGGCTACGCCTCGACCGGGACCGGGGGCGCGAGCTCGAAGCAGCTCTGGAACGACTTCGCCAGCTCGACCGGGCCCCGCAGCTCCCCGCACTCCCCGGGGTCGGTCCCGCGGAAGAAACGGAAGAAGCCCCGCGTGTCCGTGCGGAAGTGCAGGTCCGAGGGGGCGCCGCCACGCTGGGGAATGAGGCGGCCGTCGTCAATCTGGAACGTCCAGGCGCTGCAGCCCTCGCAGTCGTCGATCTCGAGCATGAGGGAAACGTTCACGCCCTCGGCGAGCTCCGGCTGGAAGGCGAAGGTGGGCACCATCCGGACAGCAAAATCCGTCGGGACGGTGTCTCCGACGGATTCGCGGGTGAAGCGGTTGGCGTAGGTCATGCCCCACTCCACCAATGAAAGAAGGATGGGCCTTACGGACCATCCTTTCTCGGTAAGTGTGTACTCGACGCGGGGCGGGAGGCCGCGCTCGTAGTGACGGTGAACGAGCCCCTCGCGCTCCAGCATCTTCAGCCGGTCGGCGAGGACGTTGGGGGAGAGGCCGGGACAGTTCTGGAGGATGTCGGTGTAGCGCCGCAGCCCGGTCATCAGGTCCCGCAGCAGCAGGAGCGTCCAGCGATCGCCCAGCACATCGAGGGATTGCGCGATCAGGCACGCGTGGCCGTACTTGCGAGAGGTGCCGTTGCCGTTCGATCGGGCCATGGAAGCCTTCATCTCCATGGTAAGGCCCGGGGAAGGGCCTCGGGAACCACCACTTGACGCTTTCGGCGCTCCTGCTACACTTGTGCTAGAACTTCGAAAAACATAGTAGCGGAGGTTCTTCTTTAGGAGCGTAGGGCTTGAGCCCTTCGACGTCAACCACGGAGGTACGGTCATGAACAAGCGCAGCACCAAACACACCGCAGCGAAGCCCCAGCACTTCCACCGCTGGCGCATCGATGAGCCGTCGGGGCCTGTCAGCCTTGGCCGCTGCTACGAGTGTGGCGCCGTAAAGGAGTTCAAGAACTGGCTCTCCGAGAGTGACTTCATCACCAACGAGGAGCACCGCATGACCCGGGCGGCCTAGGCCGCTCCGGAGCGAGACTCCCGGCGTTTCCTCCTTTCCGCCGGGATAGCAAAACCGCCCGCAGCAACGCGGGCGGTTTTTCGTGCCCTCTACACCGACGGCGGCCCGGCGCTACTGCTGCAGGTCGCGCAGGTGGTCGTCGCGTCCGGCGACGATCCAGAAGTCGCCCTGCTGCACCGTCTCCTCCACGTCGGGGTTGAACGTGACCGAGGTGTCGCGCAGTCGCGCCAGCAGGAACACGTTGTAGCGCCCCGCGATGTCGAGTTCGCCGATCGCGTGGCCGGTGGCCGAGTAGGGCGCCCGCACGCGCGCGATGCCCTGCGCCCCGCCGAGGGACATGTAGTCGGTGATGTCGCTGCTGCCGAGCGTGTGCGCGAGGCGCTCGGCCGATTCGCGCTCCGGGTTCACGAGTACGTCGGCGCCGGCCAGCTCGAGGGCGCGCGTGTGCTCGCCCGTGCTCGCCTTGGCGACCACGTGCGTCAGGCGCAGGCGCTGCTTCAGCGTGAGCGTCACGAGCACGCTCGTGGCCACGTCGCTGCCGATTGCCACGACCACCGAGTCGTAGTTGTGCAGCGAGAGCGACTCGAGGAACTCGACCTCCTCCACGTTCCCTTCGGCGGCCAGCAGGATCGTCTCGACCACCTCGTTCACGCGCCCGCCGTCACGGTCGACGCCGAGCACGTCGACACCCAGGGCGGCGAGCTCGCGCGCGAGCTGCGTGCCGAAGCGTCCAAGGCCGAGGATGGCAACGTTCATCGTCTCCCCCTGCCGCCGATGCTAGCTCCGCGCCTCCCAGCCGTCGACCGCAAGGATGCGCTCGACGAACGCCGACTTGCCTTCGACGTAGGCGTCGATGTCGTTCGCGTAGCGGCGCGCGAGGTCGCGCTTGAGCGCGTCGTAGCGGGCGGCGGAGTCGGGGTGGCTGCGGAGGTGGTCGCGGAAGCGCAGGTGTCGCCGCAGCTCCTCGCTGTCGCTGGGGCAGACGTACAGGTGGTGGGCGGGCCACTCCCGCCCCGACCCGTCTGCCGGGACAGCGGCTCCCTCGCGGCCAAAGGCCTCCCGGCCGGGGATGCCCCGGTCCCCCTCGTGCGTGTATCCAAGCGTGCTCAACGCCTCCACGACGCGCGGCAGATCGCGAGGCGACTCGATGACGACATCAAGGTCGATGATCGGCTTGGCGCCGAGCCCGGGGACCGCGGTGCTGCCGACGTGCTCGATGCGAAGCGCCAGCGGACCCAGCACCGCCGCCACCGCCTGGCTGATGCCGGCGAAGGCATCGGGCCAGGCGGGGTCGTAGTCGACAATCTCGATGGTGCGGGTCACGGCCGCGGGTCAGGCTAGCTCCGCGCTTCCCCGCCGTCGACCGGCAGGGTCAGGCGTTCAGGCGCGTCAGCCCCTCGCGGATCTTCTCGAAGGCGCTGGTCGGCGCGGGGGCGAATCGCCCCGGCGCGCCCGCTGGCACCCGCGCCTCTCGCTCCAGCCGCTCGCGAGCGGCCACGTAGCGCTCCCGCACCTCGGCGACGCTTTCGCCCGGCAGGTCGTCCGCCGTCAGGTCGTCGTGGGCGGCGAGCAGGGTCTCGCGCAAGACTTCTGCCAGCTCCGCTTCGCTTGCGTCGCCGGCGGGGGCTTCCTCGTCCGCGCCGATCACGGGCTCGGGCCGCTCCTCCGTGTCGCTGTCCTGTGCGCTCTCGTCGCCGGCTACCGGCTCCTCGCTCATCGCGTTCCTCCACGAATACGTTTCGCGGCAGGCTGGCGGCCGGACGCGGGAACGCCAAGACCCGGGTGTCGCCCGCGAGGCCGTGCTGTTTGCGGGTGAGGGAACGCGGGGCGATACTCGCAGGGCCGCCGCCGTCAAAAGCGGTGACACACGGCCCCCGGCAGGTGGGGTCGACCCCCTGCCCAGGTGGCGCAACTGGCAGCGCGGCTGATTTGTAATCAGCAGGTTAGGGGTTCGAGTCCCCTCCTGGGCTTACCAGGTGGAGGGGTGGCCGAGTGGTTAAAGGCAGCAGACTGTAAATCTGCCCCGCAGAGCGGTACGCAGGTTCGAATCCTGCCCCCTCCACCAACACTGACCGTACCCAGAACTGGGCCTGAGAGAGCCACGTCTGCGGCGTCTCCGCCGTCGATGGGGCTGTCCGGCGGGGTCGGGATCGTGTAATGGATCGTGGCCCGTCCGGGGCCGACGAGGATCGCCTTCACGAAGGAGCGCACGAACGCCCGCGTCTCGGTGATCTCGCTTGTGCGCAGGAATTCGCTCATCTCCTCGGCGAAGGCGGCGATGGTATCGGCGCTGTCCAGCAGCACGCGGCGCTCGGCGAGCATCGCCCGGGCCTCGTCGGCGGCGACCTCCAGGAGCTGCTGGCGCTCGCGGTGCTCCTTGATGCGCTCCGAGGCGTCGGCCATCTCCAGGTCCGTGTTCTCGACCACCTGCCAGACGCGGCTCATGCGCCGGCGCACGTCCTCCAGCTCGGCCTCGATCGTCTCCAGTTGCTGACGCTGCTCGCGCGCCACGCCGTCCATCTCCTCGTCCAGCATGCGCACGAGGTCGTGGATGTTGGACTCGGTGAGGACGTGGTCGCGGAGTTGCCCGATGATCGTCTCCTCGAAGCGCTTCGCGTTGAGCCGCGGCGTGGGGCAGGATTCCTTGCCGGTCTTGATGAGCGACTGGCAGATGTAGTAGCTGTACTGGCCGCTCTTCGCCTCGGCGCCCGTGAGGGCGCGCCCGCAGTTCTCGCACTTGACCAGGCCGCTCAGCAGATAGGGGCTCGAGGCGCGGCGGGGATGCACGACGTTGGGAGCGCGCGACTTGAGGAGTCTCTGCACCCGGTCGAACTGCTCCTGGCTCACGATCGCCGGAACCGCTCCCTCGACGCGAACCGGCGGCGCCTTGCTCGTGGCCCGCTTCCCCCAGACGAGCGTGCCCGCGTAGGACTCGTTGGTGAGCATCCCGTGCACGGTGTTTTTCACCCAGCGCCCGCCGTTGCGCGTGGGAATGCCCTCGTCGTTGAGGGTGCGCACGATGTCGAGCACGCTCTTGCCCGCGAGGACCATGTCGAAGATGCGGCGCACCACGGCGTCGGCGGGCGGGTCGAGCTCCAGCTTCGGGCGCTCCTTCGCCCCGTCCTGGACCTTCACCTTCTTGTAGCCGTAGGGCGCGTAGGTGGAGACCCAGAAGCCGCGCGAGGCGGCCTCGCGCATGCCGCGCGTGACCTCCTCGGCCAAGTTCGCCGAGTAGAACTCGTCGACGCTCTCGATGATCGCCTCCATGAGCTTGCCGGTGGGGGAGTCGTCGGCGTGCTCGGTGATGGAGACGACGCGGACGCCGCGGCGGCGCAGCATCGACTTGAAGGCGACGGCGTGCTCGCGCTTGCGGGTGAAGCGGCTGAACTTCCAGACGAGGATCTGCTCGAAGGGCGCGTCGGGAGCTGTGGCGGCGTCGAGCATCTTGCGGAACTCGGGGCGGTCTGCCACGCGGCCGCTCTCGGCCTCGTCGACGTACTCGCGGACGACGAGGTAGTTGTTCTTCTCCGCGTAGTCGCGCAGCGCCCGCAGCTGGGCAGCGACGGAGAGGTCGACGTCCTGGCGGTCGCTGGAGACGCGCGCGTAGAGGGCGGCGGTGGTGGGTTCGGGGTGGTCTGTCATGGTGTGTTTCTCCTCATCTGCGTGCTCACTTTAGCGTGATCTCGCGCTCCTGCGTCGTTCGCGCTACATCGCAGCTACATCGGAGCAAACGATTTCCCACAAAGCCTCAAAACGGGCCGGAAATCCGTTGCGGGGCTCGGTCTCATTGGCTAGGCTCCTCGTAGAACGTGAGTTCTAAACCCGAGTGTACCGCCCCGGTGCGTGCAACCGCTACTCCCCAGGCGGCCGGACGGGATGGGGCAAGTGAGCAACCGCCGTGAAGACGACGCCGCTGACCGACGAACAGGAACGGATGCGCCTCGAGGGCCTGCGCAGGCTGGCGCGCATCATCGCCCGCAGCACGCTGGTCCAGCCCGGCCGCAACGGGAGCGCCGCAGCGCCGCATCGCTCCTCAGACGGCGGGGAGTCGCCGGCGGAGCGAAAGGACGGCGCGGCATGAAGCGCCGGCCGGGATCGCGCGTGCTGGTGCGGCCGGAGGTGGTGTGGAACCACCTCCACCGCCGCCACCTGGCGCAGCGCGAGTTCGCCAAGCTGGTGGACATGAACCCCGGCTACCTCTCGCAGGTGCTGAGCGGCAAGCGCTCGCCGTCGGCGCGCAGGCGCAGGCGGCTGCAGGAGGAGCTCGGCATCGACGACTTCGACGAGCTGTTCTACGTGGAGCCCGACGACGATGGCTAGCAGCGGCAGCGCGCTGAGCTTCCCGCCCGGCGTCGCGCTCGTCCCCGAGGACTTCGTGGCGCGGCTGGAGCGCCTGCGGACGCTGACCGGCCTCTCCTGGGAGGGGCTGGCGGTGGCCCTCGGCGTGGACAGCCGCCAGCTCCTGCGCTGGCGGCAGGGCGGCGCCCCCAACGGCGGCGCGATGCTCTCGCTGGTGCTCGTGGCGATGCGGGTGCCCGGGGGCCTCGCGGCCGTAACGAACGAGGACGTGACCGTCGTCTGGCGACGGAGGAGGTAACCAACATGGAACGACATGAGCGGATCGAGGAGCCGGCGGGGCCGGCGCTCCCGGAGGACTTCGCGGCGCGGCTGGGCCGCCTGGAGGACCTGTCCGGGCTCTCGTTGGAGGAGTTCGCGCGGAGCGCTGGCCTGCCCGAGAGCCGCGCGCGGGCGTGGCGCGCCGGCGCGGAGCCGAGCGGGGAGGAGATGTGGGCGCTGGCCTGCTGGGCGGACGCCCTGCCGGGCGGCTGGGACGTGTTCGCAGAGCAGGTGCTGCTCCTGCCGGGCGGCGCGCCCGACGAGGAGCTCGGCGCGACCGCGCCCTTCCGGTTCCTGTCGGAGCTCCAGATCGTGCCACTGGGTGCGATCGGGACGGAGGAGGCGGAGGCCCTGGAGCGGCACGAGCGCATCGAGGACTTCGACGCGCCGCCCTACCCACACCAGCTGGAGGCGTGGATGGAGCGTATGGACGGGCTCGAGTCCGAGTCGCCCGAGGAGTTCGCCGCTGAGCTGCGCGCCTTCGAGGAGCGCATGGAGGAGTGGGCGCCCGGGCCCGGCCTGGGCGAACCGGGCGGGATGTGCTCGTGGGTGCGGCTGACGGTGGCCGCGGCCGATGCCCGGGCGGCCCGGCCCGACGGCGACGAAGGCGCGTGACGATGGGCCGCCAGCAGCAGTGGGTGTACCACACCGCGCCGTCGAGCTTCCCGCCCGACTTCCCCGAGCGCCTCGAGCGCCTGCGGGCGGAGGGCGGCTACTCGGGGCGCGGGCTGGCGCGCGCGCTGCGCGTGGACGCGCGTACCCTGCGGCGCTGGCGGCGTGGGACGAAGCCCGACCCCGGGCACCTGGCAGCGCTCTACGCCTTCGCCTTCAAGCGGGGCCTCCTGCACTGCTTGCTGCTGCCGCCAGCCGAGGCGCTGAGCGAGCTTCTGTGTCCCGCGTGCGCGCGGCGCATGCCCGGGCATGTGGCCGTCGCGTAGTCAGTCTTGAGGCTACTGCTCCTTCACCTGCAAGCAAGCTAGCGAGTCAGTGTTACCGGAGGGCGCCAGGGTGCCCCGCCCGCCCTTCACGGGGGAGGAGAGGCGCTCGCTGGCCCGCTATGCCGCGCTGACCGCTGTAGAGCGTCTGGTAGTCGGTCGAAGGTAAGCTGGCTGATTGCAGGCAGTCGTGCCATCGGTCGCGTGCGCAACCCTCCCCCCGCCCGTCGGGTCTCTTGCGGCGGCGGAGGCGTCGGCCTTGCGTTCCCCCGCCCGCCCTCGTGGGCGTGCCTTCGGCCTTGCCGGCGATCTCGAAGGAGTCATCAAGACAATGCCGAATCCACCTTGCCCGAAGTGCGGGAACGAGATCGAGTTCCACCCGATCGTCGGGGTTCGCCTTGGAGTACCCCATCTCCAGGCGCTTCAGCAGGCCGTCATCCAATGGCACTGCGAGCCGTGCCGTACGACGTCCGGGCACCAACTCGCGGGAAGGGATCGGAGTCGTCCGGCCTTCTCTCACATGATCCACGACAACGTCGGCGCCGATGGTCTCCGAAGAGGTTTCATGAGCCTGCGAGCCGCTGATCTGAACGCGCTGCTACCGATGGTCGACTTTCCCTTCGTGTACAGCGCCGAGCAGGATGTGGTGCGGCCAACCGGGGAGGGCACAGTCCAGGCGGCCCAGAGCATCGATCGGTACGGCGATCCTGACCTGATGGCAGAGTTTGCGAAGGAGTATCTGAAGCAACACCGGATGCTCACGAGCCGAGGGCAACTGCCACGGACATTCCTCGAAGTCATGCCTTCGCTGCTGTTGTTGGTCACCGCGGCCGAACTGGGACTGAAGGCCTTCCTGCTGCGTTCGAAGGGAGACCGGCGCAGGGACACCCACCACGATCTCGTGAAGCTCTTTGACGACCTGGACCCCCCACACCAGGCGGCCATCGAATCCCGCTTCCACGGGTGCGAGCCTGCCGCGGGGTTGTCGGCCATTGGTGTCGATCCGCCACAGCTACGGGCGATCCTGGGGACCTACGCCGACATGTACGGCGGCAACCACGGCGTGTACGAAGAAGCCAGGTACATGGCGGAGCCGACGACGAGGCTCCCGAACGATCTGCAGGGCGCCAACATGGTCAAAGCAGGCACGTACCCGATCTTCATGCCGTATCTGGTCGAGGCGATCGTCGCGTGCTACCCCGCCTTCTCGGGTGCGGAACGTCTTCGCAGAGCAGGCGCTGAGGTCAGCAAGGATGAGAGCCACACGGCAGCAAGCCACGGGCACGGGGAGTGGCTTCTGAGGCCATCGTCTTTGGGGCTCGCCGTGCTCATGGTGTCGCAGCAGGACGGGATGGACAATCCGAACTTTGAGGCGTTCAAGGCTCAACATCCAACGAACTTTGAAGCAGACTGGGGGTATGGAGGAAGCACACTCCTCTTCTACAATGCAACTGATGGCCAGCGTCGGGATGGCGTGGAGACCATCTCGGGGATTGAGTGTCGCGTCATCAGTGACGAGCTGGTGCGTCTCCATACCCGCGATCTGAACAGGTTGGCCGACAGGCTTGAGGCCATTAACGACGGAGATCCGTCTCTCGGCAACCTGTCGGGCTGAGGGCTGCCTCGGGCTCGAAGGACTCCCGTATCAGCCCGACGCGGCGGAGCACTCCCTTGCCGCGTGCGTATGGCGTGCCTCGGTCTCAGCGCGTCGTTGGTAGCAGACTCCTGAGCTCGGTTCCGGCAGCGAGACGCCACACGCGTCCCAGCGGACCGGCCTCGCGCAGCGCGTGCGCCGACGAGACCAGCAGCGGCAGGTCGACGCGGGCGCGGGCGATCTCGGCCCGCGCGACCCCTAGGAAGTGGTGCGCGGCGAGGTCGTCGTCCATGACCACCAGGAGGGTCGGCCGCAGGCCGTGGTCGTCGGCGGGGCGCTGCGAGGAGTAGTAGCGCAGGTAGGGGGCGAGCCGGGCGGCCATGGTCGCCGGGTGCACGGCGCGCCGCTCCCACTCGAGGAAGCACGCCTGCGTGCGCCCCTCGCGCCGGAGGACCGCGAAGGCGTCGGGCTGGACGGAGTGCAGCCGCTCGCTGTGGGGGAAGTAGCGCGAGGCGCGGTGAGGCGGGTCCAGCTGGACGATCTCAATCCCGGATGAACGCGCCTGTTCCGCCAGCGCTGCCACGAAGTCGTGGACGGCGTCGGTGTGGGCCAGGTTGCGAAGCAACTGGCGGCTGCGCCTGCCGCTGACGTTGCGCCACGTGAGCGGCGCCTGCGGGTCGCGCGCGGCGGCGCTCCAGCGCCTGCGGGCGAGGTTGGCGGCCGAGCGGTCGCGGCGCGCCAGCAAGGCAAGCGCGCGGTCGCCAGCGGCGAGGCGGCGGCGCCCGCCGGCCCCGTCCCCGGCGAGCAGGCCGAGGCCGTCGAGCCGCTGCAGCGTCTCTGCGAGCCGCGATCGCCCGAGCCCCAGCAGCGCGGCGAGGCGGTCGGGGGGGAGCCAGGGCCAGTCCGCGATGAGGCCGAGCGCGCGCTTCTCCGTCGGCTTGAGCAGCGACGGGAGCATCCAGTCGGGCGCGTCCGGAGCGTCCACCGCGGGCAGGTCGCGGGGGAAGGCCGCGCTCGCGAGCGGCTCCTCGTCGGGCCACGCGTGGCCCTGCGCGACATGCGAGAGCACCTCCCGCAGCGAGAGCGGGGGCGAGCCCGCCGCCGAGCGCCAGACCCGCGGCCCCGGACCCGAGGCGGCGGCGGCGCGCTCGAGCGCGAGGAAGGCGGGAGCGGGCGCGCGCGCCATGAGCCCGGCGGTGTGCCGCAGGCGCACCTCGTCGGGAACGAGCAACAGGTAGGCGCCCGGGCGCGCCCCCTCGTGCAGCCGCCAGAGCCGCTTCGCGAAGGCCGTGCGCTCGGCCGTGCGGCCCTGCCGCACGACGAAGAGGCTGCGCCCGTCCGGCAGCGCGACGGCGGCATCCATCGGCAGCGCCCGGTACCAGCGGAAGCGCAGCGGCCAGGCGGGTTCGGCGATCGCGGCGGTCAGGCGGTAGATGGCCGCCGCGCCGTCGAGGCGCTCCAGCAGCAGCTTTCGCCAGTGCGCCGTGAGCGGGCGCGAGCGCAGCAACTCGCCCAGGCCGACGCCCTCCTCGGCGGCGAGCCGGCGCAGTCCGGCGGCGGTGAGGGCGTAGCGGCGCGTCGGAGCGGTCAGCTCCGAGGCGTGCGGGAGCGAGGCCGCGAGGCCCCGCTCCTCGAGCGCGGCGACGGCCGCGTAGACCGCGCCCCGCGACCAGCCGGAGACGGCGGCCGCCTCCAGCCGGTCGAGGAAGGGCATCGCCCCGAGCAGGCGCAGCAGCTCGCGCCCGGCGTTCACGCGGCGTCCTCCCCGGAGCCGCCGCCGGGCGGCTGCTCGCGCCTGCTGCGCTGCCGCTTCGCGCGGGGCTCGTCGGTGGAGCCGTCGCCCGCGCCGTCGCCGCCGGACGCGGCGGCCTCCTCCTGCGCCTTGCGCTCGGCCTCGGCCTGCGCCTTGCGCTCCGCCTCCAGGCGCTCGATCCAGGCCTCGACGCGCCTGCGCCCCTCGGCGCGCTGCGCCGCGATCTCCTCCTCCGTGAGCAGGTAGGCGGATGCCTCCTCGCGGATCCGCGCCGCCGTGTCCGGGTTCCCGTCCTCGGGCTTGAGCACCTCCATCGAGAAGGCCGGCGTGCGCTCCGTGCCGACCGTGGCGCGCACGTAGGCGTGGTGCACCGGCAGCGAGACGATGTCCTCCTCGGAGACGCGGTCGCGGTCCAGCTCCCAGACGAGCTGGCGCGCGTCGGAGCCCGCCACCTGAAAGACGGCGAGGCAGCCGATGTTGGCGAGCAGCGTGTCGCGCATCGTCGGCGAGAGGTCGTCGAGCTTGGCCAGGCTCTGCGTGGCGAGCACGAGCGAGGCCCCGAACTTGCCCAGCTCCGAGAGCATCGACTCGTAGTCGACGCCGGGCATCGACTGCATCTCGTCCACGACCACGAGCGCGCCCCGCCGCCGCTCCGGGGGCAGCTCGCCCTGCTCGCGGATGACGGCGTCGACGAGGTTGAGGATCGAGGCGCCCGCCAGGGCGGCCACGTCCCTGCCCACCGTCCCCTGCGCCGTGGAGACGAGCAGCACGCCGCCGTCGAGGATCGTGCGGCGGAGGTCGATGGTGGAGCGGGGCTGGCCGAGGATGGCGCGCGCCCGCTGCGAGGAGGCGTAGTAGGAGAGGCGCGTCTGCACGGGCGCGAGCGCGTCGGCGCGGTACTCGCGGCGCCAGCCGAGGAACTCGCGCTGCCACCAGTCGAGCAGGAACTCGTCGCGCACGCGCTTGAGCACGAGCGTCCGGAAGTTGTCGTTAGAGAGCAGCGCGAGCCCGTCGAGGATCGTGAACTGTTCCTCGGCGGTGGTGTCGGGGTGGGCGTTGGCCTCGTGCAGGGTCTTGACGAGGTGCTCGAGGATCGACTGCATGCGCGGCCCCCACTGCTCCCAGAGGCCGCGCGCGACGCGCACGACGGAGTCGGCCGTGCGGTCGCGGTCGCTGAAGACGCGCGTGTCGAGCAGGTTGATGCCGGGGTAGCCGCCCCGGCCCGAACAGTCGACGAGGCGGACCTGGCCCACCAGCGACTCGGGAACGCGCTCGAGGATGTCGGCCACGAGGTCGGCGTGGGGGTCGACGACGACGATCGCGTCGCGGTCGCGGCCGGCCGCCTTCTCGCGGAGCTTGTGGGCGACGAGGTGCTGCATGAGCGTCGACTTGCCCATGCGCGTGCGCGCCACGTAGAGGTGGTGCCGGCGCAGCAGGTCGTCGGGGAAGTGCACCGGGCGGCGCTTGCCGGCCGTCGTCTCCCCGACGTGCGCCCCGCCCGCGGTGCTGCGCGCCGAGGGCAGCAGCACCTTCGCGCCCGAGCGGGCCACGAGCGGCGTCTCGTCCTTCGCCCCCGGCGGGTGCCAGAGCGCCGCCGCCTCGCGCACGCCGAGCACGCTGCGGCCCCGCAGCAGGCCGGGACCCGCGGGGTGCATGGCCGCGCGGTCGGGGAGGAGCGGCCGCAGCCGGCTCGCGCGCAGGCGCGCGCCCGCGGGGTGGTCGTAGTGGCGGTAGGCGGCCGCCACCGGCTCCAGAAGCTCCCTGGCGCGCCGCCTGCCGCGCTTCGCGTCGTCCCCGGGCACGATCGCGACGAGCTCGACGTCGGCCTCGAAGGCGATGCGCGAGACCTTCTCCTTGATCAGGAGCGGGTCGAAGACGCGGTTGCGGGAGCGCTTCCAGCGCGCCCACGCCCAGCCGGCGAGTCCGAGCGCGAGGGTGACGCCCGCGCCGAGCGCGACCGTCTTCCACTCCTCGCCCGCCTGCCACCAGCGGTAGCCCTGGAAGGCGCCGAGCCCGCCCAGGGCGAGCAGCGCCATCGCCACGCCGTCCTGGGTGTGGCGGCGCGCCTCGCCCGTGGTGGCGTCGCGGTAGGGCTCCTGCACGGCGGGGCGGTGCGCCCGCTCCTGGTGGCCCTGCGACCACTCGGGGCCGAGCGAGCGCAGGCGCAGGCGGGCGACGACGCGCTCGCCCGCCGCGGGGCCGGCGAGCGCCCCGAGCAGGGCGAGCAACGGGTCGGAGCCCGGCTCCAGGAGGGCGTCGTCGGCGAAGACGCGCAGCGAGACGTACTCGGGGCCGCTCGCGCGCAGCGTCATCGCCCAGGCCTGCTCGCCCTCGTCGAGGCGCAGCGGGTCGTCCTGCGGCTCAAGGTCGTGGACGGAGGCCTGGGGGTAGTGCGTCGCGATCTGCTGGCGCACGACCTGGCCGTCGAGGCAGCGCGCGAGCACGGTCACGCCGTCCTCGTCGCCCGCCAGCTCGAGCGCGAAGGGCTCTGGCACGGCGATCGAGGCGAGCAGGTTCTCGACGCCGAGCAGCGTGCGCTCGCCCGTGCGCGGCGGCGTCACCGCCAGCAGCACGGGCTCGGGCCGCTGGCGGCGGAAGAGCTTCAGTGGGTTGAGTCGCATGGTGTGGTTCCTTTCGGCTTCATGGTTGGAGTTCGATCGGTTGAACGGATTGAGTCGCATGTCGTGATTCCTTTCGTCGGTGGGGTTCGGGTTGGTCTTCCCGCACGACGCGTCGAGGTCATCGGTCTTCGTCTCCCGGCTGTTCCTGCCGCCGCTGCGAGCCCGGCCGCCACTCGACCAGCTCGGTCTCCTCGGGCGTGGCCTCGATGCGGATGGGGAAGCGGTTGCCGCGCGCGAGCAGCAGCCCGTCGCCGCGCGGGCAGGAGAGCAGCCAGCGCTGCAGGTCCGCGGGGAGGTCGAAGGCGTCGCCCACCGTGCTGATGGCGGCGGCGTCCTGCTGGAGCAGGAGCTTGAAGGCGGCGTTCTGGAGCAGGGCGCGCCCGCTGTGGCCGGTGATGGCGCGCGAGGAGTCCTCCGCGAGGAGGTCCTGCACATCCTGGGTGATGAACTGCAACCCGAGGCGGTGCTTCCGGGCGCGCTTCGCCATCGAGACCATGAAGGCCGCGCCCTCGGGGTGCTGCATGATCGACCAGACCTCGTCGACGACCAGCAGGCGCGGCCGGGGGTCGCGCGCGGCGGCGGCCCAGACCGTCTCCGTGCAGACCATCGTGGCGGCGGGACGCAGCTCCGGCTCCAGCAGGTGCAGGTCGAAGACGGTGACGAGCGCCTCGTTCGTGAGCAGGTCGTCGCCCTCGTCGGTGAGCAGGTGACGGAGGCTGCCGGTGGCGAAGGGCCGCAGCAGCCTCGCGAGAGAGGCGTCGCCCTCGGCGTCGTCCTTGAGGTAGGAGAAGAAGTCGGCGAAGCCGCTGCGCTCGCGTGGCTGCGCGTAGTAGGCGGCGAGGGCGTGGTCGAGCGCGGCCCGGCGCTCGGCGCCGAGCGGCTCGCCGACCATCACCTCGATCAGCCGCCTGAGGCTGCCGATGCGCTGCAGCAGTTCTTCCGCATCGCCCGAGTCGATGACGAAGGGGTTCATGCCCTGGCCGGCCACGCCCGGGGAGAGCACGCGGCCCCCGGCCGCACGGGCCATGTCGGCGTACTCGCCCTCGGGGTCGATCACGTAGGCGACGACGCCCCGGCAGAGCCCGCGCAGCACCCCGAGCTTGGTCGCGAACGACTTCCCGCTACCGGAGCGCGCGAGCACGGCGGTGTTGGCGTTGAGATGGGTGCCGTCCCAGGGGTCGTAGACGACGGGCGAGGATGCGCGCAGGTCGATGCCGCGCAGGTCGCCCCCGCGCGTGTCGAGGTCCGGGGGCGAGAAGGGGTACAGGAAGGCCAGCGAGGTGGTGTCGAGGGTGCGCCAGACGGCGACCGCGTTGAGGCCGAGGGGCAGCGTGGAGAGCAGGCCCTCGCGCTGGCGGAAGGGGAGGGCGTCGAGCTTGCCGAGCGTCGAGGCGAAGTGGGCCTTCGCGGTCTGGGTGACCTCGGCGAGGGTCTCCTCGTCGGGGGCGTGGAGGGTGAGGGAGAGGGAGGCGTGGAAGAGGCGCTCACGTCCGCGCTGCACCTCGTCGCGCAGGCGCATCACGTCCTCGAGCGCGATCTCCGCCTCCGAGGAGAGGCTCTTGCCCTTGCGCATGGAGAGGCTGCGGGCGGACTCGAAGCGCACCTTCTGCCACTCCAGCGTGCGCGCCGCCACGGCGGCCGGGATCGGTCCGAGGTGCAGCGAGAGGTCCATGGGCGCCCCGGCCGCCATGAGCCCCTGCAGGAAGCCGGGGGAGAGCGAGCGCGGCCACTGCGCCAGATGCAGCGAGCGCGCCAGATGGTCGTCGAGGCGCACCTCGCGGCGGTTGAACTCGACCGCCACCTCCGTCTCCTCGTCGAACTCACGCGGGGATCCACCGAGGGCCGCGGCGAGCACGAGCATCCTGAGCTGGCGGCCCCGCAGCAGGTGTGCGGAGAGGCCGGCGCGCACGAGCAACGAGCGCAGCTCGTCCATGCGCTCGTGCTCGCAGATCGCGTAGAAGCGGCGGTCGAGGATGCCCTCGCGCGCCTCCAGTTCGCCCAGCAGCCGCCTCAGCGACTCGGCCGCGGCCTTCGTGCGGGGCGGGAGGTCCGGCGGCTGCGCCCGTTCGAGGTCGTCGCGGAGCTTGCCGAGGCCGGGCGGGTGCTGGCGGACGAGCAGCTGGAGCGGGAAGTCGCAGGCGTTGAGGGCGCCCGCGAAAGACCCCAGCTTCGGCTCGTCGAGCTCCAGCCCCAGCACCTCGCAGACGCCGAGCTTCACGCCGTCGAGGCGCACGGGGCCGTCGTCCTCGAAGTGGGAGAGCATGAAGGCCAGCGGCAGGCCCGGCGGCGGCTTCGGCTCCGGAGCCCCGGCCCGTGGCGCGGGATCCCCGCCCTCGGTCGGTGGTGCGGACGCGGCGACCCTGCCGGGCAGGAGCGCCGCTCCGCGCTTCGTCAGTTCGATCAGCTGCTTCATCGTGATGCGCTCCTTGTGGGTCAGGGGGTGTAGAAGGGCAGGACGCCCGCGCGCAGCAGGGCGGAGACGCCCTTGGCGGAGAGCACGAGCGCGAGGCCCGCCACGGAGAGGAAGACGGCGCTCCTGGCGCGCCCGCCGCCGCGCTCCTCCGCGCCGTCGGCCATGAGCAGGAAGCCCGCCCAGGCGATCGAGAAGACCGTCAGCCCGGCGGCGGCGTAGGCCATCGCCGTGAGCGCCTCGTCGAAGGCGTCGAGCATGGCCCGCTCCTCCTCCGGGGCCGCGCCGGCCGTGACCAGCGCGACCCCGGCGAGGAGCAGGACGGTTCCGAGCCGCTTCACCAGGGCCACTCCCAGCCCTGCTCCCGAAACCACTCGCCCAGCTCGTCCTGCCCGGCGGGCACCGGCGTGACGGGCGTGGGCTCCGGTTCGGGCTCGGGGACGGCGAGCGCCCGGTAGGAGCCGTCGGCCCAGACGCTCGACGCGAGGGTCAGCGTCGCCGCCCGCGTGCGCGCGAGCGGCGCACGCTGCACGACCGTGGCCTCGACGCGCTCCGGATGGACGACGCTGAAGACGACCTCCCGGCTCACGGTCGAGGCGGGCACGTGGCAGCTGGCCGTGACGCTGTGCTCGGTGAACGTCCCGTCCCCGTTGGGGATCGTGACCGTCT
>JAPPAK010000008.1 GCA_026705605.1 Chloroflexota bacterium | reverse complement strand
AACTCGACCGCGCGGGTCCAGTCGGTGCCCCACATGCACCGCTCGAACCCGAATGCCCGGAAGACCTGACCCAGAGGCTCCCAGATGTCGTCGTAGGGAAACGATTCCCGCGACAGCGTGCACGCCCCCGACACCTTGATGGCGACGTTGTCGAGTTCCGCCAGTTCGAGGACGGCGGGCAGGTCGGCGAACGGTTGGTCGAATAGCGGTGGCTCGAAGGGCTGGGGGAGGCCCAGGTGGTCGATCACGACCCGGGTGTTGGGATGGCGCCGGGCGAGCTCCCTGATCAGATCGAGCTTCCGCCAGCACAACACGTTGATCGGAATGTCGTTCGCCGCTCCCGCGGCCAGGATCTGATTGAGCCCGGGGTGATCGGCCGTCACGTCGGAATCCATATAGGTCAACATCATGCGTGCCCCGACGGCCCCAGGGGTTGCCGCCCAGCGGGCAACCTCGTCGCCGATGTCGGAGGCTTCCGGGTCGATCGGCTTGATCAGGCCGAAGCGCCCGGGATGCCGGGCGTGCACTTCGAGCGCGTAGCTCGCGTCGTAGCGGTACATGCTGTGCGGGGAGACCAGGAGCGCGCCGTCGACGCCACGGGCATCCATCGCCGAGACCATGTCGTCACCGGTCACCTCGGAGGGGCCGACGAGCGTCCCGGCCCAGGGTCGCTCGGGGCGGTCGCGTTCGTACGCGTGAACCTGACAGTCGATCGTGAGCAATTCTCGAGTCCTTCTTGTGCGCCCGCCACGGGGTCGCCACACGCATCCGGCGGCACGTTATCACCTCCGGAGGACTCAGCGTGCAGCGTCACCGCCCAGCGGAGAGTTGGCAGAACAGTACGTGTAGGCCCACCAGAGTGGCTTCTTCCTCTCAGTGGGGTATCTGCTACCCACCTTCGTGGGTGGGCACGACTACGCCGCAGGCCAGGCGGGCATGGGTCCCCAGCCGCTCATCAGGCCCGCTCGGGTCTAGTTGACGCGGGACGCCAGCAGGTCTGCCGCCTGGCTTGCGGCCCTCTCGCCACTGGAGAGGGCGCCGTTGACCGACGGGATGCCCATGTAGTCGCCCGCCAGGAACAGGTTGTCGATGCTCCCGGCAAGCTGCCCCGGGACGTTCGCCAGCGCGGCGAGCATCCCCGGCGTCCCCATGCAGAGCGCGTCTTCCCAGCGGTACACGCGATAGAACAGGCCCTCGTCGTCCTCGGGGAGGGCGGAGCCGGGAGGCGCCTTCCGGCGAGCGGCGCCCAGCAGCTCGCGCTTGATCTCCTCGTCGGGGAGGGGGATGAGCTCTTTCGCGCGGTCGCGGCCGATGAGCAGGTCCAGCAAGCTCTTGCCGGGAGGGGCGCAGGCGGGCAGGAACACGGAGCGGTCCAGCAGGAGGGGGGTGTCGTCGTGCTCCGGGAAGAGGGCGCCGTGCCAGCCGGGAGGGAGCGGGGGGTGGTCGAGGCCGATCACGACCCGGCAACCGGTTGAGTAGCTGACGGTGCCAAGCGCGTGGCGGGTCTCGTCCGGCAGCTCGGGGACGAGGTCCGGGACCTTCGTGCCGGGGACGGCGCAGATGACCACGTCCGCCTCGATGGTCTCGCCGTCTACGACGACGCCGGTCGCCATTCCATCATCGACGACGACTCTCCTGACGGGGGTCGAAACGCGAATCGCATCAGCGCAGTGGGTGGCGAGCGCTGCGCTCAGGGAGCCGATGCCTCGCTCGGGCATGGACACCCTGCCGTCGTTCAGCATCGTTTCGCCGATGTACGCTCGCATCAGCGCCTGACCCGCGGGCTCCGGGTCGCCCAGGATCATGTCGAGGGGACCCTTGAGCGTGACCTGCAGGTTCTCGGGTACGCGGAGCCGCTTGAGGTAGTCGCCGAAGCTCTCATCGTCGTCGATCTCGGCGAGGGGACTGTCGCTGGCGAAGCTCATGTAGGGCTCCTCGCGATACATCTGCCGCATCACCCGCGAACCGGCCCGCAGGCCCGAGGGGGAGAGGAAGCCCATGGTGATGGCCGTCCGCAGGTGCCGGACCATATTCCAGGCCGACTGCTCGGGCGTGGTGGTGACCCACCGCCCGTTGCGGTAGTGGCCGAACTTCATCTGGGACGGCACGAGCGGCAGCCCCAGCTCTTCGCAGAGGCGGAAGGCAGTGTCGTAGGTGGAGGTGAAGACGAACGCGCCCATGTCCAGGGAGAACCCGTCCACGGTCTCGCCCTTGCCGCGTCCGCCGGCACGATCTCCGGCCTCGAGCAGGAGGGGCGTGACGCCCCGCTTCATCAACGTGTAGGCGGCGCTGAGCCCGGCGAACCCGCCACCGATAATGACCACCCGCTCGCTACTCATATGCGCGGCTCACCTCTCGCCGCCCCCTGGCTATCGCATGGCCATCCTAAGCGGGGGCGCGAGCGCTCGGTGTCCCTGACCGGACGGCAGGCAGCGCCACCTTCGAGTCGGCGGTGGCGTTGTCGCACACCTTCGAGTGGTCAGGAACGCGAGGGTGTGCCCGGGGTCCGATCAGGGCGCCTCCGCAACATCAGGCTGGTCGTCGTAGTAGCGCGACATGAAGAGCAGCCCGTCGTGGCGGATGGCCCAGGTATGCGCGTACAGGGTCTCCGAAGACCTGACGTTGGGGAAGATGTTGCTTACCCAGACCCCATCCTCGGTGGCTGACGCAAGCTCCTGGCCGAGATTCCGGTCTCCCGAAGTGGGGAGAGCCTTCAAGTCCGTACCAATGAACTGCGGGGCGATGTGGGCGACCAGCAGAATGTCGTTCTCGTCCGCCAGGGTGAGACCCCACTGACCGTCAAGACTCTCCTCGCTGCTATAGAGAGCGATCGTGGCGTCCAACCCATTGCTCTCGTAGTAGTCGATAGCCTGCTGCACATAGGCCCTGGTATGGCCCACAGGGTCTTCGATCCGCACGTAGTAGCCGGAGGCAAACAGCATGCCATCGCGACGCACGGCGTACCCAACCTTGGGGACTTCCTTCAACGTGACGGGGTGGGGCCACAGGTACTCCACCCAGACCCCCTCCTCGGTGGCCTCGGCCAGCGCCTTGCCCAGTTCGTAGCCGTCGGAACCGACCACGTCCTTGATGTCCGTCCCGATGAGTGCCGGGATGAGCGGGTGGACGTGATAGATATCGTTCGCGTCGGTGGCGAAGAGATACCACTCGCCCTCGAAGCTGGCGACGCTGTTGTAGTAGTTGAGCATGGACTGCAGGCCGTCACGCTCGTATCGCTCGATGGCCGCGTGCACGTACTGAATGGTGTATTCCCTTGGATCGGCGCCCCGCCATGCCGGGGGTCCCGTCTCGGGCTCGCCGGCGTAGTAGCCGGAGGCGAAGATCAGCCCATCGTGGCGGATGGCCCAGGTGACCTTTTGCTGCTCCTTGCGGGAGTCAGGATGGGGCCACAGGTACTCCACCCACACGCCCTCCCCGGTGGCCTGGGCAATCTCCTTGCCCAGCTCCTGCCCGTCGGAGCCAACCACGTCCTTGATGTCCGTGCCGATGAGGTGGGGGAAGATGGGATGAGCCAGGTAGATGTCGTCCTCGCCGATGAGGAACAGGTAGAACTGCCCCTCCAGGCTGTCCCGGCTGTTGTAGTGGGTGATTGTGGCGTCGAGGCCGTCCGCGTCGTACTTCGCTACCGCCCGGCTCACGTACTCCTTGACCGATTCGGCAACGTCTTGCACCAGGGCCGAATGGCTGGCCGCGAACACGAGGCCGTCGTGAAGGACGGCGAGAATTCGCCGTGGCTCTTCCTGCTTGGTGTCCGGGTTTACGCCCCGAGCCGTCGCCCAGAAACCTTCCTCGGTCGCAATTCCTATCAACTCTGCGAAGCCGGGAAATGCTGAGTCCGGGCCAACGTATTGGCCCTGTAGCGCGGGGAGAGCGTGGTGGACCAGCAAGATATGATCAGCTGTGTCCACTATGGTGAGCGCTCGCCCGTCCACGAGTCCCGCCTCGGACCGGTAGAACTCGACGGTCGCGTCCCGGCCGTTCTCCTGGTAGTACGCAATGGCGCCTGCGACAAAGGCTCGGGTCAGGTCGTCATCGGTCGGGGGAGCGGGTTCCGGCGTCGGCTCCGGCGCTGGGGTGGGAGTGGGCTCCGGGGCCTCGGTGGCCGCGGGCGTTGGCTCCGGTGTTGGGGTAGCCGTGGGCTCCGGGGCCTCGGTGGCGACAGGTGTCGGCTCCGGCGTTGGAGTAGCCGTGGGCTCCGGGGCCTCGGTGGCGGTGGGCTCCGGCGCCGGGGCAGGATCATCGCCGCCACAGGCAACCGCAAGGGCTGCAATGGAAGCCACCAGCAGCAGCAAGAACAGCGGGGTCATCCTCGCTGGCGCTCGCCGTGATCTCAGTCCTGTCCCACTTACCTTCGGTTGGCCCGTGCGCTCAGTTTGCACCGTGTAGTCCTTTAGCAAATGTACTGCTGGCACATGTGTATCATGGCCGTGCTACCCGTGTCTATTGGCGACTTTTGGGCGGGCCTTTGGAGCCAGGTACAACCTTAGATGGTTCAAAACTCCCAAAGACGAACCGAAATTCACTACGAACCGGATGAGAAGTGCCCACCATTCCGGGCCATAATTTCGGCACTGCAAATATTCATACCCAACACCATCAGTCTCGTCATGCTCGCATCGCTGGTAGTCCGGGCATCGGACGAATCGGATGCCTATTTGTCGTGGGTGACATTTACCGTGCTGGCAGTTACCGGAGCCGGCATGATCCTGCAGACCCTGAAACTGCGTCAGTTGGGTTCGGGCCGCCTCATTGTCGCCAACTTCAATGTCCCGTTCCTGGCGGTTTGCGCCCTGGCGCTCTCCGTCGGCGGACCTGGCTTGCTGGCCAGCCTGGTGGTGGTCTCCACCCTGGTTCAGTCCGTGCTGACCCTGCGCCTCGCCTCCCTCCGCCGGATCTTCACGCAGACGGTGAGCGGAATCGTGGTGATGTTGGTGGCCGTTTCGGCCATGCCGTTCATCATCAGCCGGGCAGTCACTCCGCCCGAAGGCGAGTCGACGGTACTCTTCCTGGTTCCGGGAATGGTCGCCCTGGCCGCCGGGGTCCTGATATCCCTGCAGGACAAGCCGGTCTGGCGCATGTGGATTCTGACGGTCACCGTGGTCGTCGGCCTCATCGTGGCTGCGCCCCTGGGCTTCTACGACGCTGACATTGTCGCGGACGCCCGGTGGGTGAGCCTGCCCCCGTTCGAGTGGCCGGGGCGGGATCTCGTCTTCAACGCGGACTTCTGGGCACTGCTCCCTGTCTTCGTTTTCGTGAATCTCACCGCCTTCATGAAAGCAGTGGGGGATCTGTCGGTCATCTACCGGGCTTCCTACCGGGCTCAATCCGCCGTCGACTTCCGGACGGTGCAGGGAGGCTTGAACGTGTACGGAGCCGGCACCCTCCTCTCGGGACTGCTGGGAACCCTGCCGGTGGCCGCGCCCTGGTCGGCCACGGCGGTCTACATTGCCTTCACGGGCGTGGCCGCGCGGAGCGTCGGGGTCTACCTGGGCATTTTGACCATAGTGGTCGCCTTCTTTTCGAAGTTCCTCGCGATACTGGTCGCCATTCCCAGCCCCGTGGTGAGTGCGGCCTACATCATCATTTTCAGCATGCTCTTCATCGAGGGTGCGAAGACCGTCTTTACGGGCCAGGTCGACCAGAAGAAGGCGACCATCACCGGCGTTGCCATGGTCCTCGGGTTATCCGCAGGATCGCTCAGCGCCCTGTTCGAAGGAACAACCAGTCATCTCATCGGCAATACGATTGTGATCGGCGGTATCGCCGCCATACTCATGACCCTCGTTACGGAACTATCCGGTTTTCGCGCCAGGAAATTGCAGACCGAACTGTCCCAGTCTTCCCTGGCTGCGGTCGACGAGTTTCTCTCCCAGTTCGCCGAGACGCACTCCTGGACCGAGGAGGGGGGGAACCGGCTGCGCCTGGTAGGAGAAGAGGCCATCTTGAGCCTGCTCGAGGAAGAGCAAGAGGGCCCCGCCGAACGGAAGCGCAGGCTGGTGGCCACAATCCGTCCCGACCGTGGCTCGGCCGAGCTTGAGATCGTTGTCGCCTCGGACGACGCCATCCAGGGGAACATCGAGAACCGCATGGCGTATCTGGGCCAGGATCAGGCGCTGGAGGACGAACAGGAGTTGTCCGTCCGCATCCTGCGCCACTACGCCTCGTCGGTACACCACCGGAAGTACTACGGGATCGACATTGTCAGCTGCCGCGTCGACCAGTAGCGGAGCAGCTCCCCAGCGCTCGATGCGAAGCGGCCACAAGCTGGTCCCGGGACGCCGTCGCTGCCGCTTACCGGCCGCCTCGGCTGAGGTGGCAGGTGGGCCTGACTTGACGGGGGACAGTACCACCTTCGAGGTGCTGTTCAGCCTGTAGCCGCGGCGATCAACTCCCGCCGGTGCCGATCGGCAGGCAGAACATGCGACCAGATTCGGCGTCGGTGAAGATCCTGGCCGCCACGCCGAAGACCGACTGCATCAGCTCCACGGTGAGCACTTCGGCAGGCGCACCGTCCGCCACAATGCGGCCATCGTCCACCACGACGACGCGGTCCGCATAGTTCGCCGCATGCACGAGGTCGTGGAGCACCATGACGACCGTCATGTCACGGCTCGTGCAGAGGGACGCAACCAGGTCGAGAACCTCGAACTGATGCCGGACGTCGAGGAATGTGGTGGGCTCGTCCAGCAGGAGCGTGCTGGCGCCTTGCGCGAGAGCGAGCGCGACCCATGCGCGCTGGCGCTCGCCCCCGGAGAGTTCGTCCAGGGGGCGCTCCGCGAAGTCGGTCAGGCCCGTGAGCGTGAGGGCGGACTCCACGGCGAGTACGCCCTCGGCGCCGAGCCGTCCGAACAGCCCGGTGTGGGGAAAACGGCCCAACTCGACGAGCTCGCGAACGGTCAGCCCTGGTGGGCTCGATGGGGATTGGGGAAGGACGGAGACGAGGCGGGCGATACCGCGAGATCCGAAGCTCCGGATGTCCTGCCCATCGAGGAGTACGACGCCGCTTCGCGTCGGGAGCAGCCGGGCCATCGCCCGAATCACCGTGGATTTCCCCGACCCGTTCGGCCCGACGATGGCGGTGATCGTGCCCTGTCGCAGTCCCAGGTCGAGGCCATCGAGCACCACCCGCTGCCCGTAGCCGGCGCTGACCTGTGCCAGCCTTATGGGTTCGACATGGTTCATCGAATGCTCCTCCGAATAAGGGTGATGAGCAGGGGTGCGCCGAAAACGGCCAGCACGGCCCCGACGGGCAGGCCCACACGGGCCGATGAAGAGGGGATCGGGGGCTTGATGGAGAGCGACTGGGCAACGAGGTCGGCCGCCAGCAGGAGCACGCAGCCGATGAGCGCGGCCAGGGGGAAGACCCGGCGGGCGTCGGCGCCGGCGATCACCCGTGCGGCGTTCGGGGCCATCAGGCCTACGAACGCGATGGCCCCGGAGACACTGACAGCGCCCGCAGCCAGGAGGGCGGCGAGCCCGAACAACGCGACTCGAGCAGGCTGCAGCGGGAGGCCGAGCGCGCGGCCAGACTCGTCGTCAAGCTGAAGGAGGTTCGCGGCGCGCGCGGCCAGCAACGCGGCGGGGACGCCGGCGGCGGCCCACGGCAGCGCAAGCCAGACGTCGTCCCAGACGCGGCCGTTGAGCGACCCGATGAGCCAGGAGAGGATGCCGCCAAGCGCCTGCTGGGAGTTCAGCATGACAATCGAAGTCAGCGATCCAAGCACGGCGTTGACGATGACGGCCGTAAGGATGAGGCGCAGGGGATCGATGCGCCCGCGAAACGAACTGGCGAAGAGCACCAGGGCTCCCCCAGCCAGGGCGCCCACGAGCACGACGAACGGAAGCAGTTGGCCCGGCGAAGGCAGTCCCCACGTGCCCGCGAGGAAGAGGACCGCGGCGAAAATTCCCCCGGTGGAGACGCCGGTGAGCCCCGGCTCGGCGAGGCGATTGCGCATGACCACCTGCAGCAACGCCCCCGAGAGGCCCAGCATGGAGCCCACCAGGAGCCCGAGAATCGCGCGCGGCAGCCGCAGTTCCCTCACGATCGTCAGGTCCGTGGGGTCCGTCGGCCGGTCCAACAGCGCAAGGACCACGCGATCCGGCGGTATCCAGACGGTGCCCAGTCCCAGGTGGAGGACGAAGAGCACGACCGCGGCAACGGCCGCGAGCAGCGTGAGGGCCGCGAAGGCACGCGCCGATCTCACGTTTGGCGGTTCAGTCCGAGATTTGTGCGGCGGAGGAGCAAGAGGATCATCGGGGCGGCCAGGAGGGTCGCGCACAGCCCCACGGGAATCTCGCGCGGATAGAGAAGGACCTTGGAGAGCACATCGGAGGCGAGTACCAGGAACGCTCCGACCACCGTGGCCACAGGGAAGAGCAGCCTGGCATCCGGCCGGGGGACGATCAGACGAGCGACGTGGGGCGTCAGCAGCCCAACCCAGGCGATGGGGCCGGCCACGGCCACGAGGCTGCCGATGAGCACCGCGGCCAGCGCGACGAACACGAGCCGCATGCGTCTTGCCGGCATCCCCAGCGACGAGGCGACATCCTCGTGCAACTGGAGCACGTTCGCACCCCGGGCGAGCAGGAAGGCTGCGGGAATCCCCGCGATCACCCAGGGCCACACCAGCTCGACATGGTCCCAGGTCCTGTTCGCGAGGTTGCCGACGGTGAAGAGGAAGAAGATCCGCACGGCGCCGGATGAAGCCGCGAGGCTGATGATGGCGAGGATGGCGCCGTTGAGGAGCGCCGCAACCGCCACGCCAATCAGCGCGGCTTCCAGCGGTGTTCGCGCTCCCCGAGACGTCGCGAGGACGATCAGGCCGCCGCCGAGGCCCCCGGCAAGCGCCACCAGGGGATGAAGCGCGAACAGGACGGGCGCGTTCAGCAGCAGGATGGCGGCCATCGCCAGCGAGGCTCCCGCCGACACGCCAAGCAGCTCGGGCGAGGCCAGCGGGTTTCGCAGGACGACCTGGAGGATGGCCCCCGAGAGCCCGAACCCCGCGCCCGCAAGCAACGCGAGAAGCAGGCGCGGTACCCGCAACTCGCGGACCACCAGCTGTTCGATCCGGTCCCCGGAATCGCCCATCAGGATTCCGGGAAGTTCCGCGGGCGCGACTATCGGCTCACCGACGCTCAGGTGGGCCACGGCGAGCGCAGCGAGCGCCACCAGAATCACTCCAGCGGCGATCAGACGGGCCCAGCCCGGAACCGCGCCCGCGCCCGGGGCTGCGCTCAAGGCAGAGGGGTTGGGAACAGCTCTGGGTAAATCTTCGGCATCGCCTCATCGAGCACGAAGTTCGTGCCGCGAATGCCTCGGGATGTGCCCCAGATGAAGAAGTCCACCTCGTACACCTCGCCGTTCTGGACCGCCCGGAGCTCGCTCCAGATCACATTGTCCACGAGCTGCTCGGACACCGGCTGCGGGGGCTCGGGCCCGAATCCGAACGTCTGGACGAAGATGACCTCGGGATCGATGCTCAGCAGCTGCTCCACGGAGAAGCTGGGGAACGCCCCGTGAACACCGCAGTCGGTGAATTCCTCGTAGTAGTCCGCTGCGCGAGCCAGCGCATCGATGGCCGGCGTGCACACCGTCTCTGCCCCGATATTGACGTCGGACCCGTACACGACCATGACCGACCGCTTCGTGGTGACTCCCGAAACGTACTGCTCAAGGCGCGCTTCGAATGCCGCCGCCGCCGCCCTTGCCTCCTCTTCCACTCCGAGAAGGATTCCGACCTCGATGACGTGCGCGAGCATGCCCTCGACACCGATAGGGTCGACGATGAAGAGCGGTGCGATGCTGGCAAGGCCAGGGCGCAGGCCCTCATGAACACCGCCCAGGCCGATGACAAGGTCGGGTTCCGCCCTGGCGATGTCTTCCAGGCTTGGCTCGAAGAACGAGCCGCTTATGGCGCCGATCTCGTTCTCCTCCGGTCCCCAGTAGGCTGGGTCAAGGTGGAGCAGGTCGTACGCAGCGACCGGCTTGATCCCGAGCACGAACATGGTGTCGACGCAGAGCCCCGTGAGGCAGACAACACGGACCGCCGGCGCCTCCAGCGTGACCATCTCGCCTGAAGCGTCTTCGATGGTGCGGGACTGGTCAGGCGTCGCTGCAGGCGTCGCAGCCTCAGTCGCAGCCGGCGAAGCGGTTGCGGCCGTCGTCGGCGCAGCCGTGGCAGCTTCAGTGGCGGTCGCGGTGGGGGTCGCAGCCGCGGCTGTTGCAGTGGCAGCCGCCGGCTGCGAGGTGGCCGTGGAAGTCGCGGGGGCAGGTGTGGCAACCGGTGCGGGGCTGTCGTCGCTATCCCCGCCGCAAGCCACGGCCACCGGCAATGCCAGGGCCGCCACGAGCGTCAGTGCCGTGCGTCGAAGGATCTTCATGTTCGCTCCAGTTGAGACTTAGTATCAGTGAGACTGTATATCATTAAGCCGTGCTGAGCTTCCCGCAAGCCGTCAGGTCCGTCGCCGCCGCTGACCACCTCGGGGTGTTTGGCGATGGTGCGACTTCACGCATCGCACTTCCGAACAGGGCCCCGGCCTTGGGCCGATGCCGGCAGCGAAGGTGCGGCAACCGCGCATGATGATCCACCGGCGAATCGTGGGGCTGACCGAGGGCGTGCGCCGGCTCCTGGCCCTCTCCATCGCGCTTGGCCTTGGCATCTCCGCGACGTGGGTCGCGCAGGGCGTGCTCATCGCGCTCATCGTGCGGCGCATCTTCGATGGCGGTGGCTGGACCGCGATCGCCGGCCTCGTGGCCGCCGTCGCCGGCCTGACCCTGCTGCGCGCAGCGTTGATCTTCGCCCGCGAGGTCCTGGCGAAGCAGGTCGCGGCCCAGGTCAAGACCAGGCTGCGCCGCCGGCTGTTCGCCCAGTTGCTCCTGCTTGGCCCCGGCTACCTGGAGCACACCGAAACAGGCAAGGTACAGGCGACCCTGGTCGATGGGGTCGAGGCACTCGAAGCCTACGTTGGCTACTACCTGCCCCACGCCGTGGTGTCGATCGTTGTTCCCATCTGCATCGTCGGCTTCATCGGGTATCTCAATCCGCTCATCGGCGCCATCGTCCTGGCCTTCGCGCTGGCCGTGCCGCTCATCCCCCGAGGCTGGGACCGCCTCCTGGGGGAGTACGGCCAGCGGCACTGGGCCGCCTATTCGTCGCTGGATGCCCAGTTTGTTGACTCCATGCAGGGCATGGTCACGCTGAAGGCGCTCAACGCGAGCGAGCGGCGAGGGGAACAGCTCCGCGCCGCGAGCCAGGCGCTCTACCGAGCCACCATGGCCCAGCTCTCCATCTCGATGATCCGCAATGGCATGGTCGGGTTCGCGATGAGCGGCGGCGTGGCGCTCGCCGTCGGCATCGGCAGCTTCCAGGTGGCGGCCGGCGAACTGGGCATCGCCGCGCTCCTGATCATCCTTTTTCTCTCGTCTGAGTGCTTTCGGCCCCTCGTCGAACTGGACATGTACTGGCACACCGGCTACATGGGCATTTCGGCTTCGACGGGCATCTTCGATCTGCTCGATACCGAACCGGGGATCCGTAACGCGGCCGGCGAACGGACGGGCGCCGCCACGTCACCCACCGGAACGATCGCCCTCCACGACGTGACGTTTCGCTACTCGAGTGACGCGCGCGCGGCCCTCGAAGGCGTCTCCCTGCAGATTCATGAGGACGAGACCGTCGCGATCGTCGGCGGCTCCGGCGCCGGCAAGACCACGGTCGCATCGCTCCTGCTCCGGTTCTTTGATCCGCAGGAGGGCCGCCTGACGTTCGGGGGGACGGACTTCCGCGACATCCCCCTGGACGACCTGCGGCGGTCCATCGGCTACGTCTCCCAGGACACGTACCTCTTCAACGGGACCATCGAGGACAACCTCCGAATCGGGCGGCCCGACGCCTCCCCGGAGGCAATCCGGGACGCCGCCGGGAAAGCGAACATCCACGCCTTCATCCAGTCGCTTCCAGATGGCTACGACACCGTCGTTGGCGAACGCGGCGCGAAGCTCTCGGGCGGCGAACGCCAACGCATCGCCATCGCCCGCGCGCTCCTGAAAGACGCGCCCGTCCTCATCCTTGATGAGGCCACCTCGAACCTCGACGGCGCCAACGAGGCGGCGATCCGGCAGGCGCTCAGCCTCCTCACGCGAGGGCGGACGACTATCGTCATCGCCCATCGCCTCTCGTCGGTCGTCCACGCGGACCGCATCGTCGTGCTCGACAACGGCCGGGTCGCGGAGTCGGGCCGGCACGGGGATCTCGTGTCGCGCGATGGCCACTACGCGCAGCTCGTTTCCGCACAGCGGGAAGGCGTCTCATGACCACGATGGCCAACCCGATGGCAGCGCCGGCGCCGAGTGGCCTGAAGGCGTCCCGATTCTCGTCGGGATTCTGGCAACTCCTCTGGATGATCCGGGGGTACTTCGGCCTGATGGCCCTCGCGATCGTGGCGGGCGTGTTGAACCACGGCGCTACGATTGCCGCCACCGCGCTCGGCGCCTACATGGTCGGCCAGGTCGCCGTCGGCGCGACCGCGACCGACCTTCGTACGCCTGCGATCGCGCTGGGGGCCGCCGTCATCCTGCGGGCCGTGATGGCGTGGGCCGAGATGTGGGTCGCACACGATCTGGCCTACCGCATCCTCGCGGACCTTCGCGTGCACCTCTACTCCGCCCTCGAACGGCTCGCCCCCGGGTACCTGATCCGGCGGCGGTCCGGCGACGTGGCGTCTGCCGCCATGGCCGACATCGAAACGGTCGAGTGGTTCTATGCCCACACCGTCGGAGCGTTCGTCGTGGCCGTCGTGGTGCCGCTCCTCGCGTTGGCGACCCTCGGATTAATGCACTGGAGCCTGCCGCTCGCGCTACTCCCCTTCGCGCTTCTGGTCGCGACAACACCACTCGTGCTGCGACGTCGCGCCGCCAGGCAGGGCGACGCCATGAGGGCCGACCTCGGCAATCTCAATGCTGAGGTCGTGGACGGCGTGCAGGGCTTGCGCGAACTGGTGGCCTTCGGCTTCCAGCGGAGGTTCCTCGCCAACCTCGAGTCCCACAGCAACCGGCTCGTCCGCTCGCAGCTGGTCTATGGCATGCGCGCCGGGATCGAGCAGGGCGCCATCGTGGCGTTGATGAGCTGCGGCATGCTGAGCGTCATTGCAGTGGCGGCAATCCACGTCTTCCGTGGAGACCTCGATCCTGCCTACTACCCCGTGGCGATTACGCTCGCGATCTTTGTCTTTATCCCGATTTTCACCATCGCCTCGCTGGTCCAGAATCTCGGGATTGTCTTCGCCTCAGCCGAACGCGCCTTCCGCCTGATGCGTGAGCCGGCGCCCGTTACCGACGCGCCAGGGGCCACGCCGCCGGATTCCGACATGGAGCCCCGAGTCACGTTTACGGGGGTGACCTTCGGCTACCCCGGCGGCGGCGCTCCCGCGCTCCAGGATGTCTCGCTCGAAATTGCGCCCGGAGAGACCGTGGCCCTCGTGGGCCACTCCGGCGCGGGGAAGACCACCTGCGCGAGCCTCCTCATGCGCTTCTGGGATGTGGACGCCGGGACCGTCGCGATCGGGGGACACGACGTGCGCCGGCTGCCCCAGCACTCGCTCCGGGAGCTCATCGGGTGGGTCCCGCAGGACATCTACCTCTTCAACACCAGCCTGCGGGAGAACATTCGCATGGCGCGCCCCGGCGCCACCGACGCCGAGGTCGAGAGCGCGGCACGGACCGCCCTGGCGCACGAGTTCATCACCGAAATGCCCCGCGGCTACGACACGGTTGCCGGTGAGCGCGGCGTCCAGATGTCGGGTGGCCAGCGCCAGCGCATCGCCATCGCCCGCGCCCTGCTGAAGGACTCACCGGTACTCGTCCTCGACGAGGCGGTGTCGAGTCTCGACACCCGCAACGAACAGGAACTCAACCAGGCGCTCCAGGCTGTCCGTCAGGGGCGGGCGACCCTCGTCATCGCTCACCGGCTCTCGACGATTCGCAGCGCCGACCGGATCGTCGTCCTCGAAGAGGGGCGAGTCGTGGAACAGGGCACCCACGACGATCTCCTGGCTCACGACCGCGTCTACCGCTCGCTGATCGCGGCACAGACCGAGGCTGCCCACCGTGTCGCCGCCGAGTAGGCACTTCGCCCCAGCCGGCGGTGCCAGCCCCAAGTCGTGAGGCGTTCTCCCTACCGCTGGATCGTCGGAACGACGACGCACCCGTGCCAGGTAAGCTGAGCCAACTTCTTCGTCGGCTCCTTGTTCTGAGACCGTCGCGAGAGGTGACCGCCGGGGCGGGGGCCTGGTGGGCGATACTGGATTCGAACCAGTGACCTCTGCGATGTCAACGCAGCGCTCTAACCATCTGAGCTAACCGCCCACGGACTGCTCAGCCTAGCGCGTTTCGCCCACTGCCGCTTCCGCCGCGCCACGAGCCATCCCGGCTTGGCATACTGCGCCGCTGTATGCGTAGACGACGCAGGTATTACGAGCCGGAAGACCTCGGCTACGAGCAGGATCTCCGAGACGCCGCCGACCCCAACCGGCGGTTCTTTGTCTACGTCCTCGACACCGACTACGGGCACTACGTCGGCCACACGGCTCACGTCGGGAGGCGGCTGAGGGAACACCAGGATGGCGAAACGGAGTCCACCGCTGGCGGGAATCCGACGCTGGCGTGGCGGTCCGGTCCCATGGACACGCGTGCTGACGCCGCGAGCTTCGAAGCTGCGCTGAAGTCGCTTCGGGACCAGCGGTCGCCCCGCTTCCGCGAGTACACAGGGCTGGGGCCAGTGCCGTATGCGAACCCCTCCATGTCCGCGCTACGTTCGTCTAGCCGGCAAGGTTCCTACCGACGCCGTCGTGACGGCCACCCTCACGACGACTGGTTCGCACGCTTCCTCCGGCGCGAGATCCGGGGACTCTTCCGCAGCCAGCGGAAGCGGCGGATGTGGGGCGCGATCGCGGTGGGCATCGTGCTGCTGGTCGTCTACGCGAGTAACGGGGGCTGCTGACCACCCCTCGACCCGTCCGTCCCGCTCGCTATACTCGAAGTACAACCGCACAGAGAGAGGCGACGACCGGGACGAGTACCCGCCACCCACAGAGAGCCGCGCCACTGGCTGAAAGCGCGGCGCCCGGCGGCGAACACCACCCGCGAGCCTGCGCCCGAAGCCCCCGTGGATAGGCGCGCACGGATGGCCCCGTTACCGGCCGCAACGAGCCCGCGCAGCCAACTGGCAACCGCGCGGGGAATCAGGGTGGGACCACGGGCCGCGCGCCGTCCCTGAGCAGGCGCCAGCACGTCCGGGGAGTCCCAGCCATGCCAGAACCCATCGAAACCCACGTCGATCTCGCCGCCCTCGAGAAGGAAGAGCGGCTCTCGCGCATGCGCCACTCGGCGGCGCACGTGCTAGCCGAGGCCATGGTCGAGCTGATGCCCGAGGCCGAGGTCGGCATCGGGCCGCCAACCGACACGGGCTTCTACTACGACTTCCTCCTGCCCCGCACCCTTACGCAGGAAGACCTGACCTGGCTGCGGCGCCGCATGCGCAAGTCGATCGGACGGCGGCTCCCCTTCCAGATGTCATCCCTCACCCGCGAAGAGGCTGAAGCGCAGTGGGCCGACCAGCCCTTCAAGCTCGAACTGATCGCCGACATCGAGGACGACGACATCACGCAGTGCACGCACGGCCAGTTCACCGACCTCTGCCGGGGCGGCCATGTGAACCACACGGGCGAGATCCCCGCCTTCAAGCTCATGAGCATCGCCGGCGCCTACTGGCGCGGCGACGAGAACAACCCCCAGCTCCAGCGCGTCTACGGCGCTCTCTTCGAGACGCAGGAGGAGCTCGACGAGTACGAGCGCCGGCTCGAGGAAGCCCGCAAGCGCGACCACCGCCGCGTCGGTCGCGAGCTGGGGCTGTTCACCTTCTCCGATGTCGTGGGGCAGGGCATCCCGCTCTTCCTGCCGAAGGGCGAAACCGTCCGGCACCTGATGGAAAGCTATGTGCGCGAGCTGCAGGAGCGCGCGGGCCACAAGCACGTCTGGACCGCCAACGTGGTGAAGGGCCAGCTCTACGAGCGCTCGGGGCACCGCGAGCACTACGCCGACGCGATGTTCCCGCCGATGGTCGATGGTGAGACGGAGTTCCTGCTGAAGCCGATGAACTGCCCGTCGCACATGATGCTCTTCAACGCGGAACCCCACAGCTACCGGGACCTGCCGCTGCGCTACGCCGAGTTCGCCACGCTCTACCGCTACGAGAAGTCGGGCGAGCTCAACGGCCTCACGCGCGTGCGCTCCCTCACCCAGGACGACATCCACGTGTTCTGCACCCCCGACCAGATCCAGGAGGAGTTCGCCCTCGGCCTCTCGCTCATCCGGGAAGCGTTCGAGACGTACGGCCTGACCGACTACCGCGTCGCCCTCTCCCTGCCCGACACGGGCGGCGACGGCAAGTTCGTGGACGCGCCCGAGCAGTGGGAGCAGGCCGTCGCGGCCCTGCGAAACGCGATGGAGGCCTCGGGGCTGGAGTTCGCCGAGGAGGAGGGCGAGGCCGCCTTCTACGGCCCCAAGGCGGACTTCATCGCGAAGGACGTGCTTGGCCGGGAGTGGCAGCTCTCGACCATCCAGGTCGACTTCATCCAGCCGGGTCGCCTGGGCTGCGTCTACACGGGCGAGGACGGGAAGGAACACACCCCCGTCATGCTCCACCAGGCCGTCACGGGCGCGACCGAGCGCTTCCTGGGCGTGCTCATCGAGCACTTCGGGGGCGCCTTCCCCCTCTGGCTCGCGCCTGTGCAGGCAACCGTCATCCCCATCGCCGACCGCCACCAGCCCTACGCCGACGAGGTCGCCGCCACGCTCCGCGAGGCCGGCTTCCGCGTCGAGGTGGACGCCCGCAGCGAGCGCATGAACGCGAAGATCCGCCACGCGACGTTGCAGAAGGTCCCTTACATGCTCGTCGCCGGCGATCGCGAGGCCGAGGCGGGCACGGTCGCGGTGCGGGTGCGCACGGGCGAGGACCTCGGCGCGATTCCGATTGCCGACTTCCTCGGGCGCATCGAGGAGGAGCGCGAGACGAAGGCGCTTGTCCCCTAGGCCAGCGCCGCCTTCAGCTTTTCGGCCGACTCGTCGGCCGCGTTCGTGGCGTCGTCGAGGACGCCGTGCATGCCGTAGAAGGCGTGGATCTGGCCGGCGTAGCGCGTCTGGGTGACGGCCACGCCGGCTTCCTGCAGGCGCTTCGCGTACGCCTCGCCCTCGTCCCGGAGCGGGTCGTACTCGGCCGTGATGACGTGTGCCGGGGGAAGCCCTGACAGGTCCTCGGCGCGCAGCGGCGAGGCGTGGGGGTGCGAGCCGTCGCCGTCCGGTCCGAGGTAGTGGTTCCAGAACCACTCCATGCCATCGCGCGTCAGCAGGTAGCCGTCCGCGTTGTCGCTGTAGGAGGCGGTCTCGTAGCTGTGGTCGGTCACTGGGTAGACGAGCAGCTGGAAGCTGATCGCTGGGCCGTCCTCGTCGCGCGCCCTCAGCGAGACCACCGCCGCGAGGTTGCCGCCCGCCGAGTCGCCGCCGACTGCGAGCTTGCTCGCGTCGGCCCCAAGGTCGGCAGCGTTCTCCGCCGCCCAGACCGTCGCCGCGTAGCAGTCCTCGTGCGCGGCCGGGTAGCGATGCTCGGGGGCGAGGCGGTAGTCGACCGAGACGACGACCGAGCCGCTCTTCGCCGCCAGCTCACGGCAGGTCACGTCGGCGCCGTCGAGGTCGCCGATGACCCAGCCGCCACCGTGGTACCAGACCAGCAGGGAGTGGTCGCCGGCGTCGGTCGGGCGGTAGATGCGCACGGGGATGTCGCCCGCGGGACCGGGGATGTTGCGGTCCTCGACGTTGGCCATCGTCGCGCCCGGGACCGCCGGTGGCAGGCGGTTCGCCTCACGCACGGCCTCGGGTTCCTGCTCGTGGATCGGTGGCATGCCCATCGCCGCCATCTGATCAAGAAGGAATTTCGCCTGCGGGTTCAGTGTCATCGGTCCGCCTCCTCGGGTCCGCGAACCGTAGGAGCGCCCGCGGGACGCGTCAACCGGCGCGGGCAGTAAGTGCCCGCAGGAACTCCCCGGCCGTCACGAACTGGACGGCGCCGTAGCCGCGCGCCAGGAGCACCTCGCGATCGGCGGTCACCAGGTAGGACGCGCCGCCAGCGTGCGCCGCCTCTACCAGGCGACGGTCGCCCGCGTCCTTGAGCGTGAGCTCATCGAGCACCGGCGCTTCAACAAGCACCGAGTGCTCGCGAAGCTCCGCGAGAAGCGCGTCGCGCGCGCGGCTATCGGCGATGCGCGCCACCCAACGTGCCCCCACCACCAGCTCAGCCTCCCGCAGCGTCGCCTGCGAGGCGACGTGCTCGAAGTCGCCCGCCCGCCAGTGATCGAGGATGCGCGCCGCCGACCCATCGGGCCGCGCCAGCGCCCCGACCAGCAGGTTGGTGTCGACGATCGCCCGCAGCGGTTTGCGTTCGCCCGTCAATGCGCGACCGCGTTGCCCCCGCAGACGTTGATCGACTGGCCGGTAATCCACGACCCCTGGTCGCTGCACAGGTAGACGGTCGCCCAGCCGATGTCCTCGCCGAGGCCCGCGCGCCCGATCGGGATCATCGAGGCGCGCGCGGCAAAGTCGGGGTCGTCGAAAACGTCGGCCATGCGCGAGGTGTCGACAAGGCCGGGGCAGATGGCGTTGACGCGCACGCCGTGCTTCCCAATCTCCCGCGCCATCCCGCCGGTCATTCCCTGCAGGCCGGCCTTGCTGGCAACGTATGCGGCCATGTTCGGACCGAGCACCTTCCCCGCGATCGAGGAGATGTTGATGATCACGCCACCGTTCCCCGCGTCGATGAGCTGCTGGCCGAAGATCTTCGACATCAGGAACGGACCACGCAGGTTGACCCGGATGACCGTGTCCCAGGCGTCGATGGGCATGTCGACGACCGGCACACGGTCGAGGCCACGCGCCGCCCCGGCGTTGTTCACGACGAAGTCGACGCGCCCGAACTCCGCTAGCGTGGCGTCGAGGAGCTCTTGCACGGAGTTCTCGTCCCCCGAGTCGCTCACGAGAGGCAGGGCGCGGCGGCCCTCCGCCTGGATCTCCTCCGCCACGGAGGCGATATCGCGCCAACCCGCGGCCTTCTCGTCGTCGGGATAGCGCTCCGGGGGACGCCCCGTGCCGGTGATAACCACATCGGCCCCGGCCTTCGCCATCTCGACAGCGATGCTGCGGCCGATGCTCTTCATGCGGCCCGCGCCCGTGACCACCGCCACCTTGCCCTCGATTCCCGTGAGATTCAGTCCAGCCATCGCTCTCCCCTTGCGGGCCAACCGCCCGGCGGCGCGACTATGCCGCCTCTGGAGGGTTCCCACAAGACAGCGCGATCTTGGCCCTGCCGGTGATGCGGCTACAGTGGACGGATGCGCCCGAGCCGGTGGGTCTTCACGGTCATCCTGGCGTTCGTCGCGGGACTTGCGGTCGTGCTGTTTTTCGTGGTCGAGGACGGCTCGTCCACGCCGGCCTCGGAGCCTGCCGAACCTCCCGAGCCCCCCGCCTCGACCCCGGCTCCCCCCGACCCCGACACCGCCACGCCATCCCCTTGTCCCACCCCCTCGCCTGACCCCACGTCCGCCGCTACGCCGACCTCTCCCCCCACCGCCACCGCATCCCCGACCCCGAGCCCCTCGCCGACGACGACGCCCACGGCTTCTGCTACCCAAACAGCCACGCCGACGGCCACCGTTGTCTCCACCGCCACCGCGAGCGCAGCCACCTCCACCGAAACGACGAACGGCCGCCCCTCCCGCTGCACGACAGTGGCCGGACGGGCCGCCATGCTCATCGACGAGATCGAAGCGGTCATGACCGACTACGAGGGCATCTGGGGGCTGGCCCTCATCGACCTCGACTGCGGCTCCTCCATCGTCGTGCGCCCCCAGCACGTCCAGTACCCCGCCTCCGCCGGCAAGGTCGTCATCCTCACCGCGGGACTCCGGGCGGTGCAGGACGGCCTCCTCGAGTTCGAGCTCATCGAGGAGCAGGTCGAGCTCGTCCTGCACCACTCCCTCGACAAGCAGACCGACGAGATCGCGGAGCTGATTACGCCGGAGCAGGTGGGGGAGGTGATGGCGCGGGCGGGCGTCTCCGCAAGGTGGTACCCGGAGTGGCGGTGGCGGTGGGCGCGGTTCACCCCGCACGAGCTCGCGCTCTTCTGGGCCTCGATCGTGCGGGGCGAGCAGCTCGACGAGCGCTGGACCGCTCACCTCCTGCAACTCGCCTCCGAGGTGGTGCTGCCGGAAGGCAAAGAGGCGTTCCCTGCCGACTTCGGCGTGGAGGGGTACCGGTACGGACAGAAGGCCGGCTATTGGACGCCCGAAGAAGATGAAGAACCGGACATTTTCGTCTCGGCCGGCTACGTGATGCCGGAAGACGGCTCGAGCATGGGCTTCACGTTCGCCTTCCTGCTTGAGACCTGGGAAGAGGACATCCTCGAGCCCAAGCGACGGGCCGTCTTCCCGCTCGTGCGCGATTTTGTCGTCGGTGAAGTAGAGGGCGACCGCTAGTCCAGCCGCGCTTCGAGATCCGCGAGCGTGTACGCGCCCGGGCCCCTTCCCGATGCCGCCACCTCCGCTCCAACTTCCTGCAGGAGCGCGTTCACCGGCGTGGGTACGCCGTGCAACCGTCCCAGAAGGGCGATCTCGCCATTCAGGTAGGCGGCCTCGATCGTCATGGAGCCGCGCGTGAGGCTCTGCCACGAGGAGTTCCCGGCGCGCGCCGCCGGACTCCCAGAGAAGATGCGGTTGAGCACCTCGAAGCGTTCGCGGAACTCGTCATCGCCCACGAGCTCGATGCCGGCCGCCTCGAAACACGCCAGCGCCTCCTCGTGCGCCCGCGCCATCAAGCCTTCGGCCCGCTCCTCGAGACCCAGGATCGCCTGCGTCGAGTTCGCCAGGTTCCGCAGCAGCTTCGCGTACTTCCACGGCATGATGCCGTCGCAGGCGACGGCGCTAAAACCGGCCTCCGTCAGGTCGCTCGCGATCCCGGCCGCCCGCTCGTCGCTGCCGTTCGGGTAGCGCCCGAGGTCGAGCACGCCGTAGACGGGGCTCGCGCTGGAGATGACCGTTCCCGGCTCAAGGTGCGTCCCCGGAAGGATGACGAGCTGGCCGTACACGTTCGGGAAGCGCCGCAGCGCCATGCGTTCGTTGACGACCCCGTTCTGCGCCGACACCACCGTGATCGATGGGGGCGCGCTCGCGAAGAGCGCGTCCAGGGCCGCCACCGTGTCCTGCGACTTCATCGCGAGGATGACGACATCCTCGTCGGTCAGGTCGAGCTCCGCGGGCGACCCGGCCGCGGGGATCGGGAGCGTTTCCGTCCCCTCCGCGCTCACGAACGTGAGCCCGTTCTCGCGCAGCGCCTCCAAGTGGGCGCCCCTCGCGATGAGGGCGACATCGTGGCCGGTGAGGTGCAGCCGTGCCCCGATGACCCCGCCGATCGCCCCGGCGCCGTAGATGACGTAGCGCAAGCTCAGGCCTCCCCGCCGGCGGCGGCGTCCCTCAGTGGTGCTCGCCGTAGTGCCGCGCGAGGAGATCTTCCCCGAAGTCGCCCTCAGGGTCGCGCCAGACCGCGTGGATGTGGTTGGCGTCGTTCTGCGTGCAGTCGTACTCGACCAGGAAGCGCGGCCCCTGCAGCCGGTAGTAGTGCGGCTCGCCCTTCTCCGCCCCGCCCGCCCAGGCGAAGTGCATGCCGGCGAGCGCGCCCGCCTCCAGCGCCTCCCGCTGGCTCTCCGCCAGCTCGTCGGGCAGCCGGTCTACGTAGAGGGCCACCAACTCCTCCAGCATCTCGCGCTGCGGACCCCGCAGGGCCCCCGCCACCAGACCGCTCGGCGTCACGGAGTAGCGCACGGCCTCCTCCTGCTCGGGCCCGAACCCGAGCCCCGAGCGCTCGGCGCGCCAGCGTTCGTCCCAGGCCGGGTCGTCTGGAAGGCCCATCAGGCGGCGCGTCGGGACGGGCAGCGCCCCGTCTTCCACCCGCGGCCGGTTCGACTGCACGATGTCGGGCGGGGCCGCCGTCGAGATGAGCGCGGCTTCCCGCTGCTCCCCGTCGAGCGCGTGCAGCAGCTCGCGGGCCAGGTCCTCCTCGGCGGCGAGCGGCCGCAGCGTGCCGGCGCCGCCGAACGGCGCCTCCGCCGGGTTCGCCCCGAGGAAGGTCGGGTTGGGGGCGATGATGGCGCCTTCCTCGATCGTGTAGTGGATGGAGACGTGGTGCCCCTCGAAGCGCCAGCCCCACGTCTCCTCGTCGGGGTCCCCGAAAATGGTCACGAAGTAGAGCTGTGGGTCGCGCCAGCGCTCGGACCCCACATCCACCCCTATGCGCCCCCCGCTCCACGCCTCCACCGCGTCGAGGATGTTCTCCAGCCCCATGACCACCGCCGCCGTCACGTACCCGGACCGGCTCAGGCCTGTCGCCGCCAGCCGGTTCGCGGCCTGCTGCTGTCCCGGCGTCATCGCCAGCAGCGGCAGACCCTCGCGCTTCATCGGCGCGTAGTTCCAGTGGCGCCGCTCCTCATCGTCCAGGAGCGGTCGCACGGCGCGTTCCCGCTGCTCAGGATCGAGCGACGCGAGAAAGTCGCGTGCGGCGTCCGCCATGCGTCCTGCGGTCTCCGGGGCTTTCGTCGCGGGCATGGCCGGAAGGATACGCCTCCCGCGCTGCCGCCGATGGCGGGGCCGGGCACGGGCTAGAATGCCGTCGCGCCTGCTGCGCGCGGAGGCCAGCGATGACGGCAACCGAACCCCGAACCCAGACCAACCGCGAGGCCGCGATCGACGAGCTGCTCGCGAAGCAGGAGATCCGCGATGCCCTGATGCGCTACTCGCGCGGCATCGACTTGCTCGATCCCGACCTCGTGAAGTCCGCCTACCACCCGGACGCCTACGACGACCACGGCACCTTCAAGGGAAACGCCTTCGAATTCGCCGAGCACGTGATGGTCGGCCTCTCGAACCTCACGTGCACCGAGCACTTCCTCGGCAACTCCCACATCGAGGTCGACGGCGACCGCGCCTACTCCGAGACCTACCACGTCGCCTACCACCGCATCCCCGCCGGGGATGACGGCGTCGCCACGGACTTCACCTGGGGCGGGCGTTATGTCGATGTATTCGAACGCCGCGACGGCGGCCCCTGGCTCATCCTGCACCGGACCGTCGTCCACTCCTGGAGCCGCATCGACCCCGTGCTCGACGACAACGCCACGATGTCGGCCAATTTCACCCAGGTGGGGCGCGGCGATCGCAGCGACCTCATCTACCGCCTGCGCGAGATCGTGGGCTAACCAGCGGGGCCGGGAGGCGCTATCATTCCCGAGAATGGCCCGGTGTGGGCCGGACGGAATCCAGGAGGCGACCATGACCGCAGAGGCGACGACGGAGCGACCCTTCTACAAGGATCCCGCGCCCGACCAGATCCGGCGTGATCCGCCCCACCGCTACCTTCCCGTGAGCGAGCGCTCGAACTGGCGCGAGCAGGGCATCGATATGCCCTCCATCCTCCTGCGCGACCCCGAGAAGCTTCCCGTGAAGGTGCTCCTGCACTCCATGTACGGCGGCGAGATCGGCGGCTCCGAGGCCTTCGGCCGCCGCTATGTGCTCGCCACGAAGGAGGGCGTTGACCAGCTGCCCTGGGAGCTCGCCCTGGTCAATGCGCGCCTCACCTGGGACGAGTGCCGCCACACCGAGATCGTCCTCGAGCAGATGGCCAAGAACGGCTGCACGCTAGGCGACTTCGTCGACGGCTACATGGCCGGCGAGGGCCTCAGCAGCTCCAGCGGCAACTCCAACCCCGGCGCCGCCCTCGACATGATCAACAGCATGGCCTCGGTTCATCGCGGCGGCGAGGGCCTGGCCATGAATCTCTTCACCGCCCTCATCGACATGGGGCGCAACATCGGCGACCCCGACTGGGAGACGGCGTTCGACTTCAACCACGCGGATGAGGTCATGCACGTCGAGGTCGGGAACTACTGGGTGCCGCGGCTCACCGAGGGCAACGATTCCAAGCGTCGCGAGGCGATGCAGGCCCAGCAGGCGTTCGAGGAGCTCATCATGGCCCTCAACACCGGCGACGAGGTCGCCGCGCCAAAGGAGTTCGCGCTCTAGGAGCGCTCGCACGCGGCGCGACGGAGCGCCACGCAGCCAGAGCAGCCCACACAACGGGGAGGAGTCCATGTCCGCCACCGAGTCCACCGAGCGACCCTTCTACCGCCCCCTGAACGCCGGCGACCACCGGCGAGACCCACCGCACCGCTACCTTCCCGTTGACAAGCGGGAAAACTGGCGCGAGAACGGCATCGACCTCGCCTCCATCCTCCTGCGCGATCCCGAGAAGATGTCGCGGAGGGTCCTGCTGCACGCCATGTACAACGGCGAGATCGGGGGCGCCGAGGCGTTTTCGCGGCGCTACGTGATGGCCACGAAGGACGGCGATGGCGAGGATCTCCCCTGGGAGCTGGCGCTGGTCAACGCGCGGCTCACCTGGGACGAGTGCCGTCATGCCGAGATCGTGCTGGCGAAGATGCCCGAGCACGGCGTCACCCTCGGCGACTTCGCCGACGGCTACCGCGCCGACGACGGCAGCGTCTCCCAGACCGGCGAGCAGAACATGGTAAACAGCATGGCCGCCGTCCATCGCGGCGGCGAGGGCATGGCCATGAACCTCTTCACCTCGCTCATCGACATGGGCCGCAACATCGGTGACAAGCAGTGGGAAACCGCCTTCGACTTCAACCACGCCGACGAGGTGATGCACGTCGAGGTCGGGAACTACTGGGTGCCCCGGCTTACGGAGGGCGACGCCGCCAAGCGCCGCGAGGCGATGGAGGCGCAGCAGGCCTTCGAGGAGCTCGTGATGGCCCTCAACACCGGCGACGAGGTGCTCCCGCCCGAGGACTTCGCGCTCTAGGGGCCGGAGCCCGGGGAGAGACGATGGCGAAACGCTGGCGCCCGCCCTTCAACTTCAAGCGCTACTGCGGCGACACCGCCACCATGCTCGTCCACGACCTCGTCTGCGAAAAGCCCGACTGCCACGTCTCCACCTTCGAAGACGAGCAGATCACGATGTGGGACTCCGAAGAAGAGGTCGCCGAGGTTTTCGCCGGTGGCGAGTGGAGCCAGTGCCAGCTCTGCGAGTCGGGCGCCCTCTACTTCACCCCCCGCGAAGAGCTGAAGTAGGAAACCCCAGGCCCCAGGGCCGGGAAGCGAGTCATCGATGGTCGAACTGTGGTATCCCCAGCGAAAGCTGGGCGGGGCGTTCTCCGTGGACGAATGCGCGCGCCGCCTGATGCACTACCGCTATGCGGAAGTGGAGATGATGCGCGCCCTCCTGCAGTGGATCGCCACCCAGCCGCAGGTTCACCACAAGGTCGAGTTCGGGCCCATTGCCTACCAGGACGCGCAGCACGCCGACATGCTCGGCAAGCGCCTCCCCGAGCTGCGCATGACGGAAGGCGCCGAGGGTCCCTATCCGCTCATGACGTCCCCGAAGATGGACCCGCCCAACGAGGAGTTCCGCGCTTTCATGGAGGAAATCCAGGATCAGGACGACTCGGTCCTGCGCGTGATGGGGATCTTCGGCGTCCTCAAGCCCCACCTCGCGACGCACTACCTCTATCACATGCGCGCCACCGACCAGGTCGTCGATTCCCCCACCGTGCGCATCCTCAAGTTCATCCTCATCGACGAGGAGGAGCACATCCAGTGGGGCCGGGCCCAGATCGAGGAGCTCGCCGACACCCCGAAGAAGCGCCGCCGCGCAAACGAGTGGCGCATGCATCTCGAGGAGATGCTGACCGAGGCCGGGGGCGTCATCGGTATCCGCGGGAGCGACGACGACGAGTGACCTACGTCATCGACAAGGCGCTCTGCATCAACTGTGGCTACTGCCGCCGCGTGTGCCCCACCGAGACGATTCACTACTTCGATACCGACGACTTCATGCACACCATCTATGCCGAGGAGTGCATCGACTGCAACGCATGCGTGCCCGTCTGCCCCGTTGACTGCATCAGTTACGACGACACCAACGTGCTCGCCGGCGAGGCTCTGGAGCAGGCTCTCTCCAAGGCCCGCGAGTGGGCGCGCAAGCGAAACCAGGATGAGCTGCTGAGAGAGCTCGCCCCTCGCGCCAAGTTCCGCCCCTCGGTGATGCCCGAGAAGGCGCGCCGCGGCTCGCGCAAGGACTAGCGGCCATGGCCCTCAAGATCATTGACGGCTGCATCAACTGCGGGAACTGCCGCCACGTCTGCCCAACGGACACCATCCGCTACTACGACACGCCCGACCTCCAGCACACGATCGAGCCCTCCGGCTGCATCGACTGCAACCTGTGCGTCGACGCCTGTCCGGTAGAGGTCATCGAACCCGACCACGTCTACGTTCACGACCCGGAGGAGCTCGAGGCCGCGAAAGCGCTGGCGGCCGAGGTCTGGAAGGAGCGCGGACCGCTCATCCAGACGGTGTTGAAGGTGATGCGTCAACGCAACGCTCGCTGGGCGCGGGAGCGCGAGGACCGCCGCGACGACCCGGACCGCTACCGCAGCGGCAACCGCCTCGCCTGAGCGCCTCCGTCAAACCGACGCAAGCGCACCCGGCGCTATACTGCTAGTCCGGTAGGCGCGTTCGTCTAGAGGCCTAGGACACCGCCCTTTCAAGGCGGAGATCGCGGGTTCGAATCCCGCACGCGCTACCAGCCACTTCCCCGCTCACAAGCGGCATGGCTGAGGAGCACCCGCCCCGGCGCGCGTGTACTCCTCAGGCCCATGTGGCCAACGCGCCGCCGAAGCACAGGACGGCAAGGCCCACCAGCCACCACATCCACGAGGGGGGTGGGACCGCGGGCGTCTGTCGCAGTCCGTAGCCCGCGTACAGGCCTGCGAACACCACGATGGCGACGCCGATCACGAAGAAACCCATGGGCCTCCTCAGACACTGCCTAGTGTAGGAGGTCTCGTCCGGCTGCAGCTCCACACCGCTGCGTGCGCCGGCAACCTCCCCGGGAAGGGGCAATCACGGCCTCGCGCCGGAGCTATTGCCAGACGTTGTAGGATTCGACCCACACGGTCGGAGGCGCAACCATGCCCGAATTCGATACCGTCATCAAGGGTGGCACCGTCATCGACGGGCTGCGCACCCCCCGCTTCAAGGCCGATATCGGCATCAAGGACGGGCGCATCGCGTCGATAGGCGCGGTCAACACGTCGGACGCAGCAAGGGTGCTCGACGCGGGCGGCCTGATCGTCGCGCCCGGCTTCGTCGACCTGCACACCCACTACGACTCGCAGGTGTTCTGGGATCCGTGGTGCTCGATATCCGGCTGGCACGGCGTCACCTCGGTCGTGATCGGGAACTGCGGCTTCGGCTTTGCGCCGGTGAAGCCCAAGGACCAGGACCGCGCCATGCTGACGATGGCGCGCAACGAGGCCGTCCCCCTCGCAACGATGCAGGAGGGGATGCCGTGGGACTGGGAGACCTACCCGGAATTCCTCCAGAGCCTTGAGCGGACCCCCAAGGGCGTGAACCTGCTCAGCTACCTCGGGCTGAACCCGCTGCTCGTTTATGTGATGGGCATCGAGGAGAAGGGGCGAGCGGCCACCGACGAGGAGATGGACCGCATGTGCCAGATCCTCGAGGAAGCGATGGAGATCGGCTGCTGCGGCTTCTCGACGCAGCTCTCGGGCGAAGGCAGCGTCCAGCGCGACTATGACGGCACGCCGATGATCACGGACGTCATGCCGCACGACGACGTCATCAAGCTCGCGCGGGTGCTGAAGAAGGTTGGCCGGGGATTCATCCAGGGGGCAGGCGTCAGCCGCGAGCTGACGGAAGCGCTCTGTCAGGCCAGCGGCCGCCCCGTGATGAGCAGCCTCGGCGTGACGACGGACCAGCACGGCCAGCCGATGGACAACTACAAGGAACAGATGCAGTGGCTGGAGGACACCAACCAGCGCGGCAACCGCGTCTTCGCCCAGCTGATCACGGCCGAGGTCGGCTTCGAATTCACGCTGGAGGACTGGAACCTCTTCGACTCGAGCCCCCACTGGCGCGACATCACTCTCGGCGACGTGCCCACGCGCATCGCCAAGATGAGCGACCCGGAGCGGCGGGCAGCCCTGCGCGAAGAGTTCGACGCGGGCAAGGGCCCGATCGCGGGCGGCGGCACCGAGGAGCGCGTCGGCGGTGTCAACGTCTGGGGCGTGGCTTCCATGATCGTGGAGTCGGTGGAGAAGGACGATCTGCGTGACTGCGAGGGGCTCACGATCGCGGAGGTCGGGGAGCGGACAGGAAAGCACCCGATCGACGCGATGCTCGACCTCGCGGTGGCGGACGACCTGCAAACGACGTTCGTGACGCCGCCGCGGGAGCGCTCCGAGGGGGAGATGGAAGCGATCAAGGAAGTCTGCAACTCCAGCTTCGCGCTCCCGGGCGTCTCCGATGGGGGCGCACACACCAAGTTCATCACCCTGGGCGCCTACACGACCGAGTACCTGACGAAGCTGGTGCGCGACGAAGGGGTGATGGACCTCGAACAGGCCCACTGGCGGCTCTCGGCTTACCCGGCGCTGGCGGCCGGATTCCTGGATCGCGGCTGGATCCGCGAGGGCGCTCCCGCCGACATCGTCGTGTACGACTACGAGAACCTGGCGCTGCAGCCGCAGGAGAAGGCATTCGACTTCCCCGCCAACGAGTGGCGTCGGGTGCGGAAGGCGACGGGCTACCGCTGGACGCTGGTGAACGGCGAGGTGACATTCGAGGAAGGCGAGTGCACGGGCGCAACACCGGGCAAGGTGTTGCGTCACGGTAGCGCCTGAGCAAGAGGAGGATCGTTCCGAGGGATGACCGCCTACATCGTCCGCCGCCTGGTCGCCGTACCGGTTGTGCTGTTCATCCTGTCGATCGCGGTGTTCTTCATGGTCGACGCGATCCCGGGCGACATCGTGGCGGCCAAGCTGGAGAACTCGTACACGCCCGCGCGGGCGGAGGCGCTGCGCGCGCACCTGGGCCTGGACCGTCCGGTCATTGTCCAGTACGGCGACTGGCTGGGCGGCATCTTCCAGGGCGACTTCGGCAACTCCCTGTGGAACGACCGGCCCATCCGCAACGAGCTGTGGGACCGGCTGCCGGTCACGCTCGAACTGGGCCTGATGACCTTGCTTATGTCCACTATGTTCGGCGTGGGGGCGGGCATCATCGCGGGGGTGCGCCAGAACAAGATCGAAGACCACGTTCTGCGTTTCGTGACCACCTTTGGGCTGGCGATCCCGGTGTTCGTCTCGGCCACGCTGGTGGTGGGCCTGCCGCCGGTGTTCACCGACTGGTCGGTCAAATTCGGGTACGTCGACTTCCTTGAGGACCCGTTCGCCAACCTGGGACAGGTGGCGATTCCCGCGGCCGTGGGAGCGCTGGCTTTCTCCTCCATCCTGCTGCGGCTGACGCGCGTGCAGGTGCTCGAAGCGATGCGGCAGGACTACGTGCGCACGGCGCGCGCGAAGGGGTTGCTGGGCTTCACGGTGATCTGGCGGCACGTGCTCAAGAACGCCATGATCCCGGTCGTCACCGTGATCGGCCTCTCGCTCGGCGGGATGATCTCGGGCTCGGTCTTCCTTGAGCAGATCTTCTCGCTGCCCGGGCTGGGCCGGTACATCGTCAACTCCGTGAACCAGTCCGACTACCCGGCCGTGCAGGCCTTCGTGCTGCTCGCGGGCGTGCTGTTCACGCTCGTGAATCTCATCATCGACCTCACCTACACCGTGTTCGATCCGAGGATCCGCTACTCATGACGGCGATGACGGCTCCCGAACCCGGCGTCGAGGCCCCCAACGTCCTGCGGGAGCGCGCGATCGCCCTCCTGCGGCGCTTCGGACGGTTCGTGCGAACGCAGCCGGTGGGAGCGCTGGGGCTGGTGCTCGTGATCCTCATCCTAGTGATCGCGATCTTCGGCGAGTGGATGGTGCGGACCGACCCCAACGCGCTCTCCCCGGCCTTCCAGGAGGGACCGAGCACCGAGCACTGGTTCGGCACGGACAACAACGGGCGGGACTACTACTCGCGCATGATGAGCGGCGGGCGCCCGACGATTGCGCTGGCCGTCATCGGGGTCATCTTCGGCTTCATCGGGGGCACGTTCTTCGGCGTCGTCTCGGCCTGGGCGAAGGGCTGGGTGGACCTGCTCTTCCAGCGCATCGTGGACTCGTTCCTGGCGCTGCCCGGGATCATCCTGGCGCTCTTCCTCGTGACCGTGCTGGGACGGGACACGTTAGACCTGATCATCGTCCTCACCCTGCTCGTGATCCCACCCACAATTCGGGTGGCGCGGAGCGTGGCCCTCTCCCTGCTGAACGAGCCCTACATCGAGGCCGCCTACGCGATGGGCGCGCGCACGCCGCGCGTGCTCGGGCGCCACCTGCTGCCCAATTTGTTGCCGCCGGTGGCCGTGCTCATCACGACCTCGATCGGGAGCCTGCTGCTGATCAGCGCGGGCCTGAGCTTCCTCGGCCTGGGCGTGCAGCCGCCAACGCCCGAGTGGGGCAACCTGCTGAACGAATCGCGCGGAGAGATCCTGTACGCGCCCCACCTGGCCATCTTCCCCGGCATCGCCATCAGCCTCGCCGTGTTCGGCGTGAACCTGTTCGGCGACGCCATCCGGGACGTGTGGGACCCACGCCTGCGCTCGCTCTAGCTATTGCACCCTGTCGTATAGTGCAATTCCAACCCAGCGGTCGAAGGAGGACCCGGCATGGAGAGCTATTGGAACCGTTACTGGCGGAGGCGAGTTTCGAGGCGTGCCGTCCTCGGGGGAGCCGCCGCCGGGGCCGCCGGTCTCGGCGCGCTCGCAATCGCGGGCTGTGGCGACGATGACGATGATGACGATGTAGAAGAGCCCGCACCGGCAGAGACCGAAGCGGCAGCAACGGAAGCCGCCGCCACTGAAGCAGCGGCGACCGAGGCGGCGGCGCCGGCCGGCGGCCAGGTCCAGGGGGGTGTGTTCAACATCGAGGGAGCCTCACGAGAGCCGGACGTGTTCGACCCGGCGATCACGATCCTCGGCGGCACGTATTCGCTCGGGCTTGGATACGTGTACTCCCGGATCATCAAGTACGACGACAAGTTCAACATCCTGCCCGACATCGCCATGCCTCCGGAGCAGCCGGACGAGGTGACCTACATCTTCACCATCCGGGACAACGTCCACTGGCACGACCTGCCACCGGCCAATGGGCGGAAGTTCACGGCCGAGGACGCCGTCTTCGGCGTGACGCGCATGGCGAAGGACAACCCGGAGTTTGTCTTCGGCTCGAAGCTCGACACGGCCCAGAGCCACGAAGCGATCGACGAATCGACCTACAAGCTCGTGACGAGCGTGCCGCACGCGCCGATGATCACCGTCATCGCGGACGACGCCTACCTGATGGTGAACAAGGAGCAGAACGACGCCGTCGGCGACGAAGGCATCAAGCTCTACGAGAACATGGTCGGCACGGGCGCCTTCGTCCGTGGCGAGTTGGAGGTCGGGGTCGGAAGCCATCTGGACCGCAACCCGAACTTCTACGAGCCCGGGCAGCCGTGGCTCGACCAGGTGAACTTCATCCCCATTGCGGACCGGTCGGCGCGCGGCGCCGCCTTCCGCAGCCGCCAGATCGACGCAAGCTCGTTCATCACGGGCAACGTGAAGCAGGCGGTGGAGGAGTTGCAGGCTGAGTTCGGCGATGCCATCCAGAGCCGGCCGAAGGTGCTCTCCTCAACGTACGACATCGACCTGAACCTCAAGCGCGAGCCGTACGGCGACAAGCGCGTGCGGCAGGCGCTGCATTTGGCCGCGGACCGCGACTCGTTCCAGAACGCCTGGGGCAAGGAAGCGGGCCTGACCATGACGGCGGTCCCGCAGGCAGGGTACTTCCCGCTCTACGGGCGCACGCAGGAGGAGATGGCGGAGCTCCCGGGCTACCGCCAGCCCAAGGACCAGGACATCGCCGATGCGAAGAAGCTGCTGGAGGCGGCCGGTTTCGGCGACGGCCTGAACTTGACGACGCTGAAGCAGGGCTACATCGGCAACCACGGGATCGCCTTCAAGGAGAACCTGAAGCAGATCGGGGTGGAGCTCGAGCTGAACGAGGTTCCCACGACGGAGTGGATCGTGGCCCGGCAGCAGAAGAACTTCGACATGTGCATCGCCAGTAACAACGGCGCTATCGACCCCGGCCACTACATCGACACGCGCTTCCACTCGGGAGGTTCGTTCAACTTCGCGAGCTACAACAACTCGGACTTCGACGCGCTGGTCGAGAAGCAGCGGGGGCTCGTGGACATCGAGGAGCGGGCGGCCGTCATCCGCGAGGCGGACGACTTCCTGCTCGACGAGGCGCCGCACATCTTCAGCGCCCAGATCGTGTTCCACCCGACGTGGTGGAGCTACCTGAAGGACGTTGTGCTGGTAGCGGGCCTGACCTCGTGGTTCCAGCAGCTCTGGATCGACCCGGCGGAGAAGGAGCGCATCGGCTAACGACCTCGCAACTGCGAGCAGTTGCCCCAACGAAGCGGCCCGCCAGTAGGCGGGCCGCTTTCTCGTGTGCCTGGGAAAGCGCTAGCGCCTGAACACGAGCGGCAAATGGCGGAAGCCGTAGAGGAAGGGGGATGCATTCTGGCGCTGCGCTTTCCGCTCGCCGGGCTCGATGCGGTCGTAGCGGTCGAGCATGGCGCCGAGCAGCTTCTCGGTCTCGAGGCGCGAGAACGGGGCGCCGATGCAGTAGTGCGCGCCGCTGCCGAAGCCGAGGTGGTCCCGCACGTCGCGGTCGAGGTCCATCACGTCGGCGTGGTCGAACACCCGAGGGTCGCGGTTCGCCGCTCCCACTCCGAGGGCCACCACGGAGCCCGCGGGGAGGCGGGTGCCGCCGATCTCGGTGGCCTCGGTCGTCGTCCGGAAGATGGTCTGGGTCGGGGACTGCCAGCGCACCATCTCCTCGATGAAGACGGGAACAAGTTGCCTCTCGTCGCGAAGGCGACGCCAGAGGTCCGGGTCGGCGGCGAGCACGTTGAGGCTGTTGGCGATGAGGTTACTGGTGGTCTCGTTGCCGGCCACGAGCAGGGTGATGCAGAGCCCGACGATCTCCCACTCCTGCAGGCTCGGCCCGTGGCGGTCGTGCGCGAGGACCTCGCTGATGAGGTCGTCGCGGGGATCGCGCCGGCGCTCGGCGACGAGCCGCCGAAGGTAGCCGACGATGGCGGTGAACTCGGCCTCGCGCTCCTGCTGGGTCTGCCCACGCTGGGGGCTGCGCATGCGCATGAAGCGGTGGCTGTCCTCATCCGGAATGCCGAGCAGGTGCGTGATCACGGACACGGGGAGCCCCACCGCGAAGTCGCCCATCGCCTCGACGTTCCCCGGGTCGACCGCGTCGAGCAGGTCGTCGACGCAACGCTCGATCCAGGCGTCGAGGTCGTGGTTGAGGCGGCGCGTCATCGGCCGCTGCACGAGGGCGCGCCGCTCGGTGTGTCGCGGGGGATCGTCGTTGACGAGGATGATGATGCGGCTGGGGTCGTCGACGCCCGTCTTGCCCGAGGACGAGAAGACGCGGGGGTTGCGCAGGATGTCGACGATGTCGGAGTGCCGCGTCACGACCCACGCGCCGAGGTCGGGCTCGTGGTAGGGCGAGCTCCGCCGCAGCAGGCGCCGGTGGCCGGGGTACGGGTCAACGGTCGCGTGGGGGGCGAAGGGACGGACAGGCATTGCGCTCCCCCGAGACCCGGATGGTCGGCAGTGTACCGCCCGCTCCACACCGTTGAGTGGCAGTGACACACCTGTGCAGTGCCGGCGATCGGTCGGTATCCTTGTGCCGGTGACACCCAGCGACAGGATTCTTCACGTGACCCGGACCAGTTCGACCCGCAAGAGCGGAGCGGTCGGGCTGGCGTTGATCCTTGCGGCGTTTGCCGTGGCGGCCTCGGTCGCGTGCGGCGGCGGGGAGGACGAACCACCCCCGCCACAGGAGGCGCTGAGCGAAGAGGACGCCGAGCTTGCCGCCTACCTCAGCGAGAGGACCATGGAGCTGTGGGAGGTCTACAACACCTACGTGCTTGACGACCTCAGGCAGTTCTACGCGGCGAGCTACTGGACGACCGAGAGGCAAGACCTCGAGCGCAACATGGCGCCCTTTAAGGACCGTGGCACCGTCTTCGTTGCAGAGGAGACATCCCCACCCAGGGAGATCGAGCCGGGGAAGTGGGAGGTCAAGCACACGGCGCGGTTCGGCGGCAGTTCAGTCAAGATGAAGTTCATCTATGAGCAGTTCGACGGAGAGTGGCTGCTCACCTACGCGGAAGTCGACTAGGCCGGGGAGGAGCTGGGCAAGAACCCCGTCCCCTTCAGCCATGAGCAGAGTTCCCCTGCACTGCGTTCGCGCCTCTCAGCAATGCCTGCTAGGTTAGCCACACAAGCTACCCGAGAGGAACGCTCCTGAGTTCGCCCGCCCAAAAACTAGCGCGGCTAGCCGGCCCACACCTCACATGTACGCTAAACGCCTTCAGCTAACCAACTATGGGCCGATTACCGACTTAGATATCGAGTTTCCCTTCCGAGAAGAATCCCCTGTACCGATAGTGCTAGTCGGTCCTAATGGGTCTGGTAAGAGCGTCGTGCTGTCCCATATCGTCAACCCTATTATGGCGGCGAAAGAAGTAGCCTTTCCTGGAACTCCTGAAGTGGACGCTGGCAAGACTCTCAAATTACGGTCCAATTCCTACGTGAGTACTGGTTCCCAGTTTTCTTTTTCTCGCACTGACTTTTCTGGAGATTTCTATTGGAGCGAATTGCGAACAATCAGGGAGAAGGAAGCTTACACAGAAGCCCCAAGCGGAATAGTCGGCTCCTCGGCAGAATCTCTGTGGAACAACCTCTCGCCAGAGCAGAACGACAGGATCGACACCAACATCTCCGCCAACAGTGACGATCGCACATCTCTTGATCGAGCCTTGGCAGACAACTGCTTCCTCTACTTCCCTGCGGACCGCTTCGAGCTTCCGGCATGGTTGAACCGGGACGCCCTCGAGGAAGGGGCCCGTCACATGGACCTACCGTTCTTGAGTGGTCACACAGGCCGGCGAGTCTTCGCCACCTCGCCCCTGCAGGCGAACAGAGACTGGCTCTACGATGTGGTCTACGACCGAGCCGCATTTGAGATTCAAACCCGCAGCGTCAACGTGCCGGGCTCCCCGAACTCTTCTCCGCAGGTCCTCCCGCTCTTCACCGGCTACTGGGGAGAAGCCACACGTGTGTACGACTCTGCATTGACCCTAGTCAGGACTCTGACCAGGCGGGGCAACGCCAGGTTTGGGATAGGGCGTCGCCAGCACCGGGTCGTCTCACTGCTAGATGGCGATGAGCCCTTAACACCGAATATCTTTCAGCTCTCCAGTGGAGAGCTATCTCTGTTAAACATAGGCCTTTCGATCCTTCGTGATTATGACCTCACCAGACGGCCGTTCGAATCACTTTCAGACATTACTGGCCTTGTCTTGATAGACGAAATCGACTTGCACCTGCACTCGTCCCACCAGTACGAAGTTTTGCCTTCCCTGTTATCCTTGTTCCCGAGTGTGCAATTTATTGTCACGACTCACTCCCCTCTCTTCGTTTTGGGGATGAAGGAAGCTCTCGGAGAAGAGGGTTTCTCAATATACCGCTTGCCAGAGTCAGACCAGATAAGCCCTGAACAGTTTACGGAATTTGGGCACGCCTATGCCTCCTTCACGTCTACTCGACTCTATTCGGAAGATATGGCTCGAAAAATCAAGGATTCGCAACGACCCATACTCTTCGTGGAGGGCGCGACTGATAAGCAATATCTTGAGGCTGCTGCAATTCACTTAGATAGAGCTGAGCAGCTGGCACAGTTGGAAATCTGGGAGGGGGGTGGTAAGGGAAGCCTACGCAAGCTTTGGGATAGCTATACTGGGCCTGTCGCCAGAGCCATGCCTCAGGATGTGGTTCTCTTGTTCGATTGCGATGCGGAAAGACAACCGCTACGCAAAGGGCGCATTGTCCAAAGAACCATCCGTCGCAGAAGCGACAATCCAATCCCCGACGGAATCGAGAATCTGTTTAGCAGGCCCGTCTTGGAAAGGGCACGCGAGGCAAATCCCGCATTTGTTGACATCGACGAGGCACGCAGGGCTTCGAAGCGAGGCCAGTGGGAGGACATCCCCGAGACCTGGACCGTGAACTCCAGCGAGAAGAGCAACCTCTGCCGCTGGCTCTGCGAGAATGGCACGGCCGCTGACTTCGAGGGTTTCCACGACGTATTCGACCTGCTCGAAGAGGCGCTCGCAACGAGTGCCGACAACGAGTAGGCCAGCCCAATTCACCATGTTCGAGTGGTTGCCGACGAGCGCAAGGGCGGGGAATTGGCCGTGCTCGACGGCCAACACTCCCGCCGGGCTACCTGTTGGCCCTGCATTGCCTCGTGGGACTGTGCCGGGAGCCGCCATTCCTCAATAGATGCCGGGGACGATGCGGTAGGGGACCTTCTCCTGGTACTCGGCCCACTTCTCGGGACCGTACTTCTCCGCGCAGGCGCGGTCGTCCTCGACCTGGCGCCAGGTGAACATGGAGATGACGAAGATCGCGTAGGCCCATGACCAGGCGACGTCGAAGTGGCCGAAGGAGAGGCCCACGGCCAGCGCAAAGAAGCCCTCGCCCATGTAGTTGAAGTGGCGGGCGGCGCCCCAGTAGCCGCTGGTCAGGATCTTGCGTTCGCCGGCCTGGATGTAGCGGGGCTCGATGATCCCGAGGAACTTGCGGTCGGGCCAGCGCTTGAAGGTGTACTTCTGCATGTTGGCGCCGCGGGAGATGCTCCACCCGACGAGGAACAGGGCGGAGGCGCCGATGATCCAGACGTAGGTCCAGGCGGTGCTGAAGCCGGGGTCGGGGTACGCGGCCATGCCGTAGAGGGGGACGATGAACAGCCAGCCGTAGACGACGATGTCGCCCCAGAACATCTTGAAGCCCATCTTTTCGTGGATGAGGTCGAAGGTGTAGAGCTGGACGCGCTCGAAGACGTGATAGTCGAACACGTAGAAGGTGAAGATGGCGGCGTAGACGAAGACGCCGAGGTTGACCTCGTTGGTCGGGCTGAACTGCTCGTAGTGCCAGGCGGCGCCCGACATGGCATTGATGCCCAGCATCGTCCCGCCGACGACGTAGAAGGTCATCTTCAGGTCGAGGCGGTCGTTGAAGAACCGGATCTCCTGGACGCGGCCGAGGTAGAAGTCGGTGATCGGGTTCGTGTTCCCCGTCTTCGGCTGGGTGTAGACGGCCAGCGCCGTGAAGATCACGGCGAAGCCGGTGCCGCCGGCGACGGCATAGAGCGAGGTGCGGTAGAAGAACTCCCGGTCGAGCCCGGGGATGACCTCGAAGCCCCACACGAGCACCGCAACGACAAAGACGAGGAGGCCGTTGAGGCGGTACCGGCGGGGCTCGCCGGTCGCCTGGTCGGTGACGTACCCGGGGACCCACCTTCCCGGCAGGACGACCGTCGCAATGGCAAACGCGACGAAGATCGCCAGGGGAGTGAAGAGCCCGGCGATCTTCTCCCCGGTAGACAGTTCGAAGAGATGCTCGATGCCAAGCCAGTCAATCATCGTGGACTACCCCCAGCCTGTTGGCCCTCAGGGTAAAGAAGCGTGGCCCGCTTCGCAGTAAGCGAGATGACCGACCGGGCAGGCCGCCGTGACGGCGGCCTGTGCCAGCTTCTGTGGCGAGCGCGCGGGAGCGCGCTCGAGGCTAGGAAGAAAGGACGAGGAGGAGGGTCGCCATCACCACTCCGGCGATTGCGCCGGTCATGAGCGCGAACGCGATCGTTGTCAGCTTTGGCAGGGGCGGCAGCCCAGTTCTCTGCATTGCAGTACCTCCCGTGAGCGCTTCGTACGGTCCAACTTCGATCTGCCGGGTGGAGGCCTCACTACAGACAGACTAGAAGGCCCCGTCTGGGTGCCGGGTAAGGATTCGAGCAACGGTAATGACGGGGTTCAGCAGGGCCTGTCGGAGGCGTTCGCGGCGCGGCGTGCAGCTGACGGGGCTGAGGCGCGCGGGCCGACGAGTCATCAGCGGCTTGCCTAGAATGGCGCGCGATGGCCGCTGCAGCTCCCGAGCACCCGCGCTACGAGGCGGACGAGAAGCCGCCCCTCCTGAGCTCGCTCGGCTACGGCCTGCAGTTCAGCCTGATCGCCTCGGCAACGCTGCTGGTGACGCCGGTAATCGTCGCGAACGCGGCGGACCGGGGTGGCTCGTACGTGACGTGGATGGTGTTCGCATCGCTGGTGGTGGTGGGGCTCTCGACGATCATCCAGGTCCGCAGGCTCGGGTTCGTCGGGGCGGGGGCCGTGCTGCCGATGTTCACGGCGGCCTTCGCCATTCCCTTCTGCATCACCGCGCTCGTCGACGGGGGGCCGGCCACACTCACAACGCTCGTGATCGTGTCCGCGATCGTCCAGCTCATCGTCTCGCGCTGGCTCTTCATCCTGCGTCGCTTCGTAACGCCGACGGTGGGCGGCACGGTGATGATGATCCTGTCGATCACGCTGGCTTCGGTCGTGTTCGACCTGCTGGACGAGGCCACCAGCGCCGATCCGGAAGAAGCATCGCTAACGGCGCTCGCCACAATGGTCGTGGCGGCGGCGCTGATGCTGCGGGGCTCGGCGTTCCTGCGCTTCTGGGGGCCGCTCGTCGGGATCGTGGTCGGCTGCATCGTGGCCGGCGGGCTGGGCATCTTCGATACGGGACGCATCACGGCGGCGAACTGGGTGGGCATCCCGAGCGAGTCGCCGGGGCTCAGGCTGGACTTCAGCGTGGACTTCTGGACGCTGGTGCCGGCGTTCCTGTTCCTCGGCGTCATCATCGCGATCCAGGCGAACGGCGCGGCCATCGCGATGCAGCGGGTCGCCTGGCGCGATAACCGGGCGGTCAGCTTCCGGCAGGTGCAGGGGGCGGTGGCAGGGGCCGGCGCGAGCAACCTGCTCGCGGGGCTGGCGGGTACGGTTCCGAACGCAGTCAACCCGGCGATGGTCTCGTTCACGCAGATCACGGGCGTGGCGGCACGGCGGGTGGGCTACTTCATTGGCGCCATCCTCATCATCGTGGCGTTCCTGCCAAAGGTGTCGGCGGTGCTGAGCAGCATCCCGGGGCCGGTCATGACGGGGTACCTGATCATGGTGACGGGCGCACTCTTCGTCGAAGGCGCGCGAACGGTCATCCAGAACGAGCAGAGCCAGGAGAAGATCGCGGTCGCCGGCGTGTGCTTCTGGATCGCGGCGTCGTTCCAGTTCGAGCTGTTCCACCTGCCGGACATCGGAGCCGTCGGAAACGCGCTGCTGAAGAGCGGGATCACGACGGGCGGGCTCGCCGCGATCGTCATGATCCTGTACCTGGAGCTGACGAACCCGCGGCGCATGAGGTTCCAGTCACAACTGAACGTCGATGCGCTGCCGGATCTGAACGAGTTCATCACGAGATTCGCGAGACGCCGGAACTGGGGCTCGGCGATGCAGGAGCGGCTGACCGCCGTCGCCGAGGAGACGCTCCTGACCCTCGCGCCGCTCGACCTGAGCCTGGGGGGCGACGACGAGGACGAAGAGAAACCGAAGGACGAGCGCCAGCTCGTCGTGCTCGCATCGAGCGAGGGGACGACGGCAGACCTTGAGTTCATCGGGGGAGGCGCGGGCGCCAACCTCGAGGACCAGATCCGGCAGATCCAGGAGCACGACTCGCTGACAGCCGTCGAAGAGGAGCTTTCACTGGTGCTGCTCCGGAGCTACGCCGAATCGGTGACGCACCAGCAGTACCACGACACGGATATCATCGCCGTCCGCGTCGTCCCGCCCGAGGGGGACTCCTAGCGAGCGCCCCCAACCCGAAGGGAGGCTCCAATGGCCGCGATCGACGATCTCCTGGAGAACAACGCGAGCTACGCCGCGAGTTTCGACAAGGGTGATGCGCACGCGCCGCCGGGTCTGGGGCTGGCCGTGGTGGCGTGCATGGACGCCCGGCTCGACACGCATGCCCTGCTGGGCATCAACGTGGGCGACGCGCACGTCATCCGCAACGCGGGGGGCGTGGTGACGGATGACGCCATCCGCTCGCTCACGATCTCGCAGCGGCTGCTGGGCACCACCTCGATCATGCTCATCCACCACACCGACTGCGGCATGATGACCTTCCGCGACGACGACGTGAAAGACGCGATTGCGGCCGACACGGGCATCCGGCCGTCGTTCGCAATGGAGGCGTTCGACGATCTCGACGGCGACGTCCGGCAGTCGATTGCGCGTATCAAGGCAAGCCCGTTCATTCCGAACACGGACGACATTCGCGGATTCGTTTACGACTGCGCGACGGGGAAGCTGAACGAGGTCTCCTAAACAGCGACCGCCGGGCGGCTGACCAGCTACCCCACAGGGGTCCGGCATTCTCGTATGCTTCCGGTCCCTTCATATGACCTATCGCCTTCCCCAAGCCATGCCACGGGTGAGCTATAGCCTCGATACGTTCCGCGGGGACATTTTCGGCGGCATCACCTCGGCGGTTGTCGGACTGCCGATCGCGCTCGCCTTCGGCGTGGCCTCGGGGCTGGGGGCGGCGGCAGGGCTGTACGGGGCGATCGCCGTGGGCTTCTTTGCGGCGGTGTTCGGCGGCACGAGGTCGCAGATCTCGGGTCCCACGGCGCCGACGTCGGTGGCCATGGCGGTCATCTTCACGGTGCACGCCGACGGCGATCTCTCGAAGGCCCTCGCGATCGCGATGATGGCCGGGGTGATCCAGATTCTCCTGGGCGTCCTGCGCATCGGGCGGTTCATCTCGTACACGCCCTACTCGGTGACGTCCGGGTTCATGTCGGGCATCGGGATCATCATCATCATCATCCAGACGCTGCCGTTCCTGGGGTGGGCCGTGCCCACGGGCGGGCCACTCAAGGCGATGCGGTCCTGGCCGGAGGTGCTCGGGGACGTCAATTTCGAGGCGTTCGCGATCGCCGCGGCGACCCTGCTGGTGGGCATCCTCTGGCCGCGCCAGTTCCGGAAGTTCCTGCCGCCGACGCTGGCGGCGCTCGTCGTGGGAACCGTCATCGGCGTGCTCTGGCTCTCGAACACGCCCGTGATCGGCGACATCGGCGCCGTGCCCAGGGGGCTGCCCGACTTCGGCCTGCCTGCGCTCGACGCGGGCTTCCTGGCAAGCATGGTGCAGCCAGCCATCACCCTCGCGCTGCTGGGAGCGATCGACAGCCTGTTGACCTCGCTCATCGCCGACTCGATGACGCGGACCCAGCACAACCCGAACAAGGAACTGATGGGGCAGGGCATCGGCAACGTGGCGGCCGCGCTCTCCGGAGGGCTGGCGGGCGCCGGCGCTACCCCCGGGACGGTGGTGAACCTGCGAGCCGGCGGCAGCACGCCGGTCTCGGGAGTGCTACGGGCGGCGATCCTGTTAGCACTGGTGCTGGGCCTCGGACCGCTCGCGGAGGAGATTCCCCAGGCCGTGCTCGCGGGCATCCTGATGAAGGTCGGCTGGGACATCATCGACTGGCGCTTCCTCACGCGGCTCTTACGCGTGCAACGTGAGCACCTGCTGGTGATGCTGATCACCCTGGGCATGACCGTGTTCCTGGACCTGGTATCCGCGGTAGCGATCGGCCTGATAGCGGCGGGCATGGCCAGCGCCCGGCAGTTCGAGCGGCTGCAGCTCGACAGCGTGGTATCGGTGCCGCTGCTGGACCGCAGCTTCTTCACGGGCGAGGAGAGCCCGGGCGATATCGACGCGTTCTCCGCACGAGTGGGCCTCGTCGCCCTGCGCGGGAGCTTCACGGTGGCATCCTCGAGCAAGCTGATCACCACGATCAGCATGGACATCCGCGACCACGAGGTGGTCATCCTCGACTTCTCCGAGACGGTCTACGTGGACGACAGCGCGGCCCTCGTGGTCGAACAGCTGGTAGACACGGCGATCGTGCAGGACACGGAAGTGATCGTGATGGGGCTCAGGGGATCGTCGCGCAGGGCGATGGAATCTCTGAACGTGCTCGACCGGGTTCCCGAGGATCGCTTCGCGGAGGATCTCGACGAGGCGCGGGAGATCGCGGCGCGACTGCTGGCGCTGTAGGCCTGACTCGGTGGGCAATGCGTTCAGGGACGGGTTCGCGAGAAAGGTATGATAGAGAGAGTCGGAAATTCATACCGGAGTGGACATGCGAATCTCCGAGCGTGGTCAGATCACCATTCCCAAGCGTCTCAGGGACCGTTACGGGATGAATCACAACGTGGAAGTCGACATTACGCCCACCACCGAGGGGCTTCTCATCCGCAAGCATGCGGCCAGCGAGCATCCCGTCGATAGCGTGAGTGGCATCCTCGATGAAGTGGAACAGCCGGGGATTCCCTCCGATGTAGATGAGTACATCGAGGAGATTCGCGGCGCGTGATCACAGCAGTCGACACGAACGTCCTGCTCGATCTCTTCCTGGGCGAGTCCCCGTTCCACGCAGAATCTCGGGACAAGCTCGTAGCAGCCTACGACGCAGGCGCAATCGTCATCTGCGACATCGTGTACGCGGAACTCGTCCTGCGGTTCGGTGACCGAGCTGCGCTGGATGGCGCCCTTCGGGAACTCAATGCGGTGGTATCGCCCGTCGACACGGACATTGCGTACGAAGCGGGGCTTCGCTGGACACGCTACCGAAGGAGCGGGGGGACCAGGGAGCGCATCCTCCCCGACTTCCTGATCGGAGCCCACGCCATCGCTTCAGCCGACAGGTTACTCACGCGAGATCGCCGCTTCTTCGCTTCCTACTTTCCTGACCTCAAGATGGCCTAACGGCACCAGCACGGCACCAGCACGCCACCAGCCGGCGAATACGGCTAGCGGGCGTTGACCCTGTCGAAGAGGTCGACGACCTCTCGGGGCGGGGGCGGCGTGGCGAGCGTGACGACAACCGCCACGACCGAGGCAAGGATGAAGCCCGGGGTGGCGGGCTGCATGTCCCACATGCCTGACGGTCCGCCGTCGCTGAAAGCCCAGATGGAGGCAACGACCGTCCCGACGACGATGGAGGCGAGCGCCCCCGGGAAATTGAACCGCCTCCAGAACAGGGCCAGGATCGTGACCGGCCCAAAGGCCGCCCCCATCCCGCCCCAGGCGTACGCGACCAGCTCATTGATCGAACCGGGGAAGTAGACGGAGACCAGCACGCCGACGCCGCCGATGATGACGAGGAGGAGGCGGCCCAGCCAGACGCGGCGGTTCTCCGAGATGGCGTAGGCGATGCGCTTGAGAACCGGCATGTCGTCGGTGGCCACGGCTGAGGCTAGGAGCAACTGGGAGTCGGCGGTGCTCATCACGGCCGCGATCACGGCGGTCAGGAGGAGGCCGGTCACCGCGGGATGGAAGAAGACCTCGGACACCACCACGTAGATGCGCTCGGGATCGGTTACCTCGCCCAGCATCGCTTGCTCCGTCAGGGCGCTGTGCGCGACCAGCCCCACGACCAGCGCGAGGGAGTACACGAGCACCAGCCACACGAAGGACAGGTTGCGGCTCCGGGGGATGTGGTCCTCGCGGTCGACGGCCATGAAGCGCTGCAGAATGCGCTGCGCACCAAAGGCTCCGAACGCCCATCCGAGAGCGGACAGGATGAAGACCGCGTCGATCGTCGAACCGCTGGTACTGGTGAACGGGTTGAAGAAGCCCTGTGTCTCGCCGGTCGTGTCCACGAACGGGCTGCCCGTCGAGCTGATGAGCACGGCGGCGATGATGGTGAGACTGATGATCATGAGGAGCGCCTGGAAGACGTCCGTGCGCGACACGGCGAGGAAGCCGCCGATCAGGGTGTAGGAGGCCACCGCCCCAAAGGTCAGCAGGATGCCGGTGTTGGTCTCGATGCCGAACATCGTGTCGAGCAGCTTGGAGCCGCCCACCAGCCCGGAGCTCACGTAGAAGACGACGAAGAGGATGGTGATGGCGCCGGTCATCCCCCGCAGGATTCCGCTGGTGTCGCCGAAGCGCACCTCGAAGAACTCGGGGATCGTGAGGACGTCGTTGGCGGCGATGGTGTAGCGGCGGAGCCGCCTCGCGACGAAGGTCCAGCTGAACCAGAGGCCGACCGCGGCCGCCAGGGGAATCCACATCTCCACGAGGCCGCTCACGTAGGCCAGCGCGGGCAGGGCGAGCATGGTCCAGGCGCTCGTCGTGGAAGAGCCGGCGCTGAGAGCGGCGGTGAAGCTGCTCAGCCGCCGGCCGCCGAGCACGTACTCGGACATGTTCCTCATGCGCCGGGCGCCGACGACGGCGATCACAATGAGGAGTGAGAAATAGACGGAGAAGACCGCTATGACCCAGGCAGTAGACACCGGGGCCTCAGTCTACGGATGTCCTGGCGCGGACGGCTGTCGTAACACCTGCTCCCCAGGCGGCCCCTTGGCCGCCGCTCCCCTAGGATCGCGGCATGGCTGAGGCGGTCATCAAGGTGCGGGGGCTGCGGAAACGGTACGGCGAGCTCGAGGCCGTGCGCGGCATCGACCTGCGCATCGAGCGCGGCGAGGTGTTCGCGCTGCTGGGCCCGAACGGCGCGGGGAAGACGACGACGGTCGAGATCCTCGAGGGGCACCGCTCGCGAACCGCGGGCGAGGTGAGCGTGCTCGGGTTCGACCCGGGCCGGAACGAGGTCGCGCTCAAGGAACGCACGGGCATCGTTCTGCAGCACACCGGTCTCGAGCCGTACCTGACCGTCTCGGAGACGGTCGACATGTTCCGGGGGTTCTACCCGCGACCCCTGCCGCTCGACGAGGTGCTGGAGGTGGTGGGGCTGGAGGAGCAGCGCGACCAGCGCGTGCGACGCCTCTCGGGCGGGCAGCAGCGCCGGCTCGACGTGGCCGTGGGGCTGGCGGGAGACCCGGAACTGCTGTTCCTCGACGAGCCAACGACGGGGTTCGACCCGACGGCGCGGCGGGGCGCCTGGGCGATGATCCGGAGCCTGCGCGAGCTGGGGAAGACCGTGCTGCTGACGACGCACTATCTCGACGAGGCGCAGGCGCTCGCCGACCGCGTCGCGATCATGGTGCGCGGCGAGATCGTGGCGGAGGACACGCCCGCGGGGTTGGTCGCAGCCGACCCGGACGCGGTCATCCGCTTCCGTGCGCCGCGGGGGACGGCGCTCCCGGACGGACTGGGGCTGCGTGAGGCAGACGAAGGGCTGATCGAGGCACGGACGGCCGACCCGACGCGCGACCTCAACGCCCTCACGAGCTGGGCGCTGGCCGAAGGCATCGAGCTGGAGGACCTGACGGTCAGCCGCCTCTCCCTCGAGGATGTGTTCCTGCGGCTGACCGACGAGGGCGACGGCGAGGTGGGCTCGTGAAGGCGGTGAGACTGGTGCTCCTCCAGATCAAGTACCAGGAGCGGGCCTTCCGGCGGAATCCGGCGGCGGCGTTTTTCACGATTGCGTTCCCCCTGATCTTCCTCGTCATCCTCAACGTCATCTTCGGGGGCAACGACCTTGACCTCGGCGACCGCGTCATCAGCGGGGCGACCTTCTACATCCCCGCGATCGCAGCGCTCACGATTGTGAACTCGTGCTACACGTCGATCGCGATGAGCTGGGTCTTCGACCGGGACGGGGGCGTGCTGAAGCGCGTGCGGGGGTCGCCGTTGCCGCCCTGGGCGTTCCTGTTCGGGCGCATCGCGCACGCGATGATCCTGATGCTGGCCTTGCTCGTGCTGGTGGTGCTGTTCGGCTGGCTGTTCTACGACGTGGACGTGCCGGGGCAGACGATGCCGGCCGTGCTGGTGACGCTGGCGGTGGGTGCGTTCGCGTTCTGTGCGATGGGATTCGCGATCGCCGCGATGGTCCCGAACGCGGACGCGGCGCCGGCCGTGGTGAACGCGTCGATCCTGCCGCTCCTGTTCATCTCGGACGTGTTCATCCCGCCCGACGCGGGTACGCCCGCCTGGGTCGAGCACGTGAGCTCGGTGTTCCCCGTGCGGCACCTCTCGGAGGCGCTACAAACGGGCTTCAACCCGTTCGAGACGGGAGCCGGTTTCGAGCCGGTACACCTGGCGGTCATCGCGGCGTGGGGCGTGGCGGGGCTGCTGGTCACGCTGCGGTTCTCCTCGTGGGAGCCCCGCGTCTAGGGCGCTGCTAGCATCCTCTTCCAGGAGTCGAACGATGGACATCTCGTGTGCGTTTCCGGCGAACAGCGCGGCGGTCGAGCAGGCCGTCCTGGCCGAGCAGCTCGGCTACGAGCGAGTCTGGATCTACGACTCGCCCGCGCTTTACCACGATGTGTGGGTGACGCTCGCGCGCATCGCCGAGCGCACGGAGCGCATCGGGCTGGGGCCGGGCGTGCTGGTTCCGCACCTGCGCCACCCGATGACGCAGGCAGCGGCCATCGCCACGCTCGACGAGCTGGCGCCGGGGCGGCTGGCGGTCGCGTTCGGCGCGGGATTCACGGGCAGGCTGGCGATGGGCCAGCCGATGCTGTCGAGGCGCGAGTTCGAGCGCGGCGTTCGGCAGGTGGTGGCGCTGCTTCAGGGCGAGGTGGTGGAGGTCGACGGGGCGGCGACGCAGATGCTGCATTCGGAGGGGTTCGCCCCGGAGCGGCCCATCGACGTCCCCGTGCTCGTCAACGCGCAAGGGCCGCGCGGGCAGGCGTTCGCGCATGAGATCGGGAGCGGCGTGACGGTGAGCTTCCGGCCCGTGCCCGGTTTCGATTGGTGCGCGGTGCTCAGCACCGGCACCGTGCTCGACCCGGGCGAGTCGCCACGGTCGCAGCGCGCGTTCGAGGCGACGGCGCCGTCGCTGGCGGTGCGCTACCACGGAACGGCCGCTCGCGGTCAGGCGCTCGACGCGTTTCCGGGCGGGGAGGACTGGGCATCGTCGATCGCCGCTGTCCCCGAGGACGTGCGGCATCTCGAGATCCACCGCGGGCACCTGGTCGAGCTGAACGAGCACGATCGCAAGGCGCTCACGGCCGAGTCCGAGGCTCCGGCGCAGCTGACGGGCACGGTCGGAGAAATTCGCGAGCGTTTGCAGGCGCTGGAAGCAGGCGGGGCGACTGAGCTGATGTGGCAGCCGATGGGGCCCGACATCGAGCGCGAGATGCGCACCTTCGCGGAGCTGCTCGGCTAGCAGCAGTGGTTCGCGGCGCCGGGCCGAGCCTGTAGGCTGGCGCGGTCATGTTCGAACCGGGAGTGGTTCCGCCGGAAGACACGGGCAGCCCGCGGCTGTGGATGCTCGTGCAGCGCGACCGCGTCCTGTTCCGCGAGGCGGACGCAGCCCTCGCCGAACAGCGGGAAGCGGACCGCCTGCCCCGGACCGGGGCGGCCCACTTCATCGGCACGCTCGAAGGGCAGCAGGTCTGGGCGGCGGGGGTCGCGGATGAAGCGGAGGCGGGCAAGGGCTGGCACTTCTGCGACCTCTTCTCCGTCTACGGGATGACGGACGAGGAGATGTGGATGGCGGCGGGCCGCGCCGTGCAGATCGTCGAGTGGGAGCGGATCAACCGTTTCTGCGGAAGCTGCGGAGCTCCCAATGAACCGGTCTCAGGCGAGCGCTCGATGCGCTGCCCACAGTGCGGCCTGCTGCGCTTCCCGCAGCTCTCCCCGGCGATCATCACGCTCATTCACCGGGGCGACGAGGTGCTGCTGGCGCGCAGCCACCGCTTCCCCGAGGGCCTGTACAGCGCCCTCGCGGGGTTCGTGGAGCCCGGCGAGACGGTGGAGGGGGCGCTCCTGCGAGAGGTGGAGGAGGAGGTCGGGCTGCGCGTGAAGAACCTGGAGTACCGGGGCAGCCAGCCGTGGCCGTTCCCCAACTCGCTCATGCTGGGCTTCTTCGCCGAGTACGAGAGCGGCGACATCGTCCTCGAGGACGCGGAGATCGCGGCCGCCGACTGGTTCCCGGTCGACGCGTTGCCGAACATCCCCGGTCCGATCAGCATCGCCAACCGGCTCATCACGTCCTGGGTGGCCCGCCACACCGGGGGGTAGCGAGATGCGCTACGCGGCGCTCCTGCTGACAGGCCTCGCGATCGTGGCCGTCACGCTGGCCGTGACGGTGCAGTCCGGGGAAGGCGAAACGGACCCGAGGTCAGTCACGACCGTCGCGCCTGAGCCGGCAGCCAAGGTGGAGCCCACCCCGACAGCAGAGGCGACGCCCGAGGTCCACCGGGCAGTCGTCCCCGGGCTTGCGGGCGACTGGAGGCCGGAACGGTGCTCGGCAAACATCCCCGATCCGTGCCTGCTCCCGATCACGCAGATCACGGTGACCAGCGCGGACGGCGAGTCGTCGGTGACACTGACGGTCGAGATCGCGAACCGGTCGGACCAGCGCCAGCGGGGGCTGATGTTCCGCGAGTCGATGGACGAGCTGGCGGGGATGCTGTTCGTGTTCCCGAACGACCGCTCCGGCGGCTTCTGGATGCGGAACACGCTCATCCCGCTCGACATCGCCTACCTGGGGGCGGACGGCACCGTGCTGGAAATCGTCCACGGCATGCCCCTGAGCCTCGACATCCTCACTCCCACGCAGCCGTACCGCTACACGCTGGAGGTCAACGGCGGCTGGTTCCAGCGACAGGGGCTCGGCGTCGGCGACGTGGTCGCAATACCGGCCGGGGTGGAGGCGCGGTAGGGGCTAGCCTGCGGCCGCCATGTCGGCGGTGAGTCGCGGGAAGAGGGGCTTGATGTTTTTCGAGGCGATGGCGTCGAGCTCGTCCTCGGTGAAGCCCGACTCGTTCACCAGGAACTCCATCGCCTCGTCCACGTCCTGCTGGGAGAAGGCGGGGTAGTCGGTGCCGAAGACGATGTGGTCGATGTCGGTGACGGTGCGGAGGCTGGGGAAGGCGTTGGGGTGGCAGGTCACGGCAACGTCGAAATACATGCCCCGGAGGTAGGCGAGCGTGCCTTGCGGGGCGGTCGTGGTGAAGGGCTCGGCGCCGTCGGAGCGGGCCACGCGGCCGGCGATGTAGGGGAAGCAGCCGCCGCCGTGGGCGATGACCCAGGTCAGGTTCTCGTACCTCTCGAGGGCGCCGGAGGCGAGCAGGCTGCCGATCGCGCGGGTCGTCTCGACGGGGAAGTCGACGACCGCGGGGGAGAGGTTGGGGATGCCGATGTGCGACTTCGTCGGGTGGAGGTGGATGACGACGCCGCGGTCGTTCATCGCGGCCAGGGTGGAGTCGAAGCGCTCGGCGCCGATGAGGTCAGGGCCGACACCGCTGGGGAGGAGGACGCCGTCCATGCCGAGGTCGTCGAAGGCGCGGTCGAGCTCGATGCGGGCGGCGTCGGGGTCGACGAGGGGGAGGGTGGCGAAGGCGCCGAAACGGTGGGGCCAGCGCCGGGCGACGCCCGCGAGGTAGTCGTTGGTCGCGCGGTGGAGGGGAACGGCCGCCGCCGGATCGCCGACATCGGCGACGAAGATGGTGGGGGTGAGCACGGCTGCGGCGATGCCGCCCGCGTCCATGGCGGCCATCGCCGTCTCCGGAGTCCAGGCGCCGGCCATGGGAATGCCGACCTCCGTGGCGGCCTCCGCAATCTCGGCCGAGGGCACGTGATGGTGTACGTCGATGCAGCCGTCCATAACGATCCTCCGGGGCATCCTGCGGCCCGCGGCCAATCCTAGGGGAACGCGACGGAGCGGGCGCGCATGAGTGGCAGGCAACGCTCTGGTAGCCTTGCGCCTTCGGAGGAACGCGAATGCGCATTGGCGTGATGATCGGCGGGCGGCAGGACCTCGACGGGCTGCTGGCCCGCACGCAGGAGCTTGAAGCGCAGGGCTTCGACAGCGTCTGGATGCCCAACGTCTTCGGGCTCGACGCGATGGCCGCGCTGACCGTGATCGGACGCGAGACCGGGCGCATCGAGCTCGGGACGGCGGTCGTCCCCACCTACCCCCGCCACCCCGTGACGATGGCGCAGCAGGCGCTGACCGTGCAGGCGGCCTCGGGGAACCGGTTCGCCCTGGGCATCGGGCTCTCGCACAAGTTCGTGATCGAGGACATGTGGGGGATGTCGTTCGAGCGCCCCGCGCGGCACATGCGCGACTACCTGGAGGCGCTCCTGCCCCTGCTCCGGGGAGAGGAGACGCACGTCGAGAACGACAGCTACCGCATCAACGCGACCTACGGCGTTCCCGGCGCCGAAGCGCCGCCGGTGTTGCTCGCGGCGATGGCGCCGCGGATGCTCGCGCTCGCGGGATCGGTCGCGGACGGCACGAGCCTCTGGATGACAGGACCGGACACGATCGAGGACTACATCGCACCGGCGCTTCGGGAGGCCTCGGAGCGGGCGGGGCGGGAGGCGCCACGCATCGTGGCGGCCTTCCCCATCGCCATTACCGACGACCCCGACGACGCCCGCGAGCGCGTGGGCAAGATGCTGGCCAACTACGGCGGGATCCCTTCCTACCGGGCGATGCTGGACCGGGAGGGGGCAGCCGGCCCGGGCGACGTCGCCATCCTCGGGGACGAGCGCGCGCTCGACGAGGCGCTCGACCGGCTGGAGGCGATCGGCGTGAGCGACTTCTCTGCCTCGATCATGCCAGTCGACCCGGAGGCGGAAGGGCGCACCGCAGCCTACCTAGTCTCGCGAATGGGCCGGGCGTAGCGGGCGGCGATGCAGTCGAAAGTCGTCGCGAGCTTCGAGGAGGCCGTCGCCGGGGTCGAGGACGGGTCGAGCATCCTCGTGGCGGGCTTCGGCGAGCCGGGTTCGCCCCACAACCTCGTGGCGGCGCTTTACGAGCAGGGCGCAACGGACCTCACGCTGATCGCGAACGGCGCTGGCATGACCCGCGACGACGGCGTGATCACGACCGGCAACCTGGTCGAGGAGAAGCGCGTGCGGCGCGTCGTCCTCGCGTTCACGGCCTCGACGCACCCCTCGCGCCGGACCCCGCTCGAGGAACTGAACGAGGCCGGGAAGATCGAGGCGCAGATCACGCCGCAGGGCACGCTCGCCGAGCGCATCCGCGCGGGCGGGGCGGGCATCCCCGCGTTCTTCACGCCCGCGGGGGTGGGGACGGAGGTGGCGGAGGGGAAGGAGCACCGCGAGTTCGGGGGCCGCACCTACGTGCTCGAGGAGGCGATCGTCGCAGACTACGCGCTGATCCGCTGCTGGAAGGCGGACACGTTCGGGAACCTCGTGTTCCGGCGTTCGCAGCGCAACTTCAACCCGATCATGGCGATGGCGGCGGACTGCACGCTCGTCGAGGCGGAGGAAGTGGTGGAGGTGGGGGAGCTCGACCCGGACCTCATCCACACGCCGGGGATCTTCGTGCAGCGGGTCGTGTCCATCCCGGAGGCGGGCGGCATGCTCAACGCGCCTCCACTCGCCATGTTCAGCGGGAGGCCGCGGTCGTGAGCGTCGAAGGCAAGCGGCTGTCTCGCGACCTGATGGCGGCACGGGTCGCGGCCGAGTTCGATGACGGCTGGGTCGTAAACCTGGGCGTGGGCATGCCGACGCGCTGCTCCGACTTCGTGCCCGAGGACCGCACGGTCATCCTGCACTCCGAGAACGGCGTCATCGGGTACGGGCGGAACGCGACGGTCGAGGAAGCGACGCCTTATGTCGTGAACGGTGGCGCGCAGCCCGTACTGCTCACGCCCCTCGCGTCGATCGTGCACCACGCCGATGCGTTCGCGATCATCCGTCGCGGTCTGCTGGACGTGGCTGTCCTGGGCGCCTACGAAGCGGCCGCCAACGGGGACTTCGCGAACTGGCGCATCAGCGGCCGGAAGGGCGGCGGCATCGGCGGGGCGATGGACCTGGCGGTGGGCGCGAAGCAGGTGTTCCTGCTGCTGGAGCACACGACGCGCGACGGCCGCCCACGCCTGCTCGAACGCTGCGCCCTGCCGCTGACTGCTGCGGGCGTGGTCACGCTCGTGATGACGGACCTGGGCCTCTTCGAGCCCGCCGGCGACTCCTTCCGGCTGCGCGAGATCGCGCCCGGCTTCTCGGTCGACGACGTCCAGCAGCTGACGGGCGCACCGGTCGTGCCGGCATCGGACCTCCGCGAGGTCACGGTCTAGGTCGCGCGACGACCGGGCGAGCGCTAGACAGCCCGACGAAAGCGCGTTCTCATACAGGCAGGCCCCCGTAGCTCAGGGGATAGAGCAGTGGTTTCCTAAACCATGTGCGCAGGTTCGATTCCTGCCGGGGGTACCAGACCATGGGCCCGGAAGCGCGGGCCGAAGGCGTAGCGCTGTCGCGGGATCCCTGGACGCGGCACCTGTGCGGCGCATCTCAAGGGATCACCAGCTCCCAGCCGACCGTGAGATTGGTGCAGTTGGCGTTGATCCGCAGATTCGCCTCCATGAGCGCGAGGGTTGTCACGCCGTGGTCCTGGGCGATGCGCCAGCACACGTCGCCGGGCTGAACGGTGTAGGTGGCGGGGGTGGACGCGTCTGAGGATGGCGGTTGGGTTGGTTGCGGGGTCGGGGTTGGCTGCGCCGTTGGCGTCTCCGTCGGCTCCGCCCGGCGGGTTGCCGGTATGGGTGGGGGTCGGGTGGGCGAAGGGTCCGACACCACGGTTCCCCGCACGGGCGGGGCTGTCGCGGGCCCCTCGGGCGTGCAGGCGGCGACGGCGAGCGTCAGCGCCAGGAGGACGGCCAGGGCAAGCGAGGGCGGGCCATGAATCGAACGCATCATGGACCAACCCTAGGTCGCGAACCCTCGAATTACCCCACCCGTTTCGGGGAATATCGAGGGGCTCTTCACCGCTACTCGAGGTGGCCAGCGCATTCATGCGCATCCGGGGCGGGGCGGATTGCCTAGACTTGTCGACCGGATGCCGTCCCACGGCGAGGAGTTGAGCGATGACCAACACGCAGACCACGGCGAGCGCGGAAACCATGTCCGCCACCGACAGGCTGGTCGCCAAGGCGGAGATTTACGACGTCATCATGCGCTACTGCCGCGGGGTCGACCGCAGCGAGCCCGAGCTGGTGAAGTCCGTCTACCACGAGGACGGGTACGACGACCACGGGGCCATGTTCCAGGGGCCGGGCTGGGAGTTCTCGAAGTTCTTCGCGCCCCGCGACGACGGTGAGCCGAGCGACTCCCGGGCGGTGCACTTCATCGGTAACCACTATGTCGAGTTCCAGAGCGCCGACGTCGCCTTTTCGGAAGCGAGCTTCGTTACCTGGAGCCACTCGCCCGTCGATGCGCACAACGCGAGCCTGTTCACGTTCTGCGGCCGCTACATCGACCGCTTCGAGCGACGAGGTGGCGAGTGGAAGGTGGCGCACCGCATCTGCCTGCACGAGTGGAACCGCGTCGAGCAGTTCCCGACCGACCCACCGCACTCCCTCCCGGATTTCGCCGCCGCGTTCGTCCAGGCTGCCCGCGCGCCGGACGACGCGACCTCCCACTGGGAGTGGCTCGACAAGCCGGGCGTCCGTCCCGGCGCCAACCCCACCGACCCGCCCGTGTTTCCAGGGCGCGGCACAGCCCCCCTCATCGCCAGGGAGTAAGCGCCGACGGCTCCGGCCGCCGCCTAACCCGCCGGGACGGGCGCGGGGTCTTCGACCTTCCGCACGTTCACGGGGATCGCGCTCATCACGGGGATGCCCGTGATGGGGTCGAAGTCGCGCTGCGTGTCGGAGAGGCGGCCGGTGTTGGCGCCAAGCTCGCGCACGCGCGCGTCCTCGGTGGGGGCGTCGCCCCACGCGTGCGCCATCGAGATGACCCCCGAGCGAACGTCGTCCGCGGGCTCTACGACGCCGTAGATGGCCGCGCGCGCGGACTCGATCTCGACGAGGTCGCCGGCGGCGAGGCCGAGCTCGGCGATATCCATCGGGTTCATGTATGCGGGATTGCCCTTGTTCTCGTACTTGCGCATGAGCCGGGGGATGTCGCGGCCCGAGGAGTTGTACGACTCGAGCATGCGCCGGCTGACGAGGCGGTGGGTGAATTCCTCGCCTTCGCGGTAACCGCCACCCTCGAAGTAGGGCTCGGCTCGCACCTCGGCGAGCTCCGCCATCATCTCGGCGCGGCCGACATCGAGGCGGGGCGAGCCCGGCCGTTTGGGCAGCACGCGGATCTCGTCGTCCTCGAAGATGTGGCCGTGGGGGTACTTCTTCACCTCGTCGAGGGGGATGCGCGAGCCCTCGCACATCCACTCGATGATCTGCGAGGTGGTCGGCTTGTTGTCGATATCCACCTCGCCCCAGCCGGCGCGCAGGGGGACGCGCATGCGGTGTGCGATTCCCCAGAAGAACTCCCACTCCTCGATCACGTCCGAGCCCTCGGGGGGGTCGATGAGCTTGGGACCGTACTGGGCGTAGGGGGCGGGGTAGCCCTGGGCGAAGCCGAAGACGCCGGAGAGGGACTCGTTGGGGAGGGTTGTGTCCTCGCGCTCGAGCGAGAGCTTCGGCGCGATCACGTAGTGGGCGAGCTTGGCCGTCGCCGACATCTTGATGTCGAGCGTGACGAGCAGGTCAAGGGCCTGCATGGCCTCGTAGGTGCGGAGCTGGTCGGGCCAGGCGGCCATGGGGTTCGAGCCGATGCAGATGAGGGCGCGGACCTGTCCCTCGCCGGGCGTCAGGATTTCCTCGGCGAGGGCGCTTGTGGGCGGTCCGATGGCGGTGATGGGCAGGTCGCGGATGCGCATCCGCTCGCGAGCATCCCAGTCGGTGCTTTCCTCGTAGGCCTGGGCGACGTAGTCCTTCGGCTTGCGCAGCACGGGCGGGTTGGGGACGCGTTCGCCCTCGCGCAGCCAGCGCCCGCAGACGGTATTGATGGAGTTGATGAGGTACTCGGTGATGTTGGGGTGGGGCGAGAAGTCGGGGCCCGTGCCCGACGTGACGGAGCCGCGCTTGCCGCTGGCGAAGATGCGGGCGGCGCGTTCGACGAGGGAGGCGGCGACGCCGGCTCGCTCCTCCACGTAGTCGAGGGTGAACGGCTCGACGGCCTCGCGCAGCTCCTGGAGGCCCTGGACGTTCGCGGCGACGAAGTCGCCGTCGACGAGGCCCTCGGTGAGGATGACGCGGAGGATGCCGGCGAGCAGGGTGGGGTCTTCGCCCGGCTTCACCTGCAGGAAGACGTCGGCCTTCTCGGCTGCCTCGGTCCGGCGCGGGTCGATGACGATGAACTGCATGCCGCGCTGTTTCGCCTGGTGGAGCCGCTTCGCGGGGTTGTACTGGGGGATGCCGCCCCACATGGAGATGGTGGGATTGGCGCCGATGAGCATCCAGACGTCGGAGTCGTCGAACATCTGCGGGCCGGCGCCCCAGTTGCCGTGGTAGGCGCGGGCGATGGGCTTGGCGGGCTGGTCGATGGTGCCGCCGGAGTAGGTCATGTTCGAGCCGATGCCCGCCATGAACGCCCCGGTGAACTGCCCGGAGGAGGGGAAGGAGAAGCCGTAGGTGCCGCTGAAGGTGGCGACGGCACGGGGACCGTGCTCGGCGATGATGGCCTGGAGCTTGTCGGCGACCTCGTCGATGGCCTGCTGGTGGGGGATGTCGTGGTACGTGCCATCGGGGGCGCGCTTCTGGGAGTGGAGGAGGCGGTCGGGGTGGTAGTGCTGTTCGGGGAGCTGGCGTCCCTTGATGCAGGTGAACCCCTGGTACATCGGGTTCTTCGCATCGCCACGCACCTTGATGGCGCGGCCGTCCTCGATGTCGACCTCGATAGCGCAGAAAGCGTGGCAGAAGCGGCAGAAGGTCTGCTTCGTCTCGACGACCATGGGATCCCCCGGAGCGCGAAGGCGCTGCCGGAACTGTAGCCCAGCGCGATCACCCTCGCCAGCGGGAACGCGAGTGCGTTCCCGCCGGCGATGAGATGGCTACAAACGAGCGGGCCTAGTCGTCCTCGGGAATAAGCTCCTTCTCGCCCCGTATCACGCCGATGCCAATCAACAGCAGGGCGGCGGCGGCGACAAAGAGGACGATGTTGCTGGCCATGATGAAGGCCTCGGGGTCGACCTCGGCCTGCTGGCCGACGACGACGTTGACGAGACCCGCCACGCCGGCAAGGCCGAAGACCCAGCAGGCCGCGGAGGTGAGGTTCAACGAGCTGAAGCGCCTCGCAAGACCAATACCCACGAGAATGCCGCTGATCGACGAGATGGTGATGAAACCGAAATAGAGGCCACCGCTGGTCGCATGCAACACCAGCATGAGATCCGGCGCCCCCGCGGGATCCGCGAGTGACTCGGCGTGCTGCGCAACCGCAACGAGAAGGTGCCGCGTTCCCATCGTCAGGATGTAGATGCCGTAGTGGAACAGGTTGACCAGAATCCCGAAGCGCAGCATCGAATGGCCCAGGCTTCCGGAGGGTCCCTGGAGCCGCCAGAACGAGAAGATGCCGTAGGAGATCAGCAACGAGCACAGGATGACGACGAACGACAGCGCGTGCGTGAGGTTGTCGTTCTCCGTGAACGCCCGGATCGTCTGCTCGAAGTCGAGCGGGTCACCCGTATCGATCAGCCAGCCCCCGGGATACAGGATCAGGCAGATGATCATGACGACAAGCCCTAAGACGATGGCCGTTCCGGGCGCCCGTTGTGCGGAGCACAAGCTACTAAGTACGTTCATAACATCCCCCTTGTGATGCGCCGTCCCCCGACGCGCAGTGTGACAGTAGCCCCCTCAGAACGGCCTTTCAATTGCGGCTGGCAAGATGCGAAAATGTTATGTCTGCAACGGGGAACAGGCCCCGACCCACGCACCCTGGCAGGGGGCTAGACTCGCCCCGCAACCACACCCCGCCAGGAGAAACGTCATGCAGGCCGAGCCGTTCGAGATCGCCATTCCCGAGGAGAAGCTGGAGGACCTGCGCGAGCGGCTTGAGCGCATCAACTGGGCGCCCGACTTCGGTAACGATGGGTGGGCGTACGGCGTGAACGGGGAGTACCTGCGCGAGCTCGCCGACCACTGGCTCAGTCGCTACGACTGGCGCACGCATGAGGCGGAGATGAACCGCTTCAACAACTTCCGGGTCGAGATCGAGGGGATGCCGATCCACTTCGTGCACGAGCGCGGAAAGGGACCGAACCCGATTCCCATCATCCTCTCCCACGGCTGGCCCTGGACGTACTGGGACCTCCGCCACGTGATCGGTCCGCTGACCGACCCGGCCGCCCACGGCGGCGACCCGGCGGACTCGTTCGACGTGGTCGTGCCGTCGCTACCGGGATACGGCTTCTCCACGCCGCTGGCGACGCCGGGCATCAACTACTGGCGGACGGCGGACCTGTGGGTGACGCTTATGCGCGAGGTGCTCGGCTACGAGCGCTTCGCGGCGCAGGGAGGCGACTGGGGGGCGCTCGTCACGAGCCAGCTCGGGCACAAGTACGCCGAGCACCTGATCGGCATCCACCTGACCGACGCGATCATGCTGAACATGTTCACGCACGACCGGCCGTGGGTGCTGGGCGATCCGGGACTGGCATCGATGCCGCCGGGAGAGGCGCGCGCGGCCAACCTGGCGCGCCTGCGCTACTACTCGGCGCACGTGGCCGTGCAGGCGCTCGACCCGCAGACGCTCGCCTTCATGGCGCACGACTCGCCGATCGGGCTCTGCGCCTGGATCCTCGAGCGGCGACGGAACTGGGGCGACACGAACGGCGACGTGGAGTCGCGCTTCCCCAAGGACGACCTGCTGACGACGATGATGCTGTACTGGGCGACGGACGCCTTCGTGACCTCGGTGCGCTACTACTACGAGGCGGCCTGGAACCAGTGGCAGCCCAGCCACGACCGGACGCCGGTGGTGGAGGCGCCGACGGGGCTCACGTTCCACGGGCCGGGGGCGCCACAGGAACCGAGCGAGCAGCAGCGCGAGTACTGGAACCTGGTGCACTGGGACTCGCACCCGGCGGGCGGGCACTTCGCGCCCGCCGAGGAGCCCGAGGCGATCGTGCGCGGCATCCGCGCGACCTTCCGGGAGCTGCGCTAGCGGTCGCTAGCTGGCGGCCCAGGCTCGCGCTTCCTCCGAGGCCACCCAGTGGAGGGTGTTGTGGAGGAGCCTGCGGAAGCCTTCGCTCTCGTAGCTGCCGGGTCCGTCGCCGAGGTGGGTGGCGACGACCGGCGAGTTGCCGCTCTTCTTCGCCCAGACGACGAGATCGCTGCCCTCGGGATGGGCCCAGCGTTCCTTCTCCTCCGGGGGAGCCATCGGCGGCGGGTTGAAGTTCTCCTGGACCATCGGGTAGTCCGTGCGCATCAGGGGGAGGATGTCGGGCTGGGACTCGAAGATCTTCGAGGTCAGATAGAGCTCGTCCTGCACGACAAAACCGTCGTCGAGCCCCTCCAGGACGGGGTGGCCGGCGGCGGCGGGGTCGGGCGTGACCTTGCCGCGGCCGTTGCCGCGGGGATCGGCGCCCCCACCGCGATAGCCGGAGCCGGGAGTGAGCTCGCCGAAGACCTCGCCCTCGGTCAGCAGGAACGAGGTGCCGCTGACATCACGCCAGCCGGGCCAGGCGGGCCACTCCACGAGGGCGTGGTTCATCAACATGAGGCCCTTCCCGCTTTCGAGGAGCGCGGCGATGCTCTGCTGGTACTCCTCGGGTGCGGGTGAGAAGTCGACGCCCCACATGTCGTAGAAGCAGAAAGCGTCGTATTCGGCCACGTTCTCGGGGCGCAGGAGCACCTGCGCGGCCGGCTGCTCGACCTGCGTCGTAAGCAGCTCGGGGTTGTCATCGAACATGGAATAGAAGCCGTTGTAGTTGAAGCCGTGCCCCTTGGTCACGACGAGCACTTTCACTGCCATGGATGGTTCCTCTCCGGGGTCTTCCCCGCGGTTCCGGCTAGCTGGCGGCCCAGGTCCGCGCGTCCTCCGTCGCCACCCAGTGGAGGGCGTTGCTGAGGAGCTTGCGGAACTCAGGGTTCGCGTAGCAGTTGGGGCCATCGCCGATCTGCATGGCGATGACGGGGGAGTTGACGCTCTTCTTGGCCCAGACCACGAGGTTGCTGCCCTCGGGATGGTCCCAGCGCGCCTGCTCCTCGGCGGGAGCGAGCGGCGGCGGGTTGAAGTTCTCCTTCACCATCGGATAGTCCGTGCGCATGAGCGGCAAGATGTCGGGCTGGGACTCGAACCTCTTCGAGGTCAGGTAGAGCTCGTCCTCGATCGTGAAGGGCTCGACGCCGTCGAGGACGGGGTGGCCGGCAGCGCCGGAGTCGGCGGAGACGGTACCGGTCGGGTTGCCGCGCGGGTCGACGGCGCCGCCGCGATAGCCCGAGCCGGGCGTCATCTCGCCGAAAACCTCGCCCTCGGTCAGCAGGAACGAGGTGCCGCTGACGTCGCGCCACCCGGGCCAGGCGGGCCACTGCACGATGGCGTGGTTCATCATGACGATCCCCTTCCCACTCTGGAGGAGGGCGGCGATGCTTTCCTGGTACTCGTCGGGAGCGGGGACAAAGCTCGCGCCGCCATCGGGGCTCTCGGTGCCCCACATGTCGTAGAAGCACACGGCCTCGTACTCGGCCACGTTCTCGGGGCGAAGCATGACCTGCGCGGCCGGCTGCTCGACCTGCGTCGTGAGCAGCTCGGGATTCTCATCGAACATGGCGTAGAAGCCGTTGTAGTCGAACGGGTGGCCCTTCGTAACGACGAGCACCTTGACGGACATGACTCGCTCCTTTCGGCGGCGCGACTAGCTGGGAATGAGGTCGTAGGCGTCGAGAATGCGCTGGAAGCGGGCCTCGACGGAGGGCTGGGTCTCGGGGTGGCTGACGACGTAGAGGTGGTTACCGCGAATGGCGTTCAGGACTTTCTGGGCCAGGTCCTCGGGCTCAAGCATCTCCTGGGGGACGCTCTCGCCGGGGAGCATCTCGCGGATGGGGTCCTCGGGGCCGCCGTACTCGTCGGGGCGGTTGCGGCCCGCCTCCACGATGCGGGAGCGCACGCCACCGGGGCAGAGCACGCTCACGCCGATGTTGTGCGGTTCGAGGTCGAGTGCGAGCGCCTCGGAGATGCCGACGACGCCGTACTTGGCGGTCGAGTAGGAAGAGATGCCGGGCGTGGCGGGAGCCACGAGGCCGGCGATGGAGGCCGTGTTCACGATGTGACCGCCCTCGCCCGCCGCCACCATGCCAGGCAGGAACGCCTGGATACCGTAGATGACGCCGTAGAGGTCGACGCCAAGCACCCAGTCCCAGTCGTCCTCGGTCATGTCCTGGGCAAGCTTGAAGGTGACGACGCCGGCATTGTTGCAGAGCACGTGGCAGCCGCCGAAGGCGTCGTGCGTTGCGTCGGCGAGCGCCTGCATGGAGGCGCGGTCGGATACGTCGTTCTGGACCGCGATGGCGCGCACACCGTGCTCCTCGACGGCGGCGACGGTGCCGGCGGCGGCATCCATGTCGATCTCGCCGATGACGACGTTCATGCCTTCCCGGGCAAAGGCGACGGCCAGCGCCCGGCCGATTCCGCCACCTCCTCCGGTGATCACAGCTGTACGACCGCGGAACTCTTCCACTCGGCACCTCCCGGCGGAGCGGCAGTCTACACGCTGGCACCCGTGAATTACGAACGGCGCGAGGCTCGCACAGGGGCTCCCCAAGCTATGATTGAAGGGATGGCCACGCCACAACCCCACTCTCCCCGGAGCGCCACGTGATCCCTCGTTACTCGCGGCCCGAAATGGCCGCCATCTGGAGCGAGCAGGCGAAGTTCGAACGCTGGCTCGAGGTCGAGATTGCCGTCTGCGAAGCGCGCGCGGCCGCAGGTGAGATGCCCGTGGAAGCGGCGCAGCTGATCCGCGCGAACGCCACCTTCGACGTCGACAAGGTGAACGAGTACCTCGCGGTCACGCACCACGACATGACCGCGTTCCTGCAGTCAGTAGCGGACTCGCTCGGAGAGGAATCGCGTTATGTCCATTTTGGGCTCACGACCAGCGACGTCTGGGACACCGCCACCGCCCTCCAGCTGCGGGCCGCAAGCGACCTGCTCATCGCAGGCGTCGAGCGGCTGACGACGGCGCTGGAGGACCTCGCGCGGAAGCACCGCGACACGCTCTGTCCGGGGCGGACGCACGGGGTCCATGCCGAGCCGACCACGTTCGGACTGAAAGTGGCGGTGTGGGTCGCGGAGATGCGGCGCAACTGCGAGCGCCTGCTGGCCGCCCGCGAAACAATCGCGGTAGGGGCGATCAGCGGAGCGGTGGGGACGCACGCGTCCATCCCGCCCGAGATCGAGGAGGCGACCTGCACCACGCTCGGACTCGGCGTCGAGCACGCTTCGACGCAGGTCATCCAGCGCGACCGGCACGCGCAGTTCGTGGGCGCACTCGCACTCACCGGCGCCTCGCTGGAGAAGTTCGCGACGGAGATCCGGGGGCTTCAGCGCACGGAGGTGCTGGAGGCGGAGGAACCCTTCGCAGCCGGCCAGACGGGGTCGAGCGCGATGCCGCACAAGCGCAACCCGGAGAAGTGCGAGCGCATCACCGGGCTGGCGCGGGTGCTGCGGGGCTACGCGAACACGGCCATGGAGAACGTAGCGCTCTGGCACGAGCGGGACATCAGCCACTCCTCCACGGAACGCATCGTTTTCCCCGACGCGTGCCTGGTGCTGGACTACATGCTGGCGCTGTTCACCGACATCGCCGAGGACCTGGTGGTGTACCCGGAGCGCATGCGCGAGAACCTCGACGCCTCCTACGGGCTCGTGTTCTCCCAACGCGTGCTGCTGGAGCTGATCGAGACGGGACTGAGCCGGCAGGATGCGTACGGAATCGTGAAGCGCAACGCGATGGTCGCGTGGCAGGAGCGCAAGCCGTTCCTGTCGCTGCTGCTGGCGGACGAGGACGTGACCTCGCGCATCGACGAGGAGCATCTGCGGTCGCTGTTCGACTACGGCTACTACCTGCGCAACGCCGGCTCGACGTTCGAGCGGCTCGGCCTGACGTGACCGGCGGCCCCGAACAACAGCTTCCCCAGCAGCAAGAGAGGCCGGGCGTGGGCGAGACGCTGAGCGCAGCGGCGGCGCTCATGCGCGACCACCCACGGGAGACGATGCTGCCCCTGCTGGCGGTCCAAGCGCCCCTGGTCATCGGGACGATCCTCGTGACGATCCTGCTCTACAACAGCGTGTTCCTCGACGAGATGTACCCGCGAGGAGGCATCACGGGGGCAAGTGAAGGGGGCGGGCAGGTGTTCGCCCTGGTAGTGGTGGTGGCGATCGCGGTGGTGCTGGGGCTCGTGGGTCAGGCGGCGACGATCGTGTCGGTGGCCGCGGCCGCGCTCGGGAAGCCGGTCTCGCTCACCGAGGCGCTGGACCCAGCCTTCACCCGCCTTGGAGGGCTGATCGTCCTCACGATCATCTTCGCCGTCGTCGGCGCCCTGCTCGCGCTCACGATCGTGGGGTTGGCGGTCATTCCATTCCTGATCGGGCGCTTCGGGATCGCGTACCAGGTGTACCTGATCGAGGAGATCGGACCGATCGAGGCGCTGACACGGAGCTGGCGCACGATGAACGGCAACATGCTCCGCCTCATCGCGATCGTGATCGTGGGGTTCGTGCTGGTTGTGCTGATTGGCTTGCTCGTGCCGGTGAGCCCCGGACCCGAGTCGATGAGCCGGGGCGGACGCATGGCGATCGACGCCTTGATTCAGATTTTGCAGGGTGGCGTGGCAATTCCCCTGACGGCGTTTGCCCATGCCGCGATAACCCTCTATTACCTGCGAATACGGGAGGAACCCTCATGACCGACGTAGTGCTGCAGACCGACCTGCCCGCCCCCATGGTGCGGGGCAAGGTCCGCGACACGTACGACCTTGGCGACAACATGCTGATCGTCGCCACCGACCGCATCTCGGCGCTCGACCTGGTGCTGCCGACGGGCGTTCCGCGCAAGGGCGAAATGTTGACGCAGCTCTCGGCGTGGTGGTTCGAGCGCATCGGCGAGGTGGTGCCACACCACTTCATCGCCGTCATCGACGCCTCGAACGCGGAAGAGCTCGTGCCCTTCCCCCTCCCCGAGAACTGCCACCGGCGCTCGATGCTGGTACGGAAGGCCCAGCCGCACAGCGCCGAATGCATCATGCGCGGGTACATCTCGGGGTCGGGCTGGCGCGAGTACAAGCGCGACGGCTCGGTCTGCGGCATCCAGCTACCGGAGGGCCTGACGGAATCGGATCGGCTGCCGGAACCGATCTTCACACCCTCGACGAAGGCTGACGTGGGCGAGCACGACGAGAACATCAACTACGAGCAGCTCGAGGGCATCGTAGGCGGGGAGACGGCGAACGCGATGGCGAAGCGCAGCCGCGCCGTCTACGACTACGGCCACCAGGTGGCGCTGGAGCGGGACGTCATCATCGCCGACACGAAGTTCGAGTTCGGCCTTCGGAACGAGGAGACGATCCTCATCGACGAGGTGCTGACGCCGGACAGCAGCCGCTTCTGGCCGCTCTCGGAGTACAAGCCCGGCGGTTCCCAGCCCAGCTTCGACAAGCAGCCGGTGCGCGACTGGCTCGCCGGGACGGGCTGGAAGGACGGCGACCCCGCGCCGGACGTTCCGAACGACGTGGTTGCGGCGACAACGGACCGCTACCTGACGCTGTACCGCACGCTCACGGGCGAGGACCTGCCCGGGTGAGCCGCTTCCTCGCCTCGATCGCGGTGACGCTGAAACCGACGGTGAACGACCCGGAGGGGCTCACGATCGCGTCGGCGCTGCACAACCTCGGGTTCGCCGGAGTGGCGGGCGTGCGCTCGGGCAAGCTGTTCGAAGTCGCGATCGAGGCGGCGAGCGCCGACGAGGCGCAGTCGCTGGCCGAGGACATGTGCACGCGGCTGCTCGCCAATCCGGTCATCGAGCGATACCACTGCGAGGTGGCGGAAGAGGAACCGGCCTAGGAGCTCCCAACCGACGCCGTGTCGGCAGGCAGGTGGCAGGCATCGTTGTGGCGGAGCACGATGAGGCGCCCCTCCGGGTCGCGGTCGAGTTCGGTGATGCCGCAGTTCTTCATGGGGAAACGCACGCGGCGTGCGTCCGCCTCGGCCGCGCCGTGCATGCGCATGACGGCGTTCATTGCCGCCATGATGGCGCCGCCATGGGTCACCACAACCGTCTGGCCTTCGAGCGCCATGAGGTCGGCGAAGGCTTCCGCGATTCGCGCGTCGAAGCTGGGCCATCCCTCCTCGCCGGGGAGCATGTCCCGGGGTGTGTCGGCCCCGTCGATGAGCCAGGACCAGCCGGGGTAGCGCTCGGCCACCTCGCGCGCGGTGAGCCCGCTGAGCTCGCCAAAGTCATACTCCATCAGGCGGTCATCGGTGGTTACGGGCAGGTCGAGGGCGGAGGCAATGGCTTCGGCCGTCTGGAGGGCGCGGGAGAGGGGACTGGTGACGATGCGGTCGACTCCGCCGTCAGCCCTGAGCCGCTCGGCGACAGCCTTTGCCTGCACATGGCCGAGGTCGGTCAGGGGCTTGTCGAGCTGACCCTGGATGAGACCCTCGACGTTGCCTTCGGACTCACCGTGCCGGACCAGGAGCAGGGTCACTCCGTGAGGCTCCGGTAGAGGGCCGGGAGGCGGCGGGGCAGGGACTCGATGTCGCCGACGACCTCGTAGCCCATGTCCTCGCACATCGTCTTCAGGTAGTCGTGCCCGGCGCGGTCGACGGTGAGGGCGAAGGGGGTGATGCCCTCGCGCTTGGCCTCGTTGAGGGCCTGCTTGGTGTCGTGGATGGCGTATTCCTTCTCGGTGCGGTCGCGCCCGTAGCCGTGGTCCTGGGGGCGGCCGTCGCTGAGGAGGACGAGGATTCGCACCTTCGCCTCCGTCTCGCTCAGCTTGTGGATGGCGTGGCGGATGGCGGGACCCATGCGCGTGGAGCGGATGGGGGTGACCTTGTCGATGCGCTTCTTGGTGGTTTCGCCGAATTGCTCGTCGAAGTCCTTGAGCACGTAGAACTCGACGTTGTCGCGCCCGTAGCCGCTGAACCCGTAGATGCCGTAGTCGTCGCCGATGGTCTCGAGGGCGGTGATGAGGAGGACGGTCGCCTCCTTCTCAAGGTCGATGATGCGCTTGGGCGGGGCGGCGAGCTCCTGGCGACGCTTGGTGACCCACCAGCTGAGGTACTTTCGGGGGTCGTCATCGGAGTCGTCGTACTGCTGGTCGCGGCGCGCGATCTCCTCGTCCGTGGAGGCGGACATGTCGAGCAGGAAGGCAATGGCGACGTCGCGGTCGACCTTGTTACGGCGCCAGTACACCTTGTCGGAGGGGCTGACGCCGGTGCGGACATCGATCATCCACTCGATCGCGGGGTCGAGCTCAATGTCCTCGCCGTCGGAGAGCTTCTTGATCTTGCGGAACAGCTCGGGCTTCATCAGCTCGAACTGCTTGCGCGTCTGGGCAACGAGGGCGGCGTATTCCTTGAGGGTGTCCTCGTAGAACTCGTCCTCGCCCTCCTCCAGCGCGGCCTCCTTCACGGCGCACCAGCGGGGCTTGTAGTCCTGCGCGCGAAAGTCCCACTCGTCGTAGTAGTAGGTGGTGACGATGGGAGCGAGCGGCTCCTCGCCCTCTTCGGCGCCCGTGCTGAGGTCGCTGAGGGGCTGGTCGGACTGCGCGTCGCTATCGAGGGTGGGGGTGCCGGCCTCCTTCAGGAGGTTAGAGAGGAACATGCCCGTCGTGTTCTGGAGGTCGCCTTCGAGGAGGGTGTCGAGGTCGATCTCGGCGCTCTTCTCGAGCAGCTCCTGGAGCTGCTCCTCGGTGAGCTGGTCCGGCGAGATCTGGCCGGCGTCGCCCAGCTCGGCGTCATCGCGGAGCTTCATGAGGAGCTGCACAAGCTCAGGCTTGAAGTCGCCGCGGAAGTCGATGTCCTGGGGGCTCTCGTACTCGACGTCGCCCTCCTGGGGCTCGCCCATCTCCATGGCCGCGCCCTCGCCGCCGAGGTCGCTCATGTCGAGCTGGAGCGACTCCTGGTCCATGTCGGGGAGGGAGTCCCACTCCTCGTCGCCCTCTTCGCGCTCGTTCTTGATGCTCATGGCGAGCTGGTAGAGGCGAAGCGTGGCCTCGGCCGTGTCCTCGATGCTCGCGCTCTCCGCCATGAGCTGCTGGAGCACGGAGATGCCGTTCGACATGGCGTCCTGCTGGGCGGCAGGCCAGCGCAAGGCGTCGGTGCCGTCGAGGCTGACGCGCACGAGGTTCTCGACGAAGGCCTGACGGAGCGGGAGCTCGCTCACTTCGGGGCGGCGAGCGAGCTCCTCGCGCTGCATGCGCGTGAGAGCGCGGCGGATGCCGGCGTAGTTGCGCGTGATGGCCGCGTCGATGCGCGTCCCCTCGGCGATCTTGTGGATGTCGCTCGCGAGCGTGCGGTCGGGGAACAGGTCGAAGAAGCGCTCGATCTCGGTCGTGGGATTCGCGCCCGGCGCCTCTTGAATGGTGGGGCGCAGGTCCTCGAAGAGCGTCGAGGGCCGGTCGAAGCTGAAGGTGAAGCTCCCGAACTCGAGGCGCGCTGCCTGGTGCGTCGTGAAGACCTTCACGGCGGCGAAGTTTTCCTCCTTCGCGCGGTAGAGCTCCATCACCTCGGGCAGGTAGATGGTGGTGCCGTCGGTGCTCGCGCGCTCCTCGTCGACCCAGCCGATGCCCTTTTCCGCGAGCACGGCGGCGGCGTGGATGCTGATGTTCCTGCCGGTGAGGGCCTTGGCGTAGAGGCGGAGCACGTCGCCGACCTTGGCGAGCTCGACGCGCGCCGAGAGGGTATCGAGGACTTCCTCGCCGCGGCTGGACTGGAGGCGGAAGTAGGCCTCGCCACCCTCCTTGCTGGAGGCGAGGATGCCGAGGCCGTGATTCTGCCAGGCGGCGAGCTCGTCAATGTGGACCTTCTCCAGCACCTCGGGGGCGTTGCTGATGAAGTCCATGGCCGCGTAGGCGGAGTGGGGCGCGAGCTGCTCGGCGAGCTCGATGACGGGGCCGTGGTCGTCCGGCTCGACCTCCCCGAGAGCGTGGGCGGCGTCCTCGAAGTACTGGAAAACGGAACGGCTGTGGTCGCGGGCGACCTGCGCGGCGAGGGTCAGGTAGCGCTCGCGCACGGGACCGTGGACGCGCTGGATGAGGGGCACGCCGCGGTCGAAGTAGAGGCGGGAGTCGGCCCAGCTCGTCTGCGCCAGCTCGACGCCGAAGGTGAGGAACGGCATGCGGTCGCCGCCTTCGAGGCGCCCGAGCACCTCGGGAGCGGAGGTGAGGCAGGCGGCGGCGAGCTCGTAGGAGTGACGGGCAAGCTCATCGAGGAAGAGCACGAGGCGTCCGGCGTGACTGACGCGGATGGTGCCGAAGAGGTCGGGGCCGGCGTCGTAGAACTGCGCGGCGAGGGAGGAGCTCTTCCAGTTGCCCTTGTAGAGGCGGCGGCCGAAGTCGGCCCACTGGGCGAGGTGGTTCGGGCCGATGTGGGTGAGGGTGGCGGGGGCGCTGCGAAGGAAGGACACGGCCAGCGGGGCCGACTGCTCCGTGAGGTCGCCGGCTTCGCGGGCAAGCTGCTCGTACGTGTCCCAGGGGGTGGACTCGGCGAGCTGCGGGCCGGCCTTGAAGTACTCGGCGGCGGACTCCCAGGAGCGCAGGCTGATCGCCATGAGGTCCAAGCCACCCTGCGACCACGCCTCGAGCTGTGTGGGGGTGAGGCGCGGCTCTAGGGCGCGCAGGCTGCTCTCGTAGGACTCCAGCAGGGGCTCGGGGAAGCCGTCGAAGCGGGAGCGGTTTCGGGCGATGAGCCCACCGGCAACGGTCATGAGGCGCCCCCCGCGAGCACGCGGGATGGCCGCGCCGGATCCTCGTACTCGTAGAAGTGAACCTCGTCGCCGGCCGTGTCCCAGACGGCGCAGGAGAGACGGTAGTCGTTCCCGGGGTGGCGGGCTTCGCCGACGGACCCGGGATTGATGACGAGCGTGTCGCCGAAGCGCGCGGCCATGGGGACGTGGGTGTGGCCCGTCACGACGACGTCGTGCTCAAGCGACTCGGTGCGACGCCAGATGGGGTCGTGGGGGTAGTGGTACTCCCAGCCGCCCCAGGGGGAGCTGTGCGCCATGAGGAAGCGCCTGCCGCCGACCGTGGCGTCGACCGAGTAGGGCTGCTCGCGCAGCCACTCGACAAGGTCCTCGCGCACATGATCCATGGCGCGGGCGCGTTCGCCGTCGCGGCCAAGGATGATCTCGTCGTGATTGCCCAGGACGACGCGGGCGCCGCGATCGCGCAGCAACTCGACCGTCTCGTTCGACCAGCGGTACTGGTAGACGGTGTCGCCCGCGCAGAGGAGCTCGTCGATCGGGCCCATGCGGTCGAGGGCGCCCTGCAGGCCGGCGACGTTGCCGTGCACATCCGAGACGATGCCGATCCTCACGCTGCCGCCTCGCGCACGCGTCGGTGCCCGCGCTTTCGTGGATGCTCCGAGCGGGGAGCGGTAGCGATCACTCGAAGATCGATGTCACTACCTCTTCGATGCTGCGCTGGACCTCGAGGTCGTCGGTGAGCGCCCAGGTGACGCCCACCTGGGCGGCGCGGCGCGGCTCGATGCCCCGCTCGATGAGGCGGCCGGCGTAGATGAGGAGGCGCGTGCTGACGCCCTCGCTCAGGCCGTGCTCCTTCAGGTTGCGCACCTTCTCGCCGAGCTTGGCGAGCTCGATGGAGACGGCCAGGTCGACGCCCGACTCGTGCGAGATGATCTCCGCTTCCTGCTCGCGTGTGGGGTAGGTGAACTCGACGGAGATGAAGCGCTGGCGGGTCGAGTGCTTCAGGTCCTTGAGCGCACTCTGGTAGCCGGGGTTGTAGGAGATGACGAGGAGGAAGCCGTCCGCCGCCTCGACAACCTGGCCGAGCTTCTCGATGGGAAGCAGGCGGCGGTAGTCGGTGAGCGGATGGATGAGGACGGTGGTGTCCTTGCGGGCCTCGACCACCTCGTCCAGGTAGCAGATGGCGCCGGTCTTGACGGCGCGAGTGAGGGGGCCGTCGATCCAGCGCGTACCGTCGGTATCAAGCAGGTAGCGACCGACGAGATCGCTGGCGGTGAGGTCCTCGTGGCAGGCGACGGTGACGAAGGGGCGCGGACCCTCGTCGTCGAGGGGCGCTTCTCCACCCTGGGAGATGTGCGTCATGGGCCGGCCGAGGCGCCAGGACATGTACTCGACGAAGCGGGTCTTGCCGCAGCCGGTGGGGCCCTTCAGGAGGACGGGGATGCGCTGCTCGAAGGCGGCCTCGAAGAGCTCGATCTCGTCCCCGAGGGGGAGGTAGTAGGGCTCTTCGCGAACGGTGAACTCTTCGGCGGCGAGGACGAGCCCGCCGGGGGCCATGACTTCGGTGGTGGTGGGTGCTTCAGCCAATCGTCTGCCTCTCTGTGCCGGTGCGCGCGCGGAGCACCTCCCAGGCGCCGCGGATGCTGTCCGCGAGCTCCTCGCGCGTGCCGTTGTTCTCGATGACCACGTCCGCCACGGCGACCCGCTCCTCGTTGGAGAGCTGCGAATCGATGCGGGCGCGAGCCGCGGCCTCATCGAGGCCGTTGCGCTCGGCGAGCCGGGCCACGGCCCCGTCGGCCTCGACGGTCGTGACCCAGATCTCGTCGACCATGTCCTCCCAGCCGGCCTCGAGGAGGACGGCCGCCTCAAGGACGGCGATACGCGTACCCGCCACCTCGAGCTGGGACAGCTCCTCGGAAGCGAGGGCGCGGATGCCGGGCCAGACAATGTCGGTAAGGCGCGTCATCATCTCGGGCTTGCCAAAGACCTTGCCGCCGAGCACGCGCCGGTCGATGGTGCCATCTTCCGCGACGAGGTCGTCGCCAAAGGCGGCGACAACGGCGGCAAACGTGCCGGTGCCGGGCTCGTAGGTCCGGTGACCGAGGATGTCGGCGTCGATAACGGGGACGCCCTGCTCACGGAAAAACTCCGTGACGGTCGATTTCCCGCTGGCGATGCCGCCAGTCAGGCCGATGGTGTGCACGCGCTCACTCCCGATCGAGGTGGGGACTTTCCCAAACAGTGAGGATACGTGGCGGGGGTGGGGGGGAGCAAACCTGAAGACGGCTCAGGCGGGCACGATCCGGATTTGCGAGCGGGGGGCGGAGCGGTCGCAGGTGGGGCAGTGGTAGACGACATCGACACCGTGTCCGCAGCGGTGGTCGACGATGCTGAGGTCGTGGTCGGTGTGGCGTTCGCCCCAGGTCGCGAGCGCGCCCACGACGACACCCAGCGAGTGGCCCTTGGCGGTGAGGAGGTACTCCGCGCGGGGCGGGTGGTCGCTGTAGAGGTGGCGCTCGACCAGCCCCTCGGCCTCGAGCAGCTTGAGGCGGGAGGAGAGGACGCTGCCTGTGATGCCCTCGACGGAGCGGCGCAGGTCGGTAAAGCGCTGGTCTCCTTTTAGCAGGTCGCGGACGATCAGGAGCGTCCAGCGATCGCCCACGAGATCGAGGGTGGAGGCGACGGGGCAGCGGACGCTTCGGGAGGTCATGGGGGCTCCAGTGAGTTGTGACGAGCTACCGAGTCGTATTGTACTATCGAGTACCGGCCCGGGTCGATGAGAGCGGGCCCCGGAGTGCGAATGCGCGAAACGACCGAGGCTGTGCTGGCGCGAGCGCTGGCCGGCGTGAGCCCCACCCACGACGAGGCTCTCGCCCTTGCCTCCGAGACGGACCTTGCCGCCCTGACGGCGGCGGCGGGGGCGCTCCGCGACCAGGCCCACAACCACGTCATCTCGTACTCGCGCAACATCTTCATTCCGCTGACCAAGCTCTGCCGCGACGTCTGCCACTACTGCACCTTCGCCCAGCCCCCGAAGCGTGGCGAGCGCGCCTATATGAGCATCGACGAGGTGCTGGAGATCGCGCGCGCCGGGGCGGCCGCGGGCTGCACGGAGGCGCTCTTCACGCTCGGGGACAAGCCCGAGATGCGCTACAAGGTGGCGCGCGAGGAGCTGGCCGCGCTCGGCCACGAGACGACCATCTCCTACCTGGCCGAAGTCGCAGGCATCGTGGCGGAGGAGACGGGGCTGCTGCCCCACGCCAACCCGGGCGTCATGACGCGCGAGGACATCGCCCTGCTGCGGGACGTCTCCGTTTCGCAGGGCATCATGCTAGAGAGCATCTCTCCGCGGCTGCTCCAGAAAGGGCAGGTCCATTACGGCTCCCCCGACAAGGACCCGGCCGCCCGCATCGAGACGATGCGGCTCGCGGGCGAGCTCCAGGTGCCGTTCACCTCGGGCATCCTCATCGGCATCGGGGAGACGCGGCTGGAGCGGATCGAATCGCTGCTGGCCCTGCGCGACGTACACGAGGCGCACGGGCACATCCAGGAACTGATCATCCAGAACTTCCGGGCCAAGCCCGACACGAAGATGGCGGACGCGCCCGAACCAGACTTCGACGACCTGCTCTGGACGCTTGCGATGGCGCGCATCCTGTTCGGGCCGGAGATCGGGGTGCAGGCGCCGCCGAACCTGATGCCGGAGTCCTACGGGAAGCTCGTGGCGGCGGGCCTGAGCGACTGGGGTGGCGTCTCGCCGCTCACGATCGACCACGTGAACCCGGAGGCGCCCTGGCCTCAGCTCGAGGAGCTGCGACGCCAGACGGAAGCGGCCGGCCACCACCTGGCCGAGCGCCTCGCGGTCTACCCGAGCTACGCACGCGACAGCGACCGCTGGCAGAGCAAGAAGATGGCGACGGAGGTGCTGCGTTCGATGGACGCAGACGGGTTCGCGCGCGAAGGCGAGTGGGCCCCCGGGGCCGTGCTCGAACCGCCGCCCGGCTACACCTTCCCGCGGGAAGAACCCGCCACGATGCCCCCGCATTCGCCCGTACCGGCGCTGGTCGCGAAGGCGCAGCGGGGGGAGGAGCTGGAGGAGGGGGAGATCGCGCGGCTGTTTGAGGTGCGCGGGCCGGAGTTCGACTACGTCTGCGCCGCCGCCAACGATCTCCGCGCCGAGGTCTCGGGCGACATCGTCCGGTACGTCGTCAACCGCAACATCAACTACACGAACATCTGCTACTTCAAGTGCCAGTTCTGCGCGTTCTCGAAGGGGAAGCTGAGCGAGAACCTGCGGGGCAAGCCGTACGACCTCGGACTCGACGAGGTGGTTCGGCGCGCCCGGGAGGCGTGGGACCGCGGCGCGACCGAGGTCTGCATGCAGGGCGGGATTCACCCCGACTACACGGGCGAGACCTACCTGCAGATCTGCGAAGCGGTGAAGGAAGCGCTCCCCGACATGCACGTCCACGCCTTCTCGCCGCTGGAGGTGCACCAGGGGGCGGAGACGCTCGGCATCCCCGTGAAGGAGTTCCTGGGGCGACTGCGGGACTCGGGGCTGGGGACGCTCCCCGGCACTGCCGCCGAGATCCTCGACGATGAGGTCCGCGACACGCTCTGTCCCGACAAGCTCAGCACGGACCAGTGGCTCGAGGTTGTCGGAGCCGCGCACGAGGTCGGCTTTACGACCACGTCGACGGTCATGTACGGGCACATCGACGGGCCCGTCTCGTGGGCGCGGCACCTGCTGCGCCTGCGTGAGCTACAGGCGCGCACGGGCGGCATCAGCGAGTTCGTGCCGCTGCCGTTCGTGCACATGGAAGCGCCGATCTACCTGAAGGGCCGGGCGCGCAAGGGCCCGACCTGGCGCGAGGCGATCCTGATGCACGCCGTCTCGCGGCTGGCGCTGCACCCGCTCATCCCGAACATCCAGGTGTCGTGGGTGAAGATGGGGGTCGAGGGGTCGAAGGCGGCGCTTCTCGCTGGCGCGAACGACATGGGCGGGACGCTCATGAACGAGAGCATCAGCCGGGCGGCGGGCGCGAGCCACGGGCAGGAGATGCCACCCGAGGCGATGGACGAGCTCATCACCAGCATCGGTCGGCTGCCCCGGCAGCGCACGACGACGTACGGCACGCCGCCGGAAGAGCGCCAGCGCACCTCCTACGGCGCGGACGAACTCACGCCGATCGTGCTGACGCCGGTCAAGAAGTACGCGCGCTCGCGCTAGTTCGCGCCGGGCGGCTCCCAGCGGACGATCCCGAGCTTCCCCGAGTCGCGCCTGAACTCGGCACGATCGCCTTCGATGTCCACGTAGTCCGGGAGGATGGCGCGGAGCTTGGCCTCCTCTGTACCGCCCTCGGGAATCCACAGCTGCTGGCGAAGGAAGGTGAGGATGCCTTCCTCGTCGCCGAAGCCGATGGCGTCGTACTCGACGAAGGAGACCTCGCAGAGCCGTCCGCGGCCGAGCTGGAGGGCAAGGAACTCGGGCAGGGCGGGGAGCGGAACGCGTGGCTCCCGGTGGACGGCCTCCCAGAAGGGGTTGGCTCGGGACGGGGGCGGCTCGCTCAGCATGACGGCGATGCAGAGGCGGTTGGCAGCCACCTCCATGGCATCGAGGAACGGCCCGAAATCCTCGATGTCGTAACCGACGTGCGAGATGAGGGCAACGTCGGCCTGCGGGGGCTCGTCGGAGGGCCAACGGCTATCGACGACGCGAACGTTGTCGATGCCGTGCTCGGCCATGCCCTCGGTGAGCACCTGGCGCATCCCCTCGGAAGGCTCGATGGCGATGACCTCGCGGCAGTGGAGGGCGAGAGGCAGCGCGTAGCGCCCGCCCCCGGCGCCGATATCGACGACAGTGTCCTCGGGGCGCACGAGGGCGCGGAGGGCGTCCAGGGTGGAGTCGCCTTCGCGGTGGGGATCGGCGCGAAACATGGCGGCGATGGGGGCGTAGTAGTCGTCCCGCTGAGGCATGGCGCTGCGACGGCGCTCGACCTGCTCGCGGTTGAGGCGGACGCGATCGGCCCAGGCGGCGAGGGCGGCGGTGGGATCGGGGCGGAGGGGGTCACTCATTGGGGCAGCGTGGCACAAACCCGTGGACCCTCGCCAGACGGCCCGTGCGTGCTAGGCTTCCCTCACAACGCACACGAGAGGCAGTTCCTGTGGCTACCAAGGATCCACGCGAGCCGTTCACGAGGCTTTCGATCGAAGAGGCGAAGGAGAAGCTCGACAGCGGCGATGCCGTGATGGTCGACGTGCGGGACCCGCACGAGTACGTCGAGGTGCACGCGAAGGGCGTGCGCCTGATTCCGGTGAACACGGTGATGACCGAGCTGGACCAGATCCGCGAGTTCGCGGGCGACAAGAAGGAAGTGCTGTTCATCTGCAAGATGGGCGGCCGCAGCGCCCTCGCAGCCGAGTACGCGACGGCGGCAGGCCTCGAAGGGCTGGAACTGTTCAACGTCGAGGGCGGTACGGACGCCTGGGCGGAGGCGGGGTTCCCGACAGGGGACTAGTCACACCCCTCAAACGCAGTCTTGAGGTCCGTTTGGGGTTCAGATCGCCGCTCATTTGTGCTATACTCAGATTGGTGCAGTGTGTCTCTGCGCCATCCCAATTCCTGTACCGGGGGTACCTGTCAGCCGCATGAGCGACGAAACGTTGACCGACCAGACTTCTTCCACCAGCGCCGATGCGATGATCGGCAGCGTCCTCAGCCGCCTCTCCAGCGGCGACTTTGATGAGCGCCGCGACGAGGAGAACGAGCTCTCCGGGAACCAGACCGCGACCCAGGAAGACGAAGAGAAGGACGAAAAGGATCCCGACGAGAGCGAGGAGGAAGAAGAAGAAACCGTCGCACTCCTGACCGAGGAGTCCGAGGGGATCGACGATCCCGTGCGCATGTACCTGCGCGAGATCGGGAAGGTCTACCTGCTCACGGCCGACGACGAGAAACACCTGGCCCGCCAGATGGAGGAAGGCATCCATCTGCGCGATATCGAGAAGGCGTACGTGGACGCCTTCGGGCATCCGCCCTCTGCGTCGCGCGTGGCCGTGACCCTGCTCGAGCAGTTCACGGAGCTGCTGCCCATCTACAAGGCCGCTCTCTATTACGTGGACCGCTACGAGAAGGTGATCTCGGGCCAGACGCCGCCTGAGGGCAGCGAAGACGAGTGGCCCCCGAAGGAACCGAAGTGGCGCGACCTCGAGGGCATCAAGCTGATGCGCAGCAACTACACCGAGGTCATCGGTGACGACCAGTTCCGCGGGCTGATCGACCGGGAGATGGAACTCCCCTTCCGCACGTACTGCATGAAGCGGCTGCGCAAGGACGAGGAGACGATGCACCACGCCATCGTCTCGCTCTCGATCGTGACCCACATCCTCACGCCCGACCTGTTCTCGCAGATGGCCGAGGAGGCCGGGGGCGAGGACCAGCTGCTGCCGCCCGCCGAGGGGCTGATCGAGAAGATCACGTCGCTCGAGGACCGTCTGCGGTACCACTTCGACACGATCAAGCACAACGGCGACAAGGCCGAGCGGCGCCTGACCGAGGCGAACCTGCGGCTGGTCGTGTCGGTGGCGAAGAAGTACATCGGGCGGGGCATGTCGCTCCTGGACCTGATCCAGGAGGGGAACATCGGCCTCATCCGCGCGGTCGAGAAGTTCGACTACCGCAAGGGGTACAAGTTCTCGACCTACGCGACGTGGTGGATCCGGCAGGCGATTACCCGCGCCATTGCCGACCAGGCGCGCACCATCCGCATTCCGGTGCACATGGTGGAGACGATCAACAAGCTCGTGCGCGTGAGCCGGCGCCTCGTGCAGGAGTACGGCCGCGAGCCGACGAGCGAGGAGATCGCGCGCGGCATGGTCGAGAGCTCGAAGCAGGACTCCGCGCACCAGTTCTCGCCGGAGCGCATCCGCGAGATCCAGAAGGTCTCGCAGGAGCCGGTTTCGCTGGAGACGCCGATTGGCGAGGAAGAGGACAGCCATCTGGGCGACTTCATCCAGGACGAGCGCGCGCTGGCGCCCGCCGACGCCGCCAGCCAGCAGCTCTTGCGCGAGCAGGTCGAGGACGTGCTCGCAACGCTAACGAGCCGCGAGCGCCGCGTGCTCCAGCTCCGTTTCGGGCTGGAGGACGGGCGCAGCCGGACGCTGGAGGAGGTCGGGCGCGAGTTCAGCGTGACGCGCGAGCGCATTCGCCAGATCGAGGCGAAGGCGCTGCGGAAGTTGCGGCACCCGAGCCGCAGCCGCAAGCTGAAGGATTACCTGGACTAGACGGTCTCCGACCGGCAACCCTTACGCCGACGCCGCCTCCCGCCAGAGGCGGCGTCCTGCTGCCAGCCACAGCATCACGCCGACGGAGTCGACCAGGAGCCAGATGACCGGCTGAGTGAGCGTGGGGTCGCCAAAGACCTGCATCAGCCAGGACCAGGCGAGCAAGATTGCCTGCACGCCACCGATGTAGAAGAGCCCGTTGACCTCGAGGTAGGCACGCCAGTTGTTGGCCTCTGGAAGCGCCGCGTCGTGGCGGCGCTTCCAGAGGTAGGCGAAGAGCAGCACCAGGAGCGAGCCCGCCATCATGAACGGGTCGTAGGCCTCCCAGTAGGTGAAGTCGGGGTCGTGATCGGGCTGGTAGAAGGGCGTGATGATCAGGTGAACAACCGTCGCGCCCGCCAGCAGCAGCAGGTACAGAGCGACAACGCGCTTCACGACGGTCAGGTTCTGATCAGTCACGGGCTCCAAAGGGCGCATGAGGCTCGCGCCAGAGCTTGATCGCCATCGTGACGGCGAGCATGGGCATGGCGATGTCGATCACCACCCAGAGGAAGGCGACGGGCTCAAACCCGCCTTCGCCCCACTGACTGGCGAACCAGTTGTTGAGGAAGCCGAGGAGGAGGGCCACGGCAATGTGGAACCGTCCATTGGCGACGAACCTGTCCCAGCTACTGGCATCGTCGGCCAGGGACTTCGTTCCGACGAAGGTCACCAGGACGAGGAGGATGGCGGCGACGGCCATGAACCAGTTCAGGATGTCCCACACGTCGCTGGCGTCGGCCAGGTTGCCCTGACCCGCATAGAGCGGGGAGATGACGAAGTAGGCTCCTACGGCCAGCCCGACGAGGAACAGGTAGGCGGCGAAGAGTCGGTGTACGGCTGCCATGCGGCTTCCTCCTTGCTATGGCCCGGGAGTACGGGCCTAGGCGTTCGCTTCTCGCCAGGAACGGAGTCCGTGCACCACGAACAGGATGGGCATGGCCGTGTCGACCATGTGCCAGATGACCCAACTCGCGCGCTCCGGGTACGTACCCCACTCAACCCAGAACCAGGCGGGGAAGAAGGCCAGGGTTAGCGCCACAAGTCCGTAGAAGAGGCCGTTCACCTCGACGTACTGCCGCCAGGGCGCATCGTCCCCGGTGGAGGCGTCGAAGGCGCGCTTTCGGAGGTACGCTCCCGCCACGGCGAGCAGGAGGCCGACTGCCATGAACCAGTCGAGTACCTTCCAGACCGCGAGGTCGGAGTCCTGGTCCTCGTAGAAGGGGAAGATGATGAACTGGACGGCCACCGCGAGACCGACCAGGAGCAGATAGACCGATACGAGTTGCTTGAGCGCTCCCGGCATCTTTACCTCCCTGTGCGGGAACCGTACCACGCGTATTCAGTCAGCATGCTTACGGGCCGCGGGCGCTACCCTGACACCTCGCGGCGGGCCCGCAGCGAGGCCCGGTTGGAGGCGGCATGACGGATCATCCGAAGTTCATGGGCAGTGAGACCGTGTTCGAGGGGCGGCTGTACGACGTGCGTCTGGATACGCTGCAGGCGCCGGAAGGGCAGACCTTCCGGCGGGAGATGGTCTACCACCCGGGGGCGGTCTGCATGATTCCCGTCGACGGCGATGGGCGCCTCCTGCTCGTGGAGCAATACCGGCACGGGGCTCGCACGCGCTTGCTGGAAATTCCGGCGGGGACGCTCGAACCAGGCGAGGATCCGGCCGAGACGGCGGCGCGGGAGCTACGCGAGGAGGTGGGGATGCGTGCGGGGCAGGTGGAATCGCTTGGCGGTTTCTGGATCGCGCCGAGCTACGCAACGGAGTACATCCACCTCTTCCTCTGCACGGGCCTCACACCGGACCCCTTGCCGGGCGACGAGGACGAAGACATCGAGATCGTGCAGCTCACACGGGACGAGGCGGTGGCGGCGGTGGACGAGGGGCACATCATCGACGCGAAGTCGATCGCGGGCATCCTGCGCTGGGAGCGGCTGCAGGGGCGCTAAGAGGCTCGGCTAGGACTGCAGGTAGAGACCGATAATGAGGCCGACGGTCGTGACCCAGGCGCCGGCCCCGATCACCAGCAAGGTGTTGAACCGACCGTTCATTTCGGAGCGCAGGTTACCGAGCTGGCCTGTCATGTCCTGACGCAAGGCGGCCTGTCCGTCGGCCATCTCCTGGCGCAAGGCGGCCTGTCCGTCGGCCATCTCCTGACGCAGGGAATTCACGGCGAGGGCAAGGTCACCCAGCCGCTTGTCGACCTGTTCATAGGCTCCCTCGAGCCTGCCGAGACGTTCTTCCGTCGTCATGATTCCCTTGCGCAATCATAGCAGAACGGCGGCACCCTGGCGCAAGGTGTTCCCGAGTGCGCTAGCCGCCAACCTCGCGCCAGTAGCGTTCGAGCGCCTCGATGTGGTCACGGGGGCTCTCCAGGCCGGCGTTCATTGTGCGCATGGAGACGTAGTCGACGCCTGTTTCGCGCCAGCGCTCCACCTCGGCGGCCCAGTTCTCGGGGCCATCACCGTAGTTCATCATCGCCTCGAATCCGAAGCTCCCGGGATCGCGGCCTTCCTCGTCGAGGTAGCCGCGAATGGTCTCGACGGTGTTGCGCGCGTCGGGGCTGCCGTTGCCGAAGACGAAGCCATCGCCGATGCGGGCGGCGCGCCTGAAGGCCGGGTCGCTGAAGCCACCAAACCAGATGGGGATGCGGCGGCCGGGGAGGGGCTTGAGCCCGGCACGGTCGATGCGGTGCCAGTTGCCGTCGAAGTCGACGATGGGCTCGTCCCAGAGCTGCCGCAACACCTCGACCTGCTCTTCCTGGCGCTTCCCGCGGTTGGTGAAGTCCTCGTTGAGGGAGTCGTACTCGACGTAGTTCCAGCCGGTACCGATGCCGAGCCGCAGCCGGCCACCAGAGAGGATGTCGACCTCCGCCGCCTGCTTGGCGACAAGGGCCGTCTGGCGCTGGGGCAGGATGATGACGCCGGTCACCAGCTCGACACGATCGGTGATGGCGGCGAGGTAGCCGAAGAGGACGAACGGCTCGTGGAAGGCGGACTCGTGGGTGTACGGGCCCCACAGACGCGGCTCACGCTCGGGGAGGGCGCCGAGGACGTGGTCGTAGGCGAGGATGTGGGAGTAGCCGAGCCCTTCGGCGGTCTGGGCGAAATCGCGGATGACGGACGGGTCCGAGCCGATCTCCGTCTGGGGGAAAATGGCGCCGATCTGCATACGAGGCTCCCTCTGTGGTGGAGTGGCGTGAGTCTACGCGAGCCCCAGGAGGGTGGTGCGAAGGCAACCGGAGCTACTCGTGGTCCATTTCCCCGTGGTCCATGTCGCCGTTGCCGTCGCCGAACTCCTGGACGTGGACGGTGATAGTCATGCGCCCGGCTGTCTCGAACTCGAGGACAACCTCGAAGGTCGTGCCAGGCTCGGGTATCTCGTCAACCCCCAGCACCATGACGTGATAGCCGCCCGGCTCGAGGCTGACGTGGCCTCCGGGGTCGATGGGGATACCGCCCTCGACGGGGCGCATCATCGAGCTGCCGCCCTCGGACACGATCTCGTGGACCTGCGTGTCGGCGGCGATCTCGGCGGAGGCTCCGACGAGCCAGTCGCCAGCGCCTTTGCTGCGGATGTCGAAATAGACGGCGCCCACGTCCGTCGTCGTGAACCGGGCGCGGGCGTTGCTGACTTCGACGGAGCCACCGGCGTCGCCGTCATCCTCGTCGTCGCAAGCGACGGAGATCCCGACGGCGAGCACCGCAAGGGCGGCAGCCGCGAGCCGCCACCAGGCTCGTGGGGGCGACGTCACGAAGGCTCCTGCCAGCCGTTCTCCGCAAGCAGGGGAAGGTCGTGCTCCATGATCTCCCGGAGGCCGCCTCCCTGGAGGAAGGGGTAGACGATGTGCCCGAGGTTGTCGGGGGTGTAGGCGATCAGGAAGGTCGCGTGGTTCACCGTGTAGCGCCCATCGCCGATGTCACGTTTCGTGATCTGGGGCATGCCGAGAAAGGTCAGCAGCGAGGAGAGCGTGTCGGGTTCGATGGTGAGGCCGATGAAGCTGGAGTCGAAGAGGTCGAGCCAGCGGCGGATGGCGGCCGCATCGTCGCGTTCAGGGTCTGTGGTGATGAAGACCACGCGGATGCGTTCGACCAACTCGGGATCCATGGCCTCCAGCACCTTCGAGAGCTCGAGCAGGTGGGTCGGGCAGATGTCGGGACAGTGGGTGTAGCCGAGGTAGAGCAGCGTGAGGTAACCCTCGGTCTCGGCAAGGAGGTCGAAGGGATCGCCGTTCGTGTCAGTCAGGACGACGTCGGGCTTGGGAAGGGGCGGCGTGGCGCGCGCCCCGCGGTAAGCGACCGTGGGGGCCTCGCCGGCGGAGGAGGCAGCCGTCGCCGAGTCTTCCCCGGTACCGTCCTCATCGACGGCTCTGGGCGGGCCCGAGACCTCGAAGGGAGCCTGGTTGCCATCGTCACCGCTGCAGGCCACGAGCACGACGGCGAGCAGGGCGACAACGAGAAGCGTCAGGACTCGCAAAGCTTCACTCCCTACTGCTCACGGGGCACGAACGGGCGCCACTCGTTGCTGGTATCGGCGGCATCGAGGCGGCGGCCCACGCGCTCTTCGTGCGAGGCCCACTGCCAGGCCACGATCAGCAGGGCGATCAACCCCAGCGCCTCACCGGCGATGAACATGATCGCACCCGCAATCTGCTGGTCCAGCAGGGGGCCGGGACCCCAGGCGCGCGGGATGACGGCCAGCTGCTCGTAGATGACGTTGTCGGGCTCGTGGAAGATCAGCCCGAGGAGGGCGTGGATGGGCACCAGCGCGAGCAGGTAGACAAGCCGGACAGGGTAGGAGAGGTTCCAACGGGTAGGATTCCCGCCAATAACCGGCCACCAGTAGTGCAGTCCCGCGAACAGGAAGATGGCGTAGCCGACAAAGTGGAGCGGCGCACTCTCGAGGCTCGCCTCGAAGGCGGGCGTGATATACCAGAAGAGCGGGACGGCGGCGAAGAGGAACACGCCTACGAGGGGGTGCGTGAAAGCGCGGAAAGCGCCCGCGTGCAGCACCGGGTAGATGACGCGCCGGCGGCGCTCCTTGCCGGAGGCGATGAGCCAGAGCGTCATGGGCGCGCCCAGGAGGATGAGCGGCGGCGCGATGGTGATGAGGATGAAGTGCTGCACCATGTGCAGGGTCAGGAAGGTGCCGTCGTAGGCGGCGATGGGGCCGAAAACGGTGAACAGCACCAGCGCCAGCCCTCCAAGGAAAGCCGCGACGCGCGCGTTCGACACGAGCTGCCGCGCGTGCGAGGCCTGCGCGCGCTGGCGGGTGCGTACGTACCAGACGCCGGCGAGCGCGATCAGAAAGATGGGGATGGGTTCAATCGCGAAGGTGAAGATCGCCTGCGGGAACTCCGGCGGAGGTACTTCCGCCCAGGTGCAGACCCATATCCACCCCGCGCCGCCGCCGTCGCCGGCACGCAAGGCAATCGTGCCGACGATGCTCACGACCAGCCCGCCGAGGAAGGTCAGGAAGAGCGTTCGGTCAGTGGAGTAGAGGGAGGTGAGAGCCGTCGCCTTCATGGTCGCCATTGCTGCCGGCTCCTGTTCATCCAGCCTACCGCCTTGTGATTCTTCTCACAATTACGGTACAGCCTTCACCGCGGGGGGTTGTCGGCGATAACGCCGGCGGACAGGAGCGCGGTGTACTCGTCTCCACTGTAGCCGAGGAGGTCGCACAGGATCGCCTCGTTGTGCTGCCCGAGGGTCGGGGCGCCTGCGAAGCGCTCGACGGGCGTCTCGGAGAGGTGGATGGGGAAGCCCGGGAACTCGCGACGTCCGGCGTCGGGGTGGTCGATGGCCACGATCATGTTGCGGGTGCGCAAGTGGGGGTCGGCGACCATCTCCAGGTTCGAGAGGGCCGGCCCAGCGGCCACACCCGCCTCCTGCAGGAGGGCAGCTACCACGTGGGCATCGCGGTCGGCCGTCCAGGCGGCGATCTCGGCGTCGATGGCGTCGTGGCGGCGGCGACGCTCCGACTCTGTCCCGAGGGAGGGGTCAGCGAGGGCAGGGCGGTCGATGAGCGCCACGAGCGCCTTCCAGGCGTCGTCCGACTGAACCGTGATCGCGACCCAGTTGTCGTCGCCGCGACAGGGGTAGACGCCCTGCGGGGCGAAGGCCGGGGAGCGATTGCCGCGCCTCTCTGGAGGCTCCTCTCCAGCAGAGGCGGCGATGACGAACTCGCCGCCGATGGAGACGTACGACTCGAGCTGCGAGAGGTTCACGTAGACCGCCCGGCCTGTGCGGTCGCGCTCGCGGAGGGCATCGAGCAGGGCGAAGGTGCCCGTCAGGCCGCCGATGCCGTCGGGGAAGGCGGCACCCTGCTTCACGGGTCCGCCTCCCTCGTAGCCGGTGGTGGCGGCGAGGCCGGAGTGCGCCTCAAGGATCGGTCCCCAGGAGCCACGATCGCGGTAGGGCCCCGTCGAGCCGTAGCCGGACATGGAGATGCGCACGATGCGGGGATTGATGGCGGCGACCGCCTCGAAGTCGAAGCCGAGACGGTCGAGGGCGCGAGGGCGGTAGTTGTCGAGAAGGATGTCGGCCTCGGCAAGCAAACGGCGGAAGACCTCGCGCCCCGCCTCATCTTGCAGGTCAAGGGCGAAGGAGCGCTTGTTGCGCTGCATCTTGTTGAAGGGGCCGTTGCGGTTCCAGGGGCGTTCGCCGGGGTCGGCATCGGGGAAGATGCCGGCGCGGTAGGCGGGCGGGGGCAGCTCTCCCCAGCGCCAGCCCTCGGGGGCGCGCATGGGGGAGCCATCGGGCCGGAGCCCGTTGCCACGCGCGCCCGGATGCTCGACGCGAATGACATCGGCGCCGAGGTCGGCACAGAAGCGGGCAGCAAGGGGTCCCGCCCAGGCGATCGAGAGTTCCACGACGCGCACGCCCTCCAGCGGCAGGGGAGGGGGAGCGGTCGATGGTGTAGGGGAGGGGACGGAAGGCTCCTTCGGGGGCAGGTCGGCGAGCACCGCGTCCGTGTCTTCGCCGAGTTCCGGGGCACGCGGACGCCCTTCACAGCCAACCGGACCGCGCACAGGAAGCGAGGGGACGACCACACCCCCGCCCAGATGGGGCAGCGGCTGCCAGAACCCGCGGTCGGCGAGTTGCTCGTCGTCCTGGACGCTGAGCACATCGAGAACAGGGCTCGTGGGGACATTGCACTCCTGGAGCCGCTCGACGATCTCCTGGCGGGGACGCTCCAGCAGCCACGGCAGGATGATGGCGTCGAGTTCGGCGGCGTTGTCGAAGCGGTCACCGCCGGTGGCGAAGCGGTCGTCGTCGAGTAGCTCCGGCATCTCCAGTGCAAGGCAGAACCCCTCCCACTGGGCCGGGCTCGAGACGGCGATGCAGACCGCGCCGTCCTGGCAGGGGAGGATGCCGAGGGGGTGGAACGACTCGGCGTGGCGGTTCCCGGAGCGGCGCTTGCGCACGCCCTGGTGGGTCGCGAGCACGATGGACCACTGATGCAGGGCCGTCATCGCGTCCATGGCAGCGACATCGACGAGCTGGCCGCGACCGGTTTGCTCGGCGGTGCGAAGGGCTGCCATGGCCCCCACGGAGGCCGTCAGGCCATTGACGTAGGCGCACCAGGGGCCGCCGGCCTGCAGCGGCTCGCGGTCGGGATCGCCGGTGATGGCGGCGTAGCCGCTCATGGCCCAGTCCACGAGGTCGGATGAACGGCGGTCGGCGTATGGCCCGGACAGTCCGAACGGGCTGCAGACAACGGCGACGAGGCGCGGATTCAGGGCGCGGAAGCGCTGGATGCGCGCCTCGACCATCGCGGGGGTCTTGCCCGCCTCGACGTCGACCTCGTCGATGACGATGTCGGCCGTCGCAACAAGGCGGTCAAGGTCGCCATCCGCAAGGACGGCGGAGCGCTTGTACATGCCGAGGTACTCGAAGAGGGCCGAGCGCCCGTCGGAAAGCAGGGGATGGGCCGAGCGGAGCGGGCTTCCCCCTGGCGGTTCGCAGGTCACGACGTTCGCGCCGGCGCCCGCGAGGAGGCGCCCGCAGTACGCGGAGGCGACGCCGCCTCCCAGCTCGACTACGGTGACGCCGCCGGCCACGCGTTCAGGGGCGAACGGGGCCCTTGGGCCCGAGGTTGCGCCGCAGGGTCTCCTGGGCGCTCTCGATGAAGCGGCAGATGATGGGGCGCGTCTCGCGCGGGTCGATGATGTCGAGCACCTCGAACGCCTCGGCCACCTTGAAGGGGGAGCGGCCCTGCAGCAGTCGCTCCTCGATCTCGGCGCGCCGGGCCTCGGGGTCGTCGGCGTTCTCGATCTCGCGGCGGTAGGCGGCGGCGACGCCGCCCTCGATCGGGATCGAGCCCCACTCGCCGGAAGGCCAGCCGAAGCGCATCTTGAGGGCGCCGGGCCCTCCCAGGCAGGAGGCGGCATCGCCGGCCATGCCGTACGACTTGCGCACCTGGATCGCGACCGAGGGGATGGTCGCGCTGGACCCCGCCACGACGGCGCGCATCCCGGCCCGCATGACGCCTTCGCGCTCAGAACGGGAGCCGATCATGAAGCCGGGCACGTCGACAAAGAGGACAACGGGAATGCTGAAGGTGTTGCAGAGATCGACGAAGTGGGTCTGCTTGTCGGCGGAGTCGGCGGTCATGGCGCCGGCGTACACCTTGGGGTCGTTGGCGATGACGCCGACGGGGTAGCCGTCGAAGCGGGCGAAGCCGGTGATGAGGCTGCGGCCGAAGGAGCGGCGCATCTCGAAGAACTCGCCGTTGTCGACGACGTGCCCGATGAGCTGGCGCATGTCGTACCAGCGCGTGCGGTCGCGGGGAACGATTGAGAGGAGGGATTCCTCGCGGCGGTCGGCGGGGTCGCCGGCGGGGGCACGAGGCGGCATCTCCCAGACGTTCTGGGGCATGTAGCTGAGGAAGGCGCGGATCTGGCGGAAGGCGTCCTCCTCGTCGTCCGCCTCGTTGTCGACGACACCGCTGGTGCGGACGTGCACGCCGACTCCGCCAAGCTCCTCCTTGGTCAGGTCCTCGCCGATGGCGCGCTTCACGACGGGCGGTCCGGCGGCGAAGACCTGCCCCTGTCCGCGCACCATGACGCTGAAGTGCGAGAGCACGGCCCGTCCGGCTACGTGTCCGGCGGATGGGCCGACGATCGCGGAGCAGACGGGCACCTTCGAGAGCAACTCGGCGTCGCGCGCCCACTGGTTCCCGTCGGGGAGGTGCATACGGCCGGCGTCGTCGTAGCTGCGGGCGGAGGCGCCGGCGCCGTCGGCGAACTGGATGAGGGGGATGCGGCGCTGGAGGGCGGCCGGCTGCAGCCAGCGTCCCGGCCCCTTGCCGCCCCCGCCCGAGCCGCCGCGCACGGTGAAGTCCTCGCCGCCGACGCAGACCTCGCGGCCATCGACGGTACCCAGGCCGAGCACGTAGCCGGCGGGGATGAAGTCGGTCAGGCGGCCGTCGGCGTCGTACTCGCCCGTTCCGGCCATACCGCCGACTTCGAAGAACGAGCCAGGGTCGAGAAAACCGTCGATGCGCTCGCGGATGGTGAGCTTTCCCTGGGCGCGCTGGCGGGCGACGCGTTCCTCGCCGCCCATGCGGCCTGCCAACTCACGGCGCCGCTCGATCTCGTCGACGGAATCGGACCAGGACGCGCCTGCGTCCTTGCGGGACTCGGCATCGGTGGCCATCGTCACCTCCCCGAACGGCCTCTCCGGGCTTCGAATCACCCGCAGTGTACGCCGCATGCCGCCCGCGCAATCGCCCCGCGACGGCGTACGTGGTAGAACCTTCCGGCGGCAAACGGCCGGGGAGAGCTGACATGGACATCAATGGACTGAGCGCGATCGTGACGGGCGGTGGTTCGGGACTGGGCGAGGCGACGGCGCGTGAGCTGAACGCGCAGGGCGCGAAGGTCGCGATTCTCGACCTGGGGAGCTCGAACGGCGCGGAGGTGGCGGCAAGCCTCGGCGGCCTCTTCACCGAAGCGGACGTGACCAGCGACGAGCAGGTGACGCAGGCGGTCGCGGACGCGGCAGCCGCGCACGGTGGGGTGCACATCCTCATCAACTGCGCCGGGATCGCGACGGCGGAGCGCACCGTGGGGCGGGAAGGCCCGGCGGACCTGGCGCTGTTCACGCGGACGGTGAACATCAACCTGATCGGGACGTTCAACGCGATCCGGGTAGCGGCCACGGAGATGGTCAAGAACGACCCGACCGAGGACGGCGAGCGGGGCGTCATCATCAACACGGCCTCGGTGGCGGCGTTCGAGGGGCAGATCGGGCAGGCGGCCTACTCGGCCTCGAAGGGCGGCGTGGTCGGGATGACCCTGCCGATCGCGCGCGACCTGGCGCGCAACGGCGTGCGCAACAACACGATCGCGCCGGGCCTGTTCCTGACGCCGATGCTCCTGGGTCTGCCGGACGAAGCGCGGGAAGCGCTGGGCAACATCACGCCCTTCCCCACGCGCCTTGGCAAGCCCGAGGAGTACGCGCAGCTCGCCTGCTCGATCATCGAGAACCCGATGATCAACGGCGAGACGATCCGGCTGGACGGTGCGCTGCGGCTAGCGCCGCGGTAGGGGCTCTCGGAGGTCGGTATACTGGAGCCATGGAGAAGCCAAACCCGGACTCACCCTCCAAGCGCGTGGCGGACCAGGACGCAGAGTCGCCCCCAGCGAAGCGGGGCGAGAAGCGGAGCTACAAGACGCTCCCCGACCCGGGATGGAAGATCAAGGCGGGTGGCTGGAGCGCCGACTAGGCTGAATCGCCTGCCGCCACCATCCAAGCGACCAGCAGTAGCGCCTCACAAACAAAGAGTGCGGCCATCACATGCGCGGCAAAGTTCTTGCGCGTGACGAGCACTCTCGATCGCGAGTTGTGGGTTGCCGACCAGTCAAGAACGCCTGCCTTGAATTCATCCTCGTCGAGGTCAAGCCAGCTCTCGTGGAGTTCTTGGGGAGAGAGCTGCAGAATGGCGCCAAAGGAACGAGCGACAAGCGCGATGAAGACGATCACGACATAGAGTGCGCCTGCGAGGATGATCAAGGGCGAGGTGAAGTCTGGATCTTCCAGCACTGCCTGCGCCGCCACAGGCGCAGCGATCGTAACGGTCGTTACAAAGGACAGAAGGGCATCCAGCCTACGATGCACGCTCTCCCACTGCTGGAGACTCGATGAGTAGGCGCTCAGCGCAATCCCGTACGCTAAGTCGACGGCAGCCGAGTTCGGCTGGGGAATCCCTTCCCCCACATTGCTTGCCACAAGTAGATACTACCGCCTCCGGAGGCGGAGGACGGGGATCTGGCGGGGGTTGGCTCGCTCCTGGTACTCCGTGTAGGGCGGGTAGGCGGCGGCGGCGATCGCCCAGAGGCGGTCGCGGTCGTCGTCCTCGACGACCTCGGCGGTCACGGGGATGCGGCGCGTGTTCACTCGCAGCCAGGCCTGCGGGTTGGCGACGAGGTTGGGGAACCACGAGGGGTGCGCGGGCGCACCGCCCTTGGAGCCGATGAGCACGAAGTCGCGGTCGTCGCGGAAATAGAAGAGCGGCACGGAGCGGAGGTCGCCGGTCGTGCGGCCGATGGTGGTGAGCATGGCCGTGGGGACATAGGGGACGCCGCTCTGGCGGCTGATGTGCGCGCTTACGACCGACCAGCCGACAAAGCGCACGAGGAAACTCTCGACCGGTCGCAGGATGTTCAGGCGGGTGAGGATGTTGAAGAGCACGGGTCAGCCTTCCGGGGAACGGAGCGGGCGGCCCGAAAGCCGCCCGCTGGTGCTGGTTGCCTTATGGCCGGGTCAGTTGGCGGCTGAGGCTGCCTTGCGGGCGCCGCCGCCTGGCCTCGGGGCCGCGCCATCGCCCATGTAGATGCCGGCGCCGCTGACCTCGCGCCAATGCGTGTGCGCAAGCGTGTGCATGATGAACACGGCCTGCTGGGCCGTCCACAGACCCTGCGCGTCCTGCGTCTGGTTCACCGCTTCCTTCGTGATCTTCAGCCCGAAGGACGGCTTCTCCGCGATCTTGCGCGCCAGGTTCTCGACGTACTCGCTCAGCTCCTCGCGGGGCACGATTTCGTTCACCATGCCCGCGTCGTAGGCGCGCTGGGCGCTCACCCAGTCGCCGGTGTAGAGCATCTGCCGGGCGAGGCGATGGCCGAACTCCCACGGATGGGCGAAGTACTCGACGCCGGGGATGCCCCAGCCCACGACGAGGTCGCGGAACTCGGCATCTTCGGAGGCGATGATGATGTCGCAGACCCAGGCCAGCATGAGGCCGCCGGCGATGGTCTTGCCCTGCACTTCGGCGATCATGGGTTTGGGGAGGTTGCGCCAGCGGCGGCACATCTGGAGGTAGATCTCCTCCTCCTTGGCCATCGCGCCTTCGGCGCCTTCCAGGTCGAAGTTGGCCCACGTACCGATGGGACGGACGTCGTTGAAGCCAAGCCCGGTTCCGCCGCGCATGTCGTGGCCCGAGTTGAAGTGGGGGCCCTCGCCGCTGAGGATGATGACCTTCACCAGGTCGTCCTGGTTGGCATGGTCGAAGGCGTCGTTCAGGTCGCGCGTGAGCCGCAGGTCCTGGGCGTTGCGGGCCTCGGGACGGTTCATGCGGACGCGTACGATCTCGGGCGTCAGGTTCTCGTAAAGGACGGTCTGATACTCAGGCATGGGGCACTCCCCTTCTGCGAAGGTGGCCTGAGTATACGCGCCTCGAATGGGCGCCGGAGCGAGGACGGCCTAGATGGTCTCCTCCGACTCACCGACATCGGTTGCGTCGCCGCCGCCAACCTCTTCGCCGACGGCGCGGATAGCGGCGAAGTCGGCGCGGAAGGCGTTGTGCACGGCCCGTGTCTCGGTGCAGTGCAGCACGAAGCGGGCCCCTTCGCGGAGCCACTTCTGCGAGAGCTCGGCCGTCTGGTGGTGGATAAGGACGGGGACGTTGCGGGCCTGGCAGGTGGCGATGATGGTGCGCAGGGCGGCCTCGTAGTCGGGGTGGTCGTACTGGTCGGGAACGCCGAGGGAGATGCTGAGGTCGTTGGGGCCGACGAAGATCGCGTCGACGCCGTCGATCGCGACGATGTCGTCGAGCGCCTCCATGGCGGGCACGCTCTCGATGCCGACGATGCAGACGCTATTGCGGTTGCGCCGCTCGAGGTACTCGCGGGAGGCGTCGCTGGGGAACTCGCCCTGCTCGACGACGCGGCGGACGAGCTCGCCCTTGAGGGGGCGCCACTTGGTCGCTCCCACCACCTCGCGGACCTCGTCGGGGGTCTCGCAGTAGGGGGCGAGGATGCCCTGCGCGCCCGCGTCGAGCGCCATCGTGATGTAGTGGGAGCTGGGGATGGGAACGCGGACGATGGGGACGACATCGACGCTGGTGAGCCCCGAGAGGAGGTCGGCGATCTCGCTGCGGCCGCGGGGGGCGTGCTCGCTGTCGATGATGACGTAGTCGAGGCCGAGGCCCGCGACGGTCGCGGCCCAGCGGGGGTTGCGGGCGGCAGAGAGCATCGTGCCGTAGACGATGCCGCCCGCGCGTGTCTTCGCCTTCAAATCTGCGCCGTTCATGGGGGCCTCCGGGTAGGTGGTGGCATAGAGATACGAGGTCCGCAGGGGGAAGGCAAGGCGTGGCCTGCAAGGGGCACGCATCCTACGATGCCCCGCTGGAGGGAGCCCCATGTCGAACCTGCCCATTCCGCTGGCCTACGAGGACTTCACGCCCGACTGGGCGACCGACGCCCTGCGCTCCAGTGGCACGCTTGAGGACGAGCGTGTTACCGCGGTCGAGACGTCGCCGGTGGGCGAAGGCTTCGGCTTCCTCGGTTCGCTCGCGCGGCTGTCCCTCACGTATGACCGGCCGCGCGCAGGCGCGCCGGCGACGGTAGTGGCGAAGTTCCCCACACCGGTCGAGATGAACCTGGCCCTCGCGCTCCAGTACCAGGTGTACGAGCGCGAGGCGCGGTTCTTCAACGAGATCAAGAGCAGCATCAGCGCCATGCCCACGCCGGAGGCCTACTACGTCGACATCAAGGAGTCGGGCCAGGGGGTGATCCTGCTCGAGGATCTTGACGGGAGGGGCCAGGTTGGCGACCAGCTTGCGGGCGCCTCCCTGAAAGAGGCCGAGCAGCTCATGACGCAGATCGCCGACCTGCACGCCACCTGGTGGGACCGGGCGGAGGAGGAGACCATCTCCTGGGTGCCCGCCTTCGACGGCCCCGTCTGGGCCATGACGGCACAGACACTGCCTTCCCTCTGGCCGACCTATCAGCAGGAATCCAGCCACATGCTCCTGCCCGGGATGGCCGACATCATCGAGCGCACCTGGGAGGGGCTTCCGTGGCTGGGCCAGCAGCTGAGCCGCGGCCCGATGACGCTCGTGCACGGCGACTACCGGCTCGACAACATGTGCTTCCCCAACCAGGAGGGCGAGCCCATCATCGTCTTCGACTGGCAGCTCATGTCGCGTGGCCGAGGGCCATACGACGTCGCGTATTTCATGAGCCAGAGCGTCGATGTGGAGCTGCGGCGCGAGCACGAGCGGGCGCTCGTGAAGCGCTACCACGACGGCCTCGTGGCCGGGGGCGTGCGCGACTACTCCTTCGATGACTGCTTCGAGGACTACCGTCTGGCGACGCTCTGGTGCGTGATGTATCCGGTTGCGATGGGCGGGGGCATGGCCGCCAACGAGCGCGCCCTCGAAATCGCGGCGGAAATCTCGAAGCGCTCCTTCAACACGATCCTGGACCTCGACTCGGTCTCGGTTCTGCCGAGCTGAGCTGTCACAGTCTTCCAGCCATCATCCACCACCCGTAAACGGAGCGTGCCCCATGAGTGACCTGCCCATTCCCCTGTCGGCCGGAGACTTCACCCCGGACTGGCTGACCGCCGCCCTGCGTTCGAACGGAACGATCGAGGACGAGCGGGTCGTCTCCGTGGAGGCGATCCCCATGGGCGAGGAGTTCGGCTTTCTCGGGTCCCTCCTGCGGCTGTCGCTAACCTACGACCAGCCCCGAGAGGGCGCGCCCGCGACGCTGATCGCGAAGTTCGCGGCGGGCGCGGAGATGAACCGCGCGTTCGCCCGCCAGTACGGCATTTATGTCACCGAGGCGCGGTTCTTCCAGGACCTGCAGCCCTCGCTGACGGCGATGCCCACCGTTCAGGCGGTCTACACCGCCTACGACTCCGCCGCCGGCGATGGCGTCACCATCCTTGAGGACCTGCAAGGGAAGCTCCGCATCGGCGACCAGATGGTGTCGCCCCCGCACGCCGAGGCCCTCAAGATCGTCGAGCAGTCGGCAGGACTGCACGCGACCTGGTGGGGCAAGGCGGACGCGGACGATCTGGCCTGGATTCCGAAGACGGACGGCCCCGTGTGGGCGATGGCGCCGGCGACGCTGCAGGGCTTCTGGCCGGTGTATCAGCAGAACTTCGGGCACATGCTCACGCCCGACCTGATCTCGGCGGTGGAGCGGACCTGGGCGCAGATGGACTGGGTCTTCAAGCGCTTCGCGACGCCCCCGATCACCGTTATCCATGGGGACTACCGGCTGGACAACATGTTCTTCCCCGACCGCGAGGGCGACCCCATTACCGTCATCGACTTCCAGCTGATGGCGCGCGGGCGTGGTCCGTACGACATCGCCTACTTCGCCAGCCAGAGCCTGGACGTGGAGCAGCGCCGGGCAACCGAGCGCGAGCTGGTGCGTCACTACCACGACACGCTCGTGGCAGCGGGCGTGCGGGACTACTCGTTCGACGACTGCTTCGAGGACTACCGGCTGGCGACGCTCTGGTGCGCCGTGTATCCGATCGGGATGGGCGGGGGGCTGGCGGGGGACAGCCAGCGGCACCTCGACCTGGCGACGGAGGTCTCGCGCCGCTGCTTCACGGCGATCGCGGACCTGGACGCCGTCTCGACCCTGCCGAGCTGAGTCAGGCGCCGGCTGCTTCGAGCGCCCCTTCGATCTCGCCGAGGTGGGCCTCGACGTGCATGGTCATCGACATCAGCACGAGGTCCGACATCTGGATCTCGTTCGGCATGATGGGGAGCTTGACGGGGCGCGCCAGCGTCTCGTCGTCGAGACCCCCGATGCCGGTGACCGCCTCTTCGTAGGCGCCGTGCATCTCGTCGAGAATCTCGGCGGCGGACATGCCGGCGCGTTCGGCGATCTGCTGGGCGTTCATCGCCTCACCCTCGTCAGCGGGCGGCGCCTCGGCGCCGGACTCCGCCATGGCGCTCACCATCTCGATGAGGGGGAGGGGATTGGCGCGGGCGGCGAGGTGGCTGAGAGTATCGCGGACGTTCCAGTCACCTTCGGCGAGGGGAGCCTCGGGCGCGGCGATGATGCGCTCTCGGAGCGCCTCGCCACGGGCATCGGCGTTGCGGATGGCCTGGACTATCGCTTCACGGGTAGCCATAGGGGGCTCCTCTCATAGGGAACTAGCGAACGATGCGCGCATTCTGGGGGCTGGGCGGAACGGATGCCACAAAGATGCCACAGATTCGGTTGACGATGTCGTGACTGGTCAAGAGAATCGCGCGGTGCCTCATCCCGACCGGATAGCCATCGTGGGCGCTTCCCTGGGGGGCCTTCGCACCGCTCAGGCGTTGCGGGGGCGGGGCAAGTTCGAGGGGACGATCACCCTCATCGGCGCCGAGCCCCACTACCCCTACGACCGGCCACCCCTCTCGAAGCAGGTGCTGGCAGGCGAATGGGGTCCGGAACGCACCCTCCTCGACCCGCCCGACAAGGTCGACGAGCTTGGGCTGGACCTGCGGCTGGGCGCGCGGGCGGAGGGACTTGATCTGGAGGCGCGCGAGGTCGCGTTGAGCGACGGCGAACGCATCGGATTCGACTCGCTCATCATCGCGACGGGCGCGACCCCGCGGAGGCTCCCGAACACGCCGGACCTCGCCGGGATTTACACGCTCCGCACCATCGACGACTCGATGCGAATCCGCGCAGAGCTGGCGCAGGGGCCGCGGGTGGCGGTGGTAGGCGCGGGGTTCATCGGGGCGGAGGTGGCGGCTGTCGCCCGCAGCGCCGGACTCGAGGTGACGCTCATCGAGGCGCTGCCCGCGCCGCTCGCGCAGGCAGCGGGGGTGGAGGTCGGGGAAGCATGCGCGGCGATGCACCGCAGCCACGGCGTCGACGTGCGCTGCGACACGCTCGTGGCCGGTTTCGAGGGCGGCGAACGCGTCGAGCGGGTGCTGCTCGCGGATGGGTCGGCGGTGGAGGCGGACCTGGTCGTCGTCGGCATCGGCGTGGCGCCGGAAACGCGCTGGCTTGAGGGCTCGGGGCTGGAGTTGCGCGACGGCGTCGTCTGCGACGCCACGTGCGCGGCGGCCCCGGGCATCTACGCGGTCGGCGACGTGTGCCGCTGGTACAACCCCGTCTTCGAGGAAGAGATGCGGGTCGAGCACTGGACGAACGTGATCCACCAGAGCCGCCAGGTGGCGCGCAACCTGCTGGCGGAGCCGGGAGAGGCGCGGCCGTTCGCGTCGGTGCCGTACGTCTGGTCGGACCAGTACGACGCGAGCATCCAGTCGCTGGGCCACCCCACGGCCGACGACGAGGTCGAGATACTGCACGGCTCACTCGAGAGCCTCGAATTCGTAGCCGGCTACCAGCGGAACGGGATCATCGTCGGCGGCCTGACCTTCAACATGCCCCAGCAGCTCTCCTCATACCGCCCCCTGATCGAGCAGCGCACCCCTTGGGAGGCCGTGCTCGAGCACGCCCGCTCGATGGGCTAGGAAACCCCCCGACCGGGTATCATCGCCGCGCCACTGGGGAGGCTAGGCATGGACCTCGCGGAGCTCTCCGAACGCCTCGTGCCGTTCTGTCGCGAGCACCTGGGCGACCCGAATGCGAGCGTCTCGAACGTCGAGACGATGCCCGGGCACGCCGGCTTCTCCTTCGGGTTCACGGCGGCGGCGAACGGCGAGTCCAGCTCCTACGTGTTGCGCGTGCCCCCTCCGAACGTGCGCCGCGTTGGCACCGCTGACGTGATCCGGCAGGCACGCGTCGTTCATGCCCTACGCGATACGGACGTGCCCGTCGTGGACGTGATCTGGTCGGGCGAGGACGAGCGCTGGTTCGGCTCGCCCTACTTCATCGTGAACAAGCTCGAAGGCGACGTGCTGCGCAGCGACTGGGGCTGGGACATGCCCGCTGAGGAGATGCGTCCGGTCGCTTTCCAGGCGATGCGCGCCCTCGCCTCCCTGCACCGGCTCGACTGGCAGGAGTACGTGCCCGACGACGGCCCTCCACTCGAGCTGGAGCCGGACGTGACGCGCTGGGACCGCTTCTATGAGCGCTCCGGCGACATGGACCTCGTGGCGCTCGCTCCGGACGTGCGGGAGAAGCTGCTCGAACGGCTGCCGGGGGCACCCCGCATCGGCATCTTCCACGGGGACTTCCAGTGGTCGAACGTCTTCTACAGCTTCGACGGCACCCTGCAGGCGGTCATCGACTGGGAACTGTGGGGCGTGGGGGCGACCCTGAACGACCTCGGCTGGGTAATCACGTTCGCCGACGCGGAGGCGTGGAAGCATGGCCTCCGGCATGCGCTGCCCTCGCCCGACGATCTTATCGCCGAGTACGTCGACACGTACGGGAGCGATCCGGGCGACATCGCCTGGTACCGGGCGCTGGCGGCCTACAAATTCGGGATCATCAGCGGCTTCAACCTGTACCTGCACCGCACCGGGAAGCGCCCGGACCCGTCGTGGGAGGACACAGCGCTCTCGGCGCCTTTCCTCATGCGGCGCGCCCTCGAAGTGCTCGACGGGGGGTAGGCGCCATGCCAGGCCCCCTCGACGGCATCCGCGTGCTCGACTTCACCCGCCACCTGGCGGGAGCCGGATCGACCCGCATCCTCGCCACGCTGGGGGCGGAGATCCTGCGTATCGAGTGGCCGCACCCACCGGCCCTCGACTTCCTGCGGCTCTCGGGTCCACACGCCGGCGGAAGGCCGGGGATGAACCGGGGCGGGTTCTTCGCGCAGGTGAACGTGGGCAAGAGGAGCGTCGCCATCGACATGTCGACCGACGCGGGGAAGGACATCGCGCGGGAGCTGATCCCGCACTGCGACGTGCTGGCGGAGAGCTTCTCCCCCGGCGTGATGAAACGGTGGGGGCTCGACTACGAGGCCGTGCGCACGATCCGGCCCGACATCGTCTACCTGTCGGCCTCGGGATTCGGACAGACGGGTCCGTACGCGGGGTATCGGTCGGTGGGGCCGACGGCGCAGGCGTACAGCGGCCTGACGGCGACCTCGGGGCTGCCCGACCGCGAGCCTGCCGGCTGGGGCTTCTCCTACATGGACCACATGGGCGCGGTGATGAACGCAGCCGCCATCCTGATGGGCCTCGAACGGCGGCGCGCGACGGGCGAGGGCGAGTTCTTCGACGCGGGGCAGAGCCAGCACGGCTGCGCGCTCCTCGGACCGATGCTGCTCGACGTCTCCCTGAGCGGCGCGCAGGTGCGACCCAAGGGGAACCGCGACCTGTACGGCAACTTCTGCCCGAACAACGCCTACCGCTGCCGGGGCGAGGACTCGTGGCTCGCGATCTCGGTGCGGGAGCCGAGCGAGTGGGCGGCGCTGTGCAAGGCCATCGACGCCGACGACCTCGCGGCGCGACCGGACCTTGTGACGCTTGCGGGACGCCTTGCGCACGAGGACGAAATCGACGCACGTATCGAGGCGTGGACGAGGTCGCGGGACGCGCGCGAAGCGATGGTTGTCCTGCAGGACGCAGGCGTGCCAGCTGGAGTCGCGCAGACGGTCGAGGACAAGGTGCACCGCGACCCACAGCTCGCCTTCCGCGGGCTCTACACGAAGCTCGACGACCCGGTGCTGGGGGAGCGGCGGTACGAAGACATCCCCGTGACGATGAGCGGCTTCGACGTGGGTGTCAGCAGCCCCTCGCCCTGGCTGGGGGCGGACACGCGCGACGTGCTGCGCGACCTGCTCGGGTACCCGGAGGAGCGCCTCGAACAGCTGAAGGCCGACGCCATCATCGACGACGCGATCTCGCTGGAGGAGGCGGAGGCGGTATGAGCCGAACGCTTGAGCACCTGACGGTCGTGGAGCTGGCGGGGCCGCGCACGGAGTGGTGCGGCAAGCTGTTCTCGCAGGCCGGGGCGCGCGTCGTGCTGGTGGAGCCGCCGGGCGGGGCGGAGACGCGGGGCTACGGGCCGTGGTTCCAGGGTCGTCGGGACGGCGAGTCGAGCCTGCACTTCTGGCACTACAGCACCGACAAGGAGAGCGCCGTTCTGGACCTGACGGCGGGAGACGGTCGCGAGGCACTCCTGCGGCTGCTCGCGGAGGCGGACGTGCTGCTCGACGGGAGCGAGGCGGGGGGCTTGGAGCGGCTGGGGCTGACGCGCGAGGTCATCGAGGGGGCGAACGACCGGCTCGTCCACGTCGCACTGACGCCGTTCGGACAGGAGGGGCCGATGGCCTCCTGGCTCGGGAGCGACCTCGTCCACCAGGCGCTCGGAGGCCAGATGATGATGAACGGTTACGACGACATGCCCGAAAGCCCACCCGTCAACGGGCAGGGGAACCAGGCAGGGCACATGGCCGGGAGCTGGGCCTTCATCGCGGCGCTGGCGGCGCTGCAGGCGGGCAAGGGGTCGTTCATCGACCTGTCCGTGCACGACGCCTGCGCGGGCATGACGGAGAACGCCCTGCCCCAGTTCGACTACACGGGGAAGGTGGTCACGCGGCGGACGGGGCGCCACGCCAGCGTCGCGCCCACGCCCGCCTGGCAGCACCGCGCGGCGGACGGGCGCTACATCAACGCCCAGCTCGTGAACGTGAGTCCGCGGGCGTGGGAAGGGTTGGTCTCGTGGCTCGACGAGCACGGCATGGCCGAGGACCTGACCGACCCGAAGTATTTCGTGCCGGAGATCTTCCGCGAGGAAGCGGACCACATTTCGGACGTGATCGGCAAGTTCGTGGCGACGAAGACGGCGGACGAGATCTTCCACGGGGCGCAGGCGCGGGCACTTATCTTCAGCGCCATCCTCAACCCCGAGGACCTGCTCGACGACCCTCACCTGGCGGCGCGCGACTTCTGGATCGAGCTAGACCACGGCGAACCGGAGGGGATGCTGCGCTACGCGGGGAGCGCCTTCGTCGCGCAGAACTCCGAGGTACGGCCGCGGCGGCGGGCGCCCCGGCTCGACGAGCACGGTGACGCCGTCCGCGGCGAAGGGGCAGACCGATGAGCGGCAGGGATGCGGCCATCACGAAGCCCGTACCGGTCCCGGACGAGTTGACGGCGCCGTTCTGGGACGCCGCAAACCGGGGCGTGCTCGCGATCCAGCACTGCACAGCCTGCGAGCGCTACGTCCATCCGCCGGAGGCCGTCTGCCCCGACTGCCAGGCATCGGAACTGGCATTCCGCGAGGTGAGCGGTCGGGCGCGCGTCTACACGCACACGGTCGTGCGGGACAACGTCACGCAGGGGTTCGCAGCGGACGAGCCGTACGTGATCGGCATCATCGAGCTGGTCGAGCAGGAGCGGCTGGTGCTGGTCGCGAACGTCGTGGGCGTGGCGCCGGAGGACGTGCGGATCGGGATGCCGCTGCGGGTCACCTTCGAGCGGCTAACTGATGAGATCGCGCTGCCCCAGTTCACGCCGGACGAGGGGGACTGAATGGCCAGCGAACTCTCGGGGCGGGCGGCGATCGTGGGTCTCGGGTACTCGAAGCTCGAGCGTCGCTCGCCACGGCCGCTGGCCCACTTCGCCCGGGAGGCGGCGGAGGCGGCCGTCGCCGATGCCGGCCTCACCATCGACGACATCGACGGGCTCGGCACGATTCCCAACATCGCCGCCTACGGTAATACAGGTGACCTCGAAGGCATCGACATCGTGACGGTCCCCAACATGGTGCGGATGCTGGGGCGGGAACACGGCATCCGCTGGCACGTGCAGACGCCGGGGCTCTGCCCCGACACGATCATGGCGGCGGCGGCGGCGGTCGCCTCGGGAGCGTGCACCTACGCGCTCGTGTGGCGTGCGGTGAACGTGCCGAAGGGCCGGTACAGCGACTTCTCGATGGCGCAGGCGCGCGGCGAGCACCAGTTCCGGGCGCCCTACGGCTTCACAATGCCCGCTGCGTGGCAGTCGGTCGCGCTGCGGAAGTACATGCACGACCACGGGTCGACGCGGGAGGACATGGCAGCGTTCGTGGTGCAGAACCGCGAGAACACCCAGCTCAACCCGAAGGCGTACTGGTGTGGCACGCCCCTCACCGTAGAGGACTACCTGGAGGCGCCGATGGTGGCCGACCCGTTCTGCCTGTACGACTGCGACATCCCCGTGGACGGATGCGTGGCCGTCCTGCTCGCGAGCGCCGAGCGCGCCCGCGATCTGCGCCAGCCTCCCGCCTACATCACCGGGTACGCGCAGACGACGTGGCCGACGCGGGGCGGCTTCACCGACTCGGAGAACATGTGGGAGGGTGGGGCCGCCATGGGGGAGAAGCTGTGGGAATCGGCGGGCCTCGGGCCAGCCGACATCGACGTGGCGATGCTGTACGACGGGTTCAGCATCTTCCTCTACGTGTGGCTGGAGGCGCTGAGGTTCGTGGGGCGGGGGGAGGCGGCCAGCTACATCGCCTCCGGGGCGACAGCGCTCGACGGGGAGCTGCCGCTGAACACGTCGGGCTGCTCGCTGGGCGAGGGGCGCCTGCACGGGATGGCGCAGATCAGCGAGGCGGTGCTGCAAGTGACCGGGCGGGCCGAGGCCCGGCAGATCAAGGGGGCGACGCATGCAGTCGCCACGGTAGGGGCGGGGACGCTCGCCAGCGGCGGACTCATCTTCAGCAGGGAGGCGCGGGCATGAAGTTCGGCACGGTCATCCACGGCATCCGGGGCGAGGCGCTGATCGCGGCGGCGCAGAAGGCGGAGGAGCTGGGGTTCGAGTCGCTCTGGCGCCCGGACCACCTCATCTTCCCGACCGAGATGCCCTCGACCTACCCCTACGCGGAGGATGGGCAGGCGCCGCTCGAACCTCGCTGGCCCTTCATGGACGGGCTCACGGTGTTCACCTACATCGCCTCGCACACCACGACAATCCGGTTCGGGACGGCGGTCTTCATCCTTCCCCTGCGCGACCCGGTGTCGACCGCGAAGACAGTGGCCGACCTCGACTACCTGACGCGCGGGCGCGTCCTCTTCGGGGTGGGTGCGGGCTGGCTGGAGGAGGAGTTCGACATGGTCGGGCTCGACTTCCACACGCGAGGGGCGCGCATGGACGAATGCATCGCCGTGCTGCGGGCGCTCTGGACGGAACCCGAGCCCGAGTTCCACGGCGAGCACTACGACCTCGGCCCGGCGGCGTTCGAGCCGAAGCCCTTCCAGAAGCCGCACCCGCCCATCCTCGTGGGGGGCGAGACGCCCGCGGCCCTGCGTCGCGCGGCTCGTCTGGGGGACGGCTGGTACGCGCTCCGGCACACGCCCGAAAGCGCCCGCGAGCACATCGCCAGACTGACCGATCTGCGGGAGCAGTACGGCCGCGCCGGTGAGCCGTTCGACGTGACGGTGAACGGTTCGCCTTCGATCACGCGAGCCGAAGTCGAGGCGCTGGAGGAGGCGGGGGTGAACCGCATCGTCGTGACGCTGTGGCGCTCCTCCCGCGACGCCATCCCGGCCCTTGAGGAGTTCGCCGAGCGGTTGCTGTAGGCGCGGCGAGCAGGGGCGAAACCGCCCTCGTGCTACACTCTGGCGAGCGCCATCCCGCGTCCCCACGATGAAGATCTTCGACGTTCACATCCACTTCCCGCGCGACTGGGAGAACCCCGACGCCGATCCGGCGCCGATTATCGAGCGCCTCGCCGAGGTGGCGACGGCTGCCGGGATCACGAAGGCCTGCGTCCTGACGGGCGGCCGCTTCGGGCCGACCTACGAGCGAGGCATCGAGATCCTGCAGGAGTACCCGGACCTGTTCGTGCCGGTGGCGATGATCGACCCCGAGGTGATCGGCCGCGACGAGGTCGGGGAGCTCCACGCGATGGGGTACCGCGGCTTGAAGCTGATCGGCGTGGCGCGCCGCTACGACGAGCCGGACTACCTGCCCACCTACGCGGCCGCCGACCGGCTGGGGATGCCGGTCCTGTTCCACCTGGGCGTCATCGGCGGGGGCATCGACTATTCGGTCACGCATCCGCGGAGGGACCCGGCGGCGGCGGCGACCTTCCGCCGCATGCAGGAGATGCGCGGCCGCTGGCCCATGCGGGATGTCTCCGCGGAGCGCATGTCGCCGGTCCACCTGGACACGATCGCGCAGCGCTTCCCCGACCTGCGCATCATCGGCGCGCACCTCGGGAACCAGGGCAACTACGAGTACGCGACTTCCATCGCGCGCTGGCGGCCGAACGTCTCCCTCGACATGAGCGGCGGCGAGACGATCGAGCGGCACGCGGTCGAGCTCGGGCTGATCGGGGGCGAGATCGGCATCGAGAAGCTGGTGTTCGGCTCGGATTGCGGCATGGACGACATCCGCGAGCACATCGACCGCTTCGAGGCGATCTACGACAAGTTGAAGCTGTCGGAGTCGGACCGCGAGCGCCTGTGGTGGCGAAACGCGGCGGAGATTTACGGGTTCGAGGAGCCCACGCTCGCGGAGGAGTAGGCGCTGGAAGCGGAAGCCCGGGCCGAGCCACCAATCCCCACCCTGACCGCCACGGGCCGCGCCGTGGTGCTGGGGGGACTGGCGATGGCGGGCCTCGCCGCCTACCTCAACTTCCGGCCTGAGCAGCACTGGATCCTGGCCCTTACGGCGCTCATCGCGGCGGCGGGCGTCGAGAGCGCCGTGCGCTCCCACCCCGACTGGCGCGGAAGCCCGATTGGCTCCCTGAGCTACGCGCTGCTCCCCCTGCTGGGGGTGCTCGGCGCGGGGCTCTTCATCGACGAGGCGGTCAGCGGGTACGCAAGGCTGGCGGCGGGGCTGGCGGCGGGCGCCGCGACCGGCCTGATGCTGTACGCGGAGTACCACGCGGTCTCGCCGAGCCGGCCGCTTTTCGGGCCGATGCGGCTCGTGCTGGCGGTGGTCACGTACCTGGTCGCGCTGGCGCTCTTCACGGTGTTCTTCACGCACGACCTGAACCTGCCCGCATCGGCGGCGGCCGTCGGGGCGCTGAGTTTCGCGCTGGCGCTCGACCTGTTGCGGGAGAGCCGGGGGAGGGGCGCATCATCCCTGCTGGCCGCGCTGGCGATCGGCATCTCACTGGCCGAGCTGCGCATCGCGCTCTACTACTTCCCGCTCGACGACCTGCTGACGGGCGCGCTCATGATCATCGGGTTCTACGTCGCGACCGGGCTGGTCCACCACCTGCTCGACGACGACCTGAAGCCCTCGACCATCGCCGAATACCTCGTCGTGGCCGGGGTGAGCGCCGCGGTCGTCGTGATCGCCCGGCAGTACCTGTAAGCGGTGACGACGCTGCGCATCTGCTCCTGGAACGTGAACGGCCTCCGCGCGGGGCTGCGCTCGGGGAACTTCCCCGCATGGCTCGAAGAGACGGCGCCCGACATCGCCGGGCTGCAGGAGGTCAAGGCGCGCCCGGAACAGGTCGAGGAACAGCCTTGGCTCGAGGCCGGCTACGAGGCCACCTGGCACCCGGCCGAGGAACCGGGGTACAGCGGCGCCATCCTCCTGACGAAGCAAGCTCCCGCCGGCCTGCGCCTCGGGCTGGAGACGCCCGAGTTCGAGCGAGAGGGACGCGTGATCGAGGCGGACTACGGGGACTTCGTGCTGCTGACCTCGTACTTCCCGAACGCCGGGCGGAAGCTCGCGCGGCTCGACTTCAAGCTCGCGTACTACGAGGCCTTCCTGGAGCGCATCGCGGCGCTGCGGGACGAGGGCCGGAGCGTCGTGTTCATGGGCGACCTGAACGTGGCCCACGGTGAGATCGACGTGGCGAGACCCAACGAGAAGGAGACCGGCTTCCTGCCGGTCGAGCGCGAGTGGGTCGACCGCGTGATCGACAGCGGCTTCGTCGACACCTTCCGGGCGCTGCACCCGGGCCAGGCGGACGCCTACAGCTACTGGGACCCGTGGCGGGAGCGCCGCAAGCGGAACATCGGCTGGCGCATCGACTATGTGTTCGTCAGCGAGGACCTGCTGCCGTCGGTGCGGAGCGCGTTCATCGAGCACGAGCAACTGGGTTCGGACCACTGCCCGGTCGGGATCGAGCTCGACCTCTAGCGGGGGGACGCGCGGGCGGGCTCACGAGACCGCGTCAGGGTCTCGCGCACGAGCAGGAGCATGATGACTCCGCCGGCGAGCCCGATGATCCCGGTGACCGCGGCCGCGGCGTCGAGCGTGAACAGGTCTTCGAGCCCGCCGATCGCGGGCGGCGCGGCGACCGCGCCTACGTCCCCGACTAAGCGCCAGAGCCCGAGGAACTCGCCCGCGGCATCGGGTGGGGCGAGGTCGGCGCCGAGGGTCATGACGGCGCCGCTTCCCAGCCCGTTGCCGAAGCCGGAAAGCAGTCCCACGAGCAGGAACGACACGAAGCCGGCCGTGAGCGGCATGAGGAGCAGGCTGGCTGAGAGTACGAGCAGGCTCGGCACGATGACCCACTTCCGTCCCCAGCGGTCCATGACCACCCCCACGGGATAGAACATGACCATGTCGATGGCGGAGGCGAGCCCGAAGATCAGGCCGATTTCGAAGGGATCGAGGTCGAGGGCTTCCCTGCCCCAGACGGGAATCAGGAACTGGCGTCCGTGGCGGATGAGCACGAGGGTGACGGCCACCGATCCCGCCACGATGAGGCTGGCGCGTTCGGCCAAGGCGACGCTGCGAAGGCTCACGTGGGGACGCTCCGGGGTGCCGGCGTCGCCCCCGCGAGGCTCGGGAAGGCGGGTCGCGACGAGCAGGGCGGCCACGCCGACAACCACGGCCTGGGCGAAGAACACGGTTTCCAGCCCGCCGAACTGGGCGATTGCGCCGCCGACGATGGGACCCGCGAAGAAGCCGACGCGCGTCACGCCGCCGACGAGCGAGAGGGCGCGTCCGCGGTACTCGACGGGCACGGTCTCGGTCATGTAAGCGAGGCGGGAGACGTGCCAGAGCGCGAAGGCAACGCCGTTCAACAGCGTGAAGAGGCCGAGGGTGGCGGGACCGCTGCTGAACCCCATCGCCGCCGCCGTAACGGCGGTCAGCACCACGCCGGACGTCATGGTGACGCGCCCGCCGAGGCGGCTCATGAGGAGGCCGGAGGGAACATCCCCGATCATCGAGCCGGCGCCGCGGGCGGCGAAGATGATGCCGCTGAGGAAGACGCTCGCCCCGAGTTCGTCGGCGAACTGGGGGATGGCGGGAATGATCATCCACTGGCCGATGCCGAAGAAGAGGGCAGGCAAGTAGATGCCGCCGATCAGCGAACGCAGGTCGAACGACTGCGCCTGACCGGGGATGACGCGCATTGGGGAAGCCTACGCGGGCAAGGCGAGGGTAGGAGGGGGATCGTGTACGCTTCGATGGCCGCGTCGGGGCGTGGCGCAGCCTGGTAGCGCACTTGACTGGGGGTCAAGAGGTCATCGGTTCAAATCCGGTCGCCCCGACCAGCACAACCCCTACACACACTGGGTTTTGGAACGTCCGGGGGCCGGCGGGATGGAGACTTTATGTACCGAAAGTCCACTGAGGTCCACTGACTCCCTCGCGCCTCGCCACATAGAGCCCTAAGGAGCACGGTCTTGAGCAAAGTAAGAGCGTCCATGGAACACGACGACATCGAAGAGAACATCAAGGGCCTCTGGAGGGACTTTGATGAGCTTGCCTCTCGTCTCCCAGGTGAACTCCTCGTAGGAACGGAGGAAGGAGAGGCCATCGCCCTCGCGTGGAAGGGCTTTTCGAAGGAGGAGCAATTCGCCAAGCTATTCGCTTTGGTTAGTCTGATTTGCGCGAGGGACGAGTATCTCCTTGGCGCGCTGTACCACCTGTCTGGCTTGGAATATGAACCAGACCACCCGGACGACGACTAGGTACTGCGTCGTCGGGACATGAAGGTGGGTAGGGGGAGTGCCCCGGCTGGTTGGTCGTTAGGGAAGGGGCTGGGTGGCGGGAAGCCACTGCGGCGTCTCCTCTACGGTCACGAACACCTCCGCCCGCTCAGGCAACGCAGCCTGCAGCGAAGGCGGCCACCACTCAATGATGCCGTCAATGCGAACCAAGAGAGACCCTTCCACGCCTGGCTCAAGGATTCTCTTCAGTTCCCCGTCCTCAATGATGGGCATCTGACCCGCACGTGTGGTTCTTAGTCGAAACAGTTCGCCCAACGCGTCAAACTCGACGCTCGACACGGTCACTCCCCTAACCATCATTTCTTCAGCCACGGGGTCCATCACCTCACTAGAGCTTCCGACGGCGCTTCCCACCGGGAGCCGTCCCTCTCTTCTGTCGGCCCTCCAAGCGCGTGCTGATTCCTAGCCACTCAACCGCACAGGTCCGAACGTGTCGAGGACTTGCAGCTTCTCTCTTAGCCAAGGCTCTCCACGAACTCCGACATGTCCTTGCAGGCCTCCTCTGGGGTGGGAACCTTCCGGCTGTCAATCAGTTCTTGGCAGGCCCGGTCAACGGACTCCCTGACGGTGTTAGTGTGCCACCACCAACCGCCCTTGACCGTTGACACCTTGTAGACGCTAGGCCCAGTGCTGTTAGGCGTGATGGACAGGGTGTGTACCCCATCGGACACCTTGATCTCGCAACTGTCCGACTCGTCCACTTGGAACTTCTCATCGCCGTTTGGGTATGGGTATGGGTAGTCTGCCATTGTCAGGTCTTTCCTTTCCCGCAACTTCCCCGCCTACCTTTCAGCGTAGGGTAAGAACATTAGTTCGTCAATGCCCGGCCGCGGCTGTGCTTGCCTTTGATGCGTCAGCCGGAGAGAGAGCCCGGCCCATTCGCCGACCACCCCAGCTAGAATGCACAGCGCCTAGAGATTCCTAAGTCGAGGGTCCCCGCAAGGGGAGTATCCGACCACTACACGTCCGCTCCTGATCTGACCCGCTAGGGGACAGCCGGGAGCAGTTTTCTAAGGGATAGAGCTACAGCTGTGAAATACAGCGTATTCGTGGTGCTGATCGCCGTGCTGGTCCTGGGCGGCGCCGTCGCGTGTGAGCCGGAGGGAGGGCCCGGTACGGCGCCAACGGCCTCAACTGCAACCGCACCTCCAGAGACAGCGACCGAGGCCCAGGTAACTTCCACCCCATCGCCCCAACGCACGCCCACCTCGACCCCGTCGCCGACGCCAACCGAAGCCGTCGAGGTGGCGACGACCTACGTGGTGCAGGCGGGAGACGTGTGCTGGCGCATCGCGCAGGACTTCGGCATCTCGACATCACGGCTGCTTGAAGCAAATCCGAGAATCGACGCGAACTGCAGCAACCTCAGGGTGGGTTGGGAGCTTGTTATCCCCGGGTCGGGGGCCGCCGCCGCCACCCCGGAGGAGGAGGCAACCGCCACACCTGCAACGACGGAGCGGGCATCCGAGACGCAGGTCGCCCAGGGGTCGGCGGAGGAACCGGAGTGGTGCGACGACCGGCCCTCGTGGTCGGGCGAGGCGCGTGACCTGCTCGATGGCGCGAGGGGCTTCTACAGCCTCGATTCGCTGAACGGTGATGGGCATCGGGACCATGTGCTGCCCTGGTCCGTGCTCTGTGAACTGGTGGACAGCGAGGCCGCAGCTCGCGTCGCCTACAACGACATCCAGAACCTCGTGCCCACGGTCGCCAGGTTCAACCTCTCGAAGTCGGACGACCTCGCGCACGAGTGGCTCCCGCGATGGAGGTCGCTCGACGCGGAGGGCTACGACGCCAACGCCTGCGCGTACGCGACCCGTTACTGGGACACGGCCAGCCGCTACGGCCACGTCCTGGGTCCGTCGGAGAGAAGCGCGCTCACAAGCGCCTGCTCCTCGGCGGACACATCGGGCTCGACTTCAGACCCCACGCCCACACAGACCACCAGCGCGCAGACGCAGCGAACCTACCCATCGTGTGGGGCGGCAGAGGCAGCGGGCGAGCGCAGGCAGCAGGGCTGCAGTCGGGGGCGCTGCCCTGACGGGGGCAGGGGTTTCCCGGCGGAGATGGTGCCAGCCGCTCGAGACGGGGACGGCGACGGAGTCGTCTGCGAGGAGTGACCCCTACAGCCCGAGCGACTCCGCGGTGCTCTCGACGAAGGCAACGACGTCATCGCGGATGGGGTCGGGATCGTCGGTGGGGAGCATGAGGTGGCGGGGCATGGGGGCGAGGCGGTGGACGCCCACCTCGGCGAACCGCTCGACCGCCTCGCGGTCGAGGCGGCCGCGCGGCGTGATCGTAATCTCGAGGGGTCCGAGGTAGTCGGGGCGCTCGACCTTCTCGGCGGCCTCGTCGAGTGACTGGATGGCGGCGGCCGCACCCTCGACATCCATCATGAAGCCATACCACCCGTCGCCCTGGGTGATGGTGCGCCGGTGGGCGGCGTCGGAGTAGCCCCCGATGACGATGGGTGGGTGGGGTTGCTGGAGGGGGAGGGGACGGGACTGGATGCCGGAGAGCGAGGTGAAGCGGCCCTCGAAGACCGGCTTCTCCTGCGTCCAGAGCGTGCGCAGAACCTCGATGTGCTCGGACGTGCGGGCGCCGCGCTCGCGGAAGGGGACGCCGATGGCGTCGAACTCGCCTTCGACGGAACCCACACCCACGCCGAGGATGAGGCGTCCGCCCGAAAGCACATCAATGCCGGCGAGCTCCTTGGCGAGCACGACGGGGTTGCGCTGGGGGAGAAGCAGGATGCCGCTGGCCAACCGGACGCGCTCGGTTGCGCCGGCGAGGAAGGCGAGGGTCGCGACGGTGTCGGCGAGGGGGGTGTCGGGGACGAGGGGGGAGGGCGGTTGCTGGGGGTCGACGAACACGACGTGCTCGCCGGTCCAGAGCGACTCGAAGTTGGCGGCTTCGGCCGTGCGGGCGACGCGGAGCATGGCTTCACGGTCGGCGAGGACGCCCAGGTTGATGCCGTAGAGCCCAATCTTCATCGCCAGCCTCCTATGGGTGCGCGTCGCGCGGATGATACGCGCCCGACGTTCGCGGACAGGTAGACTCGCGACGACGAACCGTTACAGCAGGAGGCCCCATGCCGGACCGTGAACCCCTCGATGTCCTCGATGCGATCCACACGACACGCGCGCAGCGTTTCCTGAAGCCGGACCCAATCCCGGAGGACGTGATCTGGGAGATCCTCGATGCGGCCGTCCGCGGTCCGACGGGCGGCAACCAGCAGGGCTGGGGCTGGGTCGTGGTTCGCGACCAGGCGACGAAGGACGCCATTGCGAAGATCTACTCGGAACGACTGCTGTCCTCCTACGGCTACGAGCGGGTGAGCGACGAGGAGCTCGGAACGGGGCGCATCACGCGTGGCGGGATCGCCGAGGGCGAAATCGGGATCGACGCGCGCAACCGCCGGGGCGTGGTCCACCTGGCGGAGCACTTCGCGGAGGTGCCGGTGATCGTGGCGCCGGTTATGCAGACCGCTGCCCGCATGTCGGACAACACGCGGCGCTCGGGGGCAGGCCTCGGGGGATCGATCTACGGCGCGGTGCAGAACCTGATGCTGGCGGCGCGCGCGTTCGACATCGGCACCGTGATGACGTGGACGCTGGACGAAGACTCGGGGGTCAACGAGTTGCTTGGGCTACCCGAGAACGCATTCGTCATGGCTCTGATCCCGCTGGGTTACCTGGAGAAGGGACGATTCTCGCAGGCGAGGCGGAGGCCGCTGGGCGAGGTGGTGCACTGGGACCGCTGGGGCGAGCAGCAAGACGCTCCGGAGTCGGGCCGCTAGACGCGCTCGACGATCTGCGGGAGCACGGTCCCGATACCGTCCCGCAGGATGGTGGCCGCGGCCGGGTCGTAGGGGGTCTCCTGCGCGTTGAGGACCACGAGGCGCGCCCCGCACTGGAGCGCGATCTCGGGGAGAGCGGCCACGGGGTAGACCGTGAGCGAGGTGCCGATCGCGAGGAAGAGGTCGCAGTTGGCGGCGGCGAGCTGGGACCGCTCGAGGTCCTCGGCGATGAGTGCCTGGCCAAAGGAGATCGTGGCAGACTTGAGGAGGCCGCCGCACTGCTCGCAGTGCGGGTCCTCATCGCCGTTCCGCACGCGTTCCAGCACGACTTCGATGGGGCCGCGATCGGCGCAGCCGAGGCAGGCGTAGTCGCGCACGGTGCCGTGAATCTCGACAATCCGTTCAGGCGACGTGCCGGCGGCGTGGTGGAGCCCGTCGATGTTCTGCGTGACGAGGGTGTCGAGCCTCCCCTTCCCCTCCAGCGCAGTGAGGGCGTAGTGACCGGCGTTCGGCTCGGCGTTGTGCATGGGGCTGCCGGCGCGATTGGCCCAGGAACGGACTCGGTGATCGCGGTCGGCGACGTAGTGCTGGATGGTGGCGGTGCGCTCGGCGGCGGGGTTCTTCGTCCAGACGCCGTCGGGGCCGCGGAAATCGGGGATCCCGGACTCGGTCGAGATGCCGGCGCCGGTCAGGATGACGACCGACCGGGCCTCCCGCAGCCACGAGGCGACGGCATCGATGTCGGTCTCGCTCATGGCGCGAGCCTACCGGAATCTGGCGCCTCCGGGCATCGCACCGTACGCTGAGAACCGGCGCCTCCAGGGGCCCCTCCGAGTCGATGAGAGCCACCCGCAATCTCGCCTTCATCACCTGCGCCGCCACGCTGATCCTGATCGGGGTCGGGGTGTACGTGCGCGCGACGGGGTCGGGGCTGGGCTGCCCCGACTGGCCGACCTGCCACGGCGGCATCGTGCCGCCGCACGAACAGGAAGCGTTGATCGAGTCGACCCACCGCTTTGTTGCGGCTTTCGTCGGGATCCTCGTGATCGCGACGGCGGTCTTCGCCTGGCGGCACTTCCGGGGAGCGCCGACGGTGCTCTGGCCGGCGATCGCGGCCGTGCCATTGGTCGGCATCCAGGGCTTGATCGGCGCGATAACGGTCTGGGAGGAGCTCCCCGCCGAGATCGTGGCGACCCACCTGCTACTGGCGATGGCGATCCTGACCGTGATGGCGGCGACAGCGCTCGCGATGTTCAACGAGGTGCGCGGTGGCATCCCGCCCGACCAGCGCGCCGCCGCCTGGCGTGTCGGGCAGCGGGCGATCGTCGCCCTCGTGCTGTTCGCGGCGGTGGTGTGGATCGGGGGCTACCTGGGTGAGAGCGGCGGCTCGACCGCCTGCGAGGGCTGGCCACTCTGCAGCGGGGGCATCTTCCCCGGCGCCGACGACCAGCAGATCACGCACATGGTGCATCGCTACCTGGCGGCGCTGCTGCTCGTGCCACTTGCCTGGCTAGTGGTGGCGGCCTGGCGGGAGCGCGAGACCCTGCGGTGGGGGATGCACGTCGCGCGGACAACGGCGGTCCTGTACGGGGCCCAAGTGGCGATTGGCGCGCTCAACGTGCTCTATACATTCCCCGATGGGCTTACCGTAACGCATACCGTGCTAGCCTCCCTGCTGTGGCTCACCCTGTCGGCGGCCGCGCTCCTCGGGTTCTCCGCGCAGGCGGTGTCGCCCAACCGCGTCCCGGCAGCCCCGGCGGAGGCGCCGGCATGACGGCGCTGGCGGTAGCCCTGCGGGAGTCGAGCCGGGCGTCGGCGACCATTCGCAGCTATGTCGCCATCACGAAGCCGCGCATCATCCTGCTGCTCCTGGCGACGACAGTCCCCGCGATGGTGGTGGCAGAAGGCGGCTGGCCCTCTACCGCGCTCGTGATTGTGACGCTCGTGGGCGGCGCGGCATCAGCGGCCGGGGCGAACGCGGTCAACTGCTGGTACGACCGGGACATCGATGCGCTCATGAGCCGGACACGGTCGCGCCCGCTGGTGCGGGGGGAGATTCCTCCGCTCAACGCATTCCTCTTCGGGCTCGCGCTGGCCGTGGGCGCATTCGCCTTCCTGTGGGCGACGACCAACCTGTTGGCGGCTGTTCTGGCGTGGGCGGCATTCCTTTTCTACGTGTTCATCTACACGGTGTGGCTGAAGCGGCGCTCCTCGCAGAACATCGTCATCGGGGGAGCGGCGGGGGCCTTCCCGCCGATGGTGGGCTGGGCGGCGGTGACCGGGGAGCTCGCCTGGGCGCCCGTGATCATGTTCGCCATCATCTTCTTCTGGACGCCGCCGCACTTCTGGGCGCTGGCCCTGCGGATCGCCCCCGACTACCGCGATGCGAGCGTACCCATGCTTCCGGTGCAGGCCGGCGAGGTTACGACCCGGCGGCAGATACTCGCGTATTCGATCGTGCTCCTGCCGCTTACGCTCTCGCTCCTGCTGACGGGCGAGGTCGGCTGGCTGTATGGCGCGGTGGCGGGAGCGGCCGGCCTGGGGTTCGTCGCGATCGCGTTCGGGCTCTGGAAGTGGCCGGAACGGGTGCCCTCAATCCGGCTCTACACGTTTTCTCTGGCATATCTTGCGGCGATCTTTATCGTTATGGCCATTGACGTGGCTATCCTCGGGTAACCTACGCAAAACCGGCGGCAAAACTCACGCAGGAGTCGACCACCCCCATGAATAGAATGAAGCCCTGGATTCTGACCGCTGCAGTTGCGGCGCTCGCACTTTCCTTCGTGACGGTTGCTTTGGCGCAACCCAGCCCCCCATCGGTCTTCACGGGAACCGTAACCGGCCCTGATGGGGACGTAGCTACGGGGTTGAGCGTGGAGGCGTACGTCGGCGACACGCTCTGCAACAACCAGCCCGCCGAGACCTTTGACAGGGCGGGTGTGACGCGGTACTTCGTGGCCGTTCACAACGGCACCACGCGTGACGGTTGCGCGGGGCCCGACATCCGCTTCGAGATCGGGGGACAAGCTGCTGCCCAGACCGCGCAGCACGGTGGAAGCGGTCCCGTAACGCTGAACCTGACACTGGCGCCAGAGACCCGTGTCGCAACTGTCCACGTGGCCGTGTGGCGGAGCACCAGCAACCCCGACAACCTCTACCTGAGCACGCGGCCCGAGGGTGGATCCTGGACGACGCATGACGACGACGGTCCCCTTAGCATGTCCGTCTTCGGCAGTGGCCGCTTCGAGCGGAGTGACGACCTGATTCCGGTAGACGTCGACCTAGGGAATGGATCCACCGCGACCGTCCACGTGGCCGTGTGGCGGAGCACCAGCAACCCCGACAACCTTTACCTCAGTACGCGACCCGAGGGCGGCAGCTGGACAACGCACGATGACGACGGTCCACTCAGCATGTCTGTCTTCGGCAGCGGCCGCTTTGAGCGGAGTGACGACCTGATTCCGGTGGACGTTGAACTGGAGTAGCGCTGCCACCTCGCCTCCAGACGGCTAGCACCAGGGAGCCAGGGCAATCGCCCTGGCTTCTTGCTGTCCCGGCCATCCTCTTCCTGTCCCTGCGGCCTGCTCCGTGACAGACTCACGGGGGAGGCACTGTGAGCCCGAACCAGCACGTGGATGTCGCGATCGTGGGTGGGGGCGTGATCGGGGCGGCGATCGCGTACTTTCTCGCGCAGCGGGGCGTGCAGCCGCTTGTCATCGAGGGCAACGAGGTCGCCTACGGCGCGAGCGGGAAGTCGGCGGGTCTGTTGTCGCCGGGCCTGCCCCACGACGACGACCGGACCGGAGCCCTTCCGCCGATGCTCGCGAGGAGCGTGGCGCTCCACCGAACCGTGGCGGATCTGCTGGACGGCCCCGCAACCTACGACTTCATGCCGTACACGACATGCCTCGTCGCCCGGGACGAGGACGAGGCAGCCGACTTGCTTGCTCGCGCCGAGCACCTGAGCGCCGAGCCGATCCCGCTCGAGGAACTGGCGGAGCGTTGCCCGTGGCTCGACCAGCCCGTGGCGGCTGTGCTCGCGCAGCCCACGGCGCAGATCGACTCCGACAAGTTCACCAACCGACTGCTTGAGAGCGCGCAGAGCATGGGCGCCTCGCTGCGCATGGGGCGGGCGGTGGGGCTCGTAGGGGGAGCGGACTACGTGGACGGCGTAGAGCTGGAGGACGGGGTCATCACGGCCGACGCCACGGTGATTGCGTTGGGCCCGTGGTCGGTGCGGGCCGCGGCGTGGCTCGACCTGCCAATACCGGTGCGTCCCCTCAAGGGGCAGATCGTGCACCTGGAGCCCGCAGTCGAGCCTCCACCGGGAGGCTTCTCGGACATGCACGGTCACTACGTCGTGACGCGCCCGACCGGCCTGGTGCACATCGGGGCAACGGAGGAAGAGGAGGGATTCGACGCGGAACCGACGGAAGCAGCACGCGACTACGTGCTCGCAACGCTGGCGCGGTTCACGTCCAGACTCGAGGGGATGCTGGTGGTCAACCAGACGGCCTGCCTCCGCCCGGTATCGGGCGACGGTCTACCCATCATCGGCGCCGCGCCCGGTCGGGAAGGGGCGTACGTGGCCACGGGGCACGGGCGTAAGGGCATCATCCTCTCGCTTGCCACCGGCGAAGCCATGGCGGAGCTGATCACCGAGGGGCACAGCAGCGAGGTCGACCTGACACCGTTCGACCCGGCCCGGTTCGGAGGGGACCCATAGCGGAGCGCGCGAACCTCAGCTGGGCGAGCGTCCTCGCGTGGCGCATGCAGCGGCAGCACCTGGTCTCCAGGCGACCGCGCGATGAGCTGCTCGGGGTGGTGGGGGCAGTGGGCGGGCTGCAGGCGCAGATGGCCTCCAGCGCCGAGCTGGCGGCATGGGCCAGGGTCGAAGGGGTTCGCCCGGGCGACCTCGACGTGGAGCTGTGGGAGCACCGCAGCCTCGTGAAGACGTGGGCGATGCGGGGCACGCTCCACCTGCTGCCTGCAGCCGAGTACAGCCTCTGGCAGGCGGCGCTCGACACCTACGATCATTACCTGAAGGGCGCCTGGCTGCGGGGCTTCAAGATCACCGCCGAGGAGCGCGACCTTCTGCTCGACACGGTACGGGAGGTGCTTGGCGGGGAGGGGCTGACTCGCGACGAACTGGCCGAGGCGGTGGCGGAGGCATCGGGTTCGCGGGCGCTTGGGGAGAAGCTGGCGGACAGCTGGGGCGCGTACCTGAAGCCCGCCTCGTTCCAGGGGAGCCTCTGCTTTGGCCCCAACCGCGGGCGGAACGTGACCTTTGTCAGCCCGGCCGCGTGGATCGGGGCGAAGCCTGGTCCCCCGCCCGAGGAGGCGCTCGCTGAGGTGACGCGCCGCTACCTGAGCGCCTACGGACCGGCGACGGCCGCCGAGTACTCGCGCTGGTGGGGTCCACGGCACCCGGCACAGGCGACGCGGTACCTTCGGACTCTGGGAGACGAGGCGGTCGAGATCGATATCGAAGGCGAGCCACACTGGGCACCCGCCATGCAGGTCGCAGAGATGGCAGGCACAGCCCCGTCGGGCGCCGTGCGGCTCCTGCCTGCCTTCGATCCCTACGTCATCGGCTCCGCGCGGGACGTCCCGGCGATCCTGTCACCGGAGTACAAGGCGCGGGTGCACCGGCCACAGGGCTGGATCTCGCCGGTGTTGCTGGCCGATGGGCGCATCGAGGGGGTGTGGTCGCACCAACGGGCACGGGGACGGCTGACGGTCACCATCGAGCCGTTCGGGGAGCTCGCGTCGGGGGTGCGGGAGGCGGCTGGGGCAGAGGCGGAGCGGCTCGCCGCCTTCTTCGGCGACGAGCTCGCGTTGCAGTGGGGGTAGAGGCGGGGCAGCGCCTTCACTCTGTGTGCATATACTTGCTTCTCCGTGGCCACCATTGTCTACATCGACGGGTTCAACTTCTACTACGGGGCCGTCAAGGGGACGCCCTACAAGTGGGTGGATCTGGAGGCAGTCTGCCGCCGGTTATTGCCTCGCGACGAGATCGCGAAGATTCGCTACTTCACGGCACGGGTGACTGCGCACGCGGACGATCCCCAGCGTCCTGTGCGGCAGGCGGCCTACCTGAGAGCGTTGGCGACGAATCCGCTCATCGAGATTCACTATGGGCACTTCGTTACACGGGCCACTCGCCTGCCGCTCGCCTCTGACAAGAGCGTCATAGTGGAAGTGCTACGGACGGAAGAGAAGGGCTCCGATGTGAACCTTGCCACGCATCTCCTCGTGGACGCCTTTCGCGGGCGCTGCGACACAGCTGTGGTCATCAGCAACGACTCCGACCTGGCGGAGCCGGTTCGGGTTGTTCAGGAAGAGCGCGGCGTCACCGTCCAGATCGTCAATCCCCATCCGCCCAGCAAGAGGTCACGACGGCTCGTGGGAACAGCCGCCAGGCAGCTACGAAAGCGGGTCATCGCCGACTGCCAACTGCCCGACGAGTTGCACGACGAGCGAGGTGTAATACGGAGACCAGAGGGCTGGTAGCAAACAAGAAGCCCGCCGAAGCGGGCCTCGATCCCAGCCACCTAAGCAACTGGGGGGGTACAGACAGTATCGCGCGCGGCGGTTTCTCCCGCAACCGCGCGGAGGCCTAGCCCTCGTCCTCGGGCTTCACGATGCCGCGGGTCCAGAAGGGGTCGAGCGCCTTCAGGACCTCGCGCTCCTGGTCGCCGGACATGCGCTCGGGATCGGCCTCTTCGCTGCGCTTCTCCTTGCCGGGCAGGACGGGAGCGGCGCCGGTGTCTTCGGGGCCCCACCGCACCTTCGCCGCCTCACGGGCGAGTCGCGCAAGTTCCTTTACGGAATCGGATTCGGCCACGGCCTTCCTCGCGTGCTACTTCGCCTTCTCGAAGTTGAGGTGGAGGTCCCACAGACCCAGCATGATGCCGGGCTGGTGGCGGAAGTCGTTCTTCCCGAGGGTGAACGAAATGCCGTCGAGGCGCTCGAAGAGTCGCTCCCAGGCGATGTTCTGCTCGAGGCGCGAGATGCCGGCCCCGGGGCAGACGCGGATGCCCTGCGAGAACGTCATGTGGCGGCCGGTGTTTGGCCGCGAGAGGTCGACATCGGCCGGACAGGGGTACTCCTCGGGGTCGTGGTTCGCGGCGCCGTAGCGTAGGTGGAGGATGGAGCCCTTCGGGATCGTGACGCCCCGGAGCTCCACGTCCTTCGCGGTCATGCGGGTGGAGAGGCCCTGGGTAGGGGCCTGGATGCGCATGCCTTCCTCAACGAAGAAGCGGATCTTCGAGCGATCCGCCTTGAGCGTGTCCCAGAGCTCGGGATCGCGACCAAGGAGCTCGGCCTCGGCGGCGATGGCGTACTGGGTCGTCTCCAGCCCGCCGATGTGCATGCCGAAGACCACGCCCACGACCTCGGAGTCGGTGAGCTTGCGGCCCATGTACTCGACCTGCGTGAGGAAGGACGTCATGTCGTCCTTGGGGTCCTGGCGCTTCTTCGTGACGTGGCTCTGGACGTACTGCATGAAGTCGCCGAGGTCGCGAGCGTTGTCTGCCTCCTCCTCGTCGCTCATCAGGTTGCGGTGGCCCTTGCCGTAGACGAAGCGGCGAACCTGCGCCTGGCCCCAGATGCGGAGCTGGGGCATGTCCTCGAAGGGGAAGCCGAGGATGGTCGTCATCACCATCTGGGGAAGGGGGGCGGCGAACTCCTCGACGAAGTCGATCTCGGCGGGCTCGCGGTCGATCCAGTTGTCGATCAGCTCGTCGACGAAGCGCGTGACCATGGGGCGGTGGCGGGGGGCGCCGGTCGCGCCGACCCAGGGGTCGGTGAGCTGGATGCGGTGCTGCTTGTGCAGCTCCATGTTGGGACGGAGCGTGTTGCGCGCCATCGCGTCGAGCAGGACGGAGTGGTCGTCCTCTTCCTCGACCTCAAGGCCGGCTCCGCCGTACGAGGGCTGGGGGAAGGTGTAGGGATCGCGAATGATCATCGCGATGTCGTCGTACTTGGTGATGATGAAGCCATCGGTGCCGGGAGTCGTGCCCTCGCCCGGGATGCGCAGGACAGGCGCTTCCTCGTGGAGGATCTTGTAGGAGTCGAACCAGTGCTCCTGCTGGCCGGGCTTGAAGAGGTCGACCTCCTCAAGGTTCACCGGACACTCGGCGACTGCCTCGATCATGTCCTTGTACATCGTCTCGGTCATGGAGCGCTCCCGTGCATACATGGCCGCGCCCGCGGGGGCGCAGTTCGTGTGTGGCGACTAAGCATACCGCGCGCGGCGGGGTTGGGGGGCTGGTTTCGACGCTACGCGGCGATGACCGCCACGGCATCGACCTCCAGGAGGAAGTCGGGCTGGAAGAGGCCGGAGACGTAGAGGAGGCTGATGGTGGGAGGGGTGGCGGGCATTCCCCAGACGCGCTGGAAGGCTCCGTAGGCGGGGAAGGCGGAGTGAGGCTCAACCAGGTAGATGGTGAGCTTCACGACGTCGTCCAGGGTCGCGCCCGCGGCCGCGAGGGCGGCCTGGAGGTTGCGGGCCACCTGTTCCGCCTGGGCTTCGACATCCCCCTGCCCGACCACGTTTCCGTCCACATCGACGGCGTTCTGGCCGCCCACATAGACGGTGCGGTGGGGACCATCGACCGTGACCGCTTGCGAAAACGCGGGGTTGCGATGAAGCGTCTCGGGATTGATGGGCGTAATGGTCACCACGGTTCCCTCCTCAAGTTGCGCTCAGCCGATCCGCGACGGGCCGAAAAGAGGCCCGGACGACGGAGTCGCCCGGGCCGGAGTCGACTGGCGCGAGGGCTGGCTAGCTCACGCTGGCAGCGGGCTGCTGCTCGCCTCGGACGAGCTTGCCGGGGCGGGCCCCGGTGTCCTCGCCCTCTCGCATGATGACCTCGCCGCTGACGATCGTGGCGACGAAGCCCTCCGCCTTCTGGATGAGGCGGCGGCCGTCGGCGGGGAGGTCGTGGGCGAGCTCGGGGGCGCGTAGCTGGAGGCGCTCCAGGTCGATGACGTTGACGTCGCCCTTCATGCCGGGGCGGAGGACGCCCCGGTCGTGGAGACCGTAGAGACGGGCGGTGTCACTCGTCATCTTCTTGACGGCGAACTCGAGTGGCAGGCCCTCGCCGCGGGAGCGGTCGCGGGCCCAGTGCGTGAGCATGAAGGTGGGCATGCTCGCGTCGCAGATGACGCCGCAGTGCGCGCCCGCGTCGTCGAGACCGAGGGCGGCGCGCGGATGCGTCAGCATCTTGCGCACGACCTCGTAGTCGAACTCGGTGTAGTTGAGGGTCGGGGCGAAGAACATGCGCTTGCCCTCGTTCTCGAGCATCAGGTCGTAGAAAAGGTCGTAGGCGTCGCGGTCCTCGCGCTCGGCGGTGGCGGCGACGCTGTCCTCGCGGCGGGGCTCGTAGTCGAGCGGCTCCTCCATGGGGAAGACGCGCGCGAGGTCGATGAAGGCGATATCCTGATGGGCAGCGCCAAGCTCCTCCATGAGCTTCGCCTTCACCTCGGGCTTGCTCATCTCGGCCGCGATCTCCTCGATGGGGGTGCGGCGGAGGTGGTGGGCGTCGCCGGCGCCAAGCTTGTAGTGACCGCTGATCTCCTGGAAGGTCGGCGCGTTCACCCAGGGGTGGTTCGTCTGGAGGCCGAGCAGGACGCCCGGCGCGCGCGCCGTAACCTGCGGGTAGAGGTCGGCGCCTTCGGCGACGGCTTCCTCGGAGAGGTCGAACATCCGCTTCCAGTGGTCCGGCTCGGCGTCGAGCTGGACGAGGGCGAAGGTAATGGGGCGGCCGGTGGCGGCCGAGACGCGCCGCATCCAGGCGACCTCGAGGTCGGGGAGGTTCATGTCGTCGCCGGTGACGCCGGCGGGGGCCAGCTCGAAGACGCCGGTGCCGGCCTCGGCGAGGGCCTCGCCGAAGGCCATCATCTCGTCCTCTTCGGCGAAGGTGCCGGGAACGTTCACGCCGTCGATGGCGCGGTGGGCGATCGTGCGGGAGGTTGAGACGCCGAGCGCGCCCGCCTCGAGACCCTCGCGCACGAGCTGCTTCATCTCGTGGATGTCCTCGGGGTTGGCGGGCTCGTTCATGGCGCCGCGTTCGCCCATTACGTAGGCGCGGACGGCGCCGTGCGGCACCTGCGTGCCGACGTCGAGGGCCTTGGGCAGGGTATCGAGATAGTCGAGGTACTCGGGGAAGGTCTCCCAGTTCCACTGCATGCCGGCGGAGAGGGCGGTGCCGGGGATGTCCTCGACGCCCTCCATGAGGCCGATCAGCCACTCGTGGCGGTTGGGGGCGGCGGGGGCGAAGCCGACGCCGCAGTTCCCCATCACGACGGTGGTGACGCCGTGCCAGCAGGAGGGCGTGAGCAGCGGGTCCCAGGTGATCTGGCCGTCGAAGTGGGTGTGGATATCGACGAAGCCCGGGGTAACTATCTGCCCCGTTGCGTCGACCGTCTCTCGGCCCTCGGCCTCGATGCGGCCGATGGCGGAGATCCTGCCATCGTCGATAGCGATGTCGCCCTGGAAGGGAGCCGCTCCCGTCCCGTCGACAATGGTGCCGTTGCGAATTACCAGATCGTGCACGTCGCGCCTCCCGGAGCGGGCGCGGCTGCGCTGACGCGTGGCGCGCCCTTGTAGGGATGACAGTACGGGATAGGGGCAGGCCCCACAAGGAGTCAGGGCCGGGGACGAGCGTTTCCCGACCCTGGGCCTATAGTCCCCGGCCATGCCCCTCTTCCCCTCGGGTCGCGAGCGGCGCCTTTGGCTGTGGACGCTGGCCGTGGTGGCGGCGATCTTCGCCTCGCTGGGGGTGGGCGGACAGCTGGCGGAGGCGCTCCGCGATCTCGATGCGCTGGAGGAGGCGCTCAGCGCCGGGCTGTTCCTCCTCTGCATGCTCCTGGTCGGGACGACTGCCGTCCTGCAGGGGGTCTGGGCCCGACCGGGTCGCCTGGAGATCGCGGTCGCGGTGGGCATTGCGGCGGTGTACCTGCTGGTGTTCCTCCGGATCGCGGTCCTGGAGGAGCGTTCGCACCTCATCGAGTACGGAGTACTGGGCGTGTTCGTGTACGCGGCCCTTGGGGAGCGGGCCCGCCAGGGCCGGCGCGTCCCCGCGCCGGCGGTCGTCGCCATCCTGGCGACGTCGGCGGTAGGCCTACTCGACGAGTGCCTCCAGCTTGCCGTCCCCAGCCGCGTCTTCGACCTGTGGGACATCCTCTTTAACGTGCTTGCGGGGGCGCTGGCGGTGGGGGCGAGCGTCGCGCTGGCGTGGGCGCGGCGGCGGGGAACAGGTGGGAGCCAGAGTGCCTGACGGGGCCTTCCCCCGCCCGTTGCGGTGGCGCTTGCGCGGGGTGTGTCGGTAAGCTTCGCCGTCGGCCCTACGGCAATGGCCGCGGGGCGTATCACCATGAACTCCAGGAGGGGTGTGATGAAGCTGGAAGGCAAGGTCGCGGCGGTTACCGGGGGGACCCGGGGCATCGGTCGGGGCATCGTGGAAGCGTTTATCGCCGAGGGCGCGAGCGTCGTCATGAACGGTCGCAGCGAGGAGAAGGGCGCGCGGGCGCTGGAGGAGATGGGAGCGGGCGACAAGGCCCACTTCATCGCCGGCGACGTGACCCAGGAGGCGACCATCTCGGGGCTCATCGACGGGACGGTCGAGCGCTTCGGGCGCATCGACATCCTCGTGAACAACGCGGGCGGCAGCTCCGGCTTCGCTCCCGTCGCCCAGATGGAGAACGAGGCGTGGGACCACACGATCACGTGGAACCTGTCGGCGACGTTCTGGGGGATCAAGCACGCCTTCCGCTACATGATTCCGCAGGAAAGCGGGCGCATCATCAACATCTCCTCCCTGGAGGGGAAGCACGGCAAGCCGGGCATCGCCGCCTACGTGGCCGCGAAGCACGCGATCAACGGGCTCACGAAGAGCTCGGCCCAGGAAGTTGGCACAACGGGCATCACCGTGAACGCCATCTGCCCGGGGCTGATCGAGACCGACATCGTGCGTGAGAGCGGGGCCGCCGCCGCCGCTTCCATGGGGCTGACCTACGACGAGATGGTCGAGCAGTTCTCCAGCGAGTCCTCGATCAAGCGCATGAACACCGTCGAGGAAGTCGGTGCCGTGGCCGTGCTGCTGGCGTCCGATGTCGGCTCGGGGATCACGGGCGCGCTCTGGTCGGTGGACGGCGGCACAGCCGCCTACTAGCCGACCACAAGGCACAGCACCGTCAGGAGGGACGCGACCATGAGCGACGAGCTTCACTGCAGCTGGGACAGCCACCACGACACCGTCCACGGGAACTACACCACGGCGAACGCCGCCGAGGTGCTCCCGGGCGTGACGAAACCGCTGGCCGCCGATATCTGGCGGGAGTGGGATTATGTCTGGAACTACGGGGTCATGGAGACCTTCGGCACGACCGATCTGCTGGAGATCCCGAAGCCGCCCGTCGCAACAACGCTGCCGTTCATCGGGGGGCGCTTCGTCATCAACTTCGGGTTGAACATGGCGTTCACGGCGCTCTACTCGGTGGGCGAAGGAAGCGACTTCCTGAAGCAGTTCCTCGAGGGCGGCGAGGAGGAATTCACGAGCGAGGCGCACGGGGACGAGGAGCGCGCCATCGCCGCGCGCGCGGCCATCACCGAGAAGTGGGAGAGCTCGGTGGAAATCCGCGACCGGAACCGTGAGATCAGCAAGAAGGCCTACCGGGACTCGCTCGATCGGGACTGGAGCGCGGCCAGCGAGGCCGAGCTGATCGAGGCGCTGGACGCCGGTACCGAGCTGGCCGGCACGATCTTCATGGCGCACTACTTCAACTCGGTGGGCGGCGGCGAGTACACGAGCGTGATCGGCGCGATCCTCGACGAGCACATCCCCGACCACCCGCCGGAGTGGGCGAACACGATCACGAGCGGGCTCACGGACGTCGAGAGCGCCCTCCCCGCGAAAGCGATCTGGGACTTGAGCCGCTTCATCGCGGCGCGACCCGCGCTCGCGACGGAGTTCTCGTCGCTGACACCGGACGGGCTCATCGCGAACCTCGCGAGTCCTCCGAACGAGGACTGGCAGGCGTTCGCGGCGGAGTGGGCCGACTTCATCAAGGAGCTCGGCTTCCGCGGCCAGAACGAGACGAACCCCTCGTACCGGACCTGGAACGAGGCGCCGAACTTCGTCCTGAGCAGCATCCAGGCCGACCTGAACGCGCCGCCCGAGCGCGATCCGCACGAGCTGGAGCGCAAGCAGGCGGCCGCGCGTGAGGAAGTCGAGCGCGAGATCGAGTCGAAGCTGCCGGCAGAGGTGCTCGACGAGTACCGGCAGGCCCTGTACCACGCGCAGACGATGAACCGGGGCCGCGAGAGCAGCAAGGCGAACTGGGCGCGGGCCTGCCGCACGCAGCGTCCGCCGGTTGTCGAGCTTGCCGGGCGGCTCGTCGAGCGCGGCGTCCTCGACGAGGCCGAGGACGTGTGGTTCCTGCGGCTTCCGGAGCTGCGCGCCGCCGCCGAGGGCAACCTCGACGCCGCCGAGGCGAAGGCCAACATCGCCAGCCGCAAGGACGAGTTCGCCCGGATGGAGCAGCACGAGCTGCCGGTCATGTTCGAGTGGCCGGTCGAGCTGATCCCGAAGGAGGCGGCGGCGCCGGTCACCTCGGCCAGCTACGAAGGGCTGGGCGTCAGCCCGGGCCAGGCGTCGGGCAAGGCGCGCGTCATCGAGAGCGCCGAGGCCGCTGTCAGCACCATGCTGGAGCCCGGTGAGATCCTCGTCGCGCCGGTGACGGACGCGGCGTGGACGCCGCTCTTCATCCCCGCAGCGGGCGTCGTGGTGGAGACGGGCGGCATCCTGAGCCACGCGGCCACGGTCGCGCGCGAATTCGGGATTCCCGCGGTCGCCCAGATCCGGGGCATCACGTCGCTCATCCCGGACGGGGCCACGGTCACGATCGACGGCTCGACGGGGACGGTCACGGTCGAGCCATAGCAACAACACGACAGGCGGCGCACCGAGAGGCGCGCCGCCTGCTTGCCTCTCCAACACCCTCACCTTAGCGTGAGAGTGTGCGCCTTCCGCGCACAGGAGGCCCTTTGGCGCAGTCGACAGGCACGGCCGGCGCCAGGGCCGTTCCCCGCTCCAACCCGGTCACCGCCCGCGTAGCCGCCTTGCCCACGTTCGCCTCGTTCGGGGAGCGCGACTTCCGCTGGTTCTACCTGGCCATGCTCGGCCAGATGGCGGGGATGAACATCCAGCTCGTGATGCGTGGGTACGTGGTGTTCGAGCTCACCGGCTCGTTCGCGTTGCTGGGCGGGATCGCGCTCGCCTCTGCCCTGCCGATGCTCTTCCTCGGGGTCCTCGGCGGTGTGCTGGCCGACCGCGCGTCGAAGAAGGTCGTGCTGCAGGTGGGGCAGTTCGTTTCCGTCCTGAACGCGCTCGTCGTGGGGATTCTCATCCTTATGGACGCGATCGTCCTCTGGCACCTCTTCGCCGCGGGGGCCATTCAGGGGATCACGATGGCGCTGATGATGCCCTCCCGGCAGGCGATGATCCCCGAGGTGGTGGGGCGCGACCTGCTGATGAACGCGGTCGCGCTCAACTCCGCGGGCATGAATCTGATGCGGGTGCTGGCCCCGGCCGCCGCCGGATTCCTGACCGCGGCTGCAGGCGGGGGCGTCATCGGCGCCGGGCCCGTGTACATGGTCATGGCCGGCACCTACTTCTTCGCGATGGTGACCCTGGCGATGCTGCCCCGCCAGGAGGCCGCTTCGAGCGGGTCGGCTCGGGGCGGGCTGGGCGACCTGCGCGACGGGTTCGTCTACGTGCGCCACGATCCGACGATCCTGATCGTGCTGGCCGTGACACTGCTGAGCGCCTTCCTGGCGATGCCCTACATCCAGCTGCTGCCCGGCTTCGTGAAGGACGTGCTCGGTGGGGGGCCGGTGGAGCTGGGCCTGCTGACGGCGATCAGCGGGGGTGGGGCCGTCTTGGGCGCCCTTGTCATTGCATCATTGCCGGAGCGCCAGCGTGGGTTGCTCTTGCTGCTGAGCGTGATTGGGCTGGGCGTCTCGCTGGTCGTGCTTTCGGGCTCGCAGGTGTTCTGGTTCGCAGCCATCGCGATCGCGTTCGTGGGAATCGGCACGGCGGGCAGGCAGGCGTTCAGCCAGATCCTGCTGCACTCCTACGTGGAAAACGAGTTCCGGGGACGCGTGATGGCGCTGATGATGCTGCAGCCAGGGATGATGGCGCTGGGCGCCTTTGCAATCGGCATCATGGCCGAGACCATGGGTATCGACATCGCCATGGGGGCGCTTGCCATCGGCCTCGTGGGGATCGCGGCGCTGCTGTTCGTGATCTCGCCTCGGCTAAGACGGCTCCAGTAGTCGGGGTTATTCGATCTCGCCCCGCGCCCACTGGGCCGTGGCCTCGCGGCCGCTGATGTCCATGATCTCGACGCGCAGCGCCTGTTCGCTCTGGAGGTAGGCCCAGCTGTTCAGGCGCCCACCTGGCCCGATCCCGGCCGCCTCGATGGCCTGGCCGAGCCCTTCGAGCCGCTCGATCTCGGCCTCCACGTCATCGACGTGGACGCCGATATGGTGGAGATGCGAGCCGGGCGTGAGGGCCCAGACCGAATCCGGGACGGCCTGCAGCACCTCGAGGAAGAGGGGTCCCTCCTGCGAGTAGACGACCGAGAGGTTGAGCATGCGGTCGCCGCGCGAGTCGCGCACGGGCAGCTCGAGGTGGCGGGGCGTGGTCCAGGAAACCCCGTAGACCTCGCCGACCTCTTCCATGCCGCGCTGCAGGTCGGAGGCCACGAAGGCGATGTGGTGGATGTCCTCGTAACGGATCACCGGTGACTCCCGCGTGCGGCTCTAGCCCCCACCGCCACCACCGGCGATGGCGGAGACGATGAAGAGGATGACCTGGATGGCGATGAAGATGGCCAACAGCTTCGACCACCAGGGAAGCCCCATGAAGAAATCCCAGGCCGAGTCGGGGCGCTGGCCCGGAGGACGTTGCGGCCGCTGGGGCCGCCCCATGGGGTCCCGCTCGCGATCACGGTCGCGGTCGCCGAGGTTGGAGAGGTCGTCGAGGGGGGAGGGCGGCGGTTCGCGGCGCGAGATGGGGTCCTCGCGGGGCGGGGGTGGCGGCGGGGGTGGCGGGGGCGAGGGCGGCCGGAAGGGGATGGGCTCGTTGCGCATCTGGCCGCAGCCGACGCACTGCATCTGCTTGCCGTCCTCGCCACCGAGGGGTCGCCACGCATGGACACCGAAGACGTGGAAGAACCGCTCGGGGAGGGTGGGCATGCCGAGGGCGGCGCGGTGGGCAGAGGTGGGCGCGGTCTGGGGGCGGCGCGGCTCCTCGCGGGGCGGGGGGGCCTCGGCAGGGGCGGATGCGGAAGGCGCCGCCGGTGCGGGCTCCGGCTCGGGGGCGGGGGGCGCGGGCGCGGGGGCGAAGTCGCCCTGCTCGAGGGCGGCGGCCAGGGCGCGACGGCCGTCCTCGGTCGTCTCACCGTCCTCGGAGATGTCGTTGGGGAAGCGGGCGCTGACGGTCGCGATCTGCTCGTCGGTGTATTCGCTGAGGTCGTAGCCGCGCCAGCGCATGGTCTCGCGGATGCGGCGCACCTTGGGCGAGTCGGCGCTCTGGCGCGTGCGGTTGTCGCCATTCCCAAAGCCAAGGGCCCGCGTCAGACGGCTCATCGGGAAGCCCTCCGAACACGCAGGCAACACACACCGCGCCGGTAATCGGCGTTCATCTGTTCATTGTCTACAAAAGCGCGCCTTTTGTCCCAACGCGGCGGGCAAACTGGCCTTTACCGGCGGGAAACGGGCGCCCGACCTCAGCCGCGGGTGTGGTAGGCGCACTCGAACTCGTACCAGCCCGAACCCTTGACCTTGAGGGGATTGCCCTCCGCCTCGGCCATCGCCCTGTTGTGCTCGGCGCGACCCTCCCAGGCGTTGGGGTCGCGCTGCCACTCGTTGAGGACGCGCTCGGCCTCCTCGTAGCTCTCGGCATCGACCTCGTAGATGGCGATGTACTCGGAGGGAATGTCGATGCCGACGTGCCCGCCCCGTAGCTTGTAGACGGTGCCGCTGAGGAAGTTGGGGCAGAGGGCAGTGTCGTAGATGTGCTGCCCGAGGTAGTGGTCGTCGAAGGCCTGCTGGTCTTCCGGGCTGTCGCCGCCGGGCTCGACGAGGCCGATAAGGATGAATCGCGCCATGGGGAACCTCCCTGGCTGGGATGGCGGCACGGTAGCACGCGAGCCAGGGGGTCGGGCGGCGGGTTCGCGTACGATGGCGGTTCTCCCATGCAAGCTCCCGACTGGCTGGTTACGTCCCTGATGACCGCGGCACGCGGCAGTAGTCGCGCATGAGCAACATCGCGCCCGCCGCTGCCGCAACGATCTCGCCGGAGGATGCGCGGGCGCTGCAGGCGAACGTCTGGAAGTTCTACCTGTTCCGCTTTTTCGTGGACTTCCAGCTGTGGCTGCCTATCTGGGCCGTCTACCTGACCGACTTCCGGGGGCTCTCACTGACGCAGCTCACGGTGCTGGATGCGCCATTCTGGATCCTGCTGATTGTCTTGGAGGTTCCAACAGGGGCGATCGCGGACCGCTGGGGACGCAAGGTCTCGCTGAGCTACGGGGCGCTGACGAACGCGATCGCGGTGATCGTATTCGGCATCGCGGCGAACTTCGGCATCCTCCTCGTCTCGTACCTCGTGTGGGCCGTGGCGTGGACGCTGTATTCGGGAGCGGACTCGGCTTTCGTATACGACTCGCTGCGCGCCAACGGCCGCGAAGACGACTATCAGAAGCTCTGGGGACGCACGCGCGCCGTGTCGGCGGCAGCCGCAATCCTGGGATTGCTGATCGGGGCGCCGCTTGGCGACTTCGCGGGGCTGTGGGTTCCGGTGGTCGCCAGCGGAGGTCTGATGGCCATCGCGTGGGTGGTCACCTTCACCTTCAAGGAGCCGCCCCGGGCGGAGGGCGAGGACCACGCCAATTATCTTGCGACTATCAAGGAAGCCTTTGGCGTGGCCTTCGGGCGCCCTGCCGTGCGGATGATGATGCTGATGATGGCGGCGGTCATGGGCATCGGCGTCAGCATGATCATCCTTCAGCAGCCGTTCCTCTCCGAGCACGACGTGCGCTACGGGCTCTTCGGGTTCTTCCTCACACCGGGGCAGCTGCTCTCGATTGCGGGAGCGCTGCTGGCCTACCGGCTGGTCAATGCGCTGGGCGTAAGCGGGGTCGTTATGTTGATGCCGCTAGCGGTCCTGGCGACGGCGACTGGGCTCGGGTTTATCGATCACCTGGCCGCGTTCGCCTTCTATCCGCTGACGACGCTGACCTTCGCGATGAGTTTCGTGGTGATGTCGGACTACCTGAACCGACGCATTCCCAGCGCCAACCGCGCCACGATCCTGTCGATCCAGAACATGATCTTCAGCCTCATCGTGGCGGGGATGGAGCCGCTGCTGGGTGTGATCGGCGATCACTGGGGCCTTACCGTGAGCTATCGCACGGCCGCCGTCCTGGTCGTCGTCATCGGAGTCCCACTCCTGTTGTTATGGCTGCGGGAGCACAACCGCGAGCAGTTACCCGGCCAGGAGCGGGCGCCTCCCTAGGCTTCGCCGGCGGCCTCCATGGCGGCCCAGCGCTCGCGGGCGAGCACGAAGATGTGCTTGTTGCCGGTGGTCCAGGTGACGGTGAGTTGGCAGCGGCGGATACGCCAGCCGTCGGCGGCGCGGACGAGGGTGTTCGTGTAGTAGCCGCCCAGGGTGAGGGTGTTGTCGCCCTCGGCGTTGGGGAGGTAGTGCTGGGCCTGCATGTAGGAGACGCACGTGGCCTCGTCGCCCCCGTCGGCGAAGGTGATGACGTGGTTCGTGCTGATGTGCTGGGTCGCCTGGAAGCCACTGAGGCCGGCGCGGACGCCCGCGGTCCAGTCGTCGCCGCGCATGGTTGAGGGCTCGCCGCCGCTCCAGGAAGTGAAGTCGATCTCGACCTCGTCCGTGAAGCAGGAGCGGTAAGCCTCCCAGTCGCGCATGTCGATGCCGGTGGCGTAGCGCAAGACGGTATCGCTGATGGCCTGGCGATCGAGGAGCGTCTGGAGGGTGTCATTGCTCATGGGGAACCTCGCGGCTGGCAGCTAGTGGTTGGCGGGGAGTGTAGCGAGGCGTTCGGCCATCTGCTGGCGGACGAAACGGCGCTGGACCTTGCCCGAAGCGGTGGCGGGGAGGGCGTCGAAGCGCTCGATGGCGGAGGGTATCTTGTAGCCGGCGAGGCGGCTGCGGAGGAGCGGTTCGAGGCGCCCGAGCTCGACGGGAAGCTGCGAGACGACGGCGGCGACGACGCGCTGGCCCCACTCTTCGTCGGGCACGCCGACGACAGCAGCCGCCTCGATGCCCGGATAGGCAAGCAGGGCCGCCTCGACCTCGGCGGGGTAGACGTTCTCGCCGCCGGAGACGATGACGTCGTCGCCACGGTCGAGAACGGTGAGGAAGCCGTCCCTGTCGAGGAAGCCGATGTCGCCGGTCTGCAGCCAGCCATCGGCAAAGGCGCGGTCGGTCGCTTCCGGGTCGCGGTAGTAGCCGGGGGTGACGGCGGGACCACGGATCAGGATCTCGCCGGCCTCCCCGGTCGGTGCGTTGACGCGCACGTCGCCGGAAAGGAGGGCGCGTCCAGACGAACCGAGGTGCGACATCGCCTCCGAGGGGGCGAGCGTGGTGACCTGGCTGCAGGCCTCGGTGAGGCCGTAGGTCTGGACGACGGGCAGCCCGCGCGCGGTTGCCCGCTCCAGCAGCCTGGGCGGGGCGGGTCCGCCGCCGACGAGGACGGCTCGCAGGGAGCCATCGAAGTGGCGGTCGTCGGCGTTGAGCATGCGGCGAAGCATCGTCGGAACGACTGAGAGGAGCGTGATCTGACCCGCACGCACGGCCCTGTTGACCGTTTCGGGTACGAACTGGGTGTGAAGCTCGACGGCGGTGCCATAGATGGCGCTGCGGATCGGGATGGAGAGGCCGCCGACGTGGTTCAGGGGCAGGCAGGCGAGCCAGCGATCGGAGGGGTCGAGGCCGAGGTTGAGGGCGGAGGCGCTCGCGCTGGCCCAGAAGTTGCCGTACGTGAGCATGACGCCCTTCGCGTTCCCAGCCGTGCCCGAGGTGTAGACGATGCTGTGGCAGCTGTCTTCGTCGTGGGCATCGACGAAAGAGGCCTTCTCAGAGACGGGCGGGAGCGGCATGCGGTGCGGAGGAGGGGCGCCCGCGAGGGCGGCGGCCTCGACTGCAAGCGCCTCGCGGGACTTGTCGCAGAGCACGACGGTGGGTTCGGCGTTCCGGAGCTGTTCCGCGAGTTCGGCGGCGGTGAGCCGGATGTTGAGCGGCACGAAGATGGCTCCCGTGAGGCTGGTGGCGTGCATCGCGACGACAAAGTCGCGGGAGGTGCCCGCGACGATCGCGACACGTTCCCCTGGGGCTGCTCCAGCCGCAGCGAGGGCGTTCGCCTGGCGGACGGCGTACTCGTAGAGGGATGCGTAGCTGAGTCCCCGCCGCCGCCCGCTGGAGATGGCGGTCACGCGGGGAAGCGTGCGGGCGCGGTGCGTAAGCCAGTCGGGGAGCATCGCGCTCATGCGGACACCCCCGCCCAGGGGCCGGTGGCAAAGCGATCGAGCGCGGCCTCGTCGAGTTGGACGCCGAGGCCGCGCGTGTCGGGGAGCGTCAACGCTCCCTGATTGGGGGTGGGGCAGCCGCGCACGATGTCGCCGGCGAGCATGGGGAGCGTCGCGAGGCCGCAGGCAGGCCGGGGGGCGGGCAGCAGCGCCGCGAGGTGGGTCGCGAGGGTGGTGCCGATGCCCGTGTCGAACGTTGTGGTGAGGATGCAGGGCACGTTGCGAGCGGTGGCTTCGCCGACCATGGCGAGCGCCTCCGCCAGCCCCGTGCGCAGCGGCTTGATGACGACGGCGTCGACGGCGTCTACATCGAGGAGGGCGCGAAGATCGGTGAGGGAGGCGCAGGACTCGTCGGCGGCGATGGGGATGGGGCTGGCGGCGCGCACCCGCGCGAGGCTCGCCACGGCGTCGGGACCGGGCAGGACGGGCTGCTCACAGAGCGCGACGCGGTGGGTCGCATGCGCGGCCAGGGCCGCGACGGCCTGCTCTTCGTCCCAGGCGCCGTTCGCGTCGATGCGCAGCTCGGCATCGGAGCCGAGAGCGGCACGGACGGCGCGGAGCCGCTCGCCGTCGGCAGAGATGTCTCGTCCGACCTTCACCTTGACGGTCGCGAAGCCACAGTCGAGGGCGGCCATGGCTTCTCGAGCGAGGGCATCCGGGGAATCGGCTCCGAGCAGTGCGTTGGCGGGGATGGGAGCGGGCGGGGGAGGGGCCAGTCCCGCCTGTTCCGCCAACCAGTTGGCGAGGGGCGCTCCACACGACCCGGCAAGCAGATCGGCCAGGGCGGTCTCGATGCCGACGTCCGCACCGGCGAGCCGCCCATCGGGCAGGGGCCACGCCTCGGCTGGCGACCGGCCCACGAGTGCCTGGCCGACCTTGGCCGCGCGTGCCGCAAGGGCGGCCACGCTCAGGCCCTCGGCGGGCAGCGGTGCGCTCTCTCCGAGGCCGATGGCGCCATCGGTGGTCTCGATGCGCACGACCAGGCCCTCGCGGACGGTCAGGTCGCCGGCGCCCGTCGCAAGGGGGTCACGCAGGGGAATGCGCCAGGGCCGCCAGCGCACGTCGGCGATGGGGCCGGCGGGGGTCATGGGCGTCGCGGGAACTTGGCCATGTCCGAGTAGGCGGGCTCTCGCTTTTCGATGAAGGCGTTGCGCCCTTCCTTGCCCTCGTCGCTCATGTAGAAGAGCAGCGTCGCGTTGTGGGCGAGTTCGGTGATGCCGGTCATTCCGTCGAGCTCGGCGTTGAAGGACGACTTCATCAGGCGCAGGGCGAGCGGGCTGTGGCGAAGGGCCTCGCGGGCCCACTGGACACCCTCATCCTCAAGCTGGTCGAGGGGAACGACTGCGTTCACGAGACCCATCTCGAGCGCTTCCTGGGCGTCGTACTGGCGGCAGAGGTACCAGATTTCGCGCGCCTTCTTCTGGCCCACGAGGCGAGCGAGCTGCCCGGCCCCGAAGCCGCCGTCGAAGGAACCGACGCGCGGGCCGGTCTGGCCGAAGCGGGCGTTCTCGGCGGCGATGGTGAGGTCGCAGATGACGTGGAGGACGTGCCCTCCGCCGATCGACCAGCCTGCCACGAGAGCGATCACGGGGATGGGAATCGAGCGGATGAGCTTGTGCAGGTCGGTGACGTTGATGCGGGCGACGTCGTCCTCGCCGACGTAGCCGCCGTGGCCGCGGACGCGCTGGTCGCCGCCGGAACAGAAGGCGCGGCCGCCCTCGCCGGTGAAGAGCACGACGCCGACCTCGGGGTCTTCACGGGCCTTCTGGAAGGCGTCAATCAGCTCGAAGACGGTCTCGGGACGGAAGGCGTTGTGGACCTCGGGGCGGTTGATGCTGATGCGAGCCATCCCCTCGGCCTTCCCGTAGAGGATGTCTTCGTAGTCACCCGCCGGCTCCCAGGCTACCGCCATGTCGCTGCTCCCTCGCGCCTTCCTCAAGGAAGGCCGTAATCGTGCGAGCGCAGTATGCCGCTTTCTCGATGTGTGCGGCATGCCCCGCGCCGGGGACGAGGGCGGCGCGGGCGTTGGGCATGGCGTCCGCCATCTCGTCGGCGATGGCGGCGAACTTCGCGTCGTGCGCCCCCGCGAGCAGCAAGGAAGGCGCTTTGATTTCGGCGAGCTGGTCGTGGAGCGCAGGCTGGGCTCCAGTCCCCATGCCACGAAGGCTGTTGGCGAGGCCGCTGGCGTCGTTCGCGAGTCGGCCGCGGCGGATGGCGAGGCGCATCCCCGTGGGGAGTCGCTGCTGGCTCTCGAAGAGGGGCAGCGATTCCCAGTAGTCGACGAAGGCGGGCACGCCGTCCTGCTCGATGCGGTCGGCGAGCGCCTCGTCGGCATCGCGGCGAGCCTCGCGCTCCGGGGGGTCGGCGAGGCCGGGGGAGGCGCCGATAAGCACGAGCCGGTCGACGGCCTTGGGGATAGTCGCAGCCACGTAGAGGGCGAGGCGGCCGCCCATCGAATAGCCCAGCCACGAGCTTCGCCGAATGCCGAACGCCAGCATCGCGGACACGGCGTCCCGGGCGGCCCGGTCGATGGTGTAGCTATCGAGGTCGTCGGGCTTGCCGGAGTCGCCGTGGCCGACGATGTCGACGGCCAGCAGGGTGAAGCGCGCGGCCAGCATCTCGGCAAGCGGGCCCCAGCTCATGGCGGAGCCGGTGAATCCGTGGAGCAGCACCAGGGGTGGTCCGCTGCCCCAGCGCTCCACATTCAGGGAGTAGCCGCCTTCGAGGGGGACGAGCGTCATGCCCAGGCCGCCTCGTTGGCCCTTGCCCACGCCTCCTCGTGCATCTCGAGGTTGCGGACGCGGTCGGTGCGGACCTCGACGATGCGCACGCACTGCCCCGGCCCGGTAAGGGCGGCCTCGAGCTCCGACCAGTCGCCGAGCACGCAGTGGCTCGCGCCGTAGGCGCCGGCCGCGGCGGCGAAATCGATGTCGCTGGGCGTGGCGAACCACTCCTCGAAGACATGCTCATGGGCGGCCTGGGGGAGGTAGTGGAAGATGGCGCTGCCGCCGTTGTTGAGCATGACGACGGTCAGATCGAGCCCGTGGCGCATGCCCGCCCAGAGGCCATTGAGGTCGTGGTAGAGGGAGATGTCGCCGATGAGGAGAGCGACGGGCCCCACTCCGGCGGCAGCGTGCCCCAACGCCGACGAGACCACGCCATCGATGCCGTTGGCGCCGCGGTTGGAAGCAACGGTGAGCGCCTTCCCGTCGCTCACGAGGAACGAGTCGACATCGCGGACGGGCATGCTATTCCCGGCGAAGATCGTCGCGCCGGCGGGGAGCGCGCGCTGCAGCTCGACGACCGCGCGACCCTCGAACGGGTCGGCCGCGGCCGACGCATAGGCGTCGAGCGACCGTCGGGCGCGCGCATCGCGCTCACGCCACTGTGCAAGCCAATCGCCGTTGGCTTCGCGCGACAGCCCCTCGCGGAGGGCGTTCGCGGCAGAGCGGGCGTCGGCGGTGAGGCGCTGGGTCGTCAGGGCGTTCGGGTCCCGGAAGGAGCCGGGGAGGTCGCAGAGGATGTGAGTCGCTTCGGCCGCGCGGGTGAGGAACTGGTTGAGCGCCTTCGAGGTCGGGGCGGCGCCGAAGCGCAGGACGCAATCCGGCGCGAGCGCGCCGGCGCGGGGGTCGCGGAGAAACGCGTCGTACGCGTCAAGGACGTGGGTGCGGTCGTGGCCACCGGTGCGGAGGCCGCTGAGGGGATCGGCAAGGAGGGGAGCGCCGAGGGCGCTGGCCAGGGCCGCCAGCGGCTCGGCGGGGAGGCCGCCACTCTCGGGCCCGGCAACGAGCAGGGGCCGTTCGCAGCGATCCAGCGCCTCGACAGCCGCCTCGACCGCGTCGGGGCGAGGCGTGATGGGAGGAGCCGCCGGGAGGGAGGCGTCGTACGCAGTGGCGGCCGGGTTGGGGTGGGCGCCGGGAGGCTCGATGAGGGGCTCGTCGAAGGGGACGTTCAGGTGGACGGGGCCGGGAAGGGGCCCCAGCGACGCCTCGACGGCCTGGGCCGCGGCCTGACCGAAGACCTGGGGCGATGCGTCCGGGGAGCCGGGGGCGGGGAGGTCGCGCTCGTGGCGCACGCTGACGCCGTAGAGGCCGACCTGGTCGATGGTCTGGGGGGCGCCAACGTTGCGGAGGTGGGGCGGCCGGTCGGCGGTGCAGACGATGAGGGGAACCCGCGAGAGGTCCGCTTCGACGACGGCGGGGTGGAAGTTGGCGGCGGCCGTGCCGGACGTGCAGACGAGCGCCACCGGCCTGCCGCTCGCGCGGGCCAGCCCGAGCGCGAAGAAGGCGGACGAGCGCTCGTCGAGGTGGAGCCAGGGGCGAATGGCGTCCTGCTCGGCGAGCGCGACGGTCAGGGGGGTAGAGCGGGAGCCGGGGGTGACGCAGGCGTCACGGACGCCGGCGGCAGCAAGGCCTTCGACGAGGGCGCGGGCTGCGGCGGTGTTGGCGGCGGCAACCACCGCTATTCCCCGCGCAGGGCCTCGAGCAGGGGACGGAGCTTCAGCTCGGCCTCGGCGAGCTCGCGATCGGGGTCGGAGCCGGCGACGATGCCGGCTCCGGCGTAAAGCAGCGCCTCGCGCCCGTGCAGGAGAGCCGCACGGAGGGCGACGGCGAAGGCGCCCTCGCCGTTCATGTCCATCCAGCCAATGGGGCCCGCGTACCAACCGCGATCCATCCCCTCGAGCCGGGCGATGGCATCAAGGGCGGGTTCGCGGGGCGAACCGCCCACGGCAGGCGTGGGGTGCATCGCGAGCAGGGTATCGAGCACGTCGACGCCGGGTGCGGCACGCCCCTCGATGGGGGTCTGCAGGTGCTGGATTCCCGCCATGCGCAGAATGCGTGGCTCGTCCGGCACGGAGAGGTCGGCGCAGAGTGAGGCGAGCGTTTCGCGGGCCGCGCGCACGACAAGGTCGTGCTCGCTGCGTTCCTTCTCGCTGGCGATGAGCACGCCGGCGAGCTCATCGTCTTCCTCCGCATCCCGGCCGCGGGCACTCGTGCCCGCCAGGCTGAGGGCGCGCACGCGGCCCTGCTCCAGCGACACCAGCAACTCGGGGCTAGCCCCAACCCAGCTCGAGTCGCCGAGCCGGTAGCCGAACACGTAGCAACTCTCGTAGCGGTCGGCGAGGGCCGTCAGCGTGCCCGAGACGTCGTGGGGGGTGGGGGAGTGGCAGCGCGCCTGCAGCGCGAGGACGACTTTCCCGTAGCGGCCATCGGCAATCTCGCCGAGGGCCTGCAAGACGGAGGAACGCCAGTGGGACGCGTCGGGGCCGGTTCGCTGGTACCGGGGCGGTCCGGCAGCAGGGCGGGAGGGGAGGGCGACACGGGCGATGGCGCCGGCCACGGCAACCGCGACGTCTTCCCGTGTCTGCTGCGGACGGACGGCAAGCGTGAGGGAGGCGCTGACCTGACCTCCGTGGAGGGCGACGATGACCTCCGGGAGGACGAAGCGCCAGGCGCCAAAGGCCTCCCAGGCGTGCTCGATGTGCGGGGCGCTCGCATCGAAACGGGCGCCGCCGAAGAAGCGGGGGCGGGCAAGGGGGTCGATCTCGCCGGCGCGATGCTCGTCGGCAGCCTCGCGGAGGGCGGGGGCGGCCGCCGCAAGCGGGGCGCCCGCCGCGGAGCCGAGGTCGAGGGCGCGCCCGAAGCCGAACAGGTGCAGATCTTCGGAGGGTTGCTCCCAGGACACCGTGGCCGCGGCGCGGAGCTGCTGCACGCTCCACGCGGCCGCGCTGCCGAGCAACTCGACCGGGAGCGCGACGGTGGCGAGCCCGGCTCCGTCGCGGCGGGAACGCAGGCCAAGCAGTTCGCCGGCGAGATCGAGGGCGGAAGCGCGGGACGGAGCGGTCTCTATCTCGGTCACGCGCCCCCTCCAGATCTGTTCATCGCTTCCGCCGGGCCCCAATGTAGGCGTCGTAGAGCCTTCACGCAGGGCCCCAGAAAGTATACGGCGTGCCCCTCCTACGGCGGCGCGGAGACCGGGGCGCGAAGTGGACGCTCAGCGTACGATCGGGCGCGAGCTCCCCACCGGGGAGCCTCCTACTTCAAAGCAGCGAGTTCCTCTATGCACCGTTTCTTCGTAATCCTCCTCGGACTGGTCCTGCTCGTCGCGTTCGCCGCCTGCGGCGACGGGGAGAGCGACGAGGAAGAGGTCCTCACCCTCCTCTACTGGCAGGCCCCGTCCCTGCCCGGTCCCTACCTCTCGGGAGGCTTCAAGGACCGGGACGCGGGCGCCATCACGCTGGAGCCGCTGGCCCATTACGGGCCCGATGGGGCGCTGGTTCCGGCGCTCGCGGAGGAGATCCCGACGATCGAGAACGGGGGGGTGTCGGCGGACCGGCTGTCGATTACCTGGGAGCTGAAGGAGGGGGTGAAGTGGTCGGACGGTAGCGACATGACCGCAGAGGACGTGGTGTTCACCTGGCGCTACTGCACGCATGAGGCGACCGGGTGCACAGCCGTAGACGCGTTCACCGGCATTGCGTCCGTGGAGGCCGTCGACAAGCACACCGTCAGGATCACGTTCGAGGAGCCCACGCCGTACCCCTACGATGCGTTCGTGAGCGCGGGCACGCCCATTATCAGCGCCGCGCAGTTCGCCGATTGCGTGGGCGAGGCCGCCGGCGGATGCGAGGACGAGAACCAGGGGCCGCTGGGCACGGGCCCCTACCGCATCGTCTCCTTCACGCCCGAGGTCGAGGCTGTCTTCGAGCGCAATCCGCACTGGCGGGGGGAGAAGCCCTACTTCGACCGCGTCGTGCTGAAGGGGGGCGGAAGCGCGACCGCGGCGGCAACGGCCGTCCTGCAGTGGGGCATCGCCGACTACGCCTGGAACCTGCAGGTCGAGCCCGAGTTGCTCGAAGCGCTGTGGGCAGCGGGCAACGGCGCCGTCGTCTCAGCGTTCTCCGACCTCGTCGAGCGCATCGTCGTGAACCAGACGAATCCGGACCCCGCCCTCGGGGATAACCGCTCGGAGTACCTGGACGGCGAGAATCCCCATCCGTTCCTGTCCTTCCAGCCGATCCGGCAGGCCATGTCGATGGCAATCGACCGGGAGCGGCTGACCGAGCTGTACGGCTTCGCCGGACGGCCCGAATGCGACCTCATTGCGGGTCCCGCGCACTACGTCTCGGGCGCGAACGACGAGTGCCTCACCCAGGACATCGCCGGGGCGAACGCGCTTCTGGACGAGCACGGCGTGGTCGACAGCGACGGAGACGGCATCAGGGAGCACAACGGCGTGCCCCTGCTGATCACGTACCAGACCTCGACGAACGCCATTCGGCAGGCGACCCAGGAGCTGGTTCGCGACTGGTGGCGCGAGATCGGCATCGAAACGGAGCTGGTCCACCACGACGCGGGCGTGTTCTTCGGCAGCGACCTGGGGCCGGAAACGTACCGGCGGTTCTTCGCGGACGTGCAGATGTATGCGACGGGCGGAGGAATCGAGCCGCAGAACTACCTCTCCGACAACCGCTGCACGCACATCCCCACGCGCGACAACAGCTGGTCGGAGGGCAACGTGGCCCGGGCCTGCAACCCGGACTACGACGCGGCCTTCGAGCAACTCCCGCCCCTCCCCATCGGGGCCGAGCGCGAGGCAGTCGTGAAGCAACTCAACGACATCCTCGTTCGAAACTATGTGGAGATTCCGCTCGTGAGCCGGGGTGTCGTCTCGGCGCACGCGAACACGCTGAAGGGCGTCGAGTTCAACGCCTGGGACAGCGAGGTCTGGAACATCGCGGAGTGGCATCGGTAGAGGCTGGCCCGCTGGCTATCCGGACGATCGCGACGCCGATCGGGGACCTCACGGTCGTCGCATCCGAGCGGGGTGTCCGGGAGGTGCGGTGGGGGCGCGAGAGCGGTGACGCAACACGCGCCGAAGCAGCGGCCATCGAGCACGTGGACCGAGCGGTCAACCAGCTCGATGAGTACTTCCATGGCGAACGCCGGGAGTTCGACCTTGCGCTCGACCTCGAGGGAACGGAGTTCCAGCGGCTCGTCTGGAGCGAGCTGGCGCGCATCCCGTTCGGGGCGACCAACACCTACGGGGCGATCGCCGGAGAGGTCGGACGGCCCGCGGCGGCGCGGGCCGTCGGGGCGGCGACGGGCCGCAACCCGGCCCCGGTGATCGTGCCCTGCCATCGGGTCGTCGGGGCGAGCGGCTCGCTGACCGGATTCGCGGGCGGCCTCGACACGAAACGGGCATTGCTCGCGCACGAGGCAACGGTCGCGGGGACAGGGCGCGAGGGGCGGCTGCCCGGTTTCTGAGGCCGCCGCCGGGACTGCTCGACGCGGCGGCGGCGTCTCGCTAGGCTGCGGGCATGGGCCGTCGCAAGGGACGCAAACGCCGTTCCCGTCGTGACCGGGAGAGCCTGGGGGCGGAGGCGCTGCGACGATCGGAAGCGCGCCGCAAGCGCCGGCGTTCCGACGACGACTCTTTCGCCAGCTCCGTCGCGGCCTCGCCATACAACGACGACCTGCGGGCGCTCACCTGGCAACCCGGACCACGCAGCCTCATGGCGGCGGTGCGGGAGGACCTGAATCCCGGGGCGAAGACGGCCCTCACCTGCGAGAACTGCCACGAGTTCGTCCCCGGCGACACGGGGAGAGGGCGGTGCCTGCACCCGGGAAGCGGCGTGCTCGCGCCCTGGCCCGACACCGAAGCCTGCCAGTTCCACGAGGTTCGCCGCCGCCGGTAAGGGTTCTGATCAGGCCTTGAGCCTGGTCTCCTGGTAAACTGTTATGGTGCGTTAACAGCCCCAACATCTTGTGCCTGGTGTATTGACAGGCCCCCAAGATATAGGCGATGATGCGCTTCCAGCGAGAAAGGCGTTAACACCCGTTAACAATTCGAAATCGTTATGCGCTGCCCCTTCTGCCACTCGGAAAGCTCCCGCGTTACGGACAGCCGGGGAACCGGAAACGCCGTGCGCCGGCGGCGCGAGTGTGCGGACTGCGGGGAGCGCTTCACGACGCTCGAGACCGTCCTTCGCTCCACTGTGCAGGTGGTCAAGAAGGACGAGCGCCGGGAGGACTTCGACCGGGAGAAGCTGCTCGCCGGGCTGCGTTCGGCCTGCGCCAAGCGCAACGTTTCCGCCGACCAGCTCGACGCCGTCGTGGCCGACATCGAGGGGCGCGTCACCCGCGACGGGCGCCTTGAGGTGCCGTCCTCGGTCATCGGCGAGCTCGCCGTCGATGCGCTGAGGCGGATCGACCACATCGCCTACATCCGCTTCGCCTCGGTCTACCGCGCCTTCGCCGACCTTGACTCGCTCAAGGACGCGCTCCAGGCGCTGGACGAGGGGCGCGTGCCCACGTTCGACGAGCGCACCCAGCAACTCGCCCTCCCCGAAGACGCCGCACGAGAGGAGACCGACTCGGAAGAGCCGGCGCCATTCCTGCGGACCGTGGGGTAGCGATGGAGGTTGCAACCCGGAGCGAGCGGCGCTATTCTTCCCGCCCCGAACAAACGTTCTAGCCCTAGACCCGCCACCTGGAACCTGCTGGAGGACACCATGGTTACCACTTCCGAGCCCACTCCCGATACCGGCGCCGGTTTCGCCGCGACACCGCTTTCGGAGAACGCCGTCGTGGTCATGGAACGTCGCATTGTGGCGCGCGACGACAAGGGCGATCCGATCGAGACGCCCGATCAATGCTTCCAGCGGGTGGCGCGCAACCTCTCCCAGGCGGAGCTGCGCTTCGGCGGCACGGAGGCTGATCGCACTGCCGCCGAGCAGGACTTCTACCGCCTGCTCTCCTCGCTCGACTTCCTCCCGAACTCGCCGACGCTGGTGAACGCGGGTCGCGATCTGCAGCAGCTTTCGGCGTGTTTCGTGCTGCCGGTGCCGGATTCGATCGACGGGATCTTCAAGGCGATTCGCGATACGGCCGTCATCCACAAGTCGGGCGGCGGCACGGGCTTCGCCTTCTCGCGTCTGCGCCCGGCGAACGACCGCGTGCGCAGCACGATGGGCGTCGCCAGCGGTCCCGTGTCCTTCATGACGGTGTTCGACTCGGCCACGGAGGCGATCAAGCAGGGCGGCACGCGGCGGGGCGCCAACATGGGCATCCTGCGCGTCGACCACCCGGACATCGACCACTTCATCGAGATGAAGGCGGACATGACCACGCTCACGAACTTCAACATCAGCGTGGCCGTAACGGACGAATTCATGACGGCGCTGGAGGAGGGCGGCGACTACAACCTGATCAGCCCCAAGACGGGCGAGGCGATAGACAAGCGGAACGCCCGCGAGGTCTGGCAGACGATGGTGGAGAACGCCTGGCAGAACGGTGACCCGGGCGTCATCTTCATCGACCGCATCAACGACGGCCGGGCGAACCCCGTCCCCGGGCGGGGACCGATCGAGTCCACGAACCCCTGCGGCGAGCAGCCGCTGTACTCCTACGACTCGTGCAACCTGGGCTCGCTCAACCTGGCTCACTTCGTGGTCGGGGAGCCGGGCTCGAAGGCGGTGGACTTCGAGCGTCTGGGCTCAACGGTGCATCGCTGCGTGCACCTGCTCGACAACGTGATCGAGATGAACCAGTACCCGATCGAGGAGATCGAGGAGACCTCCCTCGCCATCCGCCGCATCGGGCTGGGGGTGATGGGCTGGGCGGACATGCTGCTCGAGCTGCGCATCCCCTACGACTCCGAGCAGGCGCTGGCGCTGGCCCGCGAAGTGATGGGCTTCATCCAGCGCGAGGCGGACGCGGCCTCCCACAACCTCGCGGCCGTACGCGGCAACTTCCCGGAGTGGGGCCAGTCGATGTACGGGCCGGGCGGGGGCGAGGGACCGATGCCACTGCGCAACTCGACCCGCACGACGATCGCGCCCACGGGCACGCTCAGCATCATCGCCGACTGCTCGGGCGGCGTTGAGCCGGTGTTCGCGCTGGCCTTCGTGCGCTCGCACTACCTCGACAAGGACGACCCCACGAAGCGAGTCGAACTGAACGAGGTGAACGAGCACTTCGAGCACATCGCCCGGACCGAAGGCTTCTACAGCGACGACCTGATCGACTTCCTCGCCCACGGCGGGCATCTGGCGGAGCGCACGGACGTGCCCGACTGGGTGAAGGAGGTGTTCGTGACGGCGCACGACATCGCCCCGGAGGCGCACGTGCGCATGCAGGCGGCGTTCCAGGCGCACACCGACAACGCCGTCTCGAAGACGATCAACTTCCCCAACGAGGCCACGATCGAGGACGTGGCCACCGCCTACCAGCTGGCGTACGACACGGGCTGCAAGGGCATCACCATCTACCGCGACGGCTCTCGCGACCTGCAGGTGCTGAAGCACGCGGGCGAGGAGGAGAGCGAGAGCGAGGAGGCTGCGGCCGAGGCCATTGCCGCCGCCGAGGCGCTGGTGGCGGAGAAAGGCCGCCCCATCCGCCGCCGCCTGCCCGACGAGCGCCAGTCGATCACGCACAAGTTCCGCGTGGGGGAGCAGGAGGGGTACATGACCGTCGGCCTCTTCGCGGACGGGACCCCCGGCGAGCTCTTCGTGAACGTGAGCAAGCAGGGCTCAACGGTGATGGCGTTGATGGACAGCCTGGCAATGCTGACGAGCTACGCGCTCCAGTTCGGGGTGCCGGTCTCGGTGCTCGCGAGCAGGATGCAGGGTAGTCGCTTCGAGCCGAGCGGCCCCACGGGCAACCCCGAGATCCCGATCGCGACGAGCATCACCGACTACATCTTCCGCTGGCTGGAGCTGAAATTCGGCGACAGCGAAACGGCGGTGCAGCCAACGCTCATCCCGCCGTACGAGGTCGTCGAGAGCCGGGGTGTGGACGAGCCCGTCTTGTCGCACGGCGACATGGTCCCGAGCGGGGTGGGCTGCCCCGAATGCGGCTCGGTTCTCGAGTACGGCGAGGGTTGCCTCGTCTGCCGGAGCTGCGGCTACACCAAGTGCGGCTAGGGGGCGCTCCGGTCTCGCTCGGGCACGAGTAAGATCGAGCCCGTGAGCGCGGTCGCCCTGCAGCAAGACGTGGAAGCGGGCATCGAGCGTGTGCGCGAGCGCATAACCCGCGCCTGTCAGCGAGCCGGTCGCGACCCGGACTCCGTGACGCTCGTAGCCGTCAGCAAGGGCCAGCCGGTGGAGGCCATCCGGGCGGCGCACGCCGCGGGCCTCCGGCACTTCGGCGAGAACCGCATCCAGGAAGCGGTGCCCAAGATCGAAGCGGCCAAAAACGCCGGCGTCGAGGCGACCTGGCACCTGGTGGGACACCTCCAGTCGAACAAGGCGACGGCGGCCGCCTCCGCCTTCGACCTCATCCACTCGGTCGACTCGGCAAAGCTGCTGGCGCGACTCGACGGGGCGGCGCCCGCACCGCGCGACGTGCTCCTGCAGGTCAACGTCGCCGCCGAGCCGCAGAAGCAGGGCGCCGCGCCCGGTGAGGTCGAGACGCTGGTGGAAGCGGCGCGGGAGGCGGCCAACCTGCGCCTCCGCGGGCTCATGACGATCGCGCCGATGGCCGCGGATCCCGAGGACGTACGGCCGGTGTTCCGCGACCTGCGAGCGCTGGCGGAACGCTTCGCATTGACAGAGCTCTCGATGGGGATGACGGACGACTTCGAGGTTGCGATCGAGGAGGGGGCGACGCTGGTGCGGGTGGGGCGCGCCATCTTCGGGGAGCGCACGACGTGACGGTCGCGATCGTGGGGGGCGGGGTGATGGGGGAGGCCATCCTGGCCGGCGCGCTCGACCGGGGCGTGGTTGCTGCGAGCGACGTGACGGTCGTCGAGCTCATCGCGGAGCGCCGCGAGGACCTGGCGGCTCGCTACGGCGTGGCTACAACGGCCGAGCCCGGCGAGGCGCTTGCCGGCGCGAGCCTCGTGCTGCTGGCCATCAAGCCACAGGAGCTCCACAGCCTGTCCGGAGAGCTGGCGAGCGGTGCGCTCCTGATGTCGATCATGGCGGGCGTCCGCATCGCGGGCCTCGCGGAGCGCTTCGGGCACGACCGCATCGTGCGAGTCATGCCGAACACACCCGCCACCATCAACGCCGGCATGAGCGTCTGGACGGCGACCGAGTCGGTCGACGAGGGGCAGCGCGAGACCGTGCGCGAATTGCTGGGCGCGATCGGGCAGGACCTCTACGTCGACGACGAGGGGAAGATCGACATGGCCACGGCGCTGAGCGGCAGCGGCCCCGCCTACGTGTTCCTGTTCATCGAGGCGCTCATCGACGCGGGGGTGGCCATCGGGCTGACCGCCGAGGAGGCAGAAGCGATGACGATGCAGACCCTCACCGGATCAGCCGCCTACGCACAGATCAGCGAATTTCCCCCAGCGGTCCTGCGCGAGCGCGTCACCTCCAAAGGCGGCACGACCGCTGCGGGACTCGCGGAGCTGGATCGCGGGGAGTTCCGCGCGCTCATCGAGGCGTGCGTCCGCGCCGCCTGCGAACGCTCGCGCGAGCTGGGAGCGGCCCAATGAACCCGGTCATCGCCGACCTGTTCCGGGCCTTCCTCTACATCCTCATCGCGGCGATCGTGGCGCGGGCGCTGCTGAGCTGGTTCCCGATCTCTCGCACGAATCCGCTCATTCGCATCGTTCACCAGATCACGGATCCGCTGATCGACCCGGTGCGCCGCGCCATGCCGCGCACGGGGATGATCGACCTAAGCCCAATGATCGTCATCATCGTGCTCTGGCTGATGATCTGGGTCGTAAACCGCGTCTCGAACTGAAATCGATGCTGAGGGCGATCCTGTTCGACCTCGACAACACCATCCTGGACCGCCGCAGCAGCCTGGCAAACCACCTCCGCCAACAGCAGCGCCGTCTACCAGACACCTTCGCAGCCATCTCCTTCGACAACTACGTGGACACCTTCATGGAACTCGACCACAACGGCTACACGGCAAGAGCCGAGGTCTTCCATGGAGTCGAACGCATCCTTCGCCTGCCCGCTGGCACGGCGAGTGCCCTGCTGGAAGACCTCCAGGCTCACTTCCCGGACGAGTGCGTTGCATTCCCAAAAGTGCACGAGGTGCTCGGTACGTTGGCAGGCAGCGGTCTAGGCCTGGGGCTCATCACAAACGGCGCCGCCATGTGGCAACAGCGGAAGATCGACAGCCTGGGAATCGCCAAGTATTTCGGCGTCATCCTCATTTCGGAGGCGGAAGGCCTTCGGAAGCCGGACCCAGAGATCTTTCGGCGTGCAGTCGACACGCTTGGGGTCTCCGCCGAAGAGGTCGTAATGGTGGGCGACAACCCCGAGGCTGACATTCGCGGGGCAAAGTCTTTCGGTATGAAAGCCGTGTGGAAGCACGACGACTACTGGGATCCCCCAGAGATCGTCGACGGGGTGATCGACAACCTTGAGGAGCTACCTCAGGTGCTCCAGGACCTCTCGTGAGGATGCGCTAGACAACGATATTGAGCAGCTTGCCGGGCACGTAGATCACGCGGCGCGGCTCCTTACCCTCGACCCAACCCTGCACGCGGTCGCTCGCCAGCGCACCGGCAAGCGCGTCGTCCTCGCCGGCATCGACGGGGAGGGTGAGGTGGTCCCGCACCCTACCGTTGACCTGCACGACAATCTCGACCGTCTCCTCGACGACGAGTGCCTCGTCGAACTCGGGCCAGGCCTGCTGGTGGACGCTGTAGGGCTTGCCGCGGCGGTCCCAGAGCTCCTCGGCGATGTGGGGGGCGAGGGGCGCCGTCAACAGGATGAGCGTCTCGACCGAGCGTTCCCAGGTGGCCCCGTCGACACCTCCCGACTCTCGCGCACGGGAGAGGGCGGTCGTCAGCTCCATCAGGCGCGCGATGGCGGTATTGAAGCGGAACTCCTCGATGTCGTTGCTCACATCGCGGATGGTGCGGTGGGTGGCGGCGACGAGCTCCCGTGACGCGGCGCCGTCCCCGGCCTCCGGAGGGGCTTCGGTGGCGACGGACCAGAGGCGGTTAAGCCAGCGAACGATGCCGGGCATACCGCTCGGGTTGTAGGGACCGCCCTGGTCCCAGGGCCCGACGAACATGAGCTGACAGCGGAAGGCGTCAGCGCCGTGCTGCGCAACCAGGTCGTCGGGCGCGACGACGTTGCCGCGGCTCTTGGACATACGGTTGCCATCGGGGCCGAGGATGACGCCCTGGTTGAAGAGGCGCTTCATCGGTTCGTCGCCCTCGACGATGCCCATGTCGCGCGCCGCCTTCCAGAAGAAACGGGTGTAGAGGAGGTGCATGACCGCGTGCTCGGCGCCGCCCGTGTAGAGGTCGACCGGAAGCCACTGGCGCATCGCTTCCGCCGAGAAGGGGCGCTCGGGGTTGCGGGGGTCGACGTAGCGCATCTGGTACCAGCTCGAGCACATGAAGGTGTCGAGTGTGTCCGTCTCGCGGCGGGCGGTGGCCTCGCACTGCGGACAATCGACGTTGACCCATTCCTCGATCTGCGTCAGAGGCGACTGACCAGTCGGCTCGAAGTGCACGTCGTCGGGGAGGACGACGGGGAGGTCTTCCTCGGGTACGGGCACCACGCCGCAGGAATCGCAGTGAATCATGGGGATGGGCGTGCCCCAGTAGCGCTGCCGCGAGATGAGCCAGTCGCGCAGGCGGTAGGTGATCGCCCCTGTGCCGGCGCCTTCCGCCTCTGCGTGGGCGATGACGGCCGGGATGGCGTCGCTCGCCGGGGTCCCGTCGAAGGAGCCCGAGTTGATCATCGCGCCACCCTGCGTGAACGCAGCCTCAAGGGGTGCGGTCGTGTCGATCTCGGAGTGGTCGAACACCGGCACGACATCGAGCCCGTGGTCGCGGGCGAATTCGAAGTCGCGCTCGTCGTGCGCGGGGACGGCCATGATCGCGCCGGTCCCGTAGGTCACGAGCACGTAGTCGGCGATCCAGATGGGGATGCGCTCGCCGTTGAACGGGTTGACGGCGTACGCGCCCGTGAACACGCCCGTCTTCTTACGCTCGGTGGAGAGCCGCTCGATCTCAGCAACGCGCGACGTGGCGGCGACGTACGCGTCGACAGCCTCGCGCTGCTCGTCGGTGGTGATGCGCTCGACGAGCTCGTGCTCTGGCGCGAGCACCATGAAGGTGGCCCCGTAGACGGTGTCGGGGCGCGTCGTGAAGACGGTCAGGGGCTTGTCGACCCCCTCGACATCGACGGGGAAGCGCAGGTTCGCCCCCTCGGAGCGGCCGATCCAGTTCCGCTGCATGGTGGTGACGCGCTCGGGCCAGTCCATGCCGCCAAACTCCAGCAGCTCCTCGGCGTAGGCGGTGATGCGGAAGAACCACTGCGTGAGGAAGCGGCGTTCGACGGGATCGTCGCAGCGCTCACAGAGGCCATCGAGCACCTGCTCGTTGGCGAGCACGGTCTGGCAGCAGGGGCACCAGTTGGCGGCGGCCTCGGCGCGATAGGCAAGGCCCTGCTCGTACAGCTTCAGGAACCACCACTGGGTCCAGCGGTAGTACTCGGGGTCGCAGGTGACGATCTCGCGCTCCCAGTCGAAGCTCGCGCCCATCGAGCGGAGCTGCTGGCGCATGCGCTCGATGTTCCCATAGGTCCACTCCTTCGGGTCGAGGCCGCGCTGGATGGCGGCGTTCTCGGCGGGCAGGCCAAACGCATCGAAGCCCATGGGGAAGAGCACGTTGTACCCCTGCATGCGGCGGAAGCGGGCAAAGGAGTCTGAGGGGGTCATGGCGTACCAGTGGCCCGTGTGGAAGTCGCCCGAGGGGTAGGGGAACATCGTGAGCACGTACCACGGCGGGCGCTCGTCGTCGTCGCTGGCGTGGTCGATGCCATCTGCTTGCCAACGCTCGCGCCACTTCGGCTCAATGGTGTGCGGGTCGTAGCGATCTACCATGAAGCTCCTCGTTCAGCGGGAGGGTCCGGCCCACATCGGGCCGGTCAGCGGGAATCTGGGGACAGGTCTGGGGAAAGGCCTCGCCGGCTATGCGCCGCGAGGCCGTCGAAGGGCGAGCCTTGAACCGGGCCACATCGCATGCATCGTGTTGACGATGGTAGCGAAGCCTGCGGTGAGCGTCATCCCGCGTCCCTGGCTGCGGGGCGCTTCGGGTAGTGCGCGACGAAGAGCGTCTCGAAGTCGCGTTCCGAGGAGCAGGTCTGGCAGGTGAGGTACCAGACCCAGATGGCGGCGGGATTGCGGCCGTAGCGCTCCCGAGCCATGTCGCGGGTTTCCTTCACGATGGTCTTCATCTGGCCCCAGGGGGCGGGCAATAGCCGGGTGAAGACGACGCCGCCGGGGGTCACGATGTCGCGACGGGAGGTGTCGGCGTCCTCCACCTCAATCATGACCGTACGGCGCAGGCGTCCAGGACCCATAATCAGCATCGCGTCCTCGGGGACGTGGCCGGCAGCCTCGGCGCGGGCGACCAGCTTGCGGCGGTTGGCCCAGAAGCCAATGGGGACGCCGAGGAAGGCGGGGATGCCGATCTTCGCGAAAGCGATGTCGCTCCAGTCGCTCTCCACCTCGTGCCACTCGTTGCGGTCGAGTTGCGGGCAGTCGCAGGCCTCTGGACCTTCAGGATCAATTGGAGAGGGGCGGCTCCTGCCGACCTGGTCAACGGGAACGCGGCGGCGCTCCTCGGTCATGACGTGCCGGCAGCGAGCGTGCGGGACACCGCCACGAGCTCCGGGCGCTCGCCGAGGGTCGCGGCGGAGATCACGACAATGGAGTCGACTCGCCCATCGCGTTCGATCTGCGCCTCCAGCCAGGCCTCGCCCACGGCGCGAGCGGCCTCGGCGCGAAAGTCGGGACCGTCCTCGGCGGAGGCTGCCTGCGCGAGCGCCTCGGCGGCGGCGTCCTGCAGGAGGACAGCGACCTCGCGGGCAGGGCGGTTTGGCCAGTCGAGGACGAAATCGGCCTGGGTTCCGCCCCAGAGCTCGGCGCCATCGCCGGGGCCGTGGTAGCTGATCGTGGTCGTTTCGGACGCTGCGCTCACTCGGACGCCTCCTTGCGGGGCTGGGCGATGCGGAGTGCCTGGGGCAACTGGTCGAGCAGCTGCTGGCGGGCCTGCACGCGCGTCTGCAACCCCCAGATGTCGATGAAGCCGACCGCCGAGGCGTGGTCGAACGCGTCCTCGCGGTCGTAGGTGGCGAGCGCCCGATCGTACAGCGAGGACTCAGCCCGGCGGCCGGTCACGGTGACGGCGCCGCGGTGGAGGCGCAGGCGCACCTGCCCGCTGACGAAGCGCTGGGTGCTGGCCGTGTAGGCAGCGAGGTCCTGGTGGTGGGCGCTGAACCAGAGCCCGTCGTAGATGAGCTCGGCGTACTGGGCGGCGATCTCGCGTTTCAGCTTCAGCTGCTGTCTCGAGAGCGTCATCGTCTCCAGCGCGCGGTGGGCGGCGAAGAGGACGGTCGCGGCGGGCGCCTCGTAGATCTCGCGGCTCTTGATGCCAACGAGGCGGTCCTCGATGTGGTCGACGCGGCCAACCCCATGTTGACCGCCGAGGTCGTTGAGGCGTTCAACGAGGGCGACCGGGTCGAGCGCCTCGCCGTCGACGGTCACGGGGAAGCCCTTCTCGAAGCCGATCTCGACATCGACGCCCTCGGCGGGCGCGTCCTCGGGGGCGGTCGTCCAGACGTAGGCGTCGGGTGGGGGCGCGGTCCAGGGGTCCTCAAGCACGCCCGCCTCGACGCTGCGGCCCCAGATGTTCTCGTCGATGCTGAAGGAGCCCTTCACCTCCCAGGCGAGGGCGATGCCGTGTTCCTGGAGGTATTCGATCTCCATCTCGCGGGACATCGCCTCCTCGCGCGTGGGGGCGACGATGGCGAGGGAGGGGTCGAGGGTGCGGATGCCGACGTCGAAGCGGACCTGGTCGTTGCCCTTGCCCGTGCAGCCGTGGGCGACCGCGACGGCGCCCTCGCCGTGCGCGACATCGACGAGCAGCTTGGCCATGAGCGGCCGTGCGAGGGCAGTCGCGAGAGGGTAGGCGTCCTGGTAGAGGGCGCCGGCTGCGAGGGCGGGGAAGGCGAAGTAGCGGAGGAAGTCCTCGCGCGCGTCCTCGACGATGACCCTGGCGGCGCCGGCTGCGAGGCCGCGCTCTTCGAGCACGGCCTGCTCGCGGCTCATGCCCACGTCGATGTTGAGGGCGACGACGTCGTAGCCGCGCTCCTTCGTGAGCCAGGTGATGGCCGTCGTGGTATCGAGGCCGCCGCTATAGGCGAGAACGAGTTTGGGCACGCGGGCCTGCCTTTCGGTCTAGTCCCCCAAAGCGTAGCGCGCCCGCCGCTCGTGCGGCAGTCAGAGCACCCGCCGGAGCACCGTCCAGGCCCCGACAGTGCTTGCGAGCGCGACCAGGACGAGCACGAACACGACGACGCCAAGGGCGGTTGGGAGGGAACCCGCCAGCGCGAAGGGGGTGAAAGCGAGACCGATGGCGCCGGCCGCCACACTGCCGAGCACGAGCGTGGCAGGCGGGGCGATGGCGGCGTCGGCGGCCCGAGCAGCGAGCAGCAGGCGCAGCCCCACACCCGCCACGCCGACAGAGGCGAGGGTGCCAAGGGCAAGGAGCAGACCCGTTACGAGGTCGCTAACTGGATGGCCTCCTCGAGGATGTCGCAGGCGCGGTCGATCTCTTCGTCGCCGACGATGAGGGCGGGCATCAGGCGGATGCGGTCGGGGCGCACGTTGTTCACGAGGAGGCCGCGCTCGCGGCAAAGGGTGACGACCCCGGCGGTAGCCTCACTGGACAGGCTGACGGCGAGCAGCAGACCGCGTCCGCGCACCTCGGTGACGGCGGGGAGGCTGTCTTCCATCGCCCTCAGGCGGGCGACGAGGCGGTCAGAGGCGCGGCGAGCGGCGGCGAGGACGTCGTTCTCGAAGATGTAGCGAAGAACGGCGACGCCGGCGGCGGTCGCGACGGGGTTCGCGCCGAAGGTCGTGCCGTGGTCCCCGGGGACCAGGTGCCCTGCGAGCTCCTCGCGGGCGAGCACCGCGCCGATGGGGAGGCCGCCGGCGAGGCCCTTGGCCACGCACATGATGTCGGGCTCGATGCCGTCCTGCTCGTGCGCCCACAGGGTCCCGGTGCGACCGATGCCGGACTGGATCTCGTCGAGGATGAGGAGGAGGCCGTTCTCGTCGCACCAGTCACGAACGCCCTGCAGATAGCCGGGGGCGGGAGCGTTCACGCCGCCCTCGCCCTGGATGGGCTCCATGAGGACGGCCACGGTGTTGTCGTCGGTGGCGGCCTTGAGGGCGTCGAGGTCGTTCCAGGGGACGTGCGAGAAGCCGGTGGGGAGGGGCTCGAAGGGCTCACGGTAACGAGCGGTGCCGGTGGCCGCGAGGGCGCCGAGGCTGCGTCCGTGGAAGCCGTCCTGCATGGCGATGATGCCGTGCTTTCCACCCTGCTCGTCGTGCCCCCAGCGGCGGGCGACCTTGATGGCGGCCTCGATCGCCTCGGCGCCGGAGTTGCAGAAGAAGACCCGGTCGAGGGGCGAGTTCTCCACGAGCAGCTCGGCCAGCTCGATCATCGGGGTGGTGTAGTAGAGGTTGGAGACGTGGATGAGCTGCTCCGCCTGGGCGGCGGCGGCAGCAGCGACAGCGGGGTGGGAGTGGCCCAGCGAGGTGACGGCAAGGCCACCGACGAAGTCGAGGTACTCGTTGCCCTCGCTGTCCCAGACGCGCGATCCCTCGCCGCGCTCAAGCACGATCGGCTGGCGGCCATAGTTCTGAAAGAGGTACTTGCTGTCGCGTTCGATCCAGTCGCTCATGCCGTTGGGGCTCCTGTCGGGATGATGTTGAGGTCGGGATGGGGATTGTACGCCGCGCCGGAATACGGGCCCTGCGGTCAGGTACGGGCAGGTGGGAAGACAGTCCCGAGGCCCTCGCGGTCGAGGAGGGCGCCGGTGACGCGCCCGTCGATGATGTGGCTGGGGACGCCCAGCCTTGCGGCGAGCAGGCAGGCGTCGGTCTTGGGGATCATGCCGCCGGCGACTACGCCCTGTTCTCGCAGGGCACCCACCGCAGCAGCATCGAGCTCGGGAATGACGGCGCCGTCCTCGCCACGCACGCCCTCGACATCGGTCAGGAAGACGAGCTCGCGGGCATCGACGGCGCTCGCGATCCAGCCGGCAGCCTCGTCGGCGTTCACGTTCACGAGCTGGTCGCCGTCCTGGCCAGGCACGTAGCCGACGGGGCTGACGACCGGCACGAAGCCGGCGTCGCGCAGGGCAAGCACGGCCTCGGGATGAGCGGCGACGGGCGTCCCGACGAAGCCGAGCTCGGGGCGGCGCTGCTCGCACTCAAGCGTGCGTCCGTCGGCGCCGGAGATGCCGGCGGCGGGGGCGCCGGCGGCGTTCAGGGCGGAGACGATGCGCTTGTTCACGAGTCCGGCGAAGACGGCCACGATGACGGGCAAGGCGCGCTCGTCGGTGGCGCGCAGGCCGTCGATGAAGCGGCTCTCGATCCCCATCGCGTCGAGCCAGCGGCTGGCCTCGGCGCCGCCGCCGTGGACGACGATGGGGCGCTCACCGGCGCGGTCGAGGGCGGCGATGTCGTGAAAGGTCGTGTCGGCGGCGCCGAGGGTGCTGCCACCCACCTTGATGACGAGGGGCCGCGTGTCCCTCACGTCGTGTAGTCGGCGTTGATGCGGATGTAGTCGGCGCTGAAGTCGCAGGTCCAGCCGGTGGCGCTCGCATCGCCCGCGCCGAGGGACACCTCGATGGTGACCTCGTCGCCGGACATGGCCCGGGAGACCTCGGCCTCCTCGTAGAGAATGGGCACGGTGCGCTCGAAGAGCTGGTGGCCGCAGACAGCGACAGTCACAGCCTCCTCGACGATGGCGACATCGGAGCGGCCGATGACGCCGACGATGCGGCCCCAGTTGGGGTCGGCGCCGTGGACGGCGGTCTTGACGAGGGGCGAGGTGCCGATGTCGCGCACAAGGCGGCGGGCATCGGCGTCCGAGGCGGCTCCATTGACCGTGATCTCGATAAGCCTCGTGGCGCCTTCGCCATCGCGGGCGATGGCCTTCGCGAGGTGGATGCAGACGGCGTCGAGGGCCTCGCGGAAGGCGTCGTAGTGCTCGCTGCCGGGAGTGATCGTGTCGCCACCGGCGGCGCCGTTCGCGAAGAGGAGGACGGTGTCGCTGGGACTGGTGTCGCCATCGACCGTGATGAGGTTGAAGCTGCGGTCGGTCGCCTCGGAGAGGGCGACCTGCAGGGTCTCCTGAGCGATAGGAGCATCGGTCGTGAGGTAGGCGAGCATGGTCGCCATGTTGGGGTGGATCATGCCCGAGCCCTTGGCGCAGCCACCGAGGGTGTACGGCCCGAAGCGGACGGAGCAGTGCTTGGGCACGAGGTCGGTCGTCATGATGGCGCGAGCGAAGTCGGCGCCGGCGTCATCGGACAGCTCCACGGCCTCGATGCCCGCCTCGATCTTGTCCATGGGCAGGTAGTGGCCGATGACGCCCGTGTGGCAGACGAACATGGCCTCGGCGGGAATGCCCACCTTCCGCGCGGCCAGCTCGGCCATGCGATAGGCATCGCTGACGCCGCGCTCGCCGGTGCTGTCGTTGGCATTGCCACTGTTCACGACGACCGCTCGCCCCTGGCCTCCCGCGAGCCGCTCGCGGTCAACGTCGATGGCAGCGCCATGGAGGCGTGTGACCGTGAAGACACCGGCCGCAGTGGCAGGGTGGTCGGAGAGGAGGATGCCAAGGTCGAGCTTGTTCTCGCCGTAGGTCTTGATTCCTGCGTAGGTGGCGCCCGCGCGGTATCCCGCGGGACTGGTCGCGGTCCCGGTCGGGTCGATCTCGATGCTCACGGGTAGAGGGCCGGGCGGTCGAGGCCGGCCTGCTGGGGGAGGCCGAACATCAGGTTCATGTTCTCGATGGCGCTGCCGGCGGCGCCCTTCATGAGGTTGTCGAGCACGCCCACGGCCACGAGGGCGCCGTTGCGCTCGTCGACGGTGGGGTGCACGAGGCAGTCGTTACTGCCGTAGGTGTGCTTCGTGTGCGGGGGCGAGTCAGTCACGGAGGTGAAGGGCGCATCCGCATAGAAGTCGCGGTAGAGGGCGAGCGCCTGCGCGGGCGAGACATCTTCGGCGAGGGGGGCGTAGCAGGTCGAGTGGATGCCCCGCGTCATGGGGATGAGGTGGGGCACGAAGGTGACGGCAACGTCCGGGCCCTCCCGCAGCCGCGAGAGCTCCTGCGCCATCTCGGGCTGGTGGTTGTGGTTCGCGACGCGGTAGGCGGAGACGTCCTCGTTGACGTCGCTGTAGCTGAAGCCGCCGCCAGTGCCACGGCCCGCGCCGGAGATGCCCGACTTGGCATCGACGAACACGCGCGGCTTGACGATACCGGCCGCGACCGCGGGCGCGAGCGCGAGGATGGTCGCGGCCGGGTAGCAGCCGGGGTTGGCGACAAGGTCGGCGCCAGCGATGTCGGTCGCGTACAGCTCGGCGAGCCCGTAGACAGCGCGGCCGAGGAGGCCCGGGGCGGGGTGCTCGGCGCCGAACCACTGGGCGAACGCTTCCGGCTCGCGCAGGCGGAAGTCGGCGGCGATGTCTATGACGCGCACGCCCTGGTCGACGAGCGGGGCACAGGCCTCGGCGCTCGCGCCGGTCGGCAGCGCCGAGAAGACGACGTCGACTTCCGTCTCAATCTCGCCCGTGATGGGGAAGTCGGCGTAGACGGCGAGGTGGGGGAAGGCGTCTCCCAGCTTCTGACCCGCAAGGGAGCGGCCCGTTGCGGCAACAAGCTCGGCCTCGGGATGGTTCCAGAGCAGGCGCGCCGCTTCCATCCCCGCGAAACCGGTGACGTTGATGATGCCTGCCCGAACCGTCATATCCGCATTGTCTCGCCTGTCGCGGGCATGCGCGAACGCACGTCACGCGGGCGCAGTAGGATGCCGGCCATGTCGCTCGACCTGACCTTCATCGGCACGGGGAACGCATTCGCCGCCGGAGGACTCTGCTGGAACGGGTTCCTCGCGAACGGCCGCTACCTCTTCGAGGCGCCTCCGCAGGCGCTCATGTCGCTGCACCGCGTCGGCGTGGATCCGAACACGGTCGAGGCGGTCGTGCTGAGCCACCACCACGGTGACCACTTCCTGGGCCTGCCGTTCCTGCTGCTGCACTGGAAGCACCAGGGCCGGAGGACCCCGGTCACGATCGTGGGACCGCCGGAGACGGAGCGACTGGCCCGCGAAGTCGGCGGGACGGTCTACCCGGGACTGTTCGAGGGCGAGTTCGGCATCGAGTGGCGGGAACTGGCCGCGGGCGACTCCACGACGGTCGGGGACCTGACGGTCGAGGCGGTGGCGGTCGAGCACGACAACCGGTTGTCGCTCAACCTCGGGTACCAGGCCAAGCTGGAGGGCGAGCGCTTCGCGTACACGGGGGATACGCGCCTCTGCGACGCCGTCTTTGACCTCGCGCGCGAGGCGGACGTGCTCGTGGCCGAGTGCGCCTCGCGCGACATCCCCATCCCGATTCACATGAACCTGGTCGACGACATTCCCGAGCTACACGCGGCAATGCCCGCCTCGGCGAGGCTCGTGCTGACGCACGTCACGCCCGATGTGCAGACGGACCTGGCGCGCACGGTGGTCGCGAAGGACTACGAGACCTACCGCTTCTAACCAGCGAGCGGCATGCCGGAAGGGCCTGCGCTAGAATCGCGGCCATGGCACATCGACTACGCGGCGCAGCCGCCATCACCGGTCTCGGCATTACGCCCATGGGGCGCATCTACGGCAAGAGTTCGACCGATTTCGCGGTCGATGCCGTACGCCTCGCCATCGCCGATGCAGGGCTCGAGAAGTCCGACATCGACGGCCTGCTCATCAATGCCGGCATCACGGGGTTTTCCGGCCAGGGCGTAAGCCTGCAGCTCCAGAACGCCCTCGGCATGGGCAACCTCCGCCTTCTGAACCACATGAACGCGGCCGGTTCGACGGCGGCACAGATGGTGCAGTACGCGACGATGGCGATCGACGCGGGCATGGCCAAACACGTGGTCTGCGTCTTCGCCGACGCTCCCCTGCAGCAGGGCGGCTCCTCGGCGGCGGCCTACGGCAACGCGGGTCGCCGGGCGGGTCCGACGGGCATCCTCGGGCTCTCGGCGGGAGCGGGGCACTTCGGCGCGAACACCTCGTACGCGCTGGCCGCCCGGCGGCACATGTCGCTCTACGGCACCACACAGGACCAGCTCGGGGCGATCGCGGTGGCGGAGCGCTCGTGGGCGACGATGAACCCGCACGCGAAGATGCGGGACCCGCTCACGCTGGAGGAGTACCACGCCTCCCGCTGGATCGTGGAGCCGCTTCATCTGCTCGACTGCTGCCTCGTCTCGAACGGCGCGGTGGCGGTGATCGTAAGCCCGCCGGACCAGGCGAAGGACATGCCGCAGCCGCCCGTGTACGTCCATGGCATGGGCCAGGGGCACCCCGGCGACAGCCGACACGCAGGAGACTCCCCGGAAACGGAGACGGGCGCGCGGCTGGCCGCGGAGACCGTCTTCGGTATGGCGGGCGTGGGCCCCGAGGACATCGACGTCTGCGAGCTGTACGACTGCTACACCTACACCGTGCTGGTCACGCTCGAGGACTACGGCTTCTGCAAGAAGGGCGAGGGCGGCGCCTTCGTGGAGGACGGGAAGCTCGGCCCCGGCGGCTCGCTCCCGACGAACACGGGCGGCGGCCAGCTCTCCGCGTACTACATGTGGGGCATGACCCCCCTGAGCGAAGCGATCATCCAGGGACGCGGGCAGGGCGGCGAGCGCCAGGTCGAGAAGAACGACCTCATCCTCTCGACGGGCAACGGGGGGGCGTTGAGCTACCACGCCTCACTCATCCTGAGCCCGCACGCGAACTGAGGCGACGCACGATGGCCGACTCCCCACCCGTGAAGCCCGTCTCCCAGCCCGATGAGCTGACGGAACCCTTCTTCGCCGCCGGCAAGGAGGGCCGCCTGCTGCTCGCAACCTGCGACATGTGCGGCGAGATGCGCCTCCCCACGTCCCCCACCTGCCCCACCTGCCTGGCCGAGGGGATCAGCTGGAAAGAGGTGAGCGGACGCGGGACCGTCTACACGTTCGGAATCATGCACCAGCGCTACCACCCCGCCTGGGAGCCCGATCTTCCCTACAACATCGCGGTCGTGGAGCTGGACGAAGGCCCGCGCATGCCTGCGAACATCATCGGCGTCCCGAACGACGAGATCGTCGTCGGCATGCCCGTCGAGGTGGTGTGGGAGCACGAAGGGGAGGCGCCCGTCCCCCGCTTCCGCCCCGTGGCCTGACTCCCATGCCGCAGGGGGCACTCAGCATCGTCCTCTGGGCGACCGACCTGAACGGCTTCGCAGCGTTCCTGACCGACGTCGCCGGCGCGACGCTGGAGACACGGCACCCCGGCTTCGCCGGCCTCGCGCTGCAAGGCGCGGAGATCCAGCTGCACTCGGACGAGTCGTACGAGGGGCACCCGTGGCGTCAGGCGCTCGCCAACGAGGGGGCGGCGCGGGGTATCGGGGCGGAGGTGCGCATCCAGGTGGACGCGATCGACGCGCGGCACCGGAAGGCGGTCGAGATGGGCTACGTCAGCATCCAGCCGCCGCACGACGACGGGACGGGGCGGACGTGCCAGGTAATGGGGCCGGACGGGTACTTCTTCACGCTCTGGGAGCCGCAGATCGGCGGGACGTAGAGCGGCTACCAGGCCGTCCAGCCGCCGTCGACGAGGATCGTCTGGCCGGTGACGAAGTCGCTAGCGTCGCTCGCGAGGAAGATGACGGCGCCGGCGAGCTCGTGGGGCTGTCCCCAGCGGCCCATAGGCGTGCGGTCTTCGATGAAGGCCTTGCGCTCGGGGTCTTCGTAGAGCGGGCGGGTCAGGTCCGTCTCGAAGTAGGTCGGGGCGAGGCCGTTCACCTGGACTGTGGCGTCGGCCCACTCAATCGCGAGCACCTTCGTGAGCTGGTCGATCGCACCCTTGGACGAGGCGTAGGCGGCCTGGTTCGGCAGGGCGACGCTGCCAAGGATGCTGGAGACGTTGATGAGCTTCCCGGAGCCCTGCGCGACGAAGTGCCGGCCCGCTGACCGGGCGCCGTTGTAATAGCCCTTCAGGTTGACCTGAAGGACGGAGTCGAACTCATCCGGTGTGAGCTCGAGGGCGGGCTTGCGGACGTTCATGCCGGCATTGTTCACGAGGATGTCGAGGCGCCCGAGCCGCCCGACGGCGGCGGCCACCATCGCCTCGCACGCCTCCGGGGAGGTCACGTCGGTGGGAACGGCGATGGCGCGCCGGCCCAGCGCCTCCACCTCTTCGACAAGGGAGTCAAGCTCCGAGGCGGTGCGGCTGGCAAGGGCGAGATCGGCTCCTGCGGCGGCCAGGGCGAGGGCCATCGTGCGGCCGAGGCCGCGCCCGGCGCCCGTCATGATGGCGACGCGTCCGGTGAGGTCGAAGAGCTGCGTACCGCGCAGCTCGGGGCGGTCGTTCGCCGCGCTCATTCGTAGCGGAGGGCCTCGGCGACGGCGACGCGCGAGGCGCTCTGGGCGGGGAACCAGGTCATGATCATCGAGGCTCCGAAGGCAATTCCGCAGATGACGATAAGTTGGAGCCAGGGAACGATGAAGTCCGCGCCCTCGGAGGCCTCGCCGATGCCGCCCGACGTGAAGAGGACCCACGAGAGGGAGACGCCCAGGACGGCCCCCAGGATGATCCCGGAGAGGGCGACGAAGCCCGACTCGAAGACAAAGCTGAGGGCGACCATCGAGCGCTGGTAGCCGATGGCGCGGAGCATGCCGATCTGCTGGCGGCGCTCGACGACGGCGCGGAAGGCGATCACGCCGAGGGCGGCAATGCCGATGATGAGGCCGAGCCCCATGAATCCCTGGAAGAGCAGGAGGAAGCCCTGCGAGGCCGCACGCTGGTCGTCGAGCAGTTTCTGGAACGACTCGGCCGAGGCCTGGGGCAGGCCCGACTCGATGGACTTGGCGAAGGCCTCCTGGTCGGTTCCGTCACGGGTCTTGATGACGAATCGCTGGGAGTCGGAATCGGGGAAGGCGGCGACGACGGTGTCGCGCTGCACGATGATGGCGGCCCAGAAGATGTCCGCGGGATCGTCCATCTGTCCGATGACGGTGACAGACGTGTTGAGGTCGGTGCCGGGAGCGTGGAGGTGGAGGGTGAACGGCTCGAAGCCCTCCTCCACAAGGGAGGGGTCGAGCTTGAGCAGCTCGAAGTCGGAGAATTCGTCGCCCGCGGTGTCTGTGAGCTCCCCCGGAATCACGGCAAGGGTGGGGTCGCCGGCCACTGCGGCCCAGACCTCCTCGTCGCTGGCGTAGCCGGCAGCGCGCCGCTTCAGCTCGAACTCGTTCGTGGCGAAGAAGGCGGCGTCGGCGCCGATGACGGTGAAGGTGCCGGCAACGCCCGGACCGGCCGGGGCATCGACGAATATCTCCGTCTCGCCCGCAAAGGCGATGCGCTGCTCGCTCACCGCGACGATGGGCGCGGTATCGACGCCGTTTTGCTCCAGCGTCGCCACAAGGTCATCCGTGCGGTTGTTGCTGTTGACGAAGACGATGGTGTCGAAGCCGCCCTTCGCATCATCGGAGAGAAAGATGTTGGTGAAGTTGTCGTTGACGGTGGAGAACATGACCAAGGAGAAGGTGATGAGGCCGATCATCATGATCGTCATGCCGGTGCGCATGCGGGCTGTCAGGGGGTAGGCGACGGCGGTCTTGACCGCGGGCACAATGCGTCCCAGCCGCGCCCCGAGGGTGGCGATGGGCGGCAGCAGGATGTCGGCGTTGTAGACGACGAGGAAGGTGCCACAGGCGACCATGACGATGCCGCTGAGGAAGAAGAGCTCGGGGCCGCCCTCGAGGTCGCCGATGATGAAGTCGAGCGCGCCGGCGGGCGACACGTACCAGAAGGCGAGCAACAGGCAGGCGAGGATCGTGAACGAGATGCGTTCGTGGAGGCGGAAGTAGCGCAGCGTGAAGGCCGCCCAGCCGAAGGCGAGTGACATGCCCCCGGCGAAGAAGAAGTAGCTGTCGGAGGAGAAGGCCCACTCCATGAAGAGGGCGGCGAGGGCCAGCCCCACAACTCCGAAGCCGGCCCCCCACGCGATCGGCCGATCACGGTCCTGGGAGGCAATCAGGACGAGGCCGACGGGAGGCAGGAGGATGCCAAGGACGATGAGCCAGAAGCTCACCTGCGGGTTGCGGTCACGCATGACGCGGACGATCAGCAGGGCGACGAGGTAGAAGGGGATCAGGGGGACGAGCAAGAACGGCCAGAGGGGCATGCGCTGCCCGGCGATGCGCTCGTGCCGCGGCGCGCCAAAGTTCTGCCGCCGGAGCATGTGGACGTACGGCCCGATAAGCCCGAACAGAAGGGCGATCGAGAACAGCGGCGCGAAGTCGGGCAGGCGGTAGAGGGCGAACACGCTCACGGCGATGGCTCCGCCGACGACGGCTGCGTTGAGCACCGCCCGCGCGTAGCCCCGCCAGGTTGCTGCTTCGGGATTGATGACGATGGGCTCCGGCAGGTCGCGGATGGCGGCAACGATGTTGAGGCGGCTGGCGCGCACGGCAGCGAAGAAGATGACGACGAAGGTCGAGATGACGCCGAGGCAGAAGGCGACGACGAGACTCCGGGGGGTGAGGTTCGTGCGCAGCTCCAGACCAAGGCCCGTTTCGGCGAAGGCGTTGATGAGCCCGACCATGCCGAACGTCACGAAGATGCCCGCAACGAGGCCGACGATGGCCGCGCCGAGGTCGTAGCCCATGCCCTCGGCGAGGAAGGACTCGACGAGGTGGCGGCGCTTGGCGCCGACGGCGCGGGCCATGCCCATCTCGGGCTTCCGCTCGGCCGCCAGCATGATGAAGATGAGGAAGATGAGGAGGATGCCGGCAGCGATCGAGAACAGCCCGAAGATGATGAAGACGGTGGTGAAGACGCTGCCGACGAGCTTGGCGATCTCGATCGCATCCTTCTTCAGCGGCTGCACCTCATAGGGCGTCCCATCGATGACCTCGTTGAGCTTCTCCTCCACCACGTCGGAGCGCTCCAGCCCATCGCGCACGCCGCCCGCGTTCGTCACGACCACGGCGTACGCGATGTCGTCGCGGCCAATCACTTCGGCAAGGAAGTCGAAGCTCACCGCGCCGCCGGGGAACTCGGAGGCGCCGACGTTGAAGGTGCCGCTGAGGAAGCTGTTCGGCGCGATCGCGACGACGTCGACCTCTAACGGATAGCCCTGATAGAGGAGGACAAGCGTGTGCCCGACCTCGGCATCGATTTCGCCGGCCAGATCCTCATTGAGCACAACCTGGTTGCCGGTGAGCGTGATCGCCTTCCCGTCAAGGTCGCGGAGCGAGCCGAACGGCGCTGCCGCCTCGGTGTCGTAAGCGACGATAGTGGCGCCGGCCTCGTTCAGCCCGGTGGCCGTGTTGATGACGGGGAGCGTCTCCAGAAGGATCGGCAGGAAGCCATCGATATCGGGATCGTTGGCGAATCGCTCCTCCCAGGCGGCCACTTCCTCGAGGGGGATGACACGCTCGTCCTCGGGGCGCGGGCTGCCTTCCTCGTCCCAGACGATGAGCATGTCGGTCTCGCCGGTAAGCTGGTAGATGTCGTCGGTGACGGTGCTCGAGACGGTGTCGCCGGTGCCGAAGGCGACGGTCATGATGACGGTCGCGAGCATGAGGCCGAAGACGATGAGGGTGGTCTGGGCGCGGCGGCGGGGGATATTGCGCAGACCCGTCTTGAACATCACCGGGTTGCGGAAGGCCACCCACGCCAGCAGCACGAGGATGGCGAGCGTGATGATGACCACCACCGCGGCGATCGTGTTCATGGAGACGCCGAACAGTTCGTCCATGGCCGTTCGCTACGCGGGGGCGGGGGCGAGGGGGCGGATCGCTTCCTCGCGTTCAATGAGGCCGTCGGCCATGTAGATGGTGCGGTGGCAGCGGGCGGCCACCTCGGGAGCGTGGGTGACGATGACCTGCGTCTGGTTCGCGCTCGCGTTCAACTCCACGAGCAGGTCCATGATGCCCCCGGCGGTCGTCGAGTCGAGGGCGCCGGTGGGCTCGTCCGCCCAGACGATTGAGGGGCTGTTGACGACCGCGCGGGCAACGGTGACGCGCTGGCGCTGTCCTCCCGAAAGCTGAGCCGGGCGGTGACCGGCGTACTGCCGGAGCTCGACCCGCTCGAGGGCGGCGAGTGCAAGCTCGCGAGCGTCGCGCGGCCTGGTTCCGGAGACAATGAGCGGCAACTCGACGTTCTCGACGGCGGAAAGGACGGGGAGGAGGTTGTAGGTCTGGAAGACGAAACCCATGCCCTGCGCCCGGAACTCCGTCTTCTCGTTGTCGGCCATACGGGCGATGTCCTCGCCGTTGATGAGGACCTGGCCGTCATCGAAGGTGTCGAGCCCGGAGAGGCAGTTCAGGAGGGTCGTCTTGCCGCAGCCGGAGGGGCCCATGACGGCGACCATCTCGCCGCGGGGCACATAAAGGTCGACGCCACGCAGGGCCTGGACCTGCACCTCACCGGTGTCGTACGTCTTCGTGACGCTCCTTGCGTCGATCACCAGGTCGCCCGCGTGCCCGTCAGCAGTCATTCCAGCTCCCATGACGCCCCTGTGTCAGACGCCCCGATCGAGGGTGGACGACGCACCGCACCCGATCAAGTTTCGACCGGCGCCAGCGGGGGTGCGCACATTCCGGCGGGGACGCAGAATGTGGCCGGGAGGGCGGCATGAGCAACGCTGACGAGAGCACACCCGAAGTGGCGCCGGCGCACACGGACGCGCGGTCGGAGTTCAGCCCGTCCGCCATCGCCCTGGTTCTGGGGCTGGGCGCGGTGGCCATCATCGCGGGCACGGTCCTGGGGCTCGTCTTCACGACCTAGGCCCGGGTTCCGCTCCGCTTCACGTAAGCGCACGGTCGAAGGCGATCGCGGCGCGGTATCATCGAAGCATGAACGGCGCTCCCATTGCTCGCGGCGATCCCCTGCTGCTGCGCGTCACCAAGTACGACGGCGAGGCGCACTGGATCCAGCACCTGCGCGTCCTCTCGGACGACGGCTCGCTCGTGCAGGCGCACGCCTCGGCGGGAAGCCCGATCTTCACGAGCCGGGGCGAGTTTCGCTCCCGCTACGAGAGCTACGTCCACTTCTGGCGGAACCGCTGGTACAACGTCTTTCGCCTGGCCGAACCGGGCGAGGAGACGGCGCTCTGGTACTGCAACGTCACCACGCCACCCGAGTTCGAGGACGGCGAGATTCGCTACATCGACCTCGACCTCGACGTGACGGTGCGGGCAGGCGGAACGATCGAGCTGCTCGATGCGGACGAGTTCGAGGAGCACCGGCTCAAGTACGGCTACCCGCCCGAGGTGGTGGAACACGCCCAGGCGGCTGTCGGGGAACTCTCCGAACTCGCGCAACGACACCAGTTCCCGTTCGACCTGTAGGACGCGACTCCCCCGGTGGAGCGAGAGGCGATACGCTTGGGCGGTGACTGACACCACGACGCTCCGGGACCGCATAGGGGCGCTCGTCGCCGGGGCGACCCGGGCGGCGATCAACGCGGGCACCCTTCCCGATGTGGCCCTGCCGGACGAGCTCGTCGAGCGGCCTCGCGACGCGGGCCACGGCGACTACGCCAGCTCCCTGCCCCTGCGCCTCGCCCGCTCGGCGATGATGCCGCCGCTGGCCATCGCCGAGGCGATCGCCGAGCACCTTCCCTCCGACGACGTCATCGACGCGCCGCAGATCGCGCCGCCCGGTTTCATCAACCTGAGCCTGGCCGAGCACTTCGTGCAGGGCGAGATTGACCGCATCATCGAGCAGGGCGCGGCGTTCGCGGACAGCACCCTCGGCGAGGGGAAGCGGGTGCAGCTGGAGTTCGTCTCGGCGAATCCCACCGGGCCGCTGCACGTGGGGAACGGCCGCGGGGCGGCCATCGGCGACACGCTCGCGTCAGCGCTGGCGGCAGCCGGGTACCAAGTCGAACGCGAATATTATGTGAATGACGCGGGCACCCAGACGGACGTGTTTGCGGAGACGCTGTACGCCCGCTACCAGCAGCAACACGGCCGCGACGTTCCCCTTCCCGAGGGCGGTTACCCGGGCGAGTACATGGTCGACCTGGCCATCGAGATGCGGGAGCGCGAGGGCGACCGCTTCCTCGCCGCGCCGGGCGAGCCGCCGCCGGCGGGTGTGCGGGAGATGGGCATCGAGCTCATCGTCGAGCAGATCCGGGACACGCTCGGCACCTTCGGCACCACGTATGACCGCTGGTTCAGCGAGCGGTCGCTCTACGAGGCCACTGCAGACGGCGAGCCATCCGCGTACGACGCGGCTCTCGCGATCCTGCGCGAGAACGGCCACCTGGCCGAGCGCGAGGGCGCGCTCTGGCTGACCTCGAGCAACCTCGGCGAGGACAAGGACAACGTGGTCGTACGGTCCGACGGCCGCCCGACCTACTTCGCGAGCGACATCGCCTACCACTACGACAAGTTCCTGACGCGGGGTTTCGACCAGGTCATCAACGTGTGGGGCGCGGATCACCACGGTCACGTATCTCGCCTGGAGGTCGGGACCGAGGCAGTCACCGGCAAGGGCGACGCCCTCCACCTGCTCCTCTACCAGCTGGTGACGCTGAAGCGGGGAAGCGAAACCGTGCGGCTCTCGAAGCGGGGTGGCGAGATCATCACCCTCGACGAGCTTATCGAAGAGGTGGGGCCGGACGCCGCCCGCTTCTTCTTCCTGCTACGGGCTCCCAGCTCCCAGATGGACTTCGACCTGGACCTCGCCGTGAAGCAGTCGAACGAGAATCCGGTGTTCTATATCCAGTACGCGCACGCGCGGCTGGCGAGCATCCTCGACCGGGCAGCCGGCGAGGGGCACACGCCAGACGGTGGCGACGTCGCGCTCCTGACGGCGCCGCACGAGCTGGCGCTGGTGCGGGAGATGCTGCGCCTGTCCGAGGTGATCGAGCTGGTCGCGACGACGTACGAACCACAGCACCTCGCCCACTACGGCATGGAGCTGGCGACGTCGTTCCACGCCTTCAACGACGCGTTCCGGCAGCAGGGAGACCCCAACCTGAAGGTGATCACGGACGACGCGGCCCTGACGGCCGCGCGGCTGCGGCTGGTGCAGGCCGCGAAGATCGCCCTCGGCCGCGTGCTCGACCTGATGGGCATGACCGCGCCGGAGCGGATGTAGCCGCCTAGCGCAGCGCTCCCTGTTCGTCCATCTCGCGCGGAGCGACGATATAGCCGTTCAGGTCGCCGATCGTCTCCCAAAGATCTGGGTGCTGCCACAGAAGCCACGCGGCAAGCGCACAGGTCAGCCCGTCGAGTGTGTCGTCGAGGCGCTTCAGCGCCGCGCCCTTCGCTCCCGCTGCGGTTTCTGACGCGAGGACTCGCCGAACTTCGGCGCTCTCCAGGACGCCCGGCGCCTCACGCTGCAGCACCTCTCGCAGGTAGCACTGATAGCGCTGCATGACCTCGCGGCGGAAAGCGACGCTGCGGCCGCCCCTCGGCTTGTAAGGAAGGCGCTCAGCGAGACCGAAGAGGCGCACGTGGACGGTATGGGGGAAGACTTCGACAGCGACCCGGCCCCGCTCACCGCGCAGCAGCGGGGCCGGGTCGAGCCCGAAGCCGCGCGCTTCGAGCGCCTCGCCGAGGTCGATGCCCGCGGTGTAACCCTGCCGCACGGCGTAGTGCGCCTGGTGCGGGGAGGCCTTGTAGCGACCGAATCGCCGCGCCACCTCCCGTTCGGCCCAGCGCTCGGGGGTGTAGAGGAGGGGCGCATCGATGGCGACGACGACGGGGCCCTCGACGGCCGCCAGTTCGTCGGTAAGCCGTTCGGTGTCACAGACGGCGGCCTCGAGCCGGGTGCAGTGCAGGTCCGCGGCGCTCTCTCCTTCGAACCAGCAGATGCCGCTCTCGCGGTGGGATGTCCATGCGAGGTCGAGGCCGACGAAGGTGGGCATGGCGCGTCACCCTAGCACCGGAAGCGGGAGGGTGGCACGATCGCGCGCCGGAGGGTGCATGGCGGAGCTCATCGAAGCGCTGTCGGGGAGGCGGGCGCGGCGCGCGTTCGACCCCCGGGAGGTTCCGGCGGAGACGCAGGAACTGCTCTGGCAGGCGGTATCGGTCGCGCCGAGCCACGGAAACGTGCAGTCGGCACGACTGCTGGTGGCGCAGTCGGAGGGAGCGCGCCAGAAGCTCGTGGCGGCCCTCTCGGATGGGAACCGGAACTGGGCGCCGGCGGCTCCCCTCCTCGTGGCGCTGGGCTCGATGCCGAATCACGAGCACGCGGATTCGTACGGCGAAGAACGCGCGCTCTGGTCGTTTCACGCGGGCATCGCCGCCGGGAACCTGATGGCGCAGGCGACGGCGCTCGGGCTGATCGCGCACCCCATGGCCGGCTTCGACGAAGCGGCCGTGCGGGACGTCTTCGGCGCTCCCGGGGAGTTGCGAGTGCTGGTCGTGTTCGCGATCGGGTATCCGGGGCCGGTCGAGTCGTTGCCCGAGGATCTGCAGGGTCGGGAACAGCGGGAGCAGCGCCGGCAGCCGCTCGACCGGTTGGTCGCGGTCGACCTGTGGGCGGAAGGAAACAGCGTGCCCGCTCGCGATCCCTCGCGGCGGAGCGGGCGGAGTGGCAAGCTAGACCGCTAATGTCAGCGATAACCGATCTCGGGGACACGTACGTCGAAGCCCTGTCGGCGCTTCACCCCAATGCCGCCACGAGCCTGGGCATCGCCGGGCACGAAGACGAGCTCACGGACTACTCGGTCGAGGGGTTCGAGGCGCGCGACCGGCTCACGCGGGACACGCTCGCCAGGCTCGAAGAGCTGGCGGACGAAGCGGACGGCGACCGCATCCTGCGGGAGGTGATGCGCGAGGCGCTCACCGTGGACGCTGAGCTGCACGAGACGGGGGACTACCTCGCCGGACTCAACGTGCTGGCCTCGCCGATGCAGGGGCTTCGGAGCACGTTCGACCTGATGCCCACCGAGGGCGAGGCCGACTGGTCGACCATCGCGCGGCGGCTCGCGCGCCTGCCCGAGGCGCTCGCGGGCTACCGCACGACGCTCGAGGCGGGGCTGGCAGGGGGTCGCGCCGCCGCCCGGCGTCAGGTCGAGGCGTGCGTGAAGCAGTGCGAGACGTGGGCCGGCAATGGCGACGGCGGCTTCTTCGCGGAGTTCGTGGGGCGTGCCGGGGACGTCTCCGAGGGTCTGCAGCGCGACCTCGACGCGGCAGCCATCGCAGCAGCCGAGAGCTACCGCGCGTTCGGCGTGTTCCTACGCGCGACCTACCTTCCCCGCGCCGGAGAACGCGACGGGGTGGGCGAGGAGCGGTACGCGCGGTACGCGCGCTCCTACAACCGCTGCGATCTCGACCTCCACGAGACCTACGCGTGGGGTTGGGACGAGATTCACCGTATCCAGGCCGAGATGGAGGAGGCGGCGGAGCAGATTGCGCCGGGCCAGGGCGTCCAGGCAGCCAAGGAAGTGCTCGAAACGGATCCGGAGCGCTCAATCGAGGGAGTCGAGCCGTTCCGGCAGTGGATGCAGGACCTGCAGGAGCAAACGATCGCGGACCTGAACGGCACGCACTTCGACATTCCCGAGAAGCTGCAGCGCCTCGAGGCGATGATCGCGCCTCCGGGCGGCGCGCTGGCGATGTACTACACGAGCCCCTCCGAGGACTTCTCGCGACCGGGGCGAACGTGGTACCCGACGGGCGGGAAGACGCGCTTCCCGCTCTGGGGCGAGGTCTCGATCGCGTACCACGAGGGCGTTCCGGGACACCACCTCGAACGCGGCAACACGCGACTGCTCGACCTGTCGCGCTTCCAGCGGTTGATCGGCGACTGCTCGGGCTACGTCGAGGGGTGGGCGTTGTACGCCGAGCGCCTCATGGGCGAGCTGGGCTACCTGGAGGTGCCCGACTACAAGATGGGGCTCCTGGCCTCGCAGGCGCTACGCACGGTGCGGGTCATCATCGACATCGGGATGCACCTGGAGCTTGCCATCCCGGGAGGGCAGCCGTTCCACCCCGGGGAGGTCTGGACGCCGGCGCTGGGCGACGAGTTCGCGAGAACGAGGAGCCACTTCCCGGCGGACTTCATCGCGAGCGAGATCGACCGCTACCTCGGGCTTCCGGGACAGGCGATCAGCTACAAGGTGGGGGAGCGCTACTGGCTGGCTGCGCGGGAAGAGGCGCGCCAGAGCCTCGGCGAGGCCTTCGACCTGACGACGTTCCACCGCGAGGCCCTCGCCATGGGGCCGATGGGGCTGGGGCTGCTCGCGCAGGAGAGCGCCCGGCTGGGAGACGGCGCATGACGGTGCGGCGAACGGTCGGCGGCGCGCTCATCGTGGTGCCCTCGCTCCTCTCGGGAGTGGGGATCGCCTTCATCCTCGCGGCCATCCTGGTGAACCACCAGATCATCCAGGACGCCTTCATGATCGTGGGCGCGGTGATGCTGTGGTTCGACTTTTTCGTGACGATGGCGATCATCCGCTACTCGCTGCGCAGCCTCGACCGGCGCATCGCCGTGATCGAAGAGCGCGGGGACGACGAAGCGGAGCCGGAGTAGGCCCGGGCCCCTAGATGGTCAGGCCACCCAGGCCGAGGATGCCGCGCGCGTATTCGATTTCGCCCACGTGACGGTAGCCGTGGCTCAGGCAGACGCCGTTCAGGCCCTGCCAGAGCGACATCTCCCCGAGGGGCTTGATGGTGACGGTGCGCGTATCGAACTCGTCGGGCGACATGGTGGCGAGGTAGTCGTCGGTAGCCTGCCAGACGCGGGGTTGGTACTCGCGCCAGCCTTCGAGATCGTTGAGCGTCATGGCCTTCGCGTCTTCTTCCGACATCCCCGTGCCCTGCGAGGTGCGATGCAGGCCGAAGCGCTGGTCGTAGCCCCCCTCGAGCCAGACGGTGGGCCTGCCCTGGGCGATGTAGTTGACGATGTTGTCCTCGGTGCGGACGTAGTGCCAGAGGCTGAAGAAGGGGCTCAGGCCGCCCTCGGCGGGGCGGAAGTTGAGCTGTTCGAGGGTCATGTCGCCGATGGCCTCGTCGAGGAGGGCGTGCATGGAGGTGAGTCCGGTGCGGAGGATTTCGAGTGGGGTGGTGCTCATGTCGGCCTCGCGGGTGGAAGTGCGGCGATCGTGCTGCCTGGGGTGGCGACGTGCAACGCGAGCGCCCCTGGCCGTTCCCCGAGGCCCGGCGGAACCCTGTACCATGCGCTGCCCATGCCGGACGAGTACACCGCCATCCGCCAGCTTGCCGAGCGCTACGTCGACGCCGTCAACCGCCGGAACCAGGACGCGTGGCTGGCGACGTGGGCGCCGGACGGCGTGTTCGATTACGGGCACGACGATCCGCCCCGCAGCCACAACGCGCTGGCCCGCTTCTGGGACATGTCGGTGGAGGGGATGGAGGTGCTCATGTCCGTCACCTCCGGCGTCGTTGAGCGCGTCGAGGGCGATACAGCCAAGGCGCGTTGGTACCACACGGAGTACGTCCAGCGGGGCGACGACACGCCCCTGGCCGGCCTGACCCTGTACGAAGACGATGTTGTGCGCATCGACGGGGAGTGGCGCTTCGCGCTGCGAGAGCACTACGTGCTCTTCAGCGGCGAACTGGAGGGATCCTTCTACCCCTACGACCCGCGCTGAACGCGACCAACAGCGGCCCGCTGGCGCAGCGCGCGCAGGGCAAAATCAACCGGGAGAAACGCAATGGGAAAGCCGACAGTTGAGGACTACACCGCCATCCGCATGGTGGCCGAGCGCTACGTCGATGCGGTCAACCGCTTCGACGCCGAGGCGTGGGGCCAGACGTGGGCGCCGGACGGCGAATGGAACGTGGGCGAGGTCCACAAGGGCCGCGACGTGATGGTGCCGCTCTGGACGCAGATCATGGGCAGCATCCCCAACGTCTACATGCACGTGTACTCGGGCGTCGTCGACGACGTGACGGGCGACACGGCCCGGGGCCGCTGGTACATGGGCGAGTTCCTGAACATGGCGGACGGCTCGCAGTCGATGAACTCGATCTGCTACGTGGACACGTACACGCGCATCGACGGGCAGTGGTACATCCAGACGCGCGAGTTCCAGGCGCTCTATCGCGGTCCGGCCGACCTGAGCGGCGAGTTCGCGAAGATCGCGGTCCCGGTCTAGGGCGTTCTTCGTTCCAGAACCAGGAACGGTGACCCCGGCTGCGGGGTCACCGTTTAGTCGTGCCCGACGCAGAGACAGTTACCAGTGACGAGCCCCAAACAGCCCCGCAAGACCATCTACCTGGCGAGCCCGTACGGGTTTTCGGAGCAGCAACGGACGCTGCTGCTGCCGCAACTGGTGGCGGCGCTGGAGGAGCTGGGGCTGGAGGCGTGGGAGCCATTCGAGCGGAACAACCAGATTGACCGTGGCCGGGCGGATTGGGCGTGGCGCATCGGGCAGGCGGACTTCGAGGACGTGCGCGAGTCTGACGCGATCTTCGCGGTCGTGAATGGGGTGCCGCCGGACGAGGGGGTGATGGTCGAGCTGGGGATGGCGATCGCGCTCGGGAAGCCGACCTTCCTGTTTCGCGATGACTTCCGTCGCGTGACGGACAGCGAGGGCTACCCGCTCAACCTGATGCTATTCACGGGACTGCCGCGCAAGGGCTGGCGCGACTGGTACTACGAGTCGGTCGAGGAGCTGGCGGCCCCGGAGAAGGCGCTCGCGCGCTGGGCGCGCGAGGGCTGACGGGCCTCCGGCTACGGTTTCCTGGCTTCGATGAGGTACAGGGCCGCGTGGAAGGCCAGGTCCTCGCCTGCATCCACCCGCCGCTGCAGGGCGAGCAGGTATCGGAGGTGGGTCTTCACGGTGAATCCGGGGACCTCCCAGGGCGTGGCCTTGAGGTAGTAGACGATTGCGCCCACATCGGTGAACGCGAGCCTGCCTTCCCACTCCTCGACGTTCTGAATGGTGAGGCCGGCCGCTTCCAGCAGTGGCGCGTACTTGGCCGGCGTAGCGTCTGGCCACCGGGGCGTGGCGTCGAAGGCGGCGAGCAGGTCCCAGGCCCACATCCCGTGGACCTGCTGAGTGAGGAAGGAGCCGCCGCCTGCGAGGATGCGGGCCACCTCGCTGGGGTTGAAGGCGGCGTGCCGGTTCAGGACAAGGTCGAACTCGCCGTCGGCGAAGGGCATTGCAGCCGTGTCGGAGACCGGCGTCCTCACAACCGTGGCGCCGAGGGGTGAGAGTCGCCCGGAAGCCAGTTCGTAGTTAGGCGCGTAGTCCTCGGTGGCGACTACCCTCGCGGGCCAGTGCTCCCGCAACGCAAGGAGCTTCTCGCCGCCGCCGGTATCCAGGTCGAGGACCGAGGACCGTGCCATCAGTTCGGCTGCGCGGTCGAGGTACGACCAGGGTTCCCGGTCCACGACCATGCGGCCATCGAGGTAGGAGAAGTCCCAGCCGGTGAAAGGCTGCTGCTCTTCTCGCAGCCAGCCGTCGATCAGTTCGTCCGGGGAGACGGCCATGGACTGAGCCGCAGCCTAGTAGAGCATCCGCCCTTCGATCTGGGCGGTCGTGATCCAGACCTCGATGTCGCGGATGGCCTGGGCCATGGCCTGGCCGATCAGGTCGAGCTTGCGTACCTGCTCGATGCGAGGCGTGACCTGCTCCAGCTCCCGCTTGGAGAGGAGCTCGCGGAAGATGCGGCAGGCATCGACGAGGCAGATGATGACGACGTCGCGCGGGTCGGGGATCTCTTCGCTGAAGAGGATGCCCATGATGCGCAGCTTCACTTCGCGCTCGGCCTTGCCGTCAACCATGGGGTAGCGGCGGGAGCGGAAGACCCAGAGGAAGCGGTCGTCCTGGCGCTCGAGGATGCCGCCATCGACGAGGCGGTTGAGCGCCTCTTCGCGAATCTCGGGGGCGCGCTGGGCCACGTGCTCGACCCAGTAGCGGGGATCACGGGTTTCGTCGGAAGCGATTTCGGCGAGGGTGGGGTCGAGGAGGGTATCGCCGATCGGGGTGGAGTCGACCAGGATCAGGTTTTCGAGGTCGGTGTCGATGCGGTTCTCCATGGCCAGGTCCATGAGCACGGCGCCGGCGATGGCGCGGTCCATCGACCAGTTGGGCACGTGGACGAAGGTGCCGTCCTCGTCGCGGAGCAAAAGCAGGATGATCTCTTCGGCGAATCTCAGCATGAGTGTCTAACCCCTCCCTGACGCGCCCATGCTACACGGCCAGCCCGTTGGGTTCGGTAGCGCGGGATGTAAGCGGCCTAACCGGAGGGGCGCGATCAGCCAGTCGCGGGCAGAATCTCGACCGTGGCATCACAACCAGGAACGCCCGTAAGCGCCGAGTCGCATGTGAGGAGGGGAACATCGAGGGCTTCGGCCAGGGCGAGGTAGAGGCCGTCGTAGATGGTGACGTTGTCGCGGAGCTCGAAGGCGCGAGGCAGCAGCCACCCGTGAGCGAACCGCCTAATCGGAAGGTTGACCAAGTGGGCTAGGGAGGAGCGCGTCCTCGAGGCTGTCGTCCGCCGCTGCAGCGCCAGACGGCGCAACGCTTGTCCTACCTCGGCATCCAGTAGATGAGGGGCGCACACCTCCTCGCCGCTCTCGATGCGCATCCCCAGTGCGACGCCTGCCCGTTGGTCGCGGTTCAGGAGCATCTCCACGACAACGGAGGCGTCAGCGACGATCACCGCGCGTCGCGTTCCGCCCGGATCATCTCAGCTGGCGTCTCGCTGGGATGGATAGGTTCCAGCGCCCTTATCCGCGCCATCAATTCTTCGATGTCGGGAGCCTCAAGGGACCGCCTAATCTCCCGCAGCAGGTAGTCCGAGAGGGTCATGCCCGCTTTCGCGGCCCTTATCTTCGCTTCCCGATGCAGTTCATCGGGCACGTTGCGAATCTGGATCATCTTGGACATGTGCAGCACATTATCACATGTGCTGCACATGTCAGGTGGACTCAAGCCTCGGCAGGCGCCTCCTCGGGCTCGGGTGGCGGTGGCTCAGGCAGCGAGAAGTCGTCGGGCATGAGGACGAACTCGGGGTAGGCCTCGATGCCCAGCTCGCCCGCATCCTGACCCAGTTGCTCCACTTCCGGGGAGACGCGCGCCTGGACGGTCATCGCCAGCCCCTTCCAGAGGACGAACGAGACCGTGAACACAAACGCTCCGATGGCGGCGACGCCCGCGATCTGGGCGCCGAAGTCGCCCCCGGCGGCGATACAGACGGCGAGCGTGCCCCAGATGCCGGCGAAGAGGTGGGCGGGGACGGCGCCGACAACATCGTCGAGCTTGAGCTTCTCCAGCCCCTTGATTCCGAGCGTGCAGATCACGCCGCCGATGGCACCGATGACGATGGCCCACCAGTGCTCGGTCATCGTGGGGCCGGCGGTGATGGAGACGAGCCCGGCGATGGCGCCGTTCAGGCCCGTGATCAGGTCGATGCGCCCGAAGACAAACCGCGAGAGAGCGAGGGCCGCCATGACCCCGGCGGCGGCGGCGAGGTTCGTGTTGACGAGCACGTGGCTCATGGAAACGGCATCGAGCGTGCTGGCGAGCGCCAGTTGGGAGCCGCCGTTGAAGCCGAACCACCCCAGCCAGAGGATGAAGACGCCAAGGGTGACGACGAGCACGTTCGAGGGTGGCGTTGGCCTGACGGCGCCATCGGCGCGGAACTTTCCGAGCCGCGGACCGACGACGAGGATTCCGGCGAGCGCGGCCCAGCCGCCCACGCCGTGCACGATGGTCGAGCCGGCGAAGTCCTGGAAGCCGAGGTCGGCGAGCCAGCCGCCGCCCCACGTCCAGGCGCCGACGACCGGGTAGATGACGGCAGTGAGGGCCAGCGTGAAGAAGAAGAACGGCCACATCTTGACCCGTTCGGCCAGGGCGCCGGAGACGATCGAGGCGGCGGTGGCCACGAAGACCATCTGGAAGAACCAGTCGGACATGGTGGCGTAGGACTCATCGGCGAGGACGGCCTCGGCAGTGCCCTCGCCTTCGATGAGGGCGAGCTCAACGTCAGAGGCCTCGTAGAGGAGGTTGAAGGAGCCGATGAAGTCGCCGACGACATCGACGTACATGAGGTTGTAGCCGATGACGAAGTAGGCGAGGCCGGCGATCGAGTAGATGCCGATATTCTTCAAGCAGATCATCGAGGCGTTCTTGGTGCGGACGGAGCCGGATTCGAGCATCGTGAATCCGGCGCACATCCACATCACCAGCGCGCCCCAGATGAGGAAGGCGAAGGTGTTCAGGACGAACTCGGTCTCGCCGTCGACCGCGGCAGCTTCGGCAATGGCGGGGCGGCCGAGGAAGATGGCGGCCGCTCCGATGGCGGTTATTGCGAGGATGATCGCGGGACGGCGATAGGGACGGAGTTTCGCGACCATTCGCAGGCCTCCCAGACACGTCGGAGACGTGCCGGGAGCCTACACGAACGGGAATAGCCCGGGAGTGACCCCGCTCACGCCCTGGCCGTGCCCGGAAAGAGCGTCCCGCGGCCGGGCCAGGAGGGGCCGGAAGCGAGCGCCGGCGGCTAGCGCGGGTTCCGCACGGCCAAGTGGCGGTTGCCTTCGTAGCGCCCCGCCTGGACCTCCCAGATGCCCCTCGCCGGTCGCTGCGGCGGTGTCTCGAAGAACGGGCGGACGTGGTCCTGCATCATCTGTTCGATCACGTCCGCATAGGAGGGATCCGCGACGACGTTCCAGTTCTCGTCGGGATCCTCCTGGAAGTCGAAGAGCTGGACTGGCTCCTGCGTGTCCTCGAAGACGACGAGCTTGTAGCGGTCGGTCGCGAACATGCCAAACCCGTAGTTCTCGCTGTGGGCGACGTCGCGGGTGGGGCCGGCGCCGCTGCCGTCGACGTGGCCGATGAGGGAGTTGCCCTCGTTGCCCGGGAGGGGCGCGATGCCGGTCAGGGCCTCGATCGTGGCGGTCACGTCGACGTGCTCGACGATGCCATCGACGGTACGGGGCTCCATGCCGGCGGGCGGGCGGATGACCAGGGGCACGGTTGCCGACTGCTCGTAGAACAGCATCTTCCAGAGCATCCAGTGGTCGCCCATCATCTCGCCGTGGTCGGCGGTGTAGATGATCCAGGTGTTGTCGAGGATGCCCTTGCGCTCGAGCGCGTCGACGATGGCTCCGACCTGGTCGTCGATGGCGGTGATGTTGGCGTAGTAGTAGCGCGTGAGGAGCTCGACGATGTCGTCGGTGAGCCCCTCCCACTGGGCCGTGGTCTGGAGCCAGCGCATGAGGGTGTGGAGCGGTCCCGACTCGGGCACCTGCGGCGGAATGCGCTCGCCGACGGGGATCTCGACCCGGCGGTAGAGGTCGACGTAGTCGCTCGGGGCGTCGTGCGGCTCGTGCGGCCCGGGAAACCCGACCCACTGGAAGAAGGGCTGGTCGCCGTCGTATCCGTCGATCCAGTCGACGACCTGCTGCCCGGTCCAGGTATCGAGGTAGGCGTCGTTGGGCAGGGGCGTTGACTCGGGGAACCACATGGGCAGCCCGAGGTGGTCGCGCGTCTTCTTGGGGTAGGCGCGCAGGTGGAACCACTCCCCGTACATCTCGAAGAGATCCCGCTCCTTGAGGTAGTCGACGTACTCGCAGTCGAGGCCCATCACGCCGTTCTTCTCGGGCGCCGGGTGCGGTTCATCGAAGCCGACCGCTCGATAGCGCGCGGTCACGTTCGGGTCGGACACCATGTCCGGCCTTCCGCAGACGAGCGTCTCGTCGGCGAAGAGGTGCATCTTGCCGATGCAGCTCGTGTAGTAGCCGGCCTGCTGGAGGTGCTGGGCGAGGTTGGGGATGTCCTGGGTCATGTCCCAGTCGTTCTCGAACACGCCGTGGTCGCGGACGTAGCGGCCCGTGAGCAGCGACCAGCGGGCGGGCATGCAGAGCGGCCCCTGACAGAAGGCCCGGCCGAAACGGGCGCCCTCGGCCGCGAGGCGGTCGATGTTGGGCGTGTGGATGATGTCGTTGCCGTAGCAGCCGAGCGCGTCGGCGCGGTGCTGGTCGGCCATGATGACGACGATGTTGGGCCGTGAGTCAGCAGGCATGGGATGCTCCTCCTCGGGTGTGCGGGCGCTCCATCGGCGTGATGGCCGTCATCGACGCCTCTGGTAGGGGCTCGATGCTTCGTTGATCGCGTCGGAGAGGAGGTTGAGGCAGAAGAGGAGGAGGGCGAAGACGGCCCCGGGGCAGACGGCGTACCACCAGGCCTCGCGCAGGTACTGGCGGCTGACGTTGAGGAGGCCGCCCAACGACGGCGCGGGGGGATTGTCGCCCAGGCCGAGGAAGCTGAGGGCGGCGGTGATGAGCACGGCCACGGCCATCAGCAGGGCCATCTGGGTGAGCAGTGGCGGGAAGGCGTTGATGGCGATGTGGCGGAAGATGATGCGCACTGGACGGGCGCCCAGGGCCTGCGACGCAAGCACATAGTCCTTGTTCTTCTCGGCCAGCATCTGGGCGCGGGCCAGCCTCGCGAATGCGGGGATGGTGAAGAACGCGATCGCGATCCCGATGCTCCGCACGCCAGGCCCGAGGATGTTGAGGATGGCCAGGGCGGCGATCAGGCCGGGAAACGCCAGCAAGGCATCGACAAGGCGCATGGCCGCGGCTTCGAGGATCCCGCCGATAAACCCGGCAAGGAAGCCGATCGTCACACCGATGGACGTGCCGACGGCGACGCTGATGAGGCTCACGGCCAGGGATGCTCGCAGGCCGAAGAGGGTGCGGGAGAACAGGTCGCGACGGAGTTCGTCCGTGCCGAACCAGTTCTCGGTCGAAGGACTGAGGAAGCGCCCGGCGGAATCCTGCGCGATGGGGTCGTGCTGGGCGATGACCGGAGCGCCCACGGCCCCAACGACCAGCAGCACGAGCCCGAGGATCGCGACCATGCCCTGGGGGTTGCGGATGATCCCGTTGATGGTCGAGAAGAGCAGCGACTCGCGGGTCTTGCGCCCCCACCACGAGAGCTGAACCTCGGCGTCCAACGTGACGGCGCTCATCGTCCGCGCACCCGGGGATCGAGGAAGCCGTAGGCGATATCGGCAGCGAGGTTGGCTCCGATGAAGACCGTCACGAGGATGATGAGGGTGCTCTGAACGACGAGGTAGTCGCGCGCCTGGATGGCGTTCACGACCAGGCGACCGAGACCGGGGCGGGTGAACACCTGCTCGACGATGACGGCCCCCACGAGGAGCCCGCCAACCTGGAGCGCCATGACCGTGACGACGGGGATCATCGAATTGCGGAGGGCGTGGCGGACGACGACGCGGCTCTCGGCCAGTCCCTTCGCGCGGGCCGTGCGCACGTAGTCGTTCCCCATCACCTCCGCGATCGTGGTACGCGTGTAGCGGGCGAGGACGGCGGCGACGCCCACCCCTGTCGCGACCGCGGGCAGGGCAAGGTGACGGAGCGACTCGACGGGATCATCGACGATGGACACCGCGCCGAACACCGGAAACCAGTCCAGCCTGACGCTGAAGACCCAGAGCATGATGATGCCGAGGAGGAAACCGGGGATGCCGATGGCCACGAGCGTGAAGCCCGAGAGCGTCCAGTCCCATCCCGAACGGGGACGGATACCTCCCAGGATCCCGAGGGGAATGCCCACGACGACGGCGACCAGATAGGCAGCCACCGCAAGCTCGACCGTGGGCGGGATGGCGGTGCGCAGCATCCTGCTCACAGGCAGGCCGCGGGCGAAGGAAACGCCGAGGTCTCCCTGGAAGACATCGGCGAGCCAGCCGAAGTACTGCTCAGGGAGGGAGTCGGTCAGGCCCAGTTGCTGGCGGATCCGGACGACTTCCTCGTCGGTGGCGTCCTGGCCCGCGAGCAACTCGGCAGGATCGCCCGGCACAAGCCGGAGCATCAGGAAAACCGCGATGCTCGCCAGCACGAGGACGGGTATCGCCTGCAGGAAGCGGGCGAAGACGTACGCGAGCAAGAGTTACGCCTCGAGCCAGACCTTCGCCAGGTTTGGCTGTTCGAAGATCGTGACGAAGTGCTCGTCGTAGCCCTTCACGTTGGCGTTGGCCACCTCGATTCGCTGGTTGGTGTGCACGGGCAGGAGCCAGGGATCCTCGAGCCACATCCGGTTGAAGCGGGCGTACTGCTCCCTCGCCTCCTCGCCGAGCGGGTCCAGCCGCTCGAGGTTGGCAATGATGTCGAGGTACGTCTCCGTCTCGTAGTAGCTCGGGTTGCCCAGGCGGTACGGGAAGGTCTGCTGCATGGTGGTGAGCGGCGAGAGGTTCGAGAACTTGTGGGGGGCGACCCACAGGTCGACGAATCCACGCTGTCGCAGCTTGCCCACCCAGACGCCGATCTCCTGGGTGACGATTTCGACCTCGACGCCGATGTCGGCGAAGTTGCTCTTCAGGATCTCCGCGGTCACTTCCGTGCCGGGAATCGGCTCGATCATCAAGGGCGAGTCCTGCGACCAGCCCGCTTCCGCGAGGAGGGCGCGCGCGCGGTCGGGCTCGTAGAGCTCGCTCTCAAGGTCGGGGTCGAAGGCGGGCGAGGAGCTCGGCCACGGCTGGGCGGTGAGGTCGCCGAAACCCTCCCGCAGTTCCTCCGTCATGCGCCGCCGGTCGATGGCATAGAGGAGGGCCTGGCGCACGCGCGGGTCCACCAGCTTGGGGCTGTTGGTCACGCAGCCGACGTAGACAATGCCGGCCTTCGGGGCGAGGAAGCCCTGCCCTGTGCGCCTGGCGACGGCAGGCGACACACCGAGCGACCAGTCGATGTCGCCGGCTTCCAGGGCCAGCCCCAGGGACTCCGTGTCGGGGAAGTTCTGCAGCTCGATGCGATCGACGTAGGGACCGCCCTCGACGGCGGACTGATGCCAGTTACGGTTGGCCACGAAGCTGGCGCCAACGTCCGGGGTCCACTGCTCGAAGGCGAAGGGGCCGGTGCCCTGGACGTTCTGGCCTTCCTGCAGCTCGCGGTAGGTGTCCTTCTTCGTGACCAGAAGCTGGGCGAAGAAGTCGGTCATGTTCGGGCGGGGCTTGTCGAACTCGAACTCCATCGTGCGCGAGTCGATCGCTTCCCAGCGCGTGAGCGTCACCGCGAACGAGCTGATCTGGAAACGCCCCGCGATGCCCCACGGCTCCGGGTCGAGCATCACCTCGATGCCGTGGAACACGTCCTCGGGGGTGACGGGCGAGCCGTCGTGGAACTCCAGGTCGGGCTTCAGCGTGACCGTCAGCTTGCTGCGGTCGTCGTTGTACTCGAAGCGCTCCGCCAGGACGGGGAACGGGTCGAGGCTGTCCCGGTAGCGGACGAGCGGTTCGAGGACGGAGAAGTAGGGCTCGTTCTCCCAGGTGAAGGAGAAGGGGAAGCCCGTGTTCCAGATGAACGTCGGAGCGGAGCCGCGCAGCGTTCCGCCAGTCTGGGGGCCGCCCTCCTGGGGCGCCTCCGTGGCCGCAGCCTCGGTTGCAGCCGCCTCGGTCGCCGCAGCTTCGGTCGCCGCCGCCTCGGTGGCCGCAGCTTCGGTCGCGGCTGCCTCGGTGGCCGCTGCCTCGGTTGCAGCGGCCTGTGTTGGAGCCGGCGCGGGCTCGTCGTCGTCGTCGTCGCCGCAGCCCACCAGGGCTGCCGCCCCGAGGCCTGCCGCTGCCGCGCCGCTCCCGGCCAGCAAGGCCCGGCGGCTAATCCTTCGATCCTTCAGAGACGTCATGAGTGTTCCCCTCCTGCGGGCAAGGGCCCGCATCCAACTCCTCGGTTCCAGCATTCCTTGACTGGGAATGTGGAGTGGCGGGATTCTACGACACAAGCGCCCAAGGCGGGCGCGCTGGAGGCATGGGTGGCACACGAGCCGGGGGATGCCTGCTGCACGCCCAGCACCACGTCGTGGGCGCCGTCGCGCTCGGACTCGGAGCCTGCCGAGCCGGCGCGGTCGACCGGTTCCGCTGCAGCGCCGCAGGGCATCCAGCCGCAGGGAGAGCCATCGGCCAACGGGGTCGTCGAGCTGCCGGGCGGCTCGTTCCTGATGGGGACGCCCCCCAACGGCGAACCCGACCACGACGGCGAGGGGCCCGTGCGCGAGGTGACCCTGCGGCCTTTCGCGATCGACGCGCACGCCGTCACGAACGCGCAGTTCGCGGCGTTCATCGAGGCCACCGGGTACGTCACAGAAGCGGAGCGGTTCGGGTGGTCGTTCGTCTTCCGGCGGCATCTCTCGCGGCAGCTGGCGAGGCGCCTGGAAAAGACGAACGCGGTGGTGCAGGCGCCGTGGTGGCTCGCCGTGCCCGGCGCCCGCTGGGACCTGCCTGAGGGCCCCGGACGCGACCTCCGGGGTCGCGAGCAGCACCCGGTCGTGCACGTCTCCTGGAACGACGCGCAGGCGTACTGCGAGTGGGCCGGGGCGCGCCTGCCGACCGAAGCGGAGTGGGAGTACGCCGCCCGCGGCGGGCTCGAGCAGGCTGTCTACCCGTGGGGGGACGAGCTCGAGCCGGACGGCGAGCATCGCTGCAACATCTGGCAAGGCGCCTTCCCCGACCACGACACCGGCGCGGACGGCTTCACCGGCACCTGTCCCGTCGACAGCTTCGAGCCGAACGGCTACGGGCTCTACAACTGCTCGGGGAATGTGTGGGAGTGGACGGCTGACTGGTTCAGCCCCGACTACCACCAGCACGAAGCCGGGGAGACACGCGAGAACCCCACGGGTCCGCCCACAGGGACGCATCGCGTCCAGCGGGGCGGGTCGTTCCTCTGCCATGTGTCGTACTGCAACCGCTACCGCGTCGCGGCCCGCACGGGCAATACACCGGACTCGTCAACGGCCAACTCGGGCTTCCGCTGCGTCCGCGACCTGTAAGGGAACGCGGGGCCTAGCGGGCGAACGTGTCGACCACGAGCCACGCCACCACCAGCAGCAGCGTCGTCGAGAGAACGCGCAGGATCACGGCTCCGCGGACTCTCGAGGCGACACGGGCGCCGGCCTGCGCGCCAACGACGGCGCCGATGGCGATGAACCCCGCCTCGGCCAGGTGCTCGTCGAGGTGGAGGCCTCCGGTCACGGAGTGCACGACCGTCGCCTCGAGGGCGATAAGCGCATAGGCGAACTGGCTCGTGGCGGTGGCGATGTGGACGGGGAAGCGCAGGACGATCGTCAGGAGCGGCACCTGGAGAACGCCGCCGCCCGCCCCCAGCAGACCGGAGACGAAGCCCATCGCCCCGGCGATCGAGAGGCCGTGCCAGAGGCGGAAGGTGTAGAAGAAATTCTGCCCCTCGCGATCCCTGATGCGGCGGGAGACAGCCCCCCGGCCGGTGATGGGTTCCCGCAGGCCGGTCGCTTGCCGGCGCAGGATGAGGTGCGTCGCAACGCCCGCCAGCGCCACCGCGAACACGATTACGAAAACGTCGCGGGGGATGATGCCGACGAGGAGCGCGCCGCCGAGAGCGCCCGGGATGGCGGCCAGGGCCCACCAGATGCCGCTGCGGTAGTCGATGCGCTTCTGGTAGGCGTAGGCAATGGCGCCGGAACTTGCGTTCGCGAACACCACCGCGAGCGAAATCGCGGTGACGGTGGCGGGGTCGCGGTCGGGGTAGACCACCAGCAGGATGGGGACGAGGAGGAAACCCCCTCCGGCGCCGATGATCGCGCCGAAGATGCCCACGCCCAGCCCCAGCAGGATGAGCAGGACCGCCTCTAGCACGTCAGGCTCCACCTGCCGCATCGGGCGGCACGGTTGATCGCGCTAGCGCTGGTGATGGCCAGCATACCCCGAACGCGAGTCACAGCCGCACGATACGCCCGGCACGCCGCGGGCCCCCCGGCGGACCCGGCTACTCGGCGATGATGCGACCGCGCAGTTCGGCCTCGCGATCGAGCACCTGGTTGGAGCCGAGCTCGATCCGCACTCCGGCAATAGCGCCGGAGAAGGCGAACGGCACCTCGTAGTCCTCGCTGACGGGCGTGTAGAGGTCCTGGCCGACATCGAGACCCTCGATCGCGAACATCCCACCGAGCGTGGCAGGGAGATCTCCGCTTCCCACCTGACGGCCGTTCATCGTGAGAATGGCCGTTCCCGCCAGCTCGTTGGTCTTCGTGAACTCGAACGTCACGACTGACCCCCCGATTGGCACGTCCGTGTCGGAGACGATGCGATAGCGCTCGCCGACGTAGCTGTATTCGTGCACCAGGCGGCTGTCCTTGATGAACAGGGAGTACCCACCGGTGATCCCACCGTGGGCGATGAGCACGCCCTCGTCTGCCTCGGTCTCCCGGGACAGCTCGACGGTGATGGTGTAGTCGCGGTTGCGGACATCGGCGGCGGCATTCGTCGGCGTGTGGGCCATGCCCTGGCGGTAGACGAAGCTCGTGCGGTCCTGGGGGGAGCCTTTCTTGGGGGGCGTACCCCGTGCCCCGCGGAGCCCGTCTTCGAGCGGCAACACATCGTATTTGGCCGCCTCGATCCACCAGTGCTCGATCATCTCCTTGAGCTTCTCCGGCTCGGACTCGGCGAGGTCGTTGCACTCGGAGAAGTCCTCATCGAGGTGGTAGAGCTCCCATTGATCGTCCTCGAAGGAACCGCCCGGCGCGTGGAAGGTGACTGCCTTCCAGCCGTCGTGCCAGATGCCCCTGTGACCGAACATCTCGAAGTGCTGGTTTCGCTTGCGCGTGGGCTCATCGCCCGAGTCGAACGTGTAGAGCATGCTCGTCCCGTGGATCGGGAGCTGCGGCACTCCCTGGTACATCTCCGGCGCCTCGACGCCGAGCACTTCCAGCACGGTCGGGACGATGTCGGAGATGTGGTGGAACTGTGGGCGGATCGCTCCCGCGTCCTTGATGCGATCGGGCCAGTGGATGATGAGCGGGTCGCGGATGCCGCCCCCGTGGGTGTTCTGCTTGTAGCGTTTGAGCGGGGTGTTTCCGACCTGCGCCCAGCCCCAGGGGTAGTTGGTGTGGGACCTGGGCCCACCGATCTCATCGATGTTGGCCTGGTTGTACTCCTCGCTTGCGGGAACCTGGTTATAGAAGCGGCCTTCGTTGACGACACCGAGGGGACCACCCTCCTGGCTCGCGCCGTTGTCGGAGACGACGACGAAGAGTGTGTTATCGAGCTCGTCGACCTCCTCGAGGTAGTCGGCAAGCCGCCCGATCTGGTGGTCCATGTGGTCCAGCATGGCCGCGAAGGCTTCCTGCAGGCGGGCGCGGACGCGCTGTTCGTCTTCGGAAAGATCATCCCAGGCGGGGACGCCGTTGTTGCGAGGGGCGAGCTGCGTGCCTTCGGGGACGATGCCGAGCTCCAGCTGGCGCTGGAACCAGGCCTCGCGCGTGGCATCCCAGCCCTGGTCGAACTTGCCGCGGTACTTGTCGAGGTACTCCTGCGGGGCCTGGTGCGGGGAGTGGCACGCTCCGAAGGCGACGTAGAGGAAGAAGGGAGTGGTCGAGAGCGAGGTCTGGTCGCGGACGAACTCGATGGCCTCGTCGACGATAGCCTCGCTCAGGTGGTAGTCCGGGTCGGAGGGCGAGGGGATGTGGCGGTTGTCGAGGATCAGTTCGGGGGCGAACTGGTCGGTGAGCGCATCAAGGAAGCCGTAGTAGCGCTCGAACCCCTTGCCGAGGGGCCATCCGTGGAAGGGTCCGGCGGCGGAGCCGTCGGCCATTGGGGCAAGGTGCCACTTGCCGAAGGCGGCGGTGTTGTAGCCCGTCTGCTGCAGCATCTGCGCGATCGTGGCGGCGCTCGGAGAGATCGCGCCGCGGGCACTGGGGAAGCCGGTGTCGTAGTTGGAGATCGTGCGCATGCCGACGGAGTGGTGGTTCCGTCCAGTCAGCAGGCACGCGCGGGAGGGGGAGCAAATGGTGGTGGTGTGGAAGTTCCGGTAGCGAATCCCGTTGGCCGCGAGGCGATCCATGGCAGGGGTATCGATCGAGGAGCCGTAGCACCCGAGGTGCCCGAAACCAACGTCATCGAGCATGATGAAGACGACGTTGGGGCTTCCCGGCGCCGGCTTCGGAGGCTCGGGCCACCACGGCGTCGACTCGCTCGTGTAGCGCCCGATATGACCCTGGAAATACGGTTCGCTGCTCATCTCTCACACCTCGGCTGATTGGGGAGCGCCCCCCTTGCTGGAGGGCGACTGGTGGCACAAGTTCGCGCAGTATAGCGGCAGCCTCTGGCGAGGCGAGCCGAGGGGCAGTAACGGCCCCCGGAGAGCCTTCCCAGGGGCGGGAAGCCAGCCGACACGCAGCGGGGAGCCGCTTCGCTAGAATGGCGGACCATGAGCCGTGTTCTCGACAGGCTGAGCTGGCTGGTTACCGTCCGGCCGTACATCACGATCGCCATCCTCCTCGTCATTACCGTCGTCCTGGCCATGGGCGCGGGGCGGCGCGCGGAGGTGATCGAAGGCGCGGCCCTGGCATTCCTTCCCCCGGGGAACGACGTCGCCGATGCGATCAATGAGATAGACGAGCTCTTCTCGGAGTCGGGCGACGTCCGGGTCGTGACCCTCGTCTTCCGGGGGGAAGCGTTCACCCCCGACGGCCTGTCGCAGATGGACGCCCTGATGGACTGGATCCTCGGCCACCCTGACATAGGCGGCCTGCTAGCGCCCGGCGACGCGGCGATCGCACCCACGTTCCTCATCGGAACGGTGCTCCAGACCGACAGCTTCGAATCGGTCACGCAGGCAGAGATTGACTCTGCCCGCGGCGTGCCCGAAATCGCCGCCGGGCTTGCCGCGATGACGGGGACCGACGAGGACGGCACAGCCGTCGCGATCGCCACCATCAGGCTGATCGACACCGGCGACGAGCGAATTCAGGAGGCTGAACGCTCGATCAACGAGCTGGCGACCGACGACGAAGGCCCGCTGCGCGTAAGCAGCGTCTCGCCCGTGGTAATCGAGGATGAGTACAAGAAAGCCACGGAAGAGGGGCTGTTGCCGCTGATCGGGCTGGCCCTGCTCCTGATCCTCGCCCTGATCCTGGTGTTCCTGCGAACGCTCTCCGACCTGCTGCTCACGCTGGCCGGTCTGCTGATTTCACTGATCTGGGTCATCGGCGTGGAGGGCTGGCTCGGGCCGGACGCACTCGATCTCATCGGCCCGCCGAGCTCGCTCACGGCCATGGTCCCAATCATCGTCATCAGCCTCACGGTGGACTACGCCATCCAGGCCGTCTCGCACTACCGCGAGCAGCGAACCGCCGGCGTCTCGGTCGTCGACGCAGTCAGGACGGGATTGCGCAACGTGACGATTCCGCTCGTGCTGGCCGCCGTCACGACGATCGTGAGCCTCCTGGCGAACCTGTTCTCGCCGATCTCCGTGGTGAGGGATTTCGGCATCGTGGCGGGATTGGGCGTGGGGATGAGCCTGATCGTGATGCTGACGCTGCTCCCGGCAGCGCGGACCATCATCGACCGGCGGCGCGAGGCGCGGGGCAAGCTGACGCCACCCCGACCGGTTGCGAACGCGCTGCCCGGCATCGGCCGCCTGGCGGAGGTGCTGGGGACATCAGTCGCGCGCCGGCCGGCGCCCTACTTCATCGTCATTCTGGCGATCACGATCGGGCTCGGGTTCTCCGCTACGAGGCTCGAGTCCGGGTTTGACATCCGCGACATCCTGCCCCAGGGCGGGACCGTCCTGGAGGACATCGAGACCCTCGAGACAGCCGTCGGCGGTTCGACGGAGATGGTCACTGTCCTGGTGAAAGCGGAAGCGACGGAGACGCGGACGTACCTGAACCTCCACGACCTCAGGGAGGCCTTCGACGATGAGGATCGCCGCCCGCGGGCGGCGGCAGGGCCCATCCAGATGTCGTATGAGCTGATCGTGCGCGACTGGACGACGGACAGCGGGCAGCCGGGCGACAACTACGACCCCGAGCTGGCCGCGCTTTTCCACGAAGCTTCCGCGGGGGTGGAGCTCGACCCAGAGCTGCTGCAGGAGTTCCTCGACCGGCTCAAGGAGGTGGAACCCGCTGTCGCTCATGCGCTGGTCGACGATCCGGACGGGATCGATTCACTGCTGGTCCAGTTCCCCGCCTTCTCGGGTGATCCAGATACGACGAGGGCGCTCCAGGAGGACCTGGAGGCCCTCTGGTTCGGCGAGGACGGAACGGTCACGGCAACGTCGGGGAGCATCGTCTCTATCGCAGTCACGGACGAGATTACCGGTCGCCAGACCGAGGCGATCAGCACGACCATCGCGATGGCGTTCGGCATCCTCGCCATCTTCTTCTGGGTCACGTTGCGGCAGCCGGTACTGGCCTTTATCGCGGTGGCGCCGGTCATACTGGTGCTCATCTGGGTGCTGGGCACGATGGCCCTGATCGGCATTCCCTACACGCTGGTCACCGCAATCATCACGGCGCTCTCGATCGGAATCGGCGTGGACTACACGATCCACGTGATTCATCGCTACCGGGAGGAGTTCGCCCACCTGCGCAATCCCGAGCAAGCGGCAATCCGAACGCTGGCGACCACGGGATCGGCGCTGCTCGGGTCGGCCCTGACGACCGCCCTCGGACTCGGAGCGCTGGTGCTCTCGCCCACGCTCGCGTCTCAGGAGTTCGGCATCACGGCCGCGATCACGATCGCGTACGCGCTCATCGTGTCGATCCTGCTGGTGCCGCCCGCGATGACCGTCTGGGGCGCGTACCAGAACATGAAGCTGCGCTCGATGGTGGAGCGGGTGTGGGAGGAGCTCGACGTGGCGATCGAGGGCGTCCACGAGCAGTACGAGCAGGAGTCGTCGTAGGCGCCAGGGCCTAGAGCGGCTTTCGAGCCAGAAAACAGTACAGCGGCGTGAAGATCCCGGTCTTGCCGCCTGCTACATAGGCGTCCGCGGTCCGATCCAGGAGCCGGATGACTTCCGCGGAGCCCTTCGGGAACAGCCGCACCGTTTCGGCGAGCTTGACTCCTCCGAATATCGCTTTGCGGCCCCATGGGAGCCTGCGCACCGCGCTCCCCGGCGTTCCCTGGCGAGTCTCCATGGGCTGATACCAGGGTGTGGATGGTCCTTCCTGGACATCCCGGTCCATCCCCTCGATGACCTCGAACCCGACCGCTTCAAGCGCGTGATTCACTTCCGCAAAGGTCGCGATGTCGTTCAGCGCGATGCCGAGCATGAGCTCTTGCTTGATGGCCCTGTGGCGGCTGTCGTTCGGGTCGAACTTCTCCGTCAGGCACATCTCCTGGCCCCAGAGGAGGGCTCCCGGTTTCAGCACGCGGAAGATCTCGGCGAACGCGCCCTGCTTGTCCGGCGCGTGGCAGGTTGACTCGATGGCGTACCCGCGGTCGAAGGCGCCGTCCGGGATGCCGCTCATATCCATGAAGCTGCACGTCTCGTAATCGACCATGTGGTCGAGTCCCGCCTCGGCAGTTAGCTGCTTCGCCATCGCCAGCTGGATTTCGTTGATGTTGACTCCTGAGACGCGGACGCCGGCCTCACGGACAACCCGGCGCATGGGGCCGCCGATTCCACATCCGACGTCGACCACGGTCATGCCCTCTTCCAACTCCAGCTTGGAGATCATCAACCGCTGATGCCGTTCCTGTGACTGCTCCAGGCTCTCCGAGGGCTTGAGCGGCGCGAAGTGCAGGGACTCGCTCCAGCCCCAGACCATGAACGCCGTGCACAGGTCGTAGTACTCCTTCGCCGTTTCGCTATGGGAGTAGTCGCTCGACCCATCGGCGGCCATCGCCGCGACGTCGGTCCACTTGTTGAAGTCTCGTACGCGACCTGTGACGTCGGAGCCGCTGTACGAGTGGTTCAACTCTTTCAGGAGCGTACGTAGCTGCACCGCTTGGGGTTCCCCCTTGCCTTTGGTCTATGGCCAGCCGACAAATTGCCGAACGGAGTCCGAAGAGAACCGGCGCCTCAGGTTGGGATCTCGCGCCTTTTCTCGGCGATCACAAACTTGATCTTCTTGCTGATGGACAGCGAAGGGAACGGGTTTATCCGGAGCGGCTTGTTTTCCGGCGCCACCTTGATGGTGAAGTAGTGCGCCAGCATCAGCAGGTTGGCGCTGAGCTGCAACTCCATCCAGCGCGAGCCGAGGCAGGTGTGCGTACCCAGCCCGTACGGGGCGTAGCCGGGACCGCGATGCTCGTCTCGAGGAGGCAGGTAGCGGTCGATGTCGAACCTCTCGGGATCGGGGAACACGTCGCTCATGTAGTGCGAGGCCGTCTGGGCGATATGGATCTCCGATCCCTCGGGGAGCTCGTAGCCCTCCACCACGCAGGCGTTCATCACGGTCCGGATCGACACAGGGACGATCGGGTAGATGCGCATGGACTCCATGATGAACCGGTGGGTGGTGTCGATGGCTTCCAGGGTGAAGTCCTCGGGGGCGGGATCGCCGTCAGCGAAGAGGGCATCCGCTTCGGCGCGGATCCGCTCATAGAGATCGGGCTGGGTGGCCATGGCGTAGAGCGCGAAGCTGAGCCCGTCGCCGAGGTACACGCTCGCAATCAGCGGGGCCGAAAGCGCGAAGCGCAGATTCGACTCAGGGAGGAACTGCGGATCGCTCGCGTGCAGGCTGAGGAGGTCGTCGGCGAGGTCGCGGGGACATCCGGCCCGCTGGGCCGGGGTGTGGATGCCCTGGACGCGGTCCAGCAACGTCTCGATACCCCTCGCCTTCCGCTTCATGCCCGGAGTGTTCAGCATGAACTTGGGCAGAACCTTCACGACTCGCGTGGCGAGCGCCCGTTCCTTGTACACGCTCAGGTCGTCGAGGAGGTCCTGCGACTGCACGCTGAGCATGAGCGGCGAAATCTGCGAATTGATCAGCTTCCGGGACATGGGGCATGCGGGGAAGGCGTCCCCGACCTTCCAGGTCGCCATGTGCGCGCGGGCGTTGGTGAAGACGGTATCCAGCTGCCCTTCCAGCCGCGCACGGGAGTAGGCCGGCTGCAGGGACTTGCGGAAGCGGAAGTGGTCGGCCCCGTCGAGGGAGGGGAGGATGCCGGACGCACCGTAGACCTTCTCGAACTCCTGGAGGTAGTCCTTGGCCCTCAGGTACGTGCGCCCGTGCCGGTGCGCCCAGCGATTGGTTTCGGGACCGGCGAGGAAGGTCATGGTGTCGAGGAACGGCGGGTTGAGCTTGAACACCGGGCCGTACTCTTCCGCGAGATCGGCGAAGAGCCCCGGCAGGTTGCCTCTCCGGAGATGTCGGTTGAGCAACACCTTGTGCAGCGGAACCGTCGGGATCTCCTTGGTCAGCGTGGCGCGCCGGAGCAGCGGGCCGGCCAGGTTGTTGGCGACCGCATCGGCGATCGCCCGGCCGATCAGGTCCATCCTGCAGATGAGTTCGACACGCTCTTCGTGCTCTTCCTCGATGGGGAAGACGAAGCGGAGGACGTCGCAGGTGTTTGCGAGCGCGATGATGATGACATCCCGCGGGTCGGGAATCTCGTTGTTGTAGAGCACGTTGCCGATACGCGTCGTCACGAACTCGGTCGAGCCGTTCTGCGAATCGCCTGTCTCTGCGCGCTGCCAGGCGATGCGCGACAGCGTCCAGAACTCGCCGTCGTGGTACTGAAGAATCTGCATCGCCACCAGACGCTCCAGGGTCACATCGATGATCGACTCGGCATGGGGCGCGAGGCGCTCGATCCAGTACTGGGCGTTTTGCTGGGCCGGTTCGTCGGCAATCTCCCGCAGGATGTCGTCGAGGGCGGCGTCTCCCGTGGGAGTCTTGTCCAGGAGGATGAGCGAGTCCATATCGGTATCGATGCGGGAGATGAGGGACAGCTCCGCGAGCACCGCCCCGACCACTGCACAGTTCAGGTCCCACCCGGGTACCTGGCGAAAGTAGCCGCTGTCCTCATTGAGGAGCATCAGGAGGAGTTCATCGGGCAGGGTGAGCGCTCGCGTTGCGACGCTTTCTGTAGCGAGAGTCATGAGTCCAATCCTCGAGGCGCGGGCTATCTCGCGGCAGGCGCCCGACCTCAAAAGCAAGTGTATCGCAAGCGAATCTAGCGGGTGCAACCAATCCCGAAAGAAAGGAACGGTTCAGGTGTGAGTGTGCTCACCTGACGTAAGATTCGTGTGCGCCTACCGTAAATGGTGACTCTTCGGCAAAGGGGATCCGTTAGTCGAGATTCCAGGTGAGGAGTGTCGGACGATGCCAACGCCCCGTCCCGAGGCCACCAACGACACGCTTTCGCCCTTTCCCGAGGGCTGGTATTTCGTCGCGAGCCGCAAGGCCATCGAGAGAGCCGGACTCATCGAGAAGACCTGGATGGGGGAGGAGATCGTCGCCTGGTGCGACGAGGACGGTCGGATCTGCGTCGCGGAGTCGGTCTGTCCGCACCTCGGCTCGGCGCTCGGACCGACCGCAGGGGCGCGCATCTGCGAAGGACGGGTGGTCTGTCCGTTCCATGGCTTCGAGTTCGATACCAGCGGGCAGTGCGTCGCCACGCCCTTCGCCGCCCCGCCGCGATCGGCGAGGCTGCGAGTCTTCGAGACGCACGAGGTCGCGGGGCTGATCTTCGCCTGGTGGGGGCTCGAGGGCCGGCCGTCCCAGTGGGGCCTTCCCGACGACGCAACCGACCAGGAAGGGTGGAGCGACCTCCGCATCCAGACCCTGCGCTTCCCCGGTCACCCCCAGGAGACGACGGAGAACTCGGTCGACATCGCCCACCTTCGCTACGTGCATGGCTACGACAACGTGGACCGCACCCACCCGATCGAAGTAGACGGGCCACTCTTCGTGAGCCGCTGGGACTTCCGGAGTGTGCGGAAGATCGCCGGGATCGCCAGGCTCACGCTCGACCTCTCCGCCCACACCCGCATCTTCGGGTTCGGCTACTCCCTTGTGCAGGTCCGCGAGCATTCAATCCCAATGGACATGCGCCTGTGGATCCTGGCGACACCCGTGGACGGCAGGCTTATCGACATGTCGCTGGTCTCGCAGGTGCGAGTGGAGCCGAAGACCAGGCGCTTCATCGCGGGCGCGGGGTTTCTCCCACACCGGCTGCGGGCTCACGTCGTCAACAGGTTCCTGAGCCCCATGCAGAAGATGGACGTGCTTCAGGACGTGGTGATCTGGCGCCGGAAGCAGTACCGGGCGCGCCCCCGCCTCAACCGGGCCGATGGGGAGATCACCATGTTCCGGGACTACTGCGCTCAGTTCTATCCGGAACTGGAGGACGCCGCGGATCGACTCCCCGAGGCGGATCGTGCAATCCGGCAACCGGATGCAGGGCTACGCCTTCCGGAATCGCCAGCCGTAGAGGATGCCCCCGTAGTAGTTGAATGAACGCCTGGCGGCGTCGTCCTCGAAGGGGTAGTCAGCCCCGAGCTGCCGGGCGGCGGCGAGGCCCGTCACGAAGCAGGTCTCCTGGGCGTTGACCAGCGTGTGGGCGCCGCAGTGCCACGTGCGCCTCTTGCCCTGGATGAAGCGGAAGATATTCGCCGTCACCGCAACGTGACGCACGTCGTGGACGATGTGCTGGAACCACCACTTCTTCACGACCTTGCTCTCGTCGATGGGGCTGATCGGGTTGTAGGTCACGAGGCAGGGCTTGTCGGACTCCTGAGCCCACGGCTGCTGGTTGTGCATGATGTAGGTGATCTCGTAGTTGTCCGGCCTCGCACCGTACTGCTCGATGTGGTTGCTCCGCGTCGTCAGGGGCTTGACCTCGTTGTCGGGGAGGACGGAGGCATCGGAGTGGACGACCGTGTGGTTGTGGAGCTCACTCTCGTAGCGGATCGAGGAGAGGATGGAGCGCTCGAGGAAGGTGGGCTTGTCGAGGAGCATCAGCGTCTGGTTGGCGTTGCAGGCGAAGATCACGTCGTCGAACGCTTCCCGCACGCCCTCCGCATCCTCGACCACGACGCCGGTCTTGTCCCGATAGACCTTGTGGACGGGCCGGCCGAGGAAGATCTTGTCGCGGAAGCCGGCCGATAGCTCTTCGTAGATGCGCCGCGTGCCCTTGTCCCACGTCTGCATGGGCGTGGAGGTCTCGATGTCGAAGAACTCGAGGTAGCGCGAGAAGAGCGCCGCGGGCATGTCGAAGACGTTCGTCGCCATCAGGAAATTGACGAACATCGGCTTCAGGATCTTGTAGCGGAACTCCCCGGAGAAGCCTCCCAGGTTGAGCACCGTCCCCATGCTTATGTAATTGAACGGATTGAGGGCGTTCAGGAACTTCGACTGCTTCCGGGTCAGCCAGCCGATGCGGTGCAGGCGCCGCAAGATGCGCTGGAATTTCGCAATCTCGGGTTGCAGCTGTTGCCGGATGTCGGAGTCGAAGTCGTGCGCATAGAGGCGGCCCTGGTACTTCACGCTGTAGCTGAACCTGGTATCGACGAGATCGATGCCGAAGCGCTCCAGCAACAGGACGATGTGGTGGTAGATGGAGGGGATGCAGGCGGTGACGGAGATATCGAAGGGGATGGAGCCGCCGCCGTCCTGGGGCATATCGGCCGTGATGGCGTTCCCGCCGACCTGCTCCTGAGCCTCGTACAGGCGGAAGTCGAAGCGATCGGGGTGATGGTTCAGCGCCCAGGCAGCGCCAAGCCCCGAGACTCCTCCGCCGACGATGGCAATTCGCCGCATGTCCGGTCCTTACTCCTCCTCGGGGAACAGCACGATGTGGATATACCGGTCGTCGAGCAGGTAGCGTCGGGCAGCGGCCGCGACCTCCTCCAGCGTCAGCGCCTCCAGCCGCTCGTCGAATCCGTTGATCTCGCCGAGCGACTCACCCCGCTGCGTTGCGTCCTGGATCTGGTTCAGCCAGAAGCTGTTCTCGCGGAGCTGCTCCTCGCGAGAGGTCCGAAGCTGCTCCTTGACGGAGTCCAGGTAGCTTTGCTCGCCACCGTCGCGGAGCCAGGCGACTTCCACCGCAACCTCTGTGGTCAGCTCCTCAACACGGGCGGGGTCGCTGCCAAAGAGGATGTACAGGAGGTACTCGGAGTCGGGGATGGAGCTGATGCTGGCGCGGACGCCGATGGCGTAGGTGCCGCCCAGCGCCTCGCGCACGCGCTCGCGCAGGCGGGTACCGAGGATTTCGCCGGCCACCGTTGCCGTGAGCGCCTCCTCGCGGGTCCACAGCGCCTCTCCCGCGTAGATGAGGATCGTCTGGCTGCGCGGTTCAATGCCCTTGCGAACGACGTGTTCTTCCACCCCGGGTGGAGGGTCGACGTCGTGGTCGATCCAGTTCTCGACCCGTCCAGTGGTCGGGAGGCTGGCGAGGTAGCGGGAGGTGAGGTCCCGCAGTTCATCCCAGTCGAAGGCCCCAACGAACACGAAGGTCGCATCGCTGAAGTCCGCGAAGCGCTCGCTATAGACCGCCGTCGCCCGATCGAGGTCGAGCTCCTCAAGGACGTCGAGGGAGAGGGGTCGGGCCCGGTGGTGGTTCTGGGCGAGGACCATGTTCGCCTTGTCGAAGAACACGGAGTCCGGGTCGGTCGCGCGGCTCTCGGCGCTGGTGCGCAACCTCGCCTCATACGTCGAGAAGTAGGCCGGATCGAACCGGGGCTCGGTCACGTAGAGCGCGATGAGCTGGAACAGCGTCTCGAGGTCTTCGGGCGAGGCGTTCCCGCTCAGCCCTTCGAAGAGCGCACTGATGTAGGGGGCAACCGACACCCGCTTGCCGGCCAGCAGCTTGTCGAGCGTGACGCTGTCGTGCAGGCCGACGCCACTGCCGGAGGCGATGTCGTCGGCGTAGAGAGCGGACACGTGGTCCTCGTCGGAGACGAGGGAGTGGCCGCCCGGGCTGAAGGCCGTGAACAGCACCTCGTCATTCTGGAAATCGGTCTGCTTGGCGATGACGGTCACGCCGTTCGAGAGGGTCCACCGCACCGCATCGATCGAATCGACCTGTTCCTCGGCGGTGATGCTCCCCGGCGTCGGGAGCGTTGCCATGAGCGGGAGGTCGTCGAACTCGTCTTCGTACGCCTCCACCTGGAGCGCGTCTGCCCCCTCGATCTGCGCCAACATGGCCGTGCTCAGGGCCTCATCGGAGCTGGCCTCGGGGTCCTCGGGCCGGATGACGAACAGCACGGTGTCTCCCGAGTCCGACCAGGATGCCCCCAGCAGATCGACTTCGCCCAGCGAGACCTCCGGAATCAGTCGCTGGTACAGCTCCCACTCCGCTTCGATGCCCGGAGCCGGGACCCCTGAGAGGAAGTGCGTGCGGTACTCGCCGGCGAGCAGCTCGGAGTCTCGCTGGTCGCGCTCCTTGTAGAGGCTCTCCACCGAGCTCAGCAAGTTGACCTTCTCCCGAGCCAACTCGGAGGCGGTGAAGCCGTGCTGGCGCACGCGCTGCAGCTCCTCCAGCAGCGCCGTGAAACCCACCTCAAGACCACCCTGCTCAGTCACGACCGAGAACTGCACGATGTCGGTGGGCCTTACGAACGCTCCACCCGCGCTTCCCGCCCACAGCCAGGGGGGATCGGCCGCCTGGCCCCGTTCGAATAGCCGCGCGTTCAGCATCATGAAGGCCAGCTGCTGCGTTACGGAGCGCTTGAACCACGCAAGGTCCTGGCCGGCCTCCGGGGCAATCTTGCGGACGAGGATGAGCTGGGTCCCGGGCGCCTCGGGGTCGGTGAAGATGTCGATTCGCGGTTCCTCGTGTCCGGGAACGTCGAACGTGGGCAAGGTCGTCGGGGGCGCAATGGCCGCCCGTTCCTGCTGTGCTTCGCCCTCGGGGGGTGGTGCGAAGTGCTGCTTGATCTTGGCCTCGATGAGGGCGGGGTCGAGGTCACCCACTGCCACCAGGGCCATCAGTTCCGGTCGGTACCAGCGCTCGTAATAGGCGCGCAGCTGCTCGACCGGGGCGGTCTCGACGACCTCGGGCAGGCCGATCGGGGCCCGTTCGGAATAGCGGGAGTCGCCGAACAGGGCCCGGTAGAGACCATCCCGCCAGCGGGAGTCGAAGCCCTGGCCGAGTCGCCACTCCTCGAGCACCACGCCACGTTCCAGCTCGACCTCCTCCGGTTCGAAGCTGATGGCGTAGGCCCAGTCGCTGAGAATCTGAAACGCCTTCTCGAGGATCTCGGGATCGTCGGTCGGGATTTCGAGGAAGTAGACGGTCTCGTCGTAGCTCGTGTAGGCGTTCAGGTGGGCGCCGAAGGAACTGCCGATGGACTCGAGGTAATCGACGATCTCCTGCTTGGCGAAGCGCTCAGTGCCGTTGAACGCCATGTGCTCGACGAAGTGGGCCAGCCCCCGCTGCTCCTCCTCCTCGTGAACGGACCCGGCCTTGACGACGAGCGACAGGTGCAACCGCTCGCGCGGTTCTTCGTTGCGCCTGATGTAGTACGAGAGCCCGTTGCTTAGCGTTCCCCGCACCACCGCGGGGTCGAAGATGAGGTTCCCGTCCGGGCCGAGGACTTCCACCGGCGCGGGGGTGGCGGTCGGTTCGGGCGTGGAGGTGGGCGTAGGGGTTGGCGCCACAGGCGTGGGAGTAGCGGTTGCCCTGGGCGTGGTCTCGGGAGTGGTTGTCGCCGCCGTCGCGACAGCAGTGGCTGTCGGGGTGGGTGAGGGCTCGGGCTCCGGGGAGTCAGAGCCGCACGCCGCCAGCGCGACCGATAGCAAGGCGACGCAGAGGAGGACTACCGCTGACTTCAGGGTCACGTCGTTCTATCTCGCTTCATGGGGTGCGTCCGCGGGAGCACATGAACGGGAAGCTGAAGGGCGAACGCTGCTGGCAGCATTCTTCCCAACCAGCGGACTACGCGCAGCCCGAGGAACCCGGGAGGTCAAAGACCCGTAAGGAGCGACTCAACCGCCGGCAGCGAGAGAATCGCCGGGCGAGTCGAAGCACGGGCGCCTCGGGGCGATGCATGCTCCGAAACGGTTCGCGTCTTAGCCGCCGCCGGCCGAGCCCTGGGTCCAGATGTGGTCGATGCGCGTGCGGTGGATGAACCACTCGCCGTCGACCTTCTTGTAGACGTCGTTGTAGACGCCGAGGAGACCAACGGGGTTGGGGTTGTCGCCCATGCCGAGGTCGAGCAGGAACCAGCTACCGGTCGCGCTATCCGGGCCCGTGAGCTCGACCCAGCCGTTGGTCGTCGCGTGCATGAACGAGAAGGGCTTGGGGCTGTGCCCGGCGACCTCCTTGTACTGCCTGCGGATCTCATCGCGGCCGACCCAGTCCCCATAGGGCAGGTCGTCGCTGAATTCGCAGACGGCGTCTTCCGTGAATAGCATTGCCATCTCGTCCGTGCGGTGGCTATCGAACAACTGCGAGTAGAGCACGCGCAGCTGCTTGATGGCTTCGATCTCGAGATGCTCTTCGAGGGTTGGTGGCTTCACGCCCATGGCAGATCACTCCCCTTGAGATGTGCTGTTCAGGATACCGCCGTCGGGCGAGGGCTAGCCGCCGGTGACCGAAAGCGTCGCGCCCGTGACCCAGGAGGCGGCGGGCGAGGAGAGGTAAACGACGGCGGCGGCAACGTCCTCGGGCTCGCCAATGCGCTGGAGGGGCAGCATCGCGCCGAGCCCCTGCCGCAGCTGCTCTTCGCTCATGCCGGTGTACTCGATCATGACTTCCGTGGGGATGGGGCCGGGGGAGACGCCCACGACGCGCACCCTCGGCGCGAGCTCGCGGGCGAGCGTCATGGTCAGGCTGTTCACGCCGAACTTGGCGGCGGCGTAGGGGCCGTTCATCGGGGACGGCTGCGTGGCGGCAGCGGAGGAGATGTTGACGACCACGCCGCCCTCTTCGCCCATGACCCGGTTGGCAGCCCTCGCACCGGCCCAGACGGACTTGAGGTTGAGGGCGATCTGGTTGTCCCACGCCTTCTCGGGCGTGCCGAGGATCGTGCGAGCGGTGCGGTCCTGGGCGCCACCGACGTTGTTGACCCAGATGGTGAGCTTGCCGAACTCGGCAACAGCGGCATCGGCGAGCGCCTCGATCTGGTCGACTTCGAGGAAGTCCGTGGTCCGCGCCATGGCCTGACCGCCCGCGGCCCGGATCTTCTCCGCGACTGCTTCGATCTCGTGTGTTCGGCGCGCGGCCACGACGACCGCGGCGCCGGCCTCCGCGAGGCCCACGGCGATGCCTTCGCCAATGCCCCGGCCGGAGCCCGTGACGACAGCTACCTGCCCATCGAGTCGAAAGAGGTCGAGGATGCTCACATTTCCCTCGTTCCCGTGGGCCCGCCGCTGACGGCCAACGTCTGACCCGTGATCCACTCGGCCGCCGGGGAGCAGAAGTAGACCGCCGCGGCGCCAATGTCCTCGGGCTTGCCGGCGCGTCCGGCCGGCAACTGCGAGCCCATGTTCTCCACTGCGGCTTCGTCCACCTTCATGGTCTCGAAGAACATCTCCGTCGGTACGAGGCCCGGCGCGATGCAGTTGACCCTGATCTTCTGCGGGGCCAGCTCCATCGCGAGGGTCTTGGTCATGTTGATCATGGCGGACTTGGTCGCGGCGTAGGGCCCCGCGCTGGGGGACGCCCCCCACGCAGCAACCGACGAGATGTTGATGATGTTGCCGCCCTCGGCCATCTGTTCAGCCGCGGCCTTGGCTCCCCACCACGCAGTCTTCAGGTTGAGGTCGACGAGGGTGTCCCAGACGTCCTCCGGCGTATCGACGAGGTTGCGCTGGGTGCGGTCGAGATTGCCTCCTGCGTTGTTGACCCAGATCGTGAGCTTGCCGAGCTCAGCGACGGTCGCCTCGGCGAGGCGGTCGTTGGCAGGCCAGTCGAGCACGTCCATGCCCACCGCGAGGCTTCGCCGCCCGAGCGCCCGCACCTCTTCCGCCACGGCCTCGACCTCGTGCGCTCGTCGTGCCGCGACGGCGACGTCGGCGCCGGCCTCGGCGAAGGCCAGGGCGATGCCGCGGCCGATGCCGCGCCCGCCACCCGTGACCACGGCCACATGTCCATCAAGCCGGAACTGATCGAGAACGCCCACGGCGGGGCATCCTACGGCATCGGTGGTTGCGAATATGCTGCGGCGCCGACCAGCAGGAACTGCCGTGGGACCTCAGTGCCAGTCGTGCGCATCCGGCATCGGGACGCCCGTGCCCACCGGCTCCACGTGCGCAACGACGATGGTCGTGGTCCCGTCCCGGCACGAAACCTGTCCCCGGATCAGGAGCACCTCGCTCCGGAGCACCTTGCGGTGGCGCGCGTGGACACGGGGCCAGAGGATGACCTGCACCTCCCCGCTCTCGTCCTCGATGGTGACGAAGACCGTCCCCTCCTGTCCGCGCGGGTGCTGCCTCGCGATGGGCCACCCTGCCACTCGCAGCGCCGTTCCGTCGGGCAGGCCCTCGACGTCGGCGCAGGGAGTCACGCCGGGGGGCAGTGAGGGCCGCACGAACTCCATCAGGTGGCCGCTGGGGTAGACCCCCAGCGTCCGGTACTCGCCCACCATCCTCTCGTATTCGCTGAAGTCCACGAGCGCGGGGACGCCCGCCGCCCCCGTCGTGGGGAAGGCACGCTGCCCGTTCCGGGACGGCGGGGTGGCGAGGCCCGCGTCCCAGAGCGCCAGCCGGCGGCTCGGTTCGACGGCATCGAACGCCCCCGCCTCCACCAGCGACTGCGCCGCCTGCGGCTTCAGGCCCGTGCGGCGCACGAGGTCGCCGGCGCCGGCGTAGGGACCACGCCGCTCGCGCTCCGCCACGATCAGCTCCGCCGCCGCCTGTCCGACGTCCTTGACCATCTGGAGCCCCAGCCGCACGCAGCCGTTGTCGGGGATGGCGCGCGCCTCGCTCGTGTTCACGCAAGGGTTGAGGAAGGACGCGCCGAAGCGGCGGGCGTCCTCCTTGAGCGTCTCCAGCGGGTAGAAACCCATGGGCTGGTTGTTGACGAGCGCGACGAAGAACTCGAGGGGGTGGTAGCGCTTCAGCCAGGCGGCCTGGTAGGCGGTGATGGCGAAGGCGTGGGAGTGGGACTCGGGGAACATGTAGTGGCCGTTGATCTTGGCGAAGATCGTGCGCGCTGTTTCCTCGGGCACGCCCCGGCTCCGCGCCCCTTTCAGGAAGCGCTCCCACTGCATCTCGATCAGGTGCTCGCTCTGCGGGCGGGCGAAGGCGCGCCGCAGTTCGTCCGCCTCGGCGGCGGTCATCCCCGCCACGTCCATCACGAGTTGCACCACCTGCTCCTGCCAGACGATGACGCCGCAGCCCCGCTCCAGGGCGCGCTCCTCCAGCGGGTGGTCGTACGTCCACTCCACCCCGTGCCGGTAGCGGTCGATGAACTTCGAGACGGCGCTGCCCTGCACCCCCACCCCCGGCCGGATGAGCGCCACCTGGTAGGCCAGATCGAGCAGGTTCCGGGAGCGGAGGCGCTGGGCGATCTTGAGCTGGGCGGGCGACTGGAGGAGGAAGACGCCCTTCCCCCGTCCCTCGTTGATGAGGTCGTACACGTTCGGGTCATCGGGGGCGATGCGACTCAGGTCGGGCCGCGTTCCCTCGCGCTCCTCGATCAGGTCGAGCGCCTCCTCGATCTGGTCGAGGACGGGCAGGGAGAGGAGGTCGATCTTGGCGAAGCCGGCGTCGGCCACGCTGTCCTTGTTCCAATCCATGATGAAGCGGCCCGCGATCGCCCCCTCGCGGGTGGGGACCATCCCCGGAATGGGCCCATCGCTCAGCACCAGGCCGCCGACGTGCTGGCCCAGCCCCCGGGGCGCGTGCAGCAGCTGGGGCGCCAGCTCCGTCAGCTCGCGCCAGCCGGGGGCGTCGACCCGCTCGCGGAAGGCGGGCGCCTCCAGCATCGCCTCCCGCAGCCCTTCGCCCCCGCGCGACCTGAGCTGCTTCGAGAGCAGCCGCAGGTCCTCCCGCGGCAGGCCGAGGGCCTTGCCCAGGTCCTGGACAACGCCCTTGAGCGAGTAGGTCGCGATGGCTCCCGCGAGGACGGCGTACTCCGCACCGAAGTGCTGGTGCACCCGCACGATCAGCTCATCGCGGAGGGCGCGGGGGAAGTCGAGATCGATGTCGGGGAGGGTCTGCATGTCCTCGGGCATGAAGCGCTCGAGGGTGAGGTTCCAGCGCAGCGGGTCGACGTGGCTGATACCGATCAGGTAGCCGACCAGCAGCGCCACCGAGGAGCCCCGCCCCCGTCCCGGCGGGCGCTCCTCAATGGACGTGTCGGGATCGGCGAGTCCCCGCTCCTCCATGATCCGGCGGGCGAGGCGGACGATCTCCCGGTAGAGCAGGAGGAAGCCCGCCAGACGGTGGCGGTGGATGAGCCCGAACTCCTCGTCGAGGCGCTCACGCACCTCTTCCGTGAGCGCGCCGTAGCGCCGCCGAGCGGCCTCTTCGCAGAGCCGCCGCAGGTAGCTCTCGGGCGTGTGGCCCGCGGGCACCGGGGGCTCAGGCAGGCGGTAGCCCAGGTCGGTGCTGAGGTTGAAGCGGCACTGTTCTGCGATGCGCAGGGTGTTGGCGACGGCCTCGGGGTAGTCACGGAAGAGGCGCGCCATCTCGTCCGGTGGCTTCAGGGAGAAGTGGTCGTTGGGCCGGATGAAGGGCAGCGCCCGGTCGATGGTGACGTTGCGGCGGGCGGCCGTCAGCGCGTGCTGCAGCCGGTAGCGCGCGGGGTCGTGGTAGCGCACGTCGTTCGTGGCTACCAGCGGAGCGCCCGCCTCCCGCGCGAGCTCCGCCAGCTCGCGGTTGCGGGTAGTATCGCCCTGGAGCAGGTTCTGCTGAAGCTCCACGTACACGGAGTCGGGGCCGTACCACTCGCGGTAGCGGTCAAGCAGCTCCCCCGCCTCGCGCCGCCGGCCCTCCAGGGCCAGCCGCGCGAGACGCCCGTCGCGTCCGCCGGTCAGCAGGAGCAGGCCCTCGGCGTGCTCGGGCAGGCGGGCGGGGTCGAGCCGCGGTTCGCGCCGGTCGGTCGCGTTGGCGAGGGTGAACAGCTGCGAGAGGTTGGCGTAGCCCTCGCGCGTCTTCGCCAGCAGCACCAGGCTGGAGCCGTCCGCCAGCATCAGCTCCCCGCCGGTGACGGGCTGGACGCCGAGGCTATTGGCCAGACGCGCGAACTCCAGCGCGCCGCAGAGGTTCGTATCGGTGAGGGCGAGGGCCGGGCTGCCGTGCGCCTTCACGCGCGCCAGCAGCTCGTGGCCGTGCGAGGCTCCCTCCCCGAAGGAGTAGAAGCTCCGCGCGTGCAGCTCGACGTAGCCGGCGGACATGGAGCGCTCTCGCTAGCAGGCCTGCCGGTACCAGCGCGCCTCACGCCGGTCGCGGAAGAGGGTGACCCGCCGCCCGTCCTCGCCACGGACGCGGTAGTAGTCACGGCTCAGGGGCGCGGGCAGCCACCAGAGGTCGAAGCTCCAGTGATCCTCGATGCGCGCGACCGGCCGCCAGCCCCGTTCCAGGCGTACGGCCAGGGGTTGCCCCTCCGGCCCCTCCTCCACCGCCACGGGGGCAGGCGGCGCGAGCGGACGCATGGCGTCGCGCGCGGCGGGGTCGATGGGCGCCTGCAAGACGCGCATCTCGGGGGCGGGGTGCCAGGGTGCGACGGAGGTCATCCGGTACAGCGCGGGACCACCGAGACGGGCCCGGAGCTGTCGCTCGGCCTCCTCCAGGCGGCGCTCGCGCCCCGCACGCACGTCGGGGAAGAGACCCAACTGCTCGCCCACCCCCTCGCCAAGGTCGCCGAGCTCCAGCACGAGCTCCTCGACGGGGGCCTCGGGGTGGTCGTGCTCCAGCCGCCGGCGGATGACGGGGGAGGCCTCCTCCCGGCTTCCCACGCCCTGCCGGAAGTGGAACGCCCGCTCCCAGGGGGGCGCCTCGTGCAGGAGACAGGTCAGCTCGGCCCGGCCGGCGCGGCGCCCCCGCGCCGCGGGCCGCGCGAAGGCGCGCCTGAGGAGCGTGTCGACCCCGGTGAGCGCCAACTCCAGCGAGGCGGAGGCGAAGGGCAGGGGGATGCGCTCCACGACCGCCTCCTCGCTCTCGATGGGCAGCAGGGGGCGGTCGTCGATGCCCTGGCTGAGCTCCCAGGCGCGCCGTCCCTCGTTCCCGAACTGGTCGATGAGCAGTTCCGGCCGCATGGCGGCGACGGCGCCCATGGTGTGCAGCCCGAAGCGGAGCAGTCCGCCGAGCGCGTCTCGGGAGATGGGCAGCAGGTTAATCGGGTGGGGCGCGAGGAAGGGGGCGGGATCGGCGGGAACCGTGACCGCCTCCGGTCCCCTGCCCGTGCGCGCGGCGACGAAAGCCGGGAACTTCGCCTCCGCCACCCCGATCCGGGGCTCCAGGTCGCGGGGGAGCGCCTCGCGCAGGGCGCGCACGAGCGCCGCCTCGCCGCCGTGCAGGGACTCAAGTCCGTCGAGGCCCACGTAGACCGTGCCCAGCTCCGCTCCCTCCACCCGGTCGCTGACCCCCTGCAGGGCCGTGAGCGTCTGCCGGAACACCCGACGGTAGGCGGGCTCGTCCGCCTCCAGCACGATCGCATCGGGATACCGCGAGAGCGCCTCGTCCAGCGTCATGCCCGCGAGCATTCCCGTCGCGGCCGGGAAGGCGTCCACCACCCGTGGCCTGCCCGCGGAGCGGTCGGCGATCACGGCGGGCCGCGCCCGCAGGTGGGGCTGCCGTCGCAGCTCGACCCTGGCCCTGAGGTGCGTGATGAGCACGCAGGCGATCCGCACGGCGTCCTCCCGGTGGCGTCGTCGGCAGCGGTGGCTGTCGAGGCACCTTATAGAACGTACGTTCTATTCGTCAACCGCGCTTCTCGCCGAGGGCTGGCTTCAATCCCCCGCCGTCCAGGTAACGTCCTCCGCGGCCACGACCCAGTACGTCGCGCCGGAGGAGAAGGCGGTCAAGGTGTTGAGGCCGGGCACGTCCTCCAGGCCGGGGAAGTACCCGAGCCACCGGCGCGCGGTCTCGTCCCAGGCGTAGATGGCAACGACTTCCCCTGGAACGCCGGCCTCGGCAATCGCCACCCCATCTGCGCCGGGCCACTCGAACGACGTCCAGGCGGGGCCCAGCTCAAGTTCCACAGACCCAGCCCCGAACGCCACGGAGTAGACCTTCGTGCGGCTGCCGTCCGCCGAAGTGACCTCGACGGTGATGGCGGCGAGGCCGTCCAGGGCGACCTGGTGGCCGTTCGCGCCATTGCCGTCGGCGTCGTCGGGCTTGACCTCGACCTCCGTGCGGCGCTGCACCGCCCTCGCCTCGACCGTCGTCTCCGTCACGCCCTCGGCGATGACGCCCCGGTAGTCGGTGCGGTCCGGGTCGAACACGCCGATGACGATGCCCGTGAGCCTGAGCGAAGCGAGGCGGGCGTCGATCGCGTCGGGCATGTTGTAGGTGTAGACCCTGCCATCGCTCTGGTCGGCGACGTAGAAGATGTCGCCGTCGGACCAGACGCCGCGCGGGCTGTTGTTGCTCGCGTCGCTCAGCTCGGCGAAGTCCTCGTCGGGGAAGCGCTCGAGAGCCGGGGGCTCCTCGGGCGTGGCCTCGCCCTCCCTGGGCAGGGTGGGCACGCGGTAGGCGAAGAGGCGGCGCGGGCTTGCGCCGGGGTCAGAGACCCAGAACGAGACGCCGTCGGACCAAAGGCCGCGAGGATCGCCGTTGCGTGAATCGAGGGTGTACCTGGCGAGGAAGTCGCCGCTCGCGAGGTCGTAGGCGAAGAGGGATGGGTTGCGGTTGAGCACCCACATCGTCGTCCCGTCGGACCAGATGCCGCGCACGTCGCGGTTGCCCTCGGCCAGGTCGATGTCGCGCTCGGGGAGGCGCTCGCCGGTTGCGAGGTCGTAGGCGAAGAGCTTGTCCCGGCCGCTGTCGGAGACCCAGATGGTCGTGCCGTCGGACCACACCCCGCGAGGCGCGCGATTGCGCTCGTCGAGCTCGAACTCGCGGTTCTCGACGCGCTGGCCGGTGGCGAGGTCGTAGGCGTAGACGGCGTCGTCGGCGCCGGCGCCGTTCTCGAGGAGCCAGAGCGTGGCGCCATCGGACCACATCCCGGTGGGGGAATCGTGACCGCCGGCGAGCTCCTCGATGTCGTGCTTCACAGTCCACTCGAAGTCGACAGTGCTCGGGGTCGGGCCTGTCCCGCCACCGCCGCCGCCTCCGCCGCCGCCGAAGCCACCGCCACCGCCACCGAACGTGCCTCTGCTGGACCTGGCGACGGTGATGATCACGTCAACGGAGTCGTCGGTTGAGTCGGACGGGTTGTAGGCGGGATTGAACCCATCGTGCACATCCACGGTGACGTTGTGGGTCTCCTGCACATCCGGGTCGAGCACGGCCTTGGTCCGGATCTGGCCGGTCTCCGGGTCGATCTCGAACTTGCCGGCGTCGGGTCCGCTCAGCGTGTAGGTGAGGATGTCGTCGGAGTCGGGGTCGGTCGCCTTCACGGGTGGGCCCACGGCCCGCCCCGCCGTCGCGCCCTGACCGACCGAGCGAGGCACCTCGGCCTCGTCGAAGGCGGGGGCGGTGTTCGACGAGGGCGAGGTCTCGCCGATCCGCACACCCAGCACCGCCGAAGCGGACTTGTTGCCGCCCCGACGGTCGGAGTACTCCACCGTCACCCGCAGGTAGCTGCCGACGTCGTCGGCGCCCGCGGTGTAGGAGCTCGCCGTGGCGCCCGCGATCTCATCCCAGCTCGAGCGGTTGCTGGACCGCTCCCACTTCCAGCTGAAGCCGCTCGGGCTGCCGTCGTCGTCGTCCAGCTCAGCCTCGAACCGCGTCCCGTCCCAGCCGCGCGGCGGCGAAAGGGTGAGCACGCCCGCCTCCTCAACATCCGTCACCGCGACGGTCACGTCGAGGCTTCCCGTGAGGCCGCCAGGGTCTGCCGCGGTCACTCTGATCGAGAAGCTCGTGTTGCCGTCCTCGTAGTCCGGCGGCGAGGCGAAGTACAGCTGCCCGCGGCTGGAGATCCAGAAGTCGTTGCTGTTGACCGACCACTCGAGCGTGTCGCGCTCCGGATCGGCGGCCGTGTAGGTCGCAATAGCGGCACTGCTGTTCTCGGCGATGGACGGCGAGGTGTTGCCGCTGACCACCGGCGCCTCGTTGATGTTGGTCACCGAGATCGTCACGGTTCGGCTGGCGTCGATGGCGTCCGAGTCGTCGTCGCCGTTCTGGTCCCTGCCGTCGGTGACCTGCACGGTGACGCGGTACGTCCGCTTGCCCTCGAAGTCCAGCGACACGCCCTGCGCCAGCCTGATCTGCCCGGTGCCCGCGTCGATGGTGAACGAAGCGGCGTCCGTTCCGGTGAGCGAGTAGGCGAGGGGATCGTTGACGGCTGAGTCGCCGGCGTTCACATCGTTGGCCGCCACAGGGTCGCCGATGGCATCGCCGCCCCGGGCGTTCTCGGGCACGTCGCGCGTGCCGTCCTCCGTGGCCGGGAAGGCGGGCGCCGAGTTGACCGGCGGCGGGTCGCCCACGCGCGACGAGACCTCCGAGGCGGTCTTGTTCTGGCCGTGGCCGTCCGTGTAGGAGGCCGTCGCGCGGATGTAGTTGCCCGCATCGACCAGCGTCGGCGTGTACCTGGCGCTGGTCTCCCCCACCAGGTTGACCCAGTCCGTGCGGCCGTTGGGCGAGCGGTGCCAAGTCCAGCTGACGGAGCTGGGGCCGTCGTCGTCCTCGAGCACCGCCGTCACCTCGACGCGGGCCTGGATGGTGGCCGTGAGCGTGGTGAGCGTGACACTGCCCGGCTCGTCCACGTTCCCGACCGTGATCGTCACATCGATCGAGTCGTCGATCGCGGCCGAGGGGTTGCCGAGTCCGTCCTTGCCGTCGTGGACGTCGACCGTGACCCGGTAGCTCGACTTCGTCTCGAAGTCGAGGGGGTCCTTCACGCGCAGCTGGCCGCTGCCGCCAACGATGGTGAATGAGGCAGCATCCGTCCCGCTGAGCGAGTACGTGAGCCGGTCGTTCTCAGGGTCCTCGGCGGCCACGGGGGCGCCGATGCTCGTGCCGGGCGAGCTGTTCTCCGGCACGGACCGCGCGCCGTCCTCCGTGGCGGGGAAGGTGGGCTGCTGGTTCTCGCCGAAGACGCGCAGCGCCGTGATCCCCTCCGCGCTCTTGCCGCCACCGCGTCTGTCTGTGTAGGAGACGGCCGCGCGCAGGTAGAAGCCCGCGTCCGCCAGCACCGTGGTGTAGCTGGTTGAGGTCGCGTTGGAGGTCGTGTTCGGGATGGGGGTCCAGCCCGTGCGCCCGTCGCGGGAACGCCACCACCGCCAGCTGCGCCCGCTGACGCTGCCGTCGCCGTCTGTGTGGGTGGCCTGCACCGTGACGCCGACTCCCGGCTCGGGCACGGAGAGCGTGACCACGCCCTCCTCCTCCACGTCGAGGACGCGAACCGACACAACGGTGGTGGCGTCGATGGAGTCGTCATTGATCACCATGTTGCTGCCGTCCAGGCCCTTGCCGTCGTGCAACGTGACCGTGAAGAACAGGAGTCCTTGCCCTCCCACCGTTTCGAAGTCCAACGCCCCGACGGTCCTGACCTGTCCGGTAGAGGCGTTGATCTCGAAGAGTGCGGAGTCCTGCCCGTCCTGGATACCGAACGTCAGGTTGTCGCCATCGCGGTCCGTGGCGGTGATGCGGTCGGGGAGGAATCTGCCGGCCTCTCCCTCTTCCATCGCCTGGTTGGATCCCGATCGGAATCTGGGCTTCACGTTGGGCAGCGGGTCCGCTTCCACGGGAGCGGTCTCTCCGCTGGTCACCATCTTCCGGTTGGCGAAGTCCCGATCCGCGTTTCGCCGATCGAAGTAGGACACCTCGGCCCGCAGGGGCTTCCCCGTGTCGTCTTCGTCCACCGTGTACATCAGCGTCTTCGAGGAGGTAGCACCCAGGCTGATGGGTTGCCACACCCCGGACTCCTGCGCCCTCAGGGTCCAGCTGAGGCTAGTCTGACCCGTGTCAATGCCGCCGTCCGGGTCCGACAACGTGAAGGTGATCCTATCCCCCACGACCGGATCGAGGTTGCTCACCTGGATGACGCCGGTCTCTTCGATGTCGCGCACCGTCACGGTGACGGGCTGCTCGGCCGTGCGCCGGTTGGTCTTGCTCAGGATGTCGGTGACGACGACGGTGAAGTTGTAGACGTTGTCCCCGCCGGAGTCCTTCGGGTCCTCGAAGCTGGGCGTCTCCTTGAAGATGACGTTGCCGCCGCTGTCGATCTCGAAGTCGCCCGCATCCGTGCCGGTCAGCGACCACGTGACCCCGCCCTCCTCGTCGCGACCGGTGTACGTGGCGATGGCCGGGAACGCGTATGGCGGCTCCTGGAAGCTCGCGTCGAGGGTGGCGTCGTGTTCGTCGAGCGCTATCGCCGTCTCGACCGTCCCCGTGAACTCCGGCCGCTCGTTTACGTCGAAGATGCGGACGAAGACCTCGTGCGTCGAGATATTGGTGCCGTCGGACGCGTTCACGGTGAACACGTACCCATTAGCTCCTACATCGGTTGAGGAGCCCATCGGGTCCTCGAAGTCCGGCACGATATTCCAGCGGGCAATAGCGCTCTCGTCGGCATCGGCCGTCGGGACAAAGTCGGAGTCCTCCGCGATCACGAAGTCAGCCGCGTCAGGCCCGGTGATGGTCCAGATGATGTCCTGCCCCTCCTCGTCCCGGGCCTCGACCCGGTACCAGTAGGCCTGATTCGGCACAGTCGCGGGGATGGTGGAGAGATCAGACACCGTTATCCCTGAGTCGTACTCGATCTCGTCAGCGTGCCGACCGGTAGACACGGCAGTGAACTGCGGCCTCTCGTCCACGTTGGTGACCGTCACGGTCAGCGGGTAGTCCCGCGTGCTCACGCCGTCGCCGATCCTCACGATGACCTCGTACTGGTTGTCATCGGCGGCGTGGCTCTCGGTGGCGTTCACGCGGTCGGTCGGGTCCTCAAAGTTCGGCCCGTTCCGGAAGCTGAGCGTCCCGTGGCCGCTTGTGGAGTCCTCGGTGATCTGGAAGTCGGCGGCGTCCGTGCCGGCCAATGACCAGGACAGGTCGGTCAGGCTGCTTGTTTCCTCGTCACGGGGGATGTAGGTCATCACCTCCAGGTTCGGGGAGTCGTCGTCCCACTCGATCTCCGCAAAGCTCTCGTCGGCGACCCCGCCCGGGATCTCGGGCGTCTCGTTCTTGTTCTGGATGCGGACCAGTACGCCGACCTCTCGGAAGCGAGGAGCGTCCGGGTCGTCGTCGGTCGCCCGTATTCTGATCGCGTACGTGTTGTCGGAGTTGCCGTCGGCGGGCGCCTCGAAGTTGGGCCGGCTGCCGGACTTGAACGACAGGAGGCCGGTCGTCACGTCAATCTCCATGTGACCCACCGAGGCGCTATCCGGCGGGTCCGCGTGGATCGACCAGGCGATCGTGTCGTTCTCCTCGTCGGTCGCGTCGTAGTCCAGAACCTCCAGCAGACGCTCTGCGGCCACTTCGGCGTCGGTCAGATCGAACTCGATCTCGTCCAGATCGACCAACGTATCGCCGACGATTCTCGGCCGCTCGTTGACGTCTTCGACCATGACCTCGACGCCCAGGGTGTCTTCCAGGTTGCCGTCGTCCCTGACGATCACCGTGAGGTCGTAGTCGTTCAACGTGTCGGCGTCGGCTGGATCTTCGAAGTCGGGGCGTTGCTTGAAGGAGAGCACGCCTTCCCCGGCGGCGTTCCTGGTGATCGTGAAGTCGGCTGCGTCATTGCCGCTCAGACGCCAGGACCAGTTCGCCCCGGTGTCATCGGCGTCGACGTCGCTCGCCGTGTACGTGGCGACCACGAGACTGACAGGCAGCCCCTGGGCATCGGCGTCGTACTCGATCTCGTGGAAGGTGGGGTCGGTGTGGCTGTTCCCCGTGCTCGTGATCTCCGGCGCCTCGTTGACGTTCGTGACGTGGACGGCGAACTGGTGCGTGTCGCTCATCGCGGGCGAGCCGTTGTCCGTCACCTTGACCGTCACGTCGTAGACGTTGTCCGTGCCGTTGTCGGTCGGCATCTCGAAGTTGGGCGAGGTCTTGAAGGTGAGCACGCCGCCGGAGCTGATGTCGAACTTGTCGCCGTCGTCGGCTGTCTCCACGGACCAGCTGTACGTGGTCGAGGCGTCGGGGTCGGAGGCCTGGAAGGTGATGATGTCGGTGGTGGCGGGCGTGTTCTCCGCCACCGACGCCATCGTCTGGGTGGTCGTGATCGTCGGTTGCTCGTTGACGTTGGTGAGGCTGATGTTCACCGTGATGTCGTCGTCGTTGGATGTGTTGGGGTTGCCGGCGGCGTCCTTGCTGTCCCGCACATGCACGGTGACGGAGTAGAAGAAACGACTTTCAAAGTTGTAGGTGATGCCGTTCTTGGTCTTGATCTGTCCGGTGCCGGCATCGATGGTGAAGGAGGACGCATCAGTGCCGCTGAGCGAGTAGGTGAGCGTGTCGTTGTCGTCGTCCGTGGCCTCCACCGGATCGCCGACATTCACCCCACCGCCGCTGTTCTCCGGCACCTCCCGCGTTGCAGGCGAGGTCTCGTCGAACTCCGGCTCGGCGTTGCTGGCGCTGATCTGGCCCGTCACGGCGCTGGCGGTCTTGCCCGAGCCCTGGGGGTCCGTGTAGGACGCCGTGGCGCGCAGGTATCGGTTCACGTCCACGGCCACGGACGTGTACTTGTTCGCGGTGGCCCCGCTGATGGGGGCGAAGGGACCTGAGGCCGAGGCCGCGAGCGCCCACTGCCAGCTCACGCTGGTCGGCGTCCCGTCGATGTCGCTCAGGGAAGCCGTCAGCTCCTCGCCGCCCGACTCGATGCCCGAGATCGTCACCGTGCCCGGCTCGTCGAGGTTGTTGATGTTGATGGTCACGGCGATGGTGTCGTCCCAGGCGGTGTCGCTTGCCCCGGTGCTGTCCTTCTTGTCGCGCACCTCAACCACCACCGAGTAGCTGGACTTGCTCTCGAAGTTCAGCGACGCGCTGGTCTTGATCTGGCCGCTGCCCGATTCGATGCTGAACGACCCTGCGTCCGTGCCGGTCAAGCGATACTCCAGGGTGTCGCCGTCGTTGTCGGTCGTGCTGACAGGCGCGCCAACGTTCATGTTGGATGCCGTGTTCTCGTCCACGTTTCGGGTGGTCGAGGCCGCGGAGAACTCGGGTTCGGCGTTGCCCAGGACCACCTTGGTGCCGGTGGTCGCGCTGATCGTCTTGTCGTTACCGTGCGTGTCGTCGTACTGAACCGTAACGCGCAGGAAGTTGTTGAGGTCGGCTTCGGCCATGGTGTAGGTGGCGCTGGTGGCCCCGTCAATGTCCGCAAATGACCCGGTCTGGGTGGCGCCCCTGGACCACTGGTACGTATCCACGCTGAAGCTGTCGTCCTCATCGGCGACCGTCGCGGTGATCTGATCGCCCGCCTCGTACGGCCCGCTCGACGGCGTAAACGACACCGTTGCAGGTTCGTCCAGGTCTACGACGTTGACGGTTACGGTGATGGTGTCGTCGTAGACAGTGTCGGGGTCCCTGTCAGCGTCAAAGCCGTCCCGCACCCGTATGGGGAGCATGTAGCTGCTGGCCACCTCGTGGTTCAGCGTTACCCCGGATTTAACCCTGATCTGTCCGGTGGCCGAATCGACGGTGAACGTCTCTCGTAGCGTTGCTGAGTTCAGGTGATAGTCCAGCGTATCGCCGTCGTCATCCGATGCTGAAATCGGACCACCTATCGCTGTGCCCCCAGTAACGTTTTCGTTCACGTTGCGGGTAGTGATGATGCTGTCGTCAAACTCTGGTTCGGTGTTGAGCCTGGCGCCCTTGACTTTGATGCGCATCACGTTGCTCTGTGACTGCCAGGATCCACCCGACAGAACATGGCTGCCATCTGCGATGGTCCAGCCGTCAGCGCCTCCCGAGTCCTCCGTGTTCTCGCTTGTCACCGGGACATTGATGGTCTGGCCCGTCGTTTTCGGCTCGAGCACCACTGAGTAGCTCGTGCCAGGGTCAAGGGCATCGATAGTCCCTGGCGCGGTGAAGGACACGGTTGAGTCATTGCTGAAGGAGCTAGGTGACGTGAAGTTCCAGCAGTCATCCGTCGGCGTGTTGTCTGTTTCCACGGTGCATACGGACAGGTTGAATTCATTTCCAGTGTTGAACCTCACTTCCACCGTGCTCAATTTGTAACCAGCCGGGCTTGAGCCTGTGGTGAATCGCTGTGCAAACCCGGCGGCGTTCTGGTGGACCGAGGTGCCGCTCGCGGCGAAGTTCGAAATCAGCGTTACGTCGGCTCGGGGCTCCACGCGCGGCTCGTTGGCCTGCTCCGAAGCCGGCTCGGGTGTCGGCTCAGGCTCCGGCTCGGACACGGTGGCCTCGGGGATCGTGATGTCGGTCCGGCCGGAACGCGAGCCCTGGTCGTTCGAGCGGATGCGGTAGCGGTAGTCCTGCCCAGCCGTGACGGTGCTGTCGGTGTAGGTCAGGACGCTGCCGTCGACGCTGTCGATTTTGGTCATGCGCGCGCCCTGGACGTCCATGTCGCGGCGGTAGACGGCGTACTCGTCGGGCGTGCAATCGGGCGAGGCCTCCCAGGTCAGCACGACGGCCGAGCCGTCCTCGCTCAGGGCGCTGTTCAGGTTGACCGGGGGCACGCTGCAGGTCGCATCGGCGCCGGCCCCGTCCGTGCCCGTGAGCAGCAGCCCGAGCAGCACGAGGAGGACCGAGACCGGAGCGATCAGACGGCAGACGCGCCGGCGCTCAAGAAACGGAAAGTGCGCCCAGGGTGCGCGACGTTTCGTCCAGGGACCCACGGCGCGCCGAGGCCCTGGAGAGAGAAGACCCAACACGCGTGAAACGATAGGTGAGCGGGCCGCGTCTTATATGAGAGTGATATGAAATATGGATTCTTATTCGTAAGATTTCTGTTAGTATTCGGCGGCGATGCCAACCACCAGCCGATTCACGCGGGACTCATGAGCCAGGACGACACGCCGCCAGCGCGCGAGACGCAGGCTCTGCGGGAGCGCCTCTCGAGGTTGAGCGAGGCCAGCGTGCGCATCAACGAGAGCCTCGACTTCAACGTGGTCCTGCAGGAAACCATCGATAACGCCCGGCGCCTCACCGGCGCCCGCTACGGCGTGATCGCAGCGGTGAGTGAAGCCGGCGGTCTGGATGCGCTCCTCACCTCCGGGACGACGGAGGAGCAGCACGGCACGCTCGTCGAGCTGCCGGGCGGGATGGGCATCTTCGATCACTTCAGCACGATCGCGGGGCCTCTCCGTGTGGAGGACTGGGACGAATACGCGGCCTCGGTCGGACTCGACGTGCGGCTGCCCATGACCGTCTTCTCCGGCCTGGCCACGCCCATGCGACATCGCGCCGAGCCCGTGGGAATCATCATGCTGGGGCATGACCGACCCGATGCGAGGTTCAGCGAGGAGGATTCCGAGACACTGGTCATGTTCGCCTCGCAGGCAGCGTCGGTTGTCGCCAACGCCAGGCGGCACCGGGATGTGCAGCGCGCCCGGGGCGACCTGGAAACACTCGTCAACACCGCCCCGGTCGGCGTCATCGTCGTCGACGCAACCACAGGGGCGCTCGTGTCGGTCAACCAGGAGGCGAAGAGGCTCGTCGACATCCTCAGTCCGGGCCGGCCCCCGGCGGAGCTCCTCACCGCCCTGACCGTGCAGCGAGCGGATGGGCGCGAGATTTTCCTGCCTGAGTCCCCCCTGGCGGAGGCGCTGCGGGGGGGCGAGACGGTACGAGGGGAGGAAATAACCCTCACGACGGGCGAGGACCGCACGCTCACCGTCCTTCTCAACGCCACGCCCATCCATACGGAGAGCGGAGAGTTGGAGAGGTACGTCGCCACCGTGCAGGACATGACGCCGCTGAGGGAGCTGGAGCGGCTCCGGGCCGAGTTCCTCGCCATGGTGAGCCACGAGCTTCGCGCGCCCCTCACCTCGGTCAAGGGCTCCATCACCACCCTCCTGAACCCCTCGAGCCCCCTGAACCCGGCCGAGATTCTCCAGTTCCACCGGATCATCGACTCCCAGACCGACCAGATGCGGGAGCTGATAGCCGACCTCCTTGATGTGGCGCGTATCGACACCGGTACGCTCGGCGTCACGCCAGAACCCACAGATCTCGCAACCCTGGTCAGTGAGGCCAGGCAGGCCTTCCAGAGCGGTGGCGGCCAGCACACGCTGCTCATCGACCTCGATCCGGAGCTGCCCCTCGTCATGGCCGACAGGCTGCGCATGGTTCAGGTGTTGAACAACCTGCTGTTCAACGCGGCCAGACACTCACAGGAGACCTCTCCCATCAGGGTGTTCGTTGAGCGGGGGGAGATTCAGGTCACGGTCACGGTGGCCGACGAGGGAAGCGGCGTGCCGGCGGACCAGATGTCGAGCCTGTTCCGAAAGTTCTCGGGCATCACGGCCGAGGACAGGGAGCGCGACTTCGCGCGGACGGGCCTGGGCCTTGCCATCTGCAAGGGCATCGTCGAAGCCCACGGCGGACGCATCTGGGCGGAGAGCGACGGCCCAGGGACGGGGGCCCGCTTCTCCTTCACCATCCCCACCGTGGGAAGGGTCGAGGCCCCCTCCCCGGCCCAGACCACCCAGCCATCCCCCCACTCCGCGCAACCGCAGGAGGAGCGGTTGCGCGTGCTCGCAGTCGACGACGACCCCGAGGCGCTTCGCTACATCCGCGCCGCGCTCATCGATTCTGGCTACGAGCCGATCGCGACCACCGAACCCCAGGATGCGCTGGGCCTCATGAAGGACGAACGCCCCCACCTGGCATTGCTCGACCTGCGCCTCCCCGGGACCGACGGCATCGAGCTGATGGCTGAAATCACGGCGATGGCGGACGTACCCGTCATCTTCATCTCGGCCTATGGACAGGACGAACTCATCGCCCGAGCCTTCGAAGAGGGAGCCGAAGACTACGTCGTGAAACCCTTCTCAGCGACGGAGCTGGGCGCTCGGATCAAGGCGGCCCTGCGGAGGCGGGTGGTGTCCGAGCCTGAGGAGCCGTATGTGATGGGCGACCTCGTCATCGACTTCAACGAACGGCGGGTGGTCCTCGCCGGTGAACTGGTTCCCCTGACCCCGATGGAGCACCGGACGCTCGTCGAGCTCTCGGCGAACGCAGGCCGCGTGGTAACCCATGAACAGCTGCTTCGACGGGTGTGGGGTCTGCAGGCCGGGGACGATGTCCGGCCCATGCGCACGGCCATCAACAGCATCCGCCGCAAGCTCGGCGACGATGCCGCCAGCCCCACCTATATCTTCACGGAGGCCCGCGTCGGCTACCGCATGGCGAAACCCGAGCCTCCGGACGAAGGCGAGGACAGCGCGCACGCGCGGTCATGACGGGACGGTGCTGGGGCGCCATACCGCCAGCCTAATTGCAGGGAGAACCCTTGTGAGAGCGGCGTACGCTCGCGCCGCGCACTCGGGCGAGCCCCGATGCGGAGAGCCGGGGGCCAGACGCCTGACTACGCACCTGCACGCTTCTGCGCCAACGCTACCAGTCGCTCGACCGCTGCTACTCGGGACGGGGTCTCCTCGTCGGGTGGGCGGATCGCCCGCAGGATGGCCAGGTGCTCGATCGCTCGTACAACCACCCAGCGCCACATCAGGTTCGTGTTGACCGGCCCCGTCAGCTGGTACCCCCGCAAGTAGGCGAAGGCGGCCATCGGTCGGAACAGCCGGGTGATCACCCGCATCGCCGGGGTCGCGTCGAGCGGCTCGCCCAGGCGCACCAGGGTCACCGTCCGCGCCACGTCCGCCTCGGCCGGCCCGGTCGCGCAGGACCCCCAGTCGATCACCACCCGCCGCCCTCCCCGCTCCAGCAAGACGTTCCCGGCGTGGAAGTCTCCGTGACAGAACCGGTCTCCGCCTTCGAGCCCCTTCAGCGTTTCCCTGGCGAGCGCCGCCAGGTGCGGGGGAATCTCCACGTTCCCGACCCATTCGCGCGCCCGCTCGTGGACAGTCGCGATTCCTGAGGGGGCGGGAAGCGCGTTCAGCCGGGCATGGATCTTGCCCGTCTCCCACGCCTCCCGCGCCAGCAGCCACGGCTTGCGCCCCACGAGGTCAAGCAGGTTCTCGCCGTGGATGCGCTCCATGAGCGTGCCCGCGCGGCCGCCGAGGCGCAGCGCCTCGCCCAGGCGCGGCGCCGGGATGCCTCCCGCCAGCGCTGCCGGTATCGCGATCCGCTCCGGCTCGACGTTGGCCTCGTACCCCTCCCGGAACAGCCGCAGGGCCTGACCATCCTCCCACGCGAAGATCTCCGCCTCGTATCCCTCACCCAGCTTCTCCAGGCCGGCAATGTCGACACTCGAGCCCTCCGTCACGCCCCTCCTCGATCTCCGCGAGCTGCGCCACACTGCCCTGCCGCGCGCCGCCTAACCCTCGTTGACACGAGCACGCCCGCTCAAACCCGCTTCTCTGGTGACCAACCCCGTGACAGGTGGCGGTCGAAGAACCCCAACATTGAGGTCCACGCCGCCTCGGCCGAGGGCTCGTGATGGGCAGCCGCCATGGGCGAGAACCGCACCAGCAGCGACTGCAACCGGCCGTGCCGGTTCATGAACGAGTGGCCGGCATCGGGGTAGGTGGTTATCTCGTGCTCCACGCCCAGTTCCCGCAAATGGCCGCGCAACCGTTCGGCCTGGCCGCCGAAGACCCGGTCCTGGCCGCCGTAGCCGCCGACCACCGGGCAGATCCCCTCGATCGCCTCGCGCTCCTGCGGGACGGCGCCGTAGAAGTCCGCCACCGCGCCGATCGGCGCGCGGGCGGCGTAGAGGATGGCAAACCCGCCGCCCATGCAGAAACCGGCCACCGCCAGCCGCGACGCATCGACCTCTGGCCGCGCCGCCAGCCACTGGCGGGCGGCCTCGATGTCGTCGAAGGCGCGACCGGTGCCGCTGCGCAGCGCGGCCATCGTGCGGCGGATGCAGAGCAGCCAGGGGCCGGCTCCGGCCGAGTACAGGTCCGGGGCCAGCGCCACGTAGCCATGGTCGGCAAACCGCCGGGCGATCCGGCGGATGTCATCGTTCAGGCCGAACAGTTCATGCAAGACGATGACGCCTGGCCGGGGACCACCGGCCTGGCTCGGCGTGGCCAGGTAGGCCGACAGCTCCCCATCGCTGGTCGCCAGGCGAACGTCTTCAGTCAGCATGGCGTACCTGCCACCCAGATCTCTGGCGATTCTACAGAGAGGGCCTCGAGCGCTGCCTGAGGGCGACGCTGCCTCGCAGCAAGACTCACGCGCCGCGGTCGCGCCGGACCCGCCCGCGCCCCACGTAGCGGCACGCCGCTAGATTGCCCGGGCCGAAGCGACATCGGAGATGGGGGCGCTGAGTCAGGCTCTCCAAGGGGACTTCATTTGTGAAGTGGTGGTACCCCCGAGAGGACTCGAACCTCTGCCTTCGGCTCCGGAGGCCGACACTCTATCCGCTGAGCTACGGGGGCCCGGCGAGGCTCGATGGTAGCGCGTCGGGGGCGCACCCGCACCAGCCTCGACCGCTCGGACGGGAGTGCTACGATCGGGCGACACTTCGCGTCGTACCTCCGGAAAGGGGCCTCCGCCATGCCCATCTACGAATTCAACTGCCTTTCGTGCGGACACGTTTTCGAGCGCAAGCGGCCAGTCGAGAAGGCCGGCCAGGGTGCACGCTGCCCGGAGTGCAACAAGATGGCGCAGCGGGTCTTCGGCGCGGCGATCATCGGCGTGGGCGGTGGCGGCGACGAATTCGGCGACCTCGGCGATCTGGCCGGGATGCCGGATATGGGCGGCATGCCCGACATGGGTGGCGGCATGCCCGGTATGGGCGGCATGCCCGGCATGGACGGGCTCGACATGGGCGGCGACCTGGACTTCTAGCGCCCCGGCACAGGCCCCCTAGTACGGGTCGCGGCGGGAGAAGACGCGCCGCGGGTTCTCCACCATCATCGCGTTGATCTGCCCCTCGCTGACGCCACGCTCACGCAGCGCCGGGAGCACGTCGTTGCTGATGTGGAGGTAGTGCCAGTTCGGCGCCCACTCCCGGGATGAGGCACGCGGCATCGTATCCATGAAGCAGTTGGTGTCGTGCGAGAGGACCATGCCCTCGGCGTAGCCCATCTCGCAGAGCTTGACGATGGTGTCGACACGGCCCTCGGTGTTGAGGCTGCGGTCGATGCCGAAGCGGTCCATGCCGATGACGCTGCCGCGATCCATGATGCGGCTCAGGTAGCCGGTGTCGTCGCTATCGCCGGAATGGCCGATGACGACGCGCGTCAGGTCGACGCCCTCGCTCTCGAACACGTCCTGCTGGGCGAGCCCCGACTCGGTGGAGACGTCGGTATGGGTGCTGATGGGGACGCCGGTGCGGCGATGCGTGCGGGCGCCCGCCCGCAGCATGATCTCGTTTTCCGCGTCGACGGTGGGCTGGGTGGCCAGCTTGATGACGCCGGCGCGGACGTCGCTGCCCTCGATGCCCTGCTCGATATCGCGAACGAAGAGGTCGGCGATGGCGTCGCTAGTCATCTGCTTGAAGAGGTTGGGGGGCTGCCGCCAGACGCCGGTGCACATGACGATGTTGAGGTCGACCTGGCGGGCGACCTCCGACACCATGGCGGCGTCGCGGCCGAGATCGATGGTGGTCAGGTCGACGATCGAGTCGATGCCGGCGGCCTTCAGCTCGCGGAAACGTTCGACGGCGTTGGCGACCTCGGCATCGCGGTCCCAGAGCTCGGGCCAGGCCTCGTAGACCCCCGGCGAGCGGATGAACACGTGCTCGTGCATGAGGGTGGCGCCCAGGTCGGTGTGCTCGATGGCGCCGGCGGCGGTGGGGATGGTGACCATGCCTGCCTCCGTGACCGAGTCGCTGGCGGGCGGCAGTATACGGGCCGGGGGGAGGCCCATGGACGCAGCGATGGCAGAGCTGGTGGCAGCCGATCAGATTCCCTACTGGTCGCTGCTGGGCATCGAGCTCGTGGACGCGGAACGCGGGCACGTGACGCTGCGACTCGCGATGCGCGAGGAGCTCGCGACGCGTCGCCCAGACGTGATGCACGGAGGCGCGATTGCCTCGCTCGTCGACGCGGCCTCGGGGTCGGCGGTGGCAACGCTGCGTGATCCGAAGGACGAAACCTGGACCGGTCACGCGACGACGGACCTGAACGTCTCGTACCTGCGGGCGGTACGCGGGGAGGCGCGAGCCGAGGGGCGGGTGCTGCGGGCGGGCCGGACGACGGTGTTCGTAGCGGTGGAGGTGCGGGACGAGGCGGGGGAGCTGGCGGCGGCGGGGCGCGTGACGTACGCGATCGCGCGGCGTTCCTGAGTACGGGCAGGCAGCGCGTTTGCTATCGTGAGGGCGCGGCCCCGGCATGGGGCGAGGAGGAGCGCTGGTGGGTGCGAAGGACTTCCAGAACCTGACGGAGATGGCCGAGCTCGACACGCTTTTCGAGCGCTCCCGCGAGGGCGACATCGTGCTGTTCCTGCACGACTACTGGTGCCCCATCTCGAGCCGCGCCTACGACGAGATGTCGCTGGTGGAGGGCGAGATCGCACTCATCGATGTGTCCGAGGGACGGGAACTGACCCGCTCGATCGAGACGCGCACGGGCGTAAAGCACGAGTCGCCGCAGGTGCTGATCCTGCGGGATGCGAGGGCGCGGTGGGCGGCTTCGCACGGGAGCATCACGCACGAGGCGGTGGGCGAAGCGATCGGAGCTTCGTAGGGAGCAGGCGGGAGCGAGAGGTGGTCAGCGCGACTCGCGCAGGCTCTCGCTGCTGCGATCAAGGGCTTCGAGGACGGTACGAATATCGGCCTGCAGCCGCTCGATGACGCCGACGGCATAGCGGTCGGCGTCCTGGAGCTGGCTGGCGGCGGCCTCAGCGGCCTCGCTCAGGTGGGCGGCGGCGGTGGCGTCGGCATCGGCGACGGTCTGCCGGGCGCGCGCCTCGGCGTCCATGATGATGTCCTGGCTGCGCTGCTGCGCTTCCTGCACCACCGAGGTCTCGCTCACCAGGTGCGCGCGCTGCCGCTCCGCTTCCTCGATCACGGCCTGTCCGTGCTCCTTGGCGTCGCGCAGGAGCTGCTCGCGTTGTTCGAGCACCTGGGCGGCCTGGCGGACGTTATCGGGAACGGCGAGGCGCAGCTGATCGACGAGGTCGAGGATGGCGCGGCGCTCGACGACGAGGTTGCCACCCACGGGCAGGCGGCGCGCGTCTACGACGAGGGTCTCAAGACGGGCGATGAGATCGAGGAGTTCCACGGGGGCCTCCCCCGGGTCAGGCCTGGAGGCCGACCCGCTCGCGTATGGCGGCCCGCACGTGGTCCGGAACCAGGCCGTCCACGTCGTAGCCGAGCTGGGAGACCTCGCGCACGCGGCTGGCGCTCACGTAGATGTACTCGTGGTTCGTCATCAGGTAGACGGACTCGATCGACGGCGCCATCTTGCGGTTCATGAGGGCCATGTCGAACTCGTACTCGAAGTCGCCGCCGCCGCGGATACCGCGCACGATCGCGACGGCGCCCCGGTTCTTGGCGAACTCGACGGTGAGTCCCTCGAGCATCTCAACCTCGACGTTGGGAAGCTCCTTGACGGCTTCGCGGAAGAGCTCGATGCGCTCCTCGCAGGTGAACATGGTGCTCTTCTCGCGCCCGCGGATGACGGCGACGATCACCTGATCGAAGAGGCCGGTCATACGCTTGACGAGATCGAGGTGCCCGTTGGTGACGGGATCGAATGCACCCGGGAATATCGCGGTTCTCATTCACCCTCCAAAGCCACGAAGAACGCCACTGCGGTATCGCCGTAGACCCGCCGATCGGACAGATTCAGGCCGAGCGGGCGTTCTGGAGGATTGTATCGGCTCCGGTGCTCATAGACGACCAGACCGCCCCCGGCGAGGAGCGTCCCGACCGCGCTGAGCGTGGGCAGCCCCTGCTCGGAGTCGTAGGGCGGGTCGAGGAAGATGAGGTCGAAGGGGCCGTCGGCGGCATCGAGCGCGCCCGGCAGGGCGCCCCGAATGACCGACCCTCGTTCGGCCATCTCGGCGCGGGCGAGGCTCTGGACGATCGCGCGAGCGGACGATCGGTGGTTCTCGATGAAGACGGCGCGGCCGGCCCCCCGGCTGAGGGCTTCGATGCCGAGCGCCCCGGTGCCGGCGAAGAGGTCGAGCACGGCGGCATCCTCGATGCGCGTGGCGAGCACGTTGAAGATCGCCTCGCGCACGCGGGCGCTGGTGGGGCGCAGGCGGGCGCCACCCGGCTCGGCCAGCTGGAAGCCGCGCAAGGCGCCGCCGGTAACGCGAACGCGGGTCTGGGGCACTCAGGGAGCCTCCTCGGGCTCTTCGGTCTCGGCCGGGGGAAGGGCCAGCACGATGCGGCTCTCGAAACGCTCGACACCATCGCTGAGGGTGAGGGTGACGGTGTAGGAGCCGGCCTCCAGCGGGGTCTGCCAGGTGACGAGGCCGCGATCACCGCCCACGAGGCTGCCGGCCGTGACCTCCCACTGCGGGAGGAGGTGGGAGTGGCTGGGCTGCAGGAGCACGGGCTGTCCGGATGCCACGAAGGGTTCGACGGCGATCCAGATGTTGCCGAGGAAGTCGTTGTCGCTCGAGTCCTCCACCGCGAGGCCGCCGAGGTTGAAGACGCTCACGAACTCGAGCTTGAAACCCGCGCTGAAGGAGTTCTCGAGCCAGACAGTGCGGCCGCCGTTGAGCTTGTAGGTGAAGGCGACGGTCGCCGTCTCCGCCTGCCAGCGGAGGCCGCTCAGTCCCTCGTCGCGGTCGATATTGACGCCGACGATCTGGACGTCGCTGCCTGCCACCAGGCTCTCGCTCCGGATGCCGAGTTTGCTGGCGATCGTCATCGCCTCGGCAAGGGTGAGCGGGCGGATGCCGTCTCCCGACTTCTCCGAGGCGTAGGGCGTGATGGTGAGGATCACCTTGCCGGGATCGACCAGGGAGGTGATGTGGTCCAGCACCTCGGGCATGTGCAGGCGGTAGGTGCTCTGGTCGCGGACGGGCGCAATCTTGATGAGGTCGGCCGACTCGCCGAGCGCGGCCCAGTCGTACGCGCCCTCGTCGATGCGGTCGATGGCCTTGAGCGGAGCGGGGAGGGTGAGGGTGAGCGTCTTGCCCTGCGAGTGCAGCCCTTCGGCCAGCTCGGAGATGAAAAGCGTGAAGGAGGTGCGATGGTCGGCGCGCAGATCCAGGTAGGCGATATCGATGCCGGAGAGGCGGTGGGCGGCGACCCGCTGGAGGATCTGCTGGACGTGGTTCGTGCGATCGGCGCCGGTCGACAGGATGTTGTCGACGCTGGGGACGGTTCCGTCGATCTCGGCGGAGGCGGAGATGACGGGGTAGTGGAGGGCCGTTGTCGGCGGACGGGCGCTCGGCTGGCCCCGGAGGGAGCCGTCGGGCGCGGGGGTAAAGTCGAGCGTGTGGACGACGGTCGCGAGGAGGGCGGCGGTGGGATGAAGGGTTTCGCCCGGCGCCAGGTAGGCAACCACCTGGCGTCCCTCGTTCAGCCGCCGGAACACCGCGAGGAAGCGGGGGGGATCGGCAAAGATGCCGGTGGCCCGCTCGCCCGTCTCATCGAGAGCGGCGCTGGCGACGGGCTCCCATATCTGGCTCTCGGCGTTGTAGCCGTAGAAGCTCAGACCGCGCCCATCCATCGTCGGGACTTCCAGGGGAATCGTGATCTGCAGGTCGAAGCCGTCCGGGAGGGGCTCCGCATTCGGGTTCCGCTCGAAGAGCCTGCTGTGCAGGTCGAAGTCGGCGGGGATGTCGATTTCGGATGCGGTGGCCTCGCAGTAGGCATCGGTGCACTCTCCGGGCGAGCGACCGAAGAAGAACCAGATGAGCACGCCGACGGCGATGACGGCGATCGCGATGACCGCGAGAACCACGAAGCGCACGGGCGACGGGCGGCGACCGTCGGAGAAGGCCGAGCGCTGCACCGCTCCCCCGGCGTAGCCGCGGCGGGGTCCGGGCCGGATCACCGCGCCCCACCCACGGGAAACGCCGGGCGAGCACAACCCCAACGTTCGAGCGTGAAGGCAAGCAGCGGAAGCATCAGGAGCGATTATCGCCTACCAGCGCCCAACATCCAGAGCGGGGAAGGGGCGGGCGTCGGTGCGGTATACTTGGTATTCCGCGAGCGGCCTCCCCGGAGGCGGCTCGCGTTCGTGAAGGCAGCAAAATCATGTCGCAAGATCCAGTGCCGATGACCGAGGAAGGCGTGGCAAGGCTCCACGAGGAGCTTGAGGGCCTGAAGGCCGATCGCAAGACCGTCGCGGACCACATCCACAAGGCCCGCGAGCTGGGCACGAGCCAGAACGACGCCGAGTACGACAACGCGAAACAGGAGCAGAGCCTGCTCGAAGGGAAGATCCTCAACCTGGAGGACCTCCTGCGACGGGCGGTCATTATCGACGAGGAGGGCGCGCATCACGCCTCGCGCGTGGTGGTGGGGAGCGGCGTGAAGGTGCGGCAGGGCCGCAAGACCCTGCACTATCAGATCGTCGGTCCGCCGGAAGCGAACGCCGCCGAAGGCCGCATCTCGAACGAGTCGCCCATCGGCGCGGCCCTGCTCGGGCGAGCCAAGGGCGACGAAGTCGAGATCACGGTGCCGAGCGGCGTCATCAAGCTGAAGGTGCTCGAAATCGACTAGCGAGGCGGCGCCACGGGTACATCCGGAGAGGGCCGCCAACCGGTGGCCCTCTTTGCTGTATGAAGAGGACTGAGACGAGCATGGGCGAGGAACAGGGGACGCAGGAACCGGACGCCGCCCCCGCGGGAACGGGGGCGGAGAGCCTTCGCGTCCAGCGCGTTGAGCGCGCGGAGCAGCTTCGCACCGCGGGCCTCGACCCCTACCCCCCTCGCATCGAGCGGACGCACACGAACGCCGAGGTCGACGCGCTCCTGGAAGGCGTCGAAAGCGGGGAAGAACCTGATCTCGACCCGGTGGCGATCGTCGGGCGGGTCGTTGCGCAGCGTGGAATGGGCCGTGCGAGCTTCCTCGACATTGTCGACGGAAGCGGCCGGCTGCAGGTCCTGATTCGCAAGAACGCGGTCGGGGACGAGGCGTACGAGCGGCTGAAGCTGCTCGACCTCGGTGATTTCGTCGCCGTGCAGGGTTCGCCCATGCGCACGCGGACGGGGGAAGCGACGGTGGGGGCGACCTCGTGGCAGGTGATCACGAAGGCGCTGCGGGCGCCGCCGGAGAAGTTCCACGGCCTGACCGATGTCGAGATCCGCCAGCGCCAGCGATACCTCGATTTGCTTGCGAACGAGGAAGTACGGGATACGTTTCGGGTACGGAGCCGGATCGTGGCGGCGGTTCGCCGCCACCTCGACGAACGCGGCTTTCTCGAGGTGGAGACCCCGGTGCTGCAGGAGGAGGCGGGGGGCGCGGCGGCGCGGCCGTTCGAGACGCACTCGCAGGCCCTCGGCGAAGCGCGCGCGCTGCGCATCAGCCTGGAGCTGCACCTGAAGCGGCTGCTCGTGGGCGGCTACGAGCGCGTCTACGAGATCGGGCGCATCTTCCGGAACGAGGGGTTCAGCCAGCGGCACAACCCCGAGTTCACAATGCTGGAGCTGTACGAGGCGTACGGCGACTACGGCACGATCGCGACCCTGCTCGAGGAGCTGATCAGCGGCGTAGCGCGGGAGGTGCTGGGGACGACGACAGTGTCCTTCGGCGGGCACGAGATCGACTTCAGTCCGCCCTGGCGACGAATCGGCTACCACGAAGCGCTGCGCGAGTACGGCGACCTCGACCTCGACGAGTTCGGCGACACGGAGGCACTTCGGGAGGAGCTGCGAAGGCGGGGATTCGATGCACCCTCCGAGGCGAGCCGGGGCAAGCTGATCGACATCGCCGCTAGCACCCTCGTCGAGCCGCACCTGATCCAGCCGACGTTCCTGCTGGACTACCCTATCGAGCTCTCACCGCTTGCGAAGCGGAAGGCCGGCGTGGAGGGCGTGGTCGAGCGCTTCGAGGCGTTCGCCGGCGGCTTCGAGTTCGCGAACGCCTACTCCGAACTGAACGATCCGGTCGACCAGCGAGAGCGGTTCGAGGCGCAACAGGCGTTACGGATTGCAGGGGACGACGAAGTGGAGCTGGCGGACGAGGACTTTCTGCTGGCGCTTGAGCACGGGATGCCGCCGGCGGGCGGCCTCGGGTTCGGGATCGACCGGCTGGTGATGCTGCTCACGGGCCAGACGAGCATCCGCGAGGTGATCCTCTTCCCGCAGCACCGCAGCCTCACGGGGCAGGACGAGGAGTGACGGAGCCACTCGAGCGCCACCACACGAGCACCGCCTACGTGGTTGCGGGGGAGCGAACGCTCCTGCTCTGGCACCCCAGGCTGGGCATGTGGCTGGCCCCCGGAGGACACAGCGAGGCGAACGAGGACCCGGTGCAGGCAGCGCTGCGCGAAGCGCGGGAGGAGTCGGGGCTGGAAGTCGAGGTGATTCCGTCCAGGGACCTGCTGACGGTCAGCGAACCCGAGGTGCTGCCGCCGCCGGCGGTCATCCTGATCGAGGACATCGTGCGGGACGACCAGCCCTTCCACCAGCACATCGACCATGTCTATTTCACGCGTGCGACCGGGACGGTCGACTACGAGGCGCCGATCCCGCACGGCGCCTGCCGCTGGGTCGACCGGGCAACGCTGGCGGACGCGTTTTCGCTCCCCGCGCCCGATGGTAGGCTCGTGCCCGTGGCGGAAGACGTTCGACTGCTGGGAGTGCGGGCGCTGGATGCGGCGGCGGAGGCAGAACGGCGATGTTGAGCGCCCAATTCATCCGCGAGAACCTCGACCGGGTCAAGAGCGACATCGCGGCACGCGGCGCCGACGCACCCATCGACGCGATCCTGACCCTGGACGAGCAGCGGCGCACGCTGATCGGGGAGGTCGAGGGGCTGCGCGCCGAACGCAACACGGCAAGCAAGGCGATTGGCGCCACGAAGGACGCGGAGGAGCGCACCCAGCGAATCGAAGCGGCGCGGGCGCTGGGGGACAGGCTGGACGGTCTTGAGCAGCAGCTCCGGGAGACGGAAGCGTCGCTGCAGGACGCGCTCTACGAGGTTCCCAACATCCTCGATCCAACGGCGCCGCACGGGGCCGACGAGAGCGAGAACGTGGTTGTCGACACGGTGGGGGTGTTCCGCGAGTTCGACTTCGAGCCGCAGCCGCACTGGGAGGTGGGGGAAGCGCTCGACGGGATTGACTTCGCACGCGGCGTGAAGATGTCAGGTACGCGCTTCTTCGTCCTGCGCGGGGCGACGGCGCGCCTCCATCGCGCGCTGACCCAGTGGATGATCGACTGGCACGTAGCCGCCGGCTTCGAGGAGCACTACCTGCCCTACATGCTCACGGAGGAATCGTTCCTGGCCTCGGGCCACCTGCCGAAGTTCCGGGAGAACCTGTACCAGGACACCGAGGAGGACTACCTCTTCATCCCCACGGCGGAGGCTCCCTTCGCAAACCTCTACCGCGACGAGATCCTCGATCCGGGGGTGCTGCCGCTCCGGTTCGTCTCGCACACACCCTGTTTCCGTCGCGAGAAGATGAGCGCCGGGCGCGAGACGCGCGGCCTCAAGCGCGTGCACCAGTTCGAGAAGGTCGAGATGTTCTCCTTCTGCGAGCCCGAGCAGAGCGGCGCCGAACTCGACCTGCTCGTCTCCCGGGCGCGTTCCATCCCGGAAGAGCTGGGGATTCCCTACCGTGTCCTCGAACTCTGTAGCGGCGACCTCGACTTCAAGGCGTCGAAGGGCTTCGACATCGACATGTGGGCCCCGGGGCAGGAGGAGTGGATGGAGGTGAGCTCCGTCTCGAATACGTTTGACTTCCAGGCGCGCCGGGCGCGGGTGCGCTACCGGCCCGAGGCGGGCGCACGGCCACGCTTCCCGCACATGCTGAATGGGTCGGGCCTGGCCCCCGGACGGGCGCTCATCGCCGTCATCGAGAACTACCAGCAGGAGGACGGCTCAGTGGCCGTCCCGGACGTGCTCCAGCCCTACATGGGCGGGATCACGCGAATCGAGCCTGAGGCTTCGGCCTAGCTGCCGCCGCCGGCCGTGTCCGAAGTCGCGCCGTTGGCCCCGGCGACGGGGCCCTCGAGCACCTCGTCGATGAGGCCGTATTCCTTGGCCGCCTCGGCGTCGAGCCAGAAGTCGCGGTCGGTGTCGCGCTCGATGCGTTCCATCGGCTGACCGGTCTGCTCGTGGATGATGTTGCGGAGGATGGCCTGGAGGCGCAGCGTCTCCCGGGCCTGGATTTCGATATCGGAAGCCTGGCCCTCGGCGCCGCCCATCACCTGGTGGAGGTGGACGGTGGCGTTGGGGAGGGCGGTGCGCTTGCCCTTGGCGCCGCCGGTGAGGAGCACCGTGCCCATGCTGGCCGCGAGGCCGATGCAGACGGTGGCGACATCGGGGCGGATGAGCTGCATCGTGTCGTAGATGGCGAGGCCCGCGGTGACGCTGCCGCCGGGGCTGTTCACGTAGAGGGTCACGTCCTTCTCGTCGTCCTCGCGATCGAGGTAGAGGAGCTGGGCGATGATGATGTTCGCGACCATGGCGTCGATGGGCGTGCCGAGGAAGACGATGCGCTCCTTGAGGAGGAGGGAGTAGATGTCGTAGGCGCGCTCGCGGCGTCCATCGGACTCGATGACGAGGGGCATGATGTCGCGGATGGGGTCAAGGCTCACGTAGGCACTCCCGGCGGTAGTCCCTCCAGTTTGCTAGGCGCGATCCGTGCGAACAATCCGGGGACCGTGCCAGAGGCGAACGGGCAGGCTAGACTGACGCCATGAAGATCTGTCCGTCGTGCGGATACGAGAACCTCAACGTGTACGGCTACTGCCAGAAATGCGGCAGCGGTTTCGCGGAGCTGGAGGATTCGGGGAGCGCCGACAAGGGCCCGAATCCGCGCGTGCAGGCGTTCCTGAACTGGCTGCGCGGCCGGCGCACGACGGCTGCCTGAGCAACCCCCGGCCCCTTCATCAGCACCCCTCTGAACCCCCCATAGCGGCTCCCGAAGACGGGCGTAAGATTGCGCCCATCGCAGCCACCGAGGGCAGGGGGAAGACATGGACGAAGGCGTACTTCGGCAGACCGTGGCGGACCTGGTCGCACCAAGCAGGGGCATCCTCGCCGCCGACGAGAGCACACGCACGATCAAGCGCCGCTTCGACTCGATCGGCGTTGAGTCGACGGAGGAGAACCGGCGCGCCTACCGGTCGCTGCTCCTGACCACACCGGGCGTCGGCGAGTACATCTGCGGCGTGATCCTGTTCGAGGAGACGCTGGGCCAAGCGGATGGCGATGGCACGCCCCTGCCGCAGGTCGCGGCGAACGCCGGCGTGGTGCCCGGCATCAAGGTCGACAAGGGCACGGTTCCTCTGCCAGGCGCCCCGGGCGACCTCGTCACGGAGGGGCTCGACGGCCTCGCGGGACGGCTCGAGGGGTACAAAGAGCAGGGCGCGCGCTTCGCCAAGTGGCGCGAGGTCTACAACATCACCGACGACCTGCCGAGCGCCCTGGCCATCTCCGCCAACGCCGAGGTGCTGGCTCGCTACGCGCGCATCTGCCAGGAGGCGGACGTGGTGCCGATCGTCGAGCCGGAAGTGCTGATGGACGGCGGCCATACGATTGAGCGCTGCGCCGAGGTGACCGAGGCCGTGCTGCACGCGGTCTTTGCGGCGCTGGACCGGCACGGCGTCCTGCTCGAGGGGATCGTGCTGAAACCGAACATGGTCCTGCCCGGCGGCGAGAGCGACCGCAAAGCCTCCCCCGAGGAGGTCGCGGACGCGACGCTGACGGTCTTCCGGCGGGCGGTGCCGGCGGCGGTGCCGACGATCAACTTCCTCTCCGGCGGCCAGTCGGCGGTCGAGTCGACGGAGAACCTGCACGCGATCAACGCCGCCTCCGGCGAGAAGCCCTGGGCGCTGAGCTTCTCCTACGGCCGGGGCCTGCAGGCTCCGGCGCTGGCGGCATGGGGCGGCAAGGTCGAGAACGAACCCGCGGCTCAGGCGGCCTTCTTCGAGCGGGCGAGGCTGAACGGGCTCGCGCGCGACGGTCGCTACGAGGGCGAGCCGGAAGCCTCGGCGGCGGGCTAGCAACCGCGCCTATAATCGAGCCAGCCGCAGGGAGCACGACGGGAGGCTCGCGATGACGGCCACGGCGACACGCGACAGGGAAGCCGACCGGCTCTTCGCCCAGCTTGGCGAGAGCATCCTCGGGCGCGATCAGCAGGCGACGCGGCAGACGCTGCTGGATCTGCTGGCGGCCGACCGTGACCCGGTCGAGATCCTGAGCGAGACCGTCCGCACCCACGGCCCCTACACCAACGTGCCGTACCACCAGCGCGTCGACGGCGGCGTGATGCGCTTCGTGAACAACGACCACTGCATGCTCAGTTCACGCACGAGCCTGACCCTTCCCCGCTACCTCCCGCCCGAGCTGAAGCACCTGCCCATCGCGCAGACGCTCTGGTACGTGCCAACGGGGCTCGACCCGTGGAACCAGCTCATCGGGCGGATGCCGGGGCACTACGGCCGGCGCACCTACAAGCCGGTGCCGGGAGTCGAGCCGCCGCCGCCGGAGCGGCACTGGGAGGACCAGGAGCCGCTGCACATCGAGGGCACGTTCGAGGAGCGGCTGAACGAATGGCTCACGCTGGTGGAGCGTGGCGAGGTGATCCGCGCCTACCGCGTGTTCCTGGGGCTGTTCGAGGAGACGGAGCGGCGCAAGGAGTTGCTCGCCCAACTCGTCTTCGCGGGGCTCATCGACGTGCAGGGGCGGCTGCTCTACAACCGCTCGTACACCACCGGCCACAAGGCTTACCGGGCCCGCGCCACGATCGAGCTGGGGCAGGCGATCGGCTGGGAGAACGCCCACCACATCCTGTACGCAGGCGTCCTCGACGTTGCCGTGGGACCGCGCTGGCACTCCGAGTACGAGATGGCCTGCCAGGTCGAGCTGTACCGGCTGCGCGAGGAGCTTCCCGGCTCCTCGATCGACCCGACCCCGGGCGCAAACCGCGACGCCGAGCTGTTCGCGAACGAGGCGCCCCTCTCCGAGCCGGAGGCGGAGGGGCTGATCCGGGCGCTCACGACGATGCCCGAGCCGGACTACATCGAGCACCTGGTCGCGCTGCTGCTCGCGGGGCGGGGTCCGCGCCAGATCATCGACACGATCCAGGTGGCGGCGGCGAACGTGCTCCTGGAGACGGTCGTGCCGGACGAGTTCTCGATGCCGCAGCACGCCTACGAATACACGAACACCGTGCGCTGGTTCTACGACACCTTCGAGCACCCGCACCGGACGAAACTGCTGTTCGTGGCGGGCTCGTTCGTGAACCAGGCGGCGCGCTGGATCGCGAACCTGAAGGGCCACGGACGGCCCCTGATCGCGCCGCCAAAGGAATCCGAGTCGCTCTCTGGTGACCAGCTCCTCTCGCGCCTGGACGATGCGCTCATGGCGCTGAACAAAGAGGAGAGCGTGGCCTGGACGCAGGCCTACCTCGATGCAGGGTTCGGGCGCTCGCCACTGGTGCAGACGCTGACGACCGCCGCCGTAAAACACGGGAACGACCCGCACAACCAGGAGATAGGGCTCTGCCTGGCCGAGGACTACGGCCACTCCACCTCGTCGCGGCGCGACACGCTGCTGCTTGCGAGCGCCTGGCACACGGCGGGGCACCGCAAGTACGGCGACTCGCTGGAGTCGTACCGGCGCTTCGCGGAGGCGCTTGGCGTGAGCGCGAGCGGGGAGGGGCGGGGCGAGGGCGACCCCGAGGAGGCGGTGCTCGACCAGATCGAGGAGCTGCCGGACCCGGCCTCTCCCGGACAGTAGCACCCTACACAGGCCTCACTCGAACGTTCAGAATAGGCCCGCCTGCCGCGGGAATGTTGTGACTGCCCGCAACGGTGGAGGGAGCGCGTGTCGCTTGGGCGACTGGGCAAGCCGCTAAGGCTCGCAGTCGGCATTGCCGTCAGCCTCTTTCTCGTCTGGCTGCTGCTTCGCGACGTGCACCTCGGTGATGTCGCGAGGACGCTGCAAAAGGCGGACCTGCGCCTCCTCGTCCCCATCGCCCTGGTGTTCTTCACGCGTTACTGGCTGCGCGCCATTCGCTGGAGGATCCTGGTCGAGCACCTCAAGTCGGTGACGACCCGGCGGGCCTTCCCGCGCGTGATCCTTGGGCAGGCGGCGAACATGGCCCTGCCGTTCGGACTGGGCTACGTGCTCATGATCCAGGTGACGGCCAGAAAGTTCGGGATTGGGCGGCTGGAGCTGCTGGGGGCGGAAGCGCTGGAACGGATCATGGACGGTTTCGTGTTCGCCCTTCTCATGGCGGTCGCGATCGCGACGCTCACGATCGGCGACAGCTTCACCGGGCTCGGGGCGTTCATGTTGTTCGGCACGCCGGCGGGGATCGCGCTGGCGTGGTTCCTGACGCGGGAGCGGGGGGAGCCTCCCTCGGCGATCGGCTGGCGGGGGCTGCTCGCGCATCCTCGCATCGAGCCGTTCCTGCGTGGCCTGCGATCCGTGCAGAGCCCCCGCCAGACGACGAACGTGCTGGTCCTCACGGCTGCGATCTGGATGAGCGAGGCCCTCCTCTACTGGGCCGTGGCGGCCTCGCTCGGCATCAGCCTCAACTTCCTCGTGCACGTCTTCGTGGTGGCGGCGGCGAACATCGGCGCGGGCATTCCCCTGGCGCAGGCGAGCGTCGGCCTCGCGTTCCTCGCGAAGGAGGCGCTGGTGGCGCTGGGCGAGACCCAGGCGGCGGCGCTCTCCTACGCAGTCGGGGTGGAGGCGATCATCATCCTGCCGGCGATCCTGCTGGCGCCACTGGCCGCCTGGGACATGCGGCTGGGCTGGCGTGACGCCATCCCCAGGTTCGGGAGGGATGGCCCGCCCCAGCCGGCTGTAGCCATGAACAGGGTGCGCCGCGCCCTGCAGGGCCAATGAGCCCAATCCGTACCGGCCCGGGCTTCGACGGCGCGCTCTTCCAGGAGCTGGCGGAACCGCTTCTTGCTGCGGGCGAGGTAGAGGAAGGCACGATCATGGGGTTCCCGTGCCTGCGTACGAGCAGCGGGGGCTTCCTCGCAATGGCCGAGCACCGCTCGGGCGACCTGATCGTGAAGATCCCCGCGGGCAGGGTGGAGGAGTTGGTCGAAGCGGGGACGGGCCTGCCATTCGCCCCGGCCGGGAGGCGGTTCCGGGAGTGGGTCCACGTGCCGGGTCGCGACGCCGACCTGTGGCAGGCGCTCCTCGACGAAGGGCGCGCATTCGTCGACGACGGGCCGGCATGACGGCGCCCGTCTCCTTCCCGGCGGAGGCGCGGGACTTCCTGCGAGAGCTTCCCACCCACGACAAGGCCTGGTTCGATGCGAACCGGCCGTCCTACCAGTCGCTCATCGCGGAACCCGCGAAGGCACTGGTCGAGGCGGTCGCGACGGACCTCCGGAACGAGCTGTCGCCGGCGATCGTGGGTGTGCCCCGCGTCAACGGCTCCATCTCACCCATCAACCGCGACATCCGCTTCTCCGCCGACAAGACTCCCTACAAGGACCACCTGCTGTTTCGCTGGTGGGAGGGTGAGGGCAAGAAGACCGCGCCCACCCTGTTCGTGCGGCTTGCCGCGGACGAGGTGGGCTTCGCCACAGGGGTCATGCTGCCGTCGCTGGACCGCTGGCGGGAGCTTGTGGATTCCGAGGCGACTGGCGCTGCGCTCGCCTCCGCAGTCGCTGAGCTGGTGACGGAGACGGGCGCCGAGGTCGCGGGCATCGAGTACAAGCGCGTCCCGAAACCGTATCCAGCCGAGCACCCACGCGCGGACCTGCTCCGCTGCAAATGGCTCCAGGTTCGCTGGATGGAGCCGTTCCCGGAAGATGACTCGGACTTGGCCCCGTGGTGCGCGCGACACCTTCTCAGGTGCGCCGCCGTGCACCGCTGGCTGGTCGAGCACCTGTAAGGGCGTCCCTACCCCACGGGCGTCAGGGTGACGTGGAGCTCCTTGAGGCCGCGCAGGACGAAGCCGGGCAGGTGGGTGAAGTCGTTGGCGCCGGGCACCAGGTCGAAGCGCTCGACGCGGTCGAGCATCGTTTCCCAGGTGATGTTCTGCTCGAGGCGGGAGAGGCCCGCGCCGGGGCACATGTGCTCACCCTGCGAGAAAGCGACGTGCTTGGCGGCGTTTGGTCGTTCAAGGCTGAAGTCGTCGGGTTCGGGGAACTCGTCGGCGTCGCGGTTGGCGGCGGCGAAGCGGAGATGGAGGACGGAGCCGGCGGGAATCTTCACGCCCCGCAGCTCCTCGTCCTGGACGGTGACCCGGAAGAGGCCCTGCGTGGGGGATTCCAGACGCAGCACCTCCTCGACGAAGAAGCGTACTCGCGACCGGTCTTCCTTGAGGCGTGGCCAGAGTGACGGGTCCTGCGTCAGGAGCCAGAGCGCCGAGGTGAGGGCGAAGGTCGTCGTCTCGTTCCCGCCGATGTAGAGGTGGCTGATGATGCCGATGATCTCTTCGTTGCTGAGCGGGCGCTCGCCGCCATACCGGGCGCGCGCGGCGAGGTGGGAGAGCACGTCCTCGCCGGGGTTGGCGCGACGCTCGTCGATGAAGCCCTCGATGTACTTCTGGAACTCGACGCCCTTCTCGGCGAGGTACATCTGCTCCTCATGGGTGAGCCCCATCTGGAAGGGCATAACCCAGGCGTTCGACCAGACGCGGAGTTGGGGGATGTCCTCGAGCGGAAAGCCGAGCATGAGCGTGATCACGCGGACCGGGAGGGGAACGGCGAAGTCCTCGACGAACTCAACGGTGCCCTTCGCCACAACCTCGTCGACGAGCTCCTCGATGGTGACGGTAATCATCTCCTGCTGGCGGGTGGCGCCGGCGGGAGAGAAGAAGGGGTCGACGAGCTCGCGGTAGCGGCGGTGCTCGGGCGGGTTGGTGCTGAGGGGCTGGATGCGGGGGTAGCCGTGCTCCTCGTGGTAGGCCTTGGCCTCGTCGCTCATGAGGAGGCCGTGGCTGCCGGTGGGGTTGTGGGGGAAGCGATCGGGGTTGCGCACGATCCAGGCGATGTCCTCGAACTTCGAGACGAGGAACATGTTGCGGCCGGGGATGGGGTAGACGGGGGCCTGATCGAGGATGGCGTGGTAGGAGGGGTACCAGTCTTCCTGCGTCTCGGGAGAGAAGAGGTCGACGTCGTCGATGCTGAGGGTCATCGCATACCTCGCGCCACCAACGGCGACTTCGCGCCGGGGCAACGGATCCCCGACACGAGGAGGGCCGCCAGGCTGTGACTCGAAGGAGTATGGCACACGCCGCCAAACGCTCGTTCAGGCTTCATTGAGGATGATGTCCTTCAATTCACGAAGGGTATCGATTCGATAGCTGGCCTGCGAAAAGTCCTGTGTCTTCGTGAAGTCGTTGTGGACGATGACGCAGTCAATGCCGGCCGCCACAGCGGAGTTCAGGCCTCTTAAGGAGT
>JAPPAK010000005.1 GCA_026705605.1 Chloroflexota bacterium | reverse complement strand
AGAGCTGAAGTTGAAGCGCCAGAGTGAAGGTTCGCGATTTTGTCCAGTCTGGTGGGTCTCTCCTCTGTGTTCTCCTTCAACCACGGGGGCGTTTTCAGATGCGAGGGGGTCTCCTCGGCGCTCTTCCCACTGAATTGCGGCAGCCTCGCTGGCATCGGTGGTCGCCAACCCGCCCGTGATCGGTCGCCTATGCTGTCGGCATGGACGGTCCCACTGACGCTGTGCCCTGCGTCGATCTGCACCGACACGCGGAAGCCTACGCTCGACTCGACATCGCCCTCGCGAAACGAGAAGAGAGAACCCCTCGCGACTGGTTGAGCTGGGCCAGGGATGTCGCTACGGCGCCTGCGGGATTACGACGGCTTGAGAGGCTTGGGGCGGCCCGGGGACTCGCCTCACTGAGCAGCTTCGACTCACGGCGGGGCGACGAGATCTACGCTCAGCCCGACGGCTTTATCGAAACGGTCGAGCAGAATCTACGAAGCGCCGCCTACGCGGGCGCGACTTACGTGGAGGTCCGCTTCGGCGGAGGGACCTTGCTCGAGCACCCGGACCTGGTAGCACTCTTTCGTGAGGCCGAATCTCGCGTCCAAGGGCAACAGGCGGATTTCTATGCGGAGCCGCTGGTAGTGGCCCACTGGCCTGACCATCCCAATGCAGAGGGAGTCTTCGAGGCGTGTCTCCGAGCTGCCGTTGATGGGCTGGCGGGAGTCGACTTTCTCCCGGTCCCCTATGAGCAGGAGTTGGACTGGAGTGCCGCGCATCGCTGGTCTGGGCGCCTCGCGCAGGCTGGACTCGGGATCACCTGCCATGCTGGAGAGTTCTCCGACGTACACCTGGAACCAGCGCTCCGACTACCCGGTCTCAGTCGTCTAGGACATGCGGTCCATGCGATTCACCATGCCGACCTCATGGAGCGAATTGCTGAGGCAGGAGTCACTGTTGAGTGTTGCTTGACCTCTAACCTCCTTCTGGGAGCGGTAGAAGGTCTCGATGTCCACCCCCTTAGGGACTTCCTAGCGGCTGGCGTGGCGGTCGCGATGGGTAGCGACAATCCTGTGCGAATGTCCACGGAGATAGACCGTGAATACGAGCTTGCCAAGTCCCTGGGCTGCGATCGCCCGGCTCTCCTGAATCTCAGTCGCAACGGGATCACAGCTGCGTTCACAACGCCCGCCCGCAAGAGTCAGCTTCTGGCGCTCGTCGACGAACGGGAGTCCCACGATGCAGGCTCTAGTACTCGAAGTGCTCGGCCTGCCCGACAGTAGCTCGAGGAGAAGACCCACATGGCATCGAATCGCGGTAGCGGGCCAGTCCCCACCGCCCCTATCCCTCAACTCCAGAGTTCCCGTCCCGTCTTCTCCAACCCCTGGCTGGATTTGCGCGAGGATGTGCTCCTCTGGCCGGGAGCGTCCAGGCGCGCCTACGGCATTGTGACCGTGAAGCCCGGTGTCACCGTTCTCGCGCTCGATGAGCCGACGGACATGGTGTGGTGCGTCTGGCAATACCGGCCCGCGATCGGTCGAGTGTCGCTGGAGCTCGTCGGTGGCGGAATAGAAGACGGCGAGAGCCCTCTCGATGCTGCCCAGCGGGAGCTGGCTGAGGAAGTGGGAGTCGCTGCCGGGCGGTGGGACTCCCTTGGAGAGCTGCACACGGGGGCGACTGCGATCGTCGACTCACAAGCTCATGTCTTCCTCGCTCGCGACCTCAAGGCGGTGGCACGTGGTGGCGACGACGTTCACGAGATTGCCGCACAGGCCCTTCCCCGCGACGAGGTGTTCCGGCGGGCAACGCAGGGAGAGATTACCCACGCGGCGTCCGTCTGCGCCTTGCTGAAGGCGAGGCTGTTGCTGGAGGGAGAGTCTTTGTGACTGTTCTGAGGGAGGTTCGCGACGAGGAGTTGGCAGCGGTCCTGGCCCTGTGGCGGGAGGCCTACGGAACGGTTGGCACGACAGACTCCCTCGGCGACGTCCTGCAGGCGGCAAGTGGGAGCACTTCCGTGCTGCTGGTAGCCGAAGAGGAGGGTCGCATTGTCGGAACCGTCATCGGAGGCTTCGATGGCTGGCGGGGCAACATCTACCGGCTGGCCGTCCATCCGGAGCACCACAGGCAGGGGATAGCTCGCAGGTTGGTGTCTGACATGGAGGGTCGCCTCTCCGAGATGGGCGCAAGACGAATCACCGCCCTCGTCGAGAGGGACCATCCATGGGCCACGGGCTTCTGGGACGCCGCGGGTTACGGTCTCGACGCGGGCACGGCTAGGTACGTGCGCAACTTCTAGAGCGCAGGCTTCGGGCGGCGAACGAGACTCTACGGCTCGCCTCTGTCATGTCCTGAAGTCAGCGATGCTGCATGTTCCACCTACCCGCCCCACCACAGCGTGAACAGTCGGCCTTCGGCTTGCCTGTGGCTATGATGGTCGGTGCTGAAGCCAGCCAGAGCCGCTACGGCGCCTCATCCGTCGGCTGAGCCTCCGGCATCCTGTAGCCGTAACGCGGCTCGTTGATGATGTAGGTCGGATTGTTGGCGTCGTCGCCCAGCTTGCGGCGCAGTTGCTTAACGATTGTGCGCACAGCGCCGGCGCGACCGCTATTCCCCGGCCCCCAGACTGCGCGCAGCAACTCGGCGTGGCTGCGCGCCTGGCCTGCGTGCATCGCCAACTCGACCAGCGTCCGGTACTCCAGCTCCGTAAGTTGGAGCTCCTGTCCGCCGATCGAGGCCCGGCGTTTAGCGTAATCGATGGTGAGTTGGTCCAGAGCGAAGGGCCCATCGGGCTCGGCGCCCACGCTCATGGTCCAGCGACGCAGAACCGTCTGAATCCGAGCGACCAGCTCGGTCGGCGAGAACGGCTTGACGATGTAGTCGTCGGCTCCGTTCTCCAACGCGCGAGCGACGCGGCGATCACCGCCGTAGGCCGAGATGAAGATCACAGGAAGTTCGCGTAGCCCGGGCACGAGTTCCATCAGCTCGATCCCATCGACCTCGGGGAGCATCAGATCGAGCAAGACGAGATGCGGACGGTGCTCGGCAATCAGGCGGTCGACGGCGTCCGGGTCGCCGGTCAGTATTGGTTCGTAGCCCGCCCGGGTGAGCGAATCGCGGACGTGCAGCAGGGTCTGCGGATCGTCATCCACCGCCAGGATTCTCGTGCGCCTGCTAGGACGTCGTTCCGCGGCGGCCCCGGCCTCCGGCGAAACGCTCGATTCCGCCGCGCCTGGCGTCTCGGTCGCGGGCAGGGTAAAGCTGAACTGCGCGCCCTGTCCCGGACCGTCGCTCTCCGCCCGGATGCGTCCCCCGTGTGCCTCGACGATGCCCTTGCAGATGGCCAACCCGAGGCCCGACTCGGCCGTTTCACGGCCGGCTTGGCCAGGCGAACGCGAGAACTTGTTGAACAGCCTAGGCAGCTGTTCCGCGGTCATTCCCTCACCCTTGTCCGTCACTCGGATCTCGACCTCGACACCGGAGGGCGAGGCGGACACCCGGACGGCCGAATCGTCGGGCGAGTGGCGGACGGCATTCGACAGGAGGTTGAGCAGGACCTGGACAATGCGGCGCCGGTCGGCCATCACCGACTGCAGATCAGACGGCAACTCGACTCGAATGTCGCTGCCCGCGTGCGCTGTGAGAAAGGTGCTGCGGGCGTCCTCAACCAGTTCCTCGACGCTGACGGGCTGCGGCGAAATGGCCAGCGTGCCAGCCTCGATCCGGGCTACGTCGAGCAGATCGGTGATCAGATCCTGCATGTAGTCGGCTTGCTGCTCGATGATCCGGTGGAACTGGGTGGTGGCGGCGGGGTCCAAAGCCGTGCCCGACTGGACCAGTGTGGCCGCGGAGCCCTTAATCGAGCTGAGCGGCGCGCGGAGCTCGTGGCTGACCATGGCCAGGAAGTCCGCCCTCATCTGTTCGAACTGCTTAAGCGAGGCAAGGTCCTGCATGGTCACGACGACCGACTGCACAGCACCGTCGTCAGCGTGGATCGGCGTGGCGTTGATGATCGTGCTGACCTGACGCCCGTCCGGCGCCTGCAACACGATCTCTTCCCCCCGGACCGTCTCGCCGGTGGCTAGGGAACGTGTCAATGGGAACTCGGCCACGCTCAACTGGTGCCCGTCACCGCGGCGATAGGAGATCAGCTGCAACAGCTCCTCGGGCGTCTGATCCGGCTCGCGCAAGCGATCAACGATGCGACGGGCTTCACGGTTGAACGAGATCGGAGTACCGCTTTGCGCGTCGAACAGGATGACCCCGACCGGCGAGGTATACATCAGCGTCTCAAGATCGGCGCGGGCCTGCTGCTCCGCCCGATAGCGTCGGGCGTTGGTGATCGCCGACGCTGCCTGGGAGGCGAACATGACCAGTGTCTCCTCGTCCTCCCGGGTAAATCCCCTGCCTTCCTGGTCATGGGCCAAGTAGACGGTCCCGACTCCGACGCCCTGGTGGCGGATCGGCGCCACCAGCAGAGAGGTCGCCGGCAGCGGAGGCCGGAAGCTGGGCATTCCCGCTGCGCTCATGTGACCGTCGATGTCGGCTATCCGTAGCGGCTCCGTCAGCCCGCTGAGATACTCAAAGAATGCGGGGGCCTCGGTCATCTGCAAGAGCGCCCGACGTTCTTCGCCGGACACGCCGGACACGATCAGGTCCGACACAGGTCCGGCCTCGCGTCGCACCGTAATCGCACCGTAGCGGGAGCCCGTCAGCGCCCGCGCGCTGTCGACCACCTCTTGCAACACCGTGTCGACATCCAGGCTCTCCGAGATCCGCAAGCTGGCCTCGCCCAACCGCGAGAGCCGCGCCTCCAGTTCAGCGATCCGTTGCTTTCTTTCGTCCTGACCGTCCACACGTCCCTCCTTCTGTCTTGCCCGGCCGCGGCTCTCCAGATTCTCGGCCGACGTCGCCAATCGTTCCCCGCTACCTCCCGGCGTGGCCAGCCGGCTTCGATTCACAACCCCGCGAATCGCGGCCCGAGTACGACAACGGCATGGCGACCGCACACTTCCTGTGTGACTCGTGACCACGATAGATGATGATCGCACTCGATCTGAAGCGCTCTCGGCTCTCGACTCTTCGTAAGTCTCTCGAAACACATGGGGTTCACATACTAATCGAGCGTACACCGAATGCCGTTTGCATAGGCCATGTGCAAGGCTTGCCGAGTTGGCTGAACAACGGTGGCGGGCTGCGGGAAGAGGGGATCGGCCAAGGCTTGGGTTGACCCTCGAAAAATTGCGATGGCCTCGATGACGCGTCGGCATGTTCCCGGAATCAGTAACGCCAGTCGATCCGCGCCAGTTCGATCCGCTTTGCTAGTGCGCGCTTGGCGGATCGGGCTACTGGCTGCGCTGATCGCCGCAGCCTTGCTAGTCCCGGGTGCCGGCCTCGCGCACGCGCAGACGGGCGCGCCGACGGTGACCGCTGTCGCCGTCACCTCCAACGCCGGCAACGACCAGACCTACGCCTTCGGCGAGACCATCCGCGTCACCCTCACCTTCAGTGAAGCCGTCGACGTGACCGGCGCCCCGCAACTGGCGATCGACATGGACCCCGCCGACTGGGGCACGAAATGGGCCGGGTACGAACGCGGCAGCGGCACGACCAGCCTCGTCTTCGCGCACACCGTCATCGAACCCAACTACTCCAGCCGAGGCATCGCCGTACTCGCCAACACGCTGAAACTCAATGGCGGCGCGATCAAGTCAGCATCCTCCCAGACCGACGCCGCGCTCGGCCACGCCGGACTCGACCACGACGCCGCCCACAAGGTCAACTGGCGGCTCTCGCGGAGCGCGCCGACCATCACCGACCTGGCCATCACCTCCAACGCCGGCGACGATCACACGTACGCCCTGGGCGAGACGATCCAGATCACCGTGACGTTCAGCGAAGCGGTCGCGGTGACGGGCACGCCGCAACTGGCCATCGACATGGATCCCGCCGAGTGGGGCCGCAAACTGGCCGGCTACGACAGTGGTAGCGGCACGACCAGCCTGACCTTCACCCACACCGTGGTCGAGCCGAACTACTCCAGCCGAGGCATCGCCGTGCTCGCCAATACCCTGGACCTCGGCGGCGGTTCGATTCAGTCGGCCCACTCGCAGACCGACGCCGCGCGCGCTCATCCGGGACTCGATCACGACGCCAATCACAAGGTCAACTGGCGCCTCAGCCCGGGCGAACCGAACCGCGCCCCCGTGCTCAACAGCGGGACCCGGAACTACGACTCCTTCGTGGGCCGCAACAACGCCCCGCGGGGCGTTCTGGTCAGCAAGTCCTTCGCCGGCCTCTTCTCCGACCCGGACGGCGACAACCTCAGCTATACCGTTGCCATTTCCGCGGGCCGCGGCCAACTGGTGGAACAACTCGTGATCGGGGCGCACGGCCGGAGCGACGAACTGGCCGCGAAGAGCCCCCGTCCGCGCGAAGCCACCATGCGCGTCTTCTTCGAGGCCGACGCCGACGACGATTGGGACGCCATCGTGCCCGCGCTGCCGGAACGGCCGCTGATCACCGTCACCCTGACCGCCACCGACCCCGACGGTCTCTCAGCCTCGGTCCAGGGCGACTTTCTTATCGACTGGGAGCCGGACTCGGGTTGCCCGCTGGATGCGCCGTCGTCGGTCACGGCGCTCACCATCGGGCGCGGCGCCGTCGTTGCCTGGTCCGTGCCCGACGATCTGGCGGATGACTGCGAGGTCACCGGCTTCGTCGTGTCCGCCTTCGACACGCACGGCAACAGCCTCGAAGCCCTCGTCGGCGACCCGGAGGCGCGCGCCCACACGATCCGCGGACTCGAACCAGGAGACCACCTCTTCTCTGTCCGCATCACGTACGCCGATGAGTCCTCAGACGATGATGCAACCTCGGACGATCTGGTGACGGCTTACTCGACTCACGTGCCGGATGCCTGCATCACGCTCGCCGTCAAGCCCTACGCCCGCAACGGCGTCGGCGGCCGAATCACCAGCATCAACGGCACCGGCTGCGCAGCCCGTGAGACGTTCGACCTCGAACTCAGGCGCGCCGGTCACGAGGACTGGCTGCGGTACCGCTCGTTGTCTTGGTCGCTGATCGGCAGCCCAAGCGATCCCAGCCTGCCGCAGTTCATCTTCTACGGCATCGATCCCAACGTCCCCCACGAGTTCCGCATCTCCGCCTACGACGCGTCCGACAACAGGTACGAAACCGCCGCCCAGCGCGTCACCATCACCGCCCAGGATCCCTCGGAGACCGCGGACGCGAACAGCCCGACGGGGCTGCACATCGTCGTCAACAACGATGGCGAAATGAGCATCCGCTGGGACGCCTTTACCGCGCCGGCCGGAAGGACGCTGTCCGGCTTCCGGGTGCAGTGGAGGCGTTGCCCGCTTCCCAATGTCCCGACTGGCTGCACTAGCGATAAGCAGAGCGCGACCAGGGGCGCGAGCGACACCCGCCACGACGTCACCACGGGGTTGACCAACGGCGCCTACTACACCGCGCGCGTCGCCGCCCGCACCCACGTGAGCAGCCAGGATGCTTCAACCGCGACCAACGCCTGGACGGTCTGGGCGCCGGCCGTCAGGGTGTTCTCCGAGCCGCTCCAGATCTGGTTCGACATGGATACCCCGAAGAGCAATGCCGATCTCGATCGCACCTTCATGAGAACTGAGAGCAACAAGAATCGCACGAGCGCTGTATGTCGTCTGAATAGCAGCGGTAGTGGTGCGCATTCAATCAACTGCCCGCCACGGACCCTCGTCAGCCTGGCCGCGTCCGGCAACATCTTTGGAGTCCAGGCCACCGCCACCATCCCCGGCGGCGAGTCCGTGAGCACAACTCCGATCGAAGGCCCTGAGGTCGGCGGGCCCCCGCCCCAGGTCGTCCGCGCGTCCGGCGGCGCGGCCGCATCCGATAACAACGCTGCGACCCACGAGGGCAGGATCGTCATCTATTCGAGTGTCGGTCCCTCACCTAACGCTCCCGGAGCGATCGCCGGCTACCAGATCCAACAGCGCAAGCAGAACACGGATGGCAGCTGGCCCGCCTGGTCGACCACCTGGACCGACGATTCGAAGCCGACCGAGCGCTTCCGCACCATCACCGGTCTGCAGGACGGAACGTACCAGGTACGCGTCCGCTCTCGTATCGACAACAGCGAGGACCACGACAACAACCCGGTGACCCCAAATCAGGTGGTCTCCCGCCACAGCTTCACCTCCGAAGTCGTGACCGTCACGGTTGCCGCATCCAACACGCAGACGGCCCTGCCCGCGCCGATCACGGTGACTCCCGGCAACCGCACGCTGACCGTCGAATGGGCGCTGCTTGACCGGGGCTCGATCCCGATCGCGTACGAGGTGCGCCACCGGGCGCAGGGAACATCGGCCTGGACCCAGAGCGGCACGCTCGTTCCGCGTCCCACGACCCTCATGTGCAGCAGCGATCGGTTTGGCTGTTTCAACCCCAGGCGGCACGAGATCACCGGTCTGACTGCGGACCTGCCCTACGAGGTGGAGCTCCGTGCCCGCAACGCCAACGGCTGGAGTCCGTGGTACGCATCGGTCGTGCGTCCCGGCCCGCCCGACACGACCGCTCCGGTCGCCGTCAGCGCCGTCAACACCAGCGGTCAGACCACCGTGGTCGTCACCTTCGATGAGCCGCTCAACCCAGATTTCGTGCCGGGCCCTTCAAGGTTCACGCTTGGACGGCAAGTCGGGGTGGTGTTCTGGCTGCTGGAGACGGCGACCGCTGTCTCGATCAGCGGATCGGAACTCACGCTGACGTTCTCCGAGATCCCGTCCAACGCGACTCACCTGAACTACCTATTCACGAACGTGGGCACGCTTCAGGACCTCCTCGGCAACCAGTCCGACAGCTTCACGGTGAGTCTCACCAGGAACTAGCACGAGCGGGAACGAACGAGGGAGGCTTCTCATGCGTGGAACGTTCACTGGGCTGCTGGTGGCGGGCACCGTGCTGGCCACGTTCGCGTTCGCATCGGGGGACCGCGCCGGAGCCTCGGGAGTGCAATGCGACCCGGGGAGCGGGACCTGGTCCCTCCCGGGGGGCCGCCCCGGCTCGGTGTCCGACATCCCGTGCGAGGAGCCGAAGCCCGGCTGGGTGTTCGATTGGAACAACCCCGGCCGCATCCAGTTCGTCTACGACGGTGATCGCGTGGTCACACCCGTCGTGAGCGCTACGAAGGAGGTTGCCACGGTTGTCCGCGAGGTCCAGGAGCAGGGCATCACCCGATCAATCGAGGGTTGGAGCGCCCTGCGCATATCGCTGCGTCAGCCGCTCGCGGAGGGTGAGGAGGCCGCGTACTACGCCGACGATGACAACCGCGCGGTGCGCGCCGCCGACGGCCACTGCTACCGGGAGCAGCGCATCAACGGTCAGTGGCGCCGCTCGGCCTCCTACGGCACCTATGCGGACGCCTGCCGCCAGGCGAGCTGGAACGCGTACCACCGGTCACGGGGTCAGCGGCTGATCGTCCCGATCGGACCGTACCCACCCGGTTGGCCGGAGTAGCCGTGAGCGAGCCATGCGTGATCGGGCCGCGTCGGTCGTCCTGCAGCTAGCGGCGCTTCCGCAGGACGTCCCGCCGGACATCGCCGTGGATGCAGCACAAGCACGGCCGCTCGCCAGCGCCGCCGTGCGCGTGGCCGCGTCCGCCGTCCCCGGCGAACGGCCCGCTTACCCCCCCCCCCCCCCCGAATATTTGTTCTGGTCGTTCCACTTTGAGCATGTGGGCCGGGAGTGACCTCCTCCCCTGGTGGCCGGCGAGACTCCTCGCCGGGGCGCTGCTCGCCGTCCTGCTCGCCCTCGTGCTCGGGCACGGGACGGCGGCGAGCCAGGACGGGCCCTCGGTGACCGGCGTAGCAGTGACCTCGGCGCCCCAGCGCGAGCACACCTACGGACCCGGCGAGACCATCCGCGTGACGCTGACGTTCAGCGAGGCCGTGGACGTGACCGGCGAGCCGCGCCTGGCGATCGACATGGACCCCGCGGACTGGGGCAAGAAGTGGGCCGCCTACGAGGACGGCTCCGGCACGGTCAGCCTCACGTTCATCCACACGGTGATCGAGCCGAACTACTCCAGCCGCGGCATCGCCGTGCTCGCGGACAGCCTGGAGCTCAATGGCGGCACGATCACCTCGGGCTCGTCACAGGCGGGCGCGGCGCTGGCCCACGCGGGGCTGGACCACAACCCGAACCACCGCGTGGACTGGCAGCGGGCGGCGCCGATCCGCGCGCGATCGGATGTCGGCGCGGACGCGGTGGCGGGCGCCCCCGCTATCGCCTCGGGGACGCCGACGTTGACCTCGGTGACGGTCGTGTGGACCGCGCCCTCGAGCACGGGCGGCGAGGCCATCACCGCCTACGACTTGCAGTACAAGGAGAGCAGCTCCAACTCGTGGACGCCGGTCGACGACATCTGGGTCACGGGCGGGGGCGCGCTGTCCTACCGGCAGACCGGGTTGACGCCGTCGACCGGCTACGACTTCCAGGTGCGCGCCGTGAACGCGAGCGGCGACGGCGCCTGGTCGGCGACGCGGGCGGCGACGACAGGCACCCCGGTGATCTCGGGGACGGCCCCGCTCTCGTACGCCGAGAACTCCGCCACGCGCGTGGGGACGTTCACCGTGACGGGGGCGGACGAGGAGGTGGACGAGGTCACGTGGGCGATCTCGGGCACGGACGCGAGCCACTTCGACATCTCCACGCCGAAGGGGGCGCTGCGGCTGATCGACACCTCGGACACGACGAACACCCCGCCCCGACCCAAGCAGCCCGACTACGAGTCGCCCGACGACAGCGGGGCGGACGGGTCTTACTCGATCACCCTGACGGCGGCGGTCGGCGGGGTGGACGCCACGCTGGCCGTGACCGTGGCCCTCACCGATGTCGACGAGCCGGGCGCGATCAGCCTCGCCCCCGTGCGGCCGAAGGTCGGCACGGCGCTCACCGCCACACTGAGCGACCCCGACACCGTCAGCGGCACGACCACCTGGGCCTGGCAGCGCTCCAACGGACGCAACAGCTGGTCGACCATATCGGGGGCGACGAGCGCCAGCTACACGCCGGTCGCAGGTGACTCAGGCCAGTACCTGCGCGTCACGGCGACGTACACCGACGGACATGGCGCGAACAAGAGCGCCGAGGCGACGGCGCACCACGTCGTGGTCGCGAGCGCCCTCACCGGCCTGTCGGCGACGACCACGGACTCCACGCTCTCCCTGACGCCGGGCTTCGAGGCGGACGTGCTGCACTACAAGGTCAGCTGCGGAGACACGGACACCATGACCGTCACGCCCACGGCGGCGACCGGCGTCCGCCTCGCGGTGGACGGCGTCCAGACCACCAGCGGCACCGCCGTCGACGTCGCCGTGACGCAGGACAGCGACGTCGTCGTGCGGGCGAGCGGCGCCGACGGCGGATTTACGGACTACGTCGTGCACTGCGTGCACGACTTCCTCGCCAACATGAGCGTGGCCGAGGAGGTGAGCGGCGGAGCGATGGAAGAGCTGATCTCGTGGGGGATGCGGGACTACGTGGTGATCGTCGATCATCACGGCGTGCCCCGCTTCCGGCGGGCCGTGGGCGTATTCGCCGGCGACCCGCGATTCTGGTTCCGCTTCGCTCGCGTCGGGGCGAACGGCGATTATCGCTACAGCTACGGGAACCGAGAAGCAGGCCGATTACCCAACGCCATCGACGCCACTCACTTCGTCCTGGACGAGGACTTCCAGCGGATCGCAACCGTGTCGCATGTCTCGCCGCTGACGAACACCGGCGTCCATGACTTCCGCGTGCTGCCCAACGGGAATTACCTGCTCATGTCGTATGAGGATCGGGTCCGGCGCGACCTGTCCGCCTATGGGTATGACCTGAGCAACTTCCCGCACCTGCACGACTGGCTGTCGGGAACGCTTGGCTGGCACCAGGACTCGGGCATCCAGATCGTCAGCCCCTCGCGCAGCTCCGTCTTCTCCTGGAAGTCGTGGGGCAAGCTGCCCTACGAGGACTGCACCCAGCACTGGGCCGACCGCTACGCCCACGTCAACATGGTTCACTACTTCGAGGGCACGATCACCGCCTCGTTCCGCGGCTGCTCGAAGGTGCTGGGCATCAACGCCCGCAACGGCAATACCCAGTGGCATCTGGGCCGCACCAACCTCGAGCCGGGACAGTGGGAAAGCCGCCGGCTCGGGCCGGAGCCGCTCACGATCATCGGCGACCCGGAAGGAGAATTCTGCGGTCAACACGGCGCGGAACTGCATCCCGGCAACCGGCTCACGCTCTTCGACAACGGCGAACACTGCGTGGTCGATCCCGTGACCAGGGAGAGCACGCGCGAGTCGGGCGTGTATGCGCGTGCCGTGGAGTACGCGCTCGACCTCGCGAACGGCGAGGCGGTGTTCCTCTGGGCGAAGGATCAGAACGACTCGAAGACGCTGCAGGGGACTCGCGGTGGACACCTGGTCGTGCTAGACAACGGCGACTGGCTCATCAGCTGGGCGCGCGAGCGGGCGGAGGAAAGGGCGGGTTACGGCAATGTCGAGAAGGCGATCACGCAGGTAGACCCGAAGACCGGGACGCGCAAGCTGGCTTTCGACATTCCCAATCCGGCCGACACGTCGGTGCAGGCCAACATCCGCGCCACGCCCATGCCCGCCTACGCCCTCGCCCCCCAGCCGGTCGCGCTCAGCGCCGCCGCGCCTGTCAACGATCGGACCTCCATCTTCCACCGGGGCGACGACGACACGCCCCAGGTAGTGGTGACCTTCAACCGCCCAGTCGCCGATTTCGCAACCACGTCGCCTTCGCTCAGCGTTTCGGGCGGCACGGTCACCGCCGTCAGCGCCCTGGTCGCGAACGGCGAGCCCGCCAACGCCTACCTGTTCACGCTCGACCCCGCTGGCAAGGGCGCGGTCACGCTCAACCTGCTCGCCAACAAGGCCTGCGCCGATGGCGGCATCTGCGCCGCGGACGGCACGACCCTGAAGCAGACCCTCAGGGTCGTAGTCAGTCCGGCGCCGCTGGTTTCCTTCGAGCGGGCCGCGTATAGCGTCAGGGAGGGCAGCTCGGTGGCCGTGGTGGTGCGGCTGACTGGGGCGCATCAGTCCGCCGCCGGCGTGACCATCCCCATCGTGCTCGACGCGACCGCGTCCAGCGCCTCGCAGGCCGACTTCTCGCCGGACTTCACGACCGTGCAGGGCGTGACGTTCTGGCGCGGCGAGACCAGCAAGACGTTCCGCATCCAGGCCGCGACGGACAAGCTGGTCGAAGCAGCCGAGACCATCGTGCTCGGCTTCGGGACGCTGCCCGGCGCCATCGACGCCGGATCGACCTCCTCGACGACGGTCGCGCTCACCAACGCCACCAACCCCACCATCACCTTCAGCCGGGTCGATGGCGAGGTGGCCGAAGGAGGAAGCGCCAGCTTCACGTTCAAGATCACCAATGACGTCACCTTCGCCGCAGATGCGGCGATCGACCTCACGGTCGGCGGCAGCGCGACCGCCGGGACCGACTTCACCCTGGAGGATGCGAGCGGCTCGGCGATTTCCGCGCCCTACTCCGTGACCTTCCCCGCCGGGCAATCCTCGACGAGCTTCACGATCCGGGCGACGGACGACAGCACTGCCGAGCCCGTCAAGGAGAGCGTCACCATTCGCGCCACGGTGGTCCTCACGAACGCGTCCCTCGGCAGCCGCACGGTCACGATCCCGCCGAGCGACGTCGCGAACGTGCCCGAGGTTACCATCACGGCCGGCAGCAGCGTCAGCGAGGGGGAAGCCGCGACCTTTACCCTGGAGCGCACCGGCTCGACCACCTCCACGCTCACGGTCTCCGTCCGGGCGGTCGCCACCGGCGCGAGCCTCGCCTCCGCGCCTTCCAGCGTCACGTTCGCCGCGGGCAGCGCCACCGCGAGCCTGAGCGTCCCAACACGCGACGACACGGTGGTGAGGGCCGAGGGCGGGCAGGTGACGGCGTACCTGCGGGGCAGCTCGTCGAATCCCCCCGCCTACCTGACCACCCCGACGAACCAGGCGACCGTCGCCGTCGACGAGAACGACACGCGCAGCTGGACCGTTACCCCATCCGCCGAGGAGCTGATCGAGGGGCGGCCGCTCACGCTGACGGTGAACACCGGCGGCGTGACGTTCCCCGACGACCAGACCATCGAGTTGACGCTCGGCGGCTCCGCAGCGGCCGGGCAAGACTATCTGCTGCCCGGCGGATGCACCGGTTCATCCTGTTTCCTCACCCTGCGCCGCGGCGCGCGGGAAGTGCGGACGACCTTCCGCACGCTCTACGACGCCTTTGACGAGGACGACGAGAGCATCGCGATCGACGCCTACCTCGACGACAGCTGGATCGGTTCCGTGTCCGTCAATCTCGTCAATAGCGACACCCCCCCACCGGTCGCCGTCGGGCCGGTTGGCGGCGGAAGCCCCGGCGGCGGTGGCGGCGGCGGCGGATCCTCCGGTCCTACGCCGAGCAAAGCCGACTTTGAGTGGACGGTGAAGGACGACATCGAGCAACTCGCGTCCGGCCACGACAACCCCACCGGCCTCTGGGGCGACGGCGACGCCGTCCTGCTGCTCGAGAACGGCTCGGGCGCCGACGACGCCGTCTACGCCTACGACATCGCGACCGGCGCGCGGGTCGAGAGCCGCGAGTTCGAGCTCGACGAGCGCAACCGCGCGCCCCGCGGCGTGGCCAGCGCTGGAAACGTGCTCTGGGTCGCCGACAGCGGGCGCGACCGGCTTTTCGCCTACGACGCAGCCACCGGCGAGCGCCTGCCCGAACGCGACATCGTGCTCGCTCCAGGCAACCGAGACCCGCGCGGCGTCTGGACCGACGGCAAGACGATCTTCGTGCTCAACCGCAATCCTTCTCTCTACGCCTACGATCCGGTGAGCGGCGACCTGCTCGACGTCTTCGGCCTCGACCCCGCCAACGGCGACCCGCGCGGGCTCTGGTCGGACGGCGTCACGGTCTGGGTCTCGGACCACGGCGCCAAGCAGCTCTTCGCCTACCGCCTGCCCGCGCCGGACGCGAATGGCCCCGCCGCGGAGGTCGAGCAGCTGCAGCGCGTGCGCGACGAGGAGTTCACGGAGCTCTCGAAGGCGAGTAACAACAGCCCGCGCGGTATCTGGTCCGACGGCGCGGTCATGTACGTCGCCGACGCCAACGACGGCCGCGTCTACACCTACAACATGCCCGACGCCATCGATGCGCGGCTGGCCTCGCTCGTGCTGGCAGGCGTCAGGTTCGGCGAGTTCTCGCCCCTGCGCACGGAGTACGAGGGCGGCGCAGAGACGGGCGTCGAGGAGACCACGGTCGAGGCCGTGCCCGCGCAGGCCAGGGCCACCGTCGTCATCGCGCCCCCCGACGCCGACGGCGACAGCAGCGAGGGCTACCAGGTCACGCTCGCCGGGACCAGGGAGATCACGGTCACCGTGACCTCGCCCGACAGCAGCCGCACGCGCGTCTACCGCGTGGCGCTCGCCGGCCCGGAGGAGCCCACACCCCACGCACGACTCGATGAGGCGGAGTGCCTGCGCGGCCCCGTCGTGGCCGGAGGCTTCAGCCTCGTGCTCGCGGGCGGGGGCGGCTTCGACGAGCTCGCCGCCTGCGCCGGGGAACGCGGCGTGGCTGCGCTCTACGTCCTCGCCGGCGGGGAGTGGGTGTCCTACATCCTCGGCGCACCGGATGTCGTAAACGGCCCCTTCCACGAGCTCTTCCCGGAGGGCCTTCCCGCGGGCACGCCGGTCGTGGTGCGAGGCGGCGAGCCGGAGGCCGTCGCCGAGGGCCTCACCTCGCTCACACTGGACGGCGTCTCCTTCGGGGCCTTCTCGCCCGGCCGGAGCGAGTACGCGGGCGTGGCGGACGAGAGCCTGACACAGGCGACGGTCGAGGCCGTGCCCGCGCAGGCCAGCGCCACCGTCGTGATCGCGCCCGCCGATGCCGACGGCGACCCCGCTAACGGCCACCAGGTCGCGGTCCGGGCGGGCGCGCCGGTGACCGTGACCGTCACGTCGGAGGACGGAGCGCGGACGGCGGTCTACCGCGTGTGGATCGCCGGGGCCGGGGCGGATGACGCCGAGCCCGCGCCGGAGTGCCTGCGCGGGGATAGCGGCCCCGGCTTCAGCCTCGTCGTCCACGAGGGCGGAAGCGTCGCGCAGATCGCGGCCTGCGCGCGCAGCCGCGGCATCGTTGCCCTGTACGCGCTCGCGGACGGTGGGTATGTCGCCTACCTGCCCGGGGCGCCGGACTTCTTCAACGAGCCCTTCCGCGAGCTCTTCCCGCACGGCCTCCCGCCCGGGACGCCCCTCGTCGCAGCGGGCGGCGACGGCAATTGAAGCAGGCGGTCCCCACGGTTCAACACGAGGGGTTGGAGGTGAGCAACGAAGTGCCGGATCTGAAACTCACCTGGGAACGCTGCGAGGGGGAGTGGAGTCTGCTCGCAACTTGCGACCCGCCGCCGAACGCCGCCGGCGTCTACGTCATCTGGGAGCCCCTCATGTTCGTCAGGGGGCGGCGGGCCGTGTGCGTGGGCCAGGGCGCCATCCGCGACCGCCTCGCCCACCACACCGGCGACGAGCGCATCTCCTACCACGGCAAAGGCTCCCTGCTGGTGACCTGGGCTGCCTGTCCGGCGGATACGCGGGAGGGCGTGGTCAGGTTCCTGGCCGCCGCCTACCGACCCTGTGAGGGCCAGCCCGATCCGCGCGTCGAGCCTGTGTCCGTGAACCTGCCGATCTAGGCAAGGGCCGCGCGCGTCGAAGGGGTGAAGACTGCGATGGAGAGGGATCGATGAACTGGTGGGTCTACGAGGACGATGCCACCAGCTGGGTACGGGTCCACAGGGCGATCTGCTCACACTGCAACGACGGCCGGGGCCGGTACGGGACGCGACGCCCCGACAATCGGTGGCACGGGCCCTTCCCGACCAGACAGGAAGCGATCGACAAGGCGCTGAGCACCGGGAAGAGGGATGTGAAGGGCTGCGGAACCTGCCTACCCGAGCTGCGGTTCCTCCAGTGATCGCAGCGTCGAGGACCAGGACGAAACGTCCCTTCCAAGGAAGAGAGCGAGAAGTCACAGGTATGAGCTACAGGTGAACAGGGCGGAGCAGCGAGGCGCGACGATGAGGCGCGAACTGGGGTTGCGCGGTCAGGTTGACGCGGAAGCGGTAGCTCGGGCCCTGGGACTCTCCATCGAGCGCCGGCCACTCCTCGTTCTCGAGGAGATGCGGGTTGGGGACTACATCATGGTGGCCGATCGGCTTGAGCCCTGGTGGCAGCGATGGGTAGTGGCCCACGCCATCGGACATTGCATCCTGCACCCGGGCAATCACTTCTGGATGCGACGGCACACCGACCTCGCACGTGCCTTCGAACGGGAAGCGGAGGACTTCGCCTACGGCCTCCTCGTGGACCCCGCGGAGGAAGCCGAGGAAGGGCTGAGCAACTCGTGGGAGGTGGCGAAGCACTTCGGCGTGCCCCTCGAGGTGCTTCGCCAGCGGGAGCTGAGGGACACCCCGTGACACGCTGGCCAGTCGACTTCATCCCGCCGGCTGTCGTGGCTACCCCCGGCGCCTGCGGCTCGGATGGCCGCTTGCTGTCGGTAGAGGATGCGGTTGGCGCCCAGGGTCCCAGCGAGGTCGCTGTGCCGTCGGTGCTCAAACCTCAATCGGCACGCGCGCGCGCGCCAGCGGCTGGAAGTAGGTGGGCGAGGCCCAGCGAGGCGGCGACATCGAGGAGGGCGAAGAGGTGCAGTGCGTTGGGACGGATGCCCTGCCGCCAGCGCCTGACGGTGAGCGGGTTGGTGCCGAGGCGCGCAGCAAGCTCGCTCCAGGTGAGACCGGACTCTTCCTTCAGTCGCTCCAGCCGCTGCGGGAAGTCCTCGGGGAAGACGTGGACGTCGCGGCTGTACCGCCTGCGCTGGCGGGGCATCGGTTCAGCCTGCCTTCCGTAGCGACTGGACTTCCTCGCCCAGGGCGACTTCGAGACCGCCGGGAATGCGTGCCGCCAGAGCGATCAGGGAGAGCATCGCCCCACCGCAGGGCTCGGCGCCGTGACGCCAGCGGAGCAACTGCTTCGGGTCGACGCCGAGCGCTTCGGCGAAGCCGTTCCAGCTGAGGCCGCTAGCTTCCTTGAGGCGGGTGAGGCGCCGGGCGAAGTCTTCCGGGAGCACGCCACTCCCATAGGGAATGGGGCGGCCCTCGACGGTCAGGCCGGCCGCTTCCCGCGAACGTGGGTAGACGGGGCTACTGCTGGTCCTCATCCCTGTCCTCCAGTGCGAAGAGCTCGTCGAAGTCGGTGATGCCAAGGACCGCCTGCAGCCGCCGCCGGAAGCGGCCGGAGGGCGCGCGTCCCTCGGTGATCAGGGTCGAGAGATAGCCAGGATTGATGCCGGCCTCGCGGGCCAGCCACGCCTGCGAGCGACCACGCACCTCAAGCTGCTTCCAGAGGGCGTGGCGCTTGAGCCGAACCCTCAACCGTCGCCGCTGTGCCATGAGAGCACCCTATTCGTGGAATAGGGTAGGATTGTAGTTAACGCACCGGTGGCAGTCAAGAACGTACGTTCGTATTCTTGGCCGTCGCAAGAGGCAGGAGCACACCGATCGGGATGCCCGACGACCGGGGCTACAAGTGGAAGGAGGGGGCCGCCCGCATCCGCGAGGCGAGAGCGAGAGTGGGCCTCACGCAGCGAGAGGTGAGCGAGTTCCTAGGCGTCAGCGCACACACGGTCTGGTGCTGGGAAGCCGGCAAGACGAAGCCCAGCAACGAGCACCTCGTGGAACTGGCCTCGCGGTGCGAGGTGAGCACCGACTGGCTCCTGGGTCGGGAGAGCGTGGAGGAGGAGGTGCTCGAGGAGGCGGAAGTGTCCTTCCGGAACGCGGTGGCCAACCTTCCCCGGGAGGACATCGAGGAAATCAAGAACTTCATCGACTTCGTGCGCGAGCAGCGACGCCGCAAGGGATGAGCTGCGCCCCAAGAACTGCCGAGGTGGCGGTGACCGAAGCGAAAACAAGAGACACCGTTGTTTTCGTAGACTCCACTCGTCGATAATAACGGACGCGGCTGTTCTCACCGCCGCTAACAAGGAGCCGCACGTTGGCCGACCGACAGCGACAGCCCCACGGACGCCTGGTGGACTGCCCGGGGGACTACCGCGCCTTCGTGCCGGATCCACCTCCGCCGCCCCTGTCCTGGGACGAGGGCCTCACCCTCAGCCTGTCCGCGGCCGACCGCGCCATCGGCCGGCTCGCGGGTGAGGGGCGGCGGCTCCCCAACCCGCACGTCCTCATCCGACCCTTCGTCCGCAAGGAGGCCGTCCTCTCCAGCCGCATCGAGGGCACGCAGGCGACGCTGGGAGAGCTGCTCGCCGCCGAGGCCGGCGCCGCCGTCGACCGCAGCCCGGACGACCTGCGCGAGGTAGGAAACTACGTCGTCGCCCTCGAGAACGGCCTGGAGCGGCTGGCGACGCTGCCCGTCTCGCTGCGTCTCGTCCGTGAGCTTCACGAGCACCTGATGCGGGGGGTGCGCGGGGACATGGCGACGCCCGGCGAGTTCCGGCGCAGCCAGAACTGGATCGGGCCGCCTGGGTGCACCTTGAACGAGGCCACCTACGTCCCGCCCCCGCCTTCCGAGCTGATGCTGTGCCTGGACGCCTGGGAGCGGTTCCTTCACGACGACTCGCTGCCGCCCCTGGTGCACGCGGCCATCGCCCACGCCCACTTCGAGGCCATCCACCCCTTCCTCGACGGCAACGGTCGCGTCGGGCGCCTGCTCGTCACGCTGCTGCTGGTGGCGCGGGATGTCCTCCCCTCACCGCTGCTCTACCTGAGCGCCTATTTCGAGGCGACCCGGGAGGCCTACTACGCCCACCTGCTCGCTCTGACCGAGCGGGGGGAGTGGGAGGAGTGGCTGACCTATTTCCTGCGGGGCGTGGCGCTCCAGTCGGAGGACGCAGTGGGCCGGATCGAGCAGATCGACGAGTTGCTCGCCGGCTGGAGACACGACCTCGTCGGCAGCCGCTCACGACTGCCGGAGCGGACGCTCGACCTGCTCGTCGAGAATCCCTTCTGGACGGTGGGGGGCGTGGCCGACCGGCTGCGGGTGGCCTTCACCACCGCCCAGAGGAGCATCGACCGATTGGAGACATCCGGCATCGTCACACGGGTCGGGGAAGGCCGTCGCAACCGCGTCTACTGCGCGGAGGCCATCCTTGACGTCCTAGAACGGCCCTTCACCCTGCAGGGAGGCGCTGCGGCAGGTACCCTCTGAGGCTGCCCTGCGAGCTAGCGCCTTCCGTAGGTGAAGCGGTAAACGGACCAAACTCTGCCGCGCTTCCTTTGGCCGCCAGGGCTGTACTCGCATCCGCCTCGTTCGGCGGTGGTCTTCTCAAGCTCCAGCGCTTCGTCGTAGGTGAGTCGGGACTTGACTATCCGCCAGTTGCGAAGGGTGGGGTGCCTTGCTTCCCAGTACGCCTTTCTCTCCCCCGGGTCCGTGGTCATTCCAACTCGACATGCCATCGTGTCCTCCTGGAGCCTTGCGGGGCAGCACCCACACCCATCCTAACCGTCGGCGCTGGCACCCCCTTCCCCGGGGACACCCTTCACCAGCTACCTTCTGACGACGCCCTGAGGATCTCGCTGAGAGGCCTCGCGGTTCAGCGCACGGCTGAGGGTGGAGAAGGGACAGTCGAGACCGGCTTCCAATGCATCCGCAGGCTCCTCCTGGAGCAGGAGGGCGTGGGCGACGAAGCCTGCCATCTGGAGCACGTGATCGTCGCCGGCGCTGCGGAAGGCGGGGCCGCCGATGATGCGGTCGAGGGGGATGTTGCGGGTGGGGGAGCCGTCCTGCCACGCCTCGTAGCGGCTGGGAATGGGGTTGTGGACGCGGAGGCGGCGGTAGAGGCGCGTGATGGGTTCCTCGCGCACCTCGTCGAAGATGAGGAAGGCGTGGCCGGCGGCGCTCCTGGCTGAGGTGTCGATGCGGGTCAGGAGCCGGCCGAGGCTGACCTCTTGGTGGCGTCCGCTCTCGTGCCGGAGCAGGCAGACGTTGATGACCTCGACGCCGCCGCCGAAGCGCGCGGCGTCCTCGATGAGGCGGAGGCCGCTCTCGAACACCGCGGCGCCCTGCTCCGGGGAGAGCGGCCCGCAGCCTCCGTCCGGGCCTGGTCCAAGCAGGCCAAGCGGCTGGAGCTCCATCGAGGGCGTGACCCCGAAGCGCTCCCGCAGCTCCGCGCGCCAGCCTCGAACCCGCTGGAAGAAGCCGTTCCAGGCGTCGGCGTCGACGCCGAGGGCGGAGCGGATGAAGCAGCTCTCGCCCTCGCGCTCATCCACGTAGTAGAGCCGCATGGCGTTCGCCTCCTCTCGCGACCGGTGGACGGCCGGGGCTGTCGCCGGGCCGTCTCCAGGCGGCGGGGTCCAGCGGTCCCAGCTCGGCGACGGCATCGCGGTGGGACACCCACAGCGGCACCTCGATCCCCGCGCGCTCCATCGCCTCGCTGGCGACCCGCAGGAAGTGCGCCTGGGGAATCTCCCCGTCGAAGACGATGAGGACGGCGGGGCGCGCGCCGTGGTCCTCAAGGGGGCGCTCCGTGGCGTGGTAGAGAAGGTAGGGCGCGAGGCGGCGGCGCATGGTCGCGGGCCGCACCGCCCGGCGCTCCCACTCCAGGAAGAAGGGCCAGGTGCGCCCCTCCCGGCGCAGGAGCCCGAAGCCATCGGGCCGGACCGAGTGGAGCCGCTCCCGGTAGCGGAAGTAGCGCGAGGCGCGGTGGGGCGGGTCGAGCTGGATCACCTCCCAACCCAGCCCGCGCGCCTGCACCGCGAGCGCGGCCATGAAGCCGTGCACGGCCTCGGTGTGCTCGAGATTGCGGAGGAGCTGGCGGCTGCGCGAGCCGGAGACGTTGCGCCACTCGAAGGGGTCCGGTTCTACGGGAGCCGCACTCCAGCGCTTCAACGCCTTCCCTACGGAGGAGCGGTCGCGGCGCGCCAGGAGCGAGAGTCCGCGGTCGCTCAGGACCAGCCGGTGCCGTCGGGCTAGCGTGATGCGGAGGGCGAGCCCGTGCCTTTCGAGCCCCAGGGCCAGCCGCGATGCATGGGCCGGGGAGACCCCGAGCAACCCTGCCAGGGCCTCGACGGTGATCCAGGGCCAGTCGTAGAGGGCGTCGAGCGTTCGCTTCTCCGAGCGCCCCAGCGAGGACGGCGCCAGACGCGGGTCGCCGGGCCGGAAGCGGAGGGGCAGGAGGACGCGACGGGGCAGGGGTTCGGACGGGGCGAGGCCGCTCCGCCGCACGACCGAGAGCGCCTCCTCAAGGGTGAGCACGCCGGAGAGGGAAGGGAGCCGCCAGATGCGCTCGCCGGGGCCGGCCTTGACGGCTCGGCGCTCCTGGGCGAGGAAGGTCGGCAGGGGAGCGCCCCGCAGCAGCCGGCGCGCGTGCCGGAGCCGCACCTCGTCCGGGATGAGCAGGAGCAGCGCAGCGGGCAGCGGCCGCTCGAACAGCCGGCGCAAGCGCTTCGAGAAGGCGGTGCGCCCGGCGACAGGCCCCTGCCGGACCACGCCGAGGATGCGGCCCCCGGAAGGAAGAAGGGCCACATCCAGCGGCGAGGCCCGGTACCAGCGCAGGCCGACGGGCCCGTCCAGGTCCACGACGGCGCCGGCCATGCGGTAGATGGAGGCAACGCCGTCCAGCCGCCCGAGGAGCAGGCGCCGCCAGTGGGCGGAGAGGGGACGGTTGCGGAGCATGCGCTCGGTCGCGACCCCTTCCTCCCGCGCCAGTTGCAGCACGCCCTCGGCGGTGAGGCAGAACCGCCGCGTCGGGGGGATCAGTTCCGTGGCGTGGGGGAGCCCTTCGACCAGACCCGAGTCCTCGAGGCGACCGACGGCGTCGTAGACGGTGGCCGGCGACCACCCCGAGAAGGCGGCGAGCTCGGGCCGGTCGGCGAAGGGCGTTTCCGCCAGCTGGCGCAGGAGCGCCCGTTCGCAGGTGAGAGGGTTCACGGGGAGTCCTCCCCGGCCTTCGCAGCCTCGGCCAGCGCTTCCAGCCCTTCCCGGTAGGCCTTGATCCGCTCCTGTGCCTGCGCGTCCCTTCCCGCGATCTCCGTGGCGGAGGTCGTGTACGCGGACGAGGCAGCGCGGATGCGGGCCGCGATGGCCGGGTCGCCCGGCTCCGGCTTCGCCACCCGCATGGACTCTTCTGAGACGCGCGGGCGAGCCCTCGCCACGTCTCCCCTACCCGGCCCCCTGCGTTCGATCCGCGAGCGGCTCCGGGGCCAAGCCACGCTCCCCCGTTCCCCGGTTCGCATCCGACCGTGGGCGGAATGTGTCCAGCGACCGACGACCTCCGCGCCGGGGATGCCGGCACGGACCAGCCACATGCACGCAAGGAGAAGCGCATGCGCATCACGGAACTCGTCACCGACGCCATCACGCTCGTCGCCCGCCTGGGGTGGCGCACCCGGCTGGTGCTCGCGGTCCTGCTCATCGGACCGCTGCCCCTGACCGGCGGCCTGGAGCTCTTCGCGCTGAACGCGGCGGGCCTCGCCCTGGGAGCACTCGTGCTCCGACAGCTCATCCGCCCGACCGAGAGGAACGCCAACAGCACACGGAGGAGTACCAGATGACCACGGCGACTAGCAGCATCCCCTTCACGACGGCAACGGGGCCCACCCTCGAGGCCTTGGTGGACCGTCTCATCGACAGTATCTTCGGCGGCGGCCCGGACGCTCCCGAGCAAAGCCTCGCGCGGACCGTCCACGACGCCCGCCGGCTGCGGCAGGCGGGCGATCTCAACGGGGCCCTCGCACTGCTCGCTGGCGTTGACACAGCGACCGCCGAACCGCAACAGGCGCGCTGGGTGTACGCCGAGTGGCTCGACCTCGCCCGCCGCCACTTCGGCGGCAGCGGACCGCTCGTCTACAGCCCAGGCACGGGCCGCGCGGCCATCCTCGCACCACGCGGGGACAGCTCGACACTGGAAGTGGTGGCGGTCCTGGGGATGCTCTGGCGTCCCGGCAAGACCGTCTCGCGGCGAAGCCTGCGAGGGCTCCAGGCCCTCGACGGAGGCGCATCGTGAGCGCCGCGGCCGCTACTGCTTCCGTGGACCTCGCGGCCCTCAAGCAACGCCACTCGCTCGGTGACGTCGTGGAGGCGGCGGGCGTGCCCCTGCGGGGCAGGGGTCGCGTCCGCCAGGCGGTCTGCCCCTTCCACGAAGAGCGCGAGGGCAGCTTCACGGTGTACGGCGACACGGAGCGTTGGTACTGCTTCGGCTGCGGCGAGGGCGGCGACGTCCTCGACTTCCTCCAGCGCCTCGAAGGCCTGAGCCTGCCGGAGGCGATCCGGCGGCTCGATGGCTCCCCGACCTCACCCAGTCGCCCCGCCCGCTCCCGCCAGGCAGCTCCGCCGGTGGTTCCCCCGCGGGACCCGGCGCTGCTGACGGCGGCGGCGCGCCAGTACGGCGGTGAGATGCGGCGCAGCCGCGAGGCGAAGGCCTACCTCGCCTCGCGCGGCATCGGCTTCGAGGCGGCCGTGCGGCTCGGCCTCGGGTACGCATCCGGGCAGGGGCTGCGCCGCTTCCTTGAAGCCAGCGGCTTCGGCCGCGAGCGGCTGGCTAGCTCGGGGCTCTTCACCGGGGCCGGTGAACGCTTCGCCGGCATGGTGGTCGTCCCCGAGATCGCGGGCGGGCGCGTGCGCTGGCTTGCCGGGCGCGCCATCGACCGGGCGGCGTCGCCACGGTTCCAGTCACTGCCGGGCCCGAAGCCCGTCCTCGGGCTGGGGCGTCTTGGCCCCGCCCCACCCTGGGCCGTCGTGACGGAGGGCCTCTTTGACTGGCTCATGCTGGCGCAATGGGGACTGCCCGCCTGCGCCGCCCTCGGAACACAGGGCCTTGAGCGCGTGGCCAATGCGCTCCGGGGCTGCCCCAGGGTCTTCATCGCCTTCGACAACGACGAGGCGGGGCGTGAGGCCACGGAGCGGCTCACGGGCTTGCTTGGCCACCGCGCCGCCCCCCTGAGCCTGCCCGCCGGCATCACCGACGTGGCCGAACTTGCGTGCTCGGCCAACGGACGGGCCGTCTTCAGGCACCTGCTCACGCAGGCTGCCCGGGACGCCGCCTAGCCCCACCCCCACAGCCCCCGGCTTGCGGACTAGCCGGCCCCTTGCGGGGCCGGCCGGCTTCGCGTGCCTGCCGTCCATCCACATCGACCCAGGGGGTTCACCCGTGAACCCCCGCCCAGGCCGTTACGCAACCCGACCGAAGGAGGTCCCATGACCGCTACCCGCCGGGGCTCGCCCCGCCCACGGGTCTCCCTCCGGGGAGGCCCGCACGAACCGAAACACACCACGAAGGAGAACACGATGAACAACGGAACCACCGCCCTCGTCAGCCGCAACGGCTCCCATCCCGAGCCCGCCGCCGGCGAGATCGACCTGCTCTGGGACGGGCTTCCGCCCGCCGTCACGCAGAAGCTGGGCGAGCCCCTCGACGAGGAGCTGGTCTCCTACCGCAAGGGCCGCAAGGGCCGGACCTTTGCCTACCTGGAGGGCCGAGCCGCCATCGACCAGGCCAACCGCATCTTCGGGTTCGGCGGCTGGGGCTGGGAGCTGCTTGGCGACGTGACCATCCGTGAGGGCGAGAGCGTCGACCAGAAGACGGGCGAGGCGAAGCCCTGGCGGGCCTACGCCGCCACCGTTCGCGTCACCGTCCCCGGGTCACCGTCGCGCACCGACACCGGCTTCCAGGCCGTCGCCGAGGAGACGGTCGAGGGCCACGAGACCGCCTTCAAGGGGGCGGTGACAGACGCGCTCAAGCGCGCCCTGCGGGGGTACGGCGAGCAGTTCGGAAACGGGCTCTACGGCGACGGTGCCCCCGGCGACGTGGCCCCCGCGCTGCGCCGCACGATCGTCGAACTGGGGCGCAAGCAGGGCTTCGACGAGGGCAAGGTGCGGGACGCCGTGCGCACCCGCACCGGCCAGGACCTTGACGAGGTCCCCGTCTCCGAGCTCACGAACCTCCTTGAGGCGATGGCCCGCAAGCTCCAGTCCTCCGACGCGGAGGAAGAGCCGAAGGCCGCCTGACCGTCACGCCCCGACGCTCCCTCGCGGGAGCGCCCACCACGGGGTCTGCCCTTCGGCAAGCCCCGCCGTCCATCCGCCCGGTAGTGGTCTCCCCGCTACCCCAACCAATGACGCCAACCACCAACACAAACAGGAGAGTTTGAAATGTCACGGACGATCAACCGAGTCGAGCTGCTGGGCCGCGTCGGGGCCGACCCCGACCTGAAGTACAGCCAGAGCGGAACCGCCATCTGCCAGCTGCGGGTGGCCACCGACCGCCGCCGCCAGAACGGCGAGACGGAGGCCGACTGGCACTCCGTCGTCTGCTGGGGCAAGCAGGCCGAGGCCGTCGCCGAGTACGTGCGGAAGGGCAACCGCGTCTACGTGGCGGGCTCGCTCGCCCAGAACACCTTCGAGACGGATGAAGGGCAGCGCATCCACCGCACCGAGATCCACGCCCAGGAGATCGTCTTCCTCGACTCCAACGGGAACGGCAACGGCCGCTCCGGGGAGCAGGAAGGGGACGCGGAGCCCGTCGCCGAAGCGGCGGGACCCACGCCCTTCTAGGCAGACGCCACAGGCGAACTGAGCACGGGGCCGTCCCTCCGGGGGCGGCCCCGCTCTCGTTTGAGAGGAGGAACCCATGAAGGAAACCGTCAACGGTCCCGCCTCCCACGCGGGCGCCTACGACCGCCCCAGTGCCAGCTTCGACTGTGAGGGGCACCTGGAGGTGCGGGCCTCGGCGGCAATGAGCTGCCGGCGCGCCCTCTGGTACGCAGCCACGGGCCACGAGCCCGCGCCGCCGGACGACGCGGCCCTGACCGTCCTGGAGACGGGCCGCGCCCTGGAGCCGGTGGTGCTCCACGCCATGCAGCGGGCGGGCTGGGAGGTCACTCCCGCGGACGCCACGAGGCCCACGGGCGTCGTCCTGCAGCTCACCCCGATGGTGAAGGTGACGGGCCACCCCGACGCCACCGGTACGCCGCCCCTCTTCGGGGAGGGCGGCGTCATTGAGGTGAAGACCCGCGGGCCCTCGGCGTTCAAGCGCTGGCAGACCCTCGGAGCCGAGCGCAGCCACCCCGATTCCGTCGCCCAGGCCGCGCTCTACACCTACGGGCTCTTCGGGGAGGCGCGCGACGCCGTCATCGCCGTGATGGACACGGGCGACCGCGCCTGGGACCACGAGGTGATCCCGGCTGAGCGGGTCGAGCGTGCCCTTGAGCGGACGCGCGAGTGGCTCACGCCGCTGGGCGCCCACCACGCCACCCACGGGGCCAACCCCGCTGCCCTGCCCGAGCGCGACTTCGAGGCGGGCAGCTGGCGCTGCAACTCCTGTCCCTTCCTCGCCACCTGCCTGCCAGGTGACGCGGCGGAGAGCACGGCAACGCCGCAGACCGGAGAGCCCGAGGTGACCGACGAGGAGGCCCGCGCGGCGGTGTCCTCGTACGTTGTCGCCAGGGAGGCCCTGCGCGAGCCCGAGGGGGCGAAGCGTCAGGCCCTCGACACCCTCAAGGCGTGGATGCGCCAGCGGGGCTCCGCGAAGGCGGAGCTCGCCGACCACACCGTCAGCCTCGTGCGCAGCACGCGCTACGCGGTCAACCACAAGAAGCTGAACGCCCTCCTCGACGCGGAGACGCGCAGGGAGATCGTCACGGAGCAGACCACCGAGTCGGTCCGCGTCAGCTGAGCCCGGACGCTCCTGCCGGAGCGCCGATACGGGGCCGTCCCTCCGGGGGCGGCCCCGCTTTCGTTCTCGACCCGGCGCGGCCTGTGCCGCGCCCCAGCAAGCCGGAGGGAGAACCCCGACGTGTACTACCCGGACGACGGAACGCACAGGCTGATCGTGACCCCGCTGGACGGCGCGGAGCGACTCAGCCCTGACTGCTTTGACGGCCACTGCGCCTGCGACCGCTGGTCCTGGCGGACGGGCGAGTGGGCCGAGCTCGGCGCCCGCTGGGCCTGGCACGTCGTCGCCGAGTCCGAGCGGCCCGACGACCACCCGCTCATTCGGCAGGCCGTGAAGGCCGAACTGCAGGCCTTCGACGACTACGGCGGCGGCTGCGAAGGCTGCGGCTTCCCCCTCGTCAAGGGACGGAGCCGCTGCAACTCCTGCGAGGAGCCGGCGGGTGCGGAGCCCAACGCCGCCGAGACGGCGAAAGGGGCATGAGCGCTCGACCAGGGTGCTCACCAGCCAACCAGCAAGACGCTCCCCGACCGGGAGCGCACACGGGGCCGTCCTTCCGGGGGCGGCCCCGCTTCGTGTCCGACTAACCAGCACCAGAAGGAGAAACTCCAATGACGACCACGCGCGAAGAACTGCCCTGCGTGAGCAGGCACACCCTCGTGATGACCCTGCTCGAGGGGCCCGACCACTACAGCGGCCACTGCACCTGCGACCGCTGGTCCTACCGGACCGACGACTGGAGCGACCTCGGCACGAAGTGGGCATGGCACTACATCGCGGCGACCGAGCGGCCCACGGACGACGACCTCGTCCGCAAGACGGTGCGGGCCGAGCTGGAAGCCATCGACAACTATGGCAGCGACTGCCGCGGCTGCGGCACGCCCATCGTCAAGGGGCGGACCCACTGCCGCGCCTGCGAGGAAGCCGCGAACGAGGAGTGCGGCGACAACTGCGAGCGCAACTGCTGCTGGGAGGACACCGTCGCCCGGCGCCACGCGCGCGATGCCGCCCACCAGACCGACACCTGCCCCGACTGCGGCAACTGCCGCACCTGCGAGGAGCCCGACTCCCCCGACCACGAGGACTGCATCTGCGAGGAGACGGGATCGTGACGGCTGAGGCCCACACCGAGGCCCTGCTGGAGGCGCTGCGCCGCAACCTGCATGTCCTCAACGAGCTGGCCGTGCGCTACGAGGTCGAGACCGACCCCGGTCGCGCGGACGGCGGGCCCTCCATCACCGGCCCCGAGGACGTCCGGAAGCTCCTCGGGGAGGAGATGGGCGCCCTCTGCCAGGAGCAGGTGCGCATCCTCCTGCTCGATCGCCGCAACTGCGTGGTCGGGCAGCGCGTCATCTACCAGGGGAACGTCTTCTCCAGCGTCGTCAGGCCGGCCGAGGTGCTGCGCCCGGCGGTCGTCGAGGGCATCCCCAACCTCATCGTCGCCCACAACCACCCGAGCGGTGACCCCACCCCCAGCTACCAGGACGTGAAGGTCACGAGGGAGCTGGCAGAGGCGGCGAACCTGCTCGGCCTGAAGCTCCTCGACCACGTCGTCATCGGCAGCGAGGAAGCCGTCAGCCTGAAGGACCGGCAGCTCTTCGACTGACCGCTCGCACACGGAGCGCCGCCAACGGGCGTCGCCCCACGGGGCCATGCCTGCCGGGACCGGCCCCGCCGTCGTTTCCGCCCACCCACACGAAGGAGCAGGAATCATGACCACGATCCGTGCCGTCCTCGAGGACCGGCGGCACACCTTCACCACCCAGCCCGCGGTCGAGGGGATGCTCTGCGACGACTGTCCGCAGCCGCATCCCGCGACCACCGAGATCCTCGACGACCCCGGTGACGACACCTGGGGTCACTACTGCGACCGCCACCTGGCCACGGAGATGGCGTCGTTCGAGAAGCTGCCCTCGTGGACGCTCCCGCACGACCTGATCGTGAGGCTCGACGCAGCGCCGCTCTACTACGACGGGCGCTGCGCCTGCGGCGAGTGGTCCCTGCGGTCCGACGACTGGTGCGACCTGGGCGCCGCCTTCGGAGCCCACTACCTGGAGGCCGCGTCGTGACGCCCGACGACCTCCACACCGTTACCGCCGGCGGCTTCTCCGCCACGGCCGACGCCTTCGCCAGGGACGCCGATGACGGCGGCCTCTGGTTCCTCTCCATGGTGGGCTCCCAGACCGCCCTCAAGGCCATCTGGGGCTCGCTCCTGAAGCAGCCGCCCGACCCCGCTCACCTCATCCGTGGGGCGGACGGCATGGCCCTCTCGGCTGGCTACCAGCGCTGCCACGTCCCCCGCGAGACGGTCGGGACGTGGACCACGAAGATCACCCGCCTGCCCGTCTCGGGCGGCTGGCACGCCCTCGTCCATACGAGGCTCGCCGAGTACGCCTTCGAGCGGGACGCCTTCCTCCTCCTGGCGAAGAACGAGGAGGAGGCGCCCTCGCTCCACCATCGCTTCCTCGACCGCCGCAGCCCCCTGCCGTTGCACCGCTCCTGGGCGGACTGGCTCTGGCGGCGGGCGCTGGCGCGGGAGGAGGCCGTCCCCCTGCAGTCGGAGGGCGTCGTCGCCTACCGCTGCGACCCGGACGCCGAGGCGCTCCGGGACGACCTCTCCGTGGCGGTCGCGTCGGGACTCCTGACGCTGCCGCGCGACGGGGACGCATCCACACCGGCCACCGACCAGGAAGGAGACATCCGATGAGACTGACAGCCCAGGCGAAGGGAGGCTTCTACCCGACGCCGCAGAGAGTGACCGACCTGATCGCGGAGCTGATCCAGCCGCCCGCGGGCTACGCCCGCAAGGACGAGACGCTCCGCGTTCTCGACCCCTGCTGCGGCGAGGGCGATGCCCTCGTGCGGCTGGCGAACGCCCTCCGCAAGCCGCACGCCGCCGACGTGGAGACGTACGGGGTGGAACTCCACGCCGAGCGCGCGGAGATGGCGAAGTCCCGCCTCGACCACGTGCTCGGGACCGACCTCTTCGCCACCTCGATCGCCAACGGCGCCTTCGGGCTGTTGTACCTCAATCCACCCTACGACTGGGACTCGGGGGAGGAGAAGCGCGTTGAGCACGCCTTCCTCACCCACTGCACCCGTTACCTGGCGGAGGACGGCCTGCTCGTCCTCGTCGTGCCCCGGCAGCGGCTGGCGGTGTCGGCAAGGTACCTCGCCTCCCACTTCTCTCGCCTCGACTGCTGGGCCTTCCCCGAGCCGGAGCGCGAGGCCTACGACCAGGTCGTCCTCATGGGCTACCGCAAGGCGGAGGTCTTCCTCGACGCCTATGCCGAGGAGCGCATCCACGGGTGGGCCGCGGGAGAGGCTCCCGAGCTGGCTCCCCGGCGCTACCCCCTCTACCTGGCCTCGGCCACGCCCGCGGGGGACGTCCTCTTCGCCACCCGCACCGTCGACCCGGTGGCGGCGGCGGACGAGGCGCGGCGCTCGGGGCTCTGGGCCAGCACCGCCGTCACCGACCTGCTCTGGCCCGCCCAGGACCAGCGCACGCGACCGCTCATGCCGCTCCGGCGCGGCCACCTAGCCATGCTCGTGGCGGCGGGCTTCCTCGACAACCTCCAACTCGAATCCGAAGGCAGCCGCATCCTCGTCAAGGGCCGCACCTCGAAAGAGATGCACCTCGTCGAAAGCACGCCCACGAAGGAGACCTTCCGCGAGCGTCTCGTCACCACCGTCGTCGCCCTCGACCTGGACACCGGACAGGTCACCGACATCGCCGCCTGATTTCTTCCAGCCGCCTCCATCTGGCGGCTCGACGGGTCGACGCCGATCCGCAAGCACGAGGCCCCGCCTGCCACCCATCGGTAGGCGGGGCCTCGCTTCACATGGACGGCCGCACGGGTGGCCGCCCGCGAACCCTACAGCAACACGAAAGGAACGGAACCATGGACCTCGCAGAGTTCATCGACACCTACCGCGACGCCATCGCCCAGCGGGTGGTGGAGTCCTACCCGCCCCGCTACCGGCCCTCCGAGAATCGACGGCCCCTTCCGCAACTCTTGCGGATGCCGCTGGGGGCGCAGGCGGACGCCATCCGCGGCGCCGCCCTCTCCCTCGAGGAACACCGCGGCACCACCGTCGTTGGGGAGATGGGGACGGGGAAAACCTTCATCGCAGCCTCCGCCGCCCACCTGGCCGGCTTCCGCCGCATCCTCGTCCTCTGCCCGCCACACCTCACCCGCAAGTGGAAGCGCGAGGTCGAGGAGACGGTGCCCGACGCCCGCGCCGCCGTCGTCGCCTCCATGACCGACCTCGAGAAGCTGCGCCTGTCCCACGGGACGGGACCGCTCTTCGCGGTCATGTCGCGTGAGCGCGCGAAGCTCTCCTACCGCTGGCTGCCGGCCGTCGTCGAGCGCTGGGCTACGGCGGACGGCAGGCTCGTCCGCCATGAGGAGACGCTGGAGCCGTTCCGGGTACCGTGCTGCCCGGACTGCTTCGAGCCGATCGTGGACAAGGACGGGCTGCCCCTCACGCAGAAGGACCTCGCCCGCAGGAAGCGCGCCTGCGACGAGTGCGGCTCCGCACTGTGGAAGGCGGACAAGTCTGGTCCGAAGCGCTACCCCCTCGCCGACTACGTGAAGCACCACCTGCGGGGCTTCTTCGACCTGCTGGTGAGTGACGAGGTCCACGAGTACAAGGGAAGAGGCTCTGCCCAGGGCATCGCCGCCGGCATCCTCGCCGACGCCTGCGGCAAGTCGCTCTCCCTGAGCGGCACCTTGATGGGAGGGTATTCCTCCACGCTCTTCCACCTGCTCTACCGGTTCTCGCCGGAGATCCGGGGGGAGTTCGGGCGGGGGGAGGAAAGCCGCTGGATCGAGCGCTACGGCTTCGTCGAGCACACGATCGGGCGTGACGACGGCGAGTCCCTCGAGGACGGCCGCACGAGCCGCCGGCGGAAGTACCGCAAGGTCATCCGGGAGCGCCCGGGGCTCGCCCCCGCGGCGCTCTTCCACCTCATCGGCAACTCCGTCTTTCTCAGGCTCTCCGACGTCGCCGCCGGGCTGCCGCCCTACGAGGAGCGGGTGCTCCTCTCGGACATGGAGACCGAGGAGGACGGCACCGGGCTCTCCCAGCGGAGCGCCTACGACGAGCTCTTCGGGACGCTGCGGAAGGCGCTGACGGAGCTCCTCGCGAAGGGTTCGAAGCGTCTCCTCGCCACGTACCTGCAGACGCTGCTGGCCTACCCTGACGGCTGCACGCGCGGCGAGACGGTCTTCGACCCGGAAACGGAGGACGTGCTCGTGCAGGTGCCGCCCCTCTCCGAGGAGCGGCTCTACCCGAAGGAGCGGGCGCTCGTCGACCTCGTCGCCGCCGAGCGGCTGGCGGGGCGCCGGGTGCTGGTCTACGCGACCCACACGGGCACGCGCGACATCACCGGGCGCATGGAGGAGTTCCTTTCCCGCCACGGTTTCAAGGTCGCGGTCATGAAGGCCGACGCGGTCCCGCCCGAGCGCCGCGAGGCATGGGTGGCGAAGCGCGTCGAGGAGGGCGTCGACGTGCTCGTCTGCCACCCGCGGCTCGTGCAGACGGGGCTGGACCTCGTGGAGTTCCCGACGATCTGCTGGTACGAGACGGACTACTCCGTCTACACCATGCGGCAGGCGTCACGGCGCTCCTGGCGCATCGGCCAGACCGAGCCCGTCCAGGTCGTCTTCATGGCCTACCGGAACACCCTGCAGGCCGACGCCCTCAAGCTGGTGGCGCAGAAGCTCCAGTCGTCGCTGGCTGTGGAGGGTGAGCTACCGGAGGACGGCCTCGCCGCCCACGGGGACGAGGGTGACGACCTGATGCTCACCCTGGCGCGCAAGATCGTCGCGGGCGAGGAGGACACAGGCTCGGTCGAGTCGGTCTTCGCCCAGGCCCAGCAGGTCGCGGCGGAAGCCGAGGCGCTGCTGGTCGACGAGGAGTGGCGCGGGCCCCAGCCAGATCTGGTTGCGGCCGCAGCCGCAGTGCCTAGCGAGAGTGTCACGGACGCCGTGCACTCGGAGCCGCAGCGGTTGCTGTTCTCGTGGGCGGAGTTTATGGCCGGGGAGTCGGGCGAGCCGAAGGGCCAGCGTCGGCACGAAGCCCCAACGCTCTCGCTGTTCGAGTGGGCGCTCGAGCGGGAGCGGGAGGCCGAGCTGACTGGGGCAGGGGGCTAGGCTGGCGGGCAGAAGGGAGGCCATCGCAGTCGCGTGGCGATGGCCTCCCCGGCTACCTATATGTCGAGCGTTCTTGTGTGCCAGCACTTGAAGGTGATCGTAGGAATACTGCGACCCCGATCGGAGAGTGAGCAGCAGCCCTACCGCGGTGCTGACCTTCCTCCGGGAGGACATCCCTACGCAAGCCCGGCTGCCACCTCGAGCACCATCACCGCCTCCTGCCCTTCCTGCTGGAAGAGTGCGCCTGTGATAGGGTGACATCACATTCCTGCACGATCGCTTATGCCCCTTGACCTTCATGGCTTGGCCGTACATCAGATGGTGGTCCACGAGATCCGTAAAGGAGTTCCTGGTGCCGGGGCGTCTGTGATTCTCACGGACCAACTGAGCGAACTCACGCCCGATCTCGCAGAGTTCTTCGAGCAGCGAATCATCAGCGTGGCCGCATCGGAGGAGTCCTTCCGGGCTCAATTCTCCAGTGGCAGCGAGTCGCCAGTACCCCAGCTCTGCGTCGATGTTCTGGAAACCGATCCGGACAGTCTCTTGACTGCGTCTCGGGAAGCGGCTCTCCATCTCGCCAGCGTCCAGCCTGGCTCTAGCTCAGGAGGGCTGCTGGCAGTAGCTCTTGGTCAGCATAGCCGCATCCCAGCCCTCATCTTCCTGAAGCTCGAGCACGAACAGGGCGTGAGGATCGACCGGAAGGAGCTTCCCGATGGCACCCGCATAGTCGAGCTCGAACACGTGCGGGATCTCATCCTCTCCACACGAACCAGACTGCACAAACAAGCTTTCGTGCTGCGTAGCGCTGACGGCTATGTCCTGGAGGTCGCTGATCGTCAGAGAGGCTTCAATGCAAGGAGGGCTGCTGCTCGCTTCTTCATCCACGCGTTCCTCGGGGCAGAACCTGCCATAGATTCCAGAGAAGCCACCAAGCGATTTGTCGAAGCAGTGGAGAGTGTCATCAGCGAGATTTCTGATCCGAAGCGCCAGACCGAGCTTCGCTTGGATCTTGCCAGTGAGCTAAACTCGCGCAAAGCTACAATCACGCCTTCTCAGTTCGCTCAGGCTTATCTGGAGACAGAAGAGATTCCATTGCTCGATGCGGCACTAGACGAGAAAGGCGCTCCACCGCAGTTTGAGAAGGACAACGCCCTAGTTGGACCCACCGTCTCAAGGCTCAGAATGATAGGAGCCAATGGGATGATGATTGCAGGACCACCATCCGAATGGGTTAATCGGGTAACAGTCGGGGACCTTGACGCATCTAGCTCAGAAGTTAATGTCACCGTGCGCGACGAATTTAGAGTCGGCTAGTATGTCCGTTGCGAGCGAAGCTTTAGCCAAGTGGGAAGTGGAAGAACCGCGGCATCGAGAGTACGGTCAGGCCATCGAAGCTGACGTCAACACGGTTCTTCAAACTGAGCGAATCGCAGCTGAGAGGGTTTCACTCCGCATCAAAGATCCAGACAGCATTGCCAAGAAGGTGCTCCGCAAGGGGTACGGCGCGTACTCGCAGGTCACGGACAAGGTTGGTGTTCGTGTTGTTGTACGTGTTCCCTCAGATGTAGATCGGGCCGTGCGTGCGCTGCATGAAAATTTTGGCGGTGTAGTAGACGACAAGAGGAAAGCACTTGACGTTGATACATTTTCATACAGGTCTGTTCATATCCAACTCACTGGTCGGGGAGGAAGTCCTGAATTTTCCGATCTGGAGTGCGAACTGCAAGTTCGCACTGTAACTGAAGATGCTTGGGCGAATATGTCCCACTTCCTTTCCTACAAAGGAGTGAGAGAAACCCCGTACCTACACGGACGATCTTTGGCAGCCCTTGCCGCGGTATTGGAACTCGCCGATATGAGGTATGAGGAGATATTCCAGGAGATCATCAAGGACCCTAACTATGAGCCGCTTCGAGTACTCTCGGAGGTCGAGGGCACGTTCCTGAGTCTCGGAGGGGGTTCCTACGATCGCGTCCTCAGTCAAGAAGTCATTGAGACGCTCTTCCCAGCCTTCCCAGGGCTCGATGCAGACGCCATCAGCGGCAAGGCAGTCGAGTGGGCTGAATCGAGCCGATCTTGGCTGCCTGAGCGCTTGCGCCAACGCCGTGACAACCGAGTAGGCAGCGTCTTCCTGAACCAGCCCGAGATATTGCTCGTAGGCCACCTGTTGTCATCCAAGTCTAGCGTTCTCCTGCCCCTCTGGTCAGGGGCATTCGACGTGGATGAACTCGAACGAATCGCTGAAGACCTAAGTTACGCGGTTCCGGGACTAGGGAACTAGGGCCTGTTCGCTCGCCAGGGCGCAGTGTCGCAAGAGGGTCTGAACCCTGCACGGACGAGCCGGAACGGTGCCTGGCCGGCGGCGCGGCGGGAGGTGCCGCCCGCGCGGGCCCGTGAAGGGCGACAGAAAGCGTCGACAGATCTCCTGTGGCCTTCCAGCCGGGTATGCTGAAGGCGTGTCCCGCTCCGACCAATAGCCCGCGCACGCTCAAAGCCAGGGCGGACGAGCACACACCGGGTCGGGCGAAGGCTGTGAGGGAAGTCCTCATCCCCTGGTTCGGAGGGAGAGGAACCCTTGATCGGTCACCGCGGACACCGATCTCCCTACGATCGCATCGGAGCCGCGTAGCGTGCCACGACCTCTCCACCGCAGCGAGTCCGACCTCCTGGTATTCGTCAGCAGTGTGATGGCGCCCGCCTTTGATCCTGCTCGGGAGACGACCACCCTGGCAATTCAGTCCCTCGACTTCGGGCATCCCTGGGCGTTCGAATACACCCCCGCGAGCTCCGAGACGGCCGAGGACGGCTACCTTCGCAAGGTTGCCGAAGCGGACTTCGTCATCTGGCTTGTCGGCCGGGAGACGACCCAGCCCGTCGCCAACGAAGTGACCCAGTGCATTGCTTCCCAGGGGCGGTTGCTGGTGTTCAGGTTGCCCAGTGAGGAACGAACGGAAGAGACGCTCCGTCTTCTGGACACCGTCAGCGGGGTTGCCAAGTGGCAGGACGTGGACGATGTCTCCCACCTGCGCGAGGCGATACGCGCTGCACTGTCCGACGAACTCGTCCGTTCCGTACGCCGTCCCGGGTACGTGTCTCGTGGGAAGACGCTGCGGGAACGTCACGCCCTGTCGCTCTCCAGCTGCAGCGCGGCGTGGCGCTCGCTGGGTGTGCCCGAGGACGTCGCGAGCGCCCTCGCTGCCGATGCGGCTGTCGGCAATGTGCTGGCGTATCCCCCGCCCGGCGTCCACACGGTCACGGGAGAACTTGGCGCGGGAAAGACGCTGGCAGCCGAGAGGCTCTATCAGACTGCGATCCTCCAGGCGCTCGAGGACCCTTCCCACCCCTTCCCCCTCTTCGCCAGCGCCAGGGAGGTGACCACCTCCCTTTCGAACTACATTGCGCAGGCCTGCCAGGGGTATGCCGACCCCTACGTCCAGGGCGTGCTGCTCATCGTTGACGGGCTCGACGAACGAGGCACCAGGGAAGCCAATGGCCTGGTGCAGGAGGCACTGGCGTACGTCGACGCCAACCCGAAGGCCACCATCCTCTTCACGTCCCGATCCCTTGCGGGACTGTCCTCCACCGCCAGCCCCCGGTCGATGCCCGAACTCAGCGACGAGGAGCTGCTTTCGCTGCTGTGTCGCCTTTCCGGCCTGGACCTGGAACCCCGCCACACCTACCAGTGGTCAACTTCGATGCGGGAGGCGGCTCGCAACCCCCTGTGCGCCGTCATTTTCGGGGTCAGGCTCCGAACACAGCCCGATCTGCTGTTCTCGTCGAGGCGGCGGCTTATCGAGGAGGTGATCGCCGACGCCCGCAGGGAGTTGCCCGACCCCAGCGGCGACCTCGACCGCCTCCTCCACACCCTCGCCGCCCTCGCCGTCGAACGAGGGGCCAGCGTGCCGCTCGTGGAACTCGACAGTCGACTGTCCCAGCACAACCTGTTGCTGCGATCCAGGATCGTCGTTGAGACGGGCGGCACCGTTGACTTCGCGCTCCCGGTCTTTCGTGACTGGTACGCCTCCAGGGCCGTCGTCGAAGGCACGGTCCCCATCGGTTCCTTCAACCGGCCGGTCGACCGCTGGCTCGTTCCCCTCGCGATCGCCCTGCACGCCGGCAGCGGGACATTCGTCAGCGACCTCCTGCAGCATCTCGCGGCGGCCGATCCCGGATTCACCAGCATGCTTATCCAGGAGGCGGTTGGCGATCGGTGGTATCTGGACGACCACGAAGATGAGGAGACGGTCCCTTCGCTGCGGAGCCCCATGGCTGCCGGGCGGGCGATCGGTACGGCCCTGGATGCCTGGGAGAAGGGCCTGGGGGGCCTGTTCCGCCTGGTGGGTCCTGTCACCCTCGGGGGAACCCGGCGCCCCCTACGGGTCGGGGTGAACGGTCACTGGGTCACGACCCACTGGTACCGTGGGCCGGCCGAGAGGGAGCCCTCCGAACTGGTGAGCCCGGCAACGGCTGACAGTCAGCCTCTTCGCGATTGGACCTTCAGCGGCCGCAGCGTCCCGAACACGGATCTCTGGAGCTGGCTCCTGACCAAGGAAGACCTGGGGCGTGAGCTTGCCAGGGCATTGGAGGGGTACGAACTCCGTCTTCACTCGGCTGATGCAGTCCGGGAGCTCAGCTGGGAACTGGGGGCAACGGTCCTGGGAAGCCGAACCGTCGCCACACAGGAGCTTTCCAGCAGGGACGTCATCGAAGGACTCGAGGCCTATGAAGGAGTCGAGATGCTGGGCCTTGGCGGCGTGTCGTATTCCAGGGCAGAGCTCACCGCCGTCAGAGACCACTGGACCGCGCACCTGCAGCAGGGCCGGGAGGTGGTCCCGCCGCCGTGGCCCGAACGGGATGGCCAGTTCAGATCAGGACCGATCTGGAAGACGTACAGCGACGGGCAACTGCTCTCGCGGACCAACGCGATCCTTAGCGCCGCGCTCCGAATCTACAGGGAAGTCGTTGAAGAGTGGTTCGAACCCATGGCGCATCACTTCGGGCTGTACTCGCTGCTTCCCGTCAAGATAACCGGGGTCCTGGTGTTCCCCGAGGATCGCGATGAGCCCCACGTCCACCCCGCAGTCATGTGGCAACCGAGAATTCTGCCTGAAAGAGCAGATTCTTCAGCAGAGATCGAGATGGGCGAAACCGTAGAGGAAGGGTGGGCTGGCGAAGATTACTTCCTGGAAGAGAGTGAAAAATATACTGCCCTGCGCGGAAAACCTGGACAGGAAGCAAAGTTATTCTCCATGTCTACCAGCGCCTCTCACCTGCTGTTTCAACCACGGCCTGCAACAACCCTCGCTTTCAGTTGGCTGGAAGAAGAAATAGAGGACCTCAAGTGGGATCGGTAGCCGTGGAGGGTGCACGGTCATCGACACCCCATAAGGTCGGCGCCGGCGGGGTGCGGTCCCGCCGCCCCCGGCGGCCGCCCCGGGCGTCCGGCGCGACGCGCAGGCGCCGGCCCGGAGGAGCAACCGCATGAAGATCGAACTGCGGGAGCCGTACAACGCCATCGAGAGCCTCGAATCCGACGTGGAGCTGCCGGACTTCGCCGTCCTCATCGGCCGCAACGGCACGGGCAAGACCCAGCTCCTGCAGGCCATTCGCCAAGGCCACGCGGCGGTTTCCGGCATCGCCGTGGAGGAAGTCGAGCTGTTCGACATGCTCACCTTCCGCCCGCCCAACACGGACCGGGCGGACCGCCAAGGCAACTACTTCGCCAGGACGACCGCCGACGATTACCTGCTGGCCGGGTCTCGCGACCGCAGTCCGGTTGAGGCCGCGGAGGCGGTCTTCGACGGGGCCGCCGGCGCCATCGAGGACGCCTCGGGAGCCGGCGCGCGCGAAGCCTTCGTGCGTGCGCTGAGGGACGAGGTCGGGCGCATCCCGGACTTCGAGGTGCTCCCGTCAGCGAGCACCTCCGGGGCACCCGACCTCACCAGCGAGTACCTGCGTGAACTCCATGACGCCGTTCTGCAGCCCCTGAACTCCACGCGCAGTGACCGGCAAGGCGGAACGGCGCCGGGCTACGACGGCAACCGCGCGGCCCTCCTCAGCATGGCCATGAGGCTGGCGGGGAAGCTCCCCCACGAGTTGACCCGCGAGGACATCCTCTCCGCCGGTCACCTGGAGGGAGACCTCATCACCAACCCGCTCAACACGATATTCGCCGAGTACGTCCTCGACCGGTACACGTGGGCGCACGAAACCGTCGAGACGAAGCAGATCCCCTACCAGGATCTCATCGATGCCTATACGAGGGAGCACCGCCCACCGTGGGAAGCGCTGCGGGACATCCTAGCGGCGATGAAGGAAGCCTCCGGGGAGGACGGCCTCTTCGACTTCGCGTTCTCCGACCCCGGAGACGCCGCGCTCAACATGGAGACCTACCGGCGGTTCGGCTTCGAGTTCGTCTCCGAGATGGAGAACCGCACCACCGGCGCCCGCTACGAGCTCAATGCGCTGTCGTCCGGAGAACGGGTGCTCATGGCGCTCTGCCTGGTGTCGTTCAACCAGTACATGGGACGGCGCCGCCCGCGCCTGCTCCTTCTCGACGAGCTCGACACCGTGCTCCACCCGTCCATGGTCAGGGCGCTGGTCGGGATCGTGCGGGAGCTGTTCGTGTCGAAGGGCACGAAGGTCCTGATGACCTCCCACTCGCCCATGACGGTGGCGGCCGTGGAGGAAGACGCCATCTTCCGCATCTCCAGGAGCGGCGGCCACGTCGAGGTCGCACGCACCACCAGGTCGGAAGCCATCGGCGAGCTGTCCGACGGGATCGCCACGGTCGACGCGGGCCTGCGAATCGCGGCCTACGACGGGGCCAGGGTCACGATCCTGACGGAAGGGAACAACACCAAGCATCTGAGGCGGTGGGTAGATCTGTACTTCCCGAAGGGCGTCAACGTCTTCGAAGGACTTGAGCCGCACACGAATGACAGGATGCTGCTTACATATGGTCGGCTACTTGGAAGGATGAAGCTCAACACACATTTCGTCGTAGTGTGGGATTGTGACGCAGCTAGTAAGGAGAAGGAACTTCGAGGCCAGCTCCCTCGTGGCGCTAAGGTTACGCCGTTCTCGTTCCCGAAGCGGGAGGAGCGCGGGATCCCTGACCACGGAATAGAGAATAACTACGATGAAGAAATCCTGAAGCCGTTTTCCAACACGGTGATGGATCCCGAGGGAAATGTAGTACGCCGTGAGGTCCCAAACGATCGTAAGACCGAGTTTGCCAACCACGTCCTGAGAGAGGGGACACATCGGTACTTTGTGAACTTCAGAGAACTTCACGCGATCGTCAGCGGGATCCTGGAAGCACCCGACTGAGGCCCGGCTGACTCAGGACTCCGGGTTCAAGATGCGCAGGTTTCCGTTGGGCCGGTCGCTTCAGCGTGGCTTCCGTTGCGCTGTGGGTCGTGCTCCTTGCGTGGCGCGGGACCACCCACAGACCCCCAACGCTCGACGCTAGTCCGGGAGGTCATCGACTTGGCTGGCTATCCCCTTGGCCTGCGTCTGAGCTGGCTCAATCTCCGGAAGCCAACACTCTGCCCAAGGGCGCCCGAGGTATTCGCAGTGCAGCCGCATACTTGAAGACACGCAGTCAGGCCATGCGCAATTGGTCTCCCCTTCCGCCGTGACTTTGAACCGGATGCACAGCAGGTCGCCGTCCACGTCCCCAAACAGCTTGATCAGATAGAACTCGTCTGGGCGGTGGTAGAGATGCACCTTGTGGCACTCCAACAGGTTTACCACCTCGGCGACCCAGTCTGGGACTGCACCGATGAAGGATCCGTAGTCAGTCTCCCGTCCCATGGGGTTCTCGGCATGAAGGATGTTGCCCAACCTCCCGAAGACCTCCATCAGCCTGGCCTCGTCCATGAACCCACTGGTGCGATCCGCCGGTTCCTCTCCCGGGGAATCTCCTTCCAGGTCCACTGGTGTTGGGTAGAAGTGGGGATGGAGGCGTTTCAACTCCTTGAGCTTCTTGCTCATGTCCTGAGAGCTTTGCAGCTCCTTTCTTGACCTCTGCCATACGTCCTTGTTGGACACCAGGGAGCTGAACACGATGAGTTCGAGCAGCATCCGGAGCTGGAGGCCGATTGACTCCACACGGGTTCTATCGGTGATCCCCGGCGTACGCAGCAGCTGACTCATCGACTCAAGTCTCGCCTTGGCCTCTTCCATCAAGTCGCAGTACTGAGCGATGTCAAGGCCCTCGGCCTGCTTCTTCTCCCAGCCGCACTCTGGGCAGACGATCTTCCACCCCCATTCGACGATGTTCTTGCCCTGAAGCTCCAGTGCGTCCTCCCCGCACTGAGGGCAGGTCGTGTATTCGCGGCCGTCCACTCCCTTGATGGGCTCGTCGGTTTGGAAATTCAAGCTCATCGCCGCGCCCTCGAACCGAGGTATCTCTCCACACTCGGGGCATGGTTCAGTAGGTTCCACACCCTCCAACAGGAAGGCGAGAGCGGCCTCCTGATGCCCACCGGGGCAGTCGCCAAGCGGCTCACGCGAGGGTTCTCCCTCCCCTATCTCGAGAAACACAACCAAGGCCTCCCCGCAGGTCATCACCCGGACACAGATTACTCTCCAGCTTCCGTCAGCCTGGCAGCCAATCGCACGTTCCTCCGAGGAATGCGCGGCGGGGCTTCCGGGGACTATGTGAGGCTGTCCGTGTGGGCCGGTCGGCGACCGCTCTCGACCTTCGGTGTGGTCACGGCGAGTTCCCCTCGGCGGAGGCAGCAGCGACAGCAAGGTCTAGGCCGTTGGTCGGGGAAGCGGGCTCTGCGGGAGACGCACGACCCCGGCTTTGATGAGTGGCTCCAGAGCACCTCGGAATACGGGGAGGCAGTATTGGCTCGCAGATCAGGGCAGCGAATCTCCATCACACCAAGCCGCTCGACCTTAGATAGCGAGTGCGCCGAGCGGCGCCTCACACCGGCGTTGGAAGGCACTGCCTGGGGCGGTATCCTGATTGGGACGAGGCTTCCGGGAGGGCGCCATGGCCGTACGTCGACCCATTGAGGAGACAGCCCGCTTGGGTGAGGCGATCTACGAGCGCGACATTCGCGCTGAGGTCGAGGTCGACCACAACGGCGAGTATGTCGCTATCGACGTCAACAGCGGCTGCTGGGCCGTCGCAGAGGACTTACTTGCGGCTGCCAGCGATCTCCGGTCCCGGTACCCCGATGTTGTCGACGTGTGGAGCGTCCGGGTCGGTCACCGGGCATTGCGCCATTTTGGGGGTCGGCCCCTGCGGAGAGCTGAGTGATCGAGGGTGCGGTGAATGCTGCCTACGAGGCAGCGCTGACTCTCACCGTGAAGGGCCCTGAAGGTCGCGCACGCGAAGTCGAAGCTGTGGTGGACACGGGGTACAACGGGTTCCTCACGCTGCCACCCGTACTTGTAGGCGAACTCGACCTCCCTTTCGTCACCAGCGGTGAGGCGACCCTGGCAGATGGCACCGCAGTCAGCTTCGACATCCACATGGTCACTGTTGACTGGGATGGTCGGGCTAGGCACATCGAAGCGGACGCCGCCGAGACCACGCCCCTCGTCGGTATGCGGCTGCTCGCCGGCCACGACCTTCACGTGGAAGTGGAGAACGGCGGACGCGTGGTCATCGAGGCCCGTTGAATCAAGACAGCCGACGAACGCACACGACACTTCGTGGTCTGCCGCGAGAGACAGGTTTCGCCGCTCACGATGATCGCTGAGGAGACGACTGGCGCCCGGTGGTGTGAGAAGTCGCCTCTAACTCAGGTGCCGCACGTCTAGGATGCAATGGCTAACGGACATTGACGGTGCTCCCCGTAGGCCCTGAGCTCCGGTTTCCGCGTCCTAGCCTGTGACAGAGGTTCTGCAGCCGACTTCCTCCAGGTTCGGAGCGTGGCCCTGGAGCGACTCGTCGAACGCGTGGGCGAGGTTGACGCAGAGCTCGTCGACGAGATAGTCGCCGGCATCGCCATCGCCGTGGATTACCAGCCGTGACCGAGCGAGGGGAGTCGGGTTCTCCGATGCTAGCCTCACCGCCACCCCCTCGCGACGCAGTTGACGGCTGTGCCCATGACTCAGTCAATCCTATTGGGATGCCGCGAGCGGGGGCTCGTTCTCCACTAGAGCCGTGCCCCGCGTGACCAGACGGCTGGTGGCGCCGTTCTTGATCACCTCGACCCGGTCGGGGAGCCGCTCGGCGACCTCGGAGATGTGCGATATCACGCCCACTAGCCGGTGGCCGCCGGCGAGCGTCTCAAGGCCGCCGATCGCCGTGTCGAGTGAGTCTTGATCGAGCGCTCCGAAGCCCTCGTCGAGGAACAGCGCCTCGAGCGACATCGCCCCGCCACGTCCGGCGATCTCTGGCAGTCGTTCGGACAGTGCGAGGGCAAGCGCGAGGCTTGCGAGGAAGGTCTCGCCGCCCGACAACGTCTTCACGGACCGTTCCTCGTCGCCGTTGAAGCGGTCGACGACCGAGAACGCCCCCGCCCGGACGACAAGGCGATAACGCCCGCTCGACAGCGCGAGTAGCCGCTCCCCGGCATCGGCTGCGAGGAGGTGCATCGCCTCGCGTTGGACGTAGGCGATGAAGTGGTTGCTCTGGAGTTCGCGGGCGAGGTCGTCGGCAATCTGGGCCTTGGTGTCGTAGCCCTTGGCATCGGCGCGCATCTGCTCAGCTCGCGCTGCGTCGGTTCGCGCCGTCTCAACGCGCTGCGCGGCAAGGTCCCGTTCGCGTTTGCAGTCGGCAAACGCGGAGCGGTGGCGGTCGAGGAGTTGCAGCGCTCGGGAGGCATCGGGGTCTCCCTCGACGGCGGCGGCGGTCCACGCGCTAGCGAGCCTCTGGCGAGCGTCCTCCGCGGCGCGGTGCGCAGCCTGCGCCTCGTCTGCACGGCGCGTCGAGGTCGCATTGGCGCCCGTAAGCGCTTCGCGCGCTGCGTCGACGCGCGCGTTGGCGCCCGCCAGTTCCTGTGCCGCCTTGGCGAGCGCGGCCTCGATCTCGTTTTGGCGGGCAGCCTGCTGCTGCACGACGAGGAGTGCTGCCCGCAACGCGTCGGCATCGACGTCCTCCGTCCCAAGCGACGCCAGCCGCTCACGCGCCCGTTCTAACTCGCCATCCGCACGCATGCGGCGATCGGCGGCGCGCTTGACAGTTGATGCGGCTTCCCGCGAGCGCTCCCGCGCAACACGAGATTCCTCCTGCGCGCCCGCTGCTTCCTCGGCAGCGGCCCGGTGGGCCTCCGTCGCGGCGCTGAGTTCCTCGCGAACAGTATCGGGCTCGTCCGGCTCACCCGGGTCCACTTCGACGCCGTCGAAGGCGGAGCCGATGGTGGCTCGCAACAGGCCCAGTTCCGCAGCCGACTCGTTGGCGCGGTCCCGCGCGGTCTCGGCGGTCTCCGCTCGAGCGCGCTCCACGGCGGCTGTGGCTTCCGCACGTTCGATCGCCTCGGCGAGCGCGCCGGCATCCACGCCGACCTGCGAGGACTCGGCGAAGAGAGTGTCGAGGTTGGTTTTGGCGCGTTCGAGGGCCGTCGACGCCTGCTTGGCCTGCGCTGCCGCAGCCGCGAGCTTCGCGGCTGCGGCACCCTGCGCCTCACGCGCATTGCGCAGCGCCACATCGGCGGCGTCAAGGGCCTCGTGTGCAGCGTCGAGCTCGGGTGCAGCGTGCGGCTCGATGTGACCGACGGGCTCGCCACAGACTGGGCACGGGTCGCCAGGCCTGAGTTCGCGTTGTAGCGCGATCGCAGTGTGCTGCCGCTTCGCAGCTTCAAGCGCGGCTGCCTGAACATCACGTTCTGCCTCGGCGGCTCCCAGGCCCTCGCCCGCGGCTTCCGAGGCGTGTGCGGCAGCCTCATACTCAACGCCCGCGGCAGCGTGTTCTTGCTCCGCTGTGGCAAGCACCTTCTGCTGTAGGCGCAGGCGCTCATCAAAGGCCGCGAGGCGGCGCGCCTCCTCGTCTCGTTCGCTGGCAGCACGCTCGGCGACCACGAGCTCGTCGTCGGCTGCGTTCGCCGCCTCGCCCAGCGCCCGCTCGGTAGCGAGCGACACGGCGGCGGCTGTTATGAGGTCATCGAGGGCAGCGCGCTGCACAGCCACAGCCTGCTCGTTCGCGGCGTCCGCGCTGTCGGCCTCGCCGGCTCGGTGCCCGGCCTCCTCGGTTGCCCGTGCGGCAGCCTCGATGGCCTCGCGCTGCTCCGCCTCGGCCGCGTCGAAGGCGGAGCGGGCGGCCTCGCGCTGGTCAAGCATCTGGACCTCACGGTCAAGACGGCGGTGCTCTGTTTCGTCGTAACCGAGGGCGGCTCGCTCAGCTTCGAGGCGGCCATGCTCCGACCGGGCGTGCTCACGAGCCTCCTCGACATCGGCTAGCGCGTTACGTGTCCTCTCCGCGGCACGCGTTGCCTCGGCGCTGTCGGCTGCGGCGCGAGCCGCATTGGACTCCGCTTCCGTGCTCGCGCGGGCGTCGTCGGAGAGGGCAATGAGCAGTTCTGTGCGCGTGTCGAGCGCTTCGAGCCGGGTAGCCAATGTCGCAAGCTCATCATGCAGGGCCGTGATCGCCTCCGGGGTGGCAAGGTTGAGGCGCTCGATCTGCTCTCGCTGCGCCTTAGCGGCGCTACGTGCTCCCGTTGAGCGACTGCGAGCAGCTCGGCCAGCCTCTTCGTAGTGTTCGAGGCCGAGCAGGCCCGTGAGTATGTCTCGGCGCTGCCGTTCATCGCCGCGCAGGAAAGTGTCGAAGGCACCCTGCGGTAGCAGCACGGTCTTTGTGAAGGTCGCGAAGTCCAGTCCCAGCAAGTCCTCAATGCGCTGGGTCACGCCGCGCGCGCGGTCCTCAAGTGGCTCCCAACTGCCGTCCACGCGCTGTCGCTCTAGCCGGGAGCCAAGGTTGCCCGGAGCGTGGCGGCTGACGCGGTAGTGGTCGCCCCGCAGGCTGAAGTCCAGCTGGACGGCCATGGCGCTTGTTCCGTGTGTGATGAGCTGTCGCGTCTCGCGGCCCACGCGCGGAACCTGGCCGTAGAGCGCCCATGTCATGGCGTCGAGCAGCGAGGACTTTCCGGCGCCCGTCGGACCGGTAATGGCGAAGAGGTGTCGGCCCTCGAAGTCCAGGACAGTCGCGTCCTTGAAGGACGTAAAGCCGCGCAGCTCAAGGCGTAGCGGCCTCACGACGGCGCTGCTACCTCGGCCATCCGAGCTGCGTCGCCCTCAGCCAGCAGCTCCTCGAACAGTCCGATGAGGGCGGGTTCAGGATCCGCGCCGTGCTGAGCCTGGTAGTAGCGTGTGAACAGGTCGGCGGCGCTGAGGTTCGCGATGGTCTCGACGCTCTCGTCATCCTCCGGCGTCTCGTACTCAAGCTGCACATCCACGGCGTTCGGGAGTGCCTCGCGAACGCGCTCAGCGACGCCCGGTTCAGGGCGCTCCACGTCGAGGCGAACGCGCAGGTACGCGTCGCCCGTGGAGGCGGCTCGCGCGAGGACCTCATCGAGCGTGCCGTGCAGCTCGGCGAGGGGGCGGCCCGATGTGAGCCGGACGGGCGTCTGCGTCACCGGCTTGCCCGGCTCGGCATCGATGATGCGCACGACCTTCTGCTGGCCCCTCTCGCCGAAGTCGAGTTGCAGCAACGAGCCGCTGTACGCGGTCGGCACGGGCGCATCGCGGATCTCCTGTGGCTCGTGGACATGGCCGAGAGCGATGTACTGTGGCGTCGTGGGCAGGCTGCCGGCAGTCACGCCGTATGTCTGATTGATGTGCAGCCTGCGCTCCGAGCCGTCGACAGCGGCGACTCGCGCGTTATCGACGAATATGTGGGTGGCGAGGATGTTGACGGTGTCGGGGCCGAACCCATCACACATCTCGCGAAGAGTTGCGGCCACGCTGTCGGCATAGACGCCGAACCACTCCTCCGACAGGCCCATGATCCGCGCTGCATCGACTTCGCGGCCCTCCGTGATGAATGGCACGGCAGCGATACGCGCTACGTGATCACGACCCTCGATCGTGAGGACGCCGCCAGCATCGCGAGGTTGCACTTGGTACTGCACCTGTACGCCGATGAACTCGGCAAGCAGCCCGAGCGCCCGAAGCCGACGCGGGTTGTCGTGATTCCCTCCGATCAGCGCCACCTGGATGCCCTGCTCACGACACTTCCGTAGTGCCTCGAAGACTAGGCGGTCTGACTGTGGGGAAGGTGCGTGGTGGTCCCAGACGTCGCCACATAGCAGCATCGCCTCCACACCTTCGTCGTGCGCAATACCGATCACTTCGTCCAGAACGTCCCTGAACTCGTCGGCGCGGCTGCGGCCGCGGATGGTTCGCCCGACATGCCAGTCGGCGGTGTGCAACAGTCTCAACGCGGCCTCCCCTCAATCCGATAGCTTGTACTTCGAGTAGTCGACTGGATCCTCGGCGACCTCCGACTTGCGCGTGGCCCATGCGGGGTGGGGGAAGCGCAACAAGAGCGGGACCGGAATCTCGGGCTGCGCGAGGACCATCGAGCCCGGCTTGAGCAGTGAGGCGCGAGCGCGAGCGGCCGGCGTGAGGAAGCCATACTCGCTGCGTTGCGCCTCGGCGGCGTCAAGGCGTCCCGCGACGCGGTAGGCGCAGTTCGCGACCACGCGGGGCTCCACCTCGCTCGCGGTCTGCTGCGCGCCGATGAGAACGATGCCGAGCGAGCGACCGCGCTCGGCGATATCTAGCAGCACGTCTTTGATGGGGCTGCGGCCTTCGCGCGGCGCGTACTTGTTGAGCTCGTCGAGCGCGACGAGCATCAGTGGCCGTGGCGAGCCGCTGGCCTCCTTGCGCTCGAACTCGCGTTTCAGCATGACGCCTACAACGAAGCGCTGCGCGCGATCGTGCAGGCGGTGGATGTCTACAACCGTCACCTGCGCGCGATCGGTGTCGATGACATGCTTGGAGCTGTCCTCGGAGGCTTGGCCTCGGATGAGGTGTCCGACGTACGGCTTAGCGGCATCTAGGCGGCGTAGGAACGCTTGCACCGTACCGGCGGCCGCTCGACCGGCCCAGGTGCCGCCTTCCTCGGGGTCGGTCATCTGCCCGATCGCTTTGACGAGCTCGTCGAAGTCAGCGATCACCTCGCCCTCTATCTTTATCGTCGGTGTCTCGATGGACGAGGACGCCCGCGCGGCGAGCGCCAGTTGCGCCTCCACCTGCTGCACAACGAGGCCGAGTTGCGATCGCTCATCGTCAGCGTCGGCGAAGAGGAAGCGCAGGTACCGCTCCGCGCAGAACTCGCGTAATGTCCAATAGAATCCGGTTACGCCCTCCACACGTGAGCCCGTCTCCGGAACCGGCTCGCCCCGCCGCGCGGGAGCATAGAAAGACACCGAGCGGAACGGCTCGGCGGGGAGGCCGAGGCGGTTGTAGTCCTCGCGGTCCTCGTCGGCGAGTTGTGCGTTCGGCTTGTCGAGGAACAGCAAGTCCTCGCCCTTTACGTTGAAAACGAGTGAGCGCGTGGTGGCGGTCTCCGCACCGAGCGTGTCGCTCGTGAAGAGCGCGTGGAGCAGGAACATCGCGTACGAGGTCTTCGTGGCGACGCCGGAGATGCCAGAGATGTTGACATGCGCGCCGCGCGTGCCGTTGAGGAACTCAAGGTTGGCGTATATGCGCTCACCGTCGCGCGAGAGGCCGAAAGGCACCCGCTCCGCCATCTGGTCGAAGAACAGAGCGCGGTCCCGTGCCTTCCCGCGCGCGAGGCTCACAGGTTGGCCAGGGCGCGGCGGCACGAAGATCTCCGGCTCGACGCGCGTGACCGCGACATGCGCCGTTACAGCAGGCTCGGCCGGCAACAATCCTTCGCTTGCGAGTGAGACGTCGGAGTCGAAGCGTACGCCCTCCTGCACTGCACGCACCTCATCGACAACGCCATAGAAGTCGACTGAGTCGACCGGGCCACCAGGCGGCAACGGCGAGCGAGCATGAACGACGTCGTCGAGCTGAAGATATTGGTCGCGGTCGATGAACACGGAGAAACCGAGTGGTGTCGCCGCGGCGTTTTCCATGCCAAGGACGAGCCCTTTCGATGCCGAGGTATCAGCCGCCGACTCGATGTGAGCAAGAGGCGCGGTAGCTTGTGCGTTGCCGTCGGTGTTGCGGGTGGTGGTCATGGTGGAACCTCCGTGTCTGACGCGAGCGTGGTTGTTGCGGGTTCGAGCGCGGCCGCGATACGTCGGCGAATCCAAAGCCGGTCGCCCAGCCGTCTCGTGAGCAGTTGCTCAAGCGCGCCTACGGGAGTGAGGTTCTGCGGTGCCCGAGGGTCGCGAATGGGCGACGACGCGAGCCGTGGCAGCACCAGCGCCGTCTGGTCGGCGAGGGCGGCTGCCTCATCCGTCGACAGCGCGCCCGGGGTCTCTAGCCGGACGACCCCGCTGAGATGGTGGTACTGCGTGCCTAAGTCAGCGAGCCGCAGGTACCACGCCAGCCGGTCGTTGCGCCCGTCCTCCTCGGCGATACGAAAGAGCGGGGTACGTTCGCCGACCCCGAGGTCCCCGAGCAGTGTGAGGCGGTCGGCTCCGAGGTACCAGCGATGAGTGCGCTTCACGTAACCCACCACGCGGGGGCCTGGCGCGCGCAGACGCAGTGGCCCATCGACGATCGTGAGCACCGATGCGTCCCCGGACAGTTCTTCGGCGAGGCGGGCCTCTTCGTCCAGCATAAGCCGGTTGAGCGCGGCGACGAGGTCGGCCGGCGCCTGCGCGCCCGGCGGCAACTCGGCACGGAAGTGCAAGGTCGCCCCACCAACGGAGAGGATGCGGTTGTCGGCTCCTTCGCCGCCTGCTTGCAGGTAACGCCGTCGGATGCGCAGTACCCGATCCGCGTCGAGGATGCGGGCGGTCGACCCCTCACAACGCACAGCGCCGACGGCATACGAGCCGAACAGGCCGAACGCGAGCGTTGCGCCTCCTCTGTCGTCGATGGCATGGGCCTCGACGCGGCGGACGCCATCGACAATCTGCACGGGAGGCGGAGGGGTGGAGTCGGGGCGAACCGCTCGCCAAGAAGCCTCCACGGTGGCATCGACCAAAGACGCGCCGTCGGCAGCGGCAGCGTCGATATCGGCCTCAATGCCGCTGCCGTACTCGGGGGACCAAGGGACGAGGCGAAGCGGCATCGCTGTGGCGGTGGCTCCGTGGGGAACTGGCTGTAGTAGCCTGCAGTATACGTGAGTACATCCGTGCTAGGCATCGAGTGAATTGGCTTTGACGGTGGCCATCGTAAGCGGGACTTGCTCAGGCGATTCATGCGACGGAAAGTGTCCATGAGTGTCCTCGATGAAGCGTCGGCCGGGGTCCGGCCATGCTGATGGCCGCCGCGGCGGACGCCCACTCGACGACGCAGATCGCGAACGCCAGCGGACTGAGGGCATCATAGAATTTCGCCACTGGAGTCAAGTCAAGCTGAATGAGCTCCCCCGCCGGGGGAGGAAACCTCCCCGATCCGTGTGGCAGCATTGGCTCAGGAGCGCGACCGCGGAGGCAGGTTTCGCTACTCCCGCGTCATCACCCCCGCCGAGCAGCGCGTGCTCGAGGAACTCTGCAAGGGCGGTGCGAACGCCGAGATAGAGGGCCATTGCGATCCCCAGGCGGACCCCGTCTCCTTAAACCCTCCGCTCTAGGCCCGAAACCGTGCCTACTGCCGGCACGGTTCGTGCGCGTCGCCCCTAATGGCCGGCCGTCGTGAGACGGAAGGGGGCGGAGACAACCGCCATTCCCCGAGAAGGCCAAACTCGGTGTCGATGCTCTCAACGACGAGGACACTCACCCCTAGAAGGCCAGCGCCACAAGGACTGGGCGCATCCCTTTCGCACGAGCGCACTGTCATGCGGACGTCTCTGCGATGGCAACTCACCAGGTATGGGCGGGCCGCCCGTAACCAGCGACCCGGTGCGTGGCTACAGCGCCACGGCCAGCTCGAGAGTTCGTAGTACAGTCCCGTCGGGTGTCCCCGACAGGACTCGCACTCGGTGCCTCCGTAGCCACAGGGGGTCACCGAGGGGCCTCGTGATTTGGGACGATTGCGCGACGCCTGCGCATCGCTATGGCACGACCGTCACGTCGAAGCCTGTGCTTCGGCCCTCACTTGCCCCGCCTGTGAGGTTCGCTGGCGAGGGTGAGTGTCCTCCTGAAACGCACAGCATCCTGCTCAGGTTTGTGATTGCTGAACGTCCATCCCGCTCTCTTTGCAGTGGCGAGTGGGGGTGACCCACCAGGGGCCAGACGGAGCGGCCGGAGACTCCGAACTAGGTGCTGTCTACAGCGCCACCGTCAGCTCGAAAGTTCGTAGTACAGTCCCGTCGGGGTGTCCGGATGGAGGGCAAGGACGGCGTCCCCCCTGTTCGTCTATGGCGTGCCCAACCGGGACAGGGCACAGCTGACGACCATCCTGCTCGGCCACTTCCACCGCCACCAGTTGGAGTTCGAGTCGGTCATCGTGTTCGACGACCAGACAGAGATTCCGAGGGTCGACCTTGCGAGGCTCTCTGACGTGGCGGGAGATCTGGTTTCGTCGTTGGAGTCGACCGAGGACCTCAACCGCAAGCTCCTGCGCCGAGTGGCCTGAAGCGGACAGCGACGTCATCCCGTCTCGGCCGGCGCGAGGATTGTGGCGACCGCTGGTCGGAGCCCTTCGATCACGGTCTCGAAGGCCGGGAGCCTGGGAACGAGCAGACCGAGCGACTGGTCCCAGGTCCGTTCGACCTCGGCGAGCATGGGGCTCCGGAAGAAGTCGCCTGGACCTTCAAACCCGACACCGCGGACGGCGCATTTCTCGCGCAACAGAGGGACGAAGCCGGTGAAGTCCATCCTGTCCCGGTAGGTGCTCAGCACCCGCCACAGGTCGTAGTAATCGCGCGCCCGCGAGCGGCTCCAGCCGCGCCTCGCAAGCATCTCCGCCTGCTGGAGGATCGCCCGCAGCTTCTCCGCGACGGCCTCCTCCAACGAGTAGACCTGCAGGGCCGCCTCGAGCGGCTCCTCGTAGTCGTGCATCACCCGCCTCGTCTGCACGGGCCAGAGGACCGGTTCATCCACGGTGATCTCGATCATCACGCGTATCTGCGGACGGCTCTGCCACGGCAGGCGAGCCCTCAGGGTGAAGGCCTCCTGCTCCCGCGGATGTGGCTCTCGTTCCACGTAGCGCTCGCAGGCGAGCTCCACCGGCGCGTACTCGTCGAGCAGGCGGACGGCGGCCTCGCCAGCCTCCCTCACCGCAGCCTCCAGCGAGTCGCCCGCTGGAAGACCGTTCAGCCCTGAGAAGTCCAGGTCCTCGGAGAAGCGGTAATCGCCGAAGTAGCACTTCTTGAGCGCCGTGCCGCCCTTGAAGACCAGGGTGTCGCGGAGTACCGGGACCTGGCCCACGCCGGCGAGGATCCAGGACAGCAAGTAGTCCCGCTCAAGCACGTCCCACTGCACGCCGCCTTGCCGGCGTGCTTCCTCAAGACGCGTCCGGAGCGGCCTCACGCGTCGACCAGGCCGGGCAGGTTCTCGCGAACCATCCAGCGGCCGTTGTGGGGTCCACTGTCCGGCCCCGAGGGATCGAGCTTGCGGTAGCCCTTGATGGGCAACTCCTCCAGCGGCGGCGACTCAACCCCGAGCCGCTCCAGCACCCAACCGAGACGCTTGGCGGTCGCCGCGTCGAGCTGCAGGGCGTAACCGGTGATGCGGTCGATGTCGAGGTCGGGCAAAGCGGTGTCGAACGCATGAAGCACCTCGGCGAAGCCTCCGCAGTGTCGGGGCATCGAGAGTCCGTCCAGCAGCGTGCGCTCGCGGTCGGTGACGGTTACACGGGCATCGCCGACCCAGACGCGCTCCACGCCGAAGAAGCGCTCCGGTTGTACCTGGATGAACCGGTAGGCGGTGTCCCCGACTACGGGCCAGCCGCTGCCCTGGTCAGCTCCCTGCCCGCGTATGCGCGGTACGGAGGACTCTGTTGTCGTGAGGACGAAGACGGCCCGTGGCGCCTGCTCGGTCAGGCCATGGAAGTGCAGCGCCGACCAGTGAGAGATGGCGGCAGGGTGGACAAGGGCCATCGCGACCTCGAACTCGTGGACGAAGGTGCTGCCTGGCACCACGGAGGACATTGCGTACAGTCCCCGCCGCAGCGGGACGATCCAGCCATCGCGCCCGAGTCGTTGCAGCGCCTCGCGGACGTAGGAGTCCTTCAGGCCCACGAGCGGGGCCAGCTCCCGGGCACGGTCCGTCGTGAAGATGCGGTCGCCCTCATAGGAGAGTCGCCGCACCAGCTCGATTCCGACAGGGGAGCGCTTGGGCTTGATATCCGCAGTCATGGGCGTTCCAGCTGCCCTCGTGGGAGCAACCTCACTTAGGGCTTTAGCAATCTTATCGTAAAAGTATGGCTCTCGCATCCTAAAGCCAGATTTTTTCTCACACTCCTCTCTCGACCACACCGGGAGGTGCCGCGACGCGGCCTCAAGAGCGCACTCGGCAAGTTCGTCGGTGGTGCAGCGGCGCTGTTCGAGACAGTCACGTAGGGCCTCGACCGCGACGTCGACGCCGATTTCGTTCCTGAGCTTGAAGCAGTCGGGGACGGTCTTCGCTTCGCCACAGCGTGACCCAGCAGTCCTTCTCGACGGCGGCGATGGCGAGACCCTGCCGTTCGGCGACGATGTTGAGCAGGTCGTTGAAGTCGCGATCTTCGTGGACAAAAGGCATTGACCGCTAAGCCGCACCGAGCGCCGACGCCACGCGCGCCTGCGTGTCGAGGGATCCGTATTCCCTCGCCATGGAGCGCAGCAGCTCAGGGTCGAACCGGCGACTCCTCACCGCACTGTCGAGGGCTGTCGTGAGGTCATCGCGATCGGCCGCTGCCTGCTCCGCGTGTTGGAACAGGTCGACGACGAACCACTCCGGCGACGGGTGTTCCGGGAACGCCACCCTCCGGAGCAGGAAGCGACGGCCCCCGAAGGTGAACTCCCCGGAACGCTTGGTGTTGTAGACCAATTGAGCGGCAAACGCCGCCGAGGTGCCAAGACCGAGCGCATTCCATCGCTCCGGTCCCGTCAGAACGAATGGGCCATCAAGGAAGGCGCGCATGACTTCTTCATCAGCCGGCGGCACGGCGCCAAAACGGCTCTTCCTGGGGTGAACGAACAGCCCCTGCGCGAGCGGTTTGAATTGCCCTCTCTCCACGAGCCGGCGGGCCAACCGCGCGGGGTTCGAGGTCCACTGCGAGAGGTCGCGTGTGCGGTAGACATGGCCAGGCTCAAGCACCAGACCGCTGGATGGCATGTCAGTAATCTCCCGGAAAAAGCATACACGGTCCCGGCGCGCCAGGCTTCTTCGGGGACGCGTGTGCACTGAGATGAGGTGGGACGATCCGGCCATCCCACCCGGCACGCATTGCGCCAAAGAGCACCGATTAACAAAAACATCATGCGCTAGGACTATGGCCTTATAGCTCCCTCATATCTTTGGGGGCTCGGTCGACTATCGTCTACGGACCGTGTTGCGACACCGGCCGTGAAAGTGCGTGAACTGGTCAGCAACTTCAGCCAAGCGCCCGGCTGGGGCGGACAGCAACGGCGCGGGCGAGCAACGGTCTCATGACACTAGCCTCGACGTGTCGGCGTACTGCCGCTCAGGTGGCCCAAGAAGTGCGTGCGGTGAGACCGTCCGTTCCCTTCTCCACTGCCCCCGCGATGGTCGCTCCGTGGCTCGGCGCCGCGATGTTGCTGGTCGCCTGTCAATCCACACCGAGCGAACCGGCGACAACCGCGCCGACAGAGACGACGCCGGCGGCGACAGCAACACCAGCGCCGACCACCCCAGTACCGGATAGCCCGAGTAACGCTACGCCGGCAGAGACGACGGCGACGACGGCAACACCGGCCCCGGACATGCCGAGACCGGATGGTCAGGGTGACGCCGCGACTGCCACACCGACCGCTCCGGCCACGAGGGCTACGCCTTCCCTTGCGGTTCGAAACAGTGAGGGGACCGCGCCGGCCGGCACTCCGACAGCGAGCGCAACGCCCGACAGGGCGGCTCCGACGCCGACTGGGGGGAGCGGCGCCCAGCCGGCCGGGAGGCCGCCAGCCGGCACACGCGGTCCCGGCTCGGTGGGGGGCAGAGACACGCGACAGGCACCTCCCGAAGGGGCCACCGAATACACCTGGCAGGACGGCGAACACACGAGGCGTGTGTGGCTGGCCCCCCCGGAGGAGGCGGGTGCGTCGGGCGAAGAGGACGCCTCCGGGCGTTCCGACTCGCGAGCGGACTCCGACGGCTCCCCCGTCTTTTACGACGACTCCGGGCGGCGCATGACGCTGCCCGGCGGGGTGCTGCTGGTGCTCGATCCGGAGTGGGATGAGAGCCGGGTCAAGGGCTTCTTCGCCGCCAACAGCATCGCGCTCAGCCGTGTCGAGGAGGAGGACTTCGCCACCAACGCTTACTTCATCTCGACCGATCCCGGCCTGCCCTCGCTCTTGCTCGCGAACGAGCTGGCCGACGAGGAGGGGGTGCTGATCTCCAGCCCCAACTGGCGCTCCCAAGTCGTCCTGAGATGAGATGCGGCGCCCTGATCGCGGTCTGCGCCGCGCTCGGCCTCCTGCTCCCGGGGGGCCGAGCCCTGGCGCAGACCGTGACCGTCCCGGGCGTCCCCACCAGCATCGCGGTCACCTCGGCAGCGGACTCCCTCACCGTCTCCTGGGCCGCCCCCGACGACGACGGCGGCGCCGCCGTCACCGCATACGATCTCCGCTACATCGAGACCGACGACGACGAAACGGCCGACGCCAACTGGACCCTCGTCGAGGACGCCTGGACCAGCGGCGCGCTCTCCTACTCCATCGCGGGCCTGCGAGACAGCACGAGTTACGACGTGCAACTGCGCGCGGTCAACAGCGAGGGTGACGGCGCCTGGTCGGCCTCGACCACCCAGTCCACGGACGACTTCGGCAGCACCCGCTCGTCCGCCGCCAGCTTCGCGCTCAGCGACTCGACTGCCAGCGTGGCGGGACGAATCGACTCGGATACCGATGCGGACTTCTTCAGCTTCGTGGTGACCGAGACGAGGGAGCTGGTGCTCTACACCAGCGGGCTCCTCGATACGCGTGGCGAGCTGCAGGAGAGCGACGGGACGTCCGTGGTGTCGAACAACGACGGCAAGTTCCCGGAGAGTCCGTGGAACTTCCTGGTCCGCGCCCGCCTGGACCCCGGAACCTACTACATCGAGGTCACGGGCAACGGCGGCGCCACGGGCGCGTACGAACTCCACGGGATGCTCGTGCCCGACGACGTGGGGAACAGCCTCCCCTCGGCCGCCCCCGCGCACCTCGGCATGGTGACAGCAGGAAGGATCGGGCGGCCCGGGGATACCAGCAGCCACGATGCGGACTACTACAAGCTCGACTTCGACACGGCGACCGACTTCTACGTCGTGGCCTTCAGCGACACGGTCGTCACCGGCCAGCTCCTCGACAGCAGCGGCAACGACCTTCAGACAAGCTACAGGTTCTTCCTTGCTGGTGAGCTGTTCCAGCACTACCCGTTCGGCAGTTTCGACAATGCCCTGGGCTTCATGTTGCGGCGCACGGTCGCCGCCGGCACGTACTACATCAAGGTCGCAGGCAATCGGTCGTTCTTCACGGGGCCGTACTGGATGATGGTCGCCGAGGCGCCCAACCCCGGGACATCCCTCAGCACCGCCACACCGGTCCGACTCGGCGGGGGCGCGGCCGGGCGCATCACCTCCTTGTCGGACGCCGACTATTTCAGCGTCACGGCCGATGAGGACGGCTACCTCTCGCTCGCGGCCGCGACGCTCATCGACGACCCGATGGCGGCGCGGATCACGGTGTACGACGAGGGGGGTTCCACCCTCGACGCGCTCAGGATCCCACACAGCGAGTGGGACGACTTCGGGCGGGCCCACCTAGCGGACTACGCGCTCGTACCCGCAGAGGCGGGGAAAACGTACGGCATCCGTGTGCAGGCGGACGGGCGCGAGATTGGAGCCTACTTCCTGTTCGCTCTGCGCGAGGAGGGCTACACCGCGTTCACGCAGGAGTGCATGGACCTGACAGCGGACGACACCGTCGACGCGTTCTACGGCTGCCAGTGGCACCTCGACAACACAGGCCAGTTCGGCGGCGGAGTCGGCGAGGACATCAACGTCGTGGAGGTGTGGGAGAGCGGGAACACCGGAGCGGGCGTGAACATTGCGATCGTGGACGATGGCCTGTACCTCGACCACGAAGACCTGAAGGACAACGTGAACACCAGCCGCAACTACGACTACTGGACCGGAGTGCCGGGGGGCGTCTCAAATCTCTTCTGGGTGAATCATGGAACGTCCGTTGCAGGGCTGATCGCCGCCGAGCACAACAAGCTCGGTGTCCGGGGCGTGGCGCCCGGAGCGACGATCTACAGCTATAACTTCGTCGACTGGCTGGACGCAGGCGAGGCGGAGACCCGCGACCTGGTGGATGCGATGACCCGCCACAGGCGGGGCACGCAGGTGTCGTCCAACAGCTGGGGATTCTCGGATGATGGCGCGCCCCACCCCGCCGAAGCTACCTGGATCGCGGCGATCGAAACAGGGCTGAGAGAAGGGGACGGCGGCCGGGGCATCTCCTACGTCTGGGCCGCCGGCAACGGCGGAGATCCGGACGACTACGCCCTGGACAACGCCAACCTGGACGGGTACGCAAACTTCTACGGCGTCACGGCCGTCTGCGCGGTCGACCATAGCGGCAAGAAGAGCCGCTACTCCGAGCCTGGCGCCAACCTCTGGGTCTGCGCCCCGTCCCACGGGGATGGTGCGTTCATCACGACCACGAAGTCCGCCGCGCTGCTTTACCCCTTTGGCGACGGCTCGGACTTCACGCCCGGTCTGTACTGGGGCGACTTCGGTGGCACCTCCGCGGCTGCCCCGATCGTGTCCGGCGTCGTGGCGCTGATCAAGTCCGCCAACTCCTCGCTCACCTGGCGCGACGTGAAGCTGATCCTGGCCGCGTCCGCGCGCAAGAACGATGCGTCCGACGGCGGTTGGGAGGATGGCGCGCTGCAGTATGGCTCCGACACGGAGGTCTACTCGTTCAACCACAAGTACGGCTTCGGCGTGGTCGACGCCGGCGCGGCGGTCGACCTCGCCGAGGACTGGACCAACGTGCAGGATCAGCGCACGCACGAGGTGCGCTGGACGGGCCCGACACGGTTCTCCACCGTCATCAACACGCCCTACACGCGCACCGTCACAATCTCTCAGAGCAGCATCGACTTTATCGAGTTCGTGGAGATCACCGCCGAGATCGACCACGACAGCTTCCGTGACCTGAAAATCGAGCTCGAGTCCCCCACGGGCGCCACGTCCCTGCTGACGCACTCCGGCGAAGTGCGAGACTACCTGGACCGCCCCTACGCCTTTGACGGGGCGATCCGCTTCGGCTCGGCGAAGCACCTGGGCGAAAGCCCGGTTGGCGCCTGGAAGCTGCACATCACCGATGAATTTGCCGGCAACGGAGGGACGTTCAGGGAGTTCCGCATCAAGTTCTATGGCCTCAGCCTGAGGCCCGGCGCGCCTGCGACCCCCTCCGGGACGTCCGACGCCGACTCGCTGCTGCTCACGTGGAGTGCCCCGAGCGAAACCGGCGCTTCCGCGATTACCTCCTACGACCTGCGCTATATCCGCAGCAACGCCGCGGACAAGGCCGCCGAGCACTGGACGGAGGTCACGGACGCCCAGACCTCGGGCGCCCTCTCCCACGATCTCACGGGCCTGACCAGCGGCGTCCGCTACGACATCCAGGTCCGGGCCAACAACGACGCCGGCGCCGGCCCGTGGTCGCAAACCTACGTCGGCAGCGTGGCGGTGGCGCCGGGCGCGCCCACCAACATGGCCGCCACGGCCTTCACCAGCGGACTTGCCATCACCTGGAGTCCGCCGGCCTCCGACGGCGGCGCGGACATCGTGCGTTACGACATCCGGAGCAGCGTCGCCGACGCGGACAGCTGGACCGGGTGGCAGACCGCGTGGAGCAGCGGCGACGGCGACCTGCGCGCTTCCGTCACCGGCCTCGCCAACCACACTCGCTACGACGTCCAGGTGCGAGCGGTCAACAGGGCGGGCGCCGGCGATGCAGCGACCATCACGGACGAACCGGAGCCTGCGAACCTCGGGCCCGCGTTCCCTGCCAGCGAGACCGGCGTGCGCGAGATCGGCGAGCACGCAGTGAGTCCCGCGGCGGTCGGAGCACCCGTGCTCGCGATTGACCCCGATGGCGACCAGCTCTACTACAGCGTGCCCCCCATCGCCCCGTTCGTGATCGACGAACTGACCGGGCAACTGCGCGTGCGCGCCTCCCTCGACCTCGATTACGAAACACAGGACACATACACGGTCCAGGTGAGCGTCACCGACCGGAAGAACGCGGAAGGCGGTAGCAACGACGAGATTGACGACCGCATCACCGTGACCGTCAACGTCCTGAACGAGAACGACGCCCCGACCATCAGCGGGCCGCGCGAGGTCAGCGTCCTCGAGAACTTCGAAGGGATGGTGGCGGAGTATGTGGGTATGGACATCGAGGACGACCCTCTCACGTACACGCTGCTGGGGCCCGACAAGGACGCCTTCACCCTTGGGGGCCCCGAAGACGAGATGATGGACGACGGGCAGGGCGTTGAGGTCGCGGACGGTGTCCTCGAGTTCAAGATCCCACCGGACTACGACGAGCCGGGGGACGTGGGCGAGGACAACGAATACAACGTGACCATCCGCGTCGCCGACGCTGCCCGCCACACTGAGCATGCTGTACGCATCACCGTCCAGGACGTAGACGAACCGCCCCTCGTCTCGGGCCCCACCGACGTCGACTTCCCCGAGGACGGCCTGGGCGCCGTTGCCACTTACCAGGCCAGCGACCCGGAGGAGCCGACCCGGGCGATCACCTTCGACGTCGGCGGGGACGATGGCGGGTTGTTCACGATCGACGCGAACTCGGGCGAACTCCGCTTCAAGCAGCGACCCAACTACGAGGACAGCGGTGACGCAAACGACGACGACGTCTACGAGGTCGAGATCCTCGCCAGCGACTCCTTCCTTGTTGGGAAACTCGATGTGCTCGTCCGGCCGACGGATGTCGATGAGGCGCCCGAGATCAGTGGCCCGGCCCACGTCACGATCGAGGAGAACGCGACGGACTTTGTCGGCACATACACCAGGGCCGACCCGGAAGGGCAGCCCTCGAGCTGGAAGCCGCTCTCCGGGCCCGACGCCCTCGACTTCGCATTCGACGAGACCACGGGCGAACTGACCTTCGTCGACGTGCCGGATCATGACGACCCTGCCGATTCCAACAGGGATAGCGTCTACAACGTCACCCTGAACGCGACCGATGGGACTCATGACGGCGGCTTCGACGTCATCGTCACCGTGACGAACGTGGACGAACCGCCGGTCATCACCGGACCCGGCAGCGTCGAGATCGACGAGAACGCTACCCGAACGCTCGGCACGTACAGCGCCACCGACCCGGAGGGCGGCACGGTCATCATCACGCTCGCCGGCACCGACGCCACCGAGTTCACGTTCAGCAGCGGCGCGCTCGCCTTCGCAGCGCCGCCCGACTTCGAGGACCGCGCTTCGTACTCCCTGACGATCGAGGCCGCCGACGCGGCTCATACTGCGCGTCACGTCGTGACGGTGAACGTCCGGAACGTCGACGAGGCCGGCACGCTCGAACTCTCCTCGGGGCAGCCCCAGGTCGGCACGCGGCTCGAGGCGACCCTGGCCGACGCCGACGGCAGCATCAGCGGGGAGTCGTGGACGTGGGAGCGCGGGGCCGGGGCGACGTGGACGCTGATCAGCGGCGCGAACAGCCGCTTCTACACGCCGGTCGACGATGACATCGGCAGTTCCTTGCGCGTGACCGTCGACTACACCGATGGGCACGACTCGGGTAAGCGCGTGCTGAAGGTCTCCCCCCGCTCCGTACAGGCCCCGCCCCCCGTCAACAACGCCCCGGAGTTCGACAGCCCCTCGATGGACCGCTCCGTCGACGAGAACACGGCCGAGCGGACGCTGGTCGGAGCGCGGGTCCGGGCCACCGACGCCGACAACGATGTGCTGACGTACACCCTTTCCGGGCCTGACGCCGCCGAGTTCACCATCGACGGGTCGAGCGGCCAGATCCGCGTCGGCCCGGGAACCGTCCTCGACCGGGAGACGGAGGACACGTACACGGTAGTCGTCACGGCCACCGACCCCTCGGACGAGAGCGACAGCACAACCGTCACCATCACGGTCAACGACATCGACGAGCCCCCCGTGGCGAGCGACGACCGTCCCACCACGCCCGAGGACACCCCCGTCACCATCGACGTGCTGCGCAACGACAGCGACCCTGAAGGCGTATCCCTGACGGTCGCGCTGGGGCGGGCCAACCCCGCGCAGGGCACCCCGACCCTGCAGGCCGACAACACCTTCACGTACACGCCTAATCCCAACGAGCACGGCGTGCACAGCTTCACCTACACGGCCTCCGACGGGGTGAACGCCCCCGTCAGCGCGACCGTGTACGTCACCGTGCAGTCCGTGAACGACCCGCCGCGGTTCGAGGAACAGCCGATCGAGCGTGAGATCGGCGAGACCGCTCGGGAAGGAGACCTCGTCGGCGCGCCCTTCACGGCCACGGATGTAGATCATGAGCCGCTGACCCTCTCCTACTCGCTCAGCGGCGCCGGCGCCGACGCCTTCGAGATCGAGGAGCACACCGGCCAGGTCCAGGTGGCGACCGACGCCATCCTCGACGTGGATGTGCAGGCCGAGTACATGCTCACCGTGACCGTCCGAGACCCGGACGGCGCCTCCGCCGCCATCGACATCACGATCACCGTCACCGAGGGCCCGGTGACGGTCGCGACCCCCATCCCCACCGGCGGCGGGGGCGGGGGTGGCGGTGGTGGGGGCGGCGGCTCGGACGGCCCGACCCCGAGCCAGGTGGACTTCGAGTGGACCGTGAAGCACGACATCGAGGCGCTCGACAGCGATCACGACCGCCCCACCGGTTCCTGGTCCGACGGCGCCACCCTCTGGCTGCTCGAAAACGGCGACGGCGCCGACGACGCCGTCTACGCCTACGACCTTGGGACTGGCGAACGCATCGAGGAGCGCGAGTTCGCGCTCGATGAGCGCAACCGCGCGCCTCGCGGGGTGTGGTCGGATAACGAGGGGGTGATGTGGGTCTCTGACAGCGGCCGCGACCTGCTCTTCGCCTACGACCTCGCCACCGGGGAGCGCCGCGAAGACCGTGACATTGACCTTGCCGAGGGCAACGCCGACGCGCGCGGCATCTGGTCCGACGGCGTGACCATGTGGGTCCTCGACGAACGCCGCAATGCCCTCTTCGCCTACGACCTCGAGAGCAGCGCGCTCCTCGCCGAGTACGCCCTCGACCCCGCCAACGGCTCCCCGACGGGCATCTGGTCCGATGGCGTCACGCTCTGGGTCTCCGACCCCGGCTCAAGCCCCCGCCGCCTTTTCGCCTACCGCCTGCCCACGCGCGGGGAGGTGGAAACGTCAGGCGAAGGGGCCAACCTCGAACGGGTAAGGGACGAGGAGTTCGCGGAGCTGAGCAACGCGAGCAACAACAGCCCGCGCGGCATCTGGGCCGACGGCGACTTCATGTACGTCGCCGACGAGAGCGACGGCAAGGTCTACACCTACAACATGCCCGACGCCATCGACGCGCGGCTCGCCTCGCTCACGCTCAGCGGCATCGACATCGGGGAGTTCGAACCGGAGCGGACCGACTACGAGGGCGCCATCGCCGAGGGCGTGACGGAGACGACGGTCGAGGCGGGTGCGGTGCAGCGCCGCACGGCCGTCGGGGTCAAGCCCGACGATGCCGATGGCGACGGGGCCAACGGCCACCAGGTCGCCCTGGAAGGCCTTGCCGAGATCACCATCAAGGTCACGTCAGTGGATGGCAGCCGCACGAAGGTCTACACCGTGGCCTTCGAGGCTGAGTTTGCGGAGCTCAATCTGGGCCCCACCTGGACCTCGTTCGAGTGGTCGGGTGCCGACGGCATGGCAGTCAACGAGGCCGGCCTTCCGGATGAAGTGGTCGCCGTCTACACCTGGGACGAGACTAGGCGCCGGTGGCTCGGGTACTTCCCGGGGCTGCAAGACGTGCCCAGCCTCAACACCCTGACCGCCTTCTCCTCCGGCACGACGTACTGGATCGCGGCTGCGGACCCGGTCATCTGGACGCTGGGGTGGACCACAGCGGTCGAGGAGTAGGTGCCTGAAGAGAGAGTGCGGCCGAGCTACGACGGCGAGCGCGCGCCGTCCTCGCCTCCATCCGGAGGCCCGGGTCTCGCCATGCGGTAGCCGAAAACTAACAGAAAATTGATGCACTGGCGGTTCAATCTCATGGCCCCTCACATCTCGTTGGGTTCAGTCTGGCTATGATTTTTTTCCATGTTGATATTCCTCGATGGACAGCACGCCTGGGCCCTGCTCGCCGACGGCGGCGAAACGAACCCTGCGGGCGGAAGCCAATCCCGCCCAAGCGTCTCCTGAGAGCCGGCCTTCCAAAGGGCTCCCACTCTTGGCGGATCCCTGCTCCTGATGCTCCTCCTGCGGGAGCGGAGCACAAGAGGTACTGCGTTAGATGAACTGTCCACGAACCCGAATGTCTCATGATGTCCTCGGCGGTGTGCATTTCGCTCGGACCAGCGGGTCCCAGGAGCGAGGTGCTTGACTCCATCACTCCGCCCCTTAGGCCCCTCCTTCCTCCTCCCCTGCGCCGCCTTCTTCGCGGCGTTTCTGCTGGCTCCCGGAGTCGGTTACGCGCAGGATGAGCCCATTGCGTTCATCCTCCCGGGCGGGGGCGAGGTCTGGTCCGCCGACCTTACCGTCGGCAACAACCGGGGGCTTGTGGGCTACACCACCTTCTCTGAACGTACCGTCGGCGCCATCAGTTCCACGACCTTCTCATGGCGGGGCCGCTTCTACACGATCACCAACCTCATCTCCAACCAGACGCGCGGGAGCGGAAACCGCTGGGACGTTCTCCTCGATGTCTCGCCGCCTCTCCTCGAGGACGTCGGGTGCCTGACCCTGCGGCTAGGCGACTACTGGCTCAATCTTGCCGATGGTCTGGGCGACGGCCGCCAGTTCTTCTGGTACGGCCTCGAGCTGGACTGGCGCTTCCGCGACGAGGTTCGCGTCGGACTGTGGGAGTTCACGCCGCCCTTCGAACCCCGCTCCATGGACGGTTGGGGCAACAACCGCGATGAGCAAGAACTGGGCATGGCCAATCGCGAGCTCCTGCGAAAGGCCGGTGTCTCGTTCGCGTACGGCATGACCGGGGAGCCGGCGCCGGACCTGCCGGCCCCACGAATGATCAGCAACATGGTCTCCGTCCAGTCTGGCCCGATGCCCAACGCGACCGGGGCGACCGACATGGTGTGGCAGTGGGGGCAGTTCCTCGACCACGACATCAGTCTCACCCCCGCAGCCAGCCCGGTGGAGACCATGCGCCTCGCCATCCCGCGCGGCGATCCCGTCTTCGATCCTTTCAACAGCGGCCTGCGCACCATGACCTTCGAGCGCTCCGCCTTCGACCCGGCCACGGGCATGGGCGCCGACAACCCAAGAGAGCAGGTCAACACGATTACCGCGTTCATCGACGCTTCGAACGTCTATGGGTCCGATGAGCGGCGCGTCCGGGCCCTCCGTATGAACGACGGAACGGGCAGGCTCAAGACCTCAGACGGTGGGCAGTTCCTTCCCTACAACGAGGACAACCTCGAGAACGACCGGGGCAACTCCCGGCAGGTGCTGTTCCTGGCGGGTGACATCCGGGCCAACGAGCAGTTGGGCCTGACTGCGCTGCACACCCTCTTCGTGCGAGAGCACAACCGCCTGGCTGAGGTGATCGCCGCCGAGAATCCAGACCTGCACGGCCACGAGATCTTCGAACTGGCCAGGAAACTCGTGGGCGCACAGATGCAAGTCATCACCTACTACGAGTTCCTGCCCGTGCTGTTGGGACCGGGCGCCATCGGCCGCTACGAGGGCTACGACCCCGATGTTGATCCCACCATCGCCAACGAGTTCTCGACGGCGGCCTACCGCTTCGGGCACACGATGCTCTCCCCAACTCTCCTCCTCATCGACGACGCTGGGCAGTACGAAGGCCTTCCCTTGCGGTCGGCCTTCTTCGACCCTTCACTGGTCCCCGACCTGGGCATCTCCGGTGTGCTGCGCGGCCTTGCTCGCCAGCAGGCCCAGGCGATCGATGTCCGCCTCGTCGACGACGTCCGCAACCTGCTGTTTGGAGAACCCGGTGGTCCCGGACGTGATCTCGCCGCACTGAACATCCAGCGGGGTCGCGACCACGGCATTCCGGACTACAACACCGTTCGAGCCGCCTATGGGTTGTCGCCCGCCACCACCTTCGCCGACATCTCCTCGGACCCGCGGCTGCAAGAGACGCTCGAACTTGCCTACGGCGACCTTCACCACATCGATCTCTGGGCAGGAGGCCTTGCCGAAGACCCGTTGCCCGGGGCCATGCTTGGCGAGACCTTCCACGCCATCCTCGTAGACCAGTTCCGGCGCCTGCGCGACGGGGACCGCTACTGGTTCGAGAACGACCCCTTCTTCCTTGCCAACCCTGGCCTCCTCACCGAGATACGGAATACGCGACTGGCCGACATCATCCGCCGCAACACAACCATCGGCGACGAGCTCTCCGACAATGTCTTTGGGGGCGCGCCACTACCCACCATCACGATCGAGGCAGCCGCGGAGTCCCTTCAGGAAGGCACCCCGGCGAGAGTCACGCTGATGCGGACCGGAGCAGCCACGTGGGAGTTCACGGTGGATGTGCTCGTGACGGAGAGCGGTGCGACTCTGCGTGAGGGACCGGCCTTCGTCGCTCCGGTGACCTTCCTTCCGGGAAGTGCCCACGCGTTTCTCACCCTGCCGACAGTTGAGGACGAGGTCCTCGAAGCCTCGAGTACCGTTTCCGTGAGTCTCAGGGAAGCTCGCACCCACCGGGGCGAAACCGGGGCGACCGCAGTCGAAATCGTCGTGCACGACAACGACGGCATTCCCGTCGAACTGAACCCGGGGTGGACGGCGATCGAATGGCCGGGCATTGACGGCGCCGACATCGATAGCGCCCTGCGGCTCGGCGGAGTCGCGGAGCATGTGCTGGCGATCTACGCCTGGGACGAGTCCACGGGGACTTGGTTGGCACACTTCCCTGACCTGGAGTTCCGGGACCCGCAGGCACTCAGCACGCTGCGGTATGGGCAGACATACTGGGTAGCCGTTACCGAGCCTGTCACGTGGCGTGTCGCTGAGGCCAGGCAGCCCGAGCTGGGAGTGACGGCTGTCGCGGCCCCCTGACTCAACAGGTCGCACAGGGGCGCCTCAGCCTGGCGCAGGGCGACTCTCCCGAGTCGGAACCTGGCATCAGGCTGTTCGCCGTGAAGAGGGACGAGCCCCCCTGGGTCAGCGCCGAGTGAGCCCGGTTCGCGCAACGCGCTGGCTCGCCGCCGCGGTGGTGCTCGCCTCCACCCTCCTCAACCCGCACCTTCAGTCCGGGGCACTCGCCCAGGACGCGTGCCCCGACGACTTCGACGCCACACCAACCGAGGTCACGGTCGAGGCCGTACCGATCGTCGTCACATCCACGACTGACGACTACTTCGTGCTCTACGCGACGTTCGAACTGTTTGGCGCCACGCGACTGGTTCCGGTGCAGATCAAACGAGGCGAAGCGGGGACGACCACGCTGTCCCAGAACGTAGGCCCGTTGTCGCCCGAGCGATACCGCGTCGAGAAATACCAGATCGCTGATCCCGGCGACGCCGATGGAGACTGCATTGACGACCTCACCGAACTCGCGGAGTTCGGGCGCCTGAATCCGCTCAATCACGCTCCCGCGGTCGCACCGGAGCTGGGCGCCCTCGGGATTCCCGATCTGGCCAGCTTCGGGACCCTGGCGAACCTCAATCACGGCAAGTCATACATCAACTACGTGCTCATCGACGTCAAGAGTCAACCTCCCGCCGTCTTCTTCACGAACACCTAGACCTACCCGTCCTATGTCGACTTCCTGGCCCGAATCGGGCGCCATTCAGACCCCGAAACGCGTGCCGGCTCTCTGACGTACGACGCGGACTTGCGCGCGCCGAACGGTACTCAGGGCATCTTCTATTTCTCGGTCGGCCCATACACCCAATTCCTCAGTCTGGCCCGCGCGACCCACTCGCTGCTTGCGGCCCACATGCCACTGCTGACGGACAACCTGGCCTGGCACATCGAGAACGGCCGGCTGCGTTCGCTGCAGTCGGAGTTGGAGGCACTCAGGGAGTCGCCCATCAACCTCGTCTTCGATAACGACCTACAACTCGGACGCGTCGTCGCCGTGCCGAACACCGGGACCAGCTTCGGTCGACTCGTTGTCGCCCATCCGAACTCCCGTCCCGATGCACGCGACATCGTGATCTACCTGTCGCTGCCCGACGTCCTGCCGCAGGTGGCAGGCGCCATCCTGGCGGTACCCCAACCCCCCCTGTCGCCTCTGGCCCGGCAGGCGCGACAAGACAGCATCCCGCTCGCATACGCCGACGATCCCTTTGGCGATCCTCGAGTCGGCTCGCTGCTTGGTCAGCCCGTCAAGTTTGTCGTGAGCGAGTACGGATGGGAGCTATTCGCCGCTACGACCGAAGAAGTGGATGCGCACTACGACTCTCTGCCGCCTCCGCCGGACCAGACACCGATCCGGGACCTCGCTCGGACAGCGATTGCTGCGTTGAGCGAGATCGGCTTCGACGACTGGCCCGCTTTCGGCGTGAAGGCGGCCAATTTGGGCGAACTCGCGGAACTGGGTCTGCCCGATGGAACCGTGCCATCAGGGTTCGCGATTCCGATCTACTTCTACGACGAGTTCATGAAGGCGCAGGGATTCTATGGCCGCATCGAGCAGATGCTCGGGGACTCGGGCTTCCAGGCGAGTGAGGACACCCAGGCGCAGAGGCTCACCGAGTTGCGAACGAGCATCCTGGCGGCCCAGTCGCCATCGTGGATCGTTGAAGCGCTGAACGCGATGTACGCACAGCTACCGCAAGACAGGGCGATCAGCTATCGATCGAGCTCCAATGCCCCAGCCTGGCCCGACTTCGGCGATGCCCGCAACCAGGACTCCTACGTGCAAGACCCAGGGGCGATCGAGGTCGACGGGATCGACAGACCAATGAAGCAGCTCTTCGCGAGTCACTGGTCCTTCGATGCCTTCAGGGAGCGCGAACTGCATGGCATCGATCATCTGGCGAGCGCCGTGGCGGTCCTGGTCCACGCAAGCCACAGCGATGCCTCGGCCAGCGGAGTGGCAGTGAGTCTCGACCCGATTTCCGACCGGCCCGGGACGTACTACGTCAATGCCCAGCCGGGAGCCCAGTGGGACACCCAGGCCGCCGTTCACTCGGTGCCGGAGGCTTTGTTGATCGATCCCGAGAACGGAGCCCACATCTTGACCACATCAGGCCTGCTGCAACCGGGAACGCTGCTTCTGGGCGAAGTCCATCTGCGGAAGTTGTACCAGTATCTCGAGGTGATTCACGACCACTTTGAGGGCCTGTACGCCCCCGCACCCGGTCAGCCGTTCGCGATGGAGATCGAGTTCACGATCACGAGCGAGAACGTCCTCGCGCTCAGGCAGGCCCGCCCCTGGGTGTTCGGCGAGGGGGCGACCGAGCCCACTACGCAGCTGGCTACGCAACGCGCGACCCCGCCTGTGCAGTCTGCCGCCGGCGGTGGAGGGGGAGGTGGTGGTGGCGGCCCCAGCGGTCCGACCCCGAGCCAGGCCGACTTCGAGTGGACCGTGAAGCACGACATCGAGGCGCTGGACGGCGATCACGGCACGCCTACCGGGATGTGGTCCGACGACGCAGTGCTCTGGCTCCTCCACAACGGCGACGGTGCCGACGACGCCGTCTACGCCTACGAACTCGAGAGCGGCGAGCGAGTCGAGACCCGCGAGTTCGAGTTGGACGAGCGCAACCGCGCGCCCCGCGGCATCTGGTCCGATGGCAAGGAGAACGTGTGGGTCAGCGACAGCGGCCGGGACACCCTCTTCTTTTACGACTTCGAGACGGGCGGGCGGCGCCCGGACGCCGACATCGTGCTGACGGGGCCCAACCGCGATCCCCGCGGCATCTGGTCGGACGGCGAGACCATGTGGGTCCTCGACGAACGCCGCAACGCCGTCTTCGCCTACGACCTGGAGAGCGGCGCGCTCCTCGCCGAGTACGCACTCGACTCGGCCAACGGCTCCCCCCGGGGAGTCTGGTCCGATGGAGTTAGCCTCTGGGTCTCCGACCCCGGCTCCAGCCCCCGGCGCCTGTTCGCCTACCGCCTCCCTACCCGCGAGGAGGTGGCAGCGGCGGATGAAGGCGTCAGCCTCGAACGGGTCAGGGACGAGGACTTCACCCACCTCTCCAGCTCCAGCAACAACAGCCCGCGCGGCATCTGGGCCGACGGCGACTTCATGTATGTGGCCGACGCGAGCGACGGCAAGGTCTACACCTACAACATGCCCGACGCCATCGACGCACGGCTCGCGTGGCTCACGCTCAGCGACATCGACTTCGGCGAGTTCGACCCCGGCCGGACCGACTACGAGGGCGTTATCGCCGAGGGGGTGACGGAGACCGTCGTGACGGCGGAAGCGGTGCAGCTACGCACGGATGTCGCCATTGATCCGCCCGATGCGAACGAAGACGCGGACGGTTACCAGGTGGCGCTCGACGGAATCACCGAAGTCGCCGTCACCGTCACCTCGGCGGACGGCAGCCGCGAGAAGACCTACCGCGTGGTCGTCGAGCCCACGGCGGCCCAACTCGAGCTGGGCCCTACATGGACCTCGTTCCAGTGGCCCGGCGCCGATGGCACAGCCATCGACCAGTCCGGCGTGCCGGAGGAAGTCGTCGTCATCTATGCCTGGGACGAGACCACGGGCCGGTGGCTCGGGTACTTCCCCGGCCTGGAGGACGTGCCCGGCCTCAACACCTTGACCACGTTCTCGTCCGGCGTGACCTATTGGATCGCGGCTGTGGAGGCCGTTACGTGGACGCCGGGAAGGACCGAAACGGCCGAAGAATAGGCAATTGACCTGCGCTTCTAACGGAGATTTTACGTAGCAGGGCGACATTCTTATAGCCCTCTTACATCTCTGCCGATTCAGTCGCCTATCGTTCGACGCGTGCTCCAACTGCACCGAGTCGGGCGGAACGTTGAGCGCGACATTGGCGCCCTCGCCGGCGACGGCGCCTACGCCCACGACCTCGCGACAGGGGAACGCGCGGCCGACGGAGGGCTCGCGCTGGATGAGACGAGTCGCGCCCCACGCGGGGCCTGGTCCGACGACATCGCGGCCGCCTCCGTCGCGCGCTTGCCATCCCGCTCGCTCCCTGGCGCCTGGCGTCCCCGAGCGTACGGGCGTGGGTAGTGGCGACGGCTACCACCTTCATGCTGGCGGCGCTGGCCGTTGCCGCGCTCGCTCTCGGCTCCGCGGGGCGCCCAACCGTGGCGACGGCCCCGGTCACCGTCGAAGCCGCCTCGGCTCAGGCTGCCTCCCAGAGCGGCGTCTACCAGGCCGTGGCCGCCGGTTCCTACCACACCTGTGCGATCGAAACCGACGGCACACTCACGTGCTGGGGGGGCACCGGTAGCGGGCAGGCGAATGCCCCGGAGGGCACCTTCACGTCGATCCATGCCGGGGCGCGCTACTCATGCGCGCTCGGCACCGACGGCGCCATAACCTGCTGGGGCGAGAGCTTCGGCGGCGATGTCGAGGCGGCGCCGGGAGGCACGTTCACGTCCCTCGTCGCCGGAGGAAATCACGCCTGCGCGATTGGGACCGACGAGAGCATCTCCTGCTGGGGATACAACGCCTGGGGGCAGCTCAACTCTCCGGAGGGCACGTACGTTGCCCTCGCGGTCGGCTGGGAGCACTCCTGCGCCATCGCCACCGACGGCGCCGTCTCGTGCTGGGGCTATCACTTCGGGCGCCCGTCACCACCATTCAGTGGCACGTATAAGGCGCTCGCCTCGGGCTCGGTGCACATCTGCGCGATCAAGGACGACGACACCATGGTCTGCGCGGGAGAGCGCAACGACCTGAACCGTGGAGCGACGATCGCGCCCGCAGGAACCTTCAAGGCCGTAACTGCGGGCCGGCACCACAACTGCGCCATCAAGATGGACGACACGATCACTTGTTGGGGGGTCAATACAGCAGGGCAGACCGACGCCCCCACGGGCACCTTCAAGACCGTGAAGGCGCACAACAATCGCACCTGCGCGATGCGGATGGACGACACCATCACGTGTTGGGGATCGAACGTGCAAGAGGAGTCGGAAGCACCCCAGGGCACCTTCACGGAGATAGGCCTCGGGGACTTGCATACCTGTGCGGTGCGGACGGACAACGCCATCGTTTGCTGGGGAACCCAGCACTTCGGGCAGACGGAGGAAGTGGAGGGCCACTACCGAACGATCCAGAGCGGTCGGAGCCACACCTGCGCGATCGCTACCGACGACACCATCGCCTGCTGGGGATACAACGACCAGGGGCAATTGGATGCCCCAACCGGCGCCTTCAGCGCCATGTCCGTGGGCGGGGAGCACACGTGCGCCCTCGGCTTCGATGGGGCCGTCACCTGCTGGGGATACAACGCGTTTGGCCAGGCCAACGGCCCCGCCGGTACCTACAAGGCCGTGAGGGTCGGCGACTTTCACAGTTGCGGGATCAGAACCGACGACACGATCGCCTGTTGGGGATCGAGCACGGACGGGTACACCAGTGCGCCCGCCGGCGCGTTCAAGGCCCTCGAAACCGGGTACTTCCACACCTGCGCCATCAGGAACGACGACACCGTCGCCTGCTGGGGGCGCAACAGGGATGGACAGGCCGACGCCCCGGCGGGGGCCTACAAGGCCATCTCCGTGGGCGACGCCCACAGCTGCGCGATCAGAACCGACGACACCATCGCCTGCTGGGGCACCAATGCCAACCGCGAGCGCCGTGCGCCGACCGGTTCCTACAAGGCTCTTGCCGGGGGCCGGAAGCACACCTGCGCCATTGCAGCGGACGACACCGTCACCTGCTGGGGTCCCGGCAGCCGCGCGCCCGCAGGCACATTCACGTCGCTCGCCCTCGGCGACGACCATACCTGCGGCCTCAGGAGCGACGGCAGCCTCGCCTGCTGGGGAGGTAACGCAAACGGACAGTCCGACCCCCCCGAAGGAACCTACAAGGCTCTCTCGGCGGGCGACTACCACAGTTGCGGGATCAGGAGCGACGACTCAGTTACCTGCTGGCCGCGGCTCCCCGAGGGCGTGACCTGGTCGACGGCGGACGCCATGACCGTCCACGACCGCCCGGACGTGACAGTGATGTTCGACGCAGCCAGCCACACCGTGTCGGAGGGAAGCGCCGTGACCGTGACGCTCCGTCTCAGCGCCAACCCCAGGCGCACGGTCGTGATTCCGCTCACGACGACGAACCAGGGGGGCGCCGGCAGCGACGACTACTTCGGGGTGCCGGCCACGGTCGCCCTCAGAGGGGTGGCCGAGCAGGCATTCTTCCTCACCGCAACTCCCGACTCCGTCAACGATGCTGGCGAGAGCGTCCTGATCGGTCTGGGCGCGCTGCCGAGCGGCGTGTCAGCGACCGCGCCTGCCCAGACACGGGTCGACATCACCGACAACACGAAGACCGTGAACTTCGAGCAACCGAGCTACACCGTTGGCGAAGGCGGCTCCGTCACGGTCAGGGTGACGCTGGACTCCGCGGCCAGCGCACAGGTCGATATCCCCATCAGCGTCACGAACCAGGGCGGCGTCACCAGCGCCGACTACACGCTGTCGTCGACGGTGACCATTGCCAGCGGGGACGACGAGGGCACCGTGGCGTTCACAGCCGTGGACGACTCGGCCGTGGAGTCGGGCGAGTCAGTCAGGCTGAGCCTCGGCAGCCTGCCCCCCGGATACATCGCCGGTTCGACCAACGAGACGGTGGTCAACATCACCGACGACGATGTCGTGCAAGTCACGGTCAGCTTCGGTAGCGCTGCCTACCGCGTGGACGAGGGCGCCTCGCGGAGCGTCACGGTCAACCTGAGCGCGGACCCGCAGCGCACGGTCACGATTCCCCTGAGCCGGACGAACCAGGGCGGCGCGTCGGGCAGCGACTACAGCTTCCCCTCCGATGTCACCTTCAACAGCGGCGAGACGACCAGGACCGTCAGCTTCTCGGCGACGCAAGATTCGGTTGACGACGACGGCGAGTCGGTCAGGCTCGGCTTTACCAACGTGCCCGCCGGGGTCTCGGCGGGGACGCCCAACGAGACGGTCGTCAGCATCGACGACGACGACCATCCGGCGGTGACCGTCAGCTTTCAGCAGAACGCCTACACGATCGCGGAGGGCGACGCCGGGACCATCGCGGTGGTGCTGGACGGGGACCCCGAGCGAAGCTTCGAGGTGACGCTCACGGTGACGCCCGCGGACGCAAGCCAGGCCGACTTCGCCATCGCGTGGCCCGACCCCGGCAACCCGGGCCGGCTCGTCTTCGACGCGGGCGTGACGGAACAGAGCTTCACCTTCAGTTCCCTCACGGACGACGAGGAGGACGGCGGGGAGACCGTCACGGTCAGTATCGACACACCCTCGGCGGACCGGGTGACGCTGGAACCCGCGTTCGAGACGACGGTGACGATCGGTGAGCAGACGCGAGGGTCGCCCGGCGGCGGCGGGGGAGGTGGTGGTGGCAGCGGCGGCCCGGACGGCCCCACCCCCAGCCAGGCCGACTTCGAGTGGACCGTGAAGCACGACATCGAGGCGCTCGACGCCGCCAACGACACGCCCACGGGGATGTGGTCCGACGGCACGACCCTGTGGCTGGTCGACAACCCCGACGGCGCCGGCGACGCCGTCTATGCCTACGACGGCAGGACCGGCGAGCGCCTCAAGGGCCGCGAGTTTCCGCTCGATGAACGCAACCGCGCGCCCCGCGGCCTCTGGTCCGACGGCGCGGGGATCGCGTGGGTCAGCGACAGCGGCCGTGACCACCTCTTCGCCTACGACCTCGCCACCGGTGAGCGCCTCGAAGACCGCGACATCGAGCTCGACAACCGCAACGGGGACGTTCGTGACATCTGGTCCGACGGCGCGATCATGTGGGTGCTCAACCGTAACCCATCGCTCTTCGCCTACGACCTTGTGAGCGGAGACCTGCTCGGCAGGTACGCCCTCGACGCCGCCAACGGCTCCCCCACGGGCCTCTGGTCCGACGGCGTCACCCTCTGGGTCTCAGACCCCGGCTCCAGCCCCCGCCGCCTCTTCGCCTACCACCTCCCCACCCGCGAGGAGGTCGTAGCGGCAGGTGAGGAGGTCAGCCTCGAACGGGTCAGGGACGAGGAGTTCGATGAGCTCAGCCAGGCCAGCAACAACAGCCCGCGGGGCATCTGGGCCGACGGCGCCGTCATGTATGTGGCCGATGCGAGCGACGGCAAGGTCTACACCTACAACATGCCGGACGCCATCGACGCACGGCTCGCGTCGCTCACGCTCAGCGGCATCGACTTCGGCGAGTTCGACCCGGGCCGGACCGACTACGAGGGCGTCATCGCCGAGGACCTGACGGAGACAACGGTTGAGGCGGCGGCGATGCAGCGTCGCACGGACGTCGCCATCGACCCGCCGGACGGCGACGGCGACGACGCGAACGGCCACCAGGTCGCCCTCGCGGGCGTCACCGAGATCGCCGTCACCGTGACCTCCGCGGACGGTGCGCGTGCGAAGGTCTATCGCGTGACCTTCGAGCCCACAGCAACGGAGCTGGCGCTGGGGCCCGCATGGACATCGTTCGAGTGGCTCGGCGCCGGCGTGGCCATGAACGAGGCCGACCTTCCGGAGGAGGTGGTCGCCGTCTACACCTGGGACGAGACCACGGGCCGGTGGCTCGGGTACTTCCCCGGTCTGGAACACGTACCCAGCCTCAACACCCTCAGCGCGTTCTCCTCCGGCGCGACCTACTGGGTCGCGGCTGCGGAGGATGTTACCTGGACGCCCGGGAGGGCCGAAGCGGTCGGAGAGTAGGTGCTTGAGGTGAACGTTAGAACGACAGCATCACGAAGAACCGAGCACACGCCGACTTCGCACGAGCATCCCGTCATGCCCATGTTCGTCGCCCTGGAGCTAGGCAACGACGAGGAAGTACAGCCAGCTCCACGGCACAGGACGTGAGGACGGCCTTGAGAGCTTCGGGCCTCGGGCTGGCCATCCGCCGGGGGTCGTCGAGGAGCACGACGACCGTATCTGGGCGGAGAGCAGCGGAGCTCGGCGGGGCGCACGCCTCCACGCTTCACCCTCACCATCCCAGACCCCTTAGTGAGCGCGCCAGTGCGGCTGCTCCGCCCGTTGACCGTGATCGCCTAGGGCGAGCGCACTCACGGTTCCCATCACGCCCCGGCACAGGGACGTAGCCAAGCGGGCTGTCGGTGGGCTGGCATGACGCCATGCGAATGCCCGTGATTCACATTCCGGCAGCTTCGCTCACCCCTAGGGCAGCTGGTGCCCAGGGCAGGTGGCGGACGACGAGTAGATGCTTGAGGCGAGTTCCTAACAGAAACATCACGAGAAAAGCGGCTGTTCTTATAGTCTCCTCACACGCCTCCGGATTCAGCCCGCTACCGTTCCGCCGTGCCGACACACGTGCGAGACCTGCGAGTGTCCGCCGCCCAGTATCTCTTCCGCCTGCCCGCGCGTGCCCGGCCTCCGGCGGTACGGGCGTGGGCCGTGGCGGCGCTGGTTGCCTTGCTGGTCGCGCCCACGGTCGTCCACGCCCAGGGCTCCACGGCGCCGGAGATCACCAGCACCGGGCCGTTCGCGGTCACCGAGGGCGAGACGGCGGTGGCGACGCTCACCGCCGACGACAGCGACACGGATGCCGCCAGCCTGGTCTGGTCGAAGACGGGCGGGGCCGACAGCGACGACTTCACGCTGAGCAGCGCCGGCGTCCTCGCCTTCGCCGCGGCGAAGGACTACGAGGACCCCGACGATGCCGACTCCGACGGCGCGTACGAGGTCACCGTGCAGGTCAGCGACGGCACGGACACCGACACTGCCGACCTCGTCGTCACGCTTGCGAACGCGATCGAGCTCACGGCAATCACGGGACCGGCCGCGGTCACGTTCGCCGAGAACGGGGGCGGGCGCGTGGCCACCTTCAGCGCCTCGAGCGATGCGGACCGCGACGGCATTCAATGGACGATTACAGGCACCGACGCCGACCACTTCACGATCGACAGTCCGCCGGGCGCGCTGCGCTTCCACATCGACCCTGTCTCACCCAATATCTTTCCCCGCCCACCGGACTTCGAGGATCCGGACGACGCGGACGGGGGCAACGACTACTCGATCACCCTGCTGGCCCTGGTGGGATCGGAGATTAGCTCGCCCTTCGTGGTCACCGTGACGGTCACCGATGTCGACGAACCAGGCGAGCTGTCACTCTCCGACACCACGCCGAGCCTCGGCACAGCGATCACGCTGACCCTGACCGATCCCGACGGTGTCACCGCCGGCACGCCCGTGTACAAGTGGGAGCGCTCGACGGGGCGGAACTCGTGGGCGGTCATCGACGGGGCAACCCTCGCGAGCTACACGCCGGTCCCCGCAGATACCAACGCCTTCCTGCGGGTCACGGCCACCTACGACGACGGGCTGGGGTCGGGCAGGACCGTCCAGGCTTTGACGAAGGAGGTCGTGACGGGACCGTTGCTGACCGGCCTGACCGCGGAGACGGCGACCTCCGTGGCGGACACCGAGCGGCAGCTCACCCCCACATTCTCGCCCGAGGTGCTGCACTACCGGATCGGCTGCGCCGACGACGAGATGCTGACGCTGTCGGCGACCGGCGCCGGCGGCGCGCGCATCTCCGTCGACGGGGTGCAGGTGGGCTCCGGGAGCAGCACCGCCGTCACCGTGACCGGGACCACCAACGTGACAGTGACCGTCGCGGATGACGATGGTTCGGAGACCGCATACGTCGTGCATTGCTTCCCGGCCGAGTTCCCGGCCTTCGTGATGACACGGGAGCCCGGCGCTTCCGGGATCGTCGAAGACCTGCTCCTCTTCACACCTCGTCAATTCATAGCGATCGTGGATCCCAACGGGGTGCCTCGATTCTTCGAGGATCTCGGCTCGAATCCCGGACTGTACTTTCGCTTCCAGACACTCGACTCGACCGGGGAGTACCGGTACTCGCACGGCACCACGGTCGACCGTCACCAGATGGTACGGGACAAGGACCTGGAGGTGCTCCGGACAGTCGCCGTCGTATCGCCGCTGACTGAGACGAATGGACACGACCAGCGCATATTGGACGGCGATAAGTCGCTGCTGCTCTCCTGGCAGCCGAGAAACCGCGACCTGAGCCACCTGACGTTCGACGACGAGAACGGGAACCCGTGGGGCTCGTCCGTGCGCATACGAGACTCCGCATTCCAGGTCGTGACGGCCGGTGGGGCGGCCGAGTTCACGTGGAACTCCTGGGGCAAGGTCCCGCTCGAGGACTGCACCCAGCACCGTTTCCCGGATGGATACGCGCACATCAACGCCGCTCAATTCTTCGACGAGGTCTTCGTGCTGTCATTGCGAGGTTGCAGCGCGGTACTGGCGATCGATCCCGACCTCGCCGAGAGCCACAAGATCGCCTGGCGCCTGGGGCAGACGAACCTGAGCGCGGAGGAATGGGCATCCCGCGATCATGGTCCGGCTCCCCTCTCAATCATCGGCGACTCGGAAGGAGAGTTCTGCGGCCAACACGCAGCCCAACTCCTCGGGAACGGCCGTCTGGTGATGTTCGACAACGGCGGCCACTGTCTGGTCAATCCATGGACAAAAGAAAAGCTCGGGCGCGAAGGTGGCTTTGCCCGGGCAGTGGAGTACGCGCTCGACCTCGACAGCGAGGAAGCAGTGTTTCTGCGCGACCACACGTTCGGCGGCCAGCGATCTCGCCGCTCAGGTTCGAGTGGTCATCTGGAAGTACTGGAGAACGGAGATTGGCTCATCAGCTGGGGCACCCTCAACAGGGATCCCCCCTATGCGCCATCGGAGATCTTTACCCAGGTGGACCCTGCTACCGGGGAAGAAAAGTTCCGTGTGACCGGCACGACCGAGCATGGGGCAGAGCGGGCCACCGTCATGCAGCCGTCCAACCTGGCTCCGCAGCCCGGCGCCCTCGAGGCATCACTCCCGGCCAGCGATTCCACCTCGGTCTTCCATACCGGCGCCACCGACTCGCCGCAGGTGGTGGTGGCGTTCAGCCGCCCCGTCGTCGACTTCGACGAGACGTCGCCCTCGCTCAGCGTCTCCGGCGGGACGGTCGACAGCGTGTCCGCTCACGTCGTCGCAGGCGAGCCCGCCCACGCCTACCTCGTCACGCTCACGCCCGACGGCGACGGCGCCATCACCTTCAGTCTCGTCACCGGCGAGGCCTGCGCGGACGGCGGCATCTGCACGGCCGACGGCGCGACGCTGTCCAGCGTGCCCGCGGCGCTGGTCATCGGCGCGCCCGTGACCGTCTCCTTCGGGCAGGCCGCGTACTCGGTGAGCGAGGGCGGCACGCTCTCCGTCACCGCGCAGCTCAGCAGCGCGCACCAGGGCGTACGCGCCGTGACCATCCCGGTCGAGCTGGACACGACGGCCAGCGCCTCCGCCGCCGACCTCACGGCGGAGGAGAGCGTCACGTTCGCCGCGGGCGAGACCACCAAGACGCTGACGGTCGAAGCGCTTGACGACGACCTCGTGGAAGGCGAGGAGAGCGCCACACTCGAGTTCGGGACTTTGCCACATGGCGTGACCGCGGACTCGACCGACACGGCCGCGATCACGGTCACGGACCCCGACGAGGCGCAGTTCACCTCCACTCTGGCGCAGCAGCAGGTGGCTGAGGGCGGCGAGGTGGCGTTGACCTTCACGATCACCAACGGCGTCACGTTCGAGGACGACCAGACGGTCGAGATCAGCCTCGGTGGCAGCGCCACCCCGGAGGACGACTTCACCCTCGTGGACGAGAGCAACCAGACGCTGACAGCGCCGTACGAGCTTACCTTCCCGTCCGGCGCGAACTCGGCCTCGATCGCCATCCAGGCCGTGGACGACAGCGACATCGAGCACGAGGCGGAGACGATCACGCTCCGCGGGACCCTCGCCTCGACCGGCGCCGCCGTCGGCGCCACGCAGGCGCTGACGATCCCGCCCAGCGACGTGCCCGATACGCCGGAGGTCTCGATTGCGGCGGGAAGCACGGTGACCGAGGGCCAAGCTGCACTCTTCACGCTCACGCGCACCGCCTCGACCAGCATCCCGTTCTCGAGTCCGTTGACGGTATCCGTCGCGGCCACCGAACGGGGCTCGACCCTGGGCGCCGGCCCTCCGACGACCGCGCGCTTCGAGGCAGGAGACGTCGCGATCGACGTCGAGGTGCCGACGCTCGACGACGCGGTCGTCGAGCCCGCGGGCGCGGTGACGCTGGTGCTCCTGGGCAGCACCAGCAACCCTCCCGTCTACCTCACGCGCGGCGTCAACGCCGCCACGGTCGCCGTCAACGACAACGA
>JAPPAK010000001.1 GCA_026705605.1 Chloroflexota bacterium | reverse complement strand
ACGATGACGCAGTCAATGCCGGCCGCCACAGCGGAGTTCAGGCCTCTTAAGGAGTCCTCTACGACCAGTGCCTCTTCCCTCGTAGCTCCGAGGCGCTTCAGCCCGGCCAGGTAGGGTTCCGGGTGCGGCTTGGCGAGCTCGTAGTCTTCACGAGCAAGGACGAAGTCCATGAATTGTGTAATCTGGCGCTCTTCGTGGATGACGTTGAAGTCCGCACGTTTCGCGGTCGTGATGATGGCCATGCGGACGTACTCTGACAGCTCAGCAAGCGTCTCAAGGACGCCGTCGATCTCAATGGCTTCGGTTCTCAGGTATTCCTGGTAGTAGGCGTTGCGGACCTCGCGCTGCCTGCTGATGGTCTGTTCATCGATGCCTGCCGCCCTTGCCTGGGCCCACGTGGCCATTCCCCGGGTCATGTCCCGGATGTACTGATCTCTATCCTGAGTAAATCCAATGTCGGCGAGGGCGCGCTCTCCGGCCTTGAAGTACCAGAATTCGGTATCCACCAGAACGCCATCGTGATCGAAAAGGATGTACTTCTTCACGCGCTCAAGCCCTCCGGTGCCACGCCAGCCGGGTCGATGGTCGGTGGGAGTGTACAGGCACGATCAGGCCGGGCTGAGCGTGCGGCTGAGCCAGTCGAACATGGCGCCGGCGGCCTCCTGCCAGTTGTCCTCCAGCATCATGTCGTGGGCCATGTCGGGGACCATGGTGAGGTCGGCGCCGTAGTCCGTGGCCGTTGCCCGCAGGGCGTCCCCGGAGATAAGCCGGTCTCCGTCAGCTCCCAGTATCAGGATGGGGGTGCTGCCGATGCGCCGGGCATCCAGCCGCACGGCGAGCATCTCCAGCCAGGCCCGGAAGGACTCCCGTCCGATGCGCTCGGCGCATCGGTTCACGGTCTCTTCGCTGGTGGCGGGAGAGAAGAGGAGCCTGCGACAGAGCTCTGGCGTGGAGAAGAGCGTGCGGGGCTCCAGCGTCAGCAATAGCCTGGTGGACAGCCCCGGTGCGCGTCGCACCAGACGGATGGCGCCGCGGCCTCTCCCGCGCCTGGCAGCGGGCGCGACGAGCACGGCACCAGGGGTTTCGTGCCTCTCGAGGTATTTCTGGACGACGAACCCGCCGAGCGAGTGGCCGATGACGACGGGCTCGTGGGGCAGGTCGGCGGCCACCTGCTCGACATCGGCCACGTAGGAAGCGATGGAGGTCCAGCGGAGGCTCCGCGGTGTCGCGCTCCCGCCGTGGCCGCGCAGGCTCAGGGCGTAGGCGTCGAAGCCGCGCTCGGAGAAATACGGCAGGAAGTGCTCGTCCCAGCACCAGGCGGCGTGGCAGGAACCGTGGACGAAGAGGAGCGGCGGGTAGTCGGACCCGCCCTCGGCCTTGCGGGCGATGACCTCCAGATCGAGCGCCATCGAACCTCCGGCCTAGTCCGTGTCGAATTCGACCCAGAGCTCCACAGGCGAACGGAAGCCGCCGGAACCGAGGTTCGGCGAGGTGACGCCGGGGTGCGTGGGGAACTTCGGGCGCGGGTTCTTCATCGCCTCGAGGAGGCGGGTGGAGGCGATGATCGCTTCCTGGCGGGCCATCGCGTAGCCCATGCAGAAGTGCTGCCCCATGCCGAAGCCGAGGTGCCCGTGCTTGCCGTCGGGGTACCGGCCGGAGCGGAGCTCGCGGCCCATGTGCAGGTCTTCCCGGAAGATGTCGAAGGTGTCGGGGTCATTGAAAACGCGCTCGTCGCGGTTCCCGGCGCCGAGGAGCAGGGTGATGCTCGCGCGCTCGGGGATGACTTCGCCGTGCAGCTTCACCTCGCGCGTGGTGTAGCGGTACTGGAAGTGCACGACAGGGTCGTAGCGCATCATCTCCGTGAAGACGTTGGTCCACAGCTCAGGGTTCTTCTTCACCTCCTCGAACTGGTCGGGGCGGGTGTAGAGCATGTGGTACCACATGAGCGCGATGGCCTTGTCGGTCGTATCGCCACCCGCCGCCAGGAGCAGGGCGATGAAGCCCTTGATCTCGTCCGCATTCATGCGCTGGCCGCGGAACTCGGCGTGGACGATGCGAGAGACAAGGTCCTCGCCGGGAGCGTCCTCGGCGCGGCGGATGAGCGGGTCGAGGTAGTCCCACATCTCGTTTCGGGCCTGGAGGCCGCGGGCGAGGTGCTCGCCGCCAAAGCCGAGCCCCTCGATGAGGTGCTGGTACCAGCGCACGAAGGTGTCCTCGTCCTCGCGGGGAAGGCCGAGCATGTTGGAAATGACGCGGATGGGGAACTGGGTCGTGAACTGGCTGACCAGCTCTACCTCGCCCGTCTTCGCGAATCCGGCGGCGATGTCGTCGGCCGACTTCGCCCAGATCCTGCCCATCATCTCGCGGGCGATCTGCTCGATGAAGGGGAGGAAGGTCTGGAGACGGTTGCCGACAAACTGGTCGGCGACGACGTTCCGCAGAAAGCGGTGCTCGTCGCTGTTGCCGTACTCGAGGATATTCGGCCCGAAGACGTGCTTCTTGCCGAACTCGTAGTCGCCCTTGGGGTCGTACTCGGCGCGGTCGAAGTCGTCGTTGTTCTGGAAGATGGAGACGATGTCGTCGTAACGGGTGACGACCCAGTTGTTGTGGAAGAGGTCCTGGTAGGCGGGATGGTGGTCCCGCAGCCGCTTGTAGAGAGGGAAGGGATCCTTGATGTACTCGGGGCTGTCGAACTCCTGGGGCTCGATCGCCAGCGCAAGCTGCGCCTTGATGGCCTCTTCCATGGTCATGGCTTCTTCGGCTGCCGTCATCGTCGCCTCCAGGAGGTGGGTTCGTGCGGCCAAGGCTACCGCATCGGGGGGAGGGCTTGCCGCACGGGAGGGGCGGAAGGAACGCGGTTGCTACAATCGCGAGAGGCCGCGAGCGGGAGTAGCTCAGCGGTAGAGCGCCTGCCTTCCAAGCAGGATGTCGCGAGTTCGATCCTCGTCTCCCGCTCCAGTGTCCCAACAAGACACCGCACAGGATGAGCCATGCCGAATCGTGACAAGTGGACGGCCGATGACATCCCCGACCTGACCGGCAAGGTCGCCGTCGTGACGGGAGCGAACAGCGGCATCGGGTTCGAGGCCGCGAAGGAGCTCGCGCGCAAGGGCGCGGAGACGATCCTCGCATGCCGCTCGCCGGAGCGCGGCCAGGCAGCTCTCGACGCACTGAGGGCTGAGATTCCGGGGGCGAAGGCCGAGCTGATGGCGCTCGACCTCGCCAGCCTTGCTTCGGTCGAGCAGTTCGCCACGGAGTTCGCTGAGCGCTCCTCACGCCTGGACCTGCTCATCAACAACGCCGGAATCATGGCGGTTCCGTGGGGCCAGACCGAAGACGGCTTCGAGCTGCAGAACGGCACGAATCACCTTGGCCACTTCGCCCTGACTGGCAGGTTGCTCGATGTACTGCTGGCGACGCCTGGAGCGCGGGTCGTGAACGTGAGTAGCGTGGGGCACCGCCGGGGCAAGATCGATTTCGACAACTTCCTGTACGAGGCTGGAGACTACGGCCCCTGGAGGGCGTACTTCCGGTCGAAGCTCCTCAACCTGCTGTTCACGTACGAACTGCAACGGCGATTCGAGGCCGCGGGGGTGAAGGCGTCATCGCTGGCAGCGCATCCGGGCGGTTCGGCGACGAACCTCGGGGCGGCGTCAGTTCGCCCGCCAGGGACGGGGTGGCTGTTCGGACTGGTCAACGCCTTGCTGGCGCAGAGCGCGGCTATGGGCGCCCTTCCCACCCTGCGCGCCGCCACCGATCCCGAGGCTGCCGGTGGCCAGTACTACGGGCCATCGGGCTTCTACGAGGCTAGAGGCCACCCGGTCGTCGTTTCGTCGATTTTCGCATCGCACGACGAAGAGCTGGCGCGGCGGGCCTGGGGAACTTCCGAGGAGCTGACCGGAGTGCGTTACACGAAGCTGGAAGCGAGACACACCGATGCCCAGGCTTGAGAAGTGGACCGCCGACGACATCCCAGACCTGACCGGCAAGGTCGTGGTCGTGACAGGCGGGAATAGCGGCATCGGGTTCGGGGCCGTCAAGGCAGTCGCGCGGAAGGGCGCGGAGACGGTGCTGGCCTGCCGCTCGCCCGAACGCGGGCAGGCCGCCCTCGACACGCTGAGGCAGGAGACTCCCGACGCGAAGGCCGAGCTGATGGCGCTCGACCTCGCCAGCCTCGCATCGGTCGAACGGTTCGCCACGGAGTTCGCGGAGCGGTACCAGCGCCTGGACGTGCTGGCGAACAACGCCGGGATCATGGTGATTCCGTACGGGAAGACGGAGGACGGTTTCGAGCGGCAGGTCGGCACGAACCACCTGGGGCACTTCGCCCTGACGGGACGGCTGCTCGACGTGCTGCTGGCGACCCCGGGGGCGCGGGTCGTGAACGTGAGCAGTCTGGCCCACAATCGAGCCGAGCTGGACCTCGACAACCTGCTGTACGAGAAGGGCGGCTACGGGGACTGGGCGGCCTACGGCCGCTCGAAGCTGCTGAACATGCTGTTCACGTTCGAGCTCCAGCGTCGCTTCGAGCGAGCCGGGGTCGATGCACACGCGCTGGCGGCGCATCCCGGTTTCTCCGCCTCCAACCTGACCGGCCACATGGCGGAACGGCTCCACATGCGGATTGGCCTGGCTATTTTCAACAGGGTGATCCAGGGGCCGGACATGGGCGCCCTGCCGACGTTGCGGGCCGCGACCGATCCCAATGCCACGGGCGGCCAGTATTTCGGTCCCGCACGGCTCAACGAGACGACGGGGCATCCCGTGCTCGTGGAAGCATCGGCAGCCGCCCACGATGAGGCGGACGCGCGCCAGCTCTGGGAGATGTCGGAGGAACTGACAGGGGTCCGGTTCCAGGGGCTGGAGGCGGAGGGGGGCGAAGGCTGAAGGCTCACCCGTCCGGAAGGGAGGCAGCGTTGAGGCTTCGATCCGCTCGTGCGCTTGTCGCCACGATCCTCGTTGCCCTTGCGCTCTGGGCCGCGTCGACGCCCGGAGTCACCGTCGCACAGGACGAGGCCCCGACGGTCACGACGAGGCTGTATCCGGGCTGGAACATGGTGGGTTGGGTTGGGAAGACCGCACCTGTGACCGAACTCTTCGAAGCCATCCCCGAACTCCAGGAGGTACGCGGATGGGACACCGAGGCACAGCGCTTCCGACGATCGACCCCGACAAGCAGGGGATACCGGATGGGCCGGGTCACTCCCGGACAGGGGCTGTGGCTGGAGATCGGCGGTGAAACAGCGGTCGACTGGGAACGTCCCGTCAGCGACCGATACGTGCTGCTCTCCCTGGAGGCAGGTCTCAATCTCGTGGGCTGGACCGGGAGCGACGGCACGCCGATCGAGGAAGCGTTCAGGCGGTGGGGTGACGCCGTTCACTACGCGTTCCGGTGGGATGCGGAGGCCCAGCGGTTCGACACCTACGTGCCCGGGGGAGGCCCACTCAACACCCTCGCCGTATTGGACCGCGGTGACGCCTTCTGGGTCGAGATGGGCCGCGAGACGAGGTGGTGGCAGTCGGAGACGGGACGCACTCCCTTCGAGTTTGGCGAGGGCGTATCGGCCGAGCGCCAGGTGGAAGTGCGGAGGGCGCTGACGAACGTGATTGGCTTCTTCGCGGAGCGCTACGGAATCGAACCACCTGAGTTCACCCTGAGCAGCAGCGAGGACTCTTCCAGTCAGGTCACAACGCACTTTCGTGGCATTCCACCCGCCAGTCGCGTCGTCCGAAGCGTGCTCCAGATTGAGAACGACATCGTCGAGGATGAGCTTGAGAGCGTCCTGGCGCACGAGTACTACCACGTGCTTCAGCACAGCTTCGCCAGATACCCCTACCCCCCTTCGTGGATGACCGAAGGGGCGGCGACCTACGCCAGTGGAATCTATGAGGTGTCCCTGCTGGACTGGGACGGCAGCACGATCCGGCTGAGCTGGGAGCACCGCGCGGAACACTTCGGGAGGGCACTGAAGCCGCTCGAGGACAACACCACGCCAGGCTATGAAGTCCAGGCGACCTATGCCGTGGGCGCGCTGGCAGTGGACTGGCTGGTTAGCCACTCCGCCATGGGACAAGGAGCAACGGAGGACGCGTCGCAGCTTCTGCCGCTCGCCGAACAGGCGGAGCACGATTCGTATCTGGAGTACTACCGTCTGCTGGTCTCCTCCGGAAGCTGGCAGGAAGCGTTCGAGACCGCTTTCGGCATCGACCCGGAGGCCTTCTATGAGTCGTTCGAGCGCGACCGCGAAGCGAGGACGGGACCGGTGGTCGTGTTCTTTGGAGAGGTGCCGGAGACCGCACAAGAGGACTTTGAAGCGCTGGCTACAGGCACCTACACGTTCTTCATCGAGAGCCTGGGGGTCAGGCCGTTCACCATCGCCTCGTACATCGCGGCAGACGAGGAGGCAGGGCGTCTGGCCCAGGAATTGCTCATCCGGCAGGGCGTGCAGGGATCAGCGCTGTCCGCCTGCTCGTATGGCCTGAAACGAAGAGCGGTCATCCACGAAGCGAGCTGCGAGCAGTCACTGACGCACGAGGACTACTTCCGCCGGTACCTGGAGGTGCTGAGCGCACGCGTTGCTATCGGACCGCAATGGCTCCTTTCCGGGATCCACGCGTACCTGGAGACCGCCTACGCGGTGGGCGCGGGCCTTGCCGAGTACGACTCCGAGCTCCGGTCCCGGACCGACCTGGCGCGGAACAACCCAACTCCCCTGTCGCAGCTCACCGACGCCGACAGCTGGCGTGCCGCGGGCGCCGACGAGAGCCGGGCACTGGCCTTCGTTGCCATTGACCGTCTGCTCGACCCGGCGGGGACAGGAGCGCTCAAGGAGTACGTCGAACTGCTGCCCCGAGGCGAACCCGACTGGCCCGAGTACGAGGCGGGCGCAGGGAGCTGGCAGGCGGCATTCGAAGAGGCCTTCGGCCTGACTATCGACGACTTCTACCAGCAGTTCTCGGAATACCGGGCCGGACTGACACAGCCCTGACGAGGCAGGAAACGCCGTTCGAGGCGGCAGGAAGCGCCGGCGTCCCTCGATGGCGGAGGCCGCGCGCTCCGTGCGACACTCGCGCGGTATCGCCCCCGTGGCGAGGAGGAGCAGGCCGTGCCGCTGGAACCGGGACCAATGCAGGTTATCCACAACGCCTTCACGACCAAGGAAGAGGTCCTCGAGGACATCAAGCGCCTCGACCTCTGGCCCACGACCTACGTTTCCGAGCGGATGGAGGAATTGCCCCTCCACTGGCACGACGTGGACAACTGCGGGTACGTGCTGGAGGGACGCAGCTACGTGCTCAACGAGCACGGCGAGCGCTTCCCGCTCGGCCCGGGGGACAAGCTTGTGATACCGGCGGGGGCAGTCCACGCGGAGGGTGCGGTGAAGGAGCGGATGGTCTACATCGTCGGCATCTCCGCGGCGGCCAACCTCTTCGAGGTGCTCGAACTGCGTGACCCCGCCGAGAGCCCCCTCGCCCGGAAGGCAAGCTAGCCGGCCCATGGACGGGCGGCCAGAGTTCGGGCTGAACCGCTTCGACTGGACCTCGACCGAGGGGTTCGTGGCGGACGTCCAGCGGGCGGAGGAGCTGGGCTGGGGGTATGCGCTCATCCCCTGGAACCCGCTCTCGCGGCGTGACCCGTACATGGAGCTGGCGATTGCGGCGGGGCGCACGTCGCGCATCAAGCTGGGGCTCCTGCTCGACAACCCGATCCTGCACCACCCGGCCGTCTCGGCCAGCTCGATCGCAACGCTCGACAGTATGTCGGGCGGGCGGGCGCTGCTGACGCTGGGCGTCGGCGACACGGCGGTCCGCTGGCTGGGGCTGCGTCCCGCACGCATGGCGGAGCTGGAGGAGGCAACCGTGCTGGCCCGGCGGCTGCTTGCGGGGGAGGAGGTCGACGTGGGGGCGGTGCGGCCGGCGCAGCTCGTGCACGCCCGGCCGGTACCAGTGTGGATCGCGGCCGGCGGACCGAAGACGATCGAGATGGCGGGGCGGGTAGCGGATGGGGTGTTCCTGAGGGTCGGGCGGCACCCGGAGAACCTGCGAACGGCCATCGAGCGAGTGCACGCGGGGGCGCTGGCGGCGGGACGGGACCCCGACGAGATCGGCATCGGGCTCATCTTCCACACGGTCATGAGCGACGAGCCCGCCGAGATTCGCGCGACGGCGCGGTCAATGGCGGCGGGGTACTACGAGTACTCGCCCGCGCTCTTCGAGATTCCGGGACTGCCCTGGGACGGGCCCTCCGTGGAGGACCTGAAGAAGCAGGTCTACCCCGATTTCCACCACGCCCCGGACCTGGTGGAGTCCGGAAACCTCGTCAGCTTCCTCGACGAGGAGACGGCGGACTCGTTCGCGCTGTTCGGGTCGGCGGACGACATCGCGGGGCAGTTGCGAGCCGCCATCGAAGCGGTCGGGCGGGTCGACATCGTCGTGCCACATCCGGTTCCGATGCCGGTTCCGGGCGCGCCCATCCCGCGGTCGGTTCCACCAACTCTGGAGGGGGCGGACTACAAGACCTGGTTCGCCGCCGAGGTGATGCCGCGGCTCTAACGGAGCCTGAACATCACACGTTCGGCGCAGGGATCATTGCAAATTGGAGTATTGCAGCGCGTTGTGGGGCGGCGTAGCCTGACGACAGCCCCAGGGCAGTTCTGCGTTGCGGAGGTACGTTCGTTTTCCACAGGTGGTCAGGCGTGACCCGGAAGCACAGGGACGCGCAAACCGATCGCCGAGAGCGAGCGGCTCCGCACAGGAGCTAGTGGTTGCCCCCGGGCGGGAGGGGAACCACATGGCCGAGAACTACTGGCGACGGCACTGGAACCGGAAGCGGATCAGCCGGCGAGCGCTCTTGAAGGGCACAGCCGCCGGGGCAGCGGGGGCGGGCGCGCTGGTCGTCGTGGGCTGCGGCGACGACGATGACGACGAGCCCGCGGAAGAGCCGGCCGCTGCGACAGAAGCCACGGCAGCTCCCACCGAAGCACCGACGGAAGCTCCCACCGAAGCTCCCGCGGCGGGCACTGTTCCCACCGACGGCGGGCAGTACAGCTTCCACCGCGGCCTCGATGGGGCAACGCTGGACATGCACCGCGAGCTCTATCCGAACCGCGGCGAGATGCTCAGCCTGGCCTACAACCAGCTGGTGTCATGGGACGACATCGAGGCAGCGACGATCCGGGGCGAGCTCGCACAGGGCGTACCTGAGCAGCCCGACGAGGTGACCTACACCTTCCAGATTCGCGACGACGTGAAGTTCCACGACAAGCCTCCCGCGAACGGCCGGGCCATGACGATGGAGGACATCCGCTGGAACATCGAGCGCCAGCGCGAGCGCAAGCTGGCGGACGGAACCGAGACCGAGGACTTCTACCGCTACAGCGCCCTCTACTCGCACGTCGAGAACGTCGACTACATCGACGACACGACGTTCACGATCACGCTGAACGCTCCGAGCGTCCTCTGGCTCTCGGAGATGTGCGACCGCTTCAACGTCATCAACGATCGCGAGACGGCTGAGGCGATCGAGCTCGACTTCGCCGTGACCAATGCCGAGGTCATCCTCGGAACGGGGCCCTACGTGTACGAGGAGTACAACCTCGACACGCGAGCACGGGCGCGGCGCCACCCCGACTACTTCCTCAAGGCCGCGGGCGAGGAAGTCCAGTACTTCGACGAAGTCATCTACTCGCCGATCGCTGATGCACAGGCGATCCGGCTGGCGTTCGAGCAGAAGCAGCTCGACATCATGCAGTCGACCAACGACGTCATCTCGGCGGTCGAGGCGGCGCAGCCAGATGCGGTGCGGCTGTCAGTAGGCGAGCCGAACAGCAACCTCGGGCTGACCTACCCGTATATCCAGAGCGAGGGGTGGAACAACAAGGACATCCGCAACGCAATCTTCATCGCCACGGACCGGGTGCTGAGCGGACAACAGTACTTCCAGGGAGTCGCGCGGCCGAACCCGCCGGTTCCCTGGCCCTTCCAGGACTGGGCACTGTCCCAGGAAGAGCTGGCGACGGCTCCCGGCTACCGGGAGAACAAGGAAGAGGACATCAAGGAAGCCCGCGCGCTGTGGCAAGCGGGTGGTGGCGATGCCATCGACCCGATGTGGTTCGAGATGACGATCATCGACGTTCAGGATCAGGCCATCAAGGAGTGGTGGCCGGCCATGATGAACGAGAACCTGGGGACGGATAAGTTCTCGCTCCACACGGTCCCGGTGGGAACGCTCCTGCAATACCTGCTCGACCAGGGCTCGGGAGGCTACCTCGGCGGCTGGACGCAGTGGCACTCACCCGACCCGCGGCAACGCTGGAAGGGTCTCTGGGGAATCGAGGGCAACATCAACTTCTACAAGACGACGACTCCGGAAATGGAGGAGTTGATTGCGGAGATGTTCGCCGAGTTCGATACGGAACGCGCGAAGGAGATCCTCAGGGAAGCGCAGCGCTTCACGCTCGGGGATGGCGGCACTGGACACATCCCCATCTCCGGTTCGCTGCGCCAGTACCTGCACTGGCCGTACCTGCACGGCGCCGAGCCAGGGTTCCTCGACTTCGAGAAGAAGCTCGGCAGGCGAGCCTGGCTCGACCAGACGGATCCCACGTACGCGGGCAAGCCCACCTTGTAGAGTGGGCTTGCGTCATCAAGGAGGCCAGCGGAGGTTGGGTCATGGCTGAGTTCGACACCGTCATCAAGGGCGGAACGGTCATCGACGGGCTGCGGACACCGCGGCATGTAGCCGACATCGGCATCGCCGACGGCCGCATCGCCTACATCGGGAAGCTGAGGGCATCCGACGGCGACCAGGTGCTCGATGCCGAGGGGCTGATCGTGGCTCCCGGGTTTGTCGATCTGCACACGCACTACGACGGGCAGGTCTACTGGGACCCGTACTGCTCGATCTCGGGCTGGCACGGGGTCACGTCGGTCGTCATCGGGAACTGCGGGTTCGGATTCGCACCCGTGAAGCCGGACGACCGCGAGCGGGCGATGCTCTCGCTGGCGCGGAACGAGGCCATCCCCCTGGAGTCTATGCAGGCGGGGATGCCCTGGGACTGGGAGACGTATCCCGAGTTCCTCGACAGCCTCGATCGCACGCCGAAGGGCGTGAACCTGCTCAGCTACGTGGGCCTGAGCCCCCTGATGATGTACGTGATGGGGCTCGAAGCCGCGAAGAGCCGCCTTCCCAACGATGCGGAGATGGCGGAGATGTCGCGCATCCTGGAGGAAGCGATCAAGGCGGGCGGATGCGGCTTCTCGGCCCAGGTGCTTGGGCCGGAAAGCGGTCAGCGTGACTACGACGGCACGCCGATGATCACGGACACGATGGCGCCCGAGACGCTGGTGTCGTTCGCGGAGGTGCTCGGGAAGTGCCGGGCGGGTTTCATCCAGCTGACGGGCGGAAGCATGGAGTTGAACGAGCAGCTCGCCGAGGCGAGTGGGCGGCCGGTGATCTACAACCTGATCCTGGCCATGGCGCAGGACCAGCACGGCAACAAGATGGAGGGCCACCACAAGACGATCGCGTGGCTGAACGAGGCGAACGCGCGCGGCAACCGCATCTTCGGGCAGGCAGTGACCGTGAAGATCGGCTACGAGTTCACGCTCGAACACTGGAACATGTTCGACACGTACGAGCTGTGGCGGGAGATGACCCTCGGCACGGTGGAGGAGCGGATGGCGAAGATGGGCGATCCAGATCGCCGCCCCGCCCTTCGCGCCGAGCACGACGAGGGGAAGGGCCCGAGCGCACCGGGACGGGACGAAGAGGCGGAGGTTGCCGGCCATGTCGGGCGCGGACTGGAGGTGCTTACCGTGCAGGAGGTCGAAGACCCCTCACTGAAGCACTTCGAGGGCCTCACGGTCCAGGAGATAGCGGACCAGAGCGGCAAGCACGTGATCGACGCGTTCCTCGATCTCGGCGTGGCAGACAAGCTCCAGACGACGTGGGTCACGCCGCCGGAGGAGACCGACGTCCAGTCGATGAGCGAGGTCGCGAACTCGCCGTTCGCGATTCCGGGGGTCTCGGACGGTGGAGCGCACACGAAGTTCCTGGCGATGGGCGTGTACCCGACAGAGATGCTGTCGGAGCTGGTGCGCGACCACGAGATCATGGACCTGGAGCAGGCCCACTGGCGGCTGAGCGCCTACCCGGCGATGGCCGCGGGCTTCAAGGACCGAGGCTGGATCAAGGAAGGCTCACCAGCGGACATCGTCGTCTACGACCTGGAGAACCTTGGCAGCGGGCCGATGGAGAAGGTATACGACCTTCCCGCGGGCCAGTGGCGCCGCGTGCGCCGGGCCGAGGGCTATCGCTGGATTCTCGTGAATGGCGAGGTGACCTCGGAGGACGGGGAGACGACCGGGGCAACCCCCGGCCGCCTGCTTCGTTACGGCTCGGGGTAGCCATCCGAATCGCCGCTAGCGCCGTGGCCTCACGGCCGAGCCACGGCGCCGAGACCTCGGTCGAGGGTGGTCCGTGACCCAGTACATCGCGAGACGCCTGCTCCTCAATCTCGTGGTCATCCTGATCGTGATGACCTTCATCTTCATTACCCTTCGCATCCTGCCGGGCGATTTCGCCGCACAGCAAGTTTCGGACCAGTTCTTCGCGGGTCGGGGCGGCGATCCCGACGAGGCGCTCCGCCTCGCCCGTGAACGCCTCGGGCTTCACGATCCCATCCCCATCCAGTACGGGAAGTTCCTCGGCGATCTCTTCACGGGGGACTTCGGAACGTCGTTCCGGACGGGCGACTCCGCCCTGACCTCGGTTCGCGCCGCACTCCCGTACACCCTCCAGCTGGGGCTGATGTCAGTGGTCATCGCCCTCATTCTGGCGTTCCCCGTGGGCATCATCTCGGCCCTTCGACAGGACTCCTGGCTTGATGGCGGCCTGCGCCTCTTCGCGGTGTTCTTCCTGGCGGCGCCGCCGTTCTGGATTGCCACGCTCGGCTCCGGGTGGTCACTCCAGTACGACATCCTGGAGTTGAACGTGATTGCGCATCCGGGCATCTGGGAGGATCCCTGGGGGAGCTTCCAGCTCATGATCATCCCCGCGCTGGCGGCCGGGCTGGCGTTCGGGGCTATCCTGATGCGCTTCCTGCGATCGCAACTCCTCGACGTGTTGCGGCAGGACTACGTACGGACGGCGAGGGCGAAGGGCCTGCGAAGCGGCGCCGTCATCACCCGCCATGTGCTGCGGAACGCGCTTATCCCCATCGTCACCATTTTCGGGATCTCGCTGGCCGCGCTCGTCGGTGGCAACGTCATCCTCGAGACGATGTTCAACATCCCCGGCATGGGAAGGCTGCTGCTTGAAGCGCTCCTTATCCGGGACGTGCCGGTAGCGCAGTCCATGGCTCTCCTGCTCGTGGTGGGAGTGGTGATGATCAACCTCCTCGTCGACCTGAGCTACTTCCTCATCGATCCAAGGGTGACGGTGGGAGCGGCCAGCGAATGACAGCGGGCGCGGGCTTCGGGGACCAGGAACTGGCAGTGACCGCCCTCGAGGAGGAGCGGTCCCCCACAGCACGTGCGATGACAGCCCTCGGGCGGTTCGTCCGGCAGAAGAAGGTCGGCGCCCTCGGCCTGGGGATGGCGCTCGTCTTTCTCGTCCTGGGGGCGGCAGGGCCTCACATCACGCCCTACGACAAGGACGAGACGTTCAGCGAGGCGAACCCGAACTACGAACGGGGGAGCACAGACCCGGAAAAGATCAGCCCGACGACGCTGCTACGGCTCTCGAACCCCAGCTGGGCACATCCCCTTGGGACCGACGACAAGGGCCGTGACCTGCTGACGCGGCTGCTGGTGGGGGCAAGGCGGGCGCTCTACTTCGGCTTCGCCTCGGCCGCCCTGGCGACGATCATCGGCTCCATCATCGGCATCGCCTCCGGATACTTCGGCGGCCTCATCGACCTTGTTCTGCAGCGGCTCGTAGACGCGATGATCGCAATCCCGGGGCTAATCTTCCTGCTCCTGCTCATCCAGATCGGGGAGGTGACGCTGCTCCGCGTGATCCTCGCCTTATCGATATTGGGTTCGTTCGGCGCGGCGAGGGTCGTGCGATCGGCAGCTCTCGCGACGCGCAACGAGGTGTACGTGGAGGCAGCCAGGGTAGTGGGTGCGAGTCACATGCGGATCGGGGTGCGCCATCTGCTGCCCAACATCACCGCCCCGATCATCGTCATCTTCTCCATCTCCATCGGCACGGCAATCCTCGCGGAGGCGGGGCTCTCGTTCCTGAACCTCGGAGCGCCCGGTCCCAGCTGGGGGAAGATGGTGGCGCAGGGACGCCTGACGTTCGACTCGCAGCCGGTGATGAGCATCGTTGGGGGCGGCGCCATCACCTTCACCGTCGCGGCGTTCAACCTGCTCGGCGACGCGATGCGCGACGTCCTGGATCCGCGGCAACGGGGAACCTGAGGCAGCAGCCAAGATCACACGGGCGCACCGGTGCTACCCTTCGCGCAACTGGCAGGAGGAACCAGACCATGCCGAAATTCGTGCTCATCGGGCTCTGCGAGCCCACAGGCCCCGACGCCCAGGAAGCGTTCGACGAGTGGTTCGTCGACCAGCACATCGAGGACACAGCCAAGTGCCCGAACTTCATCCGGGGGAGCGTGTTCAAGCTGAGCGGTCCGCACGGGAACGGCGAGACCGTCTCCGGCTACCTCTCCCTCTACGAGGTGGAGGCGGACAGCTACGACGAAGCCGAGACGACGCTGAACGCGTGGCAGCGCGACCCCGACGCCTGGGAAGGACGCAAGCACCACCGGGAGACCGGCGAGAAGCTGGGCGGCATCCCCATCGCGGTCAACGGCTCCGGCTGGTACGAACTGATCAAGTACTGGGACGGGCCCAAGGCGAGCGCGCGGTGACCGCCGCCCGCATCGGGGTCCGCGTATGACCCGCCCCCGCGGTATGAGGCGCGAACAGATCGAGGCGTTCCTGGCGGAGCCCCGCAACGCGATGGTGGGCGCCATTCGCAAGGACGGGCGCCCACAGATGACGCCGAACTGGTTCCACTGGGACGGCTCGCGGTTCTACGTCTCGACGACGAAGGCGTGGCGGAAGTACGAGAACTTCAGCCGTGACCCGCGGGTGCAGCTGGCCATCGACGACGCGACCGGGTTCCGTACGGTGCTGGTCGACGGCACGGTCGAGCTGCGCGACGACCACGAGGCGGTGTTTGAGCAGTTCAAGGCCATCCGCGCGAAGCACAACCGCGAGCAGAACGACGAGGACTTCCTGAAGGAACTACGGCGGAACGAGCGCGTCCTGCTGGTGATTACGCCCGACAAACCGATCGACGAATGGACCTCGTGGGGTCCGCCAGGCTAAAGGAGCAACACGAATGGTCACCCCCCAGGAACTGTGCGAAATCGAGGAGATCAAGGAGGTTCGCTACCTCTACACGCATTACTACGACGGGCAGCGGGTCGAGGAGCTCGCGAACCTGTTCACCGAGGATGCGGTCTGCGAGTTCGGCGAGGAGTACGGCGGCGACTGGGTCGGCCGGGAGCAGATCTACAACAACTACAAGAACTTCATCGAAGGCGAGGGCGACGACCCGCACGGGGTCATGCACGCGGTCGTGAACCCGTGGATCCGGCTCGCCGACGAGACGACGGCGCACGGCCGCTGGTACCTGCTGGACCTGCGCACGACGGAAGGGGTGGAGAACCCGCTCATCCTCTTCGGCATCTACGACGAGACTTACAGGAAGACGGATGACGGCTGGAAGATCGCGCGCACGCGCATCGACTTCCTCTGGCCGCGGCGGGAATACCAGCCCAGCACCAACCTGTAGGAGGTTCGACGGTGGTGACGCCCGAGGAGCTCTGCGAGATCGAGGAGATCAAGAACCTCCGCTACCTGTACGCGCACTACTACGACGGGAACCGGACCGACGAGCTGGTCGACCTGTTCACGGAAGACGCGGTGTGCGACTTCGGGGAGAACTACGGGAAGTGGGTCGGGAAAGAGGAGATCCACCGGGAGTACTCCGCCGCGGCAGCGGGCGGACGCACCGACTACGGCATCCTCCACAACGTGATGAATCCCTGGATCCGCCTCGTGGACGGGACGACGGCGCGGGGGCGGTGGTACCTGATCAACATCCGTTCGACGGTGGGGGAAGAGAACCCGCTGATGCTGTGCGGCATCTACGACGAGACCTACAGGAAGACGGGGGACGGCTGGAAGATCCACCGGACCCGAATCGACTTCCTCTGGCCACGCCGGGAGTACGCCGGCAGCACGGACCTGTAGGGAGGCCGGGCAATGGTGGAATTCTGGACAACGGGGCTGGGGCTCCCGGCGGTGATCGCGAAGGCCGCCGCACGGGCGGAGGAGCAGGGGTGGGACGGCTTCGGCACCCCCTACGCGCCCACGATGGCGCCCGATCCCTACGTATCGCTCTCCACGGCGGCGGCGGAGACGAGCACGCTGCAGCTGGCGACATGGGTAGCCACGCCGGCCTCGCACACGCCGGCCGCCGCGGCGGGGTCGGCGAGGACGTTGCAGGCGGTGTCCGGCGGTCGCGCGGTGCTCGGGCTGGGGCGGGGCGACTCGGCGATGGCCTACCTGGGGATGGCGCCGGCGCCGGTCAAGTTCTTCGAGGCCTACGTGAGCCGGCTGCGCAACTACCTGCAGGACGAGCCCCAGCCATTCGACCTCGATCTCGACGGCGGCGGCCACTTCCCACCCGTCGATCGCCTGGGGCTCGCGCAGACGGCGACGGAGGCGAAGTTCGGGTTGTTCATGCAGGGCACCCCCTCCGTGCCGCTCGACCTGGTCGGCACGGGACCGCGAGTGCTCGGCATCGCCGCACGCCACGCGGACCGCGTGACGACAGCCGTTGGCGCAAATCCGGAGCGAGTCGCCTGGGCGCTGGGTGTGGTGCGGGCAGCGCGGGAGGCTGCGGGCGTGACGCGTCCCCTCAGCCTGGGCGCATGGGTGCCTGTGGCGGTGACGGACGATCGGGAGGCGGGACGCCGCATGCTCAGCGGCGTGGCCACCTCAATGGCGCGCTTCACGGCGATGTACGGGAAGGTCGTGGCGCCGGTCTCGGACGAAGACCGCGAGGTGTACGAGCGCATCCACGACGCCTACGAGTTGCACGGGCACTTCCGCGAGGGGTCCCCGCAGTCGAAGGTGGTGCCGGGCGAGTTCATCGACCGGTTCACGATCATCGGACCGCCGAAGGACTGTATCGAGCGACTGCGAGCGTTGATCGACCTTGGCATCGAGCGCTTTGTCATCGCAGGGCCCGCGCAGGGGGCGCTGGCCTCGTCCGCGCCAGAGCTGTCTGAGCGCGCCGTGCGGTTGTTCGAGGAAGAGGTCATGCCCGCGCTGCGCTGAGCGAGGGCCGGCAGCCTCAACTCCTAGATCTACGCCACAGGAACGGCCCGCCGATCGGCGGGCCGTTCGTTCGTAGGAGTGAAGCCGTTCCCGGGTCTAGCCGGACAGATCGAGGGCCATGATGAGAAGGTCACGCGGGAGGCCGCGACGGTCGGTTACCCAGCCGTGCAAGGTGGCCTCCTCCTTGAACCCGAGTCGCTCAAAGGCGGCGCGGGCGCCGCCCTGATCGATCGTCATCTGGGCCGTGATCTTGCGGGAGCCGAAGTTCGGGGCGACATCGATGACGTCGCGGACAAGGCGTCCACCAAGGCCGCTTCCGCGGTAGTCGCTGTCCACGATCACGCGTACTTCGCCCACATTGCGAGTCCAGCGCATGGGCTCGCCGTGCAAGGAACCGTACCCGACAACCCGGCCGCCGGACTCGGCCACCAGTGCGAAGTCGACGCCATCCTCCACGTTCCGGATTAGCCCATCAACGACCGCGCCGCTGGAGATGTCCTCGCGCAGGAAGAGCAGGTCGTCATGAGGAAGCGCCCGGGCGAACTGGAGAAACGCGCCCCGGTTCGAGCGGGTCAGCCGGTGGAGCTGCACCTCGCGCCCGTCGGCAAGGTTCCAGGTGACGGGGTAGCGTGCGTGGAGGTTGGGGCGTTCCTGCAGGCCGCGACGGATACGGTCCGCCTCGGTGCCGCGCAGGATCTCCTCCTCCTCCCTGGTAAAGCTCTCGCCGCAAGTGTTGCAGCGGTAACTGCTGGCCTTTTCCTCGATGCCCATGTTCTCGGGCGAATCCCAGTGCGGGACCAGGAGGACGCACTCACAAGTCTCGGAAGCGTCCTCAGCTACCTGGGCGCTGCTCGACTCACTCTCTCCACGTCGAAGGAACCGCATGTCTACCCCTCCAGATTTCGACTACGCGACCAGCCTACTCCTTTTCGAGAGGGGCAAGGAGCCCCGGGATGGGCTTTCGTATGCGCGCTCGCTTCAGCACGAAATGCGCCTAGGGCGCGGCAACGGCATTCGGAGCACCCGCCGTGGTGACGGGGACTCGGGCCTGCTCGACCTTCGGCAGCAGGCGGAACCCGAGGAACGCGAGGGGGCCGGCGATGGCGAAGGCGGCAATGATGCCGATCTTGCTGAAGCGGAGGAGGTCAGGGTCGGCGTAGGCCAGGTCGCCCACGAAGAGGGCGACGGTGAAGCCGATGCCGGCGACGAGGCCGATCGCCCACACTCCCCGCCACGTCACCCCCGCCGGACGCTGGGCGCCCAGGACGACCGCAATCCAGGTGGCTGCCACGAGGCCGACAGGCTTCCCCACCACGAGGCCGACGATGACGCCCCAGGTGACAGTGCTCGCGAAGGCATCGGCGAGACCGGCCGGGTCCAGGTGGACACCGGCGTTGGCGAGCGCGAAAGCGGGCACGACCAGGTAGGCCACCCACGGATGCAGGTGGTGCTCGAGACGGTCGACGTGGGGCACGGCGTTGCTGCTCAGGTCGCTGAGGCTGAGGAGGGAGTCGACCACCTGGTCGTGACCAAGGGGCGTCTCCGGGTCCTCGTCCCCGGCACGGAAGCGTTCAAGGAGCTGTCGGGCGGTGCGCACGAAGCCATCGAGGGGCATGGGCGGCCGCCAGGGCGTGAGGAAGCCGAGGACCGCGCCCAGCGTTGTGGGGTGCACACCGGAGTCGTGGATGGCCGCCCATGCGACGACTCCCATGCCGGCGAAGATGAACATCTGGCGGAGGCCGAGGCGGTACACGAGGAGCATGAGCGCGACCAGCCCGGCCGTCAGCAGGAGCTGGTCGACCTGGACATCGCCGGAATAGAAAAAGGCAACGACCACGACGGTCCCGATGTCATCGACGATGACGAAGGTGAGGAGCATCGCCCGCAGACCCAGGGGGACGCGCCTCGCGAAAAGGGTGGCGATGCCGAGGGCGAAGGCGACATCGGTAGCCATGGGGATGGCCCAGCCTTCACGGGCGTCAGCCGAGGCGCCCTGGGTGACGAGCAGGAAGATGCCGAGCGGCAGCAGCATCCCGCCGATGGCCCCGACGACGGGCGCCGCCATCACCCGCGGGTCGGAGAGCTCGCCGATCGTGATCTCGCGTTTGACCTCGAGGCCGATCAGGAAGAAGAAGAGGACCATCCCCACTTCGTTCACCCAGAAGTGGAGGCTCCCTTCGACAGCCCAGAAGGCAAGGTCAACGCCGAGTTGGACCGCAAGCAGCTCCTCGTACGACTCACGCCAGGGTGAGTTCGCCCAAACCAGCGCCACGACGGCGGCGACCATGAGGAGAACGGCTCCCGCGCTCTCCGTCTGAACGAACTCCTGCACGGGCCGAACGAAGTTCGTGAGCGGCCGCCGGGGGAGGCGCTCGCGCGGATCGAACCTGCGGATGACGCCTCCGAGCATGCATCTAGGGTAGATGGCGTCGGGCCGAAGCGTGCGATGTCTTGCGCATTGTTCTCGGGCGTATTGACCCGCCTCTGGCCGATCGCTAGCGTGGGCCGCAAGTTCCGAGCGCCCCTGCCACGCCCCCGCCCGGACCCATGGGGGACGCCTGCAGGGCGGCGTCCGGGAGGTACCCGATGAAGATTTCGATGTTCCACCTGATGCCCCACCGGGAGCTGCCGGACGACTTCGAGGAGCGCTACCACTCGGTCTGGGTCGACCCGCCGTTCCACGAATTGGCGACGCCCGAGCGGGTCGGCGACTACTACAACTGGACGCTCGACGAGCTGATGCACGCGGCCGACCTCGGCTTCGACGGCATCTGCGTGAACGAGCACCACCAGAACGCCTACGGCTTCATGCCCGGCCCGAACGTGATGGGCGGGGCGCTGGCGCGCGCGACCCGCGGCCAGGACGTGGCGCTGGTGCAGATGGGCGCGACTCTCCCGACGACGAACCCGCCGATCCGGATCGCGGAGGAGTACGCGATGCTGGACTGCATCTCGGGCGGGCGGCTGGTGGCGGGGATGCCGCTGGGCACGGCCATGGACGCCAACATGGGCTACGGCATCACGCCGATCGAGCAGCGCGAGCGCTACTACGAGGCGCACGACCTGATCCTGAAGGCGTGGCAGTCGCGCAAGCCCTTCCCCTACAACGGGAAGTACACGCAGTTGCCGATGGTGAACCTGTGGCCGCGGCCCGTTCAGCAGCCTCACCCGCCGGTCTGGGTTCCCGGCATGGGCAGCCTGAGCACGTGGGAGTTCGCAGCGGATCAGGGGCATTGCTACTGCTTCCTGAGCTACTTCGGACACGCCCGCGGCAAGGCGGTGATGGACAGCTTCTGGGAGTTCATGGACAGCAAGGAGAAGGAGCTGAACCCGTACCGGGCGGGCTTCCTCCAGCTGGTGGCCGTCTCGGAGACGGACGCTCAGGCGGAGAAGGACTACGAGAAGCACATCAAGTACTTCTTCGAGAAGTGCCTGCACATCGCTCCCGAGTTCACGCCGCCGGGCCATCAGGACTACCGCAGCCTCGAGAACAATCTTCGACGGATGCTCTCGCAGCAGATGTCGGAGCAGCAGCGGCTGAGCGACTGGTCGTTCAAGGATTATGTTGATAACCAGTACGTCATCTCGGGCGGCCCCGCGTCGGTGCGGGACCAGCTCGAGGAGCTGATCAAGAGCCTGCGCGTGGGGAACCTGATGCTTCTCCTGCAGATCGGCTCGATGCCGCACGAGCTGGCGATGAAGAACATCGAGCTGATGGCCACCGAGGTGATTCCCCACATCCGCCACCACTGGACGGACGAGTGGGAGAACAAGTGGTGGCCGGAGAGCCTGCGCGGTGGGCGGCAGATGAACGCGGAAGCCGGCGTCGCCGCCGTGGCGGGCGGCTCCTGATGGCAGCCGTCAGCGAGCGGGAGACGACGGTCTGGCAGGGCAAGGTGCAGTCGCGCGCGCTCGTCGCGGGCGAGGGGCCCCCGCTGGTCTTCTTCCACGGGGCCATGGGGCTGACGTGGGACCCGTTCCTGGACGCGCTGGCGGAGTCGTTCACGGTGTATGCGCCCGAGCATCCCGGGACGACCCCGGGCCAGCCGGACGCGATCAAGCCGATCGACAACCTCTGGGACCTCGTCCTCTCCTACTACGAGGTGTTCGACGAGCTGGGCCTGGAGAGCCCGGCGGTGGTGGGGCACTCGTTCGGGGGAATGGTGGCGGCGGAGGTCGCGGCGACGAACCCGTCGCGCGTGAGCCGGCTGGCGCTCATCGACCCGGTGGGGCTGTGGCGCGACGACGCGCCGGTGAAGAACTGGATGGCGACTTCGCCGGATAGGCTCGGTCCGTTGCTGTTTGCCGACCCCACGGGGCCGGCGGCGCAGATGATGGCCACGCCCCCACCGGACCCGGAGACGGGTATCCAGATGGCGCTGCGAACGACGTGGTCCCTGGCGTGCACGGGCAAGTTCGTCTGGCCCATCCCCGACAAGGGGCTGAAGAAGCGGCTACACCGCATCACCGCGCCGACCCTGATCCTCTGGGGGGAGCAGGACGGCCTTATCCCGCCGGTCTATGCGAGCGAGTTCGAGAACGCCATTACCGACGCACGCGTCGAACTGATCGCGGGGGCGGGACACCTCCCGCAGATGGAGCAATTCGAACAGACGGCCAACGCCGTCAGGGGATTCCTGAGCGGGTAACGAAACATGGGAACGTACATCCTGCGGCGACTGCTTCTCGTGCCGGTGACGCTGTTCATCCTCTCGTTCGGCACGGCCATGATCATGCGGCTCACCCCAGGCGACGTCGTCGACTACCGCCTGCAGAACAGCTACACCCCCGAACGCGCCGAAGCCCTGCGTGAACAGCTCGGGCTGAACAAAGGGCCCTTGGAGGCGTATTACGACTGGATTTCGAATGCCTTCCAGGGCGACTTCGGGAGCTCTTTCATCAGCGCCACCCCGATCGTGGACGAGATCAAGCGGCGCTTTCCCGTGACGATCCAGCTGGTCGTCCTCACGCTGGTCGTGCAGGCGATCCTCGCGATTCCGCTTGGAGCGATCGCGGCCGTGAGACAGAACGGCCTGAACGACCACGCCATCCGCATCGCAAGTGTGGTCGTGCTGGCAGTCCCGAGCTTCGTGATTGCGGTATTCGCCCTGAAGTTTCCCCCCATCTGGTGGGGCTGGCTGCCCCCGTTAGGGTACGTGCCCTTCCAGGATGACCCACTGCGGAACATGCAGGTCTACTCCATCCCCGTTGTCGTGGGGGCGCTGGGCTTGATGGCGACCCTTATCCGGCTCACCCGCACAGAGATGCTGGAGGTACTGCGCCAGGACTACACACGCACCGCCCGGTCGAAGGGCCTCCGCGAGGTGACCGTGGTCTGGCGGCACGCACTCAGGAACGCGCTCATCCCCGTCGTCACCGTCCTCGGGCTTTCCTTCGGCGGGGCGCTCGGCGGGGTGGTCATCATCGAACAGATCTTCAGCCTGCCGGGGCTGGGCCTGTACGCCCTGAACGCCGTCCGACAGGAGGACTACCTGGTCGTGCAGACCTTCGTGGTCTTCTCCGGATTTATGTTCGTGATGGTCAACCTGGTCGTGGATATCACATACGCATGGCTCGACCCGAGGATTCGGTACTCGTGACGGAATCCACGGCTCTGGCCACCCATGAGGCAGACGCGTCCACCCTGACAGCTCGTCCGAGCGCGTGGCGCAGGCTGGGGCAGGTGGCCCGCTCGCAGCCTGTGGGCGTATTCGGTCTCTTCCTCACGCTTGTTGTCGTGGTGATCGTCATCTTCGGGCCGTACCTCGCCACACACGAGCCGGATGCCGAAACCACCAATCTGCTCGCATCGCCATCGGGTGAGCACTGGTTCGGCACCGATCTGAAGGGACGCGACTACTTCTCACGCACGCTGGCAGGCGGACGCATCACAGTGGTTTTGGCCGTGGCCGCGCTGGCGCTGGGGACAGCCGCCGGGACGCTCATCGGCATGGCGTCGGCCTACGTGAAGATCCTCGATCTCCTGCTCCAGCGGCTCATCGACGCCATCCTGGCGCTCCCCGGGCTCTTCCTCATCCTTCTGTTCATCACCGTGTTCGGGAAGGACGTTGAGATCCTGATCTATGTGGTCGCCCTGTCCGTGACCCCCGCCCTCGTGCGCATTGCGCGAGCGGCCACCCTTTCAACGCTGACGAACCCATACGTCGAGGCAGCGGAGGTCGTCGGCGCTTCGGGGATCCGCATCCTGCTGCGACACGTGCTGCCGAACATCGCGCCAACGATCGGAACCATCTTCGCGGTGGGCGTCGGAAACTTGATGCTCGTGACCGGCACCCTGGGCTTCCTTGGGCTGGGCGTGCAGCCGCCTCAGTCGGAGTGGGGCCAGATGATTGCGGACAGCCGCCAGTACGTCGCCAGCGCCTCGCATCTGTTCATCTACCCCGCAATCGGCCTCGCCCTTGCCGTGCTGGGCGTGAACCTCCTCGGCGACTCGCTGCGCGACCTGTGGGATCCGCGACTGCGAGGCACGACCTAGCTGCGGGACGACGACCCGAGGCCATCACGCAAACACAAAGAAAGCCGCCCCGATAAACGGGGCGGCTTCTTCAATGTGGGGTGCGGAACCGGTTCTCGCTACGCGTCCTTCCAGAGGCGCGCGAAGTTGAAGGTCAGGCCGGCCGGAACGGGCTCGGCGTGGCCATGGACGTAGCTGCGAGACACCGGCCAGAACACCAGCTGGGCCGTGAAGGCCTGGGGCGAGTGCTCAATGATGGCCAGCGACGCATCCCGGATCGCGTCCGCCCGTGCCTCCGGGTCGAGGGTTGCGCGCTGCTTCTCGAGCAGGCTGTCGACCTCGGGATCGGAGAAGGCGGTCCGGTTGAACGGCGCCCCGGTGTGGAAGCGGTGATAGATGTAGGTATCGGGGTCAATGCCGCCGACCTCGAGACCGATGTTCATGATGAAGTTGCCCTGCGCGCGCTCGGCAAAGTAGTCGGCGCTGGTGGCCGGCTCGAGCTCGAGATTGATTCCAAGCTGCTCCACGTCGGCCTTGATGCCGGTTGCGTGACAGGGGCACTGGATGGGCGTGTTGATGGTGATGGTCTCGTCGGCGCCAACACCCACGCCGGCGGCGTTCATGAGGGCGATGGCGTCGGCGATGTCCTGGTCCTTTTGCTCGCGCCAGCCCGGCATCTGGAGAAGCTCCTCCTCCGTGAAGGCCTGGGGCACGAAGTTCTGGGGCACGGGGCCCATGAGCACGCCGCTGCCCGGACCGAGGGGGTTGGCCGCAATCTGGCGGTTGATCACCAGGTGCACGGCCTGGCGCACACGCACGTCGTTGAAAGGCGGCTTCTGCGTGTGCATGTGCGTCTCCGAGATAGCGGAGTGCAGCTTGCGGTAGACGTCGATGCGGTCGCCCATCTGGCCCTGGAGGGACTCGGCCTCGGTCAGACTCAAGCCGGTTGTGAAACTAACCAGGTCAACCTCACCGGTAATGAAGGCGCCCTCGTAGGCCTCGCGGGAGAGCGCGACGAGCTCGATCCCGTCGAGGTAGGGCAGCTGCTGGCCGTCCTCACCCATCTCGAAGTAGTTCGGATTGCGGTCGACCTTGGCATAGACGCCGGGGTCGAACGTGTTGCGGATGAAGGGGCCCGTACCGAGCTGATTCTCGTAGAGCTTCATCCCCTCGTCGCCGACGGCCTCCCGCTGCTCACGGTTGACCATGAGGACGGGGTCATCGGCGAGGAAGCGGAGCATCGGGGCGAAGGGTTCCTTCGTCGTGATGCTGAAGGTGAGGTCGTCGATCACGTCGATGTGGTCGACCTGGTCGAGCTGGCCCTGGATGAACTCGGCGTTGTCCTCGTTGAAGCGGTTGATGCCGAAGGCCGCATCCTCGGCGGTGAACTGCCGCCCGTTTGCGGGGGGCAGGTCGTGCCAGTGGATGTTGGGGTTCAGCTTGAAGACGTACGTGAGGTCGTCGGGCTGCTCGGGGAGCGACTCGGCCAACTCGGGATTCACCCGGCCAGTACCGTCGTAGTTCAGGATGCGGTTGAAGGTCCGCCCCATGGCGATCGCGTACGTAGTCGCGTGGTTGGTGATTGCCGGGTCGTAGACCTGGTCGCCGGTGACCGGGCTGGCCAGGGTCAGAATCCCGCCACGGGTGATGTCGGTGCGAACGGGCGCGGCCGTGGCCTCCGCCGCGGCCTCCGTAGCGGCCTCGGTGGCCTCGGCGGCAGCCTCCGTGGCTTCCGCGGCAGCCTCGGTCGCCTCAGCGGCGGCCTCGGTGGCCCGGGCAGTGGCCGCGGCCGGGGTGGACGGATCGTCATCATCGTCGTCGCCGCAGCCGATGAGCACGGCCGTGGCGGCGCCGCCGCCCGCGAGGGCAGTCCCCTTCAGGAACGTCCTTCGGGAAAGGGGACGCCTGCGCATGTACCTGGTCCAGTAATTCTCGGCCATGTTCCCTCCTTGTCGGTCGGGGCCGACGCGTGCAATGCGGGGCATTCTATGGCATCGCGCAATGCCCCGTGACGTGGCGCGGGGCGCCCGATGGGCGCCCCGCGCTGGTGCGTTGCCGATGACGTTCCGTATTAGGCGGAGCCGTGGCGCAGGAGCTTGCCGCTCGTCGCGCCCGTGCACTCGCCATCCACGAACGTCTCTTCGCCGTTGACGATGATGTGACGGTAGCCCTCGGGCTTGCGGACGAGGCGCCAGGCGCCTGCCGGGTAGTCGTAGGCCTTCTCCGTTTCGCCCATCGCCAGCTTCTCGAGGTCGTAGATGACGATGTCGGCGGGAGCGCCCTCGCGGATGGTGCCGCGATCGCGGAAGCCCGCCGCCAGGGCCGGGTAGGCGCTCAGGCGCCAGTGGGCCTGCTCCAGGTCCATCACCTCGTTGTCGCGAACGAGGAGGGCGAGGAACTCGGTCGGGTAACGGCCTAGCGTAATGAACTTCGTATGAGCGCCTCCGTCGGAGACGCCGGGGAGGGCGAAGGCAGAGTTCGCCATCTCGCGCATGGCGGCCATGTCATACGGACGCGGCGAGGTCACGAAGAGGGCCTTCATGTCGTCCTCGAGGGCGATGTCGAGCATCGCGTCGATGACGTGCTGGCCCCGCTCCTCGGCGGCCTCGGCGACGGTGAGGCCGGTGTACTTTTCGAGCTCCGGCTTATGCACCTCGCCGATGATGAGGTCGTCCATCGAGAAGACGACGCCCTGGCCGGTGCGCTCGGAGTCGTCGTACTCGGCCTTGGCGGCGGCGCGACGCTCGGGGTCTGCGAGCTTGGCAGCGCGCTCGGGCACGGTGCCGAGGGTCATCTCGCGCCAGACGGGGCTGGTGTCGAACAGGTTCCACTCCTCGAACGTGAACTGGAAGTTGTTCTCGGAGGTGAGGGCCTGGCCGAAGACGCGCGTTCCGCGCGCGTTGCAGTCGTCCAGCCACTTCATGGTGTCCTTGTACTGCGGCATCGCGACCCCGTGCTGGTCCATGGCGACGGCAAGGACGTTGTAGATGACCGGTCGGCCGCTCTCGTCGGCCAGCGTCTCGGTGAGCTCGCGGGAAGCGCCGATGCACTGGATGAAGCCGCGGCCGACTTCGCGAAGGACGCGGGCGAAGGAAACGAGGTCCTGCTCCTTCATGAGATTCGTGATCATGAGCGTGCCGTCGTAGTCGCGCTGCACGTCGTTGTCGCCGAACTGGCCAGACCAGCCGCAGCCGCCCGCCTCGAGGCCCTCGATCATGAGGCGACGCATCTCCGCCATCTCCTCGTCGTTGGCGGGGCGGCCCTTGGCCGCCTCAAGGCCCATCACGTACATCATGAGGGGGTTGAGGGGCATGTAGCTGAGGACGTTCACGCCCTTGGGGATGCGGTCGAGGCTATCGAGGAACTCGGGGTAGGTCTCCCAGTCCCAGGGCATGCCTTCCTGCATCGACTCCAGGGGGACTGCCTCGTTGCGCGACATCGTCAACATGGCGCGGTCCTGATCCTCGGGCTTGCAGGGCGCGAAGCCGAAGCCGCAGTTGCCGATGGCGACCGAGGTGACGCCGTGCCAGCCCGAGATCGAGCAGTACGGGTCCCAGAAGATCTGGGAGTCGTAGTGCGTGTGCAGGTCGATGAAACCGGGAGCGACGTTGAGCCCGGTGGCGTCGATGACCTTGCCGGCATCGGACGAGTGGATCTTGCCGCCGATGGAGGCGACGTGGCCATCCTTGATGCCGATGTCGCCGTTGAAGCGCGGTGTCCGCTGGCCGTCAAAGACCGTCCCGTTTTTGATGACGGTATCGAATTCGGGCATGGGTTTCCCTCCGAAGGGATAGACGTAACGCAATCCTACCGCCGGACCCCTCGCGATACCAGCATTTGGCCGTGTTTGCGGGCTCTCAAAACGGAGTCCAAGGCAGTTGTAGGGGCGCACGCGCGTGGCTATCGTGCCGGCACCAGCAGGGACCCGCGCTCGCACCGCGCGGGCAGGAGCGAAACCATGGGCGACCTCTCGGTCCACGAAGCGATTTTCACGACGCGGAGCATGCGTCACCTGAAGCCCGACCCCGTCGCGCGCGAGGACCTCGAGTACATCATCGAGGCGGCGACGATGGCGCCGAGCGCGGGCAACACGCAGATGTGGGCCTTCGTGGTCGTGACCGACCCCGAGCAGATCGCGAAGATCGGCGCGGCCTATCGCGACGTGGGCGAGCGCTACATCCGCGACGGCGTGCTTGCCGACCCCGACATCACCGAGGACCGCCAGCGCGTCTACTCGAAGGCGATGCACAACGTCGAGCACCTGGACGAGTCGCCGGCGATCATCGTGCCCTGCCTGCACGGTCGCGCACCGGACAACTCCGACATCTCGTCCGGCTTCTTCAGCTCGACCTACCCGGCCGTCCAGAACATCCTGCTGGCCGCTCGCTCACGCGGCCTCGGCACCGTGCTCCTGACGCTGGCAACGGACTACACGCCGGTCAGGCCCGAGGCCACGGCGGAAGTGCGCGATGTGCTGGGCCTCCCTGAGGACGTCACGATCACGGCGCTCATCCCGGTGGGCTACCCGAAGGGTCCGTGGGGCCGCCCATGGCGCAAGCCCTGGCAGGACTGCACGCACTGGGACCGGTGGGGGCGGCTAGCCCGGGCAACCCCAGGACTAGGGAACTAGAACTCCCCGCGAACCACGCCAATGATCTCTTCTGCGATCTCCTCGACCGTCGATGTCGCGGTGCTCCGAGCCAATTTGTCAGCAAGGGAAGGGCTGTAATCCATGACGTCCTGCTTCGTCAGCTCATGCCAAATCGGGAGAATCACCTGCTTCCCTGACGTGGCCTGTGTAACAAGCCCATCTAGCTCGTAGTTAGGCCAGCCTCTTCCGAAGAAGGAACGCGACAGCACAACAACGCCGAACTTGCTTCGGGAGATGCCCAGATCGATCTTCCTTCGCAGGCTGTCGCCAATGTTCAACTCAAACTCATCGAACCACACCGACAACCCTCCGTCCCTCAGACAGTGGGCAAGGGGACGTACGACAGAGTCCTTGTCTTCGCTCGCGTGAGAAATGAAGACGTCGTACTCGCCTGAGTCCTCACTTTCACCTTGCCTCCGCACTAACGACGGGATCGACGACAGTGGAGCGGAACGAATCTCGGGCAATGGGCCGGGAAGCACCCTAGCGCTGGAGCGAACACTGCCCCGGAGCCCCTGCATGTCTACGGTCACGTACCAGCGGCCCGAAGATGGGACTTGGAGGTGCACAGGGGATCTTTTGGCCAGACCGCCAAAGTAGCGATGCTTGCGACCGTTCTTGAATGCGGTCAGGTTGGAACTGTCTAGTAGCCGCACGTTCGCTGCGCTGCCGGAGAGGGTTACCTCAATCCCTTCGCCCCTCTGGCGGTGACCGAGGTCGTATTGCTGAAACTTCATGCCTAGCGAGTCCTTCCGAAAGCCGCTCTTCACAACTGCCAGAGCCAACCGTAGCACATGTGTTCGGGGCTTCCCACAGCCTCCTGGGCGAAACACGGTCCGGAGTTGCTTCCAGATGGTGGCAAGCCGGTTCGCGGAGTGCGATCATGCGGCCAACCCATCCGACGCCCGTTGGAGCGCGGAGAGGAGTGCGTGATGTCGATGACGTATCACGGAACTACTGAGGTTCCGACAGCGCCGGCACAGTGCCCGGTCAATCACGAGGAGATCGACCTCTTTGCGGCCGGGTCGCAGGAGTGGTGGTTCGAGGCGTACCTGAAGCTCCAGGAGGAGTGTCCGGTGATTCGCCTGCCGGGCGAGGGGCGCGAGCCGGGGACGGACGCCTTCATCCTGACCCGGTACGAGGACATCGCGCGGGTCGCGCGCGACCGCAGTCTCGTGCTCGGTCGGGAAGATCAGGCCATGCAGGGGAACGGCAACAGCCCGCTGCAGGAGGAGATCTTCGAGGAAGCCGGCTTCGGCGACGCCTTCAACGCGCAGCAGGACCTGCGTTCGAGCGATGAGCAGGCGATGCGCTACAAGCGGCTCGTCACCGACCCGTGGGTGGGGCCGGAAGGGGCGCAGCGTCACCAGAAGATGGCGGAGCGGGCAGCGCACGCGCTGATCGACAACTGGATCGAGGACGGTGAGGTCGACTTCGTGAAGGGCTTCGCCGCGCCGCTCCCGCAGACCGTGATCACGACGATTCTCGGGCTGCCGCTGGAGGACATGCCGATGCTGCGGGGGATGGAGGAGGCGCAGGTGCGCCGCTTCGTCTACGGCCGGGGCGTGAACAGCACCATGAGCGACGAGGACGAGGTCGAGAACGCGCGCGAGCTCGTCGCCTTCAACGAGTACCTCGCGGAGCAGATCCAGGAGAAGCGCCGCAACCCCAAGGACGACATGATCTCGTACCTGACACAGATCGAGTTCGAGGGGAAGACGTTCAGCGACGGCGACATCACGAGCGTTGCCCTGCTGATGCACATCGGCGGGAACGAGACGACCCAGTACGCGCTCACGGCGGAGGCGATGCTGCTCGCGCAGCACCCGGAGATCGTCGAGGAGCTACGGGCGGACCGGAAGAAGGTGCGCTTTTTCGTGGAGGAAGCGCTGCGCCTCTACGCGCCGACGCAGGGCCTGACGGCGCGAACGTCGCGCGTCGACTTCGAGATGGGCGGGGTCAATATCCCCGCGGGCTCGACGCTGCACCTGCGCTTCGGGGCGGGGAACCGGGACCCGGAGCACTACCCGAACGCCGACCAGCTCGACCTGACGCGACCGCACGCGGGCCGGCACCTGACGTTTTCGCAGGGGCCACGCTCCTGTCCGGGGGCGGGGCTCTCGCGCATGGAGCAGAACGTGGCGGTCAACGCCCTGCTCGACCGGCTGGAGACGATCGAGCTGAAGGACACGAACGACTTCCAGCATCAGCCGGGGATCATGCTGGGGCTGTACCACCTGGACCTGGCGTTCACGAAGCGCCAGGCGGCGGTCAGGGCGTAGCGCGAGGATGGTCGACGGGTACAACCCACTCTCGGACGAGGTCCGGGCCGAGCCGAGCGTCGCCTACCACCACCTGCTCGAGGAAGCGCCCGTGCACTTCTTCGAGCAGTTCGAGCCGCCCTTCTATACGCTCTCGCGTTTCGCCGACGTGCAGGGCGCGCTGCTCGACATCGAGACCTACTCAAGCGAGTGGGGGCAGGGGCCGCGCCACAGTCCGCCGGGCGGGATGCTCTCAAACCCGCCCCAGCACACCTTCTACCGGGGGCTCGTGCAGCAGGCATTCACGCCACGCGCGATCGCCGAGTGGGCCGACCGCATCGTGGAGATCTCGGAGGAGCTGCTCGACAAACGGGCCGACGTCGGCAACTGGGACATGCACGACGATTACGCCTTCCCACTGCCCGTGATCGTCATCGTCGAGATGCTGGGCGTGCCCGGCGACGACCTGCAGAAGTTCAAGTACTGGTCCGACATCACCGTGGAAGCGATGGGCGCTGAGGACCCCACGCCCTGGGCGGCGGAGATGGGCGAGCTGGCCGCCTACCTGCTGGAGGTCATCCGCGAGCGCCGGGAGAACCCGCGCAACGACCTCATCAGCGAGCTCGTGACAGCCGAGCAGGACGGCAAGGGGCTCACGGACGAGGAGCTCCTCGGGGTCGTGAACCAGCTGTTCGTGGGCGGCAACGAGACGACGACGTCGCTCATCACGAACATGGTCTGGCGCCTGCTGCAGGACCGGCCGCTCTGGGAGCGGCTGGTGGCGGACCCGAGCCTGATCGACGCGGCCGTAGAGGAGAGCCTGCGCTTCGACCCGCCGGTCCTGGGCCTCTACCGGACCACGACGAAGGACGTCGATCTCGAGGGCGGAACGATCCCGAAGGACGCGAAGGTGATGATGCACTACGCCGCCGCGAACCGGGACCCGGAGGCGTTCCCGTCGCCGGACGAGTTCTCGCTGGACCGCGAGCGGAACCGGCACCTGGGCTTCGGGCTGGGCGTGCACTTCTGCCTGGGGGCGCCTCTGGCGAGGCTGGAGGCACGCGTCGCGCTGCGAACGCTGCTGCAACGCTGCCCCGACCTGCAGCTCCTGGGCGACGGGGAGCGGATCGCGCCGTTCTTCCTGTGGGGAAGGCGCCGGCTCCCGGTCTCGGGGTAGCAAGCCCCGCAGCCCTGTAGCATCGCCCGAACGTGGCAACCGTCTCGGAGACGCAGACTGGACCGGTCAAGGCATCGAGCGAAGGCGGGCGGGGCCTGTCCCGCTCAACCTTCGCGGTGTTCCAGCACCGGCCGTTCGCCCTCCTGTGGGGGAACACGATCACGTTCGCCCTCTCACAGTCGATCCAGATGTTCACGTTCGCGTGGCTCGCGCTCGACATCGCGAGCGACGGTGGAGTGGCGCTCTGGTCCGGCTTCACGGTGGGTTCAGGGACGGTGGTGGGACTCGTCATCGCCGCGCTGGGTTTGCCCGTTCTCCTGTTCGGGCTCTACGCCGGCATCCTCACCGATCGCATGGACCGACGACTGCTGCTCTTCGGCACCCAGATAGGCGGAATCGCGCTTGCGGCCGGCGCGGCGACCCTCGTGGCCCTGGGATCCCTGAACATCTGGGGCATCTTTGGCCTCGCGTTCGTGCTGGGGTGCACCACGGCCTTCGGGATGCCGGTGCGGCAGGCCATCGTGCCCTCGCTGGTCTCCCCCGAACGGGTCCTCAACGCCGTCACCCTGATGAACGTCAGCGCGCAGGTAGCGCAGGCGGGGGCGGCGGTCAGCGGTGCCGTCATCGCCTTCGGGGGGATCGAAGCGGCATTCGCGGCGCAGGCAATACTCCTGACGGTGGGGCTGTTCGCGTTGATTCCCATCCGCGTCCCCAACGTCAGGGGCGGCACACCGCGACGGATAGGGGAAGATCTTCGGGAGGGCCTGTCCTTTGTGATCCACCACCCGGGCATCCGCACGCTCATGATCGTGCTGCTCGCAACCGCCCTCGCGATGGCGGGCACGTTCCAGGCGCTCCTTCCCAAGATCGCGCTTGACGAACTGGACGCGGGCCCGTTCAAGGCCTCGATGCTCTTCACCATCATGCTGTTCGGCACGCTGATCACGTCGGTCGTGCTGGCCTCGTTCCGGCGGGTCGACCGGGCAGGGTTCTATTTCCTCTGCACGCTGGTGGCGGGCGGGGTGCTGAACGTCGCGCTGGGCCTCGCGCCCTGGTACTACATGGCGCTGCTGATCATGTTCATCACCGGCTTCAACGCCGGGATCTTCATCAACCTGAACATGGCCCTTGTCCAGGCGCACACGCCGAACGCGATCATGGGGCGGGTGATGAGCATCTACCAGATGTGCATGGCGGGAGCGATGCCGATCGGCGCCCTGGTCGCCGGACCGATGGCGGACGTGGTGGGGGCGAGGGAGTGGTTTGCCATCGGCGGCGCGCTGCTCTTCGTGCTTGGCGTCGTCGTGATCGCGACGCAGCCGGCCCTGAGGCGGATGAGCTCGGCGCCCGACCCGGCCGCCACGGCAGCGGCCGCTGCGGCGGGAAGCTAGCATCGAGGGGCGGGGCAGAGCGACGGTGGCGGAGGGGCCAGCGCTGTAGCATCGCCGGTACGTGGGTTCTGTCTCCGACACAGCCGCGGATCCGCTAGCGGTTGAGCACGAGAGCCGCGGGCTCTCGCACTCGACGTTCGCTGCGTTCCGCTCGAAGCCGTTCACGTTGCTGTGGGCGAACACGATCACGTTCGCGCTCTCGCAGTCGATCCAGCAGTTCACGTTCGCCTGGCTCGCGATCGAAATCGGGGAAGGCGGCGCCCAGCTCTGGTCCGGGTTCACGGTGGGAGAGGGGACCCTGCTCGGGCTCGTCATCGCGGCCCTGGGGCTGCCCATCCTCCTCTTCGGGCTCTACGCGGGCATCCTCGCGGACCGGCTGGACCGGCGGTTGCTGCTCTTCGGGAGCCAGGGGGCGGGCATCGCCATCACGGCGGGGGCAGCCACGCTCGTGGCGATGGGCTCCCTGAACATCTGGGGCGTCCTCGCGCTGGCGTTCGTGCTGGGTTCCGCGGTGGCCTTCGGTATGCCCGTACGCCAGGCGATCGTGCCGTCGCTCGTGCCTCCCGAACGCGTCCTGAACGCGTCCTGAACGCGGTGACCCTCATGAACGTGGGAGCGCAGGTCGCGACAGGCGGCGCCGTGATCAGCGGCGCGGTCATTGAACTCGGCGGAATCTCCGCGGCCTTCGCGGCGCAGGCGGGGCTGCTAACGCTGGGTTTGCTCGCGCTCATCCCCCTGCGCGTCCCCAATGTGCGAGCGAGTATCTCCCGACGAATGAGCGAAGACCTGCGCGAGGGGTTCACCTTCGTGGTCCACCACGCAGGTATTCGCTCGCTCATGATCGCCCTGCTGGCGACGGCGCTGGTGATTGGAGGAGGGTTCCAGGCGCTGCTCCCGAAGATCGCGGTCGACGACCTGGACGCAGGCCCCTTCCAGGCTTCGATGCTGTTCACGGTGATGCTCGGCGGGACACTGATCACGTCCCTCGTCCTCGCATCTTTGCGGCGGGTAGACCGCGCCGGCTTTTACTTCCTCATGACGCTGGTGGTCGGTGGCTTCCTGAACATCGGTCTGGGCGTGGCGCCGTGGTACACCCTGGCCCTCGTCATCATGTTCGTCACGGGGTGGAACGCGGGCTTCTTCACGAACTTGAACATGGCGCTCGTTCAGGCGCACACACCGAACGCGATCATGGGGCGGGTGATGAGCATCTATCAGATCTGCATGGCCGGGGCGATGCCCCTGGGCGCGCTGGTAGCTGGCCTGATGGCGGACGTGGTGGGAGCGCAGGAGTGGTATGCCATTTGCGGTGTGGGGCTGCTGGTGCTGGGCATCGTCATGGTCGCCACGCAAACGGACCTGCGCCGCATGAGCTCGGCGCCGGACCCGGAACGGGATGCGGTAGCAAGCGCCGCCGGCGGCTAACCGCCGAACGCTTCGGCTCTTGCAGGAGCGCTGGAGCCCTCCGGGCTACGAAACGACGAAATACACCGACCCGTCGCGGACCCAGGTGTCGGCGCTTTTGCCGACGCGCTTGGCCGCACGAGAGATCCGGAGGGCGAGTCCACGAGTCGTCTCGCCCTCTTCAGGAGTGAGCTTTCCCGCCTCATCGGACTTCACCGAATTAACGTAGTCCTCGTACTGCCGCATTCGAGCAGTAAGCCGTCCAGTCTGTTTCATTGGACCGGGGGCAGCGGACGCCTTCACCGTTGAGAATTTCACCATTGCCGGAATCTCCTGAGAATTGTGCATTCTAGAGTAACAGCAAAGGTTGAGAATTTCACACTCCAGGACCGTTAACCAGACGCACTCCATTGCCCGACGAGAGCGCGACGACAACGCTCGAACAAGAAACGTCGCTTCAACCTCGGGTCTCGTGTCACAGGGGGCCTGGAGACCGCCATTCGAGACGCCCGGGGTGGTTCCGTCCTCCAGCGCTTCACGCGGCCCTTCCCGAGCCGTAGGCTGCGCGGCGATCGGAGGTCAGGATGAGCGTCGCCGCGAAGGATGTCGTTGCGCGAATGGCGGAGGCGGCCAGCGACTGGCTCGACTCGCTGCCGGAGGAGCTGCGGTCCGCGGCGAACCCACCCTTTGCCGACCCGCGCCGGGAGGTCTGGTACTACACGCCAACGAACCACGAGGGCGTGCCCATGGCCGACCTGAACGTGCGGCAGGTGCAGCTCGCGCACCGGCTGCTCGCCTCGGGCCTGAGCCTGCCGGCCTACCGGCGAGCGACGGTGATCATGAACCTGGAGGCCTGGCAGGACGCGCTCGGTGGCTGGCGCATCCCGCGGGGATCGATGCGAGGCACGATGCACGGCTCGGATCCGGCGATGTACTTCGCGATGGTCTACGGGGAGCCCGGCAGCGACGCCTGGGGCTGGCGCTTCGGGGGGCACCATGTCTCGGTGCACAACACGATCGTGAACGGCGAGATTGTGTCGGTGACGCCCACCTTCTTCGGCGCGAACCCGCACGAGGCGGACCTGAGCGACTACCAGACGCTGCGTCCGGTCGCGGGCGAGGAGGATCGCGCGCGCGAGCTCGTGCACAGCCTCGACACGGAGCAGCGCTCGGTCGCGATCATCTCGAAGGCGGCGCCGTTCGACATCGTCCAGTCGAACCGCTCCCACGTTGAAGACGGGGCACAGCCTGAGTGGATCTCGATGGTGTTCAACGGCCTGCCGGACCAGGGGACGGCCGATCGCCTGACGGTCATGCAGGACGATCTCGACAGCCGGCAGGCCATGACGGACGCCGACCGCGAGGCGGCGCGCTACTCGCTCACGCCCAAGGGGCTGGCGGCGGCGGGCATGTCGCAGGCACAGCTCGCGATCCTCGAGGCGCTTCTGCGGGAGTACACGCAGCGGCTTCCCGAGCCCATGGCGGCAGCAGAGCACGAGCGCCTCATGAGCATCCTCCCGGACCTGCACTTCGCCTGGGCGGGGGGAATCGAGCGGAAGCAGCCGCACTACTACCGGCTGCAGGGACCACGCGTGCTGATCGAGTACGACTGCGTCCAGAACAACGCCAACCACAGCCACACGGTCTGGCGCGATCCCGAAGGCGATTTCGGGCGCGACCTGCTGGCGGAGCACTACGCGGCGGCACACTGATAGTGGCTGGTGGCTAGTGGCTGGTGGCTGGTGGCTGGTCCCCACCGCCCCGCCCGAACGACACACAAGGAGAACTTCATGAGCGACACAACTGAGACACCCGGGAAGACGCCGGACGACTTCAACTTCCTCGACCCGGAGGTGCAGGACTGCCCCTACGAGGCGTACCAGGTACTGCGGGACCAGGCGCCCGTCTACAGGGATCCGCACACGGGCCAGTACGTGATCAGCCGCTTCGAGGACCTGCGCGAGGTGCTGCTCGACACCGAGAACTTCGGGAACGGGGGCAATCGCGCCGCCCAGGCGGAGGCGAGGCCCCAGTTGACCGAGCGGCAGATGCGGATGCTGGCGGTGTACGAGGAGAACAACGGGTGGCTCCCGGAGCCGACGCTGGCGGCTCGCGACGACCCGAACCATCGCCAGATGCGGAACATGTTCGACAAGGCGTTCCGGCCCGGGAAGATCAAGCAGCTCGATCCGTTCGTCGAGAGCGTCGCGAACCGGCTCTTCGACGCGTTCATCGAGGACGGCCACTGCGACTGGGTGCACCAGTTCGCGGTGCCGCTGCCGCTCATCGTGATCGGGCACCAGATGGGCGTGAAGGAGGAGGACATCTGGCTCATCAAGCGCGCGACCGATGCCTGGGTGCGCCGCTTCGGCCAGATGGTGAGCGAGGAGGAGGAGCGTGAGGCCCTCGATCTGGAGATCGAAGCGCAGCACTACTTCAAGAAGGTGTTCGACCGGCTGCGGGAGGAACCCGACGACACGCTCCTCTCGGACCTCGTGAACACCGAGATCCCCGAGTGGGGGCGGACGCTCACGGACGGTGAGCTGCAGTCGGAGATGATGTCCGACACCTTCGTGGGCGGCTCCGAGACGAGCACGAACGCGATTGGAGAGGGCGTCAAGATCCTCATCGAGCAACCCGAGATCTGGGAGCAGCTCAAGTCGGACCCGGACCAATACCTGCGCACGTTCGTCGAGGAGGTGCTGCGGCTGGAGTCACCGGTGCAGATGCTGGGGCGGGTCGCGCTGAACGACGTCGAGATGCACGGCGTGACGATTCCGGCGGGCGCATCGATCGGGACGCGCTACGCGGCCGCCAACCGCGACGAGCGGCGCTTCGAGTGTCCGGCGGACGTGGACCTGGAGCGGAAGAACCCCATGGCGCACCTCACATTCGGGGCGGGGATCCACTACTGCCTCGGCGCGCCGCTCGCCCGTCGCGAGCTGTACTACAGCTTCAAGACGCTCGTGGAGCGGGTCGACGAGATGTGGTTCGCGCCGGGGAAGAACGACTTCAAGCACCACCCGCACATGTTCCTGAGGGCGCTCAAGGAGCTCCACATCGAGTTCAAGGCGAAGTAGGGAGCGGCCATGTACCCGAAACGAAGGAGTTGGGGCCCCTGGCTGGCCGTGGTCGCCGCCCTCGCCCTTGTCGCGGGGACGCTCGCGGCCTGCGGCGACGAAGAGCAGACGCCCCTCAAGATCGGCGTGATGCTGGTCAACAGTGAGACGCAAACGGACACGGCTCTCGACCGGCTGCGTGCCTTCAAGCTCGCCGTCAAGCACGTGAACGAGGCCGGAGGCGTCTTCGGCCAGCCGGTGGAAGTCGTGGAAGGCGACACCCTCAACCCCCAGGAGGAGGCGCGACGCCTGATCGAGGAAGAGGGCGTCCATGCCATCGTCGGGCCCAACTCCAGCGCGGATTCGCTTCTGGTGATCGAGGTCGCGGCGCCGGCGGGGGTGCTGGTGATCAGCCCTTCGGCTTCTTCTCCGCTGCTCACCGCCAACGAGGACGGCGACCTCTTCTTCCGCACGGTCCTCTCCGACATCGCCCAGGGGCCCGCGCTGGCTCAGCTGACGCGCGAGCGGGGCTTCGACAACGTGGGCGTCATCTACCGCGACGACGCATGGGGCCAGGGTCTGGCGGAGGCCTTCCGGGGAGCGTGGACCGGCGGCATCGTGGCTGTCAGCTCTCCCGCCGAGCTGCAGGAGAGCTACCTCGATCTCATCGAGGAGAGCGCGCGCGAAGGAGCCCAGGCGCTCGTCCTGCTCACCTTCTGGCCGGAGGGCGAGGTCATCCTCAGGGAGGCGCTCGATAGCGGCCTGTACGAGCAGTTTCTTTTCGGCGACGCGCTGCGGGTGGCCGATGTCGCCGAGGCCGTCGGTGGGGGAAGGCTGGCCGGAATGTACGGCACCGTCAGCAGTCCCTCCCATGAGAATCCGTCCACCGCGATCTGGGAAGAGGCCTTCCGTGACGAGTACGGGAGGGACACCGAGGCCACCTACGTCAGGGAAACCTACGACGCCACCATTGCGATCGCCCTCGCGGCGGAGGAAGCGGGCGAGGCCGAGGGAACGACCATTCGCGACGCGCTGCGGGGGATCGGCGCCGCACCTGGCGAGCACGTCCGGCCCGGGGTGGAAGGCATCGCCCGCGCCCTGAGCCTCATCCGGGACGGAGACGAAGTGGACTACGCGGGAGCCTCCGTCTCCATGGACTGGGACGAATTCGGCGATCTCCGGCGAGGCTACATCGGCACCTGGCGGTTCACGGCGGACGGCACGATCGAGGACGTAGACGTCATCGCCTACGAGCGCTGAGGGAGGAGTCGGACCATGCGGATCGGGATATCAATGACGACGGCGCTGCGGGCGCCGGATGCGCGCACGGGTGGGCGGTGGCTCGTCGAGCGGGCGGCGGCGGCGCGGGAGGCGGGGCTCGACAGCCTTTTCGTGGGCGACCACCACAGCACCGCGCCGATGACCTACTACCAGAACGTGCCGGTGCTGGGGCGGGTGCTGGCGGAGTGGAACGACCGCCCGGCGGGGGCGCTCTTCCTGCTGCCACTCTGGCACCCGGTGCTGCTGGCGGAGCAGATCGGGACGCTGGCGGCCCTGCACGAGGGGCCGTTCGTGATGCAGTGCGCCATCGGACCGGACGACAACCAGTTCCCGGCCTTCGGCGTGAACGTGAAGCACCGGCCCTCGCGCTTCGAGGAGTCGCTCGACATCATGCGGCGGCTCTGGGCGGGCGAGACGGTCAGCTCGGAGGGTCGCTGGCAGATCCAGGACGCCCGCATCAGCCCCGTGCCGCCGGACGGGGTGGAGGTGTGGATCGGGGCGGTCGCGCGGCGCGCTATCGACCGCGCGGCGCGGCTGGGCGACGGCTGGCTGGCCTCGCCGGGGCTGACGGGGAAGCAGGCAGCGGCGCAGTCGGCGGAGTACCACGAGCGGCGGCAGATCCACGGGCACCAGGAGACAGGTCCCGTCGCCATCAGGCGCGACATCTACGTCGGCGAGAGCGACGAAGAAGCACAGGACACAGCACGTGCAGTCGTCGAGTCGGGCTACCGCGGTTTCGACAGCGAGGCGCTGGCGATCGGCAGCCCGGAGACGGTCGCGGCGCAGTTCCGGGCGCTGGAGGAGTCGGGGTACACGGACGTCATCGTTCGCAACCTGATGCCGACGCAGGAGCATGCTGTGGCGTCGATCGGGCGGTTGGCGGAGGTGCGGGCCAGCCTGGCGTAGGTCGCGGCCAGTGCCCGGTTCTTCACTACTGGCCCGGGGGGACGGGATCGCGTAGCGTGCGCGGGCACTCTGAACGCACGGAAGAGAGACCGATGACCATCCACACCGGCAAGCCTGTCATGCACCACCTCGGGTTCGTCGTGAAAGACGCCGACGAGATGGCGAACACGTACACGAACCTGCTGGGCGCCGAGTTCCGCCTGATGCCGCCCTACATGGTCCACTCGATGTCGGGCGAAGAGGCCGAGCTGCGCGTCTACTACGGCGCGATTGCCGGCAGCATCGCCGAGATCATCCAGCCGGTGCGGGGCGATACGCCCCACCAGCAGTGGCTCGACGAGCGGGGCGAAGGCGTCCAGCACCTCGGCCTGTATGTCGATGACGTCGTGTCGGCAACGAAGGAGCTGCTCGAGAAGGGCGGCGAGATCCGCTGGGTCTATCCCAACGCGGGTGTGGTCCAGCTGAACTTCGATAGCTCGCTCGACGAGATCATGGGCGAGACGCTTCCCGGGAGCCTGACCTACCTGCACGCGGCGGGCGGCGGACCGATCCTTGAGCTGCTCGGGCCTCCGATTCACCAGGGCGTGGTCGGCGGGGCTGTGGCCGGTCTCAACGACTACTGGGAGACGACCTTTCCGCCGGTGGAGCCTCTCCAGCAGGGATAGCTCCCGACCAGACGACTACTCCCCCGCCTCGCGCGGCTTGAACGTATCCTGCGTGAGCGAGGCGATTTCGGCATCGACGATATCGGCGTGCTCGCGGAACGCCTTTGCGGCGTCCGTGAGGGCGGCGTTGTAGAGGTCGGGGCCGGCCAGGTCGAGCACGAAGTCGAGAAGGAAACCGGCGGCGAGCTCGCCGACATCCTCGTCGCGCTCCTTGAGGAGCCATGCCTGGAGCTCGCGCACCATGGCGCGGCGACGGCGGGCGTCGATGCGCTCCGACAGTCCGCGGGCCTTGTCCGCCATGGGGACCCCCTCGCGCTAGGGTAACGGCCTTCCCCCAAAGCGCCGAACACGCTGGCTATACTCGATGGAGATGCGTTCCCTGAAGACGGTTCGGCGTGCCTTCCTGCTCATCCTGATCGCGGTCGGGATCGGAGTGGCGTGCGGCAGCGACGACGTCGAGCCGGGCGCCATCCACCTGCTGGAGATCGATGGCGGCATCGGCCCGATCACCGAGCGCTACATCGACCGCGGCATCAACAAGGCCGAGGACGAGGGCGCCAGGCTCATCGTGATTCAGCTGGACACGCCGGGCGGGTTCAGCTCGTCGATGCGCGAGATCGTGCAGCGCATCGAGGCATCGAACGTGCCGGTGGTCGTCTATGTGTCGCCCTACGGGGCGCGGGCGGCGAGCGCGGGAACGTTCATCACGATGTCGGCGCACGTGGCCGTGATGGCGCCGAACACGTCGATCGGCGCGGCCGCGGCGATCAACGCCGACGGCAGCGACCTCGAGGGCACGCTCGGCAAGAAGATCGAGAACGACGCAGTCGCCTTCATCCGCGGCATCGCAGAGCTTCGGGGACGCAACGCCGACTGGGCCGAGGAAGCGGTCCGCGAGGCGGTCGCGGCCACCCAGACGGAGGCAGTTGAGCTGAACGTGGTCGACTTCGTCGCGAGTGACGTGGACGAGATCCTGGAGCGCATCGAAGGCACCACTATCGAGCTGAAGCCGGGGCTGCTGGTGACGCTCAATGGCCTGCCCGAGGCGGAGCGCGTGAACACGAGCATGACCGTCTGGGAGCGGATGCTGGAGCACCTCGCCAACCCGACGCTCGCGACCATCCTGATCTCGCTCGGGATGATCGGCCTCTTCATCGAGCTCACGAATCCGGGCGTGATCTTCCCGGGCGTGGCCGGCGTGATCGCGATCGCGATCGGCTTCCTCGCCCTGGGCGTGCTGCCGGTCGACACCATCGGGCTCGTCCTGATCGGCATCGCGCTCCTCTTCTTCGCGCTGGAGCTGTTCGTGCCGTCCGGGGGGATCCTCGCCGGGGGCGGGCTGGTGGCGCTCGTGCTGGGGGCGATCATCGCCTTCCGGGACACGCCCACGGAGTTCCAGCCGAACCGCATCGTCGTAGGCATCCTGGGGTTCCTGCTCGTCGTCGTGTTCGTTTCGATGGCGATCGGGCTGGCTCGGATGCGGAAGATGCGTTCGGAAACCGGGGCGGAGGCGCTTGTCGGTAGAATGGCGGTGGCTCGTACACCGCTTACGCCTGACGGCACGGTCTTCATCCAGGGCGAGCGCTGGCACGCGGAGCTGGAAGACGGCTCCGCGGCCGAGGGTGAAGAGGTGCGCGTCGTGAGCGCAAACGGCCTGAGGCTCAGGGTACGGAAGGAGAACGACCCATGACCGAACAGCTACCACAACCCGAACAATTCGAGCAGGAGCCGCCGAGCAGCGTCCTGGCGACGATCATCCGCGTCTTCCTGCTGGGGTTGAGCGCCATCCTGCTGGTCCCGCTTCTTCCCTTCCAGGTCCGCGTGGTCGCGGAGTACGAGCGGGGGGTGATCTTCCGGCTCGGGCGCTTGCAGGGGGCGAAGGGCCCGGGGCTGTTCGTGCTCCTGCCGTTCATCGACCGGATGGTGAAGGTGGACCTGCGCACGATCACGCTGGACGTACCCTCGCAGGACGCGATCACGCGGGACAACGTGACGGTGCGCGTAAACGCGGTCGTCTACTTCCGGGTGGTCGAGCCGACGATGGCGGTCGTGCGCATCCTCGACTTCATCCGAGCAACCTCGCAGATCTCGCAGACGACCCTGCGCTCGGTCATGGGGCAAACGGACCTTGACGGCCTGCTCTCCCAGCGCGAGGAGGTCAACCAGCAGCTGCAGTCGATCATCGACGAGGAAACGGAGCCGTGGGGCATCAAGGTCAGCACGGTCGAGGTGAAGGACGTGGAGCTGCCGGAGCAGATGCGGCGCGCCATGGCCGCCCAGGCCGAGGCCGAGCGCGACCGGCGCGCGAAGATCATCGCCGCCGACGGCGAGTTCCAGGCCAGCGAGCGGCTGCGTGAAGCGGCGGACGTCATGGCGGAGCAGCCGATCACGCTGCAGCTGCGCTACCTGCAGACGCTCGGCGAGATCTCCGTGGAGAACAACTCGACGATCGTGTTCCCGTTGCCGATGGACCTCATCCGCATGTTCATCGAGGACGACGACGACGACGAGGAGTAGCCAGCGGCGTCACGCTCCGGGACGAACGGAGACATCGGCGGCGAGCACCGTAAGGCGCTCGCCGCCTTCGCGTTCAACGACAAGGGCGCCATCGGAGGCAATGTCCAGCGCGCGCGCCTCGTAGGCGCCCTCGGGCTCCTCGACGGTAATCCGGCGGCCGAGCACGAGGCTGACCGCGCGGTACGCATCGACGAGATCAGCCTCGGGGGCGGCCATGGCGGCCTCAAGCTGGTCGCAGATGCGGGCGAGCAACGACTCGCGGCCGACCTCACGTCCGAGCTCGCGGGCGAGGCTGGTGGCGGTATCGCGCAGAGCGGGGTCGGCGGTGGGGTCGGCGTTCACGTTGATGCCAATGCCGGCGTAGGCGGTGAGGCCGCCGGGGCCGGTCTCGCCGTCGATGAGCATGCCGCACAGCTTGCGCTCGCCGACCCAGATGTCGTTGGGCCACTTGATGCGCGCATCGACGCCCTCGTGGGCGCAGGCGCGGCAGACGGCGAGGGGGACGGCGAGGGGGAGACGGCCGTACACATCGCGGGAGGGGCGGAGGATGAGCGTGAAGTAGAGGCTGCCGCCGGGGGGGCTGAAGAAGCCTCGCCCCCGGCGCCCACGGCCCGCGGTCTGGGCCTCGGCAAGGATGAGGGTGCCGTGGGGCGCGCTCTCCGCGGCGGCGGTGCGGGCGAGGTCCATGGTCGAAGGGGTTTCGAGGACGTAGCGGAAGTCGCGGCCCAGTTCGGTGGTGTGCAGGGCTGCAGCGAAGCGATCAGTGTCGAAGGCGAGGGAGTCGGGCATGGCCGGCGGGAATCCGGGAATGAAAAAGGGGCCTGGCGGCAATCGCACCGCTCAGGCCCCGTTCGTAGCTCAACGCTTGTTCTAGGAGGAGGTCACCTCCTGCGCTAGAAAATGGGGTTGGCTACTACTGTGGTCGTCCATGCGCATCACCTCCTTCCTTGCGGCTAACGATAAACGTCCGCTCGCCCGGTGGCTAGAGGTGAAGGTTTGGGAGGTCCACGCTTCCGCGTGTGGGGGAGCACCGGTATTCTGAGCGGGCGCGCGGCGCCTGGCGCTCTGCGTCAAATCTATGCGTCGCGCAGAAAGGGGCGGACCTTGGTCACGCCCGTCACGATGAAACAGCTCCTCGAAGCCGGTGTGCACTTCGGCCACCAGACACGTCGCTGGAACCCGAAGATGCAGCACTTCATCTTCACCGAGCGCAACGGCATCCACATCATCGACCTGCAGCAGACGGTCACGCGGCTGGACGAAGCGATCGACTTCGTGCGCGAGGTCGTCGCCAGCGGCAACGACGTGCTCATCATCGGCACGAAGAAGCAGGCCCGCGAAACGGTCGAGCAGGAGGCGCAGCGCGCCGGCCTGCCCTACGTGAACAACCGTTGGCTGGGCGGCACGCTCACCAACTTCCGCACGATCCAGGCGCGCATCCGTCACATGCGCGACCTCGAGGATCGCACCGAACGCGGCGAGTTCGCGCGGCGCGCCAAGAAAGAGCAGCTCGATATCGCCAACGAGATCGAGCGGCTGAACCGCTACTTCGGCGGCATCAAGTACCTTGACCGGCTTCCCGGAGCCGTCTTCGTCATCGACACGATGAAAGAGGCGATCGCGGTGGCCGAGTGCGATCGGCTGGGAATCCCGATCGTGTCGCTGGTCGACACGAACTGCGACCCCGACCCCATCGCCTACCCGATCCCGAGCAACGACGACGCCATTCGCGCGATCAAGCTCATCCTCGGCAAGATTGCCGACGGCGCGATCGAGGGCCGCGCGGCCCGCGAGGCGGGAGTCGGCGCCGAGGCGTACAGCGAGGAGATGGCGCAGCTCGCGGCCGAGCAGGAAACCGCGGCAGCCGAAGCCGAGGGCGAGGCCCCGGTTGAAGCGCCAGCAGCAGAAGAACCGGTCGCCGCGGCGGCCGCACCGGCATCAGAGGAGCAGACCACTGGCTAGCATCTCAACGGCAATGGTGAAGGAGCTGCGCGACGCGAGCGGCTCCGGGGTAATGGACGCAAAGCGAGCCCTGGAAGAGGCCGACGGCGACATGACGCAGGCGGCCACCATCCTGCGCGAGCGGGGACTGGCGGCGGCGGCGAAGCGCGCCGAACGCGAGACCGGCCAGGGGGTCGTCGACACCTACATCCACGCAGGCGGCCGCATCGGCGCGCTCGTGGAGGTCAACTGCGAGACGGACTTCGTGGCGAACACGGACGAATTCCGGTCGCTCGTGCACGAGATCGCGATGCAGGTCGCGGCGATGAATCCCGCCGTGGTTTCGGCGGACGACCGCGAGCCGGAGCTCGAAGGCGACGACGACGAGGTCGCGCTGTTGAGCCAGCCGTGGGTGAAGGACGCCTCGAAGACGATCTCGGACCTGGTTCAGGATTCGATGGCGAAGACGGGGGAGAACATCCGCGTGCGGCGGTTCGCACGCTTCGAACTCGGATCGTAAGAGGGGGAGCCGTGACCGACGCGTACCGGCGCGCGCTCGTAAAGCTCAGCGGTGAGGCCCTGATGGGCGACCGCGAGTTTGGCATCGATCCCGACACGATCGCCAATCTCGCGGAACAGATCGCGCGAGCCTCGGCCGTTGGGGTCGAGGTCGCGATCGTCGTGGGCGGCGGCAACTTCTGGCGGGGCCAGTCGGCGGCGGAGACCGGGATGGACCGCGCCACCGCCGACTACGCGGGGATGCTCAGCACCATGATGAACGCGCTCGCGCTTCAGGACGCCCTGGAGCACGCCGGCGCGGAGGTTCGCACGCAAACGGCGTTGACGATGGCGCAGATCGCGGAGCCCTACATCCGGCGCCGGGCGATCCGCCACCTGGAGAAGGGGCGCGTGGTCGTATTCGCCTCGGGAACAGGGAACCCGTTCATGACCACGGACACGGCGGCGGCCCTGCGCGCCATCGAGGTCGACTGCGAGACGCTATTGATGGCGAAGAACGGGGTGGACGGCGTGTACGACGCCGACCCGGCGACCTCGCCGGATGCCACGCGGTTCGAGCGCTTGAGCCACATCGAGGCGATCCAGCGGCGCCTGCAGGTGATGGACAGCACGGCCCTGAGCCTCTGCATGGAGCACGAGCTCCCCATCGTCGTCTTCGACGTGCGGGCGAAAGACAGCATCTACCGGGCGCTCAACGGGGAGCGCATCGGCACGACCGTGAGCGCGGGAGCGCTTACCGAGCCCGCCCATCCGGGGTAGATCGAGAGCAGACGCATGGCCGACCCAGACGAGATCATGCTGGACGCAGAGATGCGCATGGACGGCGCCGTGGAGGCGTTCCATCGAGAGCTTGCCGGTGTCCGCACGGGCCGCGCCCACCCCAGCCTCATCGAGGGGCTGCAGGTGGAGCATTACGGGCAGACGCAGCCGCTCAACCAGCTCGGCACCATCAACGCCCCCGAGGCGCGGCTTCTGGCCGTGCAGGTGTGGGATGCCGGGGCGGTTCAGTCGGTCGTGAAGGCGATCCAGACCTCCGACCTGGGCCTGAACCCGAACATCGACGGGCAGCTGATCCGCCTGCCCATTCCCCAGCTCACGGAGGAGCGCCGCCGCGAGTTCGTGCGCATGGTCCACCAGAAGGCAGAGGACGCGCGCGTGGCCGTACGCAATGTGCGCCGGCACTCGCACGACGACCTGCGCAAGGGCGAGCGCGACGGCGATATGACGCAGGACGACCTGCGCGACTACGAGGGCGACCTGCAGAAGCTGACCGACTCCCACACCGGCCTGATCGACGAGGCGATGAAGCGCAAGGAGGAGGAGCTGCTTGAGCTATAGGCTGGCGCAGCGCGCGGGGACCGAACCCCGGACCGACCCCGGCGGCGACCGCATATCGTCGCTGACGGGTGGGCGCGTACCCGGCCACATCGCGATCATCATGGACGGCAACGGGCGCTGGGCCACGGAACGCGGCCTGCCGCGCGCGGCCGGGCACCGGGCGGGGGCGGAAAACATCCGGCGCGTGATCGAGCGCTTCGCCGAGCACGACGTCCGTTACGTCACCCTGTTCGCTTTCTCGACCGAGAACTGGAACCGGCCGGCGAGCGAGGTGTCGGTGATCTTCCAGCTGATCGACCGCTTCCTCCAGCGGGAGCTGGACAACATGCAGCGCGATAACGTGCGCATCCGCCACTTCGGCCACCTGGAACAGCTTCCGGCGGCGCTGGCCGTGCGAGTCAAGGACGCTGTGGCGATAACCCGCGGGAACGACGGGCTGATGCTGAACATCTGCCTGAGCTACGGCAGCCGGGACGAGATTGTGACCGCTATCCAACGGATCGCCGAAGAGGGCGTCCCCGCCGCCGAGATCGACGAGGCGACAGTGTCGTCGCACCTGCTCACCGGCGGCCTCCCCGATCCCGACCTTGTCATCCGGACGGCGGGTGAGCAGCGCATCTCGAACTTCCTGCTCTGGCAGAGCGCCTACGCGGAGCTCTACTTCACCTCCGCCTACTGGCCGGACTTCGGGCGGGAGGACGTCGACCTGGCGCTCGCCGAGTACGGCCGCCGGAAGCGGAAGTTCGGCAAGCTGCTGCCGGAAGACCTCGACGCGTTCGAGGACGCCTAGTGCGAATCCCCCGCAATCTCGCGCTTCGCCTGGCGACGGCGGCGGTGGGCGTGCCCCTGCTGCTGCTGGTCATCTGGGCGGGCGGCTGGCCCTTCGCCATCGTGGCGGGGTTGATCACGCTGGGCGGCACGATCGAGTTCGCGCACGCCTGGCTCATGCCCACGCGGCCCTATCGGGAGGTGGCGCAGCTCGGTCCTTTCCTGCTGGGGCCGGCGATCGTGGTGGCCGGCGTGCATGCGGACGAACGCTTCCTTATCGCGGGAGCGCTGCTCGCCGCCCTCTTCCTGGGCACAGGGTACAGCCGCACGAACGCCTTCGGCCCACGGAAACCGCTGCGCGTGATGGGCTGGGCGATCATCTACCCGGGCATCATCTTCTCAACGATCGTGCTCGCGCGGGATCTCGACCAGGGCCGCGACTGGGTGCTGCTGACGGTGCTGACGACATTCACGATCGACACAGGCGCCTACTTCACCGGATCCCTGCTCGGGCGGCACAAGCTGTGGCCTGCCATCAGCCCACGGAAGACGTGGGAAGGCGCCGTCGGAGGGGTGTGCGGGGGAGTCCTGGCCGTCGGCGTGCTCTCGCCGTGGATGGACCTTGGATTGGCCGTGGGCGCCATCGTGGGTCTGGGGGTGGGGCTGGGCGTGGCGGCGCAGGCAGGCGACCTGCTGGAGAGCTGGATGAAGCGCAAGGCCGACATCAAGGACTCCTCGGGCTTGCTGCCGGGACACGGGGGCCTGCTCGACCGGCTGGACTCGGTCGTGTTCGTGGCGCCGGTCGTGTTCCTGGTCGCGAACTTCACCTGACCGAAACGCGCCGGCCTGCCCGTTCCGGGCGCTCGCCTAAGATAGGACCAATGGCTCCCGAAGCACCGTTCGAGCCCCAGCACCGCCAGGTCGTGGCGAACGGGCTACGCATGCATTATGTGGAGAGCGGCGAGGGGGAGCCGGTCGTATTCCTGCACGGCTTCCCGGAGTGCTGGTACTCCTGGCGGAAGCAGCTGGCGGCGCTGGCGCCGAACTACCACGTCATCGCCCCCGACCTGCGGGGCTACCACGAGACGGAGGCGCGCCCTCCCTACGACACGGAGACGCTGCAGCAGGATGTACTCGGGCTCATCGAGGCCCTGGGCGAGCGCAGCGCGCACATCGTGGGGCACGACTGGGGCGGAGCGATCGCCTGGCAGCTGGCCATGAATCACCCGGAGGCCCTCCGCTCACTCGCGATCCTGAATATCCCGCACCCGGCGCTCTTTCGCGAGGGGCTGCGGAGCATCGCGCAGCTGCGGCGGAGCTGGTACATCGCTTTCTTCCAGCTGCCCTGGCTTCCCGAGCAGATGTTGGCCTTCGATGGCTACCGGCGACTGGCACGCTCGGTGTGCCGGGGAATCCCGGCCGGGGAAGAGCGCCGCGCGGACCTGGCGTTCTATCGAAAGAGCTGGCGAGAGCACGGCCTCACTGGCGGGATCAACTGGTACCGCGCCCTCCTTCGCAACCCCCAGTCCCTCCCCGATCCCGTGCCCATCATCGGGGCGCCGACGACGATGATCTGGGGCGAGGAGGACGAGGCCCTCGGCAAGGAGTTGACGGTCGGGACGGAGCGGTTCGTGCACGACTTCGACCTGCACTACCTCCCGGGGGCCGGGCACTTCGTGCAGCAGGATGCGCCGGAGCAGGTCAACGAGCTGTTGTTGGCACACCTGGAGCGGGCGGGGAACCGTTCGAATGGCTGAGCAAGGCCCCGCGCGCACCCTGCGCAAGCCCACCATCACGGACTTCGTTGCGGAAGGGGAGGAGACACCGATCCTGCTGCGGCCGCGCGTGCTGGCAGGCATCGCGGTGGTGTTCCTCGCGCTGGTAGCAGCCTATTTCATCCTCGCCGACGTCTTCGACATCTCGCTGCAGTTCGACCCCGAGCCCCTGCAGGAATGGGTGGAGCAATGGGGCGTCTGGGGGCCGATCGCGTTCATGGCGGTGATGGCCTTCTCGGTGCTGTTCGCGCCCGTCCCGAACGCGCCCATCTTCATCGCGGCGGGACTCGTCTGGGGGCCGGTGCTGGGGACGGTCTACTCGATGATCGGGATGATGTGGGGCTCGGCGATGGCGTTCTGGGTGGCGCGCTGGCTGGGCCGGCGCCACCTGCCGAAGCTGGTGGGCAGCAAGGCGGCAGCCAACATGGACTCCCTCTCCGTCCGAATGGGCGGGCGGCTTATCTTCTGGGCGCGCATGCTGCCTGTCGTGAACTTCGACTGGATCAGCTTCCTCGCGGGGCTGACGGCGATGCGTTTCTGGCGGTTCTTCTTCTTCAGCTTCCTGGGCATGCTTACGCCAACCACGGTGGGCGTGGTCGCGGGTGACAGCCTCGGACGCGACCTGCGCATCACGCTGGTCATCGTGGCGGTGTGGGTTGCGGCCATCATCCTGAGCGGGCTCTACCTCTGGTGGCGAAGGCGGCAGGCGCGCACGCAAGCGCCGCCTCCACCCACGAAACCCCTGGCGGAGGGGCAGTCGGGGCCGTAGCCAGAGGGCCTACTGGAACCGGTGCGGCAGGGGATCGACGCGCGCCGGCAGGGCGATCTCGTGGTCGAGCCAGATACCGATGTTCTCGCCGGTGCGGCCGTCGGGGCCCTCTTCCAGGAGGTCGACGAGGAGGCCGGCGATCTGCTCGGGACGCATCCAGCGGTCGAGGAGCTCCTGCGGAGGCGTCATGCCGAGGGCGCCCCGGATCATCTCCGAGTCGGTTGCGTCCATGCAGAGGGCGTTCACGCGGACGCCATGGGGCTCCAGGACACGCGACCACGCCTGCGTTAGGCCATTGATGCCCCACTTGGAGGCGTCGTAGACGTCCATGCGGGTGCCACCTCCGGTGTTGTAGCCGGGTGGCGGACAGATGTGGTCGGTGGCGATGTTGACGATGTTGCCGCCGCCCATCTCGGCCATGTGAGCGGCGATGGCCCGCCCGCAGAGGAACACACCCTTGAGGTTCGTCGCGATGAGCGCGTCGAAGTCGTCGACGGCCTTCTCCCAGGGGTCGAGGGGGGAGGTGGCGCGCCAGATGCCGGCGTTGCTGACCATGGTGTGGATGCGCCCGAAGCGCTCGATGGTAGCATCGACGAAGGCGCGGACGGCCGCTGGATCGCTGACGTCGGCGTCGGCGGCCATGACGCTGGCGCCGTCCGCCTCGAGCTCGGCGGCGAGGTCGTGGACGGCGGGGGCGATGTCGCACAGGGCGAGGGCGACGCCCTTCCCCGCAAGGACGCGGGCAATGCCGTTGCCGATGCCGTGGGCGGCTCCGGTGACGATCGCGGTTGTGCCTTCGAGGTCGCTCACGTGGTGGCCTCAATGGGGCGGTAGAAGGCGTTCCCGGCCTCCGTCCACTCGTTCACGATCTTCATGAAGTCCTCACCCATGGGGTCGAGGCCGCGGATGAGCATGGTGCCGCGACGGATGGTGAAGTCGTGGGGCGCGAGCTCGCCGGCGCGCACGTAGTGGGGCTCTGCGTCCTCGGCGTGGCCCCGCTGCGAGAGCCACCAGGCGAGCGTGAACTCGGCGCGGGCCTCCTGCTCGGCGGCCGTGGGGAGCGTCTGCGCGGCACGCGTCTCCTCGGGAGTCATGGCGGGGCCCTCGCCCCGCACCCAGGCGCGCAGCCGCTCGAGATGGAGCTCGGAGTCGATGCCCGTCATCTCCTTGAAATCGTTGGACCCGAAGGCGACGTCGTTGGGACGCGCGATGCGGCCTTCCTCGTCGATCCAGAGGATGGTCGGCACATTGATCATGCCGTAGAGGTCCGGGACCAGGTGCTCGGTATCGATGAGGCTGGGGTGCTCGGCGTTGGCGGCCTCAATCCAGGGGCGGGCATCCTCGGCGGAACGCTCGATCGCGACCGTGATGACGGTGAAGCCGTCGTCCTTGAGCTCGTCGTAGACGGACTGCCAGACCGGCAGGTCGTAGCGGCAGCCTCACCAGGAGGCGTAGGCGACGAGCAGGACCTTCTTGCCGCGCTGGCCGCTCAGGGAGTGCGGGTTCCCGTCGAGGTCGGGGAGGGTGAAGTCGGGCGCCTGCAACGAGGCGAGGGCCTCCCCGCGGTCATGGTGAGAGGCGCCCAGTGCGGCGACGGCATGCTTCTCGTCGGTCACAAGCGGGCGTTGGAGGGCATCGGCGAACACGCCGAGGTCGATGCCGTCATCACCGACGAGTGCGTCCTGATCGACGGGCACGCACATCGGGCCCTGGCAGAGCCCTTCGGGCTGCAGGGCCCAGCCGAGCGTCGCCTCAAGGGCGTCGGCGGGGATGGCCGGGCGGGCGGGGTCGGCGACAGCGACTTCGTCGCTGCGGCCGTCGTGCAGCAGGGTCAGGGTGGCGGACATGGATGGCTCCCGAGAATGGCAGGTGAAGCGGATTCTACGGGGCGGGTGAAGGGGGCGGGTGTGCCCGGGGGCTACGCAGGGCTGTCCTCGATCCGGCGGTACAGGGGAGTGCGCGTCAAAGCGCTCTTGATCGCGATCTTCAGGAAGGCGAAGCCCATGGGGTTGAGGCCGCGGGTGCGCATCGAGCCGCGCCGGATGGTGATGTCGTGCGGGGCGAGCTCACCGGCGCGCTCGTAGTGGCGCTCGGCGTCGTCGTCGTGGCCTTCGCGGGAGAGCCACCACGCGAGCGTGAACTCGGCCCGCGCCTCCTGCTCGACGGCGGTCGGGAGGTCCTGGTGCTTGCGGACCTCGGACGGCGTGAGGGCGGGGGCGTCACCGCGTACCCAGGCGCGCAGCCTTCTGAGGTGGCGCTTGGAATCCAGGCCCGTCAACAGCTTGAACCGGTTGGACGCAAAGGAGGCGTCGTTGGGGCGGGCGATGCGACCCTCTTCGTCGATCCAGACGACGGTGGGAACGTTGATCATGCCGTAGAGGTCGGGCACGAGGTGCTCGATGTCGATCAGGCTGGGATGCTGAGGCCTGGCCTTTTCGATCCAGGGCCGGGCGTCCTCAGGCGACCGCTCAATGCCAACCGTGATGACAGTGAAGCCCTCATCCGCAAGCTCTTCATACAAGGACTGCCAGACCGGCAGGTCGTAGCGGCAGCCTCACCAGGAGGCGTAGGCGACGAGCAGCACTTTCTTGCCGCGCTCGTCGCTGAGGGAGTGGAGATTGCCAGCGAGGTCGGGGAGGGTGAAGTCGGGAGCATCGAGGGAATCGAGGGCCTCGGCCCGGTCGTGGTGCGAGGCGCCAAGAGAGGCCACGGCGTGCTTCTCTTCGGTGACGAGGGGCCGCTGGAGGGCATCGGCGAGCACGCGAAGGTCGAGGCCGTCCTCGCGAACGAGGTCGTCCTGGTCCACGGGGATGCACATGTAGCCCTGGCAGAGACCTTCGGGCTTCAACTCCCAGCCGAGCAGGCTCTCGACCTGTTCGGGGGAGATGGTGGGGCGGGCAAGGTCGGCGACGGCGATTTCGTCTACGCGGCCATCGTGCAGGAGGGTCAGTGTAGGCATGAGCAATAACTCCAGAGACAGCAGCCAGCTCGGATTCTACGGGGCGGGAATTGAGTGCGGTGTAAGCAAGACATGGCGGAGAGGGTGGGATTCGAACCCACGGTGGGTATCAGCCACGCCCGTTTTCAAGACGGGTCCCTTCAGCCACTCGGGCACCTCTCCTCGTTCGATTGTAGTAGGGGATGGGCGGAGCCGGAGTTAGCAGTCACCACCGGAGAGTGCTAAACTGCCGGAGCAGACTTCCGCTCAGCCTGGACGGACTCCCGTGCCCACCTACGAGTACCACTGCGAAACCTGCAAGCGCAGATACGACCTGCGCGAGGGATTCGACGCGCCCAGCAGCCACCCCTGTCAGCGCTGCGACGAGGGCACGGCGACGCGCGTGCTGCACGCGCCCACGGTCGTCTTCAAGGGCAGCGGCTTCTACGTGAACGACAGCCGCAAGTCGGAGAAGAGCACCAGCTCGAGCGAGAAGACGATGAGCCTGCCCAGCGACTCCGGCAAGAGCGACAGCAAGAGCAAGGGCAAGAGCGCGAAGTCCAGCAGTTCCTCCTCGAAGGACTAGCACCGCGTGCGGGCCCTCGTGCAGCGCGTGAGCCGTGCGAGCGTGCGCGTGGACGGCGAGGCCACCGGCGCCATCGAGAACGGCTTCCTGGTGCTGCTGGGCGTCACCCACAGCGACGACGGAGCGGTTGCGGATGCGCTCGCGCGCAAGGTCGCGGGGCTGCGCGTGTTCGAGGACCCCGACGGGAAGATGAACCTGGACCTGGCGGCCGTGGGCGGGGCCATGCTGTGCGTCAGCCAGTTCACCCTCTACAGCAACGTGCGGAAGGGGCGGCGGCCGTCGTTCACGGAGGCAGCGGAGCCGGAGCGGGCGGAGGCGCTCTACGAGCGCTTCTGCTCGACGGTCGAGGGGGAGGGGGTGCGATGCGAGCGGGGACGCTTCGGTACGCACATGGAGGTCGAGAGCGTGAACGACGGGCCGGTCACGCTGTTCATCGATAGCGCCGACCTGGAGCGCCCGCGCCGCGCTTGACCGGAGCGATGGGGCGGGGAGAGTAGGTCTATGGCCGTATCGACGCGGATGAGTCGCTACTTTCTGAAGACGCTGCGGGAAGCGCCCGCCGAGGCGGAGCTGCCGAGCCACCGGCTGCTGCTGCGCGCGGGCCTCGTGATGCCGCTGGCAGCGGGGCTCTACTGCTTCACCCCCCTGGGGTGGCGCGCGATGCGCCGCGTGGAGGAGCTGGTCCGCGAGGAGATGAACCGGGCAGGCGCGCAGGAGCTGCGGCTGCCGGCGCTGCAGCCGGTCGAGCTGTGGGAGCAGTCGGGACGCAACGAGATCTTCGGGGACGTGCTCTACCGCGTCTCGGACCGGCGGGAGCGGGACTTCGTGCTCGCGCCCACGCACGAGGAGGCGGTCAGCGCGCTGGCGGCCTCGCAGGTGCAGAGCTACCGCGACCTGCCCGTGACGCTCTACCAGTTCCAGCAGAAGTTCCGGGACGAGCCGCGTCCCCGAGGCGGGCTGATCCGGCTGCGGGAGTTCTGCATGAAGGACGCCTACAGCTTCGACCCGGACTGGGAGACGCTGGACGAGTCGTACCGGGCGATGTTCGACGCCTACGCGCGCATCTTCGCGCGGGCGGAAGTGCCCGCGGTGCCGGTCGAGGCGGACTCGGGGGCGATCGGGGGGAAGGACAGCCAGGAGTTCATCTACCTGAACGAGAACGGCGAGGACGAGGTGCTGCTGTGCTCCTCGTGCGGCTACGCCGCGAATGCGGAGAAGGCCACGTTCCGGGCGGAACCGCCGGTCGCGGCCGAGCCCGCGCCGGTCGAGCGCGTGGACACGCCGGGGGTGGGGACGATCGCGAGCCTGGCGGCGTTCCTCGGAGTGGAGGAGCGGCAGACCGTGAAGGCCGTGTTCTACGCCGCCGACGGCGAGCCGGTGTTCGTCGCCATCCGGGGCGACCTCGAGGTGAACGAGACGAAGCTGCGGAACCTGCTCAAGGCGGTCGAGCTCGAGCCCATGGACGATGCCGCGGTGGCGCGACACGGGCTCGTGGCGGGGTCCGCCTCGCCAGTGGGGCTGGAGGGGCTACGGGTGGTGGCGGACACGAGCGCCACGGAGGCGGTGAACCTGGTCGGGGGGGCGAACGAACCGGACGCACACCTGCTCAATGTGAACTACGGCCGGGACTGGACGGCAACCCTCGTGGACGACATCGCCCTGGCGGAAGGGGGGCACCGCTGCCTCAGCTGCGAGGGCACGCTGGACGTGCGGTCGGGCATGGAGCTCGGGCACGTCTTCAAGCTGGGCTCGACCTACGCCGAGGCGCTCGACGTCCGCTACCTCGACGACGAGGGCGAGCGGCATCACGCTGTGATGGGCTGCTACGGCATCGGCGTCGACCGCCTGCTGGCGGCGGTCCTCGAGGCGAACCACGACGAGGACGGCATCATCTGGCCGGCGACCCTGGCGCCGTTCGACGTGCACGTGGTGGTGCTCGGCGGCGACAAGCCGGAGGTGAAGGAGGCGCTGGGCGAGGTGGAGGCGGCGCTGGAGGCGGCGGGGCTGGAAGCGCTCGTGGACGACCGGGACGAGTCGCCGGGGGCGAAGTTCAAGGACGCGGACCTGCTGGGCATGCCGGTCCGGCTGACCGTGAGTCCGCGCGCGCTCGGGCAGGGCGGCATCGAGCTCCAGGCCCGGGCCTCGGGGGAGCGTGAGGTCGTACCGCTGGGGGAGGTCGTGGGGAGGATTCGGGAGCGGGGGGCCTAGCCGCTCGCCTTGCCCCTGCCGGGTGCGGTTCCTACGATGGCCTGCACGCTGAGGTAGCTCAGTTGGTAGAGCACTGCGCTGAAAACGCAGGTGTCCCCAGTTCGATTCTGGGCCTCAGCACCACTCTCCCCTTCTCCCCCGCGCTACTTCGCAGCCGGCGTCAGCTCCGGCGAGCGGCGGCCGCGTCGGTCCAGCTCGCCGAATTCGATCTCGGCCTCACGTGTGCTGGTATCGATGCGGCGCAGGGCGGGGCTGAAGACGAAGAAGATGACGGCGAGGACAAGCATTAGGACTGAGGCGAGCGCGACTGCGGCGGGGGCGCCGTAGTGCTCGGCAAACCAGGTCATTGGGAGGGTCCCCAAGGGAGTGAGCCCGAACGACATCATCAGGAGACTCATGACACGACCACGGACGAAGTCGGGGATGAGCATCTGGATGGCCGTGTTGTTCAGCACCATGAACATAGTCACGAACACATCGGCGAAGAAAATGAACGGCAAGGCGAGCAAGAACCAGGGGCTAACCGAAAACAGCAGGAGGGTGGACCCGAACGCGAAGATGCTGGCCATCATGCGTCTCAGCCGCTGGTGCGACTCGGCGTTCCAGGCGACGTAGACTGACCCCACGAGGCCCCCGATACCGGCCACCGCGTTCAACACCCCCAGCCCCCACTCACCAACATCCCAGACTTCCAGTGCGAAGACCACGAGCAGCGTCTGGAAGGGCATTGCGAGCAGGGTCGGCACGAGTCCGAAGATCAGCAGGACCCGCACCGGAGGGTGCTGCCAGACGTAGCGGAAGCCGTCGACAATGTCGCCAAAGACGGAGCCCTTCTGCTCAACTTCGTCGGGGAAAGAGGGACGAACGCGAAACATCGCGGCCAGTCCGACGCCGTAAAGCACGAGGGCGACGGCATAGGTGCTCGCCATGCCCACCAGGGGGATGAGCGCCCCGGCGGCCACAGGGCCGACGATGCGGGTGAAGTTCATGCCGCCCATCTGGAGCGCCATCGCATTGCCGAGGCCCCGCCTCCCAACGACATTCGCGATGATCGCCTGGCGGGCTGGCATCATGAAAGGGAAGAGGAGGCCGAGGGCACCGGTAAGGACCAGCAGGTGTACGAAAGCCAGTTGGTCGGTGATCAGCAGGACAAAGACCAGGGCCTCGTCGACGATTGCGGCGGTCTGGACGAACAGAATGAGCTTGCGGCGGTCGAGGCGGTCGGCAAGCGCCCCCCCAAGGGGGGCCACGACGACCATCGGCACTCCAACCACGAACGCAACGAGACCAAGGGCGAATTCGCTGTCTGTCAGCCGGAAGGCGAGGACAGAGCGGACAAGGAACATCCCCATCATGGCGAACATGAAGCAGAGGTTGCTGATATAGAGCCAGCGGAACTGGTCGTAGCGGAGCGAGGAGGTCAGTCGGTCCCAGGACGAGTTGTAGTGCGCCTCGACCACGTGGACGCCAGAACGGGACACGCGAGGGCCCTCCGCCACGATTCTAGCGGCTCGGACCGAACGGTCGGCTGGCGGAACTTATGTCCAGGTGCCCTTCCAGTCGGGGTCGCGCTTCTCGGCGAACGCGCGGGGGCCCTCCACGGAGTCGGGGGACTGGCGGCGGCGGCTCTCCCAGGTAAAGACGGTCTGGGAGGCGTCAGGAAGGGCCATCTCAAGCCCGCGCATTGCCGTCTCCTTGGTGGAACGCACGGAGAGGGGCGCGCAGCTGAGGATGTCGGTGACCCAGCGGCCGACGGCTTCGTCGAGCTCCTCGAGGGGGACGACCTCGTTCACGAGGCCGAGCTCGTAGGCGCGCTGGGCGGTCATGTGGCGACCCGTGAGCATGTGGCCCATGACGGCCTTGAGGGGACCCTGGCGGGGCAGGCGGTGGACGCCGTTGGCCCCGGCGATAAGCCCGACCTTTGGCTCGGTGAGGCCGAAGCGGGCGTGCTCGGCGGCGACGACGATGTCGCAGGCGAGGGCCATCTCGAAGCCACCCCCGAGGGCGTACCCATTCACCCGGGCGATGATCGGCTTGTAGAGGTTGAAGCGGCTGGTGAGACCGCCGAAGCCGGTGCCGGGCCAGCGCACGGCCGGGCGCTCGGAGGCGGGCAGGCGGGACATCTCGGCGGTGAATTTGAGGTCGTTGCCGGCGCTGAAGGCGCGGCCACCCTCACCGGTGAAGACGGCGACCCAGAGGTCGTCGTCGTTGGCGAAGTCCTCCCAGACCTCGTGCAGCTCGAGGTTCGCGTAGACGTGGAGTGAGTTCATCACCTCGGGGCGAGTGATGGTGATGTAGGCGACACGGTCCTTCTTCTCGTAGCTGCAGAACTCCACGTTGGCGACCTCCGGAGGTGTGGGTGGCACTCTACCGTCCACCGGCCTACTGCGCCGCCACAGCCTCGCTAGACTGGACCCTGTGTCGTTCCTCATCGGGCTCGTGCTGCTGCCGTTCTTCGTGTGGTCGTGGATCAAGCACGACGCCGACGAGGACGCAGCGGCAGCGCTCTCCATCGCGGCCTGGATGGTGATCGGTGTCAGCGCGATGGCGGCCATCTGGTACGCATTCGGGTAAGGCGAGCGTACCGCTGGCCCGCTCCCCGGACCCGCGAGAGAATGGGTGCCCATGCCCGCCACGACTGACGATCTCGAGGCCACGAGGCTGCGCATCTACGCGCTGCAGGACGGCGCGATGCGCGCGCAGGCGCTCGCCTTCTGCCTGCGCAGCGGCATCTTCGAACGCCTGTCGAGCGGGCCATCGACACCGGATGAGTTGGGGCTGGCGCCCCGGGTGGCGCCGGCGCTGCTCGCGTTCCTGACGAGCCAGGGGCTTGCGGAGCGCGACGAACAGGGGCGCTTCCGGGCGACACCGGCGACCGAAGCGTTCCTGGTGCGGTCGAGCCCGCGGTTCGCCGGGGGACGCTCGTTGCTGTTCCAGGGTTTCCACGAACAGATCGGCCGGCTCGGTGAGGCGCTCCGAAGCGGCAAGCCGCTGACTGAGGCCGGGCAGGCGGACTTGTTCGGGGGCTTCGATGACGAGGACCGGCGCTGGTTCGCCGAGGGGATGCTCGCGAACGCCATCTCGGGGGCGGAGCACCTCCTGTGCGAGGTGGATGTCGCGCCGTTCCGGCGGCTGCTGGACGTGGGCGGCAGCAGCGGCGGCTACACCCTCGCCCTGCTGGAGGCGCATCCGTCGCTGGAGGCGACGATCTTCGACCTGCCGGCCATGCGCCCATTCGCCGAGGAGCGGATAACGGAGCACGGGCTCGGTGGCCGCTGCCACTTCGTCGCCGGGTCGTTCTTCGACGACCCGCTGCCGCGCGGTCACGACATCCTGCTGCTGGCGAACATCCTGCACGACTGGGAGACACCGGAGTGCCGGCGCATCCTGGCGGCGTGCCACGACGCAATCGAACCAGGGGGTACGATCGTGGTCGTGGAGCCGATGCTGACCGAAGATCTCACGGGGCCCGACCACGCCTCCGTCAGCGGCCTGACGATGGCGATGCTGGGCGGAGAGAACCGCACGCAATCGCGTATCGGGGAGCTGCTGGAGGAGGCGGGGTTCGGAGACGTGTCGCGCTCGGCCATCGGGGAACAGAACAGCGTGGTGACGGCGCGAAAGGCGGGAGGGGGCAGCTAGTGCTCAAGGCGCCAATCTCACCGTACGTGGTGGCGGGACGCATCCTTTCGATCATCGGGATGTCGTTCTTCACTGCCGCGGGCATCCTGTTCTGCATCGGGGGGTTCTGGTTCTGGGGACTGGGAGCGCTCATCGGCTTCATCCCCTTCTTCGCGCTCATCGTGGCGGTGGAGCGCTACTCGACCAAACACGGACTGATTGGCCCTGAGCCAGACCCGCCCTTCGACGACGAGTAGGGCGGGCATCGCCCTCGCCGCGCTGGGCATCCTCGCCCTGGCGGCCGCGTGCTCGGGAAGCCCGCAACTGCTCGCCGACCGCGCCTGCCAGGAAGAGCACCTGCCGGAGGGGCTCGAGCGCCTGACGTTCGGGAACCTTTCCCGCAGCGAGATGGGACGCGAGGTGGGGGCGGCCCCGCTGGAGGCGGCGGGCGTCGAGGGGGGCTATTTCGCCTACTGGAAGGAGCGCCGCGGCAGCCTGGAAGATGAGCCGCCCGTCGAGGTCGTGTGCCAGGTCGTGGCCTTCGGAGACGAAGGCGAAGCGTCGCGCTTCGTGGCGGAACTGCCAGCCGACGCCGACTGGCTGAGCGTCACGGTCGCGGGCATCGCGCTGGCGGAGGGCACGGGCATCACAGAAGTGGAGGCGGAGGGGGCGAGGGCGTTCCGGCTCGACGAACCGGACGGGCGGGTTCGCTACGCAGTGGCAGTCGCGCGGGACCGGTTCGTGCTGAGCGTGCACCTGGGCGGGCCCGAGGGGGAGGTGTCGGTGGAGGCGGCGGTCGCGATCCTGGAGACGATGGGTCGGTAGTCTGATATAATTGACCGGTCAGAACAACCGGTCAGGACAGACATGCGCGAGATCCAGTCCACAGAGGCCAAAGCTCGCTTCGCCGAACTGCTTCGCCGCGTCGAGAACGGGGAGAGGGTCGCCATCACACGTCACGGGAAGACCGTCGCCTGCCTGGTGCCGGCTCGCGATGAGGAGCAGGCGGAGCGTGACGCGGCCGTTGAGCGGTTGCTGGCGCTCCGCCGGAGCTGGGCGCCTACGGGCATGACCGAAGAGGAGATCCTGGCCGCCCGCCACGAGGGCCACCGCATATGAGCGGCATCGTTCTCGATGCTTCAGTCGCGGCAGCCTGGCTATTGAGGGAAGAACTCGATCCGCCAGCCCTCACTGCCCTGGACATTCTGCGCAGCGAAGGGGTATGCGTCCCGCCTCTCTGGCACTACGAGGTTCGGAACGCGCTCCTCGTGGCAGAGCGGCGAGGAAGGGTACCAGATGGAGGCGCACGGAGAGGCCTCGAAACGCTTCGGGACGCCTCCATCGACACCGACGAGGCGACTGACCTGGACACGGCCCTGGAGTTGGCGCTCGCACACGGGCTGTCCTTCTACGATGCCTCCTATCTGGAGCTGGCCCGCAGGCGCGGCCTGCCCCTAGCCACTCGTGACAGGGCACTGGCCCGCGCAGTCCGTGCAGAGGGACTCGAGGTGGTTGCCTAGACCACCAGCAGGATGGCAGGCACCGCAACGATGACGCCGAGGAAAGCGGCGAGGCGGCGGGGGCGGGCGGCGATCCAGCGCTCGCTGCGGAGGATGCCCGTCCGGTAGGGCTTGTACAGCACGGTCAGGACAATGCCCGCCACGACGGTGATCGAGGCGACCTGGGCAAGGACGACGGCGACGGCAGCCTCGCCGCCAACAAGGACGCTGGCGGCGAGGGTGTCGACAAAGGTCGCGATGTTGGCCCCGAGGACGTACGGGATGATGTGCTCGCGGCGGACGTAGCCGCGCAGGGCGAGGGGCACGAGGACGGTCAGGGAGACGGCCACGCTGAGGGTCGTGAGGGTGATGATGACTCCCATCAGGAACATCAGGGGGCGGCGGTTGAGGACGTCGAGGCGGCGGCGGATGCCCTCGGCCTCGCCCTCGAGCTGGGGAAGGGCGCGTTCGAAGACGGCGAAGGCGAGGAGGAGGACGCCAGCGCCGGCGACGAACACGAGGAGGCCGGGCAGGAAGGAATCGAGGGCGCCGGTGACGGGGCCGAAGGCGGCGTCGGTGCCCTGCAGGAGGGCGTCGGGGGCGGAGGGGGTGGCGCCGTCGAACCAGCCCAGCTGCAGGGCCAGGAACCCAAGCGCGACCGCCGGACCCTGCGTCGTGAAGGTGACGAGCATGGCGACGATGCCGATGGCGACGCCGTCGCCACTGCGGCGGCCGAATCGGAAGGCGAGGAAGCCGACGGCGAGGACGATGAAGGACGCGCCGAGCCGCGAGCCGGCGATGACGGCGAATGCCTCGGTGGTGTGGAAGACGCCCTCGGAGAGGAGGGTGACGCCGATGGCGGCGACGGGGGAGCCACTGAGCACGACGTAGGCGAAGAGCCACCCGAAGCCAAGGGCGTTGGCGACACCCTCGACGTTGATGTCAGAGAGGAGGGGCGCCAGGGAGCCGGCGCCAGCGCGGGTGATCTCGAGGGCGAGGGCGAACAGCGCAAGCCCGAAGACCGCGCAGGCCAAGCGAGCGAGCATCGCGGGGCGCAGCGAGCGAATGCTGCGCGTCGCGGGCGGCGCCTCGCGCGCGGCGGAGCGCGCCCGCTGCATCACCTTAGCCGCCCCGGGCGCTCTCCATCAGCACGGCGGCAACCTCGGGACGCGTGAACTCGACGGGGAGGTCCTCGCCGTTGGCGAGCATCTCGCGCACCTTCGTCCCGGAAAGGAAGAGGCGCTCCTCGGGTGTGGCCGGGCTCGTCTTCGTGGTCGCCATGGCGCCGCTGCGGAGGCACCAGAAGGCGTGTTCGAAAAAGAGCGGCTGGATGCCGAGGGCGTCGAGGTCGATCTCGTCGAAGATGCGCTGGGCGTCGTAGGTACCGTAGTAGTTGCCGACGCCTGCGTGGTCGCGCCCGACGATGAAGTGGGTGCAGCCGTAATTCTTGCGCATGATGGCGTGGAAGATCGCCTCGCGCGGGCCGGCGTAGCGCATGGCCGCGGGCAGCACCGAGAGCTGCACGCGGTCCTCGGGGAAGTAGCGGTCGAGCAGCACCTGGTAGCACTGCATACGCACGTCGGCGGGGATGTCGTCGTCCTTCGTGTCTCCCACGAGGGGATGGATGAGAGCGCCGTCGACGCCCTCGAGCGCGACCTTGATCAGGTACTCGTGGGCGCGGTGGATGGGGTTGCGGGTCTGGAAGCCGACGACCGTGCGCCAGCCGCGCTCAGCGAAGGCGGCGCGGGTCTGGGCCGGGGTGAGGCGGTGGTCGGGGAAGTTCCCGTGGTCGGGGAGGCGCAGGGCCTTCACCGAGCCGCCAAGCACGAGGTCGCCGGAGGCGTAGAGGGCGGCGACGCCGGGATGGGCCTCGTCGGTGGTGCGGTAGACCTGCTCGGCGAGGCGGGTCTTGTCCCGCCGGTAGACCTCCTCGATGTCGATGACGCCGAGGGGGAACCCTTCATCGTCGCGCAGGTCGGCGCGGACCCCGGGGGTCAGTTCGCCGGCGCGAGACTCCTCGACTGAGAGGGTGACGGGCATCGACCAGGGGAGGCCGTTCGCCAGCGTCATGTTCTCGACGACTGAGTGGTAGTCGGCCTCGCCCATGAAGCCGGTGAGGGGACTGAAGCCGCCGTTGGCAAGGAGCTCGAAGTCGGCGAGATGGCGCGAATCGAGCTCGATGGTGGGGAGGCTCGCAACCTCGCGGCCAAGCTCGACGTGCTCCTCTTCATCGACGAGGAGGTCGACAAGGGTTCCGCCGTACGGTTCGCCAAGGTTGCTCATGACTGGGCCTTCCCGATGAGCCCGCGGGACTCGAGGTAATCGAGGATCTGATCGAGGCTGCGCTCTTCGGAATCGAGACCGGTCTCGCAGCGCACCTCCGGGCTGGGAGGCTCCTCGTAGGGGTCGTCGATGCCGGTGAAGCCCTTGATCTCGCCGGCGCGTGCCTTTGCGTAGAGGCCCTTCACGTCGCGTGCCTCGCACTGCTCGACGGTGGCGGCGGCATGCACCTCGACAAAGACGGCGCCGTCGCCCTCGGTCATGGCGCGGTTCTCGTCGCGAATCTCCTGGTAGGGGGAGATGGCGGCGGTGATGACGCCGACGCCGTTACGGGCCAGAAGGCTGGCGACGAAGCCGATGCGGCGGATGTTCGTGTCGCGATCCTCCTTGCTGAAGCCGAGGCCCTTCGAGAGGTTGGTGCGAACGATGTCGCCGTCGAGGATCTCGACGTTGCGGCCGCGCTCACGCAGGACGGGGGCGAGCGCCTCGGCGAGGGTGCTCTTGCCGGAGCCGGAGAGCCCGGTGAACCAGATGACAAAGCCCTGACTGCTCATTGGCGGTACTCCAAACGCATTCGTGTTACTCCCTGACTGTCGTGGTGACTGGTGGCGCCTGCGAGGCGCCGGATGCGCATCAAGACGGCGGCCCGATGGCCGCCGTGCGGAGGTGGTGGACACGGGCCGGCTCAGGTGTGGAGTCCGCACTCGTCCTTTTCGAAGCCTTCCCAGCGCCCCTGACGGCCCTGCTTGCCGGGCACGGTGCAGTTGAAGCAGCCAATGCTGACGAAGCCATGGTCGAGCAGGGGGTTGTAGGGAACGTCGTGCTGGGAGATGTAGTTCCAGGTGTCCTTCTCGGTCCAGCGAGCGAGCGGGTTGATCTTGATCAGCCCGAACCTCTGGTTCCAGGCGACGATGGGGACGTCGGCGCGGCCCTCGGACTGGTCTCTTCGAAGGCCGGCGATCCAGGCGGTCTTGCCGGCAAGGGCGCGCTGGTTGGGCTCGACCTTGCGGAGGTCGCAGCAGAGGTCTGGGTCACGCATCCAAAGGGCGGCGCCGTGCTGGGCGGCCTGCTCCTCGTGGGTCAGCTTCGACTTGTAGACCTGGACGTTCGTGAGGTTGAGGGCGGCGGTCGCGCGCTCACGGGTCTGGTGGGTCTCGTCGAAGAGGTAGTCGGTATCGAGCACGAAGACATGCACGTTGGGCTTGAGCTGGGCGGTCATGTGGAGGATGGCCATGCCCGTGGGGCCACCGAAGCTGGCGCCGACGGAGAGGCCATCGCCGAACGTGTCAACGGCCCAGCGCACGATCTCCTCGGGCGTCGCGTCCTCGAAACGCTCGTTGAGCGCTGCGATGGCGGTGTCGTCGAGGGTGGCGGTGAGGGACACGGGGAAGGGCTCCGCGTAAAGCTGAGTTCGTTGCTCAACAATATCAACAACGTGACTTGCCAGCAACGACTGGGCGCGTCCTACATGCTACAGTCGCTTCACACACTCCCAGCCCGCGAAGGCCGGCTCTGACGAGCCTTCCGCGAAAGGACAGCGTAGATGCGCGCAGTCGAGACTATCGTCCAGACCAACGCTCCCGGCAAGGTTCTGCCAATCCTGACCGAGGAGCTCGACGACTTTGAAACCGAAGCGACGCGTTTTCTGGCGGGCGGCTACGAGGAAGAGGCGGTCTTCCAGGGCTACCGGCTGAAGCAGGGCGTGTACGGCCAGCGCCAGCCGAACGTGCAGATGACGCGCGTCAAGCTCCCCTTCGGGGGCGTAACGCCGGACCAGATGGACGCTTTCGGGGAGCTCGCCGAGCGCTTCGCGCCGCTGCGCAAGGGACACATCACCACACGCCAGAACTTCCAGTTCCATCACATCCCCCTGGCGCGCATGCCGGACGGGTTGCGGCTGCTGGCGAGCGTCGGCCTCTCGACGCGCGAGGCCTGCGGCAACACCGTCCGCAACGTGACCGCGGACCCGTGGGCGGGCGTAACTGACGGCGAGTTGTTCGACGTGACGCCCTACGCGGGCGCGTTCGCACGGTTCTGGCTGCGTAACCCGCTGACGCAGCTCCTGCCGCGCAAGTTCAAGGTCGCCTTCAGCGCGGACGACGCGGACGTGGCGATCACGGGCATCCACGACCTCGGCTTCATCCCGCGCATCGAGAACGGCGTGCAGGGCTTCAAGATGGTCTGCGGCGGCGGCCTCGCGATCATGCCGCGCGAGGCGATCGTCGTGCGCGAGTTCGTCTCGCTGGACGAATACCTGAAGGTGAGCGAGGCGGTCATCCGCATCTTCAACGCGGCGGACATGCTGCGGAAGAACCGGGCGATGGCCCGTATCAAGGTCCTTATCGACCGGATCGGGGCGGACCGCTTCCTCGAGATGGTCGACGACGAGCTGGCCCAGCCGTGGGCACAGCGCGACTTCAGCCCGGAGCGGCTGCTCTTCCTCGACAACGAGGAGGAGCGGGCGCCGGCGCGGCGGGACTCCTACGCGCAGCCGGGTGACGACGCGGCTGCGTTCACGCAGTTCGTCTCGGCGAACGTGAAGGCGCAGAAGCAGCAGGGCTTCAGCACGGTCGAGATCAAGATCACGCGCGGCGACCTGACGCCCGCGCAGTTCCACGGCATCGCCGACATCATGCGCGAGCACTGCGGCGGCAACGCCCGCACGACCGTGCAGCAGAACATGGTGCTGCGCTGGGTGCGCGACGAGGGCCTGTACGAGGTCTATTCGCGGCTGGTCGACCTGGGCCTGGCGGAAGCGGGCGCGGGCACGGTGACGGACGTGGTGAGCTGCCCCGGCACGGACAGCTGCAAGCTCGGCATCACGAGCTCGATGGGCCTGAACCGCGCCATCCAGGATCGAGTGACCGAACTGGCGGTGGCGGACCCGCTGGTCGAGAAGCTGCACATCAAGATGAGCGGCTGCCCGAACAGCTGCGGCCAGCACCACCTCGGCAACATCGGCTTCCACGGCGCGGCCATGAAGGTCGACGGACACCAGCTCCCCGCCTACCACGCCTTCATCGGCGGCGGCTACGAGGAGGGGAACGGCAAGGTGCGCGTCGGCACGCAGCTGAAGCTGCGGCTGCCGGCCAAGCGCACGCCCGACGCCGTACAGCGCTGGCTCGACCTGTACCAGCGTGAGCGCGAAGACGGCGAGGAGTTCAACGCCTACTTTGACCGCGTGGGCAAGGCGCCGTTCGAGCAGGCAGTGCAGGACCTCACGATTCCGGGCGACTTCTCGGACGACAACCGCGAGATGTTCATCGACTGGACGAAGTTCGAGCTCTACGTGCTGGAGCGAGGCGAAGGCGAGTGCGCGGTCTAGCGGCCTAGCATCTCGGGAGGGGCATTTTGGAAGGGCTGGAGTTCCGGCGGCACCGACGGCTGCGCAGCTCGCCAGCCATCCGCGGGCTCGTGCGCGAGACGGAGCTGACGCCGGCGCACCTGGTGGCACCCCTGTTCGTCGAGGAAGGACTGGAGGGCCGTGCGCCGATCGAGGCGATGCCGGGGCAGTCGCGGCTAGGGCTGGGGACGCTCGTGGAGGAAGCGCGTGAGCTGCAGGATGCGGGCGTGCCGGCGGTGCTGCTGTTCGGGATTCCGGCCGTCAAGGACGAGCGCGGCTCCGGCGCCTACGACGACCGCGGTGTCGTGCAGGAAGCGATCCGGCGACTGAAGGACGCCGTCCCGGAGATGCTGGTTGTCGGCGACGTGTGCCTGTGCGAGTACACGAGCCATGGGCACTGCGGGCTGCTGACGGACGAGGGCGAGGTCGACAACGACGCGAGCCTGCCGCTGCTGGCCGACATGGCCGTGAGCCTCGCCGACGCGGGCTGCGACATCGTCGCGCCCAGCGACATGCTGGACGGGCGCGTCGTCGCCATCCGCGAGGCACTCGACGGCTCGGGGCTGAGCGACACGGCCATCCTCTCGTACGCCGCCAAGTTCTCGAGCGCGTTCTACGGGCCGTTCCGCGAGGCGGCAGACAGTGCCCCCTCTTTCGGCGACCGTAGGGGCTACCAGATGGACCCGGCGAACGCTCGCATGGCGCGGGACGAAGCGCTCACGGATATCGAGGAGGGGGCGGACATGGTGATGGTGAAGCCCGCCCTCCCGTACCTCGACGTGCTGCGCTCGGTGCGGGAGGCGGTGGACGTGCCGGTGGCGGCCTACAACGTGAGCGGCGAATACAGCATGTTGAAGGCGGCGGCGGCGAACGGCTGGATCGAGGAAGAGCGGGCGATCGACGAGGCCCTCACGTCGATCCGGCGCGCGGGGGCGGACATCATCATCACGTACCACGCGAAGGAGTGGGCGCGGAGCCGCTAGCCGGTATCTGCCTCAGTCAGGATCGGTAGCGGCGACGGCGCCGTTCTCGACAGCGTCCGCGATGGCTTCGTCCGAGAGTCCGGCCCAGCCGAGGATGTCGCGCGTCTCGGAGCGGAAGGGGGCGGGGGTGGGGGCCGGCGCGAATCCAGCCTCATCCAGCTTGAGGGCGCTGCCGAGCGTGGTGAAGGGGCCTGCCTCGGGATGGTCGCGGTGGATGAAGAGGTCGTTGGCCGCGGCCTGCTCGTTGTCGATGAGCTCGGTGGGAAAGCGGACGCGGGAGACGGGGATGCCGGCCTCGCGCAGGCGTCCTTCCCAGTGGTCGGTGGTCTCGGCGGCGAAGAGCGCCTCGATCTGGTCCCGCAGCTCCGTGTCGAGCGCGTGTCGCTCTTCCTGGGGGAGGGAGGGGTCGAGGGCGGGGTCGTGGAGCCCCACGACCTCCATGAGCCGGCGGCGCAGGCCCACGCTGGGACAGGCAATGGCGATGGCGGAGTCCCTGGTGGTGAAGGTGCGGTAGTAGATGCTGACCAGGCGCGCGACACGACTGCTCGGCATGTGGCTGGCCTGCTCGGCGTAGGGCATGCCGCTCGCCCTGGCCTCGGCGAGCCAGTCGAGGTAGGTCGAGTGGGTCTCGCCGTCCTGGTCCTCGACGCGGATGAGGAGGTTGTTCTGGAGGATGAGGGCCGACATGAGCAGGGAGGTATCGACGCGCCCGCCCCGGCCGGTGCTGGTGCGGCGGTAGAGGGCGGAGGCGACGCCGTAGGCCAGCAGCGCCGCGCACATGAAGTCGGAGATGGGCGAGCCCTCGGCGATGGGGCGGCCGTCGCGCATGCCGCCGTTCATGGCCATGAGGCCGCTGTGCGCCTGTACGACCTGGTCCATGCCGGCGAGCCCGGCGTCGGGCCCTTTCTCCCCGAAGGCCGTCACGTTGCCCACGATGATGCGCGGGTAGCGCTCGGAGAGAGTGTCGTAATCGAGTCCGAACTGGGCGGCGAGGCCGGGGCGGAGGTTCGTCAGGACGACGTCGGTTTTGGCGAGCAGGGCATCGAGGATGCCGGCGGCCTTCTCGTGGCGGAGCGCCAGCGGGAGGGAGTGAGTACCGCGGTTGCGCGCGAGGAAGTGGCGGGTGACATCGCCCCAGCGGTAGCCGGTGTGGCGCGAGGCCTCGCCCTCGAGGGGCTCGATCTTGACGACGCGGGCGCCACCATCGGCGAGGAGCTGGGCGCCGTAGGGGACGGCGACGAACTGGCCGAATTCGAGCACCGTAATCCCGGCGAAGGGCTGCTCGTCGCTCACGAATCGTCCTGCTGGGGCCGCTTGAAGTAGAGCATCTCGCGGAAGACCAGCTGCGTGCCGACCCAGTTCTCGACGCGCGCGTCGGAGACCATCTCCCAGCCCGCATCGCCGAGGTCGCGCAACGCTTCGGCGAGGTCGTTCTGGCCGTACTCGCGGTCGTCCTCGGGTTGGTGGCTGAAGTTGGCGACGATGGGCTGGTCCATGCCGCTGACGACGACGCGGGCGTACTCCCAGCGGGTGCGGCCGGTCACGCGGGCACCTCTACGGGAGGCGGCGCATCCCAGAAATTCTCGACCTCACCCTCGGGGAGGCCTTGAACGGGGGTGTAGGCGCCCCGGTGCAGGAGCTGCAGAAAGTGTTCGGGGGTTTCGACGGTCTCGTCGAACTGGGTGCTGAAGTAGCCGATCCCCTGGTTCGAGTGGGCGTCGGAGCCGCCGGTCCCCGGCTTGCCCAGGATCTTTGCGACCTGCAGGGCGAAGTAGTTCTCGCGAGGAGTGTTGCAGCCGTTGAGCACCTCGACGGCGTCGACGAGCTGGAACACGGGAAGCTTGGCCGCCTCTTCGGGGCCAAGCGTGAAGGCCGGCTTCCCCTGGCGCTTGAAGTGGATGGGGTCGAAGAAGTGGCGGAAGGGATGGGCGACGATGAGGTAGGCGCCCTGCTCGTCGGCGACCTCGCGCAGCCGCTCGAGGCGGCGGATGCCGCCCTCGTAACCGCGCAGGCCGACGGCGACGACGTGGCCATGGTCGGTCGAGACCTCCATGCCGTTCGAGATGAAGGTCTCCGGGTGAGCCTTGCGGAAGGGGGCGAGATCCCACCTCTCCCACATGCGGTCGTGCTCGGTGATGTTCACGCCGGTGAGGCCGATGCGGTTGGCCTCGGCGATGAGATCCTCCGGGTCGAGCATGGAGTCGGACGCACCACGGGTGGTGTGCAGGTGCATATCGACGATGGTGCCGGCCACGTATTCCTCCGCGCTCGTGAACAGCGGCACAAGCGCGCCAGCTATCTTATCGGCCCGCCAGGTGAGGAAGAAGCCAGCCAAAGAGACCGACGCAGGGAAGGCCCAGCCCCACCCACATCCACCAGAGGCGCGTCCAGAGAATGCTGAGGAGCATGACGGGCGCAACCGAGAAGACAACGGCGATGATCGTGAAGACCGCGCTCGGGCTGGCGAGGCCATCCGGCTGGGCGCCGAGATCAGCGACCTCGTAGATGATCGCGGCGACGAGCCCGACGAAGACCCAGCTCAGCACCGAGGCTGTGAGGATGGGGACGAGAAGGAGCGGTCCCGCGACGTCCCGGTCGACCCACCGTTGGAGGGCCTCGCTGTCACGCGCGCGGAACACGAGGTAGGTGACAGCAACGCTCGTGAGCATGGCCATCACGTAGCCGGCCATGGCGCCCGCGATCAGCGCCGCCATGGCGAACCGGCCGTGGCCGTGGGAATGGTCGTGCAGTCGAGCCCCGCGGCGGCGGCGCGCACGCGTTCGGTCTCGTCGAGGGGGCCGATCCAGAACAGGGTCGGGCCGGCGCCTGCGAGGCGGATAGGCTCTCCCGTTCGCATCTCGAGCTGCTCCCAGAGGCCGGCCAGGCCGGGGAAGCAGTCGAAGGCGACGCGCTCGAAGCTGTTGTAGAGGTCGGCGCCGGTGACCTGCACGGGCAGACGCTTCGCCAGCGCCGTGCTCACGGTCGGTTCGTCGACCTGGCCGTCGCGGTCGAGGGCGCGGAAGAGGGTGGCGGTCTTGTTGGGGAGGGTGTCGGGGGGGATAAAGAGCACGACACCGTGCCCGGGGAGGTCGGGGAGTGGGGTGACGCGCTCGCCGCGACCCTCGACGAGCGCCGTGCCGCCGGCAAGGAAGAACGGCTCGTCGCTGCCGACGGCCGCGGCGGCGGTCGCCAGCGCCTTCTCCGTGACACCGGGCCAGCGGCGGGCGAGCAGGCGGAGGACGGTGGCGGCGTCGGAAGCCCCGCCACCAAGGCCACCCGCGGCCGGAATACGCTTCGCGATGCGGATGCGGAAAGGCTCAGGCTCGCGCCCGAGCGCGCCGGCGAGGGCATCGATTGCCCGCCAGGCGAGGTTCTCGGGACCGGCGGGGGAGCCGCCGGCGAAGGGGCCGGTGTTCTCGATCGAGGTCTCCGCAGCCGGCTCCAGCACGACCTCGTCGGCGAGGGCGAGGGTCTGGAGGATGCTGGTGAGCTCGTGGTAACCGTCGGGGCGGGCGGCGCCAACCTCGAGGGTGAGGTTGATCTTGGCGGGGGCGAGGCCGGTCAGCGTGTCAGGCATGGGAGGCTGAGGCCTCGAAAGCATCGAGGAGCGCGAGCCACTCCGGGATGTCGAGCGTCTCGGGGCGGCGGTGGGAGTCGATGCCGGCCGTATCGAGGGCAGGGCGGACGGCGTCGGGGACGTGGCCGGGGGCGCGGGAGAGGGCGTTGTGGATCTGCTTGCGGGGGTTGCGGAAGGCTCCCGACACGAGCGCGAAGAAGGCCTCGTCGCGCTCGGGCGGAACGAGGGGCACAGGGCGCAGCGTGAGGCGCACGAAGGAGGAGTGGACGGCAGGGGGCGGGTCGAAGGCATTGGGGGGGACATCGAAGAGGGGTTCGGGTTCGGCGTGGTTCTGGACGGAGATGCCAAGCAGCGAGAGCTTTCCGGGGCCCGCGGTGATTTCGCGGGCGACCTCACGCTGCACCATCACCACCAGCTCCGTCGGGCGAGGAAGGCCTTCGAGCAGGTGGCGGATGATGGGGTTGGCGGCGAAGTAGGGGAGGTTCCCGACGACGCTGAAGGGGCGCCCCGCGGGAATGACCTCGGCGAGGTCGAGGATGCGGGCGTCCCCTTCCACCAGCGTCAGGCGCTGGCGATCAGCGAAGCGCTGGCGGAGGTGGCCGAGGAGACGGGGCTCGACCTCGAGCGCCACGACCTCGTGGCCAGCGTCCAGCAAGGTTTCAGTGAGCTGGCCGGTGCCGGCGCCGATCTCGAAGAGGACGCCGCCCTCGGGTACCCGCACAGCGGCCGCGATATCGGCCAGCACGCCGGTATCGACGAGGAAGTGCTGCCCGAGCGCCTTGCGGGCGCGCGGTCCCCGAGATCTTGCGCTCATGACGCGATGGTAGGCCGGGCTGCGAGGGTCAGTCGAGGAGGTAGATGTGGACGTAGCCGGTATGCCACGGCTCGGGGGGATGGCCCTCGGGGAAGCCGAGGTCGATGTCGTAGCCGTTGATCAGGCCGCCGGTGTCCGCGGCGAGGCACTCGCCGTAGCCGGGTACGTAGAACCTGGTACCCAGGGGAATGAAGTCCGGGTCCACGGCGCAGATGCCGTACTCGAGGGGTACGCCGGTGAAGGTGATCCCGTAGCCGGGATGGCCGGGGGGCGCCCACCCGTGCGTGGCGTTGTACCAGGTGGCCCAGACCCGCAGCTTCTGGGTGTAGGGCCCGTCGTAGTCGTCGACGACGACTGGGGAGACGCCGTCATCGGCCACCGGGCCGCGCAGGCGCTCGCCGGAGATGGGCTCCGAGAGGACGAGGGCGGAGTGGGGCTCGCGGGAGATCTCGGCGCCGTTCTCGTAGGTCACTTCTTCCCAGACCCGTACTTCGCCGGGCGTTCCCTCGACGAGGCGCACCTCGCCGGGCGCGAGCGTGTGGTCGTCGCGCCAGTAGATCGTGGGCTCGGTGTACTCGATGTACTCCTCCACGACCTTCTCAATGAAGAGGACGACGATCTCCATATCAGCGATGACCGCGGCATCGAGGGGATGGGAGATGCGGTCGTGCTCTCCGAGCTCGACGTCGAGCTGGGCAAGGACCTCTTCGACCCTGTCGGCGGCGATCCGCAGCCTGTCGACCTGACCGCCAATGTTGACCGTTATCAGAACCCTCGCGGGGAGGGCGGCCACGGCCCGGAAGAGCGCTTCCATGTCGGGGGGTGGGGAGCTCTCGATGGGCCTCCAGGCGTTCGGGTCGACGAGCACGCTGAGGATGCGGCGAGCCGGTACCGCCTCCAGCGCCGGGGCTACCTCCGCATCCGGGGGAAGCGACGACGCAGCGGTCGAGTCCGTGACGGGCACCTCGGGGAGGGCGCGGACGACCTCGATGCGGAGGGGTTGCGCATCGGAGGCAGCGGATACCAACCCCGGGACGAGGCCGCCGAGCTCGTGGCCGGGAGCGGTGCGGGAGCCTTCGACGTAAATCCGGTCACCGTCCCCGATCTCCACGTTGGCGAGGGCGAGGGCTCCGGCAACGGTGCGGGCCCGCGTGCGCACCTCGATGCGGGCGCCGTCGGCGTGAACCACCACGGGCATGGCCCGCTGGACCGCGAGGGCGGCCTGGTTGCCGGTGCGGGCGACGAGAACACGGTCGCCGGGGGCGAGGTCGAGCGCGGCAGCGTCGAGCGCTTCCTGCTCGTCGCCGAAAGTGGAGCGCACTTGCACCGTCGTGTCGCCCGTCACCAGCGTGACGTTCTGGATAGGGAACAGCTGGAAGGCCAGCACAACAAGGAGCGCAACCACAAGCATGGCCGCGGCATGCCGGCGACCCCGTGTGGAACGGGAATACTCGATGGGATCGAAACCGCCGAAGGGCCGCCCGATCATCGGCGGAGGGTCGATGGTGGGACGGGGGCGAAGCAGGCTACGGTCCAAGGGCACCCCCTCCCTTGCAGCCGCCCGCGCGGGGACGGCTCGTGAAGTCCGGCAGCGACCGTGCACCCGCCGTCGAAGTGAATGCCAGGCTTGCACCGCGCGAGCCAGCTCGGACCCGGCGATTCTGCGGCGCCCGGAGCGTTCTACTTATGGCTGCTTCCTTCCGGACCTGACCAGGTTCGTAGTGCTCCGCCGCGCAGGACCAGATCGTCAACGCCGCTTTGCGAAGGCAGTCCCCGGAGAGACGACCCCTCGGACGGGAATTCAGCCCCGCTGGAGCGGTTTGCGGGTAACAGGGCACCGCTAGCTCCCCGCCTAGCACGGCCGGGCGCGTACCGTACGTAACAACATCTTACGGGTCAACGGAAGCGTAATTCAGGCGGTTCCGTTCGAATCTTCCCGGGGGCGAATAACGACGAGCTCGGCGCCTTCTTCGACCTGTGCGTCGACGACCGCGCCGACGCGCTCTACCACCCCGGCGGCAGGTGCGCGCAGCTCGTTGTTCATCTTCATCGACTCGATGACGACGAGCACGTCTCCCGCCTCGACCTCCGCTCCCGGCTCGGTGCGCACCTCAAGGACGTTCCCCGTCATCGGCGCGTTGATGCGGACGATGCCGTCGCCGGCGGCGGCAGCAGCGGCGGCCATGCTGGCGGCTCGGCGGCCGCGTCCAATCTGGATGTGGTAGGTGCGCCGGCCGATCGTGACGTCGACGGCGCTGCCCCGGCGCTCGATGTAGAGCTCGACGGGGTGGTTATCGAGCATGACGACGTGCAGGCCGGCGCGCACGTGCTGCATCTCGGCGAACTGCCACTCGCCATCGGCGTGCAGCCGCACTCGCGCCGCACCACCGCCGTTCAGGCGCTCCAGTTCGGCCTCGATGGGCTGGTCGTCAACCTGGATCAGATACTTTTCGGCCATCGTCCCATCGCTTGCTGTCTCCAGGCGGAGGGCGCCCGGCGCTGGTTGCGCCCGTCAGCGGCGGCAACCACGGAGCGTCCCTCGCCGGAGAGCGTGAGAAGGGCGGCAATGGCGGCCGCCTCGCGCAGGGGCTCCTCGGAGTGGCGACCCGCGACCTGGTGGCGATCGAGGAAGTCGGTGTCGAGCCGCCCCTCGACGAAGGCCGGCAGATCGAGGATCTCGAGGAGGTAGGGGATGTTGGTGGCGACGCCGACGACGCGGGACTCCTGGAGGGCGCGGATCATGCGGGTGCGAGCGTCCTCGCGGTCGGTGCCCCAGGCGGTCACCTTGGCAAGGAGAGAGTCGTAGTACGGCGTCACCTCGAACCCGTCGTGCAAGCAGCTCTCGACGCGGATGCCGGGGCCGGCGGGCTCACGGGAGAAGACGATGCGCCCAACCGACGGCAGGAAGCCGTTCTGGGGGTCCTCGGCGACGATGCGGCACTCGATCGCCCAGCCGCGCATGATGAGGTCGCTCTCGTCGTAGGGGAGCTCAAAGCCGCTGGCGACGATGATCTGGTCCTTCACGATATCGACCCCGGTCGTCATCTCGGTCACGGGGTGCTCAACCTGGAGGCGGGCGTTCACCTCAAGGAAGTAGTACTGCTCATCCTCGGTGAGGAGGAACTCGACGGTGCCGGCGCTGCGGTAGCCAGCGGCGCGGGCGACGCGAACGGCCGCGCGATTGAGGGCGCGGCGCAGTTCGGGCCCGACGACGACGGACGGGGTCTCCTCGATGATCTTCTGGTGGCGGCGCTGGATGGAGCACTCGCGCTCGCCCAGGGGAATCACGTTCCCGAAGGTGTCGGCGATGATCTGCACCTCGATGTGGCGCACGCCCTGCATCTGCTTTTCCAGGTAGAGCGTTCCGTCGCTGAAGGCCGCCTCGGCCTCGCGGCTGGCAAGGGCGAGGGCGCGGGGCAAGTCTTCCTCCCGCTCCACGAAGCGGATGCCGCGCCCGCCGCCGCCCGCCGCCGCCTTGATTGCGATCGGGTAGCCGATCTCGCGCGCGAGCTCGAGGGCGTCGTCGTGCGACTCGATGGGATCGGTTCCGGGCACCAGCGGCACGCCGACGCTGGCGGCCAGGGAGCGCGCTGCATTCTTGTCGCCAAGCAGCCGCATGGCTGCGGCGGAGGGTCCGATGAAGGTGAGGCCCGCCTCCTCGCAGGCCTCAGCGAAGTCGGCGTTCTCAGCGAGGAAGCCATAGCCAGGGTGGATGGCGTCGGCGCCGCAGGCGACGGCAATGTCGATGATGCGTTCGCCGTTGAGGTAGCTGTCGGCAGCTTCAGGGCGACCGACGAGGTAGGCCTCGTCCGCATAGCGAACGTGACGGGAGAGGCGGTCGACCTCGGAGTAGATTGCAACCGAGGCGATCCCGAGATCGTGCAGTCCACGCACGATCCGCAACGCGATCTCTCCGCGGTTGGCGATCAGAACCTTTTGGAGCATCCAACCCTCTCTGCGCAAGATGCCGGGTCAATCAGCTTAGCGGGTTGAGATGAGCGCCGAAACACACAGTCCTTTCCCTGTTTGTGGTCCCGCCGTGGGCGAGGACGTACGCTGAGGCCATGAACGACCACACCCTGCGCGTGCTGGAGTTCGACAAGGTGCGGGCGATGCTGGCGGGTGAGACCGCCTTCAGCCTGGGCCGGGAGCTGGCGCTTGCGCTCGAACCGGAGCGCGAGCACGAAACCGTGCTGGCGCTGCAGGCCGAGACCGCAGAGATGACGGCTATCGACCAGATGGGCCTCGACGTGCCCCTCGGGGGCATGCGGGATCTGCGGCCGCTGGTCCATGCCGCCACGATCCGGCAAGCGCTCGAACCCACCGATCTGCAGGAGGCGGCGGGCGCCTTCGACACCGCCCGGCGGGCGCGGCAGCTCGCCGAACGGCTTGCCGAGCAGACGCCGCGCATCGCGACCATCGCGGAAGCGATCGCGGACTTCCGGTTGTTCATCGCCGAGGTACAGCGTGCGATCACGCCGCGGGGGGCGGTCGCCGACGATGCGAGTCCGGAGCTGGCGGCGGTTCGCCGGGAGCTCCGGGTGGCGCAGGGACGGCTCGAGCAGCGGGCGCGGGCCGCACTGGGCGACGCAGTCCGGCGCGGTGTCGCGCAGGAGGAGCTGCTGACCGAGCGGAACGGGCGCATGGTCATCCCCGTAAAGGCGGACTTCCGCGGGCAGCTTCCGGGCATCGTCCACGACGTGTCCTCGAGCGGGGCGACGGTGTTCCTTGAGCCGATGAGCGTGGTCGAGACCGGCAACGAGGTGCGCGAGCTGCAACTCGCCGAGGAGCGCGAGGAGCGCCGCGTGCTCCTGCAGCTCTCGGCGATGGTGGGAGAGCGCGAGGATGAGGCGCTGGCAACGCTGGAGGCGATGGCCCAGCTCGACCTGTTGCGAGCGAAGGTGCTGCTGGGGAAACGGCTGAGCGCGGACCTGCCGCGCGCGGACGGCGACGACTCCTGGCTGGGCCAGTGGGGCGACACGTCGCTCGTGCGGGCGCGCCACCCGTTGCTGAAGGGGGACGTCGTCCCGTTCGACCTCGACCTGAGCGAGGAGGCGCCGGGGCTGCTGATCACCGGTCCGAACACGGGCGGCAAGACGGTTGCGCTGAAGACCGTGGGGCTGCTCACGCTGATGGCGCAGGCGGGTCTGCCCGTTCCCTGCGACGAGGGCAGCCGCTTCGTGACCTACGGAGCGATCCACGCCGACATCGGCGATGAGCAGTCGATCGAGCAGTCGCTCTCGACGTTCTCGTCGCACATGCGGACGGTGGGCGGGATCCTGGAAGCGGCAGCGCCCGGAACGCTGGTGCTGCTCGACGAGCTGGGCGCAGGCACCGATCCGGAGGAGGGCGCTGCGCTTTCGCGCGCCGTCCTCGAAACGCTGCTGGACCGCGGCTGCACGATCATCGCGACAACGCACCACGGCGAGCTGAAGACGTTCGCGCAGGAGGAGCCGCGCCTGCGAAACGCCTCCGTGGAGTTCGACCTGCAGACACTGAGCCCGACGTTCCACCTCACGATCGGGCTGCCGGGACAGTCGAACGCGATCGCGATCGCGCGGCGGCTGGGCATCGACGAGGGTGTGCTCGAGCGGGCGGAGGAGCGGGTCGCGCCGGAGACGCGGGAGCTGGACGGGCTGCTGGACGAGGCACGCCGGGAGCGGGCGGGCGCCGCCGAAGCGCGCAGTCGCGAGGAGGAGGCTCGGCGCGAAGCTGAAGAGCTGCGCCATCAGCTGGCGGAGCAGCACCGCACGATCGAGACGGAGCGCGAGGCGATCCTGGGGCGGGCGCGACGGGAAGGGGAGGCGCTGGTCGCGCGGGCGCAGCGCGAACTGGAGCGCCTTGAGCGCCGCGAGCGGGAGCGCACCGTGGACCGGGAGGCGGCGGAGCGCCTGCAGGCGCTCGACGCGGAGATCGAGGCGGCGGGGAAGCAGGCGACGGAGCGGGCGACGGCCTGGCTCGACCCGGTCTCGCCGGGCGACATCGTTCGCGTACGGGACATCCCTCAGCAGGGGGAGGCGGTCACGGGGGTGGGGGCGGACGGGCGCGTGGAGGTGCGGTTCGGGTCGATGCGGATGAAGGTCTCGGTCGACCGCATCGAGCGAACGGAACCGAAGCTCACGCCGCCCGTCAGAGCAGCGGTGGACCTGCCCCCTGCTACTTCGGTCGCGGCGGAGCTCGACCTGCGGGGTCAGCGGGCGGAGGAAGCCGTGCTCAATTTCGAGGGGCACCTCGACGACGCGTTTCGGGCGGGGCTGCCTTCCATCCGAATCATCCACGGGAAGGGCACGGGGGCGTTGCGCGCGGCCATCCGCGAGGCGCTCGCTCGGCACCCGCTGGTGCGTCGCTACGAGACGGCGCCGCCACAGGAAGGCGGCGACGGCGTGACCATCGCCGTGCTGGCAGGCTGACGATGCCGCGCCAACGGGACGCGCGAGGACTGCAAGCGTCGCTGGGCTTCTCCGCGGGCGAGCGGCCCGACGCGCCACTGGCGGCGCGGATGCGGCCGCGCACGCTCGACGAATTCGTCGGGCAGCAGCCGGCGGTGGGTCCGGACGCGCTGCTGGGACGAGTGGCGACGGGCGCGACGCTGCCGTCGATCATCCTCTGGGGGCCGCCGGGGTGCGGGAAGACGACGCTGGCGCGCATCCTGGCGAGCGACACCGAGGGCGAGTTCGTGGCACTGTCGGCGGTCGCCTCGGGCGTGGCGGAGCTGCGCCGGGTCATCGGGGAGGCGCAGCAGCGCCGGGACGCGGGCGTTCGCACCGTGCTCTTCATCGACGAGATCCACCGGTTCAACAAGGCCCAGCAGGACGTCATCCTCCCTTATGTAGAGAACGGCACCGTCACGCTGATCGGGGCGACGACGGAGAACCCGTCGTTCGAGGTGGTCGCGCCGCTGCTGAGCCGGGTGCGGGTGGTGCGGCTGGAGGCGCTGGCAGAGGTCGACCTCGCGCACATCGTCGAGCGCGCGCTGGGGGATGGGGAGCGGGGACTGGGATCGCTGGGGCTCGCAATCGAGGAGGAGGCGCGGGAGGCGCTTGTCGAGGGCGCGCATGGCGACGCTCGGGCGGCGCTGAGCGCCCTGGAGATCGCGGCGGACTCGGCGCGACGCGACGGCCGCGAGCGCATCGGGCCGGGAGACGTGCGCCGAGCGCTGCAGGAGCGCCGCCCGTATTACGACAAGGAAGGTGACTACCACTACGACGCCATCTCGGCGTTCATCAAGTCGGTGCGGGGATCGGACCCGGACGCGGCGGTCTACTGGCTGGCGCGGATGGTGGAGGCGGGGGAGGACCCGCTGTTCATCGTGCGGCGCATGGTGATCCTGGCGGCGGAGGACATCGGGCTGGCGGACCCGCAGGCGCTGGGCGTGGCGACCTCCTGCCAGCAGGCGGTCCACTTCATCGGCATGCCGGAGGGGTTCCTGCCGATGGCGGAGTGTGCGCTCTACCTGGCGCTGGCGCCCAAGAGCAACTCGGCGCTGACGGCGTACGCGCGGGCCAGCGAGGACGCACGGCGCACCTCACACCTGCCCGTTCCCCTGCACCTCCGCAACGCGGCGACGGGGCTGATGCGGGAGATGGGCTACGGCTCCGGCTATCGGTACGCGCACGACGAACCCGACCACTACGCGGAGGGCGAGCGTTATCTACCCGAAGAACTGGGCGAGACGCGGTACTATCACGCGGGCTCGCTGGGAGCGGAGGCGTCGCTGGCCGAACGCCTTGCCCGGCAACGGGAGCCCGGGGAGGAACGCTCTGACAGCAGCAGCGATTCGGGTTGAGGTTCTGCACGCACGCGGGCAGTCGCCGGGTGACGAGGCCGAGGAGAACCTGCGTCTCGCCATCGAGGCGACGGGCGTCACGGTCGAGGTCACGTACACGGAGGTGCTGAGCCAGGAAGACGCGACCACGAAGCGTTTCCTGGGCACGCCGAGCATCCGCGTCGAGGGTATCGACGTGGAGTACGGGAACCGTCCGCCGGAAGAGGTGCAGATCGGGACGCGCTACTACAACACGCCGGAGGGCTGGAAGCCGTACCCGCACGCCCGCCTGATCGCGAACGCGATCCTGGAGGCGCACACCGGCCAGGAGGGCGGCTAGCCCTCGGGGTTCGTCGCCTCGCGGGCCTGTGGGGCCGCCCCGGCATACTCAGCAAAGCGCCCCTCGCTGTCCCAGAGGAGCCACCATTCGCGCCTGGCCTCCATGTAGAGGTAGCGCTCGTTGCGGCGCAGCACCACCTTGGTCTGCTGAAAGCCGGCGCGCTCGAAGGAGCGGCGGGCGCGTTCGTTCCACTCGAGCGTGTGGAGGTAGATGCGCCGAAGCGGCAGCGACTTCCAGGCGAAGCGAAGAAAGGCGATCGTGGCCTCGGTGCCGAGCCCGGCGCCGCGGCTCTCGGCGGGGCCTATGGAGATGCCGTACTCGGCCGTGCCGGAAACGTGGTCGGCGTTGTAGTACATGAGCGCCCCGATGTGCTCGCCCTCGACCGTCTCGATGGCGTAGGCGTGCCGGGCCGGGTTCGAGAAACGCAGGTCGCGTTCGAACTGCTGGACGTACTCGCGGTAGGAGAGGATGAGGGGCGGGGTTGCGTCGTAGCGGGCGACCTCGGGGTCACGGCGCCAGGCGTACTCTGCAGGGGCATCCTCAATGCGCTTCTCGCGAATGCGGAGGCGAGGCGTCTCGGCCACAACGACGACCGGCTTCGTCTCGCTCACACGTCCACCTCCAGCACCGCCAGCGCCTTCTCGAGGATGGTGCGCTCGGTTGCGAAGGTGATCTGGCTGAGCGCCTCGCCGGCCGAGACCCAGACGACGTCGTCGTACTCGTGGTCGCGATGGGCGAAGTCGCCACCGCTGACCGTCATGAGCCAGTGGTGGACGTGCTTGTGGTAGCGGCGTCCGTCCTGCGAGAACCAGTAGTCGATGACGCCCACCTTCTCGCCGAGGACCACTTCGAGGCCGGTCTCCTCGGCAACCTCGCGGAGGGCGGTGGCCTCGAGGGTCTCGCCCTTGTTGGGGGTGCCCTTGGGGATGCCCCAGCGCCGATCCCTCGCCTGGTAGCCGATGACGACCTCGATACCCCCTCCGGCATCCCGGCGCCAGACGACGCCCCCCGCGGAAACGGAGTCAATGACGGGCAGACGGCGGGCGGCGCGCGTGCTCACTCTTCGAACTCCGCGTAGTCGCGCTGGACCGCGGAGGCCGCCTCGATGGCCTCGGCAATGACCTCTTCCCAGCCCTCGGGCGCTTCCTCGGCGAACTCGCGCAGGTACTCGAGGGCGACCTCGCCGCCGATCTCCCCGGTCGCCTCGATGGCCGCCCTCGCCACCTCCTCCTCGGCATCGAGGAAGAGGTCGGCGAGGCGGTCAACGGCGTCTTCGGAGTCGATCTCGCCGGCGGCGATAACGGCCTCGCGGCGGAACTCGGGATCGCCAGATTCGAACTGCTCGAGCACGTATTCGAGCCAGTCCTCGCGGGCGGAGAGCCCCATGGCGCGCACGGCGGCGAGCCGCACCGTCTCATCGTCGCCGTAGTAGGCCTCAAGGACGAGGCCGTCGATCCAGGGGAGCGTGCGGGGGGCCAGCGACTCAAGAGCGCTGGCGCGAACGGCAGGGGCGCGAGCCGGGTCCGACGCCGCGGCGCGAAGGCTCTCGACAACGGCCTCGCCCTCCCGCTCGGGGAAGTGGCCCAACTCCAGGCGCATCACGAACTCGCCGAGGATGTCGGCAGCGTCGGCCGCTACCTCCTCGTCGTCGTCATCTCGGAGGACGGACGTCAGGAGGCGGGCGGTGGTGCGATGGGTGGACTCGCGCAGGGCTTCGACGGCAGCGCCGCGCACTTCGGCCAGCGGGTCGGCGATGGCCACGCCCGCGAATCGGGAAAACTCGACTTCGACGCTCTCGTCGGAGAGGCGCACCGCCTCGGTGATGACCCGGACGCGGGTGTCGTCGGGGATGCGAGGCCAGGCGTCCTCAAGCGCCTTGACCTGCTCGCGGTCGAGGTCGGAGAGGACGGGGAGCTCGGAGGGGAGAAGGTCAGCGCCACCAGCGAGCCGTTCGAGCGCCTCGTTGAGCTCGGCGAGCGGCGTCGAGGAGCTGGTCATGCCTCTGATGGTACACAGCGGTTCACCCCTCGGCGCGAAGGTCGCGGGAAAGAAGCGCCTCCAGGGCATCGGTGACGGAGCGCTCGCCGGAGATGACGGCGTTGACCTGTTCGGCGATGGGCATATCAAGACCGTGGCGCGCGGCCAGTGCGAGGGCAACCGGGGCGGTAGCGGCCCCCTCGACAACGCCGCCGGCAGCCGCCATCGCCTGTTCGGGCGCGTCCCCCGCGGCGAGGCGCTCGCCGAAGCGGTGGTTGCGGCTGAGCGGGGAGTAGCAGGTCGCCATGAGGTCACCGACGCCGGCGAGGCCGAGGAGGGTCGTCGCTGAGGCGCCTTCGGCAACGGCGAGGCGGGTGATCTCGGCGAGTCCGCGGGTGGTGAGGGACGCGAGGGCGTTCGCGCCGAGGCCAAGTCCCGCCCCCACGCCCGCCGCGATCGCGACGACGTTCTTGAGGGCCCCGCCCAGCTCGACGCCGACGAGGTCGGGGGAACGGTAGACGCGGAAGCGGGAGGTACTGAGAGCGCGCTGCCACATCTCCGCCTCCGCCTCGCCGGCGGAGGCGACGGTGGAGGCGGCGGGGAGGCCCGCGACGATCTCGCGGGCGAGGTTGGGGCCGGAGAGGGCGGAGATGCGCTCGGCGGGCCAGCCACAGGCGGCAAGCACTTCGCTCATTCGCATGAGGGAGCCGTGCTCGATGCCCTTGGCTGCGGTCAGCACCGGAACGTCGCGGGAGAGGGCGGGGTGTTGCGCCGTGGCGCGGAAGGACTGGGCCGGGGCGGCAACGACGATCCCATCGGCGGCGGGGGCGGCCTCGATGGGGGATATCTGCACAGTGGCAGGCAGCTCGAAGCCGGGCAGGCGCGCGAGCCCGCGGTCACGATCGACCGTGGCGGCTTCGTCGGGGGTGCGGACGAGGATGGTCACCTCGGCGCCGCCCTGGGCCAGAAAGCCCGCGAGGGTCACGCCCCAGGAGGTCGCGCCGGCAACGGTGAAGGAGGGCACGGCTCAGCCGCTCGCAGCCGTGTCGCCACCCTGCCCGAGCTTCGGTTCAGTGCCCGCGATCAGGCGGCGGATGTTCGGGATGTGCATGTAGTAGAGGAACGCGACCATGCCGAGGGCGTACCAGGCGACGATGGGGTCGAGGTCACCGGCGAGGGCGAGTCCGCCCGTGATTCCTACCGCTGCAATCCCTCCCACTAGCGACATGACGGAGGCCATGCGCGTGATGCCGACGGCAATGACACCCGCGCCGAGCATGGCGAGCGCGAGGAGGGGGGTGATGGCGAGGAGGGTCCCGAGGGCGGTCGCGACACCGCGGCCACCGCGGAAACCCGCGAAGACCGGCCAGACGTGGCCGACCACCGCAGCTCCGCCACCCGCCATGGCAACGCCAACGTCATCGAAGAGGAAGCGGCCGATGACGACCGGCGCGGCGCCCTTGCCCACGTCGACGAAGAGGCCGAGGGCGGCGGGGATGGGGCCGGCGGTGCGCAGGATGTTGGTCATGCCGGTCTTGCCGCTGCCGAACTCGCGGATGTCCTTGCGCAGCCAGAGGTAGCCGAGGAGCAGTCCGGTCGGGATCGAGCCGAGGACGTAGCCGATCGCGATGTTGCCGATGTACTCGCCGATCATTCCGGCTCATCTTCCTCGTTCGAGCCACGGAAGGCGAACCGGATGGCAGTGCCCTCGAAGTCGTGCGCCTCGCGCAGGCAGCGCTCGAGGTAGCGGCGGTAGCTGAAGTGAATCAGCTTGGGGTCGTTGACGAACACGACGAAGGTGGGCGGGTCGACCGATGGCTGGGTGGCAAAGCGAATCTTGAGGCGCTTGCTGTGAACGACCGGCGGAGCATGGTCGCGGAGGGCGCGGCGGAAGATGCCGTTCAGCTCGCCCGTGGGGATGCGGCGGCGGCGCGCCTCGCGGGCCTCGGCGGCCAGGCGGAGCAGGTCGGGGAGGCCGGCGGCTTCCTCGGCCGAGACGAACGTGAACATCGCCCAGGGCAGGAAGCGGAAACGCTCGCGCATGGCGGCGAGAAGGCGGGCGCGGTCCTCCTCGGGACTCTCCCAGAGGTCGGTCTTGTTCACCGCCACCACAATGCCGGTGGAGGCCTCCTGGGCGAGGCCGGCGATGTGCGTGTCCTGCGAGGTGACCCCCTGGGCGCCGTCGACAAGGACGATGGCGACGTCGCAGCGGGCGAGGGCGGCGGTGGCGCGGAGGACGGCGTGGCGCTCGACGCCCTGGCCGCGCTTGCCGGGCCGCCGGATGCCGGCGGTGTCGATCAGCGTGAATGCGCCCTCGGGGGCGTCCAGGTCGGTGTCGATGGCGTCGCGCGTCGTGCCGGCAACGTCGCTGACGATGACGCGCTCCTCGCCGATGAGGGCGTTTACGAGGGTTGACTTGCCGACGTTGGGTCGTCCGACAATGGCGACGCGGACCCGGTCCTGCTCGACGAGGGGCGGGGTCTCGGGGAGGCGCTCGACGACCGCATCGAGGAGGAGGCCGACGTTCAGGTCGTGGAGGGCGGAGACGGGGAGCGGCAGACCGAAGCCGAGCGCCCCCGCTTCGGCGGCGGCGACGATCTCGCGCGACTCGTTGTCGGCCTTTGTGGCGACGAGGATGGCGGGGGTCTCGCCGCGCCTCACGGCGTCGGCCACGTCGTAGTCGCTGGCGGTGAGGCCGTCGCGGGAATCGACACAGAAGAGGACCAGCGTGGCCTCGGCGATGGCAGCGTTGATCTGGGCGCGGATGAGGTCGGTGTAGTCGCCCTCGTCCTCGACCTGGAAACCACCGGTATCGAGGAGAAGGAAGGGCCGGTCGCGCCACTCGACCTCGGCCTCAAGGCGGTCGCGGGTGGTGCCGGGCTCGTCCTCGATGATGGCGAGCCGTTCGCCCACGATGCGGTTGAAGAGAGACGACTTGCCCACGTTGGGGCGGCCCACGATGGCCACGCGGGGGAGATGACCCGAGGCGATCACTGCCCGGCCTCATCCTCTTCTGCAGTCTCGTCCGACTCGCCCTCCTCGTCGGTGGCGGCCTCCTCCTCTTGGGATTCTTCCTCGGGAGGGGCGACCAGCTGGACCCAGAGGGGCGCGACGGACACGACCTCGATGCCCTCGGGAACGGAGACCTCGGGCTGGTGGCGGGAGAACCTGGGGGGAGCTCCGGCGAGGGAGACGCTGGCGGTCACGTCGTCCAGGCCGAGGCGGGCGAGGTCGGGCTCGAGGCCGGCGAGGCGGACCTCCACGAAGTACACGCCTGCCGCCAGCTCCAGCCCCTGAGGGGTATCGCTGAAGACAGGGACGACGCGCAACACGCGCGATCCTATCTGTGGGTCGATGGTGACCGTGATGAAGACCGTGTCCACGTTAGCGGACACACCCGGCGGAAGTTCGAGCTCGCGGCTCTCGATGACCTCGGCGATGGCGCCGCTGACATCGGCGTCTTCGACGACGAAGGCGGAGAGGCTCTCGACGATGTCGCGTGGACCCGTGACTTCGATGGGGGAGGGGCTGACCGCAACATCGGTTACGGTGTAGCCGCGCGCGGGGGCGCCGGTCGCCCCCCCGAGGACGGCTATCTGGCGCGTCAGCAGCGCCTCCTCGACGGGGACGGTGACCCGCGCACGATTCCGGGAGAGCGTGACGGTAACGCGGGAGCCATCGCTCGTTCGCGGAACGAGCTCGACATTGAAGGTCTGTGTGTTCTGCAGGCTGGCGATCGAAACGGTCGCCTGGATCTCGTCGACGGAGTCCACGAGCTCTTCCCTGCCCGTGATCTCGACGAAGGGAGGATCGACCGCCTCCAGACCCTGACGGAAGCCCGAGGGGAGCTCCCCGGTGATGACGACCGTGACGGGGAGTTCCCTGCTGACGGTCGCGACCACGGAGACCTCGACGGTTCGCGGTTCCGGGCGGATGACGCGCACTTCGCGGCGCTCCGTGGTGACGGTGACGGGGAGACTGCGGACGTCCCCGGCCCCGACCTGCGAGGCATCCACCACGGCGTTGAAGTCGGCCGCGCGCAGCTCGTCGATGTCTTCCTCACGGGCCTCGACGAAGACGCGGATGGGTTCAACTTCGCCCACGATGAGGCCGCTCGGCACGTTGACCACCTCGACGGGGATGGCGGCCTGCTCCTCAGCGGGGACGGTGGCCTCGATGCGCGGATTCTCGACATCCTCCACCAGGAACCAGATGGCGAAAGAGAGCACGAGGCTGAAGAGGGTGAGCGGCCAGTTGTGAACGAGGGACAGGACCGTGGCTCTCGCAAGGGTGCGCGCGGTCAGCAGGAGCGGGCGCAGGCGTACCCAGAGGTCATTCATTCGTCACGCGCTCTAGGCCAGCGGGCTCGCCGTTGTCGCCGTCGGGATGGCGCTCCATGCGCCGGTGAAGCTCCTGGGCGAGGAGCGTTCCCCGAGCAACCCGATCGAGCCGGCCACTCTGGGCCACGCTGATCTCGCCGGTCTCCTCGGAGACGATGACGGTGAGGGCGTCGGTCTGCTCCGTGATCCCGACGGCAGCGCGGTGACGTGTCCCGAGCCTGCGCACGCCGAACCCCCGAACCTCGTCGGCCAGGGGAAGCTCGCAGGAGGCGGCAACCACACGGGCGCCGCGGACGACGGTGGCCATGTCGTGCAGGGGCGAGTTGGGGAAGAAAATGCCCTCGATCAGCTCGGACGAGACGCGCGCATCGACCGGCACGCCCGTCTCGACGACATCCTGGAGACCGGTCTCGCGCTCGAAGACGATGAGGGCGCCGTGGCGCTCGCGGGCCATGCGCGTGGCAGCCTCGGCGACGGCATCGATGGTGTCCTCGGTGGGGTCGTGGGCGAGGAGATCCTGGATACCGGTTCGGCCCAGCAGGTCGAGGCCGCGCCGGATCTCGGGCTGGAAGATGACGGCGGCGCCGACGATGAGGGCGACGAGGCCGTTCTGCAGAATCCAGTTGACGGCGGTCAGATCGAGCGCGAGGCCGAGGATGACGAGGACGAGGATGAGGCCCACGGCGCCGCGCAGCAGGGTGATGGCGCGCGTGCGGCTCAGCAGCCGGAAGGCAGCAAAAATGGCGGCCGCGATGAGCAGGACGTCGATCGCGGCCGACCAATCGAACTGATTGAGGACTTCGCGGGCCTCCTGGAAGTCCATGGTTCATCGCTCGCGGCGCGTACGCGCCGGCCTCCCCCGGCAATCATAGCGAACGCGCCCACGGCCAGAGGTTCAGGCGGCAGGCGCCTCAACGAGGCCGAGCAGGAAGGCCACAACGGCCGCCTGCGCCCACACGCGGTTCTCCGCCTGGTCGAAGATGATCGAGTTGGGGGACTCCATGACCTCGTCGGTGATTTCCTCGCCACGGTGGGCGGGGAGGTCGTGCATGATGAGCGCGTTGGGGGAGGTGCGAGCCACGAGCGCCTCATCGAGGCAGTACCCCACGAAATCGATACGGCGGCGCTCCGACTCGCGCTCCTGGCCCATGGAGATCCAGGTGTCGGTGTAGAGCGCGTCGGCGCCTGCGGCGGCCTCGTCGGGGTCCGCCGTGAGCAGGAACGAGCCGCCCGTTTCGCCGGCGCGGACCTCTGTCTCGACTAGCAAAGCCTCGGGCGGACGGTAGCCCTGGGGCGTCGCGAGACGCACGTCCATGCCAAGCGAGGCCGCGGTCACGATGAGGCTGGAGGAGACGTTGTTGCCGTCGCCGATGAAGGCGAGGGAGTGGCCGCGCGGGTCCCCGAAGCGCTCACGCAGGGTGAGGAGGTCGGCGAGGGCCTGGCAGGGATGCTGCTCGTCGGTGAGGGCGTTCACCACGGGGATGTCGGAGAAGCGCGCGTATTCCTCGACGATGACCTGTCCGAAGGTGCGCACGGCGACGATGTCGACGTAGCGGGCGAGGACACGGGCGACATCCTTGATGGCCTCACGCTCGCCAAGCCCCACTTCCTGGGGGGCGAGGTAGAGGGTCTCGCCACCGAGGTGGTGCATCCCGACCTGGAAGCTGACCCGGGTTCGCAGGGAAGGCTTCTCGAAGAGGAGGGCGAGATGCTTCCCTTCGAGGAGCTTACGGGGACGACGCTTGAACTCCAGGGCGGTCTCCAGGAGGAAACCGATCTCGGCAGGCGTGAGGTCGGCGGAGTCAAGCAGATGTCGTGTCATTGAACGAGTGTTGGGGAGGGGCGGCCAACGAACAATGATCGCCGGGAGAGGCGGTCGGGGCCCGTGTCGCGGGTGTTTGGTACGATCTCAGGGCCGCAGGGGTGTAGCTCAGTTGGTAGAGCATCGGCCTCCAAATCCGAGTGTCGCGGGTTCGAGTCCTGCCACCCCTGCCAAACCCTCTTCCTGAGATCGGGTGGCGCTACCGCCAATGCGCTTGCCGCAGGCTGGCTCGCTGCCTACGATCGATGGTCTGGGCCCAGGTGGTGGAACCGGCAGACACGCTGTCTTGAGGGGGCAGTGCCCTTCGGGGCGTGTGAGTTCAAATCTCACCCTGGGCACCAGTTCTTCTCGCGGCGCCGTGGCCAAGTGGTAAGGCAGAGGTCTGCAAAACCTTTATCACCGGTTCGATTCCGGTCGGCGCCTCCAACCCTGTTTCCCTCATCCATCGGGCGTGAACGCACAGGGGCCGCTAGAATCCGGCGACTCCACGCCGAGGACCGCCCATGACCTTCGCCGAGACCATCGCCAGCGCACGCACCCAGAACCGCACCCTGCTCTCCGAGGTGGAGGCGAAAGCGGCGCTGGGCGACGCCGGCGTTCCCGTGACGGCGACCACGCTGGCGCAGACGCGCGAGGAGGCGGCGGCGCAGGCCGAGGCGATGGGCTATCCGGTGGCGCTCAAGGTCGTCTCCCCGAACGTGGCGCACAAGAGCGACGTGGGCGGCGTGGTGCTCGGGCTCGAGAGCCACGAGGAGGTCGCGCAGGCGTACGACGAGATCATCCGGTCCGTGCAGGCGGCCCAGCCCTCGGCGGCGATCGAGGGCGTTTCCGTGCAGGAGATGGCAGCTCCCGGGGTGGAAGTGATCGTCGGGGTTGCGACGGACCCGCAGTTCGGGCCGGTGATGATGTTCGGCCTGGGGGGAATCATGGTGGAGGTGCTGGGAGACGTGGCCTTCCGGCTGGCGCCCCTCGGCGAGGGCGATGCACGCGACATGATCGACGAGATCCAGGGGCGGCAGGTGCTCGACGGCGTCCGCGGGCAGCCACCGGTCGACATCGGCGCGATCGAGGCGATGCTCGACCGCGTGTCGGTGTTCGCGGCGGAGCACCCGGAGGTGGCGGAGCTCGACCTGAACCCGGTCATCGCCTCACCCGAAGGCGCAATCGCGGTGGACGCCCGCATCGTGCTGGCGGAGGCCTGAGATGTCGGTACCAGGACACCCGCTCGACCGCATGTTCAACCCGAAGACGGTCGCCATCATCGGCGACAAGGGTCCGAACTACATGTGGCTGCGGAATAACCAGCCCTTCAAGGACCGGGGAGGCAACCTCTACTCGGTCCAGATCGACGAGAAAGAGATTCCCGGCATCGAAGAGCTGGGGGTCGAGAACTTCCGCGCGCTCACGGACATCCCGGAGCCGGTCGACTATGCGCTCGTGGCGGTGCCCCGGCACGTCTCGCCGTACGTGATGAAGGACCTGATCGAGGCGAAGGTGGGTGGCGCGGCGTTCTTCACCTCGGGCTTCGCGGAGACGGGCGAGGAGCTGGGGGTGAGCCTGCAGGCGCAGCTCACGGAGATGGCGCGCGAGGCGAACTTCAACGTCGTCGGGCCGAACTGCATGGGGCTGTACCTGCCCCGCGTGGGGGTGCGCTTCAACCCGGACGTGCCGGTAGCCGACGACGGGCGGGTCGGGTTCGTCTCCCAGTCGGGGACGCACAGCATCATGTTCAGCCTGGTGATGGGCGCGAACGGGATGCACCTGAGCCGTTGCGCCAGCTTCGGCAACGCGATCGTGCTCGACATCAGCGACTACCTCGAATACCTGACGGAGGATCCGGAGACGGACGTCATCGCGATGTATGTCGAGGGCGTGAAGGACGGTCCTCGTTTCGTGCAGGCGCTGCGGGCGGCGACCGCGCGCAAGCCGGTGGTGGTGTGGAAGGGCGGCCAGACGGACGCGGGGGCGCGGGCGACCATGTCGCACACGGGCTCGCTGGCCTCGCCACACGCGGTCTGGCAGGGAATCATGCGGCAGTGCGGGGCGATTTCGACGAACAGCCTCGACGAGACGGTCGACGCCGTGAAGGTGCTGCTCGACGCCAAGCCCTCGACGGGGAAACGCATGGCGTTGATGGCGATGACCGGCGGGCAGTCCGTCTCCATTACGGACGCGTTCGTGGGGCAGGGGTTCGAAGTGGGGCGGCTGAGCGAGGGGTCCTACGAGGAGCTATCGAGCTTCTTCAACATCATCGGTGGGAGCTTCCAGAACCCGCTCGACATGGCCGGCACGGTTCAGGGGAAGCGGGAGACGCTGGAGCGCATCCTCGGCATCCTCGACGCCGACGAGAGCGTCGATGCGCTCGTGATGGAGCAGTCGGCGATGTTCGGAGCGCGGCAGTGGAAGGACCACCCCGAGCGCGTCGAGGACCTGGTCGACACGCTGGCGAGTCACATCGAGCGCTCGGCGAAGCCGTTCCTGATGGTGATGCACCCCGCGCACGAGGAGGCGTTCGTGGCGGAGGTGCGGTTGAAGTTCGCGGAGCGGCGCATCCCCGTGTTCGCGAGCTTCGAGCGGGCGGCGGCAGCCGCTGCCCGGGCGCTGCCACAGGGGACGCGGAGCTAGCGCTCGGGGCAACCCTCGCAGCGGGGCAAGGCGTGGTGGGGTTCGCCCGCCACGACGCCTGCGGTCGCGAGCAGCGCGCGCAGGCGCCAGAGCGGCAGCCCCATGACCGAGCAGTAGCACCCATCCAGCGCGGTCACGGTGGGCACGTCCTCGTCCTGGATAGCGTAGGCGCCGGCCTTGTCGAGGGGACGCCCGCTGGCGACGTAGGTGGCGATCGTTTCGTCGTCGAGGTCAGCGAGCGTGACCCTGGAGGCGCTGACCTCGCTCGCGGCGCCGCTGGCGGAGACGACAGCGATGCCGGTCACGACAAGGTGCGTCTTGCCGCGCAACGCCCGCAGCATGGCCGTCGCGGTCTCAGCGGCCCCGGGCTTGCCGTAGGCGCGCTCGCCATCGTGAACGATGGTGTCGGCGCCGATGACGACGGCTCCGGGATGGCGGCGGGCGACGGCGGAGGCCTTCTCGCGGGCGAGGCGCCGAGCATCGGCGCGGGGGTCATCGGTGGTGCGCTCGTCGATATCCGCGGGCTCGACGGTAGCCTCGTCGAGGAGCGCCTGCAGCAGCTCGCGGCGGCGGGGCGAGGCGGAGGCGAGGACGACGGGACCGGCCACGCTAGCCAGCGGGCCGCGTCAGGCGGGAGACGCACTCGATATGGGCGGTCTGCGGGAACATGTCGATGGGGGTGACGCCCTCGAGCCGGTAGCCCGCATCAGTGAGGCGTCGCAGGTCGCGGGCGAGGGTGGTGGGGTTGCAGGAGACGTAGACGATGGTGGGAGGCGCGAACCCGACGAGGGCTTCCAACACCTCCGGGGCGCAGCCAACCCGGGGCGGGTCGAGGAGGACGACGTCGGGCTCCTCGGCGAGTTCCGGCAGAAGCTCCTCCACCTTGGCGCGCCGGAACTCGACATTCTCGATGCCGTCGAGGTTGACCTCGGCGTCGCGGAGGGCGGAGGGCGACTCCTCGATGGCGATGATGCGCTCGAAGCGCCCGGCGAAGATGGCCGCGAAGGTGCCGACGCCCGCATAGGCATCGATGAGCAGGCGACCCTGTTTCGGAAGCTCGGAGGCGACGAGCTGCACGAGTTTCTCGGCCTGGGCGCTGTTGACCTGGAAGAACGAGGACGCGCTCACGCGGAAGCGGCGCCCGGCGAGCTCCTCGACGTAGTGCTCCTGGCCGCTCTCGTCGGGAAGCACTTCCAGGGCGGGGGTAACCAGGGTGCTGCCGGTGGCGGCGTTGCGCCGGAGCTGGATCTGGTGGAGGCCCCGCGCGTGCCCCTGGAGGCGCGGGAGGACGGCGTTCACCCAGGGGTCGGCGATGGGGCACTTCGTGACCTTGAGCAGGCCCCGTCCGCGCCGGTGGATGAAGCCCGCGTCACCGAACTTCCGGCCGGCGGAGAAGCGCATGTGGTTGCGGTAACCCCAGGGGTCGTCGGCGCCAACGACGGGATTCACGGTGACATCGGGGAGGCCGCCGATGCGGGCGAGCTGTTCGCGCACGACGCCCTCCTTGGCCGCGAGCTGGGCGGGGTACTCGAGGTGCTGGAGCTGGCAGCCGCCACAGTCGCCGAAGAGTCGACACTCCGGCTCCACGCGGCTGCGGGAGGGCTCGAGCACGTTGGTGACGACGCCTTCGACGTAGTCCTTGTGGATGCGCTCGACCTCGACCTCGACGAGCTCTCCCGGCGCGGCAAAGGCGGCCATGAGCGCCTTGCCGTCCGGGAGGCGGGCGAGTCCCCGGCCACCCGCGACGATCCGCTCGATGCGGACGGTGTGGAAGCGGTCTTCCTCGGGGATCTCCTGCCTGCGGCGCCGGCGGCGAGCCATGGAGCTAGCGTAGCGGCGGGCCGGGAGAGGGGCGAACGTCTGCTGTTCTAGTCGAAGGCGCCCGCAGCGGCGAGGTCGGCGATGTGCTCGTCGTCGTAGCCGAGAATCTCCTTGAGGATCTGCTCGGTGTGCTCGCCGACGGCCGGCGGCTGGCCGATGCGAGCGGGGGTGCGGGAGAGGCGGAAGCGGGAGCCCTCGACGACCGACTCGCCATGAAGGGAGTGGGAGACGCGAACGATGTGGCCGCGGTGGGTGAGCTGCGGGTCGTCGACAGCGTTGCTGGCGCGGATGACGGCGTGGGCGGGGACGCCCCCGGCCTGAAGGGTGGCCTCGGCCTCGGCGGGAAGGCGCTCTGCCGTCCAGGCGGAGATGGCGCCATCGAGCTCGTCTTGCGCGGCAAGGCGTCCGGCGAGCGTCGCCAGGCGACCATCGCCGGCGAGGTCGGGGCGCCCGGTGACGGCGCAGAGGCGCAGCCAGTCCGCGTCGTCGCGGACGGCGATCGCGACCCAGTCGTCGTCGCCACGGGACGGGTAGACGCCGTGGGGGGCCATGTCGGGATCGCGGTTGCCCATCCGGGTCAGAGCACGGCCGTTCAGCTGGTAGTCGAGCAGGTAGGGGCTGACGAACTGGACGGAACTCTCGACCTGGGAGTGGTCGATGTACTGGCCCTCACCCGTGCGGCGCCGGTGATCGAGGGCGGCGAGGAGGCCCGCGAGGAGGAAGCGTGGAGCGATGGTGTCGGTGTAGGCGCTGAAGGGCCCGGCGGGGGAGCGGTCGGGGTAGCCGGTGAGGTCGATGAAGGTGGAGACGGCAGCGCCCATCGTGCCGAAGCCGGAAACATCGGAGAGGGGGCCGTCCTGCCCGAAGAGACAGCTGCTCACCATGATCAGGTCGGGTTTGATCTGGCGCAGGGAGTCGTAATCGAGGCCCCAACCGCGGAAGGCCCTGGGGGCGAAGGACTCCGCGACGATATCGGCCCACTTCACGAGGTCGCGGGCAATCTGGCGGCCCTCTTCGCAGCCAAGGTTGAGGGCGAGGCCGAGTTTGCCCGCGTTCATGTTGTCGAAGAAGAGCGAGTTTTGGGGGGCGAATTGCCCGCCACGGAAGGGCGCCATGCTGCGTCCGGCGCCGGGACGCGACGGCGTCTCCACGCGGATGACGGTGGCGCCGTAGTCGGCGAGCACGCGGGTGGCGGCGGGACCTGCCATCACCCACATGAAGTCGAGGATCTTCAGCCCCTCAAGGGGGAGGGTGGTCGGGGGTGGATCGGCAGGCGCGGGAGGCACGGGGCGGACGGGCTCTGCGAGCACTTCCGCGGTGTGGGCGCCGGAACGCGGGGCGGGCCGATCGTCGGGACGGGACCAGGCGGAGAGGCGGACCGAGGAACCGGGGTGGCGCGCCTCGCGACCAGCCACGGGTAGAGGGCGCCAGTAGCCGCGCGCCTCCAGCTGGGGGTTCTCGAGCACCTCGGGCACGGTCGCGACGGGCAGGATGAGCAGCCGGCGGCTCTGGGCCTCCATCATCAGCTCGGCCTTGGTCTTCGTCCGGAGGAACGCTTCGACGACGCCGATGATGCGCTCGAACTCCGAGTAGGGCTCCTTCCCCTGCTGCAGCAGCGCCGCGTAGGCGATCCAGTCCTTATCGCGGGTCGCTTCGTCGCAGCCGCCCTCTTCGCAGACCCACTCCATAAGGCGCCGCGTGAAGGGCCCGACAGCACTGCCGAAGAAGAAGGTAAGGGAGACGTAGCCGTCCTTCGCCTCCCAGATCAGCCTGAGGGTGACCGGCCCGACGATGGCGCCGCCGGCCACGCGCACCGTCTCGGGCGCGCCGGCGGTGACATTCACGAGCTGGCCGAAGGCCCCGAGGTTCAACGCCTGCTGGGCGGAGACATCCACGTGCTGGCCGCGACCGGATTGGGCCCGTTCGGCGAGGGCGATGAGGGCCGCGCCGGCGGCCTCGCCGGACCCGTGGTGCCAGGCCTGGGGAGCGGTGACGCGGACGGGTGCGGCATCGGGATAGCCGGCGATGTGCATGGTTCCCGAAGCGGCGGCGACGACGAGGTCCGTCGCGAGGTAGTTCGCCTTCGGGCCATCCTGGCCGAACGGGGTGATGGACACGTAGACGAGCCCCGGATTGACCCCGGCGAGGTCGTCGTAGCCGAGCCCGCGACCGGCCATTGCGCCCGGGGCGTCGGATTCGATCAGGACATCGGCAGAGGCGGCAAGGCGGCGCAGCTCCGCCTGGCCTTCGGGGGAGTCGAGGTCGAGCTCCATGCTGCGCCGGTTGCGGGCGTAGGCGGCCCAGTAGAGCGATTGTTCACCCTCGGGGGCGCCGTCGAGGAGAGGTGGGGCCTTGCGGGCAGGCGAGCCGCCGGGGGGCTCGACCAGGATCACCTCGGCGCCAAGGTCCGCGAGGATGTAGCCACAGAGCAGGCCACGCTCGTCGGAGAGATCGAGCACGCGGTAGGGGCCAAGCATCGCGGGATGGTAGCAGGGGGACCGGATCGAGGGTGAGAGAGTCAGGGGAGGCGCCGGCAGGTCGCGCAGCGGCCGTAGAGCTCGGCGTTATGGCTATCGAGTTCGAAGCGGGCATTCTCCGCGTTCTGCTCGATGGCTTCGTCGAGGGCAGGGTCGACAAACTCGGTTACCGAGCCGCACTCGCTGCAGATCAGGTGGTGGTGGTGGCGGCCGCTGTGGGAGCGTTCGTAGCGGATGCGGCCGTCCTCGAGGGGAACGCGGCAGACGATATCAAGCTCGTGGAGGAGCTTGATGGTGCGAAAGACGGTCGCCCGCCCGATGTTGGGGAGTTGTTCGCTCAGCTCCTCAATGGTGAAGGGGCGGTCGGTGCGCGCGAGGGCGTCGATGACGGCGCGCCTGGGAGCGGTCAGGCGATAGCCCGTGTCCTCGAGGCGGCCGGTGGGGATGCTGGTCACGGCGCCGATCGTAGGGATGGCCGAGAGAGCGTGTCAACGAACGCGGTGAAAGATTGCTGCTCGCGCTTGGTTTTTTCTTGACACTACATATCACTGATCCAATGATACGGGGTCGCAATGCGACCCTGGCTCAAGAGGGAGAAACCGATGGAATTGCCGTTTCTGAAGGGGCTTCGCCTCGCACTCGCCGGACTGCTCGTGGGAGCGGCGTTCATTGCCGTCGCCTGCGGGGATGACGAGGGGGGAGAAGGCGAGGGCGCAACCCTCTCGGCCGTGACCTCGACGACCATCGTCAAGGACCTCGTTGAGCAGGTGGGAGGCGACCGAGTCTCCGTTGAGAGCATCGTCCCCGCAGGGGCGGACGTGCACACGTTCGCGCTTGCACCCAGTGACATCCGCAAGGCAACCGAGGCGGACCTGGTCGTGATCGTGGGTGCGGAGCTGAGCGTAATCGAAGAGGACCTGGCGGACAGCGCCGAGGGCTCCGTGCTGGAGCTGACGCACGACATGGACCTGCGCCCCTTCCCTGAGGGTCTGGCGCACGAAGACGAGCACGGGCACGAAGACGAGCACGAGCACGAAGACGAGCACGAAGACGAGCACGAACACGAAGACGAGCACGAGCACGAAGACGAGCACGAGCACGAAGACGAGCACGAGCACGAAGACGAGCACGAAGACGAGCACGAGCACGAAGACGAGCACGAGCACGAAGACGAGCACGAAGACGAGCACGAGCACGAAGACGAGCACGAGCACGAAGACGAGCACGAAGACGAGCACGAGCACGAAGACGAGCACGAGCACGAAGACGAGCACGAACACGAGGACGAGCACGAGGACGAGCACGAGCACGAAGACGAGCACGAACACGAGGACGAGCACGAGGACGAGCACGAGCACGAAGACGAGCACGAACACGAGGACGAGCACGAGGACGAGCACGAGCACGAAGACGAGCACGAACACGAGGACGAGCACGAGGACGAGCACGAGGACGAGCACGAGGACGAGCACGGCCACCATGGGCACGCCCATGGCGAATTCGACCCGCACTTCTGGATGGACATCGACCTCACGATCGAGGCCGTCGAGGCAATCCGGGACGAGCTGTCACGCCTCGACCCGGATGGAGCGGACTACTATCGCGAGCGGGCGGACGCCTACATCGCGGAGCTGCGGGAGCTCGACGACGAGATCCGCGAACAGCTTGCCGGACTCCCCGAGGAGCGCCGCTACCTGGTCACCTTCCACGACGCCTACGGCTACTTCGCGGACCGCTACGGGCTGACGATCCTGGGCTTCGTGGTGGAAGGTCCGGAAGAGGAGCCGAGCGCATCGGCAATCTCGGAGCTGGTGGAGAGTATCGAGGAACTGGGGATACCCTATATCTTCAGCGAACCGCAGTTCAGTGCGCGTGTGATCGAGCAGATCGCCCGCGACACGGGCACGACCGTCCGCACGATTCCTTCCGGGGCCCTGGCTGAGGAGTACCCAACCTATGTTGAGTTCCTTCGTGCCATCGCCAACGGCATCGCGGAGTAGCGCGAGGTGGTTCCCGCCATCGAGGTCAAGAGCCTGACGACGGGCTACCGGGGGCACCGGGCAATCGAGGACGTGTCGTTCTCGCTGCCGCAGGGCAAGGTAATGGGATTGCTGGGGCCGAACGGCTCGGGCAAGAGCACGCTGATCAAGACGCTGGTCGGCTTGATCGAGCCCTGGGAGGGCGACGTGTGCGTCCTCGGGGGGGCGCCACGGGATGCGCGACGTCAGATCGGCTACATGCCGCAGGCGGAGGACATCGACTGGAACTTCCCCGTGACGGTGCGGGAAGTCGTGGCGATGGGCCTCTACCGGAAGGCGTTCGGGCTGGACCGCTTCCTGCGCGGGTCGGATGAGAAGGACCGCATCATGGCGGCGCTCAAGCGGCTCTCCGTCGACCACCTCGCCGACCGTCAGGCGGGCGAACTGAGCGGGGGGCAGCAGCGCCGCGTGCTCTGCGCGCGGGCGCTGGTGAGGAATCCCGATCTCTTCCTGCTGGATGAGCCGACCGCCGGGCTCGACGCGCGCTCCGAGCAGGAGATGATCGACCTGCTGGGGGAGCTGGCCGCCGACGGCAGGAGCATCGTGTTCTGCACGCACGACATCGGCTGCGCCGCCGCCTGCTGCGACCTGACGCTGTTCCTGAACCGCCATGTCGTCACCTACGGACCACCCTCGACGACGATCACGGAGGAGATGCTGAACCGGGCGTTCGACGGACATGCACTCGTGATGGGGGAGGAAGGCAGCAGGCCGGCCCTGGCATTCCACGACCCCCACGAGCACGCAGACGCCCGCGGAGGCCGCGAGCACGCCCGGCACAGCCACGACGACTTCCCCCGGGTGTAGGGCGGACATGGACTGGCTTACCGACCCCTGGCAGTTCGAGTTCATGCAGCGGGCGCTGCTGGCCGGAGCGCTGGTGGCGCTGGCCTCCTCCGTCGTCGGCGCGTTCGTCGTCATCAGGGGGCTGGCGTTCCTGACGGACGCCGTGGCGCACACCTCGCTGGCGGGGGCGGCGATCGCGTTCCTGGCGGGGGGCGGTTCGATCGCCATCAGCCTTGGGGCGGCGGGTGCAGCCGGGGCGACAGCGGTGGGGGTCTCGTTCCTGACGCGCGCACGGCTACGCGAGGACACGGCCATCGGCATCCTGTTCGCGGCCCTCTTCGCGTTCGGGATCCTGCTGATCAGCCGCACGCGGAACTACACGCTTGATCTGACCTCGTTCCTGGTGGGGAACATCCTGACCGTTCCCACCGAAGACATCATCGTGATGGCCGTGCTCTCGATCGTGGTCGTCGTGATGATGATCATCTTCTACCGGGAGATGCTGTTCGTGGCGTACGACCCCACGATGGCGGCGGCGGCGGGCATACCGGTGGCGCTCGTACAGACGGGCCTGATGGTGCTGGTGGCGCTGGCGGCAGTGGCGGCCTTCCGGCTGGTGGGGGTGGCGCTGGTAATGGCGATGCTCGTGGCCACGGCGGCGACGGCCGCGCTGGTGGTACGCCGGGTGCCCCTGATCATGATTGTGGGCGCAGTCTTCGGCGTGCTGTCGGTCATCATCGGCCTGTACGCCTCCTACCATGGAGACGTGGCCGCCGGCCCGGCGATCGTCGTGACATCGGCCGTGTTCTTCCTGATCGTGTTCACGCTCTCGCCACGGGGCCTCGCGCCCTGGCTGCAGCGGGTCGTGTCGCGCTGATCCTGTCGCCTGGACCCGCGTGCTAGGCTACCGCGCGCACGACTGCGACCGGCGCGACAAGGAGGCCCCGCAATGGCATCGACAGCCCCGGTGACCGTAGAGGAACTGCTCGAGATTGAGGCGATCAAGCGGGTCCGAATCCTCTACTCGCACTACTACGACATGGCCGACATCGACAGCCTCATGGACCTGTTCACGGACGACGCGGTCTGCGAATTCGGGCCGAACTACGGCGGCGACTGGGTCGGCAAGGAGCGCATCCGCGCCGGCTATGAAGAATTCAGCGGCGACGCGGGCCAGTTCACGGGCGCTATGCACGCGAACACGAACGAGTGGATCGAGCTCACGGGCCCGGAGACGGCAAAAGCTCGCTGGTACCTGCTGGACCTCTCCCTGAGCGGCCCTGCCGACCAAAATCCGCTGATGCTGATGGGCATCTACGACGACGTGTACCGCAAGGTCGACGGGCAGTGGAAGATCGAGCGGACGTACATCGACTTCGTCTGGCCGAACCGGGAGTACCGCGGCCCGAGGGAGGCGAGCTGACGTGTCGGACGCCGACGCCCTGCGCGACCTGCTGGAGCGCGACGCCATCACGCGGCTGATGGTGCGGTACGCCGACCGCATCGACGCGAACGACCCGGTGGGGGCGGCGGCGTGCTTCGCCCCGGACGGCCTCGGCGTGTACTGGGGCGACTCCCGTGGCCGGGAAGCGATCGCGGAGCGGCTCACGGGCATCCTGGCCGGGTTCCACGCGACGAGCCATCACCTGACGAACGTGCAGATCGAGCTGACCGGCGAGACGACGGCGCGGGCGCAGTCGTACGTGTACGCGTTCCACCGGCTCAAGGGCAGCATGGAGCAGATGCACTACTGGGGCCGCTGGGTTGACGAGGTCGAGAAGGTCGACGGGGAGTGGCTGTTCGCTCGTCGCGAGGTGGTGGGCATCGGGAGCTTCACGCCGGGCGTTGAGGCGACTCCCGCCGACCACCCCGGGCACCCGGGCCGGCTCTAGCCCTCGTCCCACTCCCCGGCGGGGTCGGATTCGATGCGGTCGGGGCAGTGGGTCTTGCTGATGGGGCAGTAGCGGCACTCCTGCCAGCTGGGGATGCGTAGCGCCTCCTCCTCGGGACCGACGAGGATGTCGAGGAAGTAGGGGAGCCGCTCGTACACGTCCTCGCCTTGCCGCCGGTCGAGTTCCTTGACGAGCCCGTCGTCGTAGATGAGGCGGCCACGGAAGCGCCGCTCCCAGTGCTCGTCGAGGTCCGAGCGGGGCAGGAGGGCCATGGGCAGCAGCACCTGGTGAGCGTGCCAGTCGTGGGGCTTCCCGGTCTTTACATCAAGGACGATGTTGTCGTCGTCCCGGAGGGCGAGAAGGTCGGGCTTTCCGCCGATGACGATGCCGGACGAGCCCTCGTGGCGTGCGCGGAACCAGTTCTGGTTCTCGACCTTGACGCGGTAGCCGTCGGCATTGAGCCCCTTGTGCGTCTCACGCAGGAGCCTCGTGTGATCGACTTCCCAGACGGCGAAGTTGAAGTCGCTCTCGACACGCTCGAAGTCCTTCCAGTGGGACTGGAACCAGAAGGCCCACTCGCAGCTGCGCTCGCCGCTGATCCAGCGCGCAAGGAGCGAGACAAAGATGTATGGCTCCTCGCGCGGGACGGCCACGGGCCCGGACTCAGGAGGCGGCTGCGCTCTGGAGGATGGCGTCCTCAAGCCCGCGGGGCACGCGCGGCACCTCCACCTTCTGGATCTCGCCGAGGATGTGGGCGAAGCGCTCACGCTGCTCGGGCGTCTCGGTGCGCATCCCGAAGCCGACGCGGCTGGCGTACTCCCGGTGCTCGCGGATGAAGTTCGGGAGATTGTCGTAGGTCGAGGTCTGGGCGAACCCGCGGAGGACGTCCTCGGGAATGACGCGGCGCATCTCGTCCCACTTGCCGGCGAGCGAGAGGGAGTGGAGCTCCATGCCGAGGTCCTTCCAGCCGTGGATCTCGAAGACATCGTGGTAGCTGCGGGTGGAGCCGTAGAAGGAAATTGGCTGGCGGAGCGCCTCAAGGCCCTGTTCGATCTCGGACTCGGTCTCGCCGAAGACGGTGAAGCCGCCGCCGGAGAGCTCGATGTCCTCCCACTTGCGGCCGGAGCGGCGGAGGCCGATGGCGATGTTGGGGAGCACGACCTCGCGCATGTACTTGTCGGTCATGAAACCGTGGGGGTAGACGCCGTCGGCAACCTCGCCGGCGGCGCGGGCCATGCCGGCGCCGACGCAGGCGAGCATGACCTTGGGCTCGGGGTACTCGATGGGACCGGGGTTGAAGTTGGGGTTGATCAGCGTGAACTGGTAGTGCTCGGTGACGTGGTCGGGCTTCTCGCCGGTCTGGAAGGTCTTCCAGATGGCCTTGAGCGTGCGGATGTAGTCCTTCATGCGAGGTGCGGGCGGCACCCAGGGCACGCTGAAGCGGCGCTGGTTGTGGCCCTTCACCTGGCTGCCGAGACCGAGGGCGAAGCGTCCCTTGCTCAGGTGCTGAATGTCCCAAGCCTGCATCGCGAGGATCATGGGGACGCGGGGGAACGCGATGGTGACGGAGGTGGCAATCTCCAGCCGCTCCGTGGCGTTCGCCGCGAGGGTGGCGGCGAGCATCGAGTCGTGGGCGGTCTCCGCGACGTTGGCGAAGTCGAAACCGAGTTCCTCGGCGCGCCTCGCGCCTTCTGCTGCATCGGTGATCCAGCCACCGCCGAATCCGCTTCCAACCTTCATTGCCTTCGTGTCCTTTCGATCGGCCCCGTCGCGGGGCGCCAATCGAGAATTGTACGCAGGGCGAGGCTTAGTGGCGGCGGCGGCTCTTCGTGCGGGCCCGGGCGCGCTTGCGGCGGGGGGAGGCGGTGGCAGGAGGAGGGGAGTCGAGCAGCGCAGCGATGGCGGCGAGCTCGTCGGGCGTGTTGGCATTGCGGAAGCTGCGAAGGTCGGGGTCGGCACGGGTCAGCCGGTCCTCCCCGAGGGCGAGTACGTCGAGGTCGGCGAAGGCATCGATGGTCTTGTTGCCACCACCGGCTAGGGCCGCTTCGGCAGCCGCAAGGCAGGGCTCGCGACGGTAGGCGGCCGTGAGCGGCTGCTGGAAGCCTCCCACCTCCGGCAGGGCGGCGTCGTGGGCGCCAAGGGCATCGATGACGCGCTCGACGACCGGGGTCCGCAGGAGCGGGGCGTCACAGGACGCGGCGAAACAGACCGGCGAGGCGGCGACCGCGAACCCGGCCGCGAGGCCAGCGAGGGGGCCGCGTTCAGGTTCGCGGTCCTCGACGACGGTCGCGGGGATGGCGGGGTGCATCGGGGGAAGGGTCTGGCCGGCGGCGGTAACGATTACGATCTCGTCGACAGCAGGGGCGAGCGCATCGCGCACCCACTGGAGGAGGGGGCGACCGCGGAGGCTGGCGGAGGCCTTGTCGGAGCCGAAGCGACGGCTCAACCCGCCCGCGACGATGATGCCGGTGACGCCCTTGCTCATGGGCTCAGGGTACGCGAGCAGGGCTCGCTATGATGGCGCGATGCGACTCTTCCGGCGGCGGCCGCTGATCACGGAGGAGAACTACGGGCGGCTGATGACGTCGTTCGGGCGGACGGTGGACGCGGACCCGCTGGTAGCGGGGCCGGCGGAAGCGCTGGCGGACCGGGTCACGGCGGAGCTTGCGTCAGAGGCGGCGGCGGCGGACGAGAAGCTGTACAGCGGCGCGGCGGTGTACCACCTCCGCTTGCTCGCGGGAGCGTGGATCCTCGCCAGCGAGGGCGGGATCCCGACCGAGACGGCAGAGGTGTTCGAGGAGGCGGTGGCGTGGCGGTTCGGGACGCGCGAGCTGCCCGAACAGCTGGGGAAGCTGGCGCGGGGGGAGGTCGAGCGGGACCTGTCGGTGGAGGAGGAGTGACGGCTAGCGCTCCGAGGGGCGGGTGGCGAGCCAGGCGCGTCCGCGTGGCGAGAGGCGGTAGCCCACCTTCAGGCTCTCGGTGAGACCAAGCTCCTTGAGCTTGCGCACATCCCGCTTGAAGGGCTGGGTCTCGCGGTCGAGGGAGGCGGCGAGGTCGGGGGCGCGCACGCCGGGCGAGGTCTCGATGAGGCGCAGGACGGTCTCGGTCCAGGGGCCGTGGCGGCTGGACCGGTCGAAGCGGGCGAGCCGGGCGGCGATGGCCTCGATGGCGTCGCCGTCGAGCGTGTCCTGCTCGCGGAGGGCGGTGCGGGGGTCGTCGCCGGCGAGGCGGACGGCGACGCGGTAGAGGTCGCCGTCGGGGCGGCGGTTCAGGTCGGCGAGGAGGGCGTCGCGTGCGGGGTAGCCGGCGCGGCGCGCGTCGCCCTCTGTTATGTCGCTTTCGGAGATGGCATCGACGGCGTCGATGGCGAGGACGCCGACGGCGGTGCGCAGTTCGCCGCCAGCGCGCACGGTGGGGCGCTTCCAGCGGCGGAAGGCGAGGGTGATGCGCCCCTCGGCGATGCCCTCAAGCGTTTCACGCTTCAGAAGCATGGCCGGTTGACCATCTCGCTACTTTGAGACGCCGGCGGTAGCCGCGACGCCGCTCTCCACACCACTCTCGGCGAGCAGCGCGTGGATCTGGCGGGCGTGGGTGACGATGCGGCCCGCTTCCTCACGCACGGCTTGGCGACCGTCGCAGAGGGCTTCCTCGGGGTTGCAGTGGATGTCGAACTCGAGGCCATTCGCGCCAGCTGCCACGAAACCGTAGGAGACACGCTCGACAAGAGCGCGGTCGCCGGAGCTGTGGGAGGGGTCGGCGATGAGGGGCAGGTGCGACTTGCTCCGCACGACCGGGATCATCGAGATGTCGGCGGAGAAACGCGTCTCGGACTCGAACGACCTGATGCCCCGGTAGCAGAGGATGACGTTGGGGTTGCCGGCGCCGGTGTGGTTCCCGGCCCGGTCGAGGCCGGACATGATGTAGGCGGCGGCACAGAGCCACTCGTTGAGGTCGTTGCCGAAGCCGTGCTTGAGGACAACCGGGGTGCGGATGCGGGAGAGCTCTTCAAGGAGGGGTGAGTACTGGGAGCTGCGGGCCCCGATCTGGATGACATCGATACCGGCCTCGAGGAATGCATCGAGGTGGCGCAGGTCGATGAGCTCACAGACGACGGGGAGGCCCGTGGCCGCCTTCATCGACTTGACGATGTCGAGGCCACGGGCAATTTCGAGGCCGCGGTAGTCGTAGGGGCTGGTGCGGGACTTGTCGACGAAGGCGCGGAGGACATCGACCCCGGCATCGCGGGACATGATGGCGGAATCGACGGCCTGGTCCTCGGTCTCGATGGCGCAGGGGCCACCGAAGATTGTGAGGTTGCCGCCGCCGACCAGCGTGCCGTTTACGTCGACGATGGTGTCTTCGTGGTGGAAGTTGCGGCTGGCGTCCTTGTACTTCTCGGTGATGCGGATGACGCGATCGACGCCGGGAAGCTCGGTAATCCGACCCTCATCGATGATGCCGGCCATGCCCTTGACGCCGATGACCATGCTTCCGGCGCCAACCATGGTCTGGCACTGGAGACCGTAGTCGCTGACGACGCGGTCAATTACCCGCTCGGTCTGCTCATCCGAGGCGCCCTCGACCATGTGGATGATCATAATTTCGGGGTTCTCCATCCATTTTCGAACGCCCATCTTCCTACGCGAGCCGTCAATAGACCAGCCTTCAGCATGGCATTACACGGATTTGGCGTGGCTCCGGGGAGGGGTTCAGAAGAGGAGCTGGGTGAGGCGGCGCTGGTATTCACGCACGAGCGTGCTCTCCAGGCCGAGGATGTCGAAGACCGCGAGCACGGCCTTGCGGGCGGCATCCCCGGCAAAGGTCTTGTCGAGGCGCACGGACTCGAGCAGCTCGTCGAGGGCCTCTTCGTAGCGCCCGAAGGCGGCGAGCATGACGCCCCAGCGATAGCGGGCGCGGGGATCCTTGGGGTCGAGGCGGGCTTCCTGCTCCAGCTCCGCGGGGTCGTGCTTGCTGGAAAACTCGGCGAGAAAGATGTGGTGGCGGAGGGCCTTGGCGCGGCGGTCGTTGCCGGCGCGCTCAAGCAATTCCTCGGCCCCCTCGCGGTCGTCACGCTCGAGCAGGATGGCAGCGAGGCCGGTGAGGGCATCGGCATTCTCGTCGTCCTCTTCCAGCATCTCGCGGTACCGCGCCTCGGCGGCGGCGAGGTCGCCGGAGGCGGCGAGCTCCTCGGCCTCGGCGGCGGCCATCTCCGCAGGCGAGGTCACGAGCTGGGCGAAGAAGGCGCGGACGTGCTCCTCGGGGAGGGCGCCGGCGAACTCGCTGGCGACCTCGCCATCGACGAACGCCTTGACGGAGGGGATGGCCTGGATGCCGTGAGCGGTCGAAGTGAGTGGATTGCGGTCGGTATCGAGCTTGGCGAGGAGGACGTCCTCGCCGAACTCGGCGGCGACGCCCTCGATGATCGGGCTGAGGACGCGGCAGGGACCGCACCACTCGGCCCAGAAGTCGACGACAACAGGTCGGTTCTTCGATTCCTCGATGACAGCCTCGGCGAAGGTTTCGTCGGTGACTTCGAGAACGGGGGATGGAGCGGTCATGGGGATGCCTCCGGTGGCTGGTCGGGGATGGCGGGGAAGGTCTCGGTGAGCTGGCGGGCCAGCTCGTCGGGAGACCCGGCTGGTAGCTGACAAGCCATGTTCTCGCAGAGCCAGGCGGTGGCGCTTCCCTCGGAGGATTCGCGGCCTTCGAGCAGGGGGATGCCGTTGGGCTCGGCCGCGGGCGCCAGCGCGAGGCCGGGGAGGAAACGACCGGCCACCGCGCGCTCGAACGGCGCGCGCGCCTCCGGCGCGCCGACGATGGCGAGCTCGCGCGACGGGGACGCGAGCAGGTCGATGACCTGGAGCGTCGCGCCGAAGCCAGTAGCGGCGTTGAGGATGAGCCCCTGGACACCGGCGACAACCTCGCGGGCGATGGCTTCACCGTCGGTGCGGAGTCCGTAGCGCTGCAGCATGAGCGCAAGCTGGGCAGTGGAGGCGCCGGCGCTGGGCGTGGCCTGGTCGAAGCGCGGCTTCTGGCGGAAGAGCAGCTCCTCCGCGCCTTCCGCCGTCTCGAAGAAGGCGCCGCCCTCATCGTCGTGGAAGCGGGCGACGATCACGTCGAGGAGCTCGTTCGCCCAGTCGAGGTGCTCGCGGTCGCCCGTGAGCTGGTAGAGCTCGACGAGACCGAGGCCGTAGTAGGCGTAGTCCTCGAGCATGCCCTCGATGCGGGCGACGCCATCCTTGCACGTGTGCAGGAGGGCGCCGTTCGACCACATGCGTTCGCGCACGAAGCGGGCGTTGCGCTCGGCGATCTCGCGGAGGTGGGCGTCGCCGAAGACGCGGGCGGCCTCGGCGAAGACGGCGAGCGCGAGGCCGTTCCACGAGGTCAGCACCTTGTCGTCGGTCTGGGGGGGGATGCGCTCGGCGCGCGCTTCGAAGAGGGTGCGCCGCCAGCCCTCGATGCGCTCGGGGGAGGTGTTGGCGGCGGGGAAGGGATCGGTGCGGCGGGAGAGGACGTTGCGGCCGATGAGCTCTGGGTTGTGGGGGTCGTAGAAATTGCCCTCGGGCGTGACGCCGAAGATCTGGTTGAAGGCTTCGGCGTCTTCGCCGAGAAGGCCCTCGATCTGGGCGGTGGTCCAGAGGAAGAACTTGCCCTCGATGCCCTCGCTGTCGGCATCCTGGGCGCTGTAGAAGCCACCTTCCTCATGGAGCATCTCGCGCTCGAGGTAGGTCAGGGTCTCGCGGACCACACGTTCGTGGGCGGGGTCGCCGGAGAGCTGGAAGGCGTGCAGGTAGACGCGGGCAAGCGCTGCGTTGTCGTACAGCATCTTCTCGAAGTGGGGCACCAGCCACTGGACATCGACGCTGTAGCGCGCGAAGCCGCCGCCGATCTGGTCGTACATGCCGCCGCTGGCCATGCCCCAGAGGGTGCGTTCGAGCATGGTGCGGATGGCGGCCCCGTCGGGTTCGCCGGCGCGGGCGGCGCGTCCGAGGAGGAATTCGAGGTTGGCGGGGGCGGGGAACTTGGGGGCGGGGCCAAAGCCCCCCCAGACCTCATCCGCCGAACGCAGCATCGCCTCGACGGCGCTCGCCGCGACGGTGGGGTCGAACGCTTCTTCGGGAACGGCGCGGCCGGACGCTTCGGCGAGCTGGTCGCTGATCGACTCCGCCGAGTTGACGATGTCCTCGCGGCGCTCGCCCCAGGTGGCGTTGATGGTCTGGAGGAGGCGGGGGAAGCCGGGGCGGCCGTGGGCGTCGTCGGGAGGGAAGTAGGTTCCGGCGAAGAAGGGCTTCTTGTCGGGCGTGAGGAAGACGGTCATGGGCCAGCCGCCCTGGCCGGTGAGGGCCTGCACGGCGGTCATGTAGACGCCATCGATGTCGGGGCGCTCCTCGCGATCGACCTTGATGTTGACGAAGTGCTCGTTCATGAGGCCGGCGATCTCGTGCGACTCGAAGGACTCGTGGGCCATCACGTGGCACCAGTGGCAGGTGCTGTAGCCAACGGAGAGGAGGACGGGCTTGTCCTCCTCGCGGGCCTTCGCGAAGGCCTCGTCGCCCCAGGGGTACCAGTCGACGGGGTTCTCGGCGTGCTGCAGGAGATAGGGGCTGGTTTCGCCCGAAAGACGGTTTGGCATCGGGGGTAGTGTACGGGGGCGCCGCCTTTGGAGATTGCCCCGAGCGAGCAGCGCCCCCACAGTGGGGCGGTGCTGGAGCAGGAACTGGAGGTGGCGATCGAGGCGGCGCGTCGTGCGGGCGGCGAGGTCGCGCGCATGCGGGAGGAGGGGTTGCGGTACGGGCGGAAGGGTGGCTACGAGCTCGTCTCCGAGGCCGACATCCACGCGGCGGAGATCCTGCACGAAGCCCTCACCGGCGCCTTTCCCGACTATGGCTGGCTGAGCGAGGAGCATCGCGACACAGCTGAACGGCTCGACCGGGAACGGGTGTGGGTGGTCGACCCGATCGACGGGACGCGGGAGTACCTGCAGGGGCACTCCGAGTACGCGATCTCGGTGGGGCTGGTGGTGAAGGGCCGGCCGGCGCTCGGGGTCGTGTACAACCCCGCGACGGACGAGATGCACGCAGCCGTCTGCCCCGACCCGGCGCCCGAGGCTGTCCCCGACGGCGAGCAGGAGGGGGACTACCTCGCGCTCGTGAGTCGGGGGGAGGACATGCTGGGAGAGGTGCCACCGCTGCCGGGGCAGGCGCGCACGCGAGGGGTCGGGAGCGTGGCCTACCGGCTCGCGCTGGTCGCGGCGGGGCGAGGGGACGTGGTGGTGACGTGGTACGCGCGGCAGGAGTGGGACGTTGCGGCGGGAGCGGCGCTCTGCCTGGCGAAGGGGCTGGTCTTCAGCGACGTCGTGGGGCAGCCCATCGAGTTCAACCAGCCGCGCCCGGTCGTGCGGGGGCTGCTGGTGGCAGAGGCGGGGCTGCACGCCCGCATCAGCGAGTACTTCCGGCGCATAGCGCGGTAGGGAAGCGCGCGACGGGCTAGGATGCGCGCGGAGGCATCGCGATGAGCGTACGCATCGGGCTGGGGGCGGCACTGCTGCCGGAGACGACTCCGGCGTCCTTCTTCCGCTGGGTGGACCTGTGCGAAGAGAGCGAGGTCGACTCGATCTGGTTCAGCGAGCGGCTCGCGGGGCCGCAACACGCGCTCGAGCCGATGACGGCGATGGCGGCGGTCGCAGGCGCCACGAAGCGGATCAAGTTCGGGATGAACGTCGTGCTGTTGCCGTTGCGCGACCCGCTCGTGCTGGCGAACGAGTGCGCGACGATCGACTACCTGAGCGACGGGCGACTGCTGCCGGCGTTCGGCGTGGGGGCGCTGAATGCGCCCGAGTGGCGAGCGACGGGTCGAGAACCGCGCGGTCGCGGGGCCATTGCCGACGAGATGATCGATTTGATGGTGCGGCTGTGGGAGGAGGATGACGTCACATTCGACGGGACGCACTACCAGTACGAGTCGGCGTCGATCGCGCCGCGGCCGGTGCAGCAGCCCTTGCCGCTGTGGATCGGCGGGAGCAGCGACGCAGCGATCAAGCGGACGGCGTTGCGGGGAACGGGGTGGCTGGCGGGAATCCAGACCCCGGCGCAGGTTGCGCCGGTGGTCACCAAGATCAAGGCGGCGGTCGCGGAGGCGGGGAGGACGATCGACGAGGACCACTACGGTGCCGGGTTCCCCTTCCGGTTCGGGAGCTGGGACGACGAGCCAATCGCGCGGACGGCAAAGGCGTACAGCCGTTTCGCGGCGCTCGACCCGGAAGCGCTCTTCGCGGTGGGCGGCGCGGACGAGATCGCGGCGCGCGCGCGGGAGTACGTCGCATGCGGCGTCAGCAAATTCGTCCTGCGCCCACTGGCGGACTCGGACGCGGACGCCTATGCCCAGACACAGCGATTGATCGAGGAAGTGCTACCCGCCGTTCACACGGGGTAGCCGGTGGGTGGGAAGGGGGAGGGGACCGTGAGGCTCATCGTGTTCGGCGCGACGGGGGGCGTGGGACAGCACGTGTGGAAGCACGGGCTGGAGCAGGGTCACGAGGTCACGGCGTTCACCCGCTCTTCCGGGAAAATCGACCCTGGTGCCGGCGTCCGTATCGCTCAGGGGGACGTCATGGACGGGGATGCGGTCGCCGAGGCAGTGGCGGGCCACGATGCCGCGATCGTCGCCCTCGGCGCGAACGGGCTGCGCGACAAGACGACGCTCACCACGGGCACGAGGAACGTGGTCGAGGGCATGGCGCGACACGGGGTAAGCCGGCTCGTCGTCCTGTCCGCCGCCGGGGTGGGCGAAAGCTGGGGGCAGGTCCCGCTCCTCGCGCGAGTGGCGTTCTGGACCTTTCTGCGCACCATCCTCGCAGAGCATGCCGCGCAGGAGGCGATCGTCAGGGAGAGCTCCCTGGACTGGACGATCGTCCGTGCCGCCATCCTCAACGACGACCCTGCCTCGGGCAGGGTGATCGCAACCAACGAGGGGAAGGTCGGACGGATCAGTCGCGCGGACCTCACAGAGTTCCTTGTCGCGGAAGCATCGGCGGGGGCCTACAGCGGGCAGGCCGTATCAGTCACGTCGTAGCAGGACGCTACCCGCCATCCACGCGGAGGGGCGGGGACGCGGGGGGCGGCGGCGCGATCCGGAAGTAGTAGCAGTCGTCTTCCTCGCCGCCGTCGGCGATGGCGACATTCGCGCCGAGGACCGCGACAACCTGGTCCCGTCCGGCGAGGGCGATGAGGTCGCCCCGCTCCCAGGTGGGGACGCGGGCAGACTTGAGGATGCCGCTCACCTTGCGGCGGTAACCCCAATACTGCATGCGGTCGCCGGGCGCGAGGGCGCGGAGGCGCAGCGCCCCCTCGATGCGGTCTGCGGGGACGGCGGCGGCTGGGGGCGCAGCTGCGTCGTCCGGAAACGGGTCGGTCGCGGCCTGCAGGACCCGCTCGCCGGCACGGGTGATCCCGGGGATGTTCACGAACTGCTCTGGGATCTCGGGAGCGTTCCGCTCTTCGTCGCTATCGGCGGAGAGGCGGGCGAGACCGACCGACACCTCGACAGCCAAGCCTCCGAAGGCAACCCGGCCGGAGCCCTTCGACAGCACCTCGTCGAGGTTGCGGAGGCGGGTGCGGTTGGCGTCGACCTCGGCCTTGAGGAAGGCCGCTTCCCGCTCGAGCAGGAGCAGGCGCGCCTCGCTCCCGAGACCTCGCAGCGTTTCGACCTCGAACACGACCGAACCGGGGGCACGGTCGCTGGGCTGGGCGAGGTCGGCGGAGCGCTCGACGGAACGGAAGAGCTCGCGGGCGCTCTCGGCAAGCCCAAGGATGGCCGCATCGACCGACGGGTTTTCCTCGCGCAGCTGGGGAAGGACCGTGTGCCGGAGGCGGTTGCGAGTGGCGTGGAGTTCGGCGTTCGTTGCGTCCTCGCGGTAGTCGATGCCGGCGGCGTTGCAGACGGCGACGGTGTCGGCCCGGGCGAGGGGGAGGATGGGGCGGATGAGCCGCAGGGAGGGCATGCCGGGGAGGGGGGCAACCGGCAGCATGCCCCGGATTCCGCGCACACCGCTGCCCCGCACGATGTGGTGGAGCACGGTCTCGACGTGGTCGTCGGCGGTATGGCCTGTGGCGACGGCGCCCGCGCCCTGGCGCTCGGCGGCAAAGGCCAGGAACTGGTAGCGCAGCTTGCGAGCAGCCTCCTCGATTCCCATCCGCATTTCTTCGGCGGCAAGGGGAACGTCACCCTCGCCGGTCATGCACGGGACATCGAGGCGTTCGCAGAGATCGCTGACAAAGTCGCGGTCGCCGGCGGATTCGTGGCGCAGGTGGTGGTCGAAGTGGGCGGCGACAACTTCGAACCCGTGCGCTTCCCCAAGGTCGCGCAGGAGGAGGAGGGCGGCTACGGAGTCGGCCCCGCCGCTGACAGCGACGACGACCTTCCCGGCGCTGCGGAAGAGCTGCTCACGCTCGGCGAAGCGCCGAACGCGCTCAAGGGGCGAGAGGGTGTCGTCCGGCACTACTTGGGGAAGAGGCGCTCCCACCACTCACCAGACAAGTCCTGGTCAGAGGGGGGAGGGGGACTGAGCACGACGAATGCGGTCTCGCCTGCGCGGATGTAGCCGAGTTCGCGCCGGGCAGCCTGCTCGACGTAGGCGTCGGAGACGACGTAGTCGTACACGGCGAGGAGATGGTCGCGCCGGGATTGGAGATTCTCGATTTCCGCGAGCGCCGCTTCGTGGTCTTCGTTCTGCTGGCGCTGGCGGACGGTGCCCGACGAGGCGGTGTAGACGAAGTACCCGGCGAGCAGCAGACAAACCAGAAGAAACAGGGTTGTCTTAGTGAACACCGGGATAGGCATGTGACCAAATTAGGCTCGCGCCGTTCAAGATTCAAGCGCTTTCGTTTGGGTCTCGGGAGAGGTGGGAGCGGTCGTTGAGGGAACGGAGGGAGGCCTGCCCTGCCCGCAGCGAGAGCGTGGAGAGGGACGCGAGACCGACGGTGAAGGCCCGAAATACGCCAATCTCGAGGCCGAGCAGGCGGCAGATGAGGAGGCGAAGCACGAAGTTATGGGAGACGACGACGACCCTGTCGTCGTCGGGGAACGCGTGCAGTTCACCGACGAGCGGTTCGAGGCGCGCAGCGACCTGCGCGAGGCTCTCGCCGCCCGGCATGAGGACGTCGGCCGGGTCGGGCGCGCGCCACGCCTCCAGGAAGTCGGGGAAGCGCACTCGCATCTCGGCGAAGGGGAGGCCTTCGGTCTCTCCGACGTCCATCTCGGTCAGCTCCTCGCGAACCTGGAGGGGGGCGCCGGTGCGCTCGGCGAGGCCGCGGGCGATGGCCGCGGCGCGCGTGAGCGGGCTCGTGAGGATGCGATCCACGGGCTCGGGGGCGAGCCGCTCGACGGCGGCGGCGGTCTGGCTGAGGCCGAGCTCGGTGAGCTGGGCGTCCTCGCGGCCAAGTCCGAGGCCGTCGCGGTTGTGGGCGGTCTCGCCATGACGGACGAGGGTGAGCCTCACTCGTACTGCCCCTTCTCGCGCCACGCCTGCAAGGCAGCCGAGGGCTCCTCCAGCACGAGTCCCGCGCGCACGTAGCGCTCGACTGTCGCAGTCGGGAAGAGCGCAGCGACGAGCTGCTCGGGGCGCACCGTCAGCTCCTGCCCGCAGCTCAGGCGAGCGTCGATGGCAACGCATCCCTCGCTCGCCTCCACCCTGAGTGAGGCGACGCCCGTACGGAGGTCGTACTCGCGCGCTTTCTTTCCCTCGCGCTCCTGACGCCACGGGAAGGTCTCGGTGGCGAGGAACGCGTTGACCGCCTCGACGGCGTGCTCGGGCGTGACGCCGTCGAGGGCGAGGCGGTAGTCGGCCCAGCGCAGGAGGGTGGGAAGGGCGGGGAGGCCGAGGGGGACCTCGCTCGCCTCGCAGAGCTCGAGGTCGGGGGTGGTCTGGGCCGAGAGGACGGCGGCGAACGCCTCGAGGGTGACGCGCTCTTCCAGCAGCACCTCCATGATCTCGCCTTCACCGATGAAGCCGAGCGGCAGGGGGGCGGCGAAGGCGATCTTCGGGTGGGGCGTGAAGCCCTGCGAGTAGAGGAGGGGCAGTTCCGCGCGGCGGATGGCCCGTTCCCAGTAGCGGAGCACGTCGAGGTGGGAGATGTGGCGCACGCGCTCGCCCTTGCGGAAACGAGCACGGATGCGCTGGCGGGCTTCGCTCACACCGCCTGACCCTGTTCGACGAGCTGCTCGGCAGCGGTGTGGGGGTCGAGGGAGCGGCCCGCGACCTGCCCCACGAGGTCGCCCAGGGTTTCCTCGGAGGTCTCGCGCCTGATCTGTTCGAGAAGGATGCGCTGGGCGACGGAGAGGACCTGGTGGCGCGCCTCCTGGCGCCGGTGCCGGTCGAGCTCGCCGGAAGTATCGAGCCAGGCGCGGTGCTCGTCGATGGCGTCGACAAGCTCGGGGACGCCGTCGCCGGTGGTAGCGACAGTCGAGAGGATGGGGATGTCGCGGCCCTCGCTGGGGGCGAGCGAAAGGAGGGCGCGGAGCTGGCTCACGAGCACGTCGGCGCCGGGGCGGTCGGCCTTGTTCACGACGAGCACGTCGGCGATCTCGATGATGCCCGCCTTCAGCGCCTGGATGTCGTCGCCGGTGCCGGGGTTGTTGACGAGGACGGTGGTGAGGGCGGTGCCGGCGATCTCGACCTCGTCCTGGCCGGCGCCGACGGTCTCGATGAAGACGTAGGGGAAGCCGAACGCATCCATGACGGCGACGACGTCGTCGATGGTGGGGGCGAGCCCGCCGAGGGCGCCGCGGCTGGCCATGCTGCGCACGAAGACGCCCGGATCGAGGACCAGGTCCTGCATGCGGATGCGGTCGCCGAGGATGGCGCCCTGGGTGAAGGGGCTGGAGGGGTCGACGGCGATGACGCCGACCTCGTGGCCGCGCTTGCGCAACTCGGAGGCGAGGGAGCCGGTGAGGCTGCTCTTGCCGGAGCCGGCGCCGCCGGTAATGCCGATGGTGTGGGCGCGTCCGGAGCGGGGATAGAGCTGGCGCAGGTACTCGCGCCCCTCCGGCGTGCCGTTCTCGACCCGCGTGAGGATGCGGGAGAGGGCGCGGCGCTCACCCGCGAGGAACCGCTCGATCAGGTCGCTCACTCGGATGAGGCGTTGTCGTACACGAACGACACGATGTCGCGAGTGTTGGTGCCCGGACGGAAGATGGCGCTGAAGCCCATCGCTTCGAGAGCGTCCGTGTCTTCCTCGGGGATGATGCCGCCACAAAAGAGGACGACGTCGTCAAGCCCGCGCGACCTGAGCTCCTCGACGATGCGGGGGAAGAGCTCGAGGTGGGCGCCGGAGAGGATACTGAGGCCGACGACGTCGACGTCTTCCTGGAGGGCGGCCTCGGCAATCATCTGGGGCGTCTGGCGGATGCCGGTGTAGATGACCTCGCAACCGCCGTCACGCAGGGCGCGAGCGACAATCTTGGCGCCACGGTCGTGGCCATCGAGGCCGGGCTTGGCGATGAGGACACGGATCTTCTGTCCGGTTTCGCCCTGCGCGGGGGTCTCGGGAGATGCGGTCATGGTGCTGCTCCTCTGTGTCGTGGGGTCAGGATCGCTCGACCAACTGCAGGGTGACGCCGAAGGACGAGCGGGGCGAGACGAAGGCGACGCCCCCGTTCGGGGCGCCGGCGCGGACGCCGCCATCCCGCAGGGTGGCGACGGCCGCCTCGACGTTGTCGACGGCGAGGGAGAGGAGAAACGAGCCCTCGCCGCGCTCTTCGGCGAAGGTCGCGACCGGTCCCTCGTCGGTCGTGGGGCGGATGAATTCGAGATGGCAGTTGCCGGCCAGCATGAAGGCGTTCTCGATGCCGAGCGCGTCCTGCTTGCCGCCCAGTTCGGGGTCGAGACTGAAGCCGAAGTGGCGCTCGTAGGTCGCGGCGGCGGTGGAGATGTCCTTCACCACGATGCCCACGTGGTCCAGGCGGCGGGCGATGGCGGCGTCGGAGGGGCCGGTTTCGGGCTCCTCGACGGGCGTGGCGTACTCGACGAGCACGCCGTGGTTCGACTTCGGGTGGAGGAAGCCGATGTTGCCCGCGAGACCCTGGCGCGGCGACTCGTCGATGAGCTGGACGCCAAGTGAGGCGGCGGCGCGCAGGTCGGCGGCGCAGTCGTCGGACTGTAGGCAGACGTGATGCAGCCCCTCGCCCCGCGACTGGAGGAATCGCGCGATGCCCGTGCCCTCCCGATTGGGTTCGAGCAGCTCAATCTCCGCGTCCCCGATGGGCAGGAGCACGCCGCGTACGCCCTGGTCATCGACCACACGGTCAACGCTGACGGGCAGGCCGAGCTGGTCGCGGTAGAAGGCGAGCGCGGCATCCGCGCTTTCGACGACGATTCCGACGTGGTGGACCTTGCTGAGCATGGGGCTCCTTTGGGCGTTAGCTGGTTCCGGCGGCGCTGGTTTCGCGCACGCCGGGCATGCCGGCGAGGTAGGCGGCGATGATGTGCCAGTGCTCCTTGTCGTGGTTGGCGACCACCTGCAGGAGTTGGTTGGGGACGCGGCCTTCCTCGCCGATGGCGGCGTCGTCGAACTGGGCGACGGTGGCGAGCAGGCGCTCGCGGCCTGCCTTGAGCTGTTCGAGGACGCTCCAGAAGGTGAGGCTGCGCTTACGCTCGACGTGGTCCTGGTTCCAGGCGTCGGTGCGCTCCTCGTCAAAGTCGAGGATGGCGGGGCGGCGGCCCTCCTGGATATCGAGCAGGGCGCTGACGACCTCCGCCTCCCAGCTGGCGACGTGTCCGACGATGTCCTTGAGGGACCACTCGTCGATCATGGGACGCTCGATATCGCGGATACGGCAGGTCTCGATGTTGCGCAGGAGCTGGTTGCGCTCCAGCTCCAGTTCGCCGAGCAGGCGGCGGCGGTCGTCCGCGTAGCTGCGGGTGTCGTCCTCGGCCATCAGACGACCACGATCTCGCGGTACTCGCCCCAGGCGCGGCGCAGGGCGTGGCTGATTTCGCCAAGCGTGGCGCGCGCCTCGACGGCGGCGACGATGAGGGGTACGAGGTTGTCCGTGCCGCGTGCGCCCTCCTCGAGGGCGGCGATGGCGGCATCGGCGGCATCGTTGTCGCGCTCGGCGCGGAGGGCCTGGAGGCGCTCAACCTGGCGCCGGCCGATCGACGGGTCGACACGCAGGAGCTCGGGCGGTTCCTCGCCGCTCACGGTGAAGTCGTTCACGCCGACGATGACGCGGTCCTTCTCCTCGATCTCGCGCTGGTAGCGGTACGAGGCTTCCTGGATCTCGCGCTGCTGGAAGCCCTGCTCGAGGGCGGTGGGCGCTCCGCCAAGGTCCTCGATGGTTTTCAGGTAGTCGCGCGCCTCGCCCTCAAGGCGGTCGGTCATGGATTCGATGTACCAGGAGCCGCCGAGGGGGTCGATGACGTCGCCGACGCCGCTCTCGAAGCCGATGACCTGCTGCGTGCGGAGCGCGATCTGGACTGCCTTCTCGGTGGGAAGGGAAAGGGCCTCGTCCATCGAGTTCGTGTGGAGCGACTGGGTCCCGCCGAGGACGGCGGCGAGGGCCTGGAGGGTGGTGCGCACGATGTTGTTCTCGGGCTGCTGGGCGGTGAGCGTGGCGCCGCCGGTCTGCGTGTGGAAGCGCATCATCATCGAGCGCGGGCTCCTGGCCTCGAAGCGCTCCTTCATGATCGTGGCCCAGAGACGGCGTGCGGCGCGGAACTTGCACACCTCCTCCAGCAGGTTGTTGTGGCAGGCGAAGAAGAAGCTGAGCCGCCCGGCGAAGGCGTCGACATCAAGGCCGGCGGAGACGGCGGCATCGACGTAGGCGATACCGTTGGCGAGCGTGAAGGCGATCTCCTGGGCGGCCGTGCAGCCCGCCTCGCGCATGTGGTAGCCGGAGATGGAGATAGTGTTCCAGCGGGGGACGCTCTCGGAGCAGAAGCTGAAGACATCGGTGATGAGCCGCATGCTGGGCGTGGGCGGGTAGATCCACGTCCCGCGGGTGATGTACTCCTTGAGGATGTCGTTCTGGACGGTGCCGCCGAGCTTCTCGAGGGGCACGCCCTGCTCCTTGCCCACGGCGATGTAGAGGCCGAGGAGGACGGCGGCGGTGCCGTTGATAGTCATGGAGGTGGTGACGCGGTCGAGGGGGATCTCCTTGAACAGCGTGCGCATGTCGTCGATCGAGTCGATGGCGACACCGACCTTGCCGACCTCGCCCATGGCCATGGAGTCGTCGGAGTCGTAGCCGATCTGGGTGGGAAGGTCGAAGGCGACGGAGAGGCCGGTCTGGCCCTGGTCGAGGAGGTAGCGGTAGCGCTCGTTCGACTCCTCGGCGGTGCCAAAGCCGGCGTACTGGCGCATGGTCCAGAGGCGCCCGCGGTACATGGTGGGCTGGACGCCGCGGGTGAAGGGGTACTCGCCGGGGAAGCCAAGGTCGCCGTTCGCGGTTGCGTCCTCGGGGGTGTAAACGGGGTCGAGGACTGTCTCGCCGGTGGTGCGGAACGACTCGGCGCGCTCGGGGTTGCGCTCGACCGCCTTGCGGTACGTACCTTCGAGCCACTCTTCTTTCGATTGGCTGGGCATTTCGCTATCCGTCGTCCTTCAGGGCGTGTTCTCGCTTGCGGAGTCCGCGGCGAAATCCGCGCACGGCAGTATATCCCGAGCGGCGGTTATGGTGGCTGGCCGGCCTCGTGGTCTAGCGCACCTGGCGGAAGAAGGCCCGGATGTCGGCGAGGAGGTGGTCGGGCTCCTCAAGGGCGGCGAAGTGGCCGCCGGCCGGCATCTCCGTGTAGTGCACGAGGTTATAGGCGGCTTCGACCCAGTGCCGGGGCGCCTGGATGATCTCGCCGGGGAAGGCGGCGAAGCCGGTCGGGACGGCGATGCGCTCGACGGGCGGGACGCGGCCGCCTACGCCCTCGGCGCGGGCCTCGTAGTAGATGCGGGCGGCCGAGGCGATGCTGTTGGGCGCCCAGTAGAACATGATGTTGGTCAGCAGCGTGTCCTTCGAGTAGCGCGACTCGACATCGCCGTCGCAGTCGCTCCAGGTGCGGAACTTCTCGGTGATCCAGGCGGCGATTCCGGCGGGCGAGTCGGCCTGGGCGATGCCGAGGGACTGCGGCTTGGTGCTCTGGACGTTGCTGTAGCCCGTTTCCCGGGCCTGGAAGGCGCGACGCGAGGCGAGCCCGGCTTCGTCCGCCTCGGTGGGCGGGTCGGGCGGACCGGCGAGGGCCATGTTGAGGTGGATACCGCTGAGGTTGTCCGCGTGGGCCGCGCCCAGGCGCGTGCTGATGATGGCGCCCCAGTCGCCGCCCTGGGCGCCGTAGCGCCCGTAGCCGAGCTCGGCGGTCATGAGATGGTCGAGGGCATCGGCGACGCGGGAGGGGCCCCAGCCGCGCTCCGCGGGCTTGCCACTCCAGCCGAAGCCGGGGATGGAGGGGATGACGACGTCGAAGGCGTCGGCGGGATCCCCGCCGTGGGCGGCAGGGTCGGTGAGGGGCCCGACGAGGTGGAGGAACTCGAAGATGGAGCCGGGCCAGCCATGCGTGAGGAGGAGGGGGTGGGGGTCGGGGCCCTGCCCGCGAACGTGCCAGTAGTGGATATCGACGCCGTCGACCTCGCAGCGGAACTGGGGCCAGGCGTTGAGGGCGGCCTCCTGGGCGCGCCAGTCGTAGTCGTTGCGCCAGTAGTCGCAGAGCTCGCGGACGTAGGCGACGTCGGCACCGTAGTCCCAGCCGGTGTCGGGGATAGCGTCGGGCCAGCGGGTGCGGTCGAGGCGGTCGCGGAGGTCGTCGAGGACGGAGTCGGGGACATCGATGCGGAAGGGTCGTGGAGGCATGGGGGGACTATAGCGGGAGCGGTGTCGGCTGTTGGCCATTGGCAGTTGGGGGGCTGGGGTAAGTCCATGACGGTTCCTGCTAGAGTCGAGTCATGCTTGAGGACGCGCGGAACATGACGTCGGGACTCCTCGCCACTGTCGGGGGGAACTTGCTGGTCGCCATTTCCTTCCTGTGGAACGATGGGAGGGTCGTTGAGGATCAACGCGGGGCAGTGCTGGCGGGTACGGTCATTACGGGCCTTGTCCTAGTGGGAGCCTTTGCACTCCAGTGGACAGACCCCGAGGAGAAGTCCTGGCACGTCCCGCTGCTCTTCGCGCTCGTTGGAGCCGCACTCTGGCTTGTGTTCTTTCTGGTCGTCGGCTACTTCTCGGACCACTAAGCGCCGGGACGACCTCGCAGCCCTCTAGCTCGACAAGGAAACGAAGGCGCCGGCGACGGTCTCGAAGAGGTCGCGGTCGACGAGCCTGGCAGTGCCGGTGAGGTCGGTGAGGGGGGCGAGGTTGATCTCGTTCGACTGGAGGACGGTGGCCTGGCCCCAGCGGCCGTCGTGGACGGCGTCGATGGCGGCAATACCGAAGCGCGTGGCGAGGACGCGGTCGAAGGCGGTGGGCGTGCCGCCACGCTGTACGTGGCCGAGCACGGTGAGGCGCGTCTCGAAGCCGGTGCGGGCTTCGATCTCGTCGGCGACGAGGCGGCTGATGCCGCCGAGGCGGACGTGGCCGAACGCGTCACGCTGGTCCGTCTGGGTGATGACCTCGCCGCCCTGCGGGCGGGCGCCCTCGGCCACGACGACGATGGAGGCGGAGACGTCCCGGTTGTGGTGGGCGAGGAGGCGCTCGCAGAGGTCGCTCATGCTGAATGGCTCCTCGGGGATGAGAATTTCGGTCGCGCCGCCAGCGATGCCGGCGTAGGTCGCGATCCAGCCGGCGTGGCGACCCATCACCTCGACGACCATGACGCGGTGATGGGACTCGGCGGTGGTACGCAGGCGGTCGATGGCCTCGGTAGCGGTCTGGACGGCGGTGTGGAATCCGAAAGTGACCTCGGTCACGCCGAGGTCGTTGTCGATGGTCTTGGGGACGCCGATGACGCTCGCGCCCTCTGCAGCGAGCTTGCCGGCAACGCCTAGCGTGTCGTCCCCGCCAACGGCGACAAGGCCGTCAATAGACTCGCGCTCCAGGGTGGCGCGAACGGCCTCGGCGCCGCCCTCGGTGGCGTAGGGGTTGGCGCGGGAGGTCCCGAGGATGGTGCCACCGAGCGGGAGGATGTCGCGGCAACGCTCGGCACTGAGGGGCATGACGTCGCCTTCCATGACACCGGCCCAGCCGTTGCGGAAGCCGACGACCTCATCGCCGTACTGGCGCTCGCCCTTGGTGACGACAGCGCGAATGACGGCGTTCAGCCCGGGGCAGTCGCCTCCGCCGGTCAGGATTCCCACACGCACGGCCGTGTCCTCCCCACAAGAGGTCTGCAACGACCGTAGCGCGGAACCGTGAACGGGACGAGCCGAAAACGCTTGTCCCGGTTACGAGCGCGAGAAGAAGCGCGGGGCGTCAGGCGAGGCCGCGGGCCTTGAGCTCCTTCTCCAGGCGGACGGCGTCGGAGCTGAGCATGGGGCCCTTCTGCTCGTCGGGGAGCACGCCGGCGGTAGCCATACCCATCTTGGCGCCGTCGAAGGTGATCCACTTCTCGGGCACGAGCTCCATCACGACGCGCAGGGGCGAGTCGAGGGACTTCTCGAAGGCGGCCGCCTGCTCGGGGTCGGCCCCGGGGCGGAAGGCGAGGGCATGGTAGAACCAGTCCTTCGTCTCGCGGTCCTCGTACATCACGCAGCGACACTTGGCCGTGATGGTCTTGCCGGGGCCGAGGTGGGTGCCCGTGCTCGTGAGGACGACGGAGCAACGCGGGTCGCGACGCAGGGCGGCCATGCGATGGCGGTGGGCGGCGGCGGTCATCCAGAAGGAGCCCTTGGCCCAGACGACGGCGTGCATGACGCCGACGGGCCAGCCGTCCTTGGTCGACCAGTTGAGGACGGCCTCCCCAACGGTGTTGAGCAGCTCCTCCTTGACGTCGTCGTCGAGGGGATAGATGGAGACGGTCTCGTGATCCTTGGTGGGGTCGGGCGCGTAGGCCTCATCAGCCATGGGGTACCTCCGGAGTTATGTGCGCGCACGTTGCCGATCAGCGAGGGCGCTGTCAATACGACTGCTCCTTCGACTGCTCCGCTTCGCTCCGCGCTCACTCGCGGGAGGGCTGGCTCCTGGCCCGCGGCGTTGCCCCAAGGATGCGCTTTCGCAGCCGGATGCTCTCGGGGGTGACCTCCACGAGCTCGTCATCGTTGATGAACTCGATCGACTGCTCCAGGTTCAGCAGTCTCGGTGGCACGAGGCGCAGGGCGTCGTCGGCCGCGGCCGCGCGCATGTTGGTGAGCTTCTTCTCTTTGGTCACGTTCACGTCCATGTCGGAGGGACGGGCGTTCTCACCGATGATCATCCCCTCGTACACCTGCGTGCCGGGGCTGATGAATATCTCGCCGCGCTCCTGCAGGTTGTAGATGGCGTAGGCGGTCGCCTTGCCCGGCCGGTCGGCCACGAGCGCGCCGGTCAGGCGGCCGGCGATGGGTCCGTTCCACGGCTCCCAACCGGCGAAGAGGTGATTCATGATGCCGGTGCCGCGCGTGTCGGTGAGGAACTGCGAGCGGAACCCGATGATCCCGCGGGTCGGGATCAGGAACTCGAGACGGACGCGGCCGCTGCCATGGTTCGCCATCCGGTTTAGCGTCGCCCGACGAGCGCTGAGTTGCTCGATGACGACACCCTGGTAGTCCTCGGCGACGTCGATAACCAGCTCCTCGACGGGCTCCTCGATGCGGCCGTCACGCTCGCGGGTAACGATCTGCGGCCGGCCGACCTGCAGCTCGTAGCCTTCGCGGCGCATCATCTCGATAAGGATCGAAAGCTGGAGCTCGCCGCGACCGATCACCTGGAACTGGTCCGGCGAGTCGGTGTCCTCGACGCGAATCGACACGTTACTCACCAGCTCACGCTCGAGCCTTTCGCGCAGTTTCCGCGACGTGACGTACTGGCCGTCCTGCCCGGCCATGGGCGAGGTGTTCACGCCGAAGATCATCGAGACCGTCGGCTCATCCACCTGCATGGGGGCGATCGGCTGCGGGTCGTCCGGGGCGGTGATGGTCTCGCCGATCGTGATGTCGTCGATCCCGGCGAGACAGACGATGTCGCCCGCGGCAGCCTGTTCCACTTCCGCGCGCTCCAGGCCATCGAACACGTACAGCTTCGTCACGCGGGTCTGCGCGACGGAACCATCGAGCTTCGACACCGCGATCTCATCGCCCAGGGCGACGCGGCCGTTGACGACCCGCCCGATGGCGATGCGACCGAGGTAGTCGCTCGAGTCGAGGTTCGCGACCCTGATCTGCAGGGCGCCCTCGGGGTCGCCCTGAGGGGGCGGCAGTTGCTCGACAATGGCGTCGAGCAGGGGCCGCAGGTTCAGCCCCGCCTCGTCCGGATCCTCACTCGCGGTTCCGGCCTTGGCGTTCGCGTACAGCACGGGGAAGTCGATCTGCTGCTCGGTCGCTTCGAGATCGATGAAGAGGTCGTAGACCTCGTCGAGCACCTCGGCCGGCCGCGCATCCTTGCGGTCGATCTTGTTGATGACGACGATGGCGGGCAGTCCATGCTCCAGCGCCTTGCCCAGCACGAAACGGGTCTGGGGTAGCGGCCCCTCGGAGGCGTCGACGAGCAGCAGCACGCCATCGACCATGGTCAGGGTGCGCTCGACCTCCCCGCCAAAGTCGGCGTGGCCGGGGGTGTCGACGATGTTGACCGTCCAGTCGCGATAGTGGATGGCCGTGTTCTTGGCCATGATGGTGATGCCGCGTTCGCGCTCAAGGTCGATGTTGTCGAGCGCCCGCTCCTCGACTCGCTCGTTCGCACGGAAGACGCCGCTCTGGTGCAGCATGGCGTCGACCAACGTCGTCTTGCCATGGTCCACATGCGCGATGATGGCGATGTTGCGCCGCAGGGCGTTGGCGATACCGGACTCGGCGAGGGCGGTCACGGGGCGCAGGGCTCCGAAGCAGCAGTCATGGTCTCCCCGCAGGCGTTCAGCTCAGGTTGGATGGTGGGCCCACCACGGTCGTCGCGCGGGCGTTGGCTCGTCCACGAGCCGGGGGCTATCAGCCCGAACCACCGAGACGATTGTCCACACCGGCGGAGTAATGGGCGACTCGCGCGCTCGCTGGCGGCCTAGTCCTCGCTGAAGGCGGGGATGACTTCCTGCGCCCAGGCTTCGAGTGCTTCCCAGTCGAGCGGCGGGCGGATGGCGATGTTGAGGAGGTCGCAGCCGAGGTCCTGGTACTCGGCGACGAGCTCCTTCGCCTCCTCCGGCGTACCCATGATGAGGCCGCGCTCGCGCCAGGTGTCGATGGCGCCGCCGAAGACCGTGCGGGCGTGCTCCTCGGCGCGCGGGCGGGCGGCCTCGCTGGCGGCGAGGTGGAAGCTGAGGTTGACGCTCTTCTCGATCTCGTCGAAGTCACGGTTCTCGCGGTCGCAGGCCTCGCGCAGAACACGGGAGAGGTGGCGGAACTGCCAGGGAGTCAGGTAGGGGCCGTTCCAGCCGTCGCAGAGGCGGGCGATCATCGGCAGGGTGCGCTTGCGCCCGACGCCACCGCCCCAGATACGGAGGCGTTCTTGCATGGGCTTCGGGTTGCAGCAGGCGTCGGCGAGCGTGAAGTGCTCGCCCTCGAAGTTCACGTGGTCCTCGGTCAGGAGCAGGCGGATGACCTGGATGCCCTCCTCGAGGATGTCGAGCCGCTTCCCGAGGGAGGGGAAGGGGATGCCGTAGGCGCGGTATTCGTCCTCGTACCAGCCGGCCCCGATACCGAGCTCGATGCGGCCGCCGCTGAGGTGGTCCATGGCGGCGAGTGCGTTGGCGAGGACGGCGGGGTGGCGGTAGTTCATGCCGAGCACGAGCGAGCCGATGCGCAGGTTCTTCGTCTCGCACGCGAGGGCGGTCATAATGGTGGTGCCCTCCCAATAGTCGCCGTGGTTCTCGTGGACGAGGGGCGCCTCGTAGAAGTGGTCGGAGGCGTCGATCCAGTCGAAGCCGGCGGTATCGGCCCAGGTCCAGAGGCGGCGGAGCTCCGCCATCTCGATGTTCTGCTGGATGAGATGAACCCCGAACTTCATTTCACTGCTCCTTCGACTGCTGCGCTTCGCTCCGCGCCCTGCACTTCTCTCGCTCGGCTGCTCCGCTTCGCTTCGCGCTCGCGGGCGGGCCGATTCTTTGGTGCTTTGTCGGTGGTGGGAGTCTAGCGAGTTCCGTTGCGCGCCGAGCCGCTAGGATCCACGCCGGAGGCGCCACATGACGGAGATTACCCACCGGTTCGTGGAGACGAACGGCATCAACATGCACATCGCGGAGGCGGGGGAGGGGCCGTTGGTGGTGTTGTGCCACGGCTTCCCGGAGTCCTGGTACTCGTGGCGGCACCAGCTGGTGGCGCTGGCGGAGGCGGGGTTCCACGCGGTCGCGCCGGACCAGCGCGGCTACGGCCAGACGGACGCGCCGGAAGCGATCGAGGCGTACACGCAGCTCCACCTCATCGGTGACATCGTGGGGTTGCTGGACGCGCTGGAGGAGGACCAGGCGGTGATCGCGGGACACGACTGGGGAGCGCCCGTGGCGTGGAACGCGGCGACCCTGCGCCCCGACCGCTTCCGCGGCGTGGCGGGGCTGAGCGTGCCGCCGAACGCGTGGTCGGGGCCGATTCCGCCGACGGAGGGGATGAAGCAGCGCTTCGGTGACACCTTCTTCTACCAGCTCTACTTCCAGGAGCCGGGCAAGGCGGAGGCGGAGCTGGAGGCGGACGTGCGCACGACGATGCGGATGCTGCTCTACACCGCCTCGGGCGACTGCCCACCGAACCCGGCCGCGGCAGCGCTGCCAAAGACGGCGGGCTTCCTGGACGCGATGCAGGATCCCGGGGACGACCTGCCGCCGTGGCTGACGGAGGCCGACCTCAACGTCTTCACGGGCGAGTTCGAGCGGGCGGGCTTCCGCGGGGGGCTGAACTGGTATCGCAACATCGACCGGAACTGGGAGCTGATGGCCGCGTTCAACGGGAAGAAGGTGACGCCGCCGTCGCTGTTCGTGACGGGCGACCGCGACCTTGTGGTGTCGCTGATGGGGCCGAAGTGGCGCGAGCAGATGGAGCAATCGGCGCCGAACCTGCGCGACGCGGTCATGATCCCGGGCGTCGGGCACTGGACGCAGCAGGAAGCACCCGAAGCAGTAAACGAGGCGATGATCGCGTTCCTGCGGGGTCTGTAGGCGCGGGCGAGGCTACTCCTCGCGCTGGTGGCCGTTCGAGCGTGGGCAGACGTGCCCCTCGGGATCGAGGGGGGCGCCGCAGAAGGGACAGGGTTGGCGGCCCGCGGCGACAACCTCGGTGATCTGGGCGCGCAGGCGGCGGGCGATGTCGAAGTCGAACTCGATCGAGACGGCCTCGCCTTCGGCTTCGGACGCGCCTTCGGCGGCGACGATGACGATGACGCGCGTCTCTTCGTTCAGTCCAAGCGAGAGGCGTCCGGCACGGACGTCGAGGTCGAGGTTGGCCTGGAGGGGGAAGACCGGCTCTGGCTCGCCGGGACCGGAGGGGGTGAGTACCACCTCGGCGTGCTCGAGGGTGGTCTCGATGGCCTCGCCGATGGCGGAGAGCTGTTCCTTCTCCAGCCAGACGAAGGCGTAGGCGCCGCCCTGGCTGATGGCGCGCAGACGGAAGCGGCGCTGTCCCGGCTGGCCCACTGCATCGGCGGAGAGGTGCTGGACGGGCCCGAACTCGGTCAGGGGCATCGCCGCCGATCCTACCGAGGGGGCGGGAAACGCGCTCAGCTGACTCCAAGATCCATGGAGGACCGCTGCTACTCAGCATCCTCACAGTGCTCTAGGTTCTTCCATGCCGGGGTCTCCCATACACCACGAATATCAAAGACCAAAAAGACGGACCGTCGAGTAACTCCGTAGACGAAAAACTCAACGGTCCCAGAGCCATCCATGTCGTCCAGGAGTCTCTCGGGATCGGAGGAGAACATTATCGCTTCCCGCCCGCGACTTGGACCGCTTGACCAAAAGTCAAACTCCTCTTCCTCTGGAGAGACATTTGAGGTCAGATACAAGACATCGTACCCACCTTCTGGCCACGGAGGAGGAAGGTTAGGACTGATAACTCCAATGTCTAACCTTCCCCTGTCGTAGCACCGCAGGATTAGGGCTTCTTCAGGATCTACACCAATGAAGGTGATGCTAGTCTCAACAAATCCCGTGGAGTCCCGCTCGCCCCTTATGAGCGCGCTGACTCCCGACTCATCATTCCACCTCACTTCACCTGTCCAGGGGCGATAGTTCTCAGACGAACAACCCAAAAGCAGTCCTGCCGTTAGGCATAACGCTGCAGCCAGACCATACGAAACTTGACAGCCAGGCATTCCCCGTGCGATTCCCTTCCTCGGAGGGACGCCAAGGCTTCCCGCACCCAACGGCCTCCACCATCCTCAGCAGTCACCCATCCTACTCACAGGTGAGCAGGCAGGGAATGTGCCTACTGCGTCGGCAGGGGCGACTGCCACCAGCCGGGCCGGTGGCTGACCTCGATGCTCACGACCCACTTCACCCAGTTGTAGCCGCGCCGCCCGGGCGCTACGAGGCGCACGGGGAAGCCATGACCGGTGCTGAGCCGCTCGCCGCCAACCTGGGTGGCGAGCAGCAGCCGCGGGACCGTGCCCAGCCCGAAGCGACGGCTGAAGCCGGTCGCGGAGGTGACAACGACGCTGTGGGCGTCGTCGGTGAGGCCCGCGCGTTCGAGAACCGCGGCGAGGGGAACGCCGCTCCAGTCCTGGACGGTGTACCAGCCGCCAGTGCAGTCGAGGGTGGCGCGACGCGTGCGTTCGGCGAGGGCGGTCAGTTCGTCGTAGTCGAGGGTGAGGGGCTCTCGCACCTCGCCGTGGACCTCCAGTCGCCACTCGTCCCGCGGAATGCGCTGGCGGTTGTCGAACAGCCAGTTGGTAACGGGGTGGGCGTTGCCGGTGAAGCTGGCCTCCTCGCGGGAGCCGGTGAAACGCCGGTCGGGGCCAGAGTGGGGGGCGGCGACGGCGAGCCCGCGGGAGATGGCGAAGCCGCCGGCTCCGACGGCGAAGAGGCGCAGGACGGCCCGGCGGCTGGCGAAGGCGGCGGCGGGTCGCCTGGGCCAGCGCAGCAGGACATGGAGGGCGAAGAACGGCACCAGCGCAAGCCCGAGGATGGTGTGCAGCACGAGCGGACGCATCTCGCCGTAGAAGGGGACGAGCAGCGTTCCCCGCCCGACAAGCAACCACCAGAGACCGGTCAGGAGGATTCCCAGGAAGAGCACGCCGAGGAGGGCGGGCGCGAGCGACCAGAGCCCGGCGCCCCGCCGGGCGAACGAGCGCACCACGATGCGCCACTTCCAGACGAGCAGGACGACGATGGAGAGCCCGCCCGCACTGTGCAGCCAGAAGACCCACCGGGCCTCGGGGCTGCCGGCGAGGAAGCTGACGAGCCCGGAGATCAACTCCAGCAGAAGCAGGAAAAAAAGGGTGAGATTCGTGGCGCGGGCGTTCATGGGGTCCCCTGCCGCATGGGGGAGGCTCACCTCCAGCGTACACCCGCGCGGGCAGGGATCGCGGAGAGATCGCTACACTGCGGACATGCAGCAGAACGGGGCGGCGGCGCTTGTCGCCAAGCGACGGGAGCGAGCGGCGGAGCGCTGGAACCTCGACCGGGGGGTTGTGCTCGTGCCGGCGGGGCTGATGTTGCCGATCGCGGGCACGGACCAGTTCCACGAGTACCACGCGCATCCGGAGCACCAGTACCTCGCGGGAGTGGGGCAGCCGGGCGGCGTGCTCGCATTCGACGCGGGCGAGGGCTGGACGCTGTTCGTGCCGCAACCGGACGCGGCCGAACGCGTCTGGACCGGCGACGGTCCTTCGCTGGCGGCGGTGGGGGAGGCGTCGGGGCTGGAGCGCGTGCAGCCAGCGTCCGAACTAGGCGAGTGGCTGGAGAGGCGCCGGGGGGAGCCCCTCGCGGTGATCGGCAACGATGACCTCACGCTGCGGGCGGCGGAGTACGGGGTAGAGTCGTGGGCCAGCCTGGAGTTCGCGACGGACGACGAGGAGAGCGAGCGGCTCCGCGCGGTGGTGGCCGAGCTCCGGCGGGCGAAGGACCCCCGCGAACTCGCGCTGATGCGGCAGGCGGCGGCGGCAACCCACCGGGGGCACATGGCGGGGATACGCAAGGCGCGGGCGGGGTTGTCGGAGCGGGCGCTGCAGATCGAGATCGAGGTCGAGTTCTTCCGGGCGGGGGCGGAGCGCACGGCGTACGGCTCGATCGTGGGGGGCGGGCCGAACGCGGCAACGCTGCACTCCACGCCAACCTCACGCGAATTCGGGGAGGGTGAGCTGATCCTGGTCGATGCGGGAGCGGAGGTGGGGGGCTACGCGAGCGATGTGACGCGCACGTACCCCGTCGGTCCGCGCTTCGAAGGGGTGCAGCGCGACCTCTACGCGCTCGTGCTGGGCGTACAGGAGCGTGCGATCGCGGGGGTACGGCCGGGAGTCGAATACAAGGACCTGCACCTGGCCGCGAGCGTCGAGATCGCACAGGGGCTCGTCGATCTGGGGCTGCTGCGGGGGGATGCGGAGGGGCTGGTCGAGCGCGACGCGCAGGCGCTCCTCTTCCCGCACGGGCTTGGTCACATGCTGGGACTGGCGACGCACGACGCGGGCGGTTGTCTCGAGGAGCGCCCGCCAAGCGACCGACCCACCCTGCGCTACCTGCGAGCGGACCTTCCGCTGCAGCCGGGCTACGTCGTCACGATCGAGCCGGGCATCTACTTCATCGACGCGCTCCTGGAGGATCCCGACCTGCGCGAGCGCTACCGTGACGACGTCGCCTGGGAGCGGGTGGACGGGATGCTGGATTTCGGCGGCATCCGCATTGAGGACGATGTGCTGGTCACGGAGGAGGGAGCGGAGGTGCTGTCGGCGGCGACACCGAAGGCCATGGATGCGATTGAGGCACTGCGCGCGGAGGGCCTGGGGGCGTGACAGCGCCGTACGCGCGCATCTCGATCGAGCAGGTCGCGCGCTATCCGCGCCCGGGCATGGGCGGGCCGATGCGCTGGTCGTTCACGCCGGACGGGAGCGGTATCACGTACCTGGCCAGCGACGACGGGGGGCTCGTGCGGAGCCTCTGGCTATACGACATCGCGACGGGGCAGCGGCGGGCGCTGGCGGGGCCGGCGGGCGGGGGCGGGCCCATCTCGCGGGAGGAAGAGTTGCGCCGCGAACGAGCACGGCTGCGGGACGTGGGCGTGACCGACTACCGCTTCGCCACGAAGGCGGCGGAACGCACGATCCTCCTGCCCGGTGGCGAGGGGCCGCGGCTCATCGTGGGGGACGCAGAGCCGGTTGCGATCGAGGGGGCGGAGGGGGCGATCACGCCGCGGCTGACCAGCGACGGCTCGCAACTCGCGTTCGTGCGGGAGGGGGAGCTGTTCGCGATAGCGTCCGGGGGCGGGGACGCGCGGCAACTCACGAGCGGGGCGGAGGACGGGTTCACCAACGGCCTCGCGGACTTCATCGCGCAGGAGGAGTTCGGTCAGCCGGACGGCTTCTGGTGGTCGCCGGATGGGTCGCGCATCGCCTTCGTCGAGGTCGACGCGCGGCACATCCCCGACTACCCCATCGTCCACCAGGGGCGGGACGCGCTCGACACGGAGCACCATCGCTACCCGTTCGCGGGGGCGCCGAACGCGCGCGTGCGGCTGGGGGTCGTACCGGCGGAGGGCGGGGAGCCGGTGTGGATGGACCTCGGCGAGGAAGAGGACATCTACTTGCCACGCGTGGTGTGGCGGTCGGACGGGGTTCTGGCGGGAATAGTGCTGAACCGCGCCCAGACGGAGCTTCGCCTGCACCTGTTCGACCCGAACACGGGAACCGTGCTGCGCACGCTCGAGGAGCAGAGCGAGCCGTGGCTGAACCTCGGCGACTTCCGATTCCTCGAAACGGGCGAGCTGCTGTGGTCGAGCGAGCGAAGCGGCTTCCGGCACCTCTACCTCTACGACGCGGACCTCAAAGAGTCGCGCGAGCTGACCACGGGGGAGTGGGTGGTGACGCGCATCGTGGAGGTGGACGAGGCGGGGCGGACCGTGTTCTTCAGCGGGACGAGGGAGGGGGCGGTCGAGCGGCACCTGTACCGGGTGGGGCTGGACGGTGGGGAGGTCGAGCGCCTCACGACCGAATCCGGCGTACACGGCTGTGCGGTCGCGCCCGACGGTGAGACGCTCGTCGACACGTTCTCGTCGCGGAAGCGGGCGGCGGTGACGAAGCTACGTCGCACGGATGGGGGCGAGGTGGTCGCGACCCTGCACGAGGAGCCGGACATGACGGCGACAGCTCAGGGGCTGCGGCCTCCGGAGCTGCGCGTGATGGAGGCGGCCGACGGTATCCCGATGTTCGGTGCGCTCTACCGGCCGGAGGGAGAGGGGCCGCACCCGCTCGTGGTGTCGGTGTACGGGGGTCCGCACGCCCAGCGGGTCCTCGACGACTGGGCGCTAACGGTCGACCTGCGGGCGCAGTACCTCGCGCAAGCAGGATTCGTCGTGCTGGCGGTCGACAACCGCGGGAGCGCCAACCGGGGGCTCACGTTCGAGGCGCACCTGCACCGTCGCATGGGCACGATCGAGGTGGACGACCAGGTGGCGGCCGTCGAGCAAGTGGCGGCCGAGGGGCTCGCCGACCGCGAGCGGGTCGGCATCTACGGGTGGAGCTACGGCGGCTACATGACGTGCATGTCGCTGATGCGCGCGCCCGAAGTGTTTCGCGTGGGGGTGGCGGGAGCGCCCGTCGTCGACTGGGACGGGTACGACACAGGCTACACGGAGCGGTACATGTCGACGCCCGAGGACAACCCCGACGGGTACCGGGAGGGGGCCGTGACGACGCACGTGGAGGGCCTGTCGGGGAAGTTGCTGCTGGTCCACGGGATGGTCGACGAGAACGTGCACTTCCGGCACACGGCGCGCCTGATCACGGCGCTGACGGCGGCGCAGAAGCCGTACGACATCCAGATCTTCCCGGAAGAGCGCCATATGCCCCGCGACGCGGCGGGGCTGGAGTACATGGAGCGGCGGCTGGTGTCGTACTTCGAGGAACACCTGCTGGCGTAGCGGGGCGGGGACGCCCGGCCTATCCTCTGCGGGACCTTCGAAGCGCGAGGAGTGAGCGATGCCGTACGCCCGACCGGAGCTGCTCGCCGAGCCGGACTGGCTCGAGGAACACGCCGACGACCCGCAGGTGCGGATCATCGATTGCGCCACGCTCGAGGCGTATCGCCGCGCCCACATCCCGGGGGCGGTTCACCTGCCCGTTCACTACTACATCAAGGAGCAGGGCGAGCGGGAGGGCGGCGCGGGTATGTTCGTGATGCCACCGGACGACTTCGCCGCGCTCATGGGCAGCCTCGGGGTCGACGGGGACACGACGGTCGTGACGTACGACGACAACAACGCGCTCGTGGCGGCGCGCCTCTGGTGGGTGCTGAACTACTACGGGCACACGAAAGCGAAGGTGCTGAACGGGGGCTGGCATCGCTGGCTGACGGAGGGGCGTCCGGTCACGTTCCACGGGACGCGGCCGGAGGCGCGCACGTTCGAGGCGCGCACGGTTCCGGGGCTGCACGCAAGTGCGGAGGACCTGATCGCCGAGCACGACTCGGACTCGTGCACGGTGCTCGACGTTCGCAGCGACGGGGAGTGGGACGGTTCGAACTCGCGGGGGAACAAACGGGTCGGCCACGTGCCGGGGGCGCGGCACCTGGAGTGGACGGACCTGGTCGAACGCGCGGATACGCGCCGCTTTCTGCCGGCCGAAGAGATGCAGCGGCTGCTGGAGGATGCGGGCGTGGCGCCGGGGGCACGGACGATCACGTACTGCCAGGGCGGCATCCGGGCGGCGCACTCGGCCTTTGCCCTGACGCTGCTGGGTTACGACGACGTGCGCGTGTACGACGGCTCGATGTACGAGTGGGCCAACCGGGAGGACACGCCGCTGGTCACGTAGACGCGGCGGGGGTCGCGGCTAGATAGCGGCGGTCTCGGGCTCTGAGGCCTCTGCCTCAGCCTCGGTGGAGGTCAGGGGCTGGGCGTGCAGAAGCGCTTCGAGGGTGAAGCCGAGATCGGCGGCCTCGCAGAGGTGGCTGCAGTAGGTCATCTTGAGGGACGCGCTGGAGGACCGGCGCCAGTCGTAGCGCAGGCCGCAACGGACGCACGTCTTGATGTGCTCCAGGTTCATGCCCTCGCTACCGGGTCCAATCGCCCCGCTCATATGCAGTACCTCTTCCATGGCCGGTCACTCCGACCCGCACATCCAGCGTAGGCGGCGGATCCCGAAGGCGCCAGCGGAAAGCAGCCTCATTCGTTACGGGATGTTTTCAATCTTGCGGCTGACGGGGGAGCTGGCCCACCCTCCGAGCACGGCGGAGAACTTTCCGGCCTCGCTGCCGGCCACGACCATGTGGATGAACTCGGGCGCGCGGAACTTCGAGTAGAGCTTGCCGAGTTGCTCCTCGGAAGGGCCGTCGGGTCCGAACTGGGCGGGCTCGATGCCACTGGCGTCGGGGGTGGCGAGACGGTCGCGGAGGGGCATGCTCGTGACTTCAACGATGTAGTCGCGGACCTGCTGCTTGCTCCAGCGGTCGCGCCAGATGGTGTCGGCGTGCTCGGGGCAGACGACGAAGAGGACGTGGCCCGTGGGTGTGCGTGGGTTCCCGACGGCGGCCATCGTGAGGCCGAGGATGCCCGTGAGGGCGCGGGCCGTGCGGGCGGTCTGGTCGACCATGAGCTGGGGGCCGCTGGTGGCGGGGAAGACGGTGACGACGCTGTCCTCGGGCTCGAACCCCTTCTCCACGTGCATGGGTTCCCAGGGGCTGCGCTCCTCCCACTCGGCGAAGGAGAGGGTGTACTTCATGGGCGTGCCGAGGGTGGAGCGCTCGGTGCCGCCCGGTTTCGCGCCCCCGACGTTGCGCATGACGAGCCGCACGGCGCGTCCGATGGAGGCGTTGGCGCGGCTCCCCTGGCCGAGGGCGCCGAGCTGCATGTTCATGCCGATGTGGTGACGGATGGGTCCGTTCACGACGATCGCGGGGGCGGCGCCCATGGTGGTGGCCCAGACGCCGTGTGCGTTGAACTCCTCGGTGACGCAGGCTTCGATGGCGGTGATAACAACGGGGAGGTACTCGGGCTTGCAGCCGGCCATGACGGCGTTGATGGCGACCTTCTCGACGGTCGCCGGGGCCATGTTCGGGGGGACGACGGCGACCAGGTCCTGGGCGTCGCGGGTGGTGCCTTCGAGCATGCGCATGACGCGCTCGGGGGTGGGCGGGACGACGGGGAGACCGTCGGTGAGGCCCTGGTCGTAGAGGAACTCGTGCAGGTCGTCACCGGCGCCGATGTCGATGCGGCGGGCGCGGAGGGGGCTGCCCTCGGCCTCGGCGGCGAGCCGCTCGGCGATGCCGGGCTCGACCGAGCGGGAGCCGCAGCCAGGGCGGGAATCGGGGTACTCAGCCCAGCCTGGGTCGGGTGCTTCAACGCCCGCGATCCCGGCGAGGTCGCCGAAGAGGTCCTGCCAGTCCTCGCGGCCGAAGCCGATGAAGCGCTTCTGCTCGGCGCCATCGGGGCCTGTGAGGATCAGGGTGGGGACGGTGTCGAGGTCGTAGGCGTAGGAGGTATGCAGGGCGCTGTCGTCGAGCATGGGGGCGGTGAGCCCGTGGCGGTCGACGAGGACGGCGTTGCCCTCGGCTTCCTGGCCGATGGCGAGCACGTCGACGGCTTCGCCGAAGGCTTCGTGGGCGGCCTGGATGAGGGGCATGGAGAGGCCGCAGGTGGGGCAATCCTCCTTCACGAAGGCGAGGAGGGAGGGGCGGCCGGAGGGGAAGGCGCGCTCGCGCCCATCGCCGTCGGTGAGGGTGAAGGCCGGAAGCTCGGACATGGGGTCTCCCCTGCTGAGGTGCGGGCCATTGTATGGCGGCGGCCTGCCGCGTGACCCGCGCCCGTGCGTTCGGGAGAATAGGGCCACCAAACAAGAGGAGATGCGGATGATCGGGACGGAGGCGTTCGACCGGTTCGTGAGCGAGAACCGCTGGGCCGTGATCACCACGGTGCGGAAGAGCGGGCAGCCGAGCAGTTCGGTGGTGGCGTACGCGCGCGAGGGCGACACGCTGGTCGTGAGCACGACCGCGCCGACGCTGAAGGTGAAGACACTGGAGAACGACCCGCGGGTCACAATCACGGTGTTCAACGATGCAGCGCCCTTCAACTTCGTGACGGTCGAGGGACGGTGCGAGATCGAGCGGGAGGGGCTGGAGCACGCCACCCACCTCGTCTTCGAGAACATCAAGGGGTCCGGCTTCACCGAGCCGGAGGACCTGCCCGCCTGGCTGGAGGCGCAGCGGCGCGTGATCCTGCGGATTCAAGCGGAGCGCGTCTCGGGCGTGATTCGCTAGGCGAGCGGCGACACAGGAGGAAGCGATGCCGATCACATTGGAAGCGGGCGACACGGCCCCGGACTTCGAGCTACAGGACCAGGACGGCAAGACCCACCGCCTGCAGGACTATCGCGGGAAGACGGTGGTGCTGTACTTCTACCCACGCGACAACACACCGGGCTGCACGAAGCAGGCCTGCGAATTCCGCGACAGGCACGCGGAGATCGGAGAGGAGGGCGCGGTCGTACTGGGCGTGTCGAGCGACAGCGCAGCCTCGCATACGAAGTTCCGGGAGAAGCACGACCTGCCCTTCCCGCTGCTCGTGGACGAGGATACGGAGGTCTCGACCGAATACGGAGCATGGGGGGAGAAGACCCTGTACGGGCGCAAGAGCATCGGCATGACGCGCTCGACGTTCGTGATCGGGCCAGACGGCGTACTGACGAAGGTCTGGAAGCGGGCACGGGCAGTCGGGAACGCCGGCGCCGTGCTGAAGCTGTTGCGGGAAGGATAGGCCGGAGAGGAAGCGCATGACGGACCAGCCCGCAGGCGGCGGACGCGAGGGCGTCGAAGGGGTCGCGGGGGGCGACGGCCCCCGGCGCGGGGCGCTGCGAGGCTCGGGCACGTGTGTCATCGCCGACCACCCGCTGGCGGCTGCAGCCGGCCAGCGGGCGCTGTACGACGGCGGCAGCGCCGCCGATGCGGCGGTCGCGATGGCGGCGGTGCTCACCGTGGCGCAGCCGTTCATGAGCCACCTCGGCGGCGACTCGTTCGCGACGGTCTACGACGCCGCCACGGGCGCGGTCGAGGCGCTGAACAGCTCGGGCCCGGCGCCGGCCGCCGCGAACGCGGCGGCCTACCGGGAGCTGGGCGGCATCCCCGACACGGGCGCCCTGGCGGTGACGGTGCCGGGGTGCGTGGCAGGGTGGGGCGCGCTGCACGAGCGGTATGGACGGCTGTCGTGGTCGCGGGTGCTGGAGGACGCGGAGCGGGTCGCGCGGGAGGGCTTCCCGGCCTCGCGGGCACTGGCGCGGGCGGTGCGGGTGGGCAGGGAGCGCGTCTACCCGGCGGGGGCGTTCAAGGAGACGTTCGGACACGTCGCCGGGGATGGAGGGCAGCAGGTCGTGCAGCCGCAGCTGGCCCGGACGCTTCGCGCGCTGGCGGAGGGAGGGGCGGCGGCTTTCTACGAGGGGGACATCGCGGATGCGTGCCTGGCCACGCTTAACGGGCTCGGGGCGGCATTCACGGCGGACGACTGGCACGCTCTGGCCGAATGGGTGAAGCCGCTCGCGGTCGAGTTCGGGGGCATGCTCGTGCATACGCAGCCGCCCCCGTCACGCGGGCTCGTCACGATGCTGGCGCTGCGGCGGCTGGCGCGCTCGGAGGGCGGCATCGGCACGCAGGTCGAGGCGCTGCGGAAGGCGTTCGCAGCCGTCGACGCCGAGGCGGGCGACCCCCGGGTCACGGGCTTCGACGCGACCGCCCTGCTCCGGGGCGGCGCCGCGCCGGTGGCGACGGGCATGGCGAGCGGGGGTGACGGCGACACGACCGCGCTGCTCGCGATCGACGCGGAGGGGAACGCGGTCTCGCTGATCCAGTCCGTGTTCTCCGCCTGGGGGAGCGGGGTGCTTTCGGCGAGCACGGGGGTCGTGTTCAACAACCGAATGCGGGGCTTCAGCCTTGAGGAGGGGCACCCGAACGAGCTGGCGGGCGGGAAGCGCCCCATGCACACGCTGCACAACTACATCGTCACGTCCATCCCCGACCTTCCGCTCGCGGGGGAGGCGTCGGGGCCCCGGGACGGAGAACTGGTCGCGGTCGGGGGAACGCCGGGGGCGCACCGACAGCCGCAGACGAACGTGCAGGTACTGGACGCCGTCCTGCGACGGGGTGTCGACCCGCAGGACGCGCTCGACGCGGCCCGCTGGGCGCTCGACACGGACGGCTCGCTGTACGCGGAGTCGCGCACACCTGACAGCCTCGGGGAGGCGCTGCGGGCCGAGGGGCTCGCGTTCGAGCCACTGGCGGCGTGGGACGGGTGGACGGGCCGGGCCTGCCTGGCCGTGCTGGCCGGAGGGGGCATCGCCGCCGCCCACGACCTGCGGGGCGAGGGGCTCGCGATCGTCGGCTGAGCGCAAGGAGCTTCCGCCGTAGACTTCCGCGGCGGAGGAGACCTAATGGAGGCTCAGCTTCAGAGATTCATTCAACAGAACCGCCCCGACGCCGAGTCGGTGCGGATCGAGGACTTCCAGCTACTGGCGGGGGGCTACTCGCAGGAGACGTACAGCGCCGACGCGATCGTCGAGAGCGGGGGAAGCACGGAGACGCTCCCGCTCATCATCCGTCGCGACCCGCCCCCGGACCAGGACATCCTGCCGACGGACCGGCGCCTGGAGTTCCAGATCACGCAGCGGGTGGGGGAGCAGACCGATATCCCGGTCGCGACCCCCTACCTCCTCGACGAGAAAGGAGAGTCGCTGGATCGACCGGCAATGGTGATCGAGCGACTGCGCGGAAGCGCCGACCTGACCCCCCTGTTCGCACCCGGCAACGAGGACGAGCTCGAAGCGGTGGCGACTGACTTCTGCGAGCGAATAGCGGAGCTGCACGCAACCTCGCTCGATAGCCTCGACCCGGAAGGGGACTTCCGCGACGCGCGACGGGTAGGGATCGATGCCTCGAGCTGGGAGTCGTACATGACGACTTCGATGGAGTTCTTCGTCGAGAGCTACAAGCAGATCGCCTTCGACCCGCTGCCGGTCTTCTTTGACATGTACGCGAGTCTCCCGAACCGGCTGCCGAAGCCGGTCCCGCTGTCGATGTGCCACGGGGACTACCAGCCCTCGAATTTCCTGTACGAGGACGGCCGCATCACGGGCGTGATCGACTGGGAAGCGGCCCACGTGGGCGACCCTCGCGAAGACATCGGCTGGCTGTACCAGCTCTCCCGCATCACCGGCTTCGACCTGGCGGGGAGCGTGAAGGCGGACGGCGGATTCCTGCAGCACTACACGAAGCTGAGCGGTATCCCCGTGACGGAAGAGGATGTTGGCTTCTTCCAGGTGTTCTCGTCGGCGGCGCTTGCGGCGCCGATCCTGGACGCGGTACGGCGGGGGCTCGACGGGGAAGCGAAGAATTTCCTCAGCACCTACATGCTGCAACCGCTGGTCTCCGCACAGCCCGGCTATTGCATGATTCTCGGATACCCCGAGGCGGAGGAGTAGGTTCCATGTTCACGAATCCAAGTTCGGCACGGGTCCTGGAGCTGATCCGCGAGAGCCTCGACCGCGACGTGGTCCCGGAGCTGCAGACGAACGCCGCGAAGGTCACGGTGCAGATGATCCAGCAGATGCTGATCTCGGTTGAGCGGCGCCTGCCGGTCGAGCAGCAGTGGATGGCGGACGAGTGCAACCGCATGTCGCGGGTGCTGGGCGAGGCCGCCTCGGCGGCAGCGTCACGCGACGGTGAGGCGGCAGCGGCGCTTCAGGCCATCGGCGAGCGTGCGGCGGGCGCTCCGGCGTTCCCGGAGGTGCCCGCGTTCGCGTCGATAAGCGAAAGCTACGGGGAGTTGAGCGAGCTGCTGACGGAGGCGCTCGGGCACCTGCACAAGCTCGACGGCGAAGGCTGGGAGCAGGCGCCGGACCTGATCCAGAAGCTGCGGGCCTACCTGCAGCTGCGCATCAACCGTGACATGGCGGGCATCTTCGCGATGGATGCGGGAGGGTTGCTGGGCCGCGGGTAGGCCCTTCGGCGAGCGTGTGCGGCCCAAGGGTGCGACGATCAGAAACGATCGCCACCTGGAGGCCGCATCATGACCGTCACCCGCCGCGTAACCGTCGAACGCAACCGGCTGCGCTTCGCCGCCGCCCACTTCGCCACGTTCCTGGGGGAGTGCGAACCCCTGCACGGCCACAACTACGACGTGATGGTCGACGTCGAAGGCGACCTCACCGAGGACTCCTGGGTGTGGGATTTCGGCGACCTGAAGCGCCTGACAAAGGGGATCGCCGACGAGCTCGACCACAAGTTCGTGCTGCAGCTCGAGAGCCGCATGCTGACAATCGTGGAGGGCGAAGACGACTGGGAGATCTCGTACGAGGACCAGCGGTACGTTTTCCCGAAATCGGACGTGGCGGCCCTGCCGATCGACAACTCGACAGCAGAGCGGCTGGCGGAGTGGTTCGCGGGACGCCTGCGGGCGGAGCTGGCGGAGCACGGAGCGTCCAACATCAAGCGGCTGACCGTCGGCATCGAGGAAATGCCGGGACAGGCCGGTTGGTATACTGCCGAGTAGGCTCACGAGGGACTCGCAGGGGATAGAGAGACGCTGATGTCGGTGGACTGGGACAAGACGATCAACGAAATCCTGGCGGGCACGCTCGCCTGCCAGGCCTGTGAGGCGCTCGGCGACGAGATGGTCGTGGGTTACACGCGCAGCACGGAGGCGGCGGAGTTCGCGGCGCGCTGCCAGGACTGCACGGACAAGACCGACTGCGATGCGCGCAAGCTGGTGGTGGTCTGCGAGTCGTGCGCGGGACGCTATCGCGTGAACGGCCAGCTCATGACGGAAGCGGGGTGGATGGGCGTCCAGCTGGACGAGTGCCGCCGCAACCTTGAGGAGTCGCTGGATTACCTCTCCACGTACTGGAAGGAAGAGGCGGAGATTCAATACGCGGACATGTCGCGCAAGCTCGAAGAGGTGGACCCGGACACGTTCCGGGAGGAGGACGGCTGGCGGGCGCGGATGGAGGAGGAGTACCTCCGCATCCATCGCTGGTTCCGCGACCACAACGTACGCGTGCCCGACGCGGGCTGGCGCAGCCAGTACGTCGAGGACGTGGTGGCGCTGGGCTACACCTCCCGCCTCGGCGACTAATTCTCTGGGCCGGAGCTGTTTGTCCCCACCGAACGGTGGGCGCCGCGAGGGGTGAAGCTGCGAGCGGCAGGTCCTACGGGGAGCCTTTGCTATACTCGCGAAACGCGCGGAAGTAGCTCAGTGGTAGAGCGCCTCCTTGCCAAGGAGGAGGTCGCGAGTTCGACCCTCGTCTTCCGCTCCACGCTTCCCAGCCGCCGTCCATCCTTGACCGGGCGCGCGCGACGGGTCTACGGTCAGCAGCAGCCGAAGTGGCGGAATTGGCAGACGCGACGGTCTCAAACACCGTTGGGCGCTAAGCCCGTGCCGGTTCGAGTCCGGCCTTCGGCACCAGCCTCACGCACCCGCGCTCTGCCGAGTGGTGTAACGGTAGCACACGGGCCTTTGGAGCCTTTGGTCGGGGTTCGAATCCCTGCTCGGCAGCCACCCCTCTACCCTCAAAGTCTCGTCTGGACGCGCTCCGATTCCAGCTCGCGGAGGGCGTGACGGCCGATCCAACTCGGGGCCCGCGCCGGGTCGGCCGCGAGCCGGGCGGCGATATCGCGGGCAGCGTCGTTCAGCGCGCGATTCCGTTTCCCAATCGCACGGAGGGCCATGTCCACGGACTTCTTCACGTAGAGCCGTTCGTCCTGGGCGCCGTGTTCGATCCACGCGAGCGCATCGAGGAACCGTTCGTCCTCTGCTTCCTTGTCGTGGCCACTGAGGCCCCAGAGCAGCGCGAAGGCGGCGCGCTTCTTGAACTCGCCCCGCGCCCGGGCCCACTTCGGCACCTTGCCCCAGGCGTGACGCGTGCGATCGAACAGGTGAAAGCAGGCCGTATCGCAGATGGCCCAGCTGTCGAAGTCGGCGGCCCACGCATCCATCTGCGCACTCGTCATGGCCGAGGGCTCGGCGATGAACGCGGCGACCGTTCGAGCCTCGTACCAGCCTGACTCCCACAGCGTGAGCGCGAGGTCATGGTCCTTTCCGATCTGCTTCGCGTAGCTCTTCATGTCGCGCATCGCGAGTCCGAAGGCACGCTCGTTGGGGATGGCGTAGCGCAACATCCCCTCCCGGACCTCTTCCGAGCTGTTCTCCCGAAGCCAGGCCAGTACCGATTCCGAACTGTGGCTCATGTCATCGCCCCTTCCACTCGGCTCGCCCTGTTCGTTCTCCCACTCATAGTCGCTTCCGCAATCAGCGCAGGTCGAACTCCATGTGAAGGTCCGCCACCGAGCGGATGCTGCCGTCGCGTTTGCGAGCCTTGATGACATCCATCTGTTCGTTCGAGAGGCGTAGCGACTTCATGACCCTGAGCAGCTCCTGCGCGCCGACGACCGCCTCCCGCCGGGCGAGCTGGTAGCCGATGCAGAAGTGCCGGCCCAGCCCAAAGCCAAGGTGGCCAAAGAGCCCGTCCCGGAAGTAGCCGGCACGCAGGTCCCGTTCGGAATAGAGGTCGCCACGGAACGGGTCGAAGGTATCGGGGTCGTCGAACACGGCCTCGTCGCGGTTGCCTGAGGCAAGCCAGCACCGCACGACCGCCCCGTAGGGAATCGCGACGCCCGCAAGCTCGACGTCACGCGTGGCGCCTCGGTCCTCGCGGTGGACGGGTGGGGAGTGGCGCATCGTCTCGCTGAAGTAGGCATCCAGGAGGGAGTGGTCGGCCTCGAGCCGGGCGACAAGCTCGGGCTCCTGGAGCACGTTCCACCACATGTTCCCCATGGCCTTGTCCGTCGTTTCGCCGCCGCCCGAAAGCAGGAGCGAGACGAAGGTCTTGATCGCCGGGTCGGGAACGCCCTCGCGGATGAGCCGCGAGGTCAGGTCGTCGCCGAGGTTGCGGCGCCGCACCTCAAGGAACGGCGTCATGTACTCCTCGTACTCGGCGCGAGCCTCCAGGGCGACTGCCCGGGTGTCGTCGGCCCAGCCCATCCCCATCATGAACTGGCGGTACCAGCGCTGGAACAGGACGAAGTCCTCCATGGGCAGGCCGAGCATCGCCATGATCACGCGGATCGGGAGCTGGCTCGTGAACTCCTGCGTGAGGTTGACCTCGCGCCGGTCGGCGAAACCCTCAACCAGCGAACGGGCCACATCCCGGACGATGGGAGTGAAGGCGTCGAGCTTCCGGCCAACAAGGGCATCACTCACGAGGTTGCGCTGGGCCGCGTGCTCGGCGCCGCCGAGGCTCAGCATCGTCGGCCCGAGCACTCCGTCGGTCTCGTAGCTGTGGGGCCGGGTGCCGAAGGCCTCCTCGTCGCGGAACACCTCGACGAGGTCCCAGTACCGGGTGACGTGCCACTGGTTGTGGAGGCGGTCGTGGTAGACGGGGTGGTGCTTCCGCAGGCGCCGGTAGAGGGAGTGGGGGTCTTCCAAAAATGCGGGGGAGTCGAACTCACTCGCATCGATGATGGTGTCTTCTGGGTTCGACTCCGCAGTTGAGGGCGTGGTGAGCGACATGGTGTCCCCCGTCCGGGCTCCGGTTCTCCGCATAGTGTGCGCCATCCGGGAGTGCGCCGGGCGAGCCTGGCCTGCTGTCCTCCTGCCTGGAAGTCAGGACTGTCCAGTAGCACTCCCCTGGGGGCATAGAATGGGCTACAGCGGTTCCACCAGGAAGCCTGTCCGAGCGGCAGCGAACCAGGCGGAGGGAGGCCTGCGCCATGTCCACACAGTCAGCACACGACCTGAAGATGTTGAACGCCGAGATGGCGTGCCCGGTGCAGGTGGAGGACGTCGACCTCTTCGCCCCCGGATCACAGGAGCACTGGTACGAGGCGTACTCCCTGCTCCACGAGCAGGCGCCGGTCCTGAAGATTCCGGGAGGCGGCAAGCTGCCTGGCACGGACGCTTATGTCATTACCAAGTACGCCGACATCTCCCGCATCATCCGGGACCCCGAGACGTTCCCTCCATCCGATCTCAGGCAGGCGAGCGACGAGGCCGCGGAAATCTTCCGCGAGACGGGCTACGGGACACCGGCCGATGCGCGGCAGTCGCTACGCCCCGACCTTGAGTCGCACAAACAACACCGCCTGCAGCTCACCGATCCGTGGGTCGGCCCTGTGGGCGCCGAGCAACACGCGGACATGATCCAGTCCCAGGTCGACACGCTTCTTGACGGCTGGGACAGCCGAACCGAGGCGGAGCTGGTCCGGGAGTTTGCGCAGCCGCTCCCACAGCGCGTGATCACGACGATCCTCGGGCTGCCGCTCGAGGACATGCCGAGACTCAAGGCATTCGAGGAAGCGCAGGTGCGGCGCTTCGTCTACTTCATCAACCACAGGGATGAGCTCCCGCCCGCCGAGGAGGTCGAGAACGCGCAGGCCCTCGTGGAGTTCCAGCAGTACCTCAAGGAGCAGGCGGACGAGAAGCGGCGCAATCCCGGGAACGACATGCTCTCGTTCCTGACCCAGGTGGAGTACGAGGGACGCAAGCTGACGGACGGCGAGATCGTGTCCGTCGCATTCGGGATGCACATCGGTGGCAACGAGACGACGCAGTTCGCGCTGACGTCGGAATGGCTCCTCCTCGCCCAGACACCCGCCATCTGGGCAGAGCTCAAGCGCGACCGAAGCAAGGTGCGCTTCTTCGTGGAAGAGGCCCTGCGCGTGTACGCGCCGACCCAGGGCAGTTCAAGCCGCCTGGCCGCGCGAGATGTCGAGTTCCAGGACGTGACGATTCCAGCAGGCTCCCTGCTGCACGTTCGCTACGGCGCCGGAAACAGGGACGAGGACACGTTCCCGCACGCCGAGAGCATCGACCTCGCTCGCCCCAACCCCGGCCGCCATCTCACGTTCTCGCAGGGCCCCCGGAACTGCCCGGGAGCGGGGCTCTCCCGGCTGGAGCAGAACATCGCGGTGAACGCCTGGCTCGATCGCTTCGAGTCGATTGGACTGGCGGACGGGAAGAACACCTTCAAGCATCTTCCCGGCCGGATGTTCGGGCTTCTTGAACTGAACATTACGTTCGAGCCAGCGGCCAGCTGAACGCCGCCGCCCTCTGAAGGCTCAGAAGACGGCGACGGGATTGACGGCGCTGCCGGTGCCGCCTTCGAGGCGGAGGGGCTGGATGCTGAGGAAGAACTCCCAGCGGTTGAGGCGTTCGCAGGTCTGAGCGAGGGCTTCGAGGTCGCAGTTGTCGATGAGGTGGAGGCCCATCGCGACAATGGCGATGAAGTGCACGGGCACGGGCAGGGCCTCGTAGCCGGGCGAGCCTGACTCCTGGGCGTTGTCGGCGCCGATGACCGCGACCTCGCGCTCGTGCAGCCAGGGGAGGGAGGCGACGTGCCAGCCGCCTGAGGAACCCGGAGCGTCCGTCTCCTCGCGCTGGCGGCGGCCCTTGCCCGTGCGGAGGAGGACGATGTCCCCGGTTTCGATACGCACGCCCTGGCGCTCCTCGGCGGCCTCGAGGTGCTCGGGGAAGACGCCCTCGCCGGGGTTGAGCCAGGGACGACCGTCGAGGGCGGGGATGTCCATGAGCACGCCACGCGTGACGATGCCGTCTCCAAGGGCCGTGACGGCGTACTCCTCGGCGCCCTTCTGGGCGGTGACCAGATCGGCGGGCTTGCCGTTGTACATCTTGCCGTCCCAGAAGATGTGGCTGAGGCCATCGAGGTGGGTGATGGTGGCGCCGTGGAAGGCGAAGCTCATAACCTCCAGGGCAGAGCCGCCGCGGCCGAATTCGAGGGGGTCCTTGCCGCTGGCGACCATGTAGCGCTGGGGCACGCCGAACATGTGGTCCGGGCGGGGGGTCGTCTCGATGTCCCAGGCGCAGGAGACGGCGATGCCCTCGCGGATGAGGGAGCCGGCCGCGCGGCGCTTCTCGGGCGTGATGTAGTTGAGAGCGCCGAGCTGGTCGTCGGGACCCCAGCGGCCCCAGTTGGAGAGCGAGTCGAAGTAGCCGAGCACCTCGGACTGGGTAGGGGGATTCTCCTGGCTGGCCACGCGGTCCTCCTCTCAGAGGGAGTGGCGGCAGCGTACCCCTTCCGCACACGGCAGGTGGGGGGCACTGCGTTCCTCGCGGCTACACCCGATCGCCTACGAACAGCCGCTTCCGCTCCAGAAAGTTAGAACTGGCGGTAGGCGCGGTGGCGCATAACGATGCTCTGGATGATGCCGAGGCCGAGGAAGAGGGTGAGGAGGGAGCTTCCGCCCTGGCTCACGAAGGGCAGGGGGAGGCCAGTGACGGGGAAGATGCTGAGGTTGACGGCGATGTTGATGTAGGCCTGCATGAGGATCGTGATCACGATGCCCGCGGCTATGAGCTGGCCGGGAATATCGCCCGCGATCTGGGCGGCGCGGATCCCTCGCATCAATAAGAGGATGAAGAGGGCGAAGAGGGCCATCGCGCCGACGAAGCCCAGCTCCTCTCCGAGGACGCTGAAGATAAAGTCCTTGGTCTTCACCTTGAGGAAATCGAGCTGGGTCTGCTCCCCATTGGTGAGGCCCTTGCCCAGGAGCTGTCCGGAGCCCACGGCGATCTGCGACTGGATGGGGTTGTAGCCGGCATCGAGCGGGTCCTCTTCCGCATCGAAGAGCACGGAGATGCGTTCGATCTGGTAGTCGGCCACGGTGAAGGTCCAGAGGAAGGGGAGGACGGCGAGGAAGACGGCGCCGAAGAAGAGCATGTGGCGCCGCTGGATGCCGGCGACCACGACCATCCCGAGCCAGATGGCGGCGAAGATGATGGTCGTGCCGAGGTCGGGCTGGATGAATACGAGCAGGAGGACGGGCGCGGTGATGGCGAGCGAGCCGCCGAGCACGCGCAGGTCCCGGGCATCGCCACCCTGCTCGCTGAGGAAGCGGGCGAGCAGGACGATGGTGGCGATCTTGGCGAACTCGGAGGGCTGGAACTGGATCGGGCCGAGGGCGAACCAGCGCGTCGAGCCGAAGTCCGTCTGGCCGATGGGGATGAGGACGAGCAGGAGCAGGATGGAGGCCCCGTAGAGCCACCAGGCATAGTGCAGGAGCACGTGGTAGTCGAAGCGCGAGATGATGAACATCGCGCCGATGGCGATGAGGGCGAAGAGGCCCTGCCGGACGACGGGATTCTCGAGGCTGGCGGTGGGGCCGTCGTAGGACCCGAGGCTGCCGCTGTAGATGAGCACGAGGCCGTAACCGACGAGCGCGAGCGCGGTCAGGGCAAGGATCGCATCGAAGCGGTCCCAGGCGCGGAGTGACCCTTCGACCCCGAAACGGCTCATGGTTCCACATGCTCCAGGAAGTACCCCATGATGTCGGCAGCGGTGGGCGCGGCCTTGGTGCCGCCCACGCCAAGGTCGTAGAAGACAGTCACGACGACCTGGGGGTTGTTGTAGGGCGCGAAGCCGGTGAACCAGGCGCGGTCCTTGGTCTCACCGTCCTCGGGGTCGATGAACTCGGCAGTCCCGGTCTTGCCAGCGACGAGCGTGTCAGGAAGGGCCGCGAGGCGGGCGGCGCCGTCGATGACGGACTGGCGCATCCCCTGGCGGATGACGGCGAGGTGCTCCTCGTCGACCGGAACGCGTTCTCGCGACGGCTCCGTGGTGGAGAGAAGCGTTCCGTCCGGGCCGAGGATCTGCCGCGTCACATAGGGCTCGAGGAGGTAGCCGCCGTTGGCGATGGCGGCAGTGGCGACGGCGATCTGGAGGGGCGTGGCCGTGACATCGCCCTGGCCAATGCCCATGAAGCAGGTGTCGGCGAGATACCAGTCTCGGTCCTCGGGGTTGAAGAGGGGACCGCTGCGGACGCGGCGCTTCCACTCGGGGCTGGGGATGACGCCGGGTGACTCCGTGCTGGCGATATCGAGACCGGTGACCTGGCCGAGGCCGAAGCTGCGGGCGTAGTAGCCGAGGACGATGGCCGACTGCTCGGTGTTCGACCCGAGTCCCGCGATTCCCTCCTGGGGAATCCCGCAGGAGGCCATGTAGAAGTAGATGTTGGACGACCAGGAGATGGCCTCGACGAGGTCGATGTCGCCATGGACGCGCCAGTCGTAGAAGTAGTAGGGCTGACCGTCTTCGCCGATGAACTCGAGCACGCTGCTGTCGACATCGCGCCGGGTGTAACGGGTGACGTTGCCCTCCTGGAGGGCGGCGGCGGCGGTGATGATCTTGAACGTCGAGCCGGGGGCGATGGGACTGAGGGCCTGGTGGAGGAGGGGAATGCGGGGATCGTTCAGGAGGGCCTTGTATTCCTCGGCCGGATCGGGGAGGGAGAAGATGTTGTTGTCGTAAGTGGGGACCGACACGATGGCGTAGATCTCGCCGGTGACGGGGCTCATAACGACGGCGGCGGCGGTGGTGGCTTCGCCCATCGTGTTGATAAGGAGCTCGTACACGTAGCGCTGCAGATCGGAGTCGATCGAGAGGAGGATGCCACGGCCCCCCTCGGGGTCCGTGCGCTCGATGGTGGTGATGAGGTCGCCCTGGGCGTCGACCTCGGTGATGGACGTGCCGGGGTTGCCGCGCAGGGCGGACTCGTAGCGGGCCTCGACGCCGACCTTGCCGACGACCTCGTTGTAGGCGTAGCCGTCTTCCTGGAGCACGCGCCACTCGTCGGGGGACTGGGGGCCGACATAGCCGAGGATGTGGCTGAACTCGGGGCCACCGGGATAGACCCGCCGCGGCTCAACGGAGAGGGTGACGCCGGGGAGGTCGGCCGCGACTTGCTCGAGCATGAGCGCAGTCTCCCGGTCGAGGGCGCGCGCGATGGGGAGGGGGAGGTCGCGCTGGCCCCGCTCCTCGGCCGCCGTAACGGCCTCCTCGATCTGAAGGGCGGGGATGCCGAGCAGGTCCTCGAGGTACAGGTAGAGGCGGTAGCGGCTTCCGGGCTCCTCGGGGAGGAAGCCGGGCGTGATGAGCGCGGTAAAGGAGCCGCTGTTCTGCACGAGGGGCTGCCCGTTGCGGTCGAAGATGAGGCCGCGGGTGGGGGGAACGCTCTCGACGATGATGCGGTTGAGCTCGGAGCGCTCGGCGTACTCGGCGCCGTCGACGAGCTGCATCTGGACGAGGCGGCCGCCGAGGACGAGGAAGAGTACGACGACGGCGATGCGCAGAACGCCCACGTTGCCGTGGGGGCGGTTGCGGCTCAGGCCGGGGTCGACGCGGCGGTCGCCGATGACGCTCACGGCTCAAACCCTGCCTGCTCGAGATCGAGGGAGCGCACCGGCCAGCCGACCCACCGGCAGAGGGCGTAGACGACCGAAACGACGGCCGCGTCAAGCACGAGGCCGGTGAGGAGGATGTCGGTCACGACGGGGCCGACGGCCAGGCTGGCGCCGGACGTCATGGCCACGACCGAGAAGACGGCACGCGCCCAGATACCGGCGGCAATCACCATGACGAACACGAGGGCGTAAGGCGTCTGGGGGATTTCCCGATGGCGCTGGATCCAGGCCGCGCAGGGCAGGAGGGGCAGGTAGGCCATCACGAGCCATTCGAACTCAACATTCGTGGAAAAGCCGAGGAAGAGGACGAGGACGGGGAGGCCGATCATGACGGCGTAGGGGCCGGCGAACACAGCCAGCAGCAGAAGCACGACGACCGGAAGCTCGACGACGGCGCCAACGAGGGGAAAGAGGGGCGCGATCGCGACCTGGGCGAGCACGGTCGCCAGCAAGAGCACGACCGTGAGCAGCATGCGCATCACTCGTCCACCTGGAAGCGCGCCGGCGTGAAGCTGGTCATGACGAGGACGGTGCGGGTTGTGGAGATGCGGACCGTGGTCTGGAGGCGGACGGTGGGGAAGGGGTCCTGCGTATCGCCGAGGATGTCGGTGACCTCGCCTATCGGGATGTCGGGAGGATAGGTTCCCCCGAGGCCAGAGGTGACGATGGTATCGCCGATGTTGACGTCGCCCTCGACCAGCTCAAAGTTGAGGGCGCCGCCATTCCCCTTGGCGATGCCGTCGGCGGGGCTGCCGCGAACCTGGGCGGCGATGCTGCTGCGGCTGTCGGTGAGGAGGCGCACGAACGAACTCGATGGCAGGGCTTCGGTCACCGTCCCGATGAGCGTTCCCTGCACGGAAAGGACGGGATTGCCCTCGACCACGCCGTGGTTGGTCCCTCGATCGATGCGAAGCTCGCGCGTGAGTGGGCCCTGGATACGGCTGAGAACACCCGCCGCGAGCCGCTCGGCGGAGGGGTCGGCCGTGACGACGCCGAGGGCCTCCTCAAGCTCGGCGAGTCGAAGGCTGTCCGCGCGCAGGGCGGCGTTCTGGTTGCGCAGGGTCTCGTTCTCGCTGAGGAGGCGGCGGTTTTCTTCCTGCAGCCGGTCGACGTTGCCGACATCGCTGAAGAAGCTGGCGACGGGACTGAAGACCGAAGAGGTCCCCTCTTCGAGGGGGCCGGTGGCGCGCAGGAAGACATCCTGGACGGGATCGAGCAGGCCGGCGCGCCCCACGACCGCCAGCAGAACGGCAAGGGCGACCATGGCCCCGACCCAGTAGCTGTACCGACTGAAGATCAGCATGCGGCGACCGTTTCGAGGCTACCGCCGCGCCCTTCCCGAGTCGAACTGCTGCTCTACCGTGCTGCTCGCTTCGATCTCGTCGAAGATCGCACCGGCGCCACGGACCACGCAGAGCAAGGGATCCTCGGAGACGTACACGGGAAAGCGGGTCTCCTGGCTGATGCGGCGGTCGAGGCCCCGGAGCAGCGCGCCGCCGCCAGCAAGGGCGATGCCGTGCGCCATGAGGTCGCTCACGAGCTCGGGAGGCGTGACCTCGATGGAGGAGCGGACTGACTCGACGATCTGGCCGACCGATCCGGCGAGGGCATCGCGCAGCTCGATCGTGCTGACGTCGACGGCCTTGGGAAGGCCCGTCGCCTGGTCGCGGCCACGGAGCGTTACCGACTCCTCGGTGTCGAGCGGCGAAGCGGAGCCCGCGAGCTTCTTCACCTCCTCGGCGGTGCGCTCCCCGATGAGGAGGTTATGCACCTGGCGGGCGTAGGCGACGATGCTGCGGTCCATCTCGTCGCCGGCGACGCGGATGGAGCGGCTGACGACCATGCCGCCGAGGGAAATGACGGCGACCTCGGTCGTGCCTCCACCGATGTCGACAACCATGCACCCGGACGCCTCCATGACGGGGAGGCCGGAGCCGATGGCGGCGGCGAGGGGCTCCTCAATGAGGAAGCAGGAGCGGGCGCCCGCGCTGAGCGCAGCGTCGTGGACGGCGCGCTTCTCGACCTCCGTGACGCCGCTGGGAATGCCGATGACAACGCGGGGCTGGGCGAGGAAGGAGCGGTCCTGAACGGCGCGGATGAAGTAGCTGAGCATCCGTTCCGTGACCTCGAAGTCGGAGATGACGCCGTCGCGCAGGGGACGGACGGCGACGATGTTGGCGGGGGTCCGGCCGACCATGCGCTGCGCCTCCTCGCCGATGGCGAGAATGCGCTTGGAGGTGCGGTCGATGGCGACAATCGAGGGCTCGATGATGACGATGCCCCGCCCCCGGACCATGACGAGCGTGTTCGCCGTCCCCAGGTCGATAGCGATGTCGTGGGACAGGAAACCAAAGAGGCGCGAGAAGGGGCCGAGCATTGCCAAAGGGGACCGGTCCTATCGCAGGCGAGGCCTGCGTTCGCGAGTTAAGAGCCTGAGGTCAGTATAGGGCAGCGGGTCCAGCGCACCGGTGGCGCCTGAGCCTCAGGAAACCGCGGCCAGCCCCTCGACGTGGACGAAAAGAAAGAGCGCCTCATCGTGGCGAGCCCAGGCGCGCCAGGCGGCGGCGATCCGCTCAAGGTCCTCGCGGGTTGCGAGGCCGTAGGCGAGCGCCTGCTCGGCAAGGGCGGAGGTGGTCACGCGTTCGGCCCAGGAATCGCCCCAGTTCAGCACCTCCGCGGGGTCGCGCATCATCGCCACGGTGGTCGTGACGTCGACCTGGTCGAGTCCAGCGCGGGCGAACCACGAGGGGATGCGGCGGCCCGCGTTGGCGTCGGCGCCGTTGCGGCGGACGACCTCGGTGTAGAGGGCGCGCCATTCCTCAATACCCTCGGTGCGGGGGTGGCAGATCATCGTCTGGTAGTCGGAGTCGCGGGCGGCAACGAAGCCGCCGGGGCGCACGACGCGGCGCATCTCACGGAGGGCGGCGGCGGGGTCGGCGAGGTGCTGCATGAGCTGATGGGCATAGGCGACGTCGAACGAGGCGTCCTCGTAGGGGAGCGCGTAGACGCTTCCTTCCTCGAAGCTGAGGTTGGGCGTATCCCCCGTGAGCTTGCGTGCGGTCTCGAGAACCCCTGGCTCGGTGTCAATGCCCACGACCTCGCCGGGCTCCACGTACTTCACGAACCCCGCGGTGATCGAGCCGGGGCCGCAGCCCACGTCGAGCAGACGCATCCCCGGGCGCAGTCTGGGGATGAGGAATGCAGCGGCTTCCTCGGCCGTCCGGCGGCTGTGCTGGGACACGACGGATGCATGGTGGCCGTGCGTGTAGGTGTCCCGGGGCCCGGCGTCGCTCATCGTCGCGCCATTGTCGCGGGTTGGGGGCTTCGGGTCAGGCCTCGCCGGCGTCCGCCTCGCGCTCCTCGCGGAAGCGGTCGAGAGCGGGAGCGCCCTCGGCGAGCACGGCGAGGTACTGCTCCTCGCTGAGGAGCAACGTGCCGAGCTTCTCGGCACGGGTGAGCTTGCTGCCCCCGGGGTCGGCGCCGGTCACGAGGAAGTCGGTCTTCTTGGAGACCGAGCCTGTCACGGAGGCGCCGGCGTCCTTAGCCCGGGCTTCCGCATCACCCCGCGTCATCGAGTCGAGCTTGCCGGTGATGACGACGGAGAGTCCGGTGAGCAGGTCGCTGGCGGGTTCGACGACGTCCCCGGCCATGTTCACGCCCGCCTCGCGCAGGCGGCGGACGATGTCGCGATTCAGGTCGCGCTCGGCCCAGCGGTCGATGCTGCGGGCGACGACGGGGCCGACCCCCTCGACCTCCTGGAGGGCCTCCTCTCCCGCGTCGAGGATGGCGTCGAGGTCACCGAATCTCTCGGCGAGCAGGCGGGCGGTCTCGGAGCCCGTGTGGCGGATGCCGAGGGCGAAGATGAGGTTGGGGAGGGGGCGTTCCTTGCTAAGGCGAATGCCCTCGATGAGATTGGCGGCGTTCTTCGGACCGAAGCCGCGGTCCTCGACGCGGAGCCGGGCCAGCTCGGCGACGCCGGGCTCAACTCGGCTGTCCTCCCATGAGGCTACGTGCCTCAGGTTCTCCTCCCGCGCACGCCAACCAGCGATGCTGCGGGCGACGATCGGTCCCACGCCCTCGGCTTCCTGCAGCGCCTCCTCGTCCGCGTCGAGGACGGCGCCGACGCTACCGAAGTGCTGGACGAGCGTCGCAGCGCTCCTCTCGCCGATCGTCTGGGGCAGGGTGAGCGAGGCGAGTTGGTCGGCAGTCAGGTCGTAGATGTGGGCAACGTCGGCGACAAGGCCCTCGCGGAAGAGCACGTAGGAGAGGCGTTCGCCCAGCCCCTCGATGTCCATGGCGCCACGCGAAGCGAAGTGCTCGACGAGGCGAACCTGCTGCTGCGGACAGGCGAGGTTGGGGCAGTACGAGTCGGCAGCGTCCTCCTCACGCTCGATCCCGGCATCGCAGGCGGGGCAGGTCTCGGGCATGGCGAAGACGCGCTCGCTGCCGTCGCGCAGGCTGACGACCGGCGCGACGACCTGGGGAATGACGTCGCCGGCGCGCTGGACGATGACGGTGTCGCCGATGCGGACGTCCTTGCGGTGGATGTCCTGCTCGTTGTGGAGGGTGGCCATACGGATGCGCGCCCCACCGACGATGACCGGCTCCAGCACGGCGAAGGGGTTGAGCGCCCCCGTGCGGCCCACGTTCACGGCGATGTCGAGGAGCTTCGTCGTGCGCTGCTGGGGCGGAAACTTGAAGGCGACGGACCAACGGGGCTCGCGGCCGACCACGCCGAGGCGCTCCCACTCCTCCGTGTCGTCGATCTTGATGACGACGCCGTCGATGTCGTAGTCGAGGCGCTCGCGGCGTTCCCCCCACCAGGACACGCGCCGGGCGACGTCGTCGAGGCCGGCGTGGCGCTGCGCGTCCTCGTTCACAGGGAAGCCCATGGACGCGAGCCAGTGCAGGCGTTCGATCTGGCTCGCGGGCGCCGCGCCCTCGCTCCAGCCCACCTGGTAGACGTAGATGGAGAGGGGGCGCTGGGCGGTGATCGCGGGGTCAAGCTGGCGGACGGCGCCGGCGGCTGAGTTCCGAGGGTTGGCGAAGAGGGGTTCGCCCCGCTCGGCGCGTTCGGCGTTCATGCGTTCGAAGCCGCTCTTCGTCATGTAGACCTCGCCGCGCACCTCGAAGGCAGAGGGGAAGTCGCCGGTGAGGGCGAGAGGGATGGTGCGGATGGTGCGGAGGTTGGGGGTGATGTTCTCGCCGCGACGGCCATCGCCGCGGGTAGCCCCTTGCACGAGGCTGCCGTCCTCGTACGTCAGGGAGATGGCGAGGCCGTCGATCTTCGGCTCGGTCGTCAGGGCGAAGTCGTCGCGGCCGGCACGCTCGGCGGCGCGGCGGTGCCAGTCGGCGAGGTCCTCGGCGCTGGATGCGTTGCCGAGGCTAAGCAGGGGGGCGCGGTGCTCGACCGTGGAGAAGGCCTCGAGAGGGGCGTCGCCGACGCGCTGGGTGGGGGAGTCGGGGGTGATGAGCTCGGGGAAGGCCGCTTCGAGGTCACGTAGCTCTTCCAGAAGCTCGTCGTACTCGCCGTCGCTGATCTCGGGCGCGTCGAGCACGTAGTAGCGGTGATTGTGGTAGTTGATGCGCGAGCGCAGCTCCTCGCTGCGGAGTCGCGCCTCGTGCTGGGAGTCAGCCATCCGTGCATCGATTTTAACGTGCCGGGGAGCGCCGCTCGACCACCTTCGATGGGCTCCGTGACGATAGCGGAACGAGGCCGCACACTGATTTCATGGCCGCCAATCCCTTCCTGGTCGTGGTGGACTACGACGCCGGCAACCTGCGCAGCGTCGAGCGGGCGCTCGCGCACGTCGGCGTGGACGCAACGATTACAGCCGACTGGGCGGACGTCGCTCGCGCCGACGGCGTCATACTGCCGGGCGTGGGGGCGGCCTCGGACACGATGGCGAAGCTCGGCGAGCGCGACCTAACCGAGCCGCTACGGGAGTACGTCGCCTCCGGGCGACCGTTCCTGGGGGTGTGCATGGGGCTACAGGCCCTGCTCGACCACTCGGACGAGGGGGGCGGGCAGGAGTGCCTGGGTTTGCTTCCCGGAAACGTTCGCCACTTCGGTTTCGACCACCTGAAGGTTCCGCACATGGGCTGGAACCAGGTGACGTGGCTGCGCGAGCACCGCATCACCTCGGGCATCGAGAGCGGGTCGTACTTCTACTTCGTGCACAGCTTCTACCCGGACCCGGCCGACCCCGACCTGGCGCTGGGGGAGACGACGTACGGGCTGACGTTCCCCAGCGTTCTGGCCCACGAGAACATGGTCGCGACGCAGTTCCACCCCGAGAAGAGCGGCGAGGCGGGTCTGGCGATCTACGCGAACTTCGCCGAGTGGGTGCGCGAGGCAGCGTGAGCTTCGAAGTGATCCCGGCAATCGATATCCGCGGGGGGCGCTGCGTGCGCCTGCTGCAGGGCGACTACGACCAGGAGACGGCCTACGCCGACAACCCGGCCGAGGTCGCGCGCGACTGGGAGGCGCAGGGCGCCCAGCGGCTGCACGTCGTCGACCTGGACGGCGCGCGCGAGGGGCGTCCCGTGAACCGTGCGGAGGTGGCGGCCATCTGCGAGGCCGTCGCGATTCCGGTGGAGGTCTCGGGGGGGCTGCGGACGATCGAGGACGTCGCGGGGGCGGTGGAGCGGGGGGCGAAGCGCATCCAGCTCGGAAGCGCCGCCGTTCGCAACCCGGGCCTCGTGAACGAGGTGGTCGAGCGCTTTCCCGGGATGCTCGTGGTCGCAATCGATACGCGCGCCGGCGAGGCGCTGACGGAGGGGTGGCGCGAGGGGTCGGGAACGGACGCGTTGACGCTCGCACGGGAGATGGTGGAGCGGGGCGCGCCCCGAATCATGGTCACGGACATCGCTCGTGACGGCGCGCTCGAGGGGCCGAACGCGGAGCTGGCGGCGGCGTTCGCGGCGGCGCTGCCCGTGCCGGTGGTGGCGTCGGGCGGGGTCACGACCACGGACGACCTGCGGGCGCTGGCGAAGACAGGATGCGAGGGCGCGATCGTGGGGAAGGCGCTCTACGAGGGCCGCTTCACGCTGGCGGAGGCGCTGGAGGCGATAGCGACGTGCTGACGAAGCGCATCATCCCCTGCTTCGACGTGGACAACGGGCGCGTGGTGAAGGGCGTCTCGTTTGTCGAGCTGCGCGACGCGGGCGACCCGGTCGAGCTGGCGAAGCTGTACGACGCCGAGGGTGCGGATGAGCTCGTATTCCTCGACATCACGGCTTCCTCGGACAACCGAGCGACCGTCTACGACATGGTGTCAGCGACGGCGGACCAGGTGTTCATCCCCTTCACGGTCGGTGGGGGCATCCGCACGACGGTCGACATGAAGACGATGCTGGAGCTGGGGGCGGACAAGGTCAGCATCAACACAGCGGCGGTGAACAACCCCGACCTCGTCAACGAGGGCGCCTACCGCTTCGGAAGCCAGTGCATCGTGGTGGCGATCGACGCGAAGGGGGTGGGCGAGGGCTGGGAGGTCTACACGCACGGGGGCCGTACGCCCACGGGCATCGACGCGATCGCATGGGCGCGGGAGGTGGTGGAGCGGGGCGCTGGCGAGCTGCTCGTGACGAGCATGGACACCGACGGCCACCAGAGCGGGTATGACATCCCCATGCTCCGTGCCATGAGCGAAGCCGTGAACGTGCCCGTGATCGCCTCCGGTGGGGCGGGCGGTCCAGACCACATGGCGGAGGCGCTGACCGAGGGCAAGGCGGACGCGGTGCTGGCGGCGAGCATCTTCCACTTCGGGACGTACTCCATCCGTGAGGTGAAGGAGTCCCTATCCGAACAGGGGATCGCGATGCGTCCGGTGGCCGCGCGCGACTGAGCGCAGCGGCTCCCTCGGGTATCCTCGAAGACACAGAAGCCACGCCACTCCGGAGAGCCCCAATGCCCCTCAGCTTCGACGAACACGACCGCATCCCCGCCATCGTCCAGGATGCGGAGACGCACCAGGTGCTGATGCTGGGCTGGATGAACCGCGAGTCGCTGGACCACACCTTCGCGACCGGGCACGTCACGTTCTGGAGCCGGAGCCGGGATGAGCTCTGGGAGAAGGGCGCGACCAGCGGGAACTATCTCAACTTCGTGAGCATGCACAAGAACTGCGAGGACAACTCGCTGCTGGTGATGGCGCAGCCCGAGGGCCCGACCTGCCACACCAACAACGTCACCTGCTACTACCGCGAGGTCGACCCCGAGCACGATTTGCCATGAGCGACGCCTGGTCTCCAGGCAAACCGGACTACACGACGCTCGATCTGCCGGCGCCGCCCGCCGACCGCCCATACGTCATCGCCAACACCGTCATGTCGGCGGACGGCAAGAGCGTGATCGAGGGCACGGAGCAGGGCATCGGGTCGGCGGTGGACCAGCGGCTCATGCGCGAGCTGCGGGTGAACGCGGACGTGGTCCTGAATGGGGCGGGGACGCTGCGGGCGAGCGGCACATCGTCGCGGTTGGGGGACGACGCACTGGAGGCGATCCGCATCAAGGGGGGCAAGCCTCGTGTTCCGATCGCGGCGGTCTTGAGTCGCGGGGGGGACCTGCCTCTGGAGCGAGCGTTCTTCACAGCGCGAGACTTCCCGGCGGTGGTCTACCTCTCGGAGGCGTCGCCGGACGATCGCCGTGCGGCGATCGCGGCCACGGGTCGTACCGTCGTAACGCTCCCTGAGGGGCGAGAGTTCGAGGAGATGCTGCGACACATGCGCCACGAGCTCGAGGCCGAAGTGCTGCTGGTCGAGGGAGGCCCGACGGTCTATGCGGCGCTGTATGCGCTCGACGCGATCGACGAGGCATTCGTGACGCTGGGGCCGGTGGTAGTGGGCGGGGCAGACACGCTGACGGCGGTCGCAGGAGAGCGCGCCTTCACGCGGGGCGAGGCGAAGCGGCTCGATCTCGTGTCGGCGCATCCGAACCCGGAGACGGACGAGGTCTACGTGCGGTACCGGGTGCGGCGCCAGAGTTAGCTGGCGAAATCTTCACACTTGCTCGGCCTGATATTCAGCTTGACCAGTTATGCTTGTTAGCACTTCTTGCGGGAGAGCGCCGATCGCAGAGCACATACAAAATGGGCGGCGCGTGAACGCCGCCCAAACGCGAGCGTCCCCTCAACAATAGGGCTGTTCGCGTGTGCGTGACTCTAAAGAGTGCGACACGCCCGCGGTGGTCCGAACGTAAAGATCTGAGCAGTGGGCTCCCCCTTCCTACCACCTAACAAGGCCGCTTCGCCCGGAACCGCCTAACTCCAGGACTGCGACGGAAGAGAACGCCCTGTCGTAACTCGACTGTGCTGTAGCGCACGGTGAATATTGGAGCATCCCGTGGAACCACACATCTCGCTGACCGGTCTGGTCAAGTTCGTAGTCGCCTCGCCCTCTCAGCAGCGGAAGGTGCTGAGAGACCACAAGTACCCGGACCCCGATGGACTGGCGCAAGCCAAGTACTACCAGGAAGCCACACGGGCAATCATGGCCTTCTACAGGAACGGCCATGACCGTAGCTGGCTCGAAGCTAGGGCCGATGCGTTGATTGCCCGGAAGGCCGGGGCAAGCGAACACGCCAAGACCAAGCTCGACAGTAACGCGGCCGTGCTTCGGTCTCATGCCAAACACTTTTCAAGTCAGGGCGTGGATCTCGTGGAGTCCCCCAAGCTGGTATACGTACACGCTGGCCTCGACATCGCTGTCACGCCTCACCTGTCAATCATGGAGAGGAAACAGAAGCGCCTAGTCAGGCTGCGCTTCCCCCTTCAACGCAACGCCGACGAAACAGCCAAGGTCGCCTGTCAGGTGATGTATGAGGCAGCCGAGAGCATGGGACTAGACCTTCCGGCCAGCGCGTTTCGTGTCTGGGACTGCCGATCGGGCAAGAAGCACAAAATGGCTCGCTCCCGCTCCCGAACTCGAAGCGACATTGAGGCAGCCTGCGAGACAATTGTCGACCTGTGGCCGGGCATTCGGCCTCGCTAGCCCGCGACGACGGCTTCCGCTTCCTGGGCAGGGGCCTTCGCCTTGCGCTTGCGGGCCTTCCGCCTGGGAAGGGTGCCGGCGGCTTCGAGGAGGGGGTGGAGGTAGCGGCCGGTGGCGCTGTCGGGGTTGCGGGCAATGTCCTCGGGGGTGCCCTCGGCAATGAGCTTGCCGCCGCGATCGCCACCGTAGGGGCCGAGGTCGATGACGTGGTCGGCCGACTTGATGACGTCGAGATGGTGCTCGATGACGACGACCGTGTTGCCGCCATCGGCGAGGCGCTGGAGCACATCGAGGAGGTGGTGGACGTCCTGGAAGCTGAGGCCGGTGGTGGGCTCGTCGAGGACGTAGAGGGTCTTGCCGGTGGAGCGGCGCGCAAGCTCGCTGGCGAGCTTGATGCGCTGGGCCTCGCCACCGGAGAGGGTGGTCGCGGGCTGACCGAGGCGGATGTAGCCGAGGCCGGTGGCATCGAGCGTGCCGAGGATGCGTTTCACACGGGGGAAGCGGTCGAACAGCTCGAGCGCTTCCGAGACGGTCATGGCGAGGACTTCGGCGATGTTCTTGCCGCGGAAGTGAATCTCGAGGGCCTCGCGGTTGTAGCGCTGCCCGTGGCAGACCTCGCAGGGCACGGTCACGTCGGGGAGGAACTGCATCTCGACGAGCTTGTAGCCGTCGCCGGAGCACTCCTCGCAGCGCCCACCCTTCACGTTGAAGCTGAAGCGGCCGGGCTTGTAGCCGCGAGCCTTCGCCTCGGGCACGGAGGCGAACAGCTCGCGGATGACCGTGAAGACGCCGGTGTAGGTGGCGGGGTTGGAGCGGGGCGTGCGGCCAATGGGGGATTGGTCGATATCGACGACCTTGTCGAGGTGCTCGAAGCCCTCGATGGTGTCGTGGCGGCCGGGGTGCTGGCGGCCGTTCTGGAGGACGTTGACGGCGCGCTTCACGAGAATCTCGGTGATGAGCGAGGACTTGCCGGAGCCGGAGACACCGGTGACGACGACGAACTTCCCGAGGGGGACGGCCACATCGAGGTTCTTCAGGTTGTTCTCGCGGGCGCCCCGGATGACGAGCGCCTCCCCGTTGCCGGGGCGGCGGGTCTCGGGGGTGGGGATCGTGCGACGTCCGGAGAGGTAGGCCCCGGTGATGCTCTCGTCGCTGTCGAGGATGGCGGACATCGTGCCTTCGGCGACGACGTGCCCTCCGTCGCGCCCGGCCTCGGGACCCAGGTCGATGATGTGGTCGGCGGCGCGCATGGTGGCCTCGTCGTGCTCGACGACCATGACGGTATTGCCGAGGTCGCGGAGGCGTTCGAGGGTGCGGATGAGGCGGTCGCCGTCGACCGGGTGGAGGCCGATGGAGGGCTCGTCGCAGATGTAGAGGACGCCCATGAGCGCGGACCCGATCTGGGTTGCGAGGCGGATGCGCTGGGACTCGCCGCCGGAGAGGGTGCCGGAGGCGCGGTCGAGTGTCAGGTACTCAAGCCCGACGTCGATGAGGAACTGCAGGCGTGAGCGGATCTCCTTGAGGATCTGACTGGCGATCGTCTGCTCACGTTCGTTCAGGGGCGTGTCCGGGGCGGCGAGGACGTCGAACCAGCGGAGCGTCTCGCTGATGCTGCTGGTCGTGATCTCGACGACGGTGCGGCCGTCGATGCGGACGCCGAGGGCCTCGGGGCGCAGGCGCTGGCCATCGCAGTCGGGGCAGGGGACAGCGCCCATGTAGCGCTCGATGTCGCTGCGGACGTAGTCGGAGTCGGTCTCCTTGTGGCGGCGCTGGAGGTTATTGATCACGCCCTCGAAGCGAGCGTCGTAATACCGCGTACGGCCGTAGTCGTTGGTGAAGCGCAGGCGCAGCTTCTCCTCGCCACTGCCGTAGAGAATGACGTTGAGCTGCTCCTCGGTGAGCTCGCGGATGGGGGTGTCGATGCCGAAGCCGTACTCCTCGGCAACGGCTTCGAGGAGGCGCTGGTACCAGGTCTGGCCGCCGCGGGACTTGGCGAGGGGCTCGACGGCTCCCTCGGCGACCGACTTCGTGCGGTCGGGGATGACGAGGGCGGGGTCGACCTGCATCTCGACGCCGAGGCCGGTGCAGCGCGAGCAGGCACCGTGGGGACTGTTGAAGCTGAAGGTGCGGGGCTCGATCTCGCCGAAGGAGAAGCCGTCGTAGGGGCAGGCGAAGTGCTCGCTGAAGATACGCTCCGGCACTTCCTCCTCGTCGCCGCGGGTGACGGTGGCGACGTGCATCACACCCTGGCCGGCGGTGAGGGCGGTCTCGACGGACTCGGCGAGGCGCAGGCTTGCGCCCTCGCTTTCGCCAGGTTTGGGGACGACGACGCGGTCGACAACGACGTCGATGTCGTGGCGCTTGTTCTTGTCGAGGTCGATGGTCTCGTCGAGATCGCGCACGTCGCCATTGATGCGGACGCGGACGAATCCCTGGCGGCGCGCCTCCTCGAGCAGGCGCACATGCTCGCCCTTCTTCGCGCGCGTCAGGGGCGCGAGGAGGAGGAGGCGCGAGCCAGGGGGGTACGCAAGGGTGGCGTCGACGACCTGCTGGACGGTCTGGCGCTCGATGGGGCGGCCGCAGGTGGGGCAGTGGGGCCGGCCGACGCGCGCCCAGAGGAGGCGCATGTAGTCGTAGATTTCGGTGACCGTGCCGACGGTCGAACGGGGGTTGTTGGAGGATGACTTCTGGTCGATGGAGATGGCCGGGGAGAGCCCGTCGATGTGGTCCACGTCGGGCTTCTCCATGAGCCCGAGGAACTGGCGGGCGTAGGCGGAGAGGGACTCGACGTAGCGGCGCTGGCCCTCAGCGTAGATGGTGTCGAAGGCGAGGGAGGACTTGCCCGAGCCGGAGAGGCCCGTGATCACGACCAATTTGTCGCGCGGGATCTCAACGTCGATGTTCTTGAGGTTGTGCTCACGGGCACCGCGCACGGCGATGTGGTCGAGGGGCATGCACCTTCGATTCTAGCAGTGGCCCCCTAACCGATCGCCGCCGTGGCTACTGGAGCTGGGTCAGGTCGACCTCGTACGCCTGAAGCACGGTGATCTGACCGCCCTGGAACTGGAAGACGGCGTAGGAGCCGGTCGTCGGGTCGCCGTTCGGGGTGAAGTTGATGGGGCCGCTGACGCCGACGTAGTCGATGTCCTCGCCAGCGTCGATGAGGGCAAGGCACTCCTCGTAGGAGTAGCACTCCGTCCCGCCGTGGGTGAGGCCGTTGATGGCCGCCATGATGGCGTCGCCATCCGTGCTGCCGGCGACCTCGGCGGCGAGGGCCAGGAGAACGACGCAGTCGTAGGACTGGGCGGCGAAGTTGACGTTGCCGTCGGTCACGTCGGAGATGCGCTTATTGAACTGGTCGCTCCCGGCGACGCCGATGAACTTCATGCCGTCGAGGACCGTCGGGTCGTTCGGGTCGACGAGCTGCCAGAGGAAGGGGTGGAAGAGGGCATCGCCGCCGTACTGGATCTCGGGCCCGAAGCCCGCCTCAATGAGGCCGTGGACGATGCTGGTTCCATCGAAGAAGAAGCCGATGTTGATGATGGCGTCGGGCCCGTAGGCGGCGACAGTAGCGACCTGGGAGTCGAAGGTGGTGGAACCGGGATCGTAGAGAACGACCGCCGCCTCGGCCCCCAACTCGGTCAGGAGCTGGGCGACGAGCCCGCTGATGGGCGTGCCGTAGTCGTCGGCGCGACCGACGATTGCGACGCGTGTGCCGCCATCCTCGGCGACGACGCGGGCCATGATGGGCGCGACGGCGTGGGCGGGCGGCACCGTGCGGAAGAAGTAGGCGGCATTCTCCTGCGTGCTGAACGCAGGGGACTGAGCCGAGGGCGTGCACTGCGGCACACGCTCATCGAAGAGGGCCTGGATCACGGCCTGCGTGACGGCGGAGGTGGCGGGGCCAACGATGACGTCCGCGCCTTCGCCCAGGAGACGGGCGGCAGCCTCGCGTCCGGTGGCGGGGTTGGTGGCGGTGTCGGCGATCGTGGTAGTGACGTTCCCGCCGGCAGCGTTGATGTCGTCCACGGCGAGCTTCATGGCCTCGATGGCGGGAGCGGCGAGGGGGCCGACGGCCCCCGTCTCGGGGACAAGCAGGCCGACGTGGAGGGCGACGCGCTCGGGCGGGGCCTCGGTCGGGGCAGGGGTTGCCTCGGCTTCGTCGGGTGTTGCGGGAGGCTCCGTCGCCGGCGGCTCGGTGGGGGCGGGAGTGGCGGTCGCGGGCGGTTCCGTGGGCGTAGGAGCCTCAGCCGCCTCGGGCGTCGGCTCTGGTGTCTGGACGGGGACGTCGTCGTCATCGCCGCAGGCTGCTGCCAGAAGCAGGACGAGCGGGACGGCGAGCAGAAGCGCAAGGGTTCGCAAGGGGCTCGGCATAGAACGGTCACCTGTCCAGATATGAGCCGGGTGATTGTGCCACCCACACTCGCGTCACGCCGTGACCGCGCCCACAGTCCCGGCCACGCCAGGCCCACCACCCCTCCGGCGGGAAGAGCGGTCAGCGCTTATCTTGTGGGGCGGTGCGCCTGGAGCTCACGCCTCTTCGACAACGGGTCTCTTCTCTCCGAGAAGGAGTCTTCTACGGCTGGTGGATGGTCGCCGGCGGCTTCCTGATCCAGACCGTGCTTGGCCTGTTCATGTTCCATGCGTTCGGCTTTTATGTTGAGCGGCTGGAGGAAGAATTCAAGTGGAGCAAGACGACCTTTTCGCTCGCATTCGCGATGACGCGCATCGAGAGCGGGGTGCTGGGACCGATCCAGGGGTGGGCAATCGACCGTTTCGGCCCCCGCATCATGATCCGGATCGGGATCGCGACCACGGGGATCGGCTTCATCCTCTTCAGCTTCGTCGACTCGGTCACGACCTTCTTCCTGACGTACTTCCTGATCGCCGTGGGGGCGAGCATGGCCGGCTTCGTCACGCTGGTCGTGGCCGTCGTCAACTGGTTCGAGAAGAAGCGGTCGATGGCCCTGGGGTTGATGTCGGCGGGCTTCTCCGTCGGGGGCTTGCTCGTCTTCCTGGTGGTGCTCGCCATGGACGAGTTCGGCTGGCGGGCCACCTCCCTGGTGGCCGGAATCGTGATTTTGATCGTGGGACAGATCGTTGCGAGTTTCATCCACCACCGGCCCGAGGACCGGGGCGAGACGATCGACGGGGAGCCGGTCCCCGAAGCGCCCGCACGACCGGGGCTGGGGGGCGGCCCCGTGGTGATCCCCGCCAGCGAGGACTTCACGACGGGGGAGGCGCTGCGCAGTCCGAGCTTCTGGTTCATCTCGATCGGACACGGGGCGGCCGTCCTCATCATCGGGGCCTTCATGGTCCACCTCGTGCTGCACCTCGAGAATCTCGGGTACTCGGCCTTCATCTCGAGCCTGATCGTGCTCCTGATGACGGCCTTTCAACTCGTGGGGCAGATCGGGGGCGGCTATCTCGGGGACCGGCTGAACAAGCGGGTGATGCTGGCAGGCTGCATGGTCGGGCACGTGGTGGCGCTGTTGCTGGTTACCTACTCGGCCGGGTTCTGGATGATCGTGCTGTTCGCCGTAATCAACGGTATTGCGTGGGGAACCCGCGGGCCGATGCAGCAGGCGTTGCGGGCCGACTACTTCGGCCGGCGGGACTTCGGGAAGATCATGGGGTTCTCGTCGCTGATCGTGATGTTCGGGATGATGTCGGGGCCGATCATCGCGGGCGCGATGGCGGATGCGTTCGGCGACTACGAGCGCGGCTTCACCGTGCTGGCCGTCATCGCCGGACTCGGGACCATCTTCTTCGCGATGGCGGGTCCGCCCCAGCACCCGACCGGCCCCATCTGGTACAAGCGGTGGCCACTGGTCCGGCGCCTCACCTTCCAGGAGCGGCTGGCCTAACTTCCGCGGGCGGGCGCTAGAATCACGCCACCCTCGCGGCGGGAGGCGCCCCATGGCCACGGAGACTGCCAGCCCAACCACACTCGACACCCTCATCGCGGAGCGCGACATCACGCGTGTGCTCATGCTGTACGCACGCGCCATCGATCGCATCGACCAGGAGCTCCTCAAGAGCTGCTTCCACCCCGACGCCGTGCTCCGCTACGGCGACGAGACGACGCCGGAGGCGTTCGCGGCGAACGCTCCGAACGGCCTCGGGGCCTACCGCTTCACCCAGCACCGCGTCGGGAACGTGATCATCGACATCGAGGGCGATTTCGCCTGGTGCGAGTCGTACTGCCTCGCGCGGCATCGCATCCCGAGCGGCGAGGGCAAGGTCGATGTGGACTTCCTCTGGGGCGGCCGCTACGTCGACCGCTTCGAGCGGCGCAACGGGGAGTGGCGCATCCTGCGGCGGACGGTGGTGCACGACTACACGCGCTACGACCCGGTAACGGAGACGTGGCCGGGAGCGCCGGCGTTCACGCAGGGGCAGCACACAACGGACGACATCGTCTACCAGCGGTAAGGGGGCGGAGCCGTGCGGCTCGTCCTGCTCGACGCCACCTACGAGCTGTTCCGCGCCTACTTCGGCGCGCCGCCGCGGACCGCGCCGGACGGACGGCAGGTGGGGGCAGTCGCGGGCATCGCGGCGAGCACGCTGGCGCTCCTGCGGGAGCAGGAACCGCTCGCGATCGCGGCGGCGACGGATACGGTCGTGCACTCCTTCCGGAACGAGCTGTACGAGGGCTACAAGACGGACGCGGGTGTGCCCGAGGACCTGCTGGCGCAGTTCCCGCTGGCGGAAGACGTGCTGGAGGCGCTGGGCGTGACGGTCTGGCGGATGCGGGAGTTCGAGGCGGACGACGGGATGGCCTCGGGGGTGGCGCGCTTCGCGGACGAGGCCGACCAGGTCATCCTCGCCTCGCCGGACAAGGACTTGGCGCAATGCGTCGACGGCGACCACGTGGTCATGCTGGACCGCAGGAAGGGCGTAACCACGAACGCCGACGGCGTGCGCGAGAAGTTCGGTGTGGGTCCGGAGTCGATTCCGGACTACCTGGCGCTGGTCGGCGACGCGGCGGACGGGTTCCCGGGGCTGCCGGGGTGGGGAGCGAAGTCGACGGCGACGGTCCTCGGGCACTACGTCCACCTGGAGGCGATCCCGGAGGCGCACGGGGACTGGGCGGTGCAGCCGCGGGGGGGCGGCCGGCTGGCGAGGTCGCTGCGTGAAGGGCAGCAGGATGCTGCGCTGTTCAAGGAGCTGGCGACGCTCCGCCGGGACGCACCGATACGGCAGTCGTTCGCGGACCTGGAATGGCTCGGGGTACCGCGCGAGCCGTGGCTCGCGATGTGCGACGAGCTGGGGCTGACCGAGCTGCGCTCGCGGCCCCACCGCTGGCTGGACTAGGCGCTAACCGAGAGCTTCCAACCGTTCCTTGAGGGCGGCCAGGAAGGCGCCCGCCTCGGCGCCGTCGAGGGCACGGTGGTCGAAGCTGAGGGCGATGTTCATCATCGAGCGGATGGCGATTGCGTCACCTTCGACGACGACAGGGCGGCGAACGACGCGCTCCATCGTGACGATGCCGATCTGGGGGTGATTCACGATGGGGTTGGAGGCGATCGAGCCGAAGGCGCCGGTGTTGTTCACCGTGAAGGTGCCGGCCTCCATGTCCTCAATGCGGAGCTTGCCGGCGTGGGCGCGGGCGACGAGGTCGTCGATGCGCCGGGCGAGGCCGGCGACGCTCAGGTCGCGGGCGTTGGGTACGACGGGCACGACGAGGCCGCGCTCGGTGGCGATGGCGATGCCGAGGTTCACGCGCCGGTAGCGGCGCAGCTCGTCGCCGTGCCAGCGAGCGTTCAGCTCGGGGAAGTCGGTGAGGGTGTGGGCGACGGTGGAGGCGAAGTAGGGCAGGTAGGTGAGGTCGACGCCGACGAAGCGCTCACGCTCGCGGGAGCGGAGATCGACGAGTCCGCTGACGTCGGCCTCGACCATCATCCAGGCCTGGGGCGCCTCCGCCGTGGAGCGCGCCATGTTCTCGCCGATCTTGCGGCGCGTTGCAGAGAGGGGAACGACGTCGTAGGCGTCGGAGGCGGCCACGGTCGCCACGTCGGGGGTGGGCACGACCTCGCCATCGGGGAGGGGGAGGGGCGCGGCGGCGGCGGGGATGCCATCCGCTGCGGCAGCCTCACGCTCACGCTCGTCGATGAGGGCCTGCACGTCCTTGCGGGTCACGCGGCCGCCGCGGCCGCTGCCGGCGATGGCGGCGAGGTCGATGTCGTGCTTGGCGGCCAGTCGCTGGACGACCGGGGAGTACACGTCCGCGCGGCTGTTGTCGGCCGCAGGAGACGGGGCGTCCGTTCCGTTGGCGGCGGGTTCCGCGACGGCAGCGGACGCGGCGACGGGCTCCGGAGGGACGGAAACAGCCACTTCTTCAATGGTGCAGAGGGGCGCGTCGACTTCGACCGTCTCGCCCTCCGGGACCAGGATCTCGCCGAGGGTGCCCTCGAAGGGGGAGGGAAGCTCAGCCGCGACCTTCTCGGTTTCGATCTCGCACAGTGGCTCGTCGAGCGCGACGGTGTCGCCGGGCTGCTTCAGCCACTGGAGCACCGTGCCCTCGGTCACGCTCTCACCGAGCTGCGGCATGGTGACGGTGGCCATCAGTAGGCCGCCAGGTCACGGGCGGCGGCGGCGATCTTCGTGCGGTCGGGCATGAAGGCCGTCTCCATCACCTCGTGGAAGGGGATGGGCGGGATGTCGGGGCCGGCGAGGCGCCGGATGGGCGCGTCGAGATCCTCGAAGGCGTGCTCGGCGATGATGCCGGCGAGCTCGCCTCCAAGGCCACCCGTGAGGGTGTCCTCGTGCACGATGAGCACCTTTCCGGTGGCACGGGCAGCTTCCAGGATCGTCTCCCGGTCGAGCGGGTTGAGCGTGAGGAGGTCGACAACCGTGCACTCGATGCCCTCGCCCGCAAGCTCCTCGGCGGCGGCAAGCGACTCGTGCAGCATGAGCCCGTAGGCGAACACGGTGAGGTCGTCGCCACGGCGGGTGATGCGCGACTTGCCGATGCGGTCCTCGGCGGGGGCGCCGTCGACCTCCTGGCGGATCAGCCGGTAGGTCCGCTTGTGCTCGAGGAAGAGGACGGGGTTGGGGTCGGCGATGGCGGCCTTCAGGAGCGAGCGGTAGTCGGCCGGGAACGAGGGCGCGACGACCTTGATGCCGGGCATGTGGGCGTAGTACGCCTCGATGCTCTGCGAGTGGTGCTGGCCGCCGTGAACGCCGCCGCCCCAGGGCGTACGCACCACCATCGGCAGGTACTGCTCGCCGCGGGTGCGCCAGGACCAGCGGGAGGCCTCGCTGCAGAGCTGGTCGAAGCCGGCGTGGATGAAGTCGGCGAACTGGATCTCGGCGATGGGGCGCTGGCCGTAGTGGGCCGCCCCGATGGTGATGCCGATGATCGAGGACTCGGCGAGCGGCGCATCGAGGACTCGGCCCGGGTACTTCGCGGAAAGGCCATCGGTGGCGCGGAAGACGCCCCCTGCCTCGAGGTCTTCGCCGAGCAGGAACACGCGCTCGTCGGCGGCGAGCACCTCGTCGAGTGTCTCGTGGACGGCTTCGATGACGCTGACCTCAGCCATCGTCGCCCTCCCGGTAGATAAAGCCGTACATGTCCTCAGCGGTGGGGTCGGGCTGGTCGAGGGCCCATTTGGCAGCAGCGCGCACCTCCACCTCGACGCCCGACTCAATAGCGTCGAGGTCCTCGGGCGGGAAGAGGCAGTCCTCTTCGACGCGTTGGCGGAAGAGGGCGATGGGGTCGCGGCTGGCCCAGTTCTCCAGCTCCTCGCGAGGGCGGTAGCGCCGGTGGTCGTCGTCGCTGGAGTGCGCCCACATGCGGAAGCACTTGGCCTCGATGAGGAACGGCCCGGCGCCGCGCCGCGCCTGATCCACGGCGGGGCGCACGGTCTGGTAGACGGCGATAGCGTCGAGGCCGTCGACGACAGCGCTCTGGATGCCGTAGGCAGAGGCGCGGTCGGCGACGTGGGGTACGGGCATCTCCTTCTCGGTTCGCTCCGAGATGGCGTAGCCGTTGTTCTCTACGAAGAAGATGACTGGGAGCTTGTGGATAGCGGCGAAGTTGAGCGCCTCGTGGAAGTCGCCGCGGCTGGTGCTTCCCTCGCCGCAGCTGGCAAAGGCGACGATGGGGTCGTTGCGCATCTTCGCCCCGAGGGCGACGCCGACGGCGTGCACCAGCTGCGTCGCAACGACGCTGGACTGCGTCAGCACGCGTCGCCTTGCGCTGCCCCAGTGCGAGGGCATCTGGCGGCCGAAGGAGTTGGGGTCGTCGAGCTTGCCGAGGGCGTTGAGCATGGCCTCACGGGCGCTCATACCGAGGACGAGCATGACGCCGAGGTCGCGATAGTAGGGGGCCGCGTAGTCGACCCCCGCCTTGAGGGCCATGCCCGCGCCTACCTGCGCGGCCTCCTGCCCCGCCCCGGCGATGACGAAATCGGCTCGTCCCTGGCGATTCAGGGTCATCATGCGCTCTTCGAGCCGCCGCGAGAGGAGCATGTAGCGGTACATGGACTCGAGCTGCTCCTCGCTAAGGAGGTAGTCATCGAGCATCTCGCTGGAGCGTGGGACGCGGGTCTGACTGGCGGTCATTCGGCGTGGATTCCTTCCGAATTAATGCTAGCAGGGGTGGGGTAACCGGGCTGTCGGCTACCCAGGCGGTAGAGCGGACTCGATATCGGTGAGGGCGAAGTCGTTGCCCTGGTAGAGGAGGGGTTCGCCTGTCGTCTTCGCCAGGGCGTAGGCGAAGCAGTCTCCATAGTTGAGGGTGGCCGGATGGTTGCCCCTTCCGAAACGCCTCCACGCTTCGCGCGCGGCCTGCGCCTGCTCGACGCTAACCGGTACCAGCTCGATTCGGGCACTCTCCAACAGCCGGTCCAGGGAGCGAGCACCCCCGGCTCCACCCCTGGACTCCGCGACGAGGGCGGCTTCCAGGTACGTAGCGGCCGACATGCGGCGGTGCGTAGCGCCTGCTATGGCCCCGGTGTGCTGCTCCGCCTCGGGCTCATTGAGCAGGATGGCTACCAGTGCCGAGGAGTCAATGATCACCGTGGCAGGCCATCTTCGTCGTAGAGGAAGTCGCCGATGTTGGTGGAGGTGAGTCCGCTCCCGCGGAAGAACTGTGCGGCATTGCGGCCAATCTCCAGTAGCTCGCGGGTAAGCTCCTCCCGCTCATGGCGCTCGCGCTCAAGACGCTCGCGCAGGGCCACGGTAATGGCACGTGTCTTCGTCTCGCCCGTAAGCTCGGCGAGCTCCTCGGCAAGGCGGCAGGTCTCCTGATTCTTGATGTTGAGGCTCACGGGATCCCCCGGGGGTAGAAACACTCTCTGCTTTCTACCCTATCGGCTGCCGCGCAGCTCCACAACTGACCCTTTGGCGCCTGATCTGCTTCCCCTATGCTTGGGGCATGTGCGGGCGGTTCACGATGACGGTGGACGACGTGGGCGCGGTGGCGGAGGCGTTCGGAGTCGAGTCAGGGGAGCTGCCGGCGATCCAGGCGCGGTTCAACATCGCGCCGACGGACGAACACCTGGTGGTGCGGATGCGGCGGGAGGACCGGGAGCTGTTGCCGGCGCGCTGGGGGCTCGTGAAGTACGGGGCGAAGGACCGGAAGCAGGCGGCGCGGGGGATCAACGCCCGCGTCGAGGGCGTCGAGACGCGACCGCTCTACCGGGAGGCGTTCCGGAAGCGTCGCTGCGTCGTGCCGGCGGACGGCTACTACGAGTGGGTGGGGACGAAGGAGAACCGGCAGCCGTTCTGGTTCCACCGCCCGAACGGCGAGCTGCTGGCGTTCGCGGGGCTGTACGAGTGGTGGCGGCCGACGCCCGAGAGCTGGGAGGCGACCTTCACGATCCTGACCTGCCCGCCGAACGAGCTCGCGTCCCGGATTCACGACCGCATGCCGGTGATCCTGCCGGAGGACCGCATCGACGAGTGGATCTTCGGGGGCGAGCGGGAGCCGGACGAGTTGAAGTCGATGCTGGGGCCCGTCCCGGAGGACTACCTGGTGGTGCGGCCGGTCTCGCAGCGGGTGAACAGTGTCCGCAACGATGGCCCCGACCTGATCGAGGAGTTGACGTCGGAGACGGGCGAGCAGTTGGACCTCTTCACGGGAGCGTAACGGGGGAATGGGGCGGCCCGTGGTTGACAGGCGGGCGACGCCCTATCATGTGCGGTCCAGGGTAGGGATACCGTTCCGGGTGAGTCTGAGAGCCGCAACACGCGGCGGACCCGGGCGGCGCGGCGGCTTCCTTTCGTCGTTGTCGTGATGGAGCATGTGCCTGCTGCCCGGAGGAGCGCGAGCGAGTGAGTACAGTCGAGCGTCCAAGGACCGTTGGTGAGCTGCGAGAGTCGGGCTACCGGCCCATGCCGGTGCGCGAGGAGATGCGCAAGAACCTGATTGCGCGGATTCGCTCCGGGGAGGAGCTGTTCCCCGGCGTGTACGGCTACGACGAAACGGTGATCCCCCACATCGTGAACGCGATCCTGGCGGGCCAGGACATCATCTTCCTGGGCGAACGGGGACAGGCGAAGTCGCGCATCATCCGTTCGCTGACCGCCCTGCTCGATGACGCCTACCCGGTGCTGGCGGACTGCGAGATCCCCGAGGATCCGTTCGACCCGATCACGACGCAGGGCCGGCAGATCCTCGCCCAGCAGGGCGACGACGCCCCCCTGGTCTGGCTCGACAGAGGCCAGCGCTACGGCGAGAAGCTTGCGACACCGGACATCACGATCGCCGACCTCATCGGCGAGGTGGACCCGATCAAGGTCGCGGAAGGGCGCTACCTCTCGGACGAGCTCACGATTCACTACGGGCTCGTGCCGCGCACGAACCACGGCATCTTCTGCATCAACGAGCTGCCCGACCTGGCGGAGCGCATCCAGGTGGGCCTCCTCAACATCATGGAGGAGCGCGACGTCCAGATCCGGGGCTACCGCGTGCGGCTGCCGCTGGACGTGTTCGTGGTGGCGAGCGCGAACCCCGAGGACTACACGAACCGCGGACGCATCATCACGCCGCTCAAGGACCGCTACGGGGCACAGGTGCGGACGCACTACCCGCAGCGGATCGAGCACGAGATCGACATCGTCGAGGCGGAGCACCATCCCGTCCCGGCGGACTTCAGCGTGTCGGTACCCGCCTACATGAAGGAGATCATCGCGGAGATCACGCGGCTCGCGCGGCGCAGTCCCGACGTGAACCAGCGCTCGGGCGTGAGCGTGCGGGCGAGCATCGCGAACTACGAGAGCATGCTCGCGAACTCCCTGCGGCGGGCGATCGTGAACGGGGAGGAGGAGGCCGTCCCGCGCGTGAGCGACCTGCCGTTCGTCGTGCCCACGCTGAGCGGCAAGGTCGAGCTGGAGACGATCGAGGACGGTCGCGAGGACCAGATCATCGAGAAGCTGATCCAGGGCGCGGTCGTGGCCGTGTTCAACCGGCTCTACAACCTCGCGGACCTGGAGCCGATCGTGGCGCGGTTCAAGGCTGGCATCTCCGTGGAGGTCGGCGAGATGACCTCGAGCGAGGACTACAAGGGCCTGTTGAACACCATCGAGGGGCTGGACGAGGCGCTCCAGATCGTCGAAGCCGGCTCGCCCGGCGAGGTCGCCGCCGGTACCGAGTTCATCCTGGAGGGGCTGCACCTGAACAAGCGGCTGAACAAGGACCGCGTCGGGGCGAAGATCCAGTATCGGGGATGAGCTGGCGCATCGACCCGTTTCCGGAAGGTGGCCCCCTGTTCGAGGGGGCCATCGCCGTCTATGCGGAGGCGTTCGCGCCGCCCCCATACAGCGATCCGGACCGGGGCGAGGAGATTCGCTACCGGCTGCGCCGTCTCCACCGCGACCGCCAGGGCTTCCGGGGGTTCATCGCGCTCGGTGAGCCGGAGGAGCCGGGCGTTCCCGCGCATGGGGTGGTGGGGATGACGTACGGCTACCGCAGCCAGCGGGGCCAGTGGTGGCGGGACGCCGTCGCGCGGGAGCTGGACCGGAGGGCGCGCAAGCGCTGGCTGGGGAACGCCTACGAACTGGTCGAGATAGCCGTTCACCCGGACTTCCAGAGCCGGGGCATCGGGGCGCTTCTCGTGGAGGCGCTGCTGGAGGGGCGGCCGGAGAAGACGTGCGTCCTGAGCACGCGCACGGATAGCCGGGCGCACGAACTGTACGGCCGCCTCGGGTTCGAGGTCATCACAGAGATGACCTTCACGCCGGGGGGCGCGCCCTTTTACGTGATGGGGAAGGTGCTGGGGTAGCGTGATCCCAGCTACCGGTTAGAATGTCTGCATGTCGCAAATGTCTCACCGGGCATTCACGGAGCTAACCGACGCAGGTTTCAGCGAGCAACAGGTCGAGGCTCTCTCGACCATGTCCGGTGAGTCCCACAGTAACGTCGCAACGAAAACCGACATCTCGCGGCTGGAAGCCGCGCTGCAGGCGCTGGAGTTGCGGATCACCATGAGGTTGGGCGGAATGATCGTCGCGGGCGTAGCGATCATCGCGGTGCTGACGCGGCTCTAGTCACAGCGGACGCAGAGCCGGCCTAGACCGACAGGCGCGTCGGGTTCTCCAGGATGGTCTGGATTTCCTTCAGGAAGCGAGCGCCTTCAGCGCCGTCGGTGACGCGGTGGTCGGCGCTCAGGGCAAGCGTCATCAGCTGGCGGACGGCGATCTCGCCGTCGACGACGGCGGGACGCTCGGTGACGGACCCGGCCCCAAGGATGGCGGCCTGGCCGGCATTGATGATACCGACGAGGACATCGATGCCGTAGGCGCCGAGGTTCGTGATGGTGAAGGTGCCGCTCGAGTACTCCTCGGCCCGGAGCTTGCCGGCGCGGGCGCGCTCCACCAGCGCCTTCGACTCCTCGGCGATCTCGGGGAGGGGCCTGGCGGCCACATCGAGGAGGGCGGGGGCGATGAGGCCCTCATCGAGGGCGACGCCGATGTTGATGTCGACTTGCTCGTGGTACTGGATCCCCTCGTCGGTGAGGGAGGCGTTGAACTTCGGATGGGCCGCAAGGGCAACCGCACAGGCGCGCACGAGGAGGTCGTTCACGCTCACGCGCTGAGGGCCGTGTAGGACCAGATTGACGTGGCGGCGGAAGGCCATCGCCTCGGTCATGTCGACATCGACGGTGAGGTAGTAGTGCGGCTGCTGCTGCTTGGCGTCGGTCATGTTGCGCGCGATGGCGGAGCGCATTCGGGAGAGCGGCTCGACGCGGGCGGGAGGCGGCGGTGGGGGCGGGAGCTCCGGTTCGACGGTGGGCACGCCGGCGGGGGCATGGTGATCGCGGACGGCAATGGCCTCCTCCACGTCGCGGCGGAGGATGCGGCCGTCGGGGCCAGACCCGGTGACTTCGGCGAGGTCGATGCCGGCATCGTCGGCAATCCTGCGGGCGACGGGGGAGACGCGGACACGGCGGGCATCGAGGTCCCCACCGGTGCCATCCGCAGTGGGAGCGGCAACCGCGCGGGGGGTGGGCTTCTCGGAGGGGGCGCGGCGCTCAACCTCGGGCATCTCCTCATCGGCATCGCCGAGCAGCGCGATGACCTCGCCGACGGGAACGACGTCCCCTTCTGCCGCGACGACCTGGCGGAGGACGCCGGCATCGAAGGCCTCAAGCTCCACCGTCGCCTTGTCCGTCTCGATCTCGGCGATGACATCGCCTCGTGCGACGGAGTCGCCGGGGTTCTTGAGCCAGCGGACGAGGGTGCCTTCCGTCATGTCGGCGCCCATCTGCGGCATCACCACTTCGATAGCCATGCGCGCCTCCTAGAGCATCGAGAGGACCGCCTCGACCACATCCTCTTCGGAGGGCAGGGCGGCATATTCGAGATTGCGGTTGTAGGGCATGGGCACGTCCTTGCCGGCGACCCGCGCGACGGGCGCGTCGAGCCAGTCGAAGGCGCGCTCCATGATCTGGGCGGCGATCTCCCCGGCGAAGCCACCGAACTTCCAGTCGTCCTCGACGACGACGGCGCGGTTCGTGCGCCGGACGGAGCGGATGACGGAGGACATGTCGAGCGGGCGGATGGTGCGCAGGTCGATCACGTCGGCGGTAAGGCCGTGTTCCTCGGCGAGCATGTCGGCGGCGCGGTAGCACTGGTGGACGCTGCCGCTGTAGCCGACAAGCGTGACGTCCTTCCCGGAGCGAACGGTGGCGGCCTGGCCGAACTCGACGAGGTGGTCAGGGTCGTCGGGAACCTCGCCACGGGCGCCGTAGAGGGCCGTGTGCTCGATGAAAACGACGGGGTTGGGCTCGCGGAAGGAACGCTTGAGCAGGCCCTTGGCGTCGCCGGGGAAGGCGGGGCAGACGACGGTGAGTCCGGGGAAGTGGGCGAACATGCCCTCCAGGCTGTGGCTGTGGGTGGCTCCGAGCTGGCTGCCACCGCCGCTGGCCATGCGCAGGACCAGGGGCACGTTCACCTGACCGCCGCTCATGTAGTGGAGCTTGGAGGCGTTGTTCACGATCTGGTCGAGGGCGACGAGGCTGAAGTTGATGGTCATGATCTCGACCATGGGGATGAATCCCGCGAGGGCGGCGCCTACGCCCGCGCCGACGATGCCGGATTCGGAGATCGGCGTATCGCGGACGCGCTCGGGTCCGAACTCATCGAGCAGGCCGCGGGTGCAGGCGTAGGAGCCGCCGTAGGCGCCGATGTCTTCGCCCATGAGGAAGACGCGGTCGTCGCGGAGCATCTCCTCCCGCATCGCCTCGCGGATGGCGTCTCGCATGCGCATCTCCGTCATCCGGACTCCCCCTCGTACTCCTTCGTGATGTGGTCGTAGAGGGTGTGCAGACCGGGCTCAGGGCTGGCGTCGGCAAAGGCGACGGCCTCGTCGACCTCGGCATCCACCTGGGCGACGAGCGCCTGGTAGGTGGGCTCGTCGATGAGACCGTCGGCGATCATCGAGCGCTTGAGGCGCTCGATGGCGTCGCGCTTGCGGTATTCCTCGACCTCCGCCTTCGTGCGGTAGAGCTCGGGGTCGGCCATGGAGTGGCCGCGGTAGCGGTAGGTGAGCGCTTCGATGAAGTAGGGGCCGTTGCCCTCGCGAACGTGGGCGAGGGCGAGCTGGGTGGCGGAGTAGACCTCGAGCACGTCCATGCCGTCGATGCGGACGCTGGGCATCTGGTACGCCGCCGCGATCTTGTAGACGTCGTTCGCGAGTGAGTCGTCGAAGGGGACGCCCATACCGTAGCCGTTGTTCTCGCAGAACCAGACAACGGGGAGCTTCCAGATGGCGGCGAGGTTCAGGGCCTCGTGGAACTCGCCTTCCCCCACACCGCCGTCGCCGAAGATGCAGAGTGCGGCCCAGTCTTCGTCGCTCAGGTTGGCAGCGAGCCCCAGCCCGACGGCGATGGGCATGTGGCCGGCAACGATGGCGTAGCCACCGAGGAAGTTCTTGCTGACGTCAAAGATGTGCATGGAGCCGCCGCGGCCCTCGTTCGTCCCGCCGACGCGGGCGAAGAGCTCGGCCATGATGCGGTTGGGTTCGACGCCGCGAGCGAGGGCGTGGCCGTGGTCGCGGTAGTGCGTGACGATCTTGTCGTCGTCCCGGAGGGCGTTGATGGCGCCGACGGCGCAGGCTTCCTCGCCGGTGTAGAGGTGGAGGAAGCCGCGGATCTTGCCGCGTGTGTACATCTCGGCGCACTTCTCTTCGAAGCGCCGGATGAGCAGCATCTCGTAGAGAAAGCGCTGCTGCAGCTCATCGTCAGGGGGCTCTCCCACCATGGTGGGAATGGCCTGTCCAACGCTCACGCTTGCACCTTCATCAAAACCACTAGCCATTCAGTGTAGGCGACGAGCGGTAACGGCGCGCTTACCGGACCGGAGCGGGCCGGAGGGGAAGGCACGCGCTAGACTCGCCCGATGGACCGCGAACTGGAGGAGCTCACGGGCATCGCGCGGAGGGCGGCTGCACTCGCGGGGGACATCGTGATGCCCCTCTACGAGCAGCGCCTCACGGTCGAGTTGAAGGCGGACGGGACGCCGGTGACAGTGGCGGATCGGAGGGCGGAGGAGGCGATGCGCGAGCTGTTCGCGCGGGAAACGCCCGACTTCGGGGTGCTCGGTGAGGAGCAGGGGGAGTCGCCGGGCGACGGGCGACACCGCTGGGTGATCGATCCGATCGACGGTACCAAGAGCTTCATCCACCGCGTACCGCTGTTCGGGACACTGGTGGCGCTGGAGCGGGACGGCGAGCCCATCGTCGGGGTGGTGGCCTGTCCCGCCGTGGGCGAGACGGCGTGGGCGAGCCGGGGCGGGGGCGCGTTCCTGAACGGCGAGCCAACGCGCGTAAGCGAGACCGATTCGCTGGGCGGGGCGACGGTGCTGACGACCTCGTCGGCGAGCCTGCAACTGAGGACGCCGGCGGGATTCGCCAAGCTGGCGCGGGAGGCGGGGCTGGTGCGCTCGTGGGGCGACTGCTACGGCTACCTGGCGGTCGTCGCGGGGCGAGCGGAAGCGATGATCGACCCCAGGGTGAACCCGTGGGACATCGCGCCCTTCGCGGTGCTGGTGGAGGAGGCGGGGGGGCGGCTCACGACGTGGGCCGGCGTCGATGGGGCGGGCGAGGACGCCGTCGCGACGAACGGGCGCATCCACGAGGTGCTGCTCGAAGTGCTGACGGCCAGGGGGGGCGGGGGCTAGGCGCCGGCGACGACCTTGAGGGCGCGCACGCGGCCGGGCTCGTCGACCTCGCCGACGCCGACGAAGGAGCCATCGGCGCCGTAGAGGCGCGCGAGGGTGGCGGGGCGCAGGAAGCCGCCTCGCGTCCAGGCAAGCTGGCCGCTGCGAAGCTGCTCGGCGTGGCTGGCGGTAAGGATGGCGGCAGCGCTCTCGGCGACGCCCTCGTCGGCGGGGCGCACGACCTCGTCGAGCTTTCCCGCCCCGGCGAAGGCCCCGAGCGCCTCGACGGGCACGGCGTCGCGAACTGCGAAGGGACCGCTGCCGGTGCGCCGGAGGCTGGCGAGATGGGCGCCGCAGCCGATGGCGCGACCGATGTCGCGGGCGAGGCTGCGGACGTACATGCCGGGCCCGCAATGCACATCCACGCGCAGCCGGTCGGGGGCGGTGCGCTCAAGGCCGAGGGAGGTCACACGCACGGGCCGGGGCCGCAGCTCGGGCGTCTCGCCCTCACGGGCGAGGGCGTACGCACGGCGGCCCTCGACCTTGACGGCGCTGTAGGCGGGCGGCGTCTGCATGATCTCTCCGGTGAAACGGCGCGCGATTCCGTCGAGGTCGAGATCGCCCGCGGGCACCTCGCCGCTGGCGGTCGGGGCGCCTTCGGCGTCGTCGGTGTCGGTCTCCTGGCCGAGGGCGATCTCGCCTTCGTAGGCCTTCTCGCTGGCCATCATGTACTCGACGAGGCGGGTTGCTCGGCCGAGGCAGAGCACGAGCAGTCCCGTCGCCATCGGGTCGAGGGCGCCGGTGTGGCCGATGCGCCGCTGCCCGGTCAGCCGTCGCGAGCGGGCGACGACGTCGTGGCTGGTCCAGCCGGGCTCCTTGTCGATCAGGAGAATGCCGGTGAGCCCGGAGTCGCCCTTGCGGCGACGGCTCATGACTCGGGGTCGGGTCCGCGGTCGCGGGCGAGGTCGGCGATGGTCGAGGCGAGGCGGGCGCCGCGCTCGATGGAGGGGTCGAACCTGAACGTGAGGGAGGGGGTGCGACGCATGCGCAGGCGACGGCGCAGTTCCCGCTCGAGGTAGGAGGCGGCGCTCTGAAGGCCGGCAAGGGCCTCGTCGCGCTCCTCGGCGGTGCCGAGGTGGGAGACGAAGACGGCCGCGGACCGGAGGTCGCCGCTGACCTCGACCTCGGTAATGCTCAGGAGCGCGCCTTCGAGGCGCGGGTCCTTGAGGTCGCGCTGGACGAGGTCGCTGATCTCCTCGCGGAGCAGCTCGCTGACACGGCTCGTGCGCCGGCTCATGGCGATTCCACCGGGCCGCGCTAGTTCACGCGCTGCTGGTGGTAGAACTCCAGGACATCGCCCTCTTCAAAGGCATCGAAGCGTTCGAGGACGATGCCGCACTCGAAGCCCTGCTGCACCTCGCGCACATCGTCCTGGAAGCGGCGCAGGCCCCCGCAGCTGGTGTCGGCGACTTCTTCGCCGTTGCGGAGGACGCGAACGCGGTCGCCCCGGAGAAGCGTGCCGTCGGTGACGTAGGAGCCGGCGATCTGGCCGACGCGGCTGGAGCGGAAGAGCTGGCGGACTTCGGCCGTGCCGTCGACGACGCGCTCGTAGACCGGCTCGTAGAGGCCCTCGAGCGCCTGCTCGACGCTCTCAAGGAGCTGGTAGATGACTTCGTAGGAGCGGATCTCGACGCCGTTGATCTCGGCCTGGCTCGCGGCGGACGGCTCGGTGCGCACATTGAAGGCGAGGATGATGGCGCCCGAAGCGCCGGCGAGCATGACATCGGACTCGCTGACCGGGCCGGTCGAGGTGTGGATGACCTTGACCTTCACCTCGCCGGTGCCGAGCACCTGGAGGGAGCTCCGGATGGCCTCGGCGCTGCCGCGCACGTCGGTCTTGAGGATGAGCAGCAGCTCCTTGACGTTGCCGGCGCTGACCTCGTGGAAGAGGGTGTCGAGGGTGACGTGGCCGCTGCGGACGCCGGACGCGCCCTCGGCTTCGCGGCGGGTTTGCTCGACGATGCGGCGGGCGGCGCGCTCGTTCTCGACCACCTCGATGACGTCACCGGCGGCGGGGACGTCCTCAAGCCCCATGATGCGCACGGGGCGTGCGGGGCCGGCCTCCTTGAGGCGCTCGCCGCGCTCGTCGAACATTGCCTTCACCTTGCCGCTGATGAGGCCGCTGACGAGGGCGTCACCCTGCCGCAGGGTGCCGTTGCGGACAAGAATGGTGGCAAGGGGCCCGCGCCGGGAATCGAGCTCGGCTTCGATGACCGTCCCCGTCGCAAGGCGGTCGGGGTTGGCCTTGAGCTCCTGGATTTCCGAGACGAGATCGATAGATTCGAGCAGGTCGCCGAGGCCGGCGCCGGTGGTGGCGGAGACCGGTACGGCGAGCACATCGCCGCCGTAGTCCTCGACGACGACGCTCTGCTCGGTGAGCTGCTGCTTGACGCGGTCGGCGTTGGCGGCGGGGAGATCCGTCTTGTTGATGGCGATGATCATGGGCACGTCGGCGGCGCGTACGTGATCGATCGCCTCGATGGTCTGGGGCATAACGCCGTCGTCGGCGGCGACGACCACGACGGCGACGTCGGTGATCTGGGCGCCGCGGGCGCGCATGGCGGTAAAGGCCGCGTGGCCCGGGGTATCGATGAAGGTGATGGGGTTGCCGCCGCGCTCGATCTGGTAGGCGCCGATGTGCTGGGTGATGCCACCCGCCTCGCCGGCGACGACGTTCGTCTCGCGGATAGCGTCGAGCAGGCTTGTCTTGCCGTGGTCGACGTGGCCGAGGATGGTCACGACCGGGGGGCGGGGGGCGCCAGCTTCGTCGCCTTCCTCACCCTCCTCATCCTCGCGGACGGCGGTGGCGACGGCTGCAGCGGCGGCCTCCGGGGAAGGCGCGATGCCCAGCTCGGACGAGACGATCGCGGCAGTCTCGTAGTCGATCGTGTCGTTCATGGCGGCCATGACGCCGTGCGTCATGAGCCGCTTGATCGCCTCAATGGGGGAGATGCCGAGGCGGTCGCTGAGCCCCTTGACGGTGATCGCCTCGGGGAGGGTGACGGTGCGCGGACCGGACGACTGTCGGGCTGTCATGCTTCCTCCGCGCCTGTGTCGGGAATGGTCTCGAAGTACCGCCGCAGGCCCTCGATATCGCCGGAATTCGGGGATATTCGCAGGGCCTTGCCTATGGTAGCGCCTCCAAGGGCGTGCTCCCAACAGGAACGGCTGCGGCAGAGGTACGCGCCCCTTCCGGCAAGGCGCTCGCCGGGCGATTCGACGGCTACCGAGCCCTCGGGGGAGCGCACGAGGCGCACGAGGCTCCGCTTGCCGGCGACTTCGCGGCAAGCGATGCAGGTGCGCTGCGGCTCACGACGGGCGACTGCCATGGCGGGCCTCAGTGGATCCGGCCGGAGTAGTCGATGTCGTCTTCGAACTCGTCCTCTTCTTCGACGCGCGGTCCACGCCGGCGGCGGCGCTTGGGCTGGTCCTCCTCCTCGCGAGCGGGAAGCACGTCTTCGGCGAAGCGGATGGCGGTGGGGCGTTCCTCGGGCACCACGAGCGTCGGCACCTGGTACTCCTCGCCCTCCTCGTCGTCGAACTCCTCCTCGCCGTAGTCCTCGGCCTCGCGCGTCTCCTCGTCGGGAATCTCCATCTCGGCGAGAGCGGCAGGGAAGGCGAGGTCCTCCTCGGCGCTTGCGACGGCGGCGGCAGGCTCCTCGGCGACGGCCGGGGTGGCGACGGGCACGGCGGCGGCGGGACGCGGCACCTCGATCTCGATCGGGGGCAGCGGCTCGTCGGGAAGCTGGAGGATGTCGAGGTCCGGCTCGGTGCCGGGCGGGAAGGCGTCGAAGGCGGCGGGGGCTTCGGTAATGGTGGCTCCTTCGGTCTCGCGCTCGGTGCCGGTCTGGCTGCGGATGCTGATGCGGTAACCGGAGAGCTTGGCGGCGAGGCGGGCGTTTTGCCCCTCCTTGCCGATAGCGAGGGAGAGCATCGAATCGGGAACGACGATAACGGCCTCGCGGGAGTCCTCGTCGAGCTGGACATCAACGACCTGCGCCGGGCTCAGGGCGTTGGTCACGAAGTTCACGGGGTCGGGATCCCACTTGATGATGTCGACGCGCTCGCCACCGAGCTCGTTGACTACGTTCTGGATGCGGGAACCACGCATGCCGACGCAGGCGCCGATGGGATCGACGCTGGCGGCGCGTCCGTGGACGGCGACCTTGCTGCGATGGCCGCCCTCGCGGGCGATGGCCTTGACCTCGACCCGGCCCTGCGCAATCTCGGGCACTTCGACCTCAAGCAGGCGGCGCAGCAGGAGGCGGTGCCCACGGCTGACGATGACCTGCGGGCCCTTGACCTCGTCGTTTACCTCGAGCAGCAGCACCTTCACGCGCTGGCCGGCGCGGAGGTGCTCATTGCGGACCATCTCGCTGCCGGGCAACAGGGCCTCGGTACCGCGGCCGATCTCGACGGTGGCCTGGCGGGACTCGACGCGCTGAACGGTGGCGAGCAGGACCTCGCCCTGCTTATCCGCGTACTCCTCGTAGATGGCGCCACGCTCGGCCTCGCGGAGGCGCTGGAGGACGACCTGCTTGGCCGTCTGGGCGGCGATGCGGCCGGCGTTCTCAGGCGGCTTCACCTCGAACTCGAGGACATCGTCGATGCGGGCGTCGGGCTTGTAGCGGCTGGCTTCCTCGAGGTCCATCTCGAGGTTCGAATCCTCGACCTTGCGCACGACGGTCTTCTGAATGAAGGCGCTGATATCGCCAGTCTCGCCGGAGATGCGGACATGCACCTCGGGGCCTTCCTCGCCATCACGGCGGTAGGCGGAGGCAAGCGCGGCCTCAACGGCCTGGAAGATTACCTCGCGGGCGAGGTTCTTTTCCGCGGCCAGCTGGCTGATCGCAAGCAGAAAATCGTTCTTCATGTTTGTTCAACAAAAAAGGCGGGCAATGCGCCCACCTCTCCCAAGGGATTGGCCTCCATCACTATAGCAGACGTGCGGTTAGCGGGCTCCCGAGCCGGTGCGCGGCGGCCGGGAGACGCGGGCGTGCAGACCGCCCACTTCGCGGATGCGCCGGTCGGCCAGGGCGATCGCCTCGGCAAGTGGCGTGCCGCCGCTCTCGTGGGCGCGCTCAAGCAGCTCCATGACGGTCGCTTCGATGCCATCGACGCGGCGGTTGGCGCGCTCCAGGCGGTACTCGTGGCCGACCTCCTCGGCGAGGTTGATGACGCCGCCGGCATTCACGATGAAGTCGGGGACGTAGAGGATGTCGCGGGCCGCGAGGTCGGCGGCGAGCTCGTCTGTGGCGAGCTGGTTGTTGGCGCTGCCGACGACGGCCGCGCACCGCAGGTCGGGGATGGTCTCGGGGTTGAGGGCGCCGCCGAGGGCGCACGGCGCGAAGATGTCGCACTCGGTTGCGTGGATGGTGTCGGGGGCGGCGATGTCGGCCCCGATCTCGTGGGCGAGGGCCTTCAACGCTTTCTGGTTGACGTCGGCGATGGTGAGGTGGGCGCCGCCCGCGGCGAGGAGCCTCGCGAAGGCGCCTCCCACCTTGCCAACACCCTGGATGGCGACATGCCGGCCCGAAAGGTCCGTGGAGTCCCAGAGAAAGCGGGCCGTGCCGCGCATGGCGGCCATCAGCCCGCGGGCGGTAACGGGCGAGGGGTCGCCGGAGCCGCCCGTGTCGGAGGACGCGCCGGTGACATAGCCGGTCTCACGGGCGATCACCTCCATGTCGGCGATGGTCGTCCCCACGTCCTCGGCGGTGACGTAGGCGCCGCCGAGCGAGTCGACGGCACGGCCGTAGGCGCGCAGGAGGCGCTCGGACTTCACCGTGCGCGGGTCGCCGATGATGACGCCCTTCCCGCCGCCGTGGTCAAGCCCGGCGGCGGCGTTCTTGCGGGTCATGGCGCGGGAGAGGCGGAGCGCGTCGGCGAGGGCATCCTCCTCGCACTCGTACGGGTAGAAACGCGTGCCTCCGAGGGCCGGACCGAGCACGGTAGAGTGCACGGCGATGATGGCCTTCAGCCCCGATTCGGCGTCCTGGGCGAAGAGGATGCGCTCGTGACCGTCCTGTTCGACGGCTCCGAATACCTGCATGGCCTCGATGGTAGCGCAGCGATGGTCAAGCCGCGTGCGCCCCGGAAGGGCAGGTAAAGGGCATGTCGATCGAGGCGATTGCGGCGGAGATCGAGCGGGAGCTGCGAGCACAGGGCAACGCTCAAGTGGGGCGCGGCCAGCAGGCCGACCGGGAGAAGCACATCCCCGATCCCCCCGGGCCGGCGATCAAGCTGGAGTACCTTGGAGTTCGGGTGCCCGTCGTTCGCAGCACGACGAAGGCGGCGCTCCGGGCGCGGCCGGTCACGGACCGCCGCGATCTGGTCGCGCTGGCCGAGCGCCTGTGGGACGCGGGCGTGTACGACCTGCGGCTGGCGGCTATCGATGCACTGCGGGTGCACATCGAGCTGCTCGAAGCCGGGGACCTTCCGACGCTGGAGCGGTTCGTCCGCGAGGCGCAGACGTGGGCGTTGCTCGACACGCTCTCGATCAGCGTGCTCGGACCTCTGGTCGAGCGCTACCCGGAGCTGGTCGCGACGCTTGACCGCTGGGCGGAGGACGAGGACTTCTGGGTGCGGCGCCAGGCGATGCTGGCCCTGTTGCCCGCCCTACGGCGGGGCGGTGGCGACTTCGAGCGGTTCGCGGGCTACGCAGACGCGATGCTGGACGAGCGCGAGTTCTTCATCCGCAAGGTGATCGGGTGGGTGCTGCGCGAGGTCAGCAAGAAGCGCCCGGCGCTGGTGGTGGAGTGGCTGGCGCCTCGCACGGGTCGCGCCTCGGGCGTGACCTTCCGGGAGGCGGTGAAGTACCTGCCGCCGGAGGACAAGGCCCGGCTGACCGCGGCCTTCCGGGAAGAGCGACCCGCCTAGGGGTCAGTTTGCCTCGGTAGCGGTCTCGAGGAAGGGCCTGGCGTTCATGGCGGTGCCCCGGTGCTCGGGCTTCTGCAGGAGCGGGTCCCGGGCGAGGATGCGGCGCGCCATCTCGCGCGCATCCGTCAGCAGGTCGCGGTCGGTGACGCGGGCGACGCGAAGCATGCCGTTGCCGCCGCTCTGGGCCATGCCCCAGGCCTCGCCTTCACCGCGCATCTCGAGATCGACCTCGGCGAGCTCGAAGCCGTCGGTGGTGCGCTCCATGGCTCGGAGGCGGTTCTGCGCGTCCGGATTGGGGTCTTCGTCGCTGCTGAAGAGGAGGCAGTATCCCTGGCGGTCGGAGCGCCCGACGCGGCCGCGGAACTGGTGGAGCTGGCTGAGGCCGAAACGCTCGGCGCCCTCGATGACGATCGTGGTCGCGTTGGGGACGTCGATGCCGACCTCGACGACGCTGGTCGAGACAAGCACGTCGGTCTCGCCGGAACCGAAGCGGCTCATGACCTCATCCTTCTGGCGACCCGACATGCGTCCGTGCAGCAGGTCAAGGCGGTAGGCAGCGAGGGGGCCGCTCCGCAGCCGCTCGAACTCCTCCTCGGCGGAACGCACATCGAGCACCTCGGACTCATCGACAAGGGGGCAAATCACGAACGCCTGCTCCTTCGCATCGAGGCGCTCGCGGAGGAAGTCGTAGGCCTCGTCGCGCTCGCCCGGCTCGACCCACGAGGTGGTAACGGGGAGGCGCCCCGGTGGGAGCTCGTCGATGGTCGAGACTTCGAGGTCGCCATACACGGTCAGGGCGAGGGTGCGGGGGATCGGCGTGGCGGTCATGACGAGGAGGTGGGGATTGGCGCCCTTCTGGCGGAGGCGAGCGCGCTGGTCGACACCGAAGCGATGCTGCTCGTCGACGACAGCGAGGGCGAGGCGGGGGAGCTCGACCGCCTCTTCGATGATGGCGTGGGTGCCGATCACGATGTCGGCGCCGCCGTGCGCGGCGGCCTCGCGGACGCGCTTCTTCTCGGCGGCGGTACGGGAGCCGGTGAGGAGGGCGGCGCGGAGGGGGCGCTGGTCGAGCCAGTCGGGCGCGAACATGCCCTCGAAGGCGGACTCGCCGCCACCGAGCAGGGTGGTGAGGGAGCGGTAGTGCTGCTCGGCCAGGATCTCCGTGGGCGCCATGAGCGCCGCCTGCCGTCCGGCGGCGACGGCAGCGAGCATGGCGGCAAAGGCGACGACGGTCTTGCCGCTGCCGACATCGCCCTGGAGCAGCCGCAGCATGGGGGCCGTGTTCCCGATATCGGCGAGGATCTCGTCGAGGGCGCTGCGCTGAGGGTTGGTCAGGCGGAAGGGGAGCGAGTCGAGGTAGCCGTCGAGATGGGCGCCGAAGTCGAGCTCGGGGGCGTGCTGGTCGTGCTGCCAGGCAGCCCGCCGCTGGAGCACCGCCACCTGGATGGCGAGGAACTCGCCCAGGGCCAGGCGCTGGCGGGTGGTTTCAACGTCACGCAGCGTCTCCGGCGTGTGGTAGGCGCTGACGCAGTCGCCGAAGGGCTCAAGGCCCTCCTCCTTCGCGAGCCAGCCGGGGACGGGGTCGGGGAGGCGGTCGGCGAGCTCTTCGACGGCGTGGCCAACGGCGCGGCGGATGGTGCGCTGACCGAGTCCCTGCGTGCCGGGGTAGATGGGGAGGAGGCGGCCGGGGCGCATGAGGTTCGAGTCGAAGGGCTCGTACTCGGGCGGGTTCGCCATCTGCATGCGCCCCCGGTAGACGGTGACGGCGCCTGAAACGGCATACTCCTCGCCCTCCTTCAAGCCGCGATGTACCCAGGGCATGTTGAACCAGACGAGGCGGAGAGGGTCGCCTGAGCCATCGGTGATCTCGGCCTCGCTGCCGCGCACGCGCCTGCCGTAGCGGAGCTGGCCGGACTTGAGGATTGTGCCCACAACGGTCTTGGGGAGGCCGTCGGGCTCAAGGTCGGAGATGCGGCGGACGTCGGTGAAGTCGCGGAAGCGGCGAGGGAAGAAGAGGGCGGCGTCGCCGGCGGTCATCACGCCGAGCTTCTCGAAGCGCTCGGCGGCGCTCTTGCCGATGCCGGGCAGGCGGGTCACGGGATCTTCGGCGGCGAGGGGACGTTTCCGCCCGCTCGTGGCGGAGGGCGCCGGGACATCGTCGCTGGCGTCGGAGCCGGCGGCGGGGATGGCGCGTTCCAGCCACTTGCGGCGGCCCTCCTCGGTCAGGCCGCGGTAGCCGCCGCCCCGCTGAAGGCCGCGGATGCGTTCGTACAGGGGATGGCCGCGGGCGATGACGCCGTTGTCGACCATGCGAATGAGCAGCGGGTCGAGACCGCCGGTGATCTCGCTGTTCGCGGCGCCCTGCTCAAGCTCGCGTTCGAAGACGGCCCGGAGACGGGAAAGCTCGGTCGCGGGGGAGGGTGGAGAAGGGGTGGCGGCCAACCCTACGGGCTCCGCCGCACCGTGCAGATGCCGAGGGCGTTGGGACCGAGATAGGCGCCAACGGTGGGGCCTGTCTGGATCACCTGGATGCGGGTGTGCGGAAGCTGCGGCGTCACGTCCTCGACGAGCTGCCTGGCGCTGGCGTCGTTGTCCGAATAGATGACGAAGAGCCGCTCCAGGGTCTTGTCCTCCAGCGTGACCTCCTCCAGGCGCTTCAGGGCCTTGGAGCGCGTGCGGACGCGGTCGAAGGGGGCAACCTCGCCGCCATCGATGTGGATGAGCGGCTTGATGCGAAGGGCGGTACCGACGAGGGCGCCGGCGCGGCCGATGCGGCCGCCCTTCTGCAGGTACTCGAGGGTATCGAGGGTGACGACGACACGGGCGCGGTCCATCACGCTGCGGGCCGCGGCGGTCACTTCCTCGAGCGGCGCGCCTTCGCGGGCGCGGTCCGCGGCAGCCTCGACGACGGCGCGCAGCCCGACGCCGGCGGTGTAGGAATCGAGGAGCTCGATGCGCGTCTCCAGCTCGCTCGTCTCGCTGGCGATGGAGGCGGAGTTGAGCGTGCCGGAGAGCTTGGAGGAGACGTGGATGGAGGCGATGTCGTTCCCTTCGGCGGAGACCTCGCGGTAGACGCTCGCGAAGGCCTCGACGCTGGGCTGGCTGGTCTTGGGGAACTCGCGCGCGGTCGTCAGGCGTTCGTAGAACTCGGAGGGGGTGATATCGACGCGGTCGCGGTAGACATCGTCGCCGAACGCCACAAGGGCGGGGACGACCCTGACGCCGAGCTCCTCGGCTTCCGGAGGGCTGATATCGCTGGTGGAATCGGTAACGACCTGTACGGGCATAAGGATCAACCCCCTACGCACGTGAAGTATACGGCGGGCGCTGCCGAGCGCATACAATCCAGCCATGCGCACCGTGAAACTCGCTCCCTCGATCCTGACGGCGGACTTTGGAAGGCTCGCGGACGAAGTGCGGGCGGCGGAGGAAGGCGGGGCGGACCTGCTCCACCTGGACGTGATGGACGGGCGCTTCGTGCCAAACATCACCTTCGGCCACGTCGTGGTGGACGCGCTACGGAAGGTCACGTCGCTTCCATTCGACATCCACCTGATGGTGTCCGAGCCGGAGCGGCAGGTGGGGTTCTACACGGAGGCAGCTCACACCGTGAACGTACACGTGGAGGCGACCAACCACATCAACCGCACGCTCGACTTGATCCGGAAGGGAGGCGCGCAGGCGGGCATCTGCCTGAACCCCGGCACGCCGCTGGCAGCGATCGAGGAATCGCTGCCGGAGGTCGACCAGGTGATGGTGATGACGATCAACCCCGGCTGGGGCGGCCAGACGCTGATGCCGGCGCAGTTGGAGAAGGTGGCGCGGCTTCGGGCGCTACTCGATGAGGGCGGTCATGGAGCGCGCATCGAGATCGACGGGGGCGTGAAGGTCGAGAACGCGGCCACCTGCGCGGCGGCGGGCGCGGACGCCCTCGTCTGCGGGAGCAGCGTCTACAACGATCGGGCGAGCGTGGCGGAGAACCTTGCGTCGCTGCGGGCGGCGCTGGCCGCCGGGAGCTAGGCGCTCTTGGAGAGCGTGCGGAGGCAGCGAGCGCAGATGTTCAGGCGCTTCCAGGAGCCATCGATGAAGACCCGCTGCTTGTTCACGTTGGGGCGAAGCATGCGCGGCTTCGAGGGCGCCTTGCGCTCCCAGCGTCCGCCGTGGCGGTGGCGGATATGGCGACCGAAGGTGGTCTTCTTGTCGCAGGTGTCGCAGGCGCCGCTGGCCATTGGGCTGCTCCCTCGAAAGGCTGAAGGCCGATGCTAGCACCGGTTTCGGCTACCAGCCATCGGGCTTTGTGGGAGGCGGGGGCATGAGCGTCGAGGCGCTGAGCGGGACAGACCTGCGTGCCGCGATCACGTCGGCGTCGGACTACCTGACGGCGTCGGCGAAGGCAGTCGACGCCATCAACGTCTACCCGGTGCCGGACGGCGACACGGGTTCGAACATGGCAGCGACACTGCGCGAGGCCTGCGATCACATGCTTGCCCTGGAAGAGCCGCTGGCGGCAGGGCAGGTGCTGGCGACGTTCGCGCGCGGCGCGCTCTACGGCGGGCGGGGGAACTCCGGCGTGATCATGTCGCAGTCGCTGCTCGGGCTGGCGAAGGGCGTCGGAGAGGTGGAGGAACTGGCTGGCGACGTGCTCGCAGAGGGGCTGAAAGCGGCGGCGGCGGCGGCCTACACGGCCGTGTCGGAGCCGGTGGAGGGGACGATGCTGACGGTCCTGCGGGCGGCGGCGACGGGGGCGGAGGAGCGGTCGGGGGAAGGAGTGCTGGCGGTGTTGGAGGCGGCGCTGGGGGAGGCCGAACGGGCAGAGGAGGAAACCATCAACCAGCTCCCGGCACTGCGGGAGGCGGGGGTCACCGATGCGGGGGGCGAGGGGGTCTGCGTCGTGCTGCGGGGCCTTGTGGCGGCACTGCGGGGCGAGCTCCCGCCACCGGTCGCCATCCCGGACAAGCCGCTGGCGATGTTGCCCGGGCACATCGACGACGGGTTCGGGTACTGCACGGAGTTCGTGCTGGTCCCAGGCGAGCGGGAGGTCGACGTCGAGGGATTGCGGCGACACACGGAGGGAGAGGGGTTCGGGTCGGTCGTGATCGTGGGCGACGAGCAGGCCCTGCGCGTCCACGTGCACACGAACGAGCCGGAGCGGCTGCTGGAGGAGGCGGGGACGTTCGGGGAGCTGACGCGGCCGAAGTTCGAGGATATGAGCGCACAGCACGTGCGCTTCCGGGAGGAGGGGAGCGGCGAGGGGCTGAAGGTGGGGCTGCTGGCGTTGAGCAGCAGCGCAGGGTTCGACGAGGTGTTCGGCAGCCTGGGCGCGAGCGTTCACCGCCTGGAGGCTATCGTGAAGCCGGCGGCGGGCGACATCGCGCAGGCGGCGGACGCGCTCGGGCCGTCGGACGTGATCGTCCTTCCGAACCACAAGAATGCGATTCCGGCGGCGGAGCAGGCGGTGGAGCTGGCGCGCTGCAACCTGCACGTGGCGCCCTCGATCTCGCTGGCGCAGGGGGCGGCGGCGGCCATCGCCTTCAACGCCCTCTCAACGCCGGAGGAGAACACGGAGGCGCTGGCGGAGGCGCTCGAGGCGACGCGCTCGGTCGAGGTAACGCGCGCGGCTGCGGACCGCACGGCGGACGGGGTGGACGTGCGGGAGGGGGAGGCGATCACGCTCGTCGACGGGACGCTCACCGGGGGTACGGACGACCCGGTGGAGGGGCTACTGGCGGGGCTGTCGGAAGCGGAGGCGGAGGAAGCCGCCATCGTGACGGTCTACGTGGGGGAGGGGTTCGAAGGCTCGCGGGACGAGCTGGCGGAGCGCATCGAGGCGGCGTTCGAGGACGTCGAGGTGGAGGTGGTGGAGGGGGGCCAGCCGCTCTACGAGCTGGTGGCGGCGGTGGAGGCGTAGGGGGCGGCTAGCGGCGTTCCTTGATGCGGGCGGCTCGGCCGGTGAGGCCGCGGAGGTAGGAGAGGTTCTTGCGGCGGACCTTGCCGCGCCGTACGACCTCGATCTTGTCGAGGCGGGGGCTGTAGAGGGGGAAGGTGCGCTCGACGCCGACCCCGCTGGCGATCTTGCGCACGGTGAAGTTCGAGGCCATGCCCTTGCGCCGCTTGCGGATGACGACGCCAGCGAAGACCTGGATGCGCTCCTTGTTACCCTCAACGACCTTGGCGTGGACGCGCACCGTATCGCCGCTGCCGAAGTCGGGCAGGTCGTCGCGGGGCGTGGCGTCGGTCAGGGCATCGAGTTCGTACGACATGGGTGCGTCCCTGCGGGAAGGCGTGAACGCATACGGTATGACACGCGCGGCCTACGGCCAACGGCGCGTGTCAGCGGCCGGTGCTGCCGTGGCCGCCGGCGCCGCGCTCGGTCTCAGGGAGTTCGTCGCGGAGGGCGAACTCGACCTCCGCGAGGCGCGTGATGATGAGCTGGGCGACACGGTCGCCGTGCTCGACGACGTGCCTGACCTCGGGGGTGAGCGTGTAGAGGCTCAGGAAGAGTTCGCCGCGATAGTCGGCGTCGAGGGTTCCGAGAGTCGAGAGTACCCCCCGGCTGGCAAGGCCACTCCGGGGACGGATCTGCGCGTCGAGCCCAGGGGGTACGGCGAAGGCGAGCCCTGTGGGGATGCGCACGGGGAAGTTCCCAACCTCGACCGGGCCGTCGGGGAGGCAGGCGTAGAGGTCGTAGCCGGAAGCGTGCTCGCTGGCCTTCTGCGGCAGCCGCGCTCCGTCGCGCAGCACCTTGACCTCGATCTCGTCCATCGCCGGGCTCAACGGAAAAGGTCGCGCTCGGCCTCGCGGATGATGTCGGTCATCGAGGCCGTGTCGTCGGGCTCCCAGGGGTAGCCGCGGATGAGGGCGACGGGCACGCGGCTGAGGTTGCCCTTCACGAGTTCGCCGGCGCTGGCCAGCTCGTCGGCGCGGCAGACGGCCTGGACGAGGAACTCGTGGCCGTGGGGGTCGTGCTCGCCGATGTAGCTGATGACAGGGTTGATGCCGGCGATGCCGATGGCGACGTCGACCTGGGCCTCGCGCCAGGGGCGGCCGAAGGTGTCGGAGATGATGACGGCGACCTCGTGGCCGAGCTCGCGGAAGCGGGCGCGCAGGCCGCGGGCGCTCGCGTCGGGGTCGACGGGGAGGAGGACGGCGCGCCCCTTCGCGCCGGAGCTGGACTGGTCGACACCGCTGTTGGCACAGACGAAGCCGTGACGGGTCTCGGTGATGAGGACGGGGCCGACCTGGCGGACGACGCGCTTCGATTCCCGCAGGACGAGCTCGACGATTCCGGGCTCTTTCTCCCAGCGCTCGGCGAAGTCGCGAGCGAAGGGGGAGGGCTCGACGGTGTCGAGGTCGACGGTGCGCCCTTCCGACTTGGAGACGATCTTCGAGGTGACGATGACGATGTCGCCGCCGGCCAGGGGTTCGCCGCCGGCAGCGGCTGACTCCACGATCATCGCGGCGAGGTCATCGCCCTCGGTGATCTCGGGAAGGCCCTCGACGGCGATGACGGAGACGGCCACCTCGGTCCTCCCTAGACGCCGGCGATGCGGACGCTGGTCTGCGTCTTGTGGACGCGGTTGAGGTTGATGAGCAGGGACGTGAGCATCTCGACGTAGCGGCTGTTGCTGAGGGCGCCACCGTCGACGCCGCGGACACCCTCGATCTCGTCGGCCAGGCCCATGATGACGGCTTTCGCCTCCTTGTCGTCGCCGCAGACGAGGACGTCGGCCTCGACTGGCTTGTCGAGCTCCATCAGCTTCTCGGCGCTCATGTTCTGGAAGGCGGAGACGACGCGGGCGTTGGGGAGGGCGACGGCGGCCTCCTCGGCAGCGCTGTTGCCATCGACATCGAGGGCGACGGCGCCCTTCCCGCGGACGAACTCGAGGGGAGCGACGACATCGCAGACGATGGCGCCGTCGAGGGCGCCGCCGATTGCCTCGAGAGTCGGGCCCTGGCCGCTGTAGGGGAAGGTGAGGAAGACGACGTCGGCGCCTGCGACGGTGGCGGCGTTCTCGCCGCCGCTGACGGTGGCGCCGGGGACGGCCTCGGCGATCTTGGCGGCCCCCTCCTCGCCCCGTTCGGTGGAGCGGGAGCCGATGGCAACGTGGTGGCCGGAGGCGGCGAAGCGGATGGCGAGCCCGAGGCCCTCGGGGCCCGTCCCGCCGACGAATGCAAGTTTCATGGCTGGGGAGTCTAGCGGAAGTCGGTGGAAGGGACGCGCGAGGCGCGGTAGGGTCCACCGGCAGGGCTTTCGCCGGGCCTTACGGGCCAAGGCGGTTGCTCTGCTATACTCGATTCCGAGAGCAAGAAACACCTTCTCTGAGCGGCCTCCTTGCCGCCAGGAGTTCCCACTTTGTACTCCCGCTGGATGCGTAACGGCTTCATCTGGCTCCTCGTGGTTGTCGCCGCGATCGCGATCGGCTTCGCCTTCTTCTCGGGTGGCGACTCGAAGCAGGAGGTGCCATTCGGACAGGTCGTGCAGGACATCGAGGGCGGCCTGATCGAGACCCTCGAGGTCGACGGCCGGGATATCAACGCCATCTACTTCCAGCACATCAACGGCCAGCCCCTGGAGAAGAAGTCGAAGGTGGCGGAGAACACCGACATCGCGACCTTCCTGAGCGACCGCGGCATCTCGCTGAGCGGGGCGTCGCCGGGGCGACTGAATGCCGTCAACCTCGAGTTCAAGGAGAGCGGCGGACTGGGGCCCTGGCTGGGACTGCTGCTGAACCTCTTCCCGTTCCTGCTGTTCGGCGCGTTCCTGCTGCTCATCATGCGGCAGGCACAGGGCTCCAACTCGCAGGCGATGAGCTTCGGCAAGAGCCGCGCGCGGCTCTTCACGGGCGCCAAGGTCACGGTCACGTTCATGGACGTGGCGGGCGCGGATGAGGCAAAGGAGGAGCTCGTCGAGGTCGTCGAGTTCCTGAAGTACCCGGAGAAGTTCGCGGCGCTGGGCGCGCGCATCCCCAAGGGTGTGCTGCTCGTCGGCCCGCCGGGCACGGGCAAGACGCTGCTCTCACGCGCGGTCGCGGGCGAGGCGGGGGTGCCGTTCTTCAGCATCTCCGGTTCGGAGTTCGTGGAGATGTTCGTGGGCGTGGGCGCGAGCCGGGTGCGCGACCTCTTCGAGCAGGCGAAGAAGAACGCGCCGTGCATCGTGTTCGTCGACGAGATCGACGCGGTCGGGCGCCAGCGCGGGGCCGGGCTGGGCGGCAGCCACGACGAGCGCGAGCAGACGCTGAACCAGATCCTCGTCGAGATGGACGGATTCGACACGGGCACGAACGTGATCGTGGTCGCGGCCACGAACCGGCCCGACATCCTCGACCCGGCGCTGCTGCGGCCGGGCCGGTTCGACCGCAAGGTGGTGCTGGACTCGCCGGACGTGAAGGGCCGCGAGGCGATCCTGGGCGTCCACCTGAAGGGGAAGCCGATCAGCGAAGACGTGGAGCCGGCGACGCTGGCGAAGTCGACGCCGGGCTTCAGCGGGGCCGACCTCGCAAACCTCGTAAACGAGGCGGCAATCCTGGCGGCGCGGCGCAATCGCAAGACGATCGCGATGGAGGAGTTCGAGGAGGCGGTGGACCGCGTGATCGCGGGTCCGGAGCGCAAGAGCCGCGTGATGAGCCAGCACGAGAAGCAGTTGACGGCCTACCACGAGGGCGGCCACACGGTGATCGCGCACTTCCTGGACAAGCACGACCCGCCGCACAAGGTCACGATCGTGGCGCGGGGCATGGCCGGCGGGTACACACGCTTCCTGCCCGACGAGGAGACGCACTACCGCACGCGCGACATGTTCAAGGACCAGCTCTGCACGGCCCTGGGCGGGCATGCGGCCGAGGAGCTCATCTACGGCGAAGCCTCGACGGGCCCCTCGAACGACCTGGAGCAGGTGACGCGCATCGCCCGCTCGATGGTGACGCGCTGGGGTATGAGCGAGCGGCTCGGGCCGCGCACGTTCGGGCGCAGCGACGACCTGGTCTTCCTGGGCCGCGAGATCTCTGAGACGCGGAACTACTCGGAGAAGGTCGCCGAGGAGATCGACGACGAGGTGCGGCGCATCATCGAGGAAGCGCAGGCGCGAGCACGCGACATCCTGCGCGAGAAGCGGGACGTGCTGGAGAAGCTTGCAACCGTCCTGCTCGACGTCGAGACGCTGGAGGGCGAGGAGCTGACGCGGTTGCTCGAGAGCGACCCGAGCGCTCCCTGGCCACCGCCCGATCTGGAGAAGAAGGACGAGCCGCCCGCGGAGTCCCTCGACGAGGAGCCCGCGGACACGCCCACGTTCCAGCCGGCGCCCAAGCCGGGACTGGCGTGGGAGGGCGGCGCGCAGGCGACGACCGACGGCGGCGGCAAGTAGCCCTCTCAGCGCGGGCGCTGAAACGAATGAGCGACGACGACGAGCCTCGACGGTGCACCGCCTGCGGTGCGGAGTTGGACGAAGGCGCCGACAGCGAGCTGTGCGTGGACTGCATCATCGCGTCGGAGGGTTAGGCCGGCGTTGACCCTACGGGGGGCCTTCCTAGACTGAACTTTCCCCGTCAGAGCGGGAGCAAACGGAGCAACCAGTGCAGGCGATCGTGCGGGCCGGCGGACATCAATTCATGCTCACGGAAGGGCAGGAGTTCGACGTGGGCACCCTTGATGGCGAGCCCGGCGACACCATCGACTTCGACGTGCTGCTGCTGATCGACGGCATGGACGTCGAGGTCGGCGAGCCGACGGTTCCGGGGGCCTCGTTGCGGGCGCGCATCGCGCAGCACGGCAAGGGCCCGAAGCTGCGCTTCATGAAGTACAAGAACAAGGTGCGCTACCGGCGCACGCTCGGGCACCGGCAGCCCGTCACGCGGCTCATCGTCGAGTCGATCACGAAGGGGTAGGCCATGGCGCACAAGAAGGGCCTGGGCAGCACCAAGAACGGCCGCGACAGCAACAGCCAGCGGCTGGGCGTGAAGCGCTACGACGGCGAGTACGTGACGCCGGGGACGATCATCCTGCGGCAGCGCGGCACCCGCTTCCATCCGGGTGAGAACGTGGGACTGGGCCGCGACCACACCATCTACGCGAAGGTGGAGGGCAGGGTGAAGTTCAGCCCCCACGCCAAGGGACGGCGCAAGCGCGTGAGCGTGCTCGTGCCGGCAGGCCAGGAGTAGCGCGGTGAAGGCCGAGATTCATCCCGAGTACGTAGACGCCGTCATCACCTGTTCGTGCGGCCACCGGGTCGAGACCCGCGCCACCAAAGAGCAGATGCACATCGACGTGTGCAGCGAGTGCCACCCGTTCTTCACGGGCGAGCAGCGCATCGTCGACACGGCGGGCCGGGTTGAGCGCTTCCAGCGCCGCTACTCCCTCGGCGACCCCTCATAGAGCGGCACCTCCCCACCGGGCCGGGAGTCATGCAGCCACGCGCTGCGACCGGCCAGACCCGAGGCGGAGGCTGATCACCCCATGAGCGCCGCCCCCCAACGTCCGGACGTGTACTACGGCGGCCAGGCCGTGATCGAGGGCGTGATGATCCGCGCGCCGCGGCACATGGCCGTGGCCGTTCGCCACCCCAGCGGCGAGATCGTGCGGCACTCGGAAGAGCTGACCGGCTTCACGACTGGACGGCTGCGCCAGATCCCGCTGGTGCGCGGGGCGGTCGTGCTGTGGGAGACGCTCTCACTGGGCCTGCGCGCCATCAACTATTCCTCGCGCATCGCCCTTGATGAGCCGGCTGAGGACGACGGCGAGGCGGCAGCCGCGACCACGCCCCTCCCGGACGAAGAGGAGCCGCTGGCCGACGCGGCGATGTGGTTCTCGATGACGGTGGGGATCGTCTTCGCAGTCGGTCTCTTCTTCGTGGGGCCGGTGCTGCTGGCGAACTTCCTTGAGTCGCAGGGGATCGCGCGGGCGGGGGTGGTCGCGATCGAGGCGGCGGTGAGGCTCGTGCTGTTCGTGGCCTACATCGCCCTGATCGGGCTGATGCCCGACATCCGGCGGGTGTTCCAGTACCACGGCGCCGAGCACATGACGATCCACGCCTACGAGGCGGCGCGGCCGCTGCAGGTGGCGGACGTCCGCCGATTTCCGAAGGAACACACGCGCTGCGGGACGAGCTTCCTCGTGGTCGTCATCATGATCGCGCTGGCGGCATTCCTCGCGTTCGACCTGCTTGTGGACGAGGGCATCGTCGTGCGCATCCTCTCGCGGGTGGTGCTGCTACCACCGATTGCGGGAATCAGCTACGAGGTGCTGCGCTTCGGGGCGCGCTTCGAGTCGAATGCGCTCGTGCGAGCCATGTTCGCACCGAACATCGCGCTACAGGCGCTCACGACCCGGGTTCCGGAGGACGACCAGATCGAGGTCGCGATTGCGGCCTTCGAGACGGCAGTGGAATCCGCGGCCAAGGACTAGCGGCCCCACCTTCTGGCGCGCACGGGTGGCGATCCGTACTGTTGCGGCATGGTGGCGGCAACCTACCGGACGGGCGAATTCGACATCGCGGTCGTCTCCGACGGGCACATCAAGCTCGACGGCGGGGCGATATTCGGGCTGGTGCCGCGCATCCTCTGGGAGCCCGTAGTCGGCAGCGAGAACATCGACGAGCAGCACCGGATTCCACTGGCGCTCAACTGCATGCTCGTGCGCCGGGGCGACCACATCGTGCTGGTCGAGACGGGCATGGGCACGAAGTACACGGAGCGTGAACGCGAACGCATCTGGCCGGGCGAGTACGGCATGTTGCTCGACGAGCTGGCAGCGATCGGCGTCACACCCGGCGACGTGACCCACGTGGTCAACACGCACCTGCACACGGACCACTGCGGCTGGAACACGCTCGAACGCGACGGAGAGGTGACGCCGACGTTCCCGAACGCGCGCTACTTCATCCAGGAGGGCGAGTACGAGGCGGCGATGAACCCGAACGACCGAACGCGGGCGACGTACCTGGCCCCGAACTTCGAGCCCCTGGAGCGGACGGGGCAGCTTGAGCTAGTGGCCGGGGAGCGCGAGATCCTGCCCGGCATCACGTTCCTGCCGACGCCGGGCCACACCGCCGACCACGCCTCGGTCGTGCTGAGCTCAGGCGGGGAAACGGCCATCTACACTGGCGACCTCGTGCACCACGCCGTGCAGGCGGAGCGCCCGGCATGGATCGCGGCTTTCGACATCCTGCCCGTGGTCTCGCTGGAGACGAAGAAGCGGCTGATGGAGCGGGCCGTGCGCGAGAACGCCTTGCTCGTTTGCGTACACAACGCATTCCCGGGGGTGGGGCGTCTGACCGAGGTCGACGGGCGGCGGCGCTTCGTCGAGGAGTGACCGAAGCAGGCATCAACCGGCTGGCCCTGCACGCGGTCCACGAGGCGCTGGGCGCGACGTTCCGGCTGCGCGGCGGCTGGCGGCTCCCCGAGATCTACGGCGACAGCGAAGACGAGTACGCACGGCTGCGGTCGAACGCCGTCGCCTTCGATCGCTCAGACCGGACGCGGCTGCTGGTGAGCGGCACAGACGCGGGGACGGTGCTGGGGGTGGTCTTCGGAGACGCTGCCGGGGAACTGGAGGAGGGGCGGGCGGTGCGGGCGGCGGCGCTCGACTCGCGCGGGCGCATCGCCGACCTCGCGCTGGTCGCGCGGACGGGGGGCATCGCCTACATCGTCATGGGGGAGCCGGGCAGGGGAGCCACGACGATGGGGATGCTGGAGGACGCGGTGGGAGAGGGGTACGACGTCGCCATCCAGGACCGGACGGCGACCACCTGCCTGGTAGGGATAGCGGGGCCGGGGGCGGCGGAGGCGGCGGCGCAGCATGTGAACGAGGGACTTCCGCCACGCCTGCCCTCGATGCACGCGTCCCCGTTCGAGTTTCACGGATACCGGGCGCTGGCCATCCGCACGAGCAGCGTGGGCGAGGACGGCTTCGAGTTCATGGTCGCCCCACCGGTGGCGGAGCACCTGCTGGGGATGCTGCAGGCATCAGGAGTGGGGCTGGCGGGCGCGGGAGCGCAGGAGATCGCGCGCATCGAGGCGGGGGTGCCCGCCTTCACCCCGGACCTCGAGACGGGACTCACGCCGGGGGAGGCGGGGCTCAGCGAGCTGCTCGGACTGCCCGCAGAGGAGCCCACGCGCGTGCTCAGCGCGCTCCTGTTCGAGGGGGCGGAGGCGCCCCCCGTGGGGACGCCGGCGCTGGCGGACGAGCAGGTCGTGGGGGAGCTTCGCAGCAGCGCGTTCTCGTTCGCGCTTGACGCTGCGGCAGGACTGGCAATACTCAATCGCAACCGGAGCCATCCAGGTACAGCGATTTCGGTAGGCGGGACGCGCGCACTGGTCGCGCAGAGGCCGCTCTACCGGCGGAGGAAGACGTAGCGATGCCACTCGGCGACATTCCCATGCCCAAGATCCCGATCCCGGAGGTCCACTTCCACGGGAAGACCGAAATCATCCTCGGGCGCGACTGGCGCTCGGTGTACGTCGAGGAAGAGGAGGCGCTTCCCGAGGACAGGCCCGCGCTCTTCGGCTACGCCTGCGTCGTGCGTGGCGACTACGGCTACGTGACGGAGCCCGACGAGGACGGCGACGGCTGGCGGGTGGTGGAAGGCGAAATCGGCGAGGGCGAGACGCCCGAGGAGTTCATCGCGCGGGCCGCGCACGAGCAGATCGGCGCCACCATCTCGCAAACGCTCCTGCTTGGCTACCTCGACTGCGAGGCGACGAGCTACAACGAGCAGTACGAGACGCACTTCCGGTCCCTGAGGCCGCTCTACGTGGCGGTGGCGAGCGAGGTGGGACCGATTCCCGACGGCGCCGGCTACCACCGTCGCCGGTACCCCATGAACCAGTTCCAGAACGAGTTGCGCGTGCGCTACCCCACGATCCACCAGCACTTCATGAAGGGGCTCGGCCGCTACATGATCCTGGAACGCACAGGGAAGCTGGACAGCTAGCCCGAACTAGTCGCCCTCGTCCTCAATCTCCCAGGCCGCCTGCACGGTGACCGTGACCGCCGACGTGCCGGGCTGGATGGAGGCGCCGAAGCTATCGTCTGCGGCGAACTCGGCACGCGGCCCCAGCCCCACCAGCGGAGCGGCCCAACTCGTTTCAACGACGGCGATGATGGAGCCGAGGGTGACACCCGTGAGCTCGGCGAGTTGCTCCGCCTTGGCTCGTGCATCGCCGATGGCAAGCTCGCGGGCTTCCTCAGCGAGGGCTCCGGGATTGGCGTGAGCGAAGGAGATGCCGCCGAAGCGGACGGCATCGCCGCCGGCGACGGCAATGGCATCGATCAGCTCGCCGATACGCTCGACGTCGCGCACGGTTACCTGCACGGTGTTCGAGAAGACGTACCCGGTCACGCGGGGGGTGTCGTCCCCCCAGTCGTACTCGGGGTAGACGTAGAAGTCGACGGTGCGGACATCGAGCTCATCGACACCATGGGCGCGGATCGCGGCAATGATCGCGTTCGAGGCCTCGGCCGCGCCCGCGCGGGCTGCCGCGACGGTTTCGGCACGGACTTCGACACCGGTGTTCACCGTTGCGATGTCGGGCTCGGCACGGACCTCGCCCGTCCCGGACACCATGATGGAACGGGAGTCGTCGATGCCATCTTCGACGGACGTCTCGAAGCAGGCCGAGGCCAGTACGAGGAGCGCCGCCACCGCCACGAGGGCAGCCACCATGCGGGAGCGAGTCATCCGGGCCTCCAGGGCTCGCGTTCGTTGCGAGCTGCATCGAGCGTAGGTGACGAGCAAGAGACGCGCGACCTGTTCGTAATGACAAGTGATAGGCTCGTGGGGTGGCTTCCGAAGACGAACGCGCTCCCGGCTCGCAGCCTGAGGAAACGGATCCAGGCGACGAGGCCGCCCCGATCATCGGCGGCGGCATGATGCCGCCCGTGGCAGAAGCGCGCTCCGTCTCGGGCCGGGAACCAGCGGCCAACGAGCTTCCCGCGCTGGAGGCCGAGGCCTTCCTGGTGCCCTCGTGGACGGAGGGCGTGGCCGTGGAGGCGGTGGCGGAGAAGCCGGACCGCGGCCGTAAGTGGATCCGGGAGATCATCGAGACGGCCCTGCTGGCGCTGCTCGTGTTCCTGGCGGTGAGGGCGAGCCTGCAGAACTACCTCGTCGAGGGGTACTCGATGTTCCCCACGCTCGACCACGGCCAGCACATCCTCGTGAACAAGCTGGGCTACGCCGAGGTCAACATGGACCGGCTGACGGACTTCATCCCGTTCGTCGATGCCGAGGACGGCGACGTGCGGCAGGTATTCGGCGGGCCCGAGCGGGGCGACATCATCGTCTTCGAAAGCTCGGCGGGCAGCGGGAACGACCTCATCAAACGCGTCATCGCGTTGCCGGGGGAACGCATCGCGATCGTGCAGGGGCGGGTGTATATCAACGGGCAGTTGCTGAACGAGCCGTACATCACGGAAACGTGGAGCGACACGCGCGCCGAGATCCTGATCCCGGCGCGGCACTACTACGTGCTGGGGGATAACCGGAACAGCAGCCAGGACAGCCGCAGCGGACGAATCGGGCTGGTGCCGCGAGAACGCATCGTGGGGAAGGCATTGCTTCGCTACTGGCCGTTCGACTCCTTCGGGCTGGCGCCGAACGGGGGCGCGGAGCTGACGGGGACAGCCGTGTCGACTCCGTCGCAACCACCGGAGCCGGACGAACCAGCGGAGCCATCGGAACCGTGAGCGATGGCCTCCGCGAGCAGCTCGAAGAGCGCGGCGCGATGCTGCAAGGGCACTTCAAGCTCAAGTGATCTGAGGGGCGACGCCAGACAAAGCCCTATTCCTTAGACGTGTCTATGTCTAGTATTAAACTTCAGACAAGTTCGCCCCGATTCTGATCAGAGCTTGGAGGATTACGTCAGTTTCCCCAAGCTGCCGACCTTACAATCTCGCGATTCAGAGGAGCGAGAAATTGGTTGACGAGACGCGGGACAAGCTCATTGACCTCCTGGACCGCTTCGCGCGCGTCAACCGAGATGCAGGTACTCGCTTCGAGCTGGCATCGGGTGAGGGCAGCGAAGTCTACTTCGACGGCAAGCGAGTTACGCAGTCCTACGAAGGCATGCCCTTAGTCGGGCAGGTGGTTTGGGAATTCGCAACGAAAATCGGTGCCGAGGCCGTAGGGGGGCTGGCTGTCGGTTCCATCCCCATCTCGGACGCCGCCGTCGCGTACGCGACGTTCACCGCAAAGTCAAAGCTAGAAGGGTTCTATGTCTTGGACAGCGCCAAGACACACGGGACCAAGGAACGGGTCTACCAATCGTTTAGAGAAGATGGACGAGAACTCCTGTCGAAGGGCACAGAGGTGTTGATAGTCGACGACGTGATGACGACGGGGGGGAGCATTGGACGTGCCATCGCAGAAGTTCGGGAACGGGGAGCCCACGTGCAGGGTGTACTGGTCTTGATCGACAGGGGCGATGACCGAGCAGAGGGTATTCGCAAGGCCGCGCCCCACTTCTACGCTGTCGCGGATCTCGACAAGAAGGGCAACCTCGGACCTTCCTCAACTGGCTTGGCCCCCGCGATCGCGAGCTAGCTTCGCCTGCCCTACAGTCACCCACCCCTCGTGACTACCTGAGCCGCGGGTGGGGTTGGCAGGGTTCGTAGAATGGGCGCATGCAGGAAGCCCCCACCAGCAGCGACCGGTTTCTCCTGAAGGCGCTGGGAGAAGCGGCGGGTGAGCTGCGCGGCCTGCTCTGGTCGACGAGCGAGCGGCAGGCGCGAGAGCCGGGGGAGGGGCAGGACGAGGGGTGGTGTCTGCTCGCCATCGCGTTCCACCTGCGCGAGGTGGAGCGGGAAACCACCCAGCAGTTCGAAACGATCCTGCGGCGGCCCTTCGCGCCCATCCGCAACATCGACCTCGACAACATCCCCTTCCCGGAGGACTACCAGTACGTGAGCATCGACGAGGCGATCTCGGGCTTCTCCCACGCGCGCCAGGACACGTCGTATTCGCTCTGGGGGCTCTCGCAGATGGAGTGGGAGCGGACGGCGATGCACCCCTACCGGGGCGAGGTTGCGCTCATCGACCTGGTGCGCGACCTGTACAAGCACGACCTCGAGCACCTCTGGCAGGCCCGGCGCATGCTCGGCCTCGACCCGATTCCGCGCCGGTGACCCCGCTGCTGCGAGCCGTCCCGCCGGCGGAGTGGGCGCTGGCGACGGACGGCGAGGCCGAGCACATCGCCTACTTCGGGGACGACCTCGAACGGCTGGCGCTGGCTACGAGCGCGCTCGGGCTCGGCCTGACGGTGGCGGAGGGGACGGGCCGGGTGTCGGCGAGCGCCGGCGACCTCGGACGGCTGGCGGCGGAGCTGGAGCGGCGGCAGAGCCCGCTGTCGGCGCCGCTGACGCGCTACCTGTCCCCGGTCCTGCGGTGGCGGGCGGGGCCGCACGAGCTGGCGCTGGACCAGCCCCTCGTGATGGGCATCGTGAACCTGACCGACGACTCCTTTTCGGGGGATGGGGTGGGGACGGACGTGACGGCGGCGCTGGCCCACGCCGCGCGACTCCGGTCGGAGGGGGCGGACATCATCGACGTGGGGGCGGAGACGGCGCGGGCGAGCCGTCCGCAACTGGAGGCGGAGGCGGAGGCTACGATCGCGGCGCCGGTGGTGGCGGCGCTGGTGGGGGAAGGGCACCTCGTCTCGATCGACACGTACAAGCGCGAGGTGGCGGAGGCGGCAATCGGGAGCGGGGCTGCCATCGTCAACGACATCAGCGGGCTGACGCTGGGGACCGAGGCGGCGGAAGCGGCGGCCGAGGGCGGGACCGGGTACGTGCTGAACTACAGCTACACGGTCCCGAAGCACCGCCCCGACCCCGCGCCCGTGTACGAGGACGTGGTCGCGGAGACGGTTGGGTGGATGGCAGAGCGGCTGACGGAGCTGGAGGCGGCGGGGCTGCAGCGGGAGGCCGTTGCCATCGACCCGGGGATCGCTTTCGGGAAGAGCCACGACGAGGACATCCAGTCGCTCCGTCGCCTTTCCGAAGTGCGCACGGCGGGACAGCCCCTGCTGCTGGCGCACTCGCGCAAGAACTACATCGGCAGCGTCTCGGGAGCCGGTCCCGAGGACCGCGACCTCGAGACGCACGTCACGACGGCGCTTGCGTACGCGCAGGGCGCGCGCGTCTTCCGCGTGCACGACGTCGCGGGGACGCGCCGAACCCTGGCGATGGCGGCGGCGATCGTGTCGGCGACGCCGGGGGCATTCGCACCGGACGAGGGGAGCTGGCCGTGGGCGGCGGGGGCGACGGCGCCGGAAGCGATCGCGGAGAAGGCGCTCATCGACGCGCCGCCGGGGCAGCGCTGGTAGGGGCTCCGCTCGCTGGCTCGCGCGTTCATGCGCGGGCTGTATGCTCGGCCCGGTGAGTTCGCCGCAGCGGGGTCCGGCTTCCAACGCGTTCAACGAGGCGTTCCTGACCGGGATCGAGGGAACGACGGAGATCGTGCTGGTGCGCCACGGGCAGCAGTCGGTCCCGAACCTGCCGAACGCGAAGCTCGGGGACAGCGTGGATGCGCCCCTGAGCGACCTCGGACGGGAACAGGCGCGGCTGGTAGGCGAGCGATTCGCGACGGAGCGGGTCGATGCCCTGTACTCAAGCGGAATGCGGCGCGCGTTCGACACGGGAGCGGCGATCGGGGGGCACCACGGGCTTGAGCCGGTCGTGATCGACGACCTGCAGGAGATCGGGATGTTCCGCGACGTTCCGCGCGACCAGACGGCGGCGGAGGCGCTGGGCATCGACTACCTGGCGGGGCTGCGGAAGCGGATGGCGCGGGAGCGGTCGTGGGACGTGTTCCCGCTGACGGAGCCGAGCGCGGAGTTCCAGAAGCGCGTGGTGAACGCCATCGAGGGCATCATCGCGAGGCACGCCGACGAGACGGCGCGAGTCGTCATCGCGTGCCATGGCGGCGTCATCAACGCCTACACGGGCTACGTGATCGCCACCGACTTCGACATGTTCTTCCGGCCGGCGCACACCTCGGTGCACGTGGTTCTCGCCAAGGGACACAACCGGGCACTCCAGAGCCTGAACGACACCCATCACCTCCAGACCGCCGAGGGCAGCTTCGTCACGTACTAGGGCGCAGGGATGGGTCAGCCGGTTTCGTAACGACGGCGGGCGCCTGCTGTGTTCATGCGCGGCGGATCGAGGGTGATGTCACCGAGGCCTTTCTCTCGCAGCGCTTCCCGCACGCGCTCGAAGTGCTCGGGGCCATTGACCTCAAGCAGGAGGTCGATGAGGGCGACCTCGACAGGAAGGCCCGGGGCCTCGCGGTCGTGGTTCACTTCGAGCAGGTTGGCTGACTCGCTCGCGATGGCGCCGGTGATGGCGGCAAGCTCGCCGGGCACGTCGGCGATCTCGATGGTGAGGTGGCGGTAGCGGCCGTCCTCGACGAGGCCGTAGCGCACGATTGAGCCGAGCCGGTTGATGTCGACGTTGCCGCCGGAGAGGACGATGGCGGTCTTCCCGCGGGGGCGGTAGGCGTCGGAGAGAAGCGCGGCGACACCAAGGGCGCCGGCGCCCTCGACAAGCAGCTTCGAGGTCTCGAGGAGGTACACCATCGCGTGGGCGATGGCGGTGTCGCCGCAGGCAATCATCTCGTCGACGTGCTCCCGGATGAGGGCGAAGGTGCGGGCGGAGGGACCCGAAACGGCGACGCCGTCGGCAAGGGTGCCCGCGTGGGGCACGCTGCGGACCTCGCCGGCCTCGTACGAGCGGCAGATGCCGTCCATAGCCGCAGCCTGCACCCCGACGATGCGCACCTCGGGGCGGCGCGCCTTGATGGCCGTGGCGACGCCGGCGAGGAGCCCGCCGCCACCAGCCGGGACGAGCACTTCGGCGAGGTCGGGAATCTGTTCGAGCAGCTCGAGGCCAAGCGTTCCCTGGCCGGCGATGACCGCGTCGTTGTCGAACGGGGGCAGGTAGACGAGGCCCTCGCGCGCGGCCAGCTCGCCGGCATGGGCACGGGCCTCCTCGAGCGATTCGCCGTGGAAGACGACGCGGGCGCCGTATCCCTCGGTGGCGGCGGCCTTCACGAGGGGCGCTCCCTCGGGCATGACGACGGTCGCGGCGATTCCCGCGGCCTGCGCGGCCAGGGCCACTCCCTGGGCGTGGTTGCCGGCGCTGGCGGCCACGATGCCGCGGGCGCGGTCCTCCTCGGAGAGGGAGTGGATGGCGTTGAGGGCGCCGCGAATCTTGAAGGAGCCGGCGCGCTGGAGCTGCTCGCACTTGAGCACGACCGGGACGCCGGTCAGGCGCTCCAGCGCGCGGGCTGGCCAGACCGGCGTCTCGAGGATGCCTCCCGCGATCACGTCGCGGGCTGCCTCGATGTCGTCGATGGTGACGGACGGGGCGGCGGTCATGGCTTGCTCCAGATGGTGCGGCGTTCCCAGCAGTGGGCGCAGACGATGGCCATCTCGGCATCATCGCGGGAGCCCATGGAGGGATAGAGCTCATCGGACAGGTGGCGAAGGCAGAAGCGCCCCCCGCACTTGGTGCAGTCGAAGGTGTGGTTGTTTTCGCACCCGTCGAACCCGCAGAGGCCGTCGCGGTTGCGGAGGCGAACGCCCCGAACGTACTCGTGGTGGCGCGGGAGGTCGTCGTGCTTGGCGGTGCAGGCCGGGCGAACGCAGACGGCGTCGTAGCCTTCGAGGACGTAGGCGTGCTCTTCGCAGATGGGGCGCGCGCAGTACTGGCAGGTGTCGCGCGGAGGGCGTTTGCAACGCCGCAGGCGACCTCCGAGCGCGCAGCGATCCCCGGCCATGAAATCACCGTACCGGGTTGCGAAGCGGCGAGCCACCGGGGGCGGCGGGGATCGGTTTACGCCCCGAACGGGCTGGTCTATCGTTCACCGCGCCAATTTGGATTGAGGAGACGGCATGAGCGACGAGACGCAAGAATCGTTGATCACGGACGAGATGCGGGCATCGATCGGCAGGGAATCGGAGCCGACGACGCTGGAGGTGGACAAGACCTCCGTGCGCATGTTTGCGCGGTCCGTGGGGTACACCGACCCGGTCTACTACGACGAAGCGGCGGCGCAGGCCGCGGGCTACCGGAGCCTGCCCGCCCCTCCGGGGTACCTGGGCACGCCGGTATTCAACCCGAACAAGCGCAGCGCCCGGCCCCAGGGAGTGCTGGAGCCAAGCCGCCCGCTGAAGCGAGTGCTGAACGGCGGCACGGACATCGAATACCTGACGGACATCTGCGCGGGCGACATCCTCACCTCGATAAGCGCGGTCGCGTCGATCGAGGAGCGCAAGGGGCGCCTCGGCGAGATGCTGATCACCACGACGAAGACGACGTACCGGAACCAGGACGGCGAGGTTGTCGCCATCATGACCGGCACGGGCATCCGGTACTAGGAGGACCACCATGGGCGCTAGCTGGGACGAGGTTCAGGAGGGGATGGAGATCCCCACACTGGAGAAGAACTGCAGCACGCAGCAGCTCGTGCACTGGGCCGCAGGTTCAGGCGACTTCTACCAGATTCACTACGACCACAACTTCGCGGAGGCCACGGGGCTCCCCAACATCATCGTGCACGGCGCGCTGAAGCATGCCTTCCTCGGACAGCTCCTCCACGACTGGGTGGGCAACGAGGGCCGCGTGAAGCGCGTCGGCTGCAGCTACCGCGGGATGGACTTCCCCGACGAGGACATCCACTGCAAGGGCGTGGTGACGCGCAAGTACGAGGAAAACGGGGAGAAGCTCGTCGACCTCGAGATCTGGACGGAGAACCCGGACGGGCAGAGAACCTCGCCGGGAAGCGCAACCGTCCGCCTGCCGTAGGAGCACACACATGGCGAATCTGCTTGAAGGCCGCGTCGTCGCGATGACGGGGGCGGGGCGGGGGATAGGACGCGCGACCGCGCTGCTGGCCGCTTCGGAGGGAGCGCGCGTCATCGTGAACGACCCGGGGGTGAACCCCGACGGAAGCGGGCATGACGACGACCCGGCGGCGCAGGTTGTCGCCGAAATCAAGGACGCCGGCGGCAATGCCACGGCGAACTTCGCCGACGTCTCCTCGATGGAAGGCGGCGAAAGCGTCATCCAGACGGCCCTGGACGCCTACGGCAAGCTCGATGGGCTGATCAACTTCGCGGCCATCTTGCGCGACCGCATGGTCTTCAACATGACCGAGGACGAGTGGGACGACGTCATCCGGATCGACCTGAAGGGCCACTTCACGACGACGAAGCCAGCAGCGGTGCTGTTCCGGCAGCAGCGGCACGGCCGCATCATCAACTACTCATCGGTGTCGGGCCTGCAGGGCAACTCGGGACAGGCCAACTACGGCGCCGCCAAGGCGGGCGTCGCGGGGCTGACGCGGGTGTCCGCGCGCGATCTGGGTCGCTACGGCGTGACCGTGAACGCGATCGCGCCGGGCGCGGCCACGCGCCTGACGGCGACGGTTCCGGACTCGGCGCGGCAGATCCGCCAGCAGCGGGGCATGTCCTCCGGCGGCGGGCGGGCGGCGGAGGCGCAGCGCCAGGCGGCGCAGGCCTCGGGCATGCGCGGTCCGGAGATGGTCGCGCCGATGACCGTCTACCTGCTACTCGACGAGGCGTGGAACATCAACGGGAAGATCTTCTCGGTCGCCGGAGGGCAGGTGGGTCTGCTGAACGAGATTTATCCGCCGCTGCGGCAGATCTACAAGGACGGCATGTGGACGCTGGACGAGCTGCGGCAGCAGGTGCCGACGCAGCTCATGGCGGGCATTCCGAACCCCGCGCCGCCACCGGGCGACCTGGAGGTTCCGGGGCGCTCCTGAGTCCCGGCTCGCCCCCAGGCGCCCTAGGCGCCCTGGCTGGCCTGGATGTATCGCACGACGCGCTCGTAGTCGGGCGCCTCGATGCGGCCCGAGTAGCGCAGGTAGGTCGCGATCTGGTCGAGCGTGAGGATGCTGACCAGGTTGATGCCCTTCGCCTTGAGGGCTGCACGACCGCCTTCCTGGCGGTCGATGAGCGTGACGGCGTCGTGCGCGACAAGGCCCGCCTCGGCGAGAGCCTCCGCCGTCTGGATGATGCTGCCCCCGCCGGTAATGAGGTCGTCGATGATGAGGCAGGACTGGCCGCGGACGTAGTTCCCCTCGATCAGGTCTTCCTTCGCGGTGCCGGGCGGGTGGATGTAGATCATCGGCGTGCTGACGTGCAGGGAGAACGCCGTCGCGACGTGAAGGCCGCCGAAGGGGACGCCCGCGACGAGGGTGAACGGCTGCACCTGGGGGTGGCGCATGGAAACAAGCGCCTCGAGCTTGACCCGGATGATGTCGGCGCAGCGTTGGAGCGCGTGGGGGCTGCTGATGAGCTTGCGGAGGTTTATGTAAATCGGTGAGTCAACCGTCGTGCGGCCGAGGGTGAAGTTGCCGAACTCGACGGCGCCAAGCTCCCAGAGCTCTTCCGCGAGCCAGAGGTTTTCGGTGGCTGGTTCGTCGCTCAGGGCGAGGGCCTCCCGGCATGGGTGATGGAGTGGCGCGCCATCCCTGTTGTCCGCGACGGCGCGGGTGGTGTCAAGCGGAGCGGGGGTTGGGCGGCCGGTTGACGGGGTTCGGGGGCTCCTCCCCGGCAAGGACGGCGATGATGTTACTCGCCGCCATCTCGGCCATGCGGGCGCGGGTCGCGTGGCTGGCGCTGCCGATGTGGGGCGTGATGACCACGTTGGGGAAGCCGAAGAGCGGGTGGTCGAGGGAGAGGGGCTCGGGGACGGTGACATCGAGCGCGGCGCCGCCGATGGCGCCGGCGTGGAGCGCCTCGACGAGCGCATCCTGGTCGACGACACCGCCACGAGAGGTGTTCACGAGGATGGCGGTCTCCTTCATCGCGGCGAACTCGGCGGCGCCCATGAAGCCCTCGGTCTCGGGGCCGTACGGGACGTGGAGGGTGACGAAGTCGGAGCGCTCCAGCAGCTCGGGGAAGGGGACGCGTTCGACGCCAAGCTCCTGCTCGACCTCGGGCCGAGCGGTGCGGGTGGCGGCCAGCACGGTCATGCCGAAGCCGCGGGCCCGGCGAGCGACGGCGCGGCCGATCTCGCCGAGGCCGACGATGCCGAGGGTGGCGCCGTGGGGATCGTGACCGAGGAAGCCGGTCGGCGACCAGGTCTGCCAGCCGCCGTCGCGGGTATCGCGCTCGCTCAGGACGACGTTGCGGGCGGCGGCGAGGAGGAGGGCGAACGCGAGGTCGGCGGTGGTCTCGTGCAGGACTCCGGGGGTGTTCGTGGCCCACACGCCGGCCTCGGCGGCGGCTTCCGCATCGATGTTGTCGTAGCCGACGGCCATATTCGCGACGACGCGCAGGTGAGCCGCCGCCTCGAGGAGGTCTGGGCCGATGGGGTCGGTCACCAGGACGAGGGCGGCGTCGGCTCCGCGGACGCCCTCGCGGAGGGAGCCGGGATCGGGGGGGAAGTCGCCCGGCCAGACGGTAACGTCGTGGCCTGCCTCCTCGAGAAGGTCGATGGCGCGTCCCGGTACGCGGCGGGTGACGAACACGTGGCCCACGGCGAACGATTGTACGTGGCCCCCTCAGGGGTGGCGGTTAGGTGTGAGGCAAGGCGGTACGATGGAGGAGCATCGAAACACGACCGCCCTCCGGGCGAACGAGACGGAGCAGACGCATGGGACGCAAGGAGATCGCCGCCCTCATCGACATCCTGGCGCGCGAGAACGAGCTGGGGACGGACAGCCACGTGCTGGGGAGCTGGACGATCAGTTTCGACAAGACGAAGGGCGCGTTCGTGTTCGACAAGTGCGAGAACGAGGGCTACTGCGAGGAGCGCCCGAGCGTGATCGGGGTCGGCGGCGAGGTGCTGGACCCCGGAGGGCCGCTGTTCAGCTAGGCGCTGTTCAGCCGGGCAGGGGAGCGTCCCAGGGGAGGTCGCCGGCGCGGGAATCGAGGACGGTCCTGACCTGCCCGTCGGCGACGACGGCGATGAGGTCGTAGCCGGAGTAGAGGGTGGGGTCCATTCCCCGGAGTGTCAGCGAGACCTTCTCCCCGGCGAGTTCGGTGGCGGCGGCGAGGATGACGAGGGCGCGGGCGTCTGCCGGCGCGGACGAGAGGCCCTGCGCTTCCCGCAGGAGCTTGCGGAGTGAGCGGCGGAGGCCGGCGCTGGCCTCGTCGCCCTCGGCGACGGGCGAGCCGACGACGTAGGCGCGTTCTCCCGGCAGGCGGTTCGCGGTCCAGACGTCGTCGGCGGGGATGACGCAGGAGTCGTCGACATCGGGCTGGCCCGCGGCGAGAACGACCCGCTCGATGAGCTCCGTGCGTTCCTCCTCGGACTCGGGCAGGCGGTGCAGGTCGCTGGCGTTGAGCTGGAAGGAGCCGGCGACGCGGTTCGTGAACTGGGCCCAGAGCGGCGCAAGCCCCCCCAGCACCGTGACAACAGAGCCGTCGAGGCTGGTGCGGCGAAGGTAGAGGCTGACACCGCGACGGAGTTCGAGGCGGTCGCCGTCGACGGGGCGCGCCTCGTTGGCGGCAAGTGCAAGCTCGCTCAGGGCAGGCTCGCCAACGGGCAGCTCGGCGCCGCGGGGCAGCCAGAGGGCGTACGGCAGACCTTCAAGGTCGAGGCGCTGCTCGACAGCGGCGCGCGCGGCCTCGAAGGGGAGGTCGGCATCGCCGTGCACCGAGTTGATGAGGGTGCAGTCCAGCTCCCAGCGACGCCCGACCTGGATTCGGACGCTCCGGACGGGCTCCCCTTCCGCAGGTCGTTCAGCGACGCGCGTGCTGCGGGCATAGCGATGCCCGAACCAGTCGAGGAACAGCAGCAACGCCGCTTCGCCGGGGTCGGAGGGGTAGAGGCGATCGGGCACGGCCGGGCGCTAGGCCTCGTCGTCGGCCCCTTCCGCAGGGGTCTCGGCGCCTTCCTCGCCCTCGGCGACTTCGCCTTCTTCGCCCTCGAGCTCCTCGTCGCCCTCTTCCTCCTCGCCCTCGATCGTGAGGCGAGGCGCATCGACGGTTGCGACGCCGATATCGGACGAGGCGAGCACTTCGACACCCTCAGGCACAGCCAGGTCGCCGACGCTGAGGCTTAGCTCGAAGCTGACGAGGGAGCTGACGTCGAGCTCAATCGCCTCGGGAATATCGAGCGGCAGGCAGCGGATGGCGATCGTCTCGAGGTTCTGCAGGAGCGTGCCGCCGAGGTCGGCAACGGCGGGCGCCGTGCCCACGAGGCGGATGTTGGTGGTGGTCTGGATGGGGTGATTCAGGTCGACCTGGTAGAAGTCGACGTGAATGGGGTCGCCCGTGCCGCCCTCGCGGTCGAGGCCGCGGACGAGCACGTGGCGGGAATCCTGCTCGCCGTCGATGGCAAGCTCGAACATGCTGCGGATACCGGCTTGGCGGATCGCGCGGCGGAAGTCGCGGCTGTCGAGCTGGATGGCGGTGGACTCGACCCCGCGTCCGTAAACGTTAGCGGGCAGCAGTCCCTCGCGGCGAAGGCGCTTGACCTTCTTGCCGAGCACGGTGCGGCTGGCTGCGGAAAGAGTAAGTCGGTCTGGCATGGCGCCTCCTGGGCGACGCGCTTGATACGCGTCTACGCGCTCACTGACCGGGGAGCGGTGACCGGGTGGTGGTTCAGGCGGGCTTCAGCTCGTTGATGCGAGCGCGGACGCCTTCCTTGTCTTCGAACCAGTTCGCGTTGAGGGCGGTGTACTCGGTCTCTTCCTCAGGAACGTCGTCCTCGGCGAAGATGGCCGTTACGGGGCAGGCCGGCTCGCAAGCGCCACAATCGATGCACTCGTCCGGCTGGATGTAGAGCATACGGTCGCCGTCTTCATCGAAGTAGATGCAGTCGACTGGACAGACCTCGACGCAGGACTGGTCCTGGACATCGATACACGGCGTCGTAATGACGTAGGTCATGCTCTTTGATCCTCTCGGCTTCTGCTACGGGCCGCCCTCAGCGACCGCAACGCATGGTACAACCCGATCCCCTATGTGTGAAGCAAGCCCCTGCGACGAGCCGCGCTAAACCGCGAGCGGCTCCGAGACGAAGGGCACCGGGGACCCCGTGCGCAGGTCTACCGCGTAGAAGCGCCCCGCCTTGATCTCCTCGATCAGCTGGCGCTCATCCTCGATGTTCCGCTCGAAATAGGTGGCGCACTTGCCGATGTCGCCGATCGCGTGGGAGTCCGTGCCCGATGTACCCGGCATCTCCATCCGCTCGCAGAGGCGGAGCGAAAACTCGTTCTCCTTGTCGCTACCCCGCCCGTTCAACGACTCGAGCGCTTCGCAGTACTCGTAGGCGGGATTGCGGCTCGCCTTCTCAAGCGCGGCGTCGTACTTGTCCTCGCTGCTCGTGAACCAAGGCATCTGCCGCCGGTACGGGTGCGCGGCGACCATCACGCCTCCGCCCTCCTCCACGTACTTCGCCAGCTCCGGCGCACGATGCATCCCGAACACGTAGCGGTCGATCCCGTACGTGAGGATGTGCCCGTCGTCGGTGCTAATCTCGACCCCCGCCAGCACGAGGAAGTTGTGCTTGGCCCGCATCTCCTCTATTTCGCTCTGGCTCCACACGGTGTCGTGCTCGGTGAAGCAGATGGCGTCGAGGCCCGCGGCTTTCGCCCGGACGACGAGATCGTCGGGGTTGAGGACGCTGTCGTGGGACTTGGGCCAGGTGTGGGAGTGCAAGTCGATCAGCATTGCCGTCGGTGACTCTACCACATTCCACAGTTTCGCTTAGCGTAGGGAAAAGAGGACGGCGATGCGGTTGCGACGAGCCCTGCGATTCGGTCGAAAGCGGGTGGAACCCGCCGCCTGGTGCGTCGTGGGTCTGGGAAATCCGGGGGAGCAGTACAGCCGGAACCGCCACAACGCCGGCATCTGGACCGTGAACGAGCTGGCGCGGCGGCTTGGCGTGAAGCTGAAGGCCGAGGGGCGCTCGATCCGCATTGGGTACGGGGAGATCGCGGGCGAACGCGTCGCGCTCGTGCGTCCCCGCACCTACGTAAACGAGAGCGGACGGGCGGTGGACCAGGCGTTGCGGGCGTGCGGTGCTGAGCTGGAGCAGACGATCGTGATCTATGACGAGCTCGACCTGCCGCTGGGGGCAGTGCGCCTGCGGGAGGGCGGGGGCGCCGGGGGGCACAACGGGCTGAAATCGATCATCGCGGAGACGGCGGGGGACTTCGTAAGGGTGCGGATCGGCATCGGGAGGCCCCTGGACGGGGGTGAGCCGACGCGCGACCCGGACCTCGTGGCCGACTACGTGCTAGCGGACCCGGTCGGGGAGGAACGGGCGACGCTGGAAGAGACGACGCGGCACGCGGCGGACGCGGTCGAAGCGATCGTGGTGGAAGGGGTCGACCGAGCGAGCTCGCGCTTCAACCGGCGGGGCCCGGACGGCGGGCCTGACGGGTAACGGGGAGCCGTGTAGATTCGCTCCCGGCCCGCCGTACTAACGGCGGGATCGTTTTGCACACGGAGAGAGAAGATGGCTGGACGGCTCGAAGGCAAGGTTGCGATCGTGACGGGCGCAGGACGCGGAATCGGACGGGGCGAGGCGCTGCTGCTCGCGGAGGAGGGGGCGAAGGTCGTGGTGAACGACCTCGGCGGCTCGGAGGCGGGCGAGGGGGCGGATGCGCGTCCAGCGGACGAGGTGGTGGCGGAGATCGTGGCGGCGGGGGGCGAAGCGGTCGCGAACTACGACTCGGTGGCGACGATGGAGGGGGGCGAGGGCATCGTGCAGACGGCGCTCGACAGCTTCGGGCGGCTCGACATCCTCATCAACAACGCGGGCATCCTGCGCGACCGCATGGTCTTCAACATGACCGAGGCGGAGTGGGACTCGGTGATCGACGTCCATCTGAAGGGGCACTTCACGACGACCAAGCACGCGAGCCTGGTCTTCCGGCAGCAGCGGTCGGGGCGCATCGTGAACACGTCGTCTGAGTCGGGGCTGGGGAACATGGGCCAGGCGAACTACGCGGCGGCCAAGGAAGGGATCGTAGGGCTGACACGGACCTGCGCCCTCGACCTCGGGCGGTACGGCGTCACGGTGAACGCCATCCGTCCACGGGCGGGGACGCGGCTGACGCTCTCGCCGGAGCTGCGCGAGGCGATGCAGCGCGCTCGCGCCTCACGCCAGGGCGGGGATGGCGATGCCAGCGAGACGGGCGCAGAGCAGGCCGTTTCGCAGCTCGACACGCTCGCGCCCGAGATGGTGGCTCCCCTGGTGGTCTATCTGTGCACGGACTCGGCGGCGAACGTGAACGGCCGTGATTTCGTGGTCGGGGGCGACGAGGTGTCGCTCATGACGATGCCCACCAAGGAGGCGACGATTCACCGCGAGGGCGGCTGGGACCTGGCCTCGCTCGAGCGGGTGTTCCCGCGGGTGATCGGGGCGAACCTGACGAACCCGGCGCCTGTGCAGCCGCCGAGAACGGCCAGCTAGGGCGCCGGCGCCAGAGGGCGCGCGGCGGCGGGCTGCCGTAGGCTCGGGGCATGGCCCCGGAGCGAATCGTCTCACTGGTTCCGAGCCTGACCGAGCTTGTGTGGTGGCTGGGCTGCGGGGACGCGTTGGGCGGGCGTACGCGCTTCTGCGAAGAGCCGGCGGGCGAGATCGAAGTCGTCCCAACAATCGGCGGGACCAAGAATCCCGACATCGAGGCCATCGCCGCCATCGCCCCCGACCTCGTCATCGCGAACCGGGAAGAGAACCGGGAAGAGGACGTCGAAGCGCTGCAGCAGGCAGGGCTCAACGTGCTGCTAACGGACCCGAACAGCGTGAGCGAAGCCTTGGCGATGATCGCGGAGCTGGGGGAAGCGCTGGGGCGAGAGGAGGCTGCGGAAGGGCTGGTGGGCGAGGTGCTGGCCGCGGTCGCGGAGGGGAGCGGGGAGCGGCCGACGGCGCTGTTCGTGCCCATCTGGCGGAACCCGCTGATGGGGCTCGCGGGCGACACGTACGGGAATTCCGTGCTGGAGGCGGTCGGGGCGAGGAACGTGCTCGGGGGTCGGACGCGCTACCCCGAGGTGACGCTGGACGAGGTGGCGGGGCTCAAGCCGGAAGCGATCCTGCTGCCGGACGAGCCGTACCGGTTCAACGAGGGGCACATCCCCGAGTTCTCGGGGATCGCGCCGACGGCGGTCGTCGATGGGAAGCTGCTGTGGTGGTACGGCCCGCGGATGCCGGAGGCGATCCGCGAGCTGCGACGGATCGTCCGGGAACTGGCGGCGTAGGGGTCGCTACCGGCCCTGGAAGTTGGGCTCGCGCTTCTCGACGAACGCGAGGCGTCCTTCCTTCACGTCCTCGGTCTGCTGCATGAAGCCCTGATAGAAGTTCTCCAGCTCGGTCTGCTCCTCGATGCCGCGGTGGAGGCTCTCGCGCACCAGCTTCTTCGAAACTTCGACGGCGACGGAGGGACCGCGCGCGATCTCTCGGGCGAGGGCGCCGGCACGTTCCATGAGCTCCTCGGGCGGGGCAACCTCGCTCACGAGGCCGATCTCCTTCGCTTCCTCGGCGCCGACCATGCGGCCCGTGTACATCATGCGGAGGGCGTGTTCCATGCCGACGCGGCGGGGCAGGAGCCAGCTGGCGCCGGAATCGGGCACGATAGCTCGCTTCACGAAGATGGCGCTGAAGCGCGCCTCGGTGGAAGCGATGCGGATATCGGCGGCGAGGGCAAAGGAGAAGCCGGCGCCGACACAGACGCCGTTAACGGCGCAGACGCTGGGCTTGTTGGAGTTGTAGAGGTAGGCGGGCCAGAGCATCGTGCTGCGCGTAATGCCCGCTCGTCCAGGGAAGGGTCGCTCGGCGCGGGTACCGCCGCGCGCGGTGAGGTCGGTGCCGGAGCTGAAGCCGCGGCCTGCCCCCGTGATCAGAATGCAGCGCACGTTGTCATCATCGTTGGCGCTGGTGATGGCCTGCTCGACCTCGGCCAGCGTATCGAGGCTGATGGCGTTCAGCTTCTCGGGCCTGTTGAGGGTGAGGTGAGCGACCCCATCGTCATCGACTTCCCAGAGAATTTCCTCGAATTGCATGGTCGGCCTCCGCGCGGCGAATGGCGCTAGCGTACGGGAGCAGGGGCGTGGGGACTATGGCAGCACCGTCACGCGCAGTCGCATCTGCGGATGGTAGTCGCAGGTGACGACGTGTTCGCCGGGGGTGGAGAAGCTCCAGACGAAGATGTCGCCGGCCTCCATGTCCGGGGAACGCGCTGACTTGTCGAACACGAGGTTATGAACGGCGGTCTCCCCGTTGTAGAAGTAGATTCGCTCGCCCACCTGCACCTGAAGCTCCTTCGGCGAGAAGGTGAGCCGGTCCTGGGACACGAAAGGCGCGTCCGGGGGGACGTCCTTCGGGGCGGGGACGCCGGGATCAGCGCAGGCCACAAGGGCGAGGGCGGCGGCAAGCGCGACGAGGGTCCGAAACACGGAACGATTGTGACGCAGCCGGGGCCTACGGCCAGATCGCAAGAGGCGCACCCGTTGAGGTGCGCCCCCTGCGCTCGGTTGCCAACCAGGTGCGACTACGAGAGGTCGTAGCGGTCGAGGTTCATGACCTTGCCCCAGGCAGCCACGAAGTCACTCACGAACTGGTCCTGGCCATCGTCGCAGCCATAAACCTCTGCGAGCGCCCGAAGCTCGGAGTTGGAGCCGAAGGCGAGGTCCACCCGCGTACCGGTCCACTTGACGTCACCGGTCCCGCGGTCGCGTCCCTCGAAGACATCGTCCGAGCCGGACGACGGACTCCAGTCCGTGCTCATGTCGAGCAGGTTCACGAAGAAGTCGTTGCTCAACGTGCCCGGCCGGTCGGTGAGCACACCGTGCGCGGACTGGCCGCTATTCGCGCCGAGGACGCGCAGGCCGCCAACGAGGGCGGTCATCTCCGGGGCGGTGAGGGTCAGCCTGTAGGCGCGCTCCACGAGGAGCTCTTCGGCCGTGCCGTCCTGCCCGTCCTGGATGTAGTTGCGGAACCCGTCGAAGGCCGGCTCGAGGACGGCGAACGACTCCTCGTCCGTCCACTCGTCGGAGGCGTCGGTGCGCCCGGGGGCGAAGGGAACCTGGACGTCGTGGCCGGCGCTCGCGGCGGCCTGCTCCACCCCGGCACATCCGGCCAGGACGATCAGGTCGGCGAGGGACACCTGCTTGCCACCGGACTGCGAGCCGTTGAAGGCGGCCTGGATGCCCTCCAGCGTCGAAAGCACACCGGCGAGCTGAGCCGGGTCGTTGACCTCCCAGTCCTTCTGCGGCGCGAGCCGCACGCGCGCGCCGTTGGCGCCGCCGCGCTTGTCGGTGCCACGGAACGACGCCGCCGAAGCCCAGGCGGCCGAGACCAGCTGGGAGACGGACAGGCCCGAGGCGAGGATCTGCGCCTTGAGGGTGGCGGCGTCCGCGTCGTCGATCAGCTCGTGGTCGACCTCGGGAACGGGGTCCTGCCAGATCAGGGCCTCCTCGGGTACGAGGGGGCCGAGATAGCGGCTGCGCGGTCCCATGTCGCGATGGATCAGCTTGAACCAGGCTCGCGCGAAGGCGTCGGCGAACACGGCGGGATCCTCAAGGAAGCGCCTCGAGATGGGTGCGTAGTCCGGATCCATCCGCAGCGAGAGGTCCGTGGTCAGCATGAAGGGGGCGTGCATCTTCGAGGTGTCGTGCGCATCCGGCACGGTCGCCACGGCGCTGGCCGGTGTGTACTGCGACTTCCCGCCGGGGCTCGTCGTAAGCTCCCACTCCAGGTTGTAGAGGTTCTCGAGGAAGTTGTTGTCCCACTGGACGGGGTTGTTGGTCCAGGCGCCTTCGAGGGCGCTCGTGACGGTGTCGTTGGCCATGCCGCTGCCGGCGCCGTTCGTCCAGCCGAAGCCCTGCTCATCGATGCCGGCGCCCTCGGGCTCCGGACCGACGAGATCCTCGGTGTGGGCGCCGTGGGCCTTGCCGAAGGTGTGGCCGCCCGCGATCAGGGCAACCGTCTCTTCGTCGTTCATCGCCATGCGCTTGAAGGTCTGGCGGATGTAGCGGGCGGCAGCGAGGGGATCGGGGTTGGCGTTCGGGCCCTCGGGGTTCACGTAGATGAGGCCCATGTGGTCGGCGCCGAGAGGCCCTTGCAGCTCACCGTCGGAGTCGTGGCGCTCGTCGGCGAGCCACTCGCTCTCCGCGCCCCAGTCGGTCTCATCGGCCTCCCAGACGTCGGGGCGTCCGAAGGCGAACCCAAAGCTCTTGAATCCCATGGACTCAAGGGCGCAGTCACCGGCGAAGATGATCAGGTCGGCCCAGGAGAGGCTGCGTCCGTACTTCTGCTTGATGGGCCACAGGAGGCGGCGGGCCTTGTCGAGGTTGGCGTTGTCGGGCCAGCTGTTGAGGGGAGCGAAGCGCTGGTGGCCTGAGCCGCCGCCGCCGCGACCGTCGCTAATGCGGTAGGTACCGGCGGCGTGCCAGGTCATGCGGATGAAGAGCGGCCCGTAGTGGCCGTAGTCCGCCGGCCACCACTCCTGGGAGGTCGTCATGACCTCTTCGATGTCCTGCTTGAGTGCCTCGACATCGAGGGTCGCGACCGCCTCGGCGTAGTCAAAGTCCTCGCCCATCGGATCCGACAGGGGGGAATTGTGGCGGAGAGCCTTCAGGTTCAGCTGATCCGGCCACCAGTATTGGTTCGAAGTCATGTTCGCCTCGCTGTAAATCTCTTGGCATGGCGCAGCTCTCGCTGGCTCAGCCCTCGGGAGCCTTCGCAGGCCTGCCGCATTGTAGCCCTCGATCGTCAATCCTGTGAAAGCGCCCGTGAAAGCAGCGGGCGTCCCGATGTACTATTGCCCAAGCGCGAGGACAGATGAGCAATTCAGACGTCGCCGGAACGGTACGCACACCATCGGGAGACGATCTCGGGAACATCCCGCTGCAGACGTGTCCGCGCTGTCTCGCGCCAATGTCGGCCATCAAGGGATCGCGCCTGGCGGTCTGCCGGCGCTGCGGCTACAAGGACGACTGCTGTTAGGGACTCTGGTGAGGGCCGGTCGTCAGGAGTTGCTGACGCCGGTCACGCGGAACTGGATGACGCCGGCCGGCACCGAGACGCTGACCTCGTCGCCGGGGCGTCGGCCAAGCAGCTCCTTCCCGACGGGGGACTCGACCGAAATCTTGCGGTCGGCGGCGTTGGCCTCGCGAGCGCTGACGAGCTTGTACTCGATGTCGCGTTCGTTATCGAGGCGGGTGACCTGGACGGTCGAGCCGATGGTGGAGCGGTCGCCAGCGGATTTGCCCTCGTCGACCGCGACGGCGCGGCGAAGGGTGGCGTTGATCTCGCGGCGGCGGGTCTCGTTGAAGGCGAGCGCTTCGCGGGCGGCCTCGAGGGGCGCGTTCTCGCGGAAGTCCTTGTCCTCGCGAGCGAGGGAGATGGCCTTCACGAGATCGGGAACGTCGCCCTCGAGCCTGTCGAGCTCGTGCTGGAGGTTGGTGATGCCCTCAGCGGTCATCTCGATGGGCGCCTCGTTGACGGCGTGGGCAACCGTGGCGCGACCGGCGGAACGGCGCAGGCGGATGTGAACGCCGTAATTCTTCTCGACGTAGCTCCGCTTCTTCAGGTACTGGAACCAGGCCTTGAGAGCGGCCACGCGCTGGGGCGCGGCAGGATCCGAAAGCTGGATCTGCGACTCGGCATAGGACTCGACGCGGGCGCCCGTGAGGGCGGCAACGGCGGTCTCATGGCCGGCATGTTCGACGTAGCGACGGACGAAAGGAGAAGCGTTGTTATGGGCTTCGGGCGAGAGCGTTCCGAGGTATTCCTCAAGCGCCTCGCCTAGCGTTATCGAGGCACTGGCCCCCGGCTGATCACTCATGGGAGGATCGTACCATGCACATGCGCAACGAACCGGCGCATTCCTTCCCAAAACCGGGCTTCTCGCGGTGCTAGCGTGGGAATCCCTGCCCGAACTCTTCCCGGATCTGGCCGAATCGGAACGCTGGCTGCCGCTGCTGCGTCGCCACGCGCAGTTGCTGGCGGAGTCACCCGTCCAAACGACTACCGTGAAGGGCGAGATGGTCGTCGCGCGGCACTACGCGGAGTCGCTCGAGGCCTACCGGCTGTCGGGGTCTCCGGAGGCGGGGGTGGTGGTGGATGTGGGGAGTGGGGGCGGCTTTCCCGGGCTCGTGATCGCGACGGTCGCGCCGGGGTTGGAGGTCCACCTGGTGGAGGCGCGGCGGAAGCGGGCGGACCTGCTGGGGGAGATGGCGGAGGCGCTGGGGCTGGGGAACGTGAGGGCGCACGGGGAGCGGGCGGAGGAAGCGGGGCGAGGGGCGCTGCGGGAGCGGGGGAACCTCGTGATCGCGCGCGCGGTCGCGCCCCTGCCCGTGCTGCTGGAGTACACCGCGCCCCTGGCAGCGACGGGCGGGATGATCGCGGCAGTCAAGGGATCGAGGGGGGAGGCGGAGCTCGCGGAGGCAGGAACCGCCCTGGAGGCGCTCAACTGCGAGCACACGGGCACGAAGCAGATGCGAAGCGAAGTCGCAGGCCAGATGCGCGTGTTGCTGTTCCGGAAGCGGGGGGCAACACCGTCGCGATATCCAAGAAGGCCCGGCATGCCCGAGAAGCGGCCGCTCGCGGCATCCTGAGCAGTAGAGGCCTGTGCTAGAGTGCGAAGCTGTCCCGTGGGACTATTTCCGGGATCGATCGTTCGCGTTCGCTTCAGCGAGGAGCTTCGCGAACGAAGGGGTAGACGCGCCTGAGGTTCCTGAACTTTCTCTCCAGCGCCCTGCAGCGGGCAGTCGACCGGGTCACCGGCGTTGATACGCGACCCGGCAAGGTCGTGCTGGAGCGGCTCGTGCGGATGGTGTTCCTCGACACGGGGGTCTTCGAGGAAGTGCGGGACGACGAGCGGGAGCTCGGTTCGGCGCTGATCGTGGCGGGCGGGGCCTGCCTGCTCGCGGGCCTCGGCGCCTGGCTCCACTGGGAGGGCGCGAGCTACACGCCCCCGAATGCGTTCATCAACTCGTTCCTGCTGGGCTCGCTGTTCCTGGCGGCGATGTACGGGGCGGCGGCGCTCCTGATCTACGTGCTGATGGTGCAGTTCTTCCGCGTGCAGGTGGACCTGCTGGCGATCGTGCGAACGATGGGCTACGCGGCGGCGCCGCTGGCGCTCTCGATGGGGATGTTCCTGCCGGTGCTGTATCCGGTGTTCGCGCTGATGCCGCTGGCCCTCCTGCTGGTGGCGATGATCTACGCGGTGCAGGCGGCGACAGGGGCGGAACCGTTGCAGGTGGTGGTGTCGTGCCTGATTGGGTTCGGGTTCATGGTGCTGGTGCTGGGGGTGGTGGCCATCTCGTCGTCGGGGCCGGATGCGCCAATCGGGGCGGGGCAGTTCGGGCTCTACTACGAGTTCTGACGCACCCGCGCCGGCGAACGGGAGGCGGGGCTCTGCTAGGCTGAGCCGGATGGTCTACCTCGATCACGCCGCCACAACGCCCCTGCGCCCGGAGGCGCGGGAAGCAATGCTGCCCTTCCTCGGCGAGCGGTTCGGCAACCCGAGCGGCCACTACGAGGCGGGGCGAATCGCGCAGCAGGCCGTAGATGACGCACGGGATTCCGTTGCGAGTTGCCTGAACGCGAGAAACTCGGAGGTGCTCTTCACGAGCGGGGGCACGGAGGCCATCAATACGGCGATGGTCGGCATCGCCTACGCGATGCGCCGGGCGGGCGCGGGCTCACACGTCGTCACGACCGCAATCGAGCACCACGCGGGATTGCACGCAGCCCAGTTCCTCGAGGAGATTGGGTTCGAGGTGACGACGCTCGGGTGCGACGGGTTCGGGCACGTCAGCCCGGAGGAATTCGAACGGGCGCTTCGCCCCGACACGGTGCTGGCGAGCGTGATGCTGGCGAACAACGAGGTCGGGACGATCGAGCCGATCGCGGAGCTGGCGGGCATCCTGCGGGAGTACGCGGCACGCCAGCGCCACCGGGTGATGCTGCACACCGACGCCGTGCAGGCGGCGGGCTGGACGCCGCTCGACATGCAGACGCTGGGGGTCGATGCGCTAAGCCTCTCGTCGCACAAGTTCGGAGGGCCGAAGGGGACAGGGGTGCTGTTCCTGCGGCGGGCCACGCCGTTCCATGCCCTCCTGCTGGGCGGTGGCCAGGAGATGCAGAAGCGCGCGGGCACGGAGAACGTGGCCGGCATCGTGGGGACGGCGAAGGCGCTGGAGCTTGCGAGCACGAACGTCACCGAGCGGTCGGCGCGCGTGCGGGCGCTCCGGGAACGGCTGCGCGAGGGCGTGCTCGCGGCAGTCCCCGACGCGGAGACGAACGGCTGCCACGAGAACTGCCTGCCGAACAACCTGAACATCTCCTTCGACGGTATCGAGGGGGACGACCTGGTGGCGCGCCTGGACGCGCGTGGTATCGCCGCGAGCACCGGCAGCGCCTGCTCGAACGCCATGTGGGAGCCATCGCATGTGCTGCTGGCGATGGGCGTGCCCATCCGGCGGGCGGCAGGGAGCGTGCGCTTCAGCCTGGGCGAGGGCACGACGGAAGCGGACATCGCAACCGTCCTGGAGGCGCTTCCGGGGGAGGTGGAACGGGCGCGGCTGTCGGCGGTGGCTGCGCGCTAGCCGCTAGGAACGGTCGCCACGCAGGGCCTGCTCGGCGGCATCGACGGCGGCGGCGGCATCGGCTTCGTACTGGGCGCGCTCGATGGCGGCGCAGTGACGGCAACTGTCCTCGCCACCGACGAGCCGGAAGAGCAGGTGCAGGTTGTGGCGGCCGCAGGGCGGGGGCTCGCGACGGCGCAGGCGACCCCGAGGGCGGGACGCCGCTTCCTCGGGATCGACGGGTGAGGAGCGGACATCCGTGACCGTGGCGTCGACGATGCGGTTGCGCTCGGCCATGCGCATCGCGATCCAGGTGCGCAGCACCAGTCCTATCAAGGCCACAAGGCCGGGAAGCAACAGGAGGAGCAGGAACCTCACGGTTCGATCGTAGCGATTTCCGACGGGCGCGGCTACGAGATGATGGGCTCGGGGTCGGGAACGACGGAGAGACCGCCGCGGGCAATTGCGAGGTCCTGGAGGCTGCCGAAGATGGTGACGATGTCGCCAAGGCGCAGCTCGGTGCGGCCGTTGGGGATGACGGAGTCGCTCCCGCGGGTGACGAGCACGACGAGGGTGCCGCGAAGCTCCGGGATGGCCTGAATCTCGCGCTGCGCTGCAGCGGAGGTGACGACGACGCGAGCCACGGTGACATCTTCGGCGACCTGGGCGAGCACGTCCTGGAACATGGGGCCGGCGACCATGCGGGCGAGCTCGGACGCAACGGCTTCGGACTGGCTCACGGGCACGACGCCGAGCTTCTGGAAGGCCTCGATGTTGGCGACGTCGTTCACGCGGACGAAGACCGATTCGCAGTTGAACTTGGAACGAGCGAGCTGAGCGGCCAGCAGGTTGCGGGCGTCGTCGGGAGTGGCGAGGAGGAGGGCCTTCGCCTCGTTGAGGCGGATCTTCTCGAGGACGGCTGTGTCGGAGATATCGCCGATGAGGACTTCAAGGCCCTCCTCGCGGGCCTGCATGACCGCATCCTCGTCGGTCTCGACGACGAGGACGGGCTCGCCAGAGCCCGCGATCAGGGTCGCGACACGCCTTCCGACCTCGCCTGCGCCGGCGATGACGGTGGTCATCGGCTGGACCCGGAGGAGTCGCGCGAGGGTTCCCGCATAGGCGGATTGTATTCCGATGGTGAGAAGGATGACGACGAAGACCATGGCGACCAGGCGGGAGGCGTCGCTCCCCGCCAGGGAGCTGGCCTCGACGGCGACGACCCCGGCAAGGGAGGCGGCGACCACGCCACGGGGGGCGACCGCGGAGAGGAAGGCCTGCTCACGCCAGTTGAGGCCCGAGCGGATGCTGGCAAGCATGATGAGGAGCGGGCGTCCGACAAGAGCCAGGATGGCGACGACGATGAGTCCCTCGGGCCAGAGGCCCGTGAGGTCATCGATGCTGATGCCGGCGGCGAGGAGCACGTAGACGCTGGCGATAAGCCAGACGGTGACCGACTCCTGCAGGTCGTCCACGCGCTCGCGCTGGGGGAGCCGAAGGTTCCCGATGGCGATGGCCATGAGGACCATCGCCACAAGTCCGGACTCGTGCGCGAGCGACTCGGCCAGGGCGAAGGCGGCAACGGCGGCGCCGATCACGAAGAGGGCCATCTCGCGGCCACCGAGCCGCTTCACGGTGCGCGACAGCAGCCAGACGACGAACGCGCCTCCCGCACCCACCGCCAACCCGATGAGCAGGCGCTCGATCACCCACCAGGTGGGCCCGGCGACGTGGAGCGTCTCGGCGAGGACGATCTCGAGGAGGAACAGCGTGAGGAGGGCGCCGAACGGGTCGATGATGACGCCCTCGCTGGCAAGGATGTCGCGCAGGCGATCGTCGACGCGGATGGAGCGCAGGAGGGGAGTGAGCACGCTCGGTCCGGTCACGCTCACGAGGGCGCCGAAGAGGAAGGCCATGCGCCAATCGAAGTCGAGAAAGACCCAGGCGGCGAAAGCGCCGACGGTGGGGGTCACGAGAAGCCCGAGCACGATGATGTTGCGCACGACGGGCGCGAGGGTGCGGAGGGAGGCGAGCCGCAACGCCGTGCCGCCCTCGAAGACGATGAGGGCGACGGCGAGGACGACGACGATGCGGATCAGATCCTCGAGCTCGTGCGACCGGACGATGTTCAGGCCGTCGCGGCCGAGCAGGAGGCCGGCGGCGAGCAGGAAGAGGGGCAGGGGGATGGGGAAGCGGCGGGAGATGATCTGACCAAGCGCAGCGGCTCCGGCAATGGCGGCGGCCGCCCTGAGGGCGACATCAATCTCCACGAGTGCGGAGTGTACGCGAGGAAGGGCTACAGACGGCTGTGGAAGGCGATCCAGGCGGTCGGGACGAGGACAGCGGAGGCCCAGAGGTAGCCGCCCACGACATCGCTGGTCCAGTGCACGCCGAGCCACACGTTGGCGAGCCCGCCGAGCACCAGGAAGGCGACCGCAACTCCCGTGACCGCGGACCGGACTCCTGCGGTGAAGGGGAAGGCAAAAGCGGCAGCGGCCAGGAAGCCGTAGAGGAAGGTCGGGCTCATGGTGTGGCCGGAAGGGAAGCTGGGGCTGGTGAACCCGGAGCGCAGATCGACCAGGTCGGGCGAGGGACGAGGCCGGTCGACGACTTCCTTCACGCCGAACTGGAGCAGGACCATCACGGCGAGGCCGGCGGCAAGGGCGAGGGCGGGGCGGCGGCGTCCGGCAAGCCAGGCAGCTACTGCAAGGACGGCGCCGATCGTCACGACGAACTCGGTTCCGCTGAGGAAGCGGAGGGTGTCGGCGAAGGGCTCGCCGGGGAAGGGCCAGCCCTGGACCGTGCGGGTGGCGGAGAGATCGCCGGGGAGGCGGTCGTTGAGGGCGGCGAAGACGGCAAGGGCCACGGCGGCGGCCAGCACGGCGCCCCACAGCGCCACGACGCCGGGATGGGCGCGGAGTGCCCGCGGGAGGGCTCTAGCTGATGGCACTCAGGCTGGCGAACCGCTGGCGGTGGTGGGTGTCGACCTGCTCGCGGATGCGAGAGATGAGGCCGTCGAGCTGCTCGGCGAGCTGGCCGAGGCGGTCGGCGGCGGACTCCAGCTCGAGCAGGCGTTGCTTGCCCTCTTCTTCCACCTGGAGCCAGGGGGCAACGGTGTTGACGAAGCGGTGCGGCTCGCGGGGCAGGCTCAGGTCGCGGGCCCACTGGTCGGAGAGGGCGAGGGCGAGGCGGAGGTAGACGGGGAAGGTAGCGCGGGCGGTCTCGAAGGCGGCCTTGAGCTGCACGTCGGCTGGGTCGTAGGCGTCGTCGAGGAACTCGATCTCGCCGTAGGGGTAGGGGCGGGGTTCGAGCATGCGCACGAGCCGGAAGCGGTCGCGGCCACGGGTGTCGAGCTGGAAGCGTCCGCCCGGGAGCTCGCGGTGCTCTTCGATGACGGCGGTCGTGCCCACGTCGTAGGGGACGGCGGAGCCGCCGACCTCGCGCCCGTGCTTGATGAGGATGACGCCGAAGACGCCGCCGCTCTCGAGCAGCTCGCGGGTCATGGTCTTGTAGCGCTCCTCGAAGATCTGGAGGGGCAGCTCGTGCCCGGGGAAGAGCACCGCGCGCAGCGGGAACAGCGGGATCTCGAGACTCGCCACGCGGGCAGTGTACCGGGCAGGGGCAGGGCTGGGGAGCGCGGCGATGCCGCCTAGATCGGGGCCTTGACCTCGATGCGCGACACGACGGTGGCGCCGGCGGGGACGGGCTCGTCGGTGAGGATGTCGTCGAGGTCACGGCTAAGCCCGTCGGCGTCGTCGAGGCCGTAACCGTGGATATAGACGTTGGGCACGAGGTAGGCCCACCAGTCGGGCAGGCGCCACAGCCTCGGGTCGATATCGGCCTTCACGCAGAGGGTGGTGCGCATCCCCGGGATGGCTCCGAGCAGCTGGAACGTCCGTCCCGTGTCGAAGAGCGTGTCGACGACGAGGTTGAAGTCACGCATGACGTGGTCGGGGATGGGGTCCTTCGGGCGCACGTGGGTGATGCGGCAGGGCCGTCCGTGCTCCCTTTCGAGCAGGGCGGCGAGGTCGGCGGAGAAGCGACGCGCGGCCATATCGACGCAGACGATGGGGATCTCGCCCGCAGGGAAGCCCTCGGCGACCTGGGCGGCGAGCGCACTGACGCCCTCCCGAATCTGCTCGCGTGTCAGGAGAAGCGTCGCTGCCACTACTCGATACCGGCGAGCTGTTTCGCGTAGTTGAGCGTGCGGCGACCGTCGTAGGCGCGGGCGATCATGAGCTTCTCCGCTTCGAGCGAGCCCTCGGCGTGGATAGCCAGGACCGCATGGTAGCCGCCGAAATCGCCGGTGGTGAGGTCGCTGACCATGTTCATGGCGCGTATCCGCGCCTCGCCGTCGACGCCCTCGCGGCCACCGAGGTAGTGGCGGAGGAGGTCGCCGGTATCCGCGCTCTCGAAGTCCTCGAGGCCGGGGGCGGTGACGAGCGAGCCGCCGGAGATGTCCTGCACGTGCTGCAGGGCCTCGTGGTAGTGGTGCGCGAAATGGTACTTGGCGATGTTCGTGGTCATGGCGTCGGGGGCGTAGATGCCTTCCTCGTCGGGGGCGCCGCGGGCGGCGGCCATTTCGATGAGGGCGCGGACGGTCTCGGCGTAGCTGACGAGCCAGACGAGCTTCTCGCGGATGTGCCCGGCGCGGGTGATGCCGTTCATGTCGGCCATCAGCTGCCCGGCGCCGACGAGCGCGTCGACGAGGGGGAGCTTGTAGGAGACCGCCGTGAAGCGGTGGTACTCGACGAAACCGAGGGCGAGGGGGGCGGCGAACTCGTGCTCGCCGGCGAGGAAGACGCGCTCGTTGGGCACGAACACGTCGTCGAAGATGGTGGTGGTCTCCATCATCTTGCGGTCGGCGCTGAGGGGGTTCTCGAAGCTGTTCTTGGACCAGCCGCCGTAGGGGCTGGCGACGAGCTTCAGGCCGGGCGTATCGGGCGGCACGGCGAAGGCGACGGCGTAGTCGGCGTCGGCCTCGGACATGGCGCGGGTGGGGAGCACGATGACCTCGTTGACGTTCGTCGTGCAGCTGGTGTGGGTCTTGGCGCCACGCACGACGATGCCGTCGGGGCGGCGGTCGACGATGCGGAGGTAGTAGTCGGGGTGGGGCTGGCCGCCGGGGCCGGCGGAGCGGTCGCCCTTCACGTCGGTCTGGGCGACGGACATCGTCAGGTCGTTGTCGCGGCAGTGGCGGTAGAACTCGTCGACGCGGGCGCGGTAGGAGGTCTCGCGGGCCTGGTCGACGGCACGGCTGATACGCATGAGCCCGAAGAGGGCGTCGCTGCCGATCTCCTTCACGAGGGGCACGAGCGTCTTGCCGCGGGCGGTGGAGGCCTCGATGAGCTGTGAGCGCTTAAGCAGGTCGTCGTTGCTCCGGGGGACCTTGAAGTAACGGGCGTAGGGCTCTTCCTCGTCGTCGATGATGGTGAGGTCCTTGAACTCGGGCTCCTCGGCCATCTCGTAGTCGACGCAGGCGTGCTTCGCGGCCTTGGAGATGACGGGGTGGGTGGTCACGTCATCGACGCGCTCGCCGCGGTAGTAGACGGTGCGCCCGTCCTTGAGCGATTCGAGGTATTCGGCCGGCGTGCGCAGTCCCATGGCGCTGTCCTCCGTGCGTGGTCAGATTGGCGGGCTCGGGCCCGCGGTTGTCGGTGCGAGCGGCAATGATACGCGGGGGCGGGGGTAGGAGCGGGGCAGACACAGTTCTGCTATAACTCCGGCGTTTGTGTAGAGGAGTCCTACTGGTATGAGCGAAGAACACTGGCACGAGGCGCGACTCATCCCCATCTCGGGCATCCGCGGACAGGACGAGCAGGAGAGACGCGCAACCTCAGCGCTCCTGGCTGTCCTGACGGCCGTGCATGAGTTCGAACGTGAACTTCTGAAGCCGCTAGGGGCGCCCGCAGGCAAGGTCTCTGCATTCTGCGAAGTGCCGTTTGAACTTGCGGATGGAAGGAAGGTGCGCGTCGACGGCGTGGTCCGCGTTGTTCGTGGAAAGCGAGCGTGGACGCTCGTCGTCGAAGTGAAGACGGGCAAGGCAGAACTCGACAAGGAGCAGGTCGAGGCTTACCTGGATGTTGTGAAGCAAGAGGGCTTTGATGGCCTTCTCACCATCAGCAACGAGATTGCTTCCGTCTACGGCCAACACCCGGTCGCAGTCAACAAAGTCCGCTACGGGAGGGTTCCGCTCTACCACCTTTCCTGGGCTCGGATTCTCTCCACGGCTCTAGTTGCGAACGACCACATCGGCATCGAAGACCCCGAGCAAGACTGGATCCTTAGTGAGCTCATCCGCTACCTACAGTACGAGGGGTCAGGGGCGCGAGCCTTCGACGACATGGGGCCCGACTGGACGGCGCTTCGTACGGCCTTGCGGGAAGGGACGTTGCGTCGAGGAGACGACACGGCGACCAGCGTTGCCGTGCGCTGGGAGCAGCTCCTACAGCACATCAGCCTCAGTCTCGCGGCCCGTCTTGGAGGCGACGTTCATCCAGTGCTCACGCGCAGAGAGGCTAGGGATCCAACGGTGCGAACCACGGCTCTGGCCAAGGAATTGGTGGACGAGGGAACGCTCTCCGGGAAGATCGCGATCCCCAATGCCGTTGCCCCCCTGACCGTCAGTGCCGACCTGAAGTCCATGGTCGCCTCTGCATCAGTGACCCTCGACGCACCGAGTTTGGCTCGATCGACTGCACGGTTGAACTGGCTATTGCGGCAACTAAGGTCAGCGCCCGACTCGCTCCGCATCGACGCGGCCTTCGAGCGGACCCAGTTCGCAGACTCCGAACTTCTCGGCGTGATACGCAACGATTCAAAGACCTTGCTAGGAGGTACGGATCGACCCCCTCGTTCCTTCACGGTCGCCCAGACGCAGAAGGTGGGGACGAAGCGGCGGACGGGGTCGGGAAGCTTCGTCAGCGATGTTGAGAAGCTTGTGGAGGAGTTCTACCGTGAGGTCGTGCAAGGGCTGAAGGCGTGGACGCCACCTGCCCCGAAGCTTGCCGCGGAGAAGCCCCAACCCGTCGATGAGCCCGCCGCCTCTGAGGCCGAAACGGACGCGCTGGCCGCTGGTTCCTGACCCAAAGACCCCTCGACGAGGGAGCGGCAGGACCGGGGTAGAATCGCCCGCATGAGCGAGGGTGACGCGCGATCGTACGTGCGCGAAGCGGCTGATGCCGGCGACTCCGTCCTGTCCGACGACCCCGTGGGCCACATCGAGGAGAAGATTCGCAGGGCGACGATCGTGCTGCAGGCCATGGGGGTCGAGCAGCCTGCTCCCCGCCCCCTCTGGATAGCGCAGGCCTGGCCAAGCGTCATGCCCCCGAGCCTCGGAGCAGAGCTGCTGGTGAATGCGGGGACCTGCACCATCACCCTGACCACGCGCGACCTTGAGAGTCCGGAGAGCTTCGTCGCCGCGTTCGCCGAGCGATGCGGAATCGATGTGCACCTCGACGAGCTGACCGGGGACGAGCCCGCAGCCGAAGCCTGGCAACGCGTGGCCATGGCGCTGCGCTGGCTCGCCATCGTGGGGAAGGACTCCCGGCTCCTCAGCAGGAGCGCGAAGGGGTCGTAGGCCCTTCGAATCGTTAGGCGAGGACGCCCTCGACGAGGAGGGTGGCGACCTCGTCGTCGCTGAGGTCGAGGATGCGGCGGCAGACTTCGTCGGTGTGCTGGCCGAAGAGGGGCGCGGGGGCGGCGTGGAAGCCGGGCGTTTCGCTGAGGCGCGCGCAGGGGCCGTCGTAGGCGCTGCGGCCCGTCTCGGGGTGGTCGAGGTACTGGTAGTAGGCGCGGTCGCGGACGTGGGGATCCTTGTCGAGGATGTCCTGAGCGTTCTGGACGACGCCGGCGGGCACGCCACGGGCCTGGAGGTCGGCCATGACGTCCTCGGCGCGGCGGTCGGCGGTCCAGAGGCTGACCAGGGTTTCGAGGGCGTCTTCGTTCGCCTTGCGGGCCTCGTGGGTGGCGAAGCGGGGGTCGCTGGCGGACCCGACCTGGCCGAACGCATCGCAGACGGCGGCCCACTGCTCGTCGCTGCGGCAGGCGATGGCGATCCAGCGGTCCTCGGAGCCCTCGGATGTGGGATCGTCGACACAGCGGAAGACGCCGTGGGGGGCGGCGACGGGGCTGCGGTTGCCGGCGCGGGTCTGGACGACGCCGTTGGCGGTGTAGTCGAGGATGGCGGGGGCGAGGGCGTTCACGACGGACTCGATCTGGGGCATCTCGACGAGCTGGCCCTCCCCGGTTATGTCGCGGTGGCGGAGGCCGGCGAGCAGGGCGAAGGCGAGGTGGCCGGGATTGACCACGTAGTCGGGGTAGTTCGTGCCGATGCCGATGGGCGGGTGGTGGGGGAAGCCGGAGAGCTCGCTGATGCCGGTGATGGGCGTGAGCACGGCGCCGAAGCCGAGGAAGTCGCGGTGGGGACCGACCATGCCCTGCATGGGCGCGTAGCCGGCGACTATGCGGGGGTTAGCGGCGGAGACGTGCTCGTAGAGGAGGTTCCACTTCTCCAGGACGCGCGGGGTGAAGTTGGTCATGAAGATGTCGGAGCGCTCGACGAGGCGGTAGGCAATCTCCTGGCCGCGCTCGCTGTTGAGGTCGAGGAGGAAGCTGAGCTTGCCGGCGTTGAAGTTGTTGAAGTAGCCGGAGGCGTTGTACGTGTCGGTCATCTTCGAGCCGTCCTCGTTGAGGGCGGCGGGCTCGACGACGCGGAGAGAGTCGATGCGAGCCTCGGACTCGACGCGGACGACCTCGGCGCCGAAGGAGGCGAGGGTCTGGCCGGCGATGGGTCCGGCGCCGAACCAGGAGAAGTCGGCGACGCGCACGCCCTCGAGGGGACGGCGGGGGCGGCCGGGGGAGGTAACGGGGCGGGCGGGGGTCGCGTTCCAGTCCGCGTCATCGTGCTGGCCGAGGGCGGGCGGGGAGGAGACGGTGGCGGGGGTGGCGGAGAGGCGGTAGGGCGGGCCGGGGAACTCGACCTCGCGCGAATCGACGGCGACGGGCTGGTACCAGTCACGGTCGCGGAGCTGCCGGTTCTCGACGAGGTCGCGGGGCGTCGACACGAGGCCGACAAGGAGGCGGCGTCGCTGGCCCTCCTCGTAGGCCTCGATGGCGGTCATGGTGGCAAGGAAATCCGTGAACACGTCGTTGATGTGCGCGAGCTGTCCGGCGGCGGAAGCGGCGGACTCGGGGTCGGAGAGGACCTGGGCGAGGAAGCGAAGGTTCATGCCGTGGACGAGCTCGGTGTAGGCCTCGTCGTGAAGGTCGTGTTCGAAGCCGACCTCGTCCATCCAGGCGACGACCTCGGGGAAGTCGGCGCCGCCCGGGGCGGTGATGTAGGCCATGACGTAGCCGGCCTGCGTCTCGTAGACGCCGACGCCGGGGATGGGCATGCGGAGGAGGCCGAGGGGTCCGGTGCGCACGCGGTTGGTGTGCTGGAAGTCCCACATCATCATGGCCGTCTCCATGGGGAGGGAAAGGGCTTCCTGCACGGAGACATCGACGTGCTGGCCCTGGCCGGTGCGCTCGGCGTGATGGAGGGCGACCAGCGTTCCCTGGGCGGCCTGGATGCTGGCGCAGATGTTGCCCTGGTTGCCGTAGATGAGGTTAGGCGGGTCTTCGGGCTGGCCGGCGAGCGTCATCACGCCGCCCATCGCCTGGCCGACGATGTCGTCGTAGGCGAAGTTCGCATGCGGCCCGGTCTGGCCGAAACCGGTGATCGACACGTAGACGAGGTCGGGGCGCTCGCCGCGGAGGTCGTCGTAGCCGAGACCAACGGTCGCAAGGGAGCCGGGCAGGTGGTCCTCAAGGATGATGTCGGCGCCCAGGGCGAGCTCGCGGGCGCGGGCGAGCTGGGCCTCGTCGTAGAGGTTGAGCGCCAGCGAGCGTTTCGAGGTGTTCTGGGCCCAGAAGGCGATGCTGGCGCCCGGTCCCGGGTCGCCGTCGAGGAAGGGTGGGGCCTGGCGCTGGGATTCGCCATTAGGGGGCTCGACCTTGATCACGTCGGCGCCGAGGTCGGCGAACAGCTTGCCGCAGTAGGCGCCGATCTCGTCGGTGAATTCGAGGACGCGGACGTTCGCGAGCGGGCCGTCGGACATGGCTATGCCTCCACGCGGGCGGTGACGGTGGCGGGGAGGCGGTCGCTCAGGATCTCGACCGTCTCGCCAATGATCTCTTCCATGATGACGGAGGCGGGGCGCACCTCGTTGAGCATGCCGGCAATCTGGCCGGCGGCGTTCATGAGCAGGTCCTCGCGTCCGGCCTGGCGGAGGGAGTGGGCAACGTCACGGATCACGATGCCCTGTATCCCCATGGGGAGGGCGCGGATACCGCTGTTCTCCCAGGCGTCGATAAGGGGGTTGCGGATGTTTCGCATGGTCTTGCCGCTGTAGAGGCGGGTGATTTTCGTGTCCTCCTCGGTGGCGGCGAGGATGCGCTTGAGCTGGGCCGGGGGCTGATTGGCCTCCTCCGAGACGAGGAAGGCGGTGCCGACCCACACGCCCGCGGCGCCCGCGGCGAGCATGGCGGCCATGCCCCGGCCGCTGCCGATGCCACCCGCGGCGATGACGGGGACGGGGTCGATAGCCTCGATCGCCTGCGTCACGAGAGGAAGGGTGCCAATGCGGCCGGTGTGGCCACCCGCCTCGGTGCCCTGGGTGACGACGGCATCGACGCCAGCGTGGGCAACGCGCTCCGCGTTCTTCACGTTGCCGACGAGGGAGAGGACGACCGTGCCGTTCGCGTGGAGGCGGTCGATCCAGGGAGCGGGGCTGCCCAGCCCGGCGGCGAAGACCGGCACCTTCTCCTCGATCACGACCTCCATCTGGGCGTCGGACATCCCACCGCCGCGGCCCTGCAGGGTGGGGCGCGTCTCGGTCTCGACGGGCGGAGCTTCGAGCCAGGGAACGTCGAGGTCGGCGAGGATGGCCTTGAGGCCGTCACGGACTTCGACGGGGACGAGCTCGCGCGGGTCGGCGGGCGGGGGTTTCTTCGCAGCCTCGCCCATGTAGTTGGCGGGGAGGAGGAGGTCGACGCCGAAGGGCTTGTCGGTGAGCCCGCGTATCTTGTCGATCTCCTCGCGCAGACGCTCCGGGCCGTAGCCACTGCCGCCGAGGACGCCGAGTCCGCCCCCGTTCGAGACGGCGGCGGCGAGCTCGGCGGTGGCGACCGGTCCGACGATGCCGCCGGCGACGGGACCCATGCCGGCGAGGATGAAGGGGTACTCGATGCCGAGCAGGTCACAGAGGGCGGTGCGGAGGACGGGACGGGCCATCGGGCGCTCCAGCGCGAGAGTGCGGGCAGTATAGCCGGGCGGCGGTTGCGGGCCCGGGCCGGGAGGGGGCACCTATAATCGCGGGGTGGCTGGCAACGGCGCGAAGCCGCGCCTCGTGATCCTCGATTCGCACGGCATTCTCTACCGCGCGTTCTTCGCGCTGGGGTCGGTGCCCAACCCGATGATGAGCAGCAAGGGCGAGCTCACGTTCGCGACCTACGGGTACGCGGAGTCGCTGCTGCGCGTGTTCGACCAGCTTTCGCCGACGCACATCTGCGCGGCCTGGGACGCGAAGGGCAAGACCTTCCGGCACGAGGCGCGCGAGGACTACAAGGCGACGCGCCGCGAGACCCCGGAGGACCTGCTGCCGCAGATGGACCGCGTGCGCGAGATGCTCGACGCGTTCGCGATCCCCGTGTACGAGGCGCCGGGGTTCGAGGCGGACGACGTGGCGGGCACGATCGCAACCAAAACGGCCGCCGAGGGCATCGACACGTGGATCGTCACGCTGGACACGGACCTCGTGCAACTCATCCGGCCCAATCTCAACCTCTTCATGTTCCGCCCCTACCAGCGCGACACCGTGGTGTACGACACGAAGGCCGCGAGCGAGCGCTGGGGGTTCAGCCCGCCCTTCATGACCGACTTCAAGGCGCTGCGCGGGGACACGAGCGACAACATTCCCGGCATCAAGGGCGTCGGGGACAAGACGGCGGCGAACTTGATCCGCCAGTTCGGGCCGGTCGAGGAGATTTTCGCGCGACTCGACGAAATCTCGTCGAAATCGGTGCGGGGGAAGCTCGAGGGGAAGCGGGAGGAGGCGCTGGAGAGCAAGGAGCTGATTACGATCCGCACGGACGTGGAGTGCGGCTTCGACTTCGCCGCGTGCGAAGCCGCCGACTACGACCGCGAGAAGGTCGTCGCGTTCTTCCGCGAGCTGGAGTTCCGCAGCCTGATTGAACGGCTTCCGGCGGCGGCAGGCGACGCCGAGGAGTCGCCTGCTCCCGAGGCAGAGCCTGGCGAGTACGCCAACGTCACAGACGCATCCCAGCTTCGCGAGCTGGCGGCGACGCTGCGCGATTCCGGCGGGTTCGCCCTGGGGGCGCTCTCGACGACCGGGGACACGGCGCATCCGCTGCTGCTGGGGCTGTCGTTCGCGACGGAGCCGGGGCGGGCGTGGTACGTCCCGATAGGGCACGCGCCGCGGCTCGACAGCCCGAGCGAACAACTGTCGATCGAGACCGTCCGGGAGGTGCTCGGACCTCTGCTGGCGGACGAGTCGCTGCCGAAGACGGCGTATGGGGCGAAGTACCTGCTGCACCAGTTTTCGCGGGCGGGGATGGCGCTGCGGGGGGTCACCCACGAGGCGAGCCTGATGGCGTTCCTGCTGGGGGAGACCTCGCAGGCGCTGGAGAACCTCGTCAACGAGCGGCTCGGCGTGGAGCTGCGACCTCTGAAGGCGCTGACCGGCACGGGGCGGAAGGCGACGCCGCTGGCGCAGGTCGACCCGGAGTCGGCGGGAGAGCTGGCCTGCCAGCAGGTCGATCTGCTGTTGCAGGTCGTGCCGGGCATGGAGGACCTGATCCGCGAGCGGGGGCAGTGGGAGCTGTACGAGAAGATGGAGCTGCCGCTGATGCCCGTGCTGGCGGAGATGGAGACTGTAGGGGTCGGGATCGACATCGGCGTGCTGCGGGAGATCTCGGATGGGCTGATCGGGGAGATTGAGGCGGCGGAGGCGGAGGTCTACGAGCACGTCGGGCACGAGTTCAACATCGGCAGCCCGCAGCAGCTCAGCGACATCCTCTTCCGGGAGCTGGGGCTGCCGCCCACGCGCCGGACGAAGCAGGGCTACAGCACCGATCAGCGAGCGCTGGAGGGGCTGCGGGAGTCGCACCCGATCATCGACAAGATCTTCGAGTACCGGCAGCTGACGAAACTGAAGTCGACCTACCTCGATGCGCTGCCCGGAACGGTCTCGCCGAATGACGGACGCATCCACACCGACTTCCAGCAGACCGTGGCGGCGACGGGGCGGCTGAGCAGCACGAACCCAAACCTGCAGAACATCCCCGTGCGCACGGAGATGGGACGCGACATCCGGCGCGCGTTCGTGCCCGAGGGGTACGACGACCCGGTCTACGTGGCGGCGGACTACTCGCAGATCGAGCTGCGGGTGCTCGCGCACATCACCGAGGACACGGGCCTCATCGACGCGTTCCTGGCTGACGCCGACATCCACCAGGCGACGGCGGCGAGCGTCTATGGGGTGGAGGCGGACGAGGTAACGCGGCAGATGCGGGACACGGCGAAGATGGTCAACTTCGGCATCGCCTACGGGATGGGGTCGTTCGGGTTGAGCGACCGCACGGGAATGACGCGTGAGGAGGCGGAGGCGTTCATCGACAGCTACTACGCGAACTTCCCGGGCATCAAGGCGTGGCAGGAGCACGTGCTCGGGACGACGAAGCAACAGGGCTACGCGGAGACGCTGTTCGGGCGGCGGCGCTACCTGCCCGCGATCCACAGCACGAACTTCCAGGTGCGGAGCGCGGCTGAGCGCGAGGCGATCAACATGCCGATCCAGGGGACGGCGGCGGACATCATCAAGGTGGCGATGATCCGGATCGCGGACGCGGCGCGAGAGCGCGAACTGCGCAGTCGCATGATCCTGCAGGTGCACGACGAGCTGATCTTCGAGGGTCCGGAAGACGAGGCGGAGGAGGTGGGGTCGCTGCTGGCGGAGGTGATGCCGGCGAGCATGGAGCTGAAGGTGCCACTCAAGGTCGACCTGAAGCGCGGTCGGACCTGGGCGGAGCTTTAGGAAAGGCCATCTTGCAATCTGAAGGTACTACTTTCAAATTACATGTCCCTGTAGTACCTTGGATGCGTGATTGACCGCGAAATCACCGGCCGTCTGAAGGAATCCTTCCAGCAGTACCCGTTCGTTACCGTGACTGGCCCTCGCCAGGCGGGGAAGACCACGCTGTGTCGTCAGACCTTTCCCGATCTCAACTATGTCAATCTTGAAGCGCCCGATCAGCGGGAATTTGCCGAATCCGACCCTCGCGGTTTCCTCTCGCAATGGGGGGGAGGCGCAATCATCGATGAGATCCAGCATGTGCCGGACCTGTTGTCCTACCTCCAGGTCCTTGCTGACGAAAAGGGCGGGAACGGCCTGTTTGTCCTCACCGGCAGCGAGCAGTTCAGGCTCTCCGATGCCATCAACCAGTCGCTTGCCGGCCGTACTGCGCTCCTGCGCCTTCTGCCTTTCTCGCTCCGCGAACGGAGCAGGACGGGCGCGAGCGACGCGCTTGACGAGATCGTCTACGCCGGGTTCTACCCCCGCATCCTTGACCAGGGTCTTGATCCGCGCCAGGCGCTCGGCGACTACTTCGAGACCTACGTCGAGCGCGACGTTCGCCGCCTTGGCGCTATCCGCAACCTTTCGGCCTTCCGGAGCTTCCTGAGGCTCTGCGCGGGGCGTGTGGGGCAGCTCGTCAACCTGAGCTCCCTGGGCTCCGACGCAGGCGTGTCCCACACGACGGCCCGGGAGTGGCTCACAATCCTCGAAGCCAGCTACATCGTCTTCCAGCTCCCCCCGTTTCACGCGAACATCCGAAAGCGACTGGTCAAGTCACCCAAGCTCTATTTTTACGATGTCGGTCTCGCTAGCTACCTACTCGGGATCGAGAGTCCGGATCAGGTAGCCACTCACCCCCTCCGTGGGGCGCTCTTCGAGAATGTCCTTGTCACCGAAGCATTGAAGCACCGCTTCAATCGAGGCCAGCAGCCAAACCTCTCTTTCTTCCGAGACTCGACGGGTCTGGAGTGCGATCTGTTCTACGAGACGGGCCACGGCATCAGCGCCTTTGAGGCCAAGTCGGGCTCAACCGTGGCTTCTGACTACTTCACCGCCATCAACCGGGTCGGGGAGCTGATACCAGATGTATCGGCCAAGACCGTGGTGTACGCCGGCACAGCGCGACAGTCGCGCAGCGACTGCCAGGTGGTCCCACTAGCTGAGTTTGCTGGCTCGCTTGAGCGCTTCGATGTCGACCAAGAGGTCGCTGCCTTCGTAAGGGAGCGGACCGGCCCGGAACCGGACGAAGCCGACATTGGGAAGCTCGACTCTGCGTACCAGACTCACATTCGACCAACGATTGAGGCGTTGGCCGACGCGTGTAGACCCCTCGGCGAAGAACTCTTTCGGTGGTATCGGCATACCAGCCACGCAGGGTCGGTACACGGCACCAGCGTGTTAGACACTGGGATGTGGGAAGGGACGAAGGAGACCTATCTTGTTGAGAGGGGGTTCGCCCTCAGCGACGACCGCCCGATCACGTTGGGCCGCGATTTCTCGTTCAACGGCTACACGGGCAGCTCCAACGCCAACTTCGACGTGGGGCTGTCAGTCACATGGACTTTGAGCAAGACGCATCTCTCGAGGTCGGTAGCAATCAACGAAACGAGCCTCTCGGAGCTCAATAGGAGCATGCCCTACTCACAGTTGGACAGAGACGGGCCCGACTTAGACCACGTTGTTGCCAGAGTTCTGCAGCAGCTCATGGCCGAGATAGCCAGCCGGTCAACGTAGCTAGCTCTAGCCACCCCCTATCGCGGGGACGATGGTGACCTCGTCGTTGGGGGCGATGGGCTCGGTGAGGCCGTAACGGAAGGCGTGGCCGTTGAGGGCGATGGAGAGTTCGGGACGCACCTGGCCGCCCTCCACGGCGCGTTCGTAGAAGCCGGGGCAGCGGACGTCGATGGCGCGGAGAACCTCGCCGAGCGTGGCGCCCACGACCTCGAGGGTCGCGGCGCCAGCGCAGAGCGAGCGCAGCGGCGACGGTATGAGAACCGTCGCCACCGGACTACTGCAGGTTGTGGAGCTCCTCCACCACGCGGCGCGGGGAGATGGGCAGCTCCGTGAAGCGATGCCCGGTGGCATCGTGGACGGCGTTGGCGATGGCCGCCAGCGGCGGCACGATCGGCACCTCGCCAACCCCGCGGACGCCGAAGGGGTGTCCGGGGTTGGGAACCTCGACGATGATCGTGTCGATCATCGGAAGGTCGAGGCTGGTGGGCATGCGGTAGTCGAGGAAGGAGGCGTTTTCCATGCGCCCGTCCTCGCCGTAGTAGTACTCCTCGTTGAGCGCCCAGCCGATGCCCTGGACGACACCGCCCTGCATCTGGCCCTCGACGTACGCGGGGTGCACGGCCGTGCCGACGTCCTGGGCGATCGTGTAGCGGAGGATGTCGACCTTGCCGGTGTCGGGGTCGACCTCGACATCGACGACGTGGACGCCGAACGCGGCGCCGGGGCTGCGGGCAACAACGCTGCCGCGACCCTGGAGCGGCCCGCCGGTCTCCATCTGCTTCCCCGCCAGCTCGGCGAAGGTCATCGTCTTCTCGCTGTCGGAGGTGTGCCGGAGGCCGCCGTCGGCGTACTCCACGTCCTCGGCCTCGCACTCCCAGAGCTGGGCCGCACGGGCGACCATCTGCTGCTGGATATCGAGCCCGGCCTCGTACACGGCCTGGCCGCTGGCGTAGGCGGTGCGCGAGCCGCCGGTCACGTCGTTGTGGCCGACTGAGTCGGTGTCGACGACGGTGGGGCGGACGCTGTCGTACTCGATGCCGAGGGTCTCGGCGAGCTGCATGGCGAGGGCGGCGCGGGTGCCGCCGATGTCGGTCGAGCCCTCGATCAGGTTGACCGTGCCATCCGGGTTGACGGAGGCGACGACGGACGACTGCATGCCGGCGTTGAACCAGAAGCCGCCGGCAACGCCGCGGCCGCGGTTCGGCCCCTCGATCGGCGACTGGTAGTGGTCGGAGGCCTGGGCGGCCTGGACCGTCTCCTCCTGCCCGATGCGGGGGTGGGCGACGCCGGTGATCATGCGGGTGCCCTCGCGGGCGCTGTTGCTCAGGCGGAACTGGAGTGGGTCCGCTCCGGTCTCGCGGGCGAGCTCGTCGATGAGCTGCTCAACGCAGAAGGAGGCGTTGGGCGCGCCCGGAGCGCGGTAGGCGGCCACCTTCGGCTTGTTCACGACGACGTCGTAGGCATCGACCTTGAAGTTCTCCACCTCGTAGGGGGAGAGCATGCACATGGCGCCGGCCATGACGGGCGAGCCGGGGAAGGCGCCTGCCTCAAAGGCGAGGCTGACCTCGGCGGCGGTGATCTTGCCGTCCTTGACGGCGATCTTGCCCCTCATGTGGCCGCCGCTGGTGGGGCCGGTGGCCTGGAAGACGTCGGTGCGGTCCATGGTGAGCTGAACGGGGCGGCCGCACTTGCGGGAGAGCAGCGCGGCGACCGGCTCCAGGTAGACACCGATCTTCCCGCCGAAGCCGCCGCCGATCTCCATCGGGATGACACGGATGCGAGAGACGGGCAGCTGGAGCAGCTCGGCGAGCGCGCCGCGGACAGCGAAGGCGCCCTGCGTGCTCGTCCAGACGGTCAGGGTGCCGTCGGAGTTCCAGTTGGCGGTGCCGTTGTGGGGCTCGATGTAGCCCTGGTGGACCATCTTCGTGTCGAACTCGCGCTCCACGACGATGTCGGCGTCGGCAAAGGCGGCCTCGACATCGCCACCCTCGAAGCGGTTGTGGGCCGCGACGTTGCTGGCGTTCTCGGACTCCTCGCCGGTCGGGGTCCTGGTGTGGCGGCTCGCATCAAGCAGCGGGGCATCGTCGCGCATCGCGTCCTGCACGTTGAGGACGGGCGGGAGCACCTCGTACTCGACCTTGATGGCCTCGATCGCCGTGAGGGCGTCGTGCACGTTGGTCGCGGCAACGCCGGCGACGGCGTGACCGCGGTAGAGCGCCTTGTCGGCGGCAAGCACGTTCTTGCTCATGTCGGAGGCGGTGGAGGCGCCCTCACCCATGTCGAGCACCTTGTCGGCGACGACGGGAAGGTCGCTGTGGGTCACCACGGCGAGGACGCCGGGCATGGCCTCGGCCGCGCTGGTATCGATGGAGAGGATGCGCGCGTGCGCGTGGGGACTGCGCAGGACGGCGCCCTGGACGAGGTCGGGAAGGTGGATGTCGGCGCCGTAGAGCGCCTTGCCCGTTACCTTCTCGACGCCGTCGGGGCGGATGGGACGGGTGCCGATGACCTTGTAGTCGGGCTTCTCGGTGGTTGTCATGCGGAGACCTCCTCCATCTCGGACGCCTTGAGGACGGCGCGGACGATCTTGTCGTAGCCGGTGCAGCGGCAGAGGTTGCCGGCCAGCCAGTGGCGGACGCGGCCCTCGTCGGCATCCGGCTCGCTATCGAGCAGGGCCTTGGCGGCGACGATGAACCCGGGGGTGCAGACGCCGCACTGGAGTGCCGCCTCTTCGAGGAAGCACTGCTGCAGGGGGTGCAGGGTGTCGCCATCGGCGACGCCCTCGATGGTGACGACTTCGGCGCCTTCGGCTTCGACGCCGAGGACGCAGCAGGAGTTCACGACGCGGCCGTCCATGAGGACGCTGCAGGCGCCGCAGTTGCCGTTGTTGCAGCCTTCCTTGGTGCCGGTCAGGCCGAGCTCGTCGCGCAGGACTTCGAGCAGGCTCTGGCGGGGCTCGCAGAGGAAGTCGATCTCCTCGCCGTTGAGGGTGGTCTGGATGTGGGTGCGACGGGGCATGGGCTAGGCCTCCCGGGCTCGTTCGAGCGCCCGGTCGAGGGCGCGGTAGGTGAGGACGCGCGTGAGGTGCACGCGCTGGGCGATGGAGCCGCGCATGTCGGTGATGGGGGTAGCCGCCTCGGCGGCGATGTCGGCGGCGCGGGCGAAGCTGTCCTCGGTCGGCGTCTCGCCAACGAGGGCATCGCCGGCGGCCGCGACGAAGAGGGGCACGGGGGCGACCGCGCCGACGGAGATACGAGCCCCTTCGATGCGCTCCCCGCCGGCATCGAGGTCGATGCGGGCGCCGACGTTGACGACGGCGATATCCATCTCGTTGCGGGGAATGAAGCGATGGAAGAAGGAACCCGAGTTCGCGGGCTGCGGCGGGATGTTGACCGTGATGATCAGCTCCCCGGGGCCGAGGACGTTCTGGCCGGGGCCGGTGAAGAAGTCCTCGAGGGGGAGGTCACGCGCTCCGTCAGCCGAGCCGAGGGTGAGCGTGGCGCCGAGCGCGATGAGGGCGGGGACGGTGTCGGCGGCGGGACCGCTGTTGCCGATGTTGCCGCCGAAGCAGGCGCGGCTCTGGATCTGGATGCCGCCGACGAGCGTCGCACAGTCGATGACGCAGGGCAGGCGGCGGACGATCTCGTCGTCCTCGTAGATCTCGGCGAAAGGCACGGACGCTCCGATCACGAGGCCGCCGTCGTCGGTCCAGGCGTAGCTCACGAGCTCGGGGATGTGCTTGACGTCGATGAGTTGGTCGACCTCTTTCCGGCCTTCGCGGAGCTGGACGATGATGTCGGTACCGCCAGCGAGGAAGGCCGAGGTCTTGCCGTTCTGGAGGGCGGCGTACGCCTCGCCGAGCGAGGAGGGCGCCAGGTAGTCGATCTCCTTCATGAACAATCCTTCGGAAGACTGGGCGGCCTGAAGCCGCCCGCACGGCGCTCGATCATAAAGGGGAACCCCTACTGTGTCTGCGAACGCGCAGTGTGGGCGGGGTCAGGCGGAGGGACGGGACTCGTTCCAGGCGCGGAGGGCGGCGGGCTGGTTCGTGATGATGCCGTCGACGCCTGAGTCGGCAAGGCGGGCCCAGTCCGCAGGGGTGTCGGCCGTCCAGGCCCAGAGCTGCAGACCGTGGTCACGGGTGGAGTCCGAGTCGTGCGGCCCGACGACCGCGTGAAAGAGGGAGATGGCGCCGACGCCGTGCTCATTCGCGCGGGCGCAGAGGGTCTTGAGCCCAGCGCCGCCCATGGGGGCGACGATGAAGGCCGCGTCGATCTCCGGCGCGAGGGACCGGGCGCGCTCCACGAGGTCATGGTCGAAGGAGTGGAGAGCGGTCCAGGACTCGGCGCCGTGGCGGCGGATGACGGCGAGGGTGGCATCGAGGAGGGCGGGGCCTTCCTCGGGGTGGTCGGGAGCGACCTTCAGCTCGCACATGACCTCGATGCGGCCATCGACGAGGTCGAGCACTTCGTCGAGCGATGGCACGGGCTCGCCCTCGCCGGCATCGGCGCGGGCGAGGTCGGCGAGGGGCACGGCTGCGACGGGACCGGAAAGGTTCGTGGTGCGGTCGAGCGTGTGGTCGTGGAGGAGGACGGGAACGCCATCGGCGCAGAGGTGGAGGTCGATCTCCATGGCGGCGGCGCTCGCGAGGGAGGCGCGCACGCCCGCGAGGGTGTTGGCGGGCGCCTCACCGGCGGCGGCGGCGTGGGCGATGACGATGGGGGCACCCATGACGTTCGGGAGGATAACGCCCCCGCGTGCCACACTAGATGGATGCGACCGGCAAGCACCCGGAGCGTGAACGCGACGAGAACGGCAACCCACGCGTGAGCGCCGAAGCCGCCCCCGAGACTGGCCCTCGCAATCCGTTTGTCAGCCGGGACTACCGGGCGTGGCTGACGGCGTCGGTGGTGACGGCGCTCGGCGTCGGCATCCAGATCGTGACGGTGCCGCTGTTCATCCGGGATCGCGTCGAGCCGGACGAACGGGCGGCGGTGATCGCGGGGGCGCTCATCATCCAGACGTTGCCGGGCGTGTTCCTGACGCTGCTGGGCGGGGTCATCGCCGACCGGATCGAGCCGCGTCTGCTCCTGTTCCGCGCAACCACAGTGATGGCGACGGTCTCGGCCGTGTACGTGGTGCTCTCGGCGGCCGAAGTGACGATCGTGTGGCCGGTGTTCGCGCTCTCGGCGGCCGTTGGGGCGGTGGCGGCCTTCGAGCAGCCAGCGCGGCAGGGTGTCCTGCCACAGATGGTCACGCGCCCGCAGCTCCAGAACGCCGTGATCCTCGGGAACGTGGGGTTCCTCGCGGCGGGCCAGTTCGCGGGACCGGCGCTGGGAGGGTTCGTCGGCGGAGATGCCGGGCTGACCGCCGCATTCGCGCTTGAGACGGGACTGCTGGCGCTGGGGGCGCTGCTGTTCCTGACGCTCGGCCGCTACGAGCCGCGGGTGGCCGAGCGGCACGACGTGCGAGCGGAGCTGATGGAGGGGCTGCGCTACGTTCGCCGCTCTCGCAACATCATCGGGCTGCTGATCCTCGCGGCGATGCCCGGGATCTTCTATGCGGGTCCGCTCACGGTGAACATGCTCCTCGTCGTGGAGGACGTCCTGATGCTCGAAGACCGCTGGGTGGGCATCCTCTTCGGGACGTTCGGGGCCGGCATGATCGTTAGCTCGGCGCTGATGACCTTGCGGCCACTCCCCAGACGAGGGCTGCTGCTGGCGCTTTCGCCGGTCGTTGGCGCCCCCTTGCTGGTCCTGTTCGGGTTAAGCGAGACGCCCTGGCTGACGGTCGCGGCCCTGCTGGCGATCGGGCCGCCGGCGGCAATCTTCACCAACCTGAGCCTGGCGCTGCTGCAGGAGCAGACCGAGGAAGCGGTAATGGGGCGCGTGATGGGAGTCTACTCCCTGATGTTCGTGGCCTCCGCGCCGATCGGGTACGCGCAGACCGGACTCGTCACCAGCTTGATCGGGCCTCAGGCCAGCATCGTGGCAAGCGCAGCCGCCGGCGGCGTCGCCGGGATTGCGCTGCTGATCTGGCTCCCCGTGCGGAAGCTGCGCTGAGGTTGGACCTGTGTCGGCTGATGATGAAGCGGCCCGAGATGCGACCGTGAATCCAGAAGGAGCCGAGGGCGAGACGGAGGCCGCGGAGGGCGTTCAGCCCGATGAACCGGCTGCGGCAAGCCGCAACCCCTTCGCGAGCCGCGACTACCGGGCGTGGCTGACGGCGTCGGTCGTGATGGCGCTGGGGGTCGGCATCCAGATCGTGGCGGTGCCGCTCTTCATTCGCGATCGCGTAGAGCCGGATGAGCGCGCCGCAGCAATCGCCGGTGCGCTCATGATCCAGGAACTCCCAGGCGTGTTCCTGACGCTGTTCGGCGGCGTGCTCGCCGACCGGATGGAGGCGCGCCTCATCCTCGTCCGGGCGACCGCAGTGGCGGCAGTGGTCGCTGCGGTCTACCTGGTACTTGCCGCCGCATCGGTGACCATCCTGTGGCCGGTGTTCCTTCTTTCGGCCGTCATCGGTGCGGTGGGAGCGTTTGAGAATCCTGCGCGCATGGGTGTGCTGCCGCAGCTCGTGACGCGGCCCCAGCTGCAGAACGCCGTGATCATCGGGAACGTGGGCTTTCTCGCGGCCTCGGACTTTGTCGGACCGGCGCTGGGCGGGCTGGTCGCGGGCATGGCGGGTCTGACCGCAGCCTTCTCCCTCGAGACGGGGTTGCTGGCCGCGGGCGCGCTGCTGTTCCTCATGCTGCGGAAATACCGGCCGGAAGCGCCGGCGGAGCACGGGAGCATTCGCGGCGACCTCACCGAAGGGCTCAGGTACGTCGTTCGCTCGCGAGCCATCCTCGGCCTGCTCATCCTCTCGGCGATGCTCGGAATCTTCTTCGGCGGCCCCATCACGGTGACGATGCTGCTCATCGTGGAGGATGTGCTGAAGCTGGGAGACCATTGGGTCGGCATCCTCTTCGCCGCATTCGGGGCGGGCATGATCCTCAGTTCGGCCGTGATGACGTTGCGGCCCCTCCCACGGAGAGGCCTGCTGGTGGCGCTCTCGCCGGTGCTGGCGGCGCCGCCCCTTGTGCTCTTTGGGTTGAGTGAGACGCCCTGGTTGACGGTCGTGGCGCTGCTGGCCATCGGGCCGCCCGCCGCGATCTTCATGAATCTGAGCCTCGCCCTCCTGCAGGAGAACACGCCGCAGGCGGTGATGGGCCGCGTGATGGGGGTCTATTCGCTCATGTTCGCGGCCTCAATGCCCATCGGCATCGCACAGACCGGGCTGCTCGCGACGCTCTGGGGACCACAGGTAGCCATCGTCGCCAGCTCAATCGCTGGCGGCGTCGCGGGACTCCTGCTCCTGGTCTGGTCTCCCATCCGGAAGCTGCGCTGAGCGCGGCTAGAGATGGGGGCGGCTACAGCTGGATGATGGAGCGACCCGTGATGTGGCCGGCGGCGAGAGCGTCGGTGGCCTCGTTGATCTGGTCCAGCTCGTAGCTGGCGGTCACGAGCGCATCGAGGTCGAGGTCGCCCTCCTTGTACCAGCGGATGAACATCGGGAAGTCGCGGTCGGGGCGACAGGAGCCGCCGATGCTGCCGATATACTTCTTCTCGTTGATGAGGAGGTCGCGGGCGTCGATCTCCACGTTCGTCTGCGGGACGCCGACGAGGACGGCCATGCCGCCCGTGCGAACGCCCATCACGCCGGGGCGGGCGGCGGGCAGGATCTGCTCCATCGTCTGCTTCACGCCGATGCAGTCGAAGGCGTAATCGACGCCCGCCAGGGGCCGCCCCATGAAGTCGAACTCGGTGTCGCTGGTGGTGAGGGCGCGAACCTGCTCGACGGCGTCGCCCTCGGAGGCGTTGACGCCGATGGTGGCGCCGAACTCCTTCGCGAACTCCAGCTTCTCGTCGCTCAGGTCGACGGCGATGATTGGATCGGCGCCGACGACGGCGGCAGCGACGATCGCGGAGAGGCCCACGCCTCCGACGCCGAACACGGCCACGCTCTCGCCCTGTTTCACGCCGGCGGTGTGGTAGGCGGCGCCCGAACCGGTCATCACGGCGCAGCCGATGATGGCAGTGACGTCGGTGCGAACGTCCTCGGGCATGGAGACGATGTACTGCTCGTCGGCGATGGTGTGGTCGGCCCAGGTGAAGACGCCCTGGGAGATGGCGGTGGAGCCGTCTTCGAGCTGGAGGGAGATGGGGTCGGGGCGGCGGCCCAGGTCGGGACTGCGCGGCACCCAGGTGACCATGACACGGTCGCCTTCCTTGACGTGCGTGACCTCGCTGCCGGCAGCGACGACCGTGCCGGTCGACTCGTGGCCGAGGAGCTGGGGAGCGGGCCGGGGGCCGTGCATCTGGTGGAGCTGGGAATGGCAGATGCCGCTCGCGAACTGCTTGACGACGACCTGGTGGGGTCCGGGGTCGGGGAGGGCGATTTCGTCGATGCGGAGGGGACCGGGCTCGGAGGGGCAGACAACAACGCGGGCGTCGGTAGGCATGGATGCACTCCTCTTGCGGTACTGGCCGCGAATCTTACCGATCCGTTTCGGTGAAATCGCCCCATTGTCTCAATAAGGGCGGAGCGGGAGTGTGGGGGACTCTTCCCGTATCATCCGGCGGGCTACGACCACAAGGGGTGATCAGATGGCAGAGATCGACGGCGCGACCGTAATCGCTCGCAGCCTCAAGCAGCAGGGCGTCGACTACATGTTCGGCGTGGTGGGATTCCCGGTAGCGGGCATTGCGGCAGCGGCACAGCGCGAGGGCATCCAGTACTACGGCTTCCACAACGAGCAGGCGGCGAGTTACGCCGCGGGCGCCGTCGGCTACCTGACGGGACGGCCGGGCGCGTGCCTGACGGTGTGCGGTCCGGGAATGATCCACGGCATCGCCGGCCTGGCGAACGCGTGGTCGAACACGTGGCCGATGATCCTCATCGGCGGCGCGCCGGACTCGTACCAGGACGGGCAGGGCTCGTTCCAGGAGGCGCCGCAGGTTGAGGCGGCGCGGCCCTTCGTGAAGCTGTCGCGCCGGGCGGAGACGATCCAGCGCGTGCCCTACTACATCGAGCAGGGCGTGCGCACGAGCATGTACGGGCGGCCAGGAGCCGTGTACCTCGACTTCGCGAACGACGTGATTACGGCGCAAGTCGAGGAATCGGAGATCGAGTTCAAGGATCGCTGTCCGGATGCACCCCGCACCTACGCCGAGCCCGGCTCGATCGACGCCGCGGTGGACGCGCTGAAGTCGGCGGAGCGCCCGCTCGTCATCGTCGGCAAGGGCATGGCCTACGCGCGCGCCGAGGACGACGTGCGGGAGTTCATCGACAAGACGCAGCTTCCGTTCCTCGCTTCGCCGATGGGCAAGGGCGTCGTCCCCGACGACCACCCGCTCTCGGTGGCCCCGGCGCGGTCGTACGCGCTGCAGAACGCGGACCTGGTGTTCCTGATGGGGGCGCGGCTGAACTGGATCATGCACTTCGGCCTGCCGCCGCGGTTCAACAAGGACGTGCGCGTGGTACAGATGGACATCAGCGCGGAGGAGATCGGCACGAACGTGCCGACGGAAGTCGCGCTGGTGGGCGACGGCAAGGCGATCACGAGCCAGCTGAACGTCTCGCTTGAGCAGAACCCCTGGACCTACCCGCAGGAGACGACCTGGTGGACGGGCCTCTCGGCGAAAGCCGAGGAGAACCGGCAGGCCGTAGCCGCGATGGAGGTCGACGACTCCGAGCCGATGGGCTACTACCGCGTGCTGCGGGCTGTGCGCGAGGCGATTCCTGAGGACGCGATCATCGCAAGCGAGGGCGCGAGCACGATGGACATCGGTCGCACGGTGCTGCCGAACATCGTCCCGCGTTCGCGCCTGGACGCGGGCACATTCGGGACGATGGGCGTGGGCGTGGCCCAGGCGATCGCCGCGGCCGCCGTCCACCCCGACCGCAAGGTCGTGGCGGTCGAGGGCGACGCGGGCTTCGGCTTCAGCGCGATGGAGGTCGAGGTGGCGGTTCGCTACAACCTGCCGATCACGTTCATCGTGGTGAACAACAACGGCATCGGCGGCGGGCCCAGCGAGCTCGACCGGAACAACATCCCGCCGGGCTCGTACATGCCGAACGCGCGCTACGAGAAGATCATCGAGGCGTTCGGGGGCAAGGGTTACTTCGTCACGACCGTGGACGAACTGGACTCGACCCTGCAGACGGCGGTGAACGACCCGACGCCGTCAATCGTGAACATCATGATCGACCCGAAGGCGCAGCGGAAGCCACAGCCGTTCGGGTGGCTCACGCGCTAGGCCGCATGGCGCTCAACCGCACGGAGGCCGCCAGCCTGTTGGTGCTGGCGGCCTCTGTCGTGTTCGGGGTCGTGCTGGGGTTGGTCCTTGCGTTCCAGCCGGCGCCGGAGGATCCGCTCGAGGAGCAGTGGCTGCAACTGGGGGTAGCCGAGCCGGAGCTCGTGTTCCTCGGGAGTTTCACGGGCACGGAGCGCTACGCAATCGCGCGGGAAGTGAAGAGCGTCCAGGTGTCCTTCGCCGAACGCTTCGGCGTCGTGACTTCGGAGTTCACCCTCTACATCTCGACCGACTTCGAGGCGCTGAACGAGGCGTACCGGGAATGGCTCGATGCGGATAGTCGACGGCGGGGCGGCGAGTTGCCCTCCTGGTTCAGGTGCGGCGGCCTCGCCCCGCCGAAGGCCATCTTCATCGCGCTGGAGACCTGCGATGAGGAAACGCGCGCGTACGGCGGCCCCATCGCGCACGAGTACTTCCACGTCCTCCAGTACCACCTCGGGTGGGTTGGCGGGGCTAGAGGCTGGCCATATTGGCTCCTCGAGGGCGCAGCGGAATACGCGAGCGCTCACTGCCGCGAGGAACAGGGACGATGGGCCCTGTCGCACCGGCGGGAGATAGCCCGAATGGAGTGGGGGGCGCTGGGGCGCTGTTTCCCGGGACTGGGACTCTGCAACAAGGGCAGAAACATCCAGAACCCAGACCTCACCGGCCAAGCCGACGCCGTTCTCCAATACCAGGTCGGGTTTCTCGCGGTCGATTGGCTCGTCGACCGGAAAGGCGAGGAAGCACTCATCGAGTTCTTCCGGCAGGGAGGCGGTCAGCACGAGTTCGAAGGGGCTTTCGGCATGACGCCGGAGGAGTTCGCAGATGCCTTCGAGGAGTACTGGCGGGAGACCGCATCACCGTTCGAGTTGAAGATCACCGGGAAGGTGCTCGACCCCGAGGGCAGCCCCGCCGCCTACGTCCAGGTCCACATCGTGATGGAAGTCGAGGACGAGAGGATTTTCGTGATTGGGGGGCGGGCGAACTCACGGGGAGAGTTCGAGGTCTATCGCCCGTATGAGCACCACACACTCGGTGTCTTTCTGAAGTGCCCGGACGGCAGTCGCGCCTACCGGGTCTTTCTCGGTGAGTGGGGCCAAGGGGGGTTCGTTGCCGACGCCGACGGCCGGTTCGAGCCGGACGAGGCTGGGGCGGAGCCGGTGGCCGGGAGGAGGAACCGAGCGGGCATTGTCATCGAGCTTCCGGAGACGCCGGAAACGATCGTGGAGCGGCACTGTCAACCCTGAGGGGCTCGCGGAGCCGCTACCGGGCTCAAGGCCGTGAATGCGGGTGGCGTAAACCTGACACGTCAGTGCTAGGCTCCGGCGATGCTGCGCGCGGGATCTCGGCTGGTCCCACCAACCGCACTCTTGCTCGTCGGGGCGGTCGTCCTGACAAGTGGTCTGTGGGTGGAGCGAGCGGGGGCACAGGAAACACTGCACGAATTGCAGGTCACGGTTGTCGGCGAGGATGGCGGGCCGATCGAAGGAGTCGTCGTAGCGGCGTTCGTTGAGGGCGAAGGCGAGAAACAGCGCAGACATGCGGGAGCGGACGGGCAACTTCGCCTGGTGCTCCATGAAGGGTCGTACAACCTCCGCATGCTGTCCGACACGTACAGCGACTGCACCGTCTCTGGGCCCGAGAACCCGGAGGGAAACTGGCAGGCAGTGGTTACGGTGGCGGGAAGCGGTTCCTCGCAAGTCCGTGTGGTCGTCGCCAGAAAGCAGTCTTTCACCGGAAACCGGTGGCATCCCTGCCACTTCGACGTCCCGTACTACCCCCTCCAGGGCACCATTCTCGGGCTGGGAAACGAGCCCCTTGAGGGGATCTCCCTGCTTGCGTTCGGGGATCCCATCGAGGGGCTGGGCCCAAGGACAACCACTGGCCCCGACGGTGCGTACGCACTGGAGGTTCCGGACGGCTCGTACTGGCTTCGAGTCTTCATCACCCTCGAGGGCACCGATTGCGTACTCGGATTTGCGGGGCTGGATGGGGACTATTCCCCCGGCCACACCGGATTCAAGCCCAGGTTCGAGGTACAGGGCGCAGGCGTAACCGGCCTTACCGTGCGGTTGCCGGACACGCCAGCGGACCTCTGCAGGCGCGTCGAGGGCCGTGCTACGGATGGCGCCGGCGAGCCCCTGCAGGGCGTGCAACTCCAAATCAACGGGCGGGGGAGGCTCCTGGGCAGGAACATCTCCCTCCAGTCCGACGAGCAGGGAGCGTTCGCCTTCTATGGTCCAGACGGAACCTACGCAATCAATGTGTCTACGACTGCCGGCAGCGATTGCACGGTTCGTGGGCTGGAGCAACGGGGCAGAGGTTCGACGACGGCCCTCGCTGTGAGCGGCGCAGACCTCGGGGGCATCGATCTCGTCGTTTCCGGAGAGGAGAGCGACACCCGGCAAAGGATCATGTGCCTGCGTCCGCCGGAGGTGGTGACGACAAACCTGGCGCCCGGCTGGAATCTGGCCGGGTGGACGGAGGCCGAAGCGGACATCACGGCGATCTTCGAAGCCATTCCGCAACTGGAGTCGGCGCACGCATGGGATGGGGGCGCACAGGCGTTCACCGGGGCTTCCCGCTCTGCCTCCGGCATCACGGGAACCCTGTCCACACTCCAGCCCGGCATGGGGTTGTGGCTGTACGTCGGCGGAGAAAACCCGGTGGAGTGGACGCGGGAGATGCTCGTGGAGAGCGGGCTTGTGCCTCTGGCAGAAGGGTGGAACCTCGTTGGCTGGTCCGGACGAGAAGGGGCCGGCCCTGATGACATCTTCGCCTCCCTGGCGGAGGAGCTTGGAGCGGTAGCAACCTGGGATGCGGCAACCGGACAATTCCTGCCGTATATCCCGGGCGCGCCGGCCAGCGGCCGTACGGTGCAGCGCATCAACCGGGGAGACGGAATCTGGGTGCACACGTCGAACGCACGGCAGTGGCTTCAGCCGGGCGGCTTTGAACCACCGATCGAGTACCACCCCGACGTAGCGCTGGAGACCCGGGCTTCCTTTCCCGACGCGGTTGACTCGGTGCTTGCGTACTTCGCCGATCGCTTCGGGCTCTTCGTTCCCAGCGTGGAGGTGTACGTCGGAGACGACATGGGAGGGTGTGGCTTCTTTGCACTGCCAACGGTCGTTCTGGCCGAGTCGTGCGTTCGCGCCATCGCGCACGAGTACGTCCATGCCATCCAGGCCCATGTTGCGGGAAGGGGCGGCACAGGGCCGGTATGGATGACCGAGGGCGTGGCGAACCGTTGGTCGGCCCAGTACTACGACGCCATCGGAGACCGCCCCTACGAGACCCACTTTCGGGACGCCGTGCTGCCAGCGTCGAGGCGCACACACACCCCGGTCGAGGGGATGCAGAGTTACGACAGCCTCAACTACAACGTGGCCCATGTGGCGATCGATTGGCTGGCGACACTCGCTCCCACGGACGGCATCATGGCGTATTACCGCCAGCGGTTCTCCCATGAAACGTGGCAGGAAGCGTTCGAGAGCGCGTTCGGGATAGGGGTGGAGGAGTTCTACGCGTCGTTCGCGGCTCACCGGGCCGAAGTCGCGGCCCCCTACCCAAGGCTCAGCGGCACGGTGGTAGACGCGAACGGACGGCCTCTCGTTGAAGCGGGGGTACGAGCGCAGGCCGAGGGGGAGGGAACACGCTACTCGGTCTTGACGTTGGAGGACGGCAGCTTTGCCGTGCCGGTCGGGCCCGGCCGATACGTCCTTGAAGTCAATCTCGACGGGCCGGAGGGCTGGCAGCACGCGGGGTGGTACGGAGGCGCAGACGGCTTCACCCCCGTTAAGAGCGAGGCGGAAGTCGTCCATATGGGGGAGATGGAAATCACCGGCCTCGCCATCAAGGTGCCGGACCTTCGATGGCACCGGGTTGAGGGGGTCGTGCTGGGGCCGGACGGGCAGGGGATCGAGGGCATTCACCTTGATGCTATCCCGAGGGGCGACTACGCGGCCCCCGCCGCGACCACGGACGAGAGAGGCGCCTTCAGCATGGTCGTGTTGGGAGGATCCTTCGATCTCTACCTGTACGGAGACACGCCGCAGGGTCGCCGAGCGATCGGCTGGTATGGGCGCGACAGCGGCTTCACCCCTCTGTCAGAGGACAAGAATACGATCGAGACGCAGGGGCAGGACGTCACGGGCATCACGATCACGTTCCCCGTCGACCCGGCGGCATCGCAGTGGCGGCGCATCCAGGGCGTGGTGGTGGGACCCAACGGAGAGCCGCAGGAAGGCATCAGTGTCGACGCCTATCCCGTTGGGGACACGCCGGGCCTGGCGGCTACGACGGACTATGCGGGGGCGTTCAGCGTGTGGGTGTTGCCGGGAGCGTTCGAGCTTCACCTGCTCGCGGATACTCCGAGCGGACGGCGCAACATCGGCTCGTACAGCGGAGGCGAAGGCTTCGCTCCGTTCGGAGACCCGGCCAGCATCGTAGAGGTCGGGGCCACGGACGTTTCGGGGATCCGGATCAAACTCCCGCTGCCCCTCTCGGCGTCCAGCCAACGCAGAGTCGGCGGCATCGTGATCAACGAGGAGGGACAGCCATGGGAAGGGGTGACGATCTACGGGCGAGCAGCGGAATCGTTAGCCGACTGGAAGGTGACAACAGAAGCGGACGGGCGGTTCGAAGCCATGGTCCCGGCAGTCGCGTACCAGGTTGGGCTGATGGCGGACGAGTGCGTCGTGGGGTGGTACGAGGGGGATCAGCGCTTCGGAGTGAGCCGCGACGACGCAAGGGTGCTCTCTACGGAGGACGGCGACCTCGACGACCTCATCCTGAGGCCGCCGAACAACTGCGCGCGGATCAAGGGAACCGTGGTCGGGACGGACGGACAGCCAATGGAAGGCCTGCAGGTGCAGGGGTTCGCCCAGGGGGGCGGCCGATCCTTGACCCTCAAGACGGACGAGTCGGGCGGCTTCGACAGCCACCTGGACCCCGGCGCCTACCGGCTCTGGCTGCTCTGGGACCAGTGCCCCCTCGACTGGACAACGGACCGTCGCGACATTGCGCCAACGACGAGCTACCTGAGCCACTTCAGCATCGGGGCTTCCCAAGAGATAGAGCTGCCGATCAGGGTCACCCGCAGCCCTTCTGAGGTCTGCCAGCGGCTCTCGGGCATGGTTGTCGGGTCGGACGGGGAGCCGGTCGCCGACCTCACGATTTCAGTGAGGCTTGACTGGGGATCCTCTTCTCATGGCTTCGGTTCGCGATCGGCCTACGACGGGACGTTCTCACTTCAGGTTCGGGACGGGGAGTACTCCCTTTCGATCGGCTCGGACCGGTTCAGCACGTGCCACGCATCCCGCTTCGACCACACGAGCGAGGAGGGAAGGGCCCGGTTCACGGTGTCCGGCAGGGATGTGACGGACATGCGAGTCACCGTGGGCGGGGGGCGCCCAGACCGCTTCAAGTACACGGAGTGCACCTTCCCCGAGTAACCGTCTCGTCTCGGTGCTAGGGTGCGGTCATGCTGACTGCTGGCCTGAGGCTCGTAGCGCTCGTGGGAGTCGTGGTAGCGACCATCGCCTCGGGCGTCGGGGTGGGACGCGGGACGGCAAACGCGGAGGAGGCCTCGACCGACACGGTGACCACGGCACTGCAGCCGGGGTGGAATCTGGCGGGGTGGACGGAGGATGAGGCGGAAGTCTCGGAACTCTTCGAGGCGATACCGCGGCTGGAAGCGGTCTACTCGTGGGACACGCTCAGACACCGGTTCTCCGGGGCTCTCCGGGAAGACTTCGGACAGGCGCACGGCCTCACGACGCTGACTCCCGGGATGGGCCTTTTCCTCTACCTGGGCGGGACGGAGGCAGTGGAGTGGAAACGTCCGCTGAACCCCAGGAGCGGAGCGGCAACGCTTCGCCCCGGCTGGAATCTCGTCACCTGGGCCGGCCCCGACGGGATCGCAGCCGACGAAGCCCTTGAGGTGCTGGGGGACGTCGTGGTGGAGGCACAGGGGATCGATAGCGAGGCTCTCACGACCCTCCGCACCGGGAGCGCCTTCTGGTTGCGTGTGTCGTCGTTGAAAGAGTGGTGGCAGCTGGACACGCCGCCGGTCGCCATCTTCGGCTTCTCGGTGCCAAAGCACCGGCGGGGGCCGCTCAGCAGGGAGGTCGACAGCGTCGTCACCTACTTCGGACGGCAACTGGGGGTCGGGGTCTCGGAGCTACGAATCCGCTTTGGCCATGGCTACGCCGCGTGCAGCGAGTACGTGCACAGGACGGTGTTCCTCAACAGCGTCTGCCTCGACTCCCTCCCCTACGAATACGTCCACGCGCTCCGGGACGAACTGGGGAGACGCAACGGACGCGAGAACAACGAGCCTGACTGGCTGGCGGTGGGAGCGGCAGCGTACTGGTCGGGGCGGTACGAAGCGTGGCGCGCCTTCCAGAGCTACGAGTCCAGGCTGCGCCACACGGTCATTCCCGTTGCGAGGGAGACCACCCTTCCCCTGGAGCGGTTCTGGAACGAAGGGTCGGTCCGGACGCCGAGAACCCATGCGCTTTCCCACCTGGCGGTCGACTGGCTCGTCAACCACGCGGGCGAGGAGGCGCTGTTCAACTTCTACGCACAAGAGCGGCCGCCGGCGTGGCCGTCACGGTTCAAGGCCGCATTCGGCCTCTCGGTGACCGAGTTCTACCAGGCGTTCGAGTCCTACCGGGGCGACGTAGCCCCGGTGACCCATCGCATCACCGGGACGTTCGTCGACGCCTCGGCGAAGCCTCTTCCCTCCATCGGGGTCGCGATCCATGCGCCCGATGGGGAGGTGGTCGCGCGGGCGGGAGGCGTGTCGGGACCCACCACGTTCGACGTCGAGGTGCCGGAGGGCTCGTACCTACTGTCGTTCCATGTCGGAACCTGCCCCATAGGCTGGTATGGGCGGTACGGACGGATCGCCAGCTCCCAGGCAGAGGCGGAACTCATCAGGAGCTCTCCCCGGGGAGCCGACCTGCGAGTCCAGTTCACGAGATTGTGCTCGAGCATCCAGGGGGTCATCCGTGACACCGATGGGGCCAGCATCGCCGGTGTTCAGGCGGAGGCCTTCTCGGCAACAAGTCGTCGATCCGCAGCAAAGGCGCTGAGCGACGAAGCGGGCTCGTTCTCACTCGACGTGCGGGATGGGTCCTACCTGCTCTCCTTCTCGCGGGAGGAGGAACCCCTGGGCTGGTTCGCGGGCTGGACGATTGTTCCCCCGAGCCTGGCGGTGAAGCTGGTCCCCGATCGTGACGATGCGAAGCCTCTCGTGGTCGATCGTGACGACCTCGGCGACGTGCTTCGGGCCATCGGGCTTGAGGTCGTTCTGCCGGCGACCCGGATCGCGATCGAAGGCACGATCTACGACTCGGTTGGCAACCCCGTTCCTGGCGCCCAGGTTTCGGCGCACTCCGTTGATGGCAAGGGGCTCGCCTTCGGGACGAGTGACAGCGAAGGCACATTCACCCTGGAGGCGCGCCAGGACGCCTACGTTCTCGGTGTGCGAGTCGAAACCTGCGAGCGCAGGTGGTACCACGAGGCCGAGGGGACAACACCGTCGCTGGAGGACGCGGCGGTGATAGACCCCGCTATCGACAGCACGACCGGCATCGAAGTCCGCCTTCCGGAACCCCCAGCAGACGGAGGCTGTCCCCAATAGCAGGACTGGACCCCGCGTTCAGCACGCAGCCGGTACGATTCCGCGCCGGAGGCTGGACCATGGCTGACGTTGATGTTGGGTTGCCGGACTTCTCGGCGATAACGCCGGAGCAGGTGACGGGGGCGTGCGAGGACGCGATCGCGGCGTGCGACGCGGCGGTCGACGCGATCGTGGCGACGCCGGACGGGGAGCGCACGTTCGCAAACACGCTGGGGGCACTGGAGGCCGCGACGGACGGGGTCTCGCAGGCATCGGGGCAGTACGCCTTCATGGCATACGTGGCCACCGACGCGGAGCTGCGGGAGGCGGGGCGGACCGCCGAGGAGCGCATCGACAAGTACCTCATCGACCTGTCGTTCCGGGAGGACCTGTACGCGGCGATCAAGGCCTACGCGGGACGGGGCGAGGCGCTGGGGCCAGAGGAGCAGCGACTGCTCGACTTCGAGTTGCGCGACTACCGTCGCAACGGGTTCGAGCTGGCGGAGGCGGAGCGGGCGCGGGTGCGCGAGCTGAGCGATGAGCTCGTGTCGCTGGGGGTGGAGTTCCAGAAGAACATCAGCGAGTGGGACGACGGCATCCTCGTCTCGCGCGAGGAGATGGCTGGCCTGCCCGAACCGTTCATCGACTCGCTCCGCACGGAAGAGACAGCCGGGGAGACTCGCTTCCGCGTATCCCTGGACTACCCGGAGTTCTTCCCGTTCATGGGGAAGGCGCAGTCGTCGGAGCTGCGGCGGGCGTTGTTCGCGAAGGAGCAGGTGAAGGGCGGGGATGGGAACGTGGCCGTGCTCGAACGGGCGCTGGCAGCGCGCCGGGAGGTGGCGGCCTTGCTCGGGTACGACTCGTGGGCTTCGTACGCGCACGAGGTGTGCATGTCGAAGGAGCGGGAGCGCGTGGGGTCGTTCCTGGCGGACCTGCGGGAGCGGCTGACGGTGAAGGCGGAGGCGGACGTGGCCCTGATGGCGGAGGTGAACGGCGGCCCGGTGAACATCTGGGACTGGCGCTACTGCCACGACCAGCTGCTGCAGACGCGCTTCGCGGTCGACGACTTCGAGGTGGCCCAGTACTTCCCGCTGGATGCCTGCCTGGAAGGACTGTTCGCGGTCTGCCAGAACCTGCTCGGGGTGCGCTTCGAGGCGCGGCCCGACGCACCCGTCTGGCACGAGGACGTGCAGGCCTTCGACGTGTACGAGGCGGACGGCGACGAGGCGTTCGCGCGGTTCTACATGGACTTGTTCCCGCGGCCGAACACGTACGGTCACGCGGCCGCCTTCACGCTGCGCGGCGGGCGGCGGTTGCCGGACGGGTCGTACCAGAAGCCGGTGAGCGCGATCGTGGCGAACTTCACCAGGCCCTCCGCGGATACGCCGTCGCTGCTGCGCCACAGCGAGGTGGAGACGCTGTTCCATGAGTTCGGACACATCCTCCACCAGACGCTGACGCGGGCGACCTACGCCCGATTCAGCGGAACCCGGACGGAGCGCGACTTCGTGGAGGCGCCCTCGCAGATGCTGGAGCACTGGGTGTGGGACCGGGAGGTGCTGGCGAGCTTCACGCGTCACTACGAGACGGGGGAGCCGCTCCCGGACTCGCTGCTGGACGCGATGCTGGCAGCAAAGACGCTGAGCTCGGGCGTGATGATGGTGCGGCAGCTCTACTTCGCCCACCTCGACCAGGCCTACCACGCACCCGGATTCGAGGGGGACAGCACGGCGGCGACGCGCGAGCTGCACGAGATCACAACGTTCCCGTACACGCCCGAGACGCACTTCCAGTCGGGGTGGGGGCACCTGTTCGGGTACGACGCGCGCTACTACGGCTACCTGTGGTCGCACGTGTTCGGGGACGACATGTTCACGCGCTTCGAGGATGCGGGGCTGCTGAACGCCGAACTGGGGGCGGAGTACCGCCGCATAGTGTTGGAGCGGGGCGGCTCGGTCGACGGCGACCAGCTCGTGCGCGACTTCCTCGGTCGCGAGCCGAACTCGGACGCCTTCCTGCGGGGGCTAGGCCTGGGATAGTGGTCGGTAGGCGGTAGTCAGTAACGGAGCGGCGATACCCTCGGGAACTGCCAGTCACGGGCGCACAGAGTCGACGATCGCCTGAAGGGCCACAGGATCGTAGAAGCCACAGCCGTGGCCCGGGCCGTACGTCCCATAGGCGTTACCGAGGACCGGGCCTAATATTAGGCCCCATCCACCAGTCACTAACCCCAGTATCCCACCTACGAACGTTCCGGCTACCGCTGACTCCCCTCCGCAGTCCAAGCGAACCGTCTGGCCCCCAGCGAGGGAGTCTCCTACGTCCGTTGAGTTCAGGTGGACAAACCTCTTAGCCAGACTGGTATTCTGAACCGACGAGATAGTCGGGACTACAGTAGAATCTCCACGTATGTCCTGCCAAGACTGGACCGAGGAAAGACACCGCGAGAAGGGGTTCCCGCGAGAATCACCTAAGAGAGGCGAGTCGACAGTGATAATACTAGAAATACTATCCAGCGTTTCTGGTCTGGCAAATTCAACTGCATAGAAGACCGCAACCATTCCTCCAAGACTGTGACCAACGATCACAATCTCTCGACTTGGACTTTGAGTGCGTAGTCGTTCCAGTAGATCACCCAGTCTTCCGGCTGCGACCCGCACACCAACACAAGTGTCGCTTTTCTCATATTGTGGAAAGACCTCAAATCCACCAAGAGGATACGAATCTCCTGAGAATCGCTCTCCAGTCCGGCAGTTCACGTATGCATCGGAGTAGCTGAAACCCACCACATCGCTTTCCCAGTCACCTGGAACCCTATCCCGCAGTTCCTTTACGATAGTATGCCTTCGCATAAAATAACTGCCTAGGTTGAGGGATTCTCGCGAAGATAATTCACTCCTATACTGTTGCCTTGCATCACTAAGAATCTTCCACATTTCTCGGACTTCATCGCATGAACTGGAAGAGTCTATTCCCTGAAGGAGCACGACGATCGGACTGGAATCAGCACTGGGCAACACGTCACCGTCGAACACGATGGGGGCGGAAGGCTCAGCGCTGTGCCTCGCGCGATCACCCGTGTCACAGCCTTCCGCCTCAAGCCAACTCAGCAGGGTCCGGTCCGTATCGAACGACAGCTCCGCGCGGCCTCTCCACTCGTAATACCTCAAGCGCAGTTCGTGCACGCCCGGCTGCATCCAGCGGAATCTTCCCCACCTTCTCACCGAGCCATTTTTCCAGTCCTCCAGAATCGGCTCGTTGTTTATGTAGAGTCTGAAACCGTCGTCACCTCCGACTTCAAAACGGAACCAACCAGCGTGAGGCACGACGATCGACATCGTCGCGTCGAGCATCAGCATGTCGCCTCGGCCGCCAAATACATGCCCCCACGCCCAGTCGGCAGAAAAGGTGGGGGGCCATTGTTCGCTTCCCACCGTGCTGACGACTTCGCCGCCAGCATCCAGTGCGAACCACTCAACGTTCCAGACGGCTTCCCGTTGTTTGAGCCCGCACAGTTTCGGCACGAGCGTGTCGGGGGCAGAAAGAGGGACCGCGACAGTGATGTCGCCGTAGCGGTAGTTCCCGCTGCTGCTGTAGCCGTCGTCGAGGGGGAGGGGAATCGTCCCAAGCGTGCCCCAGTCGCCACCCTCGGGGCGGGCGCTGATGTAGATACGGCGCGCGTCGCTGACGTCTTGCCAGACCCGTACCTCAACGCCCTCAACGGTGATGTCGCCGTAGCGATACTTCCCGCTGCTGCTGTAGCCATCGTCAAGCGAGAGGGGGATGGTCCCGAGCGCGTCCCAGTCACCGCCCTCGGGGCGGGCGCTGAGGTAGATGCCGCGCCCATCGCTAATCTTCTGCCAGACCCGCACCTCGACGTTCGCGGTCGACTCCTCCGCAGCGACTGGCGGCACGCCCGCAAACATAACTGCGAGCATGACGGAGCCTGCGAGAGCGCCGATCAATACGTACCTTGCTCGCGCTCGTCGCAGAACCATCGCCAAACGGTAGCTCCCTCGGCTTTTACGCGATTCCTTGCTCGACTACGCACCGGCCACTCGCCATCCCCCGCCTGTAGACTCGCGCGACCAGACGGGGAGCGTGTCATGCAGGAACTGAACGGCAAGGTCGCGGTGGTGACGGGCGGAGGCAGCGGAATCGGGCGGGCGATGGCCCTCGCCTTCGCGGACGAGGGGATGGACATCGCCATCGGCGACATCGAGGCGGGGCCGGCGGAGGCCGTGGCGGAGGAGGTCCGGGCCAAGGGCCGCCGGGCCATCGCCGTGACCTGCGACGTGGTCGACATTGCCTCGGTGCGGGCGCTGGCGGAGAGGACGAAGGCGGAACTGGGCGGCGCTCACGTCGTGTGCAACAACGCGGGCGTGGTGGCGAACAACCCCACGGCCGAGATGTCGGACACAGACTGGAGCTGGGTGCTGGGGGTCGACCTGGATGGGGTGGTGAACGGCGTCCAGGCGTTCCTGCCGGGCCTGGTGGAGCAGGGCGACGGGCACATCGTGAACACGTCGTCGATGGCGGGGCTGATCCCGCTGGCGGCGCCGGGGATCATCTCGTACACGGCCGCGAAGTACGGCGTGATGGGCATCACCGAGACGCTGCACGGCGAGCTGGAAGGCTCGGGCGTGGGCGCCTCGGTCCTCTGCCCGGGGATCGTGAACACGCGCATCGGCGAGTCGGCGCGGAACCGACCGGACGCGGACGCCGTTCCACCCCGGCCGGCACCGCCGACGGAGTTGCCACCTGACTTCGAGCCGCCACGCATCATCGGCGGGGAGAGCATTGAGCCAGAGGTCGTCGCACAGCGGGTGGTCGAGGCGGTGAAGACCAACGAGCTCTACATCGTCACCCACCCGGAGACGCGCCGACCCGTGGAGGAGCGTTTCGCCGCCATCATGGCGGCGTACGACCGGGCCGAGGAGCTGCACGGCAAGCCGTAGCCTCGGGGTGACTGAGCACCCGCCCGCGCCATCCGTTCCCTGCCTGTAAACTCGCGCGCGACCAACTGTGGAGTGAGTCATGCAGGAACTGAACGGCAAGGTTGCGGTGATCACGGGCGGCGGCAGCGGCATCGGACGGTGCATGGCCCTCGCGTTCGCGGACGAGGGGATGGACATCGCGATCGGCGACATCGAGGCCGGGCCCGGGGAGGCGGTGGCGGAGGAGGTCCGCGCGAAGGGGCGGCGGGCGATCTCGGTGACCTGTGACGTGACCGATCTCGATTCGGTGCGAGCGCTGGCGGAGACGACGAAGGCAGAGCTGGGCGCGTACCACGTGGTCTGCAACAACGCGGGCGTGATCTCCGGCGGACCCACGACGGAGATGAGCGCGGCCGAGTGGGACTGGGTGCTGGACGTTGACCTGCAGGGGGTGGTGAACGGGGTCATTGCGTTCCTGCCGGGGCTGGTGGAGCAGGGCGAAGGGCACATCGTCAACACGGCGTCCATCGCAGGCCTCGTGCCAATGGCGGCGCCGGGCGTTATCAACTACACGACCGCGAAATACGGCGTGGTCGGCATCACGGAGACACTCCACGACGAGCTCGCGCCGACAGGGGTCGGCGCTTCGGCGCTGTGCCCGGGAGTCGTGAACACGCGCATCAGCCAGTCGGCCCGCAACCGGCCCGAGGCCGCGGGCGGGCCGGTGTCGGAAGAGGACATGGGGCCGCCGCTCGAGCTGCCTCCCGGGATGGAGATGCCCCGAATCATCGGCGCGAACATTCGGGAGCCGGAGGAGATGGCAGCGCGGGTGGTCGAGGGGGTCAAGGCCAACGACCTCTATATCGTGACCCACCCGGAGACGCGGGAGGCGGTGGAGGAGCGCTTCGCCGCCATCATGGCCGCGTTCGACAAGCTCGAAGCCTCGCTGGGGTAAGTCGCGATGGCCGGCACGGTCGAGGATGCTGTCGGAGAACCCAAGAGAGCTGCTGAGCGGGTAAATCGCGCCTAGTCGACCGGCATCGTGACGGGGCGGGTCATGTTTCCAAAGGTGGGGAGCCACGAGGAATGCTTGCCCGGTCCGCCGGCGACGATGACGTGGATGTGCTCGGGGCCGTCGGCGATGGGGGCGAGGGCATCGCGCTCGAAGAAGGGAACGGGGATGCCCTGCTCGGTGTGCTCCTGGATGACCTGGAAGAGCTCGTCGGAGAGCTCTGTCAGCGGGTAGCGGGCGTTTTCGAAGATGTAGCTCTGGATGTCCTCGCGGGACCAGCCCTCGGCCGCGACGGTGGCGGCGTGCTCGGGTCCGAAGGCGAGGACGGGCGAGCCCCGCGAGAGGATGTTGTTGCTTCCCGCCTGAGACATGGAGCCTGCGATGGTGAGCATGATGCCGAGGGCGGTGTTGCTGCCATGGTCCTGGATGTTGTGGGGGCCCTCGGTGCCGAAGACGGTGACGGCGTTCTGGTCGGGCTCGAAGCCGCGGGTCGTGTGGAAGGGGGACCAAGGGCTCTCTTCGAGGTTCTCCGCCGCACAGAACGCTAGCTTGGCGGGGGTGGCCTGGGTGGAGCGGTCGCCACGGCCGGGCCAGGCGCCCGAGACGGTGAGCTGCAGGAGTCGAAGGGCGCGCCCGAGGGTGGCGTTGGCGGCGAAGCCGGGTCCGAAGCAGCCGCTCCCCGAGTGGATGCCGAGCTCGCCGGCGATGGGTCCGCTGACCAGCAGGAAGAGGGAGACGGGATGGGTCGTGGCATTGACGCCGGAGAGGTTGAATTCGGGATGGGCGATGGCGCGCACGGCGGCGATGAGCACAGGCATGTGCTCCGGGACGCAGCCGGCCATGACGGCGTTCACGGCGATGGCGTGAACGGTGGCTTCGCCGCGGCGGGGCGGAAGGATGCCGATGACCTCGAGAGGGTCGCGGGCTGTGCCGCCGAGCATCGCGGCGACGCGCTCCTCGGTGGGGGGGATGACGGGGAGGCCGTCGGACCAGCCACGGGCGGCGAACTCCCTGCTGACGACCGCAATGTCGTCCGGCAACTCGACGGTGGGGCCGGCGCGGCCCGTGCCAAGCTCCTCAACCTCGAGGGTCGCGGTCAGCTCGGTGAGGGAGTCGCCGCTGCTCACGCGCCGTTCCCGAGGAGGGCTGCGTGCAGGGCGGGGGCGGCTTCGAGCGCCTTCTCCTGGACGGCTTCGGGCTGGATGCCGCCGAGGGGGTGGGGGATCACGATGTACGGCAGGTCGGGCGCCCCACGCTGCTCCGCTTCGAGCTTGAAGAGTCCCTCGAACGCATCCGTGACGACGGTGACGGTCGGGACTCCGCGCTTCTCAAGGGCTATCGAGGCGTAGACACTCCACGCCGTGCAGGATCCTCAGTCGGATGACCCGACGACAACGAAGTCGCACTCCTCCACGAGCGTGGCCATGGTGCCGCGGCTGGCGGGCCCGGCGACCGGCTTGCTGCCGGTGGTGGTGGCGCCCAGATCAGACGTTGTGCGCAGGTTGTCGACCATGGATTCGAGCAAGAGGCGGGCGTTCGCCTTGCGGTTCTCCAGGACGCCGGGGCGGAGGCCGTCGAGGCCGGAGGGACGCGGGGCGACCTGCTGGGCGACGACGCGCGCGTGCCCGCGGGGGTCGAAGACGGTGATGGTGGAATCGGACACGGGGGACTCCCTTCGGGGCTCAGAGCCGGTTAGCGATGAGTTCCATGATCTCGTCGACTTCGGGGAAGCGGCCGGTGGCGTTCTTCGACGAGACAACCTCGCCGTCCACGGCCCACTCGAAGCAGCCACCGCCACCGGGGATGAGGGCGAAGCTGGCGATGTCGTCCTGGAGGGCGGCGAGGATTTCGCCTGCCATCCACTGGGCGCGGGGCAGGTAGCCGCACTGGGCGCAGTACTCAAGGGTGACGGCCAGGCCCTGCTCGTTCACGCGTTGGGATTGTAGCGGGTTCCGGGGTTAGTCCAGCGTTTCCAGTAGCGCGGGGAGGGCGGCGAGGCAGGGGATGGCGAGGTGGCCGTGAGCCGATTCGCCAGAGCCGACCAGGATGGTCCTGGCGCCGACCTCGCGGGCGAAGTCGAGGCAGGCGGCTGTGTCGTCGAGCACGAGGGCGTGGGCGGGGTCGACACCAGCGTGGGCGAAGACGCGCTCGTAGTAGGCGCGGGAGGGCTTCATTGCGTTGACGAGGTCGGCGCCGAAGAGGTGACCGAAGCGGTCGGTGATGCCCATCGGGCCCAGGTAAGCCTCGAGCTCCCAGGACGCCTGGTTCGACGCTGTGTGGAGGGTGTAGCCGGCGTCGGCGAGAGCCACGACCGTCTCCGCGGCGTCCGGGAAGGCGGCTCGCACGCGGCGCATGATGTAGAGGTCGGCCTCGCGGGCGAGGGCCCCGCAGGCGTCGCCCTCGGGCGGCGCAACACCGACGTGTTCGCACATGGCCACGAGCCAGGCCTTCTCGTAGGCCAGAAGGCCCTCCATGTAGCGGTCCTCGACGGCCATGGCCTCCTCGTGCGCCTGGAATACCTGTCGCCAGGTCGCCCGGTTGGCGGCGGCCCAGGCTGCCGGCTCGCCGCCGAGACGGGACGGGAAGAACTCGGCGACGAGGCGCAGCCACTCCGGCGCTCGCCGGGAGTTGTCGCTAAGGACGCCGCCGTCGTCGAGAAAGAGGGTGAGGTCGGGCACCCGTTCGATGGTGGGAAGGGAGACGCGAACGGGCAAGCGTGGCTATGCTGCGCCGCGCACAGGAGGCGAGCGATGGCACTTCATATTTTGAAATCGGACGACGGGGACACGAGCGAGCGCTCGGAACTGTCCATCTTTGAAGGTGGCCAGGTCTGGGGCAGGGGACTGACAGGCTCGGCCTCCGAAGAGGTGACCATGTCGGTCGTGCACTTCGGGCCGGGCGCGCGGGCAGGCTGGCATCGCCACACGACCGACCAGATCCTGTACGTCGTGTCCGGCATCGGGAAGGTTGGGGACCGCGAGGGCGAGCACGTTGTCAGCGCGGGCGACTGCGCGGTGGTACCGGCAGGCGAGGACCATTGGCACGGTGCCCACGACACCGGCTCGCCGATGGCGCACCTGACCGTGATGAAGGCGGGATCGGAAACGACGGTTCTGGACTCCTAGCGGGGCAAACCATGAAGCCGCTCGGGGGAAGGCACGAGGTCACGGCGGAGTGGCTGGCTGAGGCGCTGGGCGAAGGAGGCCACCTGCCGCGTGGGCGCGTGTCCAGCGTGGAGGTGAGCACGGAGGGCATCGGGATCGGCTACATCAGCGAGACGGTCCGGCTGATCCCGACGTACGAGGGTTCGGACGGGTCGGCGCCGGCGACCCTCGTGGCGAAGCTGCCGGTTTCGGTCGACTTTCCGGAGTACCTGAAGCCGTGGGCGGCCCAGGCCGTCGAGACGGAGCTGCACTTCTACCCGGAGGCGGGCGGTGACTGCGCGGCGCGGGTGCCACGCTGCTACGGGGCGGCGTTCGAGGGGTGGCGGTCGTATGCGCTGCTGCTGGAGGACCTGAGCGAGATGGAGTCGATGAGCCAGCTGGAGTCTGGCCCACGAGACCGGGCTGACGCGATCGTGTCGATGCTGGGGGCGCTGCACGCGCAGTGGTGGGAGAGCGACCGGCTGCGGGCAGCCGCGTGGCTGCCATCCTCGGAACGGCAGTCCGAGCTGAACACGCCACTCGTGGAGGGCGGCTGGGAGATGTTCGCGGAGCAGGTCGTGCCGCGGGTCGACCCGGACTTCCTGCCGGTTGGGGAACGGCTGGTGCGCGACTTCGCGGGGATCTTCGAGCGGGGGGCAGCCTCGGCGGCGACGCTGGTGCACGGCGACTTCCGCGTTGAGAACTTCCTGTTCGGCAAGGCGGGTACTCCGGACGAGGTCGTGTTCATCGACTGGCAGCTCTCGGGGTACGGGTCGGGGCTGCGCGATATGGCCTACTTCGTCTCGCAGGGGTTCGACCCGAACGAGCGACGTGAGGTGGAGGACCACCTGATCGAGACGTACCACGCGTCGCTCATCGCGAACGGCGTGACCGGCTATTCGCTGGCGCAGTGCCACGAGGACTACCGGCTCGGGCTGCTGTGGAGCATGTACGCGCCGATCATCGGGATGATGGGGATGGCGGAACGGGAGCCCCCGCCGCCGGAGGCGCCTGAGGAGGAGCAGCAGGCGTTCCGGGAGATGATCGAGACGGGCGTCGAACTCGTGACGGTGATGGCGGAGCGGAACATCCTGGCGGTGATGGACACGAAGGCGGGCGAACTGCTGGGCGCTTGAACGGAAGGGCCAGCAGCGGAGACTGCCCACGGTAGCGCCGAAGGAGGCGCGGGAGGGTTGCATGGAACCGCTGGCGAACAAGGACGGCATCACGGCGGAGTGGCTCACGGATGCACTCCGCGAGGGCGGCCACCTGTCGAGCGGCCGCGTGAGCCAGGTCGAGGTGGAGGACATCGGTGTGGGCCGGGGCTATATCAGCCAGGCAGTTCGGGTAACACCTACCTACGAGGCTGCGGATGGCGATCCGCCGGCGAGCATCGTGGCCAAAACGCCGACCTTCGTAACGCTACCGGACTACTTAAGGCCGTGGGCAGCGGGGATCATCGAGACGGAGGTCCACTGGTACCGGGATGCAAGCGGGGAGTGCCCTGCACGCGTGCCGGTGTGCTACGGGGGGACGTTCGAGGACCGGACCTCGTATGCGCTTCTGCTGGAGGATCTCGGAGAGCTTGGCACCCTGAGCCAGACCGACTCCTGCCCGCCGGATCAGGCGCCCCTGGTGGTGAAGACGCTGGCGCAGGTGCACGCCCACTGGTGGGAGAGCGATAGGCTGCGGGATTGGGGGTGGGTACCCACCACGGAGCAGCAAACGGAAATCAGCACGCCGCTCGTCCAGGGAGGATGGGATCTGTTCGCAGAGCGGATCGTGCCTCGCGTCGACCCCTCGTTCCTCCCGATCGGGGAGCGGCTGGTGCGGGACTGGGGCAGGCTCTTTGAGCGGGGCGCAGCCTCGGGAGCGACGCTGATCCACGGGGACTTCCGAATCGAGAATTTCCTCTTCGGTGAGCGGGGCACGCGAGACGAGATCGTGATCCTCGACTGGCAGCTTGCCGGCTACGGTTCGGGCCTGCGGGATCTCGGGTACTTCATCGGGCAAGGGTTCGAACCGGCCAAACGGAAGGCGATTAGCGACGAGCTGGTGGAGCTCTACCACGCCACGCTCCTGGAACACGGGGTTACGGGGTACTCGTTCGAGCAGTGTCTGGATGACTACCGGCTGGGCTTGCTGGCGAGCATGTTCATCCCGCTCATCGGTATCCGGGGCCTGGAGGCCCTCGAACCGCCGCCGCCGGACGCGAGCGAGGAGGACCACGAGTCCTTCCGCCAACTCGTCGAGGCGGCTGAGGGATTGCTGGCGTTGATGGCGGAGCGAAGCATCACCGCAGCCATGGACGCGAACGCCGGCGAGGTGCTGGGCCTGTAAGGCCGGCTAGCCCTTCAGGCGGCGTTCGTACAGGTCGAAGACGGTGCCCCAGACGCGTTCGGCGGCGTCTTCGACGTAGCCGGGGCGCTCTGGGAAGCAGAAGCCGTGCTCGGTGCCGGGATGGGTCTCGATGACGTGAGGCACGCCGTTCGCTTCGAGCGCACTGCCCAGCTCGGGGATGACGTTCTCGGGGACGAAGGGGTCGTGCTCGGCGAAGCCGAGATAGAGCTCGGCCTCGATCCGGCCGGCGAGCAGGTGGGGCGAGTCGTCCTCGTCGGTGACGATGCCGACGCCGTAGAGGGAGGCGATGGCGCCGAAGCGCTCGCGGAACGTGCCCGCGGCAGCGACCACGAAGCGCCCGCTCATGCAGTAGCCGATGGCGCCCGCAGGGCCGTCGACGATTGGGTTCGAGTCGAAGTAGTCGAGCCAGGCGTTCGTGTCGCTCATGACCATGGGCATCTCGAGGGTGCGGCCGGCGGCAAACATGCGCTCGATCTCCTCGCGGCCCTTCGAGAGGTCGAAGTTCTGCGGGCCGAGGCGGTAGAACATGTCGGGGAGCAGGCAGAAGTAGCCCTCGCCGGCGATGCGACGGGCGAAGTTCCGCAGCTCCTCGCGAACGCCGACGACATCCATGTAGAGGATGACGGGAGGGAAGGGGCCGTCACCGTCGGGATGGACGGCGAAGCAGTCGACCGCGCCGTCGGGTGTCGTGATCTCGACCTGGAACTCGTTCATGTCTCGCTCCGCTGTTCTAGGTGCCGGTGAAGTCGGGTGTGCGGCGCTCGGCCGTGGCGCGGACGCCTTCACGGAAGTCGTTCGTCTCACGGAGCCAGTCCTGCTCGACGAGCTCGTGGTCGGTGGCGATGCGGACGCGCTCGGCGAGACCGCGGCGCATGGTGCGGCGGATGGAGCGGACGGCGAGGGGGGCGGATCCGGCGATCTCGGCGGCCATCTCGCGGGCGGCGTCACGGAGCTCCTCGATGGGGGCGAGCGCGTCGCAGAGGCCGATCTCGAGGGCCTCCTCGCCTTTCACGCGGCGGCCCGTGTAGAGGAGGTTGAGCGCCTTCTGCTGGCCGACCAGGGCGGGAAGCGTGACGGTGAGGCCGAAGCCATGGTGGAAGCCGAGGCGGGCGAAGTTCGCGGCGAAGCGGGCCTCAGGCGCGGCCACGCGGAAGTCGGCGGAGAGGGCGAGCCCGAGCCCGCCGCCGATGGCGGCTCCCTGCACGGCTGCAACGACGGGCGTCTCCGCCTCGAGCAGGCGCACGGCTTCCTGGTAGAGGTGGCCGCTGCCGGTGCGGCGGGAAGGCTCGGGGTCATCGGCCTCCGGGTCGTCTGCCGGGGCGGGGGCAGCGAGCTGCGCGCCGGCGCAGAAGGAGCGGCCTTCGGAAGCGAGGACGATGGCGCGCACGTCCGGTTCCTCGTCGAGGGCGTGGTAGGCGCCCGCGATGGCGCGAATGAGGGTCACATCAAAGTAGTTGTGCGGGGGGCGGTGGATCTCGACCGTGGCGATGTGGCCGTCGACGTCGACGGAGACGTCGGGGGCGGGGTTGGGGACGGACATGGCTCCCTCCTGGCCGGGCAACGGTAACGAGCGACCCCGCAGGGGTCGAGGGGGCAAGGCGGGCGGGGGATTCTGGTAGCATCGGCGCGCTCGCGCAGGTGAGCGCCCGGCCTTCGCCTATCAGCGCCATATACGGGGACAGGGACAGGTCCAACGCCCCACAGCAAGGCAGACGGAACCGTGACAACGGAGCGACAGCATCACACCGACGGCGAGACCGCAGTCGCCGTTCGCAACATCTACAAGGTGTTCGGGGGGAACGAAGAAGGGGCGCTGGCGCGCGCCCGGACGGGAACATCCAAGGAAGCGATCCAGGAGATGCACGACTCGGTGCTGGCGCTCGCGGACGTGACGTTCGACGTGAAGCGCGGCGAGCTGTTCGTGGTGATGGGGCTTTCGGGGTGCGGCAAGTCGACGCTGGTGCGCTGCATCAACCGGCTGATCGAGCCGTCGGCGGGCGAAGTGTGGCTGGGCGAGCGGGAAATTACCGCAATGGACGAGGCGGAGCTGCGCGAGCTGCGCCGGAGCGAGATCGCGATGGTGTTCCAGCATTACGGCCTGCTGCCGCATCGCTCGGTGCAGGAAAACGTGGCCTGGGGGCTGGAGGTGAACGGCGTGGAGAAGCGCCACCGCCGCGAACGCGCGGAGGAGGCGCTGGAAGCAGTCGGGTTGAAGGGGTGGGGCGACCGCCAGACCGACCAGCTGAGCGGGGGCATGAAGCAGCGGGTCGGGCTGGCGCGGGCGCTCGCGCAGGACGCCCCCGTGCTGCTAATGGATGAACCGTTCAGCGCGCTCGATCCGGTCATCCGTCGTGAGCTTCAGGAAGAGCTCGCGAAGCTGCAGGCGGAGCTTCACAAGACGATCATCTTCATCACGCACGACCTGGACGAGGCGGTTCGCATCGGCGACCGGATCGCGATCATGCGCGACGGCGCGATCGTGCAGATGGGAGAGCCATCGGACGTGGTGTTGTCACCGGCGAACGACTTCGTACGGGAGTTCACCCGCGACGTGCGGCTGCAATCGATGGTGACGGCGGCCTCGGTGATGCGCGCCCCGACGAGTACGGCTCGTACGGAGCAGATGGCATCGGAGGTGCTTGCAGCATTGGAGTCGCAGGAGCGCATGCACGCCTTGGTGATCGACGAAGCGGGGCGGTACGCCGGCTGCGCGGACCTGCTCTTGCTGCGGCACACGCTGGATGAAGGGGACAGGCCGGTGGGGTCACTCACGCTGGAGAAAGAGAGCGCAGTCGCCGAGGAGACGGTGCTGGATGAGCTCGTCCCGCACGGGCTGCGTTCGGACCACCCCATTCCGGTCCTCGACGGTGACGGCGCCCTTGTCGGGGAGATCCCGCTCGACGCGCTGGCGCAGGCGATGGCGGGAGTCGCGGATGGAGAGATGGCAGGGACTGCGGGGAATGGAGGGGCGGCGTGACGAGCGAAGCACCTCCCGAGGAAGTCGCGCCTGACACGTCCTCGCTGGAGGCGATCCGCCGGCGTCTCGAACTCCCGGGGTTGAGCCGGGGGCCGCGCTGGCTTCGCTGGGTGCTATGGCTGCGCTGGCTGGTGGTGCCCGCCATCCTCGCGATCGTCCTATGGGCAGGGGACTGGGACTGGGCGGGGGACTTCCCGGCGGACGTAGGTCGCGACGTGGGTCGCGAGATCGACAACGTCATCGACTGGATGACAACCGAGCTCGACGTGCTGTTTGACGTGATCAGGCGGGTGGTGATCGAAGTGCTGGTGGCGATCGAGGACTTCCTGCTGTGGCTTCCGTGGCCGGCCACCATCCTCGCGGTCACGACCATCGCCTGGCGGGCGGCGGGGTACTGGGTCGCCGCCTTTTCCGCGGCTTCGCTGACCCTGCTGGCAGCCTTCGGTCTGTGGGACAGCACGATGGAGACGGTGGCGCTGATGGCCGTCACCGTGACGCTCTCGATCATTATCGCGGTGCCGCTGGGGGTCTGGGCCTCGCAGAGCAACCGACTCGACAGAATCCTGCGTCCCATCCTCGACGGGATGCAGACGATGCCGAGCTTCGTCTACCTGGTGCCGGCGATTGCCTTTTTCAGCCTGGGGAACGTACCCGCGGTGATCGCGACGCTCATCTACGCCGTTCCCCCGGCCGTGCGGCTCACCAATTTGGGCATCCGGCAGCTTCCCGAGGAGACGCTGGAGGCGGCGGAGTCGTTCGGGGCGACGCCGCTTCAGTTGCTGTTGAAGGTCAAGATCCCGCTGGCGGCGCCGACGATCATGGCAGGGGTGAACCAGACCACGCTCATGGCCCTGGCGATGGTCGTCATCGCTTCGCTGGTGGGAGCCGGGGGGCTCGGCGAGGACGTGAACCGCGGGCTGGGACGAATCGAGCCGGGGAACGCGTTCCTGGCCGGGCTGGGGATCGTGTTCCTCGCGATCATCATCGACCGGATCACGCAGGCCTTTGCCAGCCGCCAGCAATCGTCAATGGGGGCCGGCGGCGGGGTAGGATAGCCCACATAAAGCGGTAGCACCCCTTAGTCCTCTGGCCGCGGCGGGAGACCTTTCATGATGCTGACAAGGAGACCGATCCTTCTGACCCTGGCGGCAATCGCCGCAGGACTGGCCCTGGTCATCGCGGCCTGCGGCGGTGACTCGGAGGAGAAGGAGACGATCGTCTTCTCCGACCTGAACTGGCCCTCGGCCGAGATTCAGGCCCGGGTCGCGGCGTACATCGTCGAGCACGGCTACGAGTATCCCGTCGAGTTGGTCCCGGGGGACACCGTGTCGCTCTGGCAGGCGCTGGTCAACGGGGATACCCACGTGACGATGGAGATCTGGCCGGCGCAGCAGGAGTGGCTGCTGGACGTGGAGGAGGGCACGCTGGTCGCACTGGGGACGAGTCTGGACACCGGCTGGGAAGCCTGGGTGATTCCGCAGTACCTGAAGGACGAGAATCCGGGCCTGGTCTCGGTGAGCGATCTGCCCGACTACGTGGACCTGTTCGTGACCGCCGACTCACAGGGCAAGGCGCGATTCGTGACCTGCCTCCCGGGCTGGGCCTGCGAGCAGGTGAACGCGGCGAAGGTAGAGGCGTACGGGCTGACAGACCACCTTCACCTGCTCAATCCGGGTTCGAGCGCGGGGCTCTTCGCCGATCTGGAGGCGGCCTACTCCAAGGGCGAGGCGTGGGTCGGGTATATGTGGCACCCGACACCCCTCTCGGTCGCGTTGGACCTGTACATCCTCGAAGAGCCGGCATACTCGGACGAGTGCTGGTCGACCACCAAGGCCTGCGCCTATCCGGAGGCGAAGGTGCTGATCATGGTCAACAACTCGCTTCCGGAGCGAGCGCCCGAGGTCATCGAATTCCTTGAGAGCTGGGACTTCAGGGCGGCGGACCAGGTCGCAACCGAAGTGTGGATGGAGGAGAACAACGAGGACTCCGATGTCGGGGCTCTCTGGTATCTCCGCAACTTCCGCGATGTCTGGGCGTCATTCGTGCCGCCTGAGGTAGCTGAGAGGGTCGACAAGGCGCTCGAGGACGAGGGCTAGGACCGGTCCGCTTGTGACCCGATGGGTGCACCCAGTCCCGTGGGGGTGCAGGGCTTGCGTATAACCGGAATTCCGGTTACGTTTCCCCGATGCGAAGTGATGCGCTGGCGAACCAGCGGAAGATCGTGGAGGCGGCTACCCGCCTCATGGCGGAGCGGGGACTGGAAGCGGAACTGACCGACATCGCCCACGAGGCGGGTGTCGGAGTCGGCACGGTGTACCGCTGCGTCGGGAACCGGGACCAGGTGATCGAGACGATCGTGCGGGACGCGGTCGGCCAGATGGCGGCAAGCCTTGACGAAGCCGAGAGCCGCGAGGACAGCGCGGAAAACCTGATCGCCCTCCTCGAGCGACTGCACACCGTCGTCGGGAAATACGGCTGGGTGCACGCCGCGCTCATCGGCGGGCGCGAGGAGATCCGCAAGGAGATGCGCGCCGTCGATCCACTGCGGCGCTTCCAGGCCCTGTACGAACGGGCGCGGTCGAGCGGTGAGCTGCGAGACGACATCGAGTCCGATGTGGCCGCTGCTCTCATCCTGGGCAGCCTCGCCCCGTGGGCAGCCATGACACTCCAAACCAGGGGCGACGCACGAGCAGCCGCAGAGGCGGTGCTCAGCCCCTTCCTCGCACGGGCGACCACAGCGAACGCCGGGGAGGCACAGTCATGATGGGAATGGGCGGAGGCCAACAGATAGCCGGCGGACTGCCGCCCGGGATGGAGCTGCCCACTCGGCGCAAGGTGCTCGTGCTGGCGGGCGTGCTCTCAACGATGTTCCTGGCGGCGCTGGACCAGACGATCGTGGCGATCTCGATGCCGTCCATCGTGGAGGACCTCGGCAACCTCGACCTTTACGTGTGGCCGTTCACCTCGTACATGCTGGCCTCGACGGCGCTGGTGCCAGTGGTCGGGAAACTCTCGGACCTGTACGGGAGAAAGCCGTTCATCCTGGCGGGCATCGTCATCTTCGTGGCGGGCTCGTGGTTGAGCGGCGCAGCGGCGGACATGATCTACCTGATCGCCTTCCGGGCGGTGCAGGGCGTGGGCGCCGGCCTGATCATGACGACCTCGTTCACGTCCATCGGCGACCTGTTCGCACCGAGGGAACGGGGACGCTGGATGGGACTCTTCGGGGCGACGTTCGGGCTGGCGACCATCATTGGACCGCTGGCCGGAGGGGCGCTCGTCGACCACCTCTCCTGGCGCTGGATCTTCTACATCAACATCCCCGTAGCGATGCTGGCACTGGCGCTGGTTACCTACGGCATGCCGTGGTTCCGCGGCCAGGGCAAGGCGATCATCGATTGGGGCGGCGCGGCGCTCATCGTGGGCGTCACCGTCCCGCTGCTGCTGGGCCTCTCCTGGGCGGGGAACCAGTACGGCTGGAGCGATCTCCCGGTGGTCGTCTCGCTGAGCGTGTCAGCGGCGTTGCTCGTGGTTCTCCTGCTGCAGACGAGGCGGGCCAGGGAGGCCGTGCTTCCGCTCTTCCTGTTCCGGAACCGGGTCTACACCGTCTCGGTGCTGACGACGATGGTGCTGGGCGCGGGCATGTTCGGCGCGATGCAGTTCCTGCCGTTATTCCTGGTTGGCGTCCAGGGCCACTCAACGACGGATTCCGGCCTCGTCATGATGCCGATGATGTTCGGGATGATATTCGGGTCGGTCGTGACCGGGCAGTTGCTGAGCCGCGGACGGGACATGCGAGTACTCGCGATCTTCGGAGGATGCGCACTGATCACCGGCTTCTTCCTGCTCTCGACGCTGGACCAGGGCTCCTCGGCCTGGTCCACGCGGGGCTACATGATCCTGCTGGGGCTGGGCATGGGCTTCTGGATGCCGACGTTCCAGCTGGCGGTGCAGAACGCCGTGCCCCACCAATTCCTGGGAGTAGGGACGGCCTCAGTCAATTTCTTCCGCCAGATCGGGGGAACGTTCTCGGTGGCCATCCTCGGATCGCTGATGGCGACCACCTTCAGGTCGAACCTGGAGAACGCGGTGGATCCGCGGTTCGGCGAGATCCTGTCGGACCCGCAGCGTCTCCTGAGCGAAGAATCGCTTGCAAGGCTCACAACGGCGATCGAACGGCAGAGCCCAGGCGCCTCGGAAAGCGTGATCGACGCGGCGCGGATCGCCCTCAGCGACTCGGTGACGGGCATCTTCCTCGTGGGGGTCGGCATCGTGGCGGTTGGGTTCGCCATCGGGCTGCTCATGCCGCGCGTCCGCATGCGCAGCCGCGAGGACTTGATGGCGGAAGCCAGCGGCGAGAGTCCCCCGGGTGAGGACGACTCAGAGGAGCCCGGCGGCTTCGGCGTCGAGCCGGAGGAGGCAGGGGCGCCCGGCGGCAAGTAGCCCGCGAGCGCAATCCCGAACAAGAAGGAGCCCCCTCGTGGAGGGGGCTCCTTCTGTTCTGGCGCTGAGGCCGAGGGCTAGGAGATGCCCTTCTCGAGCAGCTCGGGAAGGTCCTCGTCCTCCGTATCCACGAGGGCGTCGACCCACTTGTGGAAGAGCTGTCCGCCGCCCTCGTTGCGGCCGAAGAGGGAGAACTCCTTGGCGCCGGTGGCGAGGGCTTTCTGCACGTGGAAGCCGGTGTAGTAGTCCTCGTTGCCGACGACGTGGCCCATGAAGTCCATGTACTCCTTCAGCTCCTCCGGATCCTGCTCCTCGGGGGGCTCGAAACGGAGGAAGTTCTGGATGGTGAAGGACTCGCCCGGGGTCTTGCCCGGGAACATCTGCGAGACCATGTAGCCCGTGCCCGTGCTGCCGGCGATGGACATGTTGGGGAAGACGGTCCAGACGCCCGCCGTCATGTCGTCGTAGCCCCACTCGGACTCGGGCGTGTCGGCGAGCTTCTCGTGGCCCTTGGGCGACATCACGCGCACGTGCGGGCCCCAGGAGTAGTAGTCCGGCTGGAAGGGGCCGTCGGGGCCGAAGCTGTTCCGGTGGAGGATGGGGACGTGATAGAAGTCGCGGTAGCCGTCGTAGGCGACCTTCCAGTTGGGGCCGTCGAGCGGCTGGGCGCCGACGACGTAGGCATCGTTGAAGGCGAGGTCGTCGAGGACGGAGTCGTAGCCGGCAAGGAAGGCGTCGATATCGACGTCCGAGTCAGGCTTGAGGGTGACCCAGATCATGCCGGAGCGCTCGGCGGAGGGGAGCTCGGTGAGACCGAAGCAGGACTTGTCGAGTTCGCCGAAGTTGTCCTCGTCGAAGACAGCAACGAGCTTGCCCTCGAGGTTGTAGGTCCAGGCGTGGTAGTTGCAGCGGAAGACCTCGGTCTTGCCGACCTCGGGTTCCTCGACGATGAAGTTGCCGCGATGGCTGCACATGTTGACGAAGGCGCGAGCCTCGCCATCCTCGGCGCGGGTGATGAGGACGGGCACGCCCGCGACCTCCATCGAGCGGTAGGAACCGGGCTCCCGCAGCTCGGAGGAGAAGGCGAGGGCCAGTGGGAGGCGCCGGAAGATGCGGTCGACCTCGGCCTCCCAGCGCTCCTGGTCGTGGTAGAGCGCGGTGGGGATCTTGTAGATCTCGTCGGCGAGGTCGATGCGGTTGTTCTGAAGGTTCTCCACCTCGCGGCGGGACATCTCCACCAACTGCTCACGGGTCATGCGACACACTCCTAGAGCGCGGCCACCTGCGGGGGCGGCCCGAACGGCTCAAGGATAACGCGGACGGCAGGGTTGCGCCCTTTTCTAGTGGCCCGGCTCCTCGAACCAGCCCTGGACGATGAGCACGGCGACGGCGCCACCGGAGCGGGCGGCGTCCATCGCCATCGTCGAGCCGATGGCGTCGCCGGCCGCCCAGATGCCCTCGACATTCGTCTGCTGCAAGGGGCTGACAGCGATGAACCCCTCCTCGTCGACGGCGAGACCCAGCCCTCGGGCCAGGCGCTCGACGAGGGGGGAGGGGAGGGATTCGGGGCTCCACAGGAGCGTCTCGACGGGCACGGTCTCGCCACCAGCGAGCGTGACGCTGGCGATCTTGCCGTCGTCGTGGTTGATGGCAGTGATGTCGCCACGATGGAGCTCGAGACCCTGGGCTTCGAGGGCGGTGGCCATCTCCTCGGGAAGGTCGACCTCACCGCCAAGGAAAACCTTCACCTTGTCGGTCCAGTTGTAGGCAAAGAGGGGCGGCGTGGCCTTCGCGCCCGTCGAGGGCACGACCAGGCCCCAGACGCGATCGCGGTGTTCGTAGCCATCGCAGAAGGGGCAGGAGATGACGGTATCGCCCCAGCACTCGGCAAAGCCGGGGATTTCGGGGATGGCGTCACGATGGCCGAAGGCGAGGATGACGTGGTGGGCGCCGAGCCTGTCACCCTCCGCCGTCGTAATGACGAAGTCGCCCTCGTGGTCGCGCTCGACATTGGCGACCTCGACGCGGTGCAAGGTGGCGCCGCCGACGGCGTCAATCTGCTCCCAGGCGGTGCGCGCGAGGTCGGCGGGGAGCATGCCCTCGATGCCGATGAAGTTGTGGACGCCGTGCGAGGCGGCGTTGCGGGCGGGGGAAGGCGCATCGAATAACGCGACGGATTTCCGGGCGCGGACGAGCACCAGGGCCGCCTGCAGGCCCGCGGGTCCGCCACCGACGATGGCGACGTCGACCTTTTCCTCGGCGGGGTCGACAGTGGTCGGCTCGGAGGTGGCGGGCTGGGGCGCGGAGACGGGCGGGGCGCCGGGCGCGCCGCCGATGGCCGCCGCCGACCCCGGCGCCACCTGGGGGGGTCTGGGTGAATCGGACTGCTGGGCGTCGACGCCGAACTGGGCGAGGGCCATGGTGTTGGCGACGCCCGAGAAGCCGTGCTTGTCCGCGACGACTGTGGCGGGAAGCTCACTCAGCCCGAGTTGCTGCACGACTTCGGGGAATGTCTCGGCCTCGATAACGGTCGCCTCGACCTTGTTCGAGAAGAGGGCGAGCTGGTAGGCGCTCGCCACGGCCTGCGCCCCCGCCGGGTGGCGCATGGAGCCCACCACGACGATGGAAAGAGTGTCGGTGAGGCGGTCGAGGACCTCGGCGAGGGCAGCGGGCGGGGAGGGTGGCGCGGGGAAGGCGGAGATGACCTCGACCAGCACTTCGAAGAAGAGCCCCTGGGGCAGGCCGTAGTAGCGCAGGGGTGGGGCGCCGGCCCCACGCCGCAGGAGAACGGCGGGAACGCGCTCGACGTTCCAGCTCTCCACGAGCTGGGGTTCGGCGTGGAACTCGTGCGTGACCAGGCGGAGCTTCGGCGAGACGCCGACAAGGTCTTCGAGCGTCTCCTTCGTCGGTCCGCAGGCGGGGCAGGGGGTGCGGGGAGCAGCGCCCGGCACGATCAGTCCGCTCTCGCCCTGGTGGAAGTAGTCGATCGTGACGGGGGCGGTGAGCAGTTCGAAGCGCTGGCGGAGGGCGGCGAGGACGTTCTCGGGGATCATGCGGGACTCCCCACGGGATCCGGGAAGGAGACGCCCGTCTCGGCGGCAAGCTCCCGGAGCTGGTCGACGACGGCCTTGTCGAGGGGTATGCCGTGCGCCTCTCGGTCGGCGCGGGCTTCCGCCTCCTTGTCGCCCGGGATGCGGACACGGTCGACACCGGGGGCGGGGGCGATGGCGTGGATGCGGTCGGCGAGCTCGGCCATCTCGGCCTGGAACTCAGCGGGGTCGCGGAAAGCGTCGATGCGCCAGGCGGCGAACCACTGCCCCATGTGAGGGCGCGGCATGACCATCCCGAAGCCGGCCCCGGAGAGGACACCCGAGAGGATGTCGGAGACGAGGCCGAGGCCGTAGCCCTTGTAGGAGCTGGTCTCGAGGGAGGAACCGAGGGGAAGGAGCGCCCCGCCCTGGCCGAGGGCGGAAGGGTCGTCGCTGCTGCGGCCCTCGGCATCGACGGCCCAGCCGGCGGGGAGGCGCTTGCCCTGGCGCCCTGCAATTTCGAGCTTGCCGCCGGCGACGGCGGTCGTGGCCATGTCGAGGGAGAAGGGCTCGCGGCCCTCGATGGGGGCGGCGAAGGCGAGCGGATTCGTGCCGAACGCGCGCTCGGCGCCCCCGGCAGGGACGGCGAGCACGGGCGTGTTGCAGCTGGCCATGCCGATCAGGCCGCGGGCGGCGGCGCGCTCGGCGTAGTAGCCGGCGGCGCCGAAGTGGCGTCCGTTGCGGATGGTGACCATGCCGATGCCGGTGGCCTCGGCGCGGGCGATGCAGCGGTCCATGGCGTCGACGGCAACGACGACGCCCATGCCGCCGTCGCCATCGAGGGCGAGGGTGGCAGGGGTCTCGCGCAGGACACGGACCGTGGGCGTGGGGTTCACGCGGCCATCGCGCAGGCCGGGTACGTAGCCCCCGTGCCAGGTGAGGTGGGCGATGCCGTGGGATTCGATGCCCTTCAGGTCGGCGTCGACGAGCACCTCGGCGGCGATGGCGGCATCGGCCGCGGGCATGCCGAAGTACTCGAGGGTGGAGGCGGTGTGGACGCGCAGGGCGGCGGCCTCGAAACGGTCGCGGGAGTCGGGCATCCGCGTGATTGTCGGGGACGGGGGGCTGGAACGCGAGCGGGAGCGGCTGGGTAGACTTGCCCGGAGCCAGGAGGCCGCATGAGGCAGGAGCCAATCCCGGTGGTGGTGTCGTTCCCGTTGACGGAACAGACGCGGGCGACGATCGAGGGCGCATCCCCGCTGGTCCGCATCCTCGACTACCCCACGGAACGCATCGCACCGGGCGCGTTCCGCCCACCGCCGACGGACGAGCAGGCCGACATCCTGGCGCAGGCGGAGGTGCTGTTCGGCTCCCACCTGGACCCGATCGCGGTGCATGAGGCCGCGCCCAACCTGAAGTGGTTCCAGGTGCTGACCGCAGGGCTCGACGAGCTCATCGAGCAGGGCATCCTCAAGAAGGACTTCACGATCACGACGATGAGCGGCGTCGGGGCGGTGCCCATCGCGGAGTACTGCATGGGCGTGATGGTGATGCTGGAGAAGGACCTGCACGAGACGATGCGGGACCAGGTGGAGCATCGCTGGAACTTCCACTTCGCGGGGCAACTGAAGGGGAAGACGTGCGGGGTCGTGGGGCTGGGAGCGATCGGACGAGAGCTGGCCATACGCGCACGCGCCTTCGGAATGCGGGTCGTGGCGACGCGCCGCAGCGCCGAGGCGGGTGACACCGACCCGGACGTGGATGTGCTGCTGCCGTCGAGCGAGCTGCCACAGCTGCTGGCCGAGTCGGATTACGTCAACCTATGCGTTCCACTGACGCCGGACACGGACGGCATGATCGGCGCTGACGAACTGGCGCTCATGAAGCCAGAGGCGTCCATCGTGAATATCGCGCGGGCGACGGTGATCGACACGGACGCGCTCCTGGAAGCGCTGAGGGCGGGACGGATTGCGGGAGCGGCGCTCGACGTGCACGACCCCGAGCCGCTGCCGGAGGACAGTCCCTTTTGGGACATGCCGAACGTAATCGTGACGCCCCACCGCTCGGGCTCGATCCACGGCTACTTCGACCGGGCGGCCGAGTTCTTCGCGGAGAACCTGCAGCGGTATGTACGCGGCGAACCGCTCGCGAACGTGGTCGGGCGCGAGCGGGGGTACTAGCTTCCGGCCACGGCGGCGGCGTTCCGCTCACGGGCCCAGGCGTGCGCCTCCTCGGAGGCGACCCACTGGATCGCGTTCGAGAGCAGCCTGCGGTAGTTGGGGTTGTTATAGGACGTGGGCACGTCGCCCGGCTGGATGTAGACGATCGGGCTGTTGTAGTGGTTCTTCGCCCACGAGACCATGTTGCTGGTGGGCGGGTGGCTCCATTCGCCACGCTCGTACATGCGCCGCTCGTGGACGACGAGGGCGGGCGAGAAGAAGTTCTTGTAGGTGAACTCGAAGTCGCTGCGCAGGAGCGGGACGACGTTGTCCTCGAAGTAGGGGGCGAGGTAGAGCTCGTCCTGCAGCTCGAAGGAGGGGTCGAGGCCTTCGACGACCGGATGGTCGGGCTCGACGACGGTGACGTTGTGATTCACCGCGAGCAGGTAGCCGGAATCGGGCCACTGCTGGCCGCGAAGCTCGCCGGGGTCGTAGAAGAAGCGGCCGCCGACCATCTCGGCGTACTCCTCCCAGGCGGGCCAGGAGCAGATGTTGTGGTGGATCATGACCATGCCCTTGCCCGCTTCCAGGAGGGAGCGGTACCCGTCTTTGAGGGACTGGGGCGGGTCGGCATCACCGATGCCGCGGCCGGGCATCGAGTAGTCGACGATGACGTCGTAGGGCGCGGCGGCCTCGGCGTTGAAGAACGCCTGGGCGGCGGGCTGCTCGACGTGCGTCCAGGCGGAGATGCCGCCGTCGGCCTGGAACGAGTCGAACATGGAGAAGAAGGGTTCGCGCTGGAACGGGTGGCCTTTCGTGGCGAGGAGGACGTTAGGAGAGGTCATTGGGAGCCTCCGACTGGTAGCGGGGCCAGTGTGCGCCCACAGGAAGGGCCTCGCAACGGGGGCGCGGGGGCTCGGTATCCTGTGCGCCGCGGCGCCGTGAGGCGCCTTGGGAGGTAGCAGCATGGCGAAGCGGGTGCTGATCGCGGGAGCGTCGGGGCTGGTGGGGTACGCGGCGGTGCGGCACTTCGGGACGCTGCCGGGCTGGGAGGCGGTCGGGGTCTCGCGGCGGGTGCCGGCGGGGCTTCCGGAGGAGGCGGAACTGCTCTCGGTCGACCTGCTGGACGCGGAGGCGTGCGAGCGGGTCTTCGGGGCCATGTCGAACGTGACGCACCTGGTGTACGCGGCGCTCCAGGAGGTGCCGGGCCTGATGCCGGGCTGGGTCGACCCGGAGGTGATCGAGCGGAACGCCAGCATGCTGCGAAACCTGTTCGAGCCGCTCTCGCGGGCGGCTTCCGGGCTGGAGCACGTGTCGCTGCTGCACGGCACGAAGGCGTACGGGCTGCACCACCCCAGCATCGGGGCGAAGGGCGTGAAGGTGCCGCTGCGGGAGCGGGAGCCGCGCAGGGAGCACCCGAACTTCTACTTCGAGCAGGAGGACTACCTGCGGGCGAAGCAGGCAGAGGGAGGCTGGGAGCTGACGACCTGGCGTCCGACAGTGATCTACGGGGATGCGCCGGGGAACAACATGAACCCGATCCCGGTGATCGGGGCTTACGCGGCGCTGCTGCGCGAGGAAGGGAAGCCGCTCGACTTTCCGGGCAAGCCGGGGGCGCCGACGCTGCGGGAGGCGGTGGACGCGGACCTCGTGGCGCACGCCCTCTCGTGGGCGACGGAGGAGCCGGCGGCGTGGGGCGGGACGTTCAACCTGACGAACGGCGACGTGTTCATGTGGGAGAACGTCTGGCCGGCGATCGCGGAGACGCTCGGGATGGAGGCGGGGGAGGCGCGACAGGTCTCGCTGGTGGAGGAGATGCCGAAGCTGGCGGCGGAGTGGTCGGCGCTGGTCGAGCGGTACCGGTTGAACTCGCCCGCCGACCTTGTGGAGTACTGCGGCTACAACTCGCTCATCTACGCAGACACGGTCCTCGGCGCGCCGAACCGGCCACCACTGCCCATCCTGAACAGCACGATCGCGGTGCGGCAGGCGGGGTTCACGGAGTGCATGGACACGGAGGACATGTTCCGCAAGTGGTTCGCGCGTCTGCAGGAGACGGGAGCGATTCCACCGGCGTAGGGGAGTGGTTGGGGCGAACGCCTACTTGAAGCGGTAGGTGATGCGGCCCTTGGAGAGGTCGTAGGGCGAGAGCTCGACGAGCACGCGGTCGCCGAGGAGCACCTTGATGCGGTAGCGGCGAACGCGACCGCTCACATGGGCGAGCACTTCGTGTCCGTTGGCCAGCTCGACGCGGAAGACGGCGTTGGGGAGCGCCTGGGTGACGAGCCCTTCGACTTCGATGGATTCCTGTTTTGCCACGGGCCAACCGTACCAGACAGCGCGCGCTGGCGCTCGGCGGAACGCTCGCTAGACCGGAATCCAGTGGAGCTTGCCGTCGCGCTTCACCTTGGAGAGACGGCCCTCCTCGAAGAGGTGCTCCAGGTGCGAGAGGGTCTCGCCGACGGCGGCGCGCTGCATGAACGGCTCGAAGTCGTTGAGAGTGCCGGTGGCCCACTTGACGCGGCCGGCGACGTCCCAGGCGGTGGCGCCCGCGTCGACGCAGCGCAGCATCTCGTCGAGGCGTTCGCGGTGGTGGTCATGGATCTCGTTGACGCGGCGCTTGAGCTCCTTGATGTCGAACTCGTGCGCCGGGAGGACGTGGTCAACATCGAGCTTGGCGACGATGTCGAGGGAGCGGATGTAGTCGCCGAGGGGGTCGCCGGAGGTCTGGGAGTGCATCGAGACGTTGGGGGTGATGGTGGGGAGGATGTGATCGCCACTGAAGAGCAGCTTGCGGTTGGGCTCGTAGAGGCAGATGTGGCCGGGAGCGTGGCCGGGCGTCCAGACGACCTCGAAGTGAAAGTCGCCGGCGCTCAGTGTCTCGCCACCGTGGACCTTGTAGTCGGGAGCGGCGGGCTGGACCTTGTCGAGCATGTCCATGGAGCCGCGAGACATCTCGGGGGCCCTCATCTCGGGCACGCCGTGCTGGCCCATGTACTTCTGCATCTCGTCGGTGAGGCCGCGAGGGGCGTAGTAGCGCGAGGCGATGAAGTCGGCCTCGCGCTCGTGCATGATGACCTCGCAGTCGGAGACCTGCTTGAGGCGGCCGGACATGCCGTAGTGGTCGGGGTGGACGTGGGTGATGACGAGCTGCGTGATCTCGGAGGGGTGGCTGCCGACCTCACCCATGCCCTCCTCAAGGGCGGCGTAGGCGACGTCGGTGTTCCAGCCGCAGTCCACGAGCATCGTGTCCGACCCGTGCTTGATCAGGTAGGGCATGACGTAGGGCAGGCCCTTGATGACGCGGGGCGTGCGCTCAAGCTCCACCCGGAGCTTCTTCGCCTCCTCGTACTTGTACTGGGGGAAGGGCGTAAGAAGCTGGTAGACGCCATCGAGAATCTTCATGCGGGCTCCTGGCAACGCTGGGACAAGCGGGGGGATTCGCGGTTGCGGGAGTCAGGATCGTACGGGGCCGGTCGCGCAAACGCCACGCCAACCGGCGTTGGCGGGTAAGCTGCCCGGTCAGCAGCCGCGGAGGGCACGCCTTGGCACTATCGATCCCGGAACGCCTGGACGACCTCACGCCGGAGTGGCTGACGGCTGCCCTGCGCGAGTCGGGGGAGCTGACCCCGACGACGACCGTGACCTCGGCCGAGCGCGAGATCCTCGGGGAGGGCGCGGGCTTCCTGGGCGACATCGCCCGGCTGACGCTCGCCTACGAGGGAGGGGAGGGGCCGGCGACGGTCATCGCCAAGCTCCCGAAGCTGGCGAATCGGGCGATGGGGGAGCTGCTGGGCGCCTACGAGCGCGAGAGCTGCTTTTACGACGAGATGGCCGCCGACCTGCCGCTCTCAACGCCGCGGATGTACTACGGCGATTTCGATCGGGACGCGACATCGGAACGGCAGGAGGCGGTGCTGAAGCTGGCAGACCGCACCCCGCGGTTCCTGTCGGGCCTCACGACCCGGATGGGAATGTGGGTCGCAGCGCGGAAGAAGCGGCGCTACATCCTGCTGTTGGAGGACATCGGGGACGCGGAGCCGGGAGACCAACTCACGGGGGTTTCGCCGGAGCGTTGCGCAGCGGTGCTCTCCGCGATCGCGCGGATGCACGCCGCCTACTGGAACAGCCCGGTGGTGGAAAACCGGTTCTGGCTGATCCCGCTCAGCATCGACGCACGCATCCGGCACGGGCTCTTTCGGACTTCGCAGCCGGCCTTCCAGGAGCGGTCCAGCCACCTCATCGACGAAGGATTCGCGCGGGCGCTCGCGTGGACGCTGGAACACGGCGAAGACGCTGCCCGGAGTCTCCAGCGGGGCGCCCCGGTCACGCTGGTGCACTGCGACCTGCGGCTGGACAACCTCGCCTTCCGGGACGGCGAGCCCCTCGTATTCGACTGGCAGCTCGTGCGGCGGGGGCCGGCGGCCTACGACGTTGCCTACTTCCTCTCGGGGGCGTGTCCAGACCTGACAGCGGAGGATGAGGCCGAGCTGCTCCACGGGTACTTCGCCACGCTCGAGGAGCTGGGCATCCGCGACTATTCCTTCGAGGCGCTGATGCGGCACTACCACCTGGGCCTGCTGACGGCCATGCAGACGCTCACGGCCACGGACATGATGGACATGGGCGAGGGCCGGGGCGTACGGCTGATGGAGGCATGGCACGAGCGGCTGGGCGCACGCGTGTCGCGCATCGACTTCGACCGGCTGCTGGACGGGGCGCCGGCGTAGGCAGGAAGCATGGACCGCTTCATCCCCGAGCGGATCGAGGACCTGACCCCGGAGTGGCTGACCGCCACCCTGCACGAGGGGGGGCACCTCGCGCCGGCGGTCGCGATCACCTCCGCGGAACGCGAGATCCTCGGCGAGGGCGAGGGGTTCATGGGGGACATCGTGCGGCTGCGCCTGTCGTACGAGGGCGGGGAAGGTCCAGCAAGCGTGGTCGCGAAGATGCCGCGGCTCGAGAACCGGGCGTTCGGAGAACTCGTGGGGGTGTACGAGCGGGAGAGCTGCTTTTACGAAGAGCTCGCGGGTGATGTGCCGGTGGCGCTGCCCGGCGTGTACTACAGCGACTTCGATCGCCACGCCGTCTCCGACCGCCAGAAGGGGACGATGCGGCTGGCCAACCGCCTTCCGCAGCCGCTCCTGCCGCGGGTGACGCGCGTGGCCCTCTGGTCGGCGGGACGCCGAAAGCGGCGCTATCTCCTGCTGCTCGAGGACCTGGGGGATGCCCGGTCGGGCGACCAGCTTGCCGGCACGGATCCGTCGGCATGCGCGACCGTGCTCACGTTGATCGCGAAGATGCACGCCTCGTTCTGGGAGAGCCCACATCTCGACGGCCGCTACTGGCTCGTGCCCTTCGCAGGGGACTCCCGCATCCGCCAGAGCCTGTTCCTTGAGGGGCGGGACTCATTCCGGGAACGGCACCCCGACCTCTTCGACGAGGAGTTCGAGCGCCTCGTCGCGTGGGTAAGCGAGCACGGGGTCGAGACGATCGACCGGATGCAGGAGGAAGCCCCGGAAACGCTCGTCCACGGCGACTTGCGTCTGGACAACCTCGTGTTTCGCGACGGCGAACCGGTGTTCTTCGACTGGCAGGCGATCCGCCGCGGACCGGCAGCGTACGACGTGGCCTGGTTCCTCTCCGGGTCGAGCGACGGCCTGACCGACGACGACGAATCCGATCTCCTGCACGGCTACCACGCGGAGCTGGAAGCGCACGGTGTGAGTGGCTACCCGTTCGAGGCGTTCGAACGGCACTACCGGATGGGGCTCCTCGCCACCGCGCAGACACTGGGCCTGCTCACGATCCTGGACGTGGGGGCAAGCGAGGGCCGCGGCGCGGAGATGGCGGGGGCGTGGGTCAGACGCCTGCGCGCCCGCCTCGAGCAGGTCGACCTGGACCGCGTGCTCAACCCCTAGCGAGTCCCCCTACAGGGGCCAGCGCTGGCTCGCCTCGTAGGCGTGGTGGATGGGGTGATGGATCCAGATCTGGGCGACGAGCTCGGCCTTGGGCATGCGGTAGTCGCCGAGGGTGACCACCGTGGCGAGATCGTCCTCGTCGAGCGTCTCGGCGAAGGCGGCCGAGGTCTCGGAGCCTTCGAGAATCATGGTCCCGAGCTCCTCGCGGGAGACCTCGGCCATGCGCTCGATCGTGCGGGCGTTGCCGGCAGCGGCATCGTCATTGCTGAACGACTCGAATGCGCCCGTGCTGAGGCCACCGTAGAAGCCCTCGAGGGAGCCCGCACCGGCGGCGATGTGCCGGAAGGCGTCGGCGGTGGTCCACTCCTGGGCGAGCTGGCGGTCGAAGTCGGGGACATGCTCGAGGGCGGCCGCGGCGCGGCGTCCGGCGAAGCGGATGCCTTCGACGAGTTCCTGCTTGGTGATACTCATTGGTTCTTCCTCCTGAGTGGGTGTTGGGGCGGCTATTCGCCGCGATGGACGACGGCGATGGAGCCGGGCACGTGCCCGCCGTTGATGGCGATGGTCTGGCCGGTGATCCAGGAACCGGCCTCGGAGGCGAGGTAGACGACACCCGCACCGATGTCGCTGGGCCTGCCCATGCGGCCGGTGGGGAGCCGGTTGCCGTAGGCCTCCTGCTCCTCCTCGGTCATGGGGAACATGGCGGCGAACTGCTCGGTGAAGATTGGGCCCGGCGCGATGCCGTTGACGCGGATGCGCCGCTCGGCGAGCTCGCGCGAGAGGGTCATGGTCATGTTCACGACGCCGGCCTTGGCCGCCCCGTAGACGCCCGTGTGGGGGGCGGCGTTGAGGGCGGCACCGGAAACGATGTTGACGATGCTCGACCCGTCGGGCATGTGGGGGAGGGCGGCGCGGATGCCGAGGAAGGCGGAGGTGAGGTTGAACTCGATCATCTCGTCCCAGTACTCGTCGGGGGTCTCCGCGAGGTCGCGTACGGCGCTGTCCTGGCTGCCGCCGGCGTTGTTCACCCAGACGGTGATCTTGCCGAAGGCCTCGACGGTGGCGGCGACAAGGCGATCGATGGCGGCCCGGTCGAGCACGTCGGTGGGAACGGCGAGGCCGCGTCCCCCGCGCGCCTCGACGCCCTCGACGACGCGGGCAAGGTCGTTCTCGCGGCGGGCGGCGACGACGACATCGGCGCCGGCATCGGCCATGGCGAAGGCGATCCCCTCGCCGATTCCGCGGCCGCCGCCGGTGATCACGCCAACGTGGCCGTCCATCCGGAAGTCATCCATCACGCTCATATCGCACCCTCCGCGCGCAGCCTACGGGGCGGAAACGGGAAGCGCGATTCGGCGGGCTAACCGCCGCGTTCGGCGAGGCGCCGGCGCTGGGCGTCCTCACGATCGGCGAGGCCCTCGGCGCTCATCCCAAAGATGTCGGGGGGAGACCACCCGTTCAGTCCGGCGTAGGTATCGATCTGGCTACGGTGATGGACCTCGTGTTCGACCAGCATCATGAGGACGCGCCAGCCGGCGAGCGTGGCGTCGCCCTCGATCAAGGGCACGCGGCGCTGGAGCCACTCGTCGGGCGTGTCCTGGAGACGCTCCTGGAGGGCGGCGGCGCTCTCCTCGAGAGCGGCCGCCCACAGTTCGGGGGAGGAGGTGTCGGGGGCGGGGGGCATGATCCAGCCCTCGTCGTGGTAGACGCCCACGAAGAAGCCGCGGGAGCGAGCGATGTGGGCCACGAGGTCGGGGACATCCCAGGCGGCTTCGCCCTCGCCGGCGGGGGGCTTCCAGGAAGCGGCTTCGGGAGGCAGAGAGGCAACATCGCGCAATGCGCGGCGATGGACGCCGTCGAAGTAGCGAAGGAAACCGCCGATCGAGTCGATCATGAAACACCTGCCGTAGCGTCGAAGATGGTGGTGTGGCGCATGCGGGCGAGTTCGCGGCCGTCGGGGCCCCGCACGAGGCAGTCGAACTCAACGATGGGGCGGCCCTTGCGTTCGTAGACGGCGACGCAGCGCCCGGCCGTGACGACTTCGCCGCCGACGGGGGCGGGCGCGAGGAATTCGACCTCGCTGCGGGTGTGGATGGAGCTGGAGATGGCGAAATTGTGGCGCATGAGGGCCTCCGCGCGCGCCACCAGCCAGGCCGGGTGGAGGCGGGCCGCATCGCCGGCGAAACGCGGATCGTCGGAGCGGTGGCTGAGCTGCATGTAGGCACGCAGGGTCTCGTGGGAGGCGTCGACGGCCATGGGCGTCCAGTCGGCGCCAACGAGGGCGGGGTCGACGCGCAGCTCGGGCTGCGGGTCCGGGCTGGGGGCAGGGTCCATGCGTTCCGCGGCGTCGAACTCGGCGAGCACAGCGTTGGCGCCGAGGCCCACTTCCCCCGCGACGCAGTCGACACCCGCGGGATTGATCATGCGGAGGGCGAAGGCGCCACCTTCGCCGGGGGAAAGCGTGATACGGACTTCGTCACCGGGATAGACGGGCTGCCGGAAGCGGAAGCGCGCCCAACTCCTGTCGAGCCATATGTCGCCGAGCGTTTCGAGAATGGCAGGCACACTCCAGCCCCAGACGGTCGCGCCCGCGACGAGCGGTCCGGCGAAGCCGAGCTCGCGGGCGAAATCGGTGCTGTGGACGGGGTTGGCCATGGTCGCGGGGTCGTCCTCGTGGTCGAGGAAGGCCACGATTCGCCACTCGCGAGTTCCTGCTGCGGTCAAGACCACCTCCGCCCACGAGGGTAGCGGACGGAGAGACTGCGGGCGCACCTAAGAGGACGTTGACGTATCCTTCGCAGCCTTGTCTCTATTGCCGCTATTGGCCATCCAGCACGGGTTGGCCGCCCCGGAAACCCGTCCGGGGCCGACGCCCGCCCGTCAGAGACCGCTCTCCCCGGTCCCACCCGCCCCTCCCCAGCAGCGTTACCTGCCGGGCCTCGACGGGATGCGGGCGCTTGCCGTGATCGCGGTCGTGCTCTTCCACTCGGCGCTGGGCATCACGCCGGGCGGGTTTCTGGGCGTAGAGGTCTTCTTCGTCATCAGCGGGTACATCATCACGCGGGCGCTGCTGGCCGAACGCGAGAGCAGCGGGCGGATCGCGCTGGGGGCGTTCTGGATGCGGCGAGCGCGACGGCTGCTGCCGGCGCTGTTCCTGCTGCTGTTCGCGGTAGCGGCCTACACGGTCATCTTCGAGTCGGGTGAAGCGGCCGGGCTTCGACGCGACATCGCGGCGGCCCTCGCCTACGTCACGAACTGGGACCTGATCGTCGCGGGCGAGACGTACTTCGATTCGTGGGAGCGCCCCTCACTGCTGCGCCATCTCTGGTCGCTGGCGGTGGAGGAGCAGTTCTACGTCGTGTGGCCCCTGCTGATGGCGGGGGGACTGGCGCTGCTGCGGAACCGGCTCACGCTGGCCCTGATCCTCGGCGGGGCGGCCGCCTCCGCGATCGCGATGGCGGCGCTGTACGAGCCGGGGAGCGCGGTCACGCGCATCTACTACGGAACCGACACTCGCGCCTCCGGCCTTCTCATTGGGGCAGCGCTGGCGTTTGTCTGGAGCGCGCGGCAGAGCGACGGCGAGAGCGGCCTGCGGGCGCTGGCGGGAATGTCAGCGCTCACGCTAGCCGGGATCGCCGGCCTGGGAACGCTCGTCGGACTCACGTTGCTGGCCGACGGAAGCACGCCGTTCCTGTACCAGGGCGGCTTCGCGCTGGTGGGTGTCGCGACCGCTGCCCTGATCGTGGCGGCGACGCACGAACGTTCCCCCCTGACCCAGGGGCTGGGAACGCCGGTCCTGCGCTGGGTGGGGGTGCGTTCGTACGGCATCTACCTCTGGCACTGGCCGGTGATGGTCCTGACTCGCCCCGGCGTCGACGTGCCGTTCGACGGCGTGCCGCTCTTCGCCGTGCAGGTCGCGATCACGCTGGCGCTGGCGGAGGGGTCGTACCGCTGGGTGGAGAAGCCGATCCGCGAGGGCGCGCTGGGACGACTGTGGAAGCAGCTCTGGGAAGGCGCCGCGACGCCGCAATGGCGGCGGGGAACGCTGGCGCTGGCGGGTACGGCGACGGCGGCCGGCGTGGCCGTGGTCGCGATCTTCATGACGCTGACGCCTGCCGAGGAGGAGCCCCCGTACTTCGCCTTTGTGCGCCTACGGCTGGTGAATACGGATGCCGTGGCAACGGAAGCAGCCTCAGCGAGGACGGAGGATCCGTACCGGGTGGTGTCACTGCAGGGCCCGCGAAATGGTTCGCCACCCGCGCTGTTCGACTTGCCCGCGTCGCAGGCGGGGGAGACCGGTTCAGTCGCTGCGGCGGCCGCCGGAGACCCACTGGTCCTGGCCGTGGCGGCTCACGACCCGGCCGTGCCAGCGGCCGCCGAGCAGGCGGCATCGCTGTCCGCGATGACGGACGCCTTCCAGTCGGACGTGCTGGCGCCAAAGCGAACAGCGCCCGAGGCAGGAGGACCGGAACCGGCCGGTCGGGTTGTGGCAGGCGACTCCATCAACGTACGTGTCACAGCGATTGGCGACTCGGTGATGCTCGGGGCCGCGCACCAGCTGGCCGAAGACATCCCGGGCATCGACCTCGACGCTTCCGTGGGGCGGCAGGTCTCGCAGGCGATCAGGTTGCTGAACGAGCGAAAGGCGAACGGCCAGCTCGGGGAGGTCGTGCTGCTGCACCTCGGCAACAACGGCACGTTCACTGCCAAACAATTCGACCAGATCATGGAGGTCGTAGGGCCGGAGCGGCGCGTCGTGTTCCTGACGTTGCGCGTGAGTCGCTCGTGGGAGCAGGGGAACAACGAGGTCATCCGCGAGGGCGTCGAGCGGCACGAGGGCGCGTTCCTGGTCGACTGGCGGGCAGCGATCGAGGAGCGTCCCGAGGTGCTGTGGAAAGATGGCACCCACCTGCGGCCCGAGTGGGCAAGCTTCTACGTCGAGCTGCTGGAACCGCACCTCCGTTCGTAGGGGCACGGCAAGGAGAGACACGATGGAGTACCGAAGGATGGGACGCACAGGCCTGCGCGTCTCGACGATCTGCCTGGGGACGATGACGTTCGGGTTCCAGACCGAGGAGCAGGCGGCCCTGCGCATCATGGGCGCCGCCTGGGACGCGGGTGTGAACTTCCTCGATACGGCCGACGCCTACCCGATGGGGAGCGAGGAGACGGGCGCCACCGAGACGATCGTAGGGAAGTGGCTCGCGACGATGCCCCGCGACAAGGTCGTGCTGGCGACGAAGGCGTGGGGGGCGACGGGGTCGGGACCGAACGACCGCGGACTCTCGCGCCAGCACATCCTGGGCGCCGTCGACGCGAGCCTGAAGCGGCTGGGCACGGACTACATCGACCTGTACCAGACTCACTTCCCCGACGAGAGCACACCCATCGAGGAGACGCTGAAGGCGCTCGATGACCTCGTGCGCTGGGGAAAGGTGCGCTACATCGGATGCTCGAACTACCAGGCCTGGCAACTGGCTCGGGCGATCGGGGCGAGCGAGCGACTCGGCATCGCGCGGTACGACTGCGACCAGCCTCGCTACAACATCCTCTTTCGGGAGATCGAGAACGAGCTGCTGCCCCTGTGCCGGTCGGAGGGTGTGGGCGTCATCGCCTACAACCCGCTGGCGGGCGGCATGCTGACCGGGAAGTACACCGGCACCGAGGACCTGCGCGAGCAAACGCGCTTCACCCTCGGGAACGCGGGGCCGCGCTACCGCGCCCGCTACTGGGACGATGTGCAGTTCCGCGAGGTCGAGCGGCTACGGACGTACTTCGCCGAGCGCAACACGTCGCTGACGCACGCGGCCATCGGGTGGGTGATCGCGCAGGACGGGATCACGTCGGCGATCGTGGGAGCGAGCCGACCGGAGCAGATCGAGGACTCCGTCGGCGGCGCGGAGCTGACGCTGAGCGAGGACGACCTCGCCTTCTGCGACGACGCGTGGTTCAACCTGCCGCGCAAACGCGACGCGACGGTGGCGCTGCGGTAGGGCTCAGGCGAGCTTCGCCCGGGCGGACCGGAGGCGGGTGAGCGCCTCGTCGCGCCCAAGGAGCGCCACGGAGTCGAACAGCGGGATGCCGCGCGGGGCGCCCATGATTGCCACGTAGAGGACGGAAACGAACTTCCGCAGCTTCAGGTCGAGCGTGTCCTGGAGCGACCGCAGGGCCGCTTCGACCGGCTCCGGCGCCCAGGCCTCGGGGCTGACGGCTTCAACGGCATCGATGGCGGCATCGAGGGTGCGAGCGGCCAACTCCGTGTCGCCCTTGATGCGCTCGGTCAGGAGCTCGGGGGGATAGTCGGGCAAGTCGGCGAAGAGGAAGCGCGAGAGCCCGGCGACCTCATCGAGGCGGGCGACGCGCTCCTGGAGGAGGGGCGCGGCAGCTGTCACAAGGTCAGCATCGAGGGGGCGAGGGATGTCGGCGGGGAGGCCGCGATCGAGCCAGTCGGCAACGAGGTTGCGCCAGGCGGCGGGGTCAAGGGAGCGGATGTAGTGGCCGTTGAGCGCGTCGAGGCGCTCGACATCGAAGAAGGCGGGGTTGGAGACCACGCGGTCGAGGGAGAAGACGCGGGTCAACTCCTCGGGGGTGATGTGGGTGGTGTGGTCGTCGAGGGACCAGCCGAGGAAGGCGAGAAAGTTGAGGGTCGCCTCGGGGAGGTAGCCGTTGTCGCGGTAGTCGAGCGCGGCCACGTCACCCGAGCGCTTGGAGAGCTTGCGTCCGTCGCGGTCGACGAGGACGGGGAGGTGGGCGAACCGGGGCGGCTGCCAGTCCATCGCCTCGTAGAGCTGGAGGTGGCGGGGGCCGCTCGCCAGCCACTCCTCGCCGCGAATGACGTGCGTGATCTCCATGTCGTGGTCGTCGACGAGCATGGCCAGGTGGTAGGTGGGGTAGCCGTCGGTCTTGAGGAGGACGAAGTCATCCTGGAGGGAGTTCTGGAAGGTGACGTCGCCCCGGATGAGGTCCGGGAAGGTGGTCGTGCCCGTCCGGTCCATGCGGAAACGCAGGACTGAGGGCTCGGTGCGGGCCCGCTCCTCGGCTTCTACGGGGTCGAGGCCGCGGCAGCGCCCGTCGTACCCGGGAGCGAGGCCGTCCCTCTGCTGGTCCTTGCGCAGCTGGGCGAGTCGCTCGGCGGTGCAGAAGCAGCGATACGCACGACCGCATGCGCGCAACTCATCGGCGACGGCGTGGTACTTCTCGAGGCGCTCCGACTGGACGTAGGGGCCGTGCGGGCCGCCGACGTCCGGGCCCTCGTCCCACTCGATGCCAAGCCAGCGGAGACCCTCGTAGATGTTCTCGACCGAGCCCTCGACGTAGCGGCTCTGGTCCGTGTCCTCGATGCGGAGGACGAACTGGCCGCCGTTCGCCTGGACGAAGGCCCACCCGAAAAGGGCCGTGCGCAGGCCGCCGATGTGCAGCTCGCCGGTGGGGCTGGGGGCGAAGCGGGTGCGCACGGAGCCGGTCATGCGGGCGCCTCCGTGCGGGTGGGGTCGACGGACTCGGCGTAGGGGGCGGCCTGTGCCCCAAAGCCGGCGTCGTCGATGGCGGCGAGCATGTCGGGAGGGAGGGGCGCGGTCACGGTGAGCTCGCCGCCCGCCGGGTGGGGGACGGTCAGTCGCCAGGCATGGAGGAGGTGGCGCGGGCCGGGGCCGCGGCCATACAGCTCGTCGCCGGCGACGGGGGCGCCGATGGCGGCGAGGTGGACGCGGATCTGGTGGGTGCGGCCGGTGAGGGGCTTCGCCAGGACCAGCGAGCGTTCGCGAGCGGCAGCGAGGACCTCGTACTCGGTCTGGGCGCTGCGGCCGTCGGACGCGACGGCCATGCGGCGGCGATCGGCGTGGCTGCGGGCGATGTCGGCGTCGATGACGGCGCGATCGCGCTGGGGGATGCCGTCGCAGAGGGCGAGGTACTCCTTGTGCGTCTCGCGGGCCTCGAAGGCGGCGCTGAGGGCGGTCTGGGCGGGGGGAGTCTTCGCGAGAAGGAGCACGCCGCTGGTGTGCTTGTCGAGGCGGTGAACGATGCCGGGACGTTCGACGTCGAAGGCGGCGGCTCCGCTCGGATAGTGCTCGACGAACCAGGCAGCAACGTTGGGGGCGCAGGGCTCGGCGGGGGCGTCGTGCACCAGGAGGCCCGCGGGCTTGTCGATGGCGAGGACGTGACCGTCCTCGTACAGGACGGGGAGGGAGAGGCCACTGGGGATGGCCTCGCGGGGTGTGTCGGGGAGGGTGACGGCGACCTCGTCGCCCTCGTGGACGTACGTCGACTTGCGGGCGGGGGCGCCGTCGACGAGGACGTGTTCGTTGGCGATGAGGCGCTGCACGCGGGCGCGGCTGAGGTCGGGAAAGGCGGCGGCGAGAACGGCATCGAGGCGGCCCTCCTCGGTCACGAGGAGCTGTCGCCGTCTTCCTGGCCCGTCTGCGTCTGAGTCACGAACGCCCATACGAGGATCACCGCACCGATCGTAATAGCGGAGTCGGCGACGTTAAAGGCGGGCCACTCGGGGAACTTGATGAAGTCGGTGACCTTGCCGTCGCCGACACGGTCGATGAGGTTCCCGATGGCGCCCCCCAGCATGAGCGCGAGTCCAGCCCGGACAAGGGGGCTCGCCATGCCGGGATTGAAGAGGTAGACGAGGATGAGGGCCACGCCAACGACGCCCGCGACGACGAGCAGCGGTCCCGCCCCCTCGAGGATGCCGAAGGCGGCGCCGGTGTTCGTGAAGTGCACGATGCGGACGTTCCAGTCGGGGTCGGGCCAGGCATCCCCGCGATCGAGCCCGTTGCGAATGAGCCACTTTGTCAGCAGGTCGCCGCCCACGATGACAGCGGCCAGAGCGAGGAAGCCGAAGTCGCTGCGTCGCAGGCGGGGGAGGGCGAGGCGGGGCATCGCAATCATGATAGGGGGCGGGTGCGCACCACTCCCGTAGGATTCGAGCGATGCCGACGAAGCCCCTGGCGGAGCGCATGCACCTGCGAGCAGGCGAGCGCCTGCTGCTCGTGGGCGCACCGGACGGCTACGCCACCGTGCTCGCGGCGCCCGAGAGCATGGAGGTGTGGGAAGCACCCGAAGGGACATTCGACGTCATCCAGGTGTTTGTGAGCACTCGGGCGGCTCTGGAAGCGGAGGCGCCGCGCCTGAAGGCGCTCCTCAAACCAGACGGCAAGCTCTGGATCGCGTACCCGAAGGGCACCTCGAAACACCTCAGCGCCGACATCAATCGGGACGACATCCGCCGCTACGCACTGACGGTGGGTCTGCAGACGGTCGCGCAGGTAGCAGTCGACGACGACTGGTCCGCGATCCGCTGCAAGGTGGTCGCATAGTCCTGGCGACGCCCTGCGTTGACGCGCCTGCGCGGCACACCTAGGCTGCGCGCGCTATGGCGAAGCACCTGGAAGGCAAAACGGCAATCGTGACGGGCGGGGCCGGGGGCATGGGCTCCTGGATCTGCCGGATATTCGCGGAGCAGGGCGCAAAGGTCATCGTGGCCGACACGGGGGCGGACGTGGAGGGGCGGATGGGCGTCGACCCGACGCGCGTCAACGCCGTCGTCGACGAGATCACGGCGGCAGGCGGGGAGGCCGTGGCGGCCATCGGCGACGTGTCGGAGATGGACGTGGCGGAGGGGCTGGTTCGCACCGCCCTGGAGCGCTGGGGCAAGCTCGACATCCTCGTCTGCGCGCACGGCATCCTGCGCGAGCGAATGATCTTCAACATGAACGAGGAGGAGTGGGACGACTCGGTGAAGTCGCACCTGAAGGGGTGCTTCGCGCCGACTAAGTTCGCTTCCATCTACTGGCGGCAGGAGCGGCAGGGCGGGCGCATCATCTACTTCACCTCGGGGGCGGGCCAACGGGGGGAGGCGGGGCAGCCGAACTACTCGGCGGCGCAGCAGGGGAAAGTCGGACTGATGCTCTCGTGCGCGCAGGCGCTGAGCCGCTACGGCGTGACCGCGAACTGCATCGCGCCGGCGGCCTCGACGCGCATGACCGACCGCGGCCGGAGCGTCGACCGCGAGGGACCGGCGCCGAGCCTCTCGGCGGCGGGCACGAAGATGGACCCGAAGAACGTGGTGCCCGCGATCGTCTACCTGGCGTCGGACGAGGGCGGGAGCGTGACGGGTCGCGTGGTCGGCACCACCGGGCACGAGTTCACGATCTGGCGAGAGCCGTTCCGGGACCAGTCGATCTTCTCGCAGTCGCCGTTCTGGGACATCGACGAGCTGTTCGAGCAAATGCCGCGCACGCTGGCGGTCCACGACCTGGCGCCGCCCGAGCCGGCGTTCCCGTAGACGGAAGGGGAGAAGCGATGGCGAAGCACCTGGAAGGCAAGACCGCAATCGTGACGGGTGGGGCCGGCGGCATCGGCAGCTGGGTCTCCAAGCTGTACGCGGAGAACGGCGCAAAGGTGATCGTGGCGGATACGGGTGCGGACGTGGAGGGGCGGATGGGGATGGACGCGAGCCGCGTCAACGCCGTCGTCGACGAGATCACGGCGGCGGGCGGGGAGGCGGTTGCGGCGGTAGGGGACGTGTCGGAGATGGACGTGGCGGAGGGGCTCGTGCGGACGGCCCTCGAGCGCTGGGGGAAGCTCGACATCCTCTGCTGCGCCCACGGCATCCTGCGCGAGCGAATGATCTTCAACATGACCGAGGACGAGTGGGACGGGTCGATCAAGTCGCACCTGAAGGGGTGCTTCGCGCCGACGAAGTTCGCAGCGATCCACTGGCGCCAGGAGCGGCAGGGCGGCCGCATCATCTACTTCACCTCAGACGCGGGGATTCGCGGAAGCAGCGGGCAACCAAACTACTCGGCGGCGCACGCCGGCAAGCTCGGCCTGATGCGCTCCAATGCGCGCGGCCTGAGCCGCTACGGCGTGACCAGCAACTGCATCGCGCCAGGGGCCTCGACGCGCATGACCGACCGCGGCCTGGGGCGGCAGGGCGAGGGCCCGCCGCCCAGCGCTTCCGCAGCGGGGACGGTCGGCGACCCCAGGAACGTGGCGCCGATCGCGGTGTGGCTGGCGTCCGACGCGGGGGCGGCGGCGAACGGGCAAACCTTCGGTGCCCGAGGGCACGTCATCACGCTCTACAGCGAGCCGGAGCGGGAACGCCTGCTGCGTTTCGACGACCCGTTCATCGACATCGACGAGCTGTTCGAGCTCTGGCCGGCGACGCTGGGGTCGGAGCCCCTTGAGAGGACGCAGGCTTGGACCTGAGCGCGGAGCAGCTCGCCGACCGGCAGGCGATCGTCGCGGTCATCGACCGCTACGCGACGTCGCTGGACGCAAAGGACTACGAGCGCTTCCGGACGTGCTTCAGCGACGACGCAGTCGTGCACTACGGGGAGGCACTCACGCCCGACGAGGCGGCGACTTACGCCGAGGGCGTGCTCTCGCGGTACGCCCACACGCAGCACCTGCTGGGGAACTACGACATCACGCTCGACGGCGACCGGGCCTCGGCATGCACCTACGTACAGGCGAGCCACGTCTCCGCCGAGGGCACGATCTGGGTCATGGGCGGGACGTACATCGACCGCTTCGAGCGGCGCGAGGGCGAGTGGAAGATCGTCGAGCGCAATCTCGAGGGGAAGTGGTCGGAAGAGCGCACCATCTCGGCGTAGGATTCGCCGACCAAGAACGGCAAACCGCACAGCGAAAGGACACGGACATGGCGAAGGAGATCGACCTCCAGGGCAAGGTGGCGCTGGTCACCGGGAGCGGACAGGGCATCGGCAAGGGCATCGCGACGGTGCTCAGCGAGTGTGGGGCGACGGTCGTCGTCTCAGACCTGAACCCGGACACGACGGCGGCGACTGCGGCCGAGCTGGGCGCGGCGGCGCTGCCGCTGGATGTGACGGACCAGGACGCCTTCGACGCGGCCATCGATCAGATCGTCGCCGACCACGGCAGCCTCGACATCCTCGTGAACAACGCGGGCGTCTACCGCGAGTACGGCGGGGGCATCGCCGACATCACGCCAGAGATGTGGCGCGTGCTCTGGTCTGTGAACGTCGACGGCGTGTTCTACGGGTGCCAGGCGGCGGCGCGGGTGATGCTGGCAGCCGGGAACGGCGGACGCATCGTCAACATCGCCTCGACACAGGCGGTTTCGCCGGGCGTGGGCGTGACCTACGACGGCTCGAAAGCGGCGGTGCTGCAGATCACGCGGGCCCTGGCGCTGGAGCTGGGGCGCACCGGCATCACGGTGAACGCGGTGGCCCCCGGCGCGACCTGGGTGAACCCGGGAGACCCACCCCCCCTCGACCCGAACGCGACCATCCAGCTCACGGGCAACGGGCTCGCGGACGCGGTGGCGAACCGTATCGCGCGCATCCCGGCGGGTCGCTGGGCGAAGCCGGAGGAGATCGGGAACGCAGTGGCGTTCGTGTGCTCGCCGCTGGCGGACTACATCAACGGCATCTACCTGAACGTCGACGGCGGCTGGCTGACGGAGTAGGGCGCTCGCTTGGCTCGCTGAGTGGAGCGCTCGCTCTGCTCGCTGAGTAGGCCCGGGGCACAGTCGGGCGCCATCTCCCACTCAGGCGGCGAAGCCGCCGCTTTCCTCAGCAAGCGGCGCAGCCGCGAGCGCTCTTCTCAGGCGGGCGGGAGCCCGCCGCTCCACTCAGCCGCGCGTCAGCGCGGCGCTTTCCTACGGCAGGCGGAGGAGGTGGTTGCCGCCTTCGACCGGGATGACCTGACCGGTGATGTCGCCGAAGAGGTCGCTCGCGACGGCGAGGGTGACGTCGGCGCAGTCGTCGACGGTGGTGATGCGGGCGAGGGGGGTCTGCTCGATAAACGCTTTCGCCGAGGGCGAGTCCTCGGGGAGGTCGACGCGGGCCTCGTCGATAGGGGTGCCGCCTCCGCCGTAGGCGTTCATGGCGGTGGGGACGAAGCCGGGGGCGACAGCGTTGACGCGCACCTGGTCCGGACCGAACTCGCGGGCCGCGATCTTGGTCGCGAAGTTGATGGCGGCCTTGGCGGCGGAGTAGGGCGTGAGCCCGATGGGGATGGAGATGGCCGTGCTCGACGTGATGTTGATGAGTGAGCCCCCGCCGGTGGCGGCCAGGGCGTTGCCCATGTGCTTCATGAAGTAGATGAAGCCGAAGTACTGGATATCGGCGACCTCGTGGAGCTCCTCGGGCGTGATGTCCTTGATCAGGTTGAAGCGGACGATGCCGGCGGAATTGACGGCGATGTCGAGGTTACCCCACTTGTCGATGGCGGCGTCGGCGAGGGCCTTGAGGTCGTCGTAGTCGCGGCCGTCGCAGCGGATGGGGGTGGCGCCGATCTGGGAGGCGAGCTTCTCGAGGTTCTCCTGGCGGCGGGCGGCGATGATGAGCTCGGCGCCGTGCTCGGCGAAGCGCTCGGCGATGGCCCAGCCGATGCCGCTGGAGGCTCCCAGGATGATCGCCTTCTTGCCGTCGAGGAGTCCCATGCCGAACGCTCCCTGCCCGAGTTGCGGGCCACGGCGGGGAGTGTACGGGGTCGCAATGGTAGGGGCCGCACACGAGAAAGCCGCCCTCCATGCCTAAGGGGCGGCTTCTCGTAGCGGAGCTCCGGGCGAGGGGACTTCGCCCGGCACTCCCCCTCTAACGGGACCAGCGGCTAGTGGCTGTCCCCTGCAAGGCCAACGTAGGCAAGGTTGGCAGGCATTCCACCCACCTCCCACTCGTCGACCGTCGAGAAGGTGTCGAGGCTCAAGCGCTTCACGAGCCCGTTGGCCGGATCGGTGATGACGAGGTCCTCGCCGACGAAGATCATGGCCGGGGGTTGCTCGACGCCCGGGCCAAGGAGGGCGGCCTTCGTCACGAATTCGCCAGTGCCGGCGTCGTAGACATGGAGGACGCCATCGGCGGTGAAGACGAAGAAGCGCTCGCCGTGGGGCCCGAAGCCGGCCGTGGACGACTCATCCATCAAGCGGGTGAAGGCTCCACTTGCGGGGTCGATGAACCAGAGGCCGTCCTGTCCCCAACCTTGCTCGGTGCGATAGGAGGCGGTAACGAAGAAGGTGCCGGCCTCGTGGTGACCGTAGACCCTGCCGACGCGGGCGTTCTCCAGCATCTCCTCCGGGTTCTGGATGAAGACGTGGCTGAGGGCGTCGCCATCCTGCTGGAAGAGGAGGACGCCGCCGACGCAGCCAAACATGACGCCGGGGGCGCTGTGCGCTTCGCCGTGGAGGCCGGGGCAGGAGCGGTTGCTGGCGTCGTAGATGACGTTGTCGTTGAGGTCGCGAACCTCGACGCCGACGGGGAGGGGATCCTCAGCGTTGTCGGGGTTCTTCGTGGAGACGATGAAGCGGTCGCCTGCGAGGGCCACGGCGGAGCCGTGGTGCGGGCCGGCTTCGAGGACGCGTGGTTCGTAGCCGTTGCGGCCAGCGGCAAGGCCCTCCTCTTCGAAGAGGAAGACGTGCCCATGGGAGTCGGCGAAGACCGCGACCCAGCCGTTGACGGACGTGAAGTGGATGGGGAGCTCATCGGCGATGTCGAGGAGACGGGTGAGGGGACCCGTGACGAGGTCCTCGTGGTCCCCGTGGGGGACGCTGTAGATGCCACCATCGAAGACGTGGATGCGGTCGTCGGCATCCTCGGGTCCGCGAGCGATGACGAAGACGTAGCGGCCTCCAAGCCCGGTGTAGACGCGGGCGTTGGGCGCGGCGACCTCGAAGGCTCCCTGCACCACGAGGTCGGAACCGAGCTCGATGACGGATGCGTAGGGCGAGGCGCCGTCGGTGACGATGATGCGGCCGGCCTCGGCGTGCGCCACCATGTGGCCATCGTCGGCGTGGTCGTCCTCGGCGACTTCGCGGGCCTGGGTGGGGGCTTCGGTGGCGGTGGGTGGCTCGGGGCTGGAGTCGCCACCACAGGCGACGACGAGAAGGGCGGCGGCCAGGGTGGCCGCGAGGGCAATCGGGAATCTCACGGGGAGAGTGCCTCCAAAGGCAGAACAGAATTTCCGGAGCCCGCAGGCTGCCGGCAGCAGAGACCGTATCCTAATTGATACTAAGTATCAATTAGGTGCCTCCGCCCGTCATGGGCCAGGCCGGAGATCAGGGGGCGTCGGGGTGGAAGATGGCCTCGATGGGGCGTCCGAAGAGGGCGGCGATGCGGAAGGCCAGCGGGAGGCTGGGGTCGTACTTGCCGGTCTCGATGGCGTTGACAGTCTGGCGGCTGACGCCGAGTTCCTCGGAGAGGTCGGCCTGGGTCCAGCTGCGTTCGGCGCGGAGCTCGCGCAGGGTGTTCTTCACAGCCGCCGCCGCCTGGCGAGCCAGTCGCCTACCAACCAGAGCAAGACCATCAGCGCCCAGGCCCACCTCCAGGCGATGCCTGGGAGTCCCGCCAACTCGAGAAGCCCATAGACAAAGGCGATGACCAGGGCGCCCAGGAAGGCGAAGGCGATCGCCTCAAGCTGGATGCGCTGCTGGAGCTCGTCGAGGAGGCGGTTGTAGTAAGGCACCAGCGCAACCACGCAGGTGGCAACGGGGACCGCCGGCAGGACGGCAATTGCGTAGCGCCAACTCGCATCGGGGTTCGCATCTATGACGAAGTCCGAGAGGTAGGAGAACCCGACATAGGCAAGGGTCGCGACGATGAAACCGTAGCGGAAGCGCCTCATGACGGCTCTCTGATCGGCCTGCGTGGCGGCTGTCACAGCCAACGCTTCCGGGCGACGAAGCCGCCGATGATCCAGAGCGCCGCCATGACGGGCCACACAAACCACCAGTTGATGCGGGGCGCACCGGCGAAGTCGAGGAAGCCGTAGGTGAAGGTGAGGAGCGCGGTGCCGGCGAAAGCGAACGCGAAGGCCTCGAGGGCCATGCGTTGATGGAGTTCGTCCATGCGCCGGTAGTAGCGCACGTACGCCCCCACGATGAAGACCCACGGGATCATTGGCGTGACGGCCACGGCGTACCGCCAGGGCGCGTCCGGGTACGTTTGCATGACGGTGATGACGCCGGCGAGCAGACCCGAATAGACGATGAACGCAGCCCAGACCCAGCGGTCGTAGACTCGCTTGGCAACGTCCTGTTCCAACATGGCGCCCTCCAGAAGTCAAGTATCCTTGACATTGCATGGCCTGTCAAGTCTCCTTTACACGCTTGACTCCCACACAGGACCGCCAGCGCCATCGCGGGCCGGGGAAACCCGGTAGACTGCGCGCACTTCTGACGGACGGTGATTTCGCGCATGAAGATCGGACTGTGCCTGCCCCAGCTCAACCCCCACGCGGACCGCTCGGCGGTCCTCGGTTTCTCCCGGAACGCCGAGGCGGCGGGCTTCGACTCGCTCTGGGTCCAGGACCACTTCATGGTCCCGGAGGACCCGCAGGTGGGGTACGCCGGCGGGCCCACGGAAGTGAAGATGCCGGACCCGTACCGCTGCATGCTCTCCCCGATCGAGCTGCTGGCGTTCGTGGCGGCGGCGACCGAGCGGGTGCAGATCGGCACGTCGATCCTGGTGACGGCCTACTACCGGCCGCTGCTGCTGGCGAAGCGCCTGACGACGCTCGACATCCTCTCGGGCGGGCGCGTGATCGCAGGCCTGGGACTCGGCTGGAGCAAGGACGAGTACGACCACATGGACACGCCCTTCACGCAGCGGGGCGCGCGCATGACGGACTTCGTGCGGGCGCTCAAGGCTTGCTGGCTGCCGGACCCGGTCGAGTACCACGGCGAGTTCTTCGACGTGCCCAGGTGCGACAGCTCGCCGAAGCCGGTCCAGCGCAACGCGGCCGGTGAGCCTCAGATCGAGATCGCGATGGGCGGCGGCGGCAACCCGCAGGGTCAACGCCGCATCGCCGAGCTGGCCGACGCCTGGAATCCCGCGGGCGCGCCGCCGGACATGGTGATGCAGGGCATGGCCGGACTGAACGCGCTCGCCGCGGAGTACGGCCGCGGGCCGCTGAAGAACTACATGCGCATCTTCGCCAACCCCACCATGCCGGGCATCGAGCCCTGGCACGGCGGATTCTTCGGGCCGATGTCGTGGAGCGGCACGGCCGAGGACATGAAGCCGAAGGTTGAGGAAGCGAAGGAAGCCGGGATCGAGCACGTCATCATCGAGACGGGGTTCTGGGAGCCCTGCCCGAGCCCGCAGAACTGGATCGACCAGGTCGACTTCTTCGCACCGCTGGTCGAGCTGGCTCACGACTAGTCCGCCGGAGCGCACTGAAGGGATACCGCCATGAGCCAGTACGGGCTGACGAACTTCGACGAGCACCCCGTGCATCAGATCACGGAGGCGTTTGGCTCCGTCGCGGCGACGGACAAGCACTGGAACGACGGCCACTACATCTGCCTGTGCGACATGGACGGCAACATCCAACTCATCGGGCTGGTGCGGCTCTACACGAACAACGACGTGATCGACGGGTTCGTCTGCATTCGCCACGAGGGGAAGCAGCACAACATCCGGCTTTCGCGCAGGCTGCGGTCGGATATCAACACGAACGGCATCGGGCCGCTGCGCATCGACATCGTCGAGCCGATGGAGACAGTGCGGCTGGTGCTGGAGGAGAACGAGTACGGCATCTCCTGCGACCTGACCTGCCGGTCGACGGCGGTTCCCTACGAGGACCAGCCGTCGTACGTGCGCGAGAACGGGCGCTTCACGCGCTCCCGGGCCGTGTACGAGGTCGTGGGGACGGTCGAGGGGTCGGTGACGGTGGCAGGGGAGACGTACACGGCGACGCCGGACAAGTGGTTCTTTTTCCGGAACCACTCGTGGGGGTCGATGCCGGGGCGGGGCGGCCCGCAGGAGCACGGCGCGCCCTCGCAGTTCCGGCGGGAGCGGACGCAGGCGCTCCGCCAGTGGGTCCTGTTCAACATGCCGGACCACGGCGGCTTCTATCAGACCATGGACCGGAACGATGGCATTCGACTTCAACAGGAGGGCGCGATCCTGCTGCCCGACTCACAGATGGAAGTCACGGAGGTCGAGCACGAGCTTGAGTTCTATCCCGACGGCCCGAAGCGGGTGAAGTCGGGCACGTTCAGCCTGACCGACGAGAACGGGACGAAGCGGGAGTACGAGTTCGAGGACCTCGGCTGGATCTACTGCCAGGGAGGCGGCTACTTCGGCGGCTTCAACGACGGCCTCGGTCAGGGCGTCTGGCGCAGTGAGTATCATGTCGAGGGCGAGGTGTGGGACGCCTCCCACCCGCAGAAGATCATCGAGGAAGACGGCACGGAGAAGGAGTTCGACCATGCGTGGGCGGAGAGCTTCACGCTGCTTCGGAGCGGCGATGACGTAGGTCTCGCGCACTTCGAGGCGGTGGTCTTCGAGTAACGGACGGCAGGCGTACACAGCCGGCCACACGGAGGGAAGGCGATGAAGGCGTTGGTATTCGGCGGGTCCACGTTCGTGGGGCTGCGGACCGTGAAGGAGCTGGCAGCGCGCGGTCACGAGGTGACCGTGCTGAACCGGGGCGTGACCTCGGTCGACCTGCCGCCGGGGACGGAGCGGTTGATCGCCGACCGGACGGACAACGAGTCGATGAAGGCGGCACTCGGCGGCCGCGAGTTCGACGCGGTGTTCGACATCTCCGGGTTCGTGATGGTGGCGGGCAAGTCGGACCTGGATTTCCTCATCGACCTGCTCGACGGGAATATCGGCCACTACGTCTACTGCAGCTCCATCATGTGCTACGAGCCGTCGGGGAACATGCCCTGGCCGGAGACGAACGGGTACACGGACCAGCCCAGGGACACCTACGGGGGGTTCAAGGCGTACACGGAGAAGCGGCTGTTCGAGCAGCACCGGAAGACGGGCTTCCCGGTCACGGCGGTGCGTCCGGCGGCCATCTACGGGCCGAACAACAACATCTACGACATGGAGGCGCCGATGTTCCTGCGCCTCCTGCGGGGCCTTCCCATCCTGATCCCGCACGAGGGGCTGGTCACCTGCTCGTACGGCCACGTGGACGACCTCGTGCGCTTCCAGATCGACATCGCCGGACAGGACGTGGCCAAGGGCGAGGCGTTCAACCTGACGAACGAAGGGGTGACGACCCAGTACTACGTGGAGACACTGGCGGACATCGTGGGGAAGCCGGCGGACATCGTGTACATCCCCGAGGACAAGCTGCCGGACATGGGCTTCAACTGGCGCCAGCCCGAGAACAAGCCAGTGTTCGGCCACCTCTTCGGGCGCATGCACCACTCGGTGCTGAGCATCCGCAAGGCGGAGACGCTGATGGACTTCAAGAACGAGTACGACTTCCGAAGCGGCCACGCCCATACCTTCGAGTGGTTCATGGAGGAAGGCATGGCGCAAATCGGGGAGAACCCGAAGGATCCGCTCTGGGGCGGCGGCTGGGACTTCGAGCGCGAGGCGGAAGCGGCTGCGGCGCTCCGCGGCGGCTAGCGCGAGTCCGTATGCCGGAGGCGAAACGACCAACCGTCGACGAGGTGCTCGCGGGCGCGGTGCACACGATCGAGAACCAGCTCCTTCCCAACCTGGAGGACACTTGGGCGCGGGCGGCGGCGAGCCAGCTCATGGGCACGCTCGAATACGCGCGGGGACTGATTGCGGGTGACGAGCACGTCGACGCGCGGGTCGACGCGGTGGAGGGGGTCATCGCCGATCTGCTGCGGGACCACCCGGGGCTGGAGGCGATGCTGGAGGGGAGCGAGGGCGAGACGCGCGGCTTCAGGGTGCTCGACCAGGCGAGCCGCCTGCTGAGCCACGCGGTCGCGAACGACTCGGCGGAGGCGGACGCTATTCGGGAGCAGCTTCGCCCGCTGATCGTCCAGCAGGCGACGGACACCCTGAACGAGACGATGCCAATGCTGACGGCATTTGGCGGGAGGCCGCGCCGTGTTGAACGTTGAGGTCGCGCGGCCGCAGATAGCGGCGTACCTGTCCGCGAAGCTATCGACGGACGACGGTGTGGAGGTGGGGCCGCTGGAGCGCATCACAATCGGGCACTCGCGCGGGATGTTCCGCGTGAACGCGAGCTACCGGCAGGGCGGGGAGGCGGTGGAGCGGTCGTTCGCGCTGCGGGTGGAGCAGGCGGGGATGTTCGGGACGAACACGCTCGACGAGGTGCGCACGATGCGGTCGATGCGGGCGGCAGGGTTCCCCGTGGCCAACATCCGCTTCGTGGAGTTCGACCCGGCGGTCATCGGGACGCCGTTCTTCGTGATGGACTGGGTGGAGGGGAGCAGCGGGCCGCCGAACGACGCGGCCCTGCGCGACTACGTAACGAAGCTGCACGAGCTGCACCAGATCGACTGGCGCAAGAAGGAGGTCCCGTTCGCGCGCATCCCCTCGGTGCCGATCGACGCGGTCCACCAGCAGGTAGACCGCTGGATGGACGTCCATCGCTGGGGCCGCGTGCTGCCGGAGCCCCTGCTGGAGGAAGCGGCGACGTGGCTGAAGCGGAACGCCCCCGACGACCTGCACCTCACCCTGGTGCACGGCGACCCGGGCCCGCTGAACTTCATCCACAAGGGCGACGAGGTGCAGGCGTTCACGGACTGGGAGTTCTCGCACATCGGAGACCCGAACGAGGACTGGCTCTTCCTTGGGGGGATGCGGGGACGCGGGGTGATGGAGCCGCCACAGTGGCGCGAGTACATCGCGGACGTGACGGGACACGTCATCACGAAGGAGACGTGGGCCTACTGGGACGTGTTCAACCAGTTCAAGGGGGCGTGCGCCAACACATCGGCGCTACGCATCTTCATCACCGGGGCGAACCCGGCGCCGAACATGGCGGCAATCGGGACGGCGCTGAAGCTCTCAATGGTTCAGCACCTCTCCACTATCATCGGCATGTCATACGCCCGGGAGGGCGAGTAAGGGAGACAAGCAAATGGCGGGACAGCAAGAGATCGACACGGCAATCGCACTGTTCAAGGCGTGGAGCAGCGGCGATGCGGACGCGCCCGGGCCCTTCTTCGCGGAGGAGTGCATCCTGCGCGACATAGTGGCGGGTGAGGACAAGGTCGGCTGGCCGGCCATCCGCGAGTTCTTCGCGGGGGGCCTGGAGGGCGCCCCCGACCTGGCGCTCATCCCGGAGAAGTTCTGGACTGCCGACGACGGCGTCGCCTTCACGTGGCGCATGAGCGCGACGGTCACCCACGAGGCTTTCGGGGCGGAGCACAAGGGCAAGAAGTGGTACTCCGACGGGATGACCTACCTGGAGTTCGACGACGCGGGCAAGGTGACGCTGGAGGTGGACTACCACCACGGCGGCGCGATGCTGCGATCGCTGGAGGGCCAGTCGTAAGGCTTCGAAGCGCCCCGGCTTCTAGATAAGGCCCGAGCCGCGGAGGCGCGGGTCGAGGACATCGCGCACGGAATCGCCGAAGAAGTTGAAGGCAAGCACGGCGAGGGCGAGGGCGGCGCCGGGGAAGACCACGAGCCACCAGGCGAGGCGGAAGTAGGGACGGTTACTGGGGCCGAGGTCCTGGGCCCATGAAGGTGTGCCCGGCTCGAGTCCGAGGCCGAGGAAGGTGAGCCCCGCTTCCGCGAGCATCGCGGCGGGAATGGTGATGCTGGCGGCCACGATCACCAATGGCGCGAGGTTGGGGAGGATGTGGCGGAACATGATGCGGCCGCCGGATGCGCCGATCACGCGCGCAGCCTCCACGTAGGCGATTGACCGCTCCTGGATGACATTGCCCCGGAACAGCCGGATGGCGATGGGCGTGAAGGTGAAGGCGACCGAGAACATGAGCGTCTGGACGCTGCGGTCGATGGCAGTGGTGAACATTAAGAGCCACAAGATGGCGGGCACGGCGATGATGATCTCGATTAAGCGCGAGATGATAACATCGACGATTCCCCCCAGGAAGCCGGCGGCGAGCGCCAGCACGATGGCCGCCCCCATGGTGATGGCGACCGCGCCAAAACCGATAAGGAGCGTGGGGCGGCCCCCGTAGAGCACCCGCGACCAGACATCTCGCCGACTACGGTCCGTGCCGAAGAAGTTGTCACCGTTGGGAGCGTCGAGCGGGCCCGCCTCACGGATAGAGGTCTTGGGGTCGACGGTGTTGAGCTGCCCTGCGAAGACGGACCCCAGGATCATGACGATGATGATGATGGCGCCGATGGTGCCCAGTGGCTGCGTGACGATAAAGCGGCCAAGCGCGCTCAGCCTTCTCCGGGCGAAACTCGGTTGCGCCTCGAGTCCGAGGGAGCCGGCAATCTCGTCAGCGGTCGTCATCGCGGGCGGCCCCGATCAGTACCGAATGCGCGGGTCGACCCACGCATAGGCAATATCGACGAGCAGGGTGATGAGGAGGAACCAGGCGGCGAAGACGACGACCACCGCCTGGATGATCATGAAGTCGCGCTCGCCAACGGCGGAGATAACCCAGAGGCCCATTCCAGGGATGTTGAAGATGCTCTCCATGATGACGGAGCCGCCCAGCACCAGGCTGAACTGGAGGCCGACGATGGTGAAGAGCGCGATCATCGACGGACGGAAGACGTGGCGGGAGACCACGGCAGACTCGCGGAGACCCTTCGAACGGGCGGTGCGGACCTGGTCGCTGCGGAGCACCTCGAGCATGGAAGAGCGCACGATGCGGGCGATGGTGCCGCCGCCAGCGAGGGCGATGATGAAGGCGGGCACGGCCAAGATCTGCAGATGCGTCCAGGGCTCTTCCCAGCCGACCCAGTCAGGCGCGACCCGCACACCCCACCACACAGCCGGGAAGATCACGACGAGGGTCGCAATCCAGAAGCCCGGCACGGAGAGTCCCATCACGGCCAGAAAGCGCAGGATGTAGTCAGACGGCTTCCCGGATTGAACCGCCGAGACCATCCCGACGGGGATGCCGATCAAGAGCGTGAAGGCGATGGAGAGCAGGCCTATCTGGGCCGTGTTCCAGATTCGCTTTCCGATCTCCTCGTTGATGTGGGCACGCTGGGAGAGGGAATAGCCGAAATCGCCGCGGAGGACGATGTCACCCAGCCACTTAAAGTACTGGTTGACCTTGTTCTCGTTGAGGCCGAGCTCTTCCCGGACGACATCGAAGCACTGCTGGTCGAAGTTGCCCGCAGCGCCACAGCGGACGTCGGCGGCATCGCCGGGGACTGCCCGCATGAAGATGAAGACGATGATGGAGATGAGGACCAGGGTGAAGGGCACGAGGAGCAGCCGGCGGATGATGTACGCCTGCATGACTCCTCCTCTCCTCCGCTCCCGGAACCTCCGGTCCCCGACCGCGCGGGCCGGGGACCGGGCACTCCCTCAAGCGGCTAGCCGGCGATCCACATGTTCTGGGCGCGCCGGTAGCCCATCGACGCGTTGTTCGCGATGTCGGGCACGGGCGGCACGTTCCGCAGGCGGGCGCCCATGGCGTAGTACTGGACGGAGGGCACGGGCAGGGGCAGGACGCAGCAGAAGTTCGTGAAGATGTACCGCTGCATGTCCTGGAGGACTTGCTTGCGCTCCTCCGGATCGACAGTCGCGCCCTGGAGGTCATAGCGACCCTGGAGCTCGCTCCCGATCTCGTCCGTGACCGCGATGATCTCGTCGTCGTAGAACGCCGAGAGCACGTGATCGAACGTGTAGAGGCCGCCGAAAATGGCGCCGTACCCGTTGGGCACGTAGTGAGTGAGGGCGTTGTAGTCGGGAATGGTGGAGAGCGAGTTCTCGCCCGCGATGAAGTAGTGCCAGATCTTCTCGCTCGGCGGCGCCGTCGCAATCGCCACGTAGGTGGCGAGGTCGGCGGGCTCGAGGCGGGTGGAAACGCCGAGGTTCTCCTCGATGCTCTGGGCGATGAACTCGACATGGCGGGTGCTGGCAGCGAAGGTCGCGATGACGGTCACGAACCCATCGGGGAACACGTCGTCGCCGCCACCCTGCGCCCAGAGCTGGCGGGCGCGTTCGGGGTCGAACTGCTGGAGCTGGCGAATCTCGTCCTGTGGCAGCACCTGCGAGAACGCCGGGCCGACGGGCGCGCCTCGAATGCCTTCGCCATCAAGGACGACATCGATATAGGCGTCCCAATCGATGGAGAGGGACACGGCCTCCCGAAGGAGCGGATGGGGAGCCCACTTGTAGGCATCGAGCTCCATGATGGCGTGGTCATTCGCCGGCCCCTCGATGACCTGGACGTTCTCTTCCCCTTCGAAGAGCTGGGCCTGGATCTTGTCGATGCCCCCGAGAACATCAGCATCGCCGGCAATCAGACGGGCCTCGCGCGAGGCCTGGTCGACGATGATCGCGTCCTCCCAGCGATCGATGTAGGGGACTTCGTCGGTGAAGCGACCACGGGCGGTCGAATGGCCCCGGTAGTTGGGGTTGCGTACGTACGTGTTTCCGGTTTCGTCGATGTTCTCGAACATGTAGGCGCCGGCGCCGGCGTTCGGGACATCGTGGAGACCGCCTCCGGCGGCCTCGACCGCCTCGCGGTTGACGATCGCCATGGCGCTCGATCCGAGCGAGGGGATTGCGGAAGCCCATGGGAACGCAAGGTTGATGGTCAGGGTCTGGGAATCAGGCGTATCGAACGATGCGCCACGATCGACACCCATCCAGCCCCACTGCAGCTGGTTCACCTCGGAGCCGAAGTCCGAAAGGCTGGACGGGAAGCGGCTGTAGCTGAAGGCCACGTCCTCGGAGGTCAGGTCGCGACCGCCGGCAGCGTTGGGGTTGAACTTCAGCCCATCCTCGAGGTTGAAGACGAGCGTGGTGGCGTCCGGTTGCTCCCAGCCGTTGGCCGCATCGCCCCAGGCCTCCTCCTCGACCAGCGAGTAGCCGAGCAGGTGGTTGTAGGTAAGCGCGGTCCAGGTGGGGTCGGTGACGGTGACCGAGGGGTCGAGCGTCGTGTTCTGGGCCGACTTCTGGTGCTGGAAGGTTCCGCCCCGCTGGACCGGATCAGCGGCCTCGGTGGCCTCAGCCTCGGCGGCCTGGGCGGCCTCTGTTGCCTCAGCCTCGGCGGCCTGGGCAGCCTCTGTCGCTTCAGCCTCGGCGGCCTGCTCGGCCGCCTCGGTGGCCCGAGCCGCCTGCGTCGCCGCAGGAGCGGCGGCATCGTCGTCGTCATCGTCTCCGCAGCCAACGGCTACGAGGGCGGCGGCGCCGGCGCCAACGGCCGCGCCTCCCGCGAGGACTCGCCGGCGTGAAACTCGCCGGCGCCAATACTTCCCCCAATACCCTTCAGCCATGTCATCCCTCCTGGCCCTTGTATTTCGGGCCGATCGGCTCATTCATAACGGAAGCCCATACGCCTTTCAATAGGCGCAATGAACCGGGTTCAGACCCTCCGCCGTCAGGCGTCGGAGAGCCACATGTTCTGGGCGCGCCGGTAACCCATGGAGCCGTTATCACGGAAGTCCGGTGGCAACGGCGCGTTCTGGACGCGGGTGCGGAGGGCGTGCTGCTCCGTGGCCTCCACGGGGACGGGGAAGGTGCAGCAGAACTGCGTGAAGATGAGGCGCTGCAACTGGTGCAGCAGGGCGGTGCGCTGCTCGGGGTCGTGGGTCACGGACTGGGCGTTGTAGAGGTCCTGGATGGGCTTGCCGATGTCGTGCGTGATGTCGATGACCTCGGACGGGATGAGCGGCGCCTGCGGGTGCTCGTGGATGAAGAGGCCGAAGGCCCCGCCGTAGCCCAACGGCACGTAGTGGGTGAGGGCGTTGTAGTCGGGGATGGTCGAGAGAGTGTTCTCGGTGACGAGGGCGAAGTGCCAGATCTTCGAGCCCGGCGGGGCCGTGAGGCTGGAGACGTAGGTGGCGAGATCCACCGGCATCATCGTCACGTTGACGCCGAGGTTCTCCTCGATGCTCTGGGAGATGAACTCCGTGCCGCGCGTGTTCGCGAAGGTGGCGAGGAGGGTGGTGAGGCCATCGGGGAAGACCTGGTCGCCGCCGCCCTGCTCCCACAGATGGCGGGCGCGCTCGGGATCGAACTGCTGGAGCTGGCGGATCTCGTCCTGGGAGAGGACCTGGGGGAAGCGGGGGCCGACGGGCGCCCCGCGGATGCCGTCGCCGTCGTGGACGATATCGATGTAGCCGTCCCAGTCGATGGAGTGCGAGAGGGCTTCGCGCAGTTGCGGGAACCGCGCCCACTTGAGGGCGTCGAGGGCCATGACGAGGTGGGTGTTGGTGGGGCCGGTGATGATGTTGACGCCGTCCTGGCCGCGGAGCTCTTCCGCCTTGATGGCGTCGATGCCGCCGACGACGCCGGTAAGGATGTCCGAGTCGCCAGCGAGGAAGCGGGCCTCGGCGGTGGAGGAATCGGTGATGAGGGCGTCCTCCCAGGCATCGATGTAGGGCGGGTCCTTGGTGAAGCGCCCGCGGGCAGTGGTATGGCCGGCGTAGTTGGGGTTGCGCATGTAGGTGTTGAACCCGTCGAGCCCGCGGGACTCGAACATGTAGGCCCCGCCGCCCGCGTTGACGGTGTCGGTGAGGTTGCCGCCGTTCGCCTCGACGACCTCGGGGGCGACGATGGCGAGGGAGGTGGAGGCGAGCGTGGGGATGGCGGAGACCCACGGGTAGGCCATCTTCAGGGCGAAGGTCGATTCGTCGGGCGTATCGAACCCGGCCATGAAGGAGAACTGCATGGGGTTGACCTCGGAGGCGAGGTTGGTGAAGGCGGCGGGGAGGCGCGCGTAGCTGTAGGCGATGTCCTGGGACGTGATCGGGCGTCCGCCCGCGGCCTCGGGGTTGAAGCGGAGGTTGGGCTCGAGGTTGAAAACGATCGTGAAGGGGTCGGGCTGCTCCCAGCTCTGGGCCGCATCTCCCCAGGCCTCGTCCTCAATGAGGGAGTAGCCGAGGAGGTGGTTGTAGGTGACGGCCGCCCACTGGTAGCCCGTGATGGTGATGGCGGGGTCGTAGCCCGTTTCGGCGAAGGCGCGCTGCGCCTTGAAGGTGCCGCCCGACCTGGGGCCGGTGGCGGCGGCCTGCGTCGCGGCCTCGGTGGCGGCCTCGGTGGCCGCCGCTTCGGTAGCAGCTTCAGTCGCTGCCTCATCAGGAGCGGCTTCGGTTGCCGTTGCAGCCTCGGTCGGTGCGGCGGTAGCGGCCGGCTCGGGCTCTTCATCGTCGTCGTCATCGCCGCAGCCAACGGCCACGAGGCCGGCGGCTCCCGCGGCAACGGCAGCGCTTCCGGCGAGAACTCGGCGGCGCGAGACGCGCCTTCGCCAGTACTTGCCCCAATACCCTTCAGCCATTTCGTACCCCTTCTTTCTATAGCTGGCCGTCATCCCGGCCACTCGTTCATTTGGGTCATTCTAGGCCCGGCGTCAACAAGCTCAGGTTAGGGAGCGTGGCGGTAGGGAAGGGGTACGGCTATGCTTGACCTTCGCTCTAACAGACAAGGAATACCGGCGAGGCCGGCGATTCCAAGGAAAGGCCCAGGACATGGATTTTCGAGACAGCCCGGCTCAGGCCGAGTGGCGCATCCAGGTGCAGGATTTCCTGCGCGATTACTGCCCCCAGGAGATCCGGGGCAAGTTCCCGATGGGGCGACCAGAAGAGGAAAAGCCCCTGTGGGAAGCGTGGCGCGTCGCACTGGCGGAGCGCGGCTGGATCGCGCCGGCCTGGCCGTCGGAGTACGGCGGCGCGGGCATGAAGCCGATGGACCAGTTCATCCTGAGCCAGGAGTTCGCGGAGGCGGGCGCCCCGAGGCTGGGAGGCCTGGGCCTGATGATGCTCGGGCCGACGCTTATCGAGCACGGCACCGAGGAACAGAAGCAGCAGCACATTCCCGGCATCCTGAGCGGCGAGGTGGAGTGGTGCCAGGGCTACAGTGAGCCGGGCTCCGGCTCGGACCTGGCCTCCCTGCAGACGCGCGCCGTGCGCGACGGGGACGACTACGTAATCAACGGCCAGAAGATCTGGACCTCGCTGGCCCACCGCGCGCACTGGATGTTCATGCTGGCGCGCACGGACCCGGACGCGCCCAAGCACCGGGGCATCACCTACTTCCTCCTCGACATGAAGACCCCGGGCATCACCGTGCGGCCGCTGGTGAACATGACCGGGGGGCACGACTTCAACGAGGTGTTCTTCGAGGACGTGCGCGTCCCCACTCGCAACATCATGGGCGAGGTCAACCGCGGCTGGTACGTGGGCACGACGACGCTGGACTTCGAGCGCTCGTCGATCGGCACGCCGATCGGGCTGCGCCAGAGCGTCGAGCGGAACCTGACATGGCTGCGCGAGCACAAGGACGAGATTCCCCAGACGACGTACGAGGCCAACCGCTTCGAGTGGGCAGAGCGCTTCATCGAAGTGCAGACGGCGACGATGCTGGCCTACCGCATCATCTCGATGCAGGACGCGGGCGAGATCCCAAACGCGGAGTCCTCGATCGCGAAGCTGTTCACGACGGAGCTGAGCCAGCGCATCGCGCGCACCGCCTCCCACATGGTCGGCATGTGGGGCGACATCTCCGACGAGAACGCGCCGTTGCGGGGCATGCCGGGCGTCGGCTACGTGAACCAGGTTCGCGAGACGATCGCCGGCGGTACGAGCGAGATCCAGCGAAACATCATCGCGACACGCGGGCTCGGGCTTCCCCGGGCCTAACCGCCTCAACACGAAGGGACCTGACATGGCAACGGCAACCGGAACGGAAACGAAGAGCCTGCTCGCGCGAGCAGAAGCGATCGCGCCCATCGTGGAGGAAGACCTCGACGAGGCCGAGCGCGAGCGGCGCCTGACGGACCGCACGTTCGAGGCGATGAAGGACGAGGGCCTGCTCGGCGTCTGGGTTCCTGAGTCGCTGGGCGGCCTCGAGTCCACGCCCCGCGAGGGGTTCGAGCTGTTCGAGGCGGTAGCCAGGGTTCACGGCTCCGCCGCCTGGAACCTCTGGATCTGGTCCACGGGAGCCGCGCTCTCGTCGTCCAGCTCGGAAGAGTCCATCGCCGAGTCCTACGTGGACGGACCTCCGAGCGCCGTGGGGGCGGGGGGCATCTTCCCCTTCAATCCCGCCGTGGCCGTCGAGGGTGGCTACCGCGTGACGGGGCGCTGGCCGTTCTGCAGCGGGTCGAGCCACGCCAGGTGGGTCGGCGGCGGCATCATGGTCATGGAGAACGGGCGGCCACGGATGACGCCGATGGGCATCCCCGAGATGCGCTTCGTCACCTTCCCCCGCGAAGAAGCGGAGATCATCGATACGTGGCACGTAGTGGGCCTGCGCGCCACGAGCAGCAACGACGTGGCCGTGGAGGACGCGTTCGCGCCGGAGTACCGCACATCCGCCTTCGGCGCCGGGACCACGCGCGGCAAGCACTTCGAGGGGCCGCTCTACCACTTCCCGGTGATGGGCATCCTGGGCGCGCCGATCGGGATCATCGCGACCGGCATCGCGCAGCGCGCTATCGACGAGTTCATCAAGCTTGCCAAGACGAAGACGGCGCGCACCTCGCAGGCGCGTATCAGCGACAACACCGCCATCCGCAATGAGGTCGCCAAGGCACACGCCGCCGTCCAGTCCGCGCGCTCGTGGCTCTACGAGATGGTCGACGAGGCCTGGGAGACCGTGCTGCGGGGCGACGACGTGAGCCTGGAGCAGCGGCGGGACCTCTCGCTGGCGGGCACCAACGCGACCCGAAGCGCCGCCTACGCGACCGACCTGGTGCACACAGCGGCGGGCGGCACGTCCGTCTTCCAGACGAGTCCGATCGAGCGCTGCTTCCGCGACATCCACGCGGCCACGCAGCACGCGGGAACCTCGCCACGCAACTTCGAAACGCTGGGCGGGATGCTCTTCGGGGAGCTTCCGGACAACCCGCTGCTGTTCGCCTAGGGAGCGCCGCGCCTAGCCGGCGGCCGCAGCGGCGGCGCGGGTGGGCTCCTTCGCCCACTCGATGCCGCGGCGGAGGATCTCGTAGTAGGTGGGCTCAGTCCACGCGCCCAGTTCGGGAACGGGCCATTCGGGGACGCTCAGCGGGGGATCCTGCATGTCGTACTTCGAGCGGCGGTGGCCAGGCGTGAAGTAGAGGACCTCGCCCTCACCCACGGGGTGGAGGTACATCACGAGGCGGGGCTCGTCGTTCGGCCAGTCGTGCTCGAAGAACCCGGCGCCGCTGTCTCCGGCGAAACGCGTCTCCATGAGGGGGATGATGTCGCCGTGGTACTCGCAAAGGTAGAGCTCGTCCTCGCACTGCCAGGGCTCGATGCCGGCTACGAGGGGATGGTCCTTTGCGGACTCGCTCACGGTGATGGGGTAGGGCTCGATGGCCGGATGAGCCAGGAACTGGCTGCCGAGCGTCTCCATGAGGATGGGGTAGTCGCGCGGGCAATGGACGCCGTCGGCCTGGAAGTCCATGACGGAGTTGGTGCCGTGGAGGGCGAACCAGCGCTTGCCGCTCGCGACGAAGTCGCGCACGACCTCCTGCTGCTCAACGGTGGGATACACGTCGCAGGTGTAGCTGATGAGGAAGTCGGCGGCGGCGATGGCCTCGGTGTTGCTGTAGTCCTCGCCGACGCGGACGCGCACGTCGTCATCCTCGTGGAGGAGCTTGAGAACCTCGAGGCGGGCGAAGTTAATGTCGTGCCACTTGCCACCCGCGATGAGGTAGGCGTCGATTCTCGGCATGGCAGCCTCCCTGCGGGATGTGCGCGGCGAAGCACGAAGAGTCCCGCGCCGGAGTGTGCCGGCGCGGGACTCCCGCTGTACGTGAACTAGAAGGCGACGCGGCGGGTGAAGCCGCCGTCGACGACAACGTTAACGCCGGTGGTGTGGCTGGAAGCCGGGCTGGCGAGGAAGGCAGCGACGTTCGCCACCTCTTCGCCGCTGCCCATCTGGCCGGCGAGGGTGTCGGGCTTGCTCTTGCTGCGCAGGGGAATGCCGTTTGCGATCATCTCGAAGAACGGCGGCATAGCCTGCTCGATGTTGTGCCAGGGACCACCCTCGAAGTAGGTGGGGCCGGGCGAGACGACGTTGAAGCGGATGCCTGCGGGCGCGTGCTGCTGAGCGGCGAAGGACGCGTAGTTCAGCAGGGCGGCCTTCATGGCGCCGTAGGCGCCGGCGGAGGTCGCGGGCGGCGGCGGGAAGGCCTCGACGGCAGCGGACGTGCTGATCACGACCACGCTGGCGGCCTCGGACTCGGTGAGGAACGGCAGGGCGGCGTCGACGCCGTTGACGGTGCCCATCATGTCGATGGCGAAGTGCTCGTTCCAGAGCGAGCCGCCGCCACCGGCGGAGGCGTTGCTGACGTAGATGTCGATCCCGCCGAGCTCGGCGGCGCTGGCCTCGACCCAGGCCTTGAGGGCGTCGCCGTCGCCGACGTCGCAGGCGGCGCCGCAGACGTTGGTGCCGTGAGACTTGAGCCCTTCGACGGCGGCATCAACCCGCTCCGCGGTGCGGGCGCAGATGGCGACATCGGCGCCTTCGGCGGCGAGGGTGTTGGCGATGAAGTTGCCGATGCCCTGGCTGGCAGCCGTGACGAGGGCTTTCTTGCCTTGCAGTCCAAGATCCATGGTGTGGGGAACCTCCCTTGTATTGGGTGCGACCGGGCGGATCCAGGGCCGCGGCCGCCTGTTTGGCAGTGCGCGATTCTAGAGAGTCGCGCACTGCTACGAAAGTGCAGGCGCGAAGGGGCGCCGCGCCTTTGTCGAGTCGGAGTGGTCCTGTACGATGCTCGGGCGCTCGGACGCCCGCGACGGCGTCCCTATCCCACTGTGCGCGGAGGATGCCGTGGCCAACAGCAGCCAGGCAATGGAACCAAGCGAAGAGGTCCTGAAGGACCTGCATCTCCGGATGGTGCGAATTCGCCACTTCGAGGAAGAGGCGGGCAAGCTGATGGAACAGGGCAAGTCGCCGGGGGCGCTGCACCTGTACATCGGCGAGGAAGCCGTCGCATCGGGTGTGATGGTGCACCTCAGCGACCAGGACCAGATCACGAGCACGCATCGCGGCCACGGGCACCTGGTGGCCAAGGGCGGCGAGTTCAAGAAGATGTACGCGGAGCTGTACGGCCGGGAGACCGGCTACAACAAGGGCCGCGGCGGCAGCATGCACATCTCGAACGTGGATGCGGGCATGCTCGGCGCGAACGGCATCGTGGCGGCGGGGCCGCCCATCGCCGTGGGCGCGGCCTTCTCGAACAAGTACCTCGCCCGGATGGAAGGTCGCGACTCCATGAACGTGGCCGTCCCCTTCTTCGGCGACGGCGCGACGAACGAGGGCGCCTTCCACGAGGCGGCGAACATGGCGGCCATCTGGAAGCTGCCGGTGGTGTTCGTCTGCGAGAACAACGGTTACGGCGAGTTCACGCCACAGGCGGAGCACCAGGCGATCAGTGACGTCGCCGACCGCGCCGCCGGGTACGGCATGCCGGGCGTCATCTGCGACGGCATGGACGCGATTGCAGTCTGGGAAGCCGCCGGCGAGGCGATCGAACGCGCCCGCTCGGGTGGCGGCCCCACGCTGGTGGAGTGCAAGACCTACCGCTTCGTCGACCACGTGGGCCTGCGCGGCATCGGTCTGCACTACCGCACCGACGAGGAGCTCGAAGAGTGGCGCGCCCGTGACCCGATCCCGCAGCACGAGCAGCGCATGGTCGAGATGGGCGTGATGACCGCGGAGGAGATCCAGGCCGTGCACGACGCAGTCATGGCCGACATCACCGAGTCGATCGAATTCGCCGAGAACAGCCCCCTGCCGGACCCGGCGAACCTGCTCAACGACGTCTACACGCCCACGGCGGCGAGTTAGGAGCGAACCAATGACCGCAGCAGAAGCGCCCGCCGGGCGGCAACTCGTTTACACCCTCGCGATCACGGAGGGCGTCCGCCAGGCGCTCCAGGAGGAACCGCTGGCGTTCATGGCCGGCGAGGACGTCGCCGGCGCGGGCAGCGTGTTCGGCATCTACCGCGGCCTGCTCGACGAGTTCGGGCCGGACCGCGTGATCGACACGCCCATCAGCGAGTCCGGCATCATCGGGCTGGCGGTGGGGGCCGGGGCCACGGGCCTCAAGCCAATCGTGGACATTATGTTCATGGACTTCATCGGCGAGTGCATGGACGAGATCGTCAACCAGCTCGCGAAGATGCGGTACATGTTCGGCGGCAAGGCGACGCTGCCGGTGACCGTCCTGACGATGTCGGGCGCGGGCATGAACCTGGCCGCGCAGCATTCCCAGAGCCTGGAGGCGTGGCTCTGCCACACGCCGGGCCTGAAGGTGGTAATGCCGGCGACGGCCTACGACGTGAAGGGCGCGATCATCACCGCCGCGCGCGAGCCGAACCCGGTGTTCGTCGTGATGTGCAAGGGCCTGATGGCGCTGCCGGGCGAGGTACCGGAGGAGCCGTACACGCTTCCCATCGGGAAGGCGAACGTACTGCGCGAGGGCGACAACCTCACCGTCGTGGCCCACGGGCGGATGATCCACGAGGCCACGAAGGCCGCGGATATCCTCGAGGGCGAAGGCATCAGCGTCGAGGTCATCGACCCGCTGTGGCTGCAGCCGCTCGACACGGACACGATCATCAACTCGGTCTCGAAGACGCATAACGCGCTCGTCGTGCACGAGGCGGTCCGCTTCGGCGGCGTCGGTGCGGAGATCGCGGCCCAGATCGCGGAGCTGGCGTTCGACTACCTCGATGCGCCCGTGGGCCGCGTGGCGGCGCCGTTCTCGCCCGTGCCGTTCAGCCCCGTGCTGGAGCAGACGTACGTGCCGAACGCCGAGCATATCGCGGCCGAGGCGCGTCGCATCCTCGGGACGGGGTAGCCCTGACCGCCTCGCGCCCGCTCGGGATCGCCGCCAACCCCGCTTCGGGGAAGGACATCCGCCGCCTCGTTGCGCGCGCGTCGGTTTTCGACAACCAGGAGAAGCGCGCGATCGTGCGGCGCGCCATCGTAGGCGCGCTCGCGAGCGGGGTGCGCGACTTCCGCTACATGCCCGACACGCACGGGATCACGGCAGCGGCGGCCGAGGAGTTCGGCGCCGAGGCCACTTTCGTTGCGGTTGAGGCGACGCACACAGCGAGCACGCTCGACACCATCCGCGCGGCGGAGTCGTTGCGGGCGGAGGGCTGCGGGGCGGTCATCACGCTCGGGGGCGACGGCACGAACCGGGCCTTCGCACTCGGCTGGCCCGACGCACCGATCGTGCCCGTCTCGACGGGCACCAACAACGTCTTCCCGACGATGGTGGAGGCGACGGTGGCGGGTTCGGCGGCGGGGCTGGTGGCGAGCGGCCAGGTGCCGCTGGAGCGGGTCGCGAGGCAGGTCAAGGCCGTACACGTCGAGATCGACGGTGAGCGCGACGACATCGCCCTGGTCGACGCCGTGCTGGCGGCGGACCGGTTCGTGGGATCGCGCGCGATCTGGGGCGGGGAGCGCCTGCGGGAGGCGGTCGTCACGAGAGCGGAGCCGTCGGCGGTGGGGATCACCTCCATCGGGGGCCTGCTGGCGCCGTTGACTCCGGACGAGGACGAGGCGTTGCACCTGCGGCTGGGGCCGGGCGAGGGGGGCGTGTCCCTGCTCGCGCCGATCGCGCCGGGGCTGTACGAACCCATCGCCGTGCGTTCACACGCACGACTCCCGCTCGGGGAACCGGTCACCGTGACGGGACCAGGGGTGCTCGCGTTCGACGGCGAACGCGAGCGTGTGTTGAAACCGGGGCAAGCGGCTACACTCCGAGTAGCCCGGGATGGTCCCTGGGTGATCGACGTCCACGCGACGCTGGAGTACGCAGCGTGCGTGGGTTTGTATCGCAAAGACGAGGCGGCCGGCGGCTCGCCAGAGGAACAGCAACTCCAACAGGACGGGGGATGAGATGCCAACCGAGATTTACATGATGAAGCTCGGCATGACGATGACGGAGGGAACCGTAGCCGAGTGGCACATCCCCGACGGCGGCGAGGTGAAGCTCGGCGAGGACCTCTACCGGCTCGAAACCGAGAAGGTCGAGATGGAGGTCGAGGCGGAAGCCGCGGGCATCGTGCGACACCTGGTGCCGGCCGAGGCCACCGTCGATCCGGGAGCGGTCGTAGGCTGGATCTACGCCGCAGGCGAGGAGATTCCCGATGTCCTTCCAGGCGCGGGAGACGCCCCGGCAGCCGCTCCCGCCGAGGCAGAGCCTGCAGCAACAGCGGCTGCAGCTCCCGCCGCCCCGGCGCGAGCCGAGGGCGAGCGCGTGCCGGCCTCGCCGGCCGCACGGCGGCTTGCGAAAGAGCTGGGCGTAGACCTCTCCACGGTTACGGCGACGGGTCCCCGCGGGCGCGTGACGGAAGACGATGTGCGCACCGCACACGAAGCGGCAGCAGCCGCACCCGCGGCTGCCCCCGCAGGCGCCCCGGCGCCGGCCTCGCCGCTGGCGCGGAAGCGCGCGGAGGCGCTGGGCGTCGACCTGTCGACGGTGACGGGGACCGGCCCCGGCGGTCGCATCACGAAGGAAGACGTTGAGGCGGCGGCAGCGGGCGGCGCGCCCGCTGCTGCCCCCGCAGCAGCGGCTGCTCCGGCGGCGGCGCGCGAGGACGAAGTGATGGCGGTGCGGGGCATGCGCAAGGTCATCGCCGAGCGCATGTACGCGAGCCTGCAGGAGACGGCGCAGTTGACCATGGACATGGACGTCGCCATGGACGACTGCGTGAAGCTGCGCAGCCAGCTCATCGAGGAGTGGGCGGGCGACAGCGTGCGCCCCTCCTACACGGACATCGTGATGAAGGCAGCAGCCAAGGCGCTGCTCGACCACCCGCGCATGAACGCACAGTTCCTCGGCACAGAGATGAACCTGCGGGGCGAAGTGCACGTGGGCATGGCGGTGGCGCTCGACGAGGGGTTGGTCGTGCCGGTCGTGCGGCACGTCGACCAGCTCGGGCTGAAGGAGATCGCGCTCGAGTCCTCGCGCCTGGCGGGGCTGGCGCGCGAAGGGAAGCTCGGGCTCGACGACATGGCGGGCGGCACGTTCACCGTGTCGACGCTGGGGATGTTCGGGGTGGACTCGTTCACGCCCATCCTCAACCCGCCCGAGGTAGGCATCCTCGGCGTGAACCGGCTGCGCGACGACGTGCGCTGGGAGGGTGAGCGTCCCGTCCGGCAAAAGGCGATGACGCTGAGCCTGACGTGGGACCACCGCGCGCTCGACGGGGCGCCGGCGGCGCAGTTCCTGGCCTCGGTGCGCGACTACCTCGAAGCGCCGTTCCGGCTGCTGGTCTAGGGAGAGGCACGATGGCGGAAACAACGTTCGATGTCGTGGTGGTGGGCGGCGGCCCGGGCGGCTACGTAGCAGCGATTCGCGCGTCCCAGCTTGGGCTGGAGACGGCGCTCGTGGAGCGGGAGCACCTGGGGGGCATCTGCCTGAACTGGGGCTGCATCCCAACCAAAACGCTCCTGCACACGGCCGACCTCTACCGCGAGATGCAGGACGCGGAGCGCTATGGCCTGACGGCGGAGGCTTCGTTCGACCTGGACAAGGTCGTGAGCCGCTCGCGGTCGGTGGCGCGCCAGCTCAACAGCGGCGTCAAGTTCCTGATGCGGAAGCACAAAATCCAGGTGTTCGACGGGGCAGCACGGCTGACTGGCGGAGGCGGGATCGTCGTCGAGAAGGATGGCGAGACCGTGGCCGAGTTGGGCGCCGACAACATCATCGTGGCGACGGGCGCCCGCCCGCGTTCGCTGCCGGGCCTGGAGCCCGACGGCGAGCTGGTCTGGACGTACAAGGAGGCGATGGTGCCGACGACGATGCCGGACTCGCTGTTGGTCATCGGGTCGGGGGCGATCGGCGTGGAGTTCGCGAGTTTCTACCGGTCGCTCGGGGCGGAGGTGACGGTGGTGGAGGTGCTGCCCCGCATCCTGCCGGTGGAGGACGAGGAGATTTCGGCCTTCGCCCGCGAGGAGTTCGAGAAGCAGGGCATCACGATGCACACGAACGCTACGGTGGAGTCGCTCGAGAGGGGCGACAACAGCGTGACGGCCACGATCGCGACCGAGGACGGCACGATCGAGGCGACCTTCGACCGCGCGATCCTGGCGGTGGGCGTGACCGGCAACGTCGAGGGCCTCGGGCTCGAAGCGACAGCGGCCACGGTCGACCGCGGGGCGATTGTCGTGAACGAGTGGCTGGAGACGGGCGAGCCGGGGCTCTACGCCATCGGCGACGTTGCCGGGCCGCCGCTGCTGGCGCACAAGGCGATGCACGAGGGCGTGATCTGCGTGGAGCGGATCGCAGGGCTTCCCTCGGCGCGGCCGATGGAGCGGCGGCGCATCCCCGGCTGCACCTACTGCCACCCACAGGTCGCGAGCGTCGGCCTGACCGAGGCGGCGGCCCAGGAAGCCGGCTTCAACGTGCGCGTCGGGCGCTTCCCACTGGTCGGGAACGGCAAGGCGATCGCCGTGGGCGACACCGGAGGCATGGTGAAGACGGTCTTCGACGCCGATACGGACGAGCTGCTCGGGGCGCACATGGTGGGCCCGGACGTGACGGAGATGATCCAGGGGTTCGTCGTCGCGATGGGCCTGGAGACGACCGAAGCGGAGCTGATGGAGACCGTGTTCCCGCACCCGACGATCTCGGAGGCGATGCACGAGTCCGTGCTCGACGCCTACGACCGGGTGCTGCACGTCTAGCCCTTCCGGCGCCGCCGGGGGCCTTCCGGCGGCTGTACAGTAGGAGCAGGACGCGATCGCGGAGGCGGTCATGGGCGCGCTGATCGACCACCTGAAGTCCCTTTCCGCGGAGGGGGCCAGCATTGAGGACGTGACGGCTGCGGCGGAGGCGGAGCTGGCGGGGGGCGTGCTGCTGGCGTCGGAGCTGGAGGATCCGGAAGGCGCCATCGCGGGGGCAGTCGTGGAGGCGGAGGCGCTGCACCAGAATGTCCAGGGAGCGATCCAGCGGTTTCCGGCCAGCCAGAGCGCCGGCTTCCACCGCACCGACCTAGACCCGAGAGCGATGGCAGTCGTGGCCACGATGGCGTACGCACGCCGGGGCGGGGTCTACCTGCCAAAGGACCTGGAGGAGATGGTGGCCGAGGGGCGGGTCTCGGAGGAGTGGCACGCGCGCGAGTCCGTACGCATCCGCGTGCTGCTGACGATCTTGCCGATGTTCATCGAGGCAATCGAGCGGGGCGAGCTGATCCCGGCGACGTTCGCGGTGGGGATCACGGAGGTCGCGCAGCGGCTGGGACGGGTGCGAATCCCGCAGGTGGCGGCGACCTGACCCGGGGCGGCGTTGCGGCGGTAGGGGTCGCGGGCTGAGAATGCGCCCGTGACCTGGCTCGAAGGGGCAGAAGGAAGCGCGCCGTTCGACGCGGCGCTGGGCCTGCGGCCCGAGCTCCGTGATCTGTACGCGGCCTTCTACGGGAAGCTCTGGGACGAGGAGCTGCTGCCCGCGAGCCTGCTTGAGCTGTGCCGGTTGCGGGTCGCGCAGTTGCACGACTGCGAGGCCGAGCTGGCCGTTCGCCACGCCGAATCCGGCGTGAGCGACGCGCAGGTCGCAGCGCTCGCGGACTGGGCGGGCAGCGACCTGTTCAGCGAGCAGGAGCGAGCCGCGCTGACGCTGGCCGAGAAGATGCCCTGGCAGCACCACGACCTGACCGACGAGGAGTACGCGGACCTGAACGCGCACTTCGGCGAGTCGGGGGTGGTGGCGCTAACGATCGGGGTGGCGTTGTTCGATGCGAACTGCCGCCTTCGCCTGGCGCTGGGCACCGAGCCCGCGCCGGTCGAGGCGCCGATGCCGGCCTCGAGCGAGGGGCCGATCTACTGATGTCCCGAAGGAGGATGCAATGTCGACCAAACCACGAGTGAGTTCGGCGATACCGGGCGAGGAGGCCAGCTTCGGCACGGCGCTGGCGCACCAGCCGGGCCTGGCGGGGGCCTTCGGGATGCTCTACGGGACGTTCTGGAGCAAGGGCGCCCTCGACCACCGCACGAAGGAGGTCACGCGGATGCGAAACGCCCGCGTGACAGACTGCGGCTACTGAAAGAACGTTCGCTTCGCCGTGGCGCGTGAGCAAGGACTGACCGAAGACCAGGTAACGGAGATTGAGGACGGCTACGAAGAGTCGGACCTGTCCTCGCGGGACAAGGCGGCGATCGCACTGACGGATGCGATCATCGGGGACCCGAGGCAGGTGACGCCCGAGGTGCAGGAGCGGCTGCGGGAGCACTTCAGCGACCCCGAGATCGTCGAGATGGCGCTGGGGGTGGGGCTCTTCATGAGCCTCTCGAAGGTGCTCATCACGCTGGGGATGGAGCCGGAGGAGATGGGCACGGAAATCGTGCCAACGCCGGGTTCGTACTAGGGCTCGAAGGGGCGAGCCGGACCCGTTTCGCGTAACATCTAGGGGCTCTCGCCAGGCGCCCGCGTGGGCGATAACGGGCGAAGCATCCAAGGAGTCAAGGCGTGGTTGTTGAAGCACGAGTGAAGGGCACCCCCCAGGAGAAGGCGCCGGAGCCCCTGCTGGGCACGGAGCTGATCCCGAAGGAACGCTACACCTCGAAGGAGTTCATGGAGCTCGAGTGGGAGCGGATGTGGACCAAGGTGTGGAACGTCGCCGGACGGGAGCAGGACATCCCCAACGTTGGTGACTACTTCACCACCGAGCTGGGGCCGGAGTCGTTCCTGATCGTGCGCGAGGCGGAGGACAAGGTCCGCGCCTTCTACAACGTCTGCCCCCACCGCGGGAACCAGATCCGAAATCCGGGGATGGGCCACGCCGAGAGCTTCCAGTGCGCCTACCACTTCTTCGAGTTCAACCTCGACGGTTCGAAGAAGTTCGTCCCGGACGAGGACACCTTCACCCAGGGCGTTCCCCAGGAGACGGCGCTCGTCGAAGTGCCGTGCGACACCTGGGCGGGCTGGGTCTGGTTCAACATGAACCCGGACGCGGAGCCCCTCGAAGAGTTCCTGGGGGTGCTGCCGGAGCACATCGACCCGTACCACTTCGAGAAGATGTACATCGTCCAGGACAAGACGATCGAGTGGGACACAAACTGGAAGGCCTCGGTGGATGCCTTCAACGAGGTCTACCACGTTCAGGGGATCCACCCGCAGCTGCTGGAGTCGCTCGACGACATCCACGTGCAGATCGACCTGTACGAGCGCCACAACCGCTACCTGGTGCCGTTCGGGCTGCTGAGCCCGCGCTATCCGAACAAGGACGAGATCACGGACGCGCTGCAGGGCATGCTGGTGCGCGCGGGCGTCGACCCGGATGAGTTCGACGGGGCGCCCGAAGAGGTCCGCACGATGATGCAGACGGCGGCCCGCGAGAGCACGGAAGCGCGCGGGATCGATGTCTCAGAGCTCAACGACGACCAGATGACGGACGACTACCACTACTACATCTTCCCGAGCATCACGCTGAACACGCATCACACGGGCGTGATGGTGTTCCGGCAGCGTCCGCACGCGACGGACCCGAACAAGATGTACTTCGACCTGCAGAACTACACGCGGATTCCGGACGGGGCGGACCCGCCACCGCGACCTGCGCACACGACGTACAAGCATGGCGAGATCTCCATCGGGCTCGTCCTCGATCAGGATTCCTACAACCTGCCGCGCGTGCAGAAGGGGATGAATTCGCGGGCCTACAAGGGCCTGCTCATCAACTACCGAGAGCGGCGCATCCGCCACATGCACAAGACGATCGACGACTACATCTACGGGCCGGACCGCTAGGACCGGCGCGAGACCGCACCGGCGAGCCGCGGCCCATGGTCGCGGCTCGCTTGCCTCACGGGAGGAGCACGAGCGGATGAGCGAGCAGACCGACAGCGAAACCCCCTTCACGCCGGTAGGGCCCGCGAACATGCTGAAGCCGGGCGAAAGCGCGATCATCGAGTTCGGCGAGGACTCGATCGTGCTCGTGCACCTGGTCGAGGGGTACTTCGCCATCGAAAACCGCTGCTCGCACGACGACGGACCGCTCGGCCAGGGCAGGCTGGTCGGCTACGAGATCGACTGCCCTCGCCACGGCGCCAAGTTCGACGTGCGGGATGGCGCGGCGAAGTCGCTGCCGGCGTTCCGGCCGGTCGCGTCCTTCCCGGTGCGCTACAACGAGGACACCGACGAGATCGAAGTCCAGTACAAGAAGCCCGAGCCACCGTCCTACGAGGATCCTCGGGGGTTCAACTTCAACTTCACCTAGGAGCGAGGCCATGACGCACTCAGGAGACTGGCGGGAGGCTTACAAGGAGCGCCTCTGCAGCGTTGAGGAGGCGATGGCGCTCATCGGCGAGGGCGACCTGGTGACGATGGGCGTTCTGACGCCCGCGCAGCTCGCCTCGGCCCTGGCCGACCGCGCCGATGAGCTCGGGAGCATGCATGTGCGCGCGCTCTCGCCCACGGAGCCGCGGCTCTTCAGTCCCGGCCAGAACGGCGAGCGCGAGTTCGAGCTCTTCATCGGCGAGCCGCTCCGGGCGGCGCACGACGCCAAGATCGCAACCTACCTGCCGAACACGTTCATGCTGGGCATGAAGGCGTTCGACGCGGGCCGCGAGGAGGCGCGCCTTCCGGACGTGCAGATCACCTCGTGCAGCGAGCCGAACGACGCCGGCTACGTGCAGTTCGGGGTGCACATGTGGACCCGCAAGTCGTACGCGAAGCGCTGCCCCAGGACCATCGGGATGATCGACCCGAACATCACGCCCGCGCACGGTGACGTGTGGGTGCATGTGAGCGAGTTCGCGGCCTTCATCGAGGGCGTCATCCAGCCGGTGAACGCGGAGGCGGTGCGGGAACGGGTGAACACCCAGGCGCCAGAGGAGAACCGCGCGGAATTGCTGGAGCTGCTCGACATGGCCAGTCCCGACCAAATCGCGCTGGCGGAGAGCATGTACCACATGCTCCCGCCGAAGATCGTGCGGCAGGCGTTCGGGCTGGCGGAGGTCGACGATGAGGCGCAGGCGATCGCCGACAATCTCGCGCCGCTGATCCGGGACGGCGACACCATTCAGGTGGGCGTGGGCACGCCGAGCGCGCTGATGTTCAAGGCGGGCGCCTTCGACCACGCGAAGCACCTCGGCGTACACACGGAGCTGGGTTCGCCGGGGCTGGCGCAGCTCTGGGCGCGGGGCATCATCGACAACTCGCGGAAGACGATCCACAAGGAGCGTTGCGTGGCCGTGGCGTGGACGGGCTGCGACGGCGTGGACCTCGGGATCATCAACGACAACCCCGCGTTCGAGGTGTACGACCCGAACTACCTGCTGAACCCGGCGCTGATGTCGCAGAACAGCCAGATGACCTCGATCAACAGCGCTGTGGCGGTCGACCTGCTGGGGCAGATCGCGAGCGAGGACCGCTACGGCGGCCAGATGATCAACGGGACGGGCGGGCAGCCGGACACGCATATCAGCGCGGCGCTCTGCCCGGACGGACGCGCCATCACGGTGCTGCGTTCGACGGCCATCGAGGGCTCGCTCTCGAAGATCGTGGCGAAGCACGAGGCGGGCACGCTCGTAACGATCCCGCGCTACCTGGCGGACACGATCGTGACCGAGTACGGGGTGGCACGGTTGCTCGACAAGAACCACCGGCAGCGCGCCGCCGAGCTGATCAGCGTGGCGCATCCGGATTTCCGGGCCGACCTGCAGAAGCAGGCGAACGAGCTGTGGGGCGAGCTCGGCATCTAGCGGAGCGGCCGGCCTAGGAGCGTTCGAAGACGCTTCCGAGGGCGCGGGCGCGCTCACGCCGGGCCTCTCGCAGGGCTTCGAGGCGGCGGTCGATGCGGTGCGACTGTCGCGCCTCGTAGCGGATCCAGCTCACGGCGATGGCGGCAAGGGCCACGAGGAACACCAGGCTTCCCCCAACCCAGAGCACGAGGATGGCGAGGCGCTGGTCCATCATGGGCGAAGGTCCCCAGGCAGGGGAGTTGGCCGCGAAGGTCTCGTGGACGGGTGTGTTGAGGCTCAGGAACATGCCCCCGAACAGCCCCTTGTGCGTCATCTCGACGGCGACGTAGAGGACGCGCAGGGGGTGGTTCATCCGCCAGGGAACGGGGTCGGCGCAGAGGGCCGGCCACCAGAAGAGCAGAGAGACGGCGAGCAGGGAGAGCTGCTGCACATCGCGCACGAAGACGTTCTCGGCGGCCTCTTCGGTGAGGCCCATGAACTGCCACGCGTAAGTGACGACGGCGAAGAGGAGCCACGAGACGATCGGCATGGCCACGATGCGGGCGGTTCGCCCGCGGTACAGGCGGCGAAGCCGGGCACGTCCGCGCGGGCCGCTCACGCGGAAGGCGAGGGTGAGGGGCGAGCCGAGAAGGAGGAGCGGAGGGGCGAGCATCGTGAGGAGCAGCATCCCGCCGAAGTCGGCCCAGAGGAGCTGGTTGCCGTAGTGCTCAAGCGGTGACTGCGTGGCGACGAAGATGAGCGCCAACCCCAGCATGAAGGCGACGAGCTGCCAGACACGGGGAGGGACGCGGGGGCGTTCCGCGCGCACCCGGAACCATGCGACCGCGTAGAACCCGGCGGCGGCGAGCAGCAGGCCGTACCAGGGCGCATCGAAGGCGAACTGCGCGATGACCTCGCCGAAACCCGGGGCGGCGTCGCTCATGACAGACCCCCCACCAGCGTACGGGACGGATCAATAGTCGCTGGCATCGGTCCAGACTCCGCGCACGGGATTCTGCGCGGAGAGGCGGCTGCGTTCCTCCAGCAATTCCAGAATGGCGAGCGCCTCGCGAGCGCTCAGCACCTCGCCGGCTTCTTCCCGTAGCTGGGCGACCTCGGCGTCGATGGCGGCAAGCTGTTCCTGGAGAGCCTCGGGGGAGAGCGCTTGCTCGCCGCCCTCGCCGCCGTCGGCCGGTGCGCCTTCGGGACCGGGGGCGGGCTGGGTTTCGGGGGGTTGCTCGCCTTCCCCGGAGTCTCCCTCGGGCGGCGCGGGGGCAGTCTGCTGTTCGGGCGGGAGTGGCGGGTGGAGCAGGCGCCAGACGACCTCGAAGTCGCGCCGGAGGATGTCGTCCTCGGGAGTGAGCAGCAGGCCCTCGGTGAACGCTTCGAGCGCCTCTTCGAGCTCCCCCAGGGCGAAGAGGTGGTGGCCAAGGCTGGAGTAGGCGGCGGCAGCGATGCCCGCGTCGCGGTCGTTGAGGGCGCGACGAGCGGCGCTGACGGCCTCTTCGTAGCGGCCGGCCTGGTCGAGAACGGCCGCGAGGTTCAGGGCGATACGGCCATCCCGGGGGTCCTCTGCCTGCGCCTCGTAGAGGAGCTCGATGGCGGTATCGAGATCACCGTCGTCGAGGGCATCGAGGGCGCGCTCGTTCAGGTTGTAGGCGGCCGTCGCGCAGGCGGAGAGAGCCAGCGCAAACCCAACGACAACGGCAAGGGCGGGAGCGCTCCGCCAGCGAACGAGGACGCGCCACTCGACCGCCGTTCCCAGCAGCACCAGCACGACTGCGGCAACGGCGAACCAGTGAAACCGCTCGATCGGAAGGGAGATCGTCGTCGCCCGGTAGGTAGCCTGGTCGAGCCCGGCCACGTGGGCGCGTACCGCCCCCGGAAGGGCGGCGAGGTCTGCGCCGAGGTAGCGACCATCGCCCGCCTGGGCGATGGCGCGGAGGCCGGCTTCGTCGAGGCGCGTGATGACGGGCTCGCCGTCATCGTTCATCAGCGGTTCCATCTCGCGGGTGACGGGGTTGCGGATAGGCACAGGTCCACCGGAAGGCGTGCCTACGCCCGCGACGAGCACATCGATGCCCTCGGCAGCAAGGGCGGCGGCGCTGGCGGAGGGGTCCCCGCCAAGGCTTTCGCCGTCGGACACGAGCAGGACGAGGCGGCCACCGCTGGTGTCCTCATCGAACAGCTCACGGGCCACGTCGAGCCCGGAGGCGGCGCTCGTGCCGCGTTCCAGAAGCAGCGTTCCTCCCTCGATGGTCTCGACGACCGTGGCGGCCGCCTGCAGGTCGCGGGTGAGCGGGAAGCGAAGACGGGCGTCGCCGGCGAACACCACGAGCGCGACGCGGTCGCCACGGAGTCGGGCGAATGTCTCGGCGAGGGCGGTGCGGGCAGCAGCCAGGCGCGAGGGCGCGACGTCGGTGGCGCCCATGCTGCGAGACACGTCGAGGACGGCGACGAGCTGGGCGCCGCCGGTCTGGACGGTAGCGCTGCGCTCACCCCAACGGGGCTGGGCGGCGGCGAGGGCGGCGAGCACGACCGCGAGGGCGAGCACGACAGTCGCGACGCGGCGCGGCCTCGGTGGTTCGCGTGTGAGGGCGGTGGCAGCGGCGAAGGCCCGATTCGCGATCACCCATGCGAGCGGGAGCAGCACGAGGGCGCAGGGGACCAGCAGGAGCCAGAGCGGACGGCCGAAGCTGAGGTCGCTCATGCGGGCGTCCTCCTCAGCCAGGTGCGGCCAAGCCCGACCTCGCCGAGCAGGAGCACGGCGCCCGCGGCGATCAGCCAGAGGCCGAGCTCGCTGTAGCGCGCGAAAGTCTCGTCTCCGACGCGGCTCGTCTCCAGCGAGCCGATCTCTTCGTAGACGTCCGCGAGGTCCTCCGGCGTCGCCGCCTCGAAGTACCTTCCGCCGGTGTGGTCGGCGATGAACGCGAGCAGGTCGGCGTCGATGGTCGCGGGAGAGAAGCCCGAGGGGCGGTCCCGGTCTTCGACGACACCGATCGTGTAGACGCGGATACGGAGGGCGGCCGCGATTTCGGCGGCTTCGTCGGGGCTGATGGAGTCGGCGTTGTGGCGCCCGTCCGTCAGGAGAATCACGATGCGGCTGGAGGCGCTGGACTCCTCCAGCATGGACACGGCGCTGGCCATGCCCACGCCGATGCCGGTGCCGTCGGGGAGAAGGTCGGAGCCGAGGTCGGCGACGATCGTGTCGAGGGCCTCGTAGTCGAGGGTGAGGGGAGCGAGGGGAAGAGCCTCACGCTGGAAGGCGACGAGGCCGACACGGTCGTTCTCGCGGGTGGCGATGAAGCCGCGGAGAACCTCCTTCACGGAGTCGAGGCGGGTGTTGTCGTTGCTGAACGGGTTCGTGGCCATGCTGCTGGACACATCGACAGCGAGAGCGATGTCGACGCCCTCAGCGGGGACGAGCGTCTCGGCTTCACCGATGCGGGGGCGGGCGAGGCCGACCACGAGCAGCAGGATGGCAGCGACCCGCAGGAGCGGCAGCAGTCGCCGGGCGCGGACGCGCCAGCCGGCGGGGGCGTCCCCGAGTCCGAGGGCGAAGGGCACGGCGATGACCGGCGGGGTCCGCCGCCAGCGTGCGATGACGAGGGGTACGGCGACGAGCGCGACGAGCAGCAGCCAGGGGTCGGCGAAGTGCATCAGCCGGTCCCTCCGATGATCTCGCGGGCGATCCTGAGGTCGGCGACGCGGCGCTCCACGACGGGGCGATAACCGGCGTAGACGACGGCGTCGCACTCGCGCAGCAACTCGCGCGCCATGCGTTCCTCCCAGCCGTCGACGCCCGCGTCGGCCATGCGCGTCTCCAACTCGGCAGCCGTGAGGGACTGGGCGGGGAACTCGTAGCGCTCCCCGAGGACGTGGCGGACCGCGCTGGAGATGGCGCGATAGGCGCCGGCGGCGTCGGTTTCGAGCAGCGCTTCGGCGCTTGCCAGGACGTCGGGGCCGGGGGGCGGCTCGGGGACGACCTCGCCGGGGTCGACGGGCCGGTTTCGCCACCAGCGCCGGGCGAGGACGGAGACAATGGCCGCGATGGCGACCGCGACGAACCCGCCAAGCGCGACCCCCGGCCAGAGGAATGCAGACTGGGCACCATCGATGGGGACGGGCGGCGGGAGGGGGGAAAGGGTCAGCGGCTCATCGGGCGAGAGGGTGGAGGGCACCTCAAGGGTGAGGGCGGGGAGCGCGGCGGGGGCGGACCCGGAATCGGTCGTGACAACCACGGCGGGCGAGAAAGTCACCGCGCCGAGGGCGAAGGGCGCCACCAGCACTTCGATTCGGTGCCGCAGCCCCGCCTCGGTCGCGGTGGCGGACTGCGAGAGGACGCGGATGACGCGAACGTCGCCCCATGACTCCCCGGCCGGGTCCACTTCGACGACAGCGTCGGCAGGTGTGTCGAGGGTGATCGTGACGACAATCTGCTCGCCGATCGCGGCGAATGTCCGCGAAACGGTTGCCTCGGGTTCCTGCGCGGAGGCGAGCGCAGGAACCGCCAGCACGACGGCGAGGGCACAGAGGAGAGCGAGGCGCCTCACGCGACGGCCCGGGCGCGGCGGCGGAAGAAGGCGAGGAGCGCACGCACGTAGTCCTCGCCGGTGACGATGGCTATCTCATCGATGCCGAGCTCGCCGAAGAGGCGCTCCCGCTCGGCATCGATCTCGCGGACGCGGGCGGCGTAGGCCTCGCGCACGGCCTCGTCGTCGCTGTCGACCTCGTAGGCGGGGCCGCCTTCTGCGTCCTCGAGCCGCACGATTCCGGCGGCGGGAAGCTGCTCGTCGAGGGGCTCGCGGATGCGGACGGCGATGATGTCGAAGCGGCGGGCGGCGGCGCGGAGGGCTCGGGCGTACCCCTCCGTGAGGAAGTCCGAGATGATGAACAGGGTGGCGCGACGGCGCTGAACGCCTGTCAGGTACTCGAGGGCGGCACCGAGGTCGGTGCCCCGGGTCTCGGGTCGGGCGGAGAGGACCTCGCTCACGAGGCGCAGGACGTGGATGCTGCCGCCGGCGGGGCGCAGGTAGCGCTCGGGGGCGCTCGCGAAGAGCAGGAGCCCGGCGCGGTCGTTGTTGCGGATGGCGGCGAGGGCGAAGACGGCGCAGAGCTCGGCGGCGAGGCTGGCCTTGGAGCGCTCGGCGGCGCCTGCCGTCTGCGAGGCACTCACGTCCACGGCGAACAGCACGGTCAGGTCGCGGTCCTCGCGGTAGCGGCGGACGAGGGGCTGGCCCGTGCGGGCGTACGACTTCCAGTCGATGGAGCGCACGTCATCGCCGACGACGTAGGGGCGGAGCTCGTCGAACTCGATGCCGCGACCGCGGAAGACGGCGTGGTACTCGCCCAGGAAGAGGTCATCCACAAGGCGGCGGGCGCGTATCTCGATGGCGCGGACGCGACGCAGGAGTTCGGTCGCGCCATCGAGCGAAGCCGCTTCGTCGGACGCGGGCCGGGAGGGGTCGCGCCGGGAGCGCCAGAGCCGCGGCCACCACGCGCGCATGGCCGCCCTCAGGGCACCTCGATGGCTTCGAGGACGCGGTCGATGATGTCGTCGGTCGTGATCTCCTCCGCGTCCGCCTCGTAGGTGGTGACGATGCGGTGGCGGAGGACGTCGTGGGCGAGCGCCTTCACATCGTCGGGCATGGTGTAGGCGCGGCCTTCGAGGAGGGCGCGGGCGCGGGCGGTGCGGGCGAGGGCGATGGTGGCGCGGGGGGAGGCGCCGTAGGCGATGAGCGTGCGCAGCTCGGGGAGGCGGTAGGCAGCGGGGCGGCGGGTGGCCTGCACGATCTGGACGCAGTAGTCCTTGAGGGCCTCGTCGAGCGCGACGCTGTTGAGCGCATCGCGGGCGGCGAGGAGCTCATCGCGGGTGGCGATGGCACGGACGGGGGGCGGAGCGCCGCCGTCCAGCCCGAGCTCAAGCACCTCGCGCTCCTCCTGGCGGGTGGGGTAGTCGACGCGAACCTTGAGGAGGAAACGATCGAGCTGCGCCTCGGGGAGGGGGTAGGTGCCCTCCTGTTCGATGGGGTTCTGCGTAGCCATGACGAAGAAGGGGTCGGGCAAAGTGAGGGTCTGGCCGCCGATGCTGACCTGTCGCTCCTGCATCGCTTCGAGAAGGGCGGACTGCACCTTGGCGGGTGCGCGGTTGATCTCGTCGGCGAGGACGATGTTGGCGAAGATGGGTCCCTGGCGGATGGCGAAGTTGCCCTCGGCGGGATTCAGGACCTCCGTCCCGATGAGGTCGGCAGGAAGCAGGTCGGGCGTGAACTGGATGCGCACGCCGGAGACATCGAGGGCGTTCGCGAGGCTCGTGACCGTGAGGCTCTTGGCGAGACCGGGCACGCCTTCGACGAGCACATGCCCGGAGACGAGCAGGCCGATCAGGAGCCGGTCGATGAGCGCGTCCTGGCCGACGACGGCGGCGTGAATCTCCTTGCGGACGCGAGCGAGCGAGTCGGCGGCGGCCGACGCATCGGGGGAAAGTGGTGGCTGGGCAGGGAGAGCCATCGACAGACCATTGTAGCGACAACAACCGGGGGGCCGGCCTCTCGGGCCGGCCTTGGCCGGTAGCGCACCGTCCGCCTACGGTGTCAGTAGGCCCCTACATCGGCGGCAGGAGCGAGCGCCATGACCGAGCACCCGACGTTTGGTGACTTCATCCTGGGGTTCGAGGGGCTCGCGATCCTGCGGTCGTGGGGTCTCGATCCTGGAACGGTTCAGGAGCGGGCAAGGAGCATCGCCGAAGTCGTAGAAAGCCGGGGGGAACCGCCATGGTCTACCCCGCTCGTCGAGATCGAATACGAGGTCGCGACGGGATACGGCGAGTGGGCCCAGGGTTACGACCGCCCGGATAACCCGGTACTGCTGGCGGAGGAGCCCGTCGTGCGGGAGATGCTGGACGCAGTCCCCATCGGAACGGCCCTGGATGCCGCCTGTGGCACGGGGAGATGGGCGCAACACCTGGCGTCGCTCGGACATGCGGTCACGGGCTTCGACGCGACTCCGGAGATGCTTGAAGCGGCACGGAGGAAGGTTCCTGCGGCCCACTTTGAGCTGGCCGATCTGACCGCGATCCCCCTGCCACCCGAAGCCTTCGACCTGGTGGTCTGCACGCTCGCCCTCACGCACCTCACCAGGCTCCGCCCTCCGATCGGAGAACTGGCGCGCGTCGTCCGGCCGGGTGGGCGCGTCATCATCTCGGACGTGCATCCCCTCATGGCCATGCTTGGGTCTCACGCCAGATATGCCCGAGACCAGGGAGAGTTCGGCTTCGTCCAGAATCATGTCCACCAGGTGTCGGACTACCTGTCGGCGTTCCGGGATGCCGGGCTGAGCGTCACCGACTGCCGGGAACCGGTGTGGACCGGGGACGCCATCGCGGCCCTCGGCTTCGCCGACCAGCGACCGGGCCTCCTCGAGGCAGCGGTCGAGGGACTTTCCATCGTCATCGTCTGGGAGCTGGAGAAGGTAGACACCCTTTGAGCAGACCAAGACCCAGGCACTTGGCACCTGAGTATGCCCAACAGTTCCGAGATCAGAGCGTCGCGAACGCGTACGTGAATTATCCGCCGTACTCCAACGAGGTCTTCGAGACCCTCCACGACCTCATGGAAGACGAACCACGCATCGTGCTGGACCTGGGGTGCGGAACAGGCGAGTTGGCCAGGCCGCTCGCGCCGCATGTCGAGCGAGTGGACGCGGTGGATGCGTCGGAGGAGATGATCAGACTCGGCCGACAGAGAGAAGGGGGTGGCCGGTCGAACATCAGATGGATACACCAGAGCGCCGAAGACTTCCGTACGAGACGCGATTTGCCCTCGTGGTTGCCGGAGCCAGCATCCACTGGATGGACTGGCATGTCGTCCTGCCGAAGGTAGGTGCTGCGCTGTCTCTTCGCGGGCACCTCGCGATTGTTTGGGGGCCACGAGATCGCCGCTCCCTGGGTCGAGGATCTCAATGGCATGCTCCCGAAGTATTCGACGAACGAGCATTTCGGACGATTCAACGTCATCGACGAGCTTCAACAGAGAAACCTATTGGTTGTTGAGGGCAGAAAGCGCACATCTGCTCGCCAGCACCGAGTGAGCGTTGAGGCCTACGTCGAGTTGCTGCACGCAAGGAACGGCTTCTCAAGGCAGCGCATGGCTGCCGAGACAGCTCACGAATTCGATGCCGCCGTGCGCGACCTAGTCTCCCCGTACGCCCACCAGAAGATGCTCCTCCTAGACATGGCAACAACCATCACCTGGGGACACCCACCAGTTCGCGCTTCCGACCATCGGGGAGCCTAGTCGTCTGAGCGGCCGGAGGTGGGGGAGTGGTAGGGGGCGCGGGCGTAGGCAAGGGCGTAGACGCGACCAGCGCCGTGCTCTCGGAGGACGCGAGCGCACTCGCTCGCGGTCGCGCCGGTCGTGACAACGTCGTCGAGGACGGCGACGGTGGCTCCCTTGAGGCTGGGGCCCCGGTAGCGGAAGGCTCCGGCGACGTTCTCGCGACGCTCGGCTGCGCTCAGGCCGACCTGGCTGGCGGTGGGGCGGATGCGGTCGAGGCGGCCGGGGGCGGGCGGCCAGCCGAGACGGTCGAAGAGCACCTCGGCCTGGTTGAAGCCGCGCGAGCGACGGCGCCGCAGGTGGAGGGGGATGGGGAAGATGGCATCGGGGCCGAGCCCGTCGACGACGGGGTGGAGCGCCTCGGCCATGTCGGTCGCGAGGTCGCGGATGCCGCTGAACTTGAGGCCGTGAACGACACCGCGGGCCGGGCCCGTCATCTCGAAGGCGGCCCGGGCGCCGTCGAGGTCGCGCCAGCTGAAGCAGTCGGGGCAGCGGCCCTCATCGTCCTTCCTTACCCCGCAGCGTCCGCAGCGGCCCGGTCCGCTCGCGGGGAGGAGCAGCGTGGAGCAATCCACGCAGAGGTTGTGGCCGAAGGCGGCGCAGCCGACGCAGCGCGGGGGGTAGAGCAGGTCGAGGGCGCGGGTGACGAGGGTGGCCACGGGCGGGGAGGATAACGCTGTCGGGCGGTGCTAGCGCTACACGCTACAATCCTCACGATGGTGATCACGGTGCTGTTCTTCGCCTCACTGGCCGATGCCGTCGGCACGCGCGAGCTTTCGCTAGCGCACGTGGCCGGGGATACGGTGGCGTCCGTGCGCGACAGGCTGATAGCAGTGCATCCGCAGGTCTCGGAGTTCACAGAAACGCTGCTGTACGCGGTCGACGAAGAGTACGCCGACGAGGACGCGCCGGTGCCGGCGGGCGCGACACTGGCCCTGATTCCGCCGGTATCGGGAGGCTAGCAATGCTGATCCGCGTGACGCCAGAGCGTCTGAACCCAGAGGAAGCGATCGAGGCCGTGCGGCGCGACGAAGCGGGGGCGGTGGACGTGTTTCTGGGAATCGTTCGCAACACCAACAAGGGGCGAGCGGTCGACCACCTCGTGTATGACGCCTATCCCTCGATGGCGGAGAAGACGATGCGGGAGCTGGCGGAGGAAGCGCTGGCGCGCTTTGACCTGACGGACAGCGCCGTGCTGCACCGCACGGGACGGCTGGAGATCGGTGAGACGAGCCTGCTGGTCGCCGTGAGCGCGGGTCACCGGGCAGCCACGTTCGAGGCGGGCCACTGGCTCGTGAACGAAGTGAAGCGACGGGTGCCGGTGTGGAAGAAGGAAGTGTGGGCGGACGGCGAGGAGTGGATTGAGGGACCGGAGTCGCTGGGGATGGAGCGCGCGCCCGCCACGATGCGCGGCTCGTGACGAGCCACCCCCACGCCACCGGCCGCTTCTGCATGCAGTGCGGCGCCGAGTTGACGGAGCGGGTCCCGCCGGGCGACACGATGACGCGGCTGGTCTGCGATGCCTGCGGGTTCGTGCACTACCTGAACCCGCGGCCGGTGGCGGGCACGATTCCCGAGCGCGAGGACGGTAGCCTGCTGCTCGTGCGGCGGGCGATCGAGCCGCGACTGGGGTCCTGGGTGTTTCCGGGCGGCTTCATGGACGTGGGGGAAACGGCGGAGGAGGCGGCCGCGCGGGAGACGCGCGAAGAGGCGAACCTCGACGTCGACGAACTGTCGCTGCTGGGTGTGTACACGCGTACGCATGCCGGCGTGGTCGTGATCGTGTACGAGGCGCGGGCGCTGGGGGAGGGATCGGCGGGGTCGGAGACGAGCGAGATCGGGTGGTTCGCGCCGGACGCGATCCCCTGGGACGAGCTCGCCTTCGACACGACGCACTGGGCGCTGGGGGCGTGGTTGGAGCGGCGGGGCCTGGAGCGGCCGTCGGGTTAGCGGCGGCGACTCCCGCCGGAGCGGGGCGGGAGGTTGTAGGGGCGGGCGAGGATGGCGACGTGCTGGCTCAGCTTCGGATCGAGGGCGCGCACGGCGACGCGGGGGTGGGCCTCGCGGAGCTCGTCGAGGGAGAGGGCGGCGGTGATGATGGTGGGGAGGCGCGAGGAGGCGCGGTAGTTCGCGATCTGGAAGAGCTTCTCGACGGCCCAGGACGAGCTGGTGTGGGGGCCGAGGTCGTCGAGGACGAGGAGTCCGGCGTTGCGGATGCTCTCGAATAGCTCGTCGTAGCCCGGGTCTCCGCGGTTGGGGGCGAAGGAGGCGCGGAGGTGGTCGAGGAGGTCGGGGACGACGGCAAAGAAGGCATCGCCGCCGTTGCGCAGGACGGCGTTCGCGACGGCCGCGGCGAGGTGCGTCTTGCCGCAGCCGCTCTCGCCGAGCATGAGCATCCAGCCCTCGGGGGCGTCGGCGAAGCGGTGGGCGCTCTCCCAGGCGGTCTGCAGGGACTCGTTCTCCTGAGAGGCGTAGTTGGGAAAGCGGGTGTGGAAGTTGTGGAAGCCGAAGTCCTCAAGGCGCTCGCGGGTCATGCCGCCAACCTGGCGGTAGCGCGCCAGGGGGGCGCCGCCTTCGAGGTCGAGAACGGCGCCGGAGGCGAGGCGCCGGGAGAGGCGTTCGTCAAGTGCGTCGGTAAGGGAGTGGCAGGTACAGACAGTGGGGAGGGCGGAGTTGTAGCGCGCGTTCACCAACTGGAAGAGCTTCTCGCGCGCCCACTCGCTGGAAGCGGCGGCATCGATGTCGTCGAGGATGAGGAGGGGGGCGGTGCGGACCTGCTCGAAGAGCGTGTCGAAGCCGGGCTCGCCCTCGGCGGGCTCGTAGGAAGCGCGAAGGCCGTCCAGGAGGTCGGGTGTGAACATGAAGAGGACAGGCTCACCGCGGGCGATGCGCTCGTTGGCGATGGCGGCAGCGAGGTGGGTCTTGCCGGAGCCACTGGGCCCCTTCAGGACGAGCCAGCCGTCGGGCGCGTCGGCGTAGGCGCGGACCTGGGCGGCGGCAGCGGTCGCTTCGCCCTGGAGGGCATCGAAGGTGAAGCGAGTGAGGGCGCCGAGGTTGCTGATGCGCTCGAGTCGGGAGCGGCGCACCTCGCCGGTCTCGTCGAGGATGCAGGCGCAGGGTTCCGCGCGGCCGAAGCGCGGATCCTCGAGCTCACGCGCGCGGCGGACGAAGCCGGCACCGTCGCAGCGTGGACAGGCGTCTTCGTCCGGCTCGTCAGCGGGGGCGGGAGGTGGATCCTGCGGCTCCGTCGCGGTCGTATCGACGGCGGCGGTCAGCAAGGCTTTGTCCAGTCGCTTCATGGTGCTGGTTCCCCTCGGACCAGTTTTGGAGCATGCGCTCGATGTACTTCCAGTTGCGGACGTTCCGCTCGGCCGCTTCGCGGAAGGCGGACTCGACCAGGTGTTGCGGGTACTGCTCGGCGGCGACGAGGAGGCGTTCGGCGACGAGCGGGGTGATCGTGCCAACGTGCTCCTCGTACAGGTGGAAGATGTTGGGGCGTCGGGCGGGCTGGGGCTCGTAGGCGATGGCGCCGGGGCGGAGTTCGAGGTCGCCGCCCCGGGCGCGGGCCACGGCACGGCGGGAGGCGGGGTTGTTCACGAAATAGACGGTCTCCTGGCGGCCGCTGCCGGCGAGGTCGAGCGCGAGCAGGGCGCCGAGCTCGACGCAGGCGGCGAGCCCTCGATCGAGGGATTCGCGGCCATCCGAGAGCGTCTCGAAGGTCGAGGCGGCATCGGACAGCGCCCAGACCTGGTCGGCGCTGACGAAGCGGGCATCGCCCTGCTGTTCCTGGACGAGGCGGGCAACCCAGAGGAAGGCAAGCAAGTCGCCGGGCTCGCGCATGGCGGGTAGCACCGCCGAGAAGAACATGTTGGGGACGGCGGTGGCCTTGCCGATGCCGGGGAAGCCCTCGAAGGGTGCGCCCTCGCTCACTGGTCGATCCCTTCGGGCGGCAGGTCCTCGTCCTCGCCCTGGAGCACCCAGTCCTCGAACTTGGCGAGGCGCTGGCGGAAGCGGAGGTCGACCGTGCCGGTGGGGCCGTTGCGGTGCTTGGCGACGATGACCTGGGCGACACCCTGGGGGTACGCGGTCTCGGGCATCTCCGGGTGCTCGGCCATCCACTGCTCGCGACTGGTGTAGAGCTCCTCGCGGCTGAGGAAGATGACGACGTCGGCATCCTGCTCGATGGAGCCCGAGTCACGGAGGTCGGAGAGCATGGGGATGCGGGGGTGGCGCTGCTCGATGGCGCGCGAGAGCTGGGCGAGCGCGATGACGGGCACGTTCAGCTCGCGGGCGAGGCCCTTGAGTGTCCGGGAGATGTAGCTGATCTCCTGGACGCGGTTCTCGCGGCCGTTCCAGCTCGTATCGGACTGCATGAGCTGGAGGTAGTCGACGACGACGAGGTCGACACCATGGGAGCTGGCAAGACGACGAACCTTGGAGCGCAGCTCGGCGACGGTGAGGGTGGGGGAATCGTCGAACCAGATGTTGGCGCCGGCGAGCTCGCCGGTGGCGCGGATGATGCGGCGCTCCTCCAGCTCGGTCTGGCCGCCGAGCCGGAGACGCGTGCTGTCGACGCCGGACTCGGCGGCGAGGAGACGAACCGCCAGCTGCTCGGCCGACATCTCCAGGGAGAAGAAGGCGACGTTGGCGCCCTGGTTGATGGCGGCGTTGCGGGCGATGCCGAGGGCGAAGGACGACTTTCCGACGCTGGGGCGGGCGCCCACGATGACGAGGTCCTCGCGCTTGAGGCCGCCTAGCAGGTGGTCGAGATCGCTGAAGCCGGCCTCGACCGCGGCAAGCTCGCGGCGTTCGGCGGCCTCGGCATCCTCATCGAGGTAGGCCTGGAGGATCTGGCCGATGTGGACGAAGTCGCGGAAGTTCTCGCCGCCGCGGAGGCGCTGGAGCAGCTCTTCGGAGCGGGAGAAGACGGACTCAAGGTCGGCGGGCGCCTCGTAGGCAAGCTGGAGGATGCCGGTGGCGGCGTTGATGAGGCCGCGGTAGGTGCTGTCGCGCTTGACGATCTGGGCGTAGAACTCGACGCCGACGCTGGTGGGGAGCTGGCGAATGATGTCGCCCAGGTAGCTCTGGCCGCCGACCTCCTCGAGGCGCTCGCGGCGGTCGAGCTCGTGGGCGATGGTGATCTGGTTGATCGACTCGTCGCGTTCCCAGAGCTCGTTGGCGGCCTCGTAAATCCAGCCGTTCTTCTCGCGGAAGAAGTCGGGAGATTTGAGGATGGACGAGACCTTCGAGATGGCCTCGGGATCGACGAGGAGAGCCGCAATCACGGCCTCCTCGGCTTCGACGTCGTGCGGTGGGAGGCGCTCCAGGAAGGGGAGGGTCATACCGACCGGAACGGCGGGGACGCGCCGAAGCGCGATGGCTGGTGCTGAGTGCCTGTCCCCGCTCTTCCGCCCCCCTTCCCGCTAGCCGTCCGTGGTCTCTTCGGCGGGTGGCTCGGCGTCTTCGGCTGTTTCTTCCTCGGTGGCGGTGGCTTCTGCCTGTGCTTCGGCTTCGGCCTCGGCAGCTGCCGCGGCGGCGGCAGCCTCGGCTTCGGCCGCTGCGAGGGCCTCTTCGGCTTCCCGTGCCCGGAGCTGCTCGACGATCTCCTTCGAGTCCTCGTCAGGATCGACGGTGATGGTGATCTCGGCGCTGACGTTGCGGGTGAAGCGGATGGTTACGGTCTTGGAACCGAGCTCGCGGATGGGCTCGGCGAGGAGGATGCCGCGCGAGTCGACCTCGATGCCCGTGCTCTCCTCGAGCTTCTGAGCGACATCGCGGCTGGTCACGGAGCCGTAGAGGCGACCGGTCTCTCCAACGCGGGCCTCGAAGCTGACGGTGTAGCCGTCGAGCCGCTCCCTGTGGACCTCGGCCTCACCATCGAGCTTGGCCTGGCGGCGCGCTTCCTTCTCGGCGAGGGAGTTGGCGCGCTGGAGATTGGGGGGCGTGACCGGTCCGGCGATACCGCGAGGGAGCAGGAAGTTGCGGGCGAAGCCGTTCTTGACGACCTTCACGTCGCCGACCTGGGCAGTGCCCTCAACGTCTTCGAAAAACACGACTTTCATGGCTGGTGACCTCTGCATCGTCCGCAGTCGGCCTGCGAGCGACGATAGTCAGGCGATCTTAGGTGCTCAACGCCCTACACCCCATCCGTGTGAAGCTTCCGGCGAGTGGCGCTGAAGGTTTCACTGGGCTCCCCGGCTTCTGTGAACACTTAACACGAGCCTAGTACATATGTTCGTCGTGTCAAGCCCTTAAGCTCTCAGGATGCGCGACGGGCCCGCATTGATCATGCTGCACGGCGGTGGCGCCACGGGCGAGGCCGAGGGGATAGTGGCGCGGGCGCGGTTGGCGGCGGCGGGGGTGAGCGCGCGGGCGGCGCGCGAGGGAGGCTTCGCGAGCGTGGTGCTTGCGACGAACGACTCTGGCGTAGGCGACGACCCCTCGTACAGCGTCGACCGCGACGCGCCGGGGGAGGCATTCTCCCTGCAGAAGCGGGTGCTGGGGCTGGTCGAGAAGCTGGACGCAGGGGCGGTGGCGGTTATGGGGGCGGGGGCGCTGCCGTTCCTGAAGGCAGAGGACTACGCGGCGGTGCGGCAGGCGCTGGCGGGGGGCGGGGACGTGGCCGTGACGAACAACTTCTACTCGTCGGACCTGACGGCGTGGTCGCCGGCGACGGCGATCGCGCAGGTGGGGGCGCTCGAGCGGGACAACGTGCTCCCGCGGCGGTTGCGCGACGAGGCGGGGTGCGAGGTGACGGTGCTGCCACGTTCGGTGCGGACGGCGTTCGATCTGGACACACCGGCGGACCTGGTGGTGCTGGCACTCAGCGAAGCGACGCCGGTGGCGATCCGCGCGGCACTGCCGGTGGAGGGGTCGCTGCCGCTCGCGCCCTACCGGGCAATGATGCCCCTGCTCTGCGACCCCGACGCCGAGATCCTGGTCGCGGGTCGCGTGGGGAGCGCGACGTGGGCGCACCTCGAGCGGGAAACCGCCTGCCGGGTACGGCTCGTGAGCGAGGAGCGCGGGATGGCGAGCGTGCCCGAGGGGCACACGGCCCGTTCGCTGGTGGGGAGGCTACTGGAGGAGCTTGGCGTGGAGCGGTTCGCGGAGGAGCTGGCGTCACTGGCGGACGGAGTGGTGCTGGATACGCGCGTCCTGCTGGCGCATGCGGGGTCGCAGGCAAGCCGCGAAGACCGGTTCCAGGGCGATCTGCTGGCGCCGGAGAAGGTGACGGAACCGTGGCTCCGCGACCTGACGGCGGCGCTGGCGACCGCCGAGGTGCCCGTTCTGGCCGGGGGGCACTCCCTCCTGAGCGGGGGGCTGATGGCGCTGGCCGACCAGGCCTGGCTGGAGAACGACCGGCGCCTGGGAATCGGGCCGGCCCCGGACTAGGAAGAAGGCGACCATCCCTGGGGGCGGGCCATGAGGTGGGTCCGCACTTCCCAGCGCCCGTTGTGGAAGCGCAGGTGTTTCTCGATGGCCTTGCGCTGCTCGCGGGGGACGCGCCAGAGCTGTTCGGCGAGGGGGCGGTCGTAGTGCCAGCGCGTCTCGGCGACCTTGAAACCAACCGCCTGGTAGGCGCGGTGAGCGTGCTCGGCGAAGGTATTGGTAGTGAGGACGAAGTCGGAACCGGGGTGCTCCGCCTCCAGCCACTCGATGAGCGCGGCCATCATGCGGCGACAGACGCCGCGACCCTCGTGCTCGGGGGGCACGTGGACGGCCCAGAGGTAGAGCCCGGCGCGATCGTGCAGATTCACGGAGATGCGGCCGACGGCGGTATCCCCTTCGCAGGCGACGAAGTGGCGGTGGGGGCCAGCCTCGCGGGCGCGTACCAGCTCGGCGCGTGCGCGGGCGGGGTCGCGCAGATGGCCGAGGTCGAAGGCGTGGTAGGGAAATCCGCGCTCGCCCCACTGCGCCAGCTGCTCGAGCAGATCCTCGTCCCAGGGGCGCAGCTCGAGGCCGTCGCCCGCAATCGCGAGGGGATAGGTGGCAGTGCTGGTCGCGCTCATGCTGGCCGCCAAGGGTACGCCTATTGGCAAACGGGCAGCGAGTCCGGCGATCGCGAAGGGCGGCCCCGGGGCCGCCCTTCGGTTGGTTGGCGCTGGTTGGAGGCTAGGCGTGGAGCGCCTCGGCCACCTCGGACAGGCCCAGCGACTCCAGCTTGGAGGCGGAGGGCTTGCAGGTGTCGGCATCCCAGTCGCAGGCGTTGAGGAAGTCGACCTCGAGACGCTCGGTGTCGAGGTTGACACCCTCGAGGGGCCCGGTGTGGGTGGCCTCGTTGGTCGCGCCCGTGACGCGGGAAGGGACGGGGCGCTGGCGGGGGTTGCCGCCCTCGCGCACCTCGTAGGCCATGCGCAGGTTGGCGATGCGCTCGCCGACCTGCATGGCCTCTTCGATGTCCATGTCCCAGCCCGTGACGGCGTTGAACCAGTCGGGGATGTTCGCGGTGTTGGCGGTCATCATGATGAACTGGCACATGCCGCCGGCGTTCACGACGTGCATGTACTCGCTCGCCGCCTTGTGGTGCTCGCCACGACCGTCGTAGTCGCGCGAGTCCTGGGGGGCGGGCGGGATGGTGCCGACGCGGCGGTTGCCCTCGTACTGGGTATGGCGACCCGGGGTCGGGTCGAGCTTGTAGGTGGTGTGAAACTCCGGCTGGAGCTTCGGGTCGTGCATCGGAAGCTCCTGGCCGCCGATGTGCATGCCGTAGGCATCGGAGCCGGCGCCGATCTTCTCGGCGGCCACCTTGACGCCGTCGGCGAGGACGTCGCCGATGCCGCGGCGCTCACCCATCATCTTCGTGAGCTCCACGATAGCCTCGGCGTTGCCCCAGTTGAGCTCGAGGCCGTCGGTGTCCTCCTTGGTGAGGATGCCGGCCTCGTAGCACTCGATGGCGAAGGAAGCGGTGACGCCCGCGCTGATCACGTCGAACCCGTACTCGTTGCAGAGGTGGTTCAGGTAGATGAGGGCGTCGGGGTCGTTCATCAGGTTCATCGTCCCGTAGGAGGCCATGGCCTCGTACTCGGGACGGTGGGTGTGATGCGGGTACGGGTACTTCTCGTTGGTGGACTCGACGGACTCGGCGCCGCAGGCGATGGGACAGTGCCAGCAGCCGTACTTCTTCTCCATCTTGGGGTTGATCATGGAGCCGCCGTCGATCTGGCTGGAGACTTCCTGGGGGAAGTCCACCACGCCGACGCCCCCCCAGTTCTTGACCGGGGAGTCGCCGTTGAGCGCGCTGCCGGCGGTGATGCCGGTGGTGCCGAAGTTCGAGAAGAAGTCCTTGAGCGGCTTGACCATGTCGTCCAGGTTGGCGCGGAGCATCTTGATGGTCTCCGGCGTCTGGGAAATGATCTTGCGCTCGGCGACGGCCACGACGGCCTTCAGGTTCTTCGAGCCCATGACGGCGCCGACGCCCGAGCGGGCGGCGAGGCGGCCGTGGTCGTTGCAAACGCCGCTGATGAGGGAGAGCGTCTCGCCGGCCTGGCCAATGTTGGCGACGCTGGCGCGCTTGCCGTGGCGGCCCTTGAGCTCCATCTCGCTCTCGATGGCGCCGGTGCCCCAGAGGTCGCTGGCATCGCGGAGCTCGACGTTGTCGTCCTCGATCAGGAGGTAGGTTGGGCGATCGGCCTTGCCGAAGAAGACAACCCCATCCCAGCCCGCGAGCTTGAGGACGCCGCCGAAGTCGCCGCCGCAGTTGGCATCGCCCCAGCCACCGGTGAGGGGGCTCTTGCAGACCACCTGCCAGCGCTGCCCGAAGAGGGGCGTGCCGGTGAGGAGGCCGGGGAGCATGCCGAGCATGTTCTCGGGAGCGAGGGGGTCGACGCCGGCAGGGACGCGGTCCCAGAGCATGCGGGCGCCGATGCCGTACCCGCCGAGGTACTCGCGATAGAGCGACTCGTCGGGGTGCTCGATGTTGATCTCGCCGGACGTCAGGTCGACGACCAGCATCTTGCCGTTGTAGCCGGTTTCGACGGCTCCGTTCCCGTTGGAATCAGCCATAGCCAGATACCCCTTCTCCGCGTGCGTGAGCGGGCCAATAGTGTGGGTCGGATGTTACGGGATGGGGAACGCGGCGCAATATGCTCTGGCCGGCATAACGCCTAGAGCGCGCCGCCAAGGAAGGCCTGGAGCGCCTCATTGGTGACGTCCGGCGCTTCCTCGGGGAAGAAGTGGCCGGCGTTGACGCGACGGACGCGAAGGTCGGGGAAGTAGCGGCTGAACTGGTCCACGAAGGGGTTGCCGCGGGGGATGGCGTGCTCGCGCTCGGCCCCCTCGGTTCCGATGCGTCCGGCCATGTACTGACCGAACATCCAGAGGACAGGAGCCTCGAAGGTCTTGTGGCGGTCCTCAGGACCGTAGTCGTGGGAGTCGCCGAAGTTGGGGTGCTGCTCGAGGCCCTCGGGGTGGAGCCACATCCCGGCGACATCGCGTTCGCTGAGGGACTCGTACCGCTCGCCGTGGGGAGCGGAGGCGTCCTCGACGACGCGGTGGAAGGGGAGGCCGTAGCGGTAGTAGGAGATGGCGTGGAAGTGGCTGAGGGGGTCGGCGAAGGCGCGGGCGTACTCCTCGATGTCCTCGGATGTTGCCCAGGGAGTGGCGTTGGGATTCGGGCGGGCGCTGGGCCAGGGGGACTGGGGGCGGCCGGGGAGCGGTGGCTCGGAGCCGCCCGTGAAGATGCTCTCGATGAAGCCGCGATGGTGAGCGGCGAAGAACTCTTCCGGGAGGGGCTCGGCCTTGAACCAGTAGCCGTGAGCGCCGGCGGGGGCCCAGACGGTGCAGAGGGTATCGAGCATGGCCAGCCGGCTGACGCGCTCGGGCCAGTCGATGGCGAGCTTGAAGGCGATGATGCCGCCCCAGTCGTGGGCGACGACGGCGGCGCGCTCGATATCGAGGGCGTCCATGAAATTGACGATGTCCTGGGCGAGCATCGTGCGGTTGACACGGACGCCGGGCTTGTCGGTGCCGCCAAAACCACGGGTATCGGGAGCGAAGAGGGCGTAGTCGCCGGCGAGGGCAGGGAACTGCTTGCGCCACTCGTAGGAGGTCTCGGGGAAGCCGTGCAGGAAGACGACGGGCTCACCCGTGCCTTCCTGCAGATAGTGCATGCGCAGGTCGGCGGTCTGGACGTGCAGGGATTCCATCTGGGGGCCTCCGGAACGGTGCGTGCGGGAAGCCTACCGCCTGAGGTCCGCAGGAGCGCGTGCAGGCGCCGGCCCTACCAGCGCTTGGACTCCTCGGCGTAGACGTGGGTGGGCAGGCGGTAGCTGATTCCCTCTTCGTCGTAGTTGGAGACGTCGAAGAGAGCGGAGAAGTTGGCGAAGTCGCTATCACGGGCACGGTTCGGGAAGAGCCGGCGCATGAGCGTGTCGTACTTCTCGTTCAGGCGGAACCAGGCGAGTACGCCGAAGGAGGTGGCGAAGAGGCCAGGTTCGGGGTAGTTGAGCTGGTCCGCGAGCTCCTTGCCGATGAGGGCCCGAGAGACGTGATAGACGTACCCGGAGAGGCTGCGGCGCTCCTCCGAGGAGGTGATCCCCGCGACCAGCGGCGCCGAGTTGACGAGCGAGTTGGCGAGCACAACGGACTCGATGCTCGGCTCGGGTTCGCAGAGGAGCCCGATACGGAAGAGCTCCAGGGCGTCCTCCTCGTTCGTGAAGAGGATGGCATCGGGGATGCCCATGAGATGACCGGAGTAGCGCCAGATCTGCATGAAGCTCCTGGCCTCTTCCTCGTTGTACCTCGCGCCCAGGCTCCGCATGTGCCTGAGCAGGCGGGCGGAGAAAGCTGTGATGGCGAATCCCACGTGGGCCGCGCTGAGGGGCACGCCCCATGCGTCGTGCTCCCAGTCGGAGGATTGGGCCAACAGGCGCCTGACCTGGGCATGAACCAGGCGAACCCGTACGGAGAGCTTCCAGCCATCGCCCTGTCGCATCATGCCGCCGGGGAAGAAGAGCTCGATCATCTGGCGGTTGTTCTGCTGCAGCCGCCTGACGCCCTGGTCGCGAAGCCGTCCGGTGATGAAGAACGACTTCGAGATGTTGGTCGAGAAGCCCTCGACGAGGACGCCTCCGAGCATCCCGGCGAGCAACAGCTTCGAGTTCTTGTGGAAGAGGCGGACGCCGGCGCCGAAGGACTCGAGGTCGACCCACTCAGGCGGGTTCTCGATGCCCTGGAAGAAGGACTGGACGGTTGGAGGGGCATCGCGAAGGACGTCGTGCTCTTCATCCATGCCCGCCTGGAGGAAGCGGAATCCCGCGTCGGCGTCGATGGTGGCAAGCTCTTCCATCATCGCGTCGGCCTCGGGATCGCCGATCGTCGTGTGGGCGACGTATTTCTCGGCCAGTTCCGGATTGACGGCACGGGCCTGCTCGTAGCCCTCGAGGTAGTCGGTGGGCATCGTCATTTGCCGGCCGACCCCTCCGCGGGACTCTCCTCGGCCTCAATGCGCAGGTCCGGGAGCCAGGTGAGCCACGAGGGAAGGTACCAGTTGCGTCCGCCCAGCAGCTCCATGCTGGCCGGTACGAGGACGGAGCGAACGAGGGTGGCGTCGAGGAAGATTGCGACGGCAAGCCCGAAGCCGACTTGCTGATTGATGATGGTCTTGCCGGAGGCGAAGGCGCCGAACACCACGACCATAATGAGCGCGGCGCCGGTGATGAGTCCGGCCGTCGAGCGCAAGCCGTAGGCAACGGCCCCGGCGTTGTCGCCCGTTTCGTCGTAGCGCTCGCGGATACGGCTGAGAAGGAACACGTGGTAGTCCATCGAGAGGCCGAAGAGGATGGAGAAGAGGAAGAGGGGAATCCAGACATCGATGGCTTCGGCGTGCTGGAACCCGAAGATGCCGCCGCTCTTCTGGAAGACGAGGACCAGCAACCCGTAGGCGGCGCCAACGGAGAGCAGGTTCATGATGATGGCCTTGATGGGGATCACGATGGAGCGGAAGACGAGCATGAGGATGAGGAAGCTGATCCCGAGCACGAACGCGAAGACGATGGGCGTATAGGTCTCGACCACGCCGAAGATATCGATCGTGAGGGCGGTACGGCCACCGACGTATACCTCGGCGTCGACGCCGGAGAAGGCGGCGGGGATGTAGCTGTCGCGCAGGTCTTCGACCGCCTCAACGGCGGGGCGTGCGCTCGGTTCCCCGGGAGGCGCCACGGAAAGAAGGGCGAGATCGCCTGCGGGGTTCACCACGAGCCCCGATGGGAGAATCTGGTAGTTCAAGGCGCGCAGCCCTGCTATCTCATCGGAGCTGAGCAGCTGCTGGGGCAGGAGTACCGTGAACCGTCCGTCGGCCGCAATCGACTCCTGTAGGGCGGCGATGGCTTCCTTCACTTGGGGTGAGTTGACAGCGCCATCAATGACGATCTCGGCGGGCGTAACCAGACCGAACGAGAACTCCTCCTCCAGCACGAAGAAGGCCTCCCGAGTCTGGGCGCCCTCGGGGAATACATCGACGCCGTTCAGGCCGGTGTCGATTTCGAAGTAGAAGTAGGCGGCAGCGAGCATGGGCGCCGCGATCACGATGATGCTGACCACGGGGTACCTGACGACGATGCGGGTCACGCGCTCCCAGAACCCATCGTGCGAGTGTTCCTCGTCACCAGCCGAGGATCTGCGAAGGAATGGGAGCGAGAGCCGGTTCACGTTGGACCCGAGGAGGGCGAGCACCGCCGGCAGGAGCGTAAGGGTCACCGCCAGGGCGACGAGGACGACGATGATGGCGCCGAGGCCGATGGACTGGAAGAACGAAGCGGGAACGATGAGCATCCCGATAAGGGCCACGACGACGGTGAGACCGCTGAAGAGGACGGTGCGTCCAGCAGTTGCGCCCGCGCGCTCGGCAGCCTGGATCTTGTCCAGGCCGCGATCCATCTCTTCCCTGAAGCGGGAGATGATGATGAGCGAGTAGTCGATTCCGACCGCCAGGCCAATCATCGTAATCATCAGGGTGATGAAGAAGATCAGGTCCATGACCTGGCCGACGAGGGCAGCGATGCCGAGGGCGATGGCAATCGAGACCACCGCCAGGCCCAGCGGCACGAGGGCGGCCACGACCGCCCCGAAGAGCACCACGAGAACGATGAGGGCGATGGGCACGCCGAAGCGCTCGCCCTGCTCCAGGTCTTCCTGGGAAAGCTCGTTCAGCTCGTGCGCAATGCTGGCCGTTCCCACGGTGAGCACACGGAAGCCATCGTTCGTATTGGCGTGTTCGACGACTTCGACGAGATCGGCGACGTTGTCCGTGGCCTCTTCCAGGGTGCCGGTCAGCACGAGGGGGAGGATGGCGGTGCCGCGGTCCTCGGAGACGAGAGCGTCATCGTTGCCCTGGTAGTAGTGCCTGGCCGTGGCGACGACATCGGGACGGAGTTCGCCGATCTCGGTGAACACCGATTCAACCTTCTCGCGGAAGGCAGGGTCGTCCACCGTGAGGGAGTCCGACTGAACGACCACGACCTCGGTTACCGGCTCGGGTACGGGGCGCAGCCGGGTGTCGAGGAGGCTCGTGGCCGTGTCCGCCTCGACTTCGGTGGTGAGCGTAAGCTCGGTGGTCGTAGCGCTCCCAAGCAGCTCTCGAACCAGCACGAGGCCGACGAGAACAGCGAGTCCCCAGAGAGCGACGGTCCACCAGGGCCTGCGGGCGCAGATACGAGCCAGGGCGTCGGTCACGAGCCAACAACCTCCCCGGGGGAGAGGCTCGCGGAAGCGAGCGCGGCACGGGGGCGATGTCCACGGAAGAGACCGACGTTCAATTGCTGCACTGCCAAAGCCAGTAACACGATCGCGCTAGTCCTTCAGGGGCGAAAGCGCAGGGCTCAGCTTACACCGATTCTTAACCTGACCAACAACCCGACAAGGGGTGGAAACCCCGAGAAGCGCAACGGTTTCCCCTTGCGAGACGGCAGAAGGGCGGAATCGCCGGTGCGCGCCGCCTAGCGCTTGGTGTACTGCGGAGCCTTGCGGGCGCGCTTGAGGCCGGGCTTCTTGCGCTCTTTGACGCGGGCATCTCGGGTGAGGAGGCTGGGGGACCGCTTGAGCGTGACCTTGAGCGAGGGGTCGGCCTCGACGAGGGCGCGGGCGATGCCAAGACGGATGGCCCCGGCCCAGCCGGAAACGCCCCCACCTTCGCACTTGACCTGGGCGCTGAACTTGCCTTCGGCGCCTACGCGCTTGAGGGGAAGCATGACTTCGTCGCGGTGCATGTCTCGGTCGAAGACATCGTCGAGGGGCTTGCCGTTAACGATGATCGCGCCGCCGCCCGGGTAGAGGCGCACGCGCGCGATGGCCGTCTTGCGGCGTCCGGTGCCGTAGTAGTACTGCTCGGCCATTACTTCTCCTCGTCCTCGGGCTCGGACTCGTCATCCGCCTCGGCCTCGGCTTCCGCTTCGGCAGCGAGTTCGGCCTCGGCAACGGGCTGGTCTTCGGGGGCGTCATCCTCCTCGGGGAGGTCGTCGTCTTCAACCTCAGCCATGGCTGCCGCGTCCGCCTCCGCTGCGGCCCGAGCCTCCTCGATCTCGGCGAGCCAGGCGGCGACCTTCTCGGCGCGGGTCGGCCGTGGGGTCGGGGTCTCGGGAACGGAGAGGGGGCGCAGGCGGGGAGGCGCGGGCGGGTTCTCGATGCTCGCCTGGAGCGCCTCGGCCTCGGCCTGAGCGGCCACCTCGGCAGCACGCTCTGCACCCGTGACCTGGGCCTGGTGGGGATGGTCGGGGCCGGCGTAGACCTTCAGGTGGCGGCGCATGCGCTTGCCCAGCGGTCCCTTCGGGAGCATGCCCCAGACGGAACGCTCGAGCACACGCTCGGGCTGGCGGGCCATCTGCTCGGCGAAGGTGCGCTTGCGCAGGTTGCCGGGGTAGCCGGAGTGGCGGTAGTAGACCTTCTGCTCGGCCTTGCGGCCGCTGAGGCGGACCTTGCCAGCGTTGATGATGATGACGAAGTCGCCATCGTCGAAGTGGGGTTCGTAGGTTGGCTTGTGCTTGCCGCGGATGAGGGCGGCGACTTCGCTGGCGACGCGCCCGAGGGGGCGGTCGGCGGCGTCGACGACATGCCAGCCCTTGGCGATCTCGGAGGCCTTGCGGCGCACGGTCGAAGTCATCAGGCGTATCCCTCGTCGTACCAGACGCGCTGCAGGCAGAGACCGTGCGGGGGCGCCGGCGGGCCCACGGTAGCGGGCGTGGCGGCGGCCACGGCGTCCTCGAACTCCCTGGCGCTGATGGCGCCACGTCCCACTCGTACGAGGCCGCCGACGATGCGGCGGACCATCTGCGGGAGGAAGGCGTCGGCTTCGATGTCGAATGCGAGCAGGCACCCGGCCTGCGAGAAGTTGGCTTCGGCGACGGTGCGCACGGGCGAGCGGCCCTCCTCGAGGGGGCCGGCGCAGGCGCTGAAGTCTCGGCGGCCGAGCAGGGTGCGGGCGGCGTCCTTCATGGGGCCCAGATCCAGAGGGCTGCCGATGCGCCAGGCGGTGCGGCGCTGCAGCGGCAGCCGGACAGCCGAGGTGAGAACCGAGTAGCGGTACCAGCGGCGTCGCGCCCAGCGCCTGGGGTCGAAGCCCTCGGGCACCTCGCGTACATCGCGGACGGCAACATCTTCGGGAAGGTGGGCGTTGAGGGCCCGCTCGACGGTGCCTGACTCCAGCGCGGTATCGGCGGAGAAGGCGGCTACCTGCCCGATGGCATGGACACCGGCATCGGTGCGGCCGGCCAGTTCGACGCGCGTAACGCCGCCAAAGAGGCGCTCGGCCGCAGTCTCGAGCTCGCCCTGCACGGTACGCGCGTGGAGCTGGCGCTGGGAGCCGGCGAACTCCTGTCCGTCGTAGCTGACGGTGGCGGCGAAGCGGGTGGTATCGGACACGGTTACTTTTCCTCGTCCTCCGCTTCGGGAGCGTCTTCGGCCTCTGTCTCCTCGACCTCCGCAGTGTCCTCGGACTCGACAGCGGCTTCGGCTTCTTCGACCTCGGCGCTGTCGCCGTCGGCCTCGACGGCAGCTTCGGGCTCATCAACCTCGGCGGCCTCTTCGAGCTCGGCCTCGGTTGGGGGTGCCTCATCCGTCTCCTCGGCAGGCGGGGCCTCGGCGAGGTTGATGACGTCCTGGTAGTCGACGGTCTCGATGACGGCCATCTTGGCGCCGTCGCCCTTGCGGGGCTCAAGGCGGGTGATGCGCAGGTAGCCGCCGGGACGGTCGGCCATGCGAGGGGCGATATCCTCGAAGACCTTCTCGACGACGTAGCGGTCATAGATGTAGCTCAGGGCCTGGCGGCGAGCGTGCAGGTCGCCGCGACGGCCGAGCGTGATCATCTTCTCCGCGATCGGGCGTATCTCACGCGCTTTCGCATCGGTTGTGGTGATGCGCTCGTAGCGGAGCAGGTCCGTGACGAGATTGCGGTAGAGGGCCTTGCGATGGGCGCTGTCGCGCCCGAGGTGACGGCCCGCCTTGCGATGACGCATGGCTACTCCTCGTCGTCCGCGCCAAGGAGGTCGTCGTCGCCGACTTCGCGGAGAGCCTCGCGCAGGGCCTTGCCGAGGGCGCCAAGGCTCTCCTCGTCGTCTTCCTCATCGAGGATGACGCTGGAGGGCGGTGGCGGCGGGGTGGCCGGGGCGGCGAGGTCGGGCACGATCTGGAGACCGGCCGCGCTGCCATCGATGTAGTTCATCTCGATGAGGCGGTCGCGCAGCTCGTCGTACGACTTGTGTCCGAAGTTGCGGAGGGCGAGGAGCTCGTCCTCCGTGCGCTCGAGCACCTGGCCGATGGTCATGAGACCGCTGCGGCGCAGGCAGTTGTAGGCGCGGACGGAGAGCTGCAACGCCTCGATGGGTGTGTGGTAGCGCTCGGGGGAGATGGGGAGGCTGGTGGCGGGGGCGGGAGGCGCGGCCGCGGGGGCGCCGGGGGCGCCCATCGTGTTGAAGAGGCCGAACTGGTCGATCAGGATGTTGGCGGCCTGGCCGACGGCGTCCACGGGAGCGACCGTGCCGTCGGTCCACACTTCGAGCACCATGCGGTCGAAGTCGGTGGCCTGGCCAACACGCACCTTCTCGACGTGGAAGTTGACCTTGCGCACGGGGGAGAAGACGGCGTCGACGGGGATGACGCCGATAGGCATTCCCTCGACCTCGGTAGCCGGGGTGTAGCCGCTCTTGAGCTGGGCGTGGAACTCGGCGTTGATGCGGGACTCGGGTCCATCGAGGGTGGCGAGGTGGAGAGAGGGGTTCACGACTTCGAAGTCGGCCGGAACCTGGAGGTCACCGGCGGTAATCTCGCCGGCTCCCTCGGCGTCGAGCGTGAGGGTGCCGGGGCGATTGCTAAGCGCCTTCAGCCGGATCTCCTTCACATTGAGGAGGAACTCGGTGCAGTCCTCCTGCATGCCCTCGATGGTGGAGAACTCGTGCTGCACCTGGTCGATGCGCACGGAAGTGATGGCGGCGCCCTCGAGCGAGCTGAGGAGGATGCGGCGCAGGGCATTCCCGAGGGTGGTGCCGTAGCCGGGGTCGAGCGGCTCGGCGACAAGACGGGCGTAGCCGTCGTCCTCGTTCTCGATGGTCAGCTCCGGCACCGGCACAGGGACCGGAGCGGGCGGCATGTCGAGCGGATCGAGAGGGGTTTCGAGCGTCATAGAACCTGCTGACCTGCCTAGCGAGAGTAGTACTCGATGACGACGTTCTCGTTGAACCGGTGGGTTTCCCCAGGGACAACCTCGAGCGGACCGGCGACGCGGGCGGTGAGAGCGCCCGGATCGACCACGAGCCAGGACGGAGGCGTCTTGGCGGCGATGGTCTCCTGGAGCACCTTGTAGTGCTCGCTGCGGGCGCCGCGCTGCGTGAAGCCGATGGTGTCGCCATCGCGCAACTGGGCGGAGGGAATATCGGTCTTGCGCCCGTTCAGGGTGATGAGCCCGTGACGGACGATCTGGCGCGCCTGGGCGCGCGAATCGGCGAAACCGGCGCGGTAGACCGCGTTGTCGAGGCGGCTTTCGAGGATGCGCACAAGGTTGAGACCGGAGACGCCGGGGCGGCGCACGGCCTCCTTGTAGTAGCGCAGGAACTGCCGCTCGAGCACGCCGTAGGTGGCGCGGGCGCGCTGCTTCTCCCGGAGCTGGAGTCCACGGTCGCTCACCTTGCGGCGGCGGGCGGGACGCGGGCCCGGGGGGTTGGGGCGACGCTCGAAGGCGCACTTGGGCGAGTAGCAGCGCTCGCCCTTCAGGTAGAGCTTGTCGCCACGACGGCGGCAGATTCGGCAGACGGGGCCGGTGTAGCGGGCCATTGCTAGACGCGCCTCCTCTTCGGAGGGCGGCAGCCGTTGTGGGGGATGGGCGTGACATCACGGATGGCGGTCACGTCGAGCCCGGTCGCCTGGAGGGCGCGGATGGCAGCCTCGCGGCCACTGCCGGCGCCGCGCACGAAAACCTCGATGGTCTGCATGCCGTGCTCCTGGGCGCGGCGGGCGGCGGCCTCGCCGGCGAGCTGGGCGGCGAAGGGCGTGCTCTTGCGCGAGCCCTTGAAGCCGGTCTGGCCGGCGGTGGCCTGCGCCACGACGTTCCCGTTGGGGTCGGTCAGGGTCACGATCGTGTTGTTGAACGAGCTCTTGATGTAGGCGCGACCGCGGGGCACGGACTTGCGCTCGCGGCGCCTGGATCGGCGGGTTCCCTCGGGCATTCGCTCGTTCTCCGGTTACTTCTTCGTGGCGGCGCGACGGCGGCCGGCGACGGTCTTGCGGGCGCCGCGGCGCTGGCGTGCGTTGGTGCGCGTGCGCTGCCCATGTACAGGAAGGTTGCGGCGATGGCGCTGGCCGCGGTAGCAGTTGATCTCGACCAGACGCTGGATGTTCTGGCGCACTTCACGGCGAAGGTCACCCTCAACCGTGTAGTTCTTCTCGATGAAGTCGCGGATGCGCACGAGCTCTTCGTCGGTGAGGTCGCGCGTACGCGTTCCGGGGTCGACGCGGGTGGATGTCAGGAGCTGGCTGGCTCGGGTTGGGCCAATGCCATAGATGTAGCGCAGCGATATCTCGATGCGCTTCTCGTTGGGGATATCGACGCCGGAAATCCTCGCCATGACCTAGCCCTGCCGCTGCTTACATTTCGGGTTCTCGCAGATGACCATGACCCGTCCGTGGCGACGGATCACCTTGCACTTGTCACAACGCCGCTTGACCGAGGCCCGAACTTTCATGATCGCCTACCAACTCTCTGGTGTCCAGCCAAATACGCACTCACGGAAGGGTCAGCACCTCCGGGCGCTGCCCTTTCCGGATCGCGATGGTGTGCTCGAAGTGACAACAAAGGCTACCGTCCTCGGTGGCCACGGTCCAACTGTCGTCCAGCTCACGCGTGCGGGGGCTGCCGATGTTGACCATCGGTTCGAGGGCGAGGACGAGACCGGGCTTGAGCGGCGGACCGCGGAAGCGGCGCCGGTAGTTCGGCACCTGCGGCTCCTCGTGCATCTGACGGCCGACGCCGTGGCCGGTGTACTCACGCACGATGGAGTACTCGGCGGGGATGGCGTCCTCGATGGCGGCGCTGACATCGTTCAGGTGCGTGCCCGTGCCCATCGCCTCGATACCGGCCCAGAGGGCGCCCTCGGTGACCTCCATGAGGCGCTTCGCCTCGGGACTGATCTTGCCGACGGCCACGGTGATGGCGGAGTCGCCGACGAAGCCCTTGTAGGTGGCGCCGAGGTCGAAGGTCACGATGTCGCCTTCCTCCAGGATGCGGTCGCGGGGGATACCGTGGACGAGCTCCTCGTTGACGCTGGCGCAGACGTTGGAGGGGTAGGGCGGCTTGCCGGCGGGGTCGTAGCCTCGGAAGGTTTCGATGGCGCCGTGTTTCTTGAACTGTTCCGTGACGAACGCCTCGGCCTCAAGAAGGTTGAGGCCGGGCCGGACCATTTCGCGGATGCCGGCGAGGGTCTGGCCGACGATACGGCCGGCCTCGCGCATGACATCCAATTCGGCTTCGGACTTGAGCATGATCGGCATAGGGGTTACCTGAGCGCCTCCAGGAGGTCGGCGGTGACGGAATCGAGGTCGCGCTCGCCGTCGATCTCGCGGAGCACGTCCGCATCGCGGTAGTGGTCGATGAGGTCGGCGGGCGGCTTCATCTTCTCCAGGCGGGTACGAACCACGTCCGGGCGGTCGTCGTCGCGCTGGTAGAGCTCGCCGTCGCACGTGTCGCAGGCGCCTGGCCTGCTGGGGGGGTCGTTCAGTTCGTGGTAGACCGCGCCGCAGACGCGGCAGAGCCAGCGACCGCCGAGGCGGGCGACGAGCTCCTCGTCAGGGACGGCGATCAGGAGGGCGTGGTCGATGGAGTCGCCTCGGCCTTGAAGGGCCTCATCGAGAGCGGCGGCCTGCACGACGTTGCGGGGGAAGCCATCGAACATGGCGCCCTCGGCGGCGTCGGGGCGGGTGATCCGCTCGAGCAGCATCTTGATGGTGACCTCGTCGGGAACAAGCTCGCCGCGGTCCATATAGCTCTTGGCGAGGGTGCCGAGCTCGGTGCCCTCACGCACGTTCTCGCGGAACATGTCGCCGGTCGAGAGGTGGAGCAGGCCCGTCGAGGTAGTGAGGCGCTGGGCCTGGGTTCCCTTGCCCGCGCCGGGAGGGCCGAGAAGCACAACAAACATGGCTAGCGGATGAACCCTTCGTAGTTCCGCATGAGGAGCTGGGCCTCAAGCTGCTTCATGGTGTCGAGCACGACGGCGACGACGATGAGGAAGCCGGCGCTCGAGATAGTGAGGGCCTGGACATCGGTGGTGAGGCCGATGAAGAACGGGGCAACCGCAACCGCCCCGAGGAAGAGCGCGCCTCCCCAGGTGATGCGGGTCACGACCCGTAAGAGGTAAGCCTCGGTGGGGGGCCCTGGACGAATGCCGGGTATGAAGGCCCCCTGTCGCTGGAGGTTCTTGGCGATGTTCTGCTGGTTGTACTGGACGATCGTATAGAAGAAGGCGAAGCCCACGACGAGGACGAACAGCACGAGCCAGTAGATGCCCGTGCCGCCGCCTCCACGGCCACCCTGGAACTGGTTGACGAAGAAGTCCGCGACGGTCTCGACCCAGCCGCCCGCACCGGAGAAATAGCCGGCGACGACGGCGGGGAGGATGACGATCGAGAAGGCGAAGATGAGCGGGATCATCCCGGCCATGTTGACGCGCAGGGGGATGAAGCTCTGGCCCTGTTGACGGTACATCCGCCCTCCCCGGAAGGAGGATCGGGCGTACTGGACGGGCACTCTCCGCTGGGCCTCCTGGAAGAAGACGATGACGAAGATGAGGGCGACGGCGAAGAGCAGGATCGCGGCGACCGCGATGATCGAGCTGGTCGAGATGTTGGGAACGAGGCCGGGGAGGACGGCGACGATGCCGCCGAAGATGATGAGGGAAACACCGTTGCCGATGCCGTGCTCGGTAATGAGCTCGCCCAGCCAGACGAGGAACATGGTTCCCGCGCAGAGTGTGAAGAGCGTGGCGATGGTCCCAATGAAGTCGTTCTGGAAACCGAAGTCGCGAATGACGGCGCCGCCACCCTGGTTGTTGATGAAGATGATCTGGCCATATCCCTGCACAAACGCCAGGGGCACGGCGAGCCAGTGAGTGTAGACCTGGATGCGCCGGCGGCCCTGCTCGCCTTCTTCCTGTAGCGCGCGCAAGCGCCCGGAGATGGGGGTGACGATCTGCATGATGATCGAGGCGGTGATGTACGGGTAGACCCCGAGGGCGGCGACGCTGAGGTTCTGGAGGGCGCCGCCGGAGAAGATGCTGAGGAAGTCGAGCACGGCGTTGCCGTCGAAGGCCTGCTCCAGGGCGTTGCGGTCTACGTTGGGGACGGGAACGTGGGCGACGAAGCGGAAGATGATGAGCATGCCGATGGTGAAGAGCAGCTTTCGCCGCACTTCTTCCTGGCGGAAGGCGTCGACCATGGCCTGGAGCAGGCGCGGGCGGTTGGTGCCCGGGACGGTGGTGGTCTCGCCCATGAACGACACGGTTCGGCGCTCCTACTCCTCGGTTGGGGTTTCCGCTTCGGTTTCGCCGCTGGCGTCGCCGATCAGGGTGACGGTACCGCCGGCGCCCTCGATGCGGGCGCGGGCGGCGGCGCTGACCTTGTGGGCGTGCACGTTGAGCGGCCGGGAGAGCTCGCCGTGGGCGAGGATCTTCACGGGCTCGCGCAGGTGGCGGAGCACGCCCATCGCGAGGAGCGACTCGGGCGTGACCTCGGCGCCGTCCTCGCAGCGCTCCTGGAGCGTGCCGGTATTGACGGGCTGGTAGGCCACGCGCCACTTGTTGTTGAAGCCGCGGAGGGTGCTCATGCGGCGGATGAGCGGCATCTGGCCGCCCTCGAAGCCGAGGCGTATCTTGCTGCCGCTGCGGGACTTCTGGCCCTTGAGGCCCTTGCCCGCGTAAGTGCCGCCACCGGCGCTATTGCCGCGGGCCAGGCGCTTGCGGTTGCGGGTCGCGCCACGGGGCGGGGCGAGTTCGTTGGCGTGGATGCTCACGAGGCTTCCCCTGCTTCTCCGTCATCCACATCGACGAGGTGCCCGACCCTGGCGATCATGCCGCGGAGGGCCGGGCTGTCGTCGTGCTCGACGGTCTGGTGGAGGCGGCGCAGGCCGAGCTTGCGGATGGTGTCCTTCTGCCGCTGGTTGTAGCCGATGGCGCTCTTGCGCCAGGTGATCGCGACCTTCGCCATTTACGTCGCCTCCGCCGCCGTGGATTCGGCGATGATCTGGAAGCGGCGCTCGCGGGCGACATCGGGATCGCGCAGCGTTGCGAGACCCTTCACCGTTGCACGGGCGACGTTGATCGGATTGCGGCTGCCGAGCGACTTGGTCAGAACGTCGGTGACGCCGGCGGCCTCCATGATGGCGCGCACGGCTCCGCCGGCGATCACGCCCGTGCCGGGGCTGGCGGGCTTCATGAGGATGCGAGCGGCGCCGAATTCGGCGACGTAGTCGTGCGGGAGGGTTCCGCCCTTGAGGGGGACGGAGAACATCTCCTTGCGGGCGATTGCGGCGCCCTTGCGGATCGCTTCGGGCACCTCGTTGGCGCGGCCGAGGCCGATGCCCACATTGCCGTGACCATCGCCCACGACCATCAGGGCCGTGAAGCTGAAGCGGCGTCCGCCCTTGACCACCTTGGCCACGCGGTTGATATAGATGACCTTCTCGTTGAGCTCGTCGCCCGAGTTCTCGAAGTTGCCCATCAGAATCCCAATCCGGCTTCGCGCGCGGCCTCGGCGAGAGCCTTCACGCGGCCGTGGTATTTGTAGCCGCCCCGGTCGAAGATGACCTCGGCGACGCCGTGCTCCTTGGCGCGGGTGGCGATGGCGGCGCCGACGGCAGCGGCGCGCTCGACCTTCGGCTTGCCGGCGATCTCGCCGGCAAGGTCGGCGTCGAGGTCGCTGGCGGCGGCGATGGTGTGCCCCTGGTCATCATCGATGACCTGGGCGTAGATGTGCGAGGCGCTGCGGAAGACGTTGAGGCGCGGACGCCCGGCTGTCCCCGCAACGTTCTTGCGAACGCGCCGGTGGCGGCGGTGGCGGGCGTGGTAACGGTTGGCCTGGGCCATCAGATTCCCACCTTTCCGGCCTTGCCGGCCTTGCGGCGAACGCGCTCGCCGAGGTAGCGGATGCCCTTGCCCTTGTAGGGCTCGGGCGGGCGGACCTTGCGGATATCGGCAGCCACCTGGCCGACCTGCTCTTTATCGATGCCGCTGACGTTGATGCGCGGTCCCTCGACGGCGAAGGTGATGCCCTCGGGGGGCTCGACGATGACGGGATGGGAGAAGCCCACGGCGAGCCGCAGGCTCGAACCTTCGAGCTGGGCGCGGTAGCCGACACCCTGGACCTCGAGGGTCTTGGTGAAGCCATCGGTGACGCCTACGACCATGTTGTTCAGGAGCGAGCGAGAGAGGCCGTGCAGGGCGCGGTGCCCGCTGGCATCGCTGGGGCGCGTGACCACGACCTCGTTGTCCTCAATGGCGAAGCGTATCTCGCCGGGGAAGGTGCGCTGCAGCTCGCCCTTCGGGCCCTTCACGGTGATGGCGTTGCCATCTCCCAGCGTGACCTGGACGCCGGAGGCGATGGGAACGGGTTGCTTGCCGACGCGAGACATGGCGGCTCCTACCAGACGTAGCAGAGCAGCTCGCCGCCAACTTGCTGGCGGCGGGCCTCCTGCCCCGTCATGACGCCCTTGGGCGTGGAGATGATGGCGACGCCGAGGCCGCCGTAGACACGCGGAATCTCGCGGCGCTGCACGTAGACGCGCAGTCCGGGCTTGCTGACGCGCTGGAGCCCGTTGATGACGGGCTGCCGGCGGCCGCCGTAGCTGAGCTCGACCTTCATGGTGGCCTGGGGCTCGTCCGGCCCTTTCTGCACGTCGTAGTCGCGGATGAAGCCTTCGCTCTTGAGCACCTCGGCGATGGCGACCTTGACCTTGGAGGAGGGGATGGTGACGGCATCGTGGCGCGAGCTGACGGCGTTGCGGATGCGGGTGAGCATGTCCGCGATCGGGTCACTCATGGTCATCGGTTCGTTGCCTCCGTGGCGTCCGGGCGGTCTACCAACTCGATTTGGTGACGCCGGGCAGGTAACCCTTGTGGGCCATCTCGCGGAAGGTGATGCGCGAGAGGCCAAACCTGCGGATGTAGGCGCGCGAGCGACCGGTGACGATGCAGCGGTTCTTCAGGCGCGTGGGGCTGCTGTTGTTGGGGAGCTTGGCAAGCTCGAACTGGATACGGGCCAGCTCGGTGGGGTTGCCCTGGGCGGCGCGGCGGGCAGCCTTTAGCTCCTCGCGACGATGGCGATACTTCTGGTATAGGGCGCGGCGCTTCTCGTCGCGTGCGATCTGACTCTTCTTCGCCATGGTGTCCCCCTCTAGTTCCGGGCAAAGGGCATGCCGAGGAGCTCGAGCAGGCGCCGGCCCTCGTCATCCGTGCGGGCGGTGGTCACGATGGTGACCTGGAGACCGCGCACCTTATCGACGCGGTCGTAGTCGATCTCGGGGAAGACGAGCTGCTCGCGCAGCCCGATGCTGTAGTTACCGCGGCCATCGAAGGCGTTGGGGCTGAGGCCCTGGAAGTCCCGGATGGCGGGCAGGGCGGCGCTGATGAGGCGGTCGAGGAACTCGTACATGCGCTGGCCCCGCAACGTTACGGAGACGCCGACGGGATTGCCCTCGCGCAGGCGGAAGTTCGCGATGGAGCGCTTGGCCCGCTGGATGACGGGCTTCTGGCCGCTGATGGTCTGGAGGTCCTCGGCGGCGCGGTCGAGGCTGTTGGCATCGGTGAGGGCCTCGCCCATGCCAATGTTGAGCACGACCTTGGAGAGGCGCGGCACCTCCATCGGGTTCTCGAAGCCGTAGTGCTCGCGCAGCTGGCGCACGACCTCGTCCTCGTAGCGAACGCGAAGGCGGGGAAGCGTTGCCTGGGTCATTCGACATCCTCCCCGGTGCGCTTGCTGACCCGCACCGTCGTGCCGTCGTCGCGACGGCGGAAGGTGACGCGGGTGGGCTCATCGGTGGCGGGGTCGAGCAGCATCACGTTGCTGATGTGCACGGGCCCCTCGCGCTCGATGATCGAGGACTGCTGCTGCATGGAGCGCGCCCGCTGGTGGCGCTTGATCATGTTGACGCCCTCGATGGTGACGCGCTGCTTCTTGCGGTCGACGGAGCGCACGACACCGCGCGCGCCCTTGCTGCGGCCGCTGATGACCACGACCCGGTCGCCGCGACGAATCTTCGCCGGCATCACAGCACCTCCGGGGCGAGCGAGACGATCTTCATGAAGTTGTGATCGCGGAGCTCGCGGGCGACGGGGCCGAAGATGCGCGTGCCCCGGGGGTTCTCGTCGTCGGGGGCGAGAAGCACGGCGGCGTTCTCATCGAAGCGGATGTAGGAGCCATCCGGGCGGCCGTACTCCTTGGCGGTGCGCACGATGACGGCGCGCACGACCTCGCCCTTCTTGACGGGGGAGTTGGGCTGAGCGGTCTTGACGGAGGCGACGATGATGTCGCCGGGGCGGGCGTAGCGGCGGCGGCTGCCGCCGAGCACGCGGATGCAGAGGATGGAGCGCGCGCCCGAGTTATCGGCAACCTTGAGGCGGGACTCCTGCTGGATCACGAGCCGTCCTCCTCGTCGGCCGTCTCCCCGGCTTCCGCCTCAGCCCCGGCAACGGCGGCAGCGGTGGGCGAGGCCTGCACCTCTTCCTCGATGCTGCGGCCGATGTCCTCGGGGGAGACCTCGGCGACGTCGCCGCGCTCGAGGATCTCGATGACGCGCCAGCGCTTGCCCTTCGAGATGGGGCGCGTCTCGAGGATGCGTACCGTGTCGCCGATGTTGCACTCGTTCTCGGCATCGTGCGCCTTGAAGCGCTTGCTGCGGTTGATCACCTTGCGGTAGAGGGCGTGCTGCTTACGGCGCGCGACGTTGACGACGACGGTCTTATCCATCTTGTCGCTGACGACGACGCCCTGGAGGATGCGAGCGCTCATTCGGAAGCCTCATCGAGCTGCGCGATCTGGCGTTCGCGCTTGATCGTTCGGAGCCTGGCGATGGTCCGCTTGGCATCGCGCAGGGCCCGGTAGTTCTGCAGCTGGCGGGTGGCCTGCTGGAAGCGAAGGGTGAAGAGGGCGCGGTAGGCCTCATTGATCTCATTATCGAGGCGGGCGTCGTCCCACTCGCGGACGGCCGTGGCTTTCTGGTTGGGCATGACTAGATCACCAACTCGTCGCGCTGGACGACCTTCGTGGGGATTGGGAGCTTGTGGGCGGCAAGGCGCAGCGCCTCGCGGGCGACTTCCTCGGGAACACCGGCGATCTCGAAGAGGACGCGGTTGGGCTTGACTACGGCGACCCACTTCTCGGGGTTGCCCTTGCCGGAGCCCATGCGGGTCTCGGCCGGCTTGGCGGTGACGGGCTTGTCCGGGAATATCCGGATCCAGACCTTGCCGCCGCGGCGCATCTCGTGCGTCATGGCGCGGCGGGCAGCCTCGATCTGGCGGGAGTCGATCCAGGCGGGCGCCTGCGCCTGGAGTCCGAACTCGCCGAAAGACACGACGTTGCCGCTCGTGGCCTTGCCCTTCATGCGGCCGCGGTGGTGCTTGCGATGCTTGACGCGCCGGGGCTGCAGCATCAGTCGTCCTCCTGGCTCTGGCGGGCAACGGCTTCCTGCTGCTCGACGGAGATGGCGGTGTGCTGCGGGCCACGGACGACCTCGACGGGGGGTGGCTCGGGAGCGGGAGCCTCTTCAGGCTCGGGCTCGGCGACGGGCTCCTCCTCCTCGAAGTTCATGGGCTCCTCGACCTCTTCCTCGACCTCGTCGGGGAGGATGTCGCCCTTGTAGATCCAGGTCTTCACGCCGATGCGGCCGAAGGTGGTGTGCGCTTCGGCCAGTCCGTAGTCGATATCGGCGCGAAGGGTGTGGCGGGGAACGCGGCCGGCGGTCTCGGTCTCGCGGCGGGACATTTCGGTGCCGCCAAGGCGCCCGGCGACGGAGATGCGCACGCCCTGGGCGCCGCGCTGCATGGTGCGCTGCACCGCCTGCTTGACGGCCCGGCGGAAAGCGACGCGCCGCTCAAGCTGGTCGGCAACCGAGCGGGCAACGAGGAAGGCATCGAGCTCCGGGGTGCGGATCTCCTGGATGTTGACGCGGACGCGTCCGCCGGTGAGCTCCTCCAGGGAGCCGCGCAGCTCCTCGACGCGGGCGCCGCCCCGACCGATGACGATGCCCGGCTTGGCGGTGTGCACCGTGACGGTGACGAGGTTGGCGTTGCGGTCGATCTCGATGCGGCTGATGCCGGCGTCGGGCAGCAGATCGAGGATGTGCGCGCGCAACTCGATGTCGTCGCGCAGGCGGTCCTTGTAGTCCTTCTCGGCGAACCACTTGGATTCCCAGTCGTAGATGACGCCGAGGCGGAAGCCGTGCGGATGAACCTTCTGACCCACGTTCCTATCCCTCGCGCTCGTCGAGAACGACGGTGATGTGGTTGTGACGCCGGAGGCGCGGGGCCGCGCGACCGCGCGACCGCGCCTTGTAGCGCTTGACGGTGACGCCCTCGTCGGCGAAGGCGCGCTTGATGTAGAGGTTGTCGACATCGAGGTTGAGGTTGTTCTCGGCGTTGGAGGCGGCGCTGAGCACGACCTTGGAGACGTCGCGGGCGTGAGGCGAGGGCACGTAGCGCAGCAGGGCGAGCGCCTGATCGACGGAGAGGCCGGGCAGGCGTTCGAGGATGAGCCGCACCTTGCGGGCGGAGCCGTTGATGTTGCGTGCGCTCGCTTGCACTTCCATCGCTAGCCGATCCTCGTGCTGCGGTCGCTTCTGCCGATGTGACCGCGGAAGGTGCGGGTGGGAGCGAATTCGCCCAGCTTGTGGCCGACCATGTTCTCGGTGACGAAGACGGGCACGTGGCGGCGGCCGTTATGCACGGCGATGGTGAGCCCGATCATGTCGGGCAGGATGGTGGAGGCGCGCGACCAGGTGCGGATGACCTCGCGGCTGCGGGAGTTCCGCGCCTGCACGATCTGCTTGTAGAGCGAGGGATGAACGAACGGGCCCTTCTTGGTGGAGCGTGACACGGACTACCTCCCCCGCCTGCGAACGATGAACTTGCCCGTGCGCTTGTTGCGCCGGGTGCGATGACCAAGGGTGGGCTTGCCCCACGGGGTCTTGGGTCCGGGCATGCCCACGGGGGCGCGCCCCTCGCCTCCGCCGTGCGGGTGATCGACGGGGTTCATGACGGAGCCGCGCACCTGCGGACGGCGTCGGCGGTGGCGGGAGCGCCCCGCCTTGCCGAGCTTGATAAGGGAGTGCTCGACGTTCCCGACCTGGCCGATCGTCGCGATGCACTCGATGCGCACGCGGCGCATCTCGGAGCTGGGGAGGCGGATGAGGGCGTACTCGCCTTCCTTCGCCATGAGCTGGGCGGAGGCGCCGGCGGTGCGAACCAGCTGGCCGCCGCGGCCCGGGGTCAGCTCCACATTGTGGATCTGGGTGCCGGTGGGCATGTTCGCGAGGGGAAGGGCGTTGCCCGTGCGCAGCTCGGCGTCGGGGCCGCTCATGAGGCTCGTGCCGACTTCCAGTCCGTTGGGCGCGAGGATGTAGCGCTTCTCACCGTCGGCGTAGTGCAGGAGGGCGATGCGCGACGTGCGGTTCGGGTCGTACTCGATGGAGGCGACCTTCGCGGGAATGCCGTGCTTCTCGCGCTTCCAGTCGATGCGGCGGTAGAGGCGCTTGTTGCCGCCACCTCGATGGCGAACGCTGATGCGTCCCTGGTTGTTGCGGCCCGCGTTGCGCTTCTTGAGCGACTCGACGAGGGACTTCTCGGGACGCTTCTTCGTGATCTCCTCGAAGGTGTGACCGCTGGCGTTGCGGCGTCCGGGGGAAGTCGGGTTGAACTGCTTGATAGGCACGACTAGATCCCCTCGAAGAGCTCAATGGTGTCGCCGGGCTGGAGGGTGACGATGGCCTTCTTCCAGTCGGGCTGCTTGGTGACGTTGCGGCCGAAGCGGCGGTTCTTGCCTTTGACGACCATGGTGTTGACGTTGCGCACGGTCACGTCGAAGGCGAGCTCGACGGCCTCGCGAATCTGCGGCTTGTTGGCGCGCAGGTCGACCTCAAAGACGTACTTGTCCTGCCCAGCGAGCGAGGTGCTCTTCTCGGTGATGAGGGGGCGCAGGAGGATGGCGTAGGGATGCAGCTCGCGAGGCATTAGCTGGCCTCCCGGCGCCCGCGGGCGGGCTTAACGTTCTCGCCGCCCCAGAGCTCCTCGGCGCGGCGCACCGCGTCCTCGGTCATTACCACATGGTGGGCATCGACAAGGTCGACAACGTTGAGCTGGGAGGAGGGGAGGGCACGGACGTGGCCGATGTTGCGCGTGGCCTGCACGAGGCGGGCATCGTGTTCGCCGCTGACGACGAGGGCGCGGCGCTCGACGCCGAGGGCGTTGAGGGCGGCTGCCACTTCGTTGGTCTTGGTCTCACCGTCGGCGATAGCGGGCACGACGATGAGTCCGCCGCTGGCGGCGTGACTGCTGAGGGCGGAGCGGATGGCGAGACGGCGCATCTGGCGGGGGAGGGACTTGCCGTGGCCGTGCGGCTTGGGGCCGAAGGCGATGCCGCCGCCGATGCGGGTGGCGGCGCGATTCGAACCCTTGCGGGCGGCGCCCATCCCCTTCTGCCGGCGGATCTTGGCAGTCGAACCGCGAACTTCGCCGCGGCTCTTGGTGCTGTGCGTGCCGGCGTGGGCGTTGGCGCGCTGGGCCACGTAGGCCTGGTGCATGACGGCGCGATTCGGCTCGATGCCGAACACCTCGTCGGCCACTTCGATCTCGCGGCGCTTGCGGCCCCTGCGGTCTACGACGGGCAGGTTCATGCCTTGCCTCGCGATCCGGCGACGGCGCGCGCGTGGCGGACGCGGACGAGTCCGCCGGGCGGACCCGGCACGGTGCCCGCGACGAAGATGACGCCGCGCTCCTCGTTGCGGCCGATGACCTCGAGGTTGCGCACCGTGGTGCGAGCGGCGCCCATGTGCCCGGCCATGCGCGTGCCCTTGAACACGCGTCCCGGGGTGGTGCCGGCGCCGATGGAGCCGGGGGCGCGGTAGCGGTCGCTCTGGCCGTGGGTCTTGGGGCCGCCACGGAAGTGGTGTCGCTTGACGCCGCCCTGGAAGCCGCGGCCCTTGGAGGTCGCGGTCACGTCCACGCGCTCGCCCTGCTCGAAGATGTCGGCGCCGATCTGGTCGCCGAGGCTGACCTCGCCGGTGACGCGGAACTCGGCCAGGTGGCGCAGGTTGGGCGCGCCCGAGGCGGCGAGGTGGCCGGAAGCGGGCTTGTTGAGCTTCTTCTTCTCGCCGTAGCCGAGCTGCACGGCAGCGTAGCCGTCCTTCTCCTCGGTACGGACCTGCGTCACCCAGCAGGGGCCGACTTCGAGCGCCGTGGCGCCGCGCAGACGCCCCTCGTCATCGAAGACCTGGAGCATTCCGAGCTTGCGGCCGAGAAGTCCTTCGACAGTCATGGCTTACAGCTTGATCTCGATGTCGACGCCGCTCGCGAGCTGAAGGCGCATGAGCGTATCGACGGTTTTGGAGGTCGGATCGAGGATGTCGATGAGCCGCTTATGGGTGCGGATCTCGAACTGCTCCCGCGAGTCCTTAAAGATGTGGGGGCTGCGGATCACGGTGAACTTCTCGATGGAAGTCGGGAGCGGCACCGGGCCGGCGACAGCCGCGCCGGTGCGCTCGGCGGCCTCGACGATCTGGCGCGCAGAATCGTCGATCAGCCGGTGATCGTAGGCCTTGAGCTTGATGCGGATTTGCTGGCGCGCCATGGTCGTCCTTCCGGCCCTTACTCGAGCACCTTGGTGACGACGCCGGCGCCGACCGTGCGCCCGCCTTCACGTATCGCAAAGCGCAGACCTTCTTCAACCGCAACCGGCTGTATCAGCTCCACCTTCATCGTCACGTTGTCCCCGGGCATCACCATCTCCGTCCCCTCCGGCAGCCCGATTGACCCCGTCACGTCCGTCGTCCGCACGTAGAACTGCGGCCGGTACCCCTGGAAGAACGGCGTGTGCCGGCCCCCCTCGTCCTTGCTCAACACATACACCTGCGCCTCGAAGCGCGTGTGCGGGTTGATCGACCCCGGCAGCGCCAGCACCTGCCCGCGCTGGACGTCCTCACGGTCCATCCCTCGCAACAGGCAGCCGACGTTGTCACCGGCCTCCCCTTCATCGAGGAGCTTCTTGAACATCTCCACCCCCGTCACCACCGTCGTGCGCGTGTCCTCCAGGCCCACGATCTCCACTTCCTCGCCTACCTGGATGCGTCCGCGCTCGATCCTCCCCGTCACCACCGTCCCCCGGCCCTTGATCCCGAAGACGTCCTCGATCGGCATCAGGAAGGGTTGGTCCAAAGCCCGCTGCGGCTGCGGAATGTAGTCGTCCACCGCTGCCATCAGCTCCTGGATCGACTCGTACTCCGACGCCGTCGGGTCCTCCGACCCCGACTCCAGCGCCTGCAGCGCCGAGCCCCGCACGATCGGAATGTCGTCGCCGGGGAACTCATAGCTCGACAGCAGCTCCCGCAGCTCCAGCTCCACCAGTTCGAGGAGCTCCTCGTCCTCCATCATGTCTACCTTGTTCAGGTAGACCACGATCGCCGGCACCTCCACCTGCCGCGCCAGCAGAATGTGCTCCCGCGTCTGCGGCATGGGGCCGTCGGGGGCGGCTACGACGAGAATGGCCCCGTCCATCTGCGCGGCGCCCGTGATCATGTTCTTGATGTAGTCGGCATGCCCGGGGCAATCGACGTGCGCGTAGTGGCGGTTATCGGTCTCGTACTCCACGTGCGCAATCGCAATCGTGATGCCGCGCGCGCGCTCCTCCGGCGCGTTGTCGATCGAATCGAACTCCCGGAACTCCGCCTCGCCCTTCAATCCCAGGACCTTCGTGATCGCCGCCGTCAGCGTCGTCTTCCCATGGTCCACGTGCCCAATAGTCCCCACGTTCACGTGCGGCTTGTTCCGCTCAAACTTCTCCTTCGCCATCTTCTTTCCCTTTCGTTCCTTCTGGTATGAGTCAGACAGCGCCGACCACCGAACGCTCGACGAGCGTGGCGGAGACACTCTGGGGTACGGGTTCGTACCGGTCGAATTCCATGGTGTAGGTCGCCCGACCCTGCGAGAGCGAGCGGAGATCGGTGGAGTAGCCGAAGGTCTGGGCGAGCGGCACGGTCGCGTTGACGATCTGGAGCTTGCCCATCGTGTCCTGGCTGACGACGTGGCCGCGGCGGCTGTTGAGGTCGCCGACGACGGCGCCGAAGTGGTCCTCGGGGACGCGCACCTCGATGCGCATGAGCGGCTCGAGGAGCACGGGCTGCGCCTGCTTGAGGGCATCGCGCATGCCAAGGATGGCCGCATTCTTGAAGGCCATCTCGGAGGAGTCGACGGCATGGGAGGCGCCATCGACGAGGGCGACGCGGACATCGAGCACGGGGTAACCCGCCACGGGACCGGAATCGAGAGACTCCTCGGCGCCCGCGCGCACGGCGGAGATGTACTCCACGGGCACGGACCCGCCGACGACGCGATTCTCGAACACGAACCCGTCGCCGCTCTCGCCGGGCTCGATCTCGAGCTCGACGACGCCGTACTGGCCGCGGCCGCCGGTCTGCCGCACGAAGCGGCCCTCGGCGGAGGCGTGGCGGCGGATGGCCTCGCGATAGCTGACCTGCGGGCGACCGACGTTGGCCTCGACGCGATGCTCGCGCTTCATGCGGTCGACGATCACCTCGAGATGGAGCTCGCCCATGCCGGAGATGATGGTCTGGCCGGTTTCGTCGTTGAACCGCCAGTGGAAGGTGGGATCCTCTTCGCTGAGCTTGGTAAGGGCGTCGGCCATGCGCTCCTGGTCGGGCTTGGAACGCGGCTCGAGGGCGACGCTGATGACCGGCTCGGGGAAGGCAATGCCCTCGAGCACGACCTGCGAGTCAGGGTCGCAGAGGGTGTCGCCGGTGAAGGTCTGCTTGAGGCCGACAGCGGCGCCGATCCCGCCTGCGTAGAGCGCGTCGACTTCCTCGCGGTCGTTGGCGTGCATGCGGAGGAGGCGGCCGATGCGCTCGCGGCGCCCCTTGGCGCTGTTCCAGACGGACGCGCCGGATTGGAGGACGCCGCTGTAGACGCGAACGTAGGCGAGCCGGCCAACGTAGGGGTCGGCGACGATCTTGAAGGCGACGGCGCTGAGGGGGGCATCGTCGTCCGCGGCTCGCTCGATCTCGGTCCCGTCGTTGGCGTCGACGCCCTTCACGGGGGGGACGTCTTCGGGGGAGGGGAGGTAGTCGATGACGGCATCGAGCAGCGGCTGGAGACCCTTGTTCTTGAGGGCGGAGCCGCAGAGGACGGGGGTGATGGTGTTGGCGAGGGTGGCGCGGCGGATGGCGGTGCGCAGCTCGTGGCCGTTCACGTGGTGGCCCTCGATGTAGCTGATGGCCACCTGGTCGTCGACGTTGCCGATCTGCTCGACGAGGGTCTCGCGGGCGGCGGTGGCCTCGTTGAGAAGGTCGGCGGGAACCTCTCCACAAATGGCTTCCTCGCCCTTCTCGCCGCCGAAGGTCCAGCAGACCATCTCGGTGAGGTCGATGACGCCCTGGAAGTGCTCCTCGGCGCCGATGGGGAGCTGGATGGCGACGGGGTTGGCATCGAGCCGGTCGACCATCATCTGCTGCGTGCGGACGAAGTCGGCGCCCACGCGGTCCATCTTGTTGACGAAGCAGATGCGGGGGACGGAGTAGCGGTCGGCCTGGCGCCAGACCGTCTCGGACTGGGGCTCCACGCCGGCGACGGCGTCGAAGACGACCACGCCGCCATCAAGCACGCGCAGGCCGCGCTCGACCTCGGCGGTGAAATCGACGTGGCCGGGGGTATCGATGATGTTGACGAGATGGTCGTTCCACTCGGCGCTGGTGGCGGCGGCGGTGATGGTGATGCCGCGCTCGCGCTCCTGCTCCATCCAGTCCATCGTGGCGGTGCCTTCGTGGACCTCGCCAATCTTGTAGGTAATGCCCGTGTAGTAGAGGACGCGCTCGGTCACGGTCGTCTTGCCGGCATCGATGTGCGCAATGATGCCGATATTCCGGACGCGTTCGATCTCATATGGCCGGGGCATGGTGTTTTCCTGATTCCTCCAGCCGCGCCCTACCAGCGGTAGTGAACGAAGGCGCGGTTGGCCTCAGCCATTCGGTGGGTGTCGTCGCGCCGCTTAATTGCGGAACCGGCGTTGTTGGCGGCGTCGAGCAGTTCGGCGGCAAGCCGCTCGGCCATGGTGTGGCCGCCGCGGCCGCGGGCGCCCTGGAGCAGCCAGCGCATGGCGAGCGCCGTGCGCCGCTCGGGGCGGATCTCGACGGGTACCTGGTAGGTCGTGCCACCAACGCGCCGGGGCTTCACCTCAAGCACGGGGGTCGCGTTGCGCATCGCCTGGCGGAAGGTGTCGACGGGGTCGCGCCCGGTCGACTCCTGGATTTGGTCGAAGGCTCCGTAGACGACGCGCTCGGCGGTGCTCTTCTTGCCCCGGGTCATCACCTTGTTGATGAGTATCTGGACCTGCTGATCACCGTAGCGGGGATCGGGGCGGATGATGCGGCGTTCGGGGCGGTTACGTCGCGGCATCGTTCCCTATCCGTTCTTCCGCGTGCCGTACTTGCTACGCCCGCGGCGGCGGTCGGCGACGCCGGTGGAGTCGGCGGCGCCGCGGACGATGTGGTAGCGGACACCGGGGAGGTCACGCACACGGCCGCCACGGACGAGCACGACGGAGTGCTCCTGGAGGCTGTGGCCCTCACCAGGGATGTAGGCCGTGACCTCGATGCCGTTCGTGAGGCGCACGCGGGCGACCTTGCGAAGGGCGGAGTTCGGCTTCTTGGGAGTCTGGGTGCGGACCTGGGTGCAGACGCCGCGCTTCTGGGGCGCGCCGCGGCCAACGACGCGGGAAAGTCGTCCGCGCTCGGAGTTGTAGTTGAAGAGCAGGGCAGGGGCGCCCGACTTCTTCGACTTGGGCCTTCGGCCCTTGCGTACGAGCTGGTTGATCGTCGGCACTACCGTTGATCTCCGAAATCGGCGCCGCGGGAGCCGCGGGTCCGAGGTGTTGTTCCGGCGGGAGGAGGGTCCTCACGCTGGGCACGGAAACAGGCCCAGAGGCCGGTTTCAGAACAGCGCCCCGCAACCGGGAAGGAGCGAGACCGTTTTCAGCCCAGTGCCTTAAGGCCTGCCGAATGTCGTACATCTGGCGAGGCTATAAGCGCCGACCTAAGAGGCTAACACAGGGTTCGAAACGATCAACGTCGCGCCGCCCGAACCGAGGGGCGGGTCTAGACTCAGGAAGTGGGCCCTGAAGCAGCGCTGGATCCGTACTTCAAGAAACGCGTCGCGCTTGTCGATGCGGGCGAGCGGCTGGAGTTCGAGGTGGCACACACGCTCTTCGCCTCACACCAGGTAGACAACGGGACGAAGCTGCTCCTGCGGTGCCTGGAGAGCGAGCAACCCCCACAGCGAATCCTCGACCTGGGGTGCGGTTACGGGGTGCTGGGGATCGCGCTCGCGCGGCGCTTTCCAAAGGCGCGGGTGGTGCTGGCCGACAGCAACCTGCTGGCCGTTCGCTACGCGCGCCGCAACGCCGCCCTGAACAACGCGGCGAACGCCGAGGTCGTGGGGAGCGTGGCGCTCGAGGATGTGCCGGCCGGGGAGTACGACCTCATCGTGGCGAACGTGCCCGCGAAGATCGGCGACGAGGCGATCGAGGCGGAGTTCGTGCAAGGTCCGAGGAGGCGGCTGGCGGCCGGCGGAACCTACTGGTTCGTAGCGGTGAGCGGGCTCAACCACCTGCTGAAACGCATCGGTGGACGGCAGGAGATCGCATTACGACAAGTACGGAAACGGTCAGGCCACACCGTGTATCGGGTGGAAGCGTGAAGGTCCGGGCAAAAGAATTGCAAACGCACGAACGTTCTGACACGATACGGACGTGGTGGCGAGCCTTGCAGGATAGGAGACGCTGTGAGCCTCCCTGTTGAATCCGAAGGTTCGGAAGCCGCAGCCGTCTGCGCGTATCTGGGCCTGGTCGATGACAGCGACCTTCACGCGACGTACGCGACCGACGCGCACCGCTGCTACCGACTTCCCAACCCGACCCGCATTGCGACGCAACACCAGGAGCAGTTCTGCCTGACGGCCGACCATCCCTCCTGCCCGATTTACCAGGGCGAGGGCGTCGAGGCGACGACGCAGCCCGTACCGGCGGCGCCAGCCGCCGAGGACGGCGAGGCGGAGCCCGTCGAAGCAGTGGAAGGTGACGCCTTCGAGCCTCCGGCGGCACGCCAGTCCCCGTTCGTGACGGCGGCCTCGCGCTGGACCTCACGCGGCCTGCGACGCCCTGCGATCGAGGGCGAGCTCAGCATGCGCGCGGCGACGGTCTCGCTGTTCGTACTGGCGGCGGTGGTGGTGGCGATTGCATTCGTGGTGAACCGCGAGCTGGGCGACGACGACACAGCGCCGATCGCGCCGGTGGCCACAGAGACGCCCACGGAGGCGACCGGGGGAGCAGCAACGGAGCCGGCAGCCACGCCAGAACCGACGCCCGAGCCCACGCCCGAGCCGACACCAGTACCGACGGAGCCGCCCACGCCAGCACCGACGCCGGTCCCAACGGAGCCGCCTGCCACGACCTACATCGTCGTCTCGGGTGACACCTGTGGGGCGATCGCCACGGCTCACGACATCACGCTCGACGAGCTGATCGCGGCGAATGACGACCTGGAACTGACCGAAGACGGCGGCTGCCCGATCTTCCCCGATCAGGAGCTGATCATCCCCTAGGCGGGACCAGGCCTTCCTTGCGCGCCGCAGCGGTAAAGGCCTGCCTCGTGACGCGTCCGGGCATGCCGATGTCGCGGTGGTGCTCCTCGACCCAGTGACAACGGGCACGCCAATGTGACGCCTGCGTCCGGTAGCGCTCACGGGCCTCGACGGTCCAGCGCCAGTCGGCCCAGCAGAGGATGGCGGTGTCGAGGTCGCGGCGGGCGATCCGGCGGATGTCCGCCAGCTGCGGGATCCCGCGGCGTTTCTTCTTCTCGATCTTGTCGGAGATGAGCAGGATCTTGGCGAGGAGGCTCATCTGGGCGAGGCCGGAGGTGTGGTCCCGGACAGCCATGAGCGCCTCCTCGTCGGTGATGCGGAAGCGCTCGCGCAGGACGACGGCGGCGATGGGGCCGTGGAGGAGGATCGGATAGTGGCGCGAGTCGGCGTCGATCTCGACGCCAACCTCGCCGGCGAGGCGAATCTGCTCGGCGGGGGGCTCGGAGCGAAAGAGGTCGTGCCCCCAGACCGCCAACTCGACACGTTCCTCGTCGGCGAGCCAGTAGCGGGCCAGGGGCAGGGCTTCATCGAGCACGCGCCGGACGTGGCGAACGAGCCCGGGCGGGCGCAACAGGAGCTCCTCGCGCACGGCGGCGATCTGGTCGGCGATCACCCCTCGTGGCCGAGCTGGCGTCCGCCGACAAGATGGAGGTGGAGGTGGTGGATGGTCATGCCGGCTGCATCGCCAACGTTGAAGGCGAGCCGGTAGCCGGATTCGTGGACCCCCTCGGCCCGGCCCACCTCGCCGGCGAGGGTGAAGAGCCCGGCGAGCGTCTCGGCGTGTCCCGCCTCGATTTCGCGGGCGTCTGCGATGTGCTCGCGGGGAATGATGAGGTCGTGGACGGGGGCGCGGGGGTTGATGTCGCGAATGGCGAACGCATGGTCGTTCTCGGCGACCCGTTCGACGGGGATGTCGCCGGAGGCCATGCTGCAAAAGAGGCAATCGGCCACGCGCCGATTCTAGCGGGGGGCGACCGGGTCGCAAACGGACGGGTGTAGCATTCGCGCCATGCGAATCAAACTCACGAGTGTGACAGTCGACGACCAGGCGAAAGCGCTCGCCTTCTACACGGATGTGCTGGGCTTCGTCTTGAAACGGGACGATCCCGCGGGGGAGTTCCGGGCTATCACGGTCGAGCCGCGGGACAACCCAGGCGAGATTGAAATGATGCTGGAGCCGAACGCCCATCCGGCCTCGAAGGCGTTCCAGGAGGCGCTCCGCAAGGACGGCATTCCCGTCGCGATCTTCTTCGTGGACAACCTCGACCAGGAGTACGCGCGGCTCACCGGCCTGGGCGTGAGCTTCGTGCAGGAGCCGACGCGGAGCGAGTGGGGCTACCAGGCCATGCTGGACGACACCTGCGGCAACTACCTCGTCCTCCACGAGGGGTAAGGAGCGCCGTGACGGGAGCGCGGCCCGCGGGCGACGTGCTCTCGCACTTCTGGGCGCCGCTGTGCGCGGTGGGGGCGAGCGGGCCGGCGGGGCCGAACGCACAGATCTGCGTGTCGGTGTTCGGGGCTTCGATCGTACCGGAGCGGCCCCGGCTCCTCGTCTCGCTCTCGAAGACCAACTACACGGAAGGACTCGTGCAGGAGAGCGGACGGCTCTCGGTGACGCTGCTGAGCGACTCGCAGCCCGACCTGCTGGAGCCGCTCGGACTGCGCTCGGGGCGGGACGGGGACAAGCTCGCGGGTCTCGATGTCGAGCTGACCGGGTCGGGAGCGCCGACATTCCCGGGCGGCGTGGGGGCGCTCGACTGCGAGGTGCTGGAACCCCTCGACCTGGGTGACGCGACGGCGTTCCTGGTGGCGGTCCGCGATCGGTGGGGGCTCGGCGGGGAGCAGCCGTTGCCGTGGGCGATGGCAAAGACGGTGGTGGGGGAGGAGTTCCTGAGGCGCTGGGCGGAGAAGAGCGCCCGCGAGCAGGAGGCCGCGCGCGCGGTCATGCGCTGGCAAGACTGAAGGGTCAGCCGAGGAGGTACTGGCGGAGGAAGCGGTCGACGGACGTGTAGAAGGCCTCGACCGTCTCGCGCTTGCGCCAGCCGTGCCCCTCTCCCTCGTACACGTGGTATTCGTGGGGGACGCCGCGGGTGCGGAGGGAGGCCGCGAGCGAGTCGCTCTGGTCACGGGGGACGACGCGGTCCTCGACGCCCTGGAAGAGGGCAATCGGATCGGCGAGGGCATCGGCGTGGAAGATGGGCGAACGCTCGCGGTATTGGGCGGAGGCGTCGGGGAGGGGGCCGACGAGGGAGTCGAGGTAGCGAGCTTCGAATTTATGGGTGTCGCTGGCGAGCGTAAACAGGTTGGAGATGCCGTAGAAACAGACGCCGGCGCGGTAGAAGCCAGGATGCACTTGGAGGGAGCGCAACACGGTATAGCCGCCGGCGCTCCCACCGAGGATGGCGAGCCGGTCGCCATCGGCGAGGCCGCGCTCGGCCATCGCCTCGGCGCCGGAGCGGCAGTCCTCGACATCGGCAACGCCCCACTCGCTGCGCAGGGCGAGCATCGTTTCGCGTCCCGCGCCACTGCTGCCGCGGTAGTTGACCGCCAGCACGGCGTAGCCGCGGCTGGCGAGGAACTGAATCTGCGGCCGCCAGCCCGCATCGACGTGGTCGGTGGGGCCACCGTGGACGAAGACGACGAGGGGCGGCGACCCTTCGTCGAAGAAGCGGTCACTGGCGGGCGGGTAGTAGAGGCCGTGGATCTCGCTGCCGGCGGCGTTCGTCCAGACAACGGGGTCGGGGACGGAGAGGCTGGGGGCGGGGAACGCAGCGGGATCGCTGAGGCGCAGGGTGACGACTTCGGGTGGGTCCTGCTCGAGGTCGATCAGGAGGATGCGGGGGGAGGTAGTCGGGCCGCTGGCGATGACCGCCAGGCGTTCATCTGTCGGGGAGGCCACGGGGTTCTCGAAGCTGGCGTACTCGGGGGGGAGCTCGAGTTCGCGGGGCTCGGCTCCAGCCTCACCGTCGATGAGGACGAGGCGGGCGAAGCCCTGCTGCTGTCGGATGGCGACGACGCGGCCCGAGGGAAGCACTGCGAACATGCCGACACCCTGTCCCCAGGAGGGCGTCCCGTACTCGCAGTCGCCGGACGTGAGGGCGCGCGTCTCGCCCGTCGCGAGATCGTGGCGGTGGAGGTGACCCCAGCCGCCGGCGTCGGAGATGAAGTAGAGGGCACCGCCGTCGGGGGAGAAGGCAGGCTGCAGGATTGCCTCGTCGGGGCCGCCTGCAACGACGGTAGAGGCGGCGATGGTCGGGAGGCCGCCTTCGGGGAAGGCAAGCTCGGCGACACGGAGCTCGGAGCCGTCCCAGGGCATGTTCGGGTGGTCCCACTCGACCCATGCGAGGCGGTCGCCGCGGGGGCTCCAGACAGGCTGCATGTAGAAGTCGCGGCCGCTGGCGAGGTGCTGGGGCCAGCGTTCCCCGGAGCTGTCCGCAATGGCAATGACGTCCTCGTCTTCGTACGAGTGCACGTAGGCCACCCAGCGTCCGTCGGGGCTGACGGCGGGCGATGCCGCCTCGCCGAAGGCGGGGGTGACGGGCCGGGCGGGGGCGCCATCGAGGGGCTGGCGGTAGAGGCGCTGGCTCTCGTGGCCGATGAACCAGCCGCTGGCGTTCGCGAGGGCGAAGTCGCCGCCGCCGTAACCGACCCCGGCACGGACGAGAGTGTCGCCGCTTATGTCGCGGACTGCGGAGTCGCTACCGTCCGGCGTGACGACGACCGCCAGGCCACGGTCTCCGCGACCCTCGAACCAGCCCAGCGTCTGTCCGTCGGAATCCCATGAAGGTCCGCGCAGGCGGATACCCCCCGCGAGGGCGTCGGGCGTGATGGGACTGTCCCAGAGTCCGTAGGGGCGCCGTTCGGCCATCGGGGCATTCTGCCGGATGCGGCGCTCACGCGAGCACGGTAGCCCCCAATGCGGGGCGGCGGTAGGCTCGCAATCGCACATGAGCGACCGTTTCCATGCCACGGGCGCGCTCACGCATCGGGCGCGGCGAGACTCCTTGTGACGCGCGAGCGGTTCACCGGACAGTGGGCGGCCATCGGGCTGGCCGTGCTGGCGTGCGTCCCGGGGATCGTGCTGCGCATCACCGAGCCGCACATCGACCCCCTTCTGGAGTCGGCGGTCTACGGGATCGCCATCCTGGGGGCGGCCTTCCTGCTGACCTGGGGCGCCGAGACCGCGGAGGTGGACATCTCGCAGGGGCTGGCGCTGGCGATCATCGCCTTCATCGCGGTGCTCCCCGAGTACGCCGTCGACGCGTTCCTGGCGTGGGAGGCGGGCTCCGACCCGGAGAAAGCGGCCGAGGGACTCGCCATCGCGAACATGACGGGCGGGAACCGGCTGCTGATCGGCATCGGCTGGCCGGTGGTGTTCCTGATCTTCTTCTACCGGCGACGGCTGAAGGAACTGGTGGTGAGCCGGGCACGGGCGCTGGAGCTGGCGTTCCTCGCAGTGGCGACGGTGTACGTGATCCTCATCCCGCTGCGGAACACCCTCACGCTGGCGGACACGATCGTGCTCGTCTCGATGTTCGTGATCTACCTGGTGATGACGAGCCGGGTGCCGTCCGAGAAGGTAGAGCTGGTGGGGCCGGCGCGGGCGATGGGGTCGCTGCCGGACCTTCGGCGGCGGGCGCTGGTGGTGGTCACGCTGATCTTCGCCGCGGGCGTGATCATCGCCTCGGCGGAGCCGTTCGCGCACGGGCTGGTGGAGACGGGCAAGAAGATCAACATCAGCGAGTTCGTGCTGATCCAGTGGATAGCGCCGCTGGCCTCGGAGTCGCCGGAGGTGCTGGTGGCGGCGCTGCTGGCGTGGCGGGGGCGGGCGGCGGCGGGGATGGGCGCCCTGATCTCGTCGAAGGTGAACCAGTGGACGCTGCTGATCGGGACGCTCCCGATCGCCTTCATGATCGGCTCGGGCGACTGGGGCATCCTGCAGGGGCTGCCACTGGTCTCTCCCACAGAAGAGATCAACCTCTTCTTCTCACGTCAGCAGGGCGAGGTGTTCCTGACGGCGGCGCAATCAGCCTTCGCCATCGCGGTGTTCGTGAACCTGCGCATGAGCCGGCCCGAAGCGTGGGCGCTCTTCATCCTGTTCGCTGCGCAGCTCCCCCTGACGGAGGACGTGCTGGGCGACGGGGCGCAGATCGTGCGCTTCTGGTACTCGATCGGGTACATGGTGCTGTGCGCCGCCCTGCTGATCCGCAACCGGGCGGGCATCCCCGGCCTGGTCCGGGACGCGCGCGCCATGGTCACGGGGAAGGCGGACTTCGTGGAGGAACAGAGGCACTAGAGGCGGCGGCTAGCCGACAAAGGCCACGGTGACGATGGCGCCGATCGTGCCGACCAGAATCGCAGAGCTGAGCCCGATGCTGGCAGCCACCCAGGCGCGCATATCCCCACGGAGCTCGGCGATGTCCTCGCGGAAATCGGACCGGAGCGCCTTCATGTCTTCGCGGGACTCGGCCCAGCGGGCGTTCATCTCCTCGCCAAGGCGGCTGATACCTTGCCGAATGGCATGCATTTCTTCTCGAAGCTCAGCACGATGAGCGGCCATATCCTCACGGGACTCCGCGCGGTGAGCGGCCATGTCCTCACGGAACTCGACGCGGAGGGAGTCGATGTCTGCACGAGACTCGGCCCGGTGGCCGCTCAATTCTTCCCGAACGTCTCCACGAAGAGCTTCAAGATCGGCGCGGGTGGCAGGCTCAGATGATGCGGATGTGCTTGTCACATCCAAAGTCTAGCACAAACAGATCAGGAGGAAGGAAGCGTGATCGCGTATTCGAGGGCGTCGGCGAGGGCGAGCCAGCTTGCCTCGATGATGTCCGTGGAGCTGCCGACGGTGGTCCAGTAGCGGTGGCCGTCGGTGCTCTCGATGAGGACGCGGACCTGGGCGGCGGTGGCCGACTCGCTGTCGAGGATGCGCACCTTGTAGTCGACGAGCTTCACATTGAGGACGTCGGGGTAGGCGCTGCCGAGCGCCTTGCGGGCGGCGAGGTCGAGAGCGTTGACCGGGCCGTTGCCCTCGGCGGCGGTGTGGTGCTCGTCGTCGCCGGCGCGAATCTTGACCATGGCCTCGGCGAGCATGTCGTTGCGCTGGTCGTCGCCACGGCGGTGGCGGTGGCGTTCGACGATGACGAAGTCCTCGATCTCGAAGGGACGGACGTAACCGGGAATCTGGCGCCGGACGAGGAGCTCGAAGCTGGCCTCGGCGCCTTCGTACTGGAAGCCCTCGCTCTCCTTCTCCTTGACCACCTGCAGGAGGTTGCGGATCTCGTCCTGGCTGAAGGGGTAGTCGATGCCGAGCTCCTCCATCTTCACGAGGAGGTTGCGCTGGCCGGAGAGCTCGCTGACGAGGACGCGGCTGCTGTTGCCGACGAGGCCGGGATCGATGTGCTGGTAGGAGCTCTCGTCCTTCATGATGCCGGCGACGTGGTAGCCGGCCTTGTGGGCGAAGGCGCTCTGCCCGACGAAGGGGGCCTGGCCGTCGGGGACGAGGTTGGCGAGCTCGTTGACGTAGTGGGAGACCTCGGTGAGGCGAGCGAGCTGGTCATCGGCGATGACGTCGATGCCCATCTTGAGCTTGAGGTTCGCGGTGACCGTGAGGAGGTCGGCGTTGCCGCAGCGCTCGCCGTAGCCGTTCACGCAGCCCTGGACCTGCCAGACACCCGCTTCGACAGCAGCGAGGCTGTTGGCGACGGCGAGACCGACGTCGTCGTGGCAATGGATGCCGAGGCGCGCGTCGGGGACCCGGTCCTGGACGGCCTCGATGGCAGCGAGGAGGTCGGGGGTGGTCATGCCGCCGTTGGTGTCGCAGAGCACGAGGGCCTCGGCGCCGGCGCGGGCGGCGGTGGCGAGGCACTGGAGGGAGTAGTCGGGGTTGTGGGCGAAGCCGTCGAAGAAGTGCTCGGCATCGAAGAAGACGGTCTTGCCGAGGTTGCGGAAGTAGCCAACGGTGTCGGCGATCATGGCGAGGTTTTCCTCGTCGCTGGTCTCGAGGATGCGCTGGACCTGGTACTGGCTGGCCTTGCCCACGAGGGTGACGCCGGGGGTCTCGGCGGCGACCATGCTCTGGATATTGGGGTCGGTCTCACAGGTGAGTCCGGCGCGGCGGGTGCCGCCGAAGGCGCTCACCTTCGCCTGGGAGAGCTGCACTTCCTTCAGGCGCTGAAAGTAGGCAGCGTCGCGGGGGTTGGAGCCGGGAAAACCGCCCTCGACCCACTCGACCCCGAGCTCGTCGAGCTTCTGGGTGATGCGCACCTTATCGGCGACGGAGAGGGAGATGCCCTCCATCTGGGAGCCGTCGCGGAGGGTGGTGTCGTAGAGCTGAACTCGGTCGGTAGGCATGGTGAGGAGGGCGCGGCGCCGGGGCGCGGGGGTGGTCTGGCGATGGTAGCACGGGGTCGAGTTATGGCACGTGGGACGGGAGGGAGGGCGGCGGCGGGGACGAGGTGGCGTCGTCCCCGCCGCCGCATGCGGACAGGGCCGCGAGGAGCGCCAGTGCAACCGCCGCGAGAGGGGCACGGCCCGCGCGGTTGCGTGTTCTTCGCCCCATGTGGGCCAGAGTAGCGACCGAAGGGGCGATTACCCCGTCCGTTTCGGGCGACTTTCGAGAGCCGGGCTACTTGTAGCGGCGACCTCGTTGGGCCTTGGTGCGGTCGCCCTGGTACTCGTAGACGGGAACGCCGTAGCCGCAGGAAGTCTGCGTGCGCTCGACGGTGATCTCGATCACCTGGCGCTCGGGAGTGGGCGTTTCCGCAGCGCGGAGGTCGTCGGCGTGGGCGGCGAGCACGGAGTCCTCCAGGGGTTTGGCGCAGGCGCGGCCGTAGAGGCGGACGATGGCGGCGTCCTCGTCGAACGAGGTGACCATGACGGTGACGGGGCCGCCGGCCATGCCGTGGCGGGCGGTCTCGTTGCCGCTGCCGGCGTAGTCGAAGTAGGCGAGCGTGTTGCGGTCGATGACGTGCAGGTCGGCGGCGCCCTTGGGGGAGAGGTTGACCGCGCCCTGACCGTCGGGGCCCTCGGCGAGGGATGGGTCGGCGGAGGCGACGAAGAACACGTGCGAACTGCGGATCAGGTCGGCCTGCTCGTCGGTGATGTGGTCGAGGAGGATGGCCATGGCGAGGGTCGCCGGAGGGTTGCGCTAGCCGGCGATGCCGGTGAGGTGCTTGCGCTTCTGGGCGACGTAGTCGACGAGGATGTACTCGCCGAGCTTGTCGGGGGTGGTGTAGAAGACGCGGCCCTTGTTGATGCGTGCGACCTGGTTCACGAACTCCTTCAGGTAGTGGTTGCGGTCGAGCATGAAGGTATTGATCGTGATGTTCTTGCGGGTGCAGCGCTTCACGGCCTTGAGGGTCTCGCGGATGGTGATGGGGCTGGGCGGGTAGGCGAAGTAGCTGCGGCCGCGCTCGAGATGGGCGGTCGGCTCGCCGTCGGAGATCATGATGATCTGGCGGGTTCCCTGGGTGTGCTTGGCGAGCAGCCGCTCGGCGATCATGAGGGCGTGGTGCATGTTCGTGCCGAGCACGGATTCGTCCCAGCGCACGTAGGGGAGGTCCTCGGCCTTCAACTCCCGGGCGTAGGCGCTGAAGCCGATGATGTAGAGGCTGTCGCGCTGGAACTGGGAGGAGATGAGGTTGTTGAGCGCGAGCGCGACCTTCTTGGCAGCCTGGAAGCTGCCACGCAGGGCCATCGACCAGCTCAGGTCGAGCATGATGACGGTCGCGGTCTGGGTGACGAGCTCGCTGCGGGCGACCTCGAAGTCGTCGGGCCTGAGGTTGATGGGCGTGCCCACGCCCTCGCGGTGGAGCGAGTTCATGATCGTGCGCTTGATGTCGAGGTGGAACGGGTCGCCGAACTCGTAGAGCTTGGTGTCGTCGGTGCGTTCGCCGCCGAAGCCGTTCTCGGCGACCTCGTGCTTGCCGAAGGAGTCGGCCTTGAGCTGGGCGTAGAGCTCGACGAGGGCGCGCTGGCCGATCTTGCGGGTTCCGCGCGGGGTCAGCTCCCAGCCTGAGCCCTTCTTCCGGATGTAGCCGGCCTCCTCGAGGATTTCGAGGAACTTGCGCAGCTCGTCGAGGGTCTCGCGGGCCTCGGGGCCGAGCAGCTCCTCGAGCTGGTCGGCGTCGATATCGTCGATCTCCCCGCCGTACTGGGTGCGCTCCAGCTGGCGTTCGACCTCGTCGATGGACTGCATGTGGCGCATGAGCTCCATGGCGGCGTCGAGGTCGAGCTGCTCCTCGCCGCGGAAGGGGTACTGGTTGCGCTGGTCGCGCATGGGGAAGAGGTATTCGAGGTTCTGGGCGAGCTCGTTGAGGCCCTGCTGAAGCTCGGGGTCGCCGATCTTGTCGGAGAGGAGGTCCTGGAGCTGCTGGCGCATGTCGCCGGGGAGGCTGCCGAGGAGGCTCTGCATCTGGCCCATCTGCTGCTGCATCTGGGCGATGAGCTCGTCGAGAGACTGGGGCGGGTTGTCGCCGAAGAGGTCGCCGTACTGCTGCATGAAGCTGTCGAAGTCCGGCTCGTTGCCGGCCATCTTGTCCTGCAGCATCTGGTTGAGGTCCCGGGTCATGTTCTTCATGCGCTCGAGGTCCTCGGGCGACATGTTGGCGATCTGCTCCGAGAGGTCCTTGAAGAAGGTGTTCATCATCGCCTGGCGCAGCGACTCGACAAGCTCGTTGAACTTCTCCTGCGCCTCGGGGTCCATGAACTCGTAGTCCTGCAGGCGGCGGACCTGGCCGGCGGTGTCTTCGGGGAGCTCCTCGAGGAACTCCTGCTTGCGGTTGGCGATGTTGCGGAGCATGTCGGCGAACTCGCTGGTGGGGACGCTTCCCTGCCCCCCCGCGCCGCCTGACTGCGAGCCCTGCTGGCCCTGCTCGCCGGACTGTTGCTGGCCCTCGCCGGACTCGCCCTGCTGGCCTCCCTCGTTCGAGGGCTGCTGGCCCTGCTCGCCGCCCTGCTGCTGGCCCTCGCCGTCCTGGGGGGAGCCGTCGGCCTGATCGCCCTGCTGGCCGTCCTGGCCCTCCGCCCCCTGGGGCGGCGGGCCAGCCTCCTCGAGGCGCTGGTCGAGGGTGTTGCGCTCCATGTCGAGGATCTCGTCGAGCTGCTCGCGGAGCTGGTCGAAGATGGAGCCGAGGTCGAAGCGATCAAGCTGCTGGCGGCGTTGCTGGCGGAGCTGCTGGAGGAGGTCGCGGAGGCCCTGGGTGCGGTCGCCCATGGGGTTGCGCATGCCGCGCTGGAGGAGGTTGCGGAGGGCGTGCTGGAGGTCGCCGAAGTTCATGAGGTCGTCGGACAGGTTGTCCAGAATCTGGTCGGGGTCGAGGTCGGCGACCTCCTGGGTGCCATCCCACATGGAGTACCGGAAGCGTGATGGCATGACCCCTCCTCAACGACGTGGCGACGCGTTCGGGGCCTTACCGTAACCTACGCCCCGAAGGCCCACAATCGGGGGGAAGGCGGCCAGCGCCGGACCCGCGGCGGGGATCGCCTTCCACACCCCAACAGGAGCACGAATTTGCGCCACGAAGTGAAGTACCAGCCCTCCTACGCCCTCGCGTTGATCGACCTCGACCCGGGGGAGTCGATCCAGGCGGAAGCGGGGGCGATGGTGAGCATGTCGTCCACGATCCAGATGGAGACGAGCACGCGCGGAGGGATGCTCTCGGGGTTGCGGCGTTCGGTGCTGGGGGGCGAGAGCTTCTTCATCAACACCTTCCGCGCCGAGCAAGACACGGGCCAGGTTACGGTGGCGCCGGCGCTGCCGGGCGACATCATGGCGCTGGAACTGACGGGCGAGACAACGCTGCTCGTGCAGTCGGGATCGTTCCTGGCGGCAACGGAGGGCGTGGACGTAGACACGAAGTGGGGCGGGGCGAAGTCGTTCTTCTCGAGCGAGGGGCTGTTCCTGCTGCGCTGCACCGGGCAAGGGACGATCTGGGTCTCGAGCTACGGCGCGATTCACCCGATCGACCTTGCCGTGGGCGAGCCCTACGTGGTCGACACCGGGCACATGGTCGCGTTCGACGACTCGGTCCAGTACGACGTCGGGCGTTCGGGGGGCTGGAAATCGACGCTGTTCAGCGGCGAGGGTCTGGTCGTGAAGCTGACGGGTCCGGGACGCTTCTTCATGCAGACGCGCTCAGAGGACGCCTTCCTGAGCTGGCTCCTTCCGAAGATCCCGAAGCAGGGCGGCAACTAGGGCGCTCGCGCCGGTTTCGCGGGCGTAAACTGCCGCGCGATGGAGTTTCGGTTCTCGGACCAGGCCCTTGCGTTCGAGCGCGAGGTTGACGACTTCCTCGCGGTCGAGTGGAGCCCGGAAGTGCGCCGTCGCATCGACGCCTCGCCCGACCGATACGCGATGGAGCGCGACTTCCGGCGGAAGCTGGCGAAGCGCGGCTGGCTAACGATGTCGTGGCCGCGCGAGTACGGCGGCCAGGAGCGCAGCTACGAGGAGCAGTACCTGTTCCAGGAGGCGCTCAACTACGTAGGGGCGCCCGGGGCGACGGTGGGCGTGCAGCAGGTCGGCCCGACGCTCATGACCTACGGCACCGACGAGCAGAAGGCGGCGTTCCTGCCGCGGATAGCGCAGGGCGAGATCGACTTCGCGCTGGGGTACACGGAGCCCGATGCGGGCACGGATCTGGCTTCGCTGCAGCTTCGCGCGGTTCGCGACGGGGACGACTACGTGCTGAACGGGATCAAGCGGTTCACGAGCGCGGCGCACCGAGCGGAGTACGTCTGGCTGGCGGCGCGCACGGACCCGTCGGCGCCGAAGCACCGAGGCATCTCCATGTTCCTGGTGGACCTGCAGACCCCGGGGATCACGGTCAAGCCAATCTGGACGATGTCAGGCATCCGCACGAACGAGGTGTACTGGGACGACGTGCGCGTTCCCGCGGACGCGCTGGTGGGGGAGGAGAATCGCGGCTGGTACTACGCCGCTCACGCGCTCGACTTCGAGCGCGTCTCGATCTTCACGGTATCCGGTGTGCGGGCGGTGTTCGACGCGCTCATGGGGTGGGCGCGGGAGGAGGGGCCGGACGGGAGCCGCCCCATCGACGACGCGCACGTATCGCGCACGCTGGCCCACTACAAGGTGCAACTCGAAGTGCTACAGATGCTGGCCTACCGGAACCTGGGGATGATCAAGCGGGGCGAGCACCCGAACCACGAGGCGAGCGAGGTCAAGATTTTCAGCACGGAGCTGATGCAACGCATCCTGCACACGGGAACGAAGCTGCTCGGTCCGTACGGCCAGCTCACGCCGGAGTCGGCGCACGCGCCGCTTGGCGGGCGCATCGAGCAGGGGTACCGGGCGGCGGTGATGCCGACCTTCGGGGCAGGCTCGAACGAGGTGATGCGCACGATCATCGCGACGCGCGGCTTCGGCCTGCCGCGGGGGTAGGGAGGAGAGCGGCGCGCTGTCGCGCGCCTGAGTGGAGAGGAGAGCGGCGGGCCTTGCCCGCCTGAGGAAAGCGCCACGCGGTCGCGTGGCTGAGTGAGGGCCATGGCGCCGAACTTCTATGAGCGGGTGTGGGCGCTGGTGCGGGAGGTGCCGCGCGGGCGGGTGGTGACGTACGGGCAGGTGGCGGTTGTGCTGGGGGCGCCTTCGGCGGCGCGGGCGGTTGGGTACGCCCTCCGGGCGCTGCCCCACGACACCGATACGCCCTGGTGGCGGGTGATCAACGCGAAGGGCGGGATCAGCCTGCGGGGGCGGGGATACGGGGCGGACCTGCAGCGGGAGCTGCTGGAGGGCGAGGGGGTGGTGTTCGACACGGCGGACACGGTTGACCTGCGCGTGTACCGCTGGTGGCCGGAGGACGAGGGCGACTAGCCCGGTCGGGAGTAGTCCCAGGAGATGACCTTCGTTGGGGTGACCTTGATGTAGGCGGCGCCGGGCGGGGGCTCGGTGGGGAGGGCAGCCTCGGGGGCGCCGCGGCGGCGGGCGGCCTCGCGGGTCAGCTCCAGAAGCGCGTCGGGGGTGTTGATAACGGTGGCGTCGCCCTGGATGAGGATGCCCTTGATGTCCTGCATGGTGCTGCCGCTCTCGAGGGAGAGGCTGACCTTGGGGTTGCGCTGGGCGTTGAGCACCTTCTGGGTGCGGTCGCGGCAGCCGATGTAGACGGCATCGTCGACGCGGAAGTAGCCGATGGGGACGCTGTGGGGGTAGCCGTCGCTGCCGACGGAGGTGAAGGTAATCCAGCCGGGGCGGCTGTCGAGGAACTCGTTCACTTCTTCGGGAGTGAGTTGGGCGGGCATAGCGCCTCCTTGCGGGCGACAGGATAGCGACTTCGGGCGGGGCGGGGTTCACGCGGCTGCTACAATCGCGGGGCGCATGGGGCCTGGACGCGAACGATCTGGCGGGACGCACACAACGTGACCACGGGCATTCTCGCCCTGCAGGGCGACTTCCGGGAGCACTCCGAGATGCTTGCCAGCATCGGGCAGGCATCCGTCGAGGTGCGCTGGCCGGAGCAGCTCGAGGGGCTGGACTCGCTCATCATTCCCGGCGGCGAGAGCACGACGATCGCGCGGCTGATCCTGCGGTACGGGTTCACGGAGCCGTTGCGGGCGTTCTGTTCGAGCGGGCGTCCCGTCTGGGGCACGTGCGCGGGGGCGATCCTGCTGGCGAAGCAGGTCGACGACCTCGACCGGCCGGGGATCGAGACGATGGACACGTCGGTGGCGCGCAACGCCTTCGGGCGGCAGGTCGACAGCTTCGAGGCGGACGTGGCGATCAAGGGGCTCGCGGGCGGGCCGTTCCACGCGATCTTCATCCGCGCGCCGATCATCGAGTCCGTGGGGGAGGGCGTGGAGGTGCTGGGGCGGCTGGAGGACGGCGCAATCGTGGCGGCACGGCAGGGGAACCTGCTGGCGACAGCGTTCCACCCGGAGCTGGGCGGCGACACGCGGCTGCACGAGTATTTCCTCACGATCGGGGCAGCGGAGCGGCCGAAGGCAGGCGCAGGCGCATGAGATACGGACAAGTTCACGCGACAGGGGTAGCGTAGTGGCGATGACCGAAGGGAACGGCACCGCGCCCGAGCGGATCGTGACCGACGACCTCGACGCGCTCATCGAGACGCTGCCGCCGCGGCTCGCCGAGAAGCTGGAAGCCGAGGACCACCGCAGCGAGTTGCTCGAGGTGGTGCTGGACCTGGGCCGGCTGCCGGAGGCGCGCTACCCGAACCGCGAGATCGTGCTCAGCCACCGCGAGGTGACGGAGGAGGACCTCGACTTCGTGATCGCCCGCGTGGGGGAGTTCGGGGACGACAACCGGGCGGGGATCGAGCGGACGCTGCACCGCATCTCGGCCATCCGTAACCGGCGCGGCAAGGTCGTGGGGCTGACCTGCCGCATCGGGCGGGCGGTCTACGGGACGATCCGCATCATCGAGGACCTCGTGATGAGCGGGAACAGCATCCTGCTGCTGGGGCGCCCGGGCGTGGGCAAGACGACGATGCTGCGCGAGGTGGCGCGGGTGCTGGCGGACGAGGCGAACAAGCGGGTCGTCATCGTTGATACGTCAAACGAGATTGGCGGGGACGGCGACATTCCCCACCCGGCAATCGGCGGAGCGCGGCGGATGCAGGTGTCGACGCCGGCGCTGCAGCACGGGGTGATGATCGAGGCGGTGGAGAACCACATGCCCGAGGTCATCGTGATCGACGAGATTGGGACGGAACTGGAGGCGGCCGCGGCGCGCACGATCGCGGAGCGAGGCGTGCAGCTGGTGGGAACGGCACACGGCAACACGCTCGAGAACCTGATGGCCAACCCGACGCTCTGCGACCTCATCGGGGGAATCCAGTCGGTGACGCTGAGCGACGAGGAAGCGCGGCGGCGAGGGACGCAGAAGTCGATCCTGGAGCGGATGGCGCCACCCACCTTCGACGCGGTCATCGAGATCCAGGGGTGGCGGCGGGTGGCGCTGCACGAGGACGTGGGGGCGACGGTCGACGCGAAGCTTCGCGGCTTCCAGGCCCCGCCCGAGGTTCGCGAGCTGACGGACGAGGGGACGATCACGACTGTCGCCCACGAGGAGACGGAGACGGCCGCGCCCGCCGCGAAGGCGCGCTCCCAGGAGGGGAACGGGACAGCAGCGCCGGAACCCGAGACGCGCCTGTTCCCGTTCGGGCTCTCGCGCGGGCGGCTCGTGCAGGCGATCCAAGAGACCGGCGTGCCAATCCAGATCGTCGACGACCTGCGGAACGCCGACGCGCTCATCACGTTGCGGCACTCGTACCGGAAGAAGCCGGCGCCCGTGCGCGAGGCGGAGGAGCGCTCGCTGCCGATCTACGTGATCAAGAGCAACACGCTCTTCCAGATGGAGCAGGTGCTGCTCCAGTTCCGCGGCCAGCGGGCGCGTCGCGACCCGGTGGCGGAGGCGTACCGCGAGACGGAAGAGGCGATCGCGCAGGTGCTCACGGACGGGCGCGCGCTGGAGTTGGCGCCCGCGAACAGCTATATCCGGCGCGTCCAGCACGAGCTGGCGGGGCGCTTCAACCTGGACAGCGAGAGCCACGGTTCGGAGCCGGAACGGCGCGTCCGCATCCTGCCCGAACCGCCGCGGTCGGGCGGACGGTGACAAGCGAGGGTTCGGAAGGACACTTCATCGTCTTCGAAGGGGGCGAGGGGGCGGGCAAGAGCCTGCTGGCGACGAGGCTCGCGCGACGGCTGGAGGCGGCGGGCCTCCACACGATCGAAGTGCGGGAGCCAGGGGGTACGCCCGCGGGCGAGCAAGCACGGGAGCTACTCGGGCAGTCGCTGACGCCGTGGGCTGAGGCGTTCGCGTTCCTGCTGGCGCGTTCGGAGCTGGTGAGCCGCGTGATCAAGCCCGCGCTGGAGGGAGGCGCGACGGTGCTGTGCGACCGATTCCGCGCGAGCACGGTGGCCTACCAGGGTTACGGGCGGGGACTAGACCTGAAGCGTCTGGCCGAGGCGAACGCCTCGGCAACGCAGGGGCTCACGCCGGACCTGACAATCTACCTCGACCTGCCGCCCGAGGTGGGGCTGCAGCGGAAGCAAGGAGAGCGGGGCGGTCCGGCGACGGGCCGCGAGGGGCTGGCCTTCCACGAGCGGGTTCGCGAAGGGTATCGCCAGCAACTCGCACAGGCGCCGGAGGGGACGTGGCTCGAGATCGACGCCACCCAGGCGCCGGAGGCGGTGGAGGCAGCCGCCTGGGAGGCCATCGCCCAGCTCCTGGGCATCGCGACAGGCGAGTAGCAGCGGCACGTGCTTCGGACGGGGGCGGGGCTGCGGGGAACGGCCAACTACTTCTCCCGGAACTTCTATGCGCTGGAGAACGCGCACTACCGCCTGCTCTGGACGGGTACGGTGTTCTCGTACTTCGGGATGCAGATGCAGATCGTGGCGAGGGGCTGGCTCGCCTTCGACCTGACGGGGCAGAACACGGCGCTGGGGGCGATGATGCTGGCCTTCGGCGCGCCGAGCCTGGTCTTCACGCTGTGGGGCGGGGTGATCGCCGACCGGCTGCCCCGGCGCCGGACGCTCGTGATCTCGCAGGGCGTGCTCTGCCTCAACTCGGCCTGGATTGCGCTCATGGTGGCGGTGGGACTCATGGAGTTCTGGATGCTCCTGGCCGCGAGCTTCACGCAGGGCGTCGGGTTCGCCTTCATGGGACCGGCGCGGAACGCGTTCATCGGGTCGCTGGTGGGGCGGGAGGCGGTCGGGAACGCGATTGTCCTGCAGCAGCTGAGCATGAACGGCACGCGAGTGGTGGGGCCGGCGCTGGCGGGCCTGTTCATCTCGCTCTGGTTCATCGGCGTGGGGGGCGTCTACTTCATGACCGCGACGGGGTTCCTGGTCGCGATTCTGACCGTCCTGCGGCTTCCTCCCGGAGAGCCGGAAGAGCGAGCGGAAGCGACCTCGCCGGTGCGGGACCTCGTGGACGGCGTGCGGTACGTGTGGAGCCGCCCATCGGTAGCGACCCTGATCCTGACGTCGTTCGCGCTGACGGCCTTCGCCTTTCCCTTCCAGTCGTTCCTGCCCTCGCTGGCGGAGGACATCTACAAGGCGGGCTCGGAGGGGCTCGGAGTGCTGGGGGCGGTGCAGGCGGTGGGGGCCGTAATCGCGGTCGTGCTGGTAGCGGGGATCGCGGGGCGGGCGAGCGCGTGGGGCCAACAGCTCCTGTTGGCGTTCGCCTTCGGGGGGTCGGTCACGTTGCTGGGCTTCGCGAACACCTTCGCAACCGGGCTCGGGGCGATCCTGCTGGTGGGCGCCTGCTCGGCGGGGTTCCAGTCGCTGAACAACGCGCTCTCACTCCAGTTCTCGGCGTCGCGGTACCACGGGCGGGTGCAGTCGCTGAACATGCTCTCGTGGAGCCTGTTCGGGATCGCGTCGCTGCCGATCGGGGTGGTGGCGGACATCATCGGAATCCGGGAAACGCTGATGATCGCAGGGGTGGTGGGCGTGGGGGCAGTGCTGGTCCTGCACGTGGTCGGGCGGTTCTGGGGCGCGGAGGAGGACCGGCTCCTTGACCCGGAGGCGCCGCCCGGAGAGCCGCGAGCCACGCCGCTGCGGTAGGGCGGGAGCGCGCACAGGGCGGGCTTGGTACGCTCCGAGCGCGACCGAACACGATGGCCGAGACCCTTCCCGACGAACGTCCCCAGCAGCGCCGCGAATACACGGGGCCGGGCTTCACGTTCGGTATCGCGGCGCTGGTGGTGGCGGTGGTCGGGTTCGGCATCTGGTACCTCGAGATCCGGGGTGACGGGGGTGGGGTCGAGGCGGAGGCGGGGATGGGGGTGGTGGCGCTGGCGGATTCGCTGAACGCGACGGGGGAGGCGCCGGCGGCGGAGGTGGGGCGGGCGGCGCCCGCGTTCCGGCTGCGAGCGCTGGACGGGTCGGCGGCGGAGCTCACGGACTTCCGGGGGCAGTACGTGCTCCTCAATTTCTGGGCCTCGTGGTGCGGACCGTGCCGGGGGGAGACGCCCGCGCTGCAGGCGTTCTTCCAGGAACGGTCGCCGGGGCTGGTGGTGGTGGGGGTGAACCAGCAGGAGACGGCCGAAACAGCCAGGGCGTTCACCGAGCAGTTCGCCGTGACCTACCCGATCGTGCTCGACGCGGACGGGCAGGTCTCGGGAGCGTACCGCGTGAGCACGGGGCTGCCGGTCAGTTTCCTGATCGACCCTGATGGGGTTATCCAGCGGGTACACCTGGGCGCGCTGACGGACTTCGACCTCGCCGAGCTCGCAGCGGAGCTTCCCTGATGGCGAGCGACGCCCCCGCCACGACACCCCCGATGCCCAAGTTCGACCCGCTGCGGGCGACGTGGCGGCTGCTCACGAACGTGAAGTTCGCGGTAGCGCTTGTGACCGTGGCGGTGCTGGCGAGCCTGCTCGGCGTGGTGCTCCCGCAGCTCCCGGCGGAGATGCGGGGCAACCCGCCCGCGCGTTCAGCCTGGCTGGAGCTGCAGCGCGAGGACTTCGGCTGGCTCACGGGCATCCTCGACGGGCTCGACCTGTTCGATGTGTTCCACAGTCCATGGTTCCTGGCGCTCTGGTTCGTGATCGTGGCGGCCGTGACCGTGTGCACCATCAGCCGCTTCCCGCCGACGTGGCGGAGCGTGCAGCGGCCGCAGGTGCGCGTGAGCGAACGCTATTTCGAGACGGCGCGTCACCGGGCCTCGTTCACGCACACGGGAGGCGCGGAGGCAGTCGAGGGGCTGCTGCGCCGTCGCCGTTACATCGTGACCCGCACGCACGAGGACGAGGGCTCGACCGAACTGTTCGCGGAGCGCTTCCCGTGGACGCAGTACGCCACGTTCATCTCGCACATGGCGCTGCTGATGCTGCTCGTCGGGGGGCTGCTGACGAACCTCGCCGGGTTCCAGCGGACACTGGCGCTGGCGGAGTCGCGCCCCGCGGCTCCGCTCTTCAGCGACCCCGGTCCGGGGCAGATTTTCGTGGGGATGGAGGACGCGCACCGGGGGGTGGACGCGGCGGGGAACATCGTCGACTTCCACAGCGACCTGCTGCTGCGACGCGGGGACGAGGTCGTGCGCTGCACGGCCACCGTGAACGACCCGTGCTCGGCGTTCGGGTATCGCTTCCACCAGGCGGCGTTCTTCGACGACCTCGCGCACCTGACCATCTGGGATCCGGACGGGCGGGTGCTCTTCGACGACGTGCTGGACTTCGAGAATGAGTCGACGGCGACACCGGTGCTGACGATTACCAGTGCCGACGGGGAGGTCGTTTTCGACCAGGCGCTGCCGCAGATGGCGAGCGTGCCGGGCTCGACGCTCGGGTACGACGGGGACCTCGCGCTCGCAGAGCTGGCCCTGCGGGGAGCGGTGTACGGAGTGAGCTGGCGGGCGGAGGGCGAGACGCTGGTGGCGCTGATCGATGGCCAGGGATTCGACCAGGCCGAACTGCGCCCGGGGGAGGCGGCGGAGACGCCGAATCACCGCATCGCCTTCCGGGGCATCGCTTCCGTGCCAGCGATCCCGGTGCTCGACATGCCGCGGGGAACGACGACGGGAGTCGTGAACGTGCAGATGCCGGAGGGGGCCGACGGACGTCCCTACCTGTTCATCTCCGATATCGACGCGGAGAACGTGGTGATAGCGGAGGGGACGACGGTGGAGACGTCGTCGGGGTACCGCTACCAGTTCGGGGGGCGGGTGGACGCGTCAGGGATCGACATCCGGCGGGACCCGGGCGACCTGTTCATCTGGGTGGCGGTGGGGATGGCGATGCTGGGGCTGGGCATCACGTTCTACGTTCCGCGACGGCGGCTGTGGGTGCGGGTGACGGAACAGCGGACACAGCTCGCGGGAGTGGCGGCGCGGACGACACGGTTCGGGCGTGAGCTGCGACACATGGGCGCGGAACTCGGGGCTCGGGATGCGCTGCTGCCGGAGGATGCCGAGGAACGCATTGGTTGACAGGGCTGCAGCTTAGTCCGATCCTTGACTAAGGAGTTCTCTCAGTGACGACAGTGAACATCCACGAGGCAAAGACCCATCTCTCCCGACTGCTGGCGCAGGTAGAGGCGGGGGAGGACATTGTCATTGCGCGGAACGGCAAGCCCGTGGCGCGCCTCGTGCCCTGCGAAGAGCAAGGGAGACGAGAATTTGGCGTTCTCAAGGGCCGGATCAAGCTCGACGACAGCTTCTTCGATCCCCTCCCCGAAGAGGAACTCGCCGCCTGGGAGGGCGACTAGGCCTTGCGCCTGCTCCTGAACACGCACGCGTTCATCTGGTGGTTTGAGGGCAACAATCGGCTGCCAGCCGCAGTGCGGGACGCCATAGGCGTCTCGGCGAACGACGTATTCGTGAGCGCCGCCACAGCTTGGGAGATTGCCACCAAGCACAGGCTTGGCAAACTCAAGGGAGTGGATGAACTGGCGCTCAGCCTCCCCAGGTACATCTCCAGCCAGCGATTCGAGAGTCTGCCCGTGACTGTCGAAGACGGCGTCAGGGCGGGAGCGCTCCCGGGACCACACCGCGACCCGTTCGATCGGATGTTGGTGGCCCAGGCCTTGGGCAACGACCTCGTTCTCATTTCGGACGAGAGCCTGTTCGACCAGTACGGCGTGCAACGCCTCTGGTAGTCGCCTGAGGGCTACTGGAAGAGGGCGCCGACGCTCTGGCCGGTGTGGATGCGCTGGATGGCGTCGCCGAACACGGGCGCTGTAGGGATGATCTTCATGTTCGGGAGCCGCTTGTCCGCCGGGATGGGGACCGTGTCCGTGAAGACGATTTCGTGGACGCTGGCGTCGCGGAGGCGCTGGACGGCGGGTCCGCCGAGGATCGCGTGGTAGCCCGCGAGCACGATTTCGCGCGCGCCTTTCTCCCGCAAGATCCCCACCGCTTCCACCATCGTGCCCGCGGTGAGGATTTCGTCGTCGATGAGGAGCGCGTTGCGGCCGTCCACGTCGCCGATGACGTTGAGAGCCTGGACGTTATCGGTGTTGCCCAGCCTCCGCTTCTCCACGATAGCGAGGGGCAGGTCGAGGCGCGAGGCCATGTCGCGTGAGAGCTTCTCGCCGCCAACATCGGTGGCGACGACGGTGTAGCCGGTCATGTCGCGGGAAGCGAAGTAGGCGCTCATGGGGTAGAGGCCGTTCAGCTCATCGAGGGGGATGTTGAAGAAGCCCTGGATCTGGCCGGCGTGGAGGTTCATGGTGATGACGCGGTCGGCGCCGGCGGTCTCGATGAGGTTGGCGAGGAGGCGGCCGCTGATGGGGACGCGCGGCTGGTCCTTCTTGTCGCTGCGCCCGTAGGCGTAGTAGGGGATGACGGCGGTGATGCGCCCCGCGGAGGCGCGCCGGGCGGCATCGATCATGATGAGCAGCTCGACGATGGAGGTGCTGACGGGGCGGACGAGGGGCTGGACGAGGAAGACGTCGCGGCTGCGGATGTTCTCCTGGTAGCGGACGAAGATGTTCTCGTTGGCGAACTCGAAGATGTCGGCCTCGCCCTGCTTCTTCCCGAGGTGGGCGCAGATGGCCTCCGCGAAGGCGGGGTAGGTCCTTCCCGAAAAGATGGCGAGATCGACGAGCTCGTTGGTCATCAGACGACAACGAACTCCTTGTACTCGCCGAAGACGCGCCGCCACATGTTGCAAATCTCGCCGGAGGTGGCGCCGACGTTGACCGCGTCGATGATGAGCGGCATGAGGTTGGTGTTGGGATCGTTGCTGCCGTTCTCGAGGGCGCGCATGGCCTCGCCCCAGGCGTCGGCGTCACGCTCGGACTTCACCTTCTTCAGGCGAGCGAGGTGGCGGCGCTCGCCCTCCGGATCCATCTTGAGGATGGGGATCTCGAGGGACTCATCGGTCTGGAACTCGTTGACGCCCACGATGATGCGGTCGCCGCTCTCGAACTCGCGCTGGAAGCGGGCGGAGGCGTCGGCGATCTCCTTCTGGAAGTAGCCGGTCTCGAGGGCGGGGATGACGCCGCCGAGGTCCTCAATGCGCTCGAAGATGGCGTTGCACTCCGCCTCCATGTCGTTCGTCAGCTTCTCGACGAACCAGGAGCCGCCGAGCGGGTCGACGGTGTTGGCGGCGCCGCTCTCGTGCTGGATGACCTGCTGGGTGCGGACGGCGAGTCGCACGGCCTTGTCGGACGGCAGGGCGAGGGCTTCGTCCATGGAGTCGGTATGGAGCGACTGGGTTCCGCCGATGACCGCAGCGAGGGCCTGGATGGCGACGCGCACGAGGTTGACCTCGGGTTGCTGCTCGGTGAGGGAGACGCCCGCGGTCTGCGTATGGAAGCGCATGAGCCAGGAGCGTGGCTTTGTCGCGCCGAAGCGCTCGCGCATCTGGCGCGCCCAGATGCGGCGGGCGGCGCGGAACTTGGCAATCTCCTCGAAGAAGTCGTTGTGGCAGTTGAAGAAGAAGGAGATGCGCGGCGCGAAGCTGTCGATGTCGAGGCCGCGGTCGAGGGCCCACTTCACGTACTCGATGCCGTCGGCGAGGGTGAAGGCGAGCTCCTGGACGGAGGTGGAGCCGGCCTCGCGGATGTGGTAGCCGCTCACGGAGATGGGGTTCCAGAGGGGCATCTCATCGGCGGCGAACTCGACGGTATCGGTGACGAGACGCATCGACTCGCGGGGCGGGTAGATGAACTCGTTCTGGGCGATGTATTCCTTGAGGATGTCGTTCTGGAGCGTGCCCGCGAGCTTGGAGCGGGGCACGCCCCGCTTCTCCGCCGCAGCGATGAACAGGGCCCAGATGACGGGCGCGGGGCTGTTGATGGTCATGGAGGTGGTGATGTTGTCGAGGGGCAGGCCGTCGAGAAGGATGTCCATGTCGGCGAGCGAGTCGACGGCGACGCCGCAGGAGCCGAACTCGCCCTCGGCCCAGGGCTCGTCGTGGTCGTAGCCCATGAGCGTGGGCATGTCGAAAGCGATGGAGAGGCCGTTGTTCCCGGCGCCGAGGAGGTCGTGGTAGCGCTGGTTCGTCTCCTCCACGGAGCCGAAGCCGCTGAACATGCGGATAGTCCAGGACTTGCCGCGATAGCCGGTCTTGTGGACGCCGCGGGTGAACGGGTAGGAGCCAGGCAGGTTGATGTCGCGTTCGTAGTCGAGGTCGGCAACGTCGGTGGGGTCGTAGAGGCGGTCGATGGGGCGGCTGGAGACCGTCATGAACGGTCCCGCCGACTCGCGACCCTCCGCGACGACGGCCTCGTCGTACTCCTCGCGCAGCTCTCGGGCGCGCTCCAGTCCGTTCGATTCGCTCACAACCTGCTCCTCTCCCGACGTTTCGAGTGAGTCCGCCTATCTTACCGAACAGGCCCGAACAGGCAGGGGGGCGGCTGGATCGCGGGCGGGTCGCGGGCCTACGCTCGGGCGGTGCCGACGCCGGAACGGATGCAACGCTACCGCGATGTGGCTGCGAGGCGGCAGCAGGGCGTCGTCGTGCTCGAGGACATCCACGACCCGCACAACGCCGAGGCGGTCTTCCGAAGCTGCGACGCCTTCGGGTTCCAGCGGGTGTGCCTCATCTTCGACCAGGAGGAGCCGTTCGACCCGCGCCGGGTGGGGAAGCTGTCCTCATCGTCGGCGAACAAGTGGCTCGACTTCGAGGTGTACTCGTCGGCGAGGGGGTGCCTCGACGCGCTGCACGGGGAGGGGTTCGAGGTGGTGGCGACGGTGGCGGAGGGTGAAACCGAGGAGCTGTACGGGGCAGAACTGACGGCGCCGCGGATCGCGGTGATGCTGGGGAACGAGAACCGCGGGCTCTCCCACGAGGCCGTGGCGCTGGCGGACCGGCGGCTGACGATTCCCATGGCAGGGATGGTGCGCAGCCTCAACCTCTCGGTGACGGCAGCGATTGTGCTGTTCGAGGTGACACGGCAGCGCGGGCAAGCGGGGATGGAGTCGTACCTGTTCTCCCCCGAGGAGCGGGACGCGCTGCTCGCCAGACTCGACGAGCGGTAGGGGCGGCGGCGGGTCAGGCAGGTGGCGGGGACTTGCGTTGCGAGCAACGATCGTGACTACACTCGGTGGAGAACAACGCCGGCCGTCCTCCAACGGACCGGTACGGGAGTCGACATTGGCACGGGTACAACTGGCGCTGAACGTGGCGGAGCTCGATTCCGCGATCGCGTTCTACCGCGACCTCTTCAAGACAGAACCGCACAAGGTGCGCGATGGCTACGCGAACTTCGAGGTGGCGGACCCGCCCCTGAAGCTGATCCTGTTCGAGAACGGGCGCGGCGGCGACCTGAACCACCTCGGCGTCGAGGTCGAGACGACCGCAGAGGTAGCCGCCGAGACCGCGCGCCTTGCCGGGCTCGGCCACCAGCTCGAGGTGGAGGACGCGGTTGTGTGCTGCCATGCCGAGCAGGACAAGGCGTGGGCAAAGGACCCCAGCGGGCTTCGCTGGGAGGTCTACACCGTCACCGACGACAACCCTGCTCCTGCCGATGAGCTCATCATGATCACCGAGAACACCGGCGCAGCCTGCGCCATCGGCGAGGATCCCTGCTGCGCGGGAGAAGCGCCCGCAACCTGAGGAACGGCGCCCGGGACACAGATTCGGCGCCGTGAGGGCTCGTTGACGCCGTTAACATGAGCCCATGCGGCAGGAAAGCGCCGGTGAGGCCGATCTGCCCCTGGGGCAGGGCACTTGGCGGAGCATCGAGTTCCAGGCAACGGTGGCGCTCGCGGCGATGCTCACGCCGCTGAACAGCACCATGCTGGCGGTGGGCCTGCCCTCCATCCGCTCGCACTTCGATGTGGGCGTGGGGGAGATGACGCTGCTGATCAGCGTCTATCTGGTGGCGGTGGCGGCGATGCAGCCCGTATCGGGGCGGCTGGGGGATGCCTACGGCTCCATCCGCATGATGATGGTCGGCCTTGTTCTGCTGATCGCAATCTCGGCGGTCTCGGCGCTGGCGACCAACCTGCCCATGCTCATCCTGATGCGGGGCCTGCAGGGCGCGGCGACGGCGCTGGTGCTGCCGAACGGCATCGCGGTGCTACGCAAGCGGACGCCCTCGGCACGGCTGGGCACCGTCCTCGGGATGAACGGGGCGGCGCTCTCCATAGCAGCCGCCACCGGCCCCGTGATCGGCGGGGCGTTGCTGCTGGCGGGGGACTGGCGGCTGCTGTTCCTGGTGAACGTGCCGCTCTCGGTGGTGGCGATCGCGTTCCTGCTGCGGCTGAAGCCCGACGAGGGGCACGGGCACGAGACGCTGCGCATCGACACGCCTTCGCTACTCGCGCTCGTGGCGGTGTTCGGGAGCGCGGTCCTGATCGGAAGCGCGACGCGGGTGGAGAACCCCGCCTTCCTGATCGCGGGCGGCGCGCTCCTGCCACTGACGGTGGCGGCGTACTGGCTGCGGTCGCGCTGGGGCGGGAGCATTGTTGAGTTCCGCTTCTTCGGAGCGCGCAATTTCCGGGCGGCGGCGAGCAGCCAGGGGCTCACGAACCTCGTGATGTACTCGTTCCTCGTGAGCCTGCCCCTCTACCTCGTGGACCTGCGGGGGGTGAGCGACCAGGTGGTGAGCATGGTGCTCTTCTCCCTGATGGCGGCGATGATCACGCTCTCGCCAGTGGGCGGGGCGCTCACCGACCGCGTGGGGCGGAGGCCGCTGCTCCTCGGCGGCGGCTTCATCATCGGCGTGGCGACGGTCGCGCTGATGGTTCTGTTCGACGACCCGCCGCTGGCGGCGATCATCGGACCGCTCATCGGCGTAGGGATCGGGCTCGGTATCTCGGGACCGGCGCGCTCCTCCGCCGCGCTGGAGGCCTGGCCGCGGGATGTGGCGGGGTCGGTCTCGGGGACGTTCTCGATGATGCGCTACGCGGGCGCGATCCTGGGCGCAGCCATCATCGCGGCCCTGCTCGGGCCTGACCCGGGGGAAGGCGCTTTCCGGTTGCTCACGATCGTGCTGGCGGGCGTGGCCATCCTCAACATCTTCGTATCGCTGGAGATTCGCGACCGTCCGAAACGAGCTACCGACGCCCAGGTCGACACAGGAGCTCCCGCGCTGGAACGACCCTGACCCCTAGCGTCGCGGGTCCACCAGGATCTTGATCTGGCGGCGATCCTCGTTCAGCAGGGAGAAGGCGTCGGAGATGTCGGAGAGGGCGGCCGTGTGCGTGTGCAGGGGCCTGACCTGGATGCGGCCGGAAGCGATGAGGTCGGCGGCGATAGCGAACTCCCTGTGGGCGTAGGCGACAGCGGAGACGAACGTGATCTCCTTCGAGAGCCAGGTGCCGGGATCGATCGTGGCCTGCTCGCTCGCCAGGCCGATGAGCGTGACGGCCCCGCCCCGGCGCACGTAATCGACCGCATGCTGAATGGTCGGGGCGATGCCCGCGCACTCGAAGACGACATCGGGCCCGAGGCCGCCGGTGGCATCGGCGAGGGCGGTGGCCACGTCTTCTTCCATGGGGTTAAAGACCTGGTCCGCCCCAAGCTCGAGAGCGAGGGCGCCACGATCGGCGACGGGCTCGACGACGTACACGCGCCCGGCGCCCGCGGCTCGCGCGCACTGCAGCGTCAGGAGGCCGATGGGGCCGGCCCCGACAACCGCGACGGTGTCGCCGAGGCGGATGTCGGTGCGGCGCGTGCCGTGGAGGGCGACGGCGAGCGGTTCGACGATGGCGGCGTCGAGGTCATCGAGGCCGTCGGGGACGGGGGTGAGGCGGCGGACGTCGGCGGCGATGGCGGGGGCGAAGCCGCCGTGGGGGGTGCCCATCAGGCTGCCGAGCTGGTGGGGGCAGTCTCGGGCGTAGCCGGCACGGCAGGTGGCGCAATCGCCACAGGCAGGGGCGATGCCGCCGATGACGCGGTCGCCCTCGCGGAAGTCGGTCACGCCTGAGCCGACGGCGGACACCTCGCCCATCCACTCGTGGCCGCAGACGGCAGGATTCTCCATGACGCCGGACTGGTAGGCGTGAAGGTCGGTGCCGCAGATTCCGCAGTAGCTGATGCGAACGACGGCCTCGTTCTCCGCAGGGGTAGGCTCCGTGAACTCGAGGAGCTCGATGATCTCTTTGCCGGTAATGATTCCTGCTTGCATGGGACGGGAGTGTAGCGGGTGGGGCGAGCGCTTGCGCTCCATGTCGAGGCAAGGCGCTATCCTGCCGGGGCGAGCGGAGGCGCACAGCCCCGCATCGAGAGGGAGAGCCGCCATGCCCAGCCGCGCGCGGCTCCACGCTGACCGGTGAACCCAGGCGTCCTGGCAGGAATCGGCTCGGCCGCCATCTGGGCGGTTGCGAGCACGCTCATGGCCTCGTCCTCGACACGGGTCGACGCGGTGTCGGTGAGCGCGGTGCGGGGGGCGTGGGGCGCGCTGGCGCTGCTGATCGTCCTGCCGTTCGTGATCATGTCGGGCGGCTTCGATGCGATGACCGTGGCGGTGGCGGTGGCGGTGATCGGGTCCGCGCTCGTCGGCCATTCGCTGGGGGACACGCTCTACGTCTTCTCGCTTAACGCCCTCGGGCTGACGCGCGCCTTCACGATTAGCCTCGGGCTCTTCGTCTTCCTGACCTACGCGCTCGGGATCGTGTTCCTGGGTGACGCAATCACCCTGGCTGAGGTCATCGGCTCGCTGCTCGTGCTGGTTGGCGTCTACCTGGTGGCCCTGCGGGGACGCCGGAGGGGAGCGCCCGAGACAGCACCGGCAGGCAGCGGGAATCTCAAGCAGGGGCTGGCGCTGGTGGGGATTACCGCGCTCATCTGGGCGATCGCGACCGTCTGGCTGGGGGATGCGGTGGAGGGGCAGAACGCGGTGGCGGTGACGGCGCTGCGCCTGCCGGCGAGCGCCCTGGTGGTGGGGTTCGTGGCGGGGGCGATGCCGCGATCAAGTGTCCGGCGGTGGCAGATCTCGCGCTGGGACCACGGCGCGCTCTTCCTCGCGGGGGTGGCGGGCACGGGGCTGGGAAGCCTGCTGTGGATTTACGCGGTGCAGGAGGCGGGCGTGGGACGGGCCGCCGTGGCAAGCGCCATCTCCCCCCTCTTCGCCGTACCGCTGGGGGCGATCTTCCTGGGCGAGCGGCTAACCCTCTGGCTGGTTGTGGGCGTAGCGGTGGCCGTGGCGGGCATCATCCTGATCTCGTAGGGATCCAGGCGAAACAGGGCAGCCCTGAGCCACGTCTTCGGCCGCTATCGCTATCGAGATGCCATATCATTTCGGGCGCATGTTCAGAGGCGAGGGAGCAGCGGGAGCCCTGCGGGCGGGATTCATTCTGCTCGTCGCGGTGGGCGTGGTTGGCAGCGGTCTGGCACTGGCCTACGAACGCCACTGGCAGGGCCCCTGGCAGCTGGCGCCGTGGATCACGCTGGGCATCGTGGTCGTAGCCACGGCAGCCCTGATGGTTCGCCCAACGGGGGCGATGGCGTGGCTGGCGCGAACCGTAGCGGTGCTGGCCATCGCGAGCTCCGCTATCGGCGTCTGGCAGCACATCGACGCGAATTACAACGTGGGCGCCGCGGGGCACGACTCTCACGACCACCACGACCACTCCCACGGCGACGAGTCGGACGAGAACGGCCCAAGCATGGGAGACGTCATGAGCGGAGCCGCAGGACATGCGCCGATTCCCGCCGCGCTGGCGGTCGCGCCAGCGGGGCTTGCGCTGGGCCTCGCGACGATCGGCCTCGGCGGCCGGCGAAGGCCGCCGCAGGGATAGCGAAGAGCGTCAGTCGCTGGCGGTAAAGAAGTCGGCGCGGGGCGTACCCGTGTCGTCGTAGACGGGCTCCTCGAGATCGACGCGGAACTTGCTGATCTGCGAGCCAGTGATGCCGTGCCGGCCGAGGTGGGCGCCCATGTCGCGATAGGGGGCGTTCTCGAAGTGGAAGCGCAGGGAGGCTTCGTCGTCCCAGAGCTCGTAGACCCAGATGCGCTCGGCGACGCGGGGGTCGGCGGTCCACTCGTAGTTGCGGCAGCCGGGCTCCTCAAGGGCGGCGTCGATATAGGCGCCGGCGGTGGCGAGGGCCTGGTCACGCAGTGCAGGGTCGAGGTCGATGCTTCCGGCGATGACGATCATGGGTGCCTCCTGGGGCAGGAATGCTACCGGGTGAGGGAGTACGGACGCGGGGCGTCAGGCTTGCCAGGGATTGATGACCTTGATGCCACAGCCGCCGAAGCCGCTCGCATCCCTCGTCGCCACGGCCGCACCTCGGGAGCGGGCGATTGCGGCGATCTGGCAGTCCGCCTGGCTGATAGGGTCGCCTGCGGCTCGGCGTGCGGCCGCTATCTCGGCGTAGGCGCGGGCGGCGTCGCTATCGAACGGGAGGATGCGTCCGGCGAAGCTCTGCCGAACCGTCTTCTCGACCGCAGCGGCGAGGTCGCGACGGCGCCGTCCAACAGGAAGGATCTCGACGCCATAGCGCAATTCAGCCTCACTGACGGCAGTTAGGAACAGATCGGACCTAGGCTGGCGGATTACCCACCCGGCGACAGTGGCATTCGGGGCCGGTAGAGCCATCTCCGATACGACGTTGGTGTCGAGGACGATCATGGCTCAGTCGAAGGAGGGCGGTTCGCGCATCGGCTCGCGGGGCGGCCGCTCAAGTTCGACGCCTCCGAGAGGCTCGAAGTGGGCACGAATGGAAGTGAAGAGATCCTCAGCGGGAGGGGAGGGCTCCTCGCCCAGCACGCCCGCCAGGATCTCCCGCACCTCCTGCTCCATCGACCTGCCGTTCACCGCCGCGCGAACGCGCAAGCGCCGCTTCAGTCCTTCGTCCAGGTTCCGCACGGTAATGCTCGCCACGGTTCACCCTCCCAGCCGCACGCGACGTGCATGCAGTGATGGCGTCGATAGCAATGCTATCACTGCATGCGATGATTCGCGCGGATCACAGCGTGTGCGCGCACCTGCCGTCAGTTGACCCGGCGACCGCCGGTTTCCGCCCAGTAGGGCTCGCGTAGCTCGAACTTCTTGAGCTTGCCGGTGGCCGTGCGGGGGAGCTCGGCGGCGAATTCGATCTGGCGCGGCACCTTGAAGTGGGCCATGTTCTCGCGGCAGAAGTTGGTAATCTCGTCGGCGGTTGCGTCCTCGCCCTGCTGCAGGACGATGACGGCAAGGGGCGTCTCGCCCCAGCGCTCGCTGGGGATGCCGACGACGGCGGCCTCGAGCACCTTGGGGTGCCGGTAGAGCACGTCCTCGACCTCAATGGAGGAGATGTTCTCGCCGCCGGAGATGATGACGTCCTTGGCGCGGTCGACGATGTTGATGTAGCCGTGCTCGTTCACGGTTGCGAGGTCGCCGGTATAGAAGTAGCCATCGCGGACCACCTTGGCGGTCTCCTCGGGCTGGTTCCAGTAACCCTTGAAGACCATATTGCCGCGGGCCGCGACCTCACCGATGGCGGTGTCGTCACGGGGGACGTCGCGGCCGCCCTCGCCGACAACGCGCAGATCGACGCCGACGGAGGGGTGCCCGGCACGCGCCTTCAGCCGGTAGAAGGCGTCGCCCTCGGCGGTCACGTGGGGCTTGGGCTCGGCGACGGTGAGGATTGGGGCCGTCTCGGTGAGGCCGTAGATCTGCATGAAGGTCCAGCCGCGCTCCTGCTCGAGCCGCTCGACGAACGTGACGGGGGGTGGGGCGCCGGCGCAGACGAAGCGGGGGCTGGTCGCGATCTCGTACTCGCCGGCGTCCTCGAAGTCGAGGATGCGAGCGAGGACGGCGGGGGCCATACAGGCGAAGGTGACGCCCTCGTCGCGCATGAGGCCATACAGCAGGTCCGGCTCGGGGGCGCGCACGATGACGTGCTTCCCGCCCATCGCCGTAAGGGCGTAGACGCCGCCCCAGCCGTTGCAGTGGAACATCGGCAGGGTCCACATCTCGACGTCGTCGTGGTTGACGCCCAGGTGGGCGATGAAGTGGTAGGCGTTGGCGTAGAAGTTGCGGTGGGTGAGCATCACGCCCTTGGGGCGGGCGGTGGTGCCGGAGGTGTAGTTGATGCTGACGAGGTCGTTCTCGTCGAGCTGCGGGTCGGGCGGGGGCGTCTCGGGCTGTCCGGCGACGAGCTCCTCCCAGTCCTGCCAGCCGTCGGGGGTGGGGGCGTCGCCGTAGCGGGCGACGATCCAGTGCTCGACATCGGGGAGGCCGTCGCGGATGGCGTCGAGGGCATCGGTGAGGTCGGAGTCGGCGATGATGACCTTCGCGCCGGAGTGGGAGAAGGCGTACTGGAAGTCCTCGGACACGAGGCGGTAGTTGAGGGGAACGAGGACGGCGCCGATGAGGGAGGTCCCGTAGAACGACTCGAGGAAGTGGTGGCTGTTGGGGCTGAGGATGCCGACGCGGTCGCCCTTGCCCACGCCGAGGCTCGTGAGGCCGTGCGCGAGCTTGTAGCAGCGCCTGGCGAACTCGGCGTAGGTGAAGCGCCTGTCCCCGTCGACGACCGCCTCCTTGGGGCCGTACAGGCTCTCCGCGCGGAAGAGGAAATCGTTGACGACCATGGGGACTTCCATGGGCTTCTCCGGGCGCCATGCGGGCGTGGCGAGATGCTACCCGCCCGTCCGCACGGGCGAAACCGGAAGGCGGGGTTAGGGGGCGTAGCGGGGCGTTCGGTAGACTCCATCCCCGCATCGCCCCTCAAGGAGCCTGCCGATGAGTGCCCCAACCGCGACCGCCACCACGCTGATGACGCCCGAGTGCAACGCCAACCCCTACCCGGAGTACGATCGGCTGCGGGCGCAGTCGCCGATCTTCTTCGGGCAGGAGGCGGGATCCTCGGCGGGCGGCCTTTGGGCGCTGCTGCGGTACGACGATGTCTACGGCGCGCTCGGGGACCACGAGACGTTCTCGTCGGCCTCGACGGGAGGGTCGAGCAGCAACAGCAGCATGCGGCTCGTGCTGCTGAACGACGACCCGCCTCGCCACACGCGCTTCCGCAAGCTGGTGAACAAGGCGTTCACGCCGCGCCGCATCCGCGAGCTGGAGCCATGGCTGGAGTCGGTGGTGAACGAGCTGCTGCAGGACGTGGACGGGGGCGAGTACGAGGTCGTTCAGAACTACACGATGCCCCTGCCGGTGATGGCGATTGCCGAGCTGCTGGGGATTCCGCGGGACGAGTACCAGACCTTCAAGCGCTGGACGGACGACGCGCTCGGTGTCCATCCACGGTCACCGGAGGAGCGGCAGCAGTCGACGCAGGAGATGATGGCCTACTTCGGCCAGATGGCAGCGGCGAGGCGGGAGCACGGGGCGGAGGATCTGATCACGGCGCTGGTGGAGGCGGAGATCGAGGGTGAAGCGCTGGAGGACTGGGAGGTGCTCGGCTTCTGCATGCTGCTGTTGATCGCCGGGAACGAGACGACGACGAACCTGATGGGCAACATGATCGCCTTCCTCTCGCAGCGGCCGGAACTGTGGTCGCGGCTGCGCGAGGACCGATCCCTCATCCCGCAACTGATCGAGGAGATGCTGCGCTACGAAAGCCCGGTCCAGGTACTCTTCCGGCGGACCACGCGGGACGTCGAGCTGAACGGCGTGACGATTCCGGCCGACCAACGCGTCGGCGTGTTCTACGGGGCCGCCAACCGCGACCCGGAGGAGTGGGAGGAGCCGGACGAGTTCGTGCTGGAGCGCGACCTGCACGCGCACGTCGGGTTCGGGCACGGGACGCACTACTGCCTCGGCTCGCCGCTGGCGCGGGCGGAAGCGCGATTCACGCTGAATACGTGGCTCGACCGCTTCGCCGCGATCGAGCCGGCGGCGCCGCCGGTGCGGCAGACGGGCACGGGCGTGGTGCTGGGCTACACCTCGCTGCCGGTGTCGCTTACCGGAGCCTGACACAGTCGAGGCAGACCGGTTCCTTGCCGGCGGCTAGGATAGAGCCGTGCCCCTCATCGAGACGTACGCCCTCACCAAGCAGTACCCCCGAGTAACTGCGCTGAACGCGCTCGACATCAACGTCGAACCGGGCATCATCGGGCTGGTTGGGGCGAACGGGGCGGGGAAGAGCACGCTCATCAAGATCCTGCTGGGATTGCTGCCCGCGACGCGCGGGAAGGCGCGCGTGCTTGACATGGACGTGGAGACCGAGGGGCGGGCGATCCGCGGGCTCGTCGGCTACATGCCGGAGCACGACTGCCTGCCCCCCGACCTCTCGGCGACGGAGTTCGTGGCGCACCTGGCGGAGGTGAGCGGCCTGCCGCGCACCGCCGCCCGCGAGCGTACGGCGGAGACGCTGCGTCACGTGGGGCTGTTCGAGGAGCGCTACCGGGAGATCGGCGGGTACTCCACGGGCATGAAGCAGCGCGTGAAGCTCGCGCAGGCGCTCGTCCACGACCCGCGCCTGATCTTCCTGGACGAGCCCACGAACGGCCTCGACCCGGCGGGGCGCGAGGAGATGCTCGACCTGGTGCGCCGCACCGGGCGGGAGTTCGGGATTGCCGTGCTGATGTCGTCGCACCTGCTGGGGGAGATCGAGCGGGTGTGCGACTCGCTCGTCGTAATCGACGCGGGGCGGCTGGTGCGGCAGGGGGCGGTGGCGGAGTTCACGGCGGGGCTGGGGTCGCTGGAGGTGGAGGTAGAGGGCGATGCCGCGGCGCTGGCGGAGGCACTGACGAAGCGGGGCTTCGAGGCACGCGGCGAGGGTTTCCTCGCGCACGTGGGTCTGAACGGCGACGACCCGTACGACGCGATTCGCGACTGCATCGTCGAACTTGAGCTGGGGCTCGTGCGGCTGGAGCAGCGCCGGCAGACGCTCGAGGACATCTTCCGCCCGGAAGCGGATGAGGCGGTGGCGGAGCGTGTCTGAGCGGGCGGCGGGAAGCATCTACGACCTCGGCTACCGGCGCTACGAGGGGCGTCGCCTGGGACCCTGGGACGCCGTGCTCTCCCTGTACGTGCACGGGCTGCGGGCGGCATTCGGGCTGGGGCGGCGGACGCGCAGCAAAGTCTTCCCGATGGGGCTCGCGGTCGTCGCGGCGATCCCGGCGCTGGGCTACCTGATGGCAGCGGCTTTCATCGACATCGACATCTCGGACGCGATCGGGGCGGAGGACTACTTCACTTCGACCTTCTTCTTCCCGCCGGCGGCCCTGATGCTGTTCGTGGCGGCGGTCGCGCCGGAGTTGCTGGGGCGAGACCAGCGGCACGCGACGCTACCGCTCTACTTCTCGCGGGGGCTGAGCCGGCAGGACTACGCCCTGGCGCGGTACGCCTCGATGGCGACGGCGTTGCTGGCGCTGACGCTGCTGCCACAGGCGCTCCTGTTCTTCGGCAACGCGCTCGTGGTGGACAGCTTCGGTGGCTACTTCCAGGACGAGTGGGGGCAGGTGGGGCCGATCATCGGCAGCAGTCTCCTGATTTCGCTTTTCTTCGCGGCGATCGGGATGGTGATCTCCGCGCAGAGCGGGCGGCGGGCCTTCGCCACCATCGGCGTCATCGCGCCGTTTGTGTTCCTCCCCATCATCTCGGGCGTGCTGGTCGGGGTGGTGGAGAACTTCATCGGCCGGCTCGGCGTCTTCCTGAACCCGTTCTTCGTGATCGACGGGTTCACGTACTGGTTCTTCGACGCCGCTCCGGACATCGGCGAGGGACACCCGCTCAATACCGCGGACTTCGCCGGGGGCTGGTACTTCTTCTTCGCGCTGGCGGTCACGGCTATCGCGGTCGCGCTACTGGTGCGCCACTACGGACGGCGAAGCCTGTGAGCACGGCGGAAGGGACGGCGCCCCAGGCCGCGGTCGAGGTGGTCGATGTCTCGCGCTGGTACGGCAACGTGGTGGCCGTGAACGGCATCTCGTTCGCGCTCGAACCGGGCGTGACAGGCTTGCTCGGGCCGAACGGTGCGGGGAAGACGACGCTGCTGAACATGATCGCGGGCTTCCTGAAGCCGTCGGTAGGGGACGTGCAGGTGCTGGGGGAGAGCTCCTTCGGCAACCCGGACATCTACCGGCGAGTCGCGCTCGTCCCGGAGCGGGAGGCGGTATACGACTTCCAGACCGGCCACCAGTTCGTGCTGATGAGCGCGCGCATGCACGGACTTCCCGACGCCGGGGACGCGGCGCTGCGGGCGCTTCACATGGTCGAGATGGTGGGCGACGCGGATCGGGCGACGGGCGGGTACTCCAAGGGGATGAAGCAGCGCATCAAGATCGCCGCCGCCCTCGTCCACGACCCCGAAGTGCTGCTGCTGGACGAGCCGTTCAACGGCATGGATCCGCGCCAGCGCCTGCAGATGATGGAGCTTCTGGGCCGGATGGCGGACCAGGGGCGGACGATCCTGTTCTCGTCGCACATCCTGGAGGAGGTCGAGCGGCTGGGGGAGAACGTGCTGGTCGTGGTCGCGGGGCGGCTGGCGGCGTCCGGGGACTTCCGAGCGATTCGCAAGCTGATGACAGACCGGCCCCACACGATCACGATCCGGTCGAGCGACAACCGCGGCCTCGCGCGGACGCTGATGGCGGAAGAGAGCGTCTTCGGCGTCGAGCTGACGGACGGCAAGATCGTGGTGCGGACGAACGAGCTCGGCGCGTTCACCTCCGCGGCGCCGCGGGCGGCGCAGGAGGTGGGCGCTTCGCTGTTCGAGGTGCGCCCCGAGGACGAGTCGCTCGAGAGCGTCTTCGACTACCTGGTGACGCGATGACCTGGCTGGTGCTGACGCTGACGCTGCGACAGCTGCTGGGGCAGAAGCGGACCCTGTTCCTGGCGGCAGTGGGATTGCTGCCGGTGCTGGCCGCCATCATCTTCCGGGCGGCCGGCGACGGCGATGAGTCGGCCGCCGAGTTCGCCGCGCAGGTGGTGCTGAACGCGCTCGTCATCAACATCCTGCTTCCGCTGACGGCCCTGGTGCTGGCGACGGCCTCGCTGGGGAGCGAGATCGAGGACGGGACGATCGTCTACCTGCTCTCGAAGCCGGCGGAGCGCTGGCGGATCGTCGCCGGGAAGCTGCTGGCGGCGTGGGGGGCGACGGCGGTGCTGGTGCTGGCAAGCGCCCTGGTCAGCGGGGTCGTCGCGCTGGCGGGGGAGGGCGAGTCGCGCCTCCTGATCGGGTTCCTGGTCGCCATCGGGGTAGGGTCGCTGGCGTACTCGTCGGTCTTTGTCCTGCTCAGCCTGGTGACCTCGCGGGCGCTGTTCGTGGGGCTGGCCTACGCCTTCATCTGGGAGGCCGTGATCACAAACTTCGCACCGGGCGTGCAGCGGTTCAGCATCCGCGAGTTCACCGCTTCGATCGCGGAGGCCGTGGGCGACACAAACCCGTGGGTGTTCGACGCAGACCTCGGCACGACGTACTCGATAATCCTGCTGGCGGTGGTGACGGCGGTGGGCGCAGCGCTGGCAGTGCGGCGCCTCTCGCGCTTCGAACTGAGCGAGGCGCCCTAGGGGTCAGGAGCCGTCGCCGCGGAGCAGGTCCTCCACGTCGCGGAGGACATCGTCGGCAGAAAGCTCGGTGTCGGGGTCGACGATGGGGGTATCACCCTCCTGGTACTGCTCTTCGAGGGCGCGCACGTACTGGACGATCTGATCGTCGCCGCTCGACGCCTCCTCGACGCGCTGGAGGAAGGCCGAGCATTCGCGTTGAAGCTCGTCGAGACCCGGGACGTACCCAACCATCGGTTCGAGGGCGCGAAGGAGCGCGAGGGTGGCAGGCGGGTTCTCGTCGACGCTGAGGTAGTGGGGAACGGAGGCGGCGACACTCACGAGGGGGAGGCCGTGCTTGCGCATGGCGTCGTGGAGGACGCCGATGATTCCCGTGGGGCCCTGGTAGCGGGAGGGGCCGAAGCCAAAGCGACGCGCGAGGGCCGCATCGGCGGCGCTGCCGCTGACGGGGATGGGGCGGGTGTGCGGGGTGGCCGCCGGCCGCGCGACGAGCGTGCAGACGAGCGACGGCTGGAGGGCGGCGATGGCGCTCGCGAAACGCGAGGCGAACGGCTCCCAGCGCAGGTTCGGCTCAGTGCCGGTGATCGCGACGAGGTCGTGGGAGGCGTCGCTCAGGCGGGCGGCCCAGGCCTCGTTGGTGGGCCAGGTGATCTCGCGCAGGCCGCCCTCAACGAGCCGGACTTCGGGGCGGGTCTCCGTGAAGACGAAGTACTCCTCGGGGTCGACGGTGATGAAGCGCTCGGCGTTGCTGGCCTCGATCAGGTGGCGGGCGGCGTCGATGGTGACCGTGCCGGTGTCGCTCCAGCCGGTGAACGCCATGACGACCACGGGGGAGCGCAGCCCCTCGACCGGCGAGACCTCGAATCCGTCCACGCAGCTATCGTAGCGGGTGGTGTGGTTAGGGGGCGGGGGGCGTGTACCTTGGTCTCGGGAGAAGTCAGATGCTTGAGTCAGAGGTTACCGACAGAGGACAGACGACACTCCCGGAGGAAGTGCTGGAAGCCATGTCGTTGGGGGAGGGCGGCCGGATTCGCTACATCATCACCGACGGCGCGATCCGCATGGTGGCGGTGAAGCCAGTTGCACGACTCTTCGGCGCGCTGCAGTACGACGGGCCGCCCATGACCGAGGAGGAGATGGAGCGGGCAGTCTCCGAAGGGGCTGCAGGTACCTCGACAGACTGAGGGTATCGCCACCAGATTCCGCAGTCCTGGCGTGCTCCGGGACTAGCGGCCGCCGGAGAGGGGCGGGCGCTGGGGACCACGGCGGTGGTACATGGGAGAGCCGTCTCCGCCGTGCCGGAGCATGACAACCTCGGCCATGATGCTGATGGCGATCTCTTCGGGCGTCTCGGCACCTATCGTGAGGCCGATGGGGGTGCGCACCTTGGCGAGCTCGTCCGGGTCGAAGCCCTCCTCGCGGAGGTGTTCGAGGACGGCAGCGGTGCGGCGCTTCGAGCCGATCATGCCGACGTACCCCGCATCCCGGCCGAGACAGCGGCGCAGGGAGAGTTCGTCCTGCTTATGGCCGCGGGTGACCATCACGATGGCGGTGTTGGGGTTGATAGGGAAGCGGTCGAGGGCCGCCTCGAAGTCGTCGCAGATGACCTCGTCGGCCTCCGGCAGGAGCTCGGGGTCGGCGAAATCCTCACGGTCGTCCAGAACGGCGACGTGGTAATCCAGGAAGTCGGCCAGTTTGGCGAGAGCGCGTCCGATGTGGCCCGCGCCCACGACGAGGAAGACCGGCTTCGACTCGACGACTTCCAGGTAGACGCTCGTCACCTCGGGGAGGGCGCGCTCGGAGAGACCGTCGGGGCCGTCGTAGACGGTCTCGGCGGCGTGGCGCCGGAAGGCGTCGGGGGCGCGCTCGGCGACGAGGTCGTCGAGGCGAGGGTCGCCGAGCGTGCCGCTGCGGCCGCCGCCGGGCTCGACGAGCAGCTTCGCGCCCTGCTCCAGGGAAGCAGCGCCCGGCTCGAGGACGGTGGCGAGCAGGACGGGCTCGCCACCGCTCGCGGCTTCGAGGAGGCGCTCGGTGTGGTCGCGCATAAAGGGAAGTGTACGGCGCACGGGTGGGGATCGCGCTACGATCGGCCGACATCACACCAACGAGGGCGCGGATGAGCGCACTACAGGAACGGGATCCAGAAGTCGCCGCGGTCATCGCGGCGGAACAGAAGCGTCAGACGGAGACGCTGGAGATCATCGCGAGCGAGAACTACGCCTCGGCAGCCGTGCTGGAGGCAACCGGCTCGGTGCTGACGAACAAGTACGCCGAGGGCTATCCGGGCAAGCGGTACTACGCGGGCAACGCCCACTCGGACGAGGTCGAGTCGCTCGCGATCGAGCGGGCGAAGGCGCTCTTCGGGGCGGAGCACGCGAACGTGCAGCCGACCTCGGGAGCGGAGGCCAACATGGCCGCCTACCTCGCCTTCGCGGATCCGGGGGACACGTTCCTCGGGCTGGAGCTGACCCAGGGCGGGCACCTGACGCATGGCTCCCCCGTGAACTTCAGCGGGCGGCTCTACAACTTCGTGCCGTATTCAGTCGACCGCGAGACCGAAGTGGTCGACATGGCGACGGTCGCGGAGCTGGCGGCGGAGGCGAAGCCGCGCATCATCGTGACGGGTGCGACGGCGTACCCGCGGCAGTTCGACTTCCCCGCGTTTGCGCAGATTGCGCAGGACGTGGGGGCGCTGCTTTTGGTCGACATGTCGCACTTCGCGGGGCTGGTGGCGGGGGGCGCGCACCCGTCGCCGGTGCCCCACGCCGACATCGTCACCACGACGACGCACAAGACGCTGCGGGGTCCGCGCGGGGCGCTCGCGCTCACGAAGGAGGAGCACGGAGCAGCGCTCGACAAGGCGGTCTTCCCCGGCACGCAGGGCGGGCCGCACATGCACAGCATCGCGGCGAAGGCGGTGGCCTTCGGCGAGGCGGCGAAGCCGGAGTTCCAGGCCTACGCAGCCAAGATCGTGGAGAACGCGGCAACGCTTGCCGATGCCTTGCAGGAGGGTGGACTGCGACTTGTCTCGGGGGGCACCGACACGCACCTGATCCTGATCGACTGCAGCACGCTTGGCATCAGCGGGATGAAAGCGCAGAACGCCCTGCAGGGCTCGGGCATCATTGCGAACAAGAACACGATCCCGTACGACGAGCGTTCCCCGTTCGTGACGAGCGGGCTGCGCATCGGCACGCCCGCCCTGACCTCACGGGGGATGGGCGCGGACGAGATGCGACGGCTGGCGGCGTGGATCGCGCATGTCCTGAAGGACCCCGACGGCGAGGGCGTGCGCGAGGGCGTGCGGCAGGAAGTCGCGGAGTTCGCGAGGGCGTATCCGGTGCCGGGAATCACCGACGCCTAAAGAAACGCGCATCCGTCACCGTCATTGCATTGAGCACACATGGGGGCAGTGCTACGCTCCCTGAGCAGCCGGGCGCCCCGACCACGGAGTCGGGGGAAACCCACCGTTCGGTATCCGGAGCGCTATGCGCGAGTACGAATTGATGGCCGTGTACGACCTCGCAGTGATCGAGGAAGGCGGCCAGGACGCCAGCGTCCAACACCTCACCAGTCTTGTCGAACGAAACGGCGGGTCGGTCACGGAGGTCGACCACTGGGGCCGGCGCCGTCTGGCCTACCCCATGAACAAGCAGCTCGATGCGGACTTCATCGTCACGCGGATCGAGCTCGACCCGCAGGCGGTGAAACCGCTGAACGCGGACTTCGAGATCGAAGAGCGGGTCTACCGCCACCTGGTGGTGCGGGCGGACGAGTTGCCGCCACCGAGGCCTGCGCTCGCACCGGCGGGATCGCGGGGGCCGGGTTCGCCGACCGGGCCGAGGTTCGAGGGCGCGCCTGAGGCGCCGCCCGCCGCGGCGCCGGCGCCAGCGGCGCCTGCCGACACTGCTCCGGCCGTTGAGGCTGCCCCCGCGCCAGAAGCCGTGGCTGCTCCCGCTGTCGAGGCCGCTCCCGTGGCCGACCCTGAGGCAACTCCCCCTACCGAGGCTGAGGCTGCTCCCGCGGTCGAAGCAGAGGCTGCCGAAGCTGCGGAAGCAGTCGAGGAGGCTCCTGCCGCGGAAGCAGAAGCAGAAGAGACCACGACCCCCGAGGAAGAAGCCGCACCGGCCCCCGAGGCCAGTGCGGAGGAGTCCGAACCACAGGCGGACGACGACACCGCGAAGGAGTAGCCGCAGATGGGCAACCTCAACAAGGTGATGATCATTGGCAACACGGGCCGGGATGCGGAGCTTCGCTACACCGCCAACGGCACGGCGGTGTCCGACTTCAGCATGGCCGTCAACTCGCGCCGCCGCGCCCAGCAGAGCGGCGAGTGGGAGGACGAGACCGAGTGGTTCCAGGTGGTGCTGTTCGGCGACCGCGCGGAGCGCATCAGCCAGTACATCACGAAGGGCAAGCAGCTCTACGTGGAGGGCCGGCTGCGGACCCGCAACTGGGACGATGACCAGGGTGTGCGCCACTACCGCACCGAGGTCATCGCGAACAACATCGAGTTCCTCGACCGCCGCGGCGAAGGCGGCGGTGGAAGCGACTGGGGCGGCGGCGGGGGCGGTAGCCACGGCGCCGCGCCCTCCGACGTCGACGACCTGCCCTTCGAATAGAACGTAATCCGGGGCCGCCCGGCGGTCCCCCCACCCGGTGCGCCCGAGCGCACGAAACCCATCGGGAGGAGAACACGATGACTGAACCACGACCATTCACGCCTCCGGCGGCTGCGCCGGGTGCAGGCGCCCCGCCAGCCGGCGACCGCCCTGCCGACTTTCGTCCGTCCGGCGACCGCCCCCCCGGCGACCGCCCGGGCGGGGATCGACCAGGCGGCGACCGCCGCGGTCCGGGGGACCGTCCCCGGCGGGGCGGTGGTGGACGGCGCTTCGGCGGACGCCGGCGCCTGTGCCGCCTCTGCAACAAGGTGCGCTGCTCCCCGGGCGAGGAGTACAAGGTGGACTACAAGGACGTCGACCGCCTGCGGCACTTCATCAACGACCGCGGAAAGATCGAGCCGCGGCGGAAGCTGGCGACCTGCGCGCTGGCCCAGCGGGCGATCTCGCACGCGGTGAAGCGCGCGCGCCACGTTGGGCTGCTGCCCTACACGCTGCAGCACGTTCGCGAGACCCGCATCTTCCCGCTGCGGGGATAGGGCCTCGACCCAATGACGCGTCGCGACCGCACGACGGGGCTGCCCGGCGCCCAGCGGGGGCGGCGCGCCGCCGCGCGTGCCGGCGAAGGCGACGGGTTCTCCGTACAGCGACTGGCGCGCTTCGGGATCATCGGGGTAGCGGTAACAGCCCTCCTCGTGGTGGTCGCCCTGCTGGCCTACAACTGGTACGACAGCAGCATCGCGCAGCCCGGCAAGACGGTGCTGCGCGTGGGCGAGGAGGAGTTCTCGCTCTCGTACTACGCCGCACGGCTGCCGGAATTCGCGCGGGCCGAGGGCGCCACCAGCGGCCTCCTGCTGACGGACGCGTTGCTGGGGAAGCTGGAGGAGGAGGGACTCGTCCTGACGGCAGCGGCGGAACGCGGGATTGTACTGAGCGATGACGACGTCACCGCCGCAATCGCGGTCTGGCTCGGCGTCCCGCTCGACACGTCCCGCGGCAGCCTGTTCGACAGTCGCTACCGGGACGAGCTGCGCAACTCGGGATTGAGCGACAGCCACTACCGCGAGCAGACCAGGGCGCGGGAGGCGGAAACGCGGCTCCGCGAGTCGCTGCGCGAGGAGATCGGCGAGACGGGAGCCCTCCTTCACCTCCGCGTGGTGACGGCTGCCACGCTCGAGGAAGCGGAAGCGCTGCGGGCCCGCATCGACGAGGGGGAGGACATGGGCACGATTGCGCAGGTCGACTCGCTGCACGAGGAGTCGCGCCAGAACGACGGCCTCTGGACAGTGCCACCGGCGCTTATCGAGGCGGCCCTCCAGGACGTGCTGGCCAGCGCCGAGGAAGGCACGCTGCTGGACCCGGTGGAAGCCGGCGGCGCCTTCTGGGTGATCCGGCTGGAAACCCGGGAGACGGCAGGAACCTACACGGACAGGGACATCGCGGAGCTCACGGAGCTGCGCTTCGAAGAAGCGATCGAAGCGGCGCGCGAACGTGTGACAATCGAGCGCGACTTCACGACAGACGACGCCAACTGGGCGATCGAAGAGGCGAGCTAGACCGTGGCAAACGAAATCGGCATCGGCTTCCTGGGAATGGGCAACGTCGGCGAGAAGGTGGTGGCGACACTGCTGGAGCGAGCCGGCCCGTTCCGCGAGCAGACAGGGGCGTCGCTCACGCTGCGCCGTGTGGCGGTGAAGGATCCGACTCGGTCTCGCGGCATCGACCTGCCCGCGGGGGTGCTCACCGGCGACGCCGGCGATGTGCTGGACGACCCCTCGGTCGACGTCGTGGTGGAAGTGATCGGCGGGGACGGGGACGCGGGCGACTACGTGCGTCGCGCGCTGGCGGGAGGCAAGCACGTGGTCTCGGCGAACAAGGAACTGGTCTCCAAGGCGGGGCCGGAGCTGTTCGCACTGGCTCGCACGAACGGAGCGGCACTGCGCTTCGAGGCGAGCGTGGGCGGGGGTATCCCGGTCATCTCGCCGCTGCTGCGTGACCTGCCCGCGAACCGGGTGGTCGCGATCCGGGCGATCATCAACGGGACCACGAACTTCATCCTTACGAACATGGCGCAGCGCGGCGACAGCTTCGAGGACGCTCTCGCCGAAGCGCAGGATCTGGGCTACGCCGAGCCAGACCCGACGAACGACGTCGACGGCTACGACGCGGCCTTCAAGATTGCACTGATGGCGGGCCTTGCCTTTGGGACCTACGTGCCGCCCGAGGCAGTGGCGACGGAGGGGATCCGTTCGCTGGCCCCGCAGGACTTCGAGTACGCGCGCGAGCTGGGCTACGTGATCAAGCTGCTGGCCATCGCCGAGCGGCACGGAGACGGCGTGCTGGCGCGCGTCCACCCGGCGCTCCTGCCCGAGTCGGAGCCGCTGGCGCGCGTCGACGGTGTGCAGAACGCGGCGCAGATCCAGGGCGACCTCGCGGGAACGCTCACGTTCCAGGGGGCGGGGGCTGGCGCCGCGCCAACGACGAGCGCCGTGCTGGCCGACGTGCTCGACATCTCGCGGTCGCTGGCGGAGGGGGCGCAGCCGCGCTGGGACCCGGGTCCCTGGCGGAACGGAGAGGCGCTGGGGCTGGGGGCTTTGGAGACGCGCTACTATCTCCGCATGACCGTTGTCGATCAGCCGGGCGTGCTCGCGCAGATCGCGCGTGTCCTTGGCGAGGCGAAGGTGAGCATTGCGGCTGTGGATCAGCGCGAATCGGACGAGGAGCGCGGCACGGCCGAACTGGCGCTGATGACGCATCGCGCGCGAGAGCTGGCGGTGACCGTCGCGATCGACACCCTGCGGGGCCTCGATGAGGTGATCGAGGTGGACGCGATGCTGCGGGTGGAGGGCGCCACATGACCTCCGAACCTGCCCTGCGTTCGATCGAGGAAACACTGGTCCTGCTGGAGAATCAGGCCAGGGGCCAGCGGGAAGCGGGTGAAGCCCTGGGACGCGAGCTCGAGCAGCTGCGCCGCCAGGTGGAGGCAGTCGCCGATCAGGGCGAGGAGCAGGGGCGTTCGACCAGGCAGATGGAGTCGACGGTCGCCCGCTACCAGGGACTCCCCCAGAAGGTCACCGAGCTCTCACAGGACACCGAGCAGATCCGCACGGCCCTCACGGAGACGCGGTCGGCGGTGGAGACGAACGAGCGCACCCGCGACGCGGAAGCGCTCGCCGCCAGCCGGGAGCTTCGGGAAGCCCTGCGCCGGGTGGAGGGCATGGAGGACCGGCTTGAGCTGTTGACCGCGGAGGCAGCGACACGCGAGTCGAAGCTGGAGCAGCTGGGGCAGACGCTCAGCGTGCTGACGGACTGGCAGCAGGAGATGCGGCAGCAGACGGAGCAGTTCGACCTGCGGCTGCAGCGGCTCACGGAGGTGAGCGAAGAGGTGGAGGCGCGGGTACTGGCCGCCGCCCAGACGCTGCAGGAGCGCCCTCTGGAGATCATCCACGAGCGGCTGCAAATCCTGGGGGAGCTGGCCCACCGGGCCGAGGAGGCGATCGAGTCCCTGCGAGGGTCGCAGGAGCTCGGCGAGGAAGTACGCGCCGAGATGGGGCGTCGCCGGGACGAGCAGGAACGCATCGAAGCCCAGGTCAGCCGGGTCGAGGGCGCGGTCGACAACCTGGCCCGGCAACTCGACGAGGCGCGGGGCGAGACGGCGCTGCTGGATGGGCGGCACTCGGGCCTGAGCGAGCGCGTGAGCCTGATCCGCCGGGATATCTCGGAGATGGTCGACCACGTGCGCGAGGAGTTCGGCCGCTATAGCGAAATGCAGGAGCGGTCGCGGAAGCGGCAGATCGAGGCGCTGGAGCAGGAGCTGCGGGAGCTGAAGTTCCACGGGCTCCGTCCGCCGGACGAGCCGTGAGCGAGCCGCAGCGGCGCGGGGTGCTGGAGCGCTGGGCCGAGGTCCTGCCGATCACCCCGCAGACACCACGCATCACGCTGGGAGAGGGCGACACGCCCCTCGTGCGCTCGGTCGCGATCGAGCGGGAACTCGGCGTCGACGAGCTCTGGTTCAAGCTGGAGAGCTCGAATCCGACGGGTTCCTTCAAGGACCGGGGCATGGTGGTGGCGGTGGCGAAGGCCATGGAGCGGGGCGCGCAGGCCGTGCTCTGCGCGAGCACGGGCAACACAAGCGCGAGCGCGGCGGCCTACGCGGCCCGCTGCGGTCTGGAGGCGAGCATCCTCGTACCGCACGGACGCGTGGCGGCGGGCAAGCTGGCACAGGCTGTGGCCTTCGGGGCGCGCATCGTCGAGATCGAGGGGAGCTTCGACCATGCGCTCACGCTGGCGCGGTCCGTGGCCGGCACCCACCCCATCGCGCTCGTGAACTCGGTGAACCCGGACCGGATCGAGGGACAGAAGACGGCGTCCTACGAGATCTGCGAGACGCTGGGCGACGCGCCCGATGCGCTGGCCATCCCCGTGGGAAACGCCGGCAACATCACCGCCTACTGGAAAGGGTTCGTGGAGTGCGCGGAGCGGGACTACGCATCGCTGCACCCACGGATGCTGGGGTTCCAGGCGGCGGGAGCGGCGCCGATTGTGCGGGGGGAGCCGGTCGACGACCCGCAAACCGTCGCGACCGCCATCCGCATCGGGAACCCGGCCAGCTGGAAGCCGGCCGAGCAGGCGCGCGACGAGAGCGAGGGCCTCATCGAGGCCGTCAGCGACGACGAGATCCTCGAGGCCTACCGGCTCCTCGCGGGCTCGGAGGGGCTGTTCGTCGAGCCGGCCAGCGCGGCCAGCGTGGCCGGTCTGCGAAAGCTGAATCGCGAAGGCGGGCTGCGGGGCGGACGGGTGGTGGCAGTACTTACCGGGTCGGGCCTGAAGGACCCGGAGACGGCCGAGCACGCGAACACGCCGAAGGTGGTCCGGGCGACGGCCACGTTCGAGGGCGTGGAGCGGGCGCTGGGGCTCTAGCGCCCGCTTGACCCCCCAGTGGCGGCCCGTAGACTCGCGGTCATGCGCACCCTCACTCGATTGATCGCTCCGGCCGCGCTCGCGGGGGTGCTCGCGCTCGCTGCGAGTGCACCGCTCCTGGCGCTGGACGCGTCACCGGTTGCCGACGCTCCGCGCATCGCCGCGCAGGAAGTGGAAGCCGGTCGCGACGTGGTGCCGCCGTTGATCTGGTCACTTGTGGGCGCAGGGTTGTTCTGTGGCGCGCTGGGCGTGCTCTTCCTGTTGAAGCGCGAGCTTGGAGGCTTCGAGCTGAAGCCGGGGGCGTGGACCGCCCCAATCAGCGTGATCGAAAGCGACAGCCTCCCGGTCCAGGAATCGGACTACCCCGAGCCCGAGGACGACGGCCACGGGCACTGAGGCGCATCCGCTCACGTGACGCGTCTGCTGCTGGCGACCAACAACCCCGGCAAGGTTCGCGAAATGCGACGGCTGCTTGCGGACGAACCGTTCGAGGTCGTGACACCCGGCGACCTCGGTATCGCGCTCGATGTAGTCGAGGACGGCGACGGGTACGCGGCCAACGCGACGCTGAAGGCGCGCGCCTTCGCGGAGGCGGGGCAATGCCTCGCCCTGGCGGACGACTCCGGCATCGAGGTGGACGCCCTTAGCGGGGCGCCCGGTCCGCTCTCCGCGCGCTACGGCGGTCCCGGTCTCGACGACGCGGGCCGCACGGACCTCATGCTGCGAGAGCTGCGCGACGTTCCGGACGGTGACCGGGGCGCGCGATACCGCGCGGTCGTGGCGGTCGCGTGGCCGGACGGCCGCATCGAGCGGTTCGAGGGGACGTGGGAGGGGTCGATCGGGCGCGAACCGCGCGGGGAGAACGGTTTCGGCTACGACCCCATCTTCCGCACACCGGAGGGCCACAGCGCCGCCGATCTGAGCGCCGAGGAGAAGGACGCGGTCAGCCACCGGGGACAGGCGGTGCGCGCCGCAGCTCGCTGGCTGCAGGGGAAGAGCGGCTAGCCGGCCGCCTCGTCGTCCTTGCTGGCGTCGATGACGCGCTGGGCGACGTTGCCCGGGACTTCCTCGTAGCGGTCGAACTCGAGCTCGAAGAGGCCACGACCTTGCGTGAGGGAGCGCAGGTCGGACGCGTAGCGCTGCACTTCGGCAAGGGGGACTTCGGCTTCGACCACGCTCAAGCCGCTATCCGGCACGATGCCGTGGATGCGCGCGCGCTTGGTGTTGAGGTCGCCGACGATGTCACCGGCGTTCGCTTCGGGCCCGCGTACGCGGATGGTCATGACGGGCTCCAGGAGGACGCCGTGCGCCTCGGCCACGGCTTCCTTGAGCGCCTGGCTGGCGGCGAGCTTGAACGCCATCTCGCTGGAGTCGACCGGGTGGTGCTTGCCGTCGAAGAGCGTGACCTCGCAGTCGGTCAGCTCGTAGCCGGCGACCACGCCTTCGCGGGCCGTCTCCATGACGCCCTTCTCAACGGCGGGGATGAACTCGCGGGGAACGGAGCCACCCACCACCTTGCTGTTGAACTGGAGGCCCGAGCCACGGGTGAGGGGCTTGATCTCGATGGCGACGCGGGCGTACTGACCGTGGCCGCCGGTCTGCTTCTTGTGGGTGTAGTCGGCGGAGGAGGTTCGGCCCACCGTCTCGCGGTACGGCACGCGGGGGAGGGAGAGCTCGACCTCGAGGTTGAACTTCTGCAGGAGGCGTCCGACGGCGACATCGAGGTGGGCATCGCCGAGTCCTTCGAGGATGGTCTCGCTCGTACTCGCGTCGCGGCGAAGGCGGAGCCCGGGGTCCTCTTCGACGAGGCGCTGGAGGCTGGGGCCGAGCTTGTCGACGGCGGCGTTGGCGGCGGGGCGCACAGCCATGCTGTAGACGGGCTCGGGGAAGATCATGGTGGGCAGCTCGACGGGCTTGTCCTTGGTCGCGAGGGTGTCGCCGGTGCCGGTGTCGCTCAGCTTGGCGACGACGCCGATGTCGCCGGGTGATAGTGCCTCGACGGGCTCCTGGTCCTTGCCGCGCTGGCGGTAGATTGTGCCCAGGCGCTCATCAGAGGACTTGTCGCTGTTCCAGAGGTGGCTGTCGGCCTTGACCGCGCCGGTCATGACGCGGAGGTAGCTGAGACGGCCAACGTAGGGGTCGGCGGACGTCTTGAAGACGAGGACGGCGGGCGATGCGCCGTCGCTCACTTCGAGGCTCTCCCCATCGGCGTCGACGACCTCGCGCTGGTCGGGGGTGGGGGCGACCGCGACAAGTGTGTCGAGCACCTGGCGTACGCCGATCTGGTGGGTCGCGGAAGCGCACAGAACCGGCACGATGTCGCCGGCGGCAAGGGCCGTACGGAGGGCGCCGTGCAGCTCGTCGGCGGTAATCTCCTCGTCCTCGAAGTACTTCATCATCAGGTCTTCGTCGTTCTCGACGATGCTCTCAACAAGGGACGAGCGGAGCTCGTCGGCGGTGTCCTGGAGGTCGGCAGGCACGTCACCGGGGTCGCCGCCCTCTCCGAGGTAGGCCTTCATGGCGAGCAGGTCGATGACGCCGCCGAGGTCGTGGCTCTGGCCGATGGGGAGGAAGAGGGGGGCGACGGCCGTGCCCCACTTCTCGCGGATGGCATTGAGCGCGAGGTTGAAGTCGGCGTTCTCACGGTCGAGGCGGTTGATGAGGATCATGCGCGGGAGGCCGCGCTCCTCGGCGATCTGCCAGACGCGGTCGGTGCCAACCTCGGGACCGGAAACGGCGTCGACGACAATGAGAGCGAGGTCGGCGGCGCGCACGCCACAGATGACCTCGGAGACAAAGTCGGCGTACCCGGGGGTGTCGACCAGGTTGATCTTGGCGCCGCCCCACTCAACGGGGAGGACGGAAAGGTTGAGGCTGAACTTGCGGCGGTGTTCGTCCTCGTCGTAGTCGCCGACCGTGTTCTGCTCCTCGATGGATCCCATCCGCGTGACCGCGCCGCTCACGAAGAGAGCGGCCTCCCCGAGCGTCGTCTTGCCGACGTTGCCGTGCCCGGCGAGAACAACGTTGCGAATGTCTTCGGAGGGATAGAGCTTCATCGGTGGGCGCCTCGTGGCCGCTGGGGCCGGGGATTGGGGGGCGATTGTACGCGCTCGGGTCCCTTGGCGGCGGCGGCGCGGGGGCGGCTCCTGTAGACTCCGTTCGCACGCATGTTCGAGGAACCGCGCACCTACGTCGCACTCGACCTGGAGACGACGGGGCTTGACCCGACGGACGACCGGATCACGGAGATCGGGGCGATCCGCTTTGACGACGAGGGGCGCGAGCTGGGGGTCTTCGACCAGCTTGTGAACCCCGGGCGCGCGATTCCCGCGTTCACCGAGAAGCTGACCGGAATCACGAACGAGGACGTTCGGGGGGCGCCCCCGTTCGAGGCCATCGCGAACGACCTCACGCAGTTCGTGGGGGCGAGCGCGGTGGTGGGGCAGAACGTGCGCTTCGACCTCGCGTTCCTGGCAGAAGCAGGGCTGGAGTTCGAGGGGCCGGCGCTGGACACGCTGCGGTTCGCCCGCGTCCTCTTCCCGGAGGGACCGGGCGGGCTGTCGGACCTGGCGGCGGAACTGGGCGTGGAGATGCCGGTCGCGCACCGCGCCCTCGCGGACGCGCGCACGGCGGCATCGGTGTTCCTGGAGCTGCGGCGGCGGGCGGCGGCGCTGCCGGCGGCGGAACGCGCGTCGCTGGCGCGGGTGGTGGCGCTGGACGAGCCGGAGCTGGCGCGAGAGCTCGGGGGCGGCGCGGACGCGGACGGTGACGAATTCGAGGCTCCGGCGCTCCCGGAGCGGTGGCAGCCGCCGGAGCCGCTGGTGCGGGCGGAGGTTCCCGAGCCGGTCACGGCAGAGGAGGTGCGGGAGGCGCTCGCGGGGGCGGCACGGGTGGTGGAGCGGTTCGAGGAGCGCCCGCAGCAGGCAGAGATGGCGGAGGCGGTGGCGGGGGCGTTCTCGGACGGCGGGCACTGGCTGATCGAGGCGGGCACCGGCGTGGGGAAGTCGCTGGCGTACCTGATTCCGGCGGCGCTGTACGCCTTGCGGAACGGGACGCGCGTGGTGATCTCGACGAACACGATCGCGCTGCAGGAGCAGCTCCTGGGGAAGGACGTGCCGGCGCTGCGGGAGATCCTGCGGGACGCGGGCGCGATCAACCGTCCCGACGACCTGCGGGTGGCGTTGCTGAAGGGGCGGGCGAACTACCTCTGCGTACAGCGCTGGATGGGTCACCCCGCGAGCCTCTCCGACCCGGACGTGGCGCGGCTGGCGGGGTCACTGGCGCGCTGGCTGCCACAGACGCAGAGCGGCGACCGTTCGGAGCTTCGTCTGGACCCGGGGGCGCGATCGGCTTGGGCGCGGTTCTCGGCATCGGACGCCGACTGCCTCTCGCGGCAGCACACGTTCGTGCGGGAGGGGCGCTGCTTCCTGCAGCGAGCGCGGAAGACGGCGGAGGGCGCGCACCTCGTGGTCGTGAACCACGCTCTGTTGCTGGCCGACCTGGCGAGCGGGGGGAGCGCCATTCCGGCGTTCGACCACCTCATCATCGACGAGGCGCACAACCTTGAGGGGCAGGCGACCCAGCAGTTCGGGCTGCATATCGGCGCGCGGCAGGTATCGGACGCACTGGAGGCGATCCACCGACCCCGCACGTCCGAGAGGCGCGAAGGCGGCCTGGTGGCGACGACCGGGCTGCCGGAGGCGCTGGGAGCGGGGGCGATGGCGACACTGAAGGCGGCAGTCGCGGCAGCGGCGAAGGGCGCGGAGCGCCCTTTCGCGTCGCTGGGGGCGCTCGCGAAGGAGTCGCGGGACGACCGCGTGAGCGTCACGCCGGGGGTGCGCTCGGGATCGCGCTGGGGGGAGGTGGAGGAGGGGTGGACGGCGCTCGACTCCGCCCTCGCGACCGCGGTCGAGAGCAGCCGGGCGGCGGCGGGGTTGCTGGGCGGGGAGGACGGCGGGACTGCGGGCGAGGAGCTAGAAGCGGCGGCGGGGCGGCTGGAGGGGGTCCGGCTGGACCTCGCGCACCTCATCGAGGGGAGCGACCCGAACGCGATCATCTGGGTCTCAACGATGCGGGACGGGACTGGGGCGCTGAACTCCGCGCCGCTGGAGGTCGGACCGCGGCTGGCGGAGGAGCTGTTCGCGGACCGGGCGACGGTGATCGCGACCAGCGCGACACTGGCGGCGGGCGGTTCGATGGCGTTCACGGCAGACCAGATGGGGCTTCCGGACGCGGGGACGCTGGCGCTGGGGTCGCCGTTCGACTACGAGCGCTCGACGCTGCTGGCGACCCCGACCGGGTTCCCCGACCCCGGTTCGCAGGGGTACGAGGAGGCTGCGGCGAACGCAGTCACGGAGCTCGCGCTCGCGTCGGGGGGGCGCGCGCTGGCGCTGTTCACCTCGCACGCGTCGCTGCGGCGGGTGGCGGAGCTGTCGCGGGGGGCGCTCGAGGCGGAGGGCATCAGCGTGCTCGTGCAGGACCGTGACGGCGCGCCGCGCCAGCTGATGCGCAACCTGATGGAGGACCCGCGCTCGGTCATCTTCGGCACATCGAGCTTCTGGGAGGGGATCGACATCCGCGGCGACACACTCTCGCTCGTCGTGATCGCGCGGCTCCCGTTCGCCGTGCCGACGGACCCGATCCACCGGGCGCGTTCGGATCTCTACGACGACCCCTTCGGGGGGTATTCGTTGCCGGGGGCGATCCTGCGGTTCCGGCAGGGCTTCGGGCGGCTGATTCGCGACCGCGAAGACCGCGGCGTGGTGGCCGTGCTCGACAGCCGGGTCCGCACGAAGCGGTACGGACGCGAGTTCCTGGAGGCGATTCCCCGCTGCACGCGGCTGAACGCAAGCATCGAGGAAATCGCGGCCCGCACGCGGGAGTGGCTTGCCCGATGAGCGCACCACGACCCATGCCGCAGCGGATCGCAGGCGAGTGGGTAACCCTGCGGCGGGTCGAGGGGGACGGGGCGGTGCGGTACGAGGTGCGGCGCAAGGGGAGGCGGGAGGTTGTGGGGGAGGTGGCAATCGACCTTGCGGGGGATGTTCCTTTCATCGAGCGGTTGTGCATCGACGAGGAGGCGCGGGGGTACGGGGCTGGGTCGGGGGCGGCGACGGCGCTGCTGAAGGCGCTGAAGCGCCGCTACCCGGTCGTGCGGACGTGGGCGCCACCGGACCGCGGGCTGGCCGTGTACTTCTGGGTGCGGATGGGGTTCCGGCCGCTTCACGGCGAAGGGCCGGACGGGGGGCTGTGGTTCGAGCAGGTGCTGCGCCCGTCGCGCCCCAGGCGAAGGGGTAGACAGAGGGGGTAAGGTAGTAATGATGGATTCGCGCGCGGCGGGGCGCCGAACCCAACGGGGTTTGACATGCACGCCAGCAGGCATCGCGCGGCAACTGGAACCTGCACGCACCACTGGATCATCGCGACGCCCAACGGGCACCTCAGCCGGGGTACCTGCAAGCACTGCGGAAGTGAACGCGACTTCGAGAATTCGGAGACCGAACGGCTGTGGCGCAACCGCCGCTCGGGGCGGAAGGAGCCGGCGCCGGACCGTGCGTAGCTCGCGCCGTACACTGAACCCGTGACACCCCCCCAACTGGCGGTTGAGCTCGCGCCCGAGCGCAAGACGAACCTGAGCCTCCGAAACCCCGTGATGCCAGCTTCCGGCACGTTCAGCTGGGGTCTGGAGTTCGCCCGGCAGTTCGACGTGAACCGGCTCGGAGCAGTCGTGTCGAAGGGCGTCACGCCCCTGCCTCGGGCGGGCAATCCGCAGCCGCGCGTGGCGGAAACTCCCTCGGGCATGCTGAACTCGATCGGCCTCCAGAACCTCGGGCCCGACCGCATCATCGCGGAGATGGCGCCCGTCTGGGCGGGCTGGGACGTGCCCGTCATCGTGAACGTCGCGGGGGATTCGGCAGGGGACTACGGCGACCTGGCGCGAGCTTTCGACGGCGTGCCGGGAGTGGCTGCGCTTGAGCTCAACTTCAGCTGCCCGAATGTCGACAACGGCCTCGATTTCGGCCTGAGCGCCCAGGCGGCGGCACAGGCCACCCGGGCAGCCGTGCGCTCGTGCGAGCTGCCGGTCATTGTGAAGCTGACGCCGGCGGCGACGGACCCCGCGGAGATCGCCGGCGCCTGCGTGGACGAGGGCGCCTCCGCCATCTGCGCGATCAACACGGTTCCGGGACTGGCCATCGACACTGATACGCGGAGGCCGGTGCTGCCGCGAGCAAGCGGCGGGCTGAGCGGCCCCGCGATCAAGCCGGTCGCGCTGCGGGTGGTGTACGAGGTCGCACAGGCGGTGCGCGTCCCGCTCATAGGCTGCGGGGGCATCAGTAGCGGGCGCGACGCGGTCGAGTTCCTGATGGCGGGGGCGACGGCGGTGCAGGTGGGGACGGCCTCGTTCTCGAACCCGCGGGCGCCACTGGACGTGCTGGAGGAGCTTGAGGCGTGGCTGGAGGCGCACGAGGTGGCGGACGTCCACGACATCATCGGATGCGCGCAGCCGCTGCCAGCCTAGGGCCTGCGGAAGGCGTGCGGTACGCTGACTGCACGGGGTGTAGCTCAGCCCGGCAGAGCGCGCGGTTTGGGGCCGCGAGGTCCCCGGTTCAAATCCGGGCACCCCGACCAACACCACCACGAGAGGGGCGCGAGCATGCCGGCAAGGGGTATCACCGTGTGCGCGGCGCTCCTGCTGGGGGTGGCCGCAGCGGCATCGCTCGCGTGCGGATCCCCCGAACCCACGCCACCGCCATCGACGCCTGAAGCACGGGAGACTTCCGCGGCGGCCACGCCGACGACCGCGACCGCTACGGAAACTGCTACCCCCTCACCAACCGCAGCGCCAGCCGTGGAGCCGCCGGCGGAGGACAAGGCGGTCCTCGCCGCCGAGCTGGCGGAGATGGCGCTCGCGCCGGTGATCGAGGAGTTCGGAGAGAGCGCGGAGGAGCTGACGGCGCACGCGTTTCCTCTTGGGCTTCGGGACGAAGCGGGCGAGCTCTGGGTGGTAGTCACGAACGGACCGCAACCCTACTACCAGGGGGCCGACGGGAACGGAGTCAACTTCTTCCACTTCGTCGCGCTGTACCGGCGCAACGACGACGCTTCGTGGTCGGAGGAGCTGTCGCAGGTGACCCTGGAGACGGCCCCCCAGCGCACGCACACGGTCGAGGTGCTCGATCCGGGTCCCCGGCGGGCAGCAGGACCAGGCGTGTTGATCGCGATTCGCGGACAGACCGGGGCGCACGCGGGGACGTTCGATGTGCTGCTGGCCGAGGGCGAGCAGCTCGCGACGATGGTCTCGCACATTAGCGCGGGATCCGACTCGGGCAGCATCGCCGACCTCGACGGTGACGGCGTCGCCGAACTCATCTTCAATACGTCGGACCCCTATGTGTTCTGCTACGCCTGCGCGGTGGCGGAGCGCGGCGAGCAGGTGTACCGCTGGACCGGGGTGGAGTACGAGCAGGTACCGCTGGAGACGCCGGATGACCTCGAAGGCGACCTGGCGGCGCAGGCGGAGCGGGTTGTGCGGTTGGCGGGAGCAAACCTGTGGCGGGATGCAGCCGCACTCGCGATCGAGACCTCGCGCCAGGCTCCAGACCACGAGGCGTTGCGCTGGCTCTCCACGGTGGTGAACCGGATGGCGGCCCTGCGGATTGCGTACGCAGGCTCGCCGGGGCAGCCGCTGCTGACGAACGTGCTGGCCGGCGAATACGGCGCGGCGTTCGCCCTGATGCAGGCGCTCACGCCAGCGGAGGCGTTCGCACTCGACGGGCCGCTCATCAGCGGGACCGCAGCCGAAACCGCCCTGCCGACGATGGTCTCGTACCTCCTCTTCTATGCGGACGAGGCGCTGAAGGTCCGCGACGACGACCCCGCCATCCACGCCGTGCGGTCGCTGGGCCAAGTGCTCGCTTCGCCGGAGGAGCTGAGCCGAGCGCGGTCGTCGATCGGACGCGCGCTTCGACTGGCTCCCGACGACGCGTTCCTACAGCAGGCGAAGGCGTACCTGGAGTCCATCGAGGTCGCGCCCGGCCTTCCCCCGGATGCACCGGACCAAGAGACGTTGCTCGACGCCCCCAGCCCCTCGTTCCTCGAGCAGTACACGCTGGGCACGGGGGACCGGGGGCGGGCGGTGCGAGCCCTGCACCAGCGGCTCGCGCGCGTGCCCGCGCTCGGGTTCCGGTATCCGGGGCGCTACTACGACGTCTACGACGAGGCGACGCGAGAAGCTGTCTTAAAGCTGCAGGTGGAGGCGGGCCTGGCCCCGACGGGAGTCGTCGATGGGCCGACCTGGGACGCGTTGGAGCAGTTGGTAGAAGCGAGCCAGCAACCGAAGGATGTCGCTCCGTCCAGCCCTCCGCCGTCCGTGACGCATCCCGCGCACGGCGCTGCGGGCGAGCCGGTCATCTACCTCACGTTCGACGACGGTCCCCACCCGACCTGGACGCCACAGGTGCTCGATGTGCTCGCGCGGCACGGCGCGACGGCGACCTTTTTTGTGCTGGGGCAGAACGTGCTGGCCTACCCCGAACTGGCAGCGCGTTTGGTGGAGGAAGGGCACGACCCCGAGAACCACACGTTCGACCATGCCTCGCTGGACAAGGTGGACCGGGAGACGTTCATCGCCGAGGTGCGGGATACGGACCGGGCGATCCACGAGGCGGCAGGCGACCGGGCCGACCCGATCGCGTGCCTGCGGCCACCATACGGCGCCTACGACGCGCAGACGGGCACGCTGGCAGCGGAGCTGGGGAAGACGCTCACGCTCTGGACCGTCGACCCGCAGGACTGGCGCAGGCCGGGCGCGGACCAGATCGCCGAGCACCTGCTTGCGCACGCTCGCCCCGGAGCGATCCTGCTGATGCACGACGGGGGAGGGGAGCGTTCGCAGACTGTCGCGGCGCTCGACCGGGTGCTCGGGGAACTCTCAGCGCGCGGGTTTACGTTCGCGTTGCTGTGCCAGTAAGGCCCTTTCGCTGGCGGCCCAGAACAGGGCTGCTACCATGACCGGAGCCCGCACGGAGCACCACTTGTGAGCGACGACTTTGGCATCGACCTGGACGAGGTGCGCCGCGTCATCGAGGACTCGGAAGTGCTGATCATCCGACTCGAGACCGTGGGCAGCCGCGTACTCGTCGACTTCCGCAGCACGGCCACGGAACCTCCCTACATTTCGCGCGTGCCGCGGGTGAACTCGGTGGAAGAACGCGTGCGGGCGGTCAAGGAGCTGCGGCCGGCGTTCCCCTATCCCGAGAAGCTGATGTCGTTCGCGTGGCCGCGTCGGGTCAGCGTCATCGGGGAGTCGGGACTGTGGGATGTGGTGCGGGGGCGGATGGAAGCGATCGGGGGCGAGACGGCGGGGGAGGAGGCGGTGCGGGTTCACCGGGAGCTGCTCGACGAGGAGCGGCGCGAGGTGCTGGCGGCGGTGCGCGGGGGTGAAGGCATGCGCACCATCTGGCAGCGCGAATGAGCGACACGCAATCTATCGACCTACGCAGCGACACGGTGACGCAGCCGGACGCCGCGATGCGTCGCGCCATGGCCGGGGCGGAGGTCGGCGACGATGTCTTCGGGGACGACCCGAGCGTGAACCGGCTCGAAGCGATGGCGGCCGAGCGCGTGGGCAAGGAAGCAGCCGTCTACGTGCCGAGCGGCACGATGGCGAACCTCGTAGCGGTCCTGAGCCACACCCGTCCCACCGACGAAGTGCTCCTCGGTAGCCAGTCGCACATCTTCAACGCCGAGGTCGCGGGATCGGCGCGTATCGGCGGGGTGCAGCTGCGCCCGCTGCCGAACGACGCCGGGGGTGGGCTCGACGAGAGTGATGTGGAGGCGGCCATCCGGGAGCCGAATCTCCACACGCCACGAACGGCCCTGCTCTGCCTGGAGAACACGCACAACAGCTGCGGGGGTCAGGTTCTCCCGGCGGCGAAGACGGAGGCCCTGGCCGCCATCGCGCGCGAAGCGGGGGCGGGCGTGCACCTCGACGGGGCCCGCATCTTCAACGCCGAGGTCGCGAGCGAAACACCGGCAGCGGAGCTGGTCGCAGCCGCCGACTCTGTCTCGTTCTGCCTTTCGAAGGGGCTGGCGTGCCCGGTCGGCTCCGTGCTCTGCGGCCCGAGCGAGCTGATCGACCGGGCGCGAAGGGAAAGGAAGATGCTGGGTGGAGGGATGCGACAGGCGGGGGTGCTCGCCGCGGCGGGAGTCCACGCGCTAGAGCACAACATCGAGCGTCTCGCGGAGGATCACGCGAACGCGCGCACACTTGCGGAAGGGCTGGGACGGCTGGGGCCGTTCGCGGTTGAGACGCCGGCGACGAACATCGTCATCCTGCGTGTCCTCGAGGGGACGCGGGAGGGGTGGCTGGCGGCGTTCGCGGACCAGGGCGTGCGGGCGGTGCCGTTCGGCGCCGGACGGATCCGCATGGTCACGCACAAGGACGTCGATGCGGCCGCCATCGACGAGGCCCTGCGACGCATCGAGCAGGCGGTGGCGGCGGCGTGAGGCGCCGGCTGGGGTTGGCCGTGGCGGCGCTGGCAGGCGCGGCGCTTCTCGCGTGCGGCAGCGAACCGATCGAGTCGCACGCCCCGGTGTTCACGGAGGCGCCATGGACCGGGCCTGAACGGCTCCACTACAACCTAACGCAACGCGACAACCTCGAAGGAACGTGCGTGCTAGAGACGAATCCTGAGGTCTCGCCGGGAGTCACAGAAGTACGGCGGCTCTGTCGCGATGCGGAAGAGGGTCGTTACGAGGACAACGGTTCCGCGCTCGTGGACTCAGCAACGCTGCGGCCATTCTCGTCGCTGCGGGTCGTGCTCGACCTGGAGGAGGGGAACGCTCGCCACTTCGCCACCACCTACCTGCCGGATGAACGGGTCGTCCGGTTCGACTCGAAGCAGTACGAGGCGGGCGGGGAGGAGCCAAGCGAGACCCTCTCGGCGGAACGGGAGCTCCCCGACCCGATCGAAGGGGTGCCGGATCCGGCTTGGTACGATGACGAGGAGCTGCTGTGGCTGGTGCGGGGAATCCCGCTCCGGGAAGGCTTCGAGGGGTCGTTCACGAACGTGAATGCCTCGACGGGGCGGGTGTTTTCGGCGGATGTCGCGGTGTTGGAACAGGAAGAAGTGGATGTTCCGGCGGGCTCGTTCCAGACGTGGAGGGTCAGGATCGAGACGAGCACGGTGACGCAGCTGATCTGGCTGGAGGTGGATGCTCCGCACCGGGTCGTGAGGGCGAGGATCGAACGCCTGACGTATGAGCTGACTGCCATCGAGGAGTAGCTTCGGGGGCAAGACTCCCTCTCGTGCGGGGCGCAATGCCGGAGTTCCAGGGAGGCTCCTCGTGACCCTCCGGCGGGCGCCGGGAGCTTCTCGCCAGAACTCATGAATTTATGTCTCTCGATTCTCTTGACACCCCCCACCAGCATCCTAGTATGCGCGAGCCACCCGAAAACGTGAGATTGAATTGCCTGTCGTAGTTGCCGTCAGCCGTGACCCTCGTATGCGAGAGGCACTCCATACCTACCTCCGCGAACGGGGGTACGAGGTGGCGACGTATCCCAACTACGACGTGTTGATGGCCCAACTCGACCCCTTCGCACCATCTGCGCTGGTGGTCGATGTTCAGGGCGTGCCCCGGGGCGAGCCAGGCTCCCGCTTCACACAGTTCAGCCAATGGCTGGCGCGCACGTATCAGGACCGCGAGGCGCCTTCGTTGGTGTACATGCTGCGGAAGGGTTCGCGCCGGCCGCACTTCCACGTTCCCGGCCCCGTGATCAAGAAGCCGTTCCCGCTGGAGAAGCTGGGCGAGACGCTTCGGAGCATGCTCGGCGACCCGACGCGCACGGCGCGTGCCCCCTTCGAGGTCGAGACGGACACCAACACCCTCAAGGGGACCGAGGGATCCGAGCACCTGACGAACATCGAAGCGAACCTGCTGGCGTACCTGATGGCGCATGAGGGGGAAATCCTGCATCCCCGCACGCTGCTGGCCGAGGTCTGGCAGTACCACGACGACGCCGGAGCGAACACGCTCGTGCGCGCCCATGTGAGCAACCTGCGCCGCAAGATGCGGGCGGTCCTCGGCAGCGACGAGCAGCTTGAGACGATTCGTGGCAAGGGCTACCGATTCGTCGCCTGACCCGCCTCCCTGACCCCGAGTTCCGGTGACCCTCCCCTTTCTCGCTGCTGCGTGGCTCCTGGGCTTCGCGGTTGTTGGCGTGTGGGATGCGCCCGTGTGGGTGGCCGGAGCGTGGTTTGCCGCCGCTGCGCCCGGGGCTTGGGCACTGCGGGGGCGGGGAGCAGCGGCACTGCTGGGAGCAGCCGCCGTGCTGGCACTCCTCGGGGCCTGGCACTTCGAGGGCTGGGCGAGTGAACCGCTACCCGACCTCGCACGTTCGGTCGGCGCGGAGGTGACGCTCGAAGGGCGTATCGACTCCGAGCCGGACCCGGGCCTGACGACGAATCGCTACCACGTCAGGGTGGAGCGGGTGGAGGACGGCGGGGTGTGGCGCGACACGGATGGTCGCGCGCTAGTCACGGTGCGCCAGACCGATGATCTGGGGTACGGGACACCCGTGCGGCTGTCGGGGAGGCTGGAGGCTCCGCCCGAACTCGAGGCGTTCGACTACCGCGCCTTCCTCGCTCGCCGGGACGTCGTCGGGACGATGAGCTTCCCGCGGGTGGAGCGGACCGGGGAGGGACCGGGCGGTAGTCCGCGCGCGCTGGCCGCGGAGATGCGGCTGCGGCTGGAACGCTCGATGCAGGCGGCCCTGCCCGAGCCGGCGGCGGCGCTCGGGTCGGGCATCGTGATGGGCCGCGACGGGACGATGCCGCGTGAGCTCACGCAAGCGTTCCGGGAAACGGGACTGGCGCACTTCGTCGCCGTCTCGGGCTCGAACATCGCGCTGGTGACGGCGCTCGCGTTCCTGCTGTTCGTCCCGCTCGTGGGCCGCAACTGGGCCACCGTGCCGGCGACCGCCTCGCTCGTGCTGTACGTGTTCCTCGCGGGGGCGGAGGAGACGGTCGTGCGGGCGGGAATCATGGCGCTGATCGTGCTCGTCGGGTTCTGGCTGGGGCGGCCGCGAAGCGGTCTCGCGGCGCTGGCGGCGGCGGCCATCGTGATGACGGCTGCGCAGCCCCGGCTGGCGCTGGAGGCGGGATTCCAGTTGAGCGTGGCCTCGACCGCCGGGCTCATCGTGTTCGGCCCCTGGATCCGGAACGGGCTGGCGTGGGTGGCGGCGAGGGTGGGGGCGGCGGGCGTCGTTCCCAACGTGCTGTTCGAGGTGGCGTCGCTCTCGCTGGCCGCCTGGGTCGCCGCGCTCCCGATCATCTGGGTGACGTTCGGGCAGGTGTCACTCATCGGGCCGCTGGTGAACATCCCCACCGTGCCGGTGTTCGCGATCGCGTTCTGGCTGAGCGGGGCGGCGGCGATCGCGGGAGCGGTGTGGGAGCCGGCGGGGTGGGCCGTGGGGCTCGTCGCGTACTACCCGCTGGCGTTCATCATCTGGATGGCGGAGGCGGGGGCGAGCCTACCGCGAGCGGCGGTCACGGTGCCGCGCTTCGGGGCGGAGGCGGCCCTCCTCGCGACCGTGGCGCTTGGCGCCCTCGCGTGGCCCGCCTATCGCTACCTCGCCCCAAGACTCGCAGAGCAGGAGCCGCGAAAGGACGTCGTGAGGACGGTGCGGGCGGCTGCCCTGGCGAGCGGCGCGGGGGCGCTGGTGGCGGCGATCGTAGCAGTCAGCGTCTGGCCTGCGGGCGGGCCAGGAACGCTGCAGGTGACCGTGCTGGACGTGGGGCAGGGGGACGCCATCCTCGTGACGACGCCGAACGGGGAACGGGTGGTGGTGGACGGCGGCCCGAGCGGCATCGTGCTGGCGCGCGAACTCAGCGACGTGCTCCCGCACTGGCAGCGCGGGATCGCAGCGGTGGTGCTTACGCACCCCGATGCGGACCACCTCGGCGGGCTGCCGGCGCTGCTGAAGCGCTTCGACGTGGGGCAGGTGTACGACAACGGGCAGCCTCGCGAGACAGCCGTCTTCGCGAGCTACGAGGCGGCAGCGGGAACGCGTCAGACGCTGCGCCGCGGGGACGCGTTCGAGGTCGATGGGGTGCGTTTCGAGACGCTGTGGCCGCCGAGCGGGGCGATCGAGGGGCCGCGGAACAGATGGTCGGTGGTGCTGCGGGTCACCTACGGCGAGGCCACCATCCTGCTGACGGGCGACATCGAGGAGGAGGCGCAGCGCGCCCTCCTCGCCTCCGGGGACATCGGGGCGCACGTGCTCAAGGTTCCACACCACGGCGCCAGTACCAACGCGGACGGGTTCTTCGACGCCACGGGGGCGTGGGTCACGGTGATCTCGGCGGGCGAGGGGAACCGCTTCGGACACCCGACGGACGAGACGCTCGTGGACCTGGAAGGGCGCGCGGTGCTGCGCACCGACGTCCACGGTCGCGTGACGATCGTGAGCGACGGGGAGAGCATCACGGTGCGGGCGGAGCGGTGGGTTGCGAGCTTTGCGCCTGCCGAGGGGGAGGGGTAGCGTAGCTAACCCCATGCCAGCACGAATCGACGGCCGCCAGGCCCACGAACTGCGCCCCATCACGATCGAGACGGGCTACCAGGAGTTCGCCGAGGGAAGCTGCCTCATCAGCTTCGGAAAGACGCGCGTGCTCTGCGCGGCGAGCGTCGCCGAGCGGCAGCCGGGCTGGCTGCGGAACACGCAGAGCGGCTGGGTGACGGCCGAGTACTCGATGTTGCCTCGTTCGACCTCGACGCGGACGCAGCGCGAGGTGGAGCGGGGGCGTCCGGGCGGGCGAACGCAGGAGATCCAGCGGTTGATCGGCCGCTCCCTGCGCGCCGCCGTCGACCTCGACCTGCTGGGGCCTCGCACGATCACCGTGGACTGCGACGTGCTGCAGGCGGACGGCGGCACGCGGACGGCATCGGTCACGGGCGGCTTCATCGCGCTGCGGCTGGCAGCCGAGAAGCTGGCCCTGGCCAACCTCATCCCCCCGGAGACGATCACGACCCAGGTGGCGGCGGTGTCGGCGGGGATCGTCGCCGGGACGCCCGTGCTCGATCTCTGCTACGAGGAGGACTCGGCGGCGGAGGTCGACTTCAACGTGGTCATGACGGGCGCGGACGCGTTCGTGGAGGTGCAGGGGACGGCGGAGGGGAAGCCGTTCGACGGGGCATCGCTGGATGCGCTCGTAGAGCTGGCGCGGGGCGGCATCGCGGAGCTGTTCGAGCGGCAGCGCGAGGCGCTGCGGGCAGCTCAGACGTAGGGCCCGAGGTGCGTGCCGCCGACGATGTGAAGGTGCCCGTGCTCCTGGCTCTGCATGGCCTCGAAGCCGAAGTTGGAGAGCAGGCGGAAGCCGTCGGGGCAGGCCTCGGCGCCGACCTTGGCGGCGATGCGGCCCACCGCCTCAATGCCGTCGTCCCAGAGCTCGGCCTGGGTGCGGTGCTCCTTCGTCATGGCGAGGAGCATGACGGGAACCCAGCGAAGCACGTTCTGGATGACGATGACCTCGTCGTCCTCGTAGATGACGTTCGCGGGCTCGGTTCCGGCGACGATGTTGCAGAAAACGCAGTACGGGGCACGCTTCATGGCGGGAATCCGATTCTACAGGGCGGTACCGTAGCCACGATGACGGCGCTCGCGGAGGTTGGACGATGCCGAGGTTGATGCCCATCCGGGGGCTGCGGTACACGGCGAAGGCGGGGCCGCTCGACCAGCTGCTGGCGCCACCGTTCGACGTCATCGGGGAGCGGGAGCGGGAACGGCTCGCGGAGCTGTCGCCGCACAACGCCGTTCGCCTGGAGGCAGCGGGCCACGAGTACACGGCGATCGCGGCGGAGCTGGAGCGGTGGATCGCGGACGGCATCGTCGAGCGGGACGCGGAGCCGATGCTGTACGTCTACGAGCAGGAGTTCGTGGAGGCGGGCGCGACGCGGCGGCGGCGGGCACTCATCTGCGGGGTAGAGTCACAGCCGTGGGAAGCGGGCGCAGTGCTCCCGCACGAGTTCACGATGTCGGCCCCGAAGGAGGACCGCCTGCGGCTGCTGCAGGCCACCGGCACGCAGTTCAGTCCCATCTTCATGCTGGCGCGGGACCGCTCGGGGCAGCTGGCGGACCTGCTCGCGAGGACGGCGGGTGGCAGCGTGACGGACACCTCGGGCAAGACTGCCGACGGGGTGACGCACCGTCTCTGGGTGCTGCCAGCGTACCGCGAGCAGCTTCGGCAACTGGCGCCGCTGCTCTCGGAGGCCTTCTACATCGCCGACGGGCACCACCGCTACGAGACCTCGTTCGCCTACCGCACCTGGCTCGCGGAGCGCGACGGGACGCTCGCGAGCGACCATCCCGCGCGTTTCGTGATGGCAGGCGTCGTACCGGTCGAGGACGAAGGGTTGGTCGTGCGGCCGCTGCATCGCTACGTGCCTCGGGAGGCTCCCCCGGACTGGCGTGATCGACTGGCGCCACTGTTCGAGATCAAAGAGGCCGAGGCGGGCATCGAGCCCATCGCGCTGGAGGCTATCCGGGCCAGCTCGCCGGATGCGATCGTGGCGGTCAACCTGGCGCCGGGGAGCGTGCACCTGCTCCGGCCGAAGAGCGCGGACGCCGTGGCGAGCCTCGCGCCGGCGGGCGCGACGGCACGCTGGGTTTCGGCAGCGCCGATCCTGCTGCGGCTCGGCGTGCTGGACCCGTTGTGGGCCATCAGCGACGACGAGCTACGGGCGGGGGCAGTGACGTTCACGCACGAGGTGGGCGAGGTGGTGGAGGCCCTCGAGAGTGGGGGAACGGGTTTCCTGCTCCAGCACGTGCCTGCGAGCGAAGTCATCGGACTCGCCGACGGGGGGGAGCGGTTGCCGCAGAAGTCGACCTTCTACTACCCGAAACTGGGGACGGGGCTCGCCTTCGCGCCGCTCTCGCCCTAGCCCTTCCCGATTCGCTTGGCCATGAGGATGTCCGGCTTGCCCGGCCCGTTGGCGTCGGGGATGACTCCGACTACCGAGAAGCCGCAGGCGCGATAGAAGCCGTAGGGGTGGCCGCCGGGGTTCTCGATGCGCGCGAGATGTTCCAGCGGATCCGGGTAGAGGTCGGTGTCGCTCAGGGAGGTGCGACCGTCCTCGTCGTCGGCGCCGAGGTAGAGGGTGGTCGCGCCCCGCGCGGCCACCTGCCGTTCGAGGTCGGCGACGAGGGCGCGGCCGATGCCCTCGCCCTGCCGCGCAGGGTCGACGGCGAGGGGGTGGAGCTCCCAGGCATGGCCGTCGTACTCGCTGATACCGCCGATCCAGCCAACCACGACCTCGCCATCGCGAGCGACGCGGCTGATGCGATCCTCGGCGAAGGATTCGCGCACCTCGGCCTCGGCACTGGCGAGGTCGGGCCACGCGGGCGAGTGGCCCCGGAACGCCTCCACGACAATGCGCGCGATCTGCGCGATAGCGGCCTCATCGGTTGGGTCGAGGTCCGTGATTTCCATGGAGAGCGTGTTGCTAGAGGCGGACGAGGCGGGCGCTGCCGATGCCTTCCACGGCGGCGATCAGGTCGAGAGCGTCGGCGTCAGGCTCGTCATCGACCATGAGGACCATGAGGGCGCGGCCGCGGGGGCTGCTGCGCCCGACGCGCATGGCGCTGATGTTGATGTCGCGGCTCCCGAGGAGCGTCCCGAGGCTGCCGATCATGCCGGGCCGGTCCTCGTTCTCGCAGACGAGCAGGAAGCCGTTGGGGTCCGGGACGATGTCGATGTCGAGGTCGTTGATGCGGACGATGGTGGGGCGCGAGTGGCTGGCGGTGCCGCTGACGGTGACCTGCGCTTCGCTGCTGCCCACTCGCAGCTCGATCAGATTGTGGAACTCCTCGTGGGAGGCGCGGAGACGCTCGTCGATGGTCCAGCCCCGTGCCTCGGCGATGCTCGTGGCGTTCACGAGATTCACGTTCTGCTCGCTGATCGGCCGGAGCAGGCCACGAATGGCGAACGCCTTGAGGGGCGTGACGTCGTGCTCGGCGATCTCGCCGAAGAAGGAGAGGTCGATGGTCGTGAGCTGGCCGCTGAGGAGCTGGGTCGCGACCGTTCCCAGCAGCTCCGCGACGGCGATGTACGGGCCGACGACCTCAAGGGTCTCGGGCGGCACGAGGGGGGCGTTGACGGGGTAGCGGGGCGGGCGTCCGGCGAGCACGTCGAGCACCTGCTCGGCGATGTCGATGGCGATGCGCTCCTGGGCCTCGACGGTCGAACCGGCGAGGTGCGGGGTGACGATGATGCGTTCCTCCTCGAAGAGGGGGTGCTCCCCGGGGGGCTCCGAGGTGAAGACATCGAGGGCGGCGCCGGCGACCTTCCCGGAGCGTACCGCTTCGAGCAGGTCGTTCTCGTCGATGATGCCGCCGCGGGCGGCGTTCACGAGACGAACGCCGTCCTTCATGGCGGCGAACTGATCCCGCGCGATCATGCCCTGGGTGGACGCCGTGAGCGGGGTGTGCACGCTGATGAAGTCGCTTTCGGCGTAGAGGCGATCGAGCTCGACGGGTTGCGCGCCGAGGGCGCGCACGCGCTCGACGGGGACGAACGGGTCGTGGGCGACCACGTTCATCTCGAAGGCGAGGGCGCGGCGGGCCATCTCCGAGCCGATGGGGCCGAAGCCGACGAGACCGAGGGTGTGGCCGCGAAGCTCGGCGCCCATGAAGTCGCGCCTGCGCCATTCGCCGCCACGGAGGGAACGGTCGGCGCGGGGGATGTGGCGGGCGAGGGCGACGAGCAGGGCGAAAGCGTGCTCGGCGGCGGCGATCGTATTGCCGCGGGGCGCGTTCACGACGACGATGCCGCGCTCGGTGGCGGCCTCGAGGTCGACGTTGTCCACGCCGGTGCCGGCGCGGGCCACGATCTGGAGGCGGCCGGCGTTCGCGAGGGCATCGGCCGTGACCTTGGCCTCGCTGCGCACGACCAGTGCCTCGTAACCGGCGAGGGCCTCGCGGAGCTCACCGGCGGAGAGGCCGGTGCGAACGTCGACCTCGGCCTCTTGCTTGAGCAAGGCGATGCCCTCGTCCGCGATGGGGTCGGCAACGAGGACTCGGGGGCGAGGGCCGGGTTCGGTCACGACGGGCTCTTCTAGACCGTGGCCCGGGCGGGGGTCTCGGCGAGGAGGCGTTCGACCACGTCGAGGGCGGCGGCAATGTCCTCCTGCGTGAAATAGCCCAGGTGGCCGACGCGGAAGATCTTGCCGCGGAGGCTCTGCTGGCCGCCGCCGAGGACGACACCGAACTCCTCGCGGGCGCGCTTCGCGATGGCGAGGCCATCGGCATCGTCGGGCCAGCGCACGGCGGTGACCGTGTCGGAGGCGAAGCGCTCGTCTTGGGCGAACAGCTCGAGGCCCATCGCGCGGACACGGTCGCGGGTGTACTGGGCGACGGCGTGGTGGCGGCTGTAGATGCCTTCCAGACCCTCGGCGCGGATGGATTCGAAGGCCTTATCGAGGCCGTAGAAGATCGACAGCGCCGGGGTCCAGGGGGTCTGCGCGCTCTCCAGCGAGCTGCGAGCGCGGCTCAGGTCGAAGTAGAAGCGCGGCATCGTGGCGGTCTCGCAGGCTTCCCAGGCACGCTCGCTGAGCCAGAGGAAGGCGAGTCCGGGGGGCACCATCCAGCCCTTCTGGGAGCCGCTTACGAGGACGTCGACGCCCCAGCGCTCGGCCGGGCAGGGGATGGAGGAGACGCTGCTGACGCCGTCGACGATGAGCAGCGGGCCGCGCTCGCGAACGACCGCGCCGATGGCCTCAAGGGGGTTGGTGACGCCGGTCGAGGTCTCGTTGTGGGTGACGAGGACGGCCTTGATGGAGGGGTCCGCGTCGAGTCGGCGGGCAACCTCGTCGGGGTCGGCGGCAGCGCCCCACTCAAGCTCGTAGCGCTCGACCTCTGCGCCGTAGGTCTCGGCGATGGAAGCGAGGCGGTTGCCAAAGACTCCGATGGAAACGGCCAGCACGCGATCACCCGGGCTGAGCGTGTTGACAACGGCGGCTTCAAGGCCGCCGGTTCCGGATGCCGTAATCGTGAGGACGTCCGTGGAGACGCCGAAGACCCAGTTCAGTCCCTCGGTGACGCGCTTGATGATGTCCGCGAACTCCGGTCCGCGGTGATTCATCATGGGCCCGCCAACGGCTTCGAGGACATCGTCGGGGCACGGGGTCGGTCCGGGGATGCGGAGGTTCACGGCTCTTCCCATCGAGGTTTCTTCCCAAAGATTCTGGCGCAGCGCGCGCCTACGAACACGATCGGTTGCCGGTCCGCGTTAAGATCACGACATGTCGTCGACCTTTCGAGCGATTCCGAGCGTCGATGCGGTGCTGGGCGAGCTGCGCGGCAATGGCTCGTGGCCGCACACCCTCGCGGTCGAGGCGGCGCGCACGGCGATCGAGCGGGCGCGGGAGGCGGTGAAGGAGGGGGCAGCCGCGCCCGACGTGGCGACCATCTCGGCGGAGGCGGAGGCGATCCTGGAGGAGCTGGCACGCCCATCGCTGCGCCGGGTCGTGAACGCGACGGGCGTCATCCTGCAGACCAACCTGGGACGGGCGCCGCTGAGCGAGCGAGCGATGGCGGCGATGGCCGAGGCCGCCCGCGACTACACGAACCTCGAATTCGACTTGGCGGAGGGGAGCCGGGGCAGCCGGCACGAGCATGTGCGCGACCTGCTGCGGCGAACGACCGGCGCGGACGACGGGCTGGCGGTGAACAACAATGCGGCAGCGCTGCTGATGGCGCTGCACGTCTTCGCGCAAGGGCGGGAGGTGATCGTGTCGCGGGGGGAGGCAGTGGAGATCGGGGGGCGCTTCCGCATTCCCGACGTGCTGCGCGAGAGCGGGGCGGAGCTGGTGGAGGTGGGGACCACGAACCGGACCTACGTCGAGGACTACGCGAACGCGATCAGCGAAGACACGGCGGCGATCCTGCGGGTGCACCGCTCGAACTTCCAGGTCACGGGGTTCACGTCGCGACCCGAGCTTGGGGAGCTGGCGGCGCTGGCACGGGAGCACGGCGTGCTGCTGCTGGACGACCTCGGGAGCGGGTGCCTGGTCGAGACGGCTGACTACGGCGTCGAGCACGAGCCAACGGTGCGGGAGAGCCTCGACGGCGGGGCCGACCTGACGCTGTTCAGCGGGGACAAGCTGCTGGGCGGGCCGCAGTGCGGGCTGATCGTGGGGCAGGGAGAGCGGGTGGCGACGCTGCGTCGCCATCCGCTGGCGCGCGCCCTGCGAGTCGACAAGCTCACGATCGCGGCGCTCAACGCGACGCTGATGGCGTACGTGGGAGGCACCGAGCGCGAGGAGATCCCGGTCTGGCGGATGCTGGCGCTGGAGCGGGAGCAGCTTGAGCCGCGCGCGCGGGCGTGGGCGGAGGCCGGGGGCGGCCGCGTGGTGGAGTCGCGCTCGATGATCGGGGGCGGGGCGGCGCCGGGGGCGGGGCGGACGACCTGGTGCGCGGCGCTGCAGGGGGCGCAAGGTGGGGAGGGGCTGGCGCGAGCGTTGCGGGAGGCGGACCCGCCGATCGTGGCGCGGGTGGAGTCGGGCGACACGCTGCTCGACCCCCGTACCGTGTCCGAGAACGACGACGAACACGTCACGGCCACGATCGAGGCGCTGCTCCGGGCGACATAGTCATGCGGCACACACTCGTAACGCGGGGCCGTTGACCCCCTCAGAAGGCGGGGTATAGAGTGCTCCGCATCCGTATGTTCGATTTTTCACAACCGCTGGCCGCCTGAGCGGCGCGCAGGCGCGAGCAGGAGGGCCGGCCCGCCGAATGACCTCTGACATCCCCGAGGTTGTCATCAACCGGTTGCCGCTCTACGCGCGGGCGCTGACAACGCTTGCGGCAGCAGGGGAGACGGTGGTCAGCTCGCAGACGCTCGGCGAACAGCTCGACGTGACCCCGGCGCAGATCCGCAAGGACCTGAGCTACTTCGGGCGCTTCGGCAAGCAGGGGCGCGGCTACAACGTGGACGACCTGCTGGACCGGCTGCGCGAGATCCTCGGGCTGGACCGGTCGTGGAGCGTGTGCGTGGTCGGGATCGGGAGGCTGGGCCAGGCGATCCTGGAGTACGACGGGTTCGCGCAGCAGGGGTTCGATACGGTCGCGGCCTTCGATGCCGCACCCGATGTGGCCGGGAGGACGATCCAGGGCATCGAGGTGCGTTCAATGGACGACCTTGAGGACTACCTCACCAGCGAGCAGGTCGACATCGCGGTGGTGGCGGTGCCGGCAGAGGCGGCGCAGGCGGTCGTCGACCGATTGGTCGAGAGCGGCGTGCACGCCATCCTAAACTACGCGCCGATCTCGGCGCACGTGCCGGAAGGCGTCTCGATCCGGCAGATCGACCCGGTCGTGATGATGCAGGGGATGACCTACTACCTGAAGGAGCTCGCGCCGAACGCGAGCTAGGCCGCGACGGAGAGCGTCACGCGTTCCAGGAACGGTTCGACCTCGGCGGGGGAGCGGAGGCGGATGAACTGCGTGCCTTCCCACCGCGGGTCGGTCATGGCGGCGGCGTAGTCGACACGGCGGCGGCGGTGGCTCTTGAGCGTCCACCAGATGAGGGAGCGATCCCAGGGCAAGAAGTGCTCCCAGAAACGCTCACGGTTCGTGCCCCAGAGGAGCTCCCGCGTTCTCCAGCGACGGAACGAGCGGGCAAGCGTGCGGGGAAGGGTGACGCGCAGGGGGAAATCGAGCCAGACGACAGTGTCGGCCGCGCCCCAGGTGATTGGGCGGACGATGCGGCCGTAGTTCCCGTCGATTACCCAGCCGGACTGGGCGACGGCCTCGTTCACGTGCTCCAGGAAGACATCGTCGGGGGTGGGGGTCCAGTTCGGCTGCCAGCTGAGGGAGTCGAGCTCGACATGGCGCAGGCCGAGCCGCTCGGCGATAGCGCCGGCGACGGTGGTCTTGCCCGAGCAGCTATCGCCGACCACGCTGATGTTCGGCCCGATGGCGACGGGCCCTGCGGAAGGGTTCCCAGACACGAAGAATCGAGGGTAGGTCAGCGATCGGGTTGGGGGAAGAGGCCCACGAGCTGCTCCTCCTCCGTGGGGAGGCTGCGCTCGATGATCTCGAGGTGGTCGAGGGCGATGGCGGCGCCGACGGCGACGCATTCGAGGGGGCTATCGGCAACGTAGCAGGGGACGCCCGTCTCCTGCGTGAGGAGCTCATCGAAGTGGCGGAGGAGGGCGCCGCCACCGGTGAGGACGATGCCGTGGTCGATGACGTCGGCAGCTAGCTCGGGGGGCGTGCGCTCGAGGACGCTGCGGACGGCCTGGATGATCTGCCCGAGGGAGTCCTGGATAGCCTGCGCGATCTCGTCGCTGTTGAGGGTGATGGTGCGGGGGAGGCCGCTGAGCTGGTCGCGGCCGCGAACCTGAGTCGAGATGCCCTCGTCGAGGGGGATGGCGGAGCCGATGGCGATCTTAATCTCCTCGGCGGTGCTCTCGCCGATGACGAGGTTGTGGCGGCGACGGACGAAGGCCTGGATGGCTTCGTCGATGCGGTCGCCGGCGACGCGGACGGACTCGCTCACGACGATGCCATAGAGCGAGATGACCGCGGCCTCGGTACGGCCACCGCCGATGTTCACGATCATGTTGCCGCGCGGCGTGCCCACGGGGACGCCGGCGCCGATGGCGGCTGCGAGGGGCTCGGGGACGAGGTGGGCGGGGCGGCGGGCGCCGGCCTGCTCGGCGGCATCGCGCACGGCGCGCTGCTCGACGCTGGTCACGCCGGCGGGGACAGTCACCATGATCTCGGGGCGGATGAGGTTGAAGCGGCCGGTCACCACGCCGATGAAGTAGCGCATCATCGCCTCGGTCGTGAGGTAGTCGGCGATGACGCCCTCGCGCATGGGGCGGATGATGCTGAGGGCGCCGGGTGTGCGGCCCTGCATCATGCGGGCCTCGGCGCCGACGGCGACGATGGCGTCGTCCCGATTATGTCGTGCAACGACCGATGGCTCGTTCACGACAATGCCCTGTCCCTGCACGAAGACGAGGATGTTGGCGGTGCCGAGGTCGATGCCGGCGCGCGTGTTCGAGAGGAAGCCAAACGCCATCCGGACTACACCCGTTCCAGCTCGGCGCCGAGGCCGCGCAGCTTTTCGTCGAGGCGCTCGTACTTGCGGTCGAGGTGGTAGATGTCGTCGATGACGGTGGTGCCGCTGGCGGCGAGGGCGGCGAGGAGGACGGCGGCGCCGGCGCGCACGTCGAGGGCGCGGGCGCGGGCGCCGTGGAGGGGCGTAGGACCGCTGACGATGGCAGAGGAGCCGGTGCTGATGATCTCGGCGCCCATCTTGCGGAGCTCATCGACGTAGAGCATGCGGTTGTCGAAGACGCGCTCGTGGATGATGGAGACACCGTCGGCCTGGGTGAGGAGGGCGCCCATGGGGGCGTGCAGGTCGGTAGGGAGGCCCGGGTAGGGGAGGGCCTGGAAGCCGACCGGTGAGAGTCGCCCACCTGCGGCGACGCGCAGGGAGCCCTCGCGCGCCTCGACGGTGGCGCCGGCGGCGCGGAGCTTCGTGATGAGGGCGTCCATCACGGCCACGGGGGCGTCGACGAGCTCGACGTCGCCGTGGGTCATGGCGGCGGCGATGGCGAAGGTGCCTGCCTCAATCCGGTCGGGTACGAGGGCGAAGGTCGTGCCGTGGAGGCGCTCGACGCCCTCGATCGCGAAGACCTGGGTGCCGACGCCGGAGATGCGCGCGCCCATCGAGTTGAGCAGGGCAGCGAGGGCCTGGACCTCGGGCTCGGTGGCGGCGTTGATGATGGTTGTCTCGCCCCGAGCGAGGGTGGCGGCGAGCATGAGGTTCTGGGTTCCGGAGACGGAGGGGTAGTCGGCGAAGACGCGGGTTCCGGCGAGGCCCCGCGGTGCGCGGGCCTGGTAGTGCTCGCCGACGCGGTCGATGGCGGCGCCCATCGCCACGAAGCCGTCGAGGTGGACGGCGATGGGGCGCTGGCCGATGACGTCGCCGCCGGGGGGCGGGAGGGCGGCGAAGCCGTGGCGGGCAAGAAGCGGACCCATCACCTGGAAGGAAGCGCGGTTCTCCGAGACAAGGTCGATGGGGGCCTCGAGGGTGCCGACCCTCGAGGCGTTGATCTCGACGCGGTTGGGCTCGGGGCGTTCGACAGTGGCGCCGAGGTGCGCGAGCAGGCCCGCGAGGGAGTCGATATCGGAGACGGCGGGGACGTTCTCGAGGACGACGGTCTCGTCGGTGAGGAGGGCGGCGCACATCGAGGCGAGAGCCGCGTTGGCCGAGCCGGAGATGCGCACGGACCCGTTGAGAACAGCGCCACCGCGCACCTGGTAGCGGGAGCCGTGCCCGCGGCTTGCATCCATCCGGGTTTCAGTATGGGGAGAGGCCGAATCTGCCGCAATCGAGAGGGGGTCGTCGTGGTGGCCCGGCCAGCGCGCGCCGGTCTGGGTATCCTCCAGAGTCCGGAGGGGAACCGTGACGGAGATTCGACCCCTGCTTTGCCGCCTTTCACGTCGAAGACCTGGAGGCTTCGGCGCGGTTCTACCAGGATGGCCTCGGCATCGACCTGCAGCCCAACGACGACCCGCGCCACGAGGAGATTTCGTGGCACGACCCGTACTTCCACTTCGCCCTGTTTCCGAAGGAAGCGCCGAGTGAGCCCGCCCTTGGCCTCTTCGTCGAGGACCTTGACGCCGCGCACGAGCGGCTTGTCGGGATGGGCGCGCGGGTCGACCGCGCGCCGTACGTGGCGCCGTGGGGCCGGGAGGCACGCTACCTCGACCCGGACGGCAACCTGATCAGCCTCACCGAGCGGAAGACGCACCGCACGCAGGGTCAGTAGGCCCGCGGCCTAGCCTCCGGGCATGGGCGGGCCGGGGCGCCGGCGGCGGCGCTCGGCGACGCGCAGCCGCAGGAGAGCGCGCTGCATGGCGGCCTGGGCGCGGGCGAGATCGGCCTCGCTGACGCCTTCTTCGCGGGCGCCGGCGAGCCGCTCCTCGGCGCGGCGGCGGGCCAGCTCGGCGCGATCCACGTCGATGTCCTCGGCGGCCTCGGCCTGGTCGGCGAGAACGGTGACATGGTTGCTGTGCACCTCGAGGAAGCCGCCGCCGATGGCAAACGAGGACTCCTCGTTGCCGCGCCGGAAGATGAGCTCGCCGTAGTCGAGCGTCGTCATCAGCGGGGCGTGGCGAGGCAGGATCGCGAGCTGCCCCTCGCTTCCGGGGGCGATGAGCACCTCGACGTCCTCTTCGGTGCGGACGACACGCTCAGCGGTGACGATTTCGACGAAGAGCGGCACTAGCCTTCCTCGCTCAGGCGCTGGCCTTCTTCGACAGCCTCTTCGATGGAGCCCTTCATGTAGAAGGCCTGCTCGGGGAGGCCGTCGTGCTGGCCGTCGAGAATCTCCTTGAAGCCGCGCACGGTGTCGCGGATGGAGACATAGCGGCCCTCGCGGCCCGTAAACGTCTCACCGACGAAGAAGGGCTGCGTGAGGAAGCGCTGGAGCTTGCGGGCGCGGGCGACGGTGAGCTTGTCCTCGTCGGAGAGCTCGTCGATGCCGAGGATGGCGATGATGTCCTGCAGGTCCTTGTAGCGCTGGAGGACGCCCTGCACCTCGCGAGCCACCTCATAGTGCTCCTCGCCGACGATGCGCGGCTCGAGCGCGCGGGAGAAGGAGGTGAGGGGGTCCATGGCGGGGTAGAGGGCCTGCTCGGCGAGGGAGCGCTCGAGCGCGACGACGGCGTCGAGGTGGCCGAAGGTCGTGGCGACACCGGGGTCGGTGTAGTCGTCGGCGGGCACGTAGATGGCCTGGAACGACGTGATCGAGCCCTTCTTGGTGGAGGTGATGCGCTCCTCGAGGTCGCCCATCTCGGTGGAGAGGGTGGGCTGGTAGCCGACGGCGGAGGGCATACGCCCGAGAAGGGCGGAGACTTCCATGCCGGCGAGGGTGTAGCGGTAGATGTTGTCGACGAAGAAGAGGACGTCGCGGGCCTGCTCGTCGCGGAAGTACTCGGCCATGGTGAGGCCGCTGAGGGCGACGCGGAGGCGGACGCCGGGGGGCTCGTTCATCTGGCCGAAGACCATGGACATGCGGGGGAGCACGCCCGACTCCTTCATCTCGTTCCAGAGGTCGTTGCCCTCGCGGGAGCGCTCGCCCACGCCGGCGAAGACGGAGAAGCCGCCGTGCTCACGGGCAATGTTGGAGATGAGCTCCTGGATGATGACGGTCTTGCCGACGCCGGCGCCGCCGTACAGGCCAACCTTGCCACCGCGCACGAGGGGGGCGATGAGGTCGATGACCTTGATGCCCGTCTCAAGGATGGAGGGCTGGGTCTCCTGGTCCTCGAAGGAGGGGGGCTCGCGGTGGATGGGCCAGCGGGGGGCCTCATCGGGAACGGGGAGGTCGTCGATGGGGTCGCCGAGCACGTTGAACATGCGCCCCAGCGCTTCCTCGCCGACGGGAACGGCGATGGCCTGGCCCGTATCGACGGCGGCCATGCCGCGGGTGAGGCCGTCGGTTGAGTCCATGGCCAGGGCGCGTACCCAGTTGTTCCCGACGTGCTGCTGGACCTCGACGATGAGGTCGGTGCCGTCGCCACGGTCGATGCGGAGGGCGTTGTAGATGGGGGGCAGCTGGTCGGGCGGGAACTCGATGTCGATCACGGTGCCGATGATCTGGACGATGCGTCCCTCGGCGGTAGCGGCAGTGACCATGATGGGGCTCCTTCTGAGGTTGCTCAGGATTTGGAGCGGAAGCGCTCGAGGCGCTCCGCCAGTTCGGGCCCCGCGCCGGGGCTGGTTCGACGTTCGAAGGCGAGGCCTTCGGGGTAGGAGTAGTTCAGGCCCTCGTTGAGTAGCCGCTTGTCGGCGCGCAGCGTGTGCCACGAGTTGCCTGCGATCTGGGCGGCCATCTCAGCCGCTGCCTCGTCGAGCTCGGCATCGGGGACGACGCGGTTGGCGAGGCCTATACGGACGGCCTCGTGGGCGTCGACGCGGCGGGCGGTGTACATCATCTCCCTGGCGAGGAGGGGGCCAATGCGGCGGGGGAGGCGCTGGGTGAGGCCCCAGAGGGGCGTGAGCGCCCACTCGCCGTGGCTATCGCAGAAGATCGCCGATTCGCCGGCGATGCAGAGGTCGGCGGCGAGCATGAGCTCGAGGGCGCCGGTGTAGCAGGCGCCGCGTACGGAGGCGATGACCGGCTGAGGCAGCGCCTCGATCATGTCGATGGTCTCGGCCTGGTAGTAGGGCTCGGGCGCGGGCGTGCCGAGGGCCTTGAGGTCGTTGCCAGCGCTGAACGCGCGGCCTTCACCCCGCAACACGACACACCCGACGGAGTCGGTCTCGTCGGCGATGGCGGTGACGTGCTCGCGCAGCTCGGTGAAGATCGGGACGTTGAGGGCGTTGAGCGCCTCGGGGCGGTTGAGGCTGAGGGTAGCCACGCCGTCGTGGTCCTCGCGCAGGACGAGCTCGCTCATGCGGGCACCCCCGCGATGTCGGCGAGGTCGATCTCGGTGAGCGACTCAAGGTCGCGGTCCGGGTCGGGGAGGGGGAGTCCGCTCGTGTACTCGGTACGGACGGCCCAGCAGGTCATACCGGCGGCGTGCGCCGCATTGATGCCGGCGGGGGCGTCCTCGATGGCGAGGCAATCGCGCGGGGCGACGCCGAGGAGTCCGGCGGCGCGGAGGTAGATGTCCGGGAGGGGCTTGCCGTGGGTAATGTCGTTTCCGGCGACGATCGCGTCGAAGGCATCGACGATTCCGAGTCGCTCCAGGCAGACCTCGACGTTCGCACGGTGCGACGAGGAAGCGACCGCCAGGGGCAGGCCGATCGCCTTCAGGCCACGCACAAGCTCGACGGCGCCGGGGAGGGCGACCTCGACGGAGGCGTAGGCCTCCGCGACAAGCGCGGAGCAGCGATCCCGGTAGTAGGAGGCCGGGCGCGGCAGGCCGAGGTCGTGGACGAACTCGTTCCAGCCGGACTTCGTCCCCATGTACTTCTTGTAGTCGTCGAGGGGGAACGTGATGCCGTCCTCGGCAAGCACCGCCGTCGCCGCGCCGTAGTAGAAGGGCTCGCCATCGACCAGGACACCGTCCATGTCGAAGATGACCGCAGCGAAGGGGGACGCGTCACTCATTGACGGCCTCGGCGCCACCGACGATGTCGAGGAGCTGGGTGGTGATCTCCTCCTGGCGGGCCTTGTTGTAGGTGAGGGTGAGCTCGCGCTCGATCTCGTTGGCGTTGTCGGTCGCGTTCTTCATGGCGACCATGCGGGCCGACTGCTCGGACGCGGCCGACTCGAGGATGGCGGCGTGGACCTGCATCTCGACGTAGCGGGGCAGGAGGCGCTCGAAGACCTGGCCGGGGTCGGGCTCGAAGATGTACTCCTGCCGGAAGGCCTCGGCCTCCGCCTCGTCCTCGGCGGTGGGGGGCTCGACGGGAAGGAGACGGCGCACGACCGGCCGCTGGTTCACCGTGCTGACGAACTCGGCAAAGCTGATGAAGACCTGGTCGACGTTGCCCGACAAGTAGTCGTCCATGACGAGACGCGCGATGACGCTGGTGTCGGTGAGGGCGGGGTAGTCACCGAGCTCGGTGAACTCGGCGGCGACGTTCTGGCGGGAGCGGACGAAGAAGTCCCGGCCCTTGCGGCCGACGGCGACGATGGCGGTGGGCACCTCGGCCTCGCCGACGAAACCGCCGGCGCTGTTGTTGAGGTTGGCGTTGAGGGCGCCGCAGAGCCCCCGGTCGGGGGTGACGTGGAGAATGCCGACGTTCTCGACGGGGCGCTGGGTGAGGAAGGGGTGGGACTCCTCGGTGTCGCCGTCCTCGCCGCGGCCGGGGGCGGTGGAGGCGAGGGAGGAGAGCACGAGCTGGATCTTCTCCGCGTAGGGGCGGCCCTCGGTGGCCCGCTCCTGGGCACGGCGCATCTTGGAAGCGGCCACGAGCTGGAGCGCGTTCGTGATCTTGGACGTATTTCGTACCGTCCCGATGCGGCGGCGGAGCTGTTGGATGGTGGGCATGGCGCTCCCTAGTAGGGGACGGTCTCCTTGAACTCGGCGACGGCGTCCCGCAGCTCCTGATCGGTCTCGTCGCTGATGGTGCGCTCGGACTCGATGCGGGAGGCGAGGTCAGGCTTGTTGCTGGAGAGGTAGCCGGTGAAGGCGGCCTCGAAATCGGCAATCTTCTCGGTGGGCACGTCATCGAGCAGCCCGTTGGTGAGGGCGAAGATGACGGCGACCTCCTCGGCCAGGTTCAGGGGCGCGAACTGGGGCTGCTTGAGCACCTCGTTCGCGCGCAGGCCGCGCTCGAGCTGCCGCTGGGTAGCGGCATCGAGGTCGCTGGTGCCGAACTGGGCGAAGGCCTGAAGCTCGCGGAACTGGGCGTGGTCGAGCTTGAGCCGCCCGGCGACGGAGCGCATGGCGCGCGTCTGAGCGGAGCCGCCCACGCGACTCACGGAGAGGCCGACGTTGAGGGCGGGGCGAATGCCCGCGTTGAAGAGGTCCGGCTCCAGGTAGATTTGGCCATCGGTGATAGAGATGACGTTGGTGGGGATGTAGGCCGACACGTCGTTGGCCTGGGTCTCGATGATGGGGAGGGCCGTGAGCGAGCCGCCCGCCTCCAGCTTGGCCGCGCGCTCGAGCAGGCGGCTGTGGAGGTAGAAGACGTCGCCGGGGTACGCCTCGCGCCCGGGAGGACGGCGGAGGAGCAGCGAAATCTGGCGGTAGGCCCAGGCGTGCTTGCTCAGGTCGTCGTAGATGATGAGCGCGTCGCGCCCGCTTTCCATGATCTCCTCGCCCATGGCGCAACCGGCGTAGGGAGCGAGGTACTGGAGGGCAGCCGACTCGGAGGCGCCGGCGGCGACGATGATGGTGTGCTCCATGGCGCCGTACTCTTCGAGCTGGCCGAGCACCTGGGCGACCTTGCCGGCCTTCTGGCCGATGGCGACGTAGATGCAGACGAGGTCGCCGCCCTTCTGGTTGATGATGGTGTCGAGTGCGATCGCGCTCTTGCCGGTGGAGCGGTCGCCGATGATGAGCTCGCGCTGGCCGCGGCCGATGGGGATCATCGAGTCGATGGCCTTGATGCCGGTCTGGACGGGCGTATCGACGCTCTGGCGGAGGGTGACGCCGGGGGCGATGCGCTCGACCGGTCGGGTCTTGGTCGAGCCGATCGGGCCCTTGCCGTCGATGGGGTTCCCGAGGGCATCGACGACGCGGCCGATGAGCTCGTCGCCGACGGGCACCTCGATGATGCGGCCGGTGGCGCGCACCTCGTCGCCTTCCTTGATGTCCTCGTAGTCGCCGAGGACGACGGCGCTGACTGACTCTTCCTCGAGGTTGAGGGCGAGACCCATGGTGCCGTTGGGGAACTCGAGCAGCTCGGAGTAGCGAGCGTTCGTGAGGCCATGCGCGCGGGCGACGCCGTCGCCGGCTTCGATGACGACACCAACGTCGGTCGCGACCGACGGAGCCTCGAACTGCTCGATCTGCTCGCGGAGGATGGATGCAATCTCTTCGGCGCGAACGGCCATAGTGGTTCCCTCTTGTGTGGTGCGGCCCTAGGCGCCGCTCAGCTCCTGGCGCAGCCGCCGTAGACGGCTGCGCACGCTGCCATCGATGAGATGGTCGTCGATGCGGAGGACGACGCCACCGATGATGTCGGAATCGACAGCGGCGGTGGCGGTGATCTGCTTTCCCAGAGCCTCGCCCAGACGCTGCTCCATGGCGGCGACCTGGTCGTCCTGCAAGGGGACGGCAGTGGTGATCTCGGCCTGCGCGAGGCCCTCGTGCTCGTCGGCGAGACGGTTGAAGGCGTCCGCGACCTCGCGGGCCTCCAGGGTGCGCCCCTTGGCGATGAGCAGCCTGGCGAGGTTCAACGCGAGCGGCCCGACTTCGAGGGCGCGTTCAGCGGCTGCCTGGCGTTCGGCGACGGCGACACGAGGGGCGGCGAACCAGCTCGCGGCGTCAGAGTCCGCCAGGACGGCGGCGACGTCGTCGAGGTCGGCGCGCCACTGGGCGATCGCATCGCCATCGCGAGCGATGGCGAAGGCCGCCTGTGCGTAGCGCTTTGCCGCCTGCCTGTCGGCCATCTAGCTGCGCTCCCCGAGGTCGGACTCGGCCAGGGTCTCTTCGATGATGCGCTGGTGGGCATCCTCGTCGAGGGACTGACGGATGACGCGCTCGGCGGCGGTGACGGTGATCTCGGCGAACTCCGCGCGGAGGTCGGCGATGGCACGGTCACGCTCCAACTGGATTTCCTGGACCGAGCGCTCGGCGGCTGCCTCGCGGTCGCGTTCCGCCTGCTGGCGGGCTTCGTCCTGGATCCGGGCCGCCACCTGCTGGGCGTTGGCCACGATCTCCTGACCCTGTCCGCGGGCCTCGGCAAGCTGGGCCTCGATGCGCTCCTGTGCGTCGGAGGCTTCGGCGCGCGCCTGTTCGGCGGCGCCGAGGCCCTCGGCGATGCGCTCGCGACGCTGGTCGAGCATGCGCAGGACCGGCTTGTAGAGGGTGAAGCGCAGGATGAGGAGCAGAACCACGAAGTTCGCGATCTGCGCGATCAACTGCGGCAGATTAATACCGAGAGCGGTGAAAGCCTCGCCCATCGCGAGCTCCCTTCTTCCCGATTGGCGTTTCCGCCGGGCTAGATGACGAACGCGATGATGATGGCGGTGAGCAGCGCGTAGATGCCGATGGCCTCGGCAAAGGCGACGCCCAGAATCATGTTCGTCTGGATCGAAGCGCGGGCCTCGGGATTGCGGCCGAGGGCCTCCATCGCGCGTCCCACGAGCATGCCGATGCCGATGGCGGGGCCAAGGGCGCCGAGGCCCATGGCGATGCCGGCGCCGATGGCCTTGGCGCCGTCGGCATCAAGCGCGAGCAGGAAGAGAAGGTCGAGTGCTCCCATGGTTGGTGGTTCCTCCCGTGTTTTGCTCCCCGCCTCCGCGGGGAGCGCTGTTCGAAGGGGCGGGGCTACTGCCCCGGGGTCCCCTGGGATTCCATGTCGTCGTGGCCGGCTTCGCCTTCGTGGTCGCCGTGCTCCTCGTCGTGGTGCTCGACCGCCATGACGGCGAACACGAGCGTGAGGAGTGCGAAGACCGCGGCCTGGATGAAGCCGACGAAGAGCTCCAGGCCATAAATGATGTCGACGATGAGGAAGGGCAGCAGGAAGGTGAGCATTAATATGAGCACCTCCCCGGCGAAGATGTTCCCGAAAAGCCTGAAGGCGAAGCTGACGATGCGGATGAACTCCGAAAGCAGCTCGAGGATGCCGACGAAGAAGGGGATGAAGCCGCTGAAGTTGAAGAACTTCCCGAGGTAGCTGAACCCGAGGGTGCGCAGGCCCCAGAACTCGACCATGACGAACGAGATGAGGGCGAGCGCGATCGTGTTGTTGACGTCGCTGTAGACGGAGCGGAAGAGCGGGATGATGAGGGCCAGCTTCTGGCCGGGGAAGTCGATGCCGCTCACGACGAGGTCGTCGCCGAGGGCGGCGCTCGGGACGGCGTGCTTCTCGCTGGCCGGGAGGAGCTTTGGCGCGTCGGGGTCGGCGTTGAGGGCAGCGACGGCCGCCGTCAGCATCTCGGGGGTGACCTCGGCGGGGCCGTGGCCGTCGCCCCCTTCGGCCTCGAAGTCGGTGAAGGTCTCGGCGAGGAAGACGATATACCTGTCCAGGGCTTCCTCGGCGGAGACGGGGGTGGCGGCGTCGGCGCCCATCTCGAAGTGAGCGTCGTTGGCGTTGGGCAGGACGAGTCCGATTCCGACGTTGTCCACGAGCCAGCCGGAAGAGTGCGCGATCTCCTCCTTGAAGGGCTCGTGATCTTCGTGGTGCTCCTCGATGTAGTGGAAGATTTCGACGCCGATGTCCTCGGTCTTGCCGATGGCGTTGAAGAAGGGGAGGAGGCCCATCCAGTTGGCGAGGAGGATGAAAATGAAGAAGGTGGCAATGACGGGGAAGAAGCGGCGGGCGTTCGCCGAGCCTGCGATGTCCTCCAGCTGACCCATCAGAAATTCGATGATGGACTCGACGAAGTTCTGGGCCCCCGTCGGGATGAGCTTCATGGTGCGGGTCGCGAGGAAGCAGCCGACGAGGAGGATGAACATCGCCGCCCAGGCGGAGATCATCGTGTTGGAGATGTTGAGGAAGCCGACCTTGGTAATGACCTCGGCGGGAACGATGATCTCGGGCTGGGGGCCGCGGGCGACGATCAGGCCGACGACGACCCACGCGAGCGCCGCGATGATGATGAGGGGGAGCCTGAACCTTCTCACTCGCTACCGCCGTTGGCGCCGTTGGCGCCACCGCCAAAGCGTTTCATGAAGGGGAGAAGCATGCGGATTCCGCCACCGATGGCCAGAGTCAGTCCCAGGACTATCCCCAGGAGGATGAAGAGCGGCTCAAGCCCGGTAAGGTCATCGAGCCAGAGTCCAAGCACGATTCCGACGACGATGCAGGTGGCGAAATACCAGCCTGCCCCCATGAGGTAAGCGGTTGGCGCTATCCATCCGCCACGCTCAGGCTTTGCCATGACCGCGCTCAAACCGCGGGGATCATAGGGTGATTGTGAAGAGATGCGCAAGCGGCGATAGGGGCCTCGCCACGGTTACTTCTGCGGATCGTCGAACCCGCTGAGATCGAGCCCTTCGATAAAGTCCCTGAACGGCCCAAGGCGCTCCAGCTCGGCGGGATCGACGGGCTTCTCCGGCTCGCGCTCGACGCCCTCCTGGTCGTCGCCGTCGCGGATGATCTCGCCGCCCTGGTCGAGGACAGCCTCTTCGGCATAGATGGGGGAGCCGGTGCGGACGGCGAGGGAGATGGCATCGGAAGGCCGGGAATCGATCTCGACGGCGTCGCCGTTCACATCAAGGACGATGCGGGCGTAGTAGGTGTCGCGGGCGAGGTCGTTCAGGAGGATGTACTGCACCTTCCCGCCGAGCTGCTCGATGACGTTGCAGAGCAGGTCGTGGGTCTGGGGACGGGGCGGGGTGACATCGTGGAGGCGGAGGGAGATGCTCTCGGCCTCGTACGGGCCGATCCAGATGGTGAGGTAGCGATCGGTCTCCTTCTCGCGAAGGATGGCGATGCGCTGGTAGCTGTTCAGCGAGAGACGGATGCTCTCGATGCTCATCTCGCGCATGTCCCACCCCCCGCCGGAAGGTTCCGGCTCGATCGGCTCGATGATAGGTGGGGGCGGCGAGGGGCGGCAAGGCGCGTCGCCGGTCAGGATCGGAGATTGACGACGGTGGCGGCGGCGATGCTGACGGCGAGGATGGCCATGACGGGCTGCACGCCGAGCCAGTCACCGAGGGCGCCGGCGCCCAGGACCGGGAGGGACGCGGCCAGCGCCGCCATCGCCCCCTGCGTCGCGACCACGCGTCCCTGGAGAGCGAGCGGCACGCGGTCGTTGAGGACGGTCTGGGCGGCGACGCTCACGTTCGCGTAGGCGAATCCGAGGGGCAGCACGGTCAGCATCGCGAGCAGGGCGCCGCCGTCGAAGTCCCCGAGATTGACGTCGTCGAGCCAGGCGAAGGCGCCGTAGCCGGCGAGGAAGGTCGCTTCCTCGTTGACGAAGGCGAGGGCGAGCAGCAGGCCCGTGAAGGCGGCAAATCCGACGGAGCTGAGAAGGCCGTGCGGAAGGTGGTGCGCCAGCGGCCCGGCGACGCGCAGGCCAACGATGACGCCGATGGCGGCGGGCGTCAGGACAAGGGCGCCGATCTCGAAGGGAAGCTCGAGGACGTCGCGAATGTAGGTTGGGATGAGCCCGCCGAGGATGATGAGCATCATCGTGATCAGGGTGAGCTCGATGGCGGCCTTGAAAACGGCGGGGTCGCGGCGCATGGCGCGCCAGCCGGCCTGCCACCAGGACGCGCCGTCCGTGGGTTGCGGGGGGACCGCCTCGGGCACGGCGCCGATAGCGGCGGCATCGGGGGCGGGGTCGAACGGGGCGGGAGGGAACACATCGGGTTCCTCGCGCGTGCGGGCCACGGGACCGATGCGAACGGCCTCGACGGCGGCGATCACGAACAGCGCGGCGACGATCCCGAAAAGCACGTCCGCGCGCTCGAAGACGCGCAGGACGACGGGCGTGAGCACCGCGAACCCGACGATCTGGGCGGCGCCTCCCACCGCCTGGCCGATAGCGTTCGCGCGGGCCAGCTCCCCACGGGTGACGATCGAGGGGAGGATCGAACCCTCGGCGGCCGCGACGAAGGGCGCGACGACGGCGAGGGCCACAGCGACGACATAGAGCGTTCCGGATCCACCGGGTTCGACGATGTAGGCAATACAGACGGCAGCGCGAGCGAGGTTGCCGAGGGCGACGATGAGGCGGCGGGGGATGGCGTCGGCGGCAACGCCGGCGATGATGCCCGCGACCATCATGGGCACGACGAGGGCGAGGACGAGGAGGCTGGTGTAGAAGGCCTTGCCGGTGGCGTCGAGAACGAGGAGGACGAGTGCGAGATTGAGGGCGTTCTGGGCGATGCGGGAGAAGAAGCGGGAGGTGCTGAGGCGGCGGAACGGGAGCTGCTGGAGGAGAGCAGGGGGCGGCGCAGGCTCGGCGACGTCCTCCCAGGCGGGGGCGGCGCTCACGAGGCGGCGGAGACCCGCGACTTCGCGCGCTGCTCGAAGCGGCGGCGCTCGAGCATGACGCGGCGTCCGCACTCAAGGCAGACGAGGCCAATATCGGCGCCGACGCGGTAGACGCGCCACTCCCAGCCGCCACAGGGGTGGCGGCGGCGCATCCGCCAGACGTCGCCCACGGCTACCTCGTCGTTCACGGGGCGGGGGCGTTGAGGGCGTCGCGCAGCTCCCGCGCGGCACCGCCGGGGTCGGGAGCGTTGGCAATGCTGCGGGAGGCGTTCACGACCATCAGTCCGTACTCAGCCTTCGTCGCGGCCACGACCTCGGCCGGATCCCCGCCCTGCGCGCCCACGCCGGGGACGAGCAGGGTCGCTCGCGGGGCCAGCTCGCGCACGCGTGCGAGCTCGGCAGGCGCGGTGGCGCCGACGACGAGACCGACGTTCGCGCTCCAGGTGGGCATCTCGGCGGCGAGGCGTTCGTACAGGGGTTCGCCAGCGGCGAGCGTGGCGTTCTGGATGGTGGCGGAGCCGGGGTTGGAGGTGCGGCAGAGGAGGTAGACGCCCCGGTCCTCGTAGTCGAGGAAGGGCTGTACGGCATCCTGACCCTGAAAGGGATTCACGGTGGCGGCGTCGAAGCCCCAGACCTCGAAGAGGGCGCGGGCGTAGGCGGCGGCCGTGTTCCCCATGTCGCCACGCTTGGCGTCGGCGATGACGGGGATTCCGTCGGGGATGGCCTGGAGGGTTTCTTCGAGGGCGCGCAGGCCGGGGATGCCGAACTGCTCGTAGAAGGCGAGGTTGGGCTTGAAGCAAGCGGCGTAGGGGGCCGTCGCCGCGATGAGACGGCGGTTGCGGTCGGCGACTTCCCCGATCGGCGTGTCGCCCGGGGGATCGAGGCCGACGCAGACGTAGCTGCCGACCTCGCGGCTGCGGTGGGCAAGGCGTTCGACGTAGGACGTCATCACTGGGCCTCCGCCGCCTGCTCACTGGGAGCGAAGCCGAGCCTCGGCAGTGTTTCGAGGAAGGCTTCGCGGTTGCCCGAGACGATCAGGTCGAGGGCGCCCGTGGCATCGGGGGCCGCTTCCAGGTCGAGCTCCCGGAGGAGGTCGCAGGCGCGCCTGGCGACCGGCTCGCCCGTGCCGAGGACGGACACGCCGGGGAACTCGGCGGTGATGGCAGGGGCGAGGAATTCGTAGTGGGTACAGCCGAGCACGACGATATCGGCGCCTTTGGCGACGGGACTGGCGAGAACGGAGCGGACGGCCTCGCGGGCGACCGGCGTGTCGATTTCGCCGCGTTCGACCAGCTCGGCGAGGTCGTGGCCGACCACGCGGTCGATGGCGGCGCCCGTGCCGAACTCGTCGACGACGCTGGCGTAGAGGTCACCGTCGAAGGTGCCGGGCGTGGCGAGGATGGCGACGCGTCCGCTGCGGGAGGCGCGCGCCGCCGGCTTCACGGCGGGCACCATGCCGACGAAGGGCAGGTCGAAGAGCTGGCGAAGGTCGGCGACGGCAGCGGCCGAAGCGGTGTTGCAGGCGACGACGATGAGCTTGGCGTCCGCTTCGACCAGCCTGTGGGCGATGGCGAAGGCACGCTTGCGCACCTCGCCCGGGTCGCGGGGGCCGTAGGGGAAGTACGCGGTATCGGCGAAGTAGACGGTGCGTTCGCGGGGGGCGAGGCGGCGGAATTCGCGGAAAACACTGAGCCCGCCGACGCCGGAATCGAACATGCCGACGGGTCGCGGGTCCATCCCGTCAAGCATACGGCCTCGACCGGCTTGCCGCCGCTCGCCGAGGGTGCGCACGAACGGTCCAGCGGGCATGCTGCGCCCATGACCAAGCGACTCGAAGTGGCGTTGCTGCCTTCGGAGGCGGAGGCGATAGAGGCCGACGCCTTCCTCGTCATCGACGTGCTCCGCGCAACGACGACAATCGCGACGCTGTTCGAGGGCGGCCTCGCGGACCTCCTCGTCGTCGATGACATCGAGGCGGCGCGGGAACGGGCGAGGTCGGAGGGACGAGTCCTGTTCGGGGAGGTGGGCGGTCTTCCGCCGGAAGGCTTCGACTACGGCAACTCGCCGGCCGAGGCGGCGACGCTCGAGGTTCGGGACAAGGGGGCGGTGCTCTTTACGACGAACGGGACGCGCGCGATTTGCGGGTCGGCGGGCGGGGGGGCGGTGGCGACGGCGGCGTTCTCGAACGCCGGGGCGGCAGCGCGCTGGGGGGCCGGATTCGACCGGGTGGCGCTGGTGTGCGCGGGCAACTCGGGAGGCAAGCGCTTCGCGCTGGAGGACTTCGCAGCGGCGGCGAGGCTGGTGCAGCTCATCTCGAGGGAGAGCCCGGGGCTGGAACTGGGAGATGCAGCGGGAGTAGCCGCGGGACTCACCGGCTACGAGGACTGGATCGCGCCGGGGCTGCCCCAACAGACGGATCGGAGCGCGCGCCTGATCGCGGGGGCGCACCATGCCCAGGGTCTGAAGGCCCTCGGGCTGGGCGCGGACATCGCCTTCGCGGCGCGCGAGGACACCTCGGCGCAAGTCCCGCGGGTGGCGGAACACGGGAAGGGGTGGGCGCTGCTGCGGAACGAGCGCTAGTCGCGGCTCTCCCAGCGGCGGCGGAGGTCGGAGAGGGTCGATTCGTCGGGGGGACGGCCGGAGTAGCGCGCGTATTCGAAGGCGGCGGTGATCTCGTCCGTGACGTCCTGATGGAAGGTCGAAACGAGGACGGGCGCGAACTCGTGCGGGGTCTGGCCCTCGCGTCGGGCCCTTCCTTCCCTGCGGGCGGATTCGAGCACTTCGAGGTAGAGGCGCGTGACGCCTTCTCCCGCGGCTTCGCGACGGCGTTCGCGGCGAAGGAGGTTGCGAGCGGCGCCGCGCAGGTCTTCGCCCAGACTGCCGACAGCCTCCGACTCGGAGGCGTCCAGGCCACGGTCGCCGGCGCGCCGGCGGAGCACGGCGAGGATGAAGATCAACGCGGCCACAGCGGCAACGCCGAGGAAGATGGTTCCCCCCGCCAGGGTGTAACGGGCGGCACGAGCGGCGAGCGAGTCCCCATCAGCCACCTGGCCCTCGCCTCCTTCTGTCTCCGGGGGAACCGGCACTTCAATCTGTGGCGGCTCGGAATTGCCGTCGGCCCCCAGCAGCCAGAGGACGAACTCGAAGAAGTTCGTGAGCACCCAGGCAATCGGAATAAAGAGCGCGTACGTCAGGAACCAGGCAATGGCCCTACCGACGGCTGATGCGGGCTCCGAGAGGACATCGATGAGTGGCTCGAGGAGGACGCCAACAAGGAGCACGCCAAGGACGGCGAAGGCGGCGGTTCCGACCAGCAGGGCCGTGGTCACGCTCCCGGAGCGGAGACTGCCCATGCTGGAGCCACTCTGGGAGAGCTGGGAGCAGGCGAGGGCCGCCAGCGCCACCCCGTAGAAGACGACGCCGCCGCGGGTGACGACATCGGCCTGCTCGCTTGGGGCCGTGAGCAGGAGGGCCAGGGTGACGAGCGCGAACGGAGCAGCGAGGGAGCGGGGGGCGTTCTCGATCCAGACGCCGCTGCGCGAGCGCCAGGCCGCCCATGCCCACAGAAGGACGAGGAGGAAACTGCTCGTCATGACGGCCGGGATCCACTCCTTGATGGTCCCGGTGCGGATGACGAAGTCGGACAGCCAGCCGAAGTCCCAGAGGGCCAGGTCGCCCGCGTACTGGAGGCGGAGGGCGCCGTACAGGAGCAGGAGGCCGACCACCCCAACCGCCAATGCCCGCTTGCCGGCCCCGACGCCGAACCAGTCGAGCACGGCAGGGGCGAAGAAGGAGACAAAGGCGATGACGACGAAGCCGGGTGCGCTCACGAGCTCGTTCCCGGGCTCGGGGAAGATGCGCATGAAGACCTCGCCGATGGTGTAGAAGGCGAGCGCCTCGGCGCCGAGCAGTAATACGAGGGCGGCGCGACGGATCACACGAGCACCTCGCTTGCCTCGAAGCGGCGTCCCGTGACGCGGACGGGCAGGCCCGTGAGCTTGTCGAGATCGACACGGTCGGAGGTGACGACAACGGCGACGCGGTAGCCCTCGTCCTGCAGCCGCCGCATGGCCTCGGCGAGCTCGTCGGGGATGAAGGCGGCGGCGAGGATGAGGGTAGAGCCGAGGGGGAGGCGGCTCGCCTCGCGCCGGAGGCGGCCCGCGAGATCCCCCATCGTGAGGGGCTGCACGACGGCGAGGGTCTCAAGGATGCGCGGGAGCTGGGTGCGGGCGCGGGAGGGCGGGAGGCGGATGGGGCGGTCGGAGTTGGGGAGCGAGCCGTTCGCGAGGAGGCCGACGGCGTAGCGGCGGCCGGTTGCCCAGACGGCGAGCGATGCCGCCATGGAGACCGTGCGCTCGAGATCGTCCTTCAGGTAGCCCTCCCAGGAGTGCTCAAGGGTGTCGATGTTGAGGAGGACGTAGAGGTGCTGGACGGCGGAGGGCTCATAGACGCGCGACTGGAGCTCGCCGTGGCGGGCGGTGGCCTTCCAGTCGATGCGGCGGAGGGGGTCACCGGGCTCATAGTCGCGGAGGCCGGCGATGCGGAGGGGATCCTCGAAGATGCGGTTGCGGCCCTTGGAGTCGCCAAGAGGGCGGTCGGCGGGAAAGCCGAGGTCGTCGAGGGCGAAGACGCGCGGATAGGCGATGAAGGGCGTCATCTCAGGCGCATCGAGGTGGCGAGGGAAGATGCCAAGGATATCGGCCGAGTGGAGTTGGGTGGGGCCGATCTGGAACTGGCCGCGCTCGCGGGAGCTGACCTGCATGCGCCAGCGCCTGCGCTCGTACCAGCCGAGGGCGCCCCGCCGGGTCAGCCAGTTGAGGCCCGGCGCGGATGCCGCGGGGAGCTCCTCGCCCTCGACTTCGAGCTCCTCGGAGATGGCGACGCGCAGGTCGAACCAGGGGAGAGGCAGGGGTTTCCGGTTCTCGATCTCGAAGCGCAGCTCAACCTGCTCTCCCTGGAAGGCGCGGGCCTCACTGAGGCTGCTGCGGACGCGTACGCGCCGGAAGATGTAGCGAGCCCAGAGGCGGCTGATCGCGCCCACGATGAGGACGACGACGCCGATGCCGGTGACCATCGGCTGGCCCGTGCCGGCCCCGACGCCGATCAGGACCGGTCCCGCGAGCAGCCAGAGGTCGCGGAAGACCATGGGCTACCGCCGGCGTGCCAGTGACGGCGACATCAGCTTCGCTGCCAGGGGGACTCATCGCCGGACGACGAAGCGGTTGGGGCTGGGCGGGACGAGGCGGTGGGGGCGGGACGGGCGGACGGCGTTCTTGCGGCGGCGCCAGAGGTGGGCTCGTCCTCGATCGGGACAGGGACGCGTTCGAGTACGTCCGCAATGAGGTCCTCGACCTCGCGGCCGCGGAGGCGGGTCTGGGTGGAGAGGATGAGGCGGTGGGGGAGGACATGTGGGGCCATCGCCTTCACGTCGTCGGGAAGGACGTAGTCGCGGCCGTTGATGGCAGCGTAGGCGCGGGCGGAGCGGAAGAGGGCGAGGCTGGCGCGGGGGCTGGCGCCCAGCTCGAAGGCGGCCTCGTTGCGCGTCTCGCGCACGATGCGGACGGCGTAGCGGCGGATCGCCGGGTCGACGTGCAGCCGCTGAAGGGCATCCGCCATCTGAAGAAGCCGCTCCGCGGTGACGACCGGCTGGAGGGCATCGAGGGGGTTGGTGTGCTCCTGGCGGGCAAGGATCTCGTCCTCGTCGTCCTCGCCGGGGTAGCCCAGCTTGAGGCGCAGGAGGAAGCGGTCGAGCTGGGCCTCCGGAAGGGGGAACGTACCTTCGAGCTCGACCGGGTTCTGGGTCGCGATGACGAGGAAGGGGCGGGGCAGGAAGGTCGTCTCGCCCTCGACCGTGAGCTGGCGCTCCTCCATCGCCTCGAGGAGGGCGGCCTGCGTGCGGGGGGTGGCGCGGTTGATCTCGTCTGCGAGGACGACTTGGGCGATGAGCGGTCCCTCGCGGAAGGCGAAGTCCTGGGTCTTCTGGTCGAAATAGTGGATGCCCGTGATGTCGGAGGGCATGAGGTCGGGCGTGAACTGGATGCGCCTGAAGGAGCAGCCGAGGGAACGCGCGATGGCCTTCGCGAGGGTGGTCTTGCCAGTGCCGGGGACGTCCTCCAAGAGGATGTGACCCTCGCAGAGTAGGGCCACCAGGGCCAGCTGGACGACCTCGCTCTTACCCACGATCACGCGCTCGACGCTCGTGCCGAGGTCGGAAGCAACCCCGTAGACGGTGTTGACGTCCTCCGTGGAAAGACGGGTGGTGGCATCGGTCATGGGGGCCCCCTGGAAGGGGGAATCGTAGGGCGTGGGCCGGACCAGCGCGAATCCCGTGGCAAACTGACGACATGGCCGACGTACGCTCGATTCCGCTGGGCGACAACACCGTATACCTGATCAAACGAGCGGGCGGGCGGCTGCTGGTCGACACGGGCCCCGACTTCGCAGGCGCCTGGGAGGCGTTGCAGGAGGGGCTCAGGGGCGAGCAGCCGGACGTTGTCGTTGCGACGCACGGGCACCACGACCACGCGGGACTGGGGCGCAGGTGGCAGGCCGTGGGGACGCCAGTGCGGATCGGAAGGGACGATGCCGCTCTGACCGCGCGCCCGCTGCTGCAGTCGCCCGCGGAGACGGCGGCGATGCTGGGGTGGGCGGAGAGCACGGGTGCACCACCCGAGACACTCGCGCATGTCCGGGAACGGATCGAGGCGCGACGGGCGGCGGCGCTGCGGGCAGCGGAGTCGTCGGAGTACCCGGAGGACGGCGTTCGCTGGCCCACGGGCCTGCGCTACCCAACGTTCGAGGCCGAAAAGCTGGTCGAGGGAGACGCGGAGGTGGCGGGGGTCGAGGTCCTGGCGTCGCCGGGACACACACCGGGCAACGTCGTGCTGGCGGTGCGGGAGGAGGGGTGGCTCTTCTCCGGGGACCAGCTCTTGCCGGAGGTCGATCCGCTGCCCGCCATCCAGTTCGTGCCGGAGGGTGAAGGGCTGCGGCGCTTCCCAACGCTGGCGCACTTCGCAGCTTCTCTTGAACGGCTGGCGGAATGCGGCTTCACGCGCTGCTTCCCCGGCCACGGCGAGCCGTTCGACGGGGCGGGTGAGGCGCTGGAGGGGGCGCTGGCGCGCATCGAGCGCCGCTGCGCACGGGTACGGGAGTCGCTCAATGGCGGCGGTCCGGCAACGGTGTACGAGCTGTGCACCCGGCTCTACCCGCGCGGCGCCGAACGGCACTTCTGGCAAACGGCATCGAGCGTCCAGGGACATCTCGACCTGCTGGGGTCGCGGGGCGAGGCACGGGAGGCCGACGGGCGGTGGGAAGCCTGCTAGGCGGGCGCAGGGACACGCGAAGTTGCGGGGAGCGCCTATCATCAACTTCAGGCGCTGGGGTGGCGGAATTTGGCAGACGCAGCGGACTTAAAATCCGTGGCCGAAAGGCGTGAGGGTTCGAATCCCTCCCCCGGTACCAGCTCCCTTCCAGCACGAAGCTACGGGCATCCTTGACGCGCGAGCGGTGCGGCCATACGCTCGCGATGGCTCTTTTCGTTCAGGTGCCCGTCCCAGGGAGAATAGGGAAGGCGGTGAAAATCCGCCGCGGTAGCGCCACTGTAAGCGGGACACGGGAGTCGCAGCCCACTGTCGGGCAACCGATGGGAAGGGCGCGGCCCAACAGCCCACCCGCAAGCCAGGAGACCTGCCTGGACGAGAGGTGACATCTCTCCGCATAGAGAGGTGCCCTCGACCCCGGGTGTCAGTTCCGGACAGTCGAAGACGGTACCTCCAGCGGCAGAGACGCTGGAGGTTTTGTTTTGCAGGCCGTTGGGCTCACGACCCTACGCAGCTATCGCCAGCTTGGCATCAGCGCCCGGCTGGCGATCGGCGGGACGGTCCTGCTGGCGCTCGTGATCGTGGTGGGCCTGATCTCCCTGAGCCTCGGCCCGGTCGATATCTCCGTCAGCGACGTTGCCTGGATCGTGATCTCCGCGCTCGGGTTCGATACACCCGAGTTCGGGAGGACCGAGCAGCTTGTGATCGAGCAGATCCGGCTGCCGCGGATCATCGTGGGCGGGGCGGTGGGGATGGCGCTGGGGGTGGCGGGGGCGACGATGCAGGGCCTGTTCCGCAACCCCATGGCCGACCCGGGCATCATCGGCGTGTCGGCGGGCGGGGCGCTGGGGGCGGTGATCGCGATCGCGGCGGGCCTGACGGGGCTCTTCTTCCTGGCGCTGCCACTTTTTGCCTTCGCCGGGGCGATCGCGGCGGCGTTCCTCGTCTACGGAATCGCCGTGGTCGGCGGCCACTTCTCCATGGCGACCCTGCTGCTGGCGGGCGTGGCCGTGAATGCGTTCCTGGGCGCGATCGTCTCGGCGATCATCATCTTCCTGCCCGACAACGAGCTCCTGCGCGAGGTCCTCTTCTGGCTGGCGGGGGGCCTGGACGCGCGCGCCTGGGAGCACGTGCGCATCGCCGGGCCGCTCATCCTCGGAAGCACGATCGTGCTGCTGATTATGTCGCGGGACCTGAACCTGCTGATGCTGGGAGACGACGAGGCGCGCTCGATGGGCGTGCGCGTGGGACTCACACGGGCGGCGCTGCTGGCCACAGCGGCGCTGGCCACGGGCGCGGCGGTGGCCGTGAGCGGAACGATCGCCTTCGTGGGGCTGGTCACACCGCATGTCCTGCGGCTCGTGATGGGGCCGGACAATCGCGTGCTCATCCCCATGAGCGCCCTCGGCGGGGCGGTATTCGTGATGGTGGCCGACACGGTCGCCCGGATGGTCATCCAGCCGGCCGAGATTCGCGTCGGGATTCTCACGGCGTTCGTGGGCGCGCCGTTCTTCATCGCCCTGCTCATCAAGAACAAACGGCAGGTGTACTCGCTGTGAGCCGGAACGAGGAGTCCATGACGTCTGCACCAGAGCCCGCGCCAGTCCCTGCCGAGCGGCGCCCGCGCGTGCGGCAGGGGCTCGTCATCGTCAATACGGGCGAGGGCAAGGGCAAGACGACCGCGGCGCTGGGGGTCATGTTCCGGGCCTGGGGCCGCGACTTCCGGACGCGCATGTTCCAGTTCATCAAGACCGCCGGAGCCCGTTTCGGCGAGCACCGCGCCGCGGAGAGGATCGGCATCCCGATCGAGGCAGGCGGCGACGGCTGCACCATCCACTCGAAGGACACCAGGCAGGCCGAAGCGCTTGCGGCGCAGCAGTGGGAGCGCTGCAAGGAAGCAATCCTCTCGGGAGAAGACGACCTCATCGTTCTCGACGAACTGGCGTACGTGCTGCATTACGGCTGGGTTCCCACCGGAGACGTCATCGACACGCTTCGGCAACGGCCCGAGGGAGTGCACGTGATCATCACGGGGCGGTACGCGCCCCAGGAACTCATCGACTTCGCCGACCTGGTAACGGACATGCGGGTGGTCAAACACCCGTACCGCGACCAGGGCATCAAGGCCCAACTCGGAGTCGAGCTGTAGCACATGCCTCGCATCCGAAGTGGCCGAGACACCACGAACGAACGGCTGGGATCCGCCCAGAGAGCGGAAGCCTGCCAAAAGGAGCAACCGTGTCCCTGAAACCACTCCGTCTACTTCTCGTGCCGCTCGCCTTCCTCGTGCTGGGGTTGGCGCTCGTGGCCTGTGGCTCCGACGAGGAGGAGCCAGCCGCCCCGGCGGCAACGGCCGAGGCAACGCAGGCTTCGACGCCTGAGCCAACCGCCGCGCCCACGGAGGCGCCTACCGAAGCCCCAACAGAGGCGCCCACGGAGGCGGCGACGCCGACAGCCGCGCCGACCGAGGCGGCGACGCCCACGCCAACCCCGGAACCGACCCCGGCGCCGCGCTCGCTTGAGGGCGTGCGCGGGATCGTCGACCACACGAATGCGGGCTGGCCGCGCGAGGTCGAGGGCCTCAATGGGGTCGTCAGCATCCCGGCGAAGCCGCTGCGCATCATCACGGCGTCGGTCGGTCACGACGAGATGGCGCTTGCGATCGTGCCAAACGAGCGGCTGGTTGCCGTGGGAGGCGCGACGAAGAACGAGACGTACTCGAACATCGCCCATCTCGTGAAGGAGAAGGCCGAGATCTCGCGCGATCCGGAAGTCATCATCGCGCAGTCGCCGGATGTCGTCGTGACGAGTCCGTTCATGGCTATTGAGGTGGTCGAGGCGCTGCAACGGGCGGGCATTCCCGTCATCCAGACGGAGCTGGAGCAGGGCCCCGAGGCGCGTATCAACGCCATCCTGCTGATGGGCTACATCTTCGGCGAGGAGGAGCGCGCCTGGGAGTTCGCCGACGAGGTGCAGGCCCGGTACGACGCGCTCGTGGCCGTCACGAGCGTGAAGGATCCGAAGCCTCGCGTGCTCGCGCTGACGCAGTACTCGGACACGCTCTGGGTCGCCGGCGACAGATCGACCGAGGGCGGGGTGATCACGGCCGCGGGTGGCCTGAACGCCGCCGAGGATGCCGGCATCACGGGCAACCAGACGACCAGCCTTGAGGGCGTGATCGCAATGGCGCCGGACATCATCATCATCCCGCAGCCGGTCGCGTTCGGCGCAGAGGAGTTCCGGCAGAGCCTGCTGGATCACGAAGCGCTGGCCGAGCTCCCGGCGATCAAGAATGGGGCCGTGTTTGTGGTTGAGAGTAAGCACTTCACGACGCTCTCGTACTGGAACATTCGCGGGGCGGAGGATCTGGCGCGCATGCTGTGGCCGGATGACTTCCCCAATCCTCCCGCGGAGTCCTTCAGCCTGGCCGAGTAGGTGACGCCATGACTTCCAACGGCAACCCCCCCGCATCGGTCGACGCACGAGCCGTCTCGTTCAGCGTCGAGGCGAAGACGCTGCTGGACCGGGTCGACATGCGCGCCGAGCGGGGGCAGTTCGTCGGCCTGATCGGCCCGAACGGGGCGGGGAAGTCGACACTGCTGCGAACCGTGTCGGGGGTGCTCCGGCACCAGGAGGGCGCGGTCTGGCTGGAGGGCTCGGACCTTTCCTCGATGGCGGCGAGGGATGTCGCCGCCATGCTCGCGCTGGTCCCGCAGATCGCGCCCTACACGCAGGGGTTCACGGCCTTCGAGCTGGTCCTGATGGGACGCTACCCGCATCTGGGGCGGTTCGAGGTCGAGGGGCAGGCCGACGACCGCATTGCGGAGAAGGCGATGCGGCTGACGGAGACGGAGGAGTTCGCCACGAGGACGCTGGAGACGCTCTCGGGGGGTGAGCGCCAGCGGGTGCTCCTCGCGCGGGCGCTGGCGCAGCAGCCCCGCATCCTGTTGCTGGACGAGCCGACCTCGAACCTCGACATCCTGCACCAGCTCACCATCCTCAGGCTGGTGCGGCGGCTCGTCGACGACGGGCTGACGGCCATCGCGGCCATCCACGACCTGAATCTGGCGGCGCGCTACTGCGACCGGCTGGTCCTGATCAGCAACGGCGCGGTGGTCACGGATGGACCGCCGGAGGACGTGCTGACGCCCGAAACCATTGAGTCCGCCTTCGGCGTGCGGGCGGCGGTGTACCGCGACCCGGCGACGGACGCACTCGCGATCAGCCTGATCGGTCCGGCGCAGGCGGGCGGCGCCTCCTTCGGATCGAACGGAAGCGCCACCGCCGGCATCGCCCTGCCCAGTGCCTCCCGAAGCTGACCCGGTCGACGAGGCTGCGCCGGACCCAGGTGCGGCCGAGGCGCGGGCGCGGCCACGCGTTCGCCAGGGGCTCGTGATCGTCAATACGGGCGAGGGGAAGGGGAAGACGACGGCCGCGCTGGGGGTCCTGTTCCGGGCCTGGGGGCGGGACTTCCGCGTGCGGATGTTCCAGTTCATCAAGCACTCGACGGCCCGCTTCGGAGAGCACCGGGCGGCGAAGAAGCTCGACATCCGCATCGAGGCGATGGGCGACGGCTTCACCTGGCTCTCGAAGGACATGGACCAGACGACGGCGCTCGCCGTGGCCCAGTGGGAGCGGTGCAAGGAGGCGATCCTGGAGGGCGGCGAAGACATCATCATGCTCGACGAGTTCACCTATGCGATGCACTACGGCTGGGTGCCGGTGGAGGACGTGCTCGACACGCTCAGGCGGAGGCCGGAGGGGATGCACGTCATCATCACCGGGCGGTACGCCCCCGAGGCACTCGTCGAGTTCGCCGACCTGGTGACGGAGATGAAGCTGATCAAGCACCCGTACAAAGAGCAGGGCATCCGGGCGCAACCGGGGCTCGAGTACTAGCGGTGTCGGTCGAAGACGTCGTCGCGGCGATCGCGCCGGCGGATCCGGTGGCCGGCGAGGCGGCCCGGCTCCGCCACGAGCGGCTGACCAAGCCGCCGGGGAGTCTCGGGCGGCTCGAGGAACTGTCGCTGCAGGTGGCGGCCATCCAGCGCGATGAGTGTCCGGCCATACGGGGGAAGGCGGTCGTGGTGGCAGCGGGGGACCATGGGGTGGTGGCGCAGGGTGTCACCGGGTATCCGCAAGAGGTCACGGCGCAGATGGTGCTGAACTTCCTCTCGGGCGGGGCGGCCATCAGCGTGATGGCGCGACGGGCCGGTGTGAAGCTGCTCGTCGTCGACGCGGGCGTTGCGACCGCCCTGCCGGAGCATCCCGACCTTCGCGTCGTGGGGGTGGGCCGCGGCACCGCCGACATGACGCTCGGGCCCGCGATGTCGCGAGAGCAGGCGGAGGCGTGCGTGCTCGCGGGGGTTGGGCTGGCGCGGGAAGTGGCGGCCACAGGGGCGGACGCCATCGGGACGGGGGACATGGGTATCGGGAACACAACGGCATCGAGCGCCATCACGGCGGCGGTGACCGGCCGTTCGCCGCACGAGACAACGGGCCGGGGGACGGGGCGGAACGACGAGGAGCTTGCGGCCAAGGCGGCAGTCGTCGAGCGCGCGCTGGCGGTGAACGATCCCGACGCGGGGGACGGGCTGGACATCCTCGCGAAGGTAGGAGGCTTCGAGATCGGGGTGCTGGCAGGCGTGGTGCTGGGAGGGGCGATAGAGCGCCGGGTGGTCGTGCTCGACGGGTTCATTTCGGGAGCAGCTGCGCTCATCGCGCACAGGCTCTGCCCGACCGTCGTCGACTACCTCGTTGCCTCGCACCTGTCGGCGGAAGCGGGACACCGGCTCGCACTCTCGCACATGGGCCTGCGGCCACTGCTCGACCTGGGGATGCGGCTGGGGGAAGGGACGGGGGCCGTGCTTGCGATGGGGCTGGTGGAGGCGGCAGCGGCGTGTCTCTCGGAGATGGCGACGTTCGATGAGGCGGGAGTCTCCGGCGCCGAATCCGCGGATTGAGGGAGCGGGCGGCGTGACGGATCTGCGGCTGGCGATCGGCTTCCTCACGGTCCTCCCGGTGGCGCCTGCGGGGGAGGCGCGAATGGGCCCTGCGCGCGCATGGTTCCCGCTGGTGGGGCTGGGCCTGGGCGGTGCCCTGCTGGGGGTGGACATCGCTGCGCGAGAGGCGCTGCCCGAGCTCGTGGTGGGGGCGATCCTCGTCGCGGTGTTGCTCGTGCTGACACGCGCGATTCACACCGAGGGCTTCCTCGACTGCTGCGACGGGCTGTTCGGTGGCTTCACGCGCGAGGACCGGCTGCGCATCCTGCGCGACAGCCACGTGGGCGCGTTCGCGGTGGTCGGCGGGGCGGCGCTGCTACTGCTGAAGTGGAGCGCCCTCGCAGGTATCCCTGACGACGCTCGAACGGGGTTGCTGCTGGTGTTCCCATGTCTCTCGCGGTTCGGGATGGTCGCAACGATGGCGGCGTTCCCGTACGTGCGGGAGCAAGGGCTGGGGACGGCGTTCCAGGAGGGGCGCGGCTGGTGGCAGGTCACGCTGGGAGCCGCCACGGCGGGCGCGGCGGCGGTGCTGTTCCTCGGGGGCGGGGGCGCGATCCTGCTCGGTGTCGCCGTTGTGGCGGCGCTGGGGCTGGGGGGCTGGATGGCGGGGATGCTGGGCGGCATGACGGGCGACGCGTACGGAGCGGTCAACGAGGTGGGCGAGGTGGCCGTGCTCGTCCTGGGTATTGCCCTCTTCTCGGCGATCCCCGAGATCTTCGGGGCGCCGCTCTGGTAGACACTGGCGGCAAGGAGGACGCGTGAGCAAGCGACTGACCCTGGTTTTGGGGGGTGCGCGAGCGGGGAAGAGCACGTACGCGCAGGAGCTCGCGTCGAGCGGCGCGCGCGTGCTGTTCGTGGCGACGGCGGAAGCGGGCGACCCAGACATGGAGGCGCGGATCGAGGCGCATCGCGAGAGCCGCCCGGCGGAGTGGGACACGATCGAGGAGCCGCTCGACCTGGTCGGCGCCCTGGAGCCTGTGGCAGACGGCTACGACACGGTCCTGCTGGACTGCCTCACGCTGTGGGTCAGCAACCTTCTGCTGCGTGGCGGCGAGGTTGAGGCGGGGAACGCTGACGTTCCGGCCGAGGTCCGCGGGTTGCTGGAGGCGTACGAGCGGGGAACGGCCTCGTGGATCGTGGTCAGCAACGAGGTGGGGCTGGGGGTGGTGGCGCCCACGAGGCTGGGCCGCCTCTACGCGGACGAGCTGGGGCGGGCGAACCAGCTGGTGGCGGCGGCGGCCGACGACGTGTTCTTCCTGGCGGCTGGTCTGCCGCTGAACCTGAAGAAGCTCAGCGACAGCGCCGACTAGCGTTCAGCGCTCGATCCCCATCGCGCGGTAGACGAGGTCCATATCGAGGTGCTCGCGCACGTGGGCGGCGAGCTTGTCGTACTCGGCGTCCGGGTCGACATCGTCTGTGGGCGGGGGGAGGGTGGCACCCTTGCGCCTGGCGACGTACTCCAGCACACCACGCCGCACGCCGCGGTTGTGGAAGAGCCCGTGGAGGTAGGTGCCGAGGGTGAGCCCCTCGGCGTCGAGCGCGCCGTCGGGGGAGTCGACTGGACTCCCGGAACGGGTCTCGAGGCGGAAGGGGGCGGCTGTGTCCTCGCGAGGGGAGACGCCCATATGAATCTCGTAGGCAGTCAGCGCGGCGCCCTGGCAGTCGCTCAGGAGGCCCCGCGCCTCGGAGACGCGCCCCCCTGCCTGATGCGTCACCTTCTCGCGAAGGAAGGTGGTGGAGGTGTCGAGGAGACCGAGACCCTCGCTGGCTGGGCGGCGGGATTCGACGCCGTCCGGGTCGCGGAGCTCGAGGCCGAGCATCTGGTAGCCGGCGCAGATGCCGATGACGGGCGTGCCCTGGCCGCGTGCCGAGACGATGCGGTTGGCAAGTCCCCGGGCGCGGAGCCACTCAAGGTCGTCGACGGTCGTCTTGCTGCCGGGGATGACGACGAGGTCGGGGGTGCCGAAGGCGTCGACGGAGCCGACGTAGCGGACGCGAACGCCGGACTCGTGGCGGAGGGGATCGAAGTCGTCGAAGTTGGCGATGTGGGGCAGGCGCATCACGGCCACATCGACGACGGTGTCGGCGTCGCTGCGGAGGCCGGGTTCGAGGCCGAGGGAATCCTCCTCGGGGACGTGGATGTCGAAGTAGTAGGGAATCACGCCGGCGACTGGCACGCCCGTGCGCTCCTCAAGGAACTCGAGCCCGGAGTCGAGCAGCGAGGGGTCGCCGCGGAACTTGTTGATGACGTGTCCCTTCACAAGCGCCTGCTCCTCCGGGTCGAGCAGCACCATGGTGCCGACGAGCTGGGCGAAGACGCCTCCCCGGTCGATATCGCCGACCAGGAGGACCGGCGCCTGCGCGTAACGGGCGACGCGCATGTTCACGATGTCGGAGTCCTTGAGGTTGATCTCGGCGGGACTGCCGGCACCCTCGATGACGACCACGTCGTACTCCTCGCGGAGGGAATCGAGAGCAACTGTCACCTCGTCCCAGATCGCCGGTTTCATCGTGTGGTACTCGCGGGCGGACTGAACGGCGCGGGGCCTCCCCATAACGACGACCTGCGAGCGCGCCTCGGCCTCGGGCTTGAGCAGGACGGGGTTCATCTCGACCTTCGGCTCGACCAGCGCGGCGGCGGCCTGGACCGCCTGCGAACGGCCGATTTCGCCGCCGTCGGGGGTGACGTAGGAGTTAAGGGACATGTTCTGGGCCTTGAACGGTGCAACCTGGTAGCCGTCCCGAGCGAAGATGCGGCAGAGGGCGGTGGCAAGGATCGACTTGCCCGCGTGGGATGACGTGCCCTGCACCATGATGACCTTCGCGGGGCCACGGCTACCCATCGGCCAGCACCTCGCGAAGGGCCTCGACGAGTCGGACACAGTCCCCTTGCTTCCGCACCGCGAGGCGGATGTGCTCGGACAGGCCGAAGGAGGCGCAGTCGCGCACTGCCAGGCCCCGGCGAAGCAGGGCGCGTCGGACGGCAGCGCCGTCGCCTACCTTCACGAGCAGGAAGTTCGTGGCCGAGGGCGAGACCGCCACGCCGAGGGCGTCGAGCTCGGCGCAGAGGTACTCCTTCGCCTCGCGGATGACCTTGCGCGCGGCCACGACGTGGTCGTCGTCGCGGAGGGCGGCGAGGCCGGCGGCCTGCGCGACGGCGTTGACGCTCCAGGCGTGCTGCAGCGCGCGGGCGCCGCCGATGACCTCGGGCTGCGCTGCCAGGTAGCCGAGCCGAACGCCGGCGAGGGCGTGGTCCTTGGTCAGGGAGCGCAGGATGGCGACGTTCCCGCTGCCCAGGAGCGGCGCCGCGTCCCAGAGGCTGTCGGCAAGGCTCGCATACGCGTCGTCGAGGAGGAGCAGACCGTGCTCGCCGACGGAGGAAGCGAGTTGCTCGACGGATTCGCGTTCGAGGTAGAGCCCGGTCGGGTTGTTGGGGTTGCAGAGGAACACGAGCGCGGGCTGCAGTTCCCGGATGGCCGCGACGGCCTCCTCGATGGACCAGCGAAACCCGTGCGCTTCCGTTGCCGTGAGGCAATGCACTTCCGCGCCCGCTACGGCCGCGGCGGCTTCGTACTCGCCGAAGGTGGGGGCGAAGATGAGGCAGCGGTCCCCCGGGCGCAGGCGGGAGCGGGCGATCAGATGGATCAGCTCGGTGGAGCCGTTTCCAGCCAGCAGGTGGTCGATAGCGACGCCCAGGCGATCAGCGAGGGCCTCGCGGAGGGCAAGGCAGTCGCGGTCAGGGTAGGAGGAGAGGTCGGCGGCGGCCGCCGCCTGCCTGACCAGTGGGGAGGGGCCGAGCGGATTGATGTTCGCGCTGAAGTCGAGCACGTCCTGAGGCAGGAGGCCGTAGTCGCGGAGTTCGGCTTCGTCGAGTCCGCCGTGCACCGTCTTCCCGTGAGCCATCGCCAGTCCTCTAGCCCACGATGGCGTGGCGTGCGGCCAACACGCCAATCGCCAGGAGCGCGCCGAAGGCAGCCGTGTATCCGGACAGACGCGTAACGGCGGCAATGTCGCTCGCCTGCGGGTCACGCAGACCCTGTCCGAGGCGGTAGTGACCCGGTTTCTCAAGTTCAATGCCGAGCAGCCAGGCGACGGCGCCCATGGTCCAGCCTGCGTTGGGGCTCTCTGTGATTCGCTGGTCGCGCAGCATCCCTCGCCACGCACGAGCAACGGGGAGACGCATCACGGCGCCGCTTGCGAGCAGCAGGAGAGCGCTGAGGCGAGCGGGGATGAGGTTCACGAGGTCGTCGAGACGGGCGGCGGCCTTGCCCAGGTACTCGTTGGGGCCGCGAAACCCGAGCATGCTGTCGAGGGTGTTCACGGCTCTGTAGGCTACCGCGCCCGGCACTCCCAGGATCGCGAAGGCGAGCCAGGGGCTGATGTAGCTGTCGGTCGTGTTCTCGGCGACCGACTCGACGGCGGCCGCGGCCACCAGCGGTGGCGTCAGGGTGGCGGCATCGCGGCTGACAAGGGCCCTTAGGCTCTCGCGGGCGTCATCGAGTCGGTCCTCCTCAAGGGCGCGGCGGGTGTTGTCGGCGGCGGCGGAGAGACCGCGCACCGTGAACGTCGTGCGGAGAAGCACCGCCCCACCGAGGACGTAGGCGACGGGCCCAAGGGCCATGAGCGCTTCCATGACGAGCCACGCGAGGAAGCCGGAAACGCCGACCATGAGCACGACGACCGACGCCCCGTAACTGAAGGCGGCGAGGGGAGCGCCGGGTCTGCGGCGGACGAGCAGGTCGGTAGCGCGTCCGATCCAGACGACGGGATGGATGGCAGCAGGCGGCTCCGGCAGGACGCGATCGAGCGTTGCCGCCAGCACGATCACCGCAACGTCGAGTGCGAAATGGCCCCACCACTCCTCGAACACGAGACCTGATCATGCCTCGATTACCGTTCGCGGGCAGGAGGTTGTCGAGGCGAGATGCCGAGCCACGGGCCAAATCGTGTCATATTTGGTCAGAGCCTCTTTGCCTCGCGGGCTTTCCGGTACAGAATGTCAGCATGCTCACACCTTTGGCCGACCTCGTGTATGCGGGAGACTATCGAGTGAGACATACTGCGCTATGCACCAATTGGTGGAGTGACCGGTGTCTTCGAACATAACTAATACAGCAGATTCGACAGGAACCGACGAGTATTCGGGCGGGGGGTCGTCGCCCCCACAACTGGCTGAGGGCGTTGTTCAACTGATAAACGCCGTGGTCAAGGGGGTCGAACGGCAGATTGAGCCGGCGGGCCTCATCAGCATGGAGTTCTCCATCCTGAAGTCCTTCGCCGAGAAGAGCGAGTGGACAGTGACCCAACTGGCCGACGTCCTTCCAGCTGATGCCCCGCGCATCAGCCGGCTGGTCTCGAAGCTGGTCGACCGGGGGCTGCTGCGCCGCCGGCGCCGCACGGACGACCGGCGCGTCGTACTGCTTCGGCTGACCCAGCAGGGGAAGGATCTCTCCGAAGAGCTTCGGCAGCGGGTGACCGAGCACGAGAACCGGCTGCTGGACGGCGTCAGTCCAGAGGAGCTGGAAACGCTGCGGGCCGTGACCTCGAAGATCCTGGCCAACCACGCCACCATGGAGCAGAGCCGGGGTCGCTAGGCGCTCACGCCTCTGCCCGCTCAAGGCCCGGGACGCCCGGACGTCCTGTCGCTACCTGTTCCGCTTGCTTGTCCACACGGTTGGCCGTGGGGAATACTGACACGCACATGTCAGTGTTGTAGCAGGGGATATGGTGACATGGACCAGCAAGCTGAAGGGAACCCCCGACCTCGCACCCGCACATCTCAATTCGACCTGGAGAGCTGGGTCGCGGGCCTGGCCCACGCAATCGCAACCGGCATCGAACGTCAAACCGCGAGGCATGGCCTCACCGTTTCCGAGTTCACCCTGTTGCGGGCGTTCATCGAGAAGCAGGAGCGAACACTCTCGCAGCTCGCGGACGCCGTTCCTATCGAGCGCGAGGGCCTCGCGCACATGGTCCGGACGCTCGTGGACCGGGGCCTGCTCCACCGGCGGGGTCGAACCAGCGACCCGAGAGCGATGCTGCTCGCACTGACTCGCCACGGTCGGTACCTGGCCTGGAGGCTGCACACGCGGATGCAGGCCGAGCACGCAGGGTTGCTTGAAGGGGTCAGCGACGAGGAGATGGCAACGCTGTCGGCGGTTGTCGCCAGGATCGTCGAAAACCACACGGCCCTCGAGCAATCGCGGCTCCGCTAGGAAGGGCGAGACGGCACGCGGGGCTTGACCAGCGGCGCCAACGGGGGATCGGCGCCGGTGGGCTGACCTGACGGGAGCCAGTACTACCTGCACCACCCGGGTGCCTTCCCAGCAGTCCCCCGCAGGGTGTTCCTACAGGCTCTTGCACCCCGTGCGAACGTAGTCCACTATTGCGCTGCACCTATCGAGGGTACTTAGGTGCTACTAATTCCCCGGTGATGTGACTGTGTCAACCACTCAAGCCTTGAGGCGCACTGCACCCATCAGGCGCACCTGGATCGCCCTCGCTCTCATGCTTTCCCTCGTCGTTGGAGCCGTGGCGGCCATGGGCTGCTCCGATGACGATGAGACGATCACCGTCTACGCGGGCCGTAGCCAGAACCTGATCGGCCCCCTCCTCGAGCGGTTCGCCGAGGACACCGGGATCGATGTCCGCGTGCGGTATGGCGGCTCCACCGACCTCGCCCTGCTCCTCCAGGAGGAAGGCGACCGGACGCCCGCCGACGTGTTCATCTCGCGCAGCCCCGGCCCCATCGGCTTCCTCGCCGAGCGCGGCCTGCTGGCGGAGCTCGACGACGACGTTCTCGAGCTCGCGCCCTCCAGCCCCTCCGGCTACTGGGTTGCGCTGACCGGGCGCCAGCGCGTGCTCGTCTACAACAAGGAGCTATTCGACCCGGCCGACCTCCCCACCTCCATCCACGAGCTCACCGATGAGAAGTGGCTCGGTCGCGTCGCCCTGGCTCCCACCAACGGGTCGTTCCAGGACTTCTTCACGCTCTTCCGTCTCTCCGACGGCGACGACGTTGCCCTCACCTGGCTCAAGACGCTCCACGATGGCGGGGCGCCCGTCTACCCGAATAACGTCTCCATCGTGCAGGCCGTGGCTCGCGGCGAGATCGAGCTGGGGCTGGTCAACCACTACTACAACCTGCGCATCCAGGTGGAGGACCCCTCTACCTCCAGCGAGAACCACCGCTTCAGGGATGGCGATCCCGGCGGCGTGACCATCGCCACGGCCATTGGCGCTACCGCCTCCGGCGACAAAGACGTGGCCCAGAAGCTCATCCGCTTCCTCACCAGCAAGGTCGCGCAGGAGTACTTCGGCAAGGCCAACTTCGAGTACCCGCTCGCCACGGGCGTCGAGCTTGAAGGGGTCGCGCAGTCACCCGGGCCGATCGACCTCGGCGAGTTCGACCGCCTCGGCACCAGCCTCGAACGCACCATCGAGCTCATCCGCGAGGCCGGCTTCGAGCCGTAGGAAGAGCAGAAAGGGGAAGTCGGTGTACCTGTGCATCTGTCACGCCGTGACGGTCGCCGAAATACGGCAAGCGACCGAAGCTGGTCCCTGCGACTTCGATGAGTTGGTCGCCCGCTTCTCCCTCGGCGACGACGACAGCTGCGGTACCTGCCTGTCAGTGCTCGAGGATCTCCTGGTGGAGATCGCTCCCGGCCCTGCCGGCTCGCCTCAGGGGCCAGGCGCCGCAGCGTGCCAACGCTCCAGGCAACAGGTAGCCTGCGCCGGGGCAACTGCCCGCGAGGAAACCGAATGAGAGCGAAACCAGGGATTGTCGATACCCTCAACCGCCTGCTCACCATCGAAGTAACCGCCGTTAATCAGTACTTCCTGCAGTCCGAGATCGTCCGGAACTGGGGCTACGACCACCTCGCCGATCGGCTTCGCGCCATCAGCATGGGGGAGATGCGTGACATCGAGGAGCTCGTCAAGCACATCCTCTACCTTGAGGGGCTGCCCAATCTCCAGCGCATTGACGTCGTCAAGGTTGGAGAGACCGTTCTCGAGAACCTGGAGCTCGACCTTGAGAGCGAACAGGCTGCCATCGAAGCCCTCACCGAGGGTGTCAACCTCTGCGTCGAGGTCGACGACTACGGCACGCGCTCCCGGCTTGAGGAGATGATTCGGGACGAAGAGACCCACATCGACTGGCTGGAGACGCAGATCGAGGCACTCGGCCAGCTCGGGACCGAGCAATACCTCGCCCAGCAACTCGGGACGGGCGAGTAGGGCTCCAGGAGCGCGCAATGGCCATGGCCTTCCAGCGTCGGAAAATGCGAGAACGAGACGCGGAGGCCCTGGCCCGCTACGTTGCGCGCCTGCTCATCCCCATCCTCGCGGCAATCCTGCGGATCGCGGGCCCAAGTCGCTGGCGCCGCCGCTGAGCATGGCCTCACCCGGCACATCGGGCCTGTTGCTGCTCAACCTCGGAACACCGCGGAGCCCGGCAACCAGCGACGTCCGGGACTACCTGCGCGAGTTCCTCTCGGACCCGTACGTGCTGGACATACCCGCACCCGTCCGCTGGCTCCTGCTGAACCTCATCATCCTGCCCTTCCGTGCCTCCCGTTCGGCCCACGCCTACCGCCAGATATGGTCGGATCGCGGCTCGCCCCTGCTCGTCCACAGCGAGGAGCTGCGCGGCAAGGTGGCGGAGCGCCTGGGCGGTGATGTTGCCGTCGAACTGGCGATGCGCTACGGCGAACCCGCTATCGCGGAAGCGCTGGCGCGACTCCGCGAGCAGGGCGTGAGCGACCTCTGCGTCTTCCCCCTCTATCCGCAGCACAGTTCCGCGGCCACGGAGTCGTCCGTCGAGGCCGTCCGCTCGGCCGCCACGGGATCCGGGCTCACCATGAGCGTGGCGCCGGCCTTCTTCGACCACCCTCGTTTCATTGAAGCCGTCGCCGAGGCCGCCAGGCCCACGCTCGACGCCACCGAACCGCAGCGGGTGGTCTTCAGCTTCCACGGTCTGCCCGAGCGACAGGTGCGGAAGGCAGACGCGAGCGGGCGCTGCTTCACAGCCGCCGACTGTTGCCTTGGGGGTGATGACGCCCGCATCGACTGCTACCGCGCGCAGTGTTTCGCGACCGCGCAGGCCGTTGGCGATGCGCTCGCCATCCCAGAGGAGCAGCGCATGGTGGCCTTTCAGTCCCGATTTGGGCGCGAACGCTGGATACGGCCACACACCGACCGGGTGCTTGCCGAGCTTGCGCGGGAGGGCTTCCGGCGCGTCGCCGTGATCATGCCCGGCTTCGTGGCGGACTGCCTGGAGACGCTCGAAGAGATCGGCATCCGCGGGGCCGCGACCTTCCGCAAACACGGCGGCGTGGAACTGTCGCTCGCCCCGTGCGTCAATGCCAGTGACCTGTGGGCAGACGCGGTGGTCGCGATCGCCCGGGAGTCGAACCCCGGTATGGATTCCATCCAGGGATAGTCGGGACTGCAACGGGGCGTCGCGGAAGCTATTCGCAGGTATGCGCTGCAACCCGAAGAAAAGATTAGGTTGACCTTTATTCATGTCTTAGTCTAGACTCCCGCCCGGACTCAGTACCTGCATGTTGGGACTTGCGCTGGACGCCACCTCTGGAGCCCGACGGCTCCTCGCGGGGCTTGCCTCGCCCGGAGCCTCAGGTCTGGACACATCCCTGGGAGCGCTCCTGCGGGGCCAGCCCCTTCGCTGGCTCGTAGCCGCTGTCGTGGTGGCCGGGGCAGCCGTGGCGGCCGTCCAGATCGCCGACGGGGCCCTTCTGATCAAGGGATTCGGCGAGGTGGTTCGCCGCCCCGAATTGCTGCTGCTCCTTCTGGGCGGCTACGCAGCGGCGTTCGTGCTGCGGGCGGTTGCCTGGAAGGGACTCCTCGGCCGCGCCGGGGCGGGAGTGACCAGCGGCCGGCTGCTCTCCATCCTGCACGCCGCTCTGTTCGCCAACCACGCCCTGCCCGTGAAGGCGGGGGAGGTGCTCCGTCCCTATCTCGGGGCTCGCGCCGGGATCGATGCGACGGACGCAACCGTCTCCACCGCCGTGGCGCGCCTGCTCGACTTCGCCGCCCTGTTCGCCATCGCCGCCGCCCTCATCCCCCTCACTGCCGGTGTCGATGGCCTCACGGTCCTGATCGCCCCCGCCCTCCTGCTCGCGGCCGTGGCCGCCGCCCTCCTGTGGTTGCGGGCCACGAACGCCACCTGGAGTCGCTTCCAGGTGCTGGAGCGGGTCTGGACGCGCTCCAGGGAGGCGCTCCGCGCCCTCTCGCCTCGCGCCGTGCTCGCCGCTTTCGCCCTCACGGCGCCCAGCTGGCTCCTTGAGTCGGTCGTTGTCTACGCGGCCGCCCACGCCCTCGGCTTCGAGCTCTCGTTGCAGGCGGCCATGGCGGTCACGGCGTTCACCATCCTCTTCCAGGTCTTCCACCTCACGCCCGGCGGCATCGGCGTTTACGAAGCGAGCATGACCGCCGCCCTGCAGATGCAGGGTATGCCCGGCGGCGAGGCGCTCACCCTCGCCGTGCTCACGCACGGCCTCAAGTTCGCCTACGCCTTCGGCGTCGGTGGGCTCTTGACGCCGTTCGCCTTCGGTGGCGTGCCGACCCTCGGGCGGCTGCGCGGCAGCCGCGACGACCCGAAGCCCGCCAGCCGCTTCGAGAACATCGCTGCGCGTCTCTGGAATGTCCTCAACGAGGGGAAGCCGTTCACGCCCGTGTTCGTCGTCGGGACTCTCGTCCTGCTGGGGCTGCCCCACCTCACCGATGGCGGCTACTGGGCGCGGCAGGGACTCGCGCTCGCCGCCCTGGCGCCGCTCTTCGTTGTGTTCTACCGCTACGCCTTCCCGTTGCACCTTCGAGCTGGCCTCTGGGTGCTCCTGGCGGTCTGCCTGGCCGCCTTCCGCTTCGTCGACCCCGTGGCGATCGGGCTGGTCCTCGGGCTCTACTTCGTCTTCACCGTCGTGCTCTGGGGGAGCATCTACTATCACCTCCGCATCGGGACGCCCTGGACGAACGGCTTCCGCTTTTGGCGGCTCGTCCTGGAGAACCCCGACCCCACGAGCGGCAACTTCCTCGAGCAGGTGCCGAAGGTGCTCATCCTTGTCCTGCTCTCCGGTTTCCTCGTCGAGCACCCCGGAGCGCTCTCGTTCGCGGCCGTCGAGGGGTTCATCCTTGGCGCCGCGGTGCTTGCCGTGCTCACCCACCAGTGGTGGTTCACCTGGGCGCCGCCGGACCCGCTCGCACCGACTCACCTCCGCAACGAGACCGCCCGCCTGTCCCGGCGCTTCATCGTGGTCGCGATCGACGGCTGCCGCCCTGACCGCCTCGCCGAGGCGCATACGCCCTACATCGACCGCCTGGCCTCTGAAGGGCTCGTCTGCGACGACATGCGCACCGTCTACCCCGCGCGCACCGTCACCGCCTTCACCTCGATGCTCACCGGCGCCCCGCCGCGCGTGCACGGCATGCGCAGCAACTTCGTGCCCTTCCTCGGCATGAAGTGCGACTCCATCTTCGACGCGCTCAGGGAGCACGGCTTGCACGGCCGCATGGTCGGCATCGCCCACCTGGTCGATTCCTTCGGCGAGCAAACGGTCGAGACCGTCACCGCGGTCACGCCGAACGAGGAGATCGACGACGCGCTCGTCGCCCGCGCCAGGGCCGTCCTCCAGAGTGAGGACCCCGACCTGCTCGTGCTGCAAACGCTCTCGGTCGACCAGACGGGCCATGCCCGCGGGAGCTACTACCCCGAGTACCTGGAACGGATCGAGGCCACCGACCGGTTGATCGAGGAGTTCCTCGGCTGGTGCCGCGAGGAGGGCTACCTCGAAGGCGCCACCGTCATCGTCATCTCCGACCACGGGCAGGGGAAGGGCATCGGAGGCCACGGCCACCTGACCGAGCCGGAGAAGCGCGTCCCCTTCATCGCCTGGGGCGAGGGAGTGCCGGTCGGCGCCCGCATGGAGGGCACGCGCACCCTGCTTGATGTTGCCCCCACGCTTGCGTACTACCTCGGCGCCCCGCCCCCGGCACAGTCGGTCGGGCAGGTGCTGTTCACCCCCGAAGGCGTGCCGGAGCAGGGCCAGGGGCCACTCGCGGTCATCATTCCCGCCTACAACGAAGCCGAGGCGCTCCCCGAGGTGCTCGCCCGTATCCCCCGACCCGAGCTCGGCGATACCACCGTCATCGTCGTGGACGACGGCTCGACCGACGCCTCCGCCGAGATCGCCGAGCGCGCGGGCGCCGATCTCGTCGTTCGGCACGGCGTCAACCGCGGCCTCGGGGCGGCCTTGCGGACCGGCCTCGAAACGGCCCGCGGCCTGGACGCCCGCGCCGCCGTCTACCTCGACGCAGACCTCGAGTACGACCCTGCCGAGATTCCGGCGCTGCTGGCCCCGATCGAGAGCGGCCAAGCCGACTACGTCCTTGGCTCCCGCTTCCAGGGAAGACGGGAGGGACACAAGCTCTTCCGCTCTCTGGGGAACCGGGTGTTCACGCTCGCGCTCAGCGCCGTGGCTGGCCGGCGCATCTCCGACGGACAGACAGGTTTCCGGGCTTTCTCGGCAAAGGCGCTCAACGTCGCCGAGATCGTCCACGACTACAACTACGCCCAGGTCCTCACGCTCAACCTGCTGCACAAGGGGATGCGCCTCGCCGAGGTGCCCATCACCTACCGCAGCCGCACGCGGGGGCGCTCCTTCATCAACGTCAACTATCTCTGGCGCGTGCCGCTCGGCATGGCGCGAGAGGTGCTGGGAAATCAGCCATAGCGCGCCCGCCAGGCGCAGGGAGAGGAATCGAGTCGATGCAAACACTCTTGGCAAGCAGAGGTTGGGTCATCGCCGCCCTTGCGACTGTCGCCCTCGTTGGTGTTGTCGCCGCCTGCGGGGGCGACGACGGTGAGGACCGGCCGGGGTCGGTCGAAGTCATCAATGAAGGGACGGGCTCCGCTTCCGCGTCGGGCTCCGTTTCGGGCTCCGTATCCGGCACCGGAACGGGAAGCCACACCCACACCGGTACAGGCACGGGAACCGGTTCCGGGACGCACACGCATACCGGTACTGGCACTGCCACGGGAACGGGCACCGGCTCGGGAACACACACGCACACTGGCACAGGCACGGGAACAGGCACCGGCACGGGTACAGGCACCGGCACCGGCACGGCCACCGGCACAGGAACGGGAACTGGAACTGGAACGGCCACGGGCGCAGGCGGCGAAGACGTCTCCGCCGCGATGGGGGCCTATCAGCCCGTCTCCAACGTGGCCTCGCATGCCGCGCTCGTGCTCGACGTGTGCGAGATCAACAGCCTCCTGCCAAAGGACGCACCCCTGGACTACGACGCCATCGAGCGCGTCTACGTCGAGGGTGGGAACTCGGTGAAGGGCGACGGCTCCGTCCGCACGCTTGCCGGCTTCGCCCGCACGGAGCGCGACGAGCGCATCTGGAACGACTACGTCGCCTACTACGACGACCCGACCTGGCTCGACACCTTCGTCATGAGCGCCATTGAGCGGACGGGCGCCTTCGCGGGCGAGTCCGACCTCGTGCGGCGCCAGGGCATCCAGAAGGGCATCCAGAACCAGGTCCTGGTGGCCTACGCCATCCACGAGCTCGTGGTCGCCCTTGGCAAGGCCGCCCAGGACAACTTCGACCCCGCCTCCGGCGCTCCCCACAACTGGGATGAGGGCTGGGCCTTCTACCACGGCGTCGAACCCGGCTGCGGGCCCTACGCCACCGCCGACAAGCGGGGCGGCAACTTCGGTACGGGTACGGCCGTGAACGACGCGCTCGCGGCGGCCTTCACGGAAGGCGTCGAGGCGCTGGTTGACGGCAGCGCGGCCGGGGGCGGGATCGCCACAGCCAAGATCATGCAGCAGCTGGCCGTCACCTACGTCCAGGCCTCCATCCGCTACGCCCACGTCATGGACGGCGATCTGGAGGCGGGCGACACCGATGCCGCCCGCGTGCACCAGGCCGAGGGCTGGGCCTTCTTCCGCGTGATTGAACCCCTCGTCGCGGGCGTTGACGCCGATGCGGCGGCGACCATCGCTTCGTACTACGACCTCTCCGCCGGTCCCCCCAGGGCCGGAGCCGGAGCCGCCGTGCAGGCGGCCCTCGAGTCTGTCTACGCCGGCCTTGGCATCACTGCCGCACAGGTCGGCGAGCTGCAGTAGGCCCACGGGGAGCCGGCGACAGCCCTCGGTCGCCGGCTCCCCTCCAAACAGGATGACTCTCCCATGAAGATAACCATCGCTGGCTACGGCTCCGTCGGCAGCTACGTGGCCGACCTATTCAACGACCATGAACTGGCGATCTACGACCCACCCCTGGGATTCGGCACGATCGACGACCTCAGTGATACCGACTTCGTCATCGTCTGTGTCCCGACGGCCCAACTACCTTCGGGCGATTGCGACACGTCCATCGTCGAGGAGGTCGTGGGCCTCTCCGATCCCCGAGTCGCCATCGTCTGCCACAGCACGATCGCGATAGGCACGACCGAGCGCATCATCGCCGAGACCGGCAAACGGCTCGTCTTCATGCCCGAGTACGCCGGCGAGTCCGACGACCATCCCCTGCGCGATCCCGCCAACCGCCGCTTCCTCATCTACGGCGGGTACGACCCTGCCGCCTCGGCCGTACGGAAGCTCTACGAGGAGGCCTACGGGCCCGGGCTTCGCCATTACCGCGTACCGCCGACAACCGCCGAGGTCGTGAAATACATGGAGAACGCGTTCCTCGCGACGAAGGTCGCGTTCTGCAACGAGTTCTTCGACCTCTGTGAGACCGTGGGCGTCGACTACGAGTGGGTGCGCCTGCTCTGGCTCCAGGACGACCGCATCAATCCCAGCCACACCGTCGTCACCGCCGAGCGCGGCTATGGCGGCCAGTGCCTCCCCAAGGACACGGCCGCAGTCAGCGCGACCGCGCGCGCCCTCGGATCGCCGATGGCGATCCTCGAGGCCGTTCAGGAGGCCAACACCCGCCACCGAGCCCGGGGCGAAGCCGAAACGAACCTGCTGGAAGCCATGGCACAGGGAGCAAGCTGATGGCCGAGAGACGCTTGAAGATTGGCAAGGTCCAGCCCTGCGACTGCGGACAGCACTCGTCGGTCGTTCTGCATGAATGTGGCGGAAAGACCCGCGTGCGGGTTCCGATCCACACCGACATCGAGGACTGGTTCGCGCCCGACAAGGATGGTGTTCGGTGCGTCGTCACGGGCATCGACGACATGCTGCGGGGGATCGGCTGGGAGCCTCGAGCCGTGATCCTGACCTGCGACGAGGACAAGAAGGGGCACATCTGGATGCGCCTCTGGAACAACGGCGCGGAGACGGACATCGAGTGTGACCCAGGCGTGGCCCTGCTCGTGGCGGAACGGATCGGGCTACCGATTTTCCTCGCGGATGGGGCTGCGGAGGCGGCCCGGAAGCCCGCCACCGCCATTCCCGACGTGTATCACGAGGCCCTGGCCGAATTGGGACTGCTGGAAGACTCCTCCGGCTGATCCGGCGGTCCTGGCCGGCGCTGGCTCTCCCTCCCCGGGTCCCTGTCCAGCGTCGCCCAGGCCGCCAGCGCCAGCCCGCCCAGCGCGAGCCACAGGACCGTGAGCACCCATGTCTCCGTGGTCCACGAGGTGTACTGCGGGAACAGTCGCGACACCCCCTGGAAGAGGTTGGCGCCCATGTTGAAGGGGTCGACGGCGATGACGACCTCGCGCGACCTCCCCGCCTCGGCCAGCGCCGCCGTGACTCCCACCGAGTAGAGCCCGAGCACGGCGAGGGCCGTCCGTCCCCACCGGCCGCATCGCATGGCCAGCAGCGCCAGCGGGATCGGCAGCAGCGGAAACACCGTCACGAGGGTCCGCCCAGGGAACCACCACCCCATCATCGTGATCACGACGAACGTCGCGATCAGCACCTGCACCACCACCAGCCCCAGCACGAGGCGCAACCTTGCGTCGCCCCGGAGCAGCAGCACGGCGCCCGGCACCACCGCGAACAGCACGGGAGCCCAGCGCGCCACGCCGAAGCGCCGATCGATGAGCAACCCCCACAGCCGGTACACGCGGTCACCAATCTCGACATGCTGGCCGATCGTGTTGGCCGTGGTCTCCCCGGCGTAGATGACGTTCACGTTGTAGGGCGTCAGCGACTCGTACACGACGAGGTGGAAGGCGGCATAGGCAGCCGCGGAGATGCCTGCGCCCACGAGCAGCACGACCCTCCCGGCTGGCCACGCCCGCCAGAGGACGTACAGGGCGACCAGGGCTGCGAGCGGCGTGTACTTCGCCCCGAGCCACGGCAGGACGGACAGCAGCACGACGATCGCCAGCACCGGCAGCGCCGAGAGCCGCTCGCGACGCGTCGCGACCAGCAGGGCGCCGACAAGCGCCAGCGCCGCCGGAATCTCCGGGTAGATCTCCGAGGAGTAGATGAAGGCGGTCGCGGTGAGCCCAACGACTGCGGTCGCCAGCCAGACGAGCGCCGGCCGCGCGCCCGTCAGCCGCAGCGCGAGCACGTACGCCAGCGCCCACGTCAGCGCCGCGATCAGCACGAGCTGGAACTGCGCGCCCGCCAGCCCCCCGAGGGCGAAGCCCGGCACCAGGAGCACGGCAAGACCAGGGTTGTGGGGGCTCAACACGCGCCCGTCGTCGAGCGGCACTGATTGCCGCCAGAGGCCGTCCGCGTGGTCGAAGAACGACTCGTACGAGTGGGCATCGTACTGGTTCCGCAGGTCGAGGTTGCCGTCCTGCAGCAGGCTCTGCGTCGTGATCAGGTAGAAGGGCTCGTCGCCCGTGATCGACGCACCCCTGCTCGCCCGGATGTCGATGGAGGCGCTGTACGCGAGCATCAACACGACGAAGAGCGCGATCGCACCCGTCAGCGCGGGTCGCGCTCGCGCCTGGACCAACAGTCGGCGCGCCTGAGTGCGCAGTTCCACTTCACCTCCCATGGAATGGCCATTCTGGGGCTTTGCAGCAACGAAGGTGACTGCCCATCAAGGCTCCCTGAGGAGCTCGCCGTGGCGGTGCTCCGGTTTCGCAGGTTTCTCCCGGTCGTTGACTTGCTCGAAAGCCAGCCACCTATTAGGCTCCACTTGCTCCAAAAATAAGTCAAGACGATCATGAGGACTCGTTCTGACTTACCTAACGAAACAGGAGGCATTTTTCATGGCAACACGATTCCTTGTCAGGGGCGCTGCCGCGCTGCTGGCGGTCGCTGCGCTTGCGGCCCTCGTAGTGGCGTGCGGCGACGACGATGGTGAGGTCCGGCCCATCCCCGTGAGCGAGGGTGGTTCCCCGTCCGGTACGGGCAGCGCATCGGCTTCCGGTACGCATACGCACACCGGGTCCGCATCCGGATCGGCCACCGGCATTTCCACTGAGGGCATGGAGACCATGACCTCGAACGACCTCATCCAGTCGGCAGTCGATGGCTACCGTGGCTACCTGATGGCCCAGGTCGACCAGATGATCTCCGATACGGACGCGTTCACCGATGCCATCCGCGCCGGTGACCTCGACGCGGCCAAGGCCTGGTATCCGGTTTCCCGCCTGGCCTGGGAGCGCATCGAGCCCATCGCCGGACTCGTCGAAGAGATCGACGGCGCTGTCGACGCCCGCGTCGATGACTTCGAGAACGAGGACGATCCGGAGTTCACCGGGTGGCACCGTCTCGAGTACATCCTCTTCTCGCTGAACACCACCGACGGTGCGGCTCAGTTCGCCGACAAGCTCGACGCGGACCTCCGCATCCTCCGGGACTCCATCCCCGATCTCGAGCTCCCGCCCGCCGTTCTCGCGATCGGCGCGGCCGAGCTCATCGAGGAGGTCTCCCAGGGCAAGATCACCGGCGAGGAAGACCGCTACTCGAAGACCGACCTGTGGGACTTCTACGCCAACCTCGAAGGTTCGAAGGCCCTGATCAGGCTCCTCACCCCTGCCCTTGAGGAAGCCGATCCGGACCTGCTGGCGTCGATCAACGCCGGGTTCGATGAGCTCGACGAGACCCTCGCTCCGCTTCGCCACGGCAACGGCTGGGTGCCGTACTGCCAGGAGAACGACGAGTACCACTCGGACGAGTACTGCCCCAACGGCGCGACGGTCTCGCAGGCCACAGTCGATCAGCTGAAGGCGCAGCTCGCGAGTCTCTCGGAGAACATCTCCCAGACGGCCGGGGCGTTGTCGCTCCAGTAGCGAGACTGCATGCCGGACCAGCCAGAGGAACGACGGCGGAGAGGGCCACGCCCCAGGCTCTCCCGTCGCGCCTTCCTCAAGGCCGGAGCGGTCGCGGGCGGTGCGGCAGCGCTAACGGGTGGCTCCGTGCTGCTCACCGCCTGTGGCGATGATGATGATGACTCCGCCGCCATCATCGATCCGGAGGACATCGAACCTCGGTTCGTCGACTTCTACGGACCGCACCAGACGGGCATCACAGCCCGGCCGGTGCCCACCCTGGGCCTCATGGCCTCATTCAAGGTGCTGTCCCCGGATCGTGAGTCGCTACGCGACACGTTCGTGGAGTTGACCGACGAAATCCAGGGGCTGATGTCGGGCAGGCCACCCACCATCCGCCCCGAGGCCTACCCGCCGACGGACTCCGGGCTTCTCGGCGCCGAACCCGAACCCGACGACCTCAGCGTCGTCGTCAGCGTTGGCTCCTCGCTCTTCGACGACCGCTACGGCCTCGCCGGGAAGCAGCCCGTGGAGCTCGTGCGGATGCCGTTCCTCGCGAATGACCGCCTCGACCCCGCTCGCACCCACGGCGACCTGCTCCTCAACATCGATGCGCGCCATCCCGACACCATCCAGTTCGCCCTGCGCCAGCTCATGCGCCGCCGCCGGCGCGACCTCGTCCTGCACTGGATCATCGACGGCTACACCCGCGGAGGCACGGTCAACGACGGGACCGCAGGGGCGCCGAGAAACCTCCTGGGCTTCAAGGACGGGACGGCCAACCTCGATTCCAGCGACGACGCGGCCATGAACCGCCACGTCTGGGTGCAGCCCGAGGACAACCAGCCGGAGTGGTCGGTGGGCGGCTCCTACCAGGCAGTGCGCATCATCCGCATGTTCGTCGAGTTCTGGGACCGCACGCCGCTCGCCGAGCAGGAGGCGATCATGGGGCGGCACAAGCTCTCAGGAGCGCCCCTCGGCCAGGTGCACGAGTCCGACACCCCGAACTTCTCGAATGATCCCGACGGCCAAACCACCCCCCTCGACGCCCACATCCGCCTCGCAAACCCCCGCACGGCCGCAACCGACGAGAGTCTCATATTCCGTCGTGGCTTCTCCTACACCCGCGGCTACGACGGCGCCGGCCGCCTCGATATGGGACTCGCCTTCGTTTCCTACCAGCGGAGCTTCGTCAAAGGCTTCCTCGCCGTGCAGGAACGCCTCGCCGGCGAACCCCTGGAGGAGTACATCCTGCCCGAGGGCGGCGGCTTCTTCTTCGCCCTCCCCGGCGTCCCGGAGCCCGGGCGCTACCTCGGCGACGGCCTCTTCGCGTAATTCCGCGCTTTCGGGGTGTCGGGTCGCGGGAAGTGGCCTTCGGCAGCCCGGAACTGCTTGCGGGGATATCTGGTGGGCGATACTGGACTCGAACCAGTGGCCTCGTCGGTGTGAACGACGCGCTCTAACCATCTGAGCTAACCGCCCAAGCCTTCTGAGTCTAGGGCCGGCCCACCTCATCCGCCACCGTTCGGGGCGGCGTTTGAAGGCGAGGGGACGCCGGAAGATAATGGTCGATGGCGCCGAAGTGGCGGAACAGGCAGACGCGCTACGTTCAGGGCGTAGTGCCCCTTGCGGGCGTGTGAGTTCAAATCTCACCTTCGGCACCAGAGAACGTGCGCCAGTAGCTCAGTGGATAGAGCGCTACCCTGCGGAGGTAGAGGTCAGAGGTTCGAATCCTCTCTGGCGTACCACTCCCCCTTCCCGAGACGGCCGACCCTGATCAAGCGTCCGGTGGAATCTCCGGCGAGGCCTCCCGCGCGAGCGCGACCGCCTCGGCGAGGCGCCCGGCGGCAACGGTGGCGAACGGCTCCTCGTTGCGTTCGATCATGTCGCGCACGCGCTCGCAGGCGTCGAGCGCGCCCTCGATGAGCTCGGGAGGGTAGGCGAGGGCGACCTGGTGCTCGGCGAACTCGTCCTCGTCGAGGACGCGGACGGCCCCGGAACGGAGACGGACGACGTCCAGATCGAGGTCGACCATCGTGGCGCGGCCCTCGCTCCAGACCGCCGGGGTACAGATGTCGACGTAGACCTCGGGCTCACCCGTTTCCTGCCAGATGCCCGCCCACCAGTCGTCGGTGACCAGCTTGAGGTTGGTGGATTTGAAGGTGATGGGGGGCTCGTCGCTCCGCTGGGCGAGGGTGCCGGGCGGCCCCCAGAGCCATGTGCCGTATTCGTCCTCGGCAAGCCACCGCAGGTCGTACTGCCAGTGCTGGGTATCGGGGTACTTGCGGAAGTCGACACGAATGCGGTCGGGGGGCATCGGGCCAGCGTAGGCAGCCCGTAGGGCAGCGACAAATCGGGCCACCTGCGTGCGGCAACGCTCTAGACTGCGGCTGGACGGGCCAACGCCCCGGGAGGTTCCTCATGCCAGCGCTGGATGGAGTGCGAATCCTCGACATGACGCAGTACGAGGCGGGAACCTCGTGTACGCAGGCGCTCGCCTGGCTGGGCGCGGACGTGGTGAAAATCGAGCGGCCGGGCGCGGGCGATCCGGGGCGCGGAATCTTCACAGGCCAGGACCACTCCGCGTACTTCGTCAACTGGAACAGCAACAAGCGCAGCCTCGCGCTCGACCTGCAGGATCCGCGGGGCAGGGAGCTCCTCCTGCGCCTCGTTCCGCACTACGACGTGTTCGTGGAGAACTACGGGCCGGGCGTGATCGAGCGGCTCGACCTCGACTACGACGTGATGAAGGCGATCAACCCCGCGATCATCCACGCCCGCATCAAGGGATTCGGCCTCTCCGGGCCGTACTCCGGCTACAAGTGCTTCGACACGGTGGCGCAGGCGGCGGGGGGCTCCATCGCGGTGACGGGCGAGCCGGACCGGCCGCCGGTGCGCCCCGGCATCACCGTGGGCGACTCGGGCACGGGCGTACAGATGGCGCTCGCCATCTGCGCCGCCTACATCCAGCGGCTGCGGACGGGGGAGGGCCAGTCGATCGAGATCGCGATGCAGGAGGCGATGACGTACTGGCTGCGGACGGCCATCTCGAGCGGGGCGGACTGGGGCCGCACCGCGGCGCCACGCACGGGCGGAGGCGCGACGGCTACGTCGAGTGTCTACCCGTGTGCTCCCGGTGGACCGAACGACTACGCCGTCGTGCTCATCGTGACGCCCCGGATGTGGGACGCCTTCTGCGATGCCATCGGGCGCCCGGAGCTTCGCGACGACCCGCGGTTCGCGACAGCAGCCGACCGCCGCGACAACACCGATGCGCTCTTCGGGGAGGTCGCCGCCTGGACACGCCAGCACGACAAGCGCGAAGTGATGCGCATCCTCGGGGAGGCAGGGGTGCCCTGCGGGGCCGTGCTCGACACGCAGGACATCTACGACGACCCGCACCTGAACGAGCGCGGCTTCGTGAAGACGGTCGAGCACGAGGTGCTGGGGGAGGTGCAGCTGCTGGGGTGGCCGCCGCGTATGTCGGAGAGCGAGGTGCCGCTCGTGGCCTCACCACTGTTGGGTCAGCACACGCACGAGGTGCTGACGGCGGACCTGGGCCTGGGTGACGACGAGCTTGGGGAACTGGCGGAGGCGGGCGTCATCGGATAGGAGACCGAATCCACGGACTAGAGCAAGATAGAGGGATGGAGTTTCGTCGGGCAAGGGTGGGCTCGCGCGGTCGACTGACTATCCCAGTCGAGTACAGGAACGCGCTCGGGTTAAGGGACGGGGATCCTGTCGTGCTGGAGGTTGACGAAGGCGTGCTCAACATCCACATAAGGGAAGTGGCGATCAAGAGGGCGCAGGACCTGGTGACTAAGCGCACGGGCAGGAAGCGCTCGCTCGTTGACGAGCTCGTCGGCGAACGCAGAGGGGAAGCCAATAGGGAGTTGCCAATCGCCACGGCAATCCCGTCGCACCAAAGAGGCCGGGCACTTGCCCGGCCTCTTCTGTGGGTGCGGAAGGGTGGTTCGGCTAGGCGCCCTGGAACTCGAAGTCGGGCTCGTGGCCGAGGTAGAGCTTGCCGATGGTCTCGTACAGCGGGTGCGCGACCCAGCGGTGCGAGGCGCAGCCGTGCGCGTCGCGGAGCTTGCGCTCCAGCGGGCTGTACATGCGGGCGCCGGTGGTGCCGGCGGTGTTGTGGATCAGGTCCACGGCGTGCATGCAGGCGTTGGCGGCGAAGGTGCAGGCAAGCCGCGCCTTCTTCGTGATTTCCGCGCTGGGGTGCTCGGCGCCGGCGTGGAGCTCGTCCTCGACCTCCCGCATCGACTCCATCACGAACGCGCGGGCGGCCTGCACGGTGGCCTCGGCCTCGCCCGTGCGGTACTGGGCGACGGGGCGCTCGCGCAGCGTGCCGGACGAGAGCATCGGCACCTTGTTCTGGGCGAGGTCCTCGAAGACGTCGAGGGCGCCGCGGCCGACACCCAGGGCCACGGCCGCCTTGTTGTAGGAAAGGCGGAGGGGAACCGGGATGCGGAAGACGGGGTTGGGGTAGTGCGCCGGGAGCGACACCAGCTCCACGTCCCGCCACTTCTTCTCGATGATGGCGCCGTCGCACTTGACGTCGTGGCTGCCGGAACCACGCAGGCCGGCGACATCCCAGGTGTCGACGATCTCGAACTTGGACTTGTTGACGAAGAACATCTTCATCTTGGGCATGCCCATGGCCTCGTCCATGATCGGGCCTTCCGCATCTTCGCTTTCGTAGATGGGGCAGGACATGAAGGCCCACTCGACCTGGTGGCAGCCGCTCTGGAAGGTGGTCTGGCCCCAGATCTTGTAGTCGCCGTTGGGCTGCTCGACGGCCTTGCCGGGAATGGTGCCGGGGCCGCCGCCGCCGCACATGATGACGCGCGGGTTGTCGAGATAGACCTCCTTGGCGAGGTCCTTGTCCATGCCGCCGGCGGCCATGGCGTTGATCTCGGAGCCAATCATCACGTTCCAACCGACGGAGGCGTCGATGGCGGAGATGGCTTCGAGAACCTCGATGGTCTCCATCGAGCTCGCATCCTCGCCGCCGAGCTCGGGCGGGAGGGTGAAGCGGAAGATGCCCTCATCGATGAGGATGTTGACCGTCTCGTCGGGGAGACGGCGCAGCTTCTGGGCTTCGTCGCCGCCTTCGCGAATGACCTGGGTGAGCTTGTGCACGCGCTCGAGTGCGGTGCCTTCGAGCGTCGTTGAGGCTACTGCCACTGGGGCCTCCCTGTTTTGCCTGAGAATGGATGCGCTAAAGCCCGGTGAGTATACCGCCATGTGTGTACAGGGTCAGGCTAGCCGAACGGGGCGGTTGACTCAGCGGCATGCCGCGCCTAGCGTTGAAGGTGCAAATTCCGAAATGGAATCTGCCGCCGGGGGGGCCGAAAGGCTGAGATCCGTAAGGACCACCCCAGGAACCTGATCTCGGTAATGCGAGCGTAGGGAAGCGGCGTGAAGGCAACAGCAACGGCAGGCAGTACGGACCCGGCGCACGAGCGCGTCGTGATTGCGCGCCTGCCGGTCGCGGACCCGGCCACAAGCGGCTGAGCCAGCCTCTCCCCTCCCCGCCTCCACTTCGATCGGGCGCCCCCGGAGCGCAAGGAGGGCGCGCATGATCGTGGAGTTGCAGTGTCTGGCGAGTCCCGCCGGCACACCCGACGACCCGTACAAGCACATCGACGCCGCCATCGGAGTCGTACAGGGCTCGGGGCTGAAGTACGAGGTGGGCGCCCTCGGCACGACCGTCGAGGGCGATCCCGACGAGGTCTGGCCGCTGATGCGGCAGGTGCACGAGGCCTGCCTCAACGCCGGAGCCCAGGGGCTGGTCACCGTCATCAAGGTCGAGCAGACCTCAAGTGCCGGCGGACCGACCATCGACAGCCTGACGGGGAAGTTCCGCGGTGGCGGTTGAGGTTCCCTTCCTGCCGCGCGCGCTGCCGCTGAGATTGGGGAAGCTGCTGGGCCGCTGGGGCGGGTCGGTCTGGGAGTACGCGCCGGCGCTCGTGCTGCTGGCGGCGCTGGTCGGGTTGTGGGAGCTGATGGTCGGGGTGCTCGACACGCGGCCGTACATCCTGCCGGCCCCCAGCGCCATCTGGGACGCGCTTATCGACAAGGGACACCTGTTGCCGAACCACATCCAGGCCACGGCCACCGAGGCGGTGCTGGGGCTTCTGGCGGCCGCCGGCGGCGGGGTCTTGCTGGCGGTGCTCATCGCAAGCATCCCGCTGGCGCGGCGGGTGCTCTACCCGATCATCGTGACGTCGCAGACGGTGCCGGCGATCGTGCTGGCGCCGCTGCTGATGGTGTGGGTCGGCATCGGGCTGGAGTCGAAGCTGATCGTGGTCGCGCTGGTCGGGTTCTTCCCGATCGTGGTAAGCACGGTCGACGGGCTCGCCTCGGCCGATCGCGACATGGTGGCGCTGGTGCGGAGCATGGGCGCGAGCCGGCTCGAGGAGTTGCGCCACGTCCTCATTCCCTCGGCCATCCCCGGATTCTTCGCGGGACTGAAGATCGCAGCCGCCTACTCCGTCATCGGCGCGGTGATCGCGGAGTGGGTGGCGGCCAAGGAGGGGCTGGGGATCTTCATCATCCGTTCCCAGGCTTCCTTCCGAATCGACCAGATATTCGTCGCGATCGCCGTGATCGCGTTGCTCAGCATCGCCCTCTTCGTGGCGGTGCACCTGCTGGCGAGGGTGGCCTCGCCGTGGAAATACGCCAACGACCAAGGAGAGAACGGCTCATGAGATTCCTGAACGCACGGTACCTGCTGATACCCCTGTTGCTGGTGGCGCTGGGGCTGGCCGTCATCGCGTGCGGCGATGACGAACCGGACGAGCCCACGGACGTCACCTTCATGCTCGACTGGACCCCCAACACGAACCACGCAGGGGTCTACATCGCGAAGGCGAAGGGGTGGTACGAGGAAGCCGGCCTGAACGTCGAAATCGTCGAGCCCGGTGCGGGCGGCGTCGACCAGACAGTCGCCTCGGGAGGCGCGCACTTCGGCATTTCGGTGCAGGAAGCCGTGATCCCGGCGCGCGAGCAGGGCATCCCGATCGTGGCGATCGCGGCCGTCATCGAGCACAACACGTCGAGCCTGATTGCCCTCGCCGAAGAGGGAATCGAGGGCCCCGGCGATCTGGCCGGCAAGACCTATGGCGGCTGGGGCGGCGCGCTTGAGACGGCGCTCATCTCGAAGCTCGTCGAGTGCGGCGGGGGCGACCCGAGCACGGTCGCGTACGCCGTTATCGGGAACGTCGACTACATCGTCGGGATGGAGCAGGGCGACTACGACTTCGTCTGGATCTTCGACGCCTGGGACGGCATTCGGTACACAGAGGTACTGGGCCGGGACGTGTCGTTCGTGCGCTTCATCGACCACACGGACTGCATTCCCGACTGGTACACGCCGATGATCGTGACGAGCGAGTCGCTGATCGACGAGGACCCGGACCTGATCGAGGCCTTCATGGAGGCGACGGCACGGGGCTACCGCTACGCGATCGAGAACCCTGAGGAGGCGGCCGAGATCCTGCTCGAAGCCGCGCCGGAGCTCGACGAGGCGCTGGTGAAAGCGAGCGCGGCGTATCTTGCCGGGCTGTACACCTCGGACCCCGACAACTGGGGTCGCCAGGAGCTGGACGTCTGGACCCGGTTCGAGAGCTTCCTGCGTGAGGCGGGGCTGACCGAATCGGCGATCGACGTGGAGGACGCGTTCACGAACGACTTCCTCCCGTAGGAGGAGCCATGAGCGAAGCAGCCGTCGCCATACACGGGCTGCGACACACGTTTCCGGGGTCCCGCCCCGTCGAGGTGCTCGACGGGGTGGACCTGGAGGCGGCGCCGGGCGCGTTCGTGAGCCTCGTGGGGCCGAGCGGCTGCGGCAAGAGCACGCTGCTGCAGGTGCTCGCGGGGCTGCTCGCGCCGGACGCGGGCGAGGCGCTGATCGAGGGGCAGTCGACGGTCGGGGAGCCGGGCCTGGCGGCCTACATGCCGCAGAAGGATTTGCTGCTGCCCTGGCGGAAGGCGATCGGGAACGCCGTGCTGGGCGCGGAGATCGCGGGGGAGCCGAAGGCGGAGGCACGGCAGCACGCGCTCGACCTGTTCGAGCGGTTCGGGCTGGCGGGCTTCGAGGAGAGCTGGCCCTCGCAGCTCAGCGGGGGGATGCGGCAGCGGCTGGCGCTGCTGCGGACGTTCCTGATTCCCCGACACGTCCTGCTGCTGGACGAGCCGTTCGGGGCGCTGGACGCGATCACGCGCCGCGAGATGCACCAGTGGCTGCAGGAAGTGTGGGCGAGCGACGCGCGCACCGTGCTCTTCGTGACGCACGACGTGGAAGAGGCGCTCATCCTCTCGGACGTGGCCTACGTGATGACGCCGCGGCCGGCGCGCATGGCCGCGCGCTTCGAGGTCGACTACCCGCGGCCCCGGCGGCCCGAGATCGTGACGGAGCCGGAGTTCGTGGCGGACAAGGCGCGTCTGCTAGCGGCGCTGGACGGCGCCTCTTCGGAGTAACGGGAGCGTAGACTCCGCGCACCCTGCCGGGGAGGCGCGCATGGCCGGCGAACAGACCCTCGTGCCGCTGCTGTTCGACGCCTGGGACGACCTGGACCGTGCCTACGCGGGGATGACGGCGGAGGAGGCGACGGCACGGCCGAACGGCGCGAGCGCGTTCGGGTGGACGCTCCGGCACCTGATTGGCGGGCTCGACTTTTACGTGAACGAGGTGACGCGGGGCGGGGCGATGCACCCGACCTTCGCCCGGGAGCACGCCGAGTACGAGTTCAGCGGGGACTGCGGGGACTGGGACGCGATCGCGGAGGCGGCACGGGAGGTGCGGGCGGAGCTGGAGACGTACTTCGGAGGGATGAGCGACGCGGACGTGGCGGCGACGGTCGTGCCGGCGTGGGGACCGTTCCCGGCGACCACCCTGCGGTATCTGCTGTTCCGCATGATCACGCACACCTACTACCACATCGGGGAGGTGGCGACGCGGCGGGGGCGGGAGCAGGACTTCCCCGGAGCGCTGGCACGGGTGCTCGAAGGGCCGGACTTTGGACAGGAGTCGTGACGTGGTGATCACGTGGACGGTGGGGCTGACGGCGCGTCCAGGACGGGAGAACAGCTTCATCGCGATCGCGAACGAGCTGACGGAGACCTCGAACCGGCTGGACGAGGGTTGCGACATCTACATCTGCCTGCAGAACCTCGACGACCCGCGCGACTTTCTCTGGTACGAGCAGTGGGCGACGATGCCGCTCCTGGAACGCCACGTGGAGCGCATCCAGCCGATGCTGGCAGGGAGCCCGGAGGGGCCACAGGGATCGCGGCTGTACACGTCCATCCAGCGCCGGGAGCAGCTCGGCTACGACCTCCTGAGGAACCACATCAATCCCGACCGGGACTGGTACGAGGCCTCGATCACGGGGTGGGCGGTGGCGCGAGCGAAGCCCGGTAGGGAGGCGGACCTCCGGGACCTGGCGGTCGAGCTGAGCCGGACGGGTCAGCAGTTTCCCGGAAACGTCACGCACATCGCGCACGAACGCGAGGACATTCCCGGCCTCATTTGCTGGTTCGAGCAGTGGCGGGACCAGGCCGTGCTCGATGCGCGCGTGGCGTCGCTCGAGGAGCGGTACGGCCCGCCTCCGGGGACGGAAGGCGTCGAGCGGATGCCGGCGGGTATCGCCGACGTGATGGAGTCGCTGGATGCGACCCGGTACCGGGTGGTCGCGACGTAGGGGCGGGGTCTGTAGGCTCGCGACTCCACTCGGGGAGAGCGAGACACGCATGGTCTTCGACACCAACAACGCCATCGCGCTGGTCGCGATCAGCGCGGTCAACGCGATCGGGGTCATCGCGATCAGCGCCGTGAACGCGATCGGCGTCGTGGCCGTCTGCAGCGTCAACGCGATCGGCCTCGTGGCCTTCGCGACCATCAACGCGACCGGCGTGATCGCGTTCTCGAGCGTGAACGCGAACGGAGTTCTCGCCATCAGCTCAAACAACGCGAACGGGTTCATCGCGATCGGCAAGACCGCCAACGGGACGTTCGCGTACTCGCGCTCGGGCAAGGGGAAGGCGAAGTACATGCTCTCGCCGGAGCGGCGCGACGAGGAGGCGGTGCGGCTGTTCTCCCGGTGGCTTCCCCGGTCGATGTGGTCGAAGGAGATTCCCGCGGCGTAAGCGCCGTCAGACCTGTGCGTAGCGCAAGCAGCCCGTGACGTGGTCGTTCACGAGGCCCGCGGACTGCATGAAGGCGTAGCAGATGGTCGGTCCGACGAAGGAGAAGCCGTAGCCCTTCAGGGCCTTGCTCATGGCGAGCGACTCGTCGGTCTGGACGGGCAGTTCGACGAGGGACTCGAAGGCGTTGCGGTGCGGTTCGCCGCCGACGAAGGACCAGAGGAAGGCGTCCAGCGAGCCGTGCTCCTGCTGCACGACGAGCGTCGCGCGGGCGCCGGCGATGGCAGCGTCGATCTTGGCGCGGTTGCGGATGATGCCGGCGTCGCCGCGGAGGCGCTCGCGATCGGCGGCGGTGTAGGCGGCGACGGTCGGGATGTCGAAGCCGTCGAATGCCGCGCGGTACCCTTCGCGTCGGTTGAGGACGGTGCGCCACGAGAGTCCCGCCTGCGCCCCCTCAAGGATCAGCAGCTCGAAGAGGGCACGGTCGCCGTGGGTGGGGACGCCCCACTCCTCGTCGTGGTACTGCTGCATCAGGGGGTCGTCGCCTGCCCACTCGCAGCGGAGCGGTTCAGGCATGGCGGCGACTAGCCTCGGCCCAGGTCTTCGAGGCTGGTGGCGAACCGCACGGCGAAGCCGTCGGGGTCGGCAATGGCGAAGTCGCGCAGGCCGTAGGACTTGTCCTGAATCGGAGCGAGGACGCGGGCGCCCATCTCCGCCGCCAGCTCCCAGTACCGGTCCACGTCGGGAACCATCACGCGAACGTTGGCCTGCGTCGTGTCCGGCACGGGGCCCATCTCGGGGCGCTCATCGAGGAAGAGGAGGTGGCCCTCCCAGCTCAGCTCAACGAAGTCGCCGTCGTCCCTGACCAGCTCGAACCCCAGCCGCCGGTAGAACGCCGTCGACCGCCTGACGTCCCGCACGAAGATCTCGGTTACGAGCTGCTCGGTGGGGTCGACGTAGCGGTCCATCGGGTCACCTCCGGTTACCAGACATTCCCAGGACGCCGGATTCAGCCGTTTGCGGGGATCGTACAGGGGCCCTGTACGGGGGTGACGTGTACGATTCGGCCATACCCTGAGAGCGCCCGGAGGCGAGCATGTCGGAGCAGGCCACCATGCGGGGCAAGGCCGCCATCGTGGGCATCGGCGAGACGACCTACTACAAGCGCGGACAGTCGCCCGACCCCGAGTTCAAGCTGGTGCTCGACGCCATCCAGCTTGCCGCCGAGGACGCGGGTATCGACGTGCGCGACATCGACGGGTTCGCGGCCTACGCGAACGACCGCAACGACCCGTCCCGGCTGATGACGGCGTTCGGCAGCAAGGACATGACCTTCAACAACATGGTCTGGGGCGGCGGCGGTGGCGGCGGGTCCGCAGCGGTCGCGAACGCCGTGGCGGCTGTGCTCGCGGGGTACTCGAAGTACGTGGTCGTGTACCGGGGGCTGGCGCAGGGCCAGTTCGGACGGTTCGGGCAGGGGCCCCAGACGGCCGTGGCCGCTGGTCCGGGGGCGTTCACCGCGCCCTATGGGCTGCTCTCCCCGGCGCAGTCGTTCGCGATGCGCATCCGAAGGTTCATGCACGAGCACGGGGCCGAGCAGAGCGCGCTGCGGGCGATCTCGATGGCCACCTACCGGCACGCGCAGTCGAACCCGCGGGCGGTGATGTACGGACGCGAGCTGACGGAGGAGATGTACGACAACTCGCGCATGATCGTGGAGCCGTTCCACCTGTTCGACTGCTGCCAGGAGAACGACGGGGCCGCGGCCCTGATCGTGACGACCGCGGAACGGGCGAAGGACATGAAGCAGAAGCCGGCGTGGGTGCTGAGCGCGGCGCAGGGGTCGGACTACCGCCAGGCGGCGACCGCGCACAACTCGCCCGACTACGCGACCTCGAACTTCAAGACGCTGGCGCCGCGGCTGTACGCGATGGCGGGCGTGGGCCCGGAGGACGTGGACGTGCTCCAGAGCTACGAGAACTTCACCGGCGGCGTGCTCATGAGCATCGTCGAGCACGGGTTCTGCGAGCCGGACGAGGTGAACGACTTCTTCACGCTGGAGAACTTCTCCGCGCCCGAAGGCAAGCTGCCGCTCAACACGAGCGGGGGGAACCTCGCGGAGTGCTACATGCACGGCCTCGAGCTGGTGCACGAGGCGGTGCGGCAGGTGCGGGGCGAATCGACCTGCCAGGTGCCGGACGCGAACGTCTCGATGGTGACGTCGGGGCCGATGGTGCAGCCCGTGAGCGACCTGATCCTGGCCGCCGACCGGGGGGTGGACGCATGAGCGCCGAAGTCGGGAGTTACCTGCCGGAGGGCCTGCCCCGGCCCGGCCCGGCGATCGATGGTCTGGGGGCGGAGTTCTGGGAGGCGGCGAAGCGCCACGAGCTGGTCGTGCAGCAGTGCCGCGCCTGCGGCGCCTTCCAGTGGGGCCCGGAGTGGATCTGCTACCAGTGCCATTCGGACGACCTGACCTACACGCGCGTCTCCGGGCGCGGGATCATCTACAGCTGGGAGCGCGTCTGGCACCCGGTCCACCCTGCCCTGCAGGAGGCGACGCCCTACATCGTCGTGCTGGTAGAGCTGCCGGACGCGGGCAACGTGCGTATGGCCGGCAACCTGCTCGGGGACCGGACGCAGGACGTCGTCATCGGGGCAGAGGTCGAGGTCGTGTTCGAGGACAAGGGCGAAGGCGACGAGGCGTACACGCTCGTGCAGTGGCGGGTGGTCGAGTAGGCACAGCGGGGCGATGGCCGGGGAGACGAGCGGCCACTACCTGATCGACGGGGCGGAGCACGCGCGCACGCTCGTGCTGGCGCACGGGGCGGGGGCGCCGATGGACCACCCCTGGATGGAGCACGTCTCCGCGTTGCTGGCGGAAGAGGGGGTGCGCACGGTCCGGTTCGAGTTTCCCTACATGGCCGCGCGCCGGACGACCGGCAAGCGTCCCGGCCCGAACCCGTCGCGGGTGCTGGAGGAGGCGTGGCGGGAGGTCATCGATGACCTCGGGGCTGAGGGGCTGGTCATCGGGGGGAAGTCGATGGGTGGGCGCATCGCGAGCATGGTGGCGGAGGAGGCGGGCGTCGCGGGGGTGGCCTGCTTCGGGTACCCGTTCCATCCGCCGGGGAAACCGGACCGGCTGCGCACCGCGCACCTCGAGGCGATCCGGACGCCGGTGCTCATCCTGCAGGGAGAGCGCGACACATTCGGGCAGCGGGAGGAGGTGGCGGGGTACGCGCTCTCGGAACGGGTCCGGGTGCACTGGCTGGCCGACGGCGACCACGGGCTCAAGCCCCGCAAGGCGTCGGGGCGGACGGAAGCGGAGAACCTGGCGGAGGCGGTGGGGGAGGCGGCGCGGTTCGTGTTCGAGGTGACGGGCGGGTAGTCGGGTCAGGCGATCGGTTTGTCGCGGGAGCCCCAGGCGTCCCAGTGGATGACCTCGGAGACGGGCGGCCGCTCGACCGGCTTGAAGTTGTCGTCGCCGGTGAAGTAGGCGACGGGGAAAAGGGTCGCCTGGCTGATGTCGTCGGGGATGGCGAGGAGCTCGGCGACCTCGTTCGCGTAGCGCAGGTGGATGCCGGTCCAGGCGGTGCCGAGCCCGCGCGTGCGGAGCGCCATCTGGAGCGACCAGGCAGCGGGCAGGATCTGGCCGTAGAGGCTCGCCTGGGCGCCCTGCCCGTCGTTCTCCGCGCGCCCCTCGATGCAGGGGATGATGAGGGCGGGGCAGCGATGGATGTTGTCGGCGAGGTAGGCGATGACGGGGCGCATGGGGCGGGCGCCGGCGAACTCGTAGAAGCCTTCCCGGTAGAGGCCGCCGATGTAGTCGCGCTTGGCCTCGTCGGTCACGACCATGAAGTGCCAGCGGCGGGCCTCGCCGCCGCCGGGAGCGGCCTGGATGGCGATCCCGATGCACTCCTCGATGACCTCGGGCTCGACGGGGCGGTCGAAGTCGAGGCGGCGGCGCACGGAGCGGGTCGTCGTGAGGACGTGGTCGACGCTGTCGCGGTCGTAGGGGCGGTGCTTGTCGTCCTGCTCGGTCATGGGGAGGGCCATTCTGCCACGCGGGAGGGGCGGCGGGCGGGGCGCGCTCGCGCCTTCGGGGGCGGGTGGCAGAATGAGGCGGCTTGGTGAATACACGGGCCGCGAGCGCCCGCAAGACCAGAACCAACAGGGCAGAGGAGAACGGAAATGGCGGATCGACTGAAGGATCGCGTGGCGATCGTGACGGGCGCGGGGCGGGGTATCGGCGCCTCGATCGCGAAGCTGATGGCGGCGGAAGGCGCGGCGGTGGTCGTGAACGACCTCGGCGGAAGCGTCGACGGGGAGGGCGCGGACGACGCGCCGGCGCGCGAGGTCGTGCGCGAGATCGAGGCCGCCGGCGGCACGGCCGTCGCCAACTTCGACGACGTCTCGGACTACGACGCGTCGGAGCAGATCATCCGCACGGCGCTGAACGAGTACGGGCAGCTCGACATCCTCTGCAACGTGGCCGGCATCCTGCGGGACCGCATGATCTTCAACATGACCGAGGCCGAGTGGGACGCGGTCATCGCGGTGCATTTGAAGGGCACGTTCAACACGTCCAAGTACGCCTCCATCTACTGGCGATCGGAGCGCAAAGGCGACTACCGGCTCATCAACTTCACCTCGGTTTCCGGACTGTCGGGGTCGCCGGGGCAGCCGAACTACGCCGCGGCGAAGCTCGGCATCGTGGGGCTGACGTACTCGTGCGCGAACGCGCTCGGCCGCTACGGGGTGACCTCGAACGCGATCAGCCCGGGCGCGGCGACGCGCATGGGCGACACGATTCCGCCGGACCGGCGGCGCCAGCTCGACGCGGCCCAGCAGCGGGCCGCGGAAGATCGCGCACGGGAGATGTCGCCGGACAACGTGGCGCCGCCGGTGGTGTACCTGGCGAGCACGGAGTCGGGCTGGATCAACGGGCAGGTGATCGGAGCCTCGGGCTACCAGGTGTCGCTGTTCAACACGCCCGAGATGATCCGCCAGATCCAGGGCAGGGAGCCGTGGACGGTGGACGACATGTTCCAGCGCATGCCGGCGGTCTTCCGGCCGGCTATCGAGGGACTGAACTTCTACCAGCGCGCGCAGCAGAGCTAGCGGGGGCGCGATGTCCGGCGAGCGAGCGGTTCTGTTCGACTTCGGCGGCGTCCTGCTGCGCCAGGACTGGGACGAGTACGACGCGTTCTGCGAGCGGAACGGCCTGCCTACGCGGGCCTTGCGGCGCGCCCTGTACGGCACCGACGAGTGGCGCGACCTGCAGACGGGGCGCATCAACGACCGCGCCGTGTGGCGGGCGGCGGCGATCGCCTCGCTGGCAGAGCACTGCGGGGACCGGGCGGAGGGGCTCTTCGAGGAGTGGTACGCGCGCCCCATCGCGCTGCACCAGCCGAACATCGAGCTGGCGAACGCGCTGCGGGCGGCGGGCGTCCGGGTGGGGCTGCTGAGCAACGCCGCTCCCGACCTCGAGACACGGCTGAGCAAGGACTTCTTCGTGGGGATCGAGTTCGACGACCGGGTGATCTCGGGGCTGGTCGGGCTGGCGAAGCCGGACCCGGCCATCTACCACCTCGCCGCCGAGCGCATAGGCCTGCCGGAGTCGGCCTGCTTCTTCATCGACGACCTCGAACAGAACGTCGAGGCTGCTCGGGACGTGGGGATGCTGGCGCACCACTTCCAGGGAGACTACGAGGCGCTGCACGCGGACCTGCGAGGCGCGGGCTACGAGTGGGAGTAGCCGAGGCTCGGGCCGCCCCTATTCGTCCGCGACGAAACGCACCGAGGCGATGAGGGCGTTCAGCAGCACCTGAAAGCGGAGCCGGTCGCCGGCCGACAGATCGTCCCGCAGGTGTATTCGCACAGCCTCCTGCGTGTGGACAAAGTTCAGGCTGCCGCGCCCCTTGAAGTCGTTGACGACCGTACCCGAATCTCCATTGCCTGACTCCCAGGAGAGGTCGCCGACGAGGCGCAGGCCCTCAGGGATCGTGAAGATGAAGGAACCCAGCTGCCACTCCGTGCGACCATCGCCCTCGACGACCTTGCCCACGTAGATGAGGGGCCGCTCTCCCGGCCTGTGGGTAATGCCACCCTCAAGGTTGGATGGGACGCCCTCGACACCGCCTGCGACCGCTCGAACCTCGAAGCGGTGCCCGGTGTTGCTGCTGAGGCCGGTCAAGCGGTAGGCGCGAGTCGCCGAGTCGCTGCCGGGGATGTCCGTCCACGGTCCCCACGGGTTCTGGCGAGCCTCACCGCTATTCCAGGTCGTTCTCCGGTACTGCCACCCAGTGGCGTTGTCCGGGCCGCCTACCCACTCCAGCAGGAGCGAGTCGGGCGAGCCATCGGACACGACGATGAGGCATGGACCGCCCTCGGGCACGGTGTCGCCCGGCCCCATGAACGCCAGGCAGGTCTCCATCGCGACCGTTGATGTCGGAGCCACGACCACCTCCCCACCGCCACCTCTCACGGCCAGGAAGATCCCTACGGCGACCGCCGCTGCAACCGCCACGCCCAGGACGACCCAGACCCACACCAGCCGTGACGCTCCGCGGATGCGCTCCATGACCGCCATCCTAGAACTGCAACCGGGAGGGCTGCCTCCGGCGAGGGGGGTCTAGCCGAAGCGGATGCTGTCCTCGACGTGGCGCATGGGCGGCTGGCGGCGTTCGCGCGCCATCTGGATGACGAGCAGGAGCGGCAGGAAACGGCCGAGGAGCATGCCCGTGATGAGGAGGCCTCGCTCCCAGGCGCCCGCCTCGGCGGTCTGGCCGACGGACCAGCCCGAGAGGGTGACGGCGGAGATGCCCTCGAACAGCGCGTCGATGGGAGCGGCGTGGGAGGCGGCGATGAGGCCCGCGCAAAGGAAGGTCACAGCCCCGCCGAAAAGGAAGGTGATGGCGAGCGCGTGGCGGAAAGCGGAGGGCGGCAGCTCGCTGCCGAGGAGGGAGAGGCGGTCGCGGCCCGCGAGGGCGTTCAGGAGGCCGGTCGCGAGGACGGCGATGGTCGCCACCTTGAGGCCGCCGCTGACGGAGCCCGCAGCGCCGCCGATCAGCATGAGGCCGGTGCCGAAGACCTTGCTCTCCTCGCGGAACGCGGCGGTGTCGAGCGTGGTGAAACCGGTCGTCCGGGCGGACGACTCGAAGAGGGCGAGGAAGGGACGGCGCCAGCCGGGCTCGGCGGCGAGGGTGGCGGGGTTTGTCCACTCACCGATGAGGAGCACGCCCGCGCCCCCGATCAGGACGGTCGCCATTGCGACGAGAATGACGCGCGTGTCGAGGGGGAGGCGGCGGAGGGAGCGCCGGGAAGCGTAGAGCGCGAGGGGGATGGGTCCGATGGCGCCCAGCATGGCGAGGGCGCCCGTGACCGCAAGGACGGGCACGTCGTCGTGGAAGGCGGCGTAACCGCCTTCCGGGAGGGCGAACCCGGTGTTGTTGAAGGCGCTGACGGCGTGGAACGGCCCCCACCAGAGGGCGCGGTCCGCGGGGACGTCGGCGGCGAGCATGACGAGGAAGAGGGCGACGGCGCCGATCGCCTGCACGACGATGGCGACGGCGAGGACGGTGCGCACAACGCCCAGCACCTCGCCCACGCCGGGCACGCCACGGAAGAGGCGCTTCATGCCGGAGTCACGCATCCCGAGCCGGCGGCCGAGGAGCCAGAGGATGACGGTCGCCCCGACGAGATAGAGGAGGCCGCCGGCGACGGTCAGGGCGGCGAGGATGCCCTCGCCGAGGAGCGTCCAGTGCTCCTGCACTGGTACGGTGACGAGTCCCGTGAGGGTGACGGCGGAGACGCTCGTGAAGAACGCATCGGCGGCCGTCGTGTGGGTGTTGGAGGCGGCAGGGACGAGGAGGAGGAGCGTGCCAGCGACGAGCAGCAGGGCGTACGCGAGCACGGCCGCGATGGCGCCGCTGCGGGGCCACCGCAGCCAGCGGGACGCGCGCCGGGGGAAGGGGGAGAGGAACGCGAGGCGTTGGTCAGCCTCGACTCCGGCGGGGGGAGCGTCCCCAGCGGGCTGTCGAGCGGTTACCATCGCTCGCAGTCTGTGATCGGTCCGCGGGTGGGGTCAATCGGCGGCGGTCACGCTGGAGGAGTCGAGCGATGGCAGTCACCCTGGGCGATGGCGATTTCCGATACGAGGTCGTGGAGGGCTGGGAGCAGCTTCCCGAGGGGGTCACGCTGCGGGAAACGCCCGGCGTGGCGGTCAATTCGCGCGACGAGGTGTTCCTCCTGACGCGCAACACCGACTACCCGGTCATGGTCTTCGACCGGGAGGGGAGCTTCTTGCGCAGTTTCGGGCGGGGCGTGTTCGACGCTCGTACGCACGGCATGTTCATCGGGGCCGACGAGGCGGTCTGGTGCGTCGACGACGGGACGCACTCGATCACGAAGTGGTCGCAGGAAGGCGAACTGCTGCTGACGCTCGGGGGCGACCCGGCGCCGATCTGGAGCGGCGCGCCTTTCAACCGGCCAACGCACGCGGCGGTCTCGCCCACGAGCGGGGACCTTTACATCACGGACGGCTACGGGAACTCGAACGTGCATCGCTACACGGCGGAAGGCGAGCACGTGCTCTCGTGGGGCGGCCCTGGCATCGACGCGGGGCAGTTCATCCGGCCGCACAACGTGGCCGTGGACGATGAGGACCGGGTCTACGTCGCGGACCGGGAGGCGCACCGCGTGCAGGTGTTCGACTCCGAGGGGAACTTCCTGGAGATGTGGAACAACATCCATCGGCCCGACGGGATGGTGTTGGGGCCGGACGGGAACATCTACATCGGGGAACTGAACGGGATGGGCGGCATGGAGGGGTGCCCGGGACTCGGACACCGGGTCAGCATCCTGAGCCGCGGCGGCGACCTGCTCGCGCGCTTCGGGGACGAGGAAGAGGGCGAGGGGCCGGGCCAGTTCATCGCCCCGCACGGCGTGGCCGTGGACTCGCACGGCGACATCTACGTGGGCGAGGTGTCGTTCAGCATCGTGGGTCGCACGCTGGACCCGCCCCGCGAGCTGAAGAGCTTCACGAAGCTGCGCCGGCTGTAGCGCCATGTCCGGGCAGCCGCGCGCATCCGGAGGGCACGCGTCGCAGGGAATGGGCGAGCCACGCCCCGCGACCCGCGCGCGGCTCGACGCCCTTCACGATGCCCTGGAGGAGGTGACGCAACGGCAGGCCGGCTACCCGGCGAACCTCGCCTACGACTACTCCGCGCTCACGCCGTTCCTGCGCTACTCGCTCAACAACATCGGCGACCCCTTCCACGAGAGCAACTACCAGGTCAACACGCGCGCGATCGAGCGCGAGGTGGTGGCGACGTTCGCGGACCTCATGCATCTGCCGGCAGCCGAGGCGTGGGGTTACGTCACCTCGGGGGGCACCGAGGGCAACATGTACGGGCTCTACCTGGCGCGGAAGCTGCACCCGGACGGCATCGTCTACTTCTCCCAGGACACCCACTACAGCGTGCTTAAGAACCTGAGCGTGCTGAACATGCGCAACATCATGATCAAGAGCCAGGAGAACGGCGAGCTCGACTACGACGACCTCTACGAGACCGTGCGTATCCACCGGGACACGCCGGTCATCGTGATGGCCAACATCGGCACGACGATGAAGGGCGCCATCGATGACCTCACGCGGGTGCGGGGCATCCTTGAGGACCTGGCGATCACGAATCACTACATCCATGCGGATGCAGCGCTCAGCGGCCTGATCCTGCCGTTCGTCGAGGACCCGCAGCCGTACGGGTTCGACGCGGGTATCGACAGCGTCTCGCTGAGCGGGCACAAGGTGATCGGCGCGCCCCTGCCGTGCGGCGTCGTCCTGACGAAGAACGACTACGTGAACAGGGTCGCGCGCTCGGTCGAGTACCTGGGCACGCTCGACACGACCGTGCCGGGTTCACGCAGCGGGTTCACGCCACTCATCCTCTGGTACGCCCTCGAGCACTACGGGCTCGACGGTCTGCGAACGCTCGTCGGGGGCATGCTCGACACGGCGGCGTACGCGGTCGAGCGCTTCAAGGAGAAGGGAGTCCCGGCCTGGCGGAACCGCAACTCGGTGACGGTGGTCTTCCCGAGACCGGCGGAAGCAATCGTGCAGGCGTGGCAGCTCGCCCCGCTCGGCGACATCGCACACGTCATCACGATGCCGCACGTCACCCGCGCGATGGTCGACGACATCGTGGACGCTTGCGCAGGCAGCAGCGGCGCCACGGAGACATGAGGGGAATCGAGTGAAGCAGATAACCGTGGCGGTTCAGAACAGGGTCGGCATCATCGCGGAGATCACAGAGGCGCTGGCGAGCGCCGACGTGAACCTCGTGGCCATCAACACGGAGCGCACCGGCGAGACCGGACTGGTCACGCTCTCGACGGAAGAGCGCGACCACGACCGGGCGCTCCACTGCCTCGTGGGCGCGGGCTACCGAGCCGTGACAGACGAAGCGCTCCTGATCCGGTTGCGGGACGAGCCCGGAGCACTGGCGAAGGTGGCGGCGCGCTTTCGCGACGCGGGCATCAACATCCAGAGCCTGCACATCCTCGACCGCCACGAGGGCTACGCCACGGTCGCGCTCAACACCGAGGACCGCGAGGCCACCGCGGCCCTGCTCAGCCCGGATGAGCTGGTATAGGCGACCAGCGTTACTGGATGGCGGAGTGGGGGGTGGGGTTGAGGCGGCGGACGACGATGCCTTCGCGCTCCATCATCTCGGGGATCTGGGGGCCGATCTCGTTCTTCCACTCGTCGCTCTGGTAGACGGCCTCGTACTGCGCCTCGCGCTCGGCCTCGTCGCGGAAACGGCGAACCCAGATGTAGACGGTCTCGTCTTCCTCGTCGGTGAAGCTGCCGAGGATGACCATGCCCTTCGACTGCTGGAAGGGGATGATCGTGTTCTCCATGAACTCGACCCAGGCCGCCTGCTGTCCGGCCTTGATGCGGTACTGACGCAGCTCAAAGAGCATGGTTCGCCTCCGTAGCGGTGATTGACCGGCGGAGTCTACGCGTTCGCGGGGGCTCGTGATTGTCATCACGAGGCGGGGCGGCTACGATCGGGCCGCTTCTCCGGGGAGGATCGGATGGCCTACGGCACGGGCATCGCGCGCGGACTGGGTTTGACGCTGCGCCAGCTGTTCAAGCCCGTGGATACGCTTGAGTACCCGGAGGTCTCGCGACCGGTGCCGGTGTACGCACGCACGAACCTGCTCTGGTTCGAGGAGCGCTGCACCGGCTGCAGCACCTGCGCGCAGGCCTGTCCCGACGGCTGCATCCTAGTGGCAACCAGCCAGGACGCCGAGGGCCGCCGCAACATCGACCGCTACGAGATCGACTTCCGCATCTGCATGTACTGCGGACTGTGCACCGAGGCCTGCCCCTACGAGGCGATCCAGCCGGGCGGACCGCTCGACGACGCGGTCACGAACTTCGACGAGATGTACCGCGACAAGCACGCGTTGAGCCGGATGGCGCAGTCGTTCCTGAAGCGGAACGACAACACCTACCCGAACGGGATGAAGGCGCCCGACCCCGACGGCGACTTCCACCGGCTCTAGGCAATGGCGACGATCACGGCGAATGGCGGCACGATCGAGGCGCCCGAAGGGGCGCCCCTCGTTGAGGTCCTGAAGAACAACGGCATCTACATGTCGAACCTGTGCTACGTGGATGGGCTGAAGCCGTACGCGGGCTGCCGCACCTGCCTGGTCGATATCGAGGGACCTCCGGGGCTGCAGCTGGCCTGCACGAGCGTGGTCCAGGACGGGATGGTGGTGCGCACGGACACCGACGAGGTGAAGGAAGGGCGCCGCGCGGTCCTCTCGGTCTTGATTTCCAATCACAGCGAGCGCTGCCTGACGTGCCACCGGCGCGAGCACTGCCACCCGGGCGACATCTGCCTGCGCGACGACGTGGTCACGCATCGCTGCCTGACCTGCTCGAAGAACTACCGGTGCGAACTGCAGGCGACCTGCGAGATGGTGGGAATGTCGGGGTACGAGCCGTGGGTGGGCGAGGAGCGCACCTACTACCAGGCGCCACAGCCGCCGGCCGACCGGGCGAACCCGTACATGGAGTTCGACCCGCAGATGTGCATCATCTGCACGCGCTGCCAGCGGGTGTGCGAGGAGAAGCGCCACACGAGCGCCATCACCCTGGGCGGACGCGGGTTCGACCTGCAGATCACGTTCGGGGCGGGCGGCGCCATCCATGAGAGCAACTGCGACTTCAGCGGCGCCTGCATCGACGTCTGCCCGACGGCGGCGCTGATGGAGCACCCGAACAAGTGGGTGGCGAAGCCGGACACCTGGACGACGACGACCTGCGACTCGTGCGCGGTCGGGTGCAGCATCAGCATGGGTTCCCGCGAGGGGCGCGGGGTGATCGTGCGGCCCGGCCCCGGCAACGAGTTCTCCGGTGACCAGATCTGCGTCCGCGGGCGCTACCACTACGACTCCCTGAAGCCGCGTGAGCGGCTCTCGCGCCACCTCGTGAAGCGCGGGGTCATCCAGGCGCCGGCCTCGCTCGAGGACGCGGTGTCCGAGGCGGCGAGCGCCCTGCGCGAGGCCGCCGGCAAGGGTCGCGTGGGCGTGCTCGTGGGCGGCACCGTCACGAACGAGGAGGCGTACCTCGCGAGGCTCATCGCGACCGGCGCGTTCGGCACGACGGCCGACAGCCCCCTCGGACCCGTGGTGCGAGCCGCGAAGGACGCGCTGGAAGCGCGCCTGGGCACGTGGCGAATGGCCACCGACATGACCCGCATCCCCAGGGCGAAGGCAATCGTCGTGGTCGCCGACGACCTTGAGGAGAGCCACAACGTCCTCAGCGTGCGTATCAAGGACGCGGTCGCGCACGAGAAGGCGACGCTGGTCGTCATCGGCGCGCTGCGGAGCGAGCTTGTCGACTTCGCGACCCACTGGATTCGTTCCGCAGCCGGCGAGGAGGGGCAGGCGGCTGCCGCCCTCGCCGACGCCGTCGCAGGCGGGGCGGCTACGGGCGACATCGCCGCAGCAGCGGAAGCACTGCGAGCGAGCGAAGGCGCCATCGTGGTCTGCGCGCCGAACCCGGTCTCGCCCGCGATTGCGGGGGCGATGGCGGGCGGGGCCGCGAACCTGGCGGTCGCGCTGCACGGCGAGGCTGCCTCGGACCACCTCGTGGTCGCGCCGCCGGAAGTGAACACCCACGGCCTGCTCGACGTGGGCGTGGCCGCCGAAGGAAACGACAACCCGCTCGAAGGGCTGAGTGGCCTCGTCGTCGTACGCGACGACGCCACGATGCGCCTTCCCGGCGCGGCCGCAGCGCTCGAATCGCTCGATGCGCTGGTCGTCATCGACAACGTGGCGCACGAGACGGCGAAACGCGCGACGGCCGTTCTGGCCGAGGGGCGCACCTACGCCTCGCGGGGTACCTACACGCAGGGCGACTTCCGCGTGCAGCGCCTCGAACCGGCGATCGCGCCGGAGGGCGATGCGGTGACGTGCTTCGCGGCGCTCTCGGCGCTCGCGGGCGCGCTCGACGTCGACGTTCCCGCCGACCCGGAGACGGCACTCGCCGCCATCGCGAACGAGACTCCCGCCTACCAGCCGGCCGCCGACATCATCATTGGCGAGGGCGTGCGGCTCGAGGTGGCGGCGTCGAACCAGGGCGCGATAGCGCCGGTGGCTAGCGCCCCGGCCAGCGGTGAGGGGCTGCGCATCATCACGGGTCGCGACCAGTACACTGCGGCCGACGCGGCGGCGCTATGTCACCCCGAAGCGGAGCAGCTGCACCGCTACGACCACATCCAGGTGAGCGAAGAGGACGCCGAGCGCCTCGGCATCTCGAACGACGACGAGATCGAGCTGACCGACGGCGAGGTCACGCTGCGGGCCCCGGCAACGGTCACGGACCGGGTGCCGGAGGGCGCGGTGTACGTGTCGAGCCTGCTGCAGGGCGGCGCCGTCGTCGGGTTCTTCCGAAGCGCGGCGGTCCCGGCGGTGCGCGCGGGCGTGCCCGTTCCCGCCTGACCCTTCCCCTGTCCCCGGCACCGTAGACAGGCCCCTGCGGGGGCGTGAAAATCGCGCGCACTTGACGAACAGGGAGATTGACGATGGCTGACGAGTCAGGCGGTTACGTGGTTGCGGCGCAGGCGCGCCAGGGCGCGGGGATGGGCGACTTCCGCTACGAGCGGGAGGCGCTCGACCCGATCGGGGCGACGATCCTGGAGATTCCGGCGAAGACGGACGCCGAGTTCGCCGAGGCGGCTCGAAACGCCGACGCGGTGATCGCGCCGGGGCGGCGCATCACGGCGGAGATCATCGAAGGGCTCGACAAGTGCGTCGTCATCGGCCTCAGCAGCGTCGGCGCGGACACGGTCGATGTGGAGGCGGCGACGGAGAAGGGCATCGTCGTGACGAACGTGCCCGACATCTTCGTCGAGGAGGTGGCGGACCACACGGTGGCGCTGCTCCTGGCCGCCGCGCGCCGCCTGAAGCTCATGGACCGGCTCATGCGCGAGGGCGACTGGCGCGGGGCGCGGCCGGTGTTCCGCGACGTGCCGCGGCTGTGGGGGCAAACGGTGGGGCTCATCTCCTTCGGGAACATCGCGCGGGCGGTGGCGCGACGGCTGCAGCCGTTCGGGCTGCACGTGATCGCCTACGACCCGTTCGTGAGCGAGTTGACGATGACGGCGGAGGGCGTCGAGCCGGTCGGGCTGATGGAGATGCTGGAGCGCTCCGACTTCGTTTCGATGCACGCTCCCCTGAACGAGGAGACGCGACCGCTGATGAAGGCGGAGCACTTCGCAGCGATGAAGCCGTCGGCGATTTTCGTGAACAACGGGCGGGGTCCGACGGTGGACGAGACCGCGCTGATCGCGGCGCTGGAGGACGGCGAGATCGCGGGAGCGGCGCTGGACGTGTTCGAGGTGGAGCCCACGAACGCGGAGAACCCGCTCCTGCACATGGACAACGTGATCGTGACGCCACACGTGGCCTCGGCGACGGCGCGGATGATGCCGGAGACGCGGCGCCGGACCGGTCGCGAGATCGCGACGGCCCTGCAGGGTCGCTGGCCGCGGAGCGCGGTGAACCCGGAGGTGCTGCCGCGCACCAACCTGCGTCGCTGGCAGCCGTTCCCGATGAACCGGGGTCCGAATCGCTGATGTTCCGGCTGCAGATGTTCTTCCTGAAGCTGTTCGCGCCGTTTCACACGTACGTGTTCCGGCTGACCCGCGGATGGTTGATGGGGAAGTTCGGGCTGCCCGTGCTGTTGCTAACGACCACGGGCGCCCGGACTGGAAGGCAGCAGACCTCGCCGCTGCTCTACGTCGAGCACGAGGGAGCCCTCCTCATCCCGGCCTCGCTCTGGGGCGGGCCGCGTAACCCCGCCTGGTACTACAACTGCGTGGCGAATCCCGAGGTGGTGGTAGAGACCCGCGGGAGGAAACGCACGATGCGGGCCGAGCCGGCGCCGGAAGAGGACCGGCAAGGCCTCTACGACCTGTTCAAGGCGGGGTCGGGCCACTACGCCGGGCACGAGGCGAGGACCGACCGGAAGATACCGGTCGTAGTGCTGCGGGAGCTGGAAGGCTGAGGGCCTACGTTGCTCGGTGCTCAGTCGCTCAACAGGGCATCGACGGCGATGCCGAAAGACTCGGCGATACGGGCCAATGCCCGAACCGAGCCCGGCTTGCGACCCTGTTCGATCTCAGAGAGATAACTGGCTGCGACGCCGGAGCATTCGGACAGTTCCCTGAGCGTCAGGCCATGGTGGTCGCGGAACGCACGGATGGGGCTGGCCCCGTCAATGATCGCGAGCGCCACCTCGTGCGGAACCCTGGCATCTTCCACGGCCTCGGTCGCGGCCAACCGGTCCTCGAGCTCGGCCGTGCGCTCGATCAGCGCGTCGTACTCCTCGCGCGTCAGCGTAACGGTCTCACCGGCGCTCATAGGCTTCCCTCCTGTGCCGGACTCTCAGCACAATCATGACCGAGGATTCTCCGTGCTCGACCGCAAAGGTCACGCGGTGGTCGCCCACTCTCAACCGGTGGTAGTCGCTCCCGGTCAACGGCGTCACCTGCCTGGCAAGCGACGCCGGATCCTGGGCGCATTGCTCGATCTTGGCGACGACTCGCTCGCGGTCCTGCCGGGCAAGGCGGCGCATGTCCCGGATCGCGCGGCTCGCCCACTCGATGTTCATCCACCGCTCGCCCCTGGGGTATCTTCGCTAATAGCGAACAGCGGGTCAAGGATTGCCGGCGTCCACTGAATCGGCGCGAAGTGAGCCCGGGCTTGTCGCGGGGGGCGGAACTGCGCAGGATGACCGCTATGAGTCTGTTTCAACGATTGTTCGTTCCGTTCCACGTCCTCGTGTACCGCCTCAGCGGCGGGCGGCTGCTTGGCAGGCTCGGGGGATTGCCGGTGCTGCTCCTGACCACGACGGGGCGGCGGTCGGGGAAGCGGCGCACGATGCCGCTTCTCTACCTAGAGGAGGACGGCGCGCTGGTGGTGGTGGCGTCGGCCGCGGGCGCGCCCCGGAACCCGGCGTGGTACGGCAACCTCGTCGCCAACGCGACGGTGCAGGTACACACTCGCGACGGGCGCCGGGAGATGCTGGCCGAGACGGCGGCGGACGAGGACCGGCAGCGCCTGTACGACCGGTTCAAGGCCGCCTCCGACCAGTACGCGGGATACGAGACGAAGACCGACCGCAAGATCCCGATCGTGCTGTTGCGGGCTTCGGGCTAGCGTTTCCATCTCCAGAGCGCGTTCGGGGGCCGTCCGTAGAATCGCGGGCATGCCCGAGCGTCCCGTCGTCGCTGCGAGAACGTCGGTGTTCTCGGAGTCCGTCATCCGCGAGATGACGAGGCTCGCGTTCGAGCATGACGCCATCAACCTGGCCCAGGGTTACCCCGACTTTCCCGCACCCGATTTCGTTAAGCGCGCGGCCATCGACGCGATCGAGGCGGACGTGAACCAGTACGCGATCACGTGGGGCGACCCGCGCCTGCGGACGGCAATCGCGGACAAGGTGGGCCGCCACTACGGGCTCGATGTGGACCCGGAACGGGAGGTGACGGTTACCTGCGGGGCGACCGAGGCGATGATGGCGACGATGCTCGCCTTCGTCGAGCCGGGGGACGAAGTCATCGTCTTCGAGCCGTTCTACGAGAACTACGTCCCCGACGCGGCCATGAGCGGCGCGACACTCAAGTTCGTGACGCTGCGCGGGCTCGACTTCGTGTTCGACCCGGAGGAGCTGCGGGCGGCGTTCGGGCCGCGGACAAAGGCCATCATCGTGAACTCCCCGAACAACCCGAGCGGCAAGGTGTTCGACCGCGAGGAGCTGGGACAGATCGCGGCGCTGTGCCAGGAGTTCGACTGTCTCTGCTTCACCGACGAGATCTACGAGCACATCCTCTTCGACGAGCTCCACCACCTGCCGATGGCGACGCTGCCGGGGATGTACGACCGAACGGTGACGGTGAGCGGGCTTTCGAAGACGTTCAGCGTGACTGGGTGGCGGCTGGGGTATGTGGTCGCGCCGCCGCACCTGAGCGAGGCGATCCGCAAGGTGCACGATTTCCTGACGGTGGGCGCGCCGGCGCCGCTGCAGCAGGCAGGAGCGGTCGCGCTGGAGCAGGGCGAGCCGTACTACCCGGAGCTGCGGGCGATGTACCAGGGGAAGCGCGACCGGCTACTCATCTCGCTACGGGAGGCGGGGTTCGAGTGCCACAAGCCGGAGGGGGCGTACTACGTGATGGCAGACTTCGGCGACCTTGGCTTCGAGGGCGACGACACGGCCTTCGCCCTGCACCTGATCGAGCGGGTGGGGGTGGCGCCGGTGCCGGGGTCGAGCTTCTACCACGACCAGGCGGCGGGGTCGCGGTTCGTGCGCTTCACGTTCTCGAAGTCGGACGAGACGCTGGCGGAGGCGGCCCGGCGATTGGGAGCGATGTAGCGACAATGTCGATGCTGGTTGTCGCCCCCATCACAGCGGAGTTCGAGGCGCTTGCGGGCGCCTTCGACGAGCGCTGGGGGAGTCCCGTGCTGGGGGAGGCGGGCAGGGTGGCCGTGCGGGAGTACGAGGCCGCCGGGGTCATCCTCGCGGAGGGCGGCTTCGGCAAGGTCCAGTACGGCGTGACGACCCAGCACCTGCTGGACCACCTGCCCGATGTCGACCTGGTCGTCTGCGCGGGGGTGGCAGGAGCGCTCGCCGATTCGGTTGGGGTGGGCGACGTGGTGGTGGGGACGGCCACGGTCGAGCACGACTTCTACTCGGAAGTGCTCCGGCGGGTGCCTCCGCGGATCGACGGATCCGGTGAGCACCTCACCACGCTCGCCGGGACGGTCGCTGAGGCAGACGCTCGCTTCCGGGTTCACTTCGGCCCGATCGCCAGCGGCGACGAGGGCATCTCCGACCGGGATCGGAAGGAGGACATTCGCGCCCGCACGGAGGCGCTGGCGGTTGCGTTCGAGGGCGCGGGAGGCGCACGGAGCGCGCTCTTCTCCGGAGTCCCTTTCCTGGAGGTGCGGGGGATCTCGGACATGGCGGAGGGCGACATCCTCACTGAACTTGAGGCGAACCTGCCGGATGTCATGCAGAACGTCGCCGCCGTGGTCGCGCGGCTGGCCGCGCCCTGACCCCCCCGCCCGAGCGTTGCGGGGCCGGCTGCTACACTTTGAGAACGCGCCGCCGGGGGGCGGCGTTTCCGCATCGATGAGGGAATCACGATGACCGACGCGCCAGCCAGCACGCGGCTCGCCTCCGCCTACGAGCCGAGCACGGTGGAAGACCGCATCTACGCCTTCTGGGAGGAAGGCGAGTACTTCCGCGCGCGCGTCGTGCCGGGCGAGGCGCCGTACAGCATCGTGATGCCCCCTCCGAACGTGACGGGCGAACTGCACCTCGGCCACGGGCTGGAGGATGCGCTCACGGACACGCTTGTGCGCTGGCACCGGATGCAGGGCGAACCGACGCTCTGGCTCCCGGGCGAAGACCACGCCGGCATCGCCACGCAGAACGTGATGGAGCGCGAGCTCCAGAAGGAAGGGCTCACGCGGCACGACCTCGGACGAGAGGGGTTCGAGGCGCGCGTCTGGCAGTGGGTGCGGCAGCTGCGGCCGCGCATCTACGAGCAGCACCGGAAGCTGGGCGCGAGCGCCGACTGGAGCCGCGACACGTTCACGCTGGACCCGCACATCGTGCGGGCGGTTCGCACGACTTTCGTGAACCTCTACAACGACGGGCTCATCTATCGAGGGCTGCGGATGATCAACTGGTGCACACGCTGCAGCACCGCCCTGAGCGACCTTGAGGTGGAGCACGAGGAGGAAGAGGCGCAGCTCTACTACGTGCGCTACCCGGTGGTGGGAGAGGGCGGGATGCCCCTTCCCGATGCCGTGACCGTCGCGACAGTGCGTCCGGAGACGATGGTGGCGGACACGGGCGTGGCCGTTCACCCCGAGGACGGGCGTTACGAGGACCGCATCGGGCGGACGGTGTTGCTGCCCATCATGGGTCGCGAGCTGCCGGTGGTGGCGGACGACTCGATCCAGCCTGAGTTCGGCACGGGCGCGCTGAAGGTCACCCCCGGGCACGACCCGCTCGACTGGGACATCGGACAGCGGCACGACCTCGACGTGATCGTGGCAGTCGACGAGGACGGCCACATGAACGACGAGGCGGGCCCCTACGAGGGGATGACCGTCGATGAAGCGCGGACGGCGATCGTGCGCGACCTGGAGGATGGCGGATTCCTCGAAAAGACGGAGCCGTACACGCACAGCGTGGGCCGCTGCGAGCGTTGCGACTTCGTGATCGAGCCGCTGCCGAGCGAGCAGTGGTGGGTCGACGTGAACAAGGAGTACGAGCCGGGCGTCTCGCTCGCGAGCGCGGCGAGCGCAGCCGTCCGGGACGAACGCATCCGGATCGTGCCGGGCCGGATGGGGGCGACGTTCCTGAACTGGACGGACAACCTGCGCGACTGGTGCATCAGCCGCCAGCTCTGGTGGGGGCACCAGATTCCCGTGTGGTACTGCGACTGCGGGAGGATGACCGTCGCCGTCGAGGATCCGGATACGTGCGCGTCGTGCGGAAGCGCGGAGATCTGGCAAGAGGAGGACGTGCTCGACACGTGGTTCTCCTCGGCCCTCGCCCCGCACTCGGACCTGGGCTGGCCGGACGACACCGAGGATCTGCGCTACTTCTACCCGACGACCGACATGCAGATGGGCTACGACATCATGTTCTTCTGGTGCGCCAGGATGGTGTTGTTCGGGCTCTACAACATGCGCGAGCACGCCCCCGACGGCGACATCCCCTTCCGCACGGTGATCTTCCACGGGCTCATCCGCGACGCCAACGGCGTGAAGATGACGAAGTCGCGCGGGAACGTGGTGAATCCGCTGGTGGCGGCGGGGCAGTACGGGGCGGACGCGTTCCGCTTCGCGCTCCTGACGATGGGCACACTCGGGCAGGACATGAAGTACACCGAGGAGCGGATGGTCGCGGCCCGGAACTTCGCCAACAAGCTGTGGAACACCACCCGCTACGTGCTGATGCAGCTGGAGGGGCGGCGCGTGAAGCGTCCGCACGCGGCCGATCGGGACACGCTTGCCCTGGAGGACCGCTGGTTGCTCTCGCGGCTGGAGGGGCTTGAGGGCGACGTCGACTCGCTGCTGAAGGCCTACCAGGTGGGGGAGGCGGCGCGGCGCATCCACGACTTCCTCTGGAACGAGCTGGCGGACTGGTACGTGGAGATGAGCAAGGTGCGGCTGCGGGAGGGCGACGAGCGTCCGCTGGCGGTGCTCGCGCATGTGCTCGACCACGGCCTACGGTTGCTGCACCCGATCATGCCGTTCGTGACCGAGGAGCTCTGGGGGAAGCTGCGGGAACACCTCGACGACGACCTCGCGCCGGCGTTGATCGTGGCGTGGTTCCCGAAGAGCGCGGGCGTCTGGCGCGACGCGGCGGCAGAGACGGCGATGGGCCACGTGATCGAGGTGAACCGCGCCATCCGCAACCTGCGCGCCGAGAAGGGCCTGGAGGCAGGCGCGCGTCCGGCCGTGTACCTGCGCGCAAGCGGTCAGGCCGCGGCGCTTGGCGAGACGGCGGCGGCGACTGCCTTTACGTCGCGGGTCGAGCCGCAGGTGACGGCAGCAGACGCAGGGCTCCCCGACGGGGAGTACGCGTTCACGCGCGTCGCCGACACGGAAGTGGCGCTGGCGCTGCCGGAGGTCGATCTCACGGCCGAGCGTGAACGGCTCGAGGGCGAGCTGGCAGAGGCGGACGGGCAGATCGCGCGGCTGGAGAAGCAGCTGGCGAACGAGCGCTTCCTGGAGCGCGCGCCGGAGGCCGTCGTGCAGGGCGAGCGCGACCGGCTGGCGCAGGCGCAGTCGCGGGCGGAAGGCCTACGGGAGCGAATCGGGGCGCTGGGGAGCTAGCCGAGCAGGATGTCGAGGGCGGCCTGCGTGTTGCGCAGGTCGGCAAGGACGGAGTCGGCGCCGCTCTCGCGGAGGGCGGCCTCGCCGTAGTTGCCGGTCGCGACCGCGAGGACGCGGGCGCCGACGGCGTGCCCGGCGCTCACGTCGCGGGGCGTGTCGCCAATGACCACGGGGCTGGCGGCGGCAGGTTCGACGCCACCGATGCGCGCGAGTTCCTCGACGGCGGCGGCGAGGACCCTGTCCCGGTCGGAGGAGACATCGCCGAACCCGCCCCCGACGAAGCGATCCCAGATGCCGTAGTGGCGCAGCTTGAGCTCGGCGCCGCGGGCAACGTTCCCGGTCGCGAGGCCGACGACGGCTTCGGCGTCGTCGAGGGCGTCGAGGAGGTCGACGACGCCTTCGAGGACGCGGCCCTTGTGGGTACGCAGCGCCTCGGGGAGGCGAGCGAGGTAAGCACCGGTCATGCGGTCGACGTCGGCGGGAGTGGGGGCGACGCCGGCGAGCCGCAGGGCGTCCTCGAAGATGCCGGTGTCGGTGCGGCCGTCGATCTGGACCCCGTCGAGACCGGCGAGGCCGAATTCGTCGGAGAAGGCATCGGCGATGGCGTCGCGGCCCGCGCCGCCGCTCGCGATGAGGGTGCCGTCGATGTCGAAGAGGAGGAGGCGCACCGAAGGCAGTGTAGCCCGCGAGTTCCTCAGGGGCAGGTCGCGGGGCGGCAGGAGGGGTCTGGTACAGTCGGGGCATGGTTGCGGTTCCGGAGATACGGACGCTGGTCGAGCGGGGGGCTGCGCGGCGGCAGGTGCTGGAGGGGCTGATCGAGTCGGTGCCGGACGACTACTGGGAGCGACAGGATTCCGGGGACGCCTGGACCGCACTGGACCACCTGCGGCACGTCGCCACGGTCGACCAGATGCTCGTGGAGCTGGTAGAGGCCGCGCAGGAATCGGACGAGGAGCTGTGGGCCGGGAAGACGGACAACGTGGAAGTTCTGGAAGCACGGCGAGTCGCGCTTATGGACAAGGTACGGGAGCAGTCGGTCGATACGCTGGTCGAAACGATGCGGGAGTCGCGGGCACGGGCGGTGGGGACGGTGCTGGGGATGACGGTCGAGACGCTGGACCGGGAAGTGCGGGTGGCGGGGGCGCTGAACGAATGGGGCGAGCAGCTGGCGTTCCCGCTTCGAGGCTACCTGGCGGTCTGGGTGGAGCACGACGGCGAGCACGAGGCGGCCATCCGCCGGGCGATCGCGACGCCCCCCGACGTGACGACGCTCACGCTGGCGGCTCGACGGGCGCGCGAGAGCCGCTAAGCCCGAGGGCGACGCCCGCGACGATCAGCGGTCCACCGATGAGGACGCCGATCGGAGGCGTCTCGCCGAGGACGGGGATGGCGTAGAGCGTGGCGAGGAGGGGTTCCCCCAGAATCGCCAGGCCGACGGTGACGACGCGCAGGTGTCCGAGCGCCCAGTTGATGGACGTGTGCCCGACGAGCTGGGGGATTAAGGCGAGCAGCACGATGAAGACCCATGCATCGGCGGCGAACCCGCTGATCGAAGGCCGCACGATGAGGACGGCGAGCCAGAGGGTGACCGCCGCGGCGGTGTAGGCGACGGCGGAGTAGGGGAGGGCGCCGGTCTCGTGGCGGGTCTTGCGGCGGATGGTCTGCGAGACGGCGACGAAGAGGGCCGCGAGGAGGGCGAGCAGGTCACCGATGAAGAACTCAATGCCCCGGGCGAGGTCGGTGGCGGCGATGCAGACGAGCCCGACGACGGCGACGGCGAGGCCGCCGTACTCGCGGGAGGAGGGACGCTCGCGGAGGACCGCGTAGGCGATGAGCGCGCCGAGGAGCGGCTGCAGGCCGACGATGACGACGCTGGAGGCGACCGAGGTGTGCTCAAGGGACGCGAACCAGCTCCAGAAGTGGCCGGCGAGGAACACGCCAGAGAGCGCCAGCAGCGGGAGGCTGGAGCGGGGCGGGAGGGCGAGCTTGCCGCGAGCGCGGGCGACGACAACGAAGAGCAGCAGCAGTCCGGCGGCGAAGAGGAGGCGGTAGGCGGCGATTGTGAGGGCAGGGGCCTCGTCGGCGAGACGCACGAAGATGGCGGCCCAGGAGATGCCAAGGACGCCGACGAGGAGCACAGCCAGCGGTGTCCGCGAAACCGGCACGGTCGCCACGCTAGGGGGGCGGAGGGCGGGGAGGCAAGGCCGGCGGCGGGAGTGCGGCCGCGACGCCCTAGAATCGTGGGATGGCGGGCACGATCGGGGAGCGGCTGGCGGACCTGGCGCGCAGCCAAGCGCCGGCGGTCGTGCGGTTCGATGCGGACGAGGGGCTGCGGGGCGGGTGGGCGGTTCTGCCGTCGGCCTTCAACCCGCCTACGCGGGCGCACCTGCGCCTGCTCGACCTCGCGCAGGGGGTGGCGGGAGTGGAGGGGAGCGCGGCGCTGCTGACGACCAGGAACGTTGCGAAGGGCGTCGAGGGGGCGGCGCTGGAGGACCGAATCGGGATGCTGCTGGCCGCGAGGGAATCGCGGCCGGGGCTGGCGGTGTTGGCGGCAAACCAGGCGCGCATCGTCGACCAGGCGGCGGGGCTATGGGAGGCCTGGCCGGAGGCAAGCTTCGACTTCGTGCTCGGGTACGACACGCTGGTGCGACTGTTCGACCACCAGTACTACACGGGGGCAATGGAGGCAGTGCTGGACCCGTTCTTTGAGCGCCACCGGGTGATCGCGGCGAACCGGGGTGAGGTGACGGAGGGGGAGATGCGGGAGTGGGTGGCGGAGCAGGCTTCGCGGTATGCCGAGCGCATTGTCACGGTGGCGCTCGACCGGGAGCACGGGCGCATGGCCTCCAGCGCGATCCGTGCCCGGATCGAGGCGGGGGAGGGGAGCGACGACTTTCCCCAAGGGGTCGCGGAGTACATCCGAGAGCACGCGCTCTACGAAGAGGCGTAGGCAGGGGCGGGGGCTCGCTCCGGCGGACTCACGGGGCGGGCGAGCAGGACGACGAGTGCGGCCGCGAAGGTGATGGCGGCGGTCACCAGGAAGGCCGACTCGTAGCGGCCGGTGGCCTGTTCGAGCAGGCCGACGAGGAGGGGGCCCGCGCCGCTGCTGACTTGGCTGGTGAAGGAGATCATGCCGAAGACCGCGCCAAAGGAGACGTATCCGAAAATCTCGCTCGTGAGCAGCGACTGCATCATGTAGACGTTCCCGATCGTGCAGCCGAAGGTGAAGGCGAAGAGGTAGTTGGTTGCAGCCGTGTCGATGTAGACCATGAGGAGCACGGACGCAGCCTGCCAGGCGAAGAGCCCGGCGGTGATATGGCGCTTGCTCAGGTTGTCCGCGTACCCGCCGAGGATGAGGCGGGCGACGATGCTGCCGATGGCGCCGAAGCTGAGGGCGAGCGAGCCGGCCGTGCGCGAACCGGTGCGGTCCTCGAGGAAGGCGATTTCGTGGATGAGGAAGCCGGTCTGGGCGAGCAGGACGAGGACGAAGGCGATCGCGACCGCCCAGAAGGAGAGGGTTCGCATGGCCTGGGGGAGGGTCCAGACGCGGGTCTGGACCTCCTCGCTGAGGGAGGCGGAAGGGGGCGGGCCGGTCTGGGGAACGGCCCCGTCGGGCGGCAGGCGCATCTGGCTCGGGTCCCAGACGAGCACGAGGAAGATGACGGGGAGGCCCACCACGAGCGTGAAGGCGGCGATGACCGGGGTCGTGAGCTCGAGGCCGCCCGAAGCGATGAGCCAGGCTCCGAGAGGCGGCAACATCACGCCCGCGGAGGAGACGCCCGTCGCGGAGATGCTCATGGCGCGGGCGCGGCGGCGGATGAACCAGCGCGCCATGATCACGTTGGTGGAGACGCCCCCGGCCATGCCGAAAGAGGCGGCAAGGACCACGTACACGGCATAGAGCTGCCACAGCTCCTCGACGAAGCCGATGCACCCGACCGTGACGGCGGTGACGATCACCCCGACGACGAGGAAGGGCATGGGGCCCCGCCGGTCGATGGCGGGCCCCACGGCGGCGGCGGAGATTCCGGAGACGACGAAGTAGACGGCGGTGGCGCCGCTGACGCTCGCGTTCGACCAGCCGTGCGCCTGCTGCAGGGGTTTCAGGAAGACGGCGAGGCCGTAGTAGCCCACCCCGATGCCGCAGAGCATGACGAGGGCGACGCCCACGACGACGTACCACCCGTAGTAGTAGCGCGAGGGGAGGAGCCGCGCGGCAAGGGGGCGGCGGAGGGGCAGGCCGGGAGGAGCGGTCACGCGGGCGGGCCGCCGTCCCCACGGCTGGTGACGATCTCGTCGAGGTCGTCGACGACCATCCGCTCGCGACGCCCGGCGCGGTCGTAAGCGGTCACGGGGGCGACCGCGTCGTGGTCGATAACGACATCGATGACGGTCGGGCGGGCATTGCCGAGGGCGTCCTCGATGGCGCCACGTAGCCGGGCAGGGTCGGTGACACGGACGCCGTCGCAACCGACGGCGCGGGCGACAGCCGAGAAGTCGACGTCGCCGAACTCGGCGAGTTCGTAGGCCTTGCTCTCGAAGCGGAAGTCGAGGATGTGCGTATCGAAGGCGAGAGCGTGGTTGTTGAGGACGACGTAGACGACGTTGAGCCCATAGCGAACGGCGGTCTCGAGTTCGCCGAGGTGGTACCAGAAGCCGCCGTCGCCGGTGAAGCAGATGACGGGCGTCTCGCCGACGGCGACTTTCACGCCCTGGGCGGCGGGGAGGGCCCAGCCCAGCGAGCCCTCGCAGCGGAAGAAGCGCTTGCCGGGCTGGCGCAGTTCGAAGAAGGCCCCGGACCAGGCAGCGGCGTAGCCGGTATCGGCGACGACAACGGCGTCGGGCGGCAGGGTCTCGGTCAGCTCGCGGCAGAGGCGCTCGGGGCGGATGGGGGCGTCGCCGGAGGCGAGGAGGGGTTCCTTGCCCTCCCACCAGTGGCGGACGATGCGCTGGACCTCGGCGACCCACTCGCCCGGCGGCCGGACGGTGTCGCCGGCGGCGGCGACGAGACTCGCCAGCGCCAGCTTGGCGTCGGCGGCGACGGCAACCTTCGTGTTCGCGGGGAAGTTGCGGCCCAGCTCGGAGGGGTCGACGTTGATGTGGATGATGTCGGCCTCGCGGCTCGGAAGGGTCCAGCCGTTCGTGCTCTGGCTGCCGGTGCGGGTGCCGACAATGAGGGCAAGGTCGGCGTTGGCGACGATCTCGTTGGCGGACTTGCGGGCGTAGGAGCCAAGCACGCCGACGGCGAGGGGGTGGTTCTCATTGATGGCGCCCTTCCCGGAGAGGGAGGTGGCGACGGGGATAGCCAGCTTCTCGGCGAGCTCGATGAGCTCGGGCCAGGCGCCGGCGGTCATGACGCCACCGCCCGCGATGATGACGGGGCGTTCGGCCTGGAGCAGGAGCGCCAGCGCCTCGTCGATACCCTCGGCGGGGGGCTGGGCGCGGACGGAGGGGCAGGTGGCGTAGCGGGGGTCGCCGACGGGCTCGGGGAGGTCGGCCTCACCGGCCTCGGCTTCGGCGGCGATGGCGAGGTGGACGGGCCGGGGGTCGCCGGAGGTGGCCTCGCGGAAGGCCTGGGGGATGAGGTCGGCGAGCCGCTCGGTGCGGGTCACGTCGGCGCTGAACTTGGTGACACTCTCGAAGTGAGCGCGGACGTCCTGGTAGGCGTTCTTGTAGGCCTGCGCGCCGGAACGGGCTCCGGTGAAGGCGATGACGGGCGTCGAGGCCTGCCAGGGCTCGGCGAGGCCGGCAGCAAGGTTGGTCGCGCCGGGTCCACCCTGGCTGATAACGATGCCCGGGCGTCCCGCAGCCTTGGCGTAGCCGTCGGCCATGTAGCCGGCGGCCTTCTCGCCGTGCGTGAGGACGCGGCGGACGCCGGTCCCCTCAAGCATGACAAGGGAGTCGAAGAGGTTCGTTGGGACGAGGAAGATGGCTTCGACGCCGTAGGCAAGCCAGCTCTTCGCGATGTACTCGGAGCCCTTCATGACGACACCCCTGCGCGAGTCGAGCTCGCGCGGGCAAGCCTACATCGTCCGGGCCGGCGTCAGACCTCGACCCCGCGCTCGAGGAGGGCGTTCAGGTCCTTGTCCTCGGTGTCGATGAGGGCCTGGACCCACTTGTGGAACATCTGCCCGCCACCCTCGTTGCGGCCGAAGAGGTTGTGGTCCTTGGCGCCGGTCTTGAGGGCGCGCTGCACGCGGAAACCGGTGTAGTAGTCCTCGTCGCCGACCACATCGAAGTACATCTTCATGATCTCGGCGTAGCGCTCTTCGTCGTCGGGGTCGGGCTCCTCGGGGAGGAGGAAGTTCTGGATGGTGACGGACTCCTCGGGCGTCTTGCCGGGGAACATCTGGGAGACCATGAAGGGGGTGGCGCCGCCCTGGCCGTCGTAGGCGGCGGAGCCGCGGCCCCCGGCGATAGAGATGTTGGGGAAGATGGTCCAGATGCCGGGGGTCAGATCCTCCAGCTGCCACTGGTCCTCGGGGAGGTCCGCAGCGCGTGTGAAACGGGTGGGGGACACCATGCGCACGTGCGACCCCCAGGCGTAGTAGTCGGGCTGGTAGGCGGAGTCCGGGCCGAAGCTGTTCCGGTGGAGGATGGGGATGTGGTAGAGGTCCCGGTAGCCGTCGTAGGCGACCTTCCAGTTGGGGCCGTCGAGGTTCTGGCGGCCGATGACATGGCAGTCGGCGAAGCCGAGGTGGTCGAGCATCTCGTCATAGCCCGCGAGGAAGAGGTCGATGTCGACATCGGAGGAGGGGTTGAGGGTGACCCAGACGAGGCCGGCGCGCTCGGAGCAGGGAAGGGGCGTGAGGCCGTAGCAGGACTTGTCGACATCGCCGAAGTTATCGGAGTCGAAGATGGAGACGAGGTTGCCCTGGAGGTCGTAGCTCCAGGCGTGGTAGGGGCAGCGGAAGCCGCGCGAGTTGCCGCGGCCTTCATCGACCACGATGGCGCCACGGTGACTGCACATGTTCACGAAGGCGCGAACCTCGCCGTCAATGTCGCGCGCCATGAGGACGGGCACGCCGCAGACCTCGAGGGAGCGGTAGTCGCCGGGATCGGGCAGTTCGCAGGAGAAACCGAGGGCGAGGGGAAGCCGCTTGAAGATGCGGTCGACCTCGAGGCGCCAGCGGTCGGGGTCGTAGTAGGCGCTCGTGGGCATCCTGAAGACGTCGTCGGCCAGATCGATGCGATCGGCGGCGAGGTTCTCGACCTCGCGACGGGCCATTTCAATCAACTGTTCCCGGCTCATGGGGCCTCCGGCGGCGGCGGGCCGCACGCCCGATTGTACGCAGCGCGGGCGGCAGCGGCGTAGGCTCCGGCTCATGGCTACCGTGGACGTTCTCCTGCACGGTTTCTCGTTCTCGACCAACCAGGGGCGGCCCGCGTTCTGCTCGGTGACGCTGGTGGAATCGGAGGGGCGTCTGATCCTGGTCGATCCGGCGCACGTGGGGCGGCGCCGGGAGCTGAGCCTGGCGCTGGAGCAGCGGGGGCTCACGGAGGCGGACATCGACGCTGTCGTGCTGACGCACGCGCACTGGGACCACGCCCAGAACTTCGATCGGTTTCCGGAGGCGCCGGTGCTGCTGCATCCGCGGGAGCGCAGCTACGCGAGCGCGCCGCACGAGAACGACTGGGCGACACCGTACTGGACCGGGCTCGCCCTGGAGACGCATCAGCTTCAGGAGGTGGCTGAGGGGGACGAGGTCGCGCCGGGCGTGCGCGTGATCGAGTTGCCGGGGCATTCGGTGGGGAGCATCGGGCTGGTGGTGGAGACGGCGGCGGGGACGGCCCTCGTATCCGGAGACGCGGTGCATTCAAGCTGGGTGCTGGAGTCGCGGCAGCCGCCGATCGTGTTCGGGTCGCTCACGCAGGCTCGGGAGAGCGTGGCCAAGGGGCTGAGCGCCGCGGAGAACATCTACCCGGGGCACGACCGTCCCTTCCGGGTGGTGGACGGGGAGGCGGACTACCTGGAGCCGTTCGCGCTGACGATCACGAACCTGGAGCCGGACCGCGAAGGCCTGCGCTTCGAGGCGGTTCCGCCCTCGACCTGGATCATGCCGGGGGCGGCGCCGTAACCGGCTAACGGTTCATATCGGCGACGAAGCGGATGGGGTCGGAGCCGTCCCAACCCTGGGCGGCGGCGGCGATCAACTCGTAGAACTGGAGCAACCCCGGCTGGCCCTCGTAGACCTCGACCATGTGTCCGTAGACGGAGACGGTATCGATGAAGGCGAACTGCATGCCGCCGGGGAGCCAGAATTCGTTGGCGACGGTGAAACCGAGATCCTCGTAGCGAGCGAGCTCGTCCTTGAAGTCGGGGACGATGGTGGCGCAGTGGTGGAGCCCCTGCTCGTCGGGGGCGTACATGTCGCGGATGCCGGAAGGGCCGTCGTTGTTCTGCTGGACGAGCTCGAGCATGACGGAGCCGAGCTGGCCGTAGGCGGAGGAATGGTCGAACTCACCGGCCCGGCCACGGTAGAGGGCCTTCTCAACCGGGATGTGCTCGTTGATATAGAAGGGCCCGGCGCCGCGCTCGGCGGCCCAGCGCTTGGCAGCCTCGAAGATGTCGGGGACGTGGTAGGCAAGCTGGACGAAGGGGCGGTGGGGCATCTGGTGGCTCCGTGCTGTTTCTTGCGTATGTGCTAGTGCGCCTTAGCAAATGATAGGCTAACGGCGTACCGGAGGACGCCGTGCCCCTGTTTCTGACGCCGGACTGGTTCGAGGATACGTACATCGGGATCGAAGTCGAGCAGTTCATCGGCATCGGGGTCCTGATCCTGGTGGCGGGGGCGGTGCACGTGGTGGTGTCGCAGGCGCTGAGGCTGTACGTGCGGGCGCGACTCCGCGGGGCTGACCGGGAGTTCTGGGACAAGGAGCGGGGGCGCCTGGGACGAGCGACGCTGGCGCTGATCACGGCCATCACGGTCATCCTCGGCTTTCCCACGCTGGGCTTCGAGTCGAGCGTCGAGAACGTCGTGAACCAGATCGCGAGCCTGTTCGGGGCGGGGGCGCTGGTGGTGCTCGGCTTCCGCGGCGTCGACGTCCTGACAGACGTGCTCGAGCGGCGGGCGGATGCAACGGAGAGCCGGTTCGACGACCAACTCGTGCCGTTGGTGAGCTCGGCCCTGAAGGGCGTTGTGGTGCTGATCGGGGCGGTGTTCGTGCTGGGCAACCTGGGCGTGAACGTGACCTCGCTGCTGGCGGGCCTCGGGCTCGGGGGCCTGGCGGTGGCGCTGGCCGCGCAGGACACGATCCGCAACCTGCTCGGGGGCGTCACGATATTCGCCGACCGGCCGTTCCAGGTGGGGGACTGGGTGGTGATGAACGACATCGAAGGGACGGTCGAGCACGTGGGCTTCCGCTCCTCGCGCGTGCGCACCTTCTACAACTCGGTGGTGACGGTGCCGAACGCGCGCATCGTCGACACGCACGTGGACAACATGGGGCTGCGGCAGTGGCGGCGCTACAAGACGACGCTGGGACTCGCCTACCACACGACTCCGGACCAGGTGCAGGCGTTTGTGGAGGGCGTGCGGGCGTTGATCCGGGCGAATCCGGGGATGCGCAAGGACTACTACATCGTCGAGTTCCACGGGTTCGGCGCTTCCACGCTCGACGTGCTGGTGTACTGCTTCATCAACGCGCCGAACTGGAACGACGAGCTGCGCACGCGGCACGTGCTCAACCTCGACATCATGCGGTTGGCGGAGGACCTCGGGGTCGAGTTCGCCTTCCCGACGCAGACGCTGCATGTGGCCTCGGCTCCGGGGCAGCCGGAGGAGATCCCAGCAGCAGCGGAACGCCAGGCGCTCGGCGAAGTGGTGGAGGGGTACAGCCCCAACGGCGCGCGCGGGCAGCGCATCGACACGCCCATCACCGCGGGATTCGACAACACCCCGGACGCCAGCTAGGGGCCGCTCCTCGCCGATTTCCGGCGCGCGACTCCCGTTGACGGCATGGGTAGAATGACGCATCTGCATTGCGGGCATATGTCCCGAATTTGGTGCAGGGTCGCTTAAAGGCTGCGCGGGAGCAGCCCTAAAGGAGGAATGACGTGAAGGAAAGCTATTGGGGCAAGTACTGGCGCAGGCGGGTCTCGCGGAGGCGCGTGCTGGCGGGCGGAGCGACGCTCGCGGCCGGCTCTGCCGCGATCCTCGCGGGTTGCGGCGACGACGATGATGACGACGACGCAGCTGCTCCGGCGGCCACCCAGGCCGCGGCCACCCAGGCCGCGGCGGCAGCCGCTGACGACGATGAGCCGGCCGAGGACAGCGCGGCCCAGGACACAGCTGCGGATGAGCCCGAAGAGCAGGCCGCGGCCGTCGAGGACCGTTCGCGCTACGGCGGCAAGCTGAACTACACCTACCCGGCCTACCCGACCGGCTTCGACCCCTCGATCACGATCACGTTCCCGTTCGGCATGGCAACGAGCTACAGCCAGATGATGGCGTACTCGATCGTCGAGGATCAGTTCTACCCGGACGCGGCGCAGAGCTGGGAGCAGGTCGATGAGACGACGCTGGTCTTCAACCTGCGGGAGGGCGTTCGCTTCAACCCGGAGGCGGAGGGCGGACGCGAGGTGAACTCGGAGGACTGGTACATCAGCCTCAGGCGGTACCCCGATTCCCGCGCCAACCGCGGCTCGAACGTAAACGAGCTCTTCTTCTCGTTCATGGACGAGAGCCAGGGCGCGACTTTCGACACGCCGGACGACCTGACCCTGCGAATCAACCAGAACAAGCCCTTCGCCTCGAACACACGCGCGTTCGCGGCAGCCTCGCTCGTGGTGGTTTCGCCTGAGCGCCTGGCGGCGGAGGAGTCGGGCGACCTCGGCCAGGTCTCCGGCATCAACGCAGGCTCGGGTCCGTACATGTTCGACAACGTGTCGGAGACGCGGATCTCGATGAAGCGGAACCCGAACTACTACGAGCATCCGGAGGACATTGCGGGAACGCGCTTCAACCGGGACATGCCGTACATCGACGAGATGGAAACGGTCATCATCACGGACGGCGCTGCTTCCCAGGCGCGCTTCCTTGCCGGCGACGCCGACTACTACGGCCCCGTCGACAAGATCACCGCGGAGCAGTGGGAAGGCCAGCCAAGCGTCAACATCCAGACCGGCCCGGCGATCGACGACGGCAGCATCATGATCCAGCTGGCGGCGGCGAAGTGGACGCCCTATCCGGAGCTCTCGAAGGCGCTCTCGATGGCGATGGACTGGGACGGCTACATCGATGTCGTATTGGGCGGCGAGGGGCGCTACAGCGCTCCCGTGAGCCCGACGGCGTTCCCCAAGTACGGGCTCTCCCAGGAAGAAATCAAGCAGTACCAGGTGTACGACCCGCAGGGCGCCCGCCAGCTGTGGGAGGCCAACAACGGTCCGGAAATCTTCCCCGAGCTGGATACAACCGTCCCTGCCTGGGTCGCGGCATTCCCCAATACGCAGTTCATCGGGCAGAGCTTCGAGGACTCCCTCGGGGTGAAGGTCAACTACAACCCGCTCGAGCTGGCGACGTTCATCGCCTCGGCGAACGGACCCACCGGCACGAAGGACTGGCACTTCTTCATCGCCGGCAACAACGCCGTCGCGACGATGCCCGACTGGAACGCGCTGGTGGCCTACACGCCCGACGGCTACGGCGCCATCTGGGGCGGCAACTGGTACAAGGGCGTCAACATCTCCGACCCGTGGGTCAACCCCGACAATCCGAACTACGCCGAGAACGGCGGCGGTCCGGACGGCGAGAGGGTTCGCGCGGCGCTGGAGGTCACGCACCCGTACGCGCGGGAGTTGCAGGACTATGCGGACCGGCAGGCGGCCACGTTCGACGACGACGAGCGGGCGGAGATCCTGAAGGAGCTGCAGCATCGCATCTTCTCGCGCTACTGCTGCACCTTGCCGCTCCCAACGCCCACGACGAAGTACGTGGCGGTGGGCTCGCGCCTGAAGGGCCTGGCGCCGCCGCCGGACGGCGATCAGACGGCAGCGTTCGGCATGTGGCGGGCGCACAACATCTGGCTGGAGAGCTAAGTCCCGACCAGCATCGCACCGGCCAGAAGGCCCCACCGACGCCGCCCCCCGCTCGGGGGCGGCGTTCTGCGTGGAACGCGGCAGAGCGTAGAGCGATACAGCCCCAGGGTGAGCGCCAGCCAGCCAGCGTGTGGACCCGCCATCATGGCGGGATTCGGCCACATGCCGGAGGCCAGCCAGGGGCACCGATCCCCCGTTTGCCGAGGTCGCGATTCCCATTGACACCGTGAGTAGAATGGCGAATCTGCATCGGGGCTATGTGTCTCGAATTTGATGCAGGTTCGCTTGCGGGCTGCGCGGGAGTAGCCCGAGAGGAGGAACGACGTGAAAGAAAGCTATTGGGGCAAATACTGGCGCAGGCGCGTCTCGCGGAGGCGCGTGCTGGCAGGCGGAGCGACGCTTGCCGCGGGCTCGGCCGCGATCCTCGCGGGTTGCGGCGACGACGACGATGACGACGACGCAGCCGCTCCGGCGGCCACGCAGGCTGCGGCCACCCAGGCCGCGGCGGCAGCGGCCGACGACGATGAGCCGGCCGAGGATTCGCAGGCCGCCGAGGCCGAACCTGCAGACGAGCCTGAGGAGCAGGCGGCCGCCGCCGAGGACCGCTCGCGCTACGGCGGCACCTTCAACTACAGCCTGGTGGCCTACCCGACGGGTTTCGACCCCTCGATCACGATCACGTTCCCGCAGGGGATGTCGACCACCTACAGCCAGCTGATGGCGTTCTCGATCACCAACGACGAGTTCTACCCGGATGCGGCTCAGAGCTGGGAGCAGGTCGATCCGGAGACGCTGGTCTTCAACCTGCGGGAGGGCGTTCGCTTCAACCCGGAGGCGGAGGGCGGACGCGAGGTGAACTCGGAGGACTGGTACATCAGCCTCAGGCGGTACCCGGACTCCCGCGCCAACCGCGGCTCGAACGTGAACGAGCTGTTCTTCTCCTTCATGGACGAGAGCCAGGGCGCGACGTTCGACACGCCGGACGACCTTACCCTGCGGATCAACCAGAACAAGGCGTTCGCGTCGAACACACGCGCCTTCGCCGCCGCCTCCCTGGTGGTGGTCTCGCCGGAGCGTCTGGCGGCTGAGGAGTCGGGCGACCTGGGCCAGGTCTCGGGCATCAACGCGGGCAGCGGCCCGTACATGTTCGACGACGTGTCGGAGACGCGGATGACGCTGAAGCGGAATCCGAACTACTACGAGCACCCCGAGCAGATTGCGGGGACGCGCTACAACGTCGACATGCCCTACATCGACGCGATGGAGCACGTCATCATTACCGACGGCGCGGCGCGGCAGGCCCGCTTCCTCGCCGGTGACTCGGACTACTGGGGCGCGGTCTCCAAGATCGACGCCGACGCGTGGGCGGACCAGCCGAACGTCAACGTCCTGACCGGACCGGCGATCGACGACGGTGGGATCATGATCCAGCTCGCCGCGGCCAAGTGGACGCCCTATCCGGAGCTCTCGAAAGCCCTTTCGATGGCGATGGACTGGGACGGCTACATCGACGTCATTCTCAGCGGCGAGGGCCGTCGCAGCGCACCGGTCAGCCCGACCGCATTCCCGAAGTACGCGCTCTCCCAGGAGGAGATCCGCGAATACCAGGTGTACGACCCCCAGGGCGCACGCCAGCTCTGGGAGGCCAACAACGGCCCCGAGATCTTCCCCGAGCTCGACACGACGGTTGCGGCCTGGTCTGCCGACTACAGCCACGTCCAGTTCATCGGCCAGAGCTTCGAGGACTCCCTCGGGGTGTCGGTGAACTACAACCCGCTCGAGCTGGCGACCTACATCGCCTCCGCGAACGGCCCCACCGGCACCAAGGACTGGCACTTCTTCATCGCCGGCAACAACGCCGTCTCGACGATGCCGGACTGGAACGCACTGGTGGCCTACACGCCCGACGGCTACGGCGCCATCTGGGGCGGCAACTGGTACAAGGGCGTCAACATCTCCGACCCGTGGGTCAACCCCGACAACCCGAACTACGCCGAAAACGGCGGTTCGGAAGCGGGCGAGGCCGTGCGCGCGGCGCTGGAGATCACGCACCCCTACGCCAGGGAGCTGCAGGACTACGCCGACCGCCAGGCGGCCACCACCGACGACGACGAGCGGGCGGAGATCCTGAAGGAGCTGCAGCGGCGCATCTTCACGCGCTACTGCTGCACCTTCCCGCTGCCGACGCAGACGACCAAGTACGTCGCGGTCGGGTCGCGGTTGAAGGGACTGCCCCCGCCGCCGGACGGCGACCAGACGGCCTCGTTCGGCATGTGGCGGGCGCACAACATCTGGCTGGAGAGCTAGGCTCAACAGCCGGACCACCGGCGCCGACATCGAATGGAACGCCGCCCTCCGGGGCGGCGTTTCCGTTGTGGGGGAAGGGGCAAGACGGCTTGCCTCCAATTAAATCGTCGGTAGAATCCCGCGAATCCGCGTGGGCCTCGTGTGCCCGCGCAGCGGGGGCTACCCCATTGGCCCCCGAAATCGAGCCCTGAGGAGGGACGACTTGAAAGAAGGCTATTGGGGCAAGTACTGGCGCAGGCGCGTCTCGCGCCGGCGCGTGCTGGCAGGCGGAGCGACGCTCGCTGCCGGCTCCGCTGCAATCCTCGCGGGTTGCGGCGACGACGACGATGATGACGATGCGGCTGCTCCGGCAGCCACGCAGGCTGCCCAGCAGGCTGCCGCAGAGTCCGAGGCAACCGAGGCTGCCGCGGCTGCGGACGCCGAGGCCACGGAGGCTGCCGCAGCCTCAGAGGCACAGCCTGCACCCGAGGACCGCTCGCGCTACGGCGGGAAGTTCAACTGGACGGAGCGGGCCTACCCGACGGGCTTCGACCCCTCCATCACGATCACGTTCCCGTACGGGATGGCGCAGACCTACAGCCAGTTGATGGCGTACTCGATCATCAACGACCAGTTCTACCCCGACGCGGCGCAGAGCTGGGAGCAGGTCGATCCGGAAACGCTGGTTTTCAACCTGCGTGAGGGCGTGCGCTTCAACCCCGAGGCCTCGGACGGACGCGAGGTGAACTCGGAGGACTGGTACACCAGCCTGCGGCGGTACCCGGACTCCCGCGCCAACCGCGGCTCGAACGTGAACGAGCTGTTCTTCTCGTTCATGGACGAGAGTCTGGGCGCGAGCTTCGACACGCCGGACGACCTGACGCTCCGGATCAACCAGAACAAGCCGTTCGCCTCCAACCTGCGCGCCTTCGCGGCAGCCTCCCTCGTGGTGGTCTCGCCCGAGCGGCTCGCAGCCGAGGAGTCGGGCGACCTTGGTCAGGTGTCGGGCGTCAACGCCGGCAGCGGCCCGTACATGTTCGACGAGGTTTCGGAGACGCGGATCACGCTGAAGCGGAACCCGAACTACTACGAGCATCCCGAGCAGGACCTGCCCGGCACGCGCTACGTGTGGGACCACCCCTACATCGACGAGATGGAGGCGGTCATCATCACGGACGGCGCGGCAGCGCAGTCGCGCTTCCTCGCGGGCGACGCCGACTTCTACGGGAGCATCGACAAGATCACGGCCGACCAGTGGGAAGGCCAGCCGAACGTCAACATCCTGACGGGGCCGGCGATCGACGACGGCTCGCGCATGATCCAGCTGGCGGCGGCCAAGTGGACGCCGTATCCGGAGCTCTCGAAGGCCCTTTCGATGGCGATGGACTGGGACGGCTACATCGACGTGGTGCTCGGCGGCGAGGGCCGCCGCAGCGCGCCGGTCAGCCCCTCGGCGTTCCCGAAGTACGCGCTCTCCCAGGAGGAGATCCGCGAGCACCAGGTGTACGACCCGCAGGGCGCACGCCAGCTCTGGGAGGCCAACAACGGCCCCGAGATCTTCCCCGAGCTCGACACGACGGTTGCGGCCTGGTCTGCCGACTACAGCCACGTCCAGTTCATCGGCCAGAGCTTCGAGGACTCCCTCGGGGTGTCGGTGAACTACAACCCGCTCGAGCTGGCGACCTACATCGCCTCCGCGAACGGCCCCACCGGCACCAAGGACTGGCACTTCTTCATCGCCGGCAACAACGCCGTCTCGACGATGCCGGACTGGAACGCACTGGTGGCCTACACGCCCGACGGCTACGGCGCCATCTGGGGCGGCAACTGGTACAAGGGCGTCAACATCTCCGACCCGTGGGTCAACCCCGACAACCCGAACTACGCCGAAAACGGCGGTTCGGAAGCGGGCGAGGCCGTGCGCGCGGCGCTGGAGATCACGCACCCCTACGCCAGGGAGCTGCAGGACTACGCCGACCGCCAGGCGGCCACCACCGACGACGACGAGCGGGCGGAGATCCTGAAGGAGCTGCAGCGGCGCATCTTCACGCGCTACTGCTGCACCCTCCCGCTGCCGACGGGCACGACGAAGTACCACGCGGTTGGTTCGAGGCTGAAGGGTCTCGCGCCGCCGCCGGACGGTCCCGAGACCGCCGCATTCGGCATCTTCCGCGCCCACAACGTCTGGCTGGAGAGTTAGTCCCCAGCCAAGTCGTATCAAAGGGCTTCCGGGGGCGTTATAGTCCCCGGAAGCCCTTTTCTCGACCCTAGCGCAGGCGGTGGACCGTGCAAGCCTACATCATCCAAAGGCTGATCCTGCTCCCCCTCACGATCGTCGCCGTTTCGATCCTGGTGTTCGTGTTCATGCGCATCATCCCGGGCGATGCGGCAGCAGTTCGCTGCGGCGCCTCGGGGGTGGCCGACCAGACTTGCATCGAAGGCCTGCGCCGCGAGCTGGGCCTCGACATCTGCGACAAGTCCACCAACTTCGGCGGCGATGTCGCCTGCACGGCCGAGCAGTACTGGAAGTGGTTCTCGGAAATCTTCCAGGGGGACTTCGGCCAGGAGATCGTGCCGCCGAAGCCGATCGCGGACGAGATCTGGTGGAGGCTGGGCAACACGCTCCAGCTGGGAATGCTGAGCATCGCCTTCAGCCTCGTCATAGGCATCCCGGTGGGGATCCTGTCCGCCATCCGCGCGGGGAAGGTCTCTGACTACATCGCGCGATTCTTTGCGATTCTCGCCTTAAGCATCCCGAACTTCTGGATCGGGACGCTGATCGTCGCCCTTCCGGCGTTCTTCTGGCAGCAACGCTGGGTGCCGGACTGGACGGGCTGGGCGGACCCGGGGACGCACCTCCGCATCCTCGTAATCGCAGCCCTCGTGCTGGGCGTCTCAAGCGCGGGCTACCTCGCCCGCATCGCGCGCTCATCCATGCTCGAGGTGATGCGGAGCGATTACGTGCGTACGGCCCGGGCCAAGGGCCTGCGCGAGTTGATCATCATCGGACGGCACACGTTCCGGCCCTCGATGATCACGCTCTTCACGATTGCCGGCCTGCAGTTCGGAGGCATCCTGGCGGGTTCGGCGATTATCGAAACGCTGTTCAACATCCCGGGTCTGGGCTGGTGGATCGTCAACAACGTTGGCGACCGCGACTTCCAGGTCATCCAGGCGACGGCGCTTATCTTCGCGACCTGGTTCATGATCGTCCGCATCCTTGTGGATGTCGGATACGCCTTCATCGATCCGAGAATTCGGTACTAGCGGGGGGACAGAGATGACTTCAGCACCCGCCGTCCAGGACGACCTCAACCTCGGTCCCTACATCGACCAGAGCAGCCTGCCCACGCGGGTCGCGCGCAACATCAAGCGATTCGTCCTCCTGCAGCCGGGTGGCACGATCGGGATCGTCATCATCGTGGTCGTGGGGCTGGCGGCTGCATTCGCCCCGTACCTCAACACGGCCGGCGATGGCGAGCGCGGCATCCGCAGCGTCTGGCGCGACGAAGGCCGGGAGATTTCGGGCGTCAACTTCGTGCTTCAGCCCCCCGGTCCCGACTGGTGGCTCGGCACGAACCGCACCGGCCAGGACCTGTGGTCGCGCGTGGTTTACGGGGCGCGACCGGCGCTCCTGATCGGCATCGGAGCGGTCGGCGTCGCCATCGTCGCGGCGGTCACGCTCTCGCTGGCTATGGGGTTCATGAAGGGGGTCGTGGACGCATTCCTCTTACGGATCATCGAGGTCATCATCGCGGTGCCGGGAATCCTCTGGCTCATTCTCTTCACCACCGCGGTTGATCGCAGCATCCCCGTCCTTGTCTTCGCGATCGCGTTCACCTTCTCACCGCTCACGACGCTGGTGCTGCGCGGGAACGTGATCCAGGAGTCGGCCTCGACGTACGCCGAGTCGGCCAGGGTGGTGGGCGCCTCGAGCATCCGCATCATGTTCCGGCACATCCTGCCGAACCTGCTGCCGCTCGCCATCGTCAACGCGAGCATCATCATCCCGGCGGCGATCCTCGCGGAAGCGGGACTGTCGTTCCTCGGCCTGGGCCTCGACCCGCTGATCCCGTCATGGGGCGCGGACATCGGGCCGAACGCACGCGCCTACTTCCAGACGGCCTGGTGGCTGCCGGTCTTCCCCGGCGTCGCCCTGTCGCTGACGGTGCTGGCGTTCAACTTCCTCGGCGACTCGCTGCGGGACGTGCTGGACCCGAGGCTCCGTGGAAGCGGGCTCGTGTAGAGCGCAGCACGCGCACGGCAACGGCTTTCAACGCCGCCCTTCGGGGCGGCGTTTCCGTTTCCCGAGAGGTCGCGGCGTTGACGCAGCGCCTCGCGGCGTCCAGCGTGACGGCGAGCGATGACGACAACTGCCCCTGGACAGCACGAAATCGGACTGGGACCTGCCGCGGAGCGGGGTTCCTTCGTGTCGAGGGGGGGACAGGCAGTCGCGCGCTTCGTGCGAATGCAGCCGGGGGGCACGTTCGGCATTGTCGTCATCCTCCTGGTGGTTGTGGCGGCGATCTTCGCGCCCTACCTGCACACCCTCGGCGAGGGGGAACGGGACGTTCGGCGGATCGCTCTCGCGGAGGGCAGGCAACTCGACTCCACCGGCTACCTGCAGCCGCCGAACTCTGACTGGTGGTTCGGCACGAGCAGTGCCGGGCAGGACATGTGGTCGCGCGTGATCTACGGCGCACGGCCGGCGCTCATCATCGGCGTGGGGTCGGTCGGTATCGCGATGGTGGTGGCGACCGTGCTGGCGCTTGCGATGGGGTTCCTGAAGGGCCTCGTGGACACGGTCCTCTTACGGATCCTGGAGACGGGCATCGCCGTGCCCGGCCTCCTCTGGCTGATCCTGTTCACGACGGCGATCGATCGGAGCCTGCCGGTCATCGTCGTCGCGATTGCCCTTGCGTTTGCACCGCTGACGACGCTGGTGCTGCGCGGCAACGTGCTCCAGGAAGCATCGACGGCGTACGTCGAGGCGGCGCGGGTGATCGGGGCGTCCAACACGCGGATCATGCTCCGGCACATCCTGCCCAACCTGCTGCCGCTGGCGATCGTGAACGCGAGCATCATCGTGCCGGCGGCGATCATGGCGGAGGCAGGCCTGGCCTTCCTCGGCTTCGGGCTGCCGCCCCCTTCCCCCTCCTGGGGCGTCGACATCGGGCCGACCGCGCGGGCCTACTTCTACACGGCGTGGTGGCTGCCGATCTTCCCGGGACTGGCGCTCTCGCTGACCGTGCTGGCCTTCAACTTCCTCGGCGACACGCTGCGGGACGTGCTCGACCCACGGCTGCGTGGCAGCGGACTCATCTGACGCAGGGGTCCCGCGCTACTCGGGTTCGGCCGTGATCCGCTCGTTCGTGGCGGGATTCACCTCGAAGGGGCTGTCGAGGCCGAGCTCTTCGCCGATCTCCCGGATGGCGGGCAGGACTTCTTCACCCATGAGGCGAAGGCTGCGCATGGCGTCCTCGTGCGACATCGAGCCGTCACCGTCCCAGAGGAAGATGCTGCCGGGGCGCAGGTACTCGAGCACGTTGCGGATCTTCGGGATGACGGTCTTCGGCGTGCCCGTGATGATGGACTGGGCCTCGACGAGTCCCTTGTAGGTGTCGTCGACGTCCTTGTAGGACTCGGCAGAGTCGAGGGTGATGGGACGGAGGTCGGGGTCACGGGAGGAGGGTTGGCCGCGGGACTCGGCCACCTGGCGGACACCGCCGGTGGGGAGGAGGGCGCGCCGGTCGGTGAGGCCGGGCAGATTCTGGAGATGGCCGCGAACGTCTCCACGGCTACCTTCGAGGAAGATGTTGCCGGGACCGGTGAGGTACTTGCGCCCGACTTCCTCGGCCAGCTCCTCGGTCTCGTCGACGTGCACCTTGAAGAGGTACCCGCGGTGCTGGGGGCCGGCCTCGTAGCCGTGCTCGGCGGCGCACTCCTCGTAGTACCCGAAGGACATGCGGGTGGGCTCGAGGCGCGTCGCGAGCATGACGTAGGGGTAGCGCCGCTCGGCCGCCCACTGCACGGTCCGGCGGCTGACGGCGCCGGGGATCATGATGAGGGGATGGGGTGACTGGTAGGGCCGCGCCCAGGGGTTCACGTAGCGGAAGTTGTAGTGCTCGCCCTCCCAGCGGAAGGGGCCGGGGCGCGTCCAGGCCTCCACGATGAGGTCGTGCGCTTCCTGGAAGCGCTCCCAGTTATAGGGCGGGTTGGCGTCATGGGAGATGCTCTCGCGACCGGTGCCGCGCACCCAGCCGGTCACGAGGCGGCCCTCCGAGATGAGGTCGATCATGGCGAGCTCTTCGGCCAGCCAGAGGGGATCGTCCCAGATGGGAAGGATGTTCCCGATGAGCACGATCTTGGCGCGGTTCGTGACGCGGGCGAGGATGGAGGCCTCGACGTTGCAGGCGCTGCCCATGCAGAAGGGCGTGCTGTGGTGTTCGTTGAGGGCGAGGGCGTCGAAGCCCATCTCCTCGGCGTACAGCTTCTCGTCGATGTAGCGGTTGTAGAGGTCGGCGCCGAGGACGGGGTCGTACTCGTCGTTACTGGCGTCGAGGTCGACGAGACGGCGGCCAGTCGTTCCCCACCAGCTTGCGCCGGGATCCTGGTAGGGACGCTCGGTGAAGTACCCGATCAGCATGGGCGGAATCGTACGCTGCGCTCAGGCGCGCGTGTGGTACGCCCGCTCAAACTTGTACCAACCGGAACCGACGATGGAGAGGGCGCCTTCGCCGGAAAGGCGGCCGGGGTAGGCGTCCGGATCGGAGATCCAGGCCTGGAGGTTGGCGTTCGCCTCCTCCCAGGTCTCCGCTTCCAGCTCGTAGATGGTGAGGAAGCGGGAGATGACGGGGAAGTCGTCGTGGGGGTGCTCCAACTCGTAGACCGTGCCGGAGAGGAAACCGGGGCAGTTCGCGATGTCCGCGATGTGGTTGCCCAGGTAGTTCTCGCGAAACAGCTGCTCGGCCTCGGGACTCGGGGGCTCGACGAGCCCAACCAGAATCATCTTCGCCATGACGGAACCTCCTTCGGAAGGGCGGAGGATAGCGGTCCTGCCGCTCGCTTGCCGCCCACGAGGGGCGGCAGGGAGAATGCGAGGCGGTGTCGACGACTGAGGACCGGCCACTGCTCCTGCGCGGGGGAGCGTTCTTCGAGAGCGAGTCGCGCACCTTTGTGCGGGGCGACGTGCTGTGCGTTGATGGACGCATCGCCGCGCTGGGGGAGGTGGAGGCGCCGGAGGGGGCGGAGGCGATCGACTGCGCGGGCGAGTACCTCATCCCGGGGCTGATCGACTGCCATGTGCACATCAGCTCGTCCGGCGACGCAGCGGAGCTGACGCCGGGGCAGCGCCTGTCGCTGGCGCGACGCGCCTGGCACACGGCCGAGCACGCGCGCGCAACGCTTGCGGGCGGCATCACGACCGTGCGGGACCTGGGCGCCGCCGACCGGCTCAACATCGACCTGGCGAAGGCGACCGAGGCGGGCGAGGTGGAGGGGCCACGCGTGGTGGCGGTGGGGATGGGCGTGACGATGTCGGGAGGGCACGGACACGGCTTCATCGCGCGCGAGGCGGACGGGCCGGACGAAGTGCGCAAAGCGGTGCGCGAGGAGATCCGAGCGGGGGCGGAGGCCATCAAGCTGTTCGCCAGCGGAGGCGTGCTCACTCCGGGCGTGAACCCTCGATCACCGTCGTTCACGCGCGAGGAGCTGACGGCAGGCGTCGAAGAAGCGACGAAGGCGTTCCGCACGGTGGCGGCGCACGCGCAGTCGACAGAAGGCATCAAGAACGCCGTCGTGGCAGGCGTTAGCTCGATCGAGCACGGGGTATGGCTGGACGAGGAGGCGATCGAGATGATGATCGAGCGCGGCACCTATCTCGTCCCGACGCTCACAGCGCCGTACCACATCGCCCACGGCGCGGATGCGGGCATCCCCGAGTACGCAGTGAAGAAGGGACAGATGGTGCTGGACGACCACTTCGCGAGCTACGAGCGAGCGCTGGCGGCCGGCGTGAAGGTCGCGATGGGGACGGACCAGGGCACGCCCCTGAACCGTCCGGGCGAGAACGCCCAGGAGGCGGTGCGCATGGCGGACCACGGCCTCTCGGCGGGCGCGGCGCTGCTGGCAGCGACGGGATGGGCGGCGGACCTGCTGCGGCTCGACGAGGAGACCGGCAGGCTGCGCGTGGGGCTGGCCGCCGATATCGTGAGACTGAACGAGGATCCCCTCACCGACATTCGCTGCCTGACCCGGCCCGGGGCAATCGCGGGCGTGGTCCGGGGCGGCCGATCGGTGGGGAGCACTGGAGGAACGGTTTGAGCAAGTTGAGCGAGGCGCTCCAGCGAAAGCGGCGGGGCGAAAGCGCACGGGTGATGGGCTTCGGAGCGCGCGCGACGGAGAAGGACCGCGCGCTTCTGCTGGGAGTGCTGGGAACCTCCGCGGACGACGCCGGGGAGGCCATCGAGGCTGGGGCGGACTTCGTGGCGCTGGCCGCCGAGGACGCGGACGAAGCCGTCACCGCGCTGGATGGCCTCGACGGGCTCCTCGGGGCGCAGCTCGAATCCCTCGCGAACGAGGGCATCGAGGCGGTCGAGGAGGCGGGGGCGGACTTCGTGATCGCGAAACCGGAAACGGCCGCCGCGGGCATCGTCGACAGCGACCTGGGACTGGTGCTGGAGGTGGACGAGGCGTGGGAGGAGGGGCCGCTGCGCGCGCTGGCCGCCCTCTCGCTGGACGCGGTGCTGGTACGAGCCCCGGTGGACGACTTCACGGTCGCGCGGCGCATCTCCCTGTCGCGCGTGGCGGCGCTCTGCGGGGCTCCCCTGCTCGTGACCGTCGCCCTCGACATCTCGAGCGCGGACCTGGAGGCTCTGCGGGAAACCGGCGCGGGAGGCGTCGTGCCAACGGAGGGGACGGGCGCGGACGAGCTTGCGGGGCTGATCGAGCAGCTCGCGGCGGTACCGTTGCGAAGTACGAAGGGGCGCAGCGAGGGCGGCGGGTTCGCAATCGTGCCCTCCGCGGGAACCGGCGGCGATGGCGAGGAGTTCGAGGACGACGACTAGCCCTGGAGAGGCGCCCGGCGAGCTCTCCCGGTTACGTCGGGCACTGGGACGCTGGTATCGCGCGAACGGCCGGCACGACCTTCCCTGGCGGCTGACCCGTGACCCGTACGCCGTGCTGGTCTCCGAGGTGATGCTGCAGCAGACGCAGGTCGAGCGCGTGCGCCCCCACTACGAGGCGTGGCTGGTACGCTGGCCGACGGCGGCGAGCCTGGCGGAAGCGCCGGCGGCGGCCGTCATCCGGGAATGGTCGGGGCTCGGGTACAACCGGCGGGCGGTGAACCTGCAGCGGGCAGCGCGCGAGGCGCTGGAACGGTTCGGGAAAATCCCGCTGGAGGAGGCGAAGCTGCAGTCGCTGCCGGGGGTGGGGCCGTACACGGCGGCAGCCGTCGCGTGCTTTGCGGGGGGCAGGCGGACGGCGGCGCTCGACACGAACGTCGCGAGGGTGGTGGCGCGGGCGCTACTGGGAGAGGGGAGGGCGAAGGCGCCGTACGGGGGGGAGCTGCGGGAGGCGACGGAGGCGTGGCTGCCGGCACGCGGGGCGCGAGCGCACCAGCTGGCAGTGATGGACCTTGGAGCGACGGTCTGCAAGGCGTCGTCGCCGGCGTGCGAGGTCTGTCCGCTGGCGCGTGACTGCGCGTGGCTGGCGGCGGGGCGGCCAGAGGCGCGCCCGGCTGTGCCAAAGGGATCGGCCGTGCCGTTCGAGTCGACGGCACGGTTCGCGCGGGGGCGGATCGTGGCGATGCTGGCGGAAGGCTCGCCACTGACCGCAGGCGAGGTCGCGGCACGGTTGCCGGAGAAGCACCGGGCGGCGTGTGAGGGGTACCTGAAAGCGCTGGCGCGGGACGGGATCGTGGCGTCGCGGAAGGGGCGCTGGGGCCTGGCGGAGGACGGCTAGGGCAGGATCAGCATCGCGTCGCCGAAGCTGTAGAAGCGGTAACGCTCACGAACTGCCTCGGCATACGCCTCGCGGATGAGGTCGTGCCCGGCGAAGGCGGCGACGAGCATGAGCAGGGTCGAGCGGGGCAGGTGGAAATTCGTCAGCAGCGCATCGACGACATTGAAGGTGTAGCCGGGGCGGATGAAGAGCCCGGTCTCGCCCTCGGGGTCGCCGTTGCTCCCAAAGGCGTGCTCGAGCGTGCGGACGACCGTCGTGCCGGTCGCGACAATGCGGCGGCCTTCGGCACGAACGGCGCGAATGGCGTCGGCGGTGACGGGCGGGAGCCGGTAGCGCTCTGGGGCCAGCACATGCTCCGCGGGATTCTCGGTGCGGACGGGGCGGAAGGTGCCGGCGCCCACTTCGAGCGTAAGGAAAGCGCGCTCGATGCCGGCGACGGTGAGCCGGTCGAAGAGGTCGGGGGTGAAGTGGAGGCCAGCGGTGGGGGCGGCGGCGCTGCGGGGCTCGCGGGCGTAGATGGTCTGGTAGCGCTCGGGGTCACCTTCGTAGCCGCGGATGTAGGGCGGAAGGGGGACGGTACCGGCGGAGGCGGGGTCGATGGGGCGGTCGAAGGTGACGGTGGCGACATCCTCCTCGCGGCGGCGGACGGTGGCGGTGAGGGTACCATCGTGGGCTTCCAGCCGGAGCTCGCGGCCGGGGGTGGCGGCACGGCCGGGGCGGACGAGCGCGGACCAGGCGCCGTCATCGTGTTCGCGCAGGAGGAGGAGCTCGACGCGTCCGCCGGTGTCGCCACGCACGCCGAGGAGACGGGCAGCCATCACGCGCGTGTCGTTCAGAACGAGGAGGTCGGCAGGCCGGAGGATGGCGGGGAGGTCGCGGACGTGGTGGTGGGCGAGGGCGCCCGTGCCACGCGAGACAACCAGGAGGCGGGCGGAGTCGCGGGGTTCGACCGGGTGCTGGGCGATCAGCTCGGGAGGCAGGTCGTAGTCGAAGTCCGACGTTCGCACGCGGGGAGCATTGCCCTTTCTCGGGCGTCGGTCTAGCGTACGGGCGCTGGAGGCGCGGCGTGGCAGAGTTCGACCCGAGGGATACGCGGGCGCGATTCGCAGGCATCAGGCGGGACTACGCGCAGGCGGTACAGGCGGAGGAGGTCTCGATCGAGCAGGGCGCGGTGGCGCAGCTCGAAGCGGAGGCTGTGAGCATGGAGCAGAGCGCCGTGGCGGCGATGCGCACCGAGCGGGCGACGCTGCGGGACAGCGCGGCGGCGGTAGTGGCGACGAAGTCGGCGGCGCTGGACGGGACGTACGTGGGGGTGCTGGCATCGCCGGTGGTGCGGGGCGAGGTGCACACCTGGTTCGACCTGCGAACGGCATTCGCGGTGGGGCTGGGACTGGCGGTGGGGAGCTTCGCGCTCAGCCTCGGGCGGGGGATGCTGCGGGGCCTGTTCCGCTAGCGGCGTCAACGTCGGTGCGCAGCTGTCCGCAGGCGGCGGCGATCTCGGCCCCCTTCTCGATTCGCACGGTGGCGTTCACGCCCGCCTCGTTGAGGATGCGGCGGAACTCGCGCACGCCCCGGCGGGAGGGGGCGGCGAAGGGTCCGGCGGTGGCGTTGAGGGGGATGAGGTTGACGTGCACGCCGGCGCCTCGGAGCACCCGGGCGAGCGCCCGCGCTTGCTCGGCGGAGTCGTTGACGCCGTCGATGAGCGCGTACTCGATTGAGACGCGACGGCCGGTCGCGCGGAAGTAGCGGCGGCCGGCATCGAGCAGCTCGGCGACGGAGTTGGGGCGGGCGGTGGGAACGAGGCGGCGCCGGAGGGCGTCGTCGGGGGCGTGGAGGGAGATCGCGAGCCCGACCTGGAGCTTCTCGGCCGCGAGCCGATCGATGGCGCGGGGGATGCCGACTGTGGAAACAGTGATGGCACGCTGGGCGAGGTCGAAGGCGCGCGGGTCGGTGAGCTGGCGGACAGCGCGAACGGTTTCTTCGTAGTTCGCGAGAGGCTCTCCCATGCCCATGAAGACGACGTTGGTGACGTGCTCGCCACGGGGTGCGAGAAGACGCTGGAAGTGGAGCACCTGGGCGACGATGTCCTCGGCGGGGATGTTGCGCTCGAAGCCCATCTGGCCAGTGGCGCAGAAGACGCAGCCCATGGCGCACCCCGCCTGGGTGGAGACGCACACGGTCGAGCGCGGCGCGCGGCCCGAGCGCGGGTACTGCATGAGCACGGTCTCGACGGTGGAGCCGCCGGGGAGGGCGAGGAGGGCCTTGGTTGTCTCGCCGTCGTCACTGGCGACCTCGCGGAGGACGGTGGGGGCCTGGAGCGTGAGGCCGGCTTCCCGCATCCCATCGCGCAGGGCGCCGGGAAGCTGGGTGATGTCGTCGAGAGAGTCAAGACATCGCCGGTAGAGGGCCTGCAGGACCTGGTCGGCGCGGTAGCGGGGAGCGTCGAGGGCGGTGAGGGCTTCTTCGAGCTCGGCCGGGGTGAGGCGCAGGAGGCTCGTCATGCGAGGCCAGCCGAGCGGGCGAGGCGGCCACGCTCGCCGTTGAGGAAGGCTTCCCCGGATACGCGGCGCGAGCCGCTGCGCTGGACCTCGTCAAGGACGAGCACACCTTCACGGAAGGCCACGGCAGGTTTGCCGGCGAGAACAGTGAGCTCGCCGGGCGGGAGCTCGTCGCCGGCATCGCCGACCTGCGCGCGCCAGATGCCGAGGCGGTCGCCGTTGTAGGTCACGAAGGCGCCGGGCCACGGGTCGTAGGCGCGAACGGCGCGCTCAGCCTCGGCGGCGGTCATACCAGCGGCCAGGTGGCCGTGGGCTTTCTCCAGGAGGGGGCAGACGGTCACGAGGGAGTCGTCCTGGGGGACGGCGCGGACATCGCCATCGAGCCACGCGGGGAGCGTCTCGACGAGCAGCTCGGCGCCTTCCTCGGCAAGACGCGCCTCAAGGGCGCCGGTCGTGGCGGTGGGGGCGATGGGGAGGGGGCGGGCGGCGAGAATGGGGCCGGCGTCCATCTCGGGAACGAGCTCCATGATGGAGACGCCCGTCTCCCGGTCGCCCGCGAGGATGGCGGCGGCGACGGGGGAGGGGCCGCGCCAGCGGGGCAGGAGGGACGGGTGGACGTTGACGACGGGGTGTCGGGGCAGGTCGAGGACGGCGCGAGGGAGGATGCGTCCGTAGGCGGCGACAACGATGAGGTCAGGCTCGACGGCCGCGAGCTCGGCAACGGCTTCAGGGTCACGAAACGACTGCGGCTGGAAGACAGGGACGCCGAGGCGCTGGGCCTCGACCTTGGCGGCGGGAGCGCGCATGCGACCGCCACGGCCCGCGCGCCGGTCGGGCTGGGTGACGGCGAGACGCATGTCGTAGCCGGCCTCGACGAGCGCACGGAGGCAGGGCAGGGCGAACTCGGGGGAGCCCATGAAGACAGTACCGATCGCGGAGGGGTTCATCGCGGCGTCAGCACGACGGCGTCGCCCCGGGCGGCGCCGGTGCGGGCGGCGGCGTTGCCCTCGCGCTCGGCGATAGCGAGGAAGCCGCTGGAGTCGACGTGGCAGGCGAGCGCGCCGGGAGAGGCGTCGCTGAACGTACGGACCATGCGCTCGATCGTGTGGGCATTTATGTCGAGCGTGAAGTCGGGCGGAAGCTGCTCCTTGCGGATGGTTGTGACGAGATTGCCGTAGCGATCGACGTGGATGACGGTTCCCCGGATCGTCGTTCCCTCGGTACGGCCCGCGAAGGGCGGGAGCAGGGTGAGCTCGTCGCGGGCGGGGCCGAGCGCCTCGTGGTGGCCGGTGACGGCGATGTGCGCGGCGGCCGGGGCGAAGAGATCGCGACCGTGGAAGGTAGCGCTGACGCTGGCGAGACGAGCCTCGGGGTTCTCGATGGAGCAGATGTCGAGTCCCGGGGGGGCAGGGCAGGAGCGGGGCGCCGAGGGGCGGGAGTCGGGCGGCGCGGCGGCGGAGAGCAGGCCGTTATCGGGGCCGACGAAGTAGCGGACGGAACCGGGGTCGCCAGGGGCGGAGGCGCGCACAGCGATGGGGAGCCGCTCGCTGCCGACACCGGGGTCGACCACGGCGAGCACGACCGCAGGGGCGGGGAGGAAGGGGAGGGCGGTCTCGAGGAGCCAGGCGCCTTCGTCGATGGCGTAGGGCGAGACCTCATGGGTCAGGTCGATGAGGGAAGCGCCGGGCGCTCGTGCGGTGAGGACGGCCTTCACCTGGCCGACGTAGGTGTCGCTTGTCCCGAAATCGGTCAGCAGGATGATGGGAAGCGGGTCAGTCATTCGATGCGCCACAGATGCACGTTGAGGAAGCGGTCGGTGGGGGTGAAGAGCACGCCAAAGGGGGGCGATGTCACGTTGGCGGCGCGGATGTAGCGGATGCGGGGATAGGCGAGGATGACGCTGGGCGCCTCCCGCTGCCAGAGCTCCTGGAACTGGCGGTAGGCGTCGAGGCGCACGAGGGCGCTGGAGGTGGTCCGCCCTCGCTCGAGGAGGGCATCGACGATGATGTCGCCGTAGTTCGCGACGTTGCCGCCTGGGTGGTCGACCTGGGAGCTGTGCCAGGCGAGGTAGGGGTCGGGGTCAGGACCCTGGTCCCAGCCCGCAAGCGCGGCGTCGTAGGTGCGGGGGGCGAGGAAGTCGCGGCTGAGGACGGTGAAGCTGGTGCTCGCGACCGTCGCGCGAATCCCAACCGGTTCGAGCTGGAGGGCGACCTCGCGGGCGAGGGCGAGGTGGCGGGGATCGTTATCGGTACGGATGGTGAGGCGGAACTCTGAACCCTGCCGGACCAGCACGCCGGTCGTCGGGCTACGATGCCAACCGGCCTCGGCGAGGAGGGCGATGGCGGCTTCAGGGTCGCTCGGGGGACTGTCGAGGGAGGGGTCGTAGGCCCACGTTCCCGGGGCGATAGCCGATGACGAGGGGGTCGCGATGCCAAGGAGGGCGTTCTCGACGAGTGTCTGGCGGTCGAGAGCGAGAGAGAGGGCGATTCGCACCTTTGGGTCGCGAAAGTAGGCAACCTGGCTGTTGTTGAGGTAGAGGACAAGCGAGACAGCGCGTTGCAGATCCTCGTGAACGAACCCGGGGATGTCGTCGAGCGAGTCGAGTTGCTCGGCGCTGAGGGGCTGCCGCAAGAAGATGCCGTCGATGTCTCCCTGCTCGAGGGCGTGCTTGACGGCGGCGAAGTCGGGCAGGAAGCGCACGGTGATGATGTCGATGTGGGGGCGGCCGAGGTGGTAACGGGGATACGCGCTGAGGGTGGCCTCCACGGACGTGGCGGACTCGAGCCGGTAGGGACCGGAGCCCACGGGGCTGGCATTGAAGGGCGCATCAAAGAGGTCGGCGCCATCGAGTCCCTGCAGCAGGTGCTCGGGGAGAATGCCGACGGTGGCGAAGCGGGCGAGGAAGGAGGCGCTGGGCTCGGGCAGGCGGATGATGATGGTTCGCAGGTCGGGGGTGCGGACCTCGACGCCGGTCCAGGCCGCCTGCAGGCGGGCGTCGCCCTGGAAGTCCGGGGCGAGGATGTGCTCGATCGTGAAGGCGACGTCGAGGGAGCGGACGGGGGCGCCATCGTGCCACTGCAGGCCGGGGTGGAGGCGGAAGGTGTACGTACGTCCGTCCTCGCCGACCTCAGGGAGGGGGGCGAGGTCGGGGAGGAGGCGGCCGTCCTCGCCGACGCGCAGGAGGCCGGCGAAGATCAGCCGGGAAAGATCCTGGTCGACTGCATTCTCGGCGGCGAAGAGGGGATTGATGCGCTGCCAGGCGCCAACGACACCCTCAACGTAGACGGACTTCTGGACGGGCGTGGGTGTTGGAGGGGGCCTGGGGGGCTCCTCTTCGGGCCGGGTCAGGAACACGGCGATGACGGCGGCCGCGAGCACACCGACCGCCACGACAGCCGCCAAGAGGAGAGCGCGCCGCGAGTTCGCAACCGCGCGAAGCATGAGGTGGGGTTAGCTCTGCGACTGGACGCTCAGGAAAGACACGAAGAGGAACACGATGACAAGAACGATCGTCGCCTGGAACAGTGTCTTCTCGAGACCGCGCTTCGTGCGGTAGACGGAGCCGCCCGAGAGCCCGCCAAGAGCCGCGCCGAAGCCGGAGCCCTTGACTTGCAGGAGCACGGCGACGATGAGGAGCGCGGAAACGATGATCTGGATGGCGTTCAGCATCAGCGAGCGGCGAGAGCGGTTTCTTCGGAGGGTGTGCGCTCAGCTTCGAGCGCGCCGTTCTCCCGGCCATGGTACACGTCGAGGATTGCAGCGGCGAGTTTCTGGAAGTCGTGCCGGTAGCGGTCCTCGCCGGCGACGACATCGGCCTGAACGACTCGCACGTGCTCGAACACGCGGGCGTCGGGATGCTCGAGGCTGACGGGAGTGGAGTGCAGTTCTTCGGGCAGGGCTCCGAGGTTGTCGTTCGCGATGACGGCCTCGATCAGGCCCGGAGCGGTGTGCCGCTCGATGGCCTCGATGTGGTCCGCGACGCCGAAGTCGTCGGTCTCCCCGTTCTCCGTGGCGACGTTGCAGACGAAGAGGCGCTGGGCGCTGGTCGAGAGCAGCGCCTTGCGCAGATCCTCGACGAGAAGGTTGGGCATGACGCTCGTGTAGAGGCTGCCTGGCCCGATGACGACGACGTCGGCATCGAGGATGGCGCGGACGGCGTCGGGGTGGGCCTCGGCATCGGGGGGATTGAGGAAGAGGTCGCGGATGCGGGCGCCGTGCTCGGTGATGTTGTGCTCGCCGTGGACGAGTTCGTCGTCCTGGGTGCGCGCGGAGAGCGTCACGTCGGCGCGCGTTGAGGGAAAGATATTGCCGATAACGTTGAGAACGCGGCTGGCCTCGTGGACTGCCGTCTCGAAGTTCCCGGTGACGTTGGCCATGGCGACGATGAAGAGATTCCCGAAGGAGTGCCCCTCAAGGCCATCTCCCGAGCGGAAGCGGTACTGGAAGAGGCGGGACATCAGGGGCTCGGCCTCGGCGAGGGCGGCCACGCACTGGCGAATGTCGCCGGGGGCGACGACGCCAAAGTCCTGACGGAGGCGTCCGGAGGAGCCGCCGTCATCGGCGACGGTGACGATCGCGGTGAGGTTGCTGGTGTACTCCTTCAGGCCGCGCAGGAGCACGGAGAGACCGGTTCCACCACCAATGGCGACGATGCGGGGACCGCGGCTGAGCACGCGCTTGGTGTAGAGCGACTGGGCCATGCTGCCGTTCTGGGCGCCCGGCCGGACGACCGCATAGAGGAGAGACTGGTTCAGCTTCCAGAAGGCGATGCCGACGCTTCCGAGGGCGAGCGAGACGAAGATGACGCCGCGCGCCCAGCGGGGGATGAACTGGAGGGTGAGGTAGTGGGCAACGCCGGGAAAGTCGTAGGCGAGATAAGCCTCGCGCAGCAGGTAGGCCGCGCCCAGGCTGAGAAGAGTCATGCCTATGACCAGAAGAAAGAGCCACCGCTTGATGTGCATCCCTGGATAGAGCCAGGTGAACAGGCTGTGGTTTCGCATCCTGCGTGGCATGTCGTCGTGAGAGTCTACCAGCGGGAGGGCGTGTCTCGAAGGCATAAACGTGCCGGAGCTCAAATTATGCCGCTCATGACGAACGGGCTTACTGGTCGAGTTCGCGGGCGAGGAGCTCCTGGGCGACCTGGGGATTAGCTCGGCCCTTCGTCTCGCGCATGACACCGCCGAGAAGGCGCTTGATGGCGGCCGTCTTGCCGCCGCGGTAGTCGGCAACCGCCTTCTCGTTCTCGGCGATGACCTGGCGGACGATGGCGACCAGCTCATCGCTCTCGCGCACCTGGGCGAGCCCGCCCTCTTCGACGATCGCAGCAGCAGCCTTGCCGCACTCGACCATCTCGTCGAACACCTGCTTCGCGACCTGGCCGGTGATCGTTCCGCCCTCCGCGAGCTCGATCAGCTCGGCCAGGGCGCCGGGCTCGAGGGGGAACTGCTCCACTTCGGCGTCGTGGTCGTTCGCCCAGCGACCGACCTCTCCGAGGACCCAGTTGGCGGCGAGCTTGGCGGCGCGGTCGGGGTCGAAGGGAAGGGCGGCGGCGACTGCATCGGCGAAGTCGGAGCGATCGCGGGCCTCGGCGAGGGTCGAGGCCTCGAAGTCGGAGAGGCCGAGGGCAAGGTAGCGCTCGCGACGAGCGGCGGGCAGCTCGGGAAGCTCGGCGCGGACGCCCTCGACGAAGTCGCGGCTGAGGGCGAGCGGGGGGAGGTCCGGCTCCGGGAAGTAGCGGTAGTCGTTCGCTTCTTCCTTGGAGCGCTGGGAGACGGTCTCCTGGCGGTCCTGGTCCCAGCCGCGGGTCTCCTGGGGGATGTCGCCACCCTCGCGGAGCACGGAAGCCTGCCGGGCCATCTCGAAGACGAGGGCTTCATAGACGGCGCGGAAGCTGTTCATGTTCTTGACTTCAACCTTGGAGCCGAAGACCTCCTGGCCGCGCGGGCGCAGGCTGATGTTGGCGTCGCAGCGGAAGTTGCCCTCCTCCATGTTGGCGCGGCTGGCGTCGATGGCGCGGAGGATGGCGCGAAGGCTCACGAGGTAGGCTCGCGCCTCCTCGGGCGAGCGGATGTCGGGTTCGCTCACGATCTCCATGAGGGGCGTGCCCGAGCGGTTGATGTCGATGAGGCTGTAGCCCTCGCCGGTGATGGGGTCGGTGCGGTGGAGGAGGCGGGCGGTGTCCTCTTCCATGTGGACGCGGGTGATGCCCACGCGCGTGCGTTCGCCCTCGACGTCAACATCGAGCCAGCCATCGTGGCAGATGGGGAGGTCGTACTGGCTGACCTGGTAGCCCTTCATGAGGTCCGGGTAGGGGTAGTTCTTGCGGTCGAACTTGGAGAAGCCAGAGATTTCGCAGTTGAGAGCGAGGCCGGTCTTGACGATGAGGCGGATGGCCTCCTCGTTGATGACGGGCAGGACGCCGGGCAGCCCGAGGCAAACCGGGCAGACGTGCGTGTTCGGCTCGGCGCCCGAGTACTCGGCGCTACACGCGCAGAACATCTTGCTCTGGGTGATGGGCTGGCAGTGAACCTCGAGCCCGATGACGGTCTCGAACTCGGTGGCGGCAGCGGTCGTCATGGGGGCAGTGTAGGAAGGGGCGGGCGGGGGCGCTAGCGCAGCGTGAGGTGGGGATCCCCGCGCCGTACGCGGCCGATGGGGTGGAGGGGTTCCGCATCGGCGGCGAAGGCGGCTTCGAGGGCCTTCGACTTGCGGGCGGGGCAGGCGAGGAGAAGGCCGCCTGAGGTCTGGGGGTCGAAGGCGATGGCGGCGAGTTCGGCGTCGACGCCAGGGGCGACCGTGAGGTTGTCGCCGACCCAGTCGCGGTTGCGGCCCTCGCCGCCCGTATGGGCGTCCATGGCGGCGGACTCATGCGCGCCGGGGAGGAGGGGGAGGGCGGAGGCGTCGATCGTGGCGGCGACACCGGAGCGTTCGACCATCTCCCAGAGGTGGCCGAGGAGGCCGAAGCCGGTGATGTCGGTGGCGGCGCGCAGGCGGTGGCCGGTGGCGAGGTGGGCGGCGTGGCGGTTGAGCCGCAGCATCGACTCGATGGCGCTGTCGAGCCAGGCGGGGTCGCCGCGGCCGCTGCCGGTTGAAGAGAGGATGACGCCGGTGCCGAGTGGTTTCGTGAGGTAGAGGCGGTCGCCGGGGCGGAGGGCGGCCTTGCGCAGCAGGCGGGAGGGGTTCACAAGACCCAGCACGCTGAGGCCGTACTTGGGCTCCTCGTCCCAGACGGTGTGGCCACCGGCGACAACGCCGCCGGCCTCGGCGACCTTGTCGGCGCCGCCGCGGATGATCTCGGCGGCGACGTCAGGGGGCAGGTCCTCGGGGAAGGCGGCGACGTTGAGGGCGAGCACGACCTCGCCGCCCATCGCGTAGACGTCGGACATGGCGTTGGCGGCAGCAATGGCCCCGTACTGCCAGGGGTCGTCGACGAGCGGGGCGAAGAAGTCGAGGGTGGCGATGACGGCGGTGCGCGAGTTGATGCGGTAGACGGCGGCATCATCGGGCGTCCCGAGCCCGGCGAGGAGATCGGGATGCGCTTCGGGATCGAACGCCTCGGTCAGTGGCGACAGAACCTGCGCCAGGGCCTCAGGGCCCGCCTTGGACGCTCAGCCGCCGCAGCCGGTCAGGTCCGTCAACCGGATCTCGTGTGCAGTCACGGGACGATCGTAAGGGACGGAGGCGTAGCGGGATCGGGGCGTGCCAGAATGTCGGGGTGACCCTCGATCCCGACGCGATCATGGAGGCGCTGGGCGAGCTGTACGGCGAGCCGGAGTCGCAGCCCCACGGCGATGCGGTGGCGGAGCTGGTGCTGACGGTGCTGTCCCAGAACACGTCGGACAGGAACAGCGGTCGCGCGTTCGTGCAGCTGATGCGTCGCTACCCAGGCTGGGACGCGGTCGCGGAAGCGCCGCTGGACGAGCTGATCGCGACGATCCAGACAGGGGGGCTGGCGCAGCAGAAGGCGCCGCGGATCAAGCGCATCCTGGAGGCGGTCCGGGAGCGGGCGCCGGACTGGAACCTCGCGTTCCTGGAGGAGGAACCGCTGGAGGAGGCTCGCGCGTGGCTGCGAGGGTTGCCGGGGGTGGGGCCGAAGACGGCGGCGTGTGTACTGCTTTTCGCGCTTGGGCGTCCGGCGCTACCGGTCGACACGCACGTAGAGCGCGTGGCGAAGCGTCTGGCGCTGGTGCCGCCGAAGACGACGCCGGAGCAAGCGCACGAACGTCTCGAAGCGCTAGTGCCGCCCGACCTCTACTACCGCTTCCACATGCTGCTCATCAAGCACGGGCGGCGGACGTGCAGCGCGCGGACGCCAAGCTGCGAGGCGTGCCCCCTGGAGGCGTCGTGTCCGAGCAGCGTGTTGCCGGCCAAGGTGGGCGGTTGAGCGCGGAACCGATCCGGCGGCGGGGGGAGACGGTACTCCCGGGGCGTATGCTCCCACCAACTTCCCCCAAGGGGAGCACCTTGCACGTCGCCTTGCTTCGCGGGATCAACGTCGGCGGGAAGAACAAGCTGCCGATGAAGGATCTCGCCGCCTTGTTCCGGGAGGCGGGATGCGAGGACGTCCGCACCTACATCCAGAGTGGGAACGTGCTCTTTCGCGCCGGCTCGACGCCGGCGGACGCCATCCCTTCACTGATCAGCGCGTCCATTGAGGAACGCTTCGGCTACCGCATTCCGGTCACCACGCGCACGGCCGGGGATCTCCGGGCGACCGTGGAGGCGAACCCTTTCGCCGCTGCCGAAGCGGACAAGCTGCTCGTTCTCTTCCTCGCCGATGCCCCCCGCCCCGAGCAGGTTGACGCGCTGGACCCCGATCGCTCGCCCGGCGACGAGTTCGCGGTCGTTGGCCGCGAGGTGTTCCTTCACTGCCCGAACGGGTTTGCCCGCACCAAGCTCACAAACAGCTACTTCGACTCGGCCCTCTCGACGACCAGCACGGGCCGGAACTGGCGGACGGTCGGCAAGCTCCTCGAGCTGGCCACGGCAGCGGCTGACGCCGCGCATGGGGAGCCTCGAGACGCGGTCTAGGGGTTCTCGTCTCGGGGGCCGCCCACCTCGGGTTCGCGGGGCGGCGGCGGCGGGGACGCGGGGGCGGGGGGGCGCGAGGGGAGCGACAGCCCACGCAGACGCTGCCGGAGTCCGCTCAGGCTGGGCAACCGGAGGCCAGTGCCTCGCGAAAGCTCGTGCGTCGGGCCGGGGACGGCGGCGAAGGGGAGGGTGGGGCCGGTGTCGTAGGCGTTGGGGTCGAGTGACTCGTCGGAGAACAGGTGATCGGCAATGAAGCCGAGGACCCGCCCTGCGAAGGCGATGATGAGCCCGAGGGATCCCGCGATCAGGAAGTTGCGCTCGGGCACGTCGAGCATGATTTGGACGAGCACCTGGAGGTCGAGGACGAAGGGGTCCTCCGAACCGAAGCGGTCGATGAGATAGGACGCGCCGCGGGCAACGAAGTAGCCGGGCGCGGCGGCGAGAAGCACGGCGAGCCCGAAGGAGGTGAAGCGCGCGAACCCACGGTTGAGGGCGAGGGTGGCGGCGCCCAGGACGCTGGCCAGGACGAGGCTGCCGAGCGCCACCCAGCGGGCGCGGTCGTGGACATCGCCGGTGAGGAAGCCGACAAGCTCGCGGATGACGTTGTAGATGGAGAAGAGCTCGGAGGCCTGCTCGCCCGTTTCGTCGAAGGCGTCCAGTCCCGTGGCGTAGACGAGCTTGGCCGAGCGGTCGAGGACGATGGCGCGGAGGGTGGGGGTGTCCGCGGTGAGGGCCTCAAGGCGGCTCAGGGTGATGGGCAGGGGGTACTCGGGCAGCTGCACCGCCTCCTCGGTGGACGCGCGGGCCTCGTCGCGCAGGGCGGGGAGGTTCTCCTCGAGGGTCTCGTCGATGTCGGTGAGGGAGGCGATGCCGGCGGCGAGCAGCGACTCGGCGCGGTCGGGGCGGGTGATCTCGTACACGCTGAGGGAAGCGATGAACAGGAAGAGGGCGATGGCGAACAGCCCGGAAGCGAGCCAGGTGCCGCCGTGCTCGGCCTCGGCGTAGGCCTTGCCGAAGACGCGCTCGCTGACGGGGCCACGCCGGGGGAAGTTCGAACGGCGGCTCAGCATCCGATCACCCTACACGCCCTGCACGACGATGGTCCCGGCGATGCGGTCGTGGAGGGCGCGCCGGTAGGGGTCGAAGACGGCCCAGAGCAGTCCGGCCACGCAGATGAGCAGGCTGATGCCAACAAGAACGGCAGCGGCGGCGGGCGTGCCGCGGAGGACGTAGGCGAGGACCGCGCCGATTCCCAGGACGAGCACGTAGCTGAGCATGCCGGTCACGCGGGCGAGGGCGCCCAGCAGGCCGAGGTCGCCGCCATCGGAGCGCACCACGCTGATACGCATCATGGCGGCGCCGGCGGTCTTCCCCCAGAAGGCGAACCCGAGGAAGAAGTAGAGGAAGCAGGCGGCAGGCACAGCCCCGACGAGCGCCCAGAAGAGGCTGATGGAGCTGCCGGACGCGTCGACGCGATCGAAGTCCGAGGAGAGGAGGAGGTTGACCGAGCCGGCGATGATGAGCACTCCCGCTACGAAGAAGAGGACGAGGGCGTCGATGGCGACGGCGGCGACACGCATCTCGAAAGAGGCGTAACGCAGGCGGCGCGCGGATGGGTGTTCGAGCGCCGCTCCAGGGGCTGCCGGAGACCCTGCTGCCATGAGCATGCCCATTGTATCGCCGGGAAAGGCGGGGGCGGGGAGGCAGACCCTAGACTGTTGGAGTGAAGCGCTTGCGCCCCTCCGGTCTGGACTCGTCGCCCGTGGACCTGCGTCCCTGGCAGCCACCACTGCTGCTGCTGTCAACGACGGCCGCCGCGACGTTCACGGTGGCGCTCGTGATAGCCCTGAGCCTGTTGGTGACGCGAGGGCCGGTGGGAAGCGACGAGTATTCGGTGTGGCGATGGGAGGCGGAGCACCTGGCGGGGTCCATCTTCAGTCTGCTGGGCGTGGGGGAGGAGCTCAGCGAGCAGGAGGAGGCGGAGCGACTGGAGGCGTACTTTCGCCTGACCTCCGCGATCCGGACCGAACTGCAGGCCGAATCGCCGGACCGAGCACTGTTGGAGGCGCTGGCGAACGAGCGTGCGCTCTACGAGAACGACGTCGAGCGGATCATCGAGCGGTACGTGACGGACGCGGTTGTGGCGGCGGGGCTGAAGCGGCCGCTGCCGCTCTTCGGGGATATGAGGATGCTCTGGCCGGCGGTGGACATCGAACTGACGAACCCGCCACAGGTGCTCGTGCGCTCCCCGCGGGACGAGATCCGGTCCAAGGGGTATACGCTCCTGCAACCGGACCTGACGCTGGAGGCGATCGAGCGAATCGAGGCTCACACGGACGACGAGGACACGGTATCGGTGGTGCTGCCCATCGGCGGACTCGCGGTCTACCCCGCGATCATTCGCGAGGACCGGTCGTACTACTCGATCCTGCGGACGGCGGCGCATGAGTGGGTCCACTTCTACCTCGCCTTCTACCCGCTGGGGATCGCCTACAACACGCCCGACGGGCCCACGCTGAACGAGACGGTGGCGAACGTGGCAGAGGTGGAGATCGCGCGCATCGCCCGGGGACTGCACCCGATCGATCTGCCTGAAGGGGCGGACGGACGCGCACCGCCACGGGAGCGGTCGTCCCTCTCTTTCAGCACGGAGATGCGGGAACTGCGGCTCGCGGTCGACGACCTGTTGGCGGCGGGCAGGGTGGGCGAGGCGGAGGCGCTGATGGAGGAGCGCCGGCTGCACCTGGCGGAACACGGAATCTTCATCCGCAAGATCAACCAGGCCTACTTCGCCTTTTACGGGTCGTACGCGACCCTGCCGCAGTCGTCGGACCCGATCGGGCCGAAGGTGGAACGCGTGTGGGAGGAGACGGGGGACCTTCTCGAGTTCATGTCGCTGGTGCGGGAGATGCGGACGGAGGCGGAGCTCGACGCGATCCTCGTGAGGCTGGGGGTCGACCCGGCGACAATCACGGTCGAATAGGGCCCGGGGAGCCGGGAGTGGGGCGGCTAGTCGACGACCAGCGGCAGGGACGGATCGGCGGCGTACTCGGACATCGAGGCATCGTAGACGGCGATGTCTTCGTACCCCAGGAGGGAGAGGACGAACGCGTCGCTGGAGGCGGCGATGCCGCCCCCGCAGTAGGTCACGACGCGCTGCGTCCTGTCCGCGCCCGCCTGCTCGAAGAGTGACGCCAGCTCCTCCGCGGGGCGGTAGAGGCCGGTCTCCCGGTCGGTCAGCTCCATCGCCGGGACGTTGACGGCGCCGGGGATGTGCCCTGCACGCCCGTACCGCTGCCCGCCGTCGGCGCCCGAGTGCTGGTCTCGCCCGAGGGAGTTGATGAGGCAGCTGCCGGCTGCGTCTCCAGACTCGACGAAGGCCAGGACTTCGTCGAGATCGGCGAACCGTGCCGGGTCCGGAGTTGGCGTTAAGGTCGCCGGCTCGTGTGTCGCCGCATCGGTGGAGACGGCACGGCCTTCGGCGGTCCAGCGCAGCCAGCCGCCATCGAGCAGGGCCGCGCGCCGGCACCCCATCGACTGGAACATCCACCACAGCCTTGCGGCCCACATCGAACCGGAGCGGTCGTAGAGGACCAGTCGCGAGGACTCGGAGATACCGTGCCGTCCGGCCGCCTCGGCGAAGGCCTCGGCGGACGGCATCATGAACCGCAGGCGCTGCTCGTTGTCGGAGAAGTCGGCCTGCAGGTCGAGGAACCCGGCCCCGGGAATGTGCCCCGCCTCGTACTCCCCGCGCCCTGACTCGACGCGATAGCCCCCGCTTTCACCGGGGCGCAGGAACACGGTCGCTTCGAAGACGCGGACATCGTCGTCCAGCAGGTGTTCCGCCAACCAGTCGGTCGAGACGAGGAACTCCGGATTCGTGAACGGCATGGTCGGCTCCAGTCTGGACCTGTCCTGAATCTGCTTGTGCGCGGCCCAGTATCCGCCTCCTGCCGGCAGCCTGCGACCCCTCTTCAGGAACCGAAAGGCCGCCCCTGAGACCAGCGCCAGCAATTCTCGAAATTCGGCGAAAACGGACGGGGTAATTCGGGACTTTCCTCCCTACAGTCGGGCCATGACCGGCAACGAACACCCACACCGACTGCCGGTCCGCGGTGAGGGGCGGCGGGAACCCGCTCACGGCGACTCAAGAGGAGGCTCACATGCAAGTCACGAAGTGGATGTCCCGGATCCTGGTCGGAAGCGCAACCGCTGCGCTGCTCGCGCTGGCGGCTGTCGCCTACGGCGGCACCAGCGACTACCCCGGCAGCAGCCAGGGAACCCCCATGACCATGGCTCCCGGCGAGCGGAGCGAGCAAGGGGCGGCCCCGGACACGGCAGATCAGATCGAGGCCACGGAAGCACCCGCCCCCGAGGAGCCGGCAGCGGCCGGACAGGAATACTCCTGCGACACCTGCGCGGCGAGCCAGACCTCCAGCCGTAAGCAAGGGCAGGTGCACGCCCAGAGCAGGCGCGCCGTGGTGGGAATCGGCGGATCGGCCGGCAAGGGCGGAGGAAGCCCCGCCGAACTGTTCGGGGCAATCCAGCGGCCTCAACCCGAGGACACGACGTTCAGGGACTACAGCCGCCTGCCCTTCGTCGCGACGGCGGTCGACCCGGTATCGACCTTCAGCCTCGACGTGGACCGCACGTCGTACCTCCTCGCGCTGACCTGGGCCAAGAACCACTACAACGTGGAGCCCGACTCGGTGCGAGCCGAGGAGTGGGTGAACGCCTTCGACTACGACTACCCCCTCCCCAACGACAGCGGCGCCTACGGCATCACGACCGCCGCCTCCGGCCATCCGCTCGAGGCCAACCTGCACCTCGTGCGCATCGCCTTCCAGGCCCCGCAGCTTCCCGACGACACGCCCCTCAACGTGACGCTCGTGCTCGACGCGTCGGGTTCGATGGCCAGCGGCAACCGGGTCGCCATCGCACGTGAGGCTGCCGAGACCATCCGCCAGAGCCTGAGCGCACGCGACCGCATCGCCGTCGTGCACTTCACCACGCGTGTCATCGACGCCTACACGGTTGAGCACACGACCCCAGGTGACGAGGACGTCGTGTCGTCCATCGCCCGGCTGAACGCGCACGACACCACCAACGTGCAGGCCGGGCTCAACCTCGGCGTCCGGCTCGCCGACGCGGCCCGGCGCGAGCGTCCGGGAGCCTTCAACTACATCATCCTGATGTCGGACGGCGTCGCGAACGTGGACGTGACGGACCCGTTCGGAATCCTCGGCTCTTCCCCGGAGACCGACAGCCTGAACCCGCTGCGCCTGATCACCATCGGCGTCGGGCTCGGGAACTACAACGACTACCTGCTGGAACAGCTCGCCCAGCACGGGAACGGCTGGTACCGCTACCTGAACGACACGGAGCAGGCGCGCGAGACGTTCAGCCGCGAGAACTGGCTCGCCCTCTCGACGCCATTCGCCGACCAGACGCGCGCGCAGGTGACCTGGGATCCGGGAGTCGTGAAGGCGTGGCGCATTCTCGGGTACGAGAACCGCGTCACCCCGGACCACACCTTCGAGGAGGCACGCAAGGAGTTCGCCGAGATTTACTCGACGGCAGCCACGACGGTTTTCTACGAACTAGAGCTCCACGGGGACGACGGCCCCATGAAGGGAGGCGACACACCCGTGACGCTCGGATCGGTGGAGGTGCGCTGGGTCGACCCGAGCTCGGGGGAGGGGCGCAGCCAGCAGGCCGACATCGCTGGCCGTGTGGACTCCCGGTTCGACACGCTCGACGACTCCCTGTTCCGGCTGGGGGCGATCGTGGCGCTGACAGCCGATCGCTACAGCGCACTCTCGGCGGAGCACGAGAACGCCGAGCCGGACGCGACCAGCGTGCACGGAGACCTCTCGAAGCTGCGGGAGGAGTTGCGCCTGCTGCGGCTGGAGCTGAGCGGAACGGAGGCCTACCGCGACTTCCGCTTCCTGCTGGGCGAACTCACGGACTTCGCCGCCGAGCACGCAGCCTCAGCCGGCAGCAGCGAGTGAGGCGAGCAGGTGCGCCGGGGGCTCAGGCTTCGACGGGCTCCCGGCTGCGGAGCACGTACCCCTCGTATCCGGCGGCGGCGATCTCGTCGCACTTCTCGCGGTAGACATCGAGGCCGCCCGCGTAGGGCATGAAGACCCGCGGCTTGCCGGGGATGTTGGCGCCCAGGTACCAGGAGTCCGCGAGCATGTAGAGCGTCTCGCTCGCCGTCTGGTTCACGTGGTCGACCCACTCGTCCTCGGCGTCCGCCTCCGCTTCGGCGGTCTCGAGATCGTGCTCGCGCATGTAGGCGATGAAGTCCGAGATGTACTCGACGTGCTGCTCGATCGTCGGCGGCATGTTGCTCAGCACCGACGGGCTGCCGGGGCCGGTGATCATGAACATGTTGGGGAACCCGGCGGGGGATAGCCCCAGGTACGCTCGCGGCCCCTCCGCCCACTTCTCCCTGAGCTGCTCCCCATCGCGGCCGCGGATGTCGATGCGGTTGAACGCGCCCGTCATCCCGTCGTAGCCGGTCGCAAACACGATCACGTCGAGCTCGTACTGGCCGTCGCGGGTGCGGAGGCCGTTCGCCGTGATCTCTTCGATGGGGGCGTGACGGATGTCGACCAGGTCGACGTTGTCGCGGTTGTAGGTCTCGTAGTAGTTGGTGTCGATGAGCGTGCGCTTCGACCCGAAGGGGTGGTCGCGGGGCAGCAGCTTCTCGGCGGTTTCCGGGTCGTCGACCGTCTCGCGGATCTTCGAGCGGATGAACTCCGCGGCCGTGTCGTTCGCCCGCCGGTCGATGCGGATGTCGCTGAAGGTCGTGAGGAGGAAGCGGAACCCGCCCTCCTCCCAGGCGGCCTCGTAGACGTCGCGGCGCTCCTCATCGTCGACGTCCAGGGCGGAGCGCTCGGGCTCTGCGTAGGGCGTGCCACCCGCGGAGAAGCGAGTCTTCTCGAAGATCTCGTCGTACTGCTCCTTGACTTCTTCGAGGAACTCGGGCGTGACGGTGCCGTGGCGAGCCGGGACCGTGTACTGCGGCGTACGCTGGAAGACCGTCAGGTGGTCGGCCTGCCTGGCGATAACCGGAATCGCCTGGACACCGCTCGAACCAGTACCAATCACGCCCACGCGCTTGCCCGCGAAGTCGACACCTTCGTGCGGCCACGCGCCGGTGTGGTGCCACTCGCCCTGGAAGTTCTCGAGGCCCTGGATCTCGGGGACCTGTCCCGCCGAGATGCAGCCAACCCCCGTGATGAAGTAGCGCGCGAGCACGCGGTCACCCTGGTCCGTTTCGATCTCCCAGCGGTTCAGGTCCTCGCGGAAGTGCGCCGCGGTGACCCGCGTCTCGAACTGGATGCCGGGGCGCAGGTCGAACCGGTCGGCGACGTGGCTGAGGTACCGCAGGATCTCGGGCTGCTCCGGATACTTGCCGCTCCAGGTCCACTCCTGGGCAAGGTCCTTATCGAAGGAGTAGCAGTAGAGGTAGGACTCCGAATCGCAGCGGGCCCCGGGGTAGCGGTTCCAGTACCAGGTGCCGCCGACGTCATCGCCCGCTTCGAACACGCGAGCGGAAAGGCCGAGCACATCGCGCAGCTGGTAGAGCATGTACATGCCGGCGAACCCGGCGCCAACGACGACAGCGTCGAGTTCCTCGCGGCTTGTGTCGGTCGTCATGTCAGTTCTCCTCGTCGAGCGGCGCCTGCGGAGCGTCTCGCGCGGCTACTGTACCGACTCAGCGGCTTCCCTGGAGCGTTCGTAGATCACCGCCCGCACCGCCTTCACCACCTGCTGAAAGCCCCGCTCGCTCCCGTGCAGCACCAGCAGCGTGAAGAAGCCGTGCGTCTGGCCCTCGTACCGCTGGAAGTTCACCGGCACCCCGGCTTCCTGGAGGCGCTCGGCGTAGGCCTCGCCCTCGTCGCGCAGCACGTCGTACTCGGCGGTCAGGACGACCGCCGGGGGAAGCCCGGCGAGGTCGGCGGCCCGCAGGGGGGAGGCGTCCGCCTCGCTGCGGCGTTCGGCGTTGGGCGCGTAGTGGTCCCAGAACCAGACCATTGCCTCACGGGTGAGGAGCAGCTGGTTCTCCGGATCGGTGTAGGAGGGCCGCCAGAAGTTGGCGTCGGTAACCGGGTAGATGAGGATCTGCGAGGCGATCGGCGGTCCCCCGCGATCGCGCGCCCGCAGGGCCATCACGGCCGCGAGGTTGCCGCCGGCGCTGTCGCCGGCGACAAACAGGGGAACGCCCGGCGCGGCGATCTCGGCAAGGTGCTCGCCGACCCACTCCAGCGCTGCCCATGAGTCGTCGACCGCCACCGGGTAACGGTGCTCGGGCGCGAGGCGGTAGTCGACGAGGACGACCGAGCACGACGTGCGCTCGGCGAGCTTGCGGGCAACGGTGTCGCTCTCGTCGATCGAGCCGACGACCCAGCCGCCTCCGTGGTAGTAGACGATGACGCCGGCGGGCTGCTCGAGCGGGACGAGCACGCGAATCGGCACGGCGCCGTCCGGCACGGCGAGGCTGTGCTCCTCGACGCGGACCATCGCCGGGGCGGGCCCGACCTGGTCGGCCAGGCCGGCAGCGAGCGCCCGCGCCTCCTCGACGGTGCTCTCGTGCAGGGGCTTGCCGCCCCCCGCGGCCATCTGCTCCAGCAACTCGGCGGTCGCCCAGTCCAACGGCATGCAGTACTCCCGCGCTACTACTACCACACCTTCCCGTTCGGGGACGAGGGACAACCCTCGCCGGACGCCCGTCTACAGGCGCGGCGGAGGCGGGGTCAGGAAGGGGATGGGGTTGGCTGGGGACGGAGGAGTCGAACCCCCACATACGGATCCAGAATCCGCTGTCCTACCATTAGACGAGTCCCCAACTCGCACTACGAGCCTAGCACGGCTGGGATGGGGCGCTCCAGAGGGGCGGGGAGGGCTTCAGGAGGCGGGAGCAGAGGCCGAGTCGAGCACGGTGAAGTTGGTGCGGGCGAGCTCCTCGCCGTCGACGAGCATGCGCAGGACGTAGGCGCCGGCGCTCTCGAAGCTGGGGGCGAGGTTGGCGGCGAGCAGCATGTGCTGGTCGTCGTCGAGAGGGGTGTCGTCGGGACGGGTCTTCTCGAAGTCGCCCTCGACGTCGACGAACTCGTTCGTGGAGTCCTCAGGGCTCACGCGGAAGGCGTAGTGATGCGGCTGGTTCGTCTCGACTCCGCCGACGAGGAGGCTCGCGGCGACCCCCAGGTGGTGCTTGAAGGGGAAGCCCTCACCCGTCGTGAGGCAGCGCAGGCCGCGGCCGAGGATGAGGATGCGGTCGCCCTGGACCTGGGCGGCGTCGGCGAGCGTCAGGAATTCGCACTTCATGTCACGCTCACCTCCAGCCTGCCTCTAGCGTACGACTCCCACGCTCGTGCCGCCCGGCGAACGTTAAGACTTCGTAATGTCGAGCAATACGAAGCGTGGTAGGGAACGCAGACGGGTCGAGGGGTTGCGATCCCCCTGCGAAACCCTGTAACGATCGGCGGGCCGGGGGCGGCCGGGGAGGCTGCAATGCGGGGACGGTTCGAACGGATCGGCGGGCTCTGCACAGAAAAGAGTGCAGACGGGCACGTCATCACCTACATGCGCATCTCCTACGAGGGCGAGGGGCCGTTCCACGAGAGCACGCGGCCGATCGCGCTGGGCATGGACGACGGTTCGGAACAACCGCTCGGGCCGCCGCACGAACAGGTGGCGGAACGGCTCGTGCGGCAGGCGAACTACGGGCTCCTGCTGCTGACCGAGGCGGACGTGCCGAAGTACGCGCGCGAGTTCTTCTTCGCGGCGATCAACCGGCCCCTGATTCCGCGCGAGTTCGCGGTGCCGCTGCGGGTGCAGGACACGCTCGAGGCGCTGCTGGCGCTGGACGAGATCGTCTCCCAGGGGCCCTCGCGTCCGCTCGAGGAGCTGTAGGGACGGGGTCGCCCCCTAGAGCGTGCTGGTGCCCCCGTCGACGCCCAGCGTCTTGCCGGTGACGTAGCTCGAACGCTCGCTGGTGAAGAAGAGGACGAGCTCGGCAACCTCCTCGGGCTGGGCCGTGCGGCCCAGGGGCAGGGAGTCGAAGCTACCGGCGTCGCCGCGGGCGCGGTGCACGCGCGCGAGCATGGGTGTCTCAATGGGTCCGGGGGCGACGGCGTTGACACGGATGCCGTGGGGGCCGAACTCTTCGGCGAAGCAGCGCGTCAGCATGACCACGCCGGTCTTCGAGACGCAGTAGTCGGTCATGTTGGGCGAGGGGTTGTAGGCGGCCGTCGAGGCGAAGTTGACGATCGTGCCGCCGTGGCCCTCCTTGACCATCTGGCGGGCGGCCTCGCGCGCACAGAGCATGACGCCCGTGAGGTTGACGTCGATGACCTTCTGCCAGAACTCGGTGGGCCGGTTGAGGCTGGACCCAGCCTCCGTGGGGTGGAGGAAGGGGTCGGTGTCGTCGTCACCCTCGAGATAGTTGGCGTAGGAGATGCCGGCAGCCGTGACGATCGAGTCGAGCTTGCCGAACCTGCCGGCCGCTTCAGCGACGGCATTGGCGACATCCTGCTCGCTGGAGACGTCGGTGTGGACGAAGAGGGATTCTCCGCCCAGGTCCTCGATCTGGGCTGCGGTCTGCTCGCCACCCTCGTTGTTGACGTCAGCGATGGCGACGGCTGCGCCCTCGCGGGCTAGCAACAGCGACGTCGCCCGGCCCATGCCGGACCCGCCGCCGGTCACGATTGAAACCCTTCCTTCGAGCTCTCCTGCCATGGTTCTCTCCTCCGGTTCTGTTGATTTGGCGGCGCGAGGGCGCGGCCGCTAGACGGTATCGATGCCGCCGTCCACGCCAAGGGTCTTGCCCGTGACGTAGCTGGAACGGTCGCTGGTGAGGAAGAGCACGGCCTCGGCAACCTCGTCCGGGTCGGCGGTGCGCCGGAGGGGGACATTTCCCCACGGATCCGCGGACCCGCGAGTAGCCCGGTGCACGCGCGCCAGCATGGGCGTCTCGATGGGGCCGGGGGCGACGGCGTTGACGCGGATGCCCCGGGGACCGAACTCGGCGGCGAAGCAGCGCGTCAGCATTACGACGCCGGCCTTTGAGACGCTGTAGTCCGTCAGGAGGGGCGAGGGGTTGTAGGCGTTGATCGAGGCGAAGTTGACGATCGCCCCGCCGTGGCCTTCGTTCACCATCTGGCGGGCCGCCTCGCGCGCGCAGAGCATGACGCCCGTGAGGTTCACATCGAGGACCTTCCGCCAGAACTCCGTGGGCCTGTTGAGGTTGCTCGCCGCCTCGGGGTGGAGGAAGGGGTCGGTGTCGTCGTCACCCTCGACGTAGTTGGCGTAGGAGATGCCGGCAGCCGTGACCATCGAGTCAAGGCGTCCGAACCTGGCGGCCGTCTCCGCGACGACGTTGACGACGTCCGTCTCGCTGGACACGTCGGTGTGCATGAAGAGGGCGTCGCCACCCAGGTCCTCGATCTGGGCGGCGGTCGCCTCGCCACCCTCGTCGTTGACGTCGGCGATGGCGACGGCCGAACCCTCGCGCGCGAACATGAGGGCCGCCGAGCGGCCCATGCCGGAACCGCCACCGGTGATGATGGAAACCTTGCCTTCGAGCTCTCCTGCCATGGTTCTCTTCTCCGCCTAGACGGTGTTGGTACCACCGTCGACGCCGAGCGTCTTGCCGGTGACGTAGCTGGAGCGGTCGCTGGTGAAGAAGAGGACGACATCGGCGACCTCCTCGGGCTTGGCGGTACGTTGCAGGGGCAGGTGGCCGCCCTGCCCGCTGCCGCCGCTCGCCCTGTGCACACGGGCCAGCATGGGTGTCTCGATGGGGCCAGGGGCGACGGCGTTGACGCGGATGCCATGGGGGCCGAACTCGGCGGCGAAGCAGCGGGTGAGCATGACGACCCCCGCCTTCGAGACGCAGTAGTCCATGAGGGTGGGGGATGGGTTGTAGGAGAGGATTGAAGCGAAGTTGACGATCGTGCCGCCGTGCCCCTCGTTCACCATCTGCCGGGCAGCCTCGCGGCCGCAGAGCATGACGCCGGTGAGGTTGACGTCGATGACCTTCTGCCACTGCTCGGTTGGCTTGTTCAGGCTGGCGCCCGTCTCGGGGTGGAGGAAGGGGTCGGTGGCGTCGTCGCCCTCGACGTAGTTGGCGTAGGAGATACCGGCGGCGGCGACCATCGAGTCGAGGCGGCCGAATTTGCTGGCCGCCTGGGCAACCACGTTGAGGACATCCTGTTCGCGGGAGACATCGGTGTGGACGAAGAGGGAGTCCCCGCCGAGGTCGTCGATCTGGGCCGCGGTGGCCTCGCCGCCCTCGTCGTTGACGTCGGCAATGGCGACGGCCGCACCCTCGCGGGCGAACATGAGGGCCGTCGCCCGGCCCATGCCGGAACCGCCGCCGGTCACGATGGAAACCCTGCCTTCGAGCTCTCCCGCCATGGTTCTCTTCTCCGCCTAGACGGTGTTGGTGCCGCCGTCGACGCCGAGCGTCTTGCCGGTGACGTAGCTGGAGCGGTCGCTGGTGAAGAAGAGAACGGCCTCGGCGACCTCTTCGGGCTGGGCCATGCGCCCGAGCGGGAGTGAGCCGCCCTGCTGCTGGAGCGCGCCCGTGCGCTGCAGGGAAGCGGTCATGGGCGTGTCGATGGGGCCAGGGGCGACGGCGTTGACGCGGATGCCGTGGGGGCCGAACTCAACCGCGAAGCAGCGGGTGAGCATGACGACGCCGACCTTCGCGACGCAGTAGTCCATGATGCCGGGCGAGGGGCCGTAAGCCGCGATCGAGGAGAAGTTGACGATCGTGCCACCGTGGCCCTCGGCCACCATCTGGCGGGCGGCCTCGCGCGCGCAGAGCATGACGCCTGTGAGGTTGACGTCGATGACCTTCTGCCAGCGCTCCGTCGGCTTGTTGAGGATGGTGGCCGTTTCGGGGTGGAGGAAGGGGTCGGTGGCTTCATCGCCCTCGACGTAGTTGGCGTAGGAGATACCGGCCGCGGTGACCATCGAGTCCAGCCGTCCGAACTTCTCGACGGTCTTCGACACGACGTTGAGCACGTCCGCCTCGCTGGACGTGTCCGTGTGGACGAAGAGGGCGTTCCCGCCGCTGTCCTCGATCTGGGCCGCGACCTGCTCGCCGCCCTCATCGTTGACGTCGGCGATAGCGACGGCGGCGCCCTCGCGGGCGAACATCAGGGCCGACGAGCGGCCCATGCCAGAACCGCCGCCGGTGATGATGGAAACCTTGCCTTCGAGCTCTCCCGCCATAATTCTCTCCTTCCGGGCTTTGACGCCGTGGCGTGGGTTCGCGCAGCCTACGCCTTTCGGCCAGACTCCTCAGCACGGATGAACCAGCGATGACTGCGACCATCTACGACACGCCCGACGAAGCCCTGGACGGAGTCAGCGACGGTGCGCGCGTCATGGTCGGGGGGTTTGTCTCGGCAAGCTCGCCGACGAACCTGATCTTCGCCCTGAAGCGGCGGGGCACGCGCAACCTGACGGTGATGGCGACCAACATCGGCTTCGGGGACCGGCTCGACGAGCTGTGCGAGGACCGCCAGATCGCGAAGGCGATCGCGAGCTTCGCGGTGCGGGCCTCCTCGGCCCGCGCCAGCCGCTTCGAGGAGCAGTACCGCACGGGCGAGGTGGAGCTTGAGCTGGTGCCGCAGGGGACCCTGGCGGAGCGCATCCGGGCGGGGGGCGCGGGCATCGGTGGGTTCCTGACGCGCACGGGGGTGGGGACGCAGGTGGCGGAGGGGAAGGACGTGCTCTCGTGGCAGGGGGAGGAGTGGCTGCTGGAACGCCCGCTGCGCGCGGACGTGGCCATCCTGAAGGCGCACCGAGCGGACCGGCTGGGAAACCTCTGCTACCGGATGGCGGGTCGCAACTTCAATGCCGTTATGGCGACGGCCGCCGACCTCGTAGTCGTGGAGGTGGAGGAGATCGTGGAGACGGGTGAACTGGCCCCGAACGAAATCCACACGCCTGCGGTCTACGTGGACCGGATCGTGCGCTGCGACCCCGTGGAGGTGCGCTGGGATGGCCGCTGAGCACAAGCCGCGGCTGACGCGGGAGCTGGTCGCGATGCGGGTGGCGCAGGAGCTGGCGCCCGGGAGCACCGTGAACCTGGGCGTGGGAATGCCGACGCTCGTGGCCGCGTTCGCGCCGCCCGACGCGAACATCCTGTTGCAGTCGGAGAACGGCATCCTCGGCTACGGCGGCTTCAGCGAAGAGGCGTACGACCAGGACCTGGTGAACGCCGGAGGCCAGCCCATCACGCTCAATCCCGGGGCGAGCTTCTTCGACAGCGCCGCGTCGTTCGCGATGATCCGGGGCGGGCACATCGACACGGCGGTGCTCGGTGGCCTGCAGGTGTCAGAGCGGGGCGATCTGGCGAACTGGTCGGTGCCCGAGCGGGGCGGGGGCAGCATCGGCGGGGCGATGGACCTGGCAGTGGGGGCGCGACGCCTGATCGTGGCGATGGAGCACACCACCAAGGACGGGAGGCCGCGCATCCTGCGCGAATGCACCTATCCGCTCACGGCGCGCGGCTGCGTGGACCTGATCGTGACGGACCTGGCGGTGGTGGAGGTGGGGCCGGAGGGGCTCATGCTGCGGGAGGTCGCGCCGGGGTGGGCCCCGGGGGAGGTGGTGACGCTCACGGACGCGCCGCTGACCGTGCCCAGGGGCGTGCCGGAGATGGAGCTTTAGGACGCCCGTCCGACCCTGAATCGCCTTGCGGGGCTGGGTATAGTGCGGGGACACGCTGTGCGGGCCGGGAGATGAGCGATGGCTGACGAGCGGACGGCGCTACTGGCGCACCTGATGCGACGGGCGGGGGTGGGCGCCACCCAGGACGAGCTGGCGACGCTCGCCGGGCGGCCCTACGAGGAGGTCGTGGAGGACCTGCTCTACCCCGACCGTTTTCCGGAAGTGAGCGATGACGTTCTCTTCCGCTACTACCCGCAGATGACCTCGCCGGACACGACCACGGCCTCGGCGGGGCGCTGGGTGTACCGCATGGTGAACACGCAGCGCCCGCTCGAGGAGAAGATGGCGCTGTTCTGGCACCACGTCTTCGCGACGGCCTGGTTCAAGGGCGAGCACATGCTCTCGATGGCCGACCAGATCCAGACCTTCCGCGAGCACGGGCTGGGGAAGATGCGGGACCTGCTAGTCGCGCTCTCGCGGGACCCGGCCATGATCTACTGGCTCGACAACTGCGAGAACCACGCCGACAACCCGAACGAAAACTACGGCCGGGAGCTGCTGGAGCTGTTCTCGATGGGGATCGGGACGTACGACGAGACTGACGTGAAGATGGCGGGCCGGGCGTTCACGGGCTGGACGTTCGAGCAGCCCATCCCGCTCTACCCGCACGGCGGGTATCCGGCGCGGTTCGTCTACCGACCGGAGGACCACGACGAGAGCGAGAAGACGTTCCTGGGGGAGACGGGTCCCTTCAACGGCGAAGACGTCATTGACATCATCGTGCGGCAGGAGGCGACGGCGCGCTTCATCTCGCGCCACCTCTACAACTTCTTCGTCGCGGACGAGCCCCAGGTTGCGGCCTGGAGCGTGCAGGAGCCGAACGACCCGGACGCCATCGACCAACTGGCGTCGGTCTTCCTCGAGACCGAGGGCGACCTGCGCAAGGTGATGCGCACGCTGCTGAACGCGGAGTTCTTCAAGCAGGCGCGGTTCGCGAAGGTGAAGTCGCCGGCGGAGTTCGTCGCGGGCGTGCTCAAGTTCGCGGGGACGCTCGAGGACCCGACGCCGCTGATGGGCGCACTGCAGGGGGCGATGGGGGCCATGGGCCAGAAGCTGATGGACCCGCCCAGCGTGGAGGGGTGGCACACCGGCAAGGAGTGGATCGACGGAGGCACGCTCATGGAGCGGGTGAACTTCGCGGTCCAGCAGGTGGGCGATCCCGCTTCGCCGGGGACGCAGGCAGTGGCGGCGCGGCTCGCGAACGGCGGGTCAGCTCCCGCCGAGACGCTCGTCGACGGGTGCCTGGAGGCCGCGGGGCCGCTGGAGGCCAGCGACGAGACGCGCGAGGCGCTGCTCGCGGGCGCCGAGGCGGGCGACCACAGCGAGAGGGTCGCGCGAATGCTCACGCTCGTGGTGGCGACGCCCGAGTACCAGTTCGCCTAGGAGGCTGGAGATGGCAAGCAACGGCACGAGCGATCCGGTCCTGGTCATCGTCCAGCTGACCGGCGGGCTTGATTTCATGAACACGCTCATTCCCTACACGGAGGGGACGTACTACGACTCGCGACCGCATGTGGGAATCCCGCAGGACCAGGTACTGCCGCTCGCGGAGGACAGCCCGCTGGGCTTCCACCCGGCGGCTTCGCGGCTGAAGGGGCTGTTCGACGACGGGGACGTGGCGATCGTGCAGGGCATCGGGTACCCGAACTCGAGCCGCTCGCACTTCCGCGGGATGGACATCTGGCACACGTGCGAGCCGGACAAGATCTCGACGGAGGGCTGGATCGCGAAGCTCGTGCGGGAGCTGGACCCGCGCAGCGAGAACCCGTTGACGGCGGTCAGCTTCGGGCGGGGGTTGCCACGGGCCTGCGCGGCCCCGGGCGTGACCGTGACCTCGGTGGGCGACCTGGACGCCTACGGCCTGATGACGAGCATCGAGCAGGAGCAGGAGCGCGAGGCGAACCTCGACCTGTTCCGGCGGATGTACACGCCGGCGGTCGGCGCCGGACTCGTACGCGACTACCTCGGACAGACGGGCCGCGACGTGCTCGCGGGCGCGGACGTGCTGGCGGAGGTACCCGGCCAGTACTCGACGACGGTCGAGTGGGGCACGAACCCGATCGCCACCGCGCTGCGGGACGTGTCGCGGGTGCACACGGCCGGGCTCGGGACGCGCGTCTTCTACACGCAGCACGCGGGCTACGACTACCACTCGCACCAGCCCGGCAATCACGACCGGCTCCTGAACGAGCTGTGCGGGGCGCTCTCGGACTTCCTGACCGACCTGCGCAACCACGACGCCGCCGACAACGTGTCGGTGCTCGTGTTCACCGAATTCGGGCGGCGCATCAAGGACAATGGGTCGGGAACGGACCACGGCTCGGGCGGCGGGGCCTACATCCTCGGCGAGCACGTGCAGGGCGGCCTCTACGCCGAGTACCCGTCGGTGAAGCCGAAGGACTGGCTGAACGGCGAGGACCTGAAGCACACGATCGACTTCCGCGGCATCTACGGCACGATGCTGGAGCAGTGGATGGGCGTGGAAGCGGCGCCGATCGTGGGCGGCGACTTCGAACAGGTCCGGCCGTTCACGACGGCGGCGGCCTGAGGGTAACGCCGTGCCGAAGGCGCATGCGCTGTTGCGAGCGGGCTTCCCCTACCTGAGGACGGTGGGGATGCGCCGCGTGACCTCGTACCCGACCGACCTGGCGCTGGGCGACGACGACGTGCTGTTCGTCGTCTGCCGCACGGAGGTGGCGGCGAGCATCCGGCGGCTGAGCCAGGACGACGAGGACCTGGGCACGATTGGGAGCTTCCTCTGGCCCCAGTGCATCGTGCGCGGGTCCGACGGGAACCTGTACGTGTCGGACGAGGGCAGGCACACCGTTACCGTGCTCACCCCGGATGGGGAGGTGGTGCGGACGTGGGGCGAGCAGGGCTCGGGGCCGGGGCAGCTCGACCGGCCTTCGGGGCTCGCCTTCGACGGGGAGGGGCGGCTGCTCGTGGCGGATACTGGGAACCACCGCATCCAGCACTTCACGCCCGAGGGGCAGCACCTCGGCGGGTGGGGGAGTCACGGCTCGGAGCCGGGGCAGTTCGACATGCCCTGGGGGCTGACGGTCGACGAGGAAGGCGACGTGTTTGTCGCCGACTGGCGCAACGACCGCGTCCAGAAGCTAACTTCCGGAGGCGAGCCGCTGCTCGTCATCGGCGGCAGCGGCGACGGCAACGGGGAGTTCAACCGGCCTTCCGGGGTGGCGGTCGACGAGCACGGCGATATCTATGTGGCGGATCGCGGGAACAACCGCGTGCAGCTGTTCGCGCACACCGGGCGGTACGTGCAGCAGTTCCGGGGCGACGCGACGCTCTCGGCGATCGGGCGGCGGTACATCCTCGCCAACCAGAAGACGCTGCGCCTGCGGGAGATGTCGAACCTGGAGGAGCAGCGGCTGCTGCGGGCGCCCTGCTCGGTGCGTGTCGATGGGCGAGGGCGCCTGTACGTGCCGGACCTCGGGTCGCACAGGGTGCAGATCTACGAGAAGGAGGCGTACGTGCTCGAAGCGGACGAGATCATGCCTCCCCTCAGCGCGCCGACGCTGTTCACGACCTGACGCCGATGGCGGTGATGATCGGCTTCGCCGAACGGCGCCGCGAGCTGCTGGAGGCGGAGTTGCAGCGCATGGCGGCGGAGCTCCCGATGCTGGGGGTCGAGCGTTCGTACCTGACGGGCGACCTCGCAACGGGGGAGGTGGACGTGGGGAGCGCGCTGGACCTCGTGCTGGTGCGAGAGACGGACGAGCCGTTCCGGAAGCGGGCGGACTTCTTCGTCTCACACCTCCAGCCCCGGGTGGCGACTCGCTTCTGGGTGTACACACCGGAGGAGTTCGAGGAGTTGGCGGAAGACGACCCGGTGCTGCGCCGGGCGCTGGCGGACAATGCCTGACTCGCCCCGCAGCAGCGCGCGGGAAGCGTCCCGCTGGCTCGCGCAGGCGCGCCACGACCTGTCGGACGGGCGGCTGGTGGCGGAGGCGGGGCGGCACGCGCTGGCCTGCTTCCTCGCGCAGCAGTGCGCGGAGAAGGCGGTCACGGCGTTCCTGCTGGGGCAGGGAGCGGAGGCGGTGTGGGGCGGAGCGCTGGCCGACCTCTGCGAGGATGCGGTGGCGTTCGACCCGACGTTCGAGGCGGTCCGGTCCATGGCCATCCTGCTGGACAAGCACGACCTCGGGGCACGCTACCCGACGACCATCCCCGGAGGGGTCCCGGCGGAGGCGTACGACGCGACGGACTCGTCGCGGGCACTGGAGATCGCGGGCGAGGTGCTCGCATTTGTGGAGGGGCGCGCCTGACCCCTCCCTAGCGGAGCTTGCGGAAGAAGGCGCGGACGTCGTCGGTGAAGACGTCGGGGACCTCGGAGGGGGCGAAGTGGCCGCCGCGAGGATGCTCCGTCCAGTGGATGACGTTGGCCGTGGCCTCCGCGGCGGCGCGAGGCACGAAAATCATCTCCTTGGGGAAGACGGGCATGCCGAACGGCACCTGCCGGGCGGCCTCCGGGTCGGGTACGGCCTGGGGAGGCGTGCGGAAGGTGTGCCAGTACCAGCGCGAGGTCGTGACGAAGCTCTCGGTGAACCAGTAGATGCTGACGGTGTCGAGCAGGAACTGGCGCGAGAACGCCTCCTCCACATTGCCTTCGTTGTCGCTCCAGTTACGACGGCGCTCGACGAGCCAGGAGGCGAGTCCTGCGGGTGAGTCGTGCAGGGCGAAGGCCAGCGTCTGCGGGTCGGTGGTGTGTACGGCGATGTGGGAGAGGGCGGTCTTCCAGCGGTCCTCCATGACGCCGTAGCGGTGGCGTTCCTCCGGGGCGAAGTCATCCGGGCTGGTGCGCATCGCCGGACCCATGAGCATGCCGACCAGCTGGCTCGTGCTGCCGGGCTCGGGGACGTTGTCGGGGACGGAGAGGGCGGGGAGGGAGGGCAGGGTGATGTAGACGCCCAGGACGCGGTCCGGGTAGCGAGCGCCAAGGGTACCCGACATCATCGCGCCGAAGTCGCCACCGGCAGCGGCGAAGCGGTCGTAGCCGAGCACGTCGGTCATGAGGTCCGCCCACATGTCCACGCCCTTGCTCGTCTGGAGGCCGTCGACACGGAGGGGGGTGGAGAAGCCGAAGCCGGGGAGGGAAGGCACGACGACGTCGAAGGCGTCGGCGGGGTCGCCGCCGTAGGCGGCGGGGTCGGTGAGGGGCCGGATGACCTTCTCGAAGTCCCAGAAGGTCCAGGGCCAGCCGTGGGTGAGGATGAGGGGCATGGGGTTGGGGCCCTTGCCCTTCTCGTGGATGAAGTGGAGGGGCACACCCTCGAAGTCGATCTGGTAGTTGTTGAAGCTGTTGATGCGGGATTCCGTCTCGCGCCAGTCGTATTCATGGCGCCAGGAGTGGAGGAACGACTGGAGGTACTCGCCGTTCATGCCGAAGCGCCAGTCCTCGTTGGCGAAGTCGGGGGCGAAGCGGGTGTTGTCGATGCGCCGGTGGAGGTCCTCGATGGCCTCATCGGGGACGGCGACGGTGAAGGGTTCGGGCTGCGGCACTTGGGGGCCTCCGGTGTGTGGGTCTGGCGCCGGGAACCTTACACGGGCGGCGGGGAAACCGGGGGAGCCTAGTCTTTGCGGTGCTCCAGCACTTCGCGGATGTCGCAGTGCGCGACTTCGTAGACGCGGGTGGCGACGCGCTCGACGAGGGCGGGGTCGTGGCTCGCGCAGAGCAGGGTGCCGTCGTAGCGCTCAAGGGCTTCGATCAGCTTGCGGCGGGTCGTGCGGTCGAGGTGGTTGGTGGGCTCGTCGAGGAGGAGGACGTTGGCGGGCCTGAGGAGCAGCTTGGCAAGGGCAACGCGACTGCGCTCGCCCCCAGAGAGCACAGCTACGCGCTTGAACACCGCGTCGCCGCGGAAGAGAAACTGGCCGAGGATGGAGCGCAACCGCACTTCCGGCGCCCCGGGAGCGGCCGCGGAAACCTCTTCGAGAACCGTGCGCTCGGGGTCGAGCGCTTCATCCTGGTGCTGGTCGTAGTAAGCGGGGATGGCGCGGGGCGCCCACTCGACTGCCCCCTCGCTGGGGCGGATATCGCCCGCGGCGATCTTGAGGAGTGTGCTCTTGCCGCTCCCGTTCGGGCCGACGAGTACGACCTTCTGCGAGCGTTCGACGTGCAGGTCGATGTCGAGCAGGACGAGGTGGTCGTCGTAGGCGTGGGAGACGTTGCTGCACACCAGCACATCGCGTTCGGTGCGACCCGAGGACTCGAGGCTGAAGGAGACGGCCTCCTCCTTGCGGGTGCGCTCGATGCGCTCGATCTTCGATACCTGGAGCTCGCGGCTGCGCACGGCGGAGGCCTTCGTGGCCTTCGCCCGGAAGCGTTCGATGAAGCGCTCCTGCCGGGCGATCTCACGTTCCTGGCGGGCGGCGGCGCGGTCCTGGGCCTTGAGTTTGGCCGCTTTCTGCTGCTGGTAGTCGGTGTAGTTCCCGGTGTACGACACGACCACGCCGTCTCGCAGGTCGAGGATGCGCCCCGCAACCTGGTCGAGGAAGGGGCCGTCGTGGGTGACGATGATGAGGGAGCCGGTGTACTCGCTGAGCTCTCCGGCCAGCCAGTCGCGGGCGGCGCCGTCGAGGTGGTTCGTAGGCTCGTCGAGGAGCAGGTTCTCGGGACGGCGGACGAGGGCCTGGGCGAGCGCCACGCGCATCTGCCAGCCGCCACTGAAATCGCCGCAGGGCCGTGCGCGATCCTCCGTGCTGAACCCGAGCCCATCGAGCACGCGCCCGATGCGTGCCTCGATGCGGTAGCCGTCGACGGCCTCGAACTCCTCGAAGAGCTGGGCCTGCCGCTCGATGAGCGAGTCGAGGGAGCCGGCGGCAGCGCTCTCGATGGCGTGCGCGACTTCGGTGAGCTCGTGCTCGATCGCGGTGGCGTCGGGGAAGGCCCGCCACATCTCGGCGACGAGAGTCAGGTCCGAGGTGAGGCCGGTCTCCTGGTGGAGGTAGCCGAGGCGCCCGCCGCGGAAGCCGGCCTCGCCCTCATCGGGCTCCAGCTCGCCTGCCAGCAGCTTGAGGACGGTCGACTTGCCCGCACCGTTCGGCCCGACGAGCCCCACCCGTTCGCCGTCGCTAACGACGAACGAGATGTCGCGAATCACGTCGCGCGCTCCGAAGGACTTGGCGGCCGCGCCGGCAAAGAACATGAACGTTGATCCTCGGGGCGCGCGGTCGTTCCCGCTCACGCGCGGGTTCGAGCGTACCCCAGAGGGAACATCCAGCCGAGCGCGGGGCTAGACCTCCGAGAGAGGGACGGCGCGGCCCTCGGTGCGGCTGCGGTGGGTGGCCTCGATGACGCGCATGTACTCGACGCCGTCGGGGAAGCTGGTGAGGGTGACGGGGGCGCCACGGCGGATGGAATCGACGAAGTCCTGCTCGACGCGCCACTCGCCGGCGGTGCCGGGGTCGGGGTCGAGCGGGGCGGGGTCCTCGCCGAGGGGGGCGAAGGTCATCGTGTCGCCGAGGCGCCAGTGGAGGGTGCCGGCGGACCCGTAGACGGAGATGCCGTTGGCCTCGGGCGGGGCCGCGTGGAGCACGGTCGAGACGCGGTAGGTGACACGGCCGCCGCGCTCCAGGTCGGTGAAGACGCCGAGGCTGTCGGGCACCTCGATGGCGATGCGCTCGCCGGTGTCGGCGTTCACGCGCTCGCCGACGAACGTCTCGCCGTGGGCGAGGATGGAGCGGGTGGGGCCGAACCAGCGTCCGATGATCTCGGTGTAGATGCCGTAGGCCATCACGTTCATGCCGGAGAGGTCGGTGCGGTCGCGCCAGTGGAGCGGAGCATCGAGATTGAGCGACGCACCGCCGAGGACGGTGACGTGCACATCGCGCACGTCGCCGATAGAGCCGTCCTCGAGCAGCCGACGGACGGTCCGCCAGCTCTTGAAGTCGAAGGGGGCGGGCACGAGCTGGGCGACGAGGTCTTGGCGGGCCTCGGAGGCGGCGAGCATCTCGCGGGCCTGGGTGGCGTTCATGGCCATGCGCGCCTCACAGAGGACGTGCTTGCCCGCCTCGAGGGCAGCGATGGTCAGGTCGCGGTGCATGTAGGGCCAGGTGCCGATGCAAACGGCGTCGATGTCGTCGGCGGCAAGGAGGGAGGCGGGGTCCGGCTCGACGCGGGGGATGCCGTACTCGTCCGCGATGGCGCGGCCGCTGGCCTCGCTGCGGTTGCAGACGGAGACCAGCTCGACCTCACCGGTCTCCCGGAAGCCGGGGATGTGGCGCAGCTTCATGTTGCCGCCGGCGCCGATGAGGCCGACGCGCAGAGGTGCCTGGTTTGAGGTCATCGCGGGGTGCTCCTTCTGCTACCGGCCCTGCCAGCGAGCGGGGCGCTTCTCGGAGAAGGCGCGGGGGCCTTCCTTTGCGTCTTCGGAGTTGAGGACGGCGCGGCTGACCCACTCGGCGGTGCGGTAGGACTCGTCGATCATGAGCTGGCGCCACTGCTGGGCCATGAACTTGCTGCCCTCGACGGAGAGGGGGGCATTCTCGGCGATCATGCCGGCGATGGCCTCGGCCCGGGGCATCAGCTCGTCGGGGTCGAGCACCTCGCGCACGAGGCCCATACGGAGGGCATCGTCGGGCTCGATGCGGTCGCCGGTGAGAAGGATGTACATGGCGTCGCTGAAGGGGATGAGGCGGGCGAGGTGGTGGATGGCGTAGCCGGCGAGGATGCCGCGCTTCACCTCGAAGAGGCCAAAGAAGGCCTCGGTCGAGCAGATGCGGATGTCGCAGTCGAGGGCGCGCTCGAGGCCGCCGGCGATGCAGAGGCCATTGATGGCGGCGATGATCGGCTTGGGGGAGCGGGAGAAGGGGAGGCTGTTGGCGGGGTCGAAGGTGCGGATGGGGGCGTTTCGGTCGCCGCGATCGACGTTGCGCTGGTTCATCTCCTTCAGGTCGGCTCCGGCGCTGAAGGCGCGGCCGGTGCCGGTGAGGATGCCGGCGCGCATCTCGGGGTCGGCGTTGAAGTCGGCGAGGGCTTCCTGCAGGTCGTCCATCATCGTGCCGCCGAGGGCGTTGAGGCGTTCGGGGCGGTTCATGGTGAAGACGGCGAATTGGTCGCGCTTGTCGTAGAGCAGGTCGGGCATGGGTAGCCTCCAGTGCTGGGTCGCGTAGTCTCGCACGGACACACGAGAGACGTGACAGGGAGGACGCCATGTCCGACGAAATGGGCATTTTCGAAGTTATGTACAACTGCCGCGCGATGCGGCGGATCAAGCCGGATCCGGTTCCAGAAGAGCTGCTGCTGAAGCTGGCGGACGCGGGCAACCACGCGCCCACGGGCTCGAACGTGCAGAACGTTCGCTGGGTGATCGTGCGCGACCCCGAGACGAAGCGGCAGCTGGCGGAGGAGAACCGCAAGCACCTCACGGCCTTCATGGCGGCCGACACGGTGGAAGAGCTGCCGCACCACCCGAAGGCGAAGCGCGACCGGATGCGGGAGGCGGTGATCTGGCAGATCGAGCACATGCACGAGATCCCGGCGCTGGTCATCGGCTGCCTGGAGTTTTCCGAGGCGCAGGCCGACCCGACGCGGGCGGGGGGCGGGGGCTACGTCTGGCCAGCGGTCCAGAATGTGCTGCTGGCGGCGCGAGCCCTCGGGCTCGGCGCCACGCCGACGACGCTGGGTCTCCGGGACCGGGCACGGGTGAAGGAGATCCTGGGTCTGCCGGACACGGTCGAGGCCTACTGCATGATGCCGGTCGGCTACCCGATGGGGAACTTCGGCCCGGTCACGCGTCTGCCCGTCGAGGAAACGGTCCACTGGGACCAGTGGTAGGGGACGGCTCGGCGGCTCGCGCTGGTACAATTGAGACTCTATGCCACTAGGGGATGAGAAGCGGCTGGAGCGGCGGAAGCGGATCCTGAACGCTGCGCGAGAGTTCGTCGGGCGCGTCGGGTACGACAACGTCACGATGAAGGGGTTGGCAGAGGCCGCCAGCGTTACGGCGCCAACCCTCTACAACACGTTCGGGAGCAAGGACGAACTGCTCTACGAGGCCGTGCTTGAGCACTACGAGGAGCTCCTGGAGGAGGCCGGACCCGCCGTTGGGGTGCGTGGCCTCGACCGGGTTATTGCGATGCTGACGTCGACCGCGGAGACGGTGACGCGTGAACCGAACTACGTCCGGACGCTCATGGATTCCTTCCGGTCGCGGCCGGGAGGGCGACGATTGGGGAGGGCGCTCCGCCTTGAGGGGCTGCAGGCGCTGGTCGAGGCGGTGGAGGAGATGCGTTCAGACGGCGAGCTCCAGGACTGGGTGGACCCAACCGTGTTGGCGACGCTCCTCAGCGGCGTACGCCGCGGCGTCACCATCGACTGGGCCGGAGGGCGCATCGCCCTGGATGACCTGACCGACATGATGATCTGTTCAGCCTGCGTCATGCTCGCGGGCGCTACGACAGGGGAAGCGGCCGAGCGTTGCCGGCGCATCGCGGCGGAGCGTCAGGGACGCCTCTCGATGCAGCCATCGGAGCGAGCGGCGGTGGGTAGCGAAACCCCCTAGTAAGCCAGAGGGCCGGTACGAGCCTCGTCGCGTAGAGTCACTCCGCACCGGAGGCACTATGGCGTCTGACTTCGACTTCTTCGACCCCGAATTCCAGGCAGACGTGCACCCGCACTTCGCACGCATGCGCGAGGAGTGCCCGATGGCGCACGCGGAGGAGCCGTTCGAGTGGTACGCGGTGACGCGCGAGAAGGACGTGCGGGCGCTGCTGCACGACTGGAAGCAGTGGACGAGCGAGCTGGGTCCGGGGCTCGCCCGGAGCGGCGGAGGCGTGCTCGTGAGCGTCGACCCGCCGGAGCACACGTTCGACCGGCGGCTGGTGAACCGCGCCTTCACGCCTGCGAGCCTGCTGGCGATGGAGCCGCAAATCACGGATCTGATGGACGAGATCATCGATGGGTTTGTCGACAAGGGCGAGGGCGACTTCATGCAGCTGCTGGCGGTGCCCGTCCCGCTGATCGTGATCGCGTGGCTGCTGGGGCTCGACCCGGACCTCGTGCAGCAGATGCGCCCGCGCGCCGACAGCGTCATCGCCGCCAACGCGCTTGAGCAGGAGGAGATGGCCCGGCAGATGGCGGCGGAGGTCGAGTCCGAGGGCAGGGACGCGGCCCGCTCCACCACCAGCCGCAGCATGTCGGAGGTGCAGTACTTCCTCGGGACGATCGCCGAGCGGCGGGCAATGCACGCCGCCGGCGAGGAGATGCCGCAGGACACGCTCACGGCGCTCGTGACGGCAGAGCTGAACGGCCGCACGCTCACGGACGACGAGATCATCGGGTTTATGGGCTTCCTCTTCATCGCGGGGAGCGCGACGACGACGCAGCTCATCGGCAACATGATCTACCGGCTGCTCCAGAACCCGGACCAGATGGAGCTGGTGAAGAACAACCCGGACCTGTACGACACATGCGTCGAGGAGAGCCTGCGCTACGACGCTCCCGTGAACGGCCTCTTCCGGACGGCGGTGGAGGACACGGAGTTCCTGGGCGTGCAGGTGCCGAAGGATACGAAGGTGCTCTGTATGTTCGGGTCGGCCAACCTGGACCCCGAGATGTGGGATGAGCCGGAGAAGTTCGACGTGACACGGGACTACGAGGATCTGAAGCTGCACTACGCCTTCGGCCAGGGGATCCACTACTGCATGGGGGCTCCCCTGGCGCGGGTGGAGGCGAAGGTGGCGCTGAAGCTGGTGCTGGAGCGGATGCCGAACCTGCGGCTCACGGGCGAGCCGGAGGAGATCAGCGCCCCGGTGCTGCACGGCGTTGAGACGCTGCCCGTGGCGTGGGATCCTCCCTCGAAGAGCTGACCGGCCGGACCGGCAGAACGGAGCAGGCGATGCAGAAACTGGTAATCGAGCGGCGGCTGTGCCTCAAGTCGGGGCAGTGCTCCTACCTGCAGCCGGATGTATTCAAGCGGGACGACGAGAACTGGCCGGTCGTGACGATCGAGCACCCCGAGGGAGAGCAGATCGAGCAGGCGACCGACGCCATCGAGATGTGCCCGGCGCAGGCCATCAGCCTGGTCGAGGAAGACGGCAGCTAGCAGTGGCGGTCGTTCTGCCGGAGTCGGTCAAGCGGGACTTCAACGAAGCGTTCGCAGAAGGGCATCCGATCGTGGTCGCGGGCGTGACGGTCGATGGCGAGCCGACGGTGAGCTTCCGGGGAACGGCGCAGACGCTGGGCGACTCGTCCGTGGCGTTCTGGACGCGGGATGCGGCGGGGAGCACGCTCACGACCTCGCTGGAGACGCACCCGGTGGTGGTGCTGGTGTACTCGAACATGGCGGAGCGGCGCTTCTACCAGTTCAAGGGTCGGGCGCGGCTCAACGACGACCCGGAAATCGACCGCACCGTGTACGACAACTCGCACCCGCTGGAGCAGCAGCGCGACCCGGAGCGCAAGGGCAAGGCGATTGTCGTCGAACTGACTTCGGTGCGCGGCCGGGGCATCGACGGGCCGTTCCTGCTGGAGGCCGACGACTAAGGCTCAGGAGGGCGGAGCCATGCCATACCCCCACGTCTTCAGCCCGATCACGATCAACGGGCTCGAGATCAAGAACCGCATCATCCGCTCGGCGCACGGGACTGGGCTGAACGCGGGCGGCCTGCAGGTACTCGTCGACTACCACGAGGCGCGGGCGAAGGGCGGGGTGGGGCTGACGATTCTCGAGGTGGCGACGGTGCATCCGACAACCGCGTCGTCGCTGCTCGCCTTCCGGCCCGAGATCGTGAGCGACTACGAACAGCTCGCGGAGGCCTCGCACCGGCACGGGATGAAGCTGTTCCAGCAGCTCTGGCACGCGGGGAACAACGCGATGACGCTGACGGGCGGGCCGCCCTGGGCGCCCTCGCGGGTGATGGGAGCGCTCTCGACGGTGCTTCCCGTGCCGATGACGAAGGGCATGATCGACGAGGTGGTGGAGGCGTATGCACGAGCGGCGCGCCACTGCCAGCAGGGCGGGCTGGACGGCGTGGAGATCCACGGGGCTCACGGCTACCTGCTGACCCAGTTCATGTCGCCGGTGACGAACCTGCGCGAGGACGATTACGGCGGCTCGTTCGAGAACCGTATGCGCTTCCCGCGCAAGGTGATCGCGGCGGTGCGCTCCGAACTCGGGGACGATTACCCGCTCGGCATCCGCCTGACCGCCTCGGAGGGTGTGACGGACGGCATCGGGCCGCAGGAGAACCTCGAGATCGCGCTGGCGCTGGAAGCGGACGGCCTGCTGGACTTCTTCGACGTGTCGGTGGGGAGCTACTACAGCTTCGACCAGTTCATCGGGGGGATGCACGAGCCGCACGGCTACGAGCTGGAACGCAGCACTGTCGCGACACGGGCGCTCTCGAAGCCGACGATCGTGACGGGACGGGTGATCACCGTGCAGGAGGCGGAGGACATCATCGCCTCGGGGCAGGCGGACATGGTCTCGATGGTGCGGGCGACGCTCGCCGACCCGGACATCGTGCGAAAGGCGCAGGAGGGGCGCGAGGCGGACACGCGGCCCTGCATCGGCTGCAACCAGGGGTGCATCGGGGGGAGCACGGGGCCGCTTATGCGCTTCGGCTGCACGGTCAACGTGGGGGCGGGGCAGGAAGGGCGGTTCGGGGACGACCACATCGAGCCGGCGGAGGAGCCGAAGCGGGTCTTCGTGATTGGGGGCGGGCCCTCGGGGATGGAGGCGGCGCGGGTGGCGGCGCTACGCGGCCATCGGGTGACGCTGTTCGAGGCGACGGACCGGCTGGGCGGCCAGATCCAGGTGGCGCGCCAGCTGCCGCACCGCGAGGAGATCGGGGGCATTGTCGACTGGCTGGAGGGGCAACTACGGAACCTGGAGGTCGATGTCCGGCTGAACGCGAATGTGGACGCGGGCCAGTGGGACCGCTGGCACCGATCGTTCGACTGGCTCGAGCACGAGCGTCCCGACTCGGTGATCGTGGCGACGGGCTCGACGCCGCGGGTGGACGGCTTCCAGCAGTTGCGGCCGACGGAGCCGCCCGAGGGGCTGCACCTTCCGCACGTGTGGTCGTACTACGACGTGGCGGAGGGGAACGCGGAGCTGGGAACCGCGGCGGTGGTGCTGGACGACGTGGGCCACTACCCGGCGATCGGGGTGGCGGAGAAGCTGCTGGACGCGGGCCTGAGCGTCACCTTCGTGACGCGGCACTACTCGCTGGGGTCGGCGGTGGCCGGGGCGCTCATGCAGGAGCCGGCGCTGCGGCGACTGACGGGCCATCCGAGCGGCTTCCGCATCATCCCGCGGGCGCACCTGGCGGAGGTCACGGAGACGGACGTGCTCGTCAGGAACCTCGACGCGGCGGACGTGGAGGAGCGGGTGCCAGCGGACATGGTCGTGCTCATGTCCGGGAACGTGCCGAACACGGAGTTCGCGGAGCTGCTGGACGACTACGAGGGAGACGTGACCGTTGTGGGCGACGCGCTGGCGCCGCGCTGGCTGGAGATGGCGATCCACTCCGGGCACTACGCCGCCCTCGAGGTGTAGGCACTGGCGGCAAACGGGGGGCCTGCTAGGGTATTCGGCGGCGTCGAATGCTTGCAGCACTCGATGCGACGCGACCCCAACGGAACAACCGGAGCGTGAGTTCGTGAACGGTTTCGGGCGGTTGATTGCCGGAATCCTTGGCCTTGCGGTTGTCGGCGGGGCGGTCTGGATGCTCTGGCAGACGCTAACAGGGGGCGAGCGCACCACTCCCACGGCACGGCGGCAGGCACGACCTGCACCCCAGGCGCGACCGGCCGTGGCGGCGGCGTCCCCGGGGCAGCAGGTCCCGTGGGAGACAGTGGGGGAGGCGGAGAGCGGTTCGTTCCTGTTCGACCGCTGGCCGCGGTTCGCGTGTCGGCGTCCATGGGTCGTGATCGCCGGAGCCGTGACCTTCGTCCTGGTTTGTGGGGTGCTGTGGGGGACGATGCGCGGCGAATTCGGAACAGGCAGCTTCACGCTGCCGGGAACGGAGTCGCAGGAGTTGAGCGACCTGCTCACCGAGCGTTTCCCAAGCGCCGCAGGCGACACGACCGAGATCGTGTTCCACGCTCCGGCGGGTATCACGAACCCGGAGGTGCGGGAGGCGATTGAGGCGCTCCTCGAACAGGCGGCGGAGCTGCCGCAAGTGCTGGAAGTGGCCTCCCCCTACGAGGAACCGGGACGCATCTCGCCAGACGGTACGATCGCGCGCGCCACGGCGCAGTACGAAGTCGGGGCCAACGAAGTCAACGACCACAGCATCGAGGCGCTCTTCGACTGGAGGGATGAGGTCTCTACGGGCGAGCTGCAGGTCGAGCTGGGCGGAATCGTCGCGACGGCGGGCGAACGCGAACCACCGGGCAGCTCGGAGCTGGTGGGGCTGGCGGCGGCGGTTGTCATCCTGCTCATCGCCTTCGGGTCCGTAACGGCAGCAGGGTTGCCGATCTTCACCGCGCTGTTGGCGCTCATCCCGGCCTTCTTCCTGATCGGGGTTGGGGCCTCATTCGTGAACTTCGCCCCCTTCACGCCGCAGTTCGCGGCGATGATTGGCATCGGCGTGGGGATCGACTACGCCCTCCTCGTCGTGACCCGCTTCCGCGAGGCGCTGACGACAGAAGAGACCGTCACCGAAGCCGTCGTGAAGGCGGCGGGAACGGCTGGACACTCGGTGCTGTTCGCGGGCTGCAGCGTAGTGATCGCGCTCATGGGGCTGTGGGCCATGGGCATCCCGCTCCTGTCCCTGACGGCGATGGGGCCGGCGATCGCCGTGGGGCTTGCGGCACTGGTCGCGCTCTTCGTCCTGCCGGCCATCCTGAGCCTCGTCGGGCACCGGGTGAACCGCCTGAGGGTGCCCGGGATACGGGTCGCGGCTGTCCAGAACCAGAGCGGGATGGGGTACTGGCTGGCGCGAACCATCCAGCGAGCCCCGTGGCTTTGGCTCGTCGTGGCGACAGCGGCGCTGCTGGTGCTCGCGTACCCGGCACTCGACGTGCGGCTGGGCTCGAGCGATGCCGGGAGCAATCCCACCTCGCTCTCGTCACGGCGCTCGTACGACCTGCTGGCGGAGGGCTTCGGCGCGGGCTACAACGGCCCGATCGTGATCGCCGCCGCCCTTGAGAGCGAGGAGGAAGCGGCAGTCTTCGAGGCGCTCCCCGCTGCACTGGCCGCGGAACCGAACGTCGTTGGCGTCTCGCCCGCGCTCATCAACCCGGATCGGACGGCGGGCCGCATCGTGCTCATCCCCGGAAGCTCCCCCCAGGACGAGGAGACAGGCGAACTCGTTCACCATCTCCGGGACTCGCTGCCAGAACTCACGGGACGCAGAGTCGATGCATTGGTCGGCGGTCCCACGGCGATCTTCATCGACATCGGGGAACGCGTGCAGGATCGGGTGCCGGTATTCCTGGGGGCGGTGATCGGAGCGAGCTTCCTGCTGCTGATGGTCGTGTTCCGATCGTTGCTCGTGCCGGTCAAGGCGGCGCTGATGAACGTGCTTGCGGCGGGGGCGGCCTTCGGCGTTCTCGTGGCGATCTTCCAGTGGGGCTGGGGCGGCAGCCTGATCGGGCTGGAGGGCACGGGGCCGATCGAGTCGTTCCTGCCGATGATGATGTTCGCCGTGCTGTTCGGACTGTCGATGGACTACGAGGTGTTCCTCGTGAGCCGGGTACGCGAGGAGTACATGGAAACTGGCGACAATGCCGAGGCGGTGGCTCGGGGCCTGGCGGCCACCAGCCGCGTTATCTCGGCGGCGGCGGCGATCATGGTGGCCGTGTTCCTCAGCTTCTCGCTGAGCGACCAGCGGGTGGTGAAAGAGTTCGGAATCGGGCTTGCGGTGGCGATCTTCCTCGATGCGACGGTCATCCGGCTGATCCTGGTGCCTGCGGCGATGCAGATGATGAGCGACGCCAACTGGTGGATGCCGAGCTGGCTCAACCGTGTGCTGCCGAGCCTCGGGCTGGCCGACGCAAGCACACGGGAGCCGCTTCCGGGGGCAGCCGTCGGGGAGTAGCACCGGCGGAAGCGAGGCTCCGTATACTCGCCGCATGAGCGAGACACCTGCGCGCACGGTCCTGACCGTCGTCTCCGACTTCGTCTGACCCTGGTGCTACATCGGCCTCGGCGAGGTCGACAAGCTGAAGCGCGACTACGAGGGCGTCGAGGTGCAGTACGCACCATTCCTGCTCGACGCGAGCGTGCCCCTGGAGGGGCGGCCGCAGCCTCCTCCCTCAGCGCCGAAGAGCGAGTCGCGAACCTACATGGAAGACCGCGCCGGGGCGCTGGGTCTGCGGTTCAGGGAGGGACGCACGATGCGGTCGAGCTCGATTCCGGCGCTGCAGGCAGCAGAGTTCGCGGCGGACCACGGCGACTGCGCGGAGGCGTTCCACCGGCGCGTCTTCGATGCGTACTTCGACGAACTCGAGGACATCGGCGACATCGACACGCTCATGCGGCTGGGGGAGGAGGCGGGGCTGCCCGGGGAGGAGCTGCGGCAGGCGCTTACGGATGGGGTCTACCGGGAGCAGGTGGAAGAGGCGGTGGAGGGGGCGCGGCTCGCGGGGGTGCGCTCGGTGCCGACCTTCATCTTCGACGAGCAGTACGCGGTCGTGGGGGCGCAGGAGTACGAGACGTTCCAGGCGGTCATGAAAGAGCTGGGCCGCGAACCTCGCGAGGAGGGGGAGCAGGCATGAGCGACGAGACCCCACGTGTTCTGCAGACGGCGGGCGGAAGCGATCGGCCTGACTGGCCTGCCATGGAGAGCGCCATCCGGCAGCTTGCCACGAACTACGCGCTGGGCACGGACGCCATCGGGCGGGACGAGCCGGAGGTGGGGCGCGCGCTCTACCACCAGACGTTCACGCCTGACGCCGACATCTCCATCAGCGGGAACCCGGACACGCAGCGAACGGGTCCGGACGAGTGGGTGGGGTTCGTGGAGGGGACGTTTCGGGGGATGGGGCACATCGCGACGCAGCACCTCATCGGCAGCGTGAACATCGTGCCGAGCGAGGACGGCGAAAGCGCGGAGATGTCGACGTACATGCACGCTTCGCACCTCCAGCCGAACGGCGACGTCTTCCTCGTGCTGCTCACGTACATCGATCAGGCCGTGCGGACCGAGGACGGCTGGCGCATCGCCAAGCGGACCCTGCACCCGCTGGCGAGCTGGGTACAGGAGGCTCCCTCGGAGTAGGGAACGGTCCGTACCAATCGAGGGCGCTTCGGGGTAGGCTCCGGCTGCCCGCGGTGGGTCGCGGGCAGAGGAGGAAGCATGCCTTCGGAGCTGTTCGAGAAGGGACTGGCGATCCGGCGGGAGGTGCTCGGGGACGAGTACGTCGACCGGTCGCTGGCGCAGGCCGACGACTTCACGATGCCACTGCAGGAGCTGGTGACGGAGCACGCGTGGGGAGCGATCTGGGGTCGCGACGGGCTGTCGCGGCGCGACCGAAGCCTGCTGAACCTGGGGATGCTGACGGCCTTGAACCGCCCGCACGAGCTTCGCCTGCACGTTCGTGGCGCGCTCAACAACGGCCTCTCGCGCGAGGAGATCCGCGAGGTGCTGCTGCAGGCGGCCGTCTACTGCGGGGCTCCGGCCGCGCTCGACGGATTCCGCGTGGCGCGCGAAGTATTCGCGGAGGTGGACGGCGATGCCTGAGGCGATCACGCGCATCGGCTTCGTGGGGCTGGGGAACATGGGGTGGCCGATGGCGCACCTGCTCGACCCCCACTACCCGCTCACCGTGCACGACGCACGGGTGGACGTCGCGGAGTCGTTCGCGGGGGAGCACCGGGCCTCGGCGACGACTGACCTGGCGGCGCTGGCGACGGCAAGCGACGCGGTCATCACGATGCTGCCCAACGGCGACATCGTGCGCGAGGTCGCGCTCGGGGACGGGGGACTGGCGGCGGGGTTCGCCAACGGCAGCGTGCTCCTCGACATGAGCAGCTCGGCGCCACTGGGCACGCGGCAGCTCGCGGAAGACCTGCGGCCTCATGGCGTGGCCGTGGTGGACGCGCCGGTCTCAGGCGGAGTGGCCGGGGCGCGGGGCGGGTCGCTCGCGATCATGGTGGGCGGCGACCGGGACGAGATCGACCGCTGCCGGCCCGTTCTGGAGCACCTGGGCCGGGTCATCTACGAGATGGGGGGCTCGGGGACGGGGCACGCCATGAAAGCGCTGAATAACTACTGCTCGGCGGCCGCGCTGTCGTCGGCCTGCGAGGCGCTCATCGTGGGGGACCGCATGGGGCTGGAGCCGGCGAAGATGGTCGACGTGCTCAACGCGTCGTCGGGCCGGAGCGCGGCGACACAGGGGAAGATCGCGGAGGAGATCCTGAGTCGGGACTTCAGCGCCGGGTTCACCGTCGCGCTCATGGCGAAGGACGTCGGCATCGCCGGGGGCCTGGCCGAGGGGCTGGAGATGGAGGCTCCGATCCTGGCCCGCACCCGGGATCTGTGGAAGGACGCGGCGGAACTGCTTGGCGACACGGCAGGGGTCACGGAGATCGTGAAGCTCTGGGAGGAGTGGAACGGCGGCGAGCTGGGGTCGGGGTCCGGCTGACGCCCCCTAGCTGTCGCTGAGGTAGGCCTCGTCGAGCCAGCCGCGCACGGTCTCGTCGACCTGTTCGGGTACGGCGATGTTGAGGACGTGGTAGAAGCTCCTGCCGGTATCGACGACCTTGCGGGAGATACGGGGGTCGTCGACTTTGCGGGGCAGCAGCATGCTGAGTTGCACCCAGCGCCGCATGGGGCGGAGCTGCGCGAACGTCCGCCTGCGCTTGAAGAAGATGCCGACGGCGAGGGGCTCGACGTAAAGGTCGTCGTACTGCGCCAGGTGGGCGTGGACGGCCTCGAAGACGGGCCGTTCGTGGGGCGGCCCCGTGGCGAAGTACTCCTCGATGGTGAGGCCGGGGGCGCAGTCGTGCTGCTGGCGCGTACGGCCGAACTCGCGGGAGCATTCGGGGCAGCGCCAGCGCGATCCGAGGGGTTGCTGCGTCGACATCCCGACCGGGGCTACTTCTTGATGGGAGCGCCGAGGATGACGTCGGGGACCTCGCCGCCGGCGGCGCGGATGGCCTCGGCGATGGCTTCGGCCTCGCCCTGGTTGTTGGCGACCCGCTCGTTCACGGCGCGCGCGTGGGAGCGGGAGGGCCGTTCGTAGGCGCCGTTGAAGTGGGGCATGACGTAGCGGGCGAGCAGCTCGTAGTGGTTGCGCATGCGCTCGGGCGGCGCGAATTCGTTCCCCATGAGGAGGATGCCACCAAAACCCTCGCCGCTGGCTTCCCAGAGCTGCTTGAGGCCGGCGGTGACCTCTTCGGGGGTGCCAAAGAGGGCGCCGCCATTGTCGACGCACCAGTCGGCGTAGCCCTCGGGCGGGCCGTCGTAGGACGGGGCGGGACGTCCGAGGGTGCCGCTGAAGTACTCGAAGTCGAACTCGTGCAGGCCCACGGAGATATCGCGACAGGCCTGCTCGCGGCTCTCGGCGACGTAGATGCGGGTCATGACACGGTAGTCGCGACGATCGAGTGTGTGGCCGTGCTCGGCGGCCGCGTCCAGGGCGGTGTCCCAGATGCTCTTGAGACCCGGGCCGAGGGGGCGGAATGAGCCGCCGGAGAGAATGCCGACGCCGTGCTTTCCGGCGACGCGGGCGCTGCCGGGCGAGGAGGTGGCGGTGACGAAGACGGGGATGCCCTCCTCGTGGTACGGCTGGAGCTGGCAGGAGGCGTTCTTGAGGGTGAACCAGCCGGGGCTCTCGTGGGTGACCTCCTCGCCGTTGAGGAGACGGAGGATGACGCCGAGGCCCTCGTCGAGGCGGGGGCGGAGCTGGGTGGGGTGGAGCCCAAGCTGGGGGGTGTCGGGGGCGGTGGCGCCGGGGCCGAGGCCGAGCATGACACGCCCGCGGGTGAGCTGGTCGAGGAGGAGGATGCGTTCGGCGATCATGTAGGGGTGGTGGTAACCGAGCGAGAGGACGCCGGTGCCGAGCTTGATGGATTGCGTCTCCTGGGCGACGTGGGCGATGAAGACCTCGGGGCTGGAGATGGGTTCCCAGCCACCGGAGTGGTGCTCGCCGATGAAGACTTCGTCGTAGCCGAGCTCATCGAGCCATTGGATGGTGCGGACATCGCGCCGGATGGTGAGGTTCATGTTGTCGCGCACAGGGTGGTAGGGGGCCATGAAGAGGCCGAACTTGAGCCGCCAGGGAAGCTTCATCTGTGTGTCTCCATCGGCGGGAGATGATACGCAGGTAAGGAGCGCGGCACGCTGGCCTACACTTGCGGGGTGACGCGCAGGGTCTTGATGTGCGAACCCGTTCACTACCGCATCGACTACGAGATCAACCCGTGGATGCGTCGCGCCAACGCCGTGCGGACCGAGCGCGCCAATGCGCAGTGGCGGGGCCTGCGCGAGACGCTCACGGCACTCGGGGTGGAGGTGGAGCTGGTCGAGCAGGGAACCGACACGCCGGACATGACCTTCACGGCGAACGCGGGGGTGGTCGTGGGGGAACGCTTCATCCCCGCGAACTTCCGCTTTCCCGAACGGCAGCTGGAGGAAGGGCGCTTCACTGACTGGTTCGAGACGCACGGCTACCGCATCGAAACAGTCCACGAGCCGCACTTCTGGGAGGGCGAGGGCGACGTGCTGCCGGCGGACGGCGCCGTGTTCGCGGGCTACCGCTTCCGCACCGAGTTCCGCGCACTCGACCACATCGATGAACTGCTCGGGCGCGAGACGGTGCGCCTGGAACTGACCGACCCCCGCTTCTACCACCTCGATACGTGTCTCGCTCCGCTCGGTGGGGGACGGGGCCTGTTCTACCCACTCGCTTTCACGGAGGCGTCGCAAAAGGCGCTGAAGGAACACTTCCCGACGCTGATCGCGGTGAGCGAGCGCGATGCCGCCCGCTTCGCCTGCAATGCCGTTCTCGCCGGCGAGACCGTCGTGCTGAACACGGGCTGCGGGGAGACAGTGCGCGCGCTTCGGGACCATGGATTCGCAGTGGCGGAAACTCCCATGGACGAGTTCATCAAGGCGGGAGGGAGCGTGAAGTGCCTGGTGCTGATGCTGGACGCGTTCAGGGAGTTCGATGGGCGGGGGCGACCTTGAGCACCATCTACACGATTGGGTTCACCCGGAAGACGGCGGAGGAGTTCTTCGCGCTGCTGACGGGAGCGGGCGTGGAGACGCTGGTCGACATCCGCCTGCACAACCGCTCGCAGCTCGCCGGATTCGCGAAGCAGGACGATCTTGCCTGGTTCGCACGGGAGATCGCGGGCATCGAGTACGTTCACCTGCCGAATCTGGCCCCAGCGCAGGAGCTGTTCGACGCGTTCAAGAAGCAGGGCGGGGCCTGGGAGACGTTCGAGCGGGGCTTCCGGCAGCTCATGGACGAACGCGACGCCTACGGATCGTTCGACCGCGAACTGCTACGACGGAGTCCCTGCTTCCTCTGCAGCGAGCCAGCTCCGGAGCACTGCCACCGGAGGCTCGTGGCGGAGGGGCTCGCGGCGACGGAGGCGGGGCTCCAGGTGGTACACCTGCAGTAGTCCCGCTCCTACTCCCGGGCGGGGTCGAGACGGGCGAGGAGCGCGGTGAGCTGGTCGAGGCGGGGAGTAGGGACGCCGAGGGCGCGGGCGCGGCGGGCGGGTTCGGCGAAGATGGCGTCGACCTCGATGGCGCGGCCCTCGACGAAGTCGATGAGGGTGCTGGGGCGGTAGGGGCCCATCACGTCGGTGAGGGTGAACATGCGCGCGATGACGGCCTCGCCGTCGATGCGCTCGGGGTTGTTGCGGGAGGCGAGGGCGGCGTTGCCGGCCGCTACGACTTCCTCCATGAGCGCGCGGGCTTCGGCGCGGAGGGCAGGGTCGGTGACGATGGCCTCGGTAGTGACGGCCCCGGCGGCAACGGTGAGGCCGTTGAAGGGGACGTTCCAGCAGAGCTTCTCCCAGCGAGCGCGAAGGACCGAGGGGGCGGTCGAAACCTCCACCGTCGCGTCCTTCCAGAGGGCAAGGGCGAGGGCGAGCTCGGCGGGGTCGTCGCCGAGGTGGGCGATGGACACCTGTCCATACTCGTAGTGGTGGACAACGCCGGGCTCGCCGCGATTGATGCAGGTGAAGGCGAGCCCCCCGAAGATGCGCCCGGTGCCGAGGGCGGCGGCCAGCTGCTCCTCGATGCCGAGGCCGTTGACGATGGCGAGCACGCGCGTCTCGGGGCCGAGGCAGGGGCGGATGAGGGCGGGGGCCTCCTCGAAGGACGTGGTCTTGAGACCACAAAGGACCCAGTCCACCGGGCCGATGTCGGAGGAATCGCGGGCGATGGTGGGGCCGTCGAGGGCGAAGTCACCGTGGTGCGACTCGATGCGCAGCCCGTGCTCTGCCACGGCGTCGTAGTCGCGGCGCAGGAGGAAACGCACGTCGTGGCCGGCCTGCGCGAGCCGGGCGCCGTAGTAGGAGCCCACGGCCCCAGCGCCGATGACGGCTACGCTGGCCATGGCGGGGGGATGGAGGGCGGGGTCACGCCGGGTCGAGGGCGGCGAGTTCGCGGGGGACGCGCGGCGTCTCCACCGCCTGGACCTCGCGCAGGATGTGCTGGAAGCGCTCGCGCTGGGCAGGCGTGTCGACCGGCATCTCGAACTGCATGCGGCTGGCGTACTCGCGGTGTTCGGCCACGAACCGGGGGAGGTTGTCGTAGGTCGAGGACTGGGCGAACTCGTGGAGGACGTCCTCGGGGATGACCCCCTTCATCTCCTCCCACTTGCCCTGGAGTGACATGGAATGGAGCTGCTTGCCGAGGTCTTCCCAGCCGTGGAGGCGGAAGACGTCGTGGTAGCTGCGGGTCGAGCCGTAGAAGGAGATGGGCTGGCGCAGGGCCTCCCGCTTCTGCTCGATCTCGGACTCGTCCTCGCCGTAGATGGTGAAGCCGCCAGCCGAGACCTCGATGTCCTGCCAGGTGCGTCCGCCGCGCTCGAGGCCCTTCGCGACGTTGGGGAGGAAGACCTCGCGCATGTAGCGGTCGGTTGTGAAGCCGTGGGGAAGGACGCCGTCCGCAACTTCGCCGGCGACGCGGGTCATCTTCTCGCCGACGGCGGCGAGCAGCACCTTAGGGCGGGGGTAGCCGCTGGGGCCGGGATAGAACAGAGGATTCATGAGGGTGTACTGGTAGGTCTCGCCGACGTAGTCGGGCTTCTCGCCGGTCTCGAAAGAGTCCCAGATGGCGTGGAGGGTGCGGATGTAGTCGCGCATGCGGGGGGCGGGGGCGCTCCAGGGCATGCCGAAGCGGCGCTGGATGTGGCCCTTCACCTGGCTGCCGAGGCTGAGCGAGAAGCGGCCGCCGGTAGCCTGCTGCAGGTCCCAGGCGCCCATCGCGAGCACCATGGGCGCGCGCGCGAAGGCGATCGCGAGGGTACCGATCTCGATGGTCTCGGTGGCCATGGCGGCGGCTGCGGCGAGGATCATGGGGTCGTGGGCCATCTCGCCGGTGCCGGTGTTGTCGTAGCCGAGCTCTTCGGCCCGTCGGGCCTGGGGACCAACTTCCGCGAGCCAGGTCGCGGGGTACGTGCTGGAAACCTTCATCGCCATCTCCTTGCAGGAGAGGCGATCCTACCGCGCGTGGCGGAGAGGGGGGCGGGCGAACGGGGCGGGCGAGCGCCGTAGACTACCGCTCGCGACTCCAGGCTCCGAGGTTCCCGCATGGCCGCCAGCTACGACGACATCTATGCCCGCTCCCTCTCCGACCCCGAGGCGTTCTGGGCCGAGGCGGCCGAGGAGATCCACTGGGAGCGGCGCTGGGACCGGGTGCTCGACGACTCACGGGCGCCGTTCTACCGCTGGTTCCCGGGGGCGGTCACGAACACCTGCTACAACGCGCTCGACCGGCACGTCGAAGGCGGCCGCGGCGACCAGCTCGCGCTCATCTACGACAGCCCGATCACGGGCGTCATCGAACGGTTCACGTACCGGGAGCTGCTGGATCGGGTGTCACGGGTGGCGGGGGTGCTGGCGGAGGCGGGAGTTGGGAAGGGCGACCGCGTGCTCGTCTACATGCCGATGGTGCCCGAAGCGGTGATCGCCATGCTGGCGTGCGCACGGCTGGGGGCGGTGCACTCGGTCGTGTTCGGGGGATTCGCGGCGAGCGAGCTGGCCGTGCGCATCGACGACGCGACACCGAAGGTCGTGCTCTCGGCCTCGTGCGGGATCGAGCCGAACCGGATCGTCGCCTACAAGCCGCTGCTGGATGAGGCGATCAACATCGCCGCGCACAAGCCCGACCACTGCGTGATCCTCCAGCGCCCGCAGGAGGCGGCGGCCATGGTGGCGGGGCGGGACCTCGACTGGGCGGAGGCGGAAGCGGCGGCAGAGCCGGCCCCGTGCACCTGGGTGGAGGCGACGGACCCGCTCTACATCCTCTACACGTCGGGGACGACGGGGCAGCCGAAGGGCATCGTGCGCGACAACGGGGGCCACCTGGTCGCGCTCAACTGGAGCATGCGCAACATCTACGGCGTCGAGCCGGGCGAGGTGTACTGGGCGGCCTCGGACGTGGGCTGGGTGGTCGGGCACTCGTACATCGTCTACGGGCCCCTGATTCACGGGAACACGACCGTCCTGTTCGAAGGGAAGCCGGTGGGGACGCCCGACGCGGCCGTCTACTGGCGCGTGATCGCCGAACATGACGTGAAGGTGCTGTTTACGGCGCCGACGGCCTTCCGGGCGATCAAGCAGCAGGATCCGAACGGGGCGCTCATCCAGCCTGAGCAGATCGCGGGGCTGCGGACGCTATTCCTGGCAGGCGAACGGGCCGACCCCGACACCGTGCAGTGGGCCGAGGACCGGCTCGGCGTGCCCGTTATCGACCACTGGTGGCAGACGGAAACGGGCTGGTCGATCTGCGCCAATCCGGCGGGCATCGAGCTGATGCCGGTGAAGCACGGCTCGCCGACGAAGCCGGTTCCCGGTTGGGACGTGCGCGTGGTGGACGAGGCGAACCGCGAGGTCGCGCCGGGCGACATCGGCGCCCTCGTCGCGCGGCTGCCGCTGCCGCCGGGGAGCTTCCCCACGCTGTGGCAGGCGGAGGACCGGTACCGCGAGGGGTACCTCGAGGAGTTCCCCGGGTACTACAAGACGGGCGACGCGGGCTACATCGACGAGGACGGCTACGTGTACGTGATGACGCGCACGGACGACGTCATCAACGTGGCGGGGCACCGCCTCTCGACGGGACAGATGGAGGAGGTGCTGGCTGCCCACCCCGACGTCGCCGAGTGCGCCGTGGTAGGGGTGGCGGACGAGCTGAAGGGACAGACGCCGCTGGGGCTGCTGGTGCTGAACGCGGAAGTCGACCGCGAGCAAGGTGCGATCGAGGGGGAGGCGGTGCGGCTCGTGCGCGAACAGATCGGGCCGGTCGCCTCGTTCAAGACAGCGATCGTCGTTGGACGGCTGCCGAAGACGCGTTCGGGCAAGATCCTGCGGGGCACGGTGCAGAAGATCGCGGACAGCGAGGCGTACACCGTTCCGCCAACGATCGACGACCCCGCCATCCTCCCGGAGATCGCGGAAGCGCTCCGTTCGGCGGGGTACGCGGGCGGGTGATTACGTAATCGTGACCGAACCTTGACCACTCCTGAACCTCCATAGTTGACCGCGACACTCACCTGCCCAAAGGTGAGGGTGAAGGGCGCTCCTGTCGGGGAGAGTGGTCATGGCTCGCGGTAGCTCCAAGTACCTTGAGGGGTCGATCACCGCCCGTCTGGCGAGGGTGAGCGCCCGCTATCGCTGGTATGTCATCGGCGCCTGGGTCGCGCTGGTGGCGGTGGCGGGAAGCCTCGCGTTCGACATCGGCGATGTTCTCACGGCAGACGATGCGGTTGTCTCCAACGCCGAGTCGGAGCGTGCGGAGACGCTCCTCGAAGAGCGTCTCCGGGGGCCGGAGGCGCCCCAGGAGTTCATCGTCGTGCGAAGCGCGGCCGGCACCGTCGACGATGCGGCCTTCGCGGACGTGACGAGCGAGCTGCTGGCCCGCATCCGGATGCTCGAGGGGACGGTCGTGGCGGCCACGAGCTACTACGAGACGGGGTACGAGGGTTTCGTCTCCGCGGACCGCCGCACGACGCTGATCCCGGTGACGCTGGCCGGTGAGATCGGTGATGCGGAGGCGACGGCGGGGCCGCTCGTTTCGGTGGTGGAGGACTTCGAGGCGCCCGCCGGGTTCGAGACGCTGGTGGCGGGGCAGGGCAGCATCGGGCGGACGTTCACGGAGACGTCGGAGCGCGACCTGCGCCGGGGCGAGGGCATCGGCGTGCCGATCGCGCTACTCATCCTGGTGGCGGTCTTTGGGGCGGCGGTGGCGGCGGGAATCCCCCTCGTCGTGGCGTTGGTGGCGGTCGTCACGGCGCTCGGCGTGGCGTTCCTTGTCGGGCAGGGGTTCCAACTCTCGTTCTTCGTGGTGAACATGATCACCGTGGTCGGGCTGGCCGTGGGCATCGACTACTCGCTCTTCATCGTGCAGCGTTATCGCGAGGAGCGGCTGCGCGGCTTCACGATCGAGGCGGCCATCTCGCGCGCGGGGGCGACGGCGAACCGCGCCGTGCTGTTCTCGGGAGGGGCGGTGGTGATCGGGCTGCTCGGGCTCCTGCTCGTACCCAGCAACGTCTACCAGAGCCTCGGGCTGGGGGCGATCTCGGTGGCGGTGGTGGCGGTGCTGGCGGCGCTCACGCTGCTGCCGGCGCTCCTGAGCGTGCTCGGGGACCGGATCGACGCGCTGCGGATCCCGTTCCTGCCGCGCCTGCGGCTGCACGAGCGGACGAGTGCGGGGGCCTGGAACTTCATCGTGCGCATGGTGATGCGGCAGCCGCTGATCAGCCTGTCGGTATCGGCCAGCCTGCTAATCGCAGCAGCCGTACCGGCCTTCACGCTCCAGTCGGGTATCTCGGGGGTTTCGACGCTTCCGGCCGGTAACGAGCAGCGCCGGGCCTTTGAGATCCTGCAGGAGGACTTCAGCGCCGGGCTCGTGTCGCCAGTGGAGGTGGTCGTGGACGCGCCCGAGGTGTCGTCGCCGGCGGTGATGGCGGCGATCTCGACGCTGACGGGGCTGATCGAGGAAGACGCGATGTTTGACAGCGTCTCCGCCACGACGAACGAGGCAGGCGACCTTGCCCTGGTCTCGACGTTGCTGACGACCGACCCCCGCAGCCCGGAGGCGTACGACGCCATCCGGCGGCTGCGCAGCGACTACATCCCGGCGGCCTTCGGTGGAACCGAGGCGAACGTGCTGGTGACCGGCCTGACGGCCGAAGAGGTCGACCTGATCGACGTGATCACGCTGTACACGCCGATCGTGTTCTCGGTGGTGCTGGGGCTGAGCTTCATCCTGTTGCTGCTGGTGTTCCGATCGATAGTCGTGCCGGTGAAGGCGATCATCATGAACCTGCTCTCGGTCGGGGCGGCTTACGGGCTGCTCGTGATCGTGTTCCAGCACGGGATCGGGAACGAGCTCTTCGGGTTCCAGCAGACGCGAACGATCGAGGCATGGTTACCGCTGTTCCTGTTCGCGATCATGTTCGGCCTCTCGATGGACTACCACGTGTTCCTGCTGAGCCGCATCCGGGAGCGGTACGGCCTAACGGGCAGCAACCGCGAGTCGGTGGCCTTCGGGGTGCGTTCGACCGGAAGCATCATCACCGGGGCGGCCCTGATCATGGTGGCGGTGTTCATGGGCATGGCCCTCGGAGACCTGGCGCCGCTGCAGCAGGCGGGGTTCGGGCTGGGGGTAGCGGTGATCATCGACGCGACGATCATCCGGTCGGTCATCGTGCCGGCGAGCATGGCGGTCCTGGGCAGGTTCAACTGGTACCTGCCACGCTGGCTCGAGTGGCTCCCGGAGATCCGCATCGAAGGCGACCTGCGCAGCGACGGCGAAACCGTCAAGTAGGGGAAAGCGGCGGCGTTGCCGCCTGAGTGGAGCGCCGGGCTACATTTCTACGCTCGACTGCTGCGCGCTCGCGGGCCCGGCTGAGGAGAGCGCTTGCGCCTGCGGCGCTTCGCTGAGGAGAGCGGCGGTCTTCGCCGCCTGAGGAAAGCGCCCGGCTCCGCTTCGCTGCGCCGGGCTGAGTGGGAGCGGCGTTCCACCCGGTGGCTGACGGGGCACTACCCACCACCGACCACCGGTGTAGTCTGCGGCGACCACTTGCGGGAGGGTGCGATGGCGGCGGAGCCTTACACGATCCATCTTCCGGATGAGCTACTGGACGACCTGCGGCGGCGGCTGGTGAATGCGCGCTTCCCGCAGGACTTCGCGAACGACGACTGGGGGTACGGGGTCAACGGGGCGTACCTGCGCGAGCTCGTCGACTACTGGATCGAGGAGTACGACTGGCGGGCGGTGGAGCGCGAGATGAACGCGTTCGCGAACTACCGGACGGAGATCGAGGGCGTTCCCATCCACTTCATCCACGAGCGGGGGAAGGGGCCGGACCCGAAGCCCCTGATCCTGTCGCACGGCTGGCCCTGGTGCTTCTGGGACTTCCACGAGCTAATCGGGCCGCTCACGGATCCGGCGGCTCACGGGGGCGATGAGCGCGACGCCTTCGACGTGGTGCTGCCGTCGCTGCCGGGGTTCGGGTTCTCGGCGCCGCACGAGGTGACGGGCATCAATTTCTGGCGGACGGCCGACCTGTGGGCGGAGCTGATGGGGGACGTGCTCGGCTACGACCGTTTCCTGGCGCACGGGGGTGACTGGGGGAACCTGATCAGCGCGCAGCTGGGACACAAGTACGCGGACCGCGTGGGGGCGATCCACATCACCGGGGCGATCCCGCTGACGGTGCTGGCGGACCCGGAGGGGACGCGCCTGCTGGCGCAGCGCACGACGACGCCGGAACAGGCAGCTCGCAACCCGGACCTGATCGAGCCGGGGGTGCTGCGGCCGCGGCCAGGGAGCGCGCACGCGGTCGTGCAGATGAACGAGCCGCAGACCATCTCGTACGCGCTGCACGACTCGCCGGTGGGGCTGTGCGCCTGGATTCTCGACCGGCGCTACTGGTGGAGCGACAACGATCGGGGGGAGCGGGCGGTCGAGCAGGCGTTCTCGAAGGACCACCTGCTGACGCTGATGATGCTGTACTGGGCGACGGGCGCGTACGTGACGTCGGCGCGGTACTACGCGGAGGTGGCGAAGAACCCGTGGCGCCCGTCGCACGACAGGCGTCCGGTGGTGGAGGCGCCGACGGGCATCTCGTTCATGGCGCAGGACATGACCTCGCAGGGGCGGGGCTGGACGGAGGAGTACTACAACCTTGTCTGGACACGCGCGCGCGACGGCGGGGGGCACTTCGCGGCACCGGAACGTCCGACGGAGATCGTGGAGGACATCCGGGAGGCGCTGCGTCCGTACCGGTAGGAGAGCGCCGCCCTGCGGGCGGCTGAGTGGAGCGGCGGGCTGGCGCCCGCCTGAGGAAAGCGCCGGGCTCCGCTTCGCTGCGCCCGGCTGAGTGGGGCGCCGGCCATTCGCCAAGTGGGAGGCTGGGGGACCAACCACCAACCACCAAGATGGAGCCTTCGGTCGGATTCGAACCGACGACCTACGCATTACGAATGCGTCGCTCTTCCAACTGAGCTACGAAGGCGTCTCTGCTCCCAATAGTAGCTCGCTTCGCTCGGTCGCTCGAATACGCCGTTACGCTTCGCGCTCGCTCCGGTAGCCCGGCTCTCTCGCTGGCTCCACCGTCGCGATGGCGGGGGCGGATTCGAGGGCGGCGACGCGCTCCTCCAGGCGGGTGACGCGGTGTTCCAGACGCGTGCGGGTCTCGGACTCCTGGAAGTGGGCGACCTGCTCGAGGAAGCGCTCCCAGCGTCCGGGCTCGGCGCGGATGAGGGCGGGGCAGTCCTTCCCGGTCCAGTGGTTGTGCTGGACGATGCCCTCGTAGCCGTGGCCGCCGAGGCGGAGGCGGGCGGTGAGCCAGGCGGCGTTGAGGTCGGCGGCGGCCTCGTCGATGCCATCGTGCATGCAGATCTCGAGGCCGATGGAGGTGGTGTTGCCGGGACCGCCGGCGCCGTCGCCGGCGTGCCAGCCCTGCTCGCCCCAGTCGAGGGACTGCCAGACCTCACTGTCGTCGATAGTGGCGTGCCAGGAGTAGGGCGCCTGGCGGGCCATCCAGCGGGCGTGGGCGTGGGCGTTCGCGGTAGGGCGGGGATTGCCGGTCTGGTGGATGGTGATGAAGGCCGCGAGTCCGCCGGCGAAGGGGCGGTTGGGGCGGTTGTCGGTGCGGGTCACGAGGAGCTGGTGGAGGGGCGGCGGGGAGAACACTCGGGGAGGGTGGGGGAGCGGCTATGGAGCCGGGAGCGCCATATGGCACCCACCCCATAGCCGAGGGTGTGGAAGGGGTTCCAGGGTCAGGCTTGCTCTCGGCCCAGGAGAACGCCAATAGGCTGCCAGAAGACCGCAGCGCTGACCCCAACGGCGCCCACGAGGGCCAGGATCAGGGCGTTGCGGGCGATGTTCCCGGCGAATTCGTCGACGGCTGATTCGGCCACCTCGACCAGCTTGTCGACCAGCGCCTCGGACGTGTTGGGGAATTCCGAATCGGGATCGGGGGCGGCTTCCGCGCGGATTTCGTCGAACACCTCGCCCGAGGTTGACTGGGCGACCGGCCCGAAGAGGATGGCGAGCAGTCCGGCGGAGAGCAGCAACACGCCCGCGGCCCAGGCGAGGCGCCCGCGCCAGCTCCTGCCGCCGAGGAACGCGACCAGGAGCAGGAGGGCGAAGGCGATGACGGCCGGAATCCAGAGGTTGCCCGACCCAAAGCCCACCGTGTTGCGGGCCTCGTCCAGCCCGTCCTGCAGTCCCTCGGCGGACTCGTCGGACACATCGAGGACGTAGCCGGTGGAGAGCGCAAGCCGCCCGTCCTGGATCAGGTCGAAGGCGTCGCCGTCCAGATCGGCGCGGAGGTCGTCATCGGTGTACGTCCAGCCTTCACTGAAGAGTTCACGGATTTCGTCGAGGGCGAGCAGGGCATCCGGACCGCCATCTCGTTCGAGGTCAGCGAGAAGATCCTGCTCCGTGTAGGTCACGGTGTCGGGAATGCGGTCCAGGACCGATTCTTCTATCGACGTGGCGATGGAGGGAACTGCGATGGCGACGATGTCCGAAACGGGAACGTCCCGCGGGATGCAGGGGGGCAGCTCCCGTTCGAGCGCCGTTCGAGCGGCTGCGCTCTCCGCAACGGTGGTGCAGTCGGGCAGGCCACGAAGGCCTTCACGAAGCGAGGCAGTGGCGGTCGCCGTCAACGCGCGCTGAGCGTCCAACTTGGCGGCGGCGAGGTCAAACGTGGTGGTGAACGCTTCCGTCCGGGCGGTGATGTAGGCGGCCACGTCGCCGGCGAGCGTGGAGGCCTGCGCGTCCAGCCAGTCCCCGGCGACGGCGTCCCGCACCGCGTCGAGGACCTCGGTCCGGGTGAGCGCGATGTCGTAGGGCAAAGCGGACACCTCGGGGACACTCCCCTTCGCCGCAGGTTCGACGACGTTGGCATAGGCGACGTCCAAGGCGTCGGCCTCGGTGACGATGGCCGCAATCTCGCTGGCGGCCTTCTCGATCCCAGCCTCGTCGAACCCGATCCGAATGGCCAGCGCATCGGACCGGGCGATGACGTAGTCAACGACCTCGTGGCCGGCGCCTTCAACCTGCGCGGCGATCCATTCAGGGGTGGCGACGGTCGTGAACACGCGCACGAGGCTGCCGCCCTCTTCGCCGCTTCCCCCACGGAGGATGGCGACCCAGGCGGAACTCTCACCGCCGGCGGGAAGCCCTTCATCGACCCACTGGCCGAAGATGGGGGTCAGTTCGCGTTCCATCAGGCGCTCGTAGGCGCCGCTCTCGAGGAAAACGGCGGAGAGCTCGCGCACGAGGGCATCGAGGTTCGAGGCTGCGTCGATCCTGATCACGACTTCGTCCTCCCTCCCCGTGAGGTAATCCATGGCGCCTTCGACAGCGGGCGTGACGAGCGCCTCAAGGTCCTCGGGCGGGATTGCGCGGCGGATAGCGCCGGCGAGCTGTTCCGGGGTCAACCCGGAGGCGGCCAGCGGGTTCTCCTCGAACTCGAAGCCGAACGCGTCGGGGTCCAGTTGCCAGGCGTCCTCAAGCAGGGCAGGCACGAGGTCATCGAGAACGAACTGATAGGCGTCCGCCTCCTCCAGCTGTTCGGAGACGAAGTCCGGCCGAGCAACCGTCGCGTTCACGGCGAGCGCCACCAACACGATGAAGGTCACAGCCAGAAAAATGAAGCCCAGGAACACCGCGCCCAGGCGACGGATCGAGATGATCACGAAGCCATGGTGGGGAAGTGAATCCTAGTGGGCCAGAGCGACGGCGGCGGCGCCGAGGAGGCCGGCGTCCTCGCCGAGGGTGCTGGTGCGGACGGGGGTGTTGGCGGCGGGGCCGTAGGCGAGGGAGGCCATGGCGGCGCGGAGGGGGTCGAGGAGGAAGTCGCCCATGCCGAGGAGGCCGCCGGAGAGGGTTACTACGTCGGGGTTGAGGATGTTGACGATGCTGCCCAGCCCGATGCCGATGGAGTGACCACCGTTGCGGATCTCGGCGATGGCGGGGGCTTCGCCGCGGCGGGCGGCCTCGGCGAGGTGGCCGGCGGTGGCGGGCCGGCCGGCGGCGATCTCGGCAAGGATGGGCGCCGAGCCGGACTCGACGAGGCGCTGGGCGCGCCGCCCGAAGGCGACGCCTCCGGCGGTCGCCTCGAGGCAGCCGCGGGCACCGCAGCCGCAAGGCGGCCCGGCGGGGTCGAGGACGATGTGGCCGATCTCGCCGGCGAGCCCCTGGGCGCCACGGTAGAGGCGGCCGTCGATGACGAGCCCGCCGCCGATGCCTGTCCCGAGGGTGGCGTGGAGGATGTGCCGCGCGCCGCGTCCGGCGCCAAAGCGGTGCTCGCCCAGGGCGGCGGCGGAGGCGTCATTCTCGATGGAGACGGGGATGCCGAGGCGCTCGGAGAGGGGGGCGGTGAGGGAGAGGTTGCGGAAGGCGGGGATGTTCGGGGAGACCATGACAATGCCGCGGTCGGCATCGATGAGGCCGGCCACGGCGAGGGAGGCGGCCACCGGGGGGTCTTCGCCGCGGTCGCGAACCTCCGCCAGGAGGTCGCCGATGCGTTCGAGGACGGCCTCCGGCGACGTGTCGGCGGGGGTGCTCACCTCGTGGCGAACGAGCACCTCACCAGCTTCGCTGACGAGGGCGGCGCGCAGGTTCGTCCCGCCGAAGTCGCCGGCGATCACGGTCCGGGCCATGTCTCGCACTGTACGCGAGGCCGGTCTTTCGCTGGACAGGCCCCACTTCCGCCCGCACCCTGCGCGCATGGAGGCGTGGCAGCAGCGTCTGCTGGAGGACGAGCGGTCGGGCGTGCTCGGCACGATCGCGCGCAGCGGCCTGCCGCAGCTCGTACCGGTGTGCTTCGCGCTGGTCGAGGGGGCAATCGCCATCGCGATCGACGAGAAGCCGAAGCAGGGCGTGACCCTCGCCCGCGTCCGCAACATCGAGCGCGACCCGCGCGCGACGCTGCTCGTCGACCACTACGAGGAGCGCTGGGAGCAACTCGCGTGGCTGCGCCTCGAGGGCGACGCGGACGTGCTCGGACGCGGCGATGAGTGGCCGGACGCGCTCGACGCACTGCGCCGCCGGTACCCGCGCTACCGGGAGATGGCGCTGGAGTCGCTGCCGCTCATCCGGCTGCGGCCCGCACGCGTGGTCGGCTGGCGCTGGCAGGATTCAGACTGAACACGCTCACGCCTGAGAGGCTGACGGGAGAGACGGATGCGAATCGGACTGATGATCGAGGGGCAGAACGACCTGACGTGGGAGCGGTGGCTGCACATCGCGAACCTGACGGAGCGGCTGGGGTTCGCCTCGCTGTTCCGTTCGGACCACTACTTCACGGGGAACCGTCAGCTGCAGTCGCTGGAGACGTGGCTGTCGTTCGCGGCGATTGCACGCGAGCCGCACTCGTACCGGTTCGGGGCGCTGGTCACGCCGATCACGTTCCGGCGGCCGGTGAACGACGCGCGCATGGCCGCGCAGGTCGACTTGCTGAGCGGGGGGCGCTTCGTGATGGGGCTGGGTGCGGGCTGGAACGAGGCTGAGCACCGGGCCTACGGCATCCCCTTCCCGCCGACGAAGGAGCGGTTCGACCGGCTCGACGAGGCCGTGCGGCTGATGCGGGCGCTGTGGACGGAGCAGCCCGCCTCGTTCGAGGGGCGCTTCTACCGGCTGGAGGAAGCGGGGTACAAGTCGCAGCCGGCGCCGGGGCGTCCCCCGCTCCTGATCGGCGGGGCGGGAGAGCGGCGAACGCTGCGGATCGCGGCCGAGCACGCGGACGAATGGAACTGCGTGACGGTGACGGAGCCGGAGGGATACGCGCACAAGGTGCAGGTGCTGGAGCGGCACTGCGAGGACGTGGGCCGCGACCCGTCGACGATCGCGCGGTCGATGATGGTGTTCCCGATCGCGGGGCCGAACGAACGCACGGTCAGCGCCATCGCGTCGAAGACGATGGCGCACTTCAGCCTGGACCCGGAGGCGTCGCCGCGGGTGATGGTCGAGAGGATGGAGGGGAAGGGCATCCTCAGCGGGACGACGGGCGAGGTGGTCGAGAAGCTGGGGAAGCTGGCCGAGCTGGGGCTGGAGGAGATGGTCCTGCAGCACATCGACTTCGACTCGGACGAGGGACCGGAGTACTTCGCCTCCGAGATCGCGCCGCAGGTGGCGGACCTCTAGGGGTCCTCCGGCTCGTAGATGACGCCGATCCGGGCGAGTTCCTCCACAAGCACCTCTTCCACGATGAGGCCCGCACCCATGGAGCGGACAATACCGTCGGCATCGATGAAGAAGGTGGTCGGCATTCCCGGGATGCGGTAGTGGACGGCGACCTCGCCCTCGGTGTCGAGCAGGGCGGGGTACTTCGCCACGAACACATCGAGGAGCCCAGCCGCCTGGGCCGCGTCCTCCTGCAGGTTCACGCCGAGGAACACGACCTCGCCGTCGAGGGCCTCGTACGCCTTCTGGAAGTCGGGAATCTCCCTCTTGCAGGGGCCGCACCAGCTCGCGTACCAGTTCAGGACGACAGGCGTCCCGCGGAAGTCGGAGAGGCGCACGACGCGCTCGGGGTCACGCGCGTTGGCGAGGGCGAAGTCGGGCGCGAGCTTGCCGACCTCGGGGGCGTGGCCATCGATGACGCCGGTTTCGAGACCGACGGTTCCCAGCAGCTCCGGTCGGTCAAGCTGGAGGGGGGCTGCCGCCTGGTGGCCCTCGTCGCCACCGAAGGCGAAGAGCCAGACGACGAGCACGGCGACCGCGACCACGACGATCCCGAGCACGGCATAGCCGCCGTACCGCCGCATGGGGCCCCGGGGCTCGCTTTCAGTCATCGGTTACCTCGCCGTCCCTATGGTGTCACTGCGGACCGCCTGGCGCGAAGGGGGACGGCAAGGCGGGGTAAGCCCGCGGCTCAGGGAGGGGTCTCGTCGGGTGCGGGCTCTTTGCGTGGCGGCTCGTCGTCGCGGTGAAAGACAAGGCTGCGGAGGGCGCCCACGACAAGCTCGCGTGCGGTGGGTCGGGGCACACCCGGCGGTCGGTCGAATTCGCCGTGGGAAACGCGTGGGTAGGTGGCGGAGACCTCCGCGCCGAGCAGGAGCGTGTTCGCGCTGAGGAAGACGAGGAAGAGGAAGGCGGCCACGGCGCCGAGCGAGCCGAAGATGAGGTCGTAGCGCCCGAAGTGCTCGAGGAAGATGCCGAAGGCCAGCTTGACCGTCTCGAAGAGCACGGCGGCCAGGAGGGCGCCCGGCCAGACGTGGTCGAGACGCACATGTCGGGCGGGGATGAGCCAGTAGAGCAGTGTGAACGCGACGAACGACACGGCGGCGGGGACGATGAAGGCAGCGATGGCCCAGCCGAACCCCAGCGCCTGGGCGAGGTCCCCGAGGACGGCGGTGTCGTCGATGCCCTCGCGGGCGACACGGAGGGTCGTCGTCGCTCCGAGGGAGGCGAGGAAGATGATGCCGAGCAGGGCCATCATGCCGAAGTCGACGAGCTTCTGGCGGATAAAGGGGCGCCGTCCAGACAGGTCGAAGGCGATGTCGAGGGAGCGGCGGATGACGCCGAACATGGCGCTCGCGGTCCAGGCCAGCACCGCCAGACCGAGGAGGCCGAGAACGCTGCTGGATGCGCCCGTAATCTCCTGGACGGCGTCCTCGACGTTCCCGGCTCCCTCCGCATCGACGGGCAGCAGGCCGGTGAGCTCCTCGACGAGCCGGCGCTCGATATCGCCGTCCTGGAGGATGAGGCCAAGGACGCCGATGGAGACGATCACGAGGGGAAAGAGGGAGAAGAGGACGTAGTAGGAGATGGCGGCGGCCATCTGCGGGCAGTTGTCATCGAGGAACCCGAAGACGGAGTGCTTGAGCAGCAGCCAGAGGCGCCGGGGGGAGAGCATCGACTTCCACTGTAGGCGCGGGGGGAAGCGCGGGCCAACGCGTCGGGGCGGCGGCTAACCCCGCTGGGGAAGGAGGGAGGCGGGGTAGCGCGTGCCGACCTGACCGCTGGCGATGAGGGCGTCGAGCTCGGCGCGGGTGTAGCCGAGGAGATCGAGGTAGGCCCAGTCGTTGTGCTCGCCGAGGGCCGGGGGAGGGAGGCGGATGGCGTTAGGAGTTTGCGCGAGCTTGAAGTTCAGGCCGGGAAAGCGGTGGGTCCCCACGTTCGGCTGGTAGACCTCTTCGAAGAAGCCCCGTGCGTTGAGGTGGGGGTCGGCCTGCGCGTCGAGGCCGTCGAGGAGGGGGGCGGCGCAGACGTCGCGAGCCTGGAGGGCGTGGAACAGCTCGTGCTTGTCGCGCGTGCTGGTGAGGTCGGAGACCGCTTCGTCCAGGGCCGTCCGATGCTCGCGGCGGGCCTCGGCGGTGGCGAAGCGGGGGTCCGCGGCGAGCGACTCGTCGCCGAGCACGCGGCAGAGGTCGGCAAACTCGTCGTCGGTGGCGACATCGATGGCGATCCACTGGTCGTCGCCGCGGGTGGGGTAGGCGTCGTGGGGGGCGTTCCAGGGATGGGTGTTGCCGAGGGCGCTGGCGATGCGTCCGTTCATGGCGTAGTCGATGAGGAACTGGCCGAGGATGGGGAGGAAGGACTCGGCGAGGGCCATCTCGATCTGCTGGCCCTCGCCTGTGCGCTGGCGGTGGCGGAGCGCCATAACAACCGCCAGGGCGCCGTGCGCGCCGGCGATGGCGTCGGAGGCGAGCGCGTCGCCGGTGAGCTCGGGCTCACTATCGGGGTAGCCGCGCAGAAGGGTGTGGCCGACGGTGGCCTCGGCGTGCATGCCGAAGCCCCGGTAGTCGCGATAGGGGCCGCTGAGGCCGAAGGCGGGCATGCGCAGCATGACGATGCCGGGGTTGATCTCGCGGAAGGCCTCGTAGCTGATGCCGGCGCGGGCCATCGTCTCGGGCACGTTGTTCTCGACGAAGACATCGCAGCTCGAGACCAGGCGGTTGATGGTCTCGCGTCCCTCGGGGGCCATGATGTCGCAGGTCATGGAGCGCTTGTTGCGGGCGCCGACGTTGAAGCCGGGGCTGCGGTTCCAGGGGTCGTCGCGGGGGTCGAAGTCGGGGTAGGCGCTGAGGGGCTGGCCCTGTTCTGCTACCCGCTGGGACTGCTCCTTGGTGAGAGACCCCTCGGCGCCTCGGGTGGCGGGCTGGATGCGGTTGACGGGCTCGACGCGGACCACCTCGGCGCCCCAGTCGGCGAGGAGCTGACTGACGTGCGTGCCGGCCCACACGACCGTCACCTCGGCGACCCGGATCCCCTCAAGGGGGAGGCGACCCCCGTGGAGGGGGCGCGCGAGCGGGGCCGAAGTGGGGCGCGGTGCGAAGGGCGCCTCGCCTTCGTGCTCGCCCAGGAGGGGGGCGGGGCGGGCGAGCGGGCGCGGGGTGGCGGACATGACGAAGGGGCGGCCGGGGTAGTGGAGGCGGCCCGCTTCGGGGTGGTCGATGGGTTCCCAGACGCCGCGTTCGAGGAAGTGGGGGTCTTCGAGCAGGTCCTGCGTGGTCTGGAGGGCGCCACAGGGGAGGTGGTGGCCCTGGGCGAGGGGGATGATCTCGCGCTTCGTGCGTTCGCCGAGCCAGGTGCGGTAGGCGTTCTCGATCTCCTCGGCGAGGGCGGGCGGCATGAGGGTCATCGGGGCGTTGATATCGGGGTGTTCGAGCAGATCCTCGCGGTGGATGAGGTGGAGGAGGGCGTGGAGGCGCGGCCCCGCGCCCATGATGTTCACGTAGCCATCGGCGCAGGGACGCACGCCAGCTGCGACGCGCAGGCCAGCGGCTCCACGCCCACCACCGACGCCGGCGTAGGAGGCGGCGAGGAGGGCCGTGCTGCGACGGTCGCGGGAGCTGGCCTGGCATTCGGCCAGGGAGACATCGATCCAGTCGCCACTGCCACCCGCCTCCACGCGGAGGCGCACGAGCATGGCGGCGAAGGCGGAGACGATGCCGGCGTGGTAGCCGGCGAAGTGCCCCGCGTGCTTGAGCGGACCGAGGCTGGCGTGGCCCGTCATGTGCATGGGACCGCCGAACCCCTGGGCCGTAATCTCCGAGCCGCGATAGCGGCGGTAGGGACCGGTCTGGCCGAACGGCGTGATAGAAAGGAGCACGAGGTCGTCGCGTCCGGCTGAGAGCGCCTCCCAGCCCCATCCCCACGAGGCGGGGTCGCCCGGCGCGAAGTCCTCGACGACGATGTCGGCCTCGGCGGCGAGAGCGCGGATGCGGTCGGCGTTGGCGGGGTCGCTGGCGTCGAGGACGCGGGAGCGCTTGTTTGTGTTCAGGTGGAGGAAGAGGCCGGAGCGCTCGGGATGCAGTTCATCGCCGGGGAAGGGGCCGAAGCGGCGGAGGGGACCGCCGCCGGGGGCTTCGAGCTTGAGCACGTCGGCGCCGTAGTCGGCGAGGAGCTTGGTCGCATAGGCGCCGGCGACCTCGCGGGAGAGATCGAGGACGCGGACTCCGGCGAGCGGTCCAGCCATGCGTTGCCCCCAGCGGCACGATACATGCTTGCGGGGCGGGCGAGCGGGGGGGGGTGAACCGTGAGCCCCGCCAGTGGTCTGGGTATAGTTCGCCTTTTGTGTAGCAGCACCCCAATGTAGGTGAGATTCAGGGCATGAGTGGAACGATTTTCAAGCGAGTCGAATACGACCTCCAGACACTGTTAAGCAACATTGCCCACGGGTCCATCGGGCTTCCCGATATCCAGCGGCCTTTCGTCTGGAAGAACGTCAAGATTCGCGACCTGTTCGACTCGATGTATCGCGGTTATCCGATCGGCTACCTGCTCTTCTGGGCCACCACGCCCGCCAGCCACGAGCATGTCAACCCCCGAGCAATTGGCTCAGATCAAAAGCAGGCAATCCCGAATCTTGTGATCGTTGATGGTCAGCAGCGGCTCACAGCGCTCTACGCAATCATTAACGGAACCCCTGTGGTCCGCAGCAACTACAAGACCGAACGCATCCGCATCGCATTCAATCCCCTCGAGCAGAGGTTCGAGGTTGCTAGCGCTGCAATCAGGCAGGACAAGGTCTGGATACCCGACATCTCGGCCGTATGGAGCAAGTCGACCGGCATCCTTCGGCTGGTGAATGACTACAAGAAGGGACTTGAGTCAACGAGGCAAATCTCCGATGAGGAGAGCATGGCGATCGACGACGCAATCATGCGTCTCCATGAGTTGAGAATGTTCCCCCTGACCTCGCTTGAGCTCTCTGCTGAGACGTCGGAGGAGGCCGTTGCCGACGTCTTCGTGAGGATCAACAGCACCGGGAAACCGCTCAATCAAGCCGACTTCATCCTGACGCTCATGTCAGTGTTCTGGGACGAGGGCCGAGTAGCTCTAGAGCGGTTTTGCCGCGATGCGCGCTCGCCAGCAAAGGACGGACCTTCACCCTTCAACTACTTCATCGAACCCAACCCCGACCAGTTACTCCGGGCCGGCATCGGACTTGCGTTCCGGCGAGCGCGTCTCCAGTCGGTGTACTCCATCCTGCGAGGCAAGGACCTTGAGGCAAACGAGTACAGCGAAGAAGCCCAGGTCGCCCAGTTTGAACTCCTGAAGGAAGCACAGCAGCACGTCATCAACCTCCAGCACTGGCACGACTTCCTGAAGTGCATCCACGGGGCCGGCTTTCGGAAGCCAATCCGCTCGGGGACAACGCTGATCTACTGCTACGTTCTCTACCTGATTGGGCGAACGGAGTTTCGGGTTCCCGAGCACACGCTACGCCGCGTAATCGCGCAATGGTTCTTCATGGCCACCATCACTGGGCGATACACAGCATCGGCGGAGTCAGCAATGGAGTCGGATCTGGCGATGCTGCGTGGCGTCAACGACAGCTACCGATTCGTCTCGCAACTCGAGCATGTCTGCGCGATCACCCTAACGGAGGACTTCTGGACGATTACGCTCCCGAACGAGTTGGCGACCTCCTCGACGACAAGCCCATCACTGGCTACCTACGAAGCGGCACAGGTGATCCTCGACGCTCCGGCGCTCTTCTCTCGCGAAGGGGTAGGAGCGCTCAGCGACCCATCGCTTCACGCTAACCGGTCAGCACTCGAGCGCCACCATCTCTGGCCAGCCAACTGCTTGGCTGGGCAGGGGATTACCGACCGGACGCAGATCAATCAGGTAGCCAACCTTGCTTCCGTTGAGTGGTCGGACAACATCCAGGCCTCAGACAAGTGCCCGGCGGAGTACCTGCCTGCACTCACGAAGGGCTTCAGCGATGGAGAATTGGCAGCCGCGTACGAGGCTCACGCGCTGCCACCCGGCTGGGAGTCGCTGGACTATGAGACGTTCCTAAGGCTTCGACGGGAACTGATGGCGGAGGTAGTCCACCGGGGCTACGGCAGGCTCAGCGAAGGGCTGGAGCAGCCCGTCGAAGGCAGTGACGACGCTCTTATGGAATTGATCTCGGGCGGCGAATCCGACTCCGTCGAGTTCAAGTCGACGCTGCGAGTCAACCTGAACACGGGCGAGAAGGATGGACGCATGGAGCACGCCGTACTGAAGACGCTTGCGGCGTTCCTCAACACGGGTGGCGGCACACTTGTCATCGGCGTGGCTGATGATGGGACCCCCGTCGGCATTGAGAAGGACCTGTTTCAGGGTGAGGACAAGATGAGCCTACACTTGACGAATCTGGTGAAGGCACGGATGGGGGATGCAATCCCAACGCTGATGCACCAGCAGTTCGACGACTATCCCCTCGACGGCCACGAGGACAGCCGCGTTCTCAAGGTCTCGTGCGAGCGCTCTCCGCAGCCTGTGTATCTTCAGTCGCCAGGCAGTCCCGATCAGTTCTTTGTCCGGACGGGGCCATCAACAACGGAGTTGTACGGTCCCCACCTAGTCAACTACGTGAAGACACGGTTCGGGCTGTAGCTCACGCTTGCGGGGCGGGCGAGCGGGGGCGTACGGTGCGGCCCATGAAGTACGAAGACATGTTCCACGTGGGCATCATCGTGCCAGACCTTGAGTCGGGCTTGAGAGAGATCGCGAACCGGTTCGGGGTCACGTTCCCGGATCCGCCTCCCACCTCGGGGGCGGACGTGCTCGTGAAGACAGCGACGGGCGAGACGCGGGCCGAGGTGATCGGCGTCTACTCGGCCGAGGGGCCTCCTTTCCTGGAGGTGATCCGGGCGGTGCCGGGAACGCCGTGGGAAGCCGGTGAGGGCTCCCGCATCCACCACCTGGGCGCTTTCGTCGACGACCTCGACGACGAGGTGGCGCGGCTGATGGCGGAGGGCGTGGAACTCGAAGCGACGCTCGACGTCGGGGGCGGGATGATGGCGGTTTCGTACATGAACGGCCCGCTGGGCATACGCCAGGAACTGCTGCCGGGACACCTGCGCGAGGGGATGCTCGCGAACCTGCGGGGCGAGGGCGCTTAGCCGTGATCAACTACGACGACGTTTTCCACGTCGGGATCATCGTGCCCGATATCGACGAAGGGATGGCGGAGATCGCGAAGCGGTTCGGGGCGAGTTGGCCGCGGCCGGCGGGCTCGGCGAGCATCCGCGTTCGAACGAAGGCGGGGGTGCAGGTGATGAACTCGCGCTTCGCCTACACGGCCGAGGGGCCGCCCTACATCGAGCTGATCGAGGCGGTGCCGGGAACGCCGTGGGAGGCGGGCGAGGGCTCGCGTATCCACCACCTCGGCGCCTTCGTCGACGACCTCGACGCGGAGATCGAGCGCCTCACGGCGGAGGGGGCCGATCTGGAGATGGCGAGCGTCGACGAGGCGGGCGAGCGCATCCTGGGCGTCACCTACATCAACAGCGAACTCGGAGTGCGGCTGGAGTTGCTGCCCTCGGCGGGGCGCGAGCGGATCCTCTCGGTCACGAAGCCGGAGTAGGCGCTCGCCCTAGCGGTGGCCGATCCAGGTGGTGATGCGCCAGCCTTCTTCCACCTGGGCGACGACGTAGGAGGCGTCGAAGTTGACGTACTCTTCGCCGGCCTTGTTGTAGCGCCCGCAGTTGACGGTGACGTAGGCGGCGGTCGGGCTGGTGAAGGTGACCTCGACGGTGTGGAGGATGCTGTGGTCGTAGTCGTCGGGGAGGCCGGCGTGGGCGGCGGCCCAGCGCGCGTCTGACTCCTCGACGGTGGAGATGAGGTTCACCTGACCGCCACCGATGCCGAGGGCGGGAACGTGGCAGTAGGGGCGCATCATGGTCGGGTCCTTGGCGTGGTACGAGAACCCGAAGTGGTCGCTGTATTCGCGAACCCAGGCGGCAAGTTCGGCTTCGGTAGTCATGGCTGTGCCTCCGGCGACGTTCCTAGATGGCGAGGAACTGTTCGACCTTGTGGGTGTGGTGCTCCGCCTCGATGGTGCGGATCGTGCGGGAACGGCTGCGCATCACGAGCGAATGCGTGCGGGCGCCCGACCGGGTGACCTCGACGCCGCGCAGGAGGTAGCCGGTCGTGATGCCGGTGAGGGCGAAGAAGCAGTCGTCGCCGCTCACGAGGTCGTCGAGGGAGAGAACCTGGCTCAGGTCGAGGCCGCGTTCGGCGGCGAGGGCGCGGTCGTCGTCGTGGCGGGGCCAGAGGCGGCACTGCATGTCGCCATCGAGCGCCTTGATGGCGCAAGCGGCGGAGACGCCCTCGGGGGAGCCGCCGATGCCGAGGAGCATGTCGACACCGGTGCCGTCCATGCCGGCCATGACGGCGCCGGCGACGTCGCCGTCGGTGATGGAGATGATGCGGGCGCCGGCGTCGCGGATGTCGGAGACGATGTCGTCGTTGCGGGGGCGGTCGAGGAGGGTGACGGTCACCTCCGTAAGGGGGATACCGCGAGCCTTCGCCACCTGCTCGAGGTTCCAGCGGACGGGGGCGGCGAGGTCGATTTTCCCCTTCGCCTCGGGACCGACGACGATCTTCTCCATGTAGAAAATGTCGTGCGGGTTGTACATGGCGCCGCGGGGGGCGGCGGCGATGACACTGACGGCGTTGGCGCGGCCCAGGGAGAGGAGCGTGGTGCCGTCGATGGGGTCGACGGCGATGTCGACCTGGGGGCCGCTGCCGGTGCCGACCTGTTCGCCGTTGAACAGCATCGGCGCCTCGTCCTTCTCGCCTTCGCCGATGACGACGACGCCATCGATATCGATGCTGTTGAGCATGGTGCGCATGGCATCGACGGCGCCGCCGTCGGCACCGTTCTTGTCACCACGACCGGTCCAGGGGACGGCGCCGAGGGCGGCGGCCTCCGTGGCGCGAGCGAGCTCCATGGAGATATTGCGGTCGGGAGAGATGTCGTTCATGGATTTACGCCCAGCTGTTCGGCTACGGGCCTGAGCGCATCGGCAACGAAGAGGATGTGCTCGTCGAGCTCGACGCCGAAGTCGGCGGCGCCGTTTCGCAGGTCGTCGCGGCTGACGCTGCGAGCGAAGGCCTTGTCCTTCATCTTCTTCTTGACCGAGGAGGCCTTGAGCGTGGAGAGGGACTTATCGGGGCGGACGAGCGTGCAGGCGATGACGAAGCCGGCCATCTCGTCGGCGGCGTAGATGGCGCGGTCCATATCCTGGGTGTAGTCGAGGCCGAGGAAGGGGGCATGACAGAGGATCGAGTAGCGGATGTCCTCGGGAACGCCGCGCGCTTCGAGGAGCTTCGAGCCCTCCTTGGGGTGGAGCTCCTCGGTGGGGTGAATCTCCCAGTCGAAGTCGTGAAGGAGGCCGACGATGCCCCACTTCTCCTCGTCCTGGCCGAGCTTGCGGGCGTAGGCCTGCATGACGGCCTCGACGGAGATGCCGTGCCTGCGGGTGCGCTCTTCCTGCGCGAATTCGGCGAGAATTTCCCAGGCGCGATCGCGCTGCATAGGCCCCTCCGGCGGCGGGGCAATCCTACCATCGCAGGTGCGATGGGGCGGGGCGCAGGAGGCCATGGTCATGACGTCAGAAGTTAGATGGGGTGGGCGATGACACGCCTCATCGGGAGCCTGCTTCCGGCACGGTTCTATCACTGGCTTGTCGTGCGGCTGGCGCGCCTCCCGCTGACCCCGGCCCAGCGGCTGCGGCACTCGGTGGTGTTCAGGCATCCGCTCCATCCGCGAGGCCAGCACTACCTGCTGGTCCCCACGCGGTACGCGGCCGGAATCCTCGACCTGCCGCGGGCGGAGGCGCAGCGGCTCCAGGAGGACGTCCGGGGGTGGATCGCGTCCGCTGGCTGGGACTCGGCCCTGATCGTCGTGAACTTCGGCGCCTACCAGGAGACGCCGTTCCTCCACGTCCACCTGATCCGGGCCTCGGAGCAACCGGCCGCGCCACCGGCGGCGGGGCACTGGTTCGTTGTCGAGCTGGACGACGACGCGGGTCCCGTGGAGTCGGGGCGCCGGGTCGTGCGCTACAACGCGCTCGAAGGCGCCGCAGTGGTCACGACGGAAGTGAACCGGGCCTGACGCGCCCGCTCGGGAGCGCCCGCCTCAGTTGGCCCAGTGAGCCAGCGCGTCGAGGTGCTCGTCGAAGTCGAAGACGGGGTGGAGAAGCATGTGCTCGGCGCCGATGTCGATGACCTCGGCGATACGTTCGTTGATGTAGGCGGCAGGTCCCCACACCGCCACGGCGTTCGCGAGGTCGGCGCTGCCGTAGACGTGCGCGAACCACTCGCGCAGGCGGCCCTCGGCGCGGTCGCGGTTGTCGTCGATGGCGAGGTAGAGGCGCTTCGAGAGGGTGAAGGTGGCCGGGTCGCGGTCCTGCTCGTCGAGGGCGCGGCGGAGGATGGCGACGTGCTCGCGGAACTCGTCGATGCTCGATGAGCCGGGGCCCATCCAGGCGTCGCCGAGACGGACGGCGCGGCGGAGGGCAGGCTCGACGCGACCCCCGAACCACACGGGCGGTCCCGGCTGCTGGACCGGCTTCGGTTCCATGCGGATGTCCTTCAACTGGAAGAACTCGCCGTCGTAGGACGCCCTGCGCTCCGACCAGAGGGCGCGCATGACGGCGAGGGACTCGGTCATGCGCTTGACGCGGCGGCCCGAGGGGATGCCGAAGGCAGCGTCGTGCGGGGGATTCTCGTTGCCGATGCCGAAGCCGGCGTCGACGCGTCCGCCGCTGAGGACGTCGAGCGTGGCCAGGTCTTTCGCGAGCTGCACGGGGTTGTGCTGGGGCAGCACGAAGACGGCCGTTCCCAGCCGTACCCGGGTGGTGAGAGCGGCCACGTACGAGAGCAGGCTGACGGGCTCGAGGTTGCGGCTCCCGCCGAGCACCTGGTCCAGCGTCCAGAGGCTCTGGAAGCCAAGCTCCTCGGCGCGGCGGGCGACGTGCCCGATGGGTGCGATGTCGACCGGTTCGGTCGGGGAAACCTGCGGCAGCGCGAACCCGAACGGAATCTTCCCGGAAGCCATGCGTCACTCCTTCACGACCAGGCGAGGTCGCCGCAGGATACCTGCCCCCGCTGCGCCGGGCACCGCGCCGGCGCAGTAGAATCGCGCCCGTGGTTACGCCGAGGGGCCTTCGCGAACTGTACGACCATCACGCGTGGTCGATGGGAGCGCTGCTGTCGCACGCCTCCGAGGTCACGCAGGAGGAGGCGGAGGCGATGCCCTGGAAGGGCGTTGCCAGCCTCGAGGACACGCTCACGCACATCATCACGGCGGAGCGCTACTGGCTTGCCAACTGGCAAGGGAAGGAACGCCCGCACTTCGACTGGCCGGAAAGCATCGCCGAAGTCTCGGACCACTGGATGGCTCTCCAGGCAGAGACCCGAGCCTTCCTGGCGGACGTTGAAGAGGACGAGCTGGGGCGAATGCTGGAGCTGCGCCAACCGATCGGCGGGGGCCGGGAGACGCTGGCAGCGGGGATCATGCACGTGCTCCTGCACGCGGCCCAGCACCGAGCCGAGGCGGCCGTGCTCTTATCCGATTGCGGGCGCTCACCGGGCGAGCTCGACTACATCGACTTCCTTGAACACCGGGAAGCGCTCTTACGAATCCGCTAGGTCTGGCCGGGCGGCCCCTCCTCTAGAATCCGGCCATGGACGCCGTCGGCCTGCGCGAGCTCTACGACCACCACGCCTGGTCGATGGACCGCCTCCTTGGCCGGGCGCGGGAAGTGCCGCCCGAGCTCGCCGCCGAGCCAAGCCGTCCCGACGGCCTCAGTCTGCGCGACACGCTCGCGCACATCGTGTCGGCCGAGGGCCGCTGGCTCAGGCGCTTTCAGAGACGCGAGGAGCACGTCCGTTTCCGGCCCGACAGCGTCGCGGGCGTGGCCAGGGGCTGGATGGCGCTGCAGGCCGAGGTGCGCGCGTTCCTCGCGGACCTGGAACCCGCCGACCTAGGCCGTGCGATCGAGCGCGATCCCGGTCCTCGCGACCGCGGGACACTGGCGGCCGGCATCACCCATGTCCTCATGCACAGCGCCCAGCACCGCGCGGAGGCCGCCGAGCTACTGACCCGGCTCGGGTACTCACCGGGCCAGCTCGACTACATGGAGTTCCTCGACATGCGGGAGATCGACCTCCCGTTCCACCGCTCCCCCTGAGTCCGCCTATTCGCCGCGCGGAGGCACCGCGCTCTCCTCTAGAATCCGGCCATGGACGCGAACGAGACCTCCGACTACGTCGAGCTGATGCAGCTCCCCATCCGCTACGGGCACGCGCTCGACATGCTCGGTCGCGCCCGCAACCGGGACGACGACGCCCTCTACGAACGGGGCCAGGGAATCCTGCGCACGGCCTTCGCCCAGGACTTCATCTTCGAGGACCTCAGCGCCGACCCGGTCAACGTCCACGGGGCGGACGGCTGGGCGGAGTTCTGCGCGCGAGCGCTTGGTTCGTTCGGGGGCACGCAGCACTTCATCGCGCCCCCGCTGGTGCTCATCGACGAGGCTCCGGTCGAGCGGGACGGGGTGCGTCTCGGGGGCAAGGCGCGGCTCCGCAGCTACCTGCAGGCCACCCACACCCTGCCCATCGAGGGCGAGGAAGTGCCCCCGGACACGACCGACAAGACGCCTACGCTCGTGGCGGGCACGAACACGGTCATCTACGGCACCTACGAGGACGAGTGCGTGCGCGAAGCGGTCGGCTGGCGCATTCGCCGCCGTTCGCTTCGCTACACCCACATCGAAGGACGCCCCTTCGACGCCTCCAACCGCTAGCTCCTCCCGGCTGCCGCCTCGATCGCGCGCCGTGCGAACACGGCGGTCATTGCGCGTCGGTACTCCTCACTGCCGTGCAGGTCCTCGTTGACGAAGTCGAGCGCGTCGCCCGCGCCCGAGGCGGCGGACGCCGCCCCGTCGGGCAGCGACGCGCCCGCGAGGGCGCCCTCGACGCCGGAGAGGCGCTGGGCGTGGCTCGACGCGCCAGTGACGGCAACGCGCGCCGACGAGCACGTGCCTCCATCGAGCGAGAGGGCCGCGGCCACGCCGACGAGCGCGAACTTGGAGGCGCGCTGCTCAAGCTTGGCGTAGGCCGCACTACGGCACGCCTGGAAGCAGACGCCCGTCACGATCTCGTCCTCGGCGAGGTCGACGGTGAGGATGTCCTGGAAGAAGTCCTCGGCCTGCACCTTGCGCTCACCGTTCGGGCCGAGAAGCGCGATCGTCGCGTCGAGGGCGACCATGACGGCGGGCAGGTCGGCGCCGGGGTCGGCGTGGGCGAGGCTGCCGCCGATGGTGCCGCGATTGCGGACCTGGGCATCGCCAATGTTGGCGGCGGTCTCGGCCACGATGGGGGCCTGGGCGCGGAGGAGGTCGGAAGCAGCGATCTCGGCGTGGGTCATGGCCGCGCCGATGGCGATCTCGCCGCCGTCCTCCTGGATGCCGCGCAGCTCGTCGAGGCCGCCGATGTCGATGAGCAGGCCGGGCTCAGCCAGGCGCTGCTTCATCATGGGGATGAGGCTGTGGCCGCCGGCGAGGAGCTTGGCCTCGGGGCCGCCTTCCTGCAGGAGGGACAGCGCCTCGGCGACGCTCCCCGCTCGTCGATATTCGAACGCGGTGGGAATCACGACTGGCCCCCTTCGTTGATGAGGCGCCACATCCGTTCGGGGCGGAGAGGCATCTCGATGTGCGTCACGCCGAACGGCGCGAGCGCATCCACGGCGGCGTTGACGACGCAGGGCGTGGAGCCGATGGTGCCGGCTTCGCCCACGCCCTTGGCGCCGAGCGGGTTGATGGGTGTCGGCGTGACCGTGCGGTCGAGCTCGAAGACCGGCAAATCGGCCGCGCGCGGCATGACGTAGTCCATGAAGCTCGCGGTGACCGGCTGGCCGTCCTCGTCGTAAACGACCTCCTCAAACATCGCCTGGCCGATGCCCTGGGCGAGCCCGCCGTGCACCTGGCCATCGACGATGAGGGGGTTGATGACGTTGCCACAGTCATCGACGGCGATGAGCTTGAGGAGCTTCGTCTCGCCGGTGTCGCGGTCCACCTCGACCATCGAGATGTGACAGCCGAACGGGTAGGTGTTGTTCTCCGGCTCGAAGAACGCCTCCTCGGAGACGCCCGGCTCCATTCCCGGCGGGAGCGGTACCGGCACGTAGGCGTAGTCGGCAACCTCGGCAAAGGTCTTGCTGACCTCCGGCGCTCCTTCGACCTGGATGCGTCCGTCCTCGAAGACAAGGTCCTCGGGGCTGACCTCCTGGTCGGTCATGAGCGCCGCGGCGAACTGCTTCATCTTGTCGCCCGCCTTGCCGGCGGCGGAGATGAGAGCGGCGCCGCCGACGGCCTGCGAGCGGCTGCCGAAGGTGCCGATGCCCTGCTTCACGACCCCCGTATCGCCGTGGAGGATGGTGATGTCCTCCAGGGGGATGGAGAAGTGGTCGGCGAGCATCTGGGCGAAGGTCGTCTCGTTGCCCTGGCCGTGGGGCGAGGCGCCGGTCGTGGCGGTCACCTTGCCGCCGCGCTCGACGGTGACGCCGGAGTGCTCCCAGCCACCCGTGGGGACGACCGCGGAGGGACCGAGGCCGCAGACCTCAACGTAGAAGGAGAGGCCCACGCCGACGATGCGGCCCTCGGCACGGGCGGCATCGCGCTCAGCGAGCAGCCCCTGCCAGTCGGCCACCTCCAGCGCCTTGTCGAGGCAGGGCTCGTAGTTGCCGGAGTCGTAGACGAGCCCGCTCTGCGTAGCGAAGGGGAACTCGTCGGCCGGGACGAAGTTCTTGCGCCGGATCTCGGCGGGGTCCATGTCGAGCTCGCGGGCGACCATGTCGACCGCTCGCTCGAGGAAGTAGAGACCCTCGGGCCGGCCGGCGCCGCGATAGGCGTCGGTCGGCGTCTTGTTGGTGAAGACCTCGGTCAGCTCGTGCCTGACGACTGGGAGGCGGTAGACGCCGTTCATCATCAGTCCGGTGAGGGTCGGGATCATCGCGGTCAGCAGCACTTCGTAGGCGCCGATATCGGCGATGATGCGAGCCTTTAGGCCCGTGATGGTGCCGTCGCTCTTGGCGGCGAGGTCGATGTAGCCGAGAAGGTCGCGTCCGTGGGTGGTGGTGAGGAACGCCTCGGTGCGGTCCTCGATCCACTTGACCGGCGCCTTGACCAGCCGCGAGAGGGCGGCGGCCACGTACTCCTCGCCGTAGATGTTGATCTTGCAGCCGAAGCCGCCACCCACCTCGGGGGCAACGGCGCGGACCTGGTGCTCGCCCAGACCCATCATCGCCGCCACGAGGGTGCGCAGGATGTGCGGGTTCTGGGTCGCGCTCCAGACGGTCAGGTATTCGCGGCCGGGCTCGTACTGCGCGACCACGCCGCGAGGCTCCATCGCATTCGGGGCGAGGCGCTGGTTCAGCATGCGCTGCGAGACCACCACGTCCGCCTCGGCGAAGGCCGCATCGACGGCGCTATCATCCTCGGGCTGGGCGGTCTCGGGATTGACGCCCGTGCCGCCCCAGTAGCTCTCGACGGCGATGTTGCGCTCAAACCCCTCGTGCAGGGTGGCGGAGTCCGCTTCCATCGCCGCCTCGGGATCGACGACGGCGGGAAGCTCGTCGTACTCGACCTCGATGGCATCGGCGGCGTCGCGCGCGATATAGCGGTCCTCGGCGACGACGACGGCCACGGGCTCGCCGACGTAGCGCACCTTGTCGGTCGCCACCGAGAAGTGGTCGGGCGCGGGGAAGGGCGTGCCGATGGGCATCGGGCCAAGGTGCTCGGCCAGCTCCGCACCAGTAATGACGAGTTCGACGCCCTCCATGGCGGCAGCGGCGCTCGTATCGATGCTGCGGATGACGCCGTGGGCGATGTCGCTGCGCTTGAAGGCCAGATGCAGCATGCCGGGCAGCTTGATGTCATCGACGTAGGTGGCCTGGCCCTGGATGAGGCGCGGGTCCTCGCGGCGCTTGACGCGCTCGCCGATGAGCTTGGGAAGAGCGGGGCCGTCTGCGATGGTCATGACTGCGCCATCCTTTCCGCCGCGTGCTGAATGGCGTTGACGATGTGCTGGTAGCCGGTGCAGCGACAGAGGTTCCCCGAGATGCCCTCGCGGATCTCCGCCTCGCTGGGCGCCGGGTTCTCCTCCAGCAGGTTGACGGCCGACATGATCATGCCGGGGGTGCAGTAGCCGCACTGGAGGCCGTGCTCCTCCCAGAAGCCGTCCTGCAGGGGATGGAGCTCGTCGCCGTCGGCGAGGCCTTCGATGGTCTGGACCTCGGAGCCGTCGGCCTGCACGGCAAAGACGGTGCAGGACTTCGCGCTGCTCCCGTCCAGGAGAACCGTGCAGGCGCCGCACTGGCTGGTATCGCAGCCGACGTGCGTGCCCGTGAGGTTCAGGCTCTCGCGCAGGAAGTGCACGAGCAGCAGCCGCGGCTCGACCATGGCAGAGCGTTTGCGGCCGTTCACGTTGATAGTGATCGGGACCGGTTCAGACATCGCGACCTCCTTGTCGCCCTCGTATGGGTGGCGCCGCCATCAGGCGGCTCGGTCGTCTACCTGTTGCTCGATTGACTTGAAGAACTGGCCGATGAGGAGACGGGCGACGCCGCCCAGGAGACGGCCGCCGAGCCGCGCGATCGTGCCCCGCGCCTTCACCTCGGCGCGGTAGTGCATGGTCGTGCCGCTGCCGTTTTCCGAAAGCTCAACGGTGGCGTCGGCGCGTACGCCGCCTGGCTTGCCCGACCCATCGATCCTGAGGCGGTACGCCTCCGGCGGGGCTTGCTCAAGCACCTCGACGCGGCCGGTGTAGGTGCCGCGCACGGAGGCGATGCCGACGCGCATGGTCGACTCGTAGGTCTCGGGCCCGACTTCCTCGAAGCGTTCCACTCCCGGGAGGGCGCCGGCGAGCACGTCCGGGTCGAGCAGGAGCTCGTAAAGCAGCTCTCGCGGCCCGTTGAATTCCTGCTCGCCCTTGATCTCCACGCTCGCCCTCGTCCCTCTCCGCTGCGTTCAGCGTATCGGAGGCTAGATGCCGTTCGTGTTCAGGTCCTTCAGGAGGTCGTAGGTGCGCTGGGGCGCATCGGGATCCTCGGGAACGGGAAGGATAGCGCCGTTGTAGTCGGTCACACCGATCGACTCCAGGCGCTTCAGCTGCGCGCGCACGGTGGCCTCGTCGCCGACGATGGCCATCTCGGCGACGCCGCTGACCCCTTCGGCGGCGATGACCTTCCGGTACGAGTAGATCTTTCCGTAGACCTCCCAGACCTTGCCGCAGGAAGCGCGGGCCGCTTCCTCGTTGTTGGTCACGGAGATGGGGATACCGGCGATGATGCGGGGCGCCGGACGGCCGGCGGAGTCGGCAGCCTTCGTGATGGTCGGGACGGCTGTTTGCTCGATGTAGTTGGGGCCGCACCAGAACATGCTGGTCCCGTCGGCGAGCTCGCCCGTCACCTTGAGCATCCCGGGGCCGAGGGCCGCGATCAGCACCTTCGGGCGTCCGCCGCCGGGCACATCAAGCTGGGTGAAGGGGGCGTTGTTCATGTGAACCCGGTACTCCTGCCCGTTGTGGTTCACGAGGTCGCCGTCGAGCAGTGCGTTGAGCACTTCGAGGTACTCGCGCAGGTGGCGCACGGGCGTGGACCAGGTCAGTCCCTGCCAGTCCTCGACAATGAACTTGTGGCTGAGGCCCAGCCCGAGGACGAAGCGTCCGCCGCAGGCGAAGTTCGTCGTGAGCGCCTGCTGCGCCATGACCATCGGGTGGCGCGGGTAGGTGGGCACGACCGCGGTGCCCAGCTCGAGCGTGCTCGTGGCCTGCCCGGCGAGCGCACAGAGGGTCATGGCGTCGTGGTTGAGGTGGTTGCCGACCCAGGCCGACTGGAAACCCTCGGCCTCTATGTGCTTATAGGCGTCGACGATGGAGGCGACGGAGCCGTCGCCCCCGCCCCCCGGTGCCCTGGTAATGATTCGCATACCCATCAGCGCTCCTCCTGCCGCCCCGGTTCGGGGCCGCCGCGATGATACCCCCGTCGGCTACGGCTTGTGCGAAGGCAAGCCCCACCCCACGCTCGAACCATGGCGAAGCCGGATGTGGACGCGAACTACTGGCAGGGCGAGCTCGTTCGGCTGCGTGCGCTCGCCGTCGAGGACGCCGCGGCATGGCTCGCCGAGGACGCCGACAGCGAGGCCATCCGGGGGTTGAACTTCGGCATGGAGCTGCCGAAGTCAGCGGCTATGGCGGAGGAATGGGCGGCAACGTTCGCGAATTTCAGCAAGGCCGAGGAGTTCATCTTCTTCTCCATCGAAACGCTGGCGCGCGACTACGTGGGGAACATCAACATCCACGGCATGGACCGGCGCACCGGCGTCTTCGAAACTGGCACGCGGATCTTCCGTCCGTACCGCGGGCGGGGATACGCGCTCGAGGCGAAGCGAATGGTCCTCCGCTACGCCTTCCAGGAGCTGCGCTTCCAGAAGTACAACCTGCGCTGCCTGGAGACGAACGACGCGATCATCCGCCAGGCAAAGCGCCTGGGGTGCCGGGAGGAGGGGCGCATCCGTCGCGCCGCGTACACCGAGGGTCGCTACCTCGACATCCTGCTCTTCGGCCTGACCCGCGAGGAGTTCGACACCACGGAGGACTGAGCGGAGCCAGGCGCTACACTCCCGCCATGACCAACCCCACACCCGGCGACGCCGACGCCATCCGCGACACGGCCCGCGCACTGGCTCCGGTGACGGTCGAGGCCATCGAGGCGCTCGGCGGCGCCTTCCGCCATCTCGACAGGGGCTCGATGTGGGAGCTGCAGTCGCAGCTTCGCCCGCTGCAGGAGCAACTCGAGGCGGCGCTCGCCGACCTGCGCGAGGCGCCGCTCCCCGATCGCTTCGTTCCCATCCGCGACCAGCTCGGGGGCGGCGCGGACGCGGCGCTGGAGGCACTCAGCGCCTTCACGCGGCCGGTCCCGCGGGCGGAGCGCTCGGGGAACGTGCTCACGGGCATGCGCGGCCTCGCCCACGCCCAGGAACTGCTGTATCCGCTGCGGTCGCTGCATCCCTCGCTAGGCGGGCTCTTCGCCGAGCCCGCCGTCCGGAGCGACCTCGACGCGCTCGACGCGCACAGCTCCGACCCGGGGACGGGCATCCAGCGCAGCGGCCCCGACGACGACCCGGACGCCCGCGGCGAGTTCCACCTGTACGTCCCGGAATCGCTGGACGGCAGCGAGGCGCGGCCCCTTGTCGTGGCCCTGCACGGGGGTATGGGGCACGGGCGGGACTTCCTCTGGACGTGGCTGCGGGAGGCGCGCAGCCGCCGCTTCCTGCTGCTGGCACCGACTTCGGTCGGTCCGACGTGGGCCCTGATGGGGCCGGACGCCGACCGCCAGCGCCTGCTGCGCTCGGTCGAGTTCGTACGCGAACAGTGCAACGTCGACGGCGACCGCATCCTGCTGACGGGACTCTCCGACGGCGCTACCTACGGCCTCTCGACGTTTCTCTCGGGCGATGCGCCATTCGCGGCGATGGCGGCCGTCGCGGGGGTCCTGCACCCGAAGAACGTCGAGGGCGGGGCCATCGCGGGGGCGGAGGGGAAGCGCATCTCGATCACGCACGGCACGAAGGACTGGATGTTCCCGGTGCAGCTCGCCCAGGCCGCGCAGCAGGCGCTGCGGGAGGCAGGCGCGCACGTGCGCTACCACGAGATCGCGGACCTCGCGCACGCCTACCCGCGTGAGGAGAACGCGGCCATCCTGGAGTGGTTCGACTCGTCGCTGGCGCTTCGGGGAGAGCACAGCTAGCCGGACAACTCTGTGGACAACCTGATGGCCTGCCTTCGTCCTCGATCGCGCAAGACCTCAGCGCTACCGGGCTCCCTGAAGGATCACGACCCGGACAACTCCTTGGACAACTTGTCGGACAATCCGACAGCTAGCTCTCGCCCGGGGGGAGGTCCTTCGCGGCCTCGTCGTAGCGGCGGGCGAACTTGCCGATGTCGGGCTCAGGGCCCATAGCGGCGTCGACCTCGGCGCCGTAGGTCGCCTCCGCTTCGGCCACCTTGGTGGCGAAGCTGAGGTGATGCGCGAACCCGCTCATCACCCGGGTCATCCGGCACTCCCCGTCCTCGGGGGGCTCCGGGCAGGGCGGTGGCTCGATGTCGCTGGTCATGCGCTGCTTGAACACCTCGTCTCGCGCCCCGCAGCGTTCGCAGGCGAACTCGTACAGCGGCATCCCGACCTCCCGTTAGCCTTCGCCGATGCCAGCCTCGGCAAGGTACGCCTCGGCGGCCAGGGCGGCGGTGGCGCCGTCGCCGCAGGCGCTCACCAGCTGCCGCGCGGCTTCGATTCGCAGGTCGCCGGCGACGAACAGGCCGGGCACGGCCGTACGCATGCGCAGGTCGACGCGGGCGTGGCCGCCCTCGTCGAGTTCGACGAGACCCTTGAGCAGGTGGCTGTTCGGCGTCTGGCCGATGAAGATGAAAACGGCGCTCACGGGCAACGTGCGGACCTCGCCGGTCTGCACGTTGCGCAGTTCCGCCCCCTCGACGCCGTCCGTGCCGACGATCCGCTCGACGACCGTGTTGCGGATGATCTCGATCTTGGGGTTGGCGAACACCCGCTCCTGCAGGAGCGCGCTCGCCCGGAACGTGTCGCGGCGGTGGACCAGCCAGACCTTGCTGACGTGGCGGCTCGTGAAGAGCGCCTCGTCAAAGGCGGCGTCCCCGCCGCCGACGACGACCGCCTCCTGGTTCTGGAAGAAGGCAGCATCGCAGGTGGCGCAGTAGCTCACGCCGCGCCCGATGAACTCATCCTCGCCGGGGACGCCGAGCTTGTTGTAGTCGGCGCCGGCAGTCGCGACGACGGCGTGCGCCTCGTACGAGCCTTCACTCGTCTCGATGCGGAAGGGTGCGCCGGGGCGGGGGTCGATCGACTGCACGTCCTCGTACCGAAGCTCGGCGCCGAAGCGGTCCACCTGCTGCACGAGGTTCATGGCGAAATCGGTGCCGTTGATGCCCTGGGGAAAGCCGGGGTAGTTCTCGACGAGCTCCGTGGTCGCGATCTGGCCGCCCGACATGAGGCGCTCGAAGACGACCGTGCGCCTGCGGGCGCGCGCGCCGTAGAGCGCGGCGGTGAGGCCGGCGCCACCGGCGCCGATGACGGCGATGTCGTAGGTCTCGGGCCTCTCCGCGGTCATGCCGGGGCCACCATGCGCCTGTGCTGCGCTCTCGCTAGGCGATCGCCTCCTCGAGGCGCTTCTTGAGGTCGCTCTTGGGGCGGAAACCGACGATGGTGCCCTTCAACTCGCCGCCGTTGAAGATCAGGAGCGAGGGGATGCTGCGGATGCCGTACTGGGAGGGGACGGCGGGGTTCTCGTCGGTGTTCATCTTGTAGAAGCTGACGCGCCCGGCGTACTCCTCGCCAAGCTCCTCGACGATCGGGGCCACCATGCGGCAGGGGCCGCACCACGGCGCCCAGAAGTCCACCAGCACGGGCAGATCGCTCTTCATCACGTCTGCGTCGAACGTCGCGTCCGTCACCTCGGGGGTTGCTGCCATCTCGGTTCTGCTCCTTTGCCGGCACGCCGGCTCATTACTTCCAAGGCTCTTGCTCTGGTCCTCCGAAGCCCGCCATGCCTTCTCGCCGCCGGCGTTCGGAGAACACCTTCAAGCGTACCACCCGAGGCGCTCGCGGGCGCGAACCGCGGCTTTCCCAAATTGCCGCGTTGTGGGGCGCTTGCTACCATCCCGCGGAGGTCGCCCCCCATGAGTGGCTCGCTCGCGCTTGTTCTCAACCAGAACTACGAGCCGCTGAACGTGTGCAACGTGCGCCGCGCCCTCGTCCTCGTGCTGCGGGGAAAGGCCGAGGTGATCGAGACGGCGAAGGGGGTCATCCACAGCGCGAACCGCCACTTCGCCCTGCCCTCGGTCATCCGCATGGTGTACTACGTTCGCCGGCCGCGACCGAAACTGCGGCTCTCCCGGCGCGAGGTGTTCGCCCGAGACGGCTGGGCCTGCGCCTACTGCGGCCGCGCGAGCAAGGACCTCACACTCGACCATGTGGTGCCCCGCTACCGCGGGGGGACGCACAGCTGGGACAACCTCGTGAGCGCGTGCAAGCCGTGCAATCACCGGAAGGCGGGTCGTACACCGGGCGAGGCGCGCATGCGCCTGCGCACCCGGCCCGCGGAGCCTCGCGTGCCGATCTACCACGGCTACCTCCAGTATCTCCGCCGCTACCAGGGCTGGGGCAAGTTCATCCCGGGCGCGGAGAAGGCGAAGGCCGCCGTCTAGATGGCCGAACTCTCTCCCGAAGAGATCCTCAAGGAAGCGCTGCGCGTGGCCGACTCCCAGTTCGGAGGCACGCTCGCCACCATCCACGAGGACGACGGCACGCCCTACCCGGCTTTCGTCCTCTTCCACCTCACGGACGAGGGCGAGGTCATCTACGGCAGCGTCATCGAGTCTCAGCACACGCGTGACACCGAGGCCATCCCCGAAGTTGCGTTCCTCATCGACAACCGGGACGTGCTCGGCTACGACTGGCCGGCTTTCGACCGCGTGACCATCGAGGGCACGGCCGAGCGTATCGATCCCGACGACCCCCGCTACGAGGGTTACTTCGACGCGCTGGTCGCGAAGAACTGGCTCTCCAACTACTTCACCAAGATCGGGAACCTCTACTGCATCGCCCCGCGACGCATCACCGTCGTCCTCGGCATCGGGCCCGAGCGCTACACCGTCGACTTCGACTAGCGGGCGGGAATCCCAAGGATGGCAGCAGCCTCGTCGGGGGTGGCGGGACGCTTGCCGGCCTGCTCGATGACATCGAGGAGGGCCTGCAGGAGCTCCACGTTGGAGGGCTCCCCCGGACCGGCGTAGTCCTCGAGGCCGATACGCACGTGGCCGCCGCGCGAGATCGCGAGGGCGGACATGCCGCAGGCGGTCACGTCGCCGGCGCGCACGGCGGCCGACCAGGGCAGGCCGGTCCCCGCGAGCATGTCGAGGTAGGCCTCGAGGCCGGCGGGCGTCGGCGGGAGCCCGGAGAGGGTGCGTTCGCTGCCAAAGTAGAACTTGACCAGCGACCCGGGCGGGAGCGACCCGGCCTCGTGCTCGGCCAGCGCCACGCGCAGGAAACCCGGCTCGAAGATGGAGATGGACGGCCCGAGATTGTGCCGGTGGCAGGTGTCGAACATCTTGCGGGCGTCGCGGAAGGTGTTGAGGTAGGTCGCCTCTATGTCGGCGGCGCGGCCGTCGGGGCCGCGACCGCCGACGTTCACGGAACCGGGGTCCACGAGCCCGATACGGAGCACGCCGGCCTCGGCGAGGGCGGGGATGTGGGCGTAGCGACGCTCGAACGTGGTGTGGGGACCGCCGCTCGGCATGGTGGGGTAGAGGAGGGCGTCGGGGCGTTCGGCGAGGATGACGTCCCAGGCCTCGAGGTAGGGGGTGGGGTCGTGCTCGGGCGCGTCGCCGACGACTGGCTCGTCGTTGTGGTTGTGGACGATGGCGGCGCCCGCTTCGAGGCAGCGGAGCCCGTCCTCGGCGATCTCGGGCGGCGTGCGCGGGACAGTGGCATTCCGCGACTTCGGAGTCGCGCCGTTGATAGCCGCTTCGATGATGACGGCGTCGGTGAGGTCGGTCGCAGTCATGGCAAAGGCATCCAGTAGCTCGCAGGCGTGCCGAGTGGCAACACAGGGCTGGGCTCATCTTCGAACAGGTTCCGCCACCCCGGCTCGCGCCTGCACATCGACCAGGCGGCGAAAGCCGCGAGGACGGCGTCTCGTTCATGCTCTGACACGGCGGGGCCAGTCGCACCGCCGAGGTGGGGCAATTCGTCGAGCGTAACGTCACTCGCTGGGTGGGCCCGAGTTGCAACTCCCAGCAGCCACAGAAGCGCCTTTGGGTGCGCTTCCGTGATTTCGGCATCGGGAAAGCCCTCGCGCAGGAAGCTCCCCAGGAGAATCCCCTGAGCCAAGCAGGCACCCCAGAGAGAGTTGACCTGTTGGACGGTACCAGCCGCATTCGGATCGCCACTTGCGTCCACTGCGTGCCGGATGCTGGCATCAACCGCTCTGTTTCCTGTCCTACCCCAGAACATCGGAGCATCTACGCCCGCCGCCACAACGCTCGCATCCGGTAGGAGGTTGGCGCCCGCTCGGTTGAAGGCCTCCTCGGCATCGCTGGCGACACCACACTGATGGACCCTCAACAAGTCGCCGCGGTCTTCACACACGGCCCAGCCAAACCGCCTGACACCGCCGGGGTCGAATCCAAGTACCAGGTCGCCCACTCTCATACGTCTCCTCCCAGCCAGCGGGCCTGCCAGCCCTTATCCGGCTGCTCCTCGGCGAACGGCCACCTCTCCCCGAAGCGCTCGCGGTAGACCACCGCCTTCACGGGCTTGCGGTTCACCGGACCGAACCGATCCGTCGGGTAGCCGATGGGGAGAAGGCAGTAGAGCTGGTTGTTCTCGGGGATTTCGAGCAACTCCAGCAGTTCGTCCCCGCCGCGCATGGGCAGGTTGAACACGGAGCATCCGAGCCCCAGCGCCCGCGCCGAGAGCATGAGGTTCTGGACCGCCGGAAACGTGCTCCCGCCGGGCGTCGAGTGCCGCCCCTTCAGCCCGAGCACGGCAATGATGGCGGGCGCCTCGTGCAGGTTCTCGACGAGGTGCTGGACGCTGCGGAGGGTGAGCCGCTGGGTGCGCGGGAGGTCGTCGATCTTCTCCGGGTGGGCGGAGAACTCGGGTTGGTAGCGGCTCCAGCCGATCTCGGCCCAGCCCTGCATCTTCGCTTTCACATCGGGGTCGGTGATGACGATGAAGCGCCAGTCCTGGGCATTCTGGCCGGAGGGGGCGCGAATGGCCGCGTCGAAGAGCTGGAACAGCACATCGTCGGGGATAGGGTCGGGGCGGAAGCGCCGGAGCGCCCGCATTGAGTAGATGGATTCGAAGAGACCGGGGTCGCCGTCAGCCGCCATGAGCGCCTCCCGCGCGGAATTCTACCGGCCCACCCCTTCTGCTCCCGACGCCCCCGCCGCCGTGTGCGTCCCGTACCATGCGGCGGGCAGGGGAGGGGACATGGATACGGGAGCGAGCACCTCGGCCGATTGGCAGGTCGCAGTCGACCAGGCCCTTCAGGGCGTGCGCTCGGACTCCGACGTGGTCTTCCTGTTCGCCAGCTACCACCACTCGGAGCGCTACCCGGAGATCGTGGGGGCGATCCACGAGCGGCTGGGGCCGCGCCTCCTGCTGGGGTGCTCGGGGCAGGCGGTCATCACGACGGGCCGCGAGATAGAAGGACGACCGGGAATCACGGTCATGTCGCTCGCCCTGCCGGGCGCCGACCTGACCCTGAAGCGCGTCAGCCAGGAGGACCTCGACGCCGAGACGCCGTTGGCGGAGCGCCTCCTCCCGCCGGACGAGGTGAACGCCTGGGTGCTCCTCTCCGACCCCTTCAGCATCAACACGGAGACGCTGGTGGCGGCGCTGGCCGAGGCGTATCCGGGGACGCCCATCCTCGGGGGGATGGCCTCCGCCTTTCCCGGCGGGCGCAGCGCCTACCTGTTCGAAGGCGGCAACCTCGCTCCGGGGGGCGCGCTGCTGCTGGCAGTAGGCGGCGGCTGGACGATTCATCCCGTCGTTTCGCAGGGGGCGGCGCCGATCGGCGAGTCGTGGACGATCACGGAGGCGGAGCGGAACGTCGTCGTCGGCATCGGCGGCCGGCCCGCGCTCGACGTGCTCATGGAGACGCTCCGGGACCTGCCGGCGGACGTCCAGGAGCGGGCGGGACGCAACCTGCTGGCGGGGCTCGCGATGGACGAATACGCGGACGACCTCGGGCGCGGCGACTTCCTCATTCGCAACCTGCTCGGCGTCGACCGGGAGCGGGGAGCGATCGCCATCAACGACTACGTGCGGGTGGGCCAGACGCTGCAGTTCCAGCTTCGAGACGCGGAGGCGGCCACGGAAGAGCTGAACGCCCTCCTGGACCGGGCCCGCGAGGCGATGGCGGGGGAGGCGGCCGGAGGGCTGCTGTGCGCCTGCAACGGGCGCGGCCAGGGGATGTTCGGCGAGCCCGACCACGACGCGGCCGCGGTAGCGGACCGGCTCGGTTCGGTGCCCATCGCTGGTCTGTTCTGCAACGGCGAGATCGGGCCCGTGGGCGGCACGCCCTTCGTTCACGGGTTCACGGCGAGCCTGGCGCTATTCGTGCCGGTGGGAGAGCAAGGGGGCAACTAGCCTTCAGGGGAAGTACCGGTAGATGTCCCGCCGGTGCAGGAAGCGCGTCACGACAGCTGCGCCACCCTCCACAGAGAGGGCAATTCGGTAATCACCCACCCGGACTCGGTAGAACTGGCCTGGCCCCTTGAGCCTGGCCACCCCGGCGACCGCATTAATCTCTGGGGCGCGCTCCATCTCTTCGATGATGCGCTCCACCCGGCCTCGCAACTCCGCGTTCCGCAGTCGCCTGAGGTCCCGCGTGAAGCTGGAGGTGAACTCAACCTCCATCCGGGTTTCGCAGCATGTCGAGCACTTCCTGCTTGTCGACCCGCTCGGTCGTCAGTCCTTCCTCGATCGCCCTTCGAAGGGCAGCATCCTCCGCCTCTTCGCTCTCGTGAACCTGCTCACTCAGCGTCACCTCGATCTCCTCCCCCTCCTCCAGCGCGAGCGGCTCCAACGGCTCAAGCTTGCCATTCGAATACCTGGCCCGGATGGTCCTGATCACGGTCGCTCTCCCTGCTGCGTCCCCTGCCATGATTGCACAGGAGCAGCGGCAGCGCCTGTGCGGACAGCGCATACTGGAGGCACACCCGCGGGAGGTGCGGCCATGACCACCATTTCGGAGCAGGGGACGCTCGTCCGCGCGGGGTCGCTCGAGGAGATCGAGCACGAGGGGATGAAGGTCATCTCGGCCGAGGGCCGCACCATCCTCATCGTCCACGACGAGGGGCGGCTGTACGCCCTCGACAACCGCTGTCCCCACATGGGCTTCCCGCTGCGCCGGGGCGCCGTACGCGACGGCATCCTGACCTGCCACTGGCACCACGCCAAGTTCGACCTCTCCGGTGGCTGCACGCTCGACCCGTTCGCCGACGACGTGCCCGCCTTCCGCATCGAGACTCACGACGGCGACGTGTTCGTGGACCCGAGCCCGATCGAGTCGGACCGGCGCAGCCACTGGGAGACGAAGCTGCGAGAGGGGCTGGAGGGGCAGCTCTCGCTCGTGCTGGCGAAGAGCGTGATCGGGTTGAACGAGCTCGGGGCGACGAACGACGTGCTGCGGGCGGCGGCGCTCTTCGGGGTGCGGAATCGCGCAAGCGGCTGGAGCACGGGGCTCTCGATCCTGACGGCGATGGCGAACGTCCTGCCCGTGCTCCAGGAGGAGGACCGGCCCGTCGCCACCTTCCACGGGGTCGTCCATGTGGGGCGTTCGACGGCGAACCAGCCGCCGAACTTCGACCTCGCACCGCTGGAGACGGAGCTGCGCGACCCGGACCGCTACCTGGAGTGGTTCCGGCGGTTCGTGGAGACGCGCTCGACGCAGGCGGCGGAGCGCACGCTCCGTTCAGCCATCCACCTCGACCTGCCGCGGGACGCCATCGCCGAGATGGTGTTCGCGGCCTGCACCGACCACCTCTTCCTCGATACGGGCCACACGCTCGACTTCGCCAACAAGGCGTTCGAGCTGGTGGACCACATCGGCTGGGAGCACGCGGAAGAGGTCCTTCCCTCCATCGTGCCGGGGCTCACGGGCGCGCGACGCATGGAGGAAAGCTCAAGCTGGCGGCATCCCGTCGACCTGGCGGCGCTGCTCGAGGACGTGCACGGCCAGCTCGACGACGCGATCGCAGCCGGCGACGGGCGGCAGCGCGACTGGCGCGGTCATCGCGACCTCGCCGACCAGATCCTCGACGGCGAGCCGGACGCGACGCTGGAACGCATGCTGGCGCTGGTGCGCGAGGGCGTGCCGCTGGAGGAGCTTTCCGCGACGGTGGCATACGCGGCCGCCCGGCGCGCCGTGCACTTCCATGTGTCCAACGAGTTCGGGGACTGGGACACGGTGCACCACTCCTTCACCTACGCGAACGCGGTCGACCAGGCGATGCGGCGCTCGCCCTCGAAGCTGCTCGCGCGGGGCATCTTCGACGGAGCGATGTCGGTGTACCTGGAGCGGTTCCTGAATGTGCCCAAGCAGCCTCATCCCGCCCTTTCGGGCGATCCCGTCCTGCCGGATGCCCTCCTGCCCGCCTTCGACGTGCAGGGCCAGGTCGACGAGACGGCCCGGATCGTCGCGGACCTGCTCGGCGCGGGCTGGCGCGAGCAGGTGGTCGAGGTGCTGGGGCAGGCGCTGCTACGGGAGGACTCGGGCTTCCACGAGTTCCAGATCTACGAGGCCGGGGTGCGCCAGTACCAGCACTTCGCCGGGCAGCCGGAGGGTGACCACATCCTGACAGGCGTCGCGCGCTTCCTCACCGCCCACTCACCGACGGTGCGTTCGCGCCTGCAGACGTTCGACATCGCGGCACGACTGCACCGGGGCGAATCGCTCCACGGGGACGAGTAGCCGAGACGGAGAAGGGGCGCCTACTCGGCGCTGAGGCCCAATCCAGCCAGCGCAAACCCGAGCACGGTGAGGACGATCATCATCACGACCGCGAGGATGATCCACGTGTTGTCGGTGCTCGTATCGCGCTCGGCGTACTGGGGGTCGGCCTCTGCCGGTTCTTCTTCGCCCTCCTGCGCGGGGGCGTTCGTGGTTGTGGGGGTTGCGGGCGCCTGGGAGGCGTTGCCGGCGGAGGCGGCGTTTCCGGGCGCGGGCGAGTGCGCCGCAAGACCGGGGGTCGCGCTTCCGAGGGCGAGCACGCCGACCAGCGCGAGCAGGCCTGCCACGACAAGGGTTCGCTGCCAGAAAGAGGTACCCAAGGCGAAACGGAAGGTACGGAACGCGCGAGCCTCGGTCAAACCGCGCGCCTCGACTGGCCGGTCCTGGGCACGTAGCGCTCGCTGAACTCGTCCTCGCTGAGGCGGAAGCCGTGGCGACGCTCGCTGACGGCCAGCTCCATGCGGGAGAGCTGCGCCAGTCCCTTGCGCGTGTCGCTGGCGACGCGGGCCTTGTCCTGGCGCTTGAGGCGCTGCTTGAAGAGCCAGTAGACGAAGGTCTCCCACTCTCGCAGGGAGAGGTCCTCCTGGAGCATCGTGCCGGTGTCCTCGTAGTAGGCGGCGCGCAGGTGTTCGCGGTCGGCGCCGTAGACGCGCTGGAACATGCTCTCGTGGGCGCGCAGGTCGTCGCCCCAGGGGCTGGCGTGGTTCTCCTTGTGGACCTCTTCCTCGACGCTGAGCTGCAACGCCGTTTCGACGAGCACGCCGTAGGTGTAGTTGAGGTGGGCGCTGTACTTGGCCGCGCCAAGGCGGGCCGCGAACTCGTCGTCGTCGAGGTCGATGGGCCAGCGGCCGGTGAAGAGGAGCGCTTCCACCTCGCTCGCCGGAGCCAGCTCGGGAATCTCGTCGAGCAGGCGTTCGGCGAGGAGGAGCCAGTCGAAAGCTTCGCCCGCGATGAGGTAGTCGTAGCGGCGACCGCTACGGGTTTCGCCGGGGGCTCGCCAGCGCCCGATCGCGTCGAGCAGGGCCTCGAACCAGTGCATTCCGGCGCGGACGTCCTCGCGGAAGCGGGCGACTACATCGTCGACGGCAAGGTCGCTCTCGCCGGGGGTCTCGTCCCCGGCGATCACTTCGGGATCCGTAGCGTCGACGGTGCTAGACATAGCGAGTTGGATAATAGCAAAGGCGTGCCTTGCAGACGCGGGAGGGGCCAGCCCCGCTGGTAAGCTGGCTCGATGGCGGAAATCATCGGGCACGAGGGGCTGCGGCGGGCGCTGCGCGCCATCGCCGCGATGGATGAACCGCCGCACGCGCTGCTCTTCTCGGGACCGGCCCGAACGGGCCGGACGCTGCTCGCACTGGAGCTTGCGACCCTGCTGAATTGCGACGCCCCCGCGCCTGACGACCGCCCCTGCGAGTGCCGGGCCTGCCGCCTGATCGCCGAGCGGAACCACCCCGACGTGCTCCACCTGGAGCCCGGCGACAGCTTCTGCCGGGGCGGCGGCGGGCATCAGCCCCATCCCGGCTCACGCGACATCCGCATCTGCCAGGTGCGGGGCCTGATCGAATCGGTCTCGCGCTACCCGTTCGAGGGGCGCTTCCGCGTCATCATCATCGAACCGGCGGACCGCATGGGCCTCGAGGCCGCGAACACGCTGCTGAAGACGCTGGAGGAACCCCCACCGGCAACCGTGATCGCGCTCATCACCGCGGCGCCAGAGAACCTGCTGGAAACGATTCGCAGCCGCTGCCGGACCCTGACCGTCGCGCTCGTGCCCGATGCGGTGGTGGCGGAGGGGCTGCGGGAACGGGGGTTCCCGGAGGAGCTGGCGGCGCGGGCCGCGGCGGAGTCGCGGCGGCGCCCCGCGGACGCGCTCGCGTTCGCCGAGCAGCCCGACCTGATGGACGACCGCGGGCGACTGCTCGATCGCTGCGCGGAGCTGGCCGGGGCGCGCGCCGCCGAGCGCATGACCTATGCGGGCGACCTCGCCGAGCGCTGGCGTCGGGACCGGGAGCTCGTTCTGACGGAGCTGGACGTGTGGGAGACATTCTGGGAGGAGCGGCTGCGCAAGGAGGTCGGGGCCGAGGACGAGGCCCGCGACGCCCTCGGGGCGCTGCAGGCGGTGGCCGAAGCGCGCAGCGACCTGGACGCGCAGGTGGTGGCGCGCATGGCCCTGGAGCTCATGCTCCTGCGCTTCCCCGCGGTTACACTGGCCGCCGAGGGCGCCCCCGCCTCCTCCCGAAACGAGAACGAATCATGACCGATCCCCGGCAGAACGTCGCCGGAGTCCGCTTCCGCAACGCCGGACCTATCGAGTACTTCCACGCGGCCGGGATGCGCCTGGAAGTTGGGGAATCGGTCATCGTCGAGACGAGCCGCGGGCCCGAGGTCGCGCGCGTCGTGATCGCCCCCGAGCAGGTCGTCGTGAACGAGCTCGGCGAAGACAACCTGCACCCCATCCTCCGCCTCGCGACGGAGGATGACCTCGTCCACGCCAGCGACCTCGCCGCGCGCGCCGAGGAGTTGCTACCCGAAGCGCGCCGGCTCGCCGAGGAGGCGGGGCTGGAGGGGCGCGTCGACCGGGCCGAGTTCACGCTCGACGGGGAGCGGCTCACGTTCCTCGTGAGCGGGGAGGGGGCAGGCGGCCAGCGCGAGTTCTCGCGGGAGGCAGGGCGGCGCTGGGACGTGCGCGCTTCGGTGCGGCGCATCGGCGCGCGCGACCGCGCCCGCCTCGCGGGGGGCTACGGCATCTGCGGGCGGGAGCTGTGCTGCTCCAACTGGCTCGAGACGTTCCCGTCGGTCTCCATCCGCCTTGCCAAGGACCAGGAGCTGCCGCTCAATCCGGAGAAGATCAGCGGCCTCTGCGGCCGCCTGCTCTGCTGCCTCTCCTACGAGGAGGAGGGGTACAAGGAGATGAAGAAGACCCTCCCGCGGATGGGCCAGCGCTGCAGCACGCCCACGGGCGAGGGCAAGGTCGTCGGCATCAACGTCCTGCGCCGCCAGGTGACGCTCAACGTGGGCGGTCAGCGGATCGAGGTTGGCGACCGCGACCTCGGGCTGGTCGTGCGCTGGGATCCTTCGGCACGCAACGCGGAGCCACCGCCCAGCATCACGCGTGAGGAAGCGATCGCGCAGGGATTGATCGAGCCCGAGGAAGAGCCGGAGCCCGAACTGCAGCCAGTCGCGGCGATGCCCGAGGCCGCCCCCATCGAGCTTGGCCGCGAGTCCGCCGACGCCCCCGGACGGGAGCGCTCGCGTCCCTCCCGTCGCCGCGGACGGGGCCGCCGGGGCGGCGGCAGCCGGCAGGATCAACAGCAGCAGGGCGATGAAGCGCCGAAGGGCCGGGTCTTCCGGCGCTCGTCCGGCAACCGACCCTCGGGCCAGCCACCGGGCGACTCGCAGTCCTCCGGCCAGCCCGCCGCCAGCTCCGGCGGCGACCAGCCGCAGGGCAGCGGGCGCCGACGCCGCAGAAGGCGACGGCGTCGCGGGGGCAGTGGAGGGGGCGGGAACGCCGCGGCCGGCGACTCTTAGGCCCGTACCCGCTCCGCAAGCTCCCGGATCTGCTCGACCACCAGCCCCGGTGACTCCATCGGGATGAAGTGGCTGTTCTCTTCCAGCACCAGCTCCTCGGCGTTGCGAAGCTCGCCGGCGAGGCCGGGCCAGGTGGGGGAGACCATCATGCTCCACTGCTGGTCGGGGGTTGGGGGCGGGGCGCGGAGGATGCGGATGGGGAGGTCGAGCTCGCGAAGGAGCGGGTACGGGTCCCAGTTCCGGTTGCCGGCGTAGACGGCCGCCTCGACGAGGGGCGGGCAGGCGAGCACGTAGCCCTCGCCAGCGGGCGCGGGGAGGAGGCCGTGCTCGCAGTAGTCGCGGAGGACGCGGGGCTCCCAGCGACGGAACGGGTCGCGGCCCGCGAAGCTCGCGACCATCTCGTCGGGCGAGGACCACTCGTTGCGCCGGCGGGCCACGAAGTGCTCGGCTTCGAACGCGGGCTCGCGCTCGTAGAGGGACGGTTTCATCAGGACGGGGTCGACGAGGAGGAGCGCCGAGAAGGTGCCGGGTCGAAGGGCGGCTGCGGCGGCGACAGCGGCGCCACCCTTCGAGTGGCCCACACCGATGGCGCCACGCAGGTCGAGGGTCTCGCAGAAGGCAGCGACATCGTCGGCGACGTCGCTCCATGGATAGGGCGGCTCGGGCTTCTCGCTGCGGCCGTGGCCGCGCAGGTCGAGGGCGATGCTGCGCTGGTCGAGGGGCTCGGCGATGGCGTCCCAGCAACGGGCGTGGAACCCCGTCGCGTGGGCGAAGAGGACGGTCGGTTCGCGACCCTCGCGCCCGAAGAAGGCGAGCTCCACGCCGTTCACCTGCACGCGCCCCTCGGTCGGCTGCACCGCGCGATTATCGCCGCGGTCGCGCTCAGGCGCTCCCCGGCCGGGCCGCGAGCCTCGGGGCGGCTAGAATCCGTGCATGCCAGACAACCCTGAACTCGAGCGAGCACTGGGCCAGCTCGCGGCCACCCCGACCAGGCTCGCCCACCTCACCGTCGAGGCCGGCGACGACGTGCTCGACGCCGCCCCGGAAGGCGAGTGGTCGGCGCGCGTCGTGCTCGCGCACCTGCGCGACGCGGAGATGCTGGAGTTCCGCGTGGGGCTGGAGCGGCTGATCGCCGAGCCAAACCCCACCCTCTACTTCCTCCCGCCGGACGAGTGGGAGCGCGAGCGTAACCAGGAGCGCGACGACAAGAGCGTGCTGCTGGGCGACTTTGCGCTACAGCGGCAGGCGTCGCTGAACCTGATCGCGACCATGCGCGAGTCCGACTGGGAGCGCACCGCCCCCGGTCCCCGCGACGAACCCATCACCGTCGCGCAGTTCGTCCAGATCTGGGCGGGGCACGACGCCGCCCACCTGGGGCAGATCGAGGCGCTCCTCGGCGAGACGGCGGACGGCGCGCAAGAGCGCCGCGCGCGCCCGCCGGAGTAATTAGCCGCCGGCCCCCGCGGCGGCCAGCTGGCGGCTGCGCGAGAGGCGCGCGGTCCCCTTGTTCGCCGCGAGCACCTTCTCGATGCTGCGGGCGAGCTCCTCGCTGACGGCCGCGCGCTCCAGGTCGAACTCCTGCTCCAGGCCGTCGGTGTCGTGGATGACGAGGCGCACCTCGTCCGAGCCCGGGCGGTCCTGCAGGAGCGCCGCGACGCTGCTCAGCAGGGCCTTGTCGGTCATCTCGTCCTCTGTTTCGTAGATGGTGATGACGAGCTGGGCGGAGTCGCGCCCGACCGGCGAGCGCACCGCCGGAGACTCGGCTTCCGTCGTGGCGGCGGGAGGCGGTGGTGGAGGGGAGGCGCCATTGGCGTTTCCGTTCGCGGGGCGGGCGGCAGCGGGGGGCGGGGTCTGGGGCGCGGGGGATCGTTGGGCGGGGGGACGGCGGCGGCCGCCACCACGGCGCGGTTCCACCTGCCACTCCTCCGGACGGAAGCCGATGAGCGTGCCCTCGGTCGCATCCCAGGGGGCGGCTCGGCGGGCACTCAGGTTGAGCCGGTCGCCACGGTCGCGGCAGTCCACCGACGCGAGCACGATCTGACCCTCGGCCCAGGTGTCCTCGCTGGAGATCTCGAGCACGTCGCTCCAGACCGCGAGCTCGGCCCGGCCGGACAGGTCCTCGAGCGTGACCAGGTAGTAGCGGCGGTTATCGCGCGTGTAGCGGACGGTGACCTGCGTGATCATCCCCGCGACGCGCACGGTCTGGCCGGCAAGCTCCAGGGAGAGGTCGGCGAGCTGGACGGGGTTGTGGGCGGCGAGCTCCTGGGCGGCGCGGCGGAAGGGGTGCTCGCTGAGGTACACGCCGAGCAGCTCCTTCTCCTGGCGCAGCCGCTCGTCCTGGTCGAGTGGAGCGTCGATGAGCTCAAGCGCGGGCATGGGCGTGTCCACCTCGCTGCCGAAGAGGTCGAACATGGTCGACTGGCCGCTGTCGCGGAGTTCGCGTTCGCGCTTGGCGAGGTTGGCGATGCGCTCGCTGTTGGCGCGCAAAGTGCCCCGGTCGCCGATTTCATCGAGGGCGCCGGCGAGTGCAAGGTGCTCGATGGTTCGGCTGGTGGCCCCTTCGAGGTCGGCGCGCTTGCAGAAGTCGTCCACGTCCCGGTAGGCGCCGTCCTTCTCGCGGACGGCGATGATGCCCTCGACCGCCGCCGGGCCGACGTTCTTGATGTCGCCGAGGCCGAAGCGGATCCCAAGCGAGCCGTCGTCGCGGTGCTCGACGGCGAACGTCTTCTTGCTGGCATTGATGTCGGGGGGGAGCACCTCGATACCGAGCCGGGTGCACTCGGCGACGGCCTGGGCGATGCGCTCGAAGGGGTCGGGGGAGCTGCCGGCAAGCTGGAGAACGGCGGTCAGGTATTCGACCGGGTGGTTCGTCTTGAGGTAGGCGGTCTGGTAGGCGATGTTCCCGTAGCACCAGGCATGGGCCTTGTTGAAGGCGTAGCCTGCGAACGGCTCGATGAGCTCCCAGACGGCCTTCGCCCGGTCCTCGGGGTAGCCGTTCGCCACCGCCCCCTCGATGAAGCGCGAGCTCTCGGCCGCCATCACCTCGGCCTTCTTCTTGCCCATCGCCTTCCGCATCACGTCCGCCTCGCCCAGCGTGTAGCCGGCGAATCGCTGGGCGATCTGGAGCACCTGGTCCTGGTAGACGATGACGCCGTGGGTATCGGCGAGGATCTCGGCCAGGTCGGGATGGGGGTGCTGGATGGCCTCGTCGCCGTGGCTGGCGCGGATGTAGGTGGGGATGTGGGCCATGGGGCCGGGGCGGTAGAGGGCGACCATGGCGCAAATCTCGGCGACGCTCTTGGGCTTCAGCTCCTGGACGTAGCGCCGCATGCCGGCCGACTCCAGCTGGAACACGCCGAACGTTTCACCGCGGCCGAGCGTGTCCATGGTCGCCGGGTCCGCCTCGGGGAGCTTGAGCAGGTCGACTTCGACGCCGGTTGTCTCGCGGACGAGGTCGACGGCACGGCCGAGGATGGTCAGGTTCGAGAGGCCGAGGAAGTCGACCTTGAGCAAACCCATCGCATCGACCTGCTCCATCGCGAACTGGGTGGTGGGGATGGCGTGCTCGTCGCCGCGACCGGTGCGCTGGAGCGGGACGACCTCGGCCAGCGGTTCGCGGGAGATGACGACTCCCGCGGCGTGCGTGCTGGCGTGGCGGGCGACGCCCTCGAGCTGCTGCGCCATATCGACAAGACGCTTCACCTGCGCGTCCGTGTCGTACGCCTCCTTGAGGTCACTGGACTGGGAGAGGGCGTCCTCGAGGGTGATGTGGAGGGCGTTGGGGACGTAGCGGGCGACGCGGTCGGTATCGGCGTAGGTCATGCCGAGGGCGCGGCCGACGTCGCGGATGGCGGCCTTCGCGCCGAGGGTTCCGAAAGTGATGATCTGGGCGACCTTGTCCTCGCCGAAGCGCTCGTAGGCGAAGCGGATGACCTCGTCGCGGCGGTCGTCGGCGAAGTCGAAGTCCACGTCCGGCATCTGGCGGCGCTCGACATTGAGGAAGCGCTCGAAGACGAGGTTGTTGGCGACGGGGTCGATGTCGGTGACGCCGAGCGAGTAAAGGGCCAGCGAAGCGGCCGCGGAGCCGCGCATGCCCATGGGGATGCGCTCCTTGCGGGCGAAATCGGAGATCTCCTTGACGACGAAGAAGTAGTCGGTGAAGCCGGTCTCGCGGAGCACGTCGAGCTCGTAGTCGAGGCGCTGCTCCAGCTCGCGCGTGAGCGTTCCGACGCGACCGGTGAGGCCATCGCGGCAAAGCTGGCGCAGGTAGGCGTCGTTGGTGACCCCGTCGGGGGTATCCGGCTCGGGCAGGAGCGCGCGATCGAAGCTCAACTCGAGGTCGCAGGCCGCGGCGAGCATCTCCGTGTTGGTGATGACCTCGGGGGTTTCGGGGAAGAGCGCACGCATCTCCTCGTCGCTGCGGAGGTAGTAACCCTCGCCGTCGATTCGGAAGCGGTCCTCCTGATCGACGGTGGCGTTCGTGCCGATGCAGAGGAGGACGTCGTGCGCCTCGGCTTCGCCCGCGCGCGTGAAGTGCCCGTCGTTGGTGGCGACGACGGGGATGTCGAGCTCGCGGCCGATGGAGAGGATTTCGGGGTTGACGCGGCTGAAGCGCTCGACACCGTGCTCCTGCACCTCGAGCGCGTAGTGCCCGTCGAAGACCTCGCGGTACCAACGCGCGATCTCGATCGCGCCGTCGCGGTCGCCTTCGCTCAGCCGCTCGAAGAACTCGCTGGAGGGGCAGCCGCTGAGGACGGTGATGCCGGCGCTGTGCTGCTCGAGCAGCTCCCGGTCGATGCGGGGCTTGTAGTAGAAGCCCTCCAGGTTGGACTTGGTGACCAGCTGGAGGAGGTTGCGGTAGCCGGTCAGGTCGCGGGCGAGCATCGTGAGGTGGTAGGGCTGGCGCTCGCGGGTGCGGCTGTGGCGTGACTCGGGGGCGACGTAGGCCTCAAGCCCGATGATCGGCTTGATGCCGCGCTCCTTCGCTTCCCGGTAGAAATCGAGCGCGCCGTAGAGGGCGCCGTGGTCCGTCATCGCGATGGCTTCCATCCGCAGTTCCTGCGCGCGATCGAGGAGCTGGGGGATGCGGGACAGTCCGTCGAGAAGCGAAAATTCGGTGTGCGTGTGTAAGTGCGTGAACATTTTGGTGTGCGGCTCATCGTACCCCGTGGAGAGTCGCCTTTCGAGGGCTTTCGCGGGGAATTTTGCGACGGGCCGGCCGATGGAAACTCTACCGGCGCGATCCCCCATCAACGGGGGCGGTTACGTCACCCTTCGACAGCCTGAAGCGGGGGCTGCCGTTTATGTCCCAGAGGGTCACGGGTCAGTCGATGGCGGCACCTTCGATGGCGGCGAGGCGCTCACCGGTGCCCGTGCCGGGCCAGCGCGAGCCAGACGGTTCTCCCAACCTAGCCCCGGTACAGGGTTTCGTTGTGCCAGGCGAGTGCATCTTGAGCAGGTCTCAGTTCCTCACGATCGGGGACCCGGATCCGGCTCCCGTCCAAGGTGTAGTAGGAACGTCCATTCCTAAACTCCGCTTCAATCATCCTGCTGACTCTGAACTGGAAGGAAGGGGTCACTGTGACATACCCAGCATCGAACAGGCTGTGAACATCACGGCGTAGCAAGAGCCCGTTATTGGCGTCATGGGTTCCACCTTGGGCGTAGGGAACAATGTGTGCCGCATCGAGCGCCGGCAGAGTTCGCTCCCCTGTAACGGCGCAGCGTCGGCCATAGAGGTCTGTCACTCTCACCCGAAACAGCCCTTGGCCGAGGCGGGGCTGTACAACCTGAGGGTCTCCGAAACGAGCAGGTTCCTCTTCTCGGGCCACCACCCCTGAGCTGCGAATCGCCGTTTGCACTGCGGTCCAAAGGCGCCGACCTTCCTCACTGTCGGTGTCGAAGCCCTTATAGGTCACGATGTTTGGTTTCCACGATGCTGGAGGGTCGATCCAGTCGCTCTCGTCAAAGAAGAATGGTTGGGTCAGAACCCGGCATCCTATGTCAAACTCCCCCGCCCTTTCCGGTTGCCCACGCCGGTACTTGACGATGCGATCTCGCATCTCAAGAAGGGAGCGCGCACCGTTCCCTTCCCCGAAGGCCTCCCAAGCGAGTGAGGAAGGTAGTGTGTTGGAGTACGCGAAAATGCCGCCTCCGACGATCTTGTTATGCGGGGCGTGCAGCTTGAAGAGGAAGAGCTCACCCTCGCGCAGAGCTTGGAAGCCACGAGCCGAAGGAGACCAGAAATTGATCTCCGTCAACTCTGGCCGGGCGCGGAGAGTGGTGTACCAGTCGTAGTCGGTCACAGCCACCACAATGTTGATTCCCATGCCAATACGTCCAAGAGAGCCGTTAGGGTGAGATCTAGGCGCTACCTATAGCGTCGGCGCAGGATAGTTTTCTGCTGTTCCGCCAGTCAACGCCCCGTCCCGACCTGCAGAGAACGGCGTTGAGCGCGGTTGCAGTAGGTGCAGGGTGACTCGGCACCGCGTTCTCACCCCTGCTACCGAGCAGTCATCGCGGTCAGTCGATGGCGGCGCCTTCGATGGCGGCGAGGCGCTCGCCGCTGCCGCTGCCGGGCCAGCGCGAGCGGGCGACCGCCCAGACCAGCGCGAGGGCGAAGAGCGCGCCCTGCAGGAGCACGACGGTCGCGCCGGAGGAGACGTCGATGAACCAGGAGACGTACACGCCGACGAGCCCACTGGCCCCGCCCAGCAAGGCGGCCAGCGTGAACATGCGGGTGAATGAGTCGGTCAGGAGGCGGGCGGTGACGGGGGGGATGACGAGGGCGGCTGCTATCAGGGTCGCGCCGAGCACCTGGAGGGAGGCGATCACGGTCGCCGCGAGCACGAGCGAGAAGAGCGCCTCCACCCAGGGGACGGGAACGCCGTAGGTGCTGGCGACGTCAGAGTCGAAGGTGGTGAAGAGGAGCTGCTTCCAGAAGGCGAAGACGACGGCAGCGGCGAGGACGAGGACCCCACCGATGACGGCGAGATCGCCGCTGGTAATGCCCAGAATCTCGCCGAAGAGCGCTGCGTCGAAGTCGCGGGTGAACTGGCCGTGGCGGCTGATCAGGGCGACACCGAGGGCGAAGGCGCAGGTGGTGATGATGCCGATGGCGGCGTCTCCGCCGATCTGGCGGCGGCGGGCGGCGGCGTTGATGAGGAGGACGGTGAACACGCCCCAGAGCGTCGCGCCGATATAGAAGCTGATGCCGGAGACGAAGGAGACGACGGCCCCGCCGAAAATGCTGTGCGCGAGCCCGTGGCCGATGTAGGCGAGGCTGCGGAGCACGACGTACACGCCGACGGCTCCGCACAGCAGGCCAACCAGCGTGGCGGCTACCATGCCGCGCACAAAGAACTCGAACTGGAACGGCTCGGTCAGATCGCCCACGGCTAGCCGCCCACGGGGGCCACGGGGACGGGGGTCTCCTCGGCGTCGCCGGTCATGGCGTCGTCGAGGTGCTCGACGACGTAGATGGCATCGCCGCGGCGCAGCACGAGCATCTCGGCGCCGTAGGTGCGGCGCAGGACCTCGGGCGTGAGCACCTCCTCGGGGGAGCCGTCGGCGACGAGGGCGCCCTCGCCCACGCAGACGAGGCGGGGGAGGTGGGTGGCGACGGCGTTGAGGTCGTGGGTGGACATGAGGATGGTGGTGCCGGCGCGGTTCAGCTCGCCGAGGAGGTGCATGATCTCGTGGCGCGTCTTGATGTCGACGCCGCTGGTGGGTTCGTCAAGGAGGAGGAGGTCGGGGTCGCCGATGAGGGCGCGGGCGAGGAAGGTGCGCTGCTGCTGGCCTCCCGAGAGCGCCCTGATCTGCCGGTTCGCGAGGTGCCCGATGCCGAGCCGCTCGAGGATGTTCGCGAGCAGCTCGCGGTCATGGCGGCGGGGCCAGGGCCGCCAGCCCATCTCCCGCCAGCGTCCCAGCAGGACGGCCTGGCCGACCGTGAGGGGGAAGTTCCAGTTGATGGCCTCGACCTGGGGCACATAGCCGAGCCGGAGGGCGCGCTCCCCGGCTCGCGGCGTCGCCTCGATGGCGCCGGCGAAGCGCCGAGTCTGGCCGGCGATGGCGCGCAGCAGGGTCGTCTTGCCCGACCCGCTCGGCCCGACGACGCCGGCGAACTCGCCGCGCCGCAGGGTGAAGTCGACGTTCTGGAGCACGGGCGTGCGCTCGTAGCCCGTGCTCAGGTCGCGGAGCTCCACCAGGGGTTCGCCATCGGGATGGGGCGGCGGGCGGTGTCCGGGGGCGCTGGGGGCAAGCTCAACCACCGGCGTACTCCTCGAAGGGGGTCCAGCTAAGGCTCACGTCGAAGCCATCGAGGGCGGAGGCGTCGCCGCCGAGGCTGGTCACGATGGTGCGGACGTTCTCGACCATCATGGCGAGGTAGGTGTTCTCCGGATCACCGCGGTCGCCAGGGAGGTCGTCGTCACGCAGGGTGGCGACCTGCACGGCGCCGGCCTCGCTCGCGATCGTGTCCAGCACCTCGGAGGGGAAGACCTCGGAGCCGAAGATGGCGGGCGCTCCCGAGGCGCGGATCTGCTTGATCAGGTCGGCGACTTCGCGGGGGGAGGGCTCGGAGAAGTCGGACGGCTGGATCGCGCCGATGATCGTGAAGCCGTAGCGGGGGGCGAAGTAGGGGAAGGAGTCGTGGTAGGTGAGGAGCACGCGTTGCGCCTCGGGCACGGTGGCCACGGCCTCCCTGATGGCCTCGTCGAGCTGCTGCAGGCGGGCGACGAAGGCGGCGGTGTTGGCGGCGTAGTAGCTGGCGTTGTCGGGGTCGAGGCGGGTAAGCGCATCGCGCACGTGGGCGGCGTATTCGCCGGCAAGGATGGGGTCGGTCCAGAGGTGGGGGTTGGGGTCGCCGCCGTCGCGGGGGAAGGAGAAGTCGTAGACGTACTCGTCAGGCGTCACGGTGGCTTCCCCGAGCAGCACGATCTCGACGCCGTCCCGGCGGTTCGCCTCGGCGAGTTCAAGCGCGGGGAGCTCGAGATTGAGGCCGTTGGCGACGATGAGGTCTGCGCGGGCGATGTCCTGCGCGACGGAGGGGGCGGGTTCGAAGGTGTGGGAGTTCGTGCCTTCGGGGACGATGGCGGTCACGCTGACGCGGTCGCCGCCGACGTTCTCGATGATGTTGCGAATGGGCGAGACGGTCGTCACGACATGGATGGTGGAAGCGGTCTCGCCGTCGCTTGCCGGGGCGGTATCGCCGCCGCCGCAGGCGACGGCCAACGCGCCAGGAAGCAGGATCAGCAGCGCCGCGAGGGCGAGCCGTCTCAAGGCGCCGGTGGTCGCGTGGAGGGGCACGACGGGCAGCGTACCGTCCGAGGGTTGCAGTTGCAATTGGCTGCAAGAAGAGGGCAGTGGCATCTGGACCGCGTGGTTACGCCGGCCGCCGAAGCGAAGGAGAGTGCTGGGGTGGACGGAGGGATTTGAACCCTCGATCTTCAGGGCCACAACCTGACGCGTTAACCACTACGCTACGCCCACCGCGCAGGGCCTGATCGTACCCAAGCGCGACGCCAGCGGCTAACGGCGGCGGCTGTAGACTAGCGCTCCCATGGATTTCCACCTGCCGACCGAGACCGAGCGCTGGCGCGGCGAGCTCGTCGAGTTCCTGCGCGCGGAGATTCCCGAGGACTTCGAAGGCGACGACGACTTCTTCGATAACGAGGAGCAGGCGCCCTTCGCGAGGCAGTTCATGCGGAAGCTCGGCGAGCGGACCTGGCTGGCGCCTCCCTGGCCGAAGGAGTACGGCGGGATGGGCGCAACCGCCCTCGAGCAGATGGTGCTGAACGAGGAGCTGGCCTATCACCGCGCACCTTCGGGCGGGCGGCTGTTCACCATCGGCATCACGGGTCCGACGGTGCTCGTGCACGGCACGGAGGAGCAGAAGTCGCGACTCCTCCCGGAGATGGCCTCTGGGGACGCCTGGTACTGCCAGGGGTTCAGCGAGCCGGAGACCGGCAGCGACCTGGCCTCGCTCCAGACGCGGGCGGTTCGCGACGGCGACGACTACGTGATCCAGGGCCAGAAGATCTGGACCTCGAACGCACACCTCGCCGACAAGATGATCGTGCTGGCGCGGACGGACCAGGAGGTGCAGAAGCACCGGGGCATCAGCGCCTTCATCCTGGACATGCACGCCCCCGGCGTGACCGTGCAGCCGGTGCCCAACATCGCCTACCGGAACGACTTCAACCAGGTGTTCTTCGAGGACGTGCGCGTGCCCGCCGACGACCTGCTGGGCGGCGAGAACAACGGCTGGCGCGTCGCGATGACGGTGCTCGACTACGAGCGCTCGAACATCGCCGCCATCAGCGGGGCGCGGCGCACGGTGGCCGACCTCATTCGCTGGGCGAAGGAGGAGCACGGCGGCCTGCGCCCCTGGGACGACATCCACGTGCGCAACAAGCTCGCGGGGCTCTACGCCGAGGGCGAGATCGGGCGGCTGGTGGCGTACCGGACGGCGTGGCTGCAATCGAAGGGCGAGGTGCCGAACTACGAGGCGAGCATCGGCAAGGTGTGGTTCGCGATGTACGGCATCAAGGTCGCGAACGCGGGCGTGAACCTGATGGGCGGCTACGGGCAGCTGGCGCCGGGCTCGAAGTGGGCGCAGCTTCATGGCCGGGTCGAAACCTCGTACCTGCTCGCGGTGTCGGGACCGATCGCGGGCGGCGCCGGGGAAATCCAGCGCGACATCATCGCCACACGGGGCCTGGGGCTGCCTCGCGGCTAGCCCGGTCGGGCCTGGGGCCGGCTACTCCTCGTCCTTGCCCACGTTGGGGATGACGATACGGTGCTTGAGCTTCAGCCCATCCTCTTCGTTCTCTTCGGCGCTGGTGGTCTCTTCGACGCCCGAGCCCGCGTGCACGACGATGCGCTTCGTTTCGCCCATGCCGACCAGGGGCTCGATCAGGACGTAGCCGGTTACGGCTTCGCCTTCGGGTAACTCTTCGAGGTCGAGCGTGATCTCGAGGTGGGCGACGTGCCCCTCACTGGTGACATCCTTACCGCAGTACATGGCCCGACAGATCCAGACCGTGGTCTCGGCGCCGATGGCGACGCCGCCGTGGATGCGATCGTCCCCGCCGGAACGCTGCACGAGGATCCATGGGGCGGACGTCTCGATGCGATAGGGACCGATCCAGGTGCCGCGGTTCTCGATCCTGACCTCGACGCTGCCGGGGATGCCCTCCTCGTCGATCGCGATGGAAACATCACCGGGAGCGGTCACCCGCAAGTCGGGCGCTCCGATGAGGCGGGCGCGCAGGCTCGTGTCGACCGGAGGCGTGGGGTCCTGGTGGGGTTCGATGCCGAGGTCGGGGAAGGAGGTGGGGAAGTGCAGGGCGGGACAGCCGTCGTACCAGAAGGAGTCGGAGCAGGGGAAGTAGACCTGGGGTGAGAACGCGGCCGCCACGGCGGGGATGGTGAAGTCGGGCATGTTGACCTGCACCGGCGGCCAGAGCCGGGGGATGCCGTCGGGTCCGGGCGCGGGCCAGGGGTCGCCAGCGGGCGCGGCCTCAGGCGTGGGGGTGGGCTCGGGGGTCGCCTCCTCCGCGGTCTCCTCGTCGGTCGTTGTTTCGTCGCCCTCGCCGGCTTCGCTTGCGACCTCGTCGCCGCCTTCTTGCGCTACCGGGGTCTCCGTGGGCACGGGCTCTGGCCAGGGGGTGGGGGCGTACTCGGGGTCGTCGTACAACCGGGCGGGGTACTCGGGCGGATAGCGCATGCAGCCGTAGACGCGCTCGGGATAGGTGTAGTCGCCATAGTCGAACCAGGGGGTGGCGCCGTAGCCCGAGCTGATCCAGGTGGGGGACGTCGTGTCGTCGCAGTGCCAGACCTCGCCCCGGAGCGGGTCGCGGAAGGGGTACTGGCTCGAGTCCCACCAGGACAGCCACTGGGATTGGTGGTCGAAGTCGTACAGGGGGTGGTTCGTGAGGAAGAGACCGTTGTAGGCCCAGACGGCGTAGTACCAGTCCTCCAGATTGGCGGGGTCGCCGTCGCCGGCGATGGGCACGGACACGTCATTCCACTTCTGGGCGAGCATGCGCGCGGCCTCGGCGACGTTGAAGACAAAGTGGGTGCCCACGAGCGCCTGCTTGGCGTTGGGGCTGCCCGAGTGGTTCTCCATGCCGGAGGTGATCTGGCCGAGGCCGAATCCGCAGTCGAAGGAGCGCTGGACGGGGCCGACACCCCCCCAGGGGACGTTGCTGTTCGCGTGGGCAAACTCGGACTCGACCCAGACCACGGCCTTCAGCAGCGTCGGCGGGATGCGCAGGGAGGTGTCGGGCTCCTGCCCGAGGCGCTCGTCGCGGGAGCCCGTGAGCAGGCCGGGGTACTCGAGGTTGTGGGGCTCACCGGATGGCGTCGTCAGGAAGGTGACCGCCTCGCCCGCAGCGGCCAGCTCGATCGCAGCGAGGTAGAGGCCGGCGTTGTCGTAGGCCTCGTAGGTGTCGAACTCGAAGGGCTCGATGCCGAAGCAGGCTTGCGCCTCCGCCCCGTCGTCCCGCCCCGAGAAAACGACCATGAGGACGGCTGCGGCCACGGCCAGCGCCGCTAACGCGCGGACCATCCGAAGAACCTCGAAAATCCGTCTAGTGACTGCCGCCCCAACCCGCTCAGGATCTCGAGCCGGGGGGTTCCCGGCTCGTCGAAGCTGTAGCCGCTCCAGTGGTGGACGGCGAGGGCGGCGCCGTCGCGGCTGTAGGCGAGGGGTACATCGAATCCGGCCGGACCCTGCGCGCTGACGCTGCCCGGAGGCAGCGCGGGCGGCTCGCTGCCAAAGCTGGGCGCTTCACCCGAGGGGGACCAGGCCACGCCGAGCGCCTGCTCCGTCGGTGTCGACGCGGCGGTGACGCCGCCGCCACCGCCCCCGTCAATGGAGACGACGTGAGGGAGGTAGCGCAGTCCCTCCCACAGGTTCACCTCGACGAAGGCCAGACGGGCGCCGTCGGGACTGAGGGCCCAGTCGCGGGTGACATGGGTGCTCAGCCAGAGGATCTCGGCGCCGTCGCGCGTCAGGGTCGAGCCACGACCGTCGATGCGGACGGCCAGCAGGCGCCCCTGCGCGTCGAACCCGACCGGCGCGACCATGCCCGCGCCCAGGTGGGTCTCGAGCACGGATTCCGTGCCGTCGAACCCGACGCGGGCCACCGCCACACCGGGCTCCCCGGCCGCCGTGCGCACGTTGCGGGTGACAACCAGGGCGGTCGCGTCGGGGGTCCAGAGGACGTCCTGGAGGGGTTCAAGGTCCTCGGCGAGCCGGAGGGAGAGGCCCGTCTCCAGGTCGAGCGCGATCAGGGCCGCCAGGGGCCGGCCCGCGATGGCGCTATCGGGCGTGAGCAGGGCGACGTGGCGGCCCGTGGGCGAGACGGCGCCGCGCAGGCTAAATCCCGGCAGGTGGGGAATGGTCGCGATCTCGATGGGGGCGGCGCTCGAAGTCGCGCCCACCACGGTGACGACGGTGGCTGCACCGGTGTTCTTCGCCACAACCGCGTACTGGCCGCTGGCGGCGCCGGCGAAGGCGGTCCGCGGGGGACCGCCGCTCTGCGCGAGCAGCGCCGCGGTCGCCACACCGAGGAGCACCACGGCCAGCGCGAGGACCGCGAACGGGCGCCGGCGATCCTGCGCGGCGCGCGCGCGCAGGCGCCCGGCAACTGCTCGCGAGCGGGCCAGCAAGGGGGTAAGGCGGCGGCGGAAGGATGGTGCGTTCATGGGTGTGGGGATCTACGACTGGAGCCGTACCGAGGACCTGGACCCGCTCGACCGGGACCGTCTCAGCAGGCGCAGGAGTATCCCCGCACCTCCGGCGAACGGTGTGGTTCGCCGGAGAACACCATTGCGAACCTAGCAAGCACCCCGCGATCGGTCAATGCTCGGAACGGTCCGGGAAAGGCCCGGCGTAGCCGCCAAGCGGGCGGCTGCTAGCATGAACGAAGCGTGATCTTCCAGCTCATCGACGTGCTCCGCGAGAACCCGGCGGCGTTCTTCGCCTACCTGGGGGCGATCGCGATCGCGCTGGTCACGGGCATCGCTTTCCACGAATTCAGCCACGCGTGGGCGGCGAACGAACTCGGCGACGACACGGCCGCGAAACAGGGCAGGCTTACGTTGAACCCGCTCGCCCACCTCGACCCGATGGGGACGATCCTGCTGTTCGTCGTGGGGATCGGCTGGGGAAGGCCGACACCGGTCAACCCCTACCGGCTGCGCGTGGGGGTGAAGCGCGGCAACATGCTCGTGGCGGTGGCGGGGCCGATCTCGAACTTCGTGTTCGCGTTCATCGCCTCGATTCCGCTCATCTTCGGGTGGGTCGAGCCCATCTCGTTCGACTACATCGAGCTGGCGAGCGGCACCCAGATACTGGGGACGTTCCTCCTGTTGATCGCGTTCCTGAACGTCATCCTCGGGGTCTTCAACCTGATCCCCATTCACCCACTGGACGGCTTCAAGGTGCTCCTCGGGGTGCTGCCGGACGAACTGGCGCGGCCGCTGGCGTCGCTCAGCCGGTGGGGCCCGGCGCTCCTGATCGGGCTGATCCTCATCGGCTTCATCGCGCCCGAGTACAGCCCGATCCTGTGGATCTTCGACGGGGCGGCAGACCTCTTCCTGGAGGTCATCACCTGATGCTCGACCGTGTCCGCCAGGTCCGCGAGGCCTCCATCGGTCCCGATGCCGACGACCTTGCGCTGGCGCGCGAGTTCCTGGCTGGAGACCTGCTGGGGCTCTTCGGTGCACAGGAGCCGCGGGACCAGCGCCACTCGGCAAGCACGACCCGCTGGCTTATCGAGCACGGCCACGCCAGCGACCACGATCTGCTCGTGGCGGCCCTGCTGCACGACGCGGGCAAAGGCGCCCAGCGGACGCGCGATCGCATCATGCACGTGCTCACGGAGTGGCTGCCGGAGCCGCTCGTCGCCGCCGAGGCGTCACGCTTCGAGATGCGCCGGGCGCTCGCGCGCAGCCGCACACACAGCCAGCGAGGGGCGGAGCTGCTGGTCGCCGCGGGGGCCTCGCCGCGGGTGGTCGAGCTCACGCGCCTGCACCATCGGCCGGCAGGGCAGGATGCTATGCTAGCCCTCCTGCAGCGCGCCGACGCCGCTACCTGAATCGCGACGGAACACGCATGGCCGACTCCAGAGAATCGAAGATCGTCATCATTGGCACGGGCCTCATCGGGGCCTCGGTTGGCCTGAACCTGATGGCCCGCAAGGACCGCAAGTACGAGGTCGTGGGCGTCGATCGCAGCCGCCAGAACGCTCGTGCGGCCAGGGAGATGGGCGCGGTCGACGACACGGTCCGCTACCTCGACGAGGCGGTGCGGGACGCGAGCATGATCGTGCTCGCCGTGCCCTCGCGCGCGGCCGAGGAGATGCTGGTGGCGATGGAGCCCCACGTCTCGGAAGGGACCATCATCACGGACACGTGCAGCACCAAGGCGTCCTTCATGGCGAAGGCCCATGAGGTGTACAGCAACCGGGTGAGCGTGATCGGCACGCATCCGATGGCCGGCTCCGAGCGCAGCGGCCCCTCCGCCGCGAGCATCGACCTGTTCCAGGGGGCGGCCTGGGCGGTGACTCCGTCGGCCGTCGCGAGTGAGTCTTCGGTACGGGTCGTGCTGGGCATGATCGAGCAGGCGGGGGCGGTACCGATCTACGTCGACCCGGCCGAGCACGACGAGGTCGTGGCGGCGGTGAGCCACGTGCCCCTGCTGCTTTCGGTCGCGCTCTTCAAGCTGGTGCGGGACAGCGCCTTCTGGGAGGACGCGGAGCAGCTCGCGGGGCCCGGCTTCCGCGACATGACGCGCCTGGTAATGGGCGACCCGGAAATGGCGACCAGCATCGTCGGCACCAACCGCACCGCCATCCTCTCCTGGCTGCGGCGCTACCAGGGCGAGCTCGACACGATCATCGAGGCACTCGAACTGAGCGATGAAGAGACGGAGCAGCTGGCGGAGGGCATCGAGCTTCCCGACGACGGGGATGAGTCAGCCGCGACAGGGGCCGACGCCCTCATCGAGAGCCTCTTCACGCGGGCGCGGCTGGAGCGCTTCGTCTTCGACGACCGCCTCGTTGGCCGCCAGATCCCGAAGGAAGGCACGGAAACGCCACGCTCCGGCGACATGATCGGGCAGATGTTCATGGGGGCCTACCTGTACGGGCGGCTGAAGGAGCAACTGAACCGGGGCGAAGAACGGGAGCGCGAAGCCGCCCGCCGCCGGGGCGAACGCCCCAACCGGTGAGGGTCCGAAGCCCCGGCCGCCTGCGCGCCACCCTGCGCGTTCCGCCCGACAAGTCCATTTCGCACCGGGCCCTCATCCTCAACGGCATCGCCGAGGGCGAGGCGCGGGTCGAGAACCTGCTCGACTCAGACGATGTGCGCTCGACGGCGGCGTGCATGGCCGCCCTCGGGGTCGAGATCGACTGGCCCGCGGGCTCCACGGAGGCTCGTATCCGGGGGGCGGGGCTGCACGGTCTCTACGAAAGCGACGACACCCTCGATTGCGGCAACAGCGGCACGACGATGCGGCTCCTGACGGGGCTGCTCGCGGCCCAACCGCTCTTCAGCGTGCTGACGGGAGACGACTCCCTGCGCACCCGCCCGATGGGGCGCGTGATCGAGCCGCTGCGCCGCATGGGCGCCCGCATCAGCGCCCGGCGTGGCGATACCCTCGCCCCCATCGCCATCCGAGGCGGGAACCTGCGGGCCATCCAGTACGAGATGCCCGTCTTCAGTGCGCAGGTGAAGTCGGCGCTGCTGCTGGCGGGGCTCTCCGTGGAGGGCCGGACGCGGATTACGGAGCCGGTCCCCACGCGTGACCACACCGAGAAGATGCTGGCAGCGATGGGCGCCCCCGTCGCGCGGGAGGGGCGAACGGTGACAGTCCGCCGCCCGGGGCGCCTCCAGCCGTTGGGCATGCGCGTTCCCGCCGATATCTCCAGCGCCGCTCCCTGGCTCGTGCTGGGGGCCTGCCACCCGGACGCCGAGCTCCACATCGAGGGGGTCGGCATCAACCCGACGCGCACCGGCCTGCTCGACATCCTCGGGCGCATGGGCGCCTCAATCGAACTGCAGGAGGAACGCGAGACGAGCGGCGAGCCGGTGGCCGACCTCGTGGTGCGCTCCTCCACGCTGAGCGGCGTGACGGTGCAGGGCAACGAGATTCCGCGGGCCATCGACGAGCTGCCGCTGGTCGCCCTGCTTGGCTGCTTCGCCCACGGAACCACGGTGGTGCGGGAGGCGGAGGAGCTGATCGTGAAGGAGTCGAACCGCATCGAGACGGTGGTGACGATGCTGGCGGCCCTGGGCGCCTCGATCGAGGCGACGGCGGACGGCTTCGTCGTCGAGGGACCGAGCCAGCTCCACGGCGCCCGACTCGACGCCGCCAACGACCACCGCATGGGTATGCTCGGCGCGGTCGCCGGAGCGCTCGCCAGCGGGGAGACGCGCATCGAGAACGACGCCGTCTCGGTCTCCTACCCGGACTTCTGGCAGGCGCTCGAGGCCGCCGCGCCCGAGGCCGCGCAGACGGCGTGAGCGCGGAGCTCCGCCCCCTCGTGATCGTGCTGCACGGCCCCTCGGGGGTCGGGAAGGACACCGTCATCGCGAGGCTGCGGGAACGGACGGGCATCCACCGGGCCACGAGCAGCAACAGCCGCCTTAAGCGTGAGGGTGAGGTCGACGGTGTCGACTACCACTTCCTCACCCCCGAGGAGTTTCGACGCAAGATCGAAGCCAACGAGTTCATCGAGCACGCGCAGGTCTACGACGACTTGAAGGGGCTGGAGCGACGCGAGCTGGAGGGGCCCCTCGCGGAGGGACGGGACGTCCTCGTCCGCACGGACCTGCAGGGGGCCCGCTCCCTGCGGGGGCTGCTCCGAGGCGCCGTTTTCGTGCTACTGACGGCGGAGAGCCGCGAGGCGCTTCGCGCCCGGCTCACCGCGCGCGAAACGGAGACGGCCGAGACGCTCGCGCGACGGCTCGCGGAGGTCGACGAAGAGCTCGCGGACGCGCCCAACAACGACTACGTGGTCGTGAACCGCGAGGGCGCGCTCGAGGAGGCCGTCGACGAACTCGTCGACATCATCGAGCGCGAACGGGGCAACCCGAACCGGGAGGCCGCGGGCGTGCGGTAGGCGCGCCTACTTCTTCTTCTGGGCGAAGTCCAGCTCGATGTAGTGATCGGCGGCCCTCTTCAGGTTGCCGGCCACGGACTGCCCGAGCCCTGCTACCTCGACGCGGATGCCGCGGCTCTGCAGGACCTCGACGAGGTGCTGGAAGTCACCGTCTCCGGAGGCGAGGACGGCGACGTCGAGCCGGTCGGCCATCGTGATCACGTCGAGCGCGAGCTCGATGTCGACGTTGGCCTTGATGGAGCCGTCGGCGAAGCGCTTGAGCGGCTTGGTCACGATCTTGAAGCCCTTGCCGAGGAACGGCTCGACGAAGCGCTGGGTCTCGCGGCTGACGCCGGGGTCATCGTGCACGGGGGAGTAGGCTATGGCGCGGACGAGGCGGCGGCCTTCGGTCACACGATCCAGCACGAGCCCCCAGTCGATGGGCCTGCCACCGCGAGTGCGGTCGCGCGCCAGCTCGACGTTCGCGCTGTCGACGAAGACGCCGACGCGGGGCATGGTTCCGAGGCCAGCCTTGCCGTTGCCGGAGAGCCGGTCGATTGCGCGCTCCTGCAGTTCGACCAGGCGGGCAAGCTGCTCGGTCTGCTCCTTCAGGGCGTCCAGGAGGGCGGCATCAGCGCCGTTTTCCTCGGCGGCGGCGGGGCGGGAACGGCGGCGCGGGGCGGCACGCTTGGGCGCCTCCTTCTCCGGTTCCTGGTCGCTCGCCTTCGCGGCGGGTGCACGCCTGCGGGTTGGTCGCGGCGGGGCGTCGTCTTCCTCGCTGGCCCTGGCGGCAGGGGCACGGCGGCGAGAGGGGCGGGGCGCGGGGGCGTCCTCGTCCTCATCGCTGCTGGCCCTGGCGGGGGCGCGGCGGCGAGAAGGTCGGGCCGGGGCCGCTTCCTCATCATCCTCGGTGGCGCGGCGGCGGGAGCTGGCGCGCCTCGGGGCGGGCGGCTCCTCCTCGGTGGTTTCGGCCTCAGCCGCGTCGGCGGTCCTGGCCGCGCTCGAGCGTCCACCCCGCGTTCCGCGGCGGCGTCGCCGGGCGGGGGCGGGGCTCTCGTCTTCGTCGGTGGTGTTGGTCGTTGTGGTTTCGGTTTCGTTTGCTTCCGGCGCCTCCTCCTCGGAGGTGCGGCTGCCGGTCAGAAAATTGAGTGCCATGTGGGGTTACGTTCCCATCCTTTGCAGAACACTGATTCGGGCGGCGACGGCTCCCGCGATTGCGCGGAAGCCTTCGGCTGACGCCGAGTCTCCCTTGTCGACCACGAGCGGTACGCCCTGGTCGGAGCCCTCGCGAATCTGGGGCTCTATGGGAATTTCGCCGAGGAAGTCGATACCGAGCTCCTCGGCGGCGTCACGTGCACCGCCGTGCCCGAAGATGTCGTATCGCGTGCCCGTATCTGGGGCGATGAAGTAGCTCATGTTCTCGATCATGCCGAACACGGGCACGTCGAGCTTCTCGAACATGGAGACCGCCTTCATGGCGTCCTCCAGCGAGACATCCTGTGGGGTCGAAACGATGACGGCTCCGGCGATGGGCGCTTCCTGCGCCATGCTCATCGAAGCATCGCTGGTGCCGGGTGGCAGGTCGATGATGAGGTAGTCGATGTTCTCCCAGGGCACGTCGTGCAGCAGCTGGCGGACGGCGCTGCCGATCATGGGTCCGCGCCAGACGACGGGCGTTCCCTTGGGGAGGAGGAATCCGAGGGACACGAGCTCGACGCCGTACTTCTCAACCGGACGCAGGCCCTCGGTCTGGTTCGCCTGGAGTCCCGCGGCCAGACCGAACATGGTGGGGATGTTGGGGCCGGTGATGTCGGCGTCGACGAGACCCACCTTCGCCCCTGTAGCGGCGAGGGCAACGGCGAGGTTGGTGGCGACGGTCGACTTTCCGACGCCACCCTTGTTCGAGGCCACGGCGATCACATTGCGCACGCCCTCGATCGGCTTCTGACCCTCGCGCGGGTCGCTGGCGCGCACCTGCGCTCCCCAGTCGAGGGTCACGGACTCGACGCCGGGCAGCCCCTCGAGCGCGGCCTGGACGTCAGTCTCGATGACGTCCTTGAGGGGGCAGGCGGGCGTCGTCAGCTCGACCTTCACGCTCACGGCCCCGCCCTCAATGGTCAGATCTTCGATCATCCCGAGGGAGACGATGTCACGGTGCAGTTCGGGGTCGTTGACGGTGGCGAGTGCGGCGAGAACGGCGTCCCGGTCTACCGCGGTGGGAGCGGTCATTACAGCTACGGCATCCTGATGGCGGCGGTGTTCCTCAAATGCGTGTGCGCCGAGCGGGAGAAAGAGTCCGCGGGGAGATCACGGCGGAAACGCGAGAGAAGGGCGGCCCTTGATTGGGTTATGTGCACAGTGCCCACTGCGATGGTACCGCGCCTTCCGACCACGGGCCAGCGGCGCTGGGCGCGGGCCGGCAGCGCCGGTACGCTACTGCCTGTTGCACCCGAAGACCGCACACGAGGTGAGACGGTGAACCTCCTCGGCAAGCTGCGAGGGCAACGGAGGCCGAAGCCCGCCGGGCGCAGCCGCCCGTATCAGTCGGCACGGGCAGCCGGCGGCATTCCCAGCCTCCCCCGTGACGCTCTGCGCGACAACTCGGTCTGGTTGGGGAACTGGGTGCTGAGCCGCCTCGCCTTTCGCATGGGGATCGCCTTCGTCATTGCCACGGTCATCGTGTTCATCCTTGCGGCAACGGGACCGCTGAACTACTACGACTTCCTCATCTTCCTCATCGTCGGCAGCGTGCTGGCCATGCTCTTCACAGCGGCGTTCCACGACCGGTAAGGCGGACGGCGAAGCCCCAGGGAAGGCTCCTTCGCGAGCGGAGATGCGGTAGAGCCGACGGCTATGCCCCCCAGGGCGTGATGGCCTGCTTGAGCTGCGCGTAGCCCTCGAGGAAGCCGGGGCGCTCGCCCGCGTAGACCTCATCGAACTTCGCGAGCGCGTCGTCGAGCCAGGCGTGCAGCGCGGTGTTGTCGGGGTTGGCGTCGCGGTAGGCGTCGCGGATAAGAACGAAGTGGATGCGGGGATCGTAGGGGCGCTTCGTGCCTCCCATGGACTCGTCGCCATCGAGCAGGCGGAGGAGCATGGCGTCGGCCGAGCCCAGCGTCTGCTCGTGGATGGGCGGGCCGTGCATGCGGTACATGACGGAGGTCATGTCGCGGCCGTTGCCGGTGGTGTAGCCCATCTCCCCCCAGAGGTCGCGCATCTTCGCGTTGCTGCCGACGGCATCGACGACGCGCTGGCCGAAAGCGCGCAGCGGCTCGGAGACGTCGGCGAGCAGGTCGGTGAGACGGTCGCCGTCGAGGTCGGTGGCGAGGACGATCGTGTCCTGCTGCTCGATCAGGTCCCAGAGGAGCAGGCCGTAGTTGGTGTCGGAGATGTGCTGCTCGATCTGGCCGCTCCAGTTCTCCATGCCGTCCTTGAAGTCGTCCGGGAGGAGACTGACGATGCGGTCGACCCGCTCGCGGTGCTCGACGTAGCCGTCGACGGCGTACTTGCGGCCGACGTTGAACTTCGTGCCATCGAGCATCCAGGAGAGGAGGCCGGCGTTGATGCCGTCCTCCATGGCTTGCGTGGGCTTGAAGGCGACCCGGCCGATGGCGCCGGTCTCGTGGACCATCTGCAGGAAGCGCCGCCCTGCGTAGGCCATCTGGATGCCGGGGGTGTTCATCTCGGAGTGGATGTTGCCGGTCTCGGGGTCGACCTCGAATACGCCACGGTTCTGGGAGTAGGGGAGGCAGGGCATGCAGCGCACGACGGTGATGGGACCGTAGGGGCGCACGTTGCAGTAGACGCCCGCCTGCGTGCGCAGAGGCGCGTTCCCGGACTTGCCCATGACGACCACGCGGCCGCCCTGGCCATCGTTCACGTAGGCGTCGCCGGCGGTCGACCACTTGATCGAGGTGCAGGGCATGTTGCCGAACCAGCTCAGCGCCTCGAGCTTCGTGTCGTGGCGGTACTGCGCCCACATGGGGACCCCGTAGAAGGGCAGGCCGAGGATGTCGACGGCGGCGATCGTGCCGAGGAGGGCGTAGGCGTCGGTGAGGGAGTGGGCGACGGGGTTCACCGTGCCGTCGAAGTTGCCGCCCTGCCAGATGACGGCGTCGGGGTAGCCATCGGGGCGAACGTCGGCGGGCTCGAACAGTTCGCTCAGCACTCCGAGCAGGTCGCCGCCGTCGTGTTCGGTGCGAGCAATCTTCATCAGGTCGGGCATGTCGTCTTCTCCCAGCGAGTCGTGTGTGGCCTGTGCCGTCTGGTTCCTGCTAGCCGGCCGCGAGCTGCCGCAGGACGTAGGGGAGGATGCCCCCGTTGCGGTAGTACTCAAGCTCGACCGGCGTATCGATGCGCACGAGCGCCTCGAAGGTCGTGGTCGTTCCGCCGGCGTCCGTGGCGGTCACGGTCACCTGGCCACCGGGGCGGAGGCCCTCGGCGATGCCGCTGATGGCGAACGTCTCCTCCCCGCTCAGCCCCAGCGCGTCGCGACTCTCTCCGGCGAGGTACTGGAGCGGCAGGATGCCCATCCCCACGAGGTTGCTGCGGTGGATGCGCTCGTAGCTTTCGGCGATGACGGCGCGGACGCCGAGGAGGCGCGGTCCCTTGGCCGCCCAGTCGCGCGAGGAGCCGGTGCCGTACTCCTTGCCTGCCAGGACCATGAGGGGTGTGCCCTCGTCGCGGTAGGCCATGGCGGCGTCGAAGATGCTCATCTCCTCGCCGCCGGGGAGGTGACGCGTGACGCCCCCCTCGGTGCCGGGCGCGAGCTGGTTGCGGAGGCGGATGTTGGCGAACGTGCCGCGCATCATCACCTCGTGGTTGCCGCGACGGGCGCCGTAGGAGTTGAAGTCCTCGCGCTTGATGTCGCGGTCGAAGAGGTAGGCGGCGGCGGGGCTATCGGGGGCGATGCTGCCGGCGGGCGAGATGTGGTCCGTCGTGACGGAGTCGCCGACCATGACGAGGACGCGAGCGCCGTTGATGTCCTCGAGCTCGCCGGGCTCCTCCGCGAGATCCTCGAAGTAGGGCGGATTCTTCACGTAGGTCGAGCCGTCGTCCCAGCCGTAGCGGCTGCCTTCGGGCGCTTCGAGCGTGCGCCAGGCGGGGTCGCCTTCAAACACCGACCCGTACTGGTCACGGAACATCTCCGACCGCACGGCCTCGCGCATGGAGGTCTCGATGGCGTTCTGCGAGGGCCACAGCTCGGACAGCATGATCGCGTTCCCGTCGCCGTCCTCGCCGATGGGCTCGGTGAGCGGGTCGAAGTCCATGTGTCCGGCGAGCGCGTAGGCGACCACGAGGGGGGGCGAGGCGAGGTAGTTGGCGCGCACGACGGGATTGACGCGCCCCTCGAAGTTGCGGTTCCCGGAGAGGACCGCAGCGGCCACGAGGCCGCCCTGGTTGACGGCCGCGGCCACGTCGGGGTCGACGGGGCCGGAGTTGCCGATGCAGGTGGTGCAGCCGTAGCCGACGAGGTTGAAGCCGAGCTCGTCGAGGTAGGGCGTAAGGCCGGCGGCATCGAGGTAGTCGGTGACGACCTTGGACCCGGGGGCGAGGCTCGTCTTGACCCACGGCTTTCGCTGGAGCCCGCGCTCGACGGCCGCCTTCGCGAGCAGGCCGGCTCCGACCAGCACCTCGGGATTCGAGGTGTTCGTGCAGCTCGTGATGGCGGCGATGACGACGGAGCCGTGGCCGACCTCGAAGGAAGCGCCGTTGCGCGCGACCTCGACGGGGGGCGCGCCGGCGGCGTCGCCGGCGAGCTCGGCGAGGGCGTCCTGCCAGGCGTCCTTCGACTCGCGCAGCAGGACGCGGTCCTGGGGGCGGCGCGGTCCCGCGAGGGAGGGCTCGACCTGGCCCATGTCCAGCTCCAGCATCGCGGAGAAGCTGGGGTCGGGCGTGTCGTCGGTGCGGAAGAGGCCCTGCTCCTTGCAGTAGGCCTCGACGAGCGCGACCTGGTCCTCGTCGCGGCCGGTGAAGCGCAGATAGGCGAGGGTTTCATCGTCGACCGGGAAGAAGCCGACGGTGGCGCCGTACTCGGGAGCCATGTTCGCGATGGTGGCGCGGGTGGGGAGGGGGAGCTGCGAGAGACCCGGCCCGAAGAACTCGACGAACTTCCCGACCACGCCCAGCTCCCGCAGCATCTGCGTGACGGTGAGGACGAGATCGGTGCCGGTCGCGCCCTCGGGGAGGGCGCCGGTGAGGCGGAAACCGACCACCTCGGGGATGAGCATCGAGACGGGCTGGCCGAGCATGGCGGCCTCGGCCTCGATGCCGCCCACGCCCCAGCCGAGCACGCCGAGGCCGTTGATCATGGTGGTGTGAGAGTCGGTGCCGACGAGGGTGTCGGGGTAGACGAGGCCGGTGTCGTCGTTCTCGAAGACGACGCTCGCGAGGTATTCGAGGTTGACCTGGTGGACGATTCCCGTCCCAGGAGGCACCACGCGGAAGTTGCGGAAGGCCTGCTGGCCCCAACGCAGGAAGAGGTAGCGCTCGTGGTTGCGCTCGTACTCCATGCTGACGTTCTGGGCGAAGGCGCCGTCGGTGCCGTAGGCGTCGACCTGGACGGAGTGGTCGATGACAAGGTCGACGGGCTGGAGGGGGTTGATACGTTCGGGGTCGCCGCCCATCGACTCCAGCGCCTCGCGCATGGAGGCGAGGTCGACGACGGCGGGGACGCCAGTGAAGTCCTGCAGGAGGACGCGCGCCGGGGCAAAGGCGACCTCGCGCTCATCGCCCGAGTTGGGGCGCCAGTTCGCGAGCGCCTCGATGTCGCCACGGGAGACGGCGTCGCCGTCCTCGCGACGGAGCAGGTTCTCGAGGAGCACCCGCTGGGTGAAGGGGAGGCGGGTCGCCGCCTCGCCCATGAGGACGGAATCGAGCCGGTGGAAGGCGACCGTACGCCCTCCGACCGTCAGCGTGTCGCGGCTGTTGAAACTGTCGAGCATGAAGAAGTCGCCCCCGCCTGTTCCCTTCACACGGTCTCTTGCCTGGGGCCCGTCGGGCCCGAGTTCGGCGCCTTCGGGACGAAGCGCACTAAGTATACCGCGAGCCCGTTCCCGAACCCGCAGAGGGTCTGCGTGGCCGGTCGCGCGCCTATACTGCCGGCAGGGCCTGTAGCTCAGCGGTTAGAGCACCCGGCTCATAACCGGTTGGTCGGTGGTTCGAATCCACCCGGGCCCACGGCTCTCGGCCAAACTTGATAGGCACCGGGCCGCGCTCAGATGCCCAGAACGCTGTAGTCGCGGTCCAGGATCAGGCGGATCGAGACGTACATCCCCAGCATCGGCATCAACACCCAGATGGCGTTCGGGTTGAAGATGTAGATCCAGAACTCTCGCGTCGTGATGCGGGTTTGCTTCTGTCCCACGAAGAAACTCACCACGTAGAGCGAGGACGCGTACACCCACTGCCAGAAGAGCATCGCCCCGAGAATGCCGGCGGCGACGGCCGGCAGCAGCCCGCCGGTATAGGTCACATAGAGAATCAGGGTCGATGCAGGCGTGGTGAACCCGTTCGCGATGTCGATGTTGAACCCGTACGTGTTGCGATCGGCATAGGCCGAGTCATACATCGAGTACGTCCCCCAGACGTCCGCCCAGACGGTCGGCGAGAGGACCCGGTTGAGCGGCACGCTGGTCGTGAGGAACTCCACGGCGGGGGTCTTACCGGTGTCCTCCCGCCGTCTGCGCCAGAATTCCGCTCGCTCCTCGATGTAGTCCCTTCGAAAGAACAGGCACATCTCCCAGTAGCAGATCAGGAGATTGATTGAGAAGAACAGGGCGAGCAGGCAGTAGAAAACGTCCAGACCACCGTGGAGGAGGTAGTAGGCGCCAAAACCAGGCAGTGCCAGGAGTGCGACCACCACGACAGCGATCACGATGGCCGGCGCCCCCCACGGGTGCGTTCGCCCGCCTCCGATATCAGGGCCTGCCTGAGCGGAGCTGTTTCCCTCCACTACCTGCCGTCCTCGTCGCCCGAAGCCGTCCCGCCCTGCAGGGCAGGGACACAAGCTGGAGAGGTGTGCGGAACTGGTGGCACTCGGTTACGACTCCGGGGGTATCACCGTGGGGTATCCCGACGGGTCAGGTTGGCATCATAGCGACAAGGCGCGTGGGACCGCGTGCGTACTGCTATCATCCCGCCAGTCTCCAGTCTGGCCTACACACGTATGTCGTTCCCGTAGAGAGGCGCAGCATGATCAACGGAATCAAGGTTGCCGACATGGACACCCACGTCGACCCCAACCTGACGGTGCTGGAGAAGTACGTCGAACCCGGCTTCAGACACCGCCTGCCGGAGTTGGACCCGTACAAGCTGGTGCGCAAGAACATCCGCAGGGGCCCCGGCGAGGAGATGGTCAGTTCAGTGGGGTTGAGCGTGGGCGCGCTGCCGTTCAATCGATGGCCGGGCACCAAGCTGGAGGCCGGGCACCAGGCCGCTGGAGCCCCCGGACGGGGCGGCGCTCGACCCGGGACGGTCAGCATGCACCGCGGACCCGTGACCCCGGGTGTCGAAGACGAAAACTCCGAGGGCCGCCTCATCGACATGGACACAGAGGGGCGGGACCTGGACTTCATATTCCCCGGCATGTGGGCCTCGAGCCTGACGGGTCTCTACGACCAGGACGTCACCCTGGCCGAGGGGATGTACCGGGCCTACCACAACTACATGGAGACCTACACGTCGGTGGCGCCAGAGCGCCTGAAGAGCAGCCTCCAGGTGCCGGGCGCAGACCCCGAGTGGGCTATCTCGGAGATCAAGAAGTGGTCCAACAGCAAGTGGGTGGCCGCTGTGTGGATCCATCTTCCTCCGGGCCTGCCGGTGGATGATCCCGACCTGGACCCGGTCTTCGCCACCATGAACGACCTGGACCTGCCGCTGGTGCATCACAGCTTCTTCATGGAGCCTCCCTACTTCCCCGGCTACCAGGACATCTGGGGCAATTCCGTGGTCGCCCGGACCGCGGCCCATCCCTGGGGCGCCGCGAGGCTCTGCGCCTACCTGATCCTGTCGGGGCTGTTTGACAAGTACCCCAACCTGCGGGCGGGGGTGTCCGAGGTCGGTCACGGCTGGCTGCCCAACTGGGTGATCCGCCTGGGCTTCAACAAGAGCTACGCGCAGGGGCTCACGCCCAAGCTCAAGTACACACCCCTGGAGTACGTCCAGATGGGGCGATTCCGGTGTGCGGCCGAGCCATTCGAGGGGGCGCTGATGACCGAGGCGTGCGTGAAGATCCTGGGAGAGGACTGCCTGATGCACCAGTCGGACTACCCCCACGGGCAGTCATTTTTCCCCGATACGGCCAGGGAGGTCATGGAGTGGGACTTCTGGGGGAACTTCAGCCCGGAAGCCCTGGAGAAGCACATGTACGGCAATGCCGCCAGCTTCCTGCGCATGGCCTAGAAACCAGAAGAGGCCCGCCTCGACCGGTTAAACGCTGGCCCTGCAGCCGCGCCAGGGGAGCAGGGTGGCGACCGTCGCCTCCGAGGCTTCTCGTTTCGGAACGGGCGCGATTCCGGCTCCCCGGGACGCTACCGAGGTGTCAATCGGCGTCGGCAGCTGCAAGCGTTGCGATGTTGGCCAACAGCCATGCGGATGCGGCGCACACCTGCAACATATCCCCAGGGGAGTTGATCCCGTAGGCCAGCATGCTGCTAATCCAGCAAACGCTGGCAACCGTTTGTCCGAGCCACTTGAGGCTCCACGCCTTTGCCAGCCGGCTTCGCACGGCTTCAGACACGGCGACCCCTCCAGTGTTTCCCCTCAACATGCGCACTCTATCCCGCAACAGGAAAGGTCATCGAGATACATGCCCCAGTCGCGGTAGGCCTCCAGGTCTTCCGCGGGCAGCCCCAGCGAGGTCGCCACGGCCTTGGCGACAACGGCAAATCGTTGCCGGAATTTGAAGATGAAGCAGAAGACGTGGTCGTTGTGGCGCACCGCGGGGCCGCAGAGAAATATCCCCGGTACGATCGTCGATTCATCGTCTTCGCTGAGAAACAGCGAGCCATCGTCGCGTTGTTCAAACATGTACGAGATCAGCCTGTGACTGCCCTCGAAGCCGCCCGCCAGGAGCGGCGGCACGCAGGTTTGAAACCGTTGCCCGTCCTGAGACGTGACTTCATAGGTGCCGTCCACACAAGTCACCGATTCGACAGGTGTGTTCGGAAACAGCTCCACCTGCCTCATGAACCGTCGTTCACGCATCCGCTCGAGCGTGAACGGGGAAAGCGTAATGCTGGGGTCGGAGCTCTCCGCCTCCCACGGGCAGTCCATGTCGAACAATCGCACTCGTTTGTCGCGACACGCCAGGTGAAAGGCGGCATCGACTCCACTCTCGTAGCCACCGACAACGATGAAGTCGTCACCGTCGATCTCGTCATAGCTCGGGATGGTCGCGGTGTGGCGACACAGCTCGCTCCCGGCGAACCCGGTCAGGCGTGGGTACTGGAACTCGCCTGCAGCCCAGATGACGTTCCTGGCCTGCAGGGTCTCGCGGGCCGTCTCGACGAGAAAGTTGTCTCCATCCTTCGCGATCCGCATCACGTCGGTGTACTCGCGTACGGGTAACTCAAAGAATCGTGCGACTGTACGCAAATGCGTCGCGTACTCTGCACCTGTCGGGTGCTCGACGCCCAGGCTGAACGCAGGTGACGTTCCAATTGCGATCGAGTTCAAATCGAGCATGCCGATCGAATTGGTGGCGTACGAGGGCGTGATGAAGCGAGTTTCGGCCGGCCACGAGGCGAATGACGCCCCGACCGTTTGACGCTCGAGAACGACGAAGTTCTCGATGCCGGCGTGCCTGAGCGCCACTGAGACCCCCACGCCTGCGGCGCCCCCGCCGACGACTACGACGTCATAGACGATGTCACTGCTGGTGCCGGTCATGCTTGACTCCTCCTGTCGATCTTCGCATTAGTCGTGTCCATCTCTTGCCGCGTTGCCGGCCCGCCAGCCCTGGCGGAGTGGAGAACCTCGCGCCGCGAATCCGGTTGGCGCCAAAGGCGCGTCCCGTGCACCCCAGCATCCGGGGAGCCTTCCCCTGGGCCACCGCGAACCACACCGCTTCCGGGGGCCGTGTGGTCGGGGTGGCCCGTCGTCAGGGCTTACGTCGATTGCCGGCGCGGCCTCCTCACTCCGCGATGCCGTTGGCGATGGCGCGCAGGAACTCAACATAGGTTGGGTACTCCTCAGCCAGGGCCCCGGAAGGAATCGTGCGGACGGTCGTGCCCGTGTCGCGGGCGATCTGCTCGATCACACGCGCACTGAACTGCGGTTCGCTGAAGATATAGGGTATCCCCAGTTCCTCGATACTCTCCACCAGCTCCGAGATTGCCGATGCGCTCGGCTCCTCTTCCGGACCTTCCACCACGAAGCCCAGGATCGTCAGCCCGTAGCGGTCCGCGAAGTAGCCGTAGGCGTCGTGGAAGGTGACCAGGTAGCGGCGCTCCTCGGGGAGTCCGGCAAGCTGTTCGCGGATCTCGTCGTCGAGCTCCCGCAGCTCCGCGATGTAGGCGTCCGCCCGCTCGCGGTAGTAGTCCGCTCCATCCGGATCGAGGCGTGACAGCTCGTCCCGGATTGCCTCGACGGCTTCGATCGTGAGGTCGATGTCCATCCAGAAATGCGGGTCGAACTCGCCATGGGCGTGCCCATGGTGGCCGTGCTCGTCTTCGTGCCCGTGCTCGTCCTCGTCCTCGTGCTCGTCTTCGTGCTCGTGCTCGTCTTCGTGCTCGTCCTCGTGTTCGTCTTCGTGCTCGTCCTCGTCTTCGTGCTCGTCTTCGTGCTCGTGCTCGTCTTCGTGCTCGTGCTCGTCATGGTCGTCGTGGGCATCGGCGATGACGCCGACGAAGGCGAGGCTGGACGGCGCACCGCCGACGTGCCACTCCTCTTCGATCTCCATGTGCGTGAGATGGACCCCGAGGACGTGACCGCTATTCGGGTCGGCGACGTAGAGCCACTCGCCGACGACGATGATCGAGGGCGAGGGACGTCCGAACACCATCTCGAACGGGTCGACCAACTGCATGTTGTCAATTAGTTCGCCGTCGTGAGAGTCGAACGCTCGCAGAACGCCGTCAGCGGCGAGCATGTAGAAGGTCTCGCCGTCGCTTGAGAACGCAGCCGCAGCACTCGGTCCGGGGAACACCTCGCGCATTTCGCCGTTGACCACGTCGACCAACCAGACGCCCCCCAGGGCACAGCACTGGCCGTCGGGGAAGAGGGTCGCGGGGGCGAAGAAGTTGTCGCTGTGATGATGTCCGTAGTACTGGCCGAGCGCGAACTCTCCCTCTTCACCCACCTCCGGTGGATAGGGGATGACTTCGTGCTCGTAGTCCCCGTCGTGCGCGTGTACGAAGAGCACACCTTCCCAGCAACCGAAGACGGCGCCGTGTGCGTTGTGCGCCTCGCCGTGCAGGTTTGTGCAGGAGCGGTTGGCTGCGTCGTAGACGACCTCGTTGTCGAACGTGCGCACCTCAACACCGAGTGGCAGGCATTCCCATGTCCCCGGGATGAACTCGGTGCAGGCCGGGTTGTTGGAGCTGAGGATGACGTGGCCATCGGCAATGACGAGCGCCGCGCCGTGCTGGATTCCAGCCTCAAGCACGATCGGCTCGTAGTCACCGGCCGAACTGGTCAGATCTTGCTCGTTAATCAGGATTACGTGGCCGTTGGTGTCGGCGAAGATGGTGGTCCAGCCGTGGCTGTTGACGAAGTGGACCGGCCATTCTTCGGCGATCTCAAGCGCATGGCGCGAGACGGGCCCGGTGACCAGGTCGTAGTGATCGCCGTGCGGGACGTAGAACACGCCACCGTCGAAGAGGTGGATGCGGTCGTCGCCGGCATCCGGCCCGCGGGCGATGACGATGCCGTAACGGTGCGTGGGGCTTGAGTAGACGGTCGCGTTGGGCGCGGCGATTTCGAAGGCTCCGCTGTCAACGTCATCGGTCGAGAGGTCGATGACGGAGAGGTGTGCTGCTACGCCATCCGCAACGAGCAGGCGGCCAACGAGGGCGGGCGCGCCGTGGTCGTCCTCGTCCTCATGCATTCCCTCTTCTTCGTGCTCGTGCTCGTCTTCGTGCTCATGTTCGTCTTCGTGCTCATGTTCGTCTTCGTGCTCGTGCTCGTCTTCGTGCTCATGCTCGTCTTCGTGCTCGTCTTCGTGCTCGTGCTCATCGTGGTCGTCATGGTCGTCGTGGTCGTCGTGCGCCAGTGCCTCCGGGAAGGGCCGCAGATCCATGTCGTGCGTCAATTCCAGCACAGCGCCCCCGGCGCTCTCCGCAAGCTGCTCCTCGACCACGCTCAGTGAGCTGCCGACGATCACGAGCAGGTCCGCTTCCGCCGCCCTGGTGATGTCACTCGGTGTGACGTGGAACGTGTGAACGTCCGCATTGAGGGGAACAATGCTCGTGGTCGACACGCGGTCGCCACCCACCTGCTTCACCAGGTCCTCGACGATCGTCGTGGATGTCACGACTGAGAGGGTGGTCCCGGTGTCGTCCGCCCTCTCCTCTTCGCCACCGCAAGCGATCACCAGCAGGGCAACTGCTATGACAGCTGCGGTTCCAAGTCGACTGAGCACTACGCTTCGCTCCTCACATTGGCGCTAAGTGAGACGCAGTATCAATAGGGATGGCGTGAGGGTCAAACCGCGTGCGGCGCACAGGCATCGCTCCCAACTCTGATGGCCACGGCGGGCCACGGCGGGGAGCTAGGGCAGGGGGCGGTCTGCGAGGATGCGGCCGTCGCGGATCTCGACGAGGCGGTCGGCGCGCTGCGCCATACGGTCATCGTGGGTGACCATGATGCAGGCCTTGTCGCGCGAGTGAACCTCGCTCAGGAGGGCATCGACGACGCGGCTGCCGAGCTCGAAATTCAGGCTGGCCGTAGGCTCGTCGACGAGGAGGAGGGAGGGGTCGCGCATGAGCGCGCGGGCGATGGCGACGCGCTGGCGTTCGCCGCCGGAGAGGCTCGTGGCGACCTGGTTGCGAACGGCGGTGAGGTCGAGCTGGTCGAGGAGCTCGTCGGCGCGGCGGCGGAGGGCGGACCGGTCGGCGCCGCCGAAATGCCCCACCACGAGCAGGTTCTCGCGGGCGGTGAGGAAAGGGACCATGTTGCTGCCCTGGAAGACGAAGCCGACGCGGTCGCGCCGGTACCTGGTGCGGGATCGGGCGCCGTAGTTGGTTATGTCGTCTCCGTCAACGCGGATGGCGCCGGCGGTCGGAGTGAGGAGGGCTCCGGCAAGGGCAAGCAGGGTGGTCTTGCCGGATCCCGAGGGCCCCTCCAGCGCCACTACCTCACCGCGATCGACATCGAGCGTCACCTCGCGGACGGCATCGACGCGCCGGGCGCCAGACCCGAAGGACCTGGAGACATCGCGCAGTTCGAGGATGGCCACGGGAACGCCCTACTGCTGCTGCATCGCGATGATGGGGTCGACGGAGGCGACCTGTCGGGCGGAGAGCAGCGAGCCCACGACGCCGGCGATTACGACGGAGATGGAGCTCGTCGCCATGGCGTTCGCGGTGAAATCGATAGGGATGGTGTCGGAGGAGAGCACGGTGGCTTCGGTGAGGAGCGCGAGCCCGACGGCGAGGACGGCGCCGATGACGCAGACGATGAGCACCTGCAGCAGCCCCTGCACCACAAGGTAGCCTCCGGGCGCGCCGATCGCCTTGAGGATCCCGAGGAGGGACACCTTCTGGAGGGTGATGACGTAGAAGAAGACGCCGATCACCATCGCGCCGATGAGCAGGCCCATGTAGCGGAGGGCGTCGACGGTGGACTGCTGGGCCCGAACGCCCTCGATGTTGTTGAAGCCGTCCTGCTTGGTGACGATGCGCCAGCCCTCGCCGCGAACTCCGTCAAGATCCCGCCCCTGGATCAGGACAAGGCTGGCGGCGGGCTGCTGCCCCGCATCGCCGAGGAAGACGAGGTCCTTCCACGAGGCGAGGTCGACGAACATGGCGGGCTGGAAGAAGAAGTAGCCCTGGTCGACGATCCCCACGACGGTGAACTCGCGCGTCTCGAACCCGACGGGGAGGGCGAGGGTTTCGCCGACGCGGGTTCCGGCGACGCGGACCCAGGCACGGTCGATGAGAATGTCGCTCGGTCCGGAGAGCGAGCGGCCTTCGACGACGCTGGGCTCGGAGAAGGAGCCGGGGATGACGCCGATGATGGCGGCGGTATCGCTCTCCTCGGGGGCGAACTCGATGACGGCGGCGACGTAGCCGATGGGGGCAGCGCGCTCGGCGGCGGCGAGGGCCTGGACCTCGGCGACATCCTGGTCGCTCAGGCGGGAGCGGATGACGGAGAGATTGGAGTTGGCGGCGTAGGCGAGGTGATCGCCGTTGAGCCGGAGGAGGGCAGTGCCAGCGGCCTCGTTGAGGCCGAGCCCGAGGCCCGTGACCATGATGATCAGATAGGCGATGAGGGCAACTACGCCGGTGACGAAGCCGAATTGCAGCTTCCGGCGCCTGATCTCGATGAGCGCGAGCACTCGAAACCGACCCCTCGTGAACCGGGGATTCCGGGACGTGGGAACACTGGAGGGGTTCCGCTGACGGCCGCCCGCCATGACCTTCCCTTGACCACACCCCGGTCAGGTTCCCGGTAGAGTAGCGTCAAATCTTCGGGCCAGGAAACCTGCGGTGGGGGGAGCTCAATGAGCACGGCAGGAATCGTGGCACTTCTCTCAGCAGCCGACTTCGGCGTGTACGCCATGTCACTGGACCAGCGGATCGTGTTCTGGAACCGGGGAGCGGAGCGCATCCTGGGGTATGCCGCCAACGAGGTCGTCGGCCGCCACTGCTACGAGGTGGTGGCGGGGGTGGCTCCGGGGGGTCTCACACCGGCATGCCTGAACGGATGCCCCTCCATGCGCTCCCTCCAGGATGGACGAGTGCCCAGCGCCGCCAGGCTGGAGATGCTGTGTGCATCCGGAGAGCGGAAGTCGGTTTCCGTTACTCCGATTGTCGTGTCGGGCGTCGTGGGGGATGCGCCCTTGCTTGTTCACCTGTTCGAGGACCGCGAGGAGCGGGGCCGTGCCGACGCAGCGCTGGACGAGGTCCGGAAGGAGTTCTCGCAGAGTGGCGTCGACATGGTTTCGGACCAGCCGCTGATGATCCCCGCCTCGGCAGCCTCGACGACGCTGACGGGCCGCGAGCTGGAAGTGCTGCACCTGGTGGCTCTCGGCCGTGGGACGGCGGACATCGCCACAGAGCTTGGCATCAGCCAGCACACGGTGCGGAACCACGTCCGCCACTTCCGCAGCAAGCTCAATGCCTCGACGAAACTGGAGGCGGTGATCACCGCCCTGCGCCGGGGCATCCTTGAGTGGCCCGACGGCCCCGGCAACCCTCCTCCGGGGACGTAGCAGAACCGGGATGGCCGACGAGGCAACCCGCGACGCGTATCGGGACGCCTGGCAGGCGTGGATGAAGCAGCTTGAGCGCGTCCACGAGGTGCTGCTGGAAGGGGAGCGGTTGTCGCCGGACCGGCTGAAGGGACTCCTGAACCGGGAGGCGCGGGCCAAGCAGGCCTACGACGAGGCGCGGCTGAAGCTGCTGGGGCTCGATGAGACGGCGGCGCCCGCTCCATCGGGCGACGAGAACCCTTTTCGCTAACGGACACCTCGTTGGGCGACGGGCCTCGTCTGGTAGACTCGCGCTCGCATACCAGTTTCCTGGAGATTTCCCATGGTCGAGACCAAGAAATCGTTTTGCCGCTTTTGCCATGCCTTCTGCGCCATTGAAGTGGACGTCGAAGACAACAAGGTCATCGAGGTTCGCGGTGATACGAGCGACCCGATCTACGGCGGGTACACCTGCATCAAGGGACGGCACCTGCCGGACCAGCACAACCACGAGGACCGGCTGCGCACGTCGCTGAAGCGCATGCCGGACGGCAGCTTCCAGCCGATCCCGAGCGAGCAGGCGCTCGACGAGATCGCGGAGAAGCTGCGCTCCATCATCGACGAGCACGGGCCTCGCTCGGTCGCCAGCTACAACGGCACGTACGCCTTCTGCAACGCGATCACGCTCTCGGTGACGCGGGCCTGGCACGCGGGCATCGAGTCGCCCTCGTACTACACGAGCGTGACTATCGACCAGCCGGCCAAGGCGATCGCCGCCTCGCGGGCGGGCACGTGGCTGGGCGGCAGCCAGAACTTCGAGACGGCCGACGTGGCAATGCTTATCGGGAACAACCCGGTCGTGTCGATGTTCGGGGGGATTCCTCCGTTCAACCCGTGGAAGCGGCTCCGCGACGCGCAGAAGCGCGGACTGAAGCTGATCGTGATCGACCCGCGGGAGACGGACGTTGCCAAGCGGGCGGACCTCTACCTGCAGGTGCGGCCGGGTGAGGATCCGACGCTGCTGGCGGGAATCGTCCGCGTGATGTTCGAAGAGGGGCTCGTGGACGGCGACTTCCTCGCCGGGAACGTGGCCCACGTAGAGGACCTGCGGCAGGCGGTCGACAGCTTCACGCTGGACTACGTGGAGGAGCGCACGGGCGTGGCGGCGGCGCTGGTCGAGCGCGCGGCGCGCATGTTCGCGGAAGCGCAGCGCGGGGTCGCCTCGAGCGGCACGGGCGCCAACATGTCGCCCCATCCGAACCTGACGGAGCACTTCGTGCAGACGCTGAACACGCTCTGCGGACGCCACCTGCGCGAGGGCGAAGTGGTGCCGAACCCGGGCGTCATCGGGCCGGAGCGGCCGTGGTTGGCGCAGGCGAACCCGCCGAATCCCGCCTGGGGCAAGGGCGAACCGAGCCGCGTGCGCGGTCTGGGCGAGGTGTTCGGCGAGATGCCGACGGCGGCCCTGAGCGACGAGATCATCACGCCGGGCGAGGGACGCGTGCGCGCGCTCATCAGCGTGGGCGGCAACCCCGTGGGGGCATGGCCCGACCAGCTGAAGACGATCGAGGCGATGAAGCAGCTCGACCTGAACGTGAGCATCGACATCAAGATGTCGCAGACGGCGAAGATGGCGGACTACGTGATCGCGCCGAAGCTCTCGCTGGAGCGGCCCGACCTGACGGTCCTGACCGACTCGTGGTACCCAGTGCCGTACGCGCACTACACGCCGGCGATGGTCGAGGCGGAGGACGACGTGATGGAGGAATGGGAGTTCTTCTGGGGCATCGCCCAGCGGCTGGGGACGGAGATCGACCTGGCCGGCGGCCCGATGCCCATGGACGCGAAGCCGAGCACGGACGACGTGCTGGACCTGATCACGGCAAAGTCGCGCATCCCGCTGGACGAGGTGCGGGCCGTGGACGGCGGGGGCATCTTCGAGCGCGAGGAGGTGCGTGTCGGCGCAAAGGCGGCGGGCACGGACGCACGGCTCGACGCCGCTCCGCCGGACCTGGTGGAGGAGATCGCCGAGGTGCGGGAGCAGCCCATCGTCGAGGGCGCCGGCTACCTGCCGGGCGAGGAGTTCTCGCACCGGCTCATCAGCCGACGCATGCGCGAGTTCTACAACTCCTCGGGCCGCGACATCGCGGGGCTGACGGCGCGCGACGGCGGCACGAACCCGGCCTTCATGAATCCACGCGACGGAGAGGCGTTCGGCATCGAAGACGGCGCGATCATCGAGATCGAGTCGAGCCGGGCGACGATCCTGGGCGTGGCCGCTTTCGCCGACGACGTGCCCTCGGGCGTCATCTCGATGGCGCACTCGTGGGGCGACGTTCCGGAGACGGACCACGACGTTCGCAATATCGGCGGCAGCACCAACCGCCTCGTGAACAACGAGGAGGCGTACGACCCGATCACGGGCATGGCGCGGCAGAGCGCGATCCCGGTGAACATCCGCCCGGCGAAGGAGCCGGTGGGCGCCAGCTAGGCGAGGAGGCACCATGGCCGACGCGAAGTCCGGCACGAACGACGTCTGGGAGGCGATCTACACGCAGCGGGCCATTCGCCGCTGGACGGATCAGGAAGTCCCGGACGAGCTCATCTGGAAGGTGATCGAGGCGGGCACGAAGGCCCCGTCGGGGAGCAACACGCAACCCTGGCGCTTCCTCGTGATCAAGGACCAGGAGACGCGGGATGCGATCTCGGCGCAGCTGCGCAAGGGGCTCGAGAACCCGGGTCTGCAGGCGATGATCGACAACGCAATTAAGTCGGGGACGAAGGGCGAGCGCCTGATGATGACGGGCGCGCGCGGGCTCTTCGAGAACCTGGCCTCGGCGCCCGTCTTCATCGTGCCCTGTCTCTACCAGGTGTCCTCACCGACGCAGGATCCGACGACGCTGCTGGCGGGGAGCTCAATCTACCAGGCGGTGCAGAACATCATGCTGGCCGCACGGGCGCTGGGGCTCGGCACCGTAATGACGACGTTCCAGGGCGCCGTCGACGGCGTGCTGCGGGAGCGCTGCGGGATTCCCGACGAGGCGGTCCCGGCGGCCATCATCCCGATGGGGTTCCCCGACGCGAACTTCGGTCCGACCAACCGCAAGCCGGTGGACGAAGTGACGAACTGGGAGCGCTGGGACGCCACCCAGGCGCGCGCCTAGCGCGGAGCGCAGCCAGCCCAAGCGAGGGGTCGAGCGATGATCGCGCTCTACCGCTTCTGGCCGGAGTCGCGCGCGGCCGTGCGCGAAACGGTCGAGGGGGCGGCGGCCACACCCGGCGACGGCGGACTGGCGCTCGTCGAGGTGACGACAACGCTTGGGGCGTACGACCTCGCGGTCGACCTGGGGGAGGCGGGCAGGGCCGGAGAGGCGGCGTCGCGGGCGCTGGGGGTGGCGGAGGCGGTGGTCGCGGGACGGGTGTGGCGCGAGGGGACGGGCTGGGAGGTCGGGCTGGAGGCGACGGGCATCGCGATTCCCGAGCCGGAGATCGAGGCGTTCGGGGACATCGCGTCGGACGTGCCGTTCCTGCTGCTGCGGGCGATGGGGGGCTGGAATCTGGTGGCCTCGCCGGACCGGGAAACGTGGCTGACGCTCTCGATGACATTCCTGAACCGCCGCGCCTACCAACGCTTCAATACCGAAGGGGCGTGGTTCAGCCCGGACGTGAACGAGCTGGCCTCGCTGGTGATGGGCACGCACAACACGCGCGATGTCGAAGGCACGTGCCTGACCTACGACATACCGGGGCTCTCGCTAGTGGACTGGGAGGACGAGGGGCAGGCGGCGCTGAGCGGGGGCGAGCCGGAGGCATCGCGGAGCGCGTTGCTGGCGGAAGAGCTGCACTACGCGGCGCTCCTGCGGACGCCGGGCGACTCGCTTCGCGAGGCGCTCGCGCCGCTCGGGTCCGAGCTGTTCGTGGAGTAGCGGTCCCGCTAGCGGAGGGGTTCCACGACCATGACGGCCTGACCGACAACGTCGCCGGCTTCGAGCAAGGCGGTGGCCTCGTTCACCTGCTCGATGGTGCAGCGGAAGGTGACGATGGTGGCGATGGGGAGGCGGCCGTCTTCGATCCATTCGAGGAGCACGGGGACGTCCTCGTCGGGGCTGGGTGGGTCGGGGAGGGTGTAGCCGCCGGCGGCGACGATGGCGTCGAGCTCGTCCTGGCGCTCCTCCGTGCCGGGAAGGCCGACGACGAGGGCGCTGCCGCCATCGCGGACGGGCGTCCGGCCGGGGCGGGAGGCGGTCTCGAACTCGTAGACGCAGTCGAAGAGATGGTCGACACCGCCGGGCGCGAGCTCGGCGATGCGCTCGACGGCGGCGGCGCTGCTCAGGTTCAGGGTCTCGGTGGCGCCGGCGGCCGTGGCGGCCTCGAGGCGCTCGTCGTCGCGGGCGACGGCGATGATCGCGCCGGCCCCGGCAGCGGCAGCCGCGGCGATGGTCGAGAGGCCAACACCCGCGCAACCGAAGACGGCCACGCTGTCGCCTTCGCCGACGCCCGCGGTACGGACGGCACTGACGGCAAGGAGCGTGGTGTTCCCGAGGACGGAGGCGCCCTCTTTGTCCATGAGGTTGGGGATGGGGACGACGAACTGCTCGTCGAGGATGAGGTTCGTGCCCCAGGAGCCGGCGGGCGCCACCTCGGTCTCCGTGCCGTCGTCGAACTCGACCAGGGGAAGCTCGGGTTCGCGGCCGGAGTCCGCGCTCCAGGGCGTGATCAGCACCACATCACCGACCTTGCAGCGGGTGACCTCGCTGCCGACCTCAAGGACGCGGGCCGTGCCCTCCCGGCCGGGGATGACGGGAAGGGGCTGGGGCTCCTCAACCTGCTGGAGCTGGCCGTGCTCGATGCCGGCGGCATAGATCTCGAGGACGGCCTGGTGCGGTCCGGGGTCGGGGAGTTCCAGCTCCTGGATGGCACAGACTCCGAAGTCGCCCTCGAGGACGACGACGCGGGCGGTTGTTGGCATTGGGCGCGATAACTCCTAGCGCTCGACGTAGGGCGCGAGCAACTGGGGCACGCGCAGGTCTTCGGGGATGCGCTCGGGGCCGATCATGCGGTCGAGCTGCTCGGCGCAGTTCCAGATGCGCCGCTCCTGGTAGCTGACGGGCATGCCGGTGAGGCCGGGCGAGTTGAGCGACTTCTGCATGGGCGCCATGTTGCGCGTGTCCTCTTCCATGACCACGTCGAACCCGTCGAGGCGGTTCCGCCAGACCTCGGAGGAGGCGGGGGAGGGGCCGTCGCCCCAGTCGACGCAGAAGGTGATCCACTCGAAGCGGGTCGTTCCCACGTCGAGCGGCCAGGCGAGGAGGAAGGGCATGCCCGTGGCGCTCACGGGCGTGACGAGGTTGGGGAAGGCGCTGAAGGCCGTGCTCGTGCAGCGCGTCATGCCGTTGACGGTCTTAATCTCGGCCATGCCGTCGTGCAGGGCGCCGAAGGCCTGTCGGTCGAGGTCGGTGCGCCAGTCGAGCTGGTGGTCCATGCCGGTCATCTCGGCGGCGCGCTTGGAGAGGGGCGTGATCATGCGGGAGTGGCCGTTGGGCAGAACGCCCATCGTCGCGCCGCGCTGGTCGAGGCCGGAGACGCCCGCCTTCTGGTGGATGTGCTTGAAGTGATACACCTCCTGGAAGGCCTCGACGGTGACCTTCCAGTTGCAGGGGATGATGGTCCAGCGCTTGTCGATCATGCGGAGGGTGGCGCCCTGGAACATCGACATCTGCTCGGGGAGGGGGTGGAGCCAGTCGAGCAGGGGCTCGGCGTCCGGGTCCTGGTTGATGAAGACCCAGCCATCCCACGTCTCGCAGCGGAGCTCACGGATGCGGTGTTTCTCCCTGGGAATTCCGGCCTTGTCGCCGACGAACTTCCCGGTTGTGAAGTCGTAGAGGTGGCCCTCGGAGGAGCGGAAGACGCCCTCGGGGAGCTTCCGGCGGGGAAACTCCTGCTGGAACTGGAGGTTGTTCCCGGCGGAGTCGAACTCCTTCCAGTGGAAGAGGTGGCTGTCGTCGGGGACGTCGAAGATGGGCGAGCCGTCAACGGAGGCGTTCTCGAAGGCGTGGATGGCCAGGTCCTCGCCACGGACGAGGATGACCTGGATGCCGAGGTGGTCCCAGACCTGGTAGGAGCCGGGCTCGGGAAGCTCCTCCTCGCGAGTGGCGTAGAGCCAGACCGTGGGCCAGAAGTGCTTCATCTCGAGGTCGAAGAACTCCTGGCTGCGGTAGCGCCCGGCGGGAATGTCGGGGAACTTGGGGAAGCCCTCGGGCGGCCCTTCGCGCGAGAACTCGTAGCGGATTTCCTGCTTCAGCTGCTCGACGAGGGCTTCTTTCACGGGGTCCTCCACGGACCGGCGCTGGCCGCGCCGGTCGCGTCCTGCGATTCTACGCGCTGACCGGCACGTTGCCCCACGAGCAGCCGGTTGCTGGAGGAGCCGCCCATGATTCGCCACATCGTCACGATCACGCTGCGCGAGGACGCCTCGATTGAGGACCTCGAGACATTCTTCGAGAGGCTGGGGCCGATCAGCGAGCACCCGAAGGCGATCGACTACTACTGTGGCTGGAACTTCCAGGACCTCGGCGATCCGTGCGACATCGGCATCTCGTGCTCGTTCGAGAACCACGCCGACTTCGAGGAGTACATGGCGTCCCCGCACCACGGTCCGCCGGGAGAGATCCTGCGGATCATCTCGGATCACTGGAGCGTCATCGACTACGTCGAGGGGTCGCCGCTGGACGCGAAGGCGGCAACGCGGTCGGAGCGGGGGTAGGCAGGGCCCAGAGTCTAATTTTGGTTGAGAATTAGACATCGGGCGGTCGAAAGGTCTAACCGCTAGATTTGTCTAACCCAATGATCATTTCAAACGCTCCGCGGAGGAAAGCGTGACGGAACGGCCGCTCATCGCGATTACGCTGGGGGATCCGGCGGGGATTGGGCCGGAGGTAGCGGCGAAGGCCCTGCAGCGGGACGAGCTGCGGGACGAAGCGGGGCTGTTCCTGCTGGGATCGCCGACGAGCGCGGCGGCGGCGCTGCGGCTGATCGGCTCGACGGACGAGCTGCGACCGGTACGGCGTCCGGAGGACGTGCGCGGGGAGGCGGGGACGACGGAGGTGCTGGCAGTCGGGGGGTTCCGGGAGGACTACTTCGCGATGGGGGAGCACTCCCTGGTGGCGGGGGAGGCATCGCACATCTGGGTGGAGGAGGCGGCGCGGCTGGCTCTAGCAGGGGAGGTGGACGCGATCGTGACGGCGCCCATCAACAAGGAGTCATGGCAGCTCGCGGGGAGCTCGGATACCGGGCACCAGGAGGTGTTCAAGCGGCTGTCGGGGTCGGACCACGTGGCGACGATGCTGATTACGGGGAACCTGCGCTGCATGCACCTCTCGACGCACAAGACGCTGGCGGAGGCGTGCGCCTACGTGACGCGCGCGAACGTGCTGGAGGCGATCCGGCTGACGGACCGGCACTTCCGCGAGTGGGGGTTCGGGGAACCGCGCATCGGTGTGGCCGCGCTCAACCCGCACGCGGGGGACGGGGGGCTGATCGGCACCGAGGAGCTGACGGAGATCGGGCCGGCGGTGGAGGACGCGCGGGCGGAGGGGATCGCGGCGACGGGGCCGGTCCCGGCGGACTCGGTGTTCCCGCAGGCGATCGCGGGCCAGTACGAAGTGGTGGTCGTGATGTACCACGACCAGGGGCACATCGCGATCAAGGTTCACGGCTTCGAGGAGAGCATCAGCGTGAACCTGGGGCTGCCGTTCATCCGCACATCGGTCGACCACGGGACGGCGTTCGACATCGCGGGCCAGGGCGTGGCGGACGAGACGAGCATGGTCGAGGCGATCACGACGGCGATCCGGCTCGCCAAGCGGCAAGGCCTGGCCTGAGGAAGGCACGGGCCTCACCCCTCGCAGCGGCCATGACTCAGGAGGCTTGAACTTGCTCCGGCCTCAGAAAATGGCGAGTGGGTTCGCCGGGCTGCCGGTGCCGCCGCTCATGCGCAGGGGCGAGAGGACGAACTGGAACTCCCAGCGGCCGAGCCGTTCGCAGGTCTCGGCGAGCTGCTCGAGGTTGCAGTTGTCGATGAGGTGGAGGCCCATGGCGGTGAGGCTGACGATGTGCACGGGCTGGTTCATGGCGGTGTAGCCGGAGGGCATGGCGTCCTGGGCGGTGTCGGCGCCGATGACGGCGGCGCCGCGCTCGTGCAGCCAGGGGAGGCTGGCGGCGTGCCAGCCGGGGTAGCCGTTGGCGGGGAGCTGCTCGCGGCCGAGTTCGCCCTTCTTGCGGCCGTAGCCGGTGCGGAGGAGGACGGCGTCGCCGGGCTCGACACGCACGTTCTGGCGGGCCTCGGCGGCCTCGAGGTGCTCGGGATAGACGCCCTCGCCGGGGTCGAGCCAGGGGCGGTCCTGGGCGGCGGCAACATCAAGGAGGACGCCGCGGGTGACGATGCCGTCCCTGAGGGCGGTGATGGCGTGGTGGGTGGCGCCGAGGCCGGAGGTGACGAGCTCGGCGGGCTTGCCGTTGTACATCTTGCCGTCCCAGAAGAAGTGGCAGAGACCGTCGATGTGGGTGATGGCGTAGCCGTGGAAGATTAAGCCGATGAACTCGAGGGCGCCGGCGTTGCGGGCGCCCGTAGCGCCGACGCGGTGCTCGTCGTTGAGGCCCTGGCCGGTCAAGAGCATGTAGCGCTGGGGCGTGCCGAAGGCGTGGTCGGGCTGGGGGCGCGTCTCGATCTCCCAGGAGCAGGAGACGCTGATACCTTCCTGCACGAGGGCGGCGGCGGCGCGACGCTTCTCGGGCGTGATCAGGTTGAGGGTGCCGAGCTCATCGTCGTCGCCCCAGCGGCCCCAGTTCGAGAGCGTATCGAGATAGGTCAGGACCTCGTCTTCAACGGGTGGGTTGGGCATGGCAAACCTCCGCGACGCTGGATGCGGGGAGGATGGGCGGGGGCGGGGGGCGGGTCAAGGGGCGGCTACTTGTGGGCGACGCTCTCCATGGAGCCGTGCTCGGCGCTGGTGGGGGTGACGCGGGAGATGACGAGCAGGAAGACGGCGCCCAGCGCCCCGGCGATGAGGGAGCCGGCGAGGACGCCCTTCTTCGCCTGGTCGAGCAGGGCAGGGGCATCGGCGAAGGAGAGCTCGGCGATGAAGAGGGAGACGGTGAAGCCGATCCCGGCCAGGAGAGAAGCGCCCACGACATGCCCCAGATTCACACCGGCTGGGAGGCGCCCCACGCCGAGGCGAGCCCCGGCGATGGTGGTGGCGCTGATGCCCACGAATTTCCCCACGACGAGGCCGAGGACCACGCCCCAGGCGATGCTTCCCCCGAAGGCCTTGCCGAGGGAGTCTGGCGTGACCTCGACGCCCGCGTTCGCGAGGGCGAAGAGGGGCACGATGAGGAAGCTGGAGTAGGGCAGCAGCGTGTGCTCGAGGGAGTGCATCACGTCGCGGCCGCGGAAGGGGCGCGCGGGCGTGAGGAGTCCCAGCGCGACGCCTGCGATGGTGGCGTGGATGCCAGACTCGTGGGTCGCGTACCAGAGGATGATTCCGACCACGACGTAGATGGCGATGTGGCGCACCCCGAAGCGCTGGCCGGCAAGGATGAGGGCGAGCAGCCCGATGGCCGTGCCAAGGTGGGGGAGGGAGAGGTCGTCGGTGTAGAACACGGCGATGATGGCGATGCCGCCGATGTCGTCGGCGATGGCGAGGGTGAGGAGGAAGACGCGCAGCCCGGCGGGCAACCGGCGCCCGAAGAGAGCGAGAACGCCCACGACGAAGGCGATATCGGTAGCGACGGGGATGCCCCACCCATCGATACCCTCGCCCCCCTGATTGAGGAGGGCGAAGAAGCCGGCGGGGACGAGCATGCCGCCGAAGGCTCCGATGATGGGGAGGGCGGCGCGGCGGGGATCGCGAAGCTCGCCGACGACGAGCTCGCGCTTAATCTCCATGCCGACGACGAAGAAGAAGATGACCATGAGGCCATCGTTCACCCAGGCCTTCAGTCCCTCATCGACGGCGAACAGCTCGTCGAAGAGGAGGATGCCGAACTCGATGTGGTGGTCCCAGAAGTCGTGGTAGGAGTCGCCGTGGACGTTCACCCAGACCAGGGCGGCGACGGCGGCGACGAGGAGGACGATCCCGCCCGCGGCCTCGAGCCGCATGAACTCGACGATGGTGGAGCGGACACGAGTAGCGGGCGCCCACCAGACCGGGGCGGTGCCGCGCCTTCTGCTTGAGCCAAGAGCGGTCATGGGTTGCTGTGTGCTCGCACCATTCCGTTTCGCGACGAGAAGCGCTGGGTCATCTCCTGCGTGCGCGTCCCGCCGCCGCGAGGGTAGCAACCAGCATGCTTCCGGTCAGCTAACGGCGGCCTCCGCGAGCTCGTGGTGGTCGAGCGAGCAGCCGTTGCAGGCGGGTCAGTGGTCGACCCCTATGCCCTGGGTGGTGCTCGACGAGGAGGGTGACGGAGTCGCGGGGCACTGCATGAGATGTATCGCACGCGAGCCGTGGAAAGACACAGGTTCAGGGGGCGACGGTTTCAAGCGGTTGACACGTCTGTGCCTATTCCCTACTTTTGCATGGAGGAACTACTGCATTGGCGACGTTGGATACGCACAAGGCCATCACCGAACTCCAGGAGGCTGGGACTTCCGAGCCGCTCGCCCGCGCCACGGTGAATGTGGTGGAAGAGGGAGTGGCGAAGGGCACCGAGAACCTCGTGACGGAAGCGATGCTCCAGAGCGCGCTCAACCGAGCCCTGCTTACATTCGGGCTTACCTTCGGCCTTGGCATGCTCGCAGTGAACATCGCGATTGCCGGGACAGCCCTGGCGATCGCCCAGTGGATGTTCGGCTAGGCAAGGGAGTATCCGGCACAACCCGGGTCAGGGAGCAGGGAGGCGGCGGGCGCCGGGGACGGGGCGGTCGCCGGTGGGGTCTGCGAGGATGGCGCGGAGGGCCTCGATGCCGTCGAGGAGGCGGGGCCCGGGGCGGCTGAACCATGCGTTCGCGTCGAGGGCCCAGACGGCGCCGCTGGCGACGGCAGGGAGACCGCGCCACTCGGGGCGGTCGGCCAGCGACCCGGCTTCATGCACAACCTCGTCCAGGGAGAGGCCGCAGGGGAGGAGGAGGGCGACATCGGGGGCGGAGGCGGCGACGGTATCCCAGGTCACGCGCACGGACTTCTGGCCGGGGCTGGCGAGCACGTCCTCGCCGCCGGCGCGGGCGATCTGCTCGGGTACCCAGTGTCCGGCGGTGAAGGGCGGGTCGAACCACTCGAGGGCGAGCACGCGGGGCGGTGGGGAGGGGAGGGCGGAGGGCGGTGCGATGCCTTCGCGCAGGTCGGCGGCGAGGCGGGCGCCCTCGGCGGCGCGGCCGGTCGCTTCACCGACCTCCTCGATGGAGCGGGCGACGCCCTCGAGGTCGAGGGGCGTGAGGGTGAGGACGCGGGCGCCGAGCTGCTCTTCGTGCACGACGCGATGGACCTGGCCCTCGCTCACGGCGCAGACATCGCAGAGGGCCTGGGTGATGACGAGGTCGGGTTGGAGCTCGCGCAGGCTGGACACATCGATGGCGTAGGTGGAGCCGCCGGAGGCGAGCAGGCTGCTGATGGCGGCGTCGATCTCGGCCTGGGGAAGGCCACGCGTCTCGACGGCGGGGCCGGTGAGGACGGGGAGGTCCCGAGCGGCGGCGGGGTAGTCGCACTCGTGGGAGACGCCGACGACCTCGTCGCCGGCGCCGACGGCGAAGACGATCTCGGTGGCGCTGGGGAGGAGGGAGGCGATACGCATGGCTGAGGCGCAGCTTGGCCAGCGTCGGGCGCGGGCGCAAGCGGGCAGCGGGCGCGCTCCGCCGGGCCGGGGAGTAGGCTGGCGCGAGGTAAGCGGAGGCGCGCATGCGGAACGGGCGGCGAGCGGCGATCAGCGGGACGGCGGAGTGGGTGCCCCAGCGTCGCTGGGACACGCCCATGTTCGGGCTGGAGGCGTACGGGAAGCTGGCTCGCGAGGCGCTGGACGACGCGGGCATGGAGCTCGGGGAGATCGACGGGATCCTCTGCACGCGGCTGGGGGACGCGCCCATGTTCGCGCCGGCGGCGGTGGCCGAGTACCTGGGCATCGCCACCAACTTTGGGGAGGTGGTGGACCTGGGCGGGGCGAACGCGACGGGCATGGTGTGGCGGGCGGCGGCGGCGATCGAGGCAGGGGTGTGCGACGCCTGCCTCTGCCTGCTGCCGTCGGTGCCGGCGCCACCACAGCCGGGAGCATCGGCACGGACACAGAACTGGATGATGGGGGCGGACGCCTGGGGGGCGCCGCACGGGCAATTCGATGCGCCTTACGGGCTCATCAACCCGAACTCGCACTTCGCGATGGTGGCGCAGCGGTACATGTACGAGTACGACCTGGAGCCGCGCACGCTGGCGAAGATCGCGGTGCAGGGCCGGGAGAACGCGCTCCTGAACCCGAGGGCGATCTTTCGCGACCAGCCGATCACGATCGAGGACGTGCTGAACTCGCCGATGGTAGTGGACCCGCTGCATCTGCTGGAGATCGTGATGCCGTGCTCGGGGGGCGCGGGCGTGGTGGTGACGACGCTGGAGCGAGCGCGGCGGACGGGCCTGCGTCCGGTGGTGGTGAGCGGCTTCGGGGAGCACATCACGCACAAGTCGATCACGTACGCGCCCTCGCTCACGCAGATCCCGATCGTGGCAGCGGCGGACCGCGCCTTTGCGATGGCGGGGGTGGAGCGGGAGGCGATCGAGGTGGCCTCGATGTACGACTGCTACACGATCACGGTGCTGGTCACGATCGAGGACTCGGGGTTCTGCGCGAAGGGGGAGGGGGCGCGGTTCGTCGAGGAGCACGACCTGCGCTTCTCGGGAGACTGGCCGCTGAACACGCACGGGGGGCAGCTGGGGATGGGCCAGGGCGGGGCGGCGGGCGGCATGTCGCACGTTGTCGACGTGGTCACGCAGCTGCAGGGGCGGGCGGGACGACGGCAGGTGGGGTCGGCGGAGCGGGGGTACGTGACGGGGACGGGGGGCTGCATGTCGGAGCAGGTGGCGCTGGTACTGGAGGGGGCGTAATGGCGGAGACTCCTCCGCGCATCCTGCCGAGCCCGACCGCCGTGACGGCCCCCTTCTGGGAAGCGGCGCGGGAGCACCGGCTGCTGCTACCGCTCACAGACAGCGGGGAGCCCTACTTCTACCCGCGGGCCTTCAGCCCCGGGAGCCTCGAACCGGGGACGGAGTGGGTGGAGGCGGGCGGGCGGGGGGTGCTGTACTCGTACACGGTCGACCGGCGGGGGACAGCGCCGGCGTTCGTGGCGCGGGCGCCCTACGTCATCGGGATCGTGGAGCTGGAGGAGGGGCCGCGCATGACGACGAACATCGTCGAGTGCGCGATCGAGGACGTGCGCATCGGCATGGCGGTGGAGGCGGTCTACGAGGACGTGGACGAGGAGGTCACGCTGGTGCAATTCCGGCCGGTCCGCCTGGGTCAGGAGACACCCGAGGGGACATAAGGTCCTGCTGAATTGCAGAAATGGTTAAGCGCCCATACAAGTGGGCACGATACCTAGCAATGTCGTGCTCAGAGTGCTAGCTTTTGAAGTCCTTCTCCCAGCCGCTGACACCCGTTGGCAGTAGTGAGAAGACCGACTGGCGGTGGGGGGTCAGGCCTACCAAGCAATGGCCCCCCACCGCAGAAGATAGGAGGTCTGCATGCGGCCCATAGGCCGTACTTGACCGCCTGCGTGATTCTGTGCATCGGTGACCGTGAGGTCAAACGCTGTGATGACACAAAGGAGTTTGTCGTGTCCCCGACACGTTCCTCCACACAGGTGGAGACCTGCGTCTGGACAGGTGCGTCTGGAACGCAGTATAGGTACGAGATCTACCCGATCGGAACGAGCTTCAATGCTCTCCCTGGCAACTACATCTTCGCGAAGATCAACACCAGCAACCGTTGGGCAGCTATCTACGCGGGGGAGACCGAGGACCTGAGCACCAGGTTCGACAACCACCACCAGCAGGCATGCATCAATCGCCACGGCGCCACGCACATTCACGTGCGAGTCAACCGTGGAGGGGCCGATGCACGTCGCGCTGAAGAACGCGACATCCGGCTCGCATACGACCCTCCCTGCAACCGGCAGTAGGAAGCAGGGGCCAACGCGAGGGGTTGGGCTGCGGGCTCAGCCCCTCGTACGCCTTTCAGCCCCGTTAGATCGCCCGCACACCACGCGGAGGCGGGGGCGCGTATCCTGCCCGCCACGCGGCGCGGCGGCAGGTGGACCGCCGGGGAGGGATCGCCATGGCGACGGTCGTCGAGCGGATCAAGGTCATCGATGCAGACAGCCATATCTCGGAGCCCGAGGACCTGTGGACGAGCCGGGTGTCGAGCCAGAAGTGGGGCGACCTCGTTCCGCACGTGAAGTTCGACCCGGAGATCAACGAGGACCGCTGGTTCATGGGCGGTCAGCCCGCCGGTCCGACGGCGAGCGCGGCGATGGCGGGCTGGACGGACCCGCCGCCGAACCACCCGCCCTCCCTGCCACAGGCCGATCACGGGGCGTTCAGCGTGGGCGCGCGGCTTCAGCGCATGGACGAGTACGGCATCTATTCGCAGGTGATCTATCCGAACGTGGGCGGGTTCGGCTCGGGGAACTTCCTGCGGCTGAAGGAGCCGGAGCTGATGAAGGAGTGCGTCCGCGCCTACAACGACTTCCTCATCGACTGGACGGAGCCGGCGAGCGAGCGCTTCATCCCGATCATGGCGACGCCGTTCTGGGACGTGGACCTGTGCCTGGAAGAGATGCGGCGGGCGAAGGATCGCGGCCACCGGGGCATTCTGATGACGAGCCAGCCGCACTCCTTCGACTTCCCCCACATCACGGACCCTCACTGGGAGCCGCTGTGGGCGCAGGCGCAGGAGCTGGGCCTCTCGATCAACTTCCACATCGGCTCGGGCGACCTCTCGGTGATCCGGGACGCGAACGTGAACAACGGGCGGCAGGCGGCGTACGCAAAGGCGACGGTCGGCATCTTCCTGGACAACTCCACCGCGATGATGGACGTGATCCTGTCGGGCATCTGCCACCGTTACCCGGACCTGAAGTTCGTCTCGGTGGAGAGCGGCGTGGGCTGGGTGCCGTTCCTGCTGGAGGCGATGGACTGGCAGTGGGTGAACAGCGGCTGTCGCGAGGAGCACCCGGAGATGGACCTGCTGCCCAGCGAGTACTTCAAGCGGCAGTGCTATGCGTGCTTCTGGTTCGAGCGGGGGAGCGCGATCAGCGCGATCGAACAGATCGGGGCGGACAACATCCTCTACGAGACGGACTTCCCGCACCCGACGAGCATGTCGCCGGGTCCGAACTCCGTCGCGATCTACCCCAGGGACTTCATCGAGCAGGAGCTGAGCGGCCTCCCCGAGGACACGCTGCGCAAAATCCTCCACGACAACTCGGCGAAGGTGTACGGGGTAGGGGAGTGACCATCACCGAGCCGCGGGTCGACTGGGACGCCGCGTTCGAAGAGGCGCTGGGCATCCTGCAGGAGTACCTGCGCATCGACACCTCGAACCCGCCGGGACGGGAGCGGCTGGCGTGCGACTTCCTGGGCGGCATCCTCGAGCGCGAGGGAGTCGAGTACGAGCTGTTCGACCCGGGCGACGACCGGGTCTCGCTGCGGGCGGTGCTCAAGGGCGACGGCAGCCGTCCGCCGCTGATGCTGCTGAATCACACGGACGTAGTGCCGGTGGAGCGGGAGTTCTGGGACGAGGAGCCGTTCGCGGGGATCATCCGGAACGGGGAGATCTGGGGGCGGGGAACGCTCGACATGAAGGGCCTGGGGATTGCGGAGCTGCTGACGTTCCTGCTGCTGAAACGCGCGGGGACGCCGCTAGCGCGCGACATCGTGTTTTTGGCGGTGGCGGACGAGGAGGCGGGCGGGCTGCTCGGCATCGAGTGGCTGGCCGAGCACCACCCCGAGGCGCTGGAGGCGGAGTACGTCATCAACGAGGGCGGGGGCGGCTCCACGGAGCTGTTCGGGGTGAAGCGGCCGGTGTTCACGGTAACGACGGGGGAGAAGGGGCCGCTCTGGCTACGGATCGTGGCGGAGGGGCGACCGGGGCACGGCTCGGTGCCGCACAACGACAACCCTCTCGACCGGCTCGTGCGCGCGCTGGGGAAGCTGCAGGAGTGGGAACGCGAACCAGAGCTCTCGCCGGTGCTGGAGGAGTACTTCGAGCGGCTCAAGCGGGCCGGGATCTACGCCGGCGGCACGTCGCTCAAGCAGCTGGCGAAGACGGCGGCGACCGACGGGCGCGTGCGCGCACTACTGACAAACACGATCAGCGCCACGACGGCGACGGCGGGGATGAAGCACAACGTCATCCCCGGGCGGGCGGAGGCGACGATCGACTGCCGCCTGCTGCCGGGGGTCGACCCGGACTCATTCGAGGCGGAGGTGGCGCGCGTCATCGACGACCCGAAGGTGCGGCTCGAGCGGGTGTTCGCGGGCGCGTCGGACACGAGCTCGCACGACACGGAGCTGTTCGCGACGATCGAGTCGGTGGTGCGGGAGCTGGTCGAGGACGCGGTGGTGACGCCGGGGGTGACGGCGGGGTTCACGGACAGCCGCGTGTTCCGAAACCAGGGGGTCGTGGCGTACGGGTTCTCGGGCGGGCTCACCTCGCCGAACCTGGCGCGCACGGTGCACGGTCACAACGAGCGGATGACGCTGGACAGCTTCCGGCTGAGCTGCCAGATGATCTACGAGGTCACGCGGCGGATGTGTAGTAGTGAATAGTGGCTGGTGACTGGTGGCTGGTCCTCACCACCCCACCCACGAGGGGCGGAGCGGGCTAGCCGTTGAGGATGGCGTCGAAGAAGAAGAGGGCGATGAGCGCGGCTATCACGGCGACGCTGAGCGTGCAGTAGACCACCTTCATCCACAGCGGCTGCCCCAGCGCGCCGTTCCAGAACCAGGCGACCATCTGGTGCCATGAGTCGCGGCTGCGTTCGCGATCGTACGCGCGACGCCAGCGATCCTGGTCGGACTCGTAGTCGGACCCCATCGCTCGTCAGTATGGCACGGCAGGCGTGCGGGGCGACGCTAGTCCCAGGGGTCTCCGGGGTTGATGGGCTTGCCGCGGCCCTCGGGGTCGAACTCGTCCATAGGCCAGGGACCCGGCGAGTAGCCGCGGCTGGCGGTGAGACCGCCGTCAAGCGGCAGGATGGCCCCGGTCACGTACTGCGAGGCGTCGGAGGCGAGGAAGACGATGGGGCCGACGAGGTCCTCGGTCTGGCCGATGCGGCGCATCGGGGTGCGCCCCTCGAGCATCTCCATGACGCCGCTCTGGATGAGGCCGTCGTGCGTCATGGGGGTGTCGAAGACGGTGGGGGCAAGGGCGTTCACGCGGATACCGCGGTCGCCCCACTCGGTGGCGAGGAACTCGGTGAGGCGGGTGACGCCGCCCTTGGCGGCGAAGTAGCCGGGGGTGCGTCCCTCGAAGCCACCGACGCCGAAGATGGAGCTGAGGTTGATGATGTTGCCGTGGCCCTGGCGCAGGAAGTACTGGGCGGCGGCGCGGCAGCAGTGCCAGAGGCCGGTGAGGTCGGTCTCGACGATCTGGCGGAACATGTCGTTGTCGGAGTGCTCCGCGCGCCAGGCGCTGAGGTCGGAGATGCCGGCGTTGTTGATGAGCACATCAACGGTGCCGAACTCGTCCCAGGCGGCCTTCATCAGGTTCTCGACCTGCTCGTAGTCGGTGACGTCGCACGCGACGGGGAGGAAGCGGCGGCCCTTGGCCTCGACCATGGCGGCGGTGTCCCCGAGGCGATCGAGGCTGCGCGAGGTGCCGACGATGTTGGCGCCACGTTCCGAGAGAGCGTCCGCCCAGGTGACACCGAACCCATAGCTCGCGCCGGTGACGATGACCGTCTTGCCTTCCATCGAGAACACGTCGTCTGACATAGCGAAACCCTCCGGGACGGGGATTGTACGGACGGTTGTGTTTCGCGCACGGGCGTTCACGCGGGCGGTGTTCGCACGGCGTATCCTGCGCGGGCACGAACCGCCGGAGGTAGCCGCATGTCCCCAAAACGCGTCCTGACCGAGCTGGATGAGTACCCCCGCCACCAGACGATCGACACGTTCGACATCATCGCGAACCCGAGTCCGGGCTGGAGCGACGGGTACTGGCACTGCATCGGCGACCCGGACGGCGAGGTCAACCTGATCACGGCGCTGCGGCTCTACCACAACACGAACACGATCGACGCCTACTCGATCCTGAGCACGGGCGACGGGAAGCAGTACAACGTGCGGGCGACGCGCCGCCTGCGGCCGGACATCGACGACCTGACGGTGGGGCCGTTCTCGCAGGAGATCATCCGGGGGCTGCGGACGCTGCGGCTGGGGCTGGAGGAGACGGACGTGGACTGCTCGTTCGACATCCTCTGGGAGAGTTCGGCGCCACCGTACGACGAGTGCCCCGGCGTGAAGATGTACCAGGACGGGAGGATGGTGGGGGAGCGCTCGAACCTCGTGCAGCTCGGCTGGCTCTCGGGCTGGATCAAGGTGGGGGGCAAGGAGTACCGCTTCGACGTGGACGACGGCTGGGTGGGGGCGAAGGACCACTCCTGGGGGCAGGCGAACACGGGCGAGGGCGAGCAGCCGAACCGCCACGCGGCGCCACCGCTGGAGCGGCGGTCGGTCTGGGGGAAGCCGGGGGCGCGCTGGTGGGCGCTGGTGCGGTTCCCGGACCGCTCGATGTACTGCTCGTTCCGGCACCACACCGACGGGACGATCGTGGCCTCAGGCACGGGCGGCGGAAACCTGCCGGAGTACGGGCGGGTACACAGCCGCATCGACTACCCGTACGACTCCGGCAAGGAGGGGTGGGCGTACACGGACGTTGACGTGGTGAGCACGGAGTTCGAGGACGGCTTCCCGCGGCTGAAGAGCGCGCGGCTCGACCTGACGCGTCCGGAGGGGGGCGTGGACCGGTTCCTGCTGGAGACGGTGAGCAAACCCGTCTACATGCAGGGCGGGGGCTACTGGGGTGGCTGGGACGACGGGCTCGGGCGGGGGGTCTACCGGGGCGACACGGTCGAGGGAGAGGTCTGGGACGTCTCCCACCCGGTAATCGTGCGCGACCTGGACGGGAACGAGGTGAAGCAGCGGCCCGGAGGCCACTTCGCCGAGCTGTACACCCGCTACACGAACCTGGACGACCCGAACGACGTGGGTCTCGGGCTGCAGGAGTGCGTGTTCGCCCAGGAGTACCAGGGCATCAAGGCCATGTAGTGACTAGTGGATGGTGACTGGTGACTGGTCCCCTCCGCCTCCCCCCATGGGAGGTGGAGTGGGGACTAACCACTAGTCACTAGTCACCAATCACTAGCGGCTACATGCCCGGGAGGATCACCAGGGTGCCGGGGGCGCCTTCGATGCGGAGGCCGCGGACGGCTGCGTAGTCGTCGGAGTTGTACCAGGCCTTGGCGGTCTCGACGTCGGCGAACTCGATGAGGACGAAGCGGTTGTTGGGGACTTCGCCCTCGATGACCTCGGGCTCCTCGGTGTAGGCGAGGACGTTGGCATTGAACGGGGCGAGGCTACCGCCCGCTCCGGCGAGGTACTGGTTGAGCTTGTCGCGGTCTTCGACCCGACCCTGCGCGAGCACGTATGCGGCCATGGGGATTTCTCCTGTCAGGGGGTTTTGAGGTGGGCGCCAATGCTACCAGCGAACGAGTGGCTGGTGGCTAGTGGTTAGTGGCTGGTCCCCGCCGCCCCTCCACCCGCGAGGGAGGCGGGGACTAGCCACCAGTCACTATCCACCAGCCACTAGTTGACGCCGGGCTCGGCGGGGTGGGTCGCGAAGCGCGCGAGCTCGCCGCCCTGGCGGCGGAGGACGTCGCGCCAAAGGTCGGCGGGGGTGGCGGCGAAGGGGTCGTCGGGGAGGGCATCGACGATGAACCAGCCGTGGGTCGCGATCTCGCCCTCGAGCTGGCCCGCGCCCCAGCCGGCGTAGCCGGCGAAGAAACGCATGCGGCCGAGGCGGCCCTCGAAGTGGTCGGGGCCCTTGCCGGGGTCGACGAGGCCGAGGCCGGGAGCGATGCGCAGGCCCCAGCGATCGACGGGCATGTCGTCGCCGGTGGCCATGGCGAAGACGGAGGCGGTGGAGACGGGGCCTCCGCGGAAGAGGACGGCCGGCTCGACGGCGTGGCCGTCCCACTCGGGGAGATGGCCGGCGACGGTCTCGCCGTTCATGACGTGGTTGAGGACGAGACCGAAGGCGCCTTCCTTGTCGTGCGCGCAGAGGAGGACAACGGTGCGCCAGAAGTTCGGGTCCTCGATGTTGGGCGTGGCGACGAGGAGGCGGCCGGTGTGGAAATCGGGCATGGTCAGGCGGTGACGGCAGCGAGCGGGGCGGGCGTCTCGGACCAGACGACGCCTTTCGCGCGGAGGGCCTCGACAGCGTCGGGGTCGTAGCCAAACTCGGCGAGGATGGCATCGGCCTGCTCGCCGGCGAGAGGGAAGCCGCGAAGCTCGAGCTTGTTCTCGCTGAAGGCGGTGAGGGGGCCGTAGCGCTCGTACTCGCCGAAGTTGGCGCTGTGGGCCGGGACCCGCAGGCCGTTGGCGGCGACGTGCTCGTCCCGGGCGATGAACTCGTGGACGGGGGCGGCGTCGGCGCGAACGCAGCCGAGGCCCTCGGTCGCGAGCAGCGCCTCCCACTCGTCCGCCGGGTGCCCGGCAAAGAGCTCGGCCAGCGCCTCAATGAGGGCGACGGCGTTGGCGGTGCGGGCCTCGGGGGTGGCGAAGCGGGGGTTGGCGGCGAGGTCGGGGCGGCCAGTCAGCTCGCAGAAGCGCTCCCACTCGGGCTGCACGGCCAGCCCGAGGAAGACCCAGCCCTCAGCTGCTTCGTACAGCCGCCAGGTGGGGCCGAGGCCATAGAGGTCGCGGTCGAGGGTGGGGCGCGGGGGCTTGCCCTCGTAGGCGATGAAGTCGTCGGCGTTGGCCCAGGCGTTCGCCCCGAACATGTCGACGAACACCTCCTGACCGTGGCCGAAGCGGCGGCGGGCGTAGAGGCCGAGGAGGGAGGCGGAGGCGACGACGACGGAGGTGTTCGGGTCGGGGTTGAGCTCGTTGGCGCGGAAGAACTTGCGGGCGATCTCGCGCAGCTCGGGGATGGTCGTGCACACGGGAGGCATGCCCTCGCCCATCTGCATGAGCGCGCCACCGAGGCCAGCGCCGGGGATGGGGTGAGTGGAGGGGCGGTGAGCGCCGGGGCCGCCGCGGCCGTAGCCATTGACGTAGACGTAGACGAGCTCGGGGCGGATGGCCTTGAGGGTCTCGTAGCCGATGCCGAGGCGCTCGGGCACGCCCGGGCGGTAGTTGTGGATGATGATGTCGGTGGAGGCGGCGAGGGACTGGACGATCTCCTGCCCCTCCGCGGTCTTGAGGTCGAGGGCGATGCTCTCCTTGCTGCCATTGCAGCGGCCGGCGCCGAGGGAGGCGATGCCCATGGCGCGGAAGGGGTCGCCGCCGATGGGCTCGACCTTGATGACGCGCGCGCCGAGGTCGGCGAGGATGGCGGCCCCGAGGGGGGCGGCGATGACAGTCGCGAACTCGAGGACGGTGACGCCCTGGAGGGGCGGGCCGGAGGCGGGGGTCGCGGGGACGGCGGGGCGGACGGGGGCGGTCTCGGCGAGGACCTCGGCGGTGTGCTCGCCGGGCTCGGGGCCGGCTTCGCCGGCGGCGCCGGGGGTGGCGATGAGGCGGGCGAGGGCGCCGAGCTGCCGCACGGTCCCGAGGGTGGGGTGCTCCCGCTCGACGACGTGCTCGTTGAGGACGAGGTCGGGGTCGTCGAGGGCCTGCTGAGTGCTCTGGAAGGGGGTGGCGGCAACGCCGCCGTGATCGATGAACGTCTCCATCCACTCGTCGGCGGTGCGTTCGAGCATGCGCTCGAACATGCGATCCCTCAGACGCTCGCGGGCCGCCTCCGACCAGGTCGCGGGACTGCCCTCGTAGTCGGGGTCGGCGAAGATGTCGGCGAGGTCCACGGCGGCGAGGTAGTTGTCGAAGAGGTGGGCCATGAGGTTCCCGAACTGGAGCCAGCGGCCGTCCTTCGTCTGGAGGGCGTGGTAGTTGAGGGTGGGCATGACGGGCATGGCGAGCCCGGCGAAGATCTCGGGGAAGCGGTCGCCGAGCTGGGCGCGGAAGAGGCCACCGAGGTCGTAAGCGAACAGACCCTGGAGGATGCTGGTCTCGACGAGCTGGCCGCGCCCGCTTTCCTCGCGGGCCATGAGGGCGGCGAGGATGCCGTGGAGGGCGGCCTGGGAGGTGGCGTGGGAGCCGGCCTGGACGGCGGGGTAGGCGGGACCTTCGCGGTCGGCGAGGCCGCTGAAAGTGAGCATGCGCCCGAGACGGGCGGCGACGACGGCCTCGTAGCCGGGGTACCCGGCGTAAGGGCCTTCCGGCCCGAAGCCCGTGATGGCGCAGTAGACAAGGGCGGGATTGATGGCGTTGAGGGTCTCGTAGTCCGCGCCGAGGGCTCCGGCCTTGTCGGGGCGGCCGCTCATGACGACGACGTCGGCACCTTCGGCGAGACGGGCGAGGGACTGGCGGCCCTCGCCGGTCGTCAGGTCCAGGACGGCGCTGCGCTTCCCCCGCAGCCACATAGGCGCATTCGCGACGGAGCGCCAGGGGTCGCCGCCGGGGCGTTCGACCTTGACGACGTCGGCGCCGAAGTCGGCAAGCACCATGGTGGTCATGCCACCGATGGGGCCTTCGCTGAGGTCGAGCACGCGGAGATCGTCGAGCAGTTCGGGCATGGCGACCGTCCGCGGGGATGATACGCCGCTAGGCGGGTGCGACGGTGCGAACCTCGCCGGCTTTCGAGTCGTCGCGGATGAAGTCCAGGACGGCCTCGGCGATGGCCTCGGGGGGCAGGATGCTGTCGGCGTGCCGCTCGATGGAGGGCGCGAGCCACGAGGCGGGGCGCTCGCCATCGCCGGTCTTGCCCTGGAAGGCTGTGCGGACCATGCCGGGGGAGACGGCGTTGACGCGGATGTTGTCGCTCTCGGCGAAGGGGGCGCAGCTCTGGGTGAAGGACATGACGGCCTTCTTGGTGGCGGAGTACATGGGGTCGAAGGGGAGGTGGCTATCGCCGGCGACCGAGGCGGTGTTGACGATGACGCCGCCGCCGCGCTTTCGCATGGCGTGGATGGCCTCGCGCGTGCCCATCATCACGCCGGACGTGTTGATGTGGGTCTCCTCGGCGATGCGGGCGAGGGGAGCGTCGGGCCAGTGGGGCTCGCCGCTGGAGATGCCGGCGTTGTTGTAGACGATGTCGACGCCGCCGTAGGCGGCCTCGGCCTGGGCGAAGAGGTTGGCGATGCTCTCGGGGCTGGTCACGTCGCAGGCGACGAAGGTGGCGGAGCCGTCGCCGCCGGTGATCTCGCCGACGGTCGCGGCGCCACCCGAGGCGTCGACATCGGCGACGACGACGCTGGCGCCCTCGGCGGCCAGGGCGATGGCGGTGGCGCGCCCGATGCCCGACGCGGCCCCGGTGACGATGGCGACTTTCCCTTCGATCTCCATGACGGGCCCCCTTGCGAGCCGGGGCATTCTAGCGCGGGGCAGCGGCTCAGGCAGGGAGGATGCCGGTCTCGCGCATGCGCTGGGCGAGGGCGGAGCGACCGAGGCCGACGTAGCGCTCCTCTTCCGTGTCCAGGCCGTAAACGATGTCGTAAAGGCCCATGGTCCAGTAGTGGAACTCGACGCGCTCGTGGAAGCCCTCGCCGAGGGGGCGATCATAGAAGCGAACAATGTCATCGACGGCATGCCAGCCGCCATCGGCGAGGATGACGGCGAAGTCGCAGGCGGGATCACGCAGGTCGGCATCACTGAAGTCGATGACGCCCGCAAGGCGACCATGGCGCTCGAGGATGTGCACAAAGCCGAGGTCGGCGTGGACGAGGCGCGGGGGCGGATCGAAGCCGTGGCCGACGTAGCGGGTGAAGCCGCTATCGACGGCGACGCGGAGGGTGGCGGAGAGGCGGGGGAAGACGCGCATGCGGATGTCCTCGAGCCAGTCGCGGGGGTCGGGAATGTGCTCGGGGAGGGGTGTGCCGAGCGCCTCGGCGGCCTGCTCTGCGGGGAAGTCGTGCAGGGCGGTGAGGAACTGGCCGATCTCGCGCGCGATGTTGCCGCCGCCGGGACCAAACAAGGTGCCCCGGCGAAGGGCCTGGCCCTCGATCACGGGGTAGCCGGCGAAGGGACGGCCGTCCCACTCGCCCACCCACTCGGGCACGGGAACGGGGACGGGGAGGTGCGGGGCCAGAAGGGGGAGAAGGCGCATCTCGCCTTCGAGGAGGCGGGCGTCGTTTGGGGTGCGGGGGAAGCGGAAGATGCGGTCGCCGTGGGCGAAGGTCCAGTGCGACCAGCCGTGCTGGAGGGGGCGCACCGGGGCCTCTCCGAGGTCGGGGAAGGCGCTATGGATGGCTTGGGCGGCTTCGCAGGCTTCCATTGGGATTCGGAGTTCTAGAATACGGCGTGCCCCTCTTACTCGGCGTCACCGGCTCGATCGCGGCAGGCAAGAGCCTGCTCTGCACACACCTCGCGGAGCAGCACGGCGCCCTGCACGTCGACGCCGACCGCGAAGTGCATCGCATGTACGCGCCGGACACGCCCGGGTTCGAGCGCGTGGTGGCGGAGTTCGGCGAGGAGATCGTTGGGGAGGACGGCGTCATCGACCGGCGCGTGCTCGGGGGCATGGTGTTTGGGAAGCCGGAGCGGATGGAGGCCCTGCGCACGGCCATCGGGGACATTCCGGCGTATTTCATGGCGCTGCTCGAGCGCTGGCGGAAGGAGCTCCCGGAGGACGGCATCGGCGTGCTGGAGGCGGTGAACCTGCTCGAGCGGGACTACATGACGAAGGCGGACGCGGCCTGGCTGGTGGTAGCGGCGGGCGAGACGGCGATCACACGGCTGATGGAGACGCGCTCACTCTCGCGGGAGGAGGCGGAGCAGCGGCTCGCCTCGGCGCGCGACTGGCGCGAGCGCGCTCCCGCGGCCGACCGCATCTTCCACAACGACGGGACGCAGGAGACGTACCTGGCGGCGGTCGATGAGGCGATCGCGGAGACGGTCGCGGCCCGCCGTGCGGGCGCGCTGCCGCGGCCGCGCTGGTACGCGGCGCAGGAGTCGGGGGCGCAGGGCTAGCCGAGGCGACTGAGAAGGGGTCTGACGGCCTTGCCGCGGTGGCCGAGGCGGTTGCGCTCGTCGTCGTCGAGCTCGGCGAGGGTCTTGCCGTTCAGGATCTGGGTGACGGCGTCGAGGCCGTAGCCGCCTTCGCCGCGGGGTTCCATCGGGATCTCGCACTCGATGATGGACATGGAGACGGCCACGTTCGGGTCGCCGGGGGTGGCGAGGGCGGCGGCGGCGCGGCCGACGGTGATGCGCTGGCCGACGGGGGTCTGGGCGAGGCGCTGGAGCAGCGCCTGGCAGCGGTCGGCGTCGGGGAGGCCGGCGTGGAAGGTCTCGGTGAGGGCGCCCGGCTGGAGGTCCATGGGGTAGACCTCGATGCCGGCGCAGAGGGCGATGGCCATCTCGCCGGTGGCCTCGGCGCAGGCGCGGGCACGGTGGGTGGCGCGGGCGGCGTAGTCGCCCCCGGGAGGGGAATCGGGGGGCGTGTCGGGATCGACGCACTCGACGGGGGCATCGGCCAGAAGGGCGCGAAGGTCGGCGCGCTCGACGGGGTCGGCGGAGGCGAGGACGAGGCGGGGCTGGTCAGTCATGGGCGCATCGTGAGGGGGCGGCGGGGATCGCGCAACGGGGCCGCGTGGTGAGTGGGCCGACGTACCGTCGTTGACCGGTCACATGCCGCGCGCCGATCATGGCCGGATGGCGACGCGCGGGTCGGGTCACGAGAACGGGGACGCAACACCGGGGAGACAGTCCCGGCTCGCAAGGCGGGCCGCCATCATCTCGTTCGTAATCCTGGTTGGTAGCCTGGGCACGCTGGCGGCCCTGCTGCTGGATCGCGGGATGATCGGGGAGGAGCCGGGGCCGCAGTCGGTGGCCTCAACGGCAGCGGCCACGGAGACGCCGGCGACCGCGGAGGTGGAGGCGACACCCACGACGGCTCCGACCGCGACCCCGGACGCGCCAGACACGCCCACCACGGCCAGCACGCCGGCCATGGCACCAAAGGTGCGGTACTCGGGGGAGCTGCCCGGGGAGCTCACGGGTTCGGAGGACCTTGAGCCGGCTACGGACGAGGTGGACCTTGCCTTCGTCTCCGAGGGGGAAGGGGAGTACCGGTTGGTGCGTCGCTACTACGTACCGGTCGTCGCGATGGGAACAGGGGTGGACTCGCTGACGCGGGCGCAGGTGGAGGGCCTCGTGAGCGGCGCGATCACGGACTGGTCGGCGGTGGGGGGAATCGCGGGGCCGGTGCGGGGTTTCGCGATCGTTCGGGGGAGGGGATCAACGGTGCTGCCCTTCGAGCCGGTCACCCCGGAGCAGACCTTCGCGACCTACCGGGAGCTGCTGGCGGCGATGACGCTCGATTCCGGAGCGTGGGCGTTCGTACCGATCGAGAAGATGCTCCCAACGGTGACGGCGGTCGCCGTGGACGGGGTCGACATCGTGCGGGGGCGGGGTGATGCGCAGGCGTGGCGGTACGTGGAGGCGATGGCGATCCTGCCCCTCACGGAGGAGGGGAGGGCGACGGCGGAGGCGATCGTGGAGGAGCACTCGGCGCCGCTGCCGCAGGCGGTGACGGTGGTCGCGACGGGCGACATCCTCCAGTCGCGCTGCTCACTGACACAGATCCGGGCGACGGGGGACTGGGGGGCGGCACTGCGGGGCCCGGTAGGGGAGTACCTCGCCTCGGCGGACCTGGCGCTGGGCTCGATCGACGGGAGCATCCAGGACATCGCGGAGCCGCTGGGATGCTTCTCCCATGTGAATCTGAGCTCGCCGCCGGAGGTGATCGAAGCGCTGACCCTCTCGGGGTTCGACGAGGTGACGGTCGCGACGAACCACGTGTTCGACTGCGGGGCGGAACCGTGCGGGGCAGCCGCGTTCCTGCGCACCATCCAGCTGCTGGAGGAGGCGGGGATCGCGGTCGTGGGGGGCGGCGAGAACCTCGCCGAGGCGCTGGCGCCGGCCATCTTCGAGGTGGGAGGGACGACCTTCGGGGTCCTGGGATTCGACGACGTGGCGGCGTACTTCCTGGAGGCGGGGACGAGTCGCCCGGGGACGGCGCCACTCGACGACGACTACCGCGAGGAGAACGCCGCGGGCGAGCCAGCGTTCTTCCGGCCGGCATCGGAGCTGGGGCTGGAACGCTTCCGGGCGACGGTGCGGGCGCTGGCGGACGAGGTCGACGTGGTCATCGTGCAGGTGCAGACGGGGACGGAGGACACGCACGACCCGAGCCCGCGCAGCATCAAGGCCCTGCGGGCGGCGGTGGAGGAAGGGGCGACGCTGGTGGTGGGAAACCAGGCGCACCATGTGCAGGCCATCGAGCCGGGCAGGGACGCGTTCATCGCCTACGCGCTGGGGAACTTCATCTACGACCAGACGCGCCTTGAGGGGCACACGCAGGGGTACCTGCTCGAAGCGACGTTCTGGGGAGCGCGGCTGGTGAACCTGCGCTTCGCGCCGTACGTGATCGAGGACCTCTACCGCCCGGTGTTCGCCGAGGGCGAGGTGCGAGCGAAAATCCTCAACGATGTCTTTGAGGCTTCGATGCGGTTGGCTGAAGGGCAGTAGTCCCGTGGGGTGCTCGGAGCCTGCGGCGACGGGACGGTTGCAGGGGTCGAGCTCGGAGGCGGGCAGGTAGCGGCGGAATCGCGGAGAATCGACGGCCATGCGCATCTTCTTCGACGTCGACGACACCATCATCACGTGGGACGTGCGGCTGCGGCCGGGGGTGGTAGAGGTGTTCGAGAAGCTGCGGGAGGAGGGGCACGAGGTGTACCTCTGGAGCGGGAACGGGCCGCGCTGGGAGATCGTGCGGCGCTTCGACCTGCACGACCACATCATCGACTGCTACTGGAAGCCCCTGTACCGGCACCACGAGCGACTCGAAGAAGTCGGCGTGCCGTTCACGCCCGACTACGTGATCGACGACCACCAGGAAGTCATCGACGCGTTCCCGGGGGTGCGCATCGCGCCGCCGAGCTACCCGCTCGAGAAAGACAACGAGCTGTGGCGCGTCTACGACGCGATCCAGGAATACGTCGCGAACGTGAACGGCGCCTCCGAGTAGGCGTCAGCCGCCCAGCTGCCGGACCAGGTTCGTAAGGCCTCCGGAGAGGCGTACGGGGTAGGCGTCCGCGGGCGCTTCGAGGTCCCGCGCCGCCCCGGGGAGGCGGCCCACGGCTTCGGCGCGGCGCTCGCGCAATCCGGCGAGGGGCTCGGGCGGCGACAGCCGTTCGCCGGAGGCCATCACCTGCGCCAGCAGGGGGCGGGCGGGGATGCCGGGTTCGTCCGCGAGGGCGATCGTGTCGGCGACGGACTGGCCGCCGCGCTCCTCGCGGTAGACCTGCTTCACGCCGGGCAGGCTCCCCTTGCCGGCGGACCGTTTCATGACAGGGCCGCGGGGACCGGCGACCAGCTTGTAGACGCCACCGAGGGAGGGGGCGTCGGCGCTCGTGCCAAGGCGGGTGCCGACACCGAAGGCGTCGATGGGCGCGCGCCCGGCCAGGAGCTCGGCGATGCGGTACTCGTCAAGGTCGCTGGACGCGAAGATGCGGATGTCGCCACAGCCGGCCTCATCAAGGACGGCCCGGACCGTGCGGGCGAGCGCGGCGAGGTCGCCGGAGTCGAGGCGGACGGCGCGGATCGTGACGCCCTCGGCACGCAGCTCGTTGGCGACTGCGGCGGCGCGGCGCGCGCCCTCGACGGTGTCGTAGGTGTCGATGAGCAGCACGGCGCCATCGGAGAAGTCGCGGGCGTAGGTGCGGAATGCGTCGGACTCGTCGGGGAAGGAGAGGACGTAGGAGTGGGCCATGGTGCCGCTGAGGTCGAGGCCATGGAGCTGGCCCGCGAGCACGTTCGAGGTGCCGGACGCGCCGCCCACGAAAGCGGCGCGCGCGACCCTGAGGGCGGCGTCGGCGCCATGGTCGCGGCGTCCGGAGAAGTCGACGAAGGGGCGGTCGGCACAGGCCAGGGCGATACGCGCGGCCTTGGTCGCGATCATGGTCTGGAAGGTGATGGCGTTGAGGAGGAAGGTCTCAGCCAGCTGCGCCTCGATGAGGGGGGCGGTGACTCGGAGGAGGGGTTCCTGCGCGAACACGGTCTCGCCCTCGGGCACGGCCCAGGCGTCGCCGGTGAACCGGAGGCCCGCGAGGAAGTCGAGGAACGCCTCATCGAACGTGCCGACGGAGCGAAGGTAGTCGATGGTTTCGTCACTGAAGGCGAAGCCATCGAGGTAGGCGAGGGCGTCTTCGAGGCCGCAGGCGACGAGGAAGCCGCGGCCGGGGGGAAGCTGCCGAACGGAAAGCTCGAAGGTGGCAGGCTCGTTCATGCCGTGGGCGAAATAGCTCGCGGCCATCGTGAGCTCGTAGAGATCAACGAAGGCGGCGACGTTGTCGTCGGAGACCCATGGCATGGGCGCCAGTATGCGGCAGGGCGGGCGGCGGATGGGCTCCTCGTTATGGGAACCGCAGGGCCGGAGTGGTAGGCTCAGCGCAGGGCCCTGCGCGCCCTGCACGCGGTGCGGATCGGCGCCCTGAGACTCCTGGAGGCGACCCGACATGTTCGACACCATCATCCGCGGCGGGACCGTGATCGACGGCCTGCGGACACCACGCTTCCGCGGCGACATCGGCATCAAAGACGGTCGGGTCGCCTCAATCGGGCGCATCCACAACGGCGACGGGGCGCGGGTGATCGACGCCGAGGGGCTGATCGTCGCCCCGGGGTTCGTCGACCTGCACACGCACTACGACTCGCAGGTGTACTGGGACCCGTGGTGCAGCATCTCGGGCTGGCACGGAGTGACCTCGGTGGTGATCGGGAACTGCGGCTTCGGGTTCGCGCCGGTGCGGGCGGAGGACCAGGAGCGGGCAATGCTCACGATGGCCCGGAACGAGGCCGTGCCGATGGAGTCGATGCGGGAGGGGATGGCCTGGGACTGGGAGACCTACCCGGAGTTCCTGGACAGCCTGGAGCGGACGCCGAAGGGCGTGAACCTGCTGAGCTACGTGGGCCTGAACCCGCTGATGGCGTACGTCATGGGGCTGGAATCGGCGAAGAACCGTTCCGCCACAGAGGCCGAGCGCGAGGAGATGTGTCGCCTCTTCGAGGAGGCGCTGCGGGCCGGGGCGTGCGGCTTCTCCGTGCAGCTCGGGGGCGAGGAGAGCGTCCAGCGTGACTACGACGGGACGCCGATGATCACGGACCTGATGTCGGAGGAGGACCTGCTGGCGTTCGCGGGGGTGATGGGGAAGGTGGGGCGCGGGTTCGCGCAGATCACGGGGCCGTTCGAGGCGGCGGAGAAGGTGGCGGAGGTGAGCGGCCGGCCGGTTATCTGGAACCTGCTGGCCCCGGCGACGGACCAGCACGGCCAGAACACGCCGCCCCACCGCCTCATGATCGAGAAGCTGGACGAGGCGAACGCGAGGGGCCTGCGCATCTTCGGGCAGGCGCTGACGGTGGACGTGGGCTTCGAGTTCAACCTGGAGGACTGGAACCTGTTCGACTCCAGCCCGATCTGGCGGGAGGTCACGCTCGGGACGCGTGATGTGCGCATGGAGAAGATGCGCGACGGCGAAATCCGCCAGGCGCTGCGGGACGAGTTCGACGCGGGCCACGGGCCGATCGCGGGCGGCGGCATCGAGTCGCAGATGAAGGCGGCCGGAGGGGGCGCGAACGTTTCGGGTATCGCGCAGCTCACGGTCGAGGAGGTCGAGAGTCCGGACCTGAAGGACTACGAGGGGCTGGGCCTCGCCGAGATCGCCCGGAACGAGGGGAAGCACATCATCGACGCCTTCCTCGACCTCTCGCTGGAGGACGACCTGCAGGCGACGTTCGTGACGCCGCCACGTCCGACGGACCCGGACGCGATGGCGGAAGTGGCGAACTCGTCAGTCGCCATCCCGGGCGTGTCGGACGGGGGCGCGCACACCAAGTTCATCACGCTGGGGGCGTACCCGACGGAGTTCCTGGCGCGCTGGGTGCGGGACGCGGGGATCATGGACCTGGAGCAGGCGCACTGGCGGCTGGCGGCCTACCCGGCGCTGGCGGCGGGCTTCCGCGACCGGGGCTGCATCCGCGAAGGCGCTCCGGCGGACATCGTCGTGTACGACTACGAGAAGCTGGAGATGCTGCCGATCGTCAAGGCCTGGGACTTCCCCGCGGGCGCCTGGCGTCGCGTACGCAAGGCCGAGGGGTACCGCTACACGCTCGTGAACGGCGAGGTCACGTTCGAGGACCGGGACTGCACAGGCGCGACGCCGGGCCAGCTCCTGCGGCACGGGTCGGCGTAGGGGGACGCTTCCGGACTACGGTTCGTAGCGGGAGAAGACGAGGCAGCTGTTCTGGCCGCCGAAGCCGAAGCTGTTCTTCATGATGACCTGGGGGTCGACGCGGCGCTGGCCCTCGGGGATGTAGTCGAGGTCGCAGGTGGGGTCGGGGTTCTCGAGGTTGATGGTGGGGTGGGCGAGCCCGGTTTCCAGGGTCTTGATGGCCGCGACGGTCTCCATGCCGCCGCTGGCCCCGAGACCGTGGCCGATGAGGCTCTTGGTGGCGCTGATGGGGATGTCGTAGGCGCGCTCGCCGAAAACGGTCTTGATGGCATCGGTTTCGGCGGTATCGCCGGCGGGGGTGCTGGTGGCGTGGGCGTTGATGTAGCCGATCGTGTCGGGGTGCATGCCGGCGTCGTCGAGCGCTTCCTGCATGGCGCGGGCGGCGCCCTCGCCGCCCTCGGGAGGGGCGACAACGTGGAAGGCATCTGACGTGCAGCCGAAGCCCGCGAGCTCGGCGTAGACAGTGGCGCCGCGGCGCCTGGCGTGCTCCTCGCTCTCGAGGAGGACGGCGCCGGCGCCCTCGCAGGGGACAAAGCCGTCGCGGTCAGCGTCGAAGGGGCGGCTCGCCTTTTCGGGAGCTCCCTCGGCGCTGGTGACGGCCTTCATGACGCAGAAGCCGGCGAGGCCGAGCTCGCTGATGCCGGCCTCGCAGCCGCCCGCGAGGACGACGTCGGCGCGGCCGCTGCGGATCATGAGGGCGGCCTCGCCGATGGCCTGGGTGCCGGCGGCACAGGCGGTGACGATGGTGCCGTTGTAGCCGCGCAGTCCGAACTGCATCGCGACCTGGGCGCCCGCCATGTTGGCGAGTTGCTTCGAGAAGAAGAAGGGGTCGATGCGCATGCCGCCGCGTTCGAAGAGCGTGTGGGCGGCCTCCTGGATGCCGGGATAGCCGCCGCCGCCGTTGCCAACGAGGACGCCGATCCGATTGAGGTCCTGCGACTCCAGGTCGAGGGCGGCGTCGTGGATGGCTTCGCGGGCGGCGGCCACCATCAGCTGCGAGAAGCGGCCCATGCGGCGGGCGGCCTTGCGGTCCATGAATTCGGCGGGAACGAACTCGGGAATCTCGCCGGCGAACTTGCAGGGAAACTCGGTCGTGTCGAAGAAGGTGATGTGATCGATGCCGGAGCGACCCTCCAGCATGTTCTCCCAGAAATCGGGCACGTTCGTACCCGCCGGGGTCACCGCTCCAAGGCCCGTCACAACAACGCGGGTGCGCGAGCGCAGCAGCTCGTTCATCGTTCAGTAAGCGTACAGGCACGCCCGATCACCCGCGAGCGACGGCGCGCCCCATGCGCCTCCCTGCTACGCTTCCTGCATGGTCGACGCCGCCCTTCCGAGCCACGTGGCCGCACGCCGCCGGGACGGGCGGTACGAGGTGCTGCTGCACCGCTCGCTGGCCCTCATCGGCGAGGAGCGGGTGGAGATCCGGAGCGCCCGCAGCACCATCCTTCTGCCGCTGCTGGGGGTGGTCCTGGGAGGGGGCGCGGGGGCGCTCATCGCGATCGAGGCGGGGAACCTGCACTTCGGCCTGCTGGTGGCGCTCCTGCTGTTCGCGCTGATTGCCTTCCCCATCTCGACGATGGCGCTGGTGACGGCCGTCATGGGGGCGGATGTGGTGGTGGACGGGCGCAAAGGCTCGGCGACGTGGCAGCAGGGGTACCTGGGGATGGGCGTGGGGACGCGCGAGCTGGTGCCGTTCGCGAAGATCGACCACCTGGCCATCACGATCGAGGGGGACGCACCCGATCGCTGGCGCGAGGAGACGGACGCGCTGCGCCAGTTCGCGCTGGTGCTGGTGAAGCAATCGGGAAAGCGGCTGACGCTGACGCAGGTGCCCGTTCCCGCCGGAGACCAGACGGACGGCATGGACCGCACGCTCGCGGTGGCGACCGCCGTCGCGAACCTGACGGGGGCAGAGGTGAAGCTGCCCGAGGGCTGGGAGCTGGTCGAGTTGAGCGAAGAGGAAGCGGTCCGGGGAACGCCTGATGAGTAACGACCCAGCCCTCGACGCCCTGCTGGGAGCGAAGACGATCGCGGTGGTGGGGCTCGATACGCGTACGTTCCGCCCTGCGTACGAGGTGGCGGCGTACCTGCAGTCGCAGGGGTACCGGATCATCCCCGTGCCGGTGCAGCAGCCCGCGGACGAGGTGCTGGGGGAACAGGCGTACGCCAGCCTTCGCGACATCCCCGAGCATGTGGACCTCGTCGACGTGTTCGTTCGGCCCGATCACACCGGGCCGTTCGTGGACGACGCAATCGCGATCGGGGCGGGGGCGGTGTGGCTGCAGCTCGGGATCAGGAACGAGGCGGCGATCGAGCGAGCGCTGGGGGCGGGGCTGGTCGCGACGCAGGACCGCTGCACGAAGGTCGAACACCAGCGGGCACAGGCGCCGGGCCTCCACTAGAGCGGCGACGAGCGCGAGGCCCTTCCGGAGGCGCGCCCGTAGAATGCCGGGACGCCCACCTCACGGAGCTCCCATGACAGCCAACGAAGCCTTTGCGCCCCCGCCCGGCCTGGAAGAGACCTCTCTGCGCCTGATCCCGCACGTGCTGCGGCCGCTGCCGCCCCTTGCGCAGGAGATGTTCGAGGCATTCATGCTGGCCTTCGGCGGACGGGCGGTACACATCAACGGGTACACGTTCCTCGGAGGGGGGACTGGGCAGCCGGCGGCTGCGCTCGACCCGCCGCCGTCGAACGACGGCCGGGAGGCCTGGGAGCAACACGCGCTGCCACGCGTCCGCGAGATCTGCGAGGGGCTGTGGTCGGAGGACTACGGGCCCTGGCCGATCGAGGAGCTGGCCCAGGCTCTTCCGGGCTACGTGGCGGAGGCGGCGCGCGGGTTCGCGTACACGATGCAGCCGCTCATGATCATCGCCGCCCCGGCGAGCGCGCTGATGGTGTTCTGCGGCGAGAAGCTCCAAGCGATGGGCGACCGCGACCGGCTCGTGGCGGCGCTCGTCCAGGGGGTCGACAACGAGTCGGCGGCACGGGGGCTGAAGCTGGAAGCGCTGGCGCCGCTGGCGCAGGCATCGCCGGCACTGCTGGAGGCGGTCGGCGCGGGCGATCTCGCGGCGGCGCGGGCGGCAGAGGGCGGGGAGGCGTTCGGGGAGGCGTTCGACGCGTACCTCGAGGACTACGGGCACGGCTCGCAGACCTGGTGGGAGCTGCACACGCCAACGTGGCGGGAAGAGCCGGGGGCGGCGCTGCGCCTGCTTGCGGGCTACGTGGCCGACCATTCGCGGGCTCCGGTGGCGGCGCATACGCGCTCGGCAGCGGAACGCGCGGAAACGATCGCGCGTTGCGAAGCGGCCCTATCGGACGACGGCGACCAGGAACGGTTCCGGGCGCTGGTCGAGGGGGCCGTCGACTACGTGTTCGTGATCGAGGGGCGCGCGCACTGGCAGCAGAACTGCGTGGGGGCGCTCCGCCCCGCATGCCTGGCGCTCGGAAGCAAGCTCGCGGAGGCGGGGGCGCTGGCGGCTTCCGAGGACGTGTTTCACCTGCGGCTGGCGGAGCTGGCCCCACTCGCCGCGAACCCGTCCGGGGCAATGCTGGCGACGATCGAGGAGCGGAAGGCCGAGCTTGCCTCGTGGGCGGGGCTCGCGCCTCCGCTCTTGCTCGGTCCGCCGCCACCACCGCCGCCCGCGGACGGGCCACCGAATCCGATCGCGCTCATGTTCGGGGGGCCACCGAAGCCCAGCGACGACCCGATGCTGCTGAACGGCAAGGGAGCCAGCCGCGGAGTGGTGACCGGGCGGGCGCGGGTCGTGTTCAGCCTGGAGGAGGCGGAGACGCTGGAGCCAGGGGACATCCTCGTCTGCCCGTTCACGGCGCCATCCTGGATGCCGGTGTTCACCACGGCGGCGGCGATCGTGACGAACCAGGGCGGGGTGCTCTCGCACGCCGCCATCGAGGCGCGCGAGTACGGCATTCCCTGCGTGACCGGTACGGCGTCGGGCACGCAGCGCATCCCCGACGGAGCCACGGTCACGGTCGACGGCGAGGCCGGGACCGTCCGGATCCACGGAGATTAGTAGCCCGGAGGAGACGGTGGCGGAAACGCAGGAGGTCGCCGGGTACGTCTCGCCGTACCCGTACGTCCAGCGGCTGCAGGATCGGATGGACGAGATCCTGGACCGCCAGATCCCGAACTCGGGACGCTTCTGCGGGTTCTGCTACGCGCGGCTGGCGCGCGACACCGAGCGCTGCCCCTATTGCGGGACCGAGACGTCGGACTTCCCGACAGTCGACCGGGTGCCGCGGGAGGCGCTGATCATCTACCGCGAGAAGAAGCGGACGGAAGAGCGCTGGGTGTACGGCGGGGCGATGCTGGGGCTTCTGTTCGCGGCGGGCGTGTTCGTGGCGCTGGTGGTGTACGGGACGGACCTGGTGGGGAACCGGAGCATCGCGCTGGGGATCGCGTTCCTGGCGCTCATCGGCGGGGGATATCTGCTGGCGCAACTCTTCGGACCGCTGATCTGCGGGCAAGTCGGGTACCTGCGGGGTTCGCGCAAACGCGACGAACTGTGGGGACGGTTCCTGGAGGAACGCGGACGCGAGGAAGCGGGCTAGGACTCGACCCGGACGAGGGTCTGGCCCTCCTCGACGGTCTCCTCGGGGGAGACGAGCACCTCGGCGACGACGCCAGCCTCAGGGCTCTCGACCGGAATCTCCATCTTCATGGACTCCAGCACGATCACTTCCTGGCCGGCGCTCACGGAGACCCCGGCGCTGACCAGCACCTCGAACACGGAACCGGACATGGGGGCGGGAATATCGACGACGGCCACAACGGCACTCTACCGCGCCGGGGGGAGGGGAGGCGAGACCCCCTCGCGCGGGAGGCGGGAGGCTGTACACTTTCTGGACGGGCGGGCTTCCCATAAGAGGGGGAGCGCCCGGAGCGAGTCCACCATGCCGGTTGTTGTGGTTGTTGGTGGGCAGTGGGGCGACGAAGGCAAGGGCCGAATCGTCGACCTGCTGGCCCGAAAGGCGCGTGTCGTTGCGCGGTACTCGGCGGGGAACAACGCCGGGCACACGATCGTGAACGAGCTCGGGGAGTTCAAGCTGCACGTGGTGCCGGCGGGCATTTTCTACCCGGAAAAGACCTGCGTCATCGGGAACGGCGTGGCCGTCGACCCGGAGGTGCTGCTGGGAGAGATCTCGCAGCTGGAGTCGCGAGGGATCGACACGAGCAAGCTGGCGGTGAGCGCTCGCGCCCAGGTGGTGATGCCGTGGCACCGGCTGATCGACCGGCTGGAGGAAGAGCGGCTGGGGGCGGACGCCATCGGGACGACGGGGAAGGGCATCGGGCCGTGCTTCACGGACAAGGTGGCGCGGCGGGGAATCCGCATCGTCGACCTGCTGGAACCGGAAGACCTGCTCTCGCGCATGCGCTCAGTGGTGGACTACCAGAACCGCGTGATCACGGGCGTGTACAACGGGGAGCCGATCGACTTCGATGAGTGCTTCCAGCAGTACCAGGAGTTCGGGCAGCGGCTGAAGCCGTTCGTGGCGGATACGCAGGCGATCGTGTCGGAGGCGCTGCACGCGGGGGAGTACGTGCTCCTGGAGGGAGCGCAGGGCTCGCTGCTGGACCTGGACCACGGGACGTACGAATACGTGACCTCAAGCGTGCCGAGCAGCACGGCGGGCGGGGCGACGCTGGGCGTGGGCATCGGGCCGACGGACGTGCAGCGGGCGGTGGGGGTGTTCAAGAGCTACTGCACGCGGGTCGGCAACGGTCCCTTCCCAACGGAGCTGTTCGGGGAGATGGCGGACAAGCTGCGGGACCACGGGAAGGAGTTCGGCCGGGGCGAGTACGGCACGACGACGGGCCGCCCGCGACGCATCGGCTGGCTCGACACCGTGGCGGCGCGGTACTCGGTGCGCTTCAACGGGCTCTCGGCGCTGGCGCTGACGCGGCTCGACGTGCTCGACGGTCTGCCGGCGCTGAAGCTGTGTACGGCCTACGAGATCGACGGCGAGATTGTGAAGACGATGCCGGCGAGCGCGTCCGCCCTGCGCAAGGTGAAGCCGGTGTACGAGGAGCTTCCAGGCTGGGACGCGCCCACCTCGGGCGTACGCAACTTCGACGACCTGCCCCAGGAAGCGCAGGTGTACATCCGGCGGGTGGAGTCGTTGCTGGGCGTCCCGGTGGACCTGATCTCGGTGGGGCCGGAGCGCGAGCAGGCGATCATCGTCAACCCAATTTTCTAGCCTGGCTTATGTGGGGACCGTTCTGGTTGTCTACCCTGGGGTTCCTCCTCGTTGCGCCTTTCCCTCTGGGGTTCTTTGCCCCGTGGCGATGGTGGCCCGTCGCTGTTGCAGCCCTCGTGCCCCTTTTCGTGTGGGTGCTCACCGCCCTGCCGGAGCCCTATACAGATTCCAGTGATGGAATCGCATGGCACGCCGTCCTGGCCGCCTACATCATCTGTGGCGTCTGGGGCGTCGCTACAGCCATGCTCGGCGCTCTTATCCGAAAAAGGCGCCAAGCCCGCCAACACCCGCCGCCGTGACCATGAGCGCGCCAGCATCGACGTACATTGAGGTCTGATACGGTGGGGGCGTCAAGCTTGTGTGGGGATGAGGGCGAAGATGAAGTTCTCCTGGAAGTGGCTACTGCCCGGGAAACGCCGGCGAGTCAGCGACATCGAGCCCGCAGCGGCTGATGACCCCGACGCACTGCAGCAACAGCTACGGGGGGAGTTCCGGAGGCAGGCGGAGATCGAGCGGGAGATCACGCGGCAGCGCGGGATGCACGGGGCGGCCCCTAGAGGGAGGCCACCTCACCGCCTGAGCGGCATTAGAGGGTCGTGAGGAACTGCGCGAGGGCGGCCTTGCGTTCGGGGGTGGTCATCATGGTGTTGGTGACGGCGCAGGTTAGGCCGAGCGCCTCGATTCGGGGGCCGAGGGCGCGGTCTTCGTCGTCGATGACCATGACGTCGACGAGATCGCGGTAGATTTCGGCGACGCCGACGGCGGACACCTCGTGGCCGAGGTTGGCGAGCATCTTCGCGGCCGGGCCTTTGATCGCCTGGCCACCGACGATGGGGCTGATGCCGATGCGCCGGGCGCTGCTCTCGACGACGGCCTCGCGGACGCCGGGGACGGCGAGGATGGGGCCAATGCTCACGAACGGGTTGCTGGGGGCGACGATGAGGCGGTCGGCCTCCCGGATGGCGTGGAGGACGCCGGGGGCGGGGGCGGCTTCGCCGGCGCCGGCGAAGCGCACGCCGGTCACGTTGGGCTCGGTGGCGAGCCGCACCATGTAGTCCTGGAAGTCGAGCTCGCCGTCGGACGTAAGCACGTGCGTCGCCACGCGCTCGTTGGTGACGGGCAGGATCGTCGAGGCGACGCCGAAAGCTGCCGTCAGTTCGGCGACGATCTCGTGCATGGGGCGACCTTCGCGGAGGAGACGGGTGCGGTGGACGGCGGTCGCGAGGTCGCGGTCGCCGAGGTTGAACCAGCGTCCGTAGCCGAAGCGGCGGAGGGCGTCGACGACATCGAAGGTGTCGCCCTCGAGGCCCCAACCGGTCTCGGGATTGACGACGCCGGCGAGGGAGTAGATGACGATGTCCGTGTCAGGGGAGACGTGCAGGCCGAACATCTCGACATCGTCGGCGACATTGGAGACGACGGTGACGGAGGCGGGGTCGACGACCTGCACGAGTCCCTGGAGGAATCGGGCAGCGCCAACACCACCGGCGAGCACGGTGTCCATGGGGCGCCATTGTAGGGGCGGAAGTTCAGCTGGGGCTGGCGAGAGTCATAGCGTCTTTGCTATATTGAGTGAGTGGCATGGGCCGTGCGGACGTTCACCTCGGAAACAGGCCAGAAGCCTGTAAACGATTGGCTCCGCAGCCTGGAACCGGAGGCAAGGGCTGTCGTGATCAACACCATCGACCTGCTCGAGGAGCACGGTGCAGGTCTGGGGATGCCTCCCGCGCGGTCCTTGGGCGACGGCCTGTGGGAACTGCGGGCACGGGACCAGTCCGGCATCTACCGCGTGATCTACTTTCACTGGTTCCGGCGCACGTTTGGACTGCTGCACGGCTTCACGAAGAAGACGCAGCAGACGCCGCAACGAGAAATCGAGACGGCTAGGAAGCGCCAAGCGACCTAGCTTGCGAGAGAGGAGACGAACTTCTAACGCTGAACTACCGCCTAGAACGGGGAGACAGCTCGGGCAATGGCCCGGGGGTAGGAGACTGTCATGACCGATTGGAAGGAACTCAAGGCCGAACTGCTTGCCGACCCACAGACCCGGGTCGCCTATGACGCCCTCAGGCCGCAGTACCAGCTCGCGAGCCTGCTCATTACCCTGCGACGAGTGACGGGGCTCTCGCAGGCTGCCGTCGCGGAGCGGGCGGGGATGACCCAGCCGGAGATCTCCCGGATGGAAGCCGCCGAAGTGCAGCCGACCTGGCGAACCGTCCAGAGGCTGCTCGCGGCTTTCGATGCGGAAGTCGAGGTCAAGGTCCGTGGGGCGGACGGAGAGGTGGAGAGTTTGACGATTGAGCCACCCTCGGCGGCGGCCGTTCGCTGAACAGCGCAGGGAGTGGCGCCCCCGGCAGGACTCGAACCCACAACCCCCTGGTCCGAAGCCAGGTGCTCTATCCGTTGAGCTACGGAGGCGTGCTTCAAGCTTACTACGCGGGTTCACACGAGCCCGCGGGCGGGAGAGGCCGCTAAGCTGGGGGAATGGCGGAAGCTTCACCGTTCATGCAGCGGGCGCTGGCGGCGGCGCGCGGGGTGCGGGGGCACACGAGCCCCAACCCCTGGGTGGGCGCAGCGCTCGTGCGCGGGGACCGGGTCGTGGCGGAGGGCGCGACCTCGCCGGACGGGGGTCCGCACGCTGAAGCCGGGGCGCTGGCGGGGGGCGAACGCGGCGGCACGCTATACGTGACGCTCGAGCCGTGCGCGCCGTTCCCGGGGAAGCGGACGCAGCCGTGTGCGGAGGCGATCATCGAGTCGGGAGTCGAGCGGGTGGTGGTGGCGCTGCTGGATGCGGAACCGCGCATTCGGGGCCGGGGAGTGGCACTCCTGCGGGAGGCGGGCGTCGAGGTGGAGGTGGGCGACGGGGCGGAAGAGGCGACAGCGCTGCTGCGGCCCTACCTGAAGCACCGCGAGACGGGGCGGCCGTACGTCATCGCCAAGTTCGCGGCCACGCTGGACGGGCGCATCGCGGCGGCTGGTGGCGACTCGCAGTGGATCACGGGCGAGGCGGCGCGGGAGCGGGCGCACGAGCAGCGCGCCTGGGTCGACGCGGTGCTGGTGGGAAGCGGCACGGCGCTTGCGGACGACCCGTCGCTGACGGCGCGTCCCGGGGGGCGGACGGCCGAACGGCAGCCGCTCCGAGTCGTGCTCGACGGGCGGGGGCGGCTCTCGCCGGAGGCGAAGCTGTTCTCGGAGCCGGGGCGGACGCTCGTGGCGACCTCGCACGAGGCAGAAGCGGGGTGGAAGGCGACGATCGCGGGAGCGGGGGCGCAGGTGGTGGAATGCGAGCGGGACGGGGCGGGGCTGAACCTCGACCAACTGCTGTCGGCGCTTGCGGAGCGGGGGGTGCTCTCCATCTGGGCGGAGGGTGGCGGAGCGGTGCTGGGGTCTCTGTTCGGGGGCGGGCATGTTGACGAGGTGTGGGCGTTTCTGGCGCCGAGCATCATCGGCGGGGACGGGGTGGCGGCGGTGGGCGGGGCGGGCGTCGGGCGCGCGGCGGACGCGTTCCGCCTGCGGGAACGCACCATCGAGGAGCTGGGCGACGACATCCTCGTGCGGGGGTACGCGGGGGGCTGGTCGCCGCAGGTACAGTAGAGGCGACAGGAGACACACCGGGAGGAACGGAATCGTGCCGAGGTACTGGATGGTGACGCAGGGTCCGGAGATCTTCGGGAAGACGCGTGAGCTGGGGTTCGCGCGTCATGCCTTCAAGAGCACGCGCAGCAAGATGGTGTACCGCATCGAGGCGGGCGATGCGCTCGTGTTCTACGTGACGGGGAAGAAGCAGATAGCGGGGGCGGTGCGGGTGACCTCGGGGATCGTCGAGGAGAACACGCGTATCTGGCAGAGCAGCAAGAAGCCGGACGAGCTGTATCCCTTCCGGGTCGACACGGAGCCGCTGGTGGAATTGGACGAGGAGCAGTGGCTCGACGCGGAGCCGTACCACGACCGCACGGAGTGGACGCAGCGGTGGCCTCGGGAGCACTGGACGCTGGCCTACCAGGGCAACCTGCGGGAGATCCCGGAGGGCGACTTCGAGCTGCTGCTGGCGGACCTGCAGGAGGCGGCGCGAACAGCGCCGGCGAAGGCCTAGGAAACCGCGTTCCCGGAGGCCGTTGCCCGGCGTGGGGGCGATTGGTAGGATTCCGCGACTACCACGGGTTGGGGTGGAGGAATGGAAGAGCTACCGCGCTGCCGTCGGTGTGACGACGGTGATCTCGTTCCCTTTTCGGACTTCGGAAGTCAGGGCGCTCCCATTCACTGGAAGGCTTGGGCGTGCACGAATCCGGAGTGCGGCTACAACATGAAGATCCGGAACGGCGATCTGTTTATCGACGAGCCGATCAATGACGGGGCGTACTACTCGGGACGGCGCTAGCGCCTGTTCCGACGCCGCCGTAGGCTGAACGCGATGCCCGCAGAACATTCGACGAAGGTCTACGAGTCGCTGCCACTTCACGACGTCACAGGCGTGGAGGAGGAGTTCCAGCAGACCGTGCTCGTGACGAGCGTGGACCAGGTGCTGAACTGGGCTCGGCGATCCTCGCTGTGGCCGGCGATGTTCGGGCTGGCGTGCTGCGCGATGGAGATGATCGCGACGGCGATGCCACGCTACGACATCGCGCGCTTCGGGGCCGAGATCTTTCGGGCCTCGCCGCGGCAGGCGGACCTGCTGATCGTGCCAGGCACGGTGACGTGGAAGATGGCGCCGGCCGTTCGGCGCGTCTGGCTGCAGATGCCCGAGCCGAAGTGGGCGATCGCGATGGGCGGCTGCGCCACCATGGGCGGGCCTTTCGCCTACGCCTACAGCGTGACCCCGGGCGTGAACGTGCTGCTGCCGGTTGACGTGTACGTGCCGGGCTGCCCGCCACGACCGGAGTCGCTGCTGACGGGCCTGATGCTCCTCCAGGACAAGATCAAGGAAGACACGATCGCGGGTGGCTGGCAGCGTCGCGACGTGGAGCCGCAGTTCCACCGCTACCTGCCCGAGGGCGACCCCATCAGGAACGAGCTTGAGTCGCTCTGGCCCCCGTACGTCGACTACGACAAGCCGCCGACGGACCCCTTCGAACCGGCGGACTAGCGCTTCCGCAGGCCTGACACGAATGTGGGGGGCTGGGGAAATTCCCCGGTCTCACGGCTTAGATTGACGGCGTGCTCAGACGAGGGCGTGGGCGTCCGCCTCATCCCGACATCCTCACTCCGGCGGAGTGGCGCGTCCTGCGCGAAATACGCACCGGCGCGACGAACGCGGAGATCGCCGTTCGCCTCGGCCTCAGCCTTGCGACGGTCAAGTTTCACATCAGGAACATCCGCAACAAGCTTGACCTGACGGAACGGGCGGACTTGGTCGCATGGCGTGGCGAGCCGCAGCCAGCATCGCAGCCAGCCGCGCGGCGCTGGATGCTGGCCCCGATTGGACTGCTCGTCGGTTTCTGGAAGCCGGTGTTGGCTGGCGCGGCGATCACGGTGGTCGGCGGGGGCGCAGTTGCCGCCGGATTCCTGGCCTACCTGATCGTGAACGACGGGGAGCCGGCGGCGAGCCCCGGGGACGAACCCGCCAGCGCAGCCACCGTCAGTGCTACACCCGCCACGGCAGAGGCGACCTCGCCACCGACAACACCCACCCCCACTCCGACGGCAACGGCCGCCCCAACCGGCACGCCTGCCGCCACGGCTACATCTACGCCGGTTCCCACCTCCGAGCCGGCATCCGAAAGGACTCCCACGCCTGCCGCAACTGAGACGGCTGTAGCGACGCCGACCCCGGAGGCCAGAGAAGAGGGCGATCCGATTGTCACGTTCTGGGGGGATGTGCCGGAGGAGGAGCGGGACGCGCTTCGCGCCAGGGTGGCCGACGTCATCCAGTTCTTCGACGAACGCTTCGGGATTCATGTGCCCAACCTTCCCATTCACATCGCGGCGGACGACGACGCTTGGGCAACAGCGCTGGGAGGACCGGTCGAACCTGTGGACCAGATTCACAAGGCCGCCTACCGGAACGGCGCCCTCTTCGTCCAGGCGACGCGAACTTTCGATTGGATCGAGAGGTTCTACTTCGAGGCGTTCCAGGAGCAGGCCGCAGGGGGCAGGGACCTCGGGCCCGAGTGGTTGAGCGAGGGCGCGGCGATGTACACAGCACACCTCTTTCGCCACTGGAGGGGCGAGAAGACACTGGGGGACGCGCTTGCCCTGGTGACCTGGGCGGCAAGCTTCGACTCAACTCCCCTTGAGGACCTCGAAAGGCAGTCGCCGACAGCGGCGGAACTGACAGGCGTGGAGACCGCATCCACCGCGACGCTGGCAGCCGAGTGGCTCGTTAGCCGGGCAGGCGAAGCCGCCCTGGTTGTGTACTACGAGGCACTGCCGACCAGCGAGAGCTGGGAGGAAGCGTTCGAGGACGCGTTCGGGCTTTCTCCGGAGGACGCCTATGAGGGAATCGCAGCCCATCGTGCGACGGTCCTCGTGGTGCGACGAACCGTTACCGGGAGTATCCGCGGCCCGGACGACAATCCTGTCGATGCCACTCGTCTCTCCGTGTACGCGGTCCGTGTCGACGGCTCGGGCAGCGAAGGGGTGACCGTCGCCAGCAACGCCCGCTTTACGATTCGTCCACCGGACAGCACCTACCGGCTTCAGGTCACCAGATACTGCCCCCCAGAGTCCGTCGAGCTTGGATGGTACGAGGAAGAGAGTGGTTTCACGAGGGAGGAGAGCGAAGCCACGCGGATCGTCGTGGACGGAAGCGACCTGAGCGGCATCGTCATCAGGCTTCCGGGCACGGTGCGGGAGCTTGTGCCCGAGTGTTTCGGGGAGGCTGGGTCGTGAGGTCTGTCCGGATTCGCTGGGTCTGCGCGGGCCCGGCGTTCGCATAGCCCATCTGAGCATCGGCGCTATACTGAGCCTGCGCGGCGAATAAGCCACGCGCGAAGGGCGGACGGGCCTTTGAGCGACGGCGGCGACCATCCACGCGAGGCCTGTGGCGTCTTTGGCGTCTACGGCCCGGGAGAGGATGTCGCTCGGCTCACCTTCTACGGGCTCTACTCACTCCAGCACCGCGGCCAGGAGAGCGCCGGCATCGCCACGAGCGATGGCGGGCCGGTGCGGCTGCGCACGGGCATGGGGCTGGTGTCGCACGTGTTCGACGAGCCGGACCTGGCGCGCCTGCAGGGGCACATCGCCATCGGGCACACGCGCTACAGCACGGCGGGCGGGTCGCTGGCGCGGAACGCGCAGCCGATCGTCGTGCGCGACCGGGAAAGCGGCTCGGAGATTGCGGTCGCGCACAACGGGAACCTGGTCAACGCCGACGTGCTGCGCGAGGACGTCGCGGCGATGGGCGTGGAGCTGCACGGCACGGCCGACACGGAGCTGATCGCGCACCTGCTGACGCTGGCACCCGCGGGCACGTGGGAGGAGCGCTTCCACTACGTAATGCGGCGCGTGAGCGGGGCGTACTCGCTGACGATCATGACGCCGGACACGCTGTTCGCGGTGCGCGACCCGCTGGGGGTGCGTCCGCTCTGCCTGGGGCGGCTCGGGGACGGCTGGGTCGCCGCCTCCGAAACGTGCGCCCTCGAGCACCTGGGGGCGACGATCGAGCGGGAGGTGGCGCCGGGTGAGGTGGTCCAGATCGACGCGAACGGCATGCGCAGCTTCTTCCCGCTGGGGCAGTCGGACCGGACGGCAGGGTGCACGCTGGAGTACGTCTACTTCGCGCGGCCCGACAGCCGACTCTCGGGCGAGCTGATCTACCTGGCGCGGGAGCGGCTGGGCGAGGAGTTGGCGCGGGAGCAGCCGGCTCCGCCGAGCGCGGACCTCGTCATCGGGGTACCCGATTCGGGCATCCCGGCGGCGATAGGATTCGCGCGGGAGGCGGGGTTGCCCTACCAGGACGGGCTCGTGAAGAACCGCTACGTGGGGCGGACGTTCATCCAGCCGGACCAGCGCATCCGGGATGCGGGCGTGGCGCTGAAGCTGAACGCGATGCGGGAGGTGCTGGAGGGGCGGCGGGTGGTGGTGGTGGACGACTCGATCGTGCGCGGAACGACGAAGCCGCGCGTGATGGAACTGCTGCGCCGGGCGGGGGCGAAGGAGGTGCACGTCCGCATCGCCTCGCCGCCGATCATCGCGCCCTGTCACCTGGGCGTGGACATGGCCACGCGGTCGGAGCTGATCGCGGCGAACAACACCGTGGCGGAGATCCGCGAGCACATCGCCGCGGACTCGCTGGGCTACCTGAGCGTCGAGGGACTGGTCCGGTCGACACGCCGTCCGGCGGACTCCCTCTGCAACGGCTGCTTCACCAACCGCTACCCGATGGACGTGCAGGACCAGTTGCCGCTGGTGGCCCCGCGCGCGGAGCGCGACCTGGCGACCACGGGCTCGTCGGGCTCCGGCTGACGGGCGGATCGCCACCCGAGAGGCACGCATGAGCGCCTCAAGAGAATCGACGGGGACTGGACGGCTGACTGCCGCCTACCCGCAGCTGTTCACGGGCGACATGGAGCGTGCAGCCGAGTTCTACGGCGAGCAGCTCGGGTTCGAGGTCCGCTTCCTGTTCGGTGACCCGCCGGTGTACGCGCAGTTCTCGCGGGACGCGGTGCGGCTGAACATGCGCCTCGTCCAGGCTCCCGTGCTCGACCGGGAGGCGGCCGAGCGAGGCGAGCTGCTGGCCGCCTACCTGGAGGTCGACGATGTCGAAGGGTTGTACCGGGAGTACGCTGGCCTCGACGTCGACTTCTGCCGGCCGCTTGAGACGAAGCCGTGGGGACTCACCGGCTTCATCGTCCGGGACCCGGACGGGAACCTGCTCAACTTCTCCGAGCCGGCGGGCCCGGCCTAGCGTTCGAGGTAGGGCTCGAGGAGCTGGGGCACGCGCAGGTGCTCGGGGATGCGCTCCGGGCCGATCGTGCGGTCGAGCGTCTCGGCGCAGTGCCAGATGCGCCGCTCCTGGTAGCTGACGGGAATGCCGATGAGGCCGGGGGAGTCGAGCGACTTCTGCATAGGCGTCATGTTGCGGGTGTCCTCCTCCATCACGACAGTGCGCTGGTGGAGGCGGTCGGCGCGCATCTGGACGACGGCGGGGTCGTCGTCGTCCCCCCAGTCGTTCTGGAAGGTGACCCACTCGAAGAGGGTGTGGCCGATATCGATGGGCCAGCAGAGGAGGAAGGGCATGCCCGTGGAGCCGACGGGGGTGATGAGGTTGGGGAAGATGCTGAAGGCGGTGCTGGTGCAGTTGACCATGGGCACGACGGTCTCGATCTCGGGGATGGGGCCCTTGACGGCGAAGCTGCGCATCATGCCGAGGCCCGGGCGCCAGTCGAGGGGGTCGTCCATGCCCGAGGCGGCGGCGGCGCGCTTCGTGACGGGCGTGATCATGCGGGAGTGGCCGTGGGGGAAGAGGCCCATGGTGGCGCCGCGCTGATCGATCGAGGTGACTCCATCTTTCTGGTGAATGTGCTTGAAGTGATAGACCTCCTGGAAAGCCTCAACGGTGACCTTCCAGTTGCAGTTGATGACGAGCGAGTCCTTCTCGAAGAGGCGCAGGTTCTCGCCCTGGAACTGGGCCATCTGGCGGGCGATAGGGCCGAGCCACTCGAGCAGGGGCATGGCGTCGGGGTCCTGGTTCACGAAGACCCAGCCGTCCCAGACCTCGCAGCGGTACTCGGTGAGGCTGCGGTCCTCGTAGGGGATGGCGTCGAGCTGTTCGCCGAAGGGCACGGCGACGAGGTGGCCGTTGGTGTCGTAGGCCCAGCCGCGTCGCTGGCAGCGGAGCACGCCTTCGGGGAGGGTGCGGCGCGGGAAGTGCTGCTGGCGGAAGAGCTTGCCGGGGGCGTCGAACTCGACTTCGGTCCGCAGGTGGCTCTCGTCGTGCCAGGGGACGAGCGGGGCGTTGTTGGGGCTCTCGTTGCGGAAGGCGCGGATGCGCATGTCGGCATCGCGGACGAGGACGACGGGCGTGTCGCGAAGCGACTCCCAGACCCAGTAGCTGCCGACTTCGGGCAGGTCTTCCTGGCGGCCGGCAAGCAGCCAGGTTCGCGGCCAGAGGTACTTCTGCTCGAGCTCGAAGAAGGCGGGGTCGGTGTAGCGTCCGCCGGGGATGTCGGGGAACTTGGGGAAGCCCTCGGGGGGACCCTCGCGGGAGAACTCGTAGCGGATCTCGTTCTTCAGCTGCTCAATGAGCGTGTCTTCCATGGAGTCCTCCGGGACACGACGCCGGGGAATTCGGGCCATGCGCGAGTAGGGTCGCAGAGGGGCGGGCGGGCGGTCAACGGGATGCGAGCGGGCGCGGCGGGCTACGGCAGCTCCGACGCCAGCAGCTCGCGGCTGAACTCGCCGATCCTGTCGCGGATGCCGCGGAAGACATCCGTCATCTCTTCGTCGTTCATCCAGGGGTAGTCGGGGTCTTCGAATGCGTGGTGGAGCGTTCGCCTGGCGCCGGGGAAGACGGGGCAGGCCTCGCGGGCGGCGTCGCAGACGGTGAGCACCAGGTCGAACTCGGCGTCGAGGTAGCGGTCGACGTGGTCGGAGGTGTGCCCGGAGATGTCGATCCCGACTTCCGCCATGACGGTGATGGCGATCGGGTGGACCGTCTTGGGCTCGACGCCGGCGCTCGACACGGCGACGCGGTCCCCGCCGAGTGACTGGAGCCAGCCGTGCGCCATCTGGGAGCGGGCGCGGTTACCGGTGCAGATCACCAGCAGGCGAAACGGTTCGGCGCTTTCCATGGGGCCTCCGGGAACAGACGAGCGGGGATGGGCGTCCAGCGTGACAGGGGCCGGCGATACCGGCCAACGGCGATCAAGCGACTCGGGGCGATGCGGGGTTGCGCGCGTCCGTATCATCGTGAGCGCCAGCTGAACGCGAGGAGGACGCAATGGCCAGCTTCGAGGACGTGAACATCGACGACGAGCTGGAGCCGCTGGATCGCACGCCGACGGAGGACGACGCGCTTCGCTTCATGGGCCAGGACCCGGCGACGAAGAGCCGCTTCAGCGACTCGGCGACGGCGCAGCGCGAGGGCTTTCGCGGGGCGGTGGTGCCGGGGCTGATGAAGCTGGCGTGGATCACGAGCTACGCGAGCGACTGGGCGGGGCAGGGCGCAACGGTGCGGAGCGTACGCGTCGCGTACCGGCGGCCGGACTTCGCGGGCAACCCGCTCATGGTCGCGGGACGGGTGGTGGACAAGCGGGAGGAGGACGGCCGGAAGCTGGTGGACCTGGAAGTGGTCACGCTGATGGAGGACGGGCAGCCCTCGGTGCGGGGGAACGTGCAGGTGGAGTTCGACACCTAGAGGACTCGTAGAGATGGGGGACGCGGCAGCGACGCTGGAGCAGGTGCGGGCGATCTGCCTCGCGCTGCCGGAGGCGGAGGAGAAGGAGGCGTGGGGCATGCCCACGTTCCGGGTGCGGGGGAAGCTGTTCGCGCACTTCGCCGACAACCACCACGGGGACGGGCGCGTGGCGCTCTGGCTGAAGCCGGAGCCGGGTGCTCGGGATCTGCTGGTGGAGGCGGCGCCGGAACGGTTCTTCGTGCCGGCCTACGTAGGGCCGCGGGGATGGGTGGGGCTACGGGTCGACGGGGAGGTGGACTGGGACGAGGTGGTGGATCTGGTCGAGGACTCGTGGCGGCAGATCGCGCCGAAGCGGGTGGCGGCGGCGTTCGATTCGGCCCGGTCCTAGCGGGGCCAGCCGCCCAGCCCCAGCCAGACGCCGACCGAGGTGGCGATGGAGATGACGACGAGGGACACGCCGACCCAGAAGAGGGAAGCGCCCTGCCCTACGAGGCCGGGAGTGCCGCGGCGGCGGGCGGCGATGGTGCTGAGCACGACTCCGGGGAGCACGAGCGCCAGCCAGGCGATGGAGGAGCTGAAGAGCACAATCGACCAGACGCGAAGGGCGTGCCTTGCGATGTTCTCGGCGGTGGCGTTGAAGGCACCGCCCCAGGCAGCGAAGGCAAGCGCCAGCGGAACGATGACGGCGATGATGACGGCCCACTGCCAGAGCGGGCCGAGGAGCACGCGTCGCGCACCACGGGGAGCCGTGACCCTCGTCATGGGCACGATCGTACCGCCGACCGGGGTTGTGGGGAGAGGCGGCGGGGCTCGCCGGGCGCGGGGAGAGGGGTGGCCAGGGCGGCCCCGCGATATGGGTGGAGCCGCCCCGGGCCGGTGGTAGCGCCTAGATGGAGTCCTTCAGGTTCTTGGCAGCCTTGAAGGCGGGCGCGCGCTTGGCGGCGATCTGGATGGTCGCGCCGGTGGCGGGATTGCGGCCCATGCGGGCGCCCCGCTCACGCGTCTCGAACTTGCCGAAGCCGCCAATAGAGACCTCGCCGCCACCCTGGAGCTCGCCTGCGATGAGGCCTTGCCCGGGAACGGTGCTGAAGATCGCATCAACGACCTCAGCAGCCTTGGCTTGCGTGATCTCGGTCTTCCTGGCCAGTGCGGCCACCATCTCGGTCTTGTTCATGGCAATCTGCCCTCCTGAACAGTCGAAACTGGTAAGAGACTATAGCGCATTAGCGCTTTCGTCACCTGTCTCCGTCAACTGATCGGGGGAAGGGAGCGGCTGCGGGGAGGCGCGGGTATCATCTGCGGCCTGCCGCAAAGGCGGGCCCAGCCCCCGGCGGGTGGAGGGAACCAGGCGTGCGACCGACAAGCGACGAGCTGATCGTGGGCATCCGCAACGTGCTGGAGGACGTGCTCATCCCGGAGCTGCAATCCGACTGGGCTCAGGCGATGGGCACGCAGATGGCGCTCATGCTGCAGCACCTGGAGGGGCGCGCGGATCGCGAGCCGGACTTCCTGGCTGGTGAGAACGCGAAGCTCGAGGCCGTGCTCGCGAAGGCGAACGCCTCCCTGGGAGACGATGCAGTGGCGGCGCCGGCGGCGCCGGCGGATGTGGGGCTGGAGGGGCTGCGCGCGCACAACGAGGCCCTGCGCCAGGCGATCACCGACGCTATCCACGCCGCCTACGACCAGGGCGACTACGGCTTCCACGACCTTCCCGCGGACCGGCTCGGGATTACGGACGACCTGATGGAGATCGCGACGCGGCAGGCGGAGTTCTGGCAGCCGATCGGGTTCACCTACCCGGGAAGGCAGCGGAGGTAGGCGATGCCGTACCAGCCGGAGGTTCGCAAGGACGACGCGGCCGCCTTCCTCTCCGACGCGCTCGGCAAGCCGGTGCAGGTGGTGGAGCTGAAGCGGCTCGCCTCGGGGCAATCGCGGGAGACGCTGGTGGTGAAGACGGACCAGCCGGATGAGGCCGAGCTCGTCTTCCGCATCGAGCAGGGCGGCGTGCTGGGCACCTCCAGCGAGCCGGAGTTCAAGCTGCTGCAGGCGCTGCACGGGGGGCCGGTGCCGGTGCCAAAACCGCGCTGGCTGGTTGAGGACCCGCAGTGGTTCGGCTACCCCTTCATGGTCACGGAGCGGGTGGAGGGGGACGGCAGCTTCGGCTACCTGGCGGAGCCGGAGAAAGCGCAGACCATCCTGCGCACCTACATCAAGTCGATCGGGGAGATGCACCGCTACTCGTGCGAGGAGCTGGGACTGCACGAGCTCGGCATCCCGAAGGACACCCGCCAGAGCACGCTCGAGCAGCTCGACCTGTGGACCGATCGCTACGAGCGCTACCGGTACGTGCGGGAGCCGCTGCTGGAAGAGGCAATCGCGTGGCTGCGGCGCAACATCCCGGAGCCGAAGCGCCCGGTGCGCCTGAACCACGGCGACCTGAGCGCCGGGAACTTCATCCTGCACGAAGGGAAGATCATGGCCCACGTCGACTGGGAGTGGTCGAACCTGGGCGACCCGATGGAAGACGTGGCCTTCTTCGCCTACATCAAGGGGCGGATGTTCGGGCCGCCGGAGCCGATCCTCGACCTGCTGCGAGAGGTCGAGCAGTTCGAGATCGGCGGCGACGAGCTGCTCTACTGGGAAATCTTCAACTACTTCAAGGCAGCCTGCGCGAACATCGCGACGCTGAAGGTGTTCAACGAGGGGCGCAACTACGGCCTGAACATGGTGGCGATCGGGACCGGCGGCTTCCTGGGATTCACGCGACGCACGGCGGAGGCGTTGCGAACCGCTTCCGGGTAAGCGAACCGACACGACTCGGTAAAGGGAACTGGCCGGAACTTGACCGGACGCGTAGACTCGGGCGGCCATATACCCATGGAACCGAAGGGGGACTCATGAGGAAACTACGCTTTGGCCTCCTCGCTGCCGCAGTGGTAGCGATAGTGGCACTGGTCGCGGTGGCATGCGGCGACGACGACGGAGACGGCGGCGGCGAAGGCCGCGGCAACACGGTCCAGACCATCAAGGACCGCGGGGAGCTCAAGTGCGGCGTCAAGCAGACGCAGCCGCTCTTCGGGTTCCGCGAGGCGGACGGCACGGTCGTCGGCTTCGACATCGAGTTCTGCAAGGCGCTTGCGGCCGCGGTTTTGAAGGACCACACGAAGGTCGAGTACATCGACGCTTCGGACGCGTCCACGCGCTTCGAGCTGCTGAACGAGGAAGAGATCGACGTGCTCATCCGCACGACGACGATCACGGCCTCGCGTGACCGTGAGCTGGGCGTGGACTTCGCCCAGACGACGTTCTACACGGGCCAGGGCTTCGCGGTTCGCACCGACTCCGGGATCGACTCGACCTCGGACATGGGCGACGCGATCATCTGCGTGCAGACCGGTACGACCACCGAGCAGAACGTGGCCGACCACTTCACGGACATCGGCCTCGAGTACGACCCGCAGGGCGGCCTGAGCCAGGACGTGGCCGACGCGTTCTTCTCCGGGCGCTGTGACGTGCTGACGGCGGACGCTTCGGACCTCGCTTCGCGCATCGCCGTTCGCGACGACGCAGGCGACTACAAGATCCTTCCGCAGATCATCTCGAAGGAGCCGCTCGCTCCCGGCGTGCGGGACTACGACAGCGAGTGGAAGGACGTGGTGAACTGGGTCGTCCACGGCCTGATCAGGGCCGAGGAGATCGGCATCACGAAGGCGAACGTGGCGCAGATGGCGGCGGACCCGCCGAACACTGAGGTCGCGCGCCTGCTCGGCGTCCCGTTCCAGGGCGGCGAGGTCGCGGCACTCGGCTTCGACAGTGTTGACCCGCAGTTCATCCAGCGGGCCATCGCGGCCGTCGGCAACTACGGCGAGATCTACGACCGCACCATCGGGGACAACATTCCTCGCGCGTGCACGCTCAATGACCTCGTCATCAACAACTCCGGCTGCCCCGACGGGCAGGGCGGCATCCAGTACGCGCTGCCGTACCGCTAAACCACACCACTGAGAGCGCTTCGGGGTTCGCAGAGGCAACTAGACGAAGGGGGCGCCCAGTGGGCGCCCCCTTTGTGTCTCCTCGTGTCCCCATAATTTTGCCCCACTTTTGCCTCCGATCCCGTTATTCTTGCGGCTGCGTTCTGGTGACGCCCCGGGGGAAGGGGTAGCAATGACCCAGCAGGCGCCAGGCATCCAGGCGGCCGTGCCCGAAGCACGGGCGCACGGCGGCCTGCAGCCAGGTGACGGCCCATGGCAATAGCGGCGGGCAACGCGCCACCACCATCGTCGGACGTCCCGCTGCTCTACCGGCGCGGAGTTCGCCGGCTGCTGACGCAGGGCATCTACGTGGCCCTGACGGCCGTGGTGATCGGGTACGTCTACACGTCGCTCGACCTGCGCGAGTTCGGCTTCGGGTTCCTGAACGAGCCGGCGGCCTTCAAGGTCGGCAACCAGTGGCTGACGGACGTCGACGGCGTCACGAACTCGCGCATCACGATGTACCTGGTCGGCGTGTGGTCGTCGTTGCGGGCAGTGCTCGTGGCGATCGCGCTCTCGACGGTGATTGGCGTGCTGATCGGCGTCGCGCGGCTGTCCTCGAACTGGCTCGTGGCGCAGATGGCGATGCTCTACGTGGAGATCTTCCGGAACACGCCGCTGCTGGTGCAGGTGGTGCTGGTCTACACGATCCTGCTCATCGGGGCCCCGCTCATCGAGAACGTCGTCAACGTAGGCGACTTCTTCTTCATCTCGAATCGCGGGATGGCAATGCCCTGGCCGGTGCCGGACTCGGGCTTCTGGGGCACGCCGGACTGGTTCGTAGGGGTGTGGGTGGCGGCGCTGATCGCGATCGGGGTCGTGGCTCAGCGGGTGCGAGCCGACCGGCAGGGCCGAGAGCGGGAGACCGGCCAGCCGCACTACCCCAACCGCTGGGCGCTGGGCGTGTTCGCGGTGGGCGCGGTGGTCTCGTTCTTCGCGCTCGGGGCGCCGGTGAGCATCGACGAGCCGGTCATCGTCGGCACGCACTACATCGAGGGCATGGTGATGGAGCCCGAGTTCACCGCGCTGGTGGCGGGGCTCACGCTCTATACGAGCGCCTTCATCGCCGAGATCGTGCGGGGCGGCATCCAGGCGCTTCCCAGGGGGCAGACGGAAGCGGCGAACGCGGTCGGCCTCTCGGCCTACCAGCGGCTGACGCTGGTGATCCTCCCGCAGGCGCTGCGACAGATCATCCCGTCGGTCACCAACCAGTACCTCAACATCAACAAGAACTCGTCGCTGGCGTACGCGGTGCTGTACGACGACCTCTTCCGGGTCGCGAACATCGTGCAGAACAAGGCCGGGCACGCGCTCGAGATGTTCTTCGTCATCATCGTCACCTACATGCTGATCTCGTTCGCGATTTCGGTGGTGATGAACTTCTTCAACGCGCGCGTAACGGCGCAGAGGATCTAGGGAGGGTGCGCTGATGGTCGACATGCCGGCACAGAACCCGCAGCGCATCGTGCTGCCGCCCCACCGTGAGCGGGCGCGGCGGCCACGGATCGTGCGCTTCCGCGAGTGGGCGCGCCGTAACCTCTTCAACTCGCGGGCGGGCACGGCCCTGACGATCATCACGGCCGCGATCCTCGCGCTGATCGTCTACGGCGTCGTCTACTTCGTGTTCGTCGACGCGAACTGGCGGGTGATCACGGAAAACCGCTGGCTGCTGTTCGCGGGCGGCTACCCGATGGACCAGGAGTGGCGACTCTGGTTCAGCGTCATGTTCGTGTTCCTGCTCATCGGGCTGACCTACGGCACGTGGGCGAGCCTGGGACGGCGGGACCACCTCTTCATCGTCCTGGCCTCGGGTTTCGCAATCCTCCTGCTGGCGCACGGGGGCGCGGCTATCTGGTCGACGATCTGGTACCTGATCGCGGTCGGACTGCTGTACGCCGGCTACGCGATCATGATCCGGATGCCGCGGGACGCGAGCCGGGGGCGGACGCTGCAGCAGCGCAGCGTGGCCGGGCTGCTGGTCGCGGCGCTGCCGATCGTGCTGATCGTGCTGCTGGCCTTCGGCGGGGCGCGACCGCGCGAGCTCGAGGGGTTCGTGCTGAACCTGGTGCTGGCGCCGGTGGGCATCGCGGGAGGCCTCATCATCGCCATCCCGCTGGCGCTCGGGCGGGCGTCGCGGATGCGGGCGATCTCGTGGACCTGCACCACCTACATCGAGGTGGTGCGCGGGGCGCCGCTGCTGGGCTGGCTCTTCGTGGCGCTGTTCATCCTCGACGACGTGATCGGGGGCGAGCTGATCGTGCGGGCGATGGTGGTGCTGGCGGTGTTCACGGCGGCGTACATGGCCGAGTACATCCGCGGCGCGCTGCAGGCGCTCCCGCACGGCCAGTCAGAGGCGGCGCACGCCGTGGGTCTGAACCAGTTCCAGTCGATGCAGCTGATCGTCATGCCGCAGGCGTTACGTATCTCCATCCCGCCGATGGTCGGGCAGGCCATCTCCATCTGGAAGGACACGACACTGGTGACAGTGATCCTGCCGCTGCGGGAGCTGAAGGGGAACGCCGACTCGGCGATCGCACAGTTCGAGTTCACGCCCGACCGGATCGAGGCGTACGTGTTCGTAGCCGTGGTCTTCTGGGTCGTGGCGTTCATCATGTCGCGCATTTCGCAGCGCGTTGAAGGCTCGCTGGGCATCGGCGAGCGCTAGCATCTGAGGGGGAAGCCCGATGACGACCGAAACCGAAGCCACGCCCACCAGGGACCTCGAGTCCATGGACGACATCATCATCGCCGAGAACGTCGACAAGTGGTTCGGCGACTTCCAGGCGCTGGACAACATCTCGATGCGGATCAAGGAGCACGAGATCGTCGTGGTCCTGGGGCCGTCGGGGTCGGGCAAATCGACCTTCATCCGCTGTCTCAACCGCCTTGAGGAGCACGACGCCGGCCGCATCGTGATCGACGGCATCGAGATGAACGACGACGTCCGCAACCTCAACGCCATCCGCTCCGAGGTGGGGATGGTGTTCCAGCAGTTCAACCTGTTCCCCCACCTCTCGGTGATGAACAACATCACCCTGGGACCGCGCAAGGTGCGGCGCATGCCAAAGCTGGACGCGGACGCGCTGGCGATGCAGCTGCTGGAACGGGTCGGGATCCCGGAGCAGGCGGAGAAGTATCCGGCTCAGCTCTCGGGTGGCCAGCAGCAGCGCGTGGCGATCGCGCGGGCGCTGGCGATGCAGCCGAAGATCATGCTCTTCGACGAGCCGACCTCCGCGCTGGACCCGGAGATGATCAAGGAAGTGCTCGACGTGATGCAGGAGCTGGCGCGCTCGGGCATGACGATGATCGTGGTGACCCACGAGATGGGGTTCGCGCGCGAAGTGGCGGACCGCCTCATCTTCTTCGACGAGGGCTCGCTCGTGGAGGAAGGCACACCCCAGCACTTCTTCGAGAACCCACAAGAGGACCGCACCAAGCTCTTCCTCTCCCAGATCCTTTAATTTTCTGGGCCGCCAGTAGCTCAAGCCTTCACACCGATCTCCGCCGCGAGGGGTGGCGGTGTTGCAGAACGCCTCTCTTTCCGACCGTACAGCGCGGCGCCGCGTGGGGTGTTTTTCTGGGCCGGAGTACGTTCGAGCCTTCCCGCCGATCTGCGCCGCGAGGGGTGACTCTCTGGGCCGGCAGCAGTTCTAGCCGTCGATCGTTTTCCGCCGCGAAGGGTGGACCGGGTCGTGTGGGGGACGCTGCGGGCCTTGCGGGTGCGGCTGCGGGGCAAAGTCCGTACGATTCGGCGACCACGCCCGCCCGCGGGCGACTGGAGTGAATCGCCATGTCCGTTGCCGACTTCAACCTGATCGCGCCCGAGACCCTGGAGTGCCCGTACCCGTTCTATGAGGCGCTGCACGCCGAGGCGCCGGTCCACTTCGTGCCCGAACTGGGGATGGCCGTGGTGAGCACGTACGAGCTGCTGTCAGAGGTCGTGCACGACCCGATCACGTACTCCTCGTCGATCCCGACGGGGCCGGCCGACCTGGTCATGCAGCAGGACGAGAACGTGGACGAGGAGCTGAAGATGCTCCGCGAGACCACGAATCGGGCAAGCGCGCCCACGCTCCTGGCGGCCGACCCGCCCTATCACATGCGCTACCGCTCGCTCGTGAACAAGGCCCTCTCGGCGCGGCGCGTGGCCAGCATGGAGGGCTACGTACGCGAGATCGTGACCGGGTTGATCGACGAGTTCATCGACGACGGCAAGGTGGACTTCACGAAGCAGTTCGCCGATGAGGTGCCGATGGCGGTGATCGCCGACCAGATCGGGGTGCCGCGGAAGGACCTGAAGGACTACAAGGCGCGCGCGGACGCGGCCATCGGGGGCATCGAGCGGCAGATTCCCCCGGAGGAGGAACGCTCCATCCTGAAGGCGGGTCTGGAACTGCAGGAATACTTCCTGATGCGGGCCCAGGAGGCGCGGGAAGACCCCAAGGACAACATCATCACCACCCTGGCGACGGTCGAGATGGACCACCCCGACGACGGGAAGCGCCCGCTGAACGACGCCGAGATCCTGAGCATCCTCCAGCAGTTGCAGGTGGCGGGGAAGGAAACGACCGCGCACTGCATCGGCAGCACGATGCTGCTCTTCATCGAGAACCCGGACGAGCTGACGAAAGTCCAGGACGACCCTTCGCTGATCACGAACATGGTGGAGGAGACGTTGCGGGTGGAGACGCCCGTGCGGGCCCTGTTCCGCCGCACCACGAAGCCGGTCACGCTCGGCGGCGTCGATCTCCCCGAAGGTCAGCTGATGATGCTGATCTACGCGGCGGCGAACCGTGACGAGTGCCAGTTTGCCGACGCGGCGCAGTTCGATGTGGGGCGGGAGAACGCGCGCGAGCAGATGGCGTTCAGCGCGGGGCCGCACTACTGCGTGGGCGCGGCGCTGGCGCGGCTGGAGATCCGCGTGGCGTTCGAGGAGGTCGTGAAGCGGATGACGAACTTCCGCCTGGACCCCGACCATCCGGCGCCGACGCACCAGCCGAGCTACATCCTGCGGGGCCTGAACAACCTCCACATCCTGTTCGACAAGGCCTAGCGGCTCCTCCTGAAGGGCCTGTTTCCTCCGTTCCGGATGCCTGCGTGAAGGCCTCTTGGCACTCTCTTGACAAGAGTGCCAATGCAACGCATACTCTTCTCAGACTTCACAACGTGTTTGTGAGAGGAGTGCTAAGGAAAATGGCAGGCATGGTCCGTTACGACCCCTTCGATTCGCCCCGTGAGTTCATGGATCGCTTCTTCAACCGCGCGTTCGCGACGACCGAGGCGAGCGGCTACGACGAGGGCGCGCTCGGCGTCGACATCTCCGAGACCGACCAGGAACTGATCGTGCGCGCCTCCCTTCCCGGCTTCGCCGAGGACGAGATCGACGTGCAGCTCCACCAGGGCGTGCTCTCCATCAAGGCGGAGCACAGCGTGAGCGAGGCGCACGAGGACGAGCGCTACCACCGGCGCGAGCGGCGCTGGTCGACGTTGAGCCGGCGGCTGGCTCTCCCGGGCGTGCTGCATGACGCCGACGTGAACGCCGACCTGAAGAACGGCGTGCTGACGCTGCGCATCCCGGTGCCGGCGGCGGCGAAGCCGAAGCAGATCAAGATCGCGACGAGCTAGCCTCTCGCGATCACCATCCCTCCCGAGAAAGGGGCCGCCCAGGCGGCCCTTTTCTCTTGCCCGCGATCAGCCGTCGCGCGGGGGGCGCGGGAGCCAGGTGTGGTCCATGTCGAAGTAGTCGGACCAGCGAGCGATCTTGCCGTCACGGATGAGGAAGACGCCGCAGACGGGCACGTCCCAGCGCTTCCCGGCGACCTCGAAGCTGTCGGTGCGCTCGTTCAGGACGACGTCACCGTTGGCGGCCTGGTGGTGGACGACCCAGCCGAGGTTCTTGCTGCCGCGCTCCTCGTCGGGGGCGCCGCCGCCACCAAGCATGGCGGCGATGTTGGCGCCGCCTTCGATCGGGGGCAGGGGGATGTTGTGGTAGACGGCATCGTCGGTGAAGTAGGGGGCCATGGCCTCGGTGGTGAGGTAGGCGGCGTCCCACTCCCTGCAGAAGCGGGTGACGAGCTCGTCGTTGGCGCGTTCCTGTTCATCCATGCGGGGTCTCCTCCGTGGCTCGCGGTTGCGCGGGGATGGTACCGCGCGGGACGGGGCGGGGAGCGGCGCGCTAAGCTCCCCGCCAACATCCACGAGGAGGAGCGCCATGCGCTTGCAGGACAAAGTCGCGATCGTCACGGGCGGGGGACAGGGCATCGGGCGGGAGTACAGCCTGCGGTTCGCCGCAGAGGGGGCATCGGTCGCGGTCGCCGATCTGCGGGCGGAGGAGGCGAAGGAGGTGGAATCGGAGATCGAGGCGACGGGCGCCTCGGCCCTCGCCATCCACGCCGACGTCGCGGACGAGGCGGGGGCGGCGAAGATGGTGGCGGACACGGTCGAGCGCTTCGGGCGGGTCGACATCCTCGTGAACAACGCCGCCATCTACTACGACCTGGAGGTGGGCGACCCGAGCATCGACTACCTGCGGCGGGTGCTCGACGTGAACCTGGTGGGCATCCTCGTGTGCGGGCGGGCGGTGTTCCCGCAGATGAAGGAGCAGGGCGGCGGCTCCATCATCAACATCTCGTCGATCGCCTCCTACATGTTCAACAAGCCGCCGGGGGAGGTGGAGAACTTCCCCAACTACGCCTACGGACTCTCGAAGTCGGGGGTGGTGTACCTGACGAAGTCGATGGCGAAGACCGCGGGGCCCTCGAACATCCGCGTGAACGCGATCGCGCCGGGCGTGACGATGACGGACGCGACGAGGCGGGTCGTTCCGGAGGCATTCGCAGAGCACATGCGGCAGCAGGCAGCGCTGGGCACGTCGCTCGAGCCGGGCGACCTGACGGGCACGGCCGTGTTCCTGGCCTCGGACGAGAGCCGCATGATGACTGGACAGACGCTGATCGTCGACGCCGGCATCTACGCGAACGGCTGACCCGTGGCGGGGAAGCTCCTCGAGGGCAGGGGCGCGATCGTCACGGGCGGGGCGATGGGGATCGGGCGCGCCTGCGTGGAGGCGCTGGCGTCCGAGGGCGCGAGCGTCGTGACGTGCGACGTGCGGCCGCTGGTGGAGGAGGTCGCGGACGAGGTGACGGAACGGGGCGGGGGTGAGGTGGTGGGGCTGGTCGCGGACGTTTCGGAACCGGAGGACGTCTACACGACGGTCGACCTGGCGACGGAGCGGTTCGGCGGGGTGGACATCCTCGTGAACAACGCCGCCGTCTGGGGAGACCACACGGTTCGGGACCCCCGGAGCAAGGCGCTGCGGGAGTACGAGTCGATCATGGGGACGAACCTGCGGGGGTGCTTTCTCTTCGGCCGGGCGGTGATGCCGAGCATGATCGAGCGGGGCGGGGGCGACATCGTGAACATGAGCACCTACTACGTGGTGCCACCGAAGCCGCTGATGCCGCGGACGGCCGAGGAACTCGCGATCGTGGGCGAGCGGCCGCCGTTCACCGACCTCTACAGCGCCTCGAAGTTCGCCCTGACTGGTCTGACGCAGGCGTGGGCCGGGGCGCTGCGGGAGCACGGGGTGCGCGTGAACGCGATTTGCATGGGCGAGACGGACACGCCGATGCTGCGCGCCTACTGGCAGGGACGCCCCTTCCCCTACCGGGTGGAGACGTGGATCCGGCCGGAGCAGATCGCGGGGCTCGTGCTGGACCTGCTGCGCGAGGGCCCGGAAGGGCGCACGGGCGAGAACATCGGCGCGTGGGTAGGCGTCCCCGTCGAGCTGCCTCCGCGCGACGGGGACTGAGGTCCGCTCGTTAGCTCCAAGCGTTCCAGTGGATGACTTCCTCCACGGGCTTGCGCGTGACCGGTCCGAAGCGGCCCTTCGGATAGCCGACGGGGATGGTGGCGCCGATGGAGACGTTCTCGGGGACGCCGAAGCGCTCCTTGATGGCGTCCTCGTTGGCCATCTGGAAGGTGGTCATGGCGGCGCCGAGGCCGAGGGCGCGGGCGGCGAGGAGGAGGTTCTGGGTGGCGGGGTAGACGGTCGACCACATGAACATCGGGTTGGGCTCGCCGCCCGGCGGATAGCCGTTCTCGACGCAGGGGAAGATGACGGCGGGCACCTGGTCGAAGTTGTTCACGAGCTCGGCGACGGCGCGCATCATGCGGGCGGGGGGCTCGTCGCCCTCGGGCACCTGGAAACGCGCGCCGAACTGCTCGCGCATGAGTTCGCCGAGGAACTGCTTGCCCTCCGGCTCATCGACGATGAGGAAGCCCCAGAGCTGCGTGTTGCCGGCGCTGGGGGCGCGGGTGGCGGCGTGGACGAGCTTGCGGAGAAGGTCGCGGTCGACGGGGTCGGGCTTGAGCCGGCGCATGGCGCGGCAGGTGTCCATAACTTCGAAGATGTCGCTGGTAATGCTCATGGCGGGAGTGTAGCGCGGACGGCCTCCCGGAGGGGCGCTCGGAGGGCTAGACTGCGGCCATGCCCATCAACCTGGACCTGCCGGACATCCTTCGGGACGACCACGACGCGACCTACACCGCGCACCAGTTGGAGCCGACGATCGCGCGGCTGCGGGATGCGGTGGGTGACCTCGGCACGGAGGAACCGACGCCGCAGGGCCTGGCGGCGGCTTGGACGCGGATTGCGGAGCTGCGGCTGCCGCGCAAGGCCGTGCCGGGGCCGGTGCTGGACGAGATTGAGGACCTGGTGGTGGAGTGGGGTTCGCGGGGCATGGGCGGGATCGCGCGCCATGCCTACTCGCTCAGCCCCGAGGAACTCGGGCGCGAGGCGGAGCGTATCCGGGACATGCTGAAGGCGACGGAGGCGGCGGCCGCGAGCGCACCTCCGGGCCCGATGTTCCTGAGCGAGTAGCGGCCTCCGGGCCGGCCGTCATGAGCGCCGAGGCGATCGCGGCCACGGAGGGGTGGTTCCAGAGGCGGGGCGTCCCTCACTTCATCCAGAACTACAACGCGCGCGAGGACATTCTCACGCGGGCCATGCCGTTTCTCGTGCTGGCGCTCCTGCTCGAGGCCTTCCTCTTCGTGAACCCGAGCCTTCCGTGGTGGGTGAACGTGCTGGTCGTGGGGTTTGTGCTGCTGCTGATCCCGGGAGTCTGGGCGGGGCTCAACTTCCTGCGGGGACGGAGGCTGCTGGCGCTGCCGCAGCGGGTGGGGTGGGTGGAGGTGGCCGTGTACCTGGTTCTGCCGGGCGCCCTCGCAGCCACTCTCGACCTGAACTGGACACACCTCTTCTCGCTCATGTTCTTCAACGCGGTGATTCTGGCGGTGATCTTCGCCGTCGTGAGCTACGGGCTGCTACCCATCCTGGGTTGGGCGGGCTTGCTCCTCGTCCGGAACGTCCGCGACGTCGCGGGCCTGTTCGCACGGGCGCTGCCGCTGTTGCTCCTGTTCGTGACGTTCCTCTTCATCACCGAGGAGGTGTGGAGAGTGGCGGGAGGGCTCGAGGATGCTCTCCTCGGGCTCCTGGTCGGACTCTTCGTCGTGGTGACCGGCGCCTTCCTCGTGTCCCGGCTGCCGGGCGAGATCGGCGAGCTGGAGACGTTCGACAGCGCCCAACGGGTGGAGGGACTCGTGCGGGGAACGCCCGCCGAGGAGCTGGCGATGGACGCGCGGGCGCTTCGGCTGGATGCCCCGCTCAGCAGGCGGCAGTGGCTCAATGCGGGGCTGGTCGTGCTCTTCAGCCTGACGCTGCAGGTGGCGTTCGTGAGCGCGGTGCTGGGGGTGTTCTTCGTCGCCTTCGGCGTGATCGCGATGGACGAAGCGCTCGTCCGGGACTGGATCGGCCAGGAGCCGCAGGTCCTCCTCGGAATCGACGATGCTACCGGGACCGTGCTGACGCTCGCGCACGTGAAGGTGGCGGTCTTCCTCACCGCCTTTTCGGCCTTCTACTTCACGGTGAGCATCGTCACGAACGCCGACTACCGCGCGCAGTTCTTCGAGGATGTCGTGCGGGATCTGCGGCAGGCGCTGGCCGTGCGCACGGTTTACGTGACCGCAGTCGAGCAGGACGCGGCGACGGAGGTGGAGGCGGCAGCGGGGCGCTAGGGCGTGACGTCAGGCGCCCGTGATCTCCCCGAGCTCCTTCCAGGGGCGAGCGCGGCGCGCGTTCCAGTGCGCGACCCAGCTATCGACGATGCCCTGGCCGCCGTGGTGGTAGTCGACCTCGAGGGTGACCTCGCCGTCGTCGTTGAACTCGAGGCGGGACATGCCCTCGAAGCTGGCCCAGCGGCCGTAGTCGTCGCTGTCTTCGTCCACGATCTGGCCGTAGGCCATCCAGAGGACGGCGACGCCGCGGTGGCCCTCGGCGACGTAGAGCTCCTCGACGGGGACGCGCAGCGTGATGCCGACGCGCCGGCTGGCCCAGAACTCGCGAATTTCCTCGCGGCCGCGCAGGGGCTCGGCGTGGCCGACGATGTCGCGCATGACGGCGTCCTCGGCGAACCACTGGTCGGGACCGTAGGGGTCGCCGCTGCTCCAGCCGCCCTCTTCAAAGAGCTTGCGGGCGGTTTCAAGATCGTTGGGTCCGACGGGCATGGCGCACTCCTCAGTGGTGTCTGGCGGGGCGGGAACGAAAGCGTCTGGCGGGCAGCTAGGCGCCGGTGATCTCGCCCAGCTCCTTCCAGGGGCGGGCGCGGCGCGCGTTCCAGTGCGCGACCCAGCTATCGGTCACGCCCTGGGGGCCGTGGTGGTAGTCGACTTCGAGGGTGACCTTGCCTTCGTCGTTGAACTCGAGGCGGGACATGCCCTCGAAGGTGATCCACTTGGCGTAGTTCTCGTTCTCCTCGTCCATGATCTGGACGTAGGCCATCCAGAGGACGGCGACGCCGCGGTGGCCCTCGGCGACGTAGAGGTCCTCGACGGGGACGCGGAGGGTGATGCCGACCTTCTGGCTGGCCCAGAACTGGCGGATCTCCTCGTGGCCACGCAGCGCATCCTCATGGCCGACGATGTCGCGCATGACCGCGTCCTCGGCGAACCACTGGTCGGGGCCATAGGGGTCGCCGCTGCCCCATCCGCCCTCTTCAAAGAGCTTGCGGGCGGTCTCGAGATCGTTGGGTCCGACGGGCATGGCGCACTCCTCAGCCGCCGTCTGGCGGGGCGGAGATTCTAGCGCACAGCGATGGGCGGTCGCTCGGGCTCAGTCGCCCCCGCTCGCGAGGGCGGCTTCGACCTGCATGCGGTCGTCCTCCCAGAGGAGGTTCACGATGAAGCCGAGAGTGTCGTCCTCCCAATCGAGGCCGTCGAGCTCGTCGAGGGCGGAAGCGAGGAGGCCCGTGATATCGACGTAGGCGAAGGTCGCGAGCTCGTTGTCCAGGGTGGAGACGGTGGCGGTGAAGTGCCCGGAGGCTGCGAGGGAGGGGCCGGCGCCGTCGAGCACGGCCTCGATGGCGTCGGCACTCGGACCGAGGGCGGCAATGCCGTCCTCGACCAAGAGGGCCACCTCGCCTGCGTCGAGGGGTTCCGCGAAGAGCTCCCCGAGGAGCTCGCGGGCGTACTCCTCGTTGTCGACCTCGGCGAGGATCACGAATTCGAAGTCATCCGCGTCCCCGGAAGGCCACAGGGCAAGCGCGAGTTCGCCGTCGAGGAGGGAGAGGATGTCCTCGACGAGGCCGAGCTCGCCCTCCTCGTCGGCGGATTCGAGAACGGCATCGCGCAGGCGGGCGGCGAGGCCGGTGTCGCCGAAGGCCTCGTCGACGACACCGGCGATGTCGTAGGCGGAGACGAAGACGACGGTCCGGGCGGGGACCAGCTCGGCGAAGCGGGAGTCGCGGGGGCGGAGGAGGGGTACGAGCGGGCCCGGGTCGCCGAGCATCGCGGCCTGGATGCGGAACGAATCCTCGGCGGTCTTCACGACGACGCCGATGGGTTCGGCGAAGAGCTTGTCGAGGCCGACGATGGCGAGGATGTCCGGTTCCTCCCCAGGGGCGTCCTCCGCGCTGGACGGCTCCAGGGCTTCCTCCATCACGCCCGCCAGGTTTCCGGGGTGGATGTAGACGAAGGCGAGCGCGTCGCCTTCGAGGGCGTTGCGGAGGCGGCGGAAGTCGTCGGCGTCGGCGAGGGCGCGTGTGTCGCCGAGGCTGGTATCGACGATGGCGCGAAGGGTGGGTTCGTCTGCGGCATAGACGAAATGGTCGCCGATGACGACGAGGGCGCCGCCCCCGTCCATCACCTTGAAGGGCACATCCCGGTAGACGCGCTCCTCGAAACCGTCGCTGCGCCGGTCCAGGATGACCCCCTCGGCAGCTCTCGCATCGTTCGCGCGGAAGATGACGGCGCCCGCGGGGTCCCCCTCGTCTCCGTCCCTGCTGCTTGAGATAAAGAAGACAGCGGCGCCACCCAGGAAGGGCTCGACCTCCTCTTCCCAGTCGATGCCTAGCTCGCTTGCGAGTAGCTCACGCAGCTGGGCGAGCGGGTCCTCAGCGCCCACGTCTTCGGACTCGTCGAATGCGTCACCCCAGGACGGGGAGTCGAGATCGGTGGAGAGAGCGACGTACAGCGCGGCGTCATGGGGGACGAGGTGGGCGGTGGGAATATCGCCGATGCCGTCGGTGGGAGCGGGCACGCCGCGGTCGCTCAGGACGAAGGAGAGAACGACTATCGCGGTGATGGCCAGGGCGGCGCCCAGGACAAGGGCCAGCCTCGTGGAGGTGAGACGAGAGAGGATCGACACCGAATACCCTCGCTGACGGCGGTGGCCGCGCGCTGCCTTCAACTATCGCAGGTCCGGGGCGCAGGGGGCACGCGGGGCGCGCGATAATGCGCCCGCCGGCGGTCGCGCGGCGGGAGGACGAGATGCTCGACCTGACAGGGAAGGTGGCGTTCGTAACTGGCTCCGGAAGCGGAATCGGGGAGGGATCGGCGCTCGCCCTGGCGCGGGCGGGGGCCGACGTCGCCTGCACGGACCTCGACGCCGAGCGCGCCGAGGCGACGGCAGCGCAGGTTCGCGCGCTCGGGCGGAACGCACTGGCGGCGGCAGTCGACGTGCGGGACCTGGGGGCGCTGGAGGTAGCGGTGGAGGAGACGGCGGCGCAGCTCGGGCGGCTCGACATCGTGCTTGCGAACGCGGGCATCGCGCGCGGGACGAACGTGCTCACCCTTACGGAAGAGGACCTCGACCTGGTGTTCGACGTGAACACGAAGGGCGTGTTCCTGACGGTGCAGGCGTGCGCCCGGGAGATGGTGCGGGAGGGACGCGCGGGGCGGGTGATCGTCATCTCTTCCGTGAGCGGGGAGCGGGCGGACATGGGTTCTTCGGCCTACAGCGGGAGCAAGGCGGCGGTGCGGATGATGACGCGCTGCTGGGCGCTCGATCTGGCGCCGTTCGGCATCACGGTGAACAGCATCGCGCCGGGGATGACGGACACGCGGCTGTGGGGAGCGGTGGCGGCGCGGCGGGAGGCACGGGAGATGCTGGAGCGGGAGCTCCCCTTCGGGCGCGTGGGCCAACCGGCGGACATCGGCAACCTCGTCTGCTGGCTCGCCAGCGACGAAGCGGAGTACATGACCGGGACCTACAACGTGATGGATGGGGGCCTGCTCGACAGGAACGGCCTGACCTACCGGGACCTGCCGGACCGGCTGCTGGAGATGCGGGAACAGGTGGCGTCAGAAGGCGGCGAAAGCGTGCTGGCGGCGCTCGACGCGGAGGCGGAGGCGGGGGCCGCACGCGCCGCCGAGCACCGCGAGCGGCATGGACTGTTCTAGGGGCTGGTGGCTGGTAGAGTCGCGAACGCCAACAACGGAGGTACAGCCGTGGTAACTGAGACGCGAGAAGCGTTGGGCCAGGCGGAGATTGACGAGCTTCGCGACCGGACCAAGGCGTTTATGGACGAGCACATCTACCCGAACGAGGAGACGTTCTCGGAACACGACGAGGCCGCCGATTCGCTCATGCGCGAGCTGCAGGGGCGGACGAAGGGGATGGGGATGTGGGCCCCGCACCTGCCGGCCGAGGCTGGGGGCATGGGCATCGGCTTCATGCCGTACGTCTACATGAACGAGATTCTCGGGCGCAGTCCGTTCGCGCCGAAGTCGTTCGGGGCGCAGGCGCCGGATTCGGGGAACGCGGAGATCCTGTGGCAGTTCGGCACGCCCGAGCAGCAGGAGCGCTGGATGAAGCCGCTGGTCGAGGGCGACATCACCTCCTGCTTCTCCATGACGGAGCCGGAGGTCTCGGGGGCGGACCCGACGAACCTGCAGACGACAGCCGTTCGCGACGGCGACGAGTGGGTGATCAACGGGCACAAGTGGTTCACGAGTGGGGGGCTCAAGGCGTCGTTCGCGATCGTGATGTGCGTGACGGAGCCTGATCAGCCGCCGCACAGCCGCATGAGCCAGATCATCGTGCCGACGGACACGCCCGGGTTCGACATCATCCGGCCCGTCCCCGTGATGGGGGACACCGAGGGCCACCACTGCGAGATTCGCTACAACGACGTGCGCGTCCCGCTGACGAACGTGCTGGGCGAAGCGGGCGGCGGCTTCCGCATCGCGCAGAAGCGGCTGGGGCCAGGGCGCATCCACCACTGCATGCGCTGGCTGGGGCAGAGCCAGCGGGCCTTCGAGATCATGTGCGACTACTCGCTCAAGCGGCACGTCTTCGGCGGGCCGCTGGCGGACAAGCAGACGATCCAGAACTGGATCGCGGACTCGTACGTCGAGATCCAGGCGGCGCGGCTGCTGACGCTGCGGGCGGCAGAGAAGATCGACACGGGCGACGAGGCGCGGGTCGAGATCTCGGCGATCAAGTTCTTCGGGGCGAAAGTGCTGCACGACGTCATCGACCGCGCGATCCAGACGCACGGGGCCCGCGGCGTGAGCGGCGACACGCCGCTGGAGTCGATGTACCGGGCGGCCCGCAGCGCGCGCATCTACGACGGTCCCGACGAGACGCACCGGATGGTGGTCTCGCGGCGCATCCTGCGCAGCTTCCGCGAAGGCGCGGGCTGGGACTTCGCCACGCTCTAGGGCGGCGACGGGTCGATGGCGGAGGGCGAATCGGACGGCCTGATCGACGTTCCCGCGCTCGAGCGATTCCTCGCCGAGCGGGTGCCGGGCGACGACGCGCCGCTTGAGTGCGAGCGGCACGTGGTGGGCTCCTCGAACGTGACGTACTACGTGACGCGGGGGTCGCAGCAGTGGGTGCTGCGCCGTCCGCCGCCGGGTCCGCTCCTGCCGACGGCGCACGACGTTCTGCGCGAGCACCGCTTCATGGCAGCGCTTCAGGGGCGAGCGCGCGTCCCCACGCCGGTAGTCGCGTGCGACGACGACTCGGTGATCGGGGCGCCGTTCTACCTGATGGAGCGCTGCTTCGGGGCGATGATGCGGGACGGGATTCCGGAGAGGTACGACACGCCAGCGGGGCGGCGGCGGATCGCCGAGGACCTGGTGGCCTCGCTGGTGGAGCTGCACGCGGTCGACTGGGAGGCCGTGGGCCTGCGGGGCCGCGCCTCGGGGTACCTGGAGCGGCAGATGCGGCGCTGGATCGGCCAGTGGGAGCTGACGCGCCCGCAGACACGCGACCTGCCGGGCCTCGACGAGATCGTGGAGTGGCTGAAGGCACGGATGCCGGGGGACGCGGGGGCGACGGTCGTCCACGGCGACTACCGGCTCGACAACGTGATGTACGCGGCAGAAGAGCCGCGCGTCGTGGCCATCTTCGACTGGGAGATGGCGACGGTGGGCGACCCGCTGGCGGACGTGGGCTGGCTGCTCTCGTACTGGGGCGACCCGGGCGATCCACCGCCGCCGCCGGGCTGGGATCCGCCAACGCTCCTGACGGCACAGGAGGGCTTCCCCGATCACGAGGAGATCATCGCGCTGTACGAGGAGGGGAGCGGCCGCTCGATGCAGCACGTGGCCTTCTATCACGTGTTCGCGGTGTTCAAGCTCGCGATCATCCTGGAGGGGCTGTACATGCAGCACCTTCAGGAGACCGCGGCGAACCCGGACAGCGCGCGTTTCGAGTGGTTCGTGCCGGTGCTGATCGACCGGGCCCAGCGGCTGATGGCGGCGGCCGGGGGTTAGCGACTACTGGGGCACAAGCGAGGCGACGAGATCGCGTAACCCCTCTTCGTCGAAGGGCCCGAGGGCGGCGTGGATCACCTCACCGTTGGCATCGATGGCGACGAACCCCGGGTGCCCGCGGATGCCATACAGGTCGGAGAAGTCGGCACCGGCGCGGGTGTTCGCGTCCACCATGGTGAATTCGATCTGGTCCGCGTACTCGGCCTGCAGCGCCGCCCACACGGGGCGGAGGCGGTTTCACGGTCCTCAGGTGTCGATCTGGACGAAGAAGACCTGGGGGCCGGAGATGGCGGCGGGGGCAGCGGTCGGGTCGGGCGCCGTCTCGCCACCGCCGCAGGCGAGCGCCGAGATCACGAAGGTGGCGGCAGCGGCGAGGGCGAGGGAGCGCATGGCTCGCTACTGGGGAACGACCGACTCGACGAGCTCGCGCACGCCGTCGGGCCGGGTGGGGCCGAGGGCGGCGTAGGTCACCTCGCCGGAAGCGTCGTAGACGACGAAGCCGGGCTGGCCGATGGGAAGGCCGTGTTCGCGGATGAACTCGCGGCCTTCCTGGGTTTCGCGGTCAATCGAGAAGAACTCGACCTGGTCACCGTACTCTTCCTCCAGGTCCGCCCACACGGGGCGGAGCGCATTGCAGGTCGGTCACCACTCGGTGTGGATGAAGTAGACCCTTGGCGTGGCTGAGACCGCGGATTCCTCGGGGGCATCGGCGGCCTGCGCCTGCTGGGTGGCCTCGGGCTGGGCGGGCGCGGCGGTGGGGGCGGGGTCGCTCCCGCCACAGGCCAGGAGCACAACTGCTACGAGGGCGGTGGTGGCGGCAAGGGCTATGAGGCGCATCAGCTTCCCTCCTCAAGGGCCGAGGCGACGAATGCGCGCAGGTCGCGCTCCCTGGCGACGGTTGCGTCCTGACGGACGAGCGTGTCGCCTTCGTAGATGATGAAAACGGGCTGGTAGAAGATGTTATGCCTGCGAGCGAACTCGCTGCCATCTTCGCTCTCGCGGTCGACGACGATGAACTCGATCCGGCCCTCGTACTCCTGTTGCAAGTCCTCCCACACGGGGCGGAGTTTGTTGCAGGTCGGTCACCACTCGGTGTGGACGAAGTAGACCTTCGGGAGGGCGACAACGACCGCCTCCTCGGGGACATCGGCGGCGGTGTCGGCGGGGGTGGTCTCGGGCTCAGGGTCGGGCTGAGCGGCGGTGGGGGTCGGGGTGGACTCGTCCTCAGGGGCGGTTTCCTGAGTGGGCTCGGGATCATCCCCGGCGTCGGGCTCTTCGGTGGCTCGTTCCTCCGGCTCCGGTGGCCCCTCGGTAGGTTCCGGGTCTTCCGAGGCAGGCTCGGGGGTGGGGTCTGGTGTTGGCTCCGGTGCGTCTGTGGCGGCTGCCGGTTGGGTGGCCTCGGGCTCTTCCGTTGGAGCGGGCGTAGACGCTTCGGTCGGGGCAGCGGTGGCGCCCTCCGTCGCCGCCTCGGTGGGGGTGGCCTGGCGCGTCGCCTCGGGTTCTGCGGTGGCGGCGGCGGTTGCGGCTGCCTCAGGGGTGGAGGTGGGCGCTTCGGTCGCTGGGGTCTGCTCGGTGGCGCGAGGGGCCTCGGTAGGAGTGGAGGCAGCCGGTGCGGAGTCACCACCGCCGCACGCGACGACAACCACGACGAGCAAGACGGCCGCGAGCAGGGAGAGCGAGCGCATCGCCACTATCGTGACGGAAGTAGAAGGGTTGTGCGAGAGCCACGGGAAAGGCGGCGACAAGCCGGCGAGCAGCAAGCGGCGGTTCGCCCCACAATGACAGGATGCGGGGCGGACGCCTGGTCCTGATCATGGTGGTGGGCGCGGCCTGCTTCGTGCTCGTGTTCCAGGTGCTGAGCTCGCTGGAGTAGACCCCGGCCCCGCATTGACGGCAGCCGCAACCGCCCCGACACTCGAACAGCGGAGGCCCCATGACAGGTCTGGGTCGACGCGTTCGCCCCCACCCCCTGGCCCTGCTGATCGGGTTGCTGGCGCTCCTGGCGCTGGCGGCGGGCAGCACGAGCGCGTCGGTTGGGGCGAGCGAATCCACGCGCGGGCCCCGGCTTCCCTTCCAGGTCAACGCCTCGCTCTCGCCCGGGAGCAAGGAACACACGGCCATACTCGTCCAGAACAACAGCCGGCAAGCGGCGACGATCGTGATGGACTTCTACACGCCCGGTGGCGTGCTCATTCCGCTCGCGAGCGAGATCCACCCGGAGGTGCCGGCATGGAGCACGCGCACCTTCAGCCAGGCCCTGAACCAGGGGCTGCTGCCGGGCTTCCGGGGCGTGGGGGTGCTTTCGAGCGACCGGCCGCTCAACGCTCTGCTCATGCGGGAGGCCGTGGGGACGGGGAATGCGAGGTCGTACGCGGTTCACAACGCGTATGCAGACAGCGGCACGCGCGTGGCGCTTCCCTACGTCGCCAACCAGCTCGATGAGGACGGAACGGTCACGAACACTCGCTTCTCGATCGCGAACGCGGGACTCGATGTGGCGTGCGTCACCCTCACCTACGAGCTCGTTCCGGGCAGGGGATCGGCATCGTCGAACGGGGGCACGACGCTCGTCTCCAGCGACGTCGCCAGCGAGAGCTGTCCCGACGGAGGCTGGGCGATACCAGCAGCGGGGCAGATGACGCTCGCGCCCGAGCAGGGAACCCTGGCCACCGCTATGCCCTCAGGCACCGTGAATGCCCTGATGAGCGTCATGGTCGACTCAACGCAGCCCGTGACGGTGGCGGTCGACATCTACGGCGGGGGCACCGGCAGCGCCCGGCTGGCCTCGTACAACGGGTTCATCGTGGACAAAGACAGGCCCGGCACGACCGAAGACGACATCTCGAGGCGAGTGGTGATGCCGCTCGCGCAGAAGTCGGTTGGCGGCTACTGGACCGAGTTCGCCATCGCCAACCCGTGGGCAGAGGCCATCAGCGGCAGCATCGTCTACCAGGGCACCATCGACGGCGACCCGGGACGGGATGTGCTCGTGACGGTCGAGATCGAACTGCCCGCGGGAGGCGGCATTACGCACAGCGTGTACGACAGCGACGAGCTTCCGGAGGGCTTCGAGGGGTGGGCGATGGTCTACGCGGACCGGCCGGTTGCCGCCCTGCTGCTACGAGTGAGCACGGATGACACGGATTCCTTTGCCGCGGCGAACGGCGTTCCCAAGGGGCGAACGACAAAGAGCGCGAAGTTCCCGCTGGTCTTCCGCAACGTTCACGGCTGGCAAGACCAGGAAGGCACCAATAGCTGGATCGGGATAGCGGTCGCGGACGGGGGGAAGGCGGAGCTCGAGATCGTGGCCGTGAACAACCCCGCCGAGGCGATCAAGGGGTGCGAGGGGCTGGCGCTCTTCCAGACGACGATCACGATCGAGGGGTCGTTCGTGTTCGACCAGGGCGCCGACGACAAGGACAAGACCGGCCTGGGGGCCCTGCCGACCTGCATGATGGGCGGCATGGTGATCAGGAGTAACAAGCCGATCGCCGCCATTGGAGGGGTCACCTCGGACCTGCAGGCCGGCGACAACGACGCTCTCTACAACGCCTTCCCCTAGGTCTGCGGGCCGGCGGCGCCCTCCGGGTGGCGGGGCAGAGGAACGGGCAGGCCGCTTTCGGGATCTTCCAGGACGAGCATGGGCACGCCGAAGACCTCCTCGAGGGGCTCGGGGCGAAGCACTTCCCGCGAGGGACCATCGAAGGCGATGCGGCCATCGCGCATGCCGATGACGCGCTGCATGAAGCGGCCCGCGAGGGCGAGGTCGTGGACGACGACGATGATGGTCATGCCCTCGGCGTTGAGGCGGGTAAGGAGGGCCATCACCTCAACCTGATGCTGCACGTCGAGGAAGCTGGTCGGCTCGTCGAGGAGGAGGACGCGGGGCTGCTGGGCGAGAGCGAGCGCGATCCAGGCGCGCTGGCGCTCCCCTCCCGACAGGCTGCCGAGGGGGCGGCTGGCGATGTGGTGGACGTCGGCGGCCTCGAGCGCCCAGTCGACGGCCTCGTGGTCGGCGGGGGTGGCGCGCTGGAGGATGCCCTGGTGGGGGGCTCGCCCGCGCCAGACGAGCTCGTTCACGGTGATGTCGACGCCCTCCGGGTGCTCCTGGGGGAGGACGGCGAGACGGCGGGCGACACTCCGGGAGCTCATGGCGCGAATGTCGTCGCCGTCGAGGAGCACGTGCCCGGCAACGGGGCGGAGCAGGCGGGAGAGGCCGCGCAGGAGCGTGGTCTTGCCGCTGCCGTTGGGTCCGACGATGGCGATGAGTTCGCCGCTCTCGAGGTCGAGGGTGACCTCGTGGACGGCGTCGCGGCCGTTGTAGCTCAGGCTGAGGCGCTCGGTGGACAACCGCATCGCTACACCTTGAACCGCACGAGGTAGAGGAGGAAGGGAGCGCCCACAGCGGCGGTGATGATGCCCATGGGAATCTCGGAGGGGGTGATGACGAGCTTCGCGATGAGGTCGGCGCCGGTCACGATGATTGCCCCGACCAGCGCGGAGGCGGGGATGAGGTAGCGGTTGTCGGAGCCGGCGACGTAGCGGGCGACGTGCGGGCTGAGGAGCCCCACGAACCCGACGAGCCCGGCGATCGCCACGGCGGAGGCCGTGAGCACGCCGGCGATGACGAGGATGGCGAGGCGGGTGCGGTCGGCGAGGACGCCGAGGCCGGTGGCAACCTCGTCGCCGAGGGAGAGCACGTTGAGACGGCCGGCGAACACGAGGGCGGCGGCGAGTGCGGGGATGGCGTAGGGGAGGATGGAGCGGAAGTCGGTCCAGTCGGAGCCGTAGAGGCCGCCGGCGAGGAATCCGAGCGTGGTCTGGATGAAGGTGCGCACGCTCGCGATGAGGCCGACGGTGATGGCCCCGAAGAGCGCGGAGAGAGCGACGCCCGCAAGGGCGAGGCGCACGGGCGAAACGGCGCCGCGGTAGGCGATGACGAAGAGGATGCCGGCGCCACCAAGGCCTCCGACCATAGCCGCGAGGACGATCCCCCACTGGGGAATCTGGGGGTTGATGGAGATGGCGGTGGCGGTGGCGAGGCCGGCGGCGGCGGTGAGCCCGAAGATGGTCGGGTCGCCGAGCGGGTTGCGGGTGACGCCCTGCAGCAGCGCCCCGGCGACGCCAAGGGAGGCGCCGACGAGGATGGCGTCGAGGAAGCGGGGCAGGCGAATCTGCCCGACGACGAGCCCTGAGAGGGAGTCGGAGCTGGCTGCAAGGCCGCTCAGGGCCTCGCCTGCGGAGAGGTTCACCGCGCCGAGCATCATGGTGAGGAGGCCGATGACGGCGAGGACGAGCACACCCGCGCAGGCCAGAACGAAGTGCCTCCGGGACCGGCCACGGGGCACCAGGAAGGACATTCCCGAACGCGCCCCGACCGTGGCCCCCGCCATCGCTTTGCTCCCGGGCTACTGCCCGCTGCCGGCGACCGCCTCGACGATGGCGGCAAAGGCTTCGATGACGCGCGGGCCGGGGGCCTGCACCAGGAGTTCGACTTCGATCTCGATAACGCGCCCGTTCGCCATGGCCTGCAGGCCGCTCATGCCCGGGAAGAGGCCGAGCATGCCGCTGAGGCGCGGAGCCGGGGGCGGAGCCGGCGTCACCGTGAAGATGTAGACGGGGTCAAACTGCAGCAGGGCCTCCGGAGAGACACGGGTGAAGCCGGGGAAGGGACCGGAGTCGGGCTGCACGTCGGCCGGATTGGCGATGCCAAGCGCGTCGAGGATAGAGCCGCCGTAGCTGCTGGACTTGGCGGCATAGAGGTTGCGGTCGCGGTCGCCGATGAGGATGACGGCAGAGAGCTCCTGCCCGGCCAGCGCCTCACGGGCAGCGTCACGGGCGGCCTCAATGGCGGCGACGGCTTCGGCAGCGCCATCGGGGTTGTCGAGCACCTCGCCAAGAAGGGTGAGACCGGTCAGCACCTCATCGACGCTGGCGGCGCCGGCGAAGATGACGGGCACCCCGAGCCCTTCCAGGGTCTCGCGGATGTCGGGGGCGATGTGAATGGTGGAGTCGGCCACAACAAGGTCCGGTTCCAGGGCGAGGATCGCCTCGGGGTTGGGCTGATAGGCGCTGCCGATGTCGGTCGCCTCAAGGGCCTCGGGCGGGTAGTTCACGGTGCGTGTGCGACCGATGACCGTGCCGCCAACGGCGTACACGAGTTCGGTAGCGGTGGGGCTGATGGCGACGATGGCCTTCGGAAGGTCGGGGATGGTGACAGTGCGCCCGAAGAGATCGACGACATCGCGGGGGTAGCCGGGAGCGGGCGGGGCCTCGGTTGCTGCCTCCGTGGGCTCGGGGGTAGCAGCCTCGGTCGGGGCTGCCGTAGCGGCCTCCGTGGGCGCCTCAGTAGGTGCAGGAGTGGCAGCCTCCGTCGCGGCTTCCGTAGGCGCCTCGGTAGCCGCCTCGGTGGGAGCGGGGGTGGGCGCGGGAGGAGCGTCGTCGTCGCCACAGGCAACGAGCAGAGCCACGCTCAGGAGCGCAATGAGCGACAGGGAGATGAACAGGCGAGACCTTCTCGCGAAAGGTAGCAAAACTGTCATTACGGTTGTTTCTGGTCCTACGTGTGGGAGGTTTGCCGGCCAATAGTAGGGTTCGGGCCGGCAAGCGGCAACCACCCGCACAACGGCCGGTTTCCGGGTGCCATCCTTCTCCGGGCCAAACGCTCGCTTTCCCTTCGGTTGGGCTACAGTGTTCGTGCGGCGAACCACGGCGGAAGCCCGGCCCGAGGCGGGTCCGGCCGTCGCGGGGGCCATGAACGGACGGGAGCAGTGACACAGCAGCAACCCTTCCCCGGATCGGAGTTCCCCACCATCCCCGGCGAGCCGCTCAACCTCGAACCGATCGAGAAGGCGCTCCTGAAGATGTGCTATGGCGTCCACGTCATCGGGTCGGTCAATTCGGCGGGTGAGCGAAACCTGATGATCGCGGACTGGGTGATGCAGGTGTCGTTCAAGCCGCGGCTGGTGGCCGCGTCGATCGAGAACGATGCGCGCACGCTGCGGTTCGTGCGCGAAACGAACGCGTTCACGGTGAACCTGCTGCACGAACGCGACGGGCACGAGATCGCGCGCAAGGTGGTGATGCCGTCGGAGGGGAAGAAGATCCGGGGGCGCTCGGAAGAGGCAGCCGCGGCGGTCCACGACAAGCTCGACGGACTCGCGCACTTCCTCACGCCCGAGGGCGCGCCCATCCTCGAGGAGGCGCTCGGCTGGTACTACTGCACGGTCGAGCAGTTTTTCGAGACGGGCGACCACACGCTCGTCATCGGCCGCGTCCTCGACGGCGACGTGACCCGCAGCGGCGACATCCTCACCGAAAAGGAACTCGGCTGGGAATACGCCGGTTGATTCTCTGGATCGGAGCAGCGTGTTGCCGGTCCTCCGGTTGGCGCCGCGAGGGGTGGATGTTGGCGCTGGCGGTGACCCTGGAGACGCGGACGGGATGACTGACCCTGAGGGCTTGGCGCGGGAGGGCGAGGCGTACGAGTTCCGCGACGAGCGCGGCCAGGACTGCGAGCCCATCGACCGGCGGGCGTTCCACGAGGCGATGGCCTCCAGGGGACTGGCATGAGCGGGACGGGCGTCGGGGCGGTTGCAGCGCGAGCCGGTGCCGATGGGCCTAGAATCCTCGCGCGGGGCTACGCCCCGAAGGGAGCCGGATGCGGTACCTGACAATGGAGCGGACACCGGATCTGCAATCGCCGGTGGCGGTGCTGGCCTTCACGGGCTGGAACGATGCCGCCAACGCCGCGAGTAACGCAGCCCGCTTCGTGGTGCGGCGGCTGGGGGCGCGGCGGTTCGCCTCCATGGAGGCGGAGCCGTTCTATGCGTTCACAGAGACCCGTCCCTCGGTGCGGCTGGACTCGAGCGGAGAACGGCAGCTCACGTGGCCGGGGAACGAGTTCTACTACGCGCGCACGGAGGGCGACTCGCCGGACTACGTCATCGGCATTGGCGCCGAGCCGAACCTGCGCTGGCGCACGTTCTCGCAGGAGTTCATGGAGCTGTTCGACACGCTGGACGTGTCGATGGTGGTGTCGCTGGGGGCGCTCATCGGGGAGGCGTCGCATCGGCGCCCGATCGGGGTGACCGGGAGCGCCGCCAACCCGGAGCTGGCGGCCCAGCTCGACCTGCAACGGTCGCGGTACGAGGGGCCCACGGGCATCGTCGGCATCCTTCACTACGCCCTGCAGGAGGCGAGCCGGCCCTCGGCGAGCCTCTGGGCGACGGTGCCGCACTACATCACGGGTGAGCAGTGCCCGCCGGCGACGCTGGCGGTCCTGCAGCGCCTGGAACGCCTGCTCGGGACGAGCTTCAACCTCGGGGAGCTGGAGACGGCCTCGGACCGCTTCCGGGACCAGCTCGACACGACGATCGCGGGCGACCCGCAGATGCGCTCGTACCTGGAACGTCTCGAGAGCGCCCTGGCGGAGGTGGAGGAAGAGGAGGCGGCGAGCGACCCCCTCCCGGAGGCGACGGACCTCGTCGGGGACATCGAGGAGTTCCTGCGCGGGAATTCTGAGGACGATTAGCCGAGGCTGGACGGCCAGGCCGTATTCTCGGGAGCTAGGCGGTCCTGACGAGGGGCTCTATCCGGCTGGTGTCGGTCGAGGTACGGGCAATCTCCAGGTCGTACATCTTCTGTAGGTTGAGCCAGAACTCAGGGGTCATGCCGAGAGCGGTTCCCACGCGAAGGGCGGTGTCAGCGGTGATCGACCGGCGCTGGCGCACGATTTCGCTGATGCGGATGGGGGGGACTCCAATCGCCTTCGCGAGCCGGTACTGGCTGATGCCGAGTTCCTCCAGGATCTCCGCGAGGTGCTCTCCCGGATGGATGGGGGTGAGGACAGTCATAGATCCATCTCCTCAGTGGTAGTCCACAATCTCGATCTCGGTAGCGCCCTGCTCCGTCCAGCGAAAGCAGATGCGCCACTGATCATTGATGCGGACACTGTGCTGGCCTCTCCGGTCTCCTCGCAGGGCTTGCAAGCGATGAGAGGGCGGGACGCGAAGATCGGACAGCACGGTGGCCGCAACCACGCGTTGGAGCCGCATTCGCCCCCTGCGCTGGATGTCCCCCGGAAGGCGGCGGACTGGCTGCCCGTTGAAGAGCCGCTCAGCGTCGCGATCGCGGAATCGGTTCACGCGGTTCAATACTATCGCCATCCGTTAACAACCGGCAACCGCCAGGGACGGGGACCCGGTGGCATTTCGTCTCGGAAACGCGCAGGATAGCGAACGGGTGTTCGGATGAGTTCGCCGAGCGTGCTGCATGTCGATCTCGACGCATTCTTCGTGGCGATGGAGCTGTTGCGGCGGCCGGAGCTGGCGGGGACGCCCGTTGTCGTCGGGTTCGACGGGCCGCGGGGTGTCGTGAGCACGGCGAGTTACGAGGCACGCGCCTTCGGGGTGCACTCGGCGCTGCCGACGGCGCAGGCGAAGCGTCGCTGCCCGCAGGCGACCTACCTGCCTGTCGACTTCTCCTACTACGCGCCGGCCTCGGAGCGCTTCCACGCCATCCTTCGGGAATTCACACCCGTGTGTGAGGCGGCCGGCACGGACGAGGCGTACCTCGACGTGGCGGGATCCGGGCGGCTGTTCGGGGACGGGGAAGCGATCGCGGGGATGATCCGGGAACGCGTGCGGTCGGAGATCGGGATCACGGCGTCGGTGGGGGTGGCGACGAACAAGCTGGTCGCGAAAGTCGCGAGCGACGCGGCAAAGCCGGACGGGGTCTGCGTGGTCGCCACGGGAGAGGAGGCGGCGTTCCTGGCGCCGCGGCCCGTGCGCGAGCTGCCGATGGTTGGCGCGAAGCTGGAGGAGCGGCTGGCGCAGCTGGGCCTGCGCACGATCGGGGACGTGGCACGCTATCCCGCCGCCGCGCTGCGGGAGCGCTTCGGGCGCATGGGAGAGGAGTTGCACGCGCGATCGCAGGGGCGGTTCGAGGCGCCGGTACTGGAGCACCGGGGAGCGGCGAAGTCGGTGAGCCGCGAGGCGACGTTCGGGACGGACGTGGGCGACCGCGGGCGGCTGCGGGCGATCCTGCGGACGCAGGCCGAGCGCGTCGCGCGGGACCTGGCCCGGAGCGGGCTGGCGGCGCGCACGGTGGTGCTGAAGCTGCGCTTCCCGCCGTTCGAGACGCTCACGCGGTCGTGGACCGGGGTGGGGCAGGTAGCGCTCGCAGACGAGATCTTCGAGGCAGGGGCGGAGCTGTTCGAGCGGGCCTGGCGCGAGGAGGGGGAGCGGCCGGTGCGCTTGATCGGGCTGGGGGTGATGAACATCGGCCAGCCGGCGCGGCAGTTGAAGCTGGGGGAGACGTTCGAGGCGGACCGGCTGGCGGACACCGTCAACACCCTGCGAGACCGCTTCGGTGAGGACTCGGTGCGGCGGGCGACGGAGATCGCGCCGGATCGGGGTAAGGGAGGGGAGTAGCGGGGCGGGGACGGCTCGCCTATGCTTGTGGCGAGGTTTGGGAGGTTTCGTGACGGACGAGTCTCAGGCGCAGGCGTGGTTGTCGCTGGGGCGCGCGAGCAGATTGCTCGGGGTGAGCCACTCGACGGTGCGGCGCTGGGCGGACGCGGGGGAGATTCGCTCGTACCGCACGAGCGGCGGTCACCGGCGCATCCTCGAAGAGGACGTGCGCCAGTTCATGGCGCAGAGCAGCCAGGCGGCGGGCGCGGTCGACACGGACCGCATCAGCGAGCTGGCCGTGGGGCGTGTGAAGCGCCGGCTGAACCGCCGGCGCCAGACCCACGACATGGACGCGTTCGCCGGGCTCGACCGCCCGACCCGCGAGCGGTTGCGCTTCATTGGGCGGCAGCTGGTGGACCTGTTCGCGCGGTTCGTCTCGTCGCGGACGCGCCCAGACCGGTTCATCGACGACGCGCGCGGGATCGGCGGGGAGTACGGGCGAACGCTGGTGGGGGCGGGGGTGACGCTCACGGACGCGGTGATGACGTTCAATGCGCTGCGGCACTCGCTCGAGGAAACGGCGGCGCAGCTCGCCTCGGAAGCGCAGCAGGGGACGGACGAGGCGGTAGAGGCGATGGAGAGCATCCTGGGGCTGGCGGACACGGTGCTGGAGGGAATGGCGCAGGTGTACGAGGAGTCGCTGGCCGGCGCCTGATGGATCCCGCACGGAAGGGCGTGGGCCTATACTTGGCCGCGAAATGAGCTTCTTCGACCGAGTGAGAGAGACCGTGCGGGAGACCGCGACGGCAGCGACCGAGGCCACCAAGAAACAGGCCCGCCGGGCGCAGCTGGAAATGCGCGAGAGCCGGCTGGAAGCGCGCGTAAGGCGCGAGAAGACCTCGATCGGGGAGGCGCTCTACCCGCTACTGGCCTCCGGCGAGATGGAGAGCGACCTGGCCGAGGTGCAGACGGCGCTCACGCGCATCGAGACGCTGAACGAGCAGCTCGCGGAGAACGCGGCTGAGCTCGATGCGCTGCTCGCGGCGCCTCCGGGCCAGCCGCCCCAGAGCGGGAGCTAGCGCGTGGCAGATTCCTCCGGCGCCATCGGCCTCCTGCATCCGGGGGCGATGGGCGCTTCGGTGGGGGCGGCGCTGGTGGGCCGGGGTCACCGCGTGCTCTGGGCGAGCGAGGGCCGTAGCGCGTCGACGCGCGAGCGGGCGGGAGGCGCAGGCCTCGAGGACGCGGGCGGCATCGATCGACTGACGGAGTCGTGCGGGACGCTGATCAGCGTGTGCCCGCCGGACGCGGCCCTGGCGCTGGCCGGACAGGTGGCGGGCACGGGGTTTGCGGGCGTGTACGTCGATGCGAACGCGGTGTCGCCGGCGCGGGGACGGGCCATCGGGGAGGCGGTGCTGGCGGGCGGGGCGCGGGAGTTCGTGGACGGCGGCATCATCGGGCCACCGGCGTGGAAGCCGGGCATCACGCGGCTGTACCTCTCGGGGGCCGAGGCGGAGGGCGTGGTAGCGCTCTTCGAAGGCAGTCCGCTGGAGGCGGTCGCAATCGGAACGGAGCCCGGGGCGGCCTCCGCGCTCAAGATGGCGTACGCCGCCTACACGAAGGGTACGTCGGCGCTGCTCGCGGGCATCCTCGCGCTGGCGGAGCGGGAGGGCGTGGCGGAGGCGCTGCGCGACGAGTGGGCGATCTCGCAGGCGGAGCTGGCGTCGAGCGGTGAGGAGCGCGCGCTGGGGAGCGCGGCGAAGGCGTGGCGCTTCGCGGGGGAGATGGAGGAGATTGCGGACACGTTCGCGGGGGCCGGTCTGCCGGACGGGTTCCACCGGGCGGCAGCGGAGATCTTCCGCCGTTGGAGCGAGTTCAAGGACGTCCCCGAGCCGCCCGCGCTGGAGGAGGCGCTGGCGGCGCTGCTCGCCGAGCGCGCCGGGGTGGCTCGCTAGCCGTGGCGCGCGGGAACGGCGCGAAACCCCGAAAGAAGCAACCCCGGTCCCGCATCCCCTCCCTGCGGTGGGAGCGCGAGGCATGGCGCGAGGGCGCAGCTACGGTCGCGGGGGTGGACGAGGTAGGGGTGGGGCCGCTCGCCGGTCCGGTGACGGCGGCGGCGGTGCTGCTCGCGCCGGGCGACAAACGACCGTGGTTCCGGCGCGTACGCGACTCGAAGGTGCTGACGGCGGCGGCGCGCGAGGAGCTGGCGGCCGAGATCGAGGCGTCGATCCCGTACGGCATCGGGTGGGCGACGAGCGCGGAGGTGGACAGCTGCGGCATCGTCGAGGCGCGGCGGCTCTCGGTGCTGCGCGCGATCGAGGCGCTTCCCTGCGAGCCCGACCTGGTCATCTCCGACGCGCTGCCCTTGCCCCTGCCGCATGTGCGGGTAGAGCCGAAGGCGGACGCCCGCAGTGTCTCGGTGGCGGCCGCCTCGATCGTGGCGAAGGTCGCTCGCGACCGCTGGATGACGGAGCTGTGTGGGCGGTTCCCCGGATACGGCTTCTGCAAGAACAAGGGCTACTACACGGAAAGCCACCGGGCCGCGATCGACCGGCGGGGTCCGTGCGAGGCGCACCGCGTGAGCTGGGCGCCGTTCGCGCAGGGCAAGCTCGACCTGTGAACCGCCGCAAGGAGCTGGGAGCCTTCGGGGAACGCGTGGCGGCGCACCGGCTGGAGGCGGCGGGGCTCACGATCGTGGATCGCAACGCGCGCACGCCCAGCGGCGAGATCGACCTGGTCGCGCGCGACGGCGACGACGTGGCATTCGTGGAGGTGCGGACGCGGCGGGCGGAGCGGGGCACGGCGGCGGAGTCGCTGGACACGCGCAAGCTGCAGCGGATGTGGCGCTGCGCGATGGAGTACTGCGAGGAACAGGGACTCGACCCGGAGTGCGTGCGCATCGACCTGGTCAGCCTCGACATCGGGGCGCGCGACTCGGTGGCGCACATCGAGCACTTCCGCGGGCTCGAGATTCCGGACGAGTAGCGCGCCGGGGCGTGCTAGGATCGCCACGTTATGCCCATCTACGAGTTCCGCTGCGACGACTGCCGAGAGATCACGAATCATTTCTCGCGCAAGCCGGACCCGAACCTCAAGGTTGCCTGCGAGCACTGCGGGAGCGAGTCGACCCAACGGCTCGTCTCGAGCTTCGCGAGGACCTACTCGCGTGAGGACGTGCTGGAGCGCTACGGCGACCCGGCAACCGACGACAAGGCGGACCTGAAGGATCCCCGCCAGATTGGCTCATGGGTGGAGAAGCGGTTCGACGAGTACGGCGTCGACATGCCGGAGAGCGCGCGGGAGATGATCGACGCGGCGCGCGAGGGCGACCTGCCGGACCCGGTCAAGAACCTGTGAGCAGGGGCGGAGACGCACCCCGGCCCGACACATCGCCGCTCGGGGAAATTGCACCGCGCGTCGTTGCGCACCTGGAGGAGAAGCACGCCGCTCGCGAGAAGGCGCTGCGGGCCTCGCGGGCGCTGATCCAGGCGAGCGCGCGCAGCATCCGACAGGTGCATCGGGGGGAGATGGCGGAGGCGAAGGCGCGGCTGGATGCGGCGCGGGCGGCGGCGGACGAGGGGTTCGAGGGGCTGGGGGGCCACCCGGACATCGAGCACGCGGGATTCGTGCACGACGCGGAAAAGGAGTACGCGGAAGCGCGGGCGACGCTGGCGCTGGTCTCGGGGGCCCCGCTGCCATCGCCGGAGGAAGTGGGGGTGAACGCGGCGGCCTGGCTGAACGGCATCGCGGAGGCAGCGGGGGAGCTGCGGCGGGTCATCCTGGACCGGCTGCGGCAAGGCGACTTCGACGGGTGCGAGGCGCTGCTCGAGGCGATGGACGACATCTACGCCGTACTGGTCACGATCGATTTCCCCGACGCGATGACGGGCGGGCTGCGGCGCACGACGGACCAGACACGGGGCATCCTGGAGCGGACGCGCGGCGACCTGACGATGGCGATCGTGCAGCGGCGGGCGACGCCCGAGGGCTGAGCCCTCCCGCACGCGAAACACAGGGTTCACATTGAACGCAGGGGGGCGGGACGCTAGAGTGCCTGCGGCCCATATCCTGCCGCGACCGCCTTCCGTTGGGGGCTCCCCGAGGGGGCGCGAGGGCGCGCAGCATCTACCTCTGGGGGAACCATGGAGATCCTGATCTTCGCCATCATCGCGGGCGTGCTCGCCCTCCTCTTTTCCGCCTTCCGCGTGTTCGCGGTGGTGCGGGAAGGTGAGGGGAACGAGACGATGCAGAGCATCGCGAGCGCGATTCAGCTTGGCGCGGCGGCGTTCCTGAAGCGCGAGTACGCGGTGCTGGCGGTCTTCGTCGCGGCCGTGTTCGTGGTCCTGCTGCTGTTCATCGACCTGGACGTGCTGGACAAGGATCCGCTCACGAGCCAGTTCTGGGACTTCGACAAGGACGTGCCGGCGATGTCGCTGTCCTACCTGATCGGCGCCATCCTCTCGGCGAGCGCCGGCTACCTGGGCATGACGATCGCGGTGCGGGCAAACGTGCGCACGGCGGCGAAGGCGCAGGAAGGGCTGAACCCCGCCCTCCGCGTAGCCTTCAACTCGGGCACGGTGATGGGCATGACGGTGGTCGGGCTCGGCATTCTCGGGCTCGGCATTCTCTACCTGATCTGGGAGAGCGCGGTCCCGCTCGCGGGCTTCGCGTTCGGCGCGTCCTCGATCGCGCTGTTCGCGCGGGTGGGCGGCGGCATCTACACGAAGGCGGCCGATGTGGGCGCCGATCTCGTCGGCAAGGTCGAGGCGGGCATCCCGGAGGACGACCCGCGGAATCCCGCGACCATCGCCGACAACGTGGGCGACAACGTGGGCGACGTGGCCGGCATGGGCGCCGACCTGTTCGAGTCGTACGTGGGCTCGATCGTGGCGACGATGGCGCTGGCGGCAGTCGCGATCGTGGGCGTGGAGTACACCGGCGCGATCGGTCTGTTCGGGGAGGGGGCCTACTCCTTCAAGGGCGAAGCGGTGATGTTGCCGCTGCTGGTTGCGGGGACGGGCATTTTCGCCGCCATCCTTTCCACCTTCCTCGTTCGCACGGGCGAGCAGGCGAGCCAGGGACGTCTGCTCTGGGCGCTGCGCGCGGGCGTGTACGGCGCCTCGGCGCTCGTACTCGTGGGCGCAGCGGTCGCCATCGCGGTGATCGACCTGCCGTGGGACCTCTTCTGGGCGATCCTGGTCGGCCTGATTGCGGGCCAGATCATCGGCACCGTCACCGAAGGATTCACCTCATCCGAGGGCTTTGCCATCGGGCCCTTCCGCTACAGCCCAACGGTGAACCTGTCAGCGCAGGCTGAGACAGGCTCGGGGCCGGTGATCATCGGCGGGATGAGCCTGGGCATGCTCTCGACGGCGATCCCGCTCATCACGATCGTGGTCGCGATCATCCTCGCGAACGAGTTCGCCGGTTTCTACGGCATCGCGCTGGCAGCGGTGGGCATGCTCGCCCCGCTGGGCGTGACGCTCGCGACGGACGCGTACGGCCCGGTGGCCGACAACGCCGGCGGTATCGCCGAGCAGGCTGGCCTCGATCCGGAGGTGCGCGAGCGCACGGACGCGCTCGACCAGCTCGGCAACACGACGGCGGCGACGGGCAAGGGCTTCGCCATCGGTTCGGCGGCGCTGACCGCGCTGGCGCTCCTGGCGACCTACTCGATCACCACGGGTGTGGAGATGTTCAACCTCCTCGACTGGGAGGTGATGGTGGGCATCCTCATCGGCGCCCTGATGCCGTTCGTATTCTCGGCGCTCTCGATGGGCGCGGTGGGGCGCGCGGCGCAGGCGATGGTCGAAGAGGTACGCCGCCAGTTCCGTGAGAAGCCGGGGATCATGGACGGCACCGAGGAGCCGGACTACGAGCGCGCGGTCAGCATCTCCACGACGGGGGCGCTGCGCGAGATGATCATTCCGGGCCTCCTGGCCGTGGCCGTTCCCATCTTCGTGGGCGCGGTGATCAGCGCGGAGTCGCTCGGCGGCCTGCTCATCGGCTCGATTGCGGCCGGCGCCATGCTCGCCATCATGATGGCGAACGCGGGCGGGGCCTGGGACAACGCCAAGAAGTACATCGAAGAGGGGAACTTCGGCGGCAAGGGCTCGGAAGCCCACAAGGCAGCCGTGGTGGGCGACACCGTGGGCGATCCGTTCAAGGACACCTCGGGCCCGTCGCTCAACATCCTCCTGAAGCTGATGTCGATCGTGGCGGTGGTGTTCGGGCCGCTGTTCATCTAGCGTAGCCGCCGGCCCGCGGCCCTCCGGGGCGGGCCGAGAGGAGGCGAGCGGTGATCGTGGCGCAGCTCGCGATTCCGCTCGCAGCGGTGGTGGCGATGGTCTTCGCCACCTGGTTCGCCCTCGACATCCTTCTGCGGACGCGCCCCGGCGAGGGTGTGTTCGCGGCCGCGGAGCGCACGCGGGAACTGGGTAGCTCGTACATCTGGCGGTACGTGGTGCTCAGCGTGACGCTGGGGCTGGCGGGCGGCGCAGGGCTCGGCGCGGCGGTGGGGGCGTATCGCGACGGCGTCGAATCGGGGGCGGTCGCGGGGCTGGCGGTGCTGGCGGGGGCGCTGGGGGCGGCAGCGACGGCGGCGGCGGGACTGGCGCTGGGTGAGCGCGCAAGCGAACGGGCGGCGACGGCCGCGGACCGGACTCTTCGGCAGGCGCTCGCCATCGCGTTGTGGGCGGGCACGGCGCCAGCACTGGCGGGCGGGGCGCTGGCGGTGGCGGGGGTCGCGGGGCTCTACGGCATCGCGACGCGCTTCGCGGACATCCCGAGCGGCGAGGCGGGATTCCTCGTGCTGGGGGCCGGGGCGGGAGCGGCGCTGACGTCGCTGGCGGCGCGGCTGCTCGCGGCCAGCGACGACGCGGACGAGGAGGATGGGCCGGAAGCGGAGACGGTCGAGGCGGCGGGGGGCGCGGCAGGCGGGGCGGACGCGGTGGCGCTGATGGCGGCGGGCGGGGGCGCGGGACTCGTGCTGGGGGCGCCGATGGCGCAACTCGGCGACGACCTGGTCTGGATCGTGACCCCGCTGGTCGTGATGGCGCTGGGGTTGGCCGCGGCGACCATCGCGGGGATCACGCTCCCGTTCTGGACGCGGGCCATGCGGAACGCGGGGCGTTCGGTGGTGGCGGGGTACGCGATCGCGGCAGTCGTGGGCGGGGCGCTGGCGTTCCTCGCGCCCGTCGCGATGCTGGAGGAGGGACGGTGGTGGTTCTCTTGCGCCGGACTGCTGGGGGCGGGGTTGAGCGCACTGCTGTTCCTGGTCGGCCGGGCGATCATCGGAGACGGGTCGGGCTACCGGGGGACGGGAGCGGCCTTCACGCTGCTGACAGGCGCCGGCCTCGTGGCCGCGTTCGCGTTCGGGTGGCAGGTCGAGATCGAGGGAGTCAGCTCGACGGCGACCGCGCTGTACGGGGTAGCGATGGCGGCGGCGGGGGCGCTGGCGCTGGCCCCGGCGGCGGTCGCGATCCGCGGGTTCGGGTCGGGGGCGGCGAACGCGGTCGCCCTGGCGGAGCGCGCCCGCGAGGCCGCTGAGCCAGCCGAGGGCGAGGAGGCGGTTCCGGCGCCGATGCCGCTCGGCCCGTTGACTGCGACCGCCCAGCGAGCGCTGGCGCCGGCGTGGTGCCACGGAATCGGCTGGACGGCGCTCGTGGGGGCAGTTCTGGTGGGGGCGCTGCTGCTGGCCGTGCGGGCGGAGCTCGGGAACGTGGCCGCGAGCGACGTGCCTCGCTACGTGCAGATGGCGGCGGAGCTCGGGGTGGTGCCCGACTTCGAGGACATCGAGGCGCAGACGGCCTACGACCTGGCCTCCTACCGCGACCTGCTCGACCGGCACGACATTCACGCGGCAGACGCGCCGCAGCTCATGCTCGCGGGGGAGGCGGAGACACGGCGCTTGCTGGACCTTCGCGCGGCACAGGGGCGGCTCGACGAGGGTATCAAGGCGATCGCGGGCGGACCGTTGCCGTTCCCCTCGCTCCCGCCGCTGCGGCTCGACCGCCTGGTGGGAGTCGGGGCGCTGGTCGCGCTGACCGGGTTGCTGGCCGCGATCGGGCTGGCGGCGGCCGGGAGGCGGGCAGCGGCGGCTCGGGCGCTGGGGGCGATACTGGCGGCGGCGGCGGTTCCGGTGGCAGGGGCGCTGATCGTGAGGGCGGCCGTCGGGGGGAATGCGGGCTGGGAGTTGGCGGCGGGGGCGGCCCTGGCGGGGCTGATCGCGGGGCTGGCGCTGGCAGCGAGGGGAGGCGGAAAGCAGGGCGTGGCGGCTGAAACGGGGCTGTCCCTGGCGGTGTGGCTGGCAGCGGCGGGGGCGGCGATCGCGCCCGCGCTGGTGGCCGCGTAGCCATATCAGAGGCAGATATGGGCCTCCACGGGACGAATATCGACGAATTTCGGGATTTATTTGTGATTTCCTTCCCAAAGTCCTTGACAGGCCGATCTCGGGGCTGCTAGCTTCGAGGGGCTCCACAAGGAGCGTGCGCTCGGTGAAAACCGAAACCTGCAGAGTGCGCCGCAGTGGCGCAGCGGGGGAACCACCTTCAGGGGTGAATGGGACGTCTCCAGTCCCTAGGGCAACCTTCCGCCCGAACCCGTCAGCTAACCCCGTATGCACTAGGAAGGCCTGGCGAGCAGGCTGCTCGCTTCGAGGCCGAGAAGCTCTTGCCTCACGGAACCCAGGAGAAGTTCCCCATGCCTGCCTTGCAAGAGGCCCCGCCCCAGACGTGCCCAAAATGCGGCGGCTCCATCATCGTGGAGCGCGACTGGCACGGCACCTACGGCAGCTGCATCATGTGCGGCTACGTACACGAAGTGCTGACGCGCCCGCCGATCGATCTGGCTGCCGAGGAAGCGGCTCTGCCGCAGCGCCAGCGCCGGCGCCAGCCGTCGCACGGCAAGCTGCGCCTGTAATCGCTCGCCACACGTTCTGGACCTGAAGCCCCCGCCCCGTGCGGGGGTTTCTCATGCCCGTCGCCGGCCAGGACCGGGACGGGCATTTCCGTGCCTCGCGGAGGGTCCGAACGGGACCATCGCGACGGATTCCCCTATCCTCACGGGGACAGCGGCATGACAGACGAGCAGAACAGCGATCTGGACGGAGCGCGCGCGGAGGCGGAGCGGCGGGGCGTGGGCGGCTACGGCCGCCACGTCTTCATCTGCACGGGTCCGGACTGCATCACGCCCGAGGAGGGCATGGCCGCCTGGACGCGGCTCAAGAGTGGGGTGGGCGATCTGAACAAGCGCGAGGGGGCCACACCCATCTACCGGACGAAGGTCGGATGCCTGCGCATCTGCGAGAGCGGGCCGACGGCTGTGGTCTACCCGGAGGGGCGGTGGTACGCGGGGATGCAGCGGGAGGCGCTGGATCGGGTGATCGCGGAGGACCTAGGAGAGGGTCGGCCGGTGGACGACTACCTGATCGGGGAGAACCCGCTGTCGACGTAGTGGCTGGTGGTTAGGGGCTAGTGACTGGTGGTTAGTAGCTAGTTGACGCCTCGCTCGTAGCCCTCCCACCAGGGGGCGCGCAGGTTCGTCTTGAGGATCTTGCCGGCGCCCGACTTGGGGAGCGGCGTCTCATGGAACTCGATGCTCTTGGGGGACTTGTAGCCGGCGATCAGCGTGTGGCAGTGCTCGATGAGGTCGGCCTCGCTCGCACTGGCGCCTTCGCGCAGGACCACGGCGGCGTGGACGGCCTCGCCCCAGCGGTCATCGGGAATGCCGAAGACGGCGGCCTCGAGGACGGCGGGGTGCTCGTACAGCGCCCCTTCGGTCTCGGTCGTGTACACGTTCTCACCGCCACTCACGATCATGTCCTTGGAGCGGTCGACGATGTAGATGAAGCCCTGCTCGTCGATGCGGGCGACATCGCCGGTGTGCATCCAGCCGTCTTGCAGGACGGCAGCGGTCTCCTCGGGGCGGTTCCAGTAGCCGAGCATGACGTTCGGCCCGCGGGCGACGATCTCGCCGGTGCCGCCGGTGGGGACGGGCACGTCGTTGTCGTCGACGACGTGGACGGCGACGCCCTGGACCTGGCGCCCGCAGGAGGCGAGGCGGTCGATGCCCTCGGGGGTGTCGTAGTCGAGCCACTCGAGGCGCTGGGCGCAGAGTAGCGGGGCCGTCTCGGTCATGCCGTAGGCCTGGGCGAGGATGGGGCCGAAGATCTCGCGGGCGGCGAGGATGCGGTCGGTGGGCATGGGGGAGGCGCCGAAGAGGAGCGCCCGCAGCGAGGAGAGGTCGTAGTCGCCCACGGTGGGGTGGTTCACGACGAAGTTGATCATGGTCGGCACGAGGATGGTGGCAGTTACGCGGGAGTCCTGGACGACCTGGAGGAAGGCGTCGGGAGCGAAGCCGGGGATGAAGGCGTGGGCGCCGCCGGCGGCGGTGACGGAATAGCAGGCCCAGGCGTCGGCGAGGTGGAACATGGGGGCGGCGTGGAGCCACACGTCGGGTTCCTCGAAGGCAAAGGTCATCTGGATGTGCTGGGAGTTGGAGACGACGTTGCGCTGGGAGAGCATGACCCCCTTCGGGAGGCCGGTAGTGCCGCCGGTGTAGCAGAGGTTGATCATGTCGTTCTCGTGCCAGTCGCGGGCGGCGGCGGCGAGGGGTTCGTTCCCGGCGACGAGGTCCTCGTAGGCGTGCATCCCCTCGCCAGCGCTGTCGGCGAGGACGACGACGTGCTCAAGCTTCGGGAGGCGGTCGCGGAACGAGGCGAGGAGCTCGAGGTACTCGGGTCCGACGAGCAGGGCGCGCAGCTCTCCGTCGTTGATGATGAACTCAAGCTCGGGGCCGGAGAGGCGGATGTTCAGGGGCGCGAGGGTCGTGCCCGCGTAGTGGGCGGCGAAATACGTCTCGAAGTAGCGGTGGGAGTTATTGGCGAGGATGCCGATGTGGTCGCCCGGCTCGACTCCGAGCGAGAGGATGCCCGCGGCCAGCGAGCGGATGCGCTCGCTGGTCTCGGCGTAGGTGCGGCGCACATCGCCGTCGATGACGGCGGGGCGGTCGCCGTAGAGGAGGACGCTGCGTTCGAGAATATCGCCGACGAGCCACTGGCCCATGTCAGGCGACCTCAAACAGACCCGCGGCGCCCATGCCGCCTCCGACGCACATGGTGATGACCGCGTAGCGAGCGCCGCGGCGCTTCCCCTCCATGAGGGCGTGGCCGACCATGCGCGTGCCGCTCATGCCGTAGGGGTGGCCGATGGAGATGGCGCCGCCGTTCACGTTGAGGTTCTCGTCGGGGATGCCGAGCTGATCGCGGCAGTAGACGACCTGGCAGGCGAAGGCTTCGTTCAGCTCCCAGAGGTCGATGTCGTCCATGGAGAGGCCGGTGCGCTCGAGCAGCCTGGGCACGGCGTAGATGGGCCCGATGCCCATCTCGTCGGGCTCGCAACCGGCAACGGCCATGCCGCGGTAGTAGCCGAGCGGCTGGAGGCCGCGCTTCTCGGCGGCGGAGGCCTCCATGAGGGCGCAGGCGGCGAAGCCGTCGGAGAGCTGGCTGGCGTTGCCGGCGGTGATGTACCCGTCCTCGCCCATGACGGGCGGGAGCTTGGCGAGGCCTTCGGCGTTGGTCGAGGGTCGGTTGCACTCGTCCATGTCGATGGTGACGTCCTGCTTGCTCGTCTCGCCACTCTCGCGGTCGACGACGATCTTGGTGACGTTGCTGGGGACGATCTCGTCGGCGAAGAGGCCGGCGTCCTGGGCGGCGGCGGTGCGGCGCTGGCTCTGGAGGGAGTACTCGTCCTGGGCCTCGCGGGAGATGTCGTAGCGCTTCGAGACGACCTCGGCGGTCGTGATCATGGGCATGTACATGTCGGGCGTGGCCTCGAGGACGTTGGGGTCCTGGGCGCGGAAGGAGTTCTGATTCTTGTTCTGGACGAGGCTGATGGACTCGATGCCGCCGGCGATAACGGTCTCCATGCCGTCGATCATGATCTGCTTGGCGGCGGCGGAGACGGCCATAAGCCCGGAGGAGCACTGGCGGTCGATGGACTGGCCGGAGACGCTCACGGGGAGGCCGGCGGCCATGGCGACCTGGCGGCCGACGTTGAAGCCCTGCGTTCCCTGCTGGAGGGCGGAGCCGACGATGACATCATCGACCTCGGCCGGGTCGATGCCGGCGCGGGCGACAACGGCCTCCATGGCGGGGGCGGCCATGGTGGGGGCGGGGGTGTCGTTGAAAGCGCCTCGGTAGGCCTTGCCAATGGCGGTGCGGGCGGTGGAAACGATGACGGCTTCACGCATGGCGGTGGACCTCCGGAGGACGGCCGTTACGGGCTCGTCCGCAGCGAGGCGAGCCTACCAGAAGCCGGGGCGGTAGCGAACGCCGCGGTGCTCGTGGCCGGTGTCGCCCGCCTTCCGCAGGCGGACCAGGTGCTTGCGGCAGAGCTTGATGGTGTCGCGGCGCACGTCGGAGGGGTCATCCGTCCACATGGAGACGGCGACCTCCTCCAGGGGAGGCTGGGGGCAGAACTTGCAGCGCCGCAGGGGCACGGGTGCCGGCTTGCCTCAGGCCCTACTCGCCGTCGTCGTAGGCGACCCACTGGTCGTAGAGGTGATGGAAGTGGCGGACCTTCCCCTCCTCGTAGGCGGCCAGGTAGATGTACGGGTCCTGCTTGGTCTTGAGGCCCTTCTGAACCTTGGGGAGGTTGTAGCTGTCCTGGTTGAGGACGCGGGCGAGGCCGCCCATCTCGGGCGCCTCGGTCCAGTGCTCGTCCGGCCCGAGCCAATGGATCTGGGCGGCGGGGGGCTTGGGCTTGCCCTCGGGCCAGGGGGCGAGGTAGATGACCTCCATGATGCTCATGTCGGGGTTGTCGCCGTAGGGGCGGAAGCGGTAGACGATGCGGCTGAACGAGCCCCAGGGGTGGAAGTTGGGGAAGAGGTTGTTGTACTGGCCGTCGATGAGCTCGGCGTCGCAGTAGGTATCGACGCGGTCGCCGATGGTCTCGCGCAGGGTCTCGCGCATCATGTCGGCCATCCGGTGACGCGTGGCGAAAATCTCGTCGCGGTCGGGGTGGATGTTGCGGTGGGCGCTCGTGCGGGCGGCCACCGTGACGGCGCGGGACCAGTTGCCGAACGAGTCGTACTGATGGTTGGCGCCATCGCCGCCGTAGATCATGAGCTGCGGGTGGGTGGCGATGATGTGGTAGCCCTCCATGAATGCTTCCTGGTTGGCCTTCCAGTTGGCGCGCACGATCTTCGCCACGTGCATCTGCTTGTACTTCTTCTCGTAGTCGTACTTCTCGTAGTGCCTGGGCAGGTCGCCGAGGTAGTCCTCGAATGACTCACTTTCGGGGTCGGGGTTGATGAAGACGAAGCCGCCCCAGGTGCCGATCTTCGCCTCGCGCAGGTGGCTGGCGTCCTCGCGAACCTCGGGGAAGTCCCACTCCGAGGGGATCTCGCGCAGCGACCCGTCGATCTCCCAGCACCAGCCGTGGAAGGGGCAGCGGAACTCGGTCGCCTTCTTGCCGTCGAACTCGCGCAACTGGCGGCCGCGGTGGAGGCAGGCGTTGTTGTAGGCCTTGAACTCGTTCTCCCCGGTGCGGACGACGATCCATGAGAGGTGGGCGACGTCGTAGACGATGTAGTCGCCGATCTCGGGGATGTCGTCGACGTGGCAGGCCATCTGCCAGACGCGCTTCCAGAGGCGCTCGACCTCGAGGTCGTGCCACTTCTTCTGGGTGTAGCGCTCGGTCGGCACCCTGCGGACGCCGCCCTCGAGGGAGTTCTCCATGCGCAGCGTCTCGGGGATACGCTCGGGGTACTGGTCGCCGTCGAGGAGCTCCATGAAGGAGATGCCGGAGGAGCGGCGGCCGGCGGGGGTGTCGCGACCGGGGTCGCCGGTGTAGCGGGTGAAGGTGTCGTCGATCTCGCCGGCGAGGGCGGTGCCGCCGGTGTACTGCGCTTCGGCGGCGGCGGCATCGCGATTCGCGAGCATGCGGGAGGAGCGGCGGGGGTCGTTCTCAACGAACTCGGGGGGAAGCTCTGGGCCGCCAACCCACTGGAGGAGATGGGGGTCGGCGTACTTCAGGTCACCCTCGAGGTGGCGGCCGTCCCACTGGAAGATGCCGTACTTCTTCGCCTTCTCGACGCGGACCCTGCCGTCGCCGAGCTCGGTGTAGGTGGCGCCGCTAAGGGGATGGACTTCGGACTTCATGGCTTCTCCTGATGTCGTGCTGCTTCGCGCCTAGGCGACGTCGAACTGGACCCAGAGCTCGCGAGGGGCGCGGAAGCCGCCCTCGTTGATGTTGGGTCCGGTGATGCCCTCGTGGGTAGGGAACTTGGGACGGGGGTTCTTCATGGCCTCGCAGAGGCGGGTGCTGGCGATGATCGCCTCCTGGCGGGCCATGGCGTAGCCCATGCAGAAGTGCTGGCCCATGCCGAAGCCGAGGTGGCCGGCGCGGCCATCGGGGTAGCGTCCGGAGCGCAGTTCGCGGCCCATGTGCAGGTCGTCCCGGAAGACATCGTAGGTGTCCGGGTCCTTGAACACACGCTCATCGCGGTTGCCAGCCCCGAGCAGGAGGGAGACGGAGGCGCGCTCGGGGATGACTTCGCCGTACATCTCGATCTCGCAGGTGGTGCGGCGGCCCTGGCCGTGTACGACGGGGTCGTAGCGCATCATCTCGGTGAAGACGTTGGTCCAGAGGGAGTGGTCGCTCTGGACCTCCTCGAACTGGTCGGGGCGGGTGTAGAGCATGTGGTACCACATGTTGGCGATGGCCTTGTCGGTGGTGTCGCCGCCGGCGGCGAGGAGAAGGGCGACGAATCCCTTGACCTCCTCGACGTTCATGCGCTTGCCCTGCAGCTCGGCGGTGACGATGCGGGATACTAGGTCCTCGCCGGGATTCTTCATGCGCTCTTCGATGATGGGTTCGAGGTAGTCCCAGATCTCGTCGCGGGCGTGGATGCCGTCGACGTAGTACTGGCCGGAGCCCATGCCCGAGATGAGGCGTTGGTACCAGCTGACGAAGGTGTCCTCGTCGTGGCGGGGGAGGCCGAGCATGTTGGAGATGACGCGCACGGGGAACTGGTTCGTGAACTGGCTGACCAGCTCGACCTCGCCCGTGTCGGAAAAGCCCTTCGCGATGTCGTCGGCGGCCTTCTCGGCGATTTTGTCGAGGAGCTCGCGGGCGATCATCTCGATGTAGGGGATGAAGGCCCCGAGGCGGTTGCCGACGAACTGGTCGGCGACGATGTTGCGCATCCAGCGGTGCCGCTGGCTGTTGCCGTACTCGAGGATGTTGGGGCCGAACACCGAGCGCTCGCCGAACTTGTAGGGGCCGTCGGGGTTGTAGGTGGCGCGGTCGTAGTGCTCGTTGTCCTGGAAGACGCCGACGATGTCGTCGTAGCGGCTCAGCACCCAGCGTCCGTGGAACCCGTCGCGAAAGAGGGGGCGGTGGTCGCGCAGGCGCTTGTAGACGGGGAAGGGGTCCTTGCGATATTCGGGGGAATCGAACTCGCGCGGGTCGATCTCGGTCTTGAGGCGTTCAGCCGCCTTCTCTCCTGCCCTCATGGTTCGGCTCCCGTCGAGCGCACGGCTCGCTGTGAGCGATCAGGATACGCCTTCGGGGAGGGGTGGCGGGCGTCAGGCGAAGGCGCTGAGGACCTCGTCGTCGAGGCGCTGGTAGAGGCGGGGGTTGTTGGGCATGCGGGCGAAGATGGCCTCCTCGACGCCGACCTCCTCGTAGCGCCGGAGCACCTCGACGATGCGCTCGGCGGGGCCGATGGCGAGGTCGCGCTCGCGCTCCTCGGGGGTGAGGTGGCCGCCGTAGCGCTCGCGCCACATGGCGGCCTTCTCGGGGTCGTCCTGGAGGACGCAGGTGAGCTGGATGCTCTTCTTGATCTCGGCGGGGTCGCGGCCGATGTCGGCGCAGTGCTGCTCCAGCACCTCGATCTTGCGGCGGACGAAGTCGGGCGGGCCGTCGACGTTCATGATGTCGCCGTAGCGGGCGCAGGTGCGGAGGGTGCGCTTCTCGCCGCCGCCGCCAACCATGATGGGGGCGTGGGGCTGCTGGATGCACTTGGGCTCGAAGGGCGTGTCGTCGAGGCTGTAGTACTCCCCCTCGAAGGTGACGGGGCCCTCGGTGTCGAAGAGGAGGCGGATGACCTGAACGGCCTCTTCGAGCCGATCGAGACGCTCCTTGAGGGAGGGGAACTGCCAGCCGAAGGCGGTGTGCTCGCGCTCGAACCAGGCGGCGCCGATGCCGACGTTCATGCGGCCGCCGCTCATGTCGTCCATGGTCGCGATCATCTTCGCGACGAGGGCGGGGTTGCGGTAGGTGTTGCCGGTGACGAGCGTGCCGAGGCGGACACGCTCGGTGGTGGCGGCGAGGCCGGCGAGGAGGGCGTAGGCCTCGAAGGTGGGGATCTCGTTGCCGAGGTTGGGGACGGGCGGGAAGAAGTGGTCGTAGACCCAGAGGCTGGACCAGCGGCCCGCATCCATCGTTCGGGCGACGGCGGTGATGTCCTGCCAGCTGGTCGAGTTGTTGTGGAGCTGGGCGCCGATCTGCATGTCGTTCTCCTGTGAGTGGCGCGAGTCTACAGGGGGTCCGAGGGGCGTATGCTCGCGGCCATCACGGGCGGGCCGGGGCGCGCCGCGATCCGCCGCAAGGAGGACCGCCATGGGCGTCTCCCACACCGTTTTCATGAGCTTCAAGGAGGGCGCCGACGAGGCCCTCATCCAGGAGTTCTGGGACAAGCTCGACGAGTTCCCGTCGCAGAAACCGGGGCTACGCCGCTGGATCTCGGGGAAGCCGGGAAACTACTACCCGATCTCGAGCGAAGACTACGACCTCGCCTTCTCGGTGGAGGTGGACTCGCCGGCGGCGATGGTCGACTACGCGCGCCACCCGTTTCACATGGACGCGGCGGCGCTGATGGGGCCGATCATCGAGGACGTGCTGGTGGTGGACTTCGAGTTCACGGCCGTCCAACAGAGTGCGGTCGCCTACAAGGCGCCGCGCGAGGGCGACGACAACGTCGCGATCGCGCACGTGACCTGCCTGGCGTTCAAGGACGACGCGAGCGAGGAGGACATCGAGGAGTTCACCCTCGCGCTGGACCGCTTCCCGCGACAGAAGCCGTTCATCCGCCGCTGGATCCTGGGGAAGCCGGGGCCGTACTACGGCTCGGCGACGGACCGGTTCGACCTGGTGTTCATCGCGGAGGTCGACTCCATCGAGGCGATGGAGGAGTACGCGCGGCACCCGTACCACACGGAGGTGGTGGGCCCGATGCTGGGGCCGATCATGAAGGACGTGCTGGTTGTCGATTACGCCTACTCGCGGGTGATCGAGAGCGCGGTCGACTACGCCCAGATCATCCCCTACCGGTAGGCGGGCACTCAGGGGTAGCGATACTCGCGGAGGGGCCGCCAGAGCCTCCAGATAAGCAGCGTGGCGCCGAACGCGAGGAAGGCGCCAAGCATCATGGTGGCGCGCTCGCCGATCCATGCGGACCAGAGGCCGACCCAGAGGGTGCCGATGTTGTTCGCGGTGACGGCCGCGAGCACGAGGAAGGCGGAAGCGCGCCCGCGCATGTCGTCGGGCGTCGTGAGCTGCACGGTCGTCTGGCGGACCGCGACGGTGACGGCGTCGGCGAGTCCGAGCAGGGCGATGGTGATGGCGCCGGCCCAGAGGGCGGTCACGTTCGAGAAGAGGAGGAGGACGACGGCGTAGCCGAGGGAGGCGTAGATGACGAGCATCCCCTTGGACCGGTAGCCCGCGAAGAAGAGGGCGCCGAAGGAGCCGGCGACCGCCCCGGCGCTGTTCGCCGAGCCGAGGACGCCGACGGCCCCGGCGCCGCCCTTGAAGAGCCCCTTCGCGATGACGGGCAGGATCTCGCGGTAGAAGGAGACGACGGTGATGCCGATATCGAGGAGGAAGAGCCCGGGGAGGATGGGGTGGCGGATGACGAAGAGGAAGCCTTCCCAGACTCGGCGGACGGTCGAACCCTCGGCGACCTGCTCGACCTGGCCGCGGGCGCGGATGAGGAGGGGCAGGAGGGCGGCGGGGGCAGTCGTGCCGGCGGCGACGAAGAAGGCGGCGGTGAGTCCGACGCCCTCGGCGACGCCGGCGAAGAGGAGGGGCGCGAGGATGGAGCCGGCGTTCATGGTGGCGGTCTCGCCCGTGATCGCGAGCATGAGGTGGCGCCGGGGGACGACGGTGGGGGTGAGGGCGGCAGCGGCGGGTTGGGAGATGACCTGGGTCGCGGCGGTGACGCCGATGGCGATGTACACCTGCCAGACCGTGAGCGTGCCGGCGGCGGCGAGGAACCCCAGCGCGAGCAGCACGCCGAACGTGACGGCGTGGGCGGCCGCCACGAGGTGCTTGCGGTTCATGTAGTCGGCGAGGGCGCCGCCCCAGAGGAGGGCGGGAATCTGGACGACGAGCTGGACGGCGCCGATGAGGCCGAGCTGGGCGGGGGAGCCGGTCGTCTCGAAGAGCCACTGGGCGGTGACGAGGATGCGCATCCAGCGGGAGACGACCGTGGCGAGGCCGGCCGCCCAGAGGTAGCGGTAGTCGCGGAAGGTGAAGGCGGCCCAGGGCCGCAGGCTCAGAGGCCCCTCGTCCTCGATCTCGACCTGGTCCGTGGGCGGCTGCGTCAGGCTTCAGAACTCCCCGGGGCCGCGTGGCGCCGACCGCCCCGTGCGATCAAGGCCGCCCCGCTCCCTCTACGGGCTCCAACGCCTTGATGTCGGTGAGCACCCGCGTGAGTCTTGCGACCAGCGTGTCAATGTGCCGTGCGGCATCTTCCGGTTCGGCGTAAGAGGCGACAACGCCCTTGCTAGACGCGTCATGCGTATACGAGTCGCCCTCGAACTCACTTGCGTACTGAATCAGCACATCACGCAACCCTGCCGGTGGCGGTGGGTCGTAGTCGAAGATGGCCGCGCCGAAGGAGAAGTGTCTGGTCTTCATCCAGCCGCTCGTCACGGAAGGCGGATACATCCAAGCCACGGTGACCGGTTGAGGCCAGACCGAGCATTTCATGCGGATACTGAATCCGCGTGATCCAGGTTCGAACGTGGCGCCCGCGTCGCGAGCACGTTTGATGAGTTGTTGGACCGCTTCACGGATCGGGCCGTTAGGAAACCGATCGACGATCTCATCCATCGTCAGAATGCCGCCTCCACCTCCCGGAGTGGCGCTAGGTTTCGCCGAGCGACCAATGACCCGCGGTACGAACGTCTCGCGACGCCCACCCATATAACGCTTGACCTCGACTGCAAGTACATCCACATCGCGCATCTGCTCGTTCAGGAACTCGACGACCCGAGCGAGCGAGTCGGGGATTTCGTCCGACACGATCAGGAGGCGCAAGTTCGAAGCACGGAGGTTCGTGCCTACTTCTTCCCAGAACTCGTCGGCCTTCGGCCCTAGTTCGTCAGCATCCAACGCATCGTTGGCATCCAGCAGTCCACGAAGTTCGTTCTCCCAGTCGTCGCGCGCTTCGAAGGTGCGACGCAGGTCGTCAATGTCCCAGCTGCGGCGAGCGTGAGCAGCGTACTCAAGCAACTGACCGACGACCGCGCGCCTCACCTCGGGGTTCTTGCGCCGCTTCACCTCAACCAGCGTGGGACGGGCGTCCTGGTCAATCAGCAGGTGGTCCACCGCCCAGCGGTTTCCGACGCCCAACTCCTCGGCGATGCCTTGTTCGCGGGTGATCAGGATCCAGCGGAGCGGGTTCTCGGGGCGAATCTGACCGCCACTCACGAGGTCAGGGTGTTCCGCGATTAGCTTCTGAAGCACATCCTCTTGCTCGTCGTCGAAGGACTTGGCCTGCAACACCTCCATCTTCCCGTCCGTACGGACGTAGATGCGGTCGCTCACGCTGAGCCGGCCTCGACTTCGGCGCCTTCATCAAGGAGGCGCAGGATGGTGGTGGCGAGCTCGCGCGCGTCTTCGGGGGTGAGCTCGACAGCGACGCGCGCGCCGGTGCCGAGCTCCTCGTTCACGAAGTCGAGATTGAGGGCGTGCTCGCGCTGGAGGTGGAAGGGGTGGTCGAAGGAGACGTAGGTCTGGGCGATGGGGAACCAGCGGTCCCGCGACTTGCCGCTGCCGGCGATCTGGACCTTCTCGGCGATCATGGTGCACATGGCGTTCCCTCCCTAGCCCAGTTTCCGCTCGAGGAAGTCCCAGATCTTCTCCCAGCCGTCGACGGCGGCCTCGGCGGCGTAGGCCTGGGGGTAGTTGTAGTAGAAGAAGCCGTGCCCGGCGTTGGGGTACATGTGGAACTCGTAGTCCTTTCCCTCGCGCTGGAGGGCGGCCTCGTGCTCGGCGACCTGATCGGGCGTGGGGCTGAAGTCGTTTTCCCCGAAGAGGCCGAGGAGTGGGGCGGCCAGGTCGGCGGTGTAGTCGATGGGAGCGACGGGCTGGCGCTCCGAGAGATTCTCGGGGGGCATGACGACGTTTCCGCCCCAGCAGTCGACGACGGCGTCGACGCCCTCGCTCGAGCGGCAGCCGACGAGGAAGGAGTGGCGTCCGCCGGAGCAGGTGCCCATGACGCCGACCTTGCCGGTCACGTAGGGGAGGGAGCGGAGGTACGCGATGCAGCCGTCGGCATCGCCGACGACGCGGTCGTCGGGGGCGCCGCCCTCGGCGCGGACCTTGGCGGCGACATCCTCGGGCTCTCCACTGCCGTCGCGGTAGTAGAGGTCGGGGCAGATGGTGACGTAGCCGTGGTGGGCGTAGCGGCGGGCGGTCTCCCGGTACCACTCGTCCCAGCCGGGGATGTGGTGGAGGAGCAGCATCGCGGGGAACGGCCCCTCGCCGAGGGGGCGGGCGAAGTAGGCGTAGATGGAGTCGCCGCCATCTCCCTGGACGGTGATGGTCTCGGCGATGAGGCCTTCGTAGGCGCGGGTGTCGGTCATGGGGGTGCCTCCTGCAGTGGTGGGGCGAATCCTACGGCGCGGCGAGTCGCGTGGGGAGCGCGCGGCGGGGTCTGTTTCGGGTAGGCTGCGCGAGCCAGCGAGGAGGACGACATGGGAGCACCGACGGTTGAGGACTACACCGCCCTGCGACAGGTGGCGGAGCGCTACGTGGACGCGGTCAACCGCTTCGACCCGGAGGCCTGGGGCTCGACCTGGGCGCCGGACGGGCAGTGGATCACGAGCACGACGCGCACGGGGCGCGAGGAGGTGGTGGCGGACTGGACGCGGATCATGGCGAGCATCCCGAACGTCTACATGCACGTGTACTCGGGCGTCATCGACGACGTGACGGGGGACACGGCCACGGGGCGCTGGTACATGGGCGAGTTCCTGAACCGCGAGGCGGGCCGCACGATGAACTCGCTCTGCTACTTCGATACGTACACGCGCATCGACGGGCAGTGGTACATCCAGACGCGGCGCCTGGAGGCGCTGTACCGCGGCCCGGCGGACCTGAGCGGAGACTGGGGCAAGCTCTCGATGTGACCGGGCCGGGCGGCCCCTGGCTCGCCTAGAATCGATCCCATGGCCGACGGGGAGCAACCCAGGGATCTCCGCCCGACGGAGGGCGCGGACGCGACCTCACGGCTGCTCGAGGAGTTGCTGGCGGAGGGGAAGCCGGTCGCGGAGATCGCGGTGCGTCTCGGTATCAGCGTTCCCGATGCACACGCGCGCATCAGGGGCGTCCCGCCGGGGCGGGAGTTGGAGGAGGGCGGGCCGCCCCTGCCCCCGAGCCTCGGGCGAGCGGAACCGGCGGGGAGCGGCGAGGGACCTCCTCTTCGAACTCCCGGAGGGGGTGGTGGTGGACCGGCGCCGAGGCGTCCGAGCGCCCCGGAGCCCCGGCGGGGAATCTCTCGGCGAGCGTTCCTGGGGCTGGCGGCGGGAGTCGCGGGGCTGGCGGCGGGAGGGGCATTTCTGGTTACGCGGGAGACGGAGGAAGAGGACACGGTCGTGCGTCCGCCGCGACCCGTCCCGGTACCCCCCACACTCACGCCAGTGCCGCCAGCGCTCGCGGCGCTGCAGCCGGCGACGGGCATCTTCAAGGAGCTAGCCCTCGAGCCGGGGCAGCCGCTGACCGAGGACCACGGCATCTTCTTCCTGCGGACGCGGGGCGAGGGGGCGGGGAGCATGACGGGCTGGCAGGTCGCCGAGCCGGGCAACGACCCGCCCGTCTACCAGGCGGGCGCGGGCAGGCGGTTCATCGCGACGACGAACGCGCTCCACGAGCGGACAACGGGGCGATCGTGGACGTGGCCCGAGGATCGCCTGAGGCTGCTCGGCTTCTCCGATTACGGAGCGCTCTTCGAGGTGGTGGAAGAGGAGCTGGGGCCGCACCTGATCAAGCGGGCGCGGTACGTGCTCACGAACGGACAACTAGAGGAACGGGCGGAGTTCGAGCTGACGGGGACGCTCCTCCCCTCCATCCCACCGTTCTTCGACCCCAGCGGGCGGCGCGTGTTCCTGGCGCTCCAGCAGCCACAGGAGTACCCCTCGTTGTTCCTCCTGGACGGGGCCACGGGATGGGCGACAAACGTGTTCTCGCCCCAGCGGCAGTCGACCCTCCAGCGGATCCTGTTTCACGCGACAACGCCGGCGACCGACGGGGAGTCGTTCCTGCTACCGTTCTCCTACTGGCCCACGCGGCCTCCGCTCACGCTGGGGTACGGGATCTTCGCGACCTTTGTGGCGCGTCTCGGCTGGGACGGCGATCATCTGGGGATGACACGCGTGCGGGTGGACCGCGCGTTCGTCTCGCCGGACGGGTCGCTGGCGGCGGGCGAACGCGTCCTGGCGGTTCCGGGAACCGAACCACCCCTCTTCGAGGAGACGAGTACGGTGCTTGTGATCGACGGAACGACGGGACGGAACCTCTTCCGTGTCCGGTCGGCCAGACTCAACTACGGCGACGAGCTCGGCGGCGCTCGCTGGCTCGCGGACTCATCGGGGCTTGTGATGCAGACGAAGATCGGGGGAAGGGTGGGGTACAGCTTCGTGAGCAGAGACGGATCGCAGCTGGAGCCGCTGCCCGAGCCACCGGGGCCTTCGGGCGAGTGGTTCCAGCACCCGAACATGCGGGGCGCCGCGCCAGCGCCCGACGACCCGTCGCTGATCGCGTTCGGACGGACGGACGTGTACGACCGCGCATCCGGCCACTGGATGGGCATGAACCCAACGGAGGCGGCTCCGGCGCACGTTGGGCCATGGGGCGGCGACGGGAGCAACGAGGTGGTGCTGGCCCTTCCGCACCAGCCCCACCGCATGCTCCCCCTGCTGGCGGACCTTGACGAGACCCGCATCGAACACAACCTTCCCTCGGAAGGTGACGATGCGTAACGACCAACCGACCGGCCCTCGCCGCGCGTGGAGCTGGTTGAAGCGACGCCTGCCCTTCCTGCTGATCACCGTGACGCCGCTGGCGACGGCCCCGCTGGCAGCCCTGCTGCTGTTCACGGCGGGCGGCGAGCACAGCGCAGAAGCGCTGGGCCTGCCGGAGAACGACCTCTGTAAGTTCGACGGGTTCATCGCCCAGAAGTGCTTCTACTACTTCGACTTCTGGCGGACGTGGCTCCTGATAGCGGCGCCGGGCGCCCTGAACCTGCTGGTCCTGCTCTGGTTCCTCAACCGTAACGGCTACGTGCGGGTGGCCGCGGTCGTGGCGCTCGCGCTGGCGCTGGTACGGACGCTCATCGTGCCGGTGGCGACCATCGCCCTCTCCCAGATTGCGTTCGTGAGCGACGGCGGCTGGTTCCTGCGGGTCGAGGTGGGAGCGACGGGCGTCGTGACCGACATCACGTCGCCCACGGAGGGGACGGCGATCCGGAGGATCCTCGTGGCGGCCTGGGTCGGCGGCGCCATCTTCTGGGGGATCACGGTATTGGTGTGGCGGGCGTACGAGCCGCTGATGGCGCGCTACTGGCGCAACCTCGACCCGCCCGGAGGGCCCCGCCTCGACGCACCGAAGCGCTGGACCGGCTTCCTGACGCGGCGCTAGCGGGCTCCGGGCGAGCACGAGGTGGGCGATGCAGCGGTGATCGGGAGCCTCCGGAGCCGGCTGGGGACGCGATCCCCGTTCGAGTGGCTCCAGTTAACGCCGGCGGTGACCCTGCCGCTGAGCGCGCTGTTGATCTTCACCGTCGGCGGCACCCTCGATGCTCAGGCCCTCGGGCTGGTCGAGGTGGAGTGGACGCGGGAGAACCGCCAGCTCGATCGGACGCACTATTTCTACTTCGACTTCTGGGTCATCTGGGCGGTACTCACCGTGCCGGGCGTGGTGAACCTGCCCGTGGCCTGGTGGCTGCGGCACGAGCTGACCTACGTGCGGATTGCGGCGGGGTTGGCGCTGACGCTCGCCCTGCTGCGCACGTTCGTCGTGCCGATGGCCTCGGTTCTCTGGCTGACGGGCGATGTGATGCGCGAGGACGGGCTCATCCTCCGCATCCCCATCGGGGAGGCGGGCGCATCCTCGGCCCCCTCGCCGTCGTTCGCGACGCTGAGCATCCTGATGACGGCGTGGATGGGCGGGCTGGGGATGTGGGTGCTCACGCTCGTGATCTGGCAGGCGTACGAGCCGCTCATGTCGCGCTTCGTCCCGCACCTGGCGCCGCCCCGCGAACGCTCCCAGGGGGAACCCGGGCGCTGGGGCGGCTTCTTCCAGAGGCAGTAGGGGACTGGTGACCAGTGGTCGGTGATCGGTGGTCGGTCCTCCACCCCGCTAGACTGGCCACATGGAAACGACGTCCTCTCGCATTGCTCCAGCAGACGCAGGCGCCTTCGGCGTGATCGGGAGGGCGTGGCGCCGGATGGGGAGCTACTCGCCCCTGGCATGGCTGGTGGTGACGCCGGCGGTGACGGCGCCCCTGACCGCCGTGCTCGTGTTCGGCTTCGCGCAGGAGCTCAGCGCGAGGGAGCTGGGGCTGCCCGTCTGGCGAAACGAGCTGATCCCGGCCACGCTCCACTACTTCGATTTCTGGCTGACCGCGCTGCTGCTGATCGGGCCGGGGTTGGTCCTCAATCTGCTGGTCGTGTTGTGGTTCTTCCAGCGCAACGGGTACCTGCGTGTGGCGGCGGCGCTTGCCCTCGTGCTGGCGCTCGTGCGAACCGTGGGGGTCCTGTTCCTGTTCTTCGCGATCGCGCAGTCCGACCTGATCATCCACGACGGGCAATTGCTGATGCGCATCGAGGTGGAGCGAACGGGTTTCCTGGCGCTTGAGCCTCGAGCATCGACACGGGAGGCGCTGGTTCGCCTGCCGCTGATGATGTGGTTGTTCGGCGCGTTCGCGTGGGGACCGAGCGTCCTGGCCTGGGGGTTGTTCAACCTCGGGATGGAACGCTTCCTGCCCCACCTGAAGCCCCCGCAAGGGCGGCAGGCCGGGACGCCCCGAGGTTGGGGCGGCTTCTTCGAGCGGCGCCAGCGCTCCTCGGATGCGGCCTAGGCGGGCCATTTCGCAGGGCTAGAATCCTGTCGTGCACGGCCAGGAAGCATCGGAACCGGCGGGAGCGCTGAGGAAGCTGCGTGGTGGGCTGGGCAGGCGGTCGCCGTTTCTGTGGCTCGTCCTGACGCCTCTCCTGACCGCGCCCTTGAGCCTCGCACTCATCTACGGGTTCGCCGAGGAGTTGGACGCAGGCTCGCTGGGCCTTCCCACCACGAGGATGGAAGCGAACCTGCAGGCGACCCTCTACTACTACGACTTCTGGCCGACCTGGCTGCTGCTGACGATCGCGGGCCTGCCCAACCTGCTGGTAGCCCTGTGGTTCCTGCACCGCAGCGGCTACGTGCGGGTGGCGGCGGGGGCGGCGCTCGTGGTGGCGCTGCTTCGGACCTTCGTCGTGCTGCTGGTGTTCTTCGCCACCTCGCAGACGAACGTGATCTCCCACGACGGAGAGCTGCTGATGCGCATCGCACTGGAGGCGAAGGGCTTTCTGGCGAGCGTAGGGGAACACACGCCCGGGTTCGCCAAGATGCGCATGCTGCTGACGTTGTGGCTGTACGGCGCCTACACGTGGGCGGCATCCCTGGCGCTCTGGCCGCTGTGGAACCTCGTGATGGACCGCTTCCTGCCACACCTCAAGCCGCCCCAGAAGCGGAAGCCCGGGGAACCGAGGGCCTGGGGGAGCTTCCTCGAGCGGCGCTAGCGGGTCGGGTCGAGCATGACCTTGATCACGCCGTCTTCGCGGTTGTCGAACATCTCGTAGCCGCGGGGACCATCGGACATGGGCAGGTGGTGGGTGAAGATGCGCTCGGGGTGGATCTTGCCCTCCTGCAGGAGGGGGACGAGCTCGGGCCAGGCGTATTGCGGCGAGACCAGCCCGACGCGGTAGGTGAGGTCCTTCGAGAAAAGGGCCATGAGGTTGATCGTCATCTCGGGGTCGGTGGTGGCGCCCACCTGGGAGAGGGTGCCGCCGTGGGCGAGCACGCCGAAGGCGATGCGCACGGTCGCCTGGGGGCCGGCGGCCTCGATGACGTGCTGGCAGCCCTTGCCGCCGGTCTGGTCGAGCACGGCCTCGACGGGGTCGACCTGGCTGGCGTCGATGGGGATGGCGCCGAGGCGTTCGGCCTCCTCGAGGCGGTAAGGCACCTGGTCGATGGCGAACACCTTCGAGGGACCGAAGAGGAAGGCGGTCTCGAGGGCCATCTGGCCCACAGGGCCGGCGCCGACGACGGCGACGGTGCCGCCGGGCTGGATATCGGCGCCGCGGACGCCCTTGTAGCCGGTTGGGAGGATGTCGGTGAGGAGGACGGCCTGCTCGTCGCTGACGCCATCGGGGATCTGGAGGAGGGAGGAGTCGGCGGCGGGGACGGCGATGGCCTCGGCCTGGCCCAGGTTGAGGACGCGGGTCTCGCTGTTGGCGCAGCGGGCGGTGATGAGGCTCTGGCATTGCTCGCAGCGGCCGCAGCCGACGACGGCGGAGACGGCGACGTGGTCGCCTGGGCGGATGCGGCGCACCTCGGGGCCGACCTCGACCACCTCGCCGATGGCCTCGTGGCCCATGGTGTTGCCGATGCGCTCTTCGTTGACGGGTCCGTGGTAGCCGTGGAGGTCGGAGCCGCAGATGGCGAAGTTGGTGGTACGGACGAGGGCGCCGTCGGGGGCGGGAACCTGGGCGTCCGGCACGTTCTCGATCTCGACGCGCTTGTGGCCGCGGTAGACGAGGGCTCGCATGGCAGTCCTCCCGGCGCCGTCGGGGCGCGGAACGGTGTCGCGCAACCTTACCCCTTTGGGCGGGGCCTGGGAGCGCCCGTGAACGGCGATCGGGGGGCTGCTCGTGTATCCTGCCCCGCGCCCCCATGAGGCCGCAGATCGCGGCGAACGCGGGTCAAGAGGAGACAATAGCGTGACAGACGAACTGACCTTCGGGTGGGTATCCCCCGTGATCGGCCTGCCGGACAGCGACAACGAGCCGATCGTGATGTACCAGGAGCGAAACATCCTGCCGACGGCGTTCCAGCACTTTGACTGCGTGTGGCTCGCGGACCACTTCTACGGCTTCGCGAACGAGAACGACCCGTTCCTGGAGTCGTGGACGACGATGACGTGGCTGGCGGCGAAGTTCCCGACGGTGAAGCTGTGCCACCACGTGATGGGCCAGGGGTACCGCAATCCGGCGCTGACGGCGAAGATGGCGGCGACCCTGCAGACGCTCTCGGGCGGGCGCTTCATCCTCGGTATCGGGGCGGGCTGGCGCGGAGAGGAGTTCGAGCGCTACGGGTACGAGTTCCCATCGACGGCGACGCGCATCCGGCAGCTGGAGGAGACGATCCAGATCTGCCGGCTGATGTGGACGGAGGAGTCGCCGAGCTTCGAGGGGCGCTACTACACGATCAAGGACGCGAAGGCGCCGCCGCGGCCGGACCCGATGATCCCGATCATGGTGGGGGCGCAGGGCGAGCAGCTCTCGCTGCCGATGGTGGGACGCCAGGCCGACGGGTGGAACACGTTCTGGTGGCCGACGGATGAGTGGGAGGAGAACTGGACGCGGAAGCGCGACATCGTCCTCAAGTCGGCCGAGGAAGCGGGGCGCGACCCCTCCGACATCACGATCAGCGTGACCCGCGAGGTGGGGCTGCCGAACAACAGCCAGGAGTCGGAGGCATGGCGCGAGGTGCTGGAGCGCTTCCGCGAGTTGGGCGTGCGTCACTTCACCTGCGACTTCGGGCACCCGACCTCGACGGAGCCGGTGCTGCGCTTCGTGGAAGAGGTGATGAATCCGATGAAGAGTGGCTAGTGATTAGTGAATTGTGACTGGTGGTGTCGATAGCCGACCACCAAGTACTAGTCACTATTCACGAGTCACCAGTCACTAACCTGTCTTGCTGAAGCGGCGCATGTCCGGAGGGCCGGCCATGTAGTCGCCCAGGCTGGGGCCACCGCGGCTGCTGGCGTTGGCGAGGTGGGCGTTCAGGTCCTCGTCGCTCTCCCACTCCTCGACCATCGCGAAAACGGTGGGGTCCCCGTTGTCCTGCCAGAGCTCGTAGCGGATGCAGCCCTGCTCCTGCTGGCTGGGGGCGACGACGAACTCATTCGCGACACGGGCGAACTCATCGGTCTTATCGGCCTGGATGGTGAAGCGGGCAACGACTCCGACGGTGGGCATGGGGCACCTCCTGCGCGTGGTTTCGGCGGGCGCATCGTAGAGGACGGGGGCGGGGAAACGCACCTGCCTGTGCGGCATTGACGAGCGCGCGGGGCGGTGCCACCATCGCGGCACGGAATATCCCTGCTATCGAGAGCACGAGGGAGGGGGCTGCATGGTCACCCAGAACCAGGAAATGCCGATGACCCCGCTGGAGCGGGTGGACGAGCCCGACATGGGCACGGGCCTCATCGACCAGACGCGCTACACCGACCCCGAGTTCGCGAAGCTCGAATGGGAGCGGATGTGGACGAAGACCTGGAACATCGCCGGGGGGATCTGCGACATCCCCGAGGTCGGGGACTACTTCACGCACACGCTGGGGCGGGAGTCGTTCATCTTCATCCGCACGGGTGAGGACGAGATCAAGGGCTACTACAACATCTGCCCGCACCGCGGCAGCCGCCTGCGGCCGAGTGTTGGCCTGGGCCACGCGGAGCAGCTGCAGTGCCCCTTCCACCTCTGGACGTTCAACATCGAGGGCGAACTGCACACGGTGCCCGACCGGCAGCACTTCGTGAACGGCATTCCCGAGGACAAGCAGCAGCTTGCTGAGGTTCGGGTCGACACGTGGGGCCCGTTCGTGTTCTTCAACATGGACGACGAGGCTGAGTCGCTGACAGACTTCCTGGGGGTGATTCCCTCGCACCTCGACCCGTATCACTTCGAGGAATACCACCTGGTGCAGGACTACCAGCTGATCTGGGACTGCAACTGGAAGTTCGCGGTCGACCAGTTCGCGGAGATCTACCACCTGCCGGCGCTGCACCCGCAGCTGATCGAGTGGTGGGACACGGCTGGCACGCCGCTGGACGTGTACGACGGAGGCCGGCACAGCCGCCAGCTCATCCGCCAGGGGTACCCGGACGGGGGCGCCTGGACGGACGACATGGCTCGCCGCCACGGCTACACGGACAAAGAGATGATTACCGACTCGCAGTGGCAGCAGCTTGCCGCGGTCGGGATCGAGCAGGACGAGTTCGAGGGCGGCGTGAACGACGTCCGCCCCGCGATCATCGAGGCGCGCCGCGAGCTGTACGAGGCGATGGGCGTGGACGTCTCGGCGCTCCACGGCGAGCAGCTGATCGACGACTACCACTACATGATCTTCCCGAACATCACGCTGAACATCGGGGGCACGTCGCTGACGTACTTCCGGGCGCGTCCGCACCCGACGAACCCGGACCAGTGCCTCTGGGACTACCAGACGTACGTGCGGCTGCCGGAGGGCACGCCCATCCCGCCGCGTCCGGCGACGGTGCGGGGGACGGCACACGACGTCGAGGTGTTCGAGGCGCTGGGGCAGGACATGGCCCAGGCGCAGATCGTGCAGGAGTCGTATCACTCCAAGGGGTTCAGCGGCATCCTCCTGAACAGCGAGGAGCGCCGCGTCCGGGCGATGCACTACGCGCTGGAGCAGTACCTCTTCGGCCCGGACCGCTAGGGTTCGGGGCTGGCAGGCACATCAGGGGGCGGCCCAGTGGGCCGCCTCCTTTGCGTAGCTACACCTTGGCACTTCTTACTCAGTTTGTAGATAAGGTCCATAAGATGAGGTAAGGTCTGTCAGGATGGAACGCCTGCTCAATCCCTACCGCCCCGGTGCGGGGACACAGCCCCCAGCGCTTATCGGTCGCGACGACATCATCGGCGACTTCGAAGTCGCGCTGCGGAGAGCCGCCGCCGGAATGCCAGGCAAGAGCGTCGTAGCGCTGGGCCTGCGGGGAGTCGGAAAAACCGTCTTGTTGAATCGCTTCTCCGACATCGCCACACAGGAAGGGTTCAAGGTCGGCTTTGTCGAGGCTCCCGAAACTGGTGAATTCCGGACCCACCTAGCAATCCGTCTTCGCCAGATTCTCTTGGAGCTGGATCAAGCCGGGCCTGTCTCCGCAGTGGTCTCTGCGGCGCTTGGAGTCCTGAAGAGCTTTGTACTAACACTGCCAGACGGCACCAGCATCCAACTCTCTGCTGATGCGTCAGTCGGTAAGGCTGACTCCGGGGTCCTATCCGAAGACCTGACGGATCTCCTAGTCGCGGCAGGAGAGGCAGCACGCGCCAGGGACACAGGAATACTCATCGCTGTAGACGAACTTCAATACCTCGCTGACGAAGAGTTCGCCGGCCTGATCGTCGCCATTCACCGGACGACACAACGGAATCTTCCGGTTGTCCTGTCAGGGGCGGGGCTCCCCCAAGTTCCCGGGCTCGCCGGCGCCGCCAAGTCCTACGCAGAGAGGCTGTTCGACTTCCTGAGCGTTGGTGAACTCGCTTTCGATGAGGCAGCCCAAGTACTCACCGTTCCAGCAGCGGAGGCAGACATCGACATTGCGGCCGACGCCGTCACGGAAATGGTCCGAGCGTCACGCGGATATCCATATTTCCTCCAGGAGTGGGGATCAGCAGCCTGGAATGCAGCACCGCGGACTCCCATAGGAATAGACGACGTGACAGCCGCACGCCCTGCCGTCAGGCAAGCACTTGACGAGAGCTTCTTTCGAGTCCGCCTTGACCGGCTCACACCCAAAGAGCGGGAGTACCTGTATGCCATGGCGACGCTAGGCCCTGGCCCTCATCGAAGCGGGGACATCGCCCAGAGGCTTGGCGTAAAGGTTGAGAGTGTGGCCCCCCGTCGATCCACCCTCATCAGGAAGGGGATGGTCTACAGTCCCGCCCATGGGGACACGGCGTTTACCGTGCCGCTATTCGACGACTTCATGCTACGCACACAAGGCACACGCCAATCGCTTCAGGGTCGCCTCCTCAACGAGGAATGACGGGGAGGGTGATGTGGGAGGGGTGCTGGGCGTCGTGGAGGACGGCCTGGGCGGCGGGCACGAGGTTGCTCTCGCTCTCCACGGGGGTGCCGGTGTTGGGGTTGCGATCGAAGCGCGGGAAGCAGGACGAGCTGATCTCGACGCGGATCTGGTGGCCGGCGAGGAACACGTGGCTTGTGGCCCACAGGTCGATCTCGTAGCGGTAGGCCTGGCCCGGGGTCAGCAGTGTGGGGTTGCTGGCTGAATCCCGGTAGCGGGCGCGGATCATGCCGTCCTGCAGGTTCTGGGCATAGCCGTCGGGGTAGACATCGACGAGCTTGGCGGTGAAGTCGGTGTCGACGGCGGAGGTGGTCGCCCAGAGGGTGACGCGCAGGGGCCCGGTGACCTCGAGGTCCTCGGCGAGGACCTCGCTCGTGTAGACGAGGACATCGTCGCGGACCTCGGCGGGGCGCTGGTCGAAGGCGCCGCGGGCGATGATGAGGTTGTTGCCGCCCAGGCTGGGGACGGGGTCGTTGGGGTCGTAGACGTAGCGGTCGGGGGGCTCGATGCCGGGCGCCTCGGGGCTGAGGACGCCGTCGCCGTTGAGGCTGTTGGCGGAGCCGCCGCTATGGAGGTACCAGGGGGTGTACTCGGTGCGGGCGAGGGGCCATTCCTGCTCGTCGCGCCAGCGGTTCTCGCCCATGACGAAGATGCGGACGGGGGGCTCGTCCATGATCCCGGTGTCCTCACCCTTGAGCCAGTGACCGAACCAGCGCTTCTGCCACTCCATGAAGTCGATCTCGGCCTCGGGGCCGAAGTTGAGGTCCCCGGTTCCGCCGCTCTCGGGAAGGGAGTAGCCGATGTGGCCCCAGGGGCCGACGAGGAGGCGCTGCTTGCCCCGTGCGTTGGGGCCGCCGAGTGCGTTGATGCCCTCGAAGCCGGAGAGGGTGCCCTCCAGGAAGATGTCGTACCAGGAGCCGAAGTGGAGCATGGGCATATCGACGGTGTGGAAGCCGCGGCGGCAGTTGATCTCGTGCCAGTAGGGGCCGTCGTCGGGGTTTTCGAGGTAGCCGGCGAAGTAGGGAGCGCTGTCCTTCATGCGCTCGATCCAGTCGGTGAGGGGGACGTGCGCGTAGCCCTCGGGGGTGAGGGGCTGGGCGAAGAAACCGTGCTCCTCGGGCGGATCGAGGTAGCCCTCAAGGGTGTCCATCTCCTCGCCCGTGAGGCCCTTGCGCTCGAGGGTGTTGCGACCCTTGAGGAGGGAGTAGGGCACCATCCAGCCGTGCTCGAGGGCGCCGCCGGCGTGACGAGTCCAGCTCTGGCGGTGGTCGGCGGTGCCGGAGACGGGCGCCATCGCCTTCAGGTGGGGCGGGGAGTGGGGGGCGAGCTGGTACTGGTCGGCGCCAAGGTAGGACTGGCCAATGGTGCCGATCTGGCCATCGCACCAGGACTGCTCGGCGAGCCACTCGACGGTGTCATAGCCGTCAGGGCCCTCGTACAGGTGCGGGGTGTAGTCGCCCTCGGAGCCGAAGCGCCCGCGGCAGTCCTGGGTGACGTAGGCGTAGCCGAGGGGCAGCCAGAAATCGATGCCGGTACCTTCGCGGCCGGTGGTTCGCCCGTAGGGGGAACGCGTCAGGAGGGTGGGGAAGGGGCCGGGTCCGGCGGGGCGGAAGATGTCGCACTGCAGCTGCACACCGTCGCGCATCGGGATCATGACGTTCTCTTCGACGGTCACATCCATTCCAAACATCTCGGGCATGGCAGTCCCCCTTTACGGAACGAGGGGAGGGTACACGACCAGAGGGCGGGCCTGCGGGGTCAGGGGGCGGGGGCAGTTCCTTCGATGAACTCGTCCGGCGTGGCCATGAACGTGAGGCGGCACTCGAGCGAGCAGAAGTAGTACCAACGGCCCTTGTAGAAGCGCTTGGCGCCCGTACCGCTGGCGCGCTCGGGAGCACCGCCGGGGACGTGGCCGGTGATGGCGTCGACGTCGCCCTCGGCAACCTCGCGGCCGCACACGAGGTCTACTGCCAGGGCTGCACCTCGTCGAGCGTGTCGGCAGCGACGCGCAGGCACTCTTCGGCGCTGCCCCAGGCGAGGGCGCGCTCCTTGCCGTGGCGGCTGAAGAAGTGGAGGTCGTACTCCTCGGTGTAGCCGATGCCGCCGAAGAGGATGTGGGCCTGCATGGTGACCTCGGTACCGGCGCGGGAGGCGAGCGCCTTGGCCTTGGCGATCTCGCGATCGGTGGCGATGCCCTGGTCGACGCACCAGACGGCCCTGTAGGTGAGGAAGCGTGCGGAGAGGGTCTGCGTGGCCATGTTCGCGCAGTGGTGCTGCACGGCCTGGAAGGAGCCGATTGGCCGTCCGAACTGGACGCGCATGCCGACGTACTCGACGGTCATGTCCAGGGCTTGCTGGGCATTGCCCAGGCACTGGACGGCGCAGAGCGCGCGCCCGGCGCGGCGCAAAAACTGGAGCGCCTCGGCGCCGCCGGCGCGCCGCGCGGGGGCGCCCTCGTAGGTGCAGTGGGCGAGGGGCGTGCGGGCGATCGTGCTGAGCGACTCGGTCGCGACGCCGTCGGCGGCGGTCTCGACGAGGTAGAGGCCGGGCTCGCCGTTCTCGGTCGCCTCGACGAGGTGGTGGGTGACCTCGGCGCCGTAATCGACGAAGCGGCGCTCGCCGCTGAGGGCTCCGTCGACGACGCGGGGGGAGGCGCCGTTGGCGGGGGTGGAGCCCTGGAGCGCGGGCGCGATCGTGATGGCGCCGCCGATGACGCCGCGGACCACCTCGTCGGCGAGCGCCCCGTCGCCGTGGCGCGCGATGGCCAGGGCGGAGGCGGTCGTCTCGAGGAAGGGGATGATGCAGGCGCGGCGGGTCAGCTCCTCCAGGACGACGGCGGTGTCGGTGAGCTCACCGCCCTCGCCGCCGTGGGCTTCGGCGAAAGGCAGGGCGAGGAAGCCGGCGCCCGCGAGGTACTCCCAGAGGGCCTGGTCGGCGCCGCCTTCGCGTTCGAGCTCGCGGATGCGGTCGAAGGGCACCTCGTTGCCGAGGTAGTCGCGGAGGGACTCGCGGAGAAGTCGCTGGGTTTCGCTGAGGGTGGTGTCCATGTCGTGCTCAGTGACGGGGGAGGCCGAGGCCGCGCCGGGCGATGATGTCGCGCTGGACCTCGTTGGCGCCGCCGCCGAAGCGCTGGATGGGGGAGGCGCGGTAGGTGCGTTCGAGCTCTCCCCCGAGGGGGGCGAAGCCGTCGGCTTCCTCGGTGAGGGCGCCCTCGTGGCCGAGCAGGTCCATGGCGACGTTGCTGATGTGGTAGCGCAGCTCCGAGGTCCAGATCTTCGACATGGAGGCTTCCATGGTGGGGGTGTCGCCGGAGGCCACGATGGAGGCATTCGTGAGGACGAGGCCCTCCATGACGTCGAGGTCGAGCTCCAGCTCGACGAGGCGGCGCCGGACGACGTCGTCCTCGAGGAGCTCGGGGCGCTTCTCGCGGATATGGGCCATGAGGCGGTCGAAGATATGGCGCAGGCCGCCGCCGGCGCCGATCCAGACGCGCTCGTGGTCGAGGGCGTTGGCGATGATGTACCAGCCCTGGTTGACCTCGCCGATAAGGGCGTCGCTGGGGACGCGCACGTCTTCGAAGAAAACCTCGTTCGTGCGCCCGCCCGACATCGTCATGATCGGGCGCACGGAGATGCCTGGCGTGTCCATGGGGACGATGAAGGTGGAGATGCCGCGGTGCTTGGGGGCGTCGGGGTCGGTGCGGCAGGCGAGCCAGACGTGGGAGGCGGTGTCGGCGGCGCTCGTCCAGAGTTTCTGGCCGTTGATGAGCCAGTCGTCGCCGTCCTTTACGGCGAGGGTCTCGAGGGCGGCGAGGTCGGTGCCGGCGTTGGGCTCGGAATAGCCGAGGCAGAGGGTGATGTCGTTCGCCCAGATGCCGGGCAGGTACTTCTCGCGCTGCGCCTCGGTGCCGAAGCGATGGATGGCGGGGCCGACCATGGTGCCGAAGCCGGAGCCGTAGGGGACCTCGCGCTTGGCGAACTCCTCGGTCATGACGAACTGGAACCACTGGGACTTGCCCTCGCCGCCGAGCTCCTCGGGCCAGCACATGCGCACCCAGCCGCGGTCCTCCAGGGCCTCGCGGAGGCGAGTCTGCTCGGGGCCGAGCTGGGCGGCCTCGCCGCGGTTGGCGAGCTCCTTGCGGAGGGCGGGGGTATCGAACTCCTGGAGAAACGCGCGCACCTCGTCGCGGAAGGCTTCGAGCTCCTCGTTCCAGCCGAACTCCATGCTGGTCCTCTCGCCGGGCGCTAGTCGCGCCAGGCCCCGGTGCCGGGGAAGCTGTGGTCGATGGCGTCGTGCACGGTCTGCTCGCCCGTGCCGATGATGCGCTTGTGGACGAAGCGCCAGCGGCCGTCGTCCTCGCGGCGGAGGCGCTCCTGGTAGATGCCGCCGCCGGGGGCGACGCCGGGCTTCGGTCCCGTGCCGACCTCGAGGTAGCTGATGACCGTGGCCTCGTCGCCGTCGATCTCGATGTGGACGTTGGTGGTGCTGTGCTTGCCGGAGAAGATCCCGCCTTCTTCCAGGCGGCGGTAGAGCCCGCCGATCTGCTCGCGCCCGACGAGCCTGCCCTCGAGCGACTCGCCGTAGCCGCTGATGTCGAGGATGGCGTCCTCCGTGAAGAGCGAGATGAGCGTCTCGACAACGTTGGGGATGTCGTGCAGCAGGAGGTACTCGTACACGGTGCGGCGAACGCCCTCGACGGCCTCCAGGTATTCGACTCGCGCTTCGAGCTCTTCGATCGTAGCCATCTAGTCCTCCGTGGGCTGCAGGGGCGGCTTCGCCCGCCGGTGATGCTGGTGGAAGGCGCATGCTTCACTGCCGCACGCGGCCTGTCAACGTCGGCGCAAAATGGGGCGTCGGGCGCCCCTGCTACACGTTGACCGATCGTCTCGCAAAGCGCCATGATGCGCGGGCATTTTCCTTGCAGGGAGGGCTGCTCGATGGTGCTCGAGAACCGCCCCGCCCCGACGCCAACGGGGCGAACCGAAGAGCCCGACATGGGGACGGGCCTTATCGACACGGAACGGTATACATCCCCCGAATTCGCGAAGCTCGAATGGGAGCGGATGTGGACGAAGGTCTGGCTGAACGCGGGACCGCTGGCCGACATTCCCGAGGTGGGCGACAACTTCGTCCACGAAATCGGGCGCGAGTCGTTCATCTTCATCCGCACGTCCGAGGACGAGGTGAAGGGCTACTACAACATCTGCCCGCACCGCGGCAGCCGCATTCGCCCGAGCGTGGGCATGGGCCACGCGGAGCAGCTGCAGTGCCCCTTCCACCTCTGGACCTTCGACATCGAGGGTCAGCTGAACACGGTTCCCGACCGGCAGCACTTCGTGAACGGCATTCCCGAGGACAAGCAGCACCTGACCGAGGTTCGCGTAGAGACATGGGCGGGCTGGGTCTGGTTCAACATGGACGACGAGGCGGAGTCGCTGCACGAGTACCTGGGCGTGATGCCCTCGCACCTCGACCCGTACCGGCTGGACCAGTACCACGTGGTGGACGACTACGTGCTGGAGTGGTCGTGCAACTGGAAGTTCGCGGTGGACCAGTTCGCCGAGATCTACCACCTGCCGGCGCTGCACCCGCAGCTGCTGGAGTACTTCGACCACCTGGCGACGCCACTGGACGTGTACGACGAGGGCAAGCACAGCCGCCAGCTGATCCGCATGGGCCTCCCCGACCCGAGCTGGACGGACGACCTGGCGCAGCGCTTCGGCTACGAGAACCAGGACGAGCTGACCCGCCAGCAGCGCCAGAACCTGGAGGACTGCGGGGTCGACCCGGACACGTTCGAGGGCAAGTCGCGGGATTTGCCGCCGTTCCTGGCACAGGCGCGCCGCGAGTGGGGAAAGCGCATCGGCATGGACATGGACCTGCTGGTCGATGAGCAGCTGGTGGACAACTTCCACTACATGATCTTCCCGAACCTCACGTTCAACTTCACCTACGGGTCGTTCCTGTTCTTCCGGCCGCGGCCGCATCCGACGGACCCGAACAAGTGCTACTGGGACTACCAGGTGTACGCGCGCGTGCCGGACGGGGCGCCGCCGCCCCGCCGCCCCGCGACGGTGTACGGAACGGCGCGGAACCATCCGGAGCTGTTCGAGGCGCTGGAGCAGGACATGGCGCAGGCGCAGATCGTGCAGGAGTCGTACCACTCCAAGGGGTTCAGCGGCATCCTGCTGAACAGCGAGGAGCGGCGCATCCGCGCGATGCACTACGCCCTCGATAACTACCTCTACGGTCCCGACCGCTAGGCGGCCCCGGGGCGGTCAACCACCAAAGGAGACGAGGGCAGATGGCACATCCAACGGACGCGACGGCTCCGGCCGCCGGCATGGTCAACATCCTCAGCGTGATCCGGCGCTACCGGCTGCGGGACTTCCCGCGGCGGTTCAGCCCGGACGACCTGCACCACGTGGGGATTCCCTTCATCGACGTGGATCGCACGATGCACGCCCTGAAGCTGCTGGACCTCCTGACGCCCAACGAGACGCCGACCGAGCGATTCCAGAAGATCCAGGACTGCGAGTCGGAGGAGGAGTACCACGCGGCGCTCGAGGAGCTGCTGCGGGACATCTACGAGCCGGTCTTCGAGATGGTGCCCGACGTCTCAAAGGCGAGCGACATCAAGATGCGCTCGGTCTTCCGCGAGTACGAGCCGCCGGAGGAGCGTGACCGCATGATCGCCCTGTTCCGGGCGCTCTGCGCCGAGGCAGGCATGATCGACCAGGCTTCGGGGTTGATCCCACCGATCCTGGGGACGTCCTCGCGCAACCGGCAGGTGATGCAGCAATACCAGAAGTCGGAATCGTAGTCGCAGGCGGTGGCGACCGGAGAAGGCGACACGGCTGACGGGGCACTGAGCGACCTGCGCGTCGTCGAGTACGCGCAGGGAGTGACGGGGCCGTTCTGCGGGAAGGCGTTCGCCGACCTTGGCGCGGACGTCGTGAAGGTCGAGCCCCCTGGGGGCGACCGGAGCCGGACGCACGGTCCCTTCCCGAACGACGAGCCGCATCCGGAGAAGAGCGGGCGCTTCCTCTACCTGAACACGAACAAGCGCGGCGTCGCCCTCGACATCGAGGACGAGGCGGGGCGCGAGGTGCTGCGCGAGCTGGCGGCGGGCGCCGACATCTTCATCGCCGACCTGCCCCCCACTGCCTACGGCGAGCTGGGGCTCGACTACGAGACGCTGAGCGCGCGGAACTCGGGCCTGATCATGGTCTGCTCGAGCCCGTTCGGGCTCACGGGGCCGTACCGCAACTACCAGGGGTCGGCCTTCACGGCCTTCCACATCGGGGGCATGGGGCGGGAGACGCCGTACAACGAGATCACGGATTCGGAGGCGTTCCCGCCACTCGTCGACGGCGGTGACCAGGGCGACTACCTGACGGGCTGGACGGCGGCGATCATGGCGCTGATAGCGGTGTTCCACCGGAGCACGTACGGCGCGGGACAGCTGCTCGACGTCTCGGCGATGGAGTCGGTGGCGGCGATGACGCGCATGCCCATCGCGAGCATCGGCTACGGACACGAGCCGAAGATCTCGCGGGAGAAGGCGAACTTCCCCTGGGTGATGCCGTGCAAGGACGGGCACGTCTCGTTCGCGCCGTTCCTGATGGACCACTGGTGGCGCGCGGTGGTCGACATGATGGGCAGCCCCGACTGGGCGGTGAGCGAAGCGTTCGCGACGACGATGGGGCGCGTGCAGAACGCGGACGTGGTCGAGCCGCTGACGGTCGAGTGGCTGATGGAGCACACGAAGCAGGAGATCTACGAGATGGCGCTGGCCCGGAACGTGGCCTGCTTCCCCGTGAATACGATGGAGGAGGTACTGAACTCGCGGCAGTACGCGGCGCGAGACTTCTTCGTCGACGTAGACCACCCGGAGGCGGGGACGCAGCGGCAGCCGGGCGCGGCGGGCATCTACTCAAGCACGCCCTGGGCCGTGCGGCGGCCCGCGCCGCTGCTCGGGGAGCACACGCGGGAGGTGGTCTGCGGGGAGATGGGGCGGTCGGAGGAGGAGCTGTCGGCGCTGGCGGCGTCGGGGGCCACGGGGGAGGCGTCGCGATGAACAACCGGCCGCTGGAAGGCGTTCGCGTGGCCGACTTCGGCTGGATCCTGGCGGGTCCGTACGCGACGGCCTGGCTGGGGAGCCTGGGGGCGGAGGTGATCCGCATCGAATCGCAGAGCCGGCTCGACTTCCACCGCCAGAACCTGGGGGCGGGGGCGGACGGGCAGCCGGGCATCAATCGGGGGGCGGTATTCAACTCGCTCAACTTCAGCCGCAAGAGCCTGCGCCTGAACCTGGCGACACCGCGCGGGCTCGAGCTGGCAAAGGAGCTCGTGCGGCAGAGCGACATCGTGATGGAGAACTACGCGGCCGGCGTGATGGAGAAGATGGGACTGGGGTACGAAACACTGAAGGCGATCAACCCGGGAATCGTCATGATCGCGACCTCGCCGCTGGGGCAGGTCGGTCCTGACCACGCGGCCACGGGGTGGGGTCCGAACGTGCAGGCGTACGCGGGGCTGCCGCACCTGACGGGCTACGAGGGCGGGGCGCCCTCGGGGCTGGGCGGCCTCTATCCGGACTTCATGATCGGGACGGTGATGGCGTTCACGGCGCTCTCGGCGCTGCACGCTCGCAACCGCACGGGCGAGGGGCAATACGTGGACCTCTCGATGGCGGCCATCGTCTCGACAATGATCCCCGAGGGCATCATGGAGTTCGCCATGAACGGTCGGGAGCCGCCGCGCCCGGGGAACCGCTCGCCGCAGAACGCGCCTCGGGGCGTGTACCGCTGCTCGGGCGACGACAAGTGGGCTTCGATCGAGGTGGAGAGTGACGAGGCGTGGCAAGGGCTGGCGGGGGCGATCGGCAAGCCGGAGTGGGCCGGCGACAAGCGCTTCGCGAGCGCGGAGGGGCGGCGGGCCGCCCACGACGAGATCGACGCGGCGATCACAGCCTGGACGCGGGAACGGTCGCACTACGAGGTGATGCACACGCTGCAGGCGGCGGGCGTCGCTGCGGCGCCCTGCCTCGACCCGCACGAGCTGCTCGAGGACGAGGGCATGGCCGACCGCGACCTGTACGTCAAGATGGACCACCCCGAAGTGGGCCTGCGCAAGATCGCAGGGCTACCGGGACGCTACAGCGACATCGAGACGTACGACTACGGTCCGGCGCCGCTCTTCGGGCAGCACAGCGAGGAGGTCTGCACGGGCCTGCTGGGGCTGAGCACGGAGGAGTACGAGCGGCTGGTGGCGGAAGAGGTCATCTGGTAGGGCGAGCGGTCCGAGTGGTGTCCCTTTGGTGTATACTTGGTGTATGGCACGCACGAACGTGGACATCGACGAGCAGGCCTGCGCCGAAATCATGCGGCGCTACGGGCTCAAGACGAAGCGCGAGGCGATCAACTTTGCCCTGCGCTCGGTGGCTGGGGAGAAGGCCTCCCTTGAAGAGGCGCGAGCCATGCGCGGCAGCGGCTGGGTGGGTGACCTTGATGAGATGCGCACCAGCCGGATTCCGTGATTCTTGCTGACACTTCGGCCTGGATAGAGTTCCTGCGGGATACGGGCTCGCCAGTGTGCGACCTCGTTGACCAGCTGTTGGACGGCGACCTGACTACCTGCGAGGCGGTGCAGATGGAAGTTCTCGCAGGCGCGAAAGACGAGAAGCACCTACAGGGCCTCCGGGAGATGCTCGCACGAGCCACCCTGCTGCCGATCTACAGGACCGACTACGACGATGCCGCTGCGCTCTACCGGCGGTGCCGCAGGGAAGGAGCAACGGTCCGCAAGATGCTGGACTGCCTCGTCGCTGCGGTCGCGATACGCAACGGCGTGCCGGTCCTGCACGAGGACAGGGACTTCGATGCGCTGGCCCGCCACACCGAACTGGAGGTCTACACGGGGAGCTAGCGCCCGGTGAACTCGGGCGGGCGGCGCTCGACGAAGGCCTTGCGAGCCTCGGCAGCATCCTCGGTCTTGGTGAGGATGGCCGTGCGGGTCTGCTCGAAACGGTAGCCGTTCTTCACGTCCATGTTCTCGATCATGTGGAGGCTCTCCTTGGCGAGCCGGATGCCGAGGGGCATCTTGGACGCGATCAGGCGGGCGTCCTCCATGGCGGCCTCCATGAGCTGGTCGTGAGGCACCACCTTCACGACCATGCCGAGCTCAAGCGCCTCGCGCGCACTGAGGCGTTCGGCGGTGTAGTGCAGGCGGCGCACCAGGCCCCAGTTCGTGAGGAGCCGCATGAAGTGGCGGGCGCCGCCGAGCAGTCCGACATCGATCTCGGGGAGGCCGAAGGTGGCCTTCTCCGAGGCGATGAGGTAGTCGCAGGAGGCGGCGAGGGCGAGGCCGCCGCCGAGGGCGGGGCCGTTGATGGCGCCGATGACGGGCACGGCGCACTCCTGGATCGAGTAGAGCATCTCGCGCATGCGGCGGTTGCCGGTGCCGCTGGGAGGCGGGGGCGCGTCGGGATCGCGGTTCGCGCGCGCCTTGATGTCGGCGCCGGCGCAGAAGGCGCGGTCGCCGGTGGCCGTGAGCACAGCCACGCGCACGTCGAGGTTGTCGGCGAGGGAATCGAAGATGCCCATGACGTCCCAGTCGGGCGCGAGGGCGTTCACCGGGGGGTTGTCCAGCGTCACGACGGCGATGTGGTCCTTGATGTCGACGTGGATGGGCATGGTGCTGCTCCTGGTGGAGGTGGGGCTCAGGCCCCTTTGAAGGCGGCCTTGATTCGCGCGTACTTCTTGAGTTGGGGGATGACGTCGGTGGGCGTGCCGATGTGAAGCCACATGATGAGCCGGTCGAAGCCCATCTCAATAAGGCTCTCGGCGTGCGCCTCGTCGGTGACGGGGCCAAGCACGTTGAGGTCGATGGTGTCCATCGCACGGCCCTTCTCGTCGGCGATGCGGCGTATGCGTTCGATGCCTTCCTGGAGCATGGCGGGCGTCCCCGGCGGGGCGAGCCAGCCGTCGCAGTACTCGACGACGCGGCGGTGGGCGGGTTTCGAGTTCGTGCCGAGGAGGAAGGGCGGGCCGCCACGTCGCATCGGCTTCATGTCCATCCAGCACTTGTCGAAGTCGACGAACTCGCCGTGGTACTCACACTCCTTCTTCGTCCAGAGCACGCGCATGGCCTCGATGCGCTCGCGCGCGATCTGCCAGCGGTGCTCGAAGGGGATGCCGTGGTCGGCCATCTCGTCGGGGAACCAGCCGCCGCCGAAGCCGATAGAGAGACGTCCCTGGGAGATGCGGTCGAGGGAGGCGAGCTCGCGGGCGAAGGTGATGACGTCGTGCTGGTTGATGAGCGAGATGGCCGTGCCGAAGTTGAGCTCTGTGGTGACGGCGGCGGCGTTGGCGATGGCGATGAAGGGGTCGTAGAGGCTGATGTACTCCTCGGCGAAGGTGAACGTGTCGGAGTCGGAGGGGCGGCCGTAGGGGCGGATGCCCTCGCGGTTGAGGGTGACGGTGCCGTAGCGGTCGGGGGGCTCGCCGTTCCAGCGGCGCATGGGGATGTGGGTGTGCTCGGGGAAGTAGAGGGACTCGAAGCCGAGGTCCTCGGCAGCGATCGCGAGGTCCGCGGGTTGCATCGTGTTTGCCGTGCAGAACATGAACACCCCGAAGTTGACCATCGTGCCACTCCCAGCCCCGGATGGGGCTCCGGCGAACCTTACAGCACAGCCGGTTCGATTGACGGGCGGGGGGCGACCTGCGAGCATCGCGCTCCCCGGCGGGGCGCCCCGCAACGCCGGAACAGCAAGAGAAAGAGGCAAGGAATGCTCTCAGCAGACGACCAACTGGCGATCATGGATCTGAGCGCACGCTACTGCCACGCGACCGACTCGCACGATGCAGAGGCGTGGGCGGACACGTTCACGGCGGACGGCGCGATCGAGGCGCCGCAGGGCACCTCGCAGGGGCGAGACGCCCTCCTCCAGTTCGCCCAGGGCGTGAACACGGGGATGCCGACGGTACGCCACCACGTGAGCAACCTCGTCATTTGCGGCGAGGGCGACAGCGCGACCATGAAGTCGTACCTGAACCTGATCAACACGGACGGGAACGCGACCGTCTTCACCGCGATGTACGAGGACCAGCTCTCGCGCGTCGACGGCGAGTGGAAGTTCGCGCACCGCAAGATCGTCGTCTAGCGCAGGCTCCGGCGGAGCCGGAACCGGCGATGGCCAGCAGGAACGAAGAACCGCACGAGCGCGCGGGAGGCGGAGCATGGATGTCGGGTTGATGGTGGAGGGCCAGCACGGCCTGAACTGGCAGAACTGGCGGCGCATGCTCGCGACAGCGGAGCGGCTTGGGTTCCCCACGGTGTTCCGCTCGGACCACTTCTTCATGCTGCCCACGCACCAGCAGGACAGCCTCGACCCGTACCTCTCGTTCACGCTGGCGGCAGCGGAGACGCAGTCCATCCGGTTCGGGCCCCTGGTGACGCCGATCACGTTCCGGCACCCATCGAACCTGGGGCGGATGGCGGCGCAGATCGACCTGCTCAGCGGGGGGCGCTTCGTGATGGGGATCGGCGCGGGCTGGAACGTGGGCGAGCACGCCGCCTACGGGCTCGACTTTCCGCCCACGAAGGAGCGCTTCGACCGGCTGACGGAGGCGATCGAGGTGATGAAGGCGCTCTGGTCGGAGGGCGCGGCCTCGTACGAGGGGACGCACTACCGGCTCGAAAATGCGAACGCGCTGCCCAAGCCCGAGTCGGGCCGCCCACCGATCCTGATCGGGGGCAGCGGGGAGCGGCGGACGCTGAGGCTCGTGGCGGAGTTCGCGGATGAGTGGAACACGCCCGCCATGCCGCTCGATGACTACCGCCACAAGTGCGAGGTGCTGGAGCAGCACTGCGAGGCGGTGGGGCGCGACCCGGCCAGCATCAAGCGTTCGATGATGAGCTTCGGCCTGGTGGGCCCGAACGAGGCCGCGATCCAGCACATCGGGGCCGTGCTCACGAGCAAGGGGCTGGGCGGAGCCGCCGCCGGCCCGGCGGCGACGGTCGGGGGGACGACGGACGAGGTCATCGACACCCTTGGGCGGCTGGCGGAGCTGGGGCTGGACGAGATCGAGTTCCAGCAGTTCGATTTCGACTCCGACGAGGTGCCCGAATACCTCGCCTCCGAGGTGGCCGGGCCAGCGCGCGACCTGTAGCGCGAAGCGGGGTACGAGACGGTGACGCTACTGGGGGAGCTGGAGGCGAGGCTGGAGGAGTCGGGCGGCGAGGGCGTGCTGGGTTTCCTGGAGGAGCGGCTGGGGGACGAGGCGGCGATGGGGACGGAGCTGGAGGACGCGGACGCGGCGGTGCAGGCGGCGGAGGTGGCGGAGAAGCGTTCGGAGTCGTGGATGATGGACGCCTTCGAGCGGTTCCCGATCGTGAACGCGCAGACGTTCCCGCACAGCTCGCACGTGGACCCGCGGGCACACGCCGTGCTGGCGACGCACCGGCTGGCGCAGGGCTCGGGGCTCTACCTGCCCTCGGAGCTGCGGGCGATGCACGAGCGCGACGAGGTGTCGCGGGCGTGGCAGGCCCGCGAGGGCCTGCGCTTCTGCGTGTTCGCCACGATGATGCGGGCGGTGGGCGAAGCGATGGTGGAGGGCGGCGTGGGGGCGGCCGCCTATGTCTCGACCTGCCAGGAGACGGCGAAGGCGCTGGGCGGCATCGAGATCGCGGCGCCGCAGGCCTAGGCGATCAGCTTGTCGAGGTCCTCGCGCATCTTCTCCATGGCGGAGGGAACGTCCTCGTCCTGGAGATTCCCGAGGAAGTCCTCGCGGCCCATCATCAGGCGGGTGACGCCGATCTCCTCGAGCTGCCCGAGGGGCATGCGCGAGAGGACGGCCGTGCTGCACTGGATCTGGGGCCTGGGCTTGCCCTGCTCCTCGGCCAACCGCTGCAGCTTCGCCGCCTCGTCGGCGAACTCCTCGATCGGGGTGAAGCGGCCACGCAGGTCCTCGGTGAAGCGCATGTGGATGGCGGGCATCCAGCCGTCGCAGTAGTTGACGACGCGGTTGAGGACGGTTGGGCCGGCGCCGCCGAGGATGATCGGCGGGTGCGGGTCCTGGACGGGCTTGGGCCACTGCCAGGTGGGGGGAATGTCGACGAGGCGCCCGTGGTACTCGGCCACCTCGTTCGTCCAGAGGGTCTTCATGGCCTCAACCTTCTCGCGCATGAGGCGGAAGCGGGTGGAGGGGTCGACGCCGTGCGCCTCCATCTCCTCGATGTTCCAGCCGGCGCCGATGCCGAAGACGACGCGCCCGTTGGAGATCTGGTCGAGGGTGGCGACTTCCTTGGCGGTGTGGATGGTGTCGCGCTGGGGAACGAGGGCAAGGCTGGTGATGACCTTGAGCTTCTCCGTGACGGCGGCGGCCGCGGCCAGGGAGACGAAGGGGTCGAACATGCTCTTGTAGCCCATGGGCGTCTCCGCCGCGAGGGGGAAGTCCGTGGCGAGGGGCATGTGCGAGTGCTCGGGTACGCCGAGGCACTCGAAGCCGACGCGCTCGGCCTCGCGGGCGACGTTGACGATGCTCGCGTTGAAGTGCATGGGGGCGTAGTTCAGGCCGAATTCCATGAGTGACCTCCCGGTGTCTGGTGGCGGAGTGGAAGGTAGCGGCTAGCCGGTCAGGGCGTCGACGCGCTCGCGGGCCTGCTCGAGGGCGGGCCGGACGCCGTCGTCATCGACGGCATCGAGACCGCCTCCGCCGACGCCCACCATGAGACGGGTGACGCCGATCTCCTCGAGCTGACCGAGGGGGATGCGGGTCAGGATCTCGGAGCCGCACTGCACATGAGGCCGGTGGCGGCCACGCTCCTCGGCCATGCGCTGGAGCTTCGCCACCTCGTCGGGGAACTCCTCGACGGGGGTGAAGCGCCCGCGCAGGTCTTCGGTGAAGTTCATGTGGACGGCGGGGAGCCAGCCGTCGCAGTAGTTGACGACGCGGTTGAGGACGTTGGGGCCGGCGCCGCCCATGAGGATGGGCGGGTGGGGGTCCTGCACGGGCTTGGGCCACTGCCAGGTAGGCGGCACCTCGACGTGGCGGCCGTGGTACTCGGCCACCTCGTTCGTCCAGAGGGTCTTGATGGCCTCGACCTTCTCGCGCATCACCCGGAAGCGCGTCTTCGGGTCGGTGCCGTGCGCCTCCATCTCCTCCTCGTTCCAACCGGCGCCGATGCCGAGGACCACGCGCCCGTTGGAGATCTGGTCGAGGGTGGCGACTTCCTTGGCGGTGTGGATGGGGTCGCGCTGGGGGATAAGGGCGATGGAGGTGCCGAGCCTCAGGTTCTCCGTGACGGCAGCGGCGGCGGCGAGCGCGACGAAGGGGTCGTACATGCTCTTGTAGATCATGGGCGTCTCGGGAGCGAGCGGGAAATCGGTCGCGAGCGGCATGTGCGAGTGTTCGGGAACGAAGAGCGACTCGAAGCCGAGGCGCTCGGCCTCGCGGGCGACAACGACGGGGCTCGCGTTGTAGTGCGTTGGGGCGTAGCTCACGCCGAATTCCACGGAGTCCTCCCGGGTGGCGGGCGGGGAACCCCACACCCAAATGCAGCGCGCCTAGCCTACCGGTTCGCGACCCCAGCCGCGCCGCGGGCTCAGGGCGATGGCTCCCAGATCATGCCGCGGGGATTGAAGGCCGCCCAGGCGAACCAGAAGGGCGTGCCGTGATTGAAGGGCGCCAGGCGCGAACCGGCGAGGGGGCCGTCGAGGGCGAGGCCCGTGACATCCCAGGTCGAGCCGGTCTGCTCGTCCTCGAAGCGGCCGGGGGCCACGACCGTGAAGGTGAGGGCACGGCCATCGACCTCGGCAAGATAGGCGGCGGCGCTGCCGATGTCGCGGGAGGCCGCGATCTCGAAGTCGTCGAGGGGTGAGAGGGTACCCGGCGCCCAGAAGACCACGACCTCGGTTCCGGCGAGGTCGACGGTAACAAGGGCGAGATCGCGGAGCGTCGAGAAGGGGACGGCGACGGCGTCCCCTTCAGCCGCGACAGCCACGACGCGTTCGAGGGCGGGGAGGCGGGAGTCGGGCCGCCACATGAAGTAGCGAGTGAGGCCGCCGGTGTCGTAGTTGGGGAAGGGGTTGGTGCCGTAGCGGAAGTTGAAGCCGGTTTCCTCGGTGAGGATGTCGGCATTGGGGAAGGAGCGCTTGAAGTCGGCGAAGGAGATGACGCTCATGGGCAGCGCGCGGAGATAGATGCCGGCGTGGCGTCCGACAATGCCCTCGCCGGTCGCCTGCTGCCACCAGGTCTCGGTCTGGCGGTCCCACATGATGAGGTCGGAGTGGCGCAGGTTGCCGGAGACGCCGAAGTCGAGCACCTCGCCGTCGACGCGGCGGTCGAAGGCGAGAACGGTGTTGCAGAGCGGACAGAAGGAGGCGACGACGGGCACGCCGTCAACGACGTCGTTGACGATCTCGTGGAAGGTGAGCACATGGAGGGGGTAGCCGCGGACGACCTCGCCGACGCGAAGGACGCCAATGGGCAGGTTCCCGGCGTAGTCGACTTCGTCGAGGGGGGCGAAGCGGGCGACCCCGTAGGGGCCGTCGGTGGAGACGGCGCCGGGGGCGTCGAGGGCGACGATGCAGTCGCGGGCGCCGCAGCCGCGGATGATCTGGCCGAAGGGCACGGTGTGGCGGGACCAGTCCTGATCGGGCCAGTCGCGGCAGAAGTCGGGGGGCAGGCGGACGATGTCGACGTGGCCGGAGGGGTCGGTGTGGTGGGCATAGGGGCACTCGACCTCCTCCTCGACCGGGGCTGCCGCGGCAGTGGGAGTGGGAGCGGGGGTCGCGGGGGTTGGGGTGGTGGCGGCGGGAGTTGGGGTGGCAGCGTCGGGGGTTGGGCGGGTCTTGGGGGCGTCGTCGCCGCAGGCAGCGGCGAGGACGAGGACGGTCGCGATGAACGGGAGGGCCAGGCGGTTCACCCGGACGATGCTACCGCTCTGGCGGAGTCGAGTATGCGAAGGAGGTAAAGAAAAGGCCCGCCCCGGAGGGCGGGCCTTCTGTGCTGGACGAGCGCCCGGGGGCGCCCGGAAGTCGGAGCGACTAGGACCGGTCGAGCCACATGGACTCGCGACGGAGGCCATAGAGGTTGAGCCAGTCGTTGAGGCCGAAGTCCCGCATGCGGGAGCTGAAGCCGTAGTACGACACGGAGCTGATGGGGAGGCCCCAGTTGCACCAGTGGTTGTCGAGGATCCAGCGCTGGACATCGGTAAGGATCTCGGCGCGGGCCTCGGTGTCGGTCTCCGCCTCCTGCGCCTCCAGCATCCCGATGAGGGTGACCGAGTCTTCGGCGATCTCCTTGCGGGGTGAGTCGGCGCGGTGGTTGAAGGCGACGTACCCGTAGACACGGGGGTCGTAGTTGATGAGGTGGCTGTCGTTGGGGAGGCCGGTGGTACCGCCGCTGTCGCCGGTACCGTAGCTGAGGATGTCCCAGTCCTTCACATCCTGGCTCTGGTCGTTCGCGCGGGCCGCCCAGCTGTTGATGTCGACGGCCTCGACCTCGGTCTCGATGCCGAGCGAGGTGGCGATCGACTGAGCGACATAGTCGCTGATCTCATGCTGCAGAGGCGGGCCGGTGTACTGGAAGACCTTGAGCTTCTCGATGGGATGGATGAAGTCCGCCGCCGCCCAGAGGGCGCGGGCCTCTTGCGGGTCGTGGCGGTACCAGGTGGCCAGCTCCTGCTGGCTCAGCTTCTGGTAGTGGGGCAGGAGGTCGGAAATCGGGGCGGCCAGCTGGCCACCGAGTGGGCGAATGGCCTCGATGAAGCCCTGGTAGTCGAACGCCTTCTGCAGCGCCTGGCGGGAGCGCTTGTCGTGGAACTTGCCCCCGTCCATGCCCTGGGAGGAGCGCCCGCCGGCAGGCACCTCGTACACCTTCACGTGGTCCTGGCCCTCGAACTCGGGAAGCTCCAGCGGGTCGACGGCCGCGAAGACGTCGAGGTCGCCGGCCAGGAAGGCGGCCTTCGCGCCCACCTGGTCGGGGATGATTCGCGTCTGCCATTCGTCGATGTAGGGCCCGTCCTCGACGAAGCCGTCGTCGGCGGGGGTGTGCTTGTGGTAGTCGGCCCAGCGCTCCAGCCGGGTGCCCGTCGCGTTTCGTTCGACAAGCCTGTAGGGGCCGCTCGTCGTGCCCTCGGGCAGGTCGTGGATGCTGTACATGTCTTCCGTCGTGCCGTCGGGCAGCTCGACCGCACTCTCGAACTTGCCGTGTTCCTCGACCATGCGGGGGTTGATGAACGAGTAGTAGTGGCGCGCACGGTAGATGGTGGCGTCGGCGTTGGGGCGGCTCCAGTGCTCGACAATCGTGCTCTCGTCCGAGGCCTCGAACTCGTCCACGAAGTCGAACCCGGAGCTGGTGACGTGCGTACCACCCAGAGCCAGATACAGCTTGGGGAGGCGACCAAAGCTGAAGGCCACCGCCTCCGAGGTCACGGGGTCGCCGTTGTGGAACTGCATGCCCGGGCGGAGGGTCCACACGAGGGTCGTGGGGTCCACCTGCTCGAAGCCGGTCATGCCATCCATCGCGAAGAGGTTCTTCGTCGGCTGGTAGGTGTACGGCTGGGTCATGGTGGCATGGGTCACTTCGGTGTTGAGCACGTGGAAGATGCCCGGGTCCATACCGGCGTCCTCCCCGGTCTTCCACAACCTCAGCGTGCCACCGTGCTTGTCGGCCTCGGGTTCGGCCTGCGCGGCGGCTTCGGTGGCTGCGGCAGCCTCGGTGGCGGCAGCGGCCTGCTCTTCGGCAGCAGCCTCGGTGGCGGCAGCGGCAGCCTGCGTGGCCGCGGCGGCCTGGGTGGCCGCAGGCGCAGCCGCGTCGTCATCATCATCGTCGCCGCAACCCGCGAGGATGGCGGCGGAGCCGGCCGCGGCAACGCCGCTGCCAACAAGGAAACTGCGACGGCTCAGCGGCCGGCGGCGGAGTCTCTGCCAATAGTTTTCGTTGTCACGCATGGAGACCGATCCCTCCCCAGATTTGGGGTTGCCCCAGTATACCCAGTGGCGACCGTACGCAAGAGCAAGGCCCGCCCCGGGGGGCGGGCCTTGCTGTGCTGGTCGAGCGCGCGGAGGCGCCCGGTGGCCGGAAGGGTTAGGACTCCTGGAGCCACATGGACTCGCGGCGCCGGTCGTAGAAGTTCAACCAGTCCGCGATGCCCTGGTCCTGCAGCCTCGAGCTAAAGCCGTAGTAGGAGACCGTGCTGTTGGGCAGCTTCCAGTTGCACCAGTGATTGTCGAGGATCCAGCGCTGGACCTCGGTGAGCAGCTCGGCCCGGGCCTCGACGTCCGTCTCGGCCTCCTGGGCGTTCAGCATTTCGGAGATCGTGACCGAGCCCTCGGCGATCTCCTTGCGTGACGACTCCGCGTAGTGGTTGAAGGCGTTGAAGCCGTAGGCTCGCGGGTCGTAGTGGATGAGGTGGGTGTCGTTGGGCACGCCCGTCGTCCCACCGCTGGTGCCGGTACCGTAGCTGAGGATCTCCCAGTCCTTGACCGGCTCGTCGCGGTTGACGGCGCGAGCCGCCCAGGTGTTGACGTCGACGGCTTCGACTTCCGTCTCGATGTCGAGCGCCTTCGCCAGGGTCTGCGCCATGAAGTCGCTGATCTCGTGCATCAGCGGATCTCCGGTCGACTGGAAGACCTTGATCTTGTCGACGGGCACCTCGAAGTCGGCAGCCGCCCAGAGCTGGCGGGCTTCCTGCGGGTCGTAGCGAAGCCACTGCTTGAGATCCTCCTGGCCCAGCTTCTGGTAGGCCGAGAGGAGGTCGGAGATAGGAGCGGCGTAGGCGCCGCCGAGGGGGCGGATGGCCGCGATGAAGCCCTCGTAGTCGAAGGCCTTCTGCAGTGCCTGCCGCGAGCGCTTGTCGTGGAACTTGCCACCGTCCATGCCCTGCCCGGCGAAGCCGCCGGCAGGCAGCTCGACGATTTTGACATGGTCCTGGCCGTCGAACTCGGGAAGTTCGAGCGGGTCCACGCCGGCGTAGACATCAAGGTCGCCTGCGAGGAAGGCGGCCTTGGCGGCCACGTTGTCGGGGATGATGCGTGTCTCCCAGGCATCGATGTAGGGGCCGTCCTCGACGAAGCCATCGTCCGCCGGGCTGTGCTTGTGGTAGTCGGGCCAGCGCTCCACGCGCGTGCCGGTCGTGTCCCGCTTCGTGAGCGTGTAGGGACCGCTTCCGGACCCGGGGGGAAGCGTCTGGATGCTGTAGATGTCCTCGATCGTCCCATCGGGATGCTCGTAGGAGCCCTCGAACTTGCCGTGCTCATCGACCATGCGGGGGTTGATGAACGAGTAGTAGTGACGGGCCCGGTACACCGGCGCGTCCGCGTTGGGGCGGTTCCAGTGCTCCGTGACCGTCAACTCGTCCGACGGTTCGAAGCTGTCGACGAAGACGAAGCCGGTTCGCGTGGTGTGCGTCCCATCCAGCGCGCGGTACAGCTTCTCCAGGCGGCCGAAGCTGAAGGCCACGGCCTCGGAGTCGACGGCATCGCCGTTGTGGAACTTCATGCCGGGGCGGATGCTCCACACGAAGGTCGTCGGATCGACCTGCTCGAAGCCCACCATGCCGTCCATCGCGAACAGGTTCTTGGTGGGCTGGTAGGTGTAGGGCTGAGTCAACGTCGAGTACAGAACCTCGGTGTTGGCAACGTGGAACACGCCGGGGTCGAGACCCGCGTCCTCCTCCGTCTTCCACATCTTGAGGGTGCCGCCGCGCTTGTGGGAGTCGTCCGCCGCAGCAGCGGCAGCCTCGGTGGCGGCAGCCGTCGCAGCGGCGGCAGCTTCGGTCGCTGCCTCAGTGGCGGCGGCGGCAGCTTCGGTCGCGGCAGCCTCGGTGGCGGCGGCTGCCTGGGTGGCGGCGGCGGGCTCGTCATCATCGTCGTCGTCGCCACAACCCGCGAGGATGGCGGCGGAGCCAGCCGCAGCGACGCTGCTGCCAACAAGGAAACTGCGCCGGCTCACCGGCCGGCGGCGGAGCCTCTGCCAATAGTTCTCGTTATCGCGCACTCAGATACCCCTCCCCAGGAATTTGGGATTGGCACAGTATACGCACGGGCGCAAGGGGGTAGGGAGGACAAAGGAAAGGGCCCGCCCATCTGGGCGGGCCCTCTGCTGGCCAGTTGGGACGCTCGGCGAGCGCCCTGCTGGAAAGAACGATTAGCCCTTCTGGAGCCACATGGACTCGCGGCGCCGGTCGTAGAAGTTGAGCCAGTCCGCGACCCCCTGGTCCTGCAGCCTCGCGCTGAAGCCGTAGTAGGACACGGAACTGATGGGCAAACCCCAGTTGCACCAGTGGTTGTCCAGGATCCAGCTCTGGAGCTCGGTAAGGAGGACAGCACGGGCCTCGGGATCGGTCTCGGCTTCCTGGGCGTTCAACATGTCGATGATCGTCGCGGAACCCTCGGCAATCTCGGGGCGCGGCGACTCGAGGTAGTGGTTGAACGCATTGAAGCCGTAGGCGCGCGGGTCGTAGTGGATGAGGCTTGAGTCGTTGGGGACGCCCGTCGTGCCGCCGGCAGCGCCGTCGCCGTAGCTGAGAATCTCCCAGTCTTTGATGTCGGTGCTGCGGTCGACCGCGCGGGCCGCCCAGGAGTTGCCGTCAACGGCCTCGACCTCGGCGGTAATGCCGATGGGTCCGAGCGCCTTCTCCAGCGACTGCGCCATGAAGTCGCTGATCTCATGCTGCAGGGGCGAGCCCGTCGGCATGAACACCTTGATGTTGTCGACGGGAACGACGAAGTCCGCCGCCTGCCAGAGGGCCTGCGCCTCAGCGGGATCGAAGCGAAGCCACTGCTGGAGGTCCGACTGGCTGAGCTTCTGGTACGCCGGCAGAAGATCAGTAATCGGGGCCGCGTACTTGCCGCCGAGCGGGCGGATGGCGGCAATGAAGCCCTCGTAGTCGAAGGCCTTCTGCAGCGCCTGTCGCGCGCGCTTGTCGTGGAACTTGCCGCCGTCCATGCCCTGCGAGGAGCGGCCACCGGCGGGAAGCTCAACGATGTTGATGTGGTCGAGGCCGTCGAACTCGGGAAGCTCCAGCGGGTCGACAGGGGCAAACACGTCAAGGTCGCTCGCCAGGAACGCGGCCTTGGCTGCGGTCTGGTCGGGGATGACGCGCGTCTCCCAGGTGTCGATGTAGGGCCCGTCCTCGACGAAGCCGTCGTCCGCCGGAGTGTGCTTGTGGTAATCCGGCCAGCGCTCAAGGCGGGTTCCGGTGGCATCCCGCTTCACCATCGTGAAAGGACCGCTGCCCGAGCCGTGCGGGAGCTCCTGCACGCTGTACACGTCCTCGACGGTGCCATCGGCATGCTCGTAGGAACCCTCGAACTTGCCGAACTCATCGACGACGCGCGGGTTCAGGAAGGAGTAGTAGTGGCGCGCGCGGTACACGGGAGCGTCCGCGTTCGGCCGCGCCCAGTGCTCGGTCACCGTCAGGTCGTCGGTCGGCTCGAAGCTGTCGACGAAGGCGAAGCCGGTGCGCGTCGTATGCGTCCCGTCCAGCGCCCGGTAGAGCTTCTCGAGGCGGCCAAAGCTGAAGGCCACGGCCTCGGAGTCGACGGGGTCGCCATTGTGGAACTTCATGCCGGGGCGGATGCTCCACACGAAGGTGGTCGGGTCGACCTGCTCGAAGCCGACCATGCCGTCCATGGCAAAAACATTCTTGGTGGGCTGGTAGGTGTAGGGCTGGGTCATCGTCGAGTAGATGACCTCGGTGTTGTTCAGGTGGAACACGCCCGGGTCCAGGCCGGCGTCCTCTTCCGTCTTCCAGAGCTTGAGGGTACCGCCGTGCTTGTCGGGGCCGGCCTCCTCCTGGGCAGCAGCCTGCGTGGCTGCGGCCGCCTCGGTGGCTGCGGCGGCCTGCTCCTCGGCAGCAGCCTCGGTCGCGGCAGCGGCGGCCTGCGTCGCAGCGGCAGCCTGCGTGGCGGCGGGCGCAGCCGCGTCGTCGTCATCGTCGTCGTCATCGCCGCAACCCGCGAGGATTGCAGCGGAGCCGGCTGCGGCTACGCCGCTGCCTACGAGGAAGCTGCGCCGCGTTAGGGGCCGGCGGCGGAGCCTCTGCCAATAGTTCTCGTTGTCGCGCATACGAGATTCCCTCCTCAGATTTGGGATTCGCGCAGTATAGGGACTTCCGCTCGGGAACGGGTACAGCAAATAGAAAGGGCCCACCCTTGCGGGCGGGCCCTTTCCTGTGCTGATCGAGCGCTCTACGAGCGCCCGGGGTTCGAAACGATTAGCCCTGCTCGAGCCACATGGACTCGCGGCGCAGACTGTAGCCGTTGAGCCAGTCGGCGCTGCCCTGGTCCTGCAGCCTGGAGCTGAAGCCGAAGTACGAGATGGAGCTGACGGGCAGCCGCCAGTTGCACCAGTGGTTATCGAGGATCCAGCGCTGGAGCTCGGTGAGGAGGACGCCACGGGCCTCGGGGTCCGTCTCCGCCTCCTGAGCGTTCAGCATCTCGATAATCGTGGCCGAGCCCTCGGCGATCTCGGGTCGCGGCGACTCGAGATAGTGGTTGAAGGCGTTGAAGCCGTAGGCGCGCGGGTCGTAGTTGATGAGGAAGCTGTTGTTGGGGATTCCGTCCGTGCCACTGCGGTCGCCTGTGCCGTAGCTGAGAATCTCCCAGTCCTTGACGTCGGTGCTGCGGTCGACCGCGCGGGCCGCCCACGAGTTGCCGTCGACAGCCTCCACCTCGGCGGTGATGCCGATCGGCCCCAGCGCCTTCTCAATCGACTGCGCCAGGAAGTCGCTGATCTCGTGCTGCAGGGGCGCGCCCGTCGACTGGAAGATCTTGATGTTGTCGACGGGAACCTCGAAGTCGGCGGCCTGCCAGAGGGCCTGGGCCTCGGCCGGATCGAACCGGTACCACTCCTGCAGCTCCTGCTGGCTCAGCTTCTGGTAGGCCGGCAGGAGGTCGGTGATGGGGGCGGCGTACTGGCCACCGAGTGGGCGGATGGCCGCGATGAAGCCCTCGTAGTCAAGCGACTTCTGCAGCGCCTGCCGCGAACGCTTGTCGTGGAACTTGCCACCGTCCATGCCCTGCATGCAGAGCCCGCCATCGCCCTTGATCTCGACGATGTTGACGTGGTCCTGGCCCTCGAACTCGGGAACCTCAAGGGGGTCGACCGTCGTGAAGACGTCGAGGTCGCCGGCGAGGAAGGCGGCCTTGGCGGCCACCGCATCGGGGATGATGCGCGTCTCCCACGAGTCGATGTAGGGCCCATCCTCGACGAAGCCATCGTCGGCCGGGGTGTGCTTGTGGTAGTCCGGCCAGCGCTCAATGCGCGTGCCGGTCGAATCCCGCTTCGTCATCGTGTAGGGACCGCTGCCCGAGCCGGCCGGGAGCTCCTGGACGCTGTAGACGTCCTCGACGGTTCCGTCGGCGCGCTCGTAGGAGCCCTCGAACTTGCCGAACTCGTCGACCATGCGGGGGTTCAGGAAGGAGTAGTAGTGGGCCGCGCGATACACGGGAGCATCCGCGTTCGGCCTCGCCCAGCTCTCCGTCACCGTCAGCTCGTCAGTCGCGTCGAAGCTATCGACGAAGGCATAGCCGGTGCGCGTGGTGTGCGTGCCGTCCAGCGCGCGGTAGAGCTTCTCCAGGCGGCCAAAGCTGAAGGCCACGGCCTCGGCGTCCACGGGGTCGCCGTTGTGGAACTTCATGCCGGGGCGGACGCTCCACACGAACGTCGTCGGGTCGACCTGCTCGAAGCCCACCATGCCGTCCATGGCGATCAGGTTCTTGGTCGCCTGGTACGTGTACGGCTGCGTCATCGTGCCGTTGTGGATCTCGCGGTTGTTCAGGTGGAAGACGCCGGGGTCGAGACCCGCATCCTCTTCCGTCTTCCAGTTCAGCAGGGTGCCGCCGTGCCTGTCTGGGCCGGTATCTTCCTGGGCAGCCGCTTGCGTAGCTGCGGCGGCCTCGGTGGCTGCGGCTGCCTGCTCTTCGGCAGCAGCCTCAGTGGCGGCAGCGGCAGCCTGCGTCGCAGCAGCCTGTGTGGCTGCGGGGGCAGCTGCGTCGTCGTCGTCATCGTCGTCGTCGCCGCAACCCGCGAGGATTGCGGCGGAGCCGGCCGCGGCCAAGCCGCTCCCGACCAGGAAGCTGCGCCGGCTAACCGGTCGGCGCCTCAGCCTCTGCCAGTAGTTCTCGTTATCACGCATGCGCGATTCCCCTCCCCAAGATTTGGGATTTGCGCAGTATACGGACTTCCGTCTACTGCGGATATGCCAAGCCAAAGGGCCCACCCTTGCGGGCGGGCCCTTCGCTGCGCTGGTCGAGCGCCCGTGAGCGCTCCGTGTTCGGAGTGGCTAGGCGTCCTTCTTGAGCCACATGGACTCACGGCGCCGGTCGTACAGATTGACCCAGTCGGCAACGCCCTGGTCCTGCAGCCTCGAGCTGAAGCCGAAGTAGGCGACGGAGCTCACCGGCAGACGCCAGTTGCACCAGTGCCGGTCCAGGATCCAGGTCTGCACCTCGGTGAGGAGGGCGGCGCGGGCCTCGGGGTCCGTCTCCGCCTCCTGCGCGTTCAGCATGTCGATGATCGTCGCGGAGTCCTCGGCGATCTCCTTGCGCGGCGATTCCAGATAGTGGTTGAACGCATTGAAGCCGTAGGCGCGCGGGTCGTAGTCGATGAGGTACGAGTCGTTGGGGATGCCGGTCGTGCTTCCCCGGTCGCCCGTGCCGTAGCTGAGAATCTCCCAGTCCTTGACGTCGGTGCTGCGGTCGACCGCGCGGGCCGCCCACGAGTTGCCGTCGACAGCCTCCACCTCGGCGGTGATGCCGATCGGCCCCAGCGCCTTCTCAATCGACTGCGCCAGGAAGTCGCTGATCTCGTGCTGCAGGGGCGCGCCCGTCGACTGGAAGATCTTGATGTTGTCGACGGGAACCTCGAAGTCGGCGGCCTGCCAGAGGGCCTGAGCCTCGGCCGGGTCGAAGCGGTACCACTGCTGCAGGTCCTGCTGGCTCAGCTTCTGGTAGGCCGGCAGGAGGTCGGAGATAGGGGCCGCGTACATGCCGCCGAGGGGGCGGATGGCCGCGATGAAGCCCTCGTAGTCGAACGCCTTCTGGAGCGCCTGCCGCGAGCGCTTGTCGTGGAATTTGCCGCCGTCCATACCTTGCATGGCGCGGCCACCGCCGGGAATCTCGACGATGTTGACGTGGTCCTGGCCCTCGAACTCAGGAACCTCGAGGGGGTCGACCGTCGTGAAGACGTCGAGGTCACCGGCGAGGAACGCGGCCTTGGCCGCAACGGCGTCGGGGATGACTCGCGTCTCCCAGGCGTCGATGTAGGGACCGTCCTCGACGAAGCCGTCATCCGCCGGGGTGTGCTTGTGGTAGTCCGGCCAGCGCTCGACGCGCGTGCCGGTGGCGTCCCGCTTGGTGAGCGTGTAGGGACCGCTCCCGGAGCCGTGCGGGAGCTCCTGGACGCTATACACATCCTCGACCGTCCCGTCCGCATGCTCGTAGGAGCCCTCGAACTTGCCGTGCTCCTCCACGACCCGCGGGTTCAGGAAGGAATAGTAGTGGCGCGCGCGGTAGATGGGAGCGTCCGCGTTCGGCCGCGCCCAGTGCTCCGCCACCGTCAGCTCGTCGGTCGCCTCGAAGCTGTCGACGAAGGCGTAGCCGGTGCGGGTCGTGTGCGTCCCGTCCAGCGCGCGGTACAGCTTCTCCAGCCGGCCGAAGCTGAAGGCCACGGCCTCGGAGTCGACGGCATCGCCGTTGTGGAACTTCATGCCGGGGCGGATGCTCCACACGAAGGTCGTCGGGTCGACCTGCTCGAAGCCCACCATGCCGTCCATGGCGATGAGGTTCTTGGTGGGCTGATAGGTGTAGGGCTGGGTCATCGTCGAGTAGATGACCTCGGTGTTGTTGAGGTGGAACACGCCGGGATCGAGGCCGGCGTCCTCTTCCGTCTTCCACAGGTTGAGGGTGCCGCCGCGCTTGTCCGCATCGGGATCGGCCTGGGCGGCAGCTTCGGTAGCAGCGGCCTCGGTGGCGGCTGCGGCCTGATCGTCGCCGGCAGCCTCGGTGGCGGCTGCGGCGGCCTGCGTGGCGGCAGCAGCCTGAGTGGCCGCGGGCGCCGCGGTGTCGTCGTCATCGTCGTCGCCACAGCCCGCGAGGATTGCGGCGGAGCCGGCAGCGGCTACGCCGCTCCCGACCAGGAAACTGCGGCGGGTGACCGGACGGCGCCGGAGCCTCTGCCAGTAGTTCTCGTTATCGCGCATGGACTGAGTTCCTCCCGAATTCGGAATTCGCGCCACGATGGCGCCTCCTGAGAGCTATACGCAGGGAAGGGTAGCGAGCGTTCCCACTCGGGCAATTTTCGGGAAAGACGCGTTGACGGCTAGATCCGGCCCCGGAGCCTCGGGTCGAGGGTATCGCGGAGCGAGTCCCCGAAAATGTTGAACCCGAAGACGGTGATCGCGAGCGCGAGACCCGGGAAGACCGCCAGCCACGGCGCCACGCTGAAGAAGCGGCGGGAGCTGCCGGAGAGGTCGGCGCCCCACGACGGGACGGCATCAAGGCCACCGATGGGCACGCCCAGACCGAGGAAGCTCAGGCTGGCTTCGGCCAGGATGGCGGCCGGGAGCGAGATACTCGTGATGACGATCATGAGACCGAACATGTTGGGGGCGATATGCCGCCACATGATGCGGAAACTGCTCGACCCGATGACCTGGGCAGCCTCGACGTAGGTGGACTCGCGCAGCTCGAGCACGATGCCACGCATGATCCGGTAGGTGCCCGGCATGAAGAACAGGGAAATGGCTACCACCAGGTAGAGCTCTTCGCGTTGGAGCCCCGGTAAGTCAGGAAGGTCGGCGCTGATCGAGGAGTGCAGCACCAGTGCTAAGAGCAGGCCGGGGATCGCGATGAACATGTCCGCGACTCGGCCGACGGCGAAGTCGACGGCGCCGCCCGCGTAAGCGGAGAGGAGCGCGATAAGGGTTCCGCCGAGCGTGCCGAGGAGCACGGTGGCGACGCCGATCTTGAGCGAGATGCGTCCGGCGAAGAGCACGCGGGACCAGACGTCCTTGCCGCGCGCGGTCGTCCCGAACCAGTTTTCGGTGTTCGGGCCGGCAAGGGGCGGACCAACGGCGAACTCGTTGGGCGGCGCGGTTCTGAGCACGGGGGCCGCGGCGGACATGAAGACGATGAAGACAATCAGGGAGAACCCGAAGGCGCCGAACGGCTCCCGGCGCGCCCACTTGAGCGGGTTGAAGCGCTGGCGTGGCGGAATCGCGTATTCGAGCTCGAGGGCTGACTGCTCCTGTGCCATGGCTAGTACCGAATCCTTGGGTCAATGACCGTGTACAGGATGTCGACGAGGAGCGTCACGAGGACGAAGACGAAGGAGAAGACCATGATCGTGCCGAGCACGACCGGGTAATCCTGATCCGTCACGCCTTCGAGAGAGAGCCTGCCGAGGCCGGGTACCGTGAAGAGCTGCTCCGCGATCACGACCCCGCCCAGCACCGCGCCGAGCTGCAGGCCGACGAGCGTAATTACGGGGATGAGGGAGTTGCGGAACACGTGGCCCCAGATGACGCTGCGATCGCGGAGGCCCTTGGCGCGGGCCGTGCGCACGTAGTCGGAGAAGAGCACCTCGAGCATGGAGGTCCGGACGAAGCGCGCCATGCCGGCGGCGCTGGCGAGGGCGAGCGTCACCGCCGGCCAGACGGCGAGGGAGAGGTTGTAGATGGGGTCATCAGTGAACACGACCCACTGGCGGGCGGGGGTCCATCCCCACCAGAGAGCGGGCAGGTAGATCACGAGGATCGCGAACCAGAAGTTGGGGATCGAGATCCCCATGATCGTGATCCCCCGGAAGGCATAGTCGAGGATGCTGTTTCTGCGAACGGCGGAGAGGACCCCCACGGAAATGCCGATGACGGCGGAGATGAAGATGGTGAGGAGGCCGATTTCGAGGGTGTTGGGCAGGACCTCGATGATGTCGCCCATCACGTCGTCGTGGGGCGGGGTGAGACGCTCGCCGAGGTCACCCTGGAGGGCGCCCCACAGCCAGTCGCCGTACTGCTCCCACCAGGGGCGGTTGAGCCCGAAGCGTTCCTCGAACTTCTCGAACGCGCGCGGGTCGGCGTCGCCGACGGACCCGATGGCCGCGAAGGCAGCGCTGCCCGGGCGGATGTAGAGCAGCATGAAGAGCACGAAGGAGATGCCCAGCAGCATGAAGGGGACGGCAATCAGTCTGCGGACGATGTAACGGGTCATGAGCTTTGACCTGAGCGCCGGGAAGGGTGCCTCCCGCCGGTCTCGCCATCCCCCCTTGCGCGAACGGGCCCGATCACGGCCCCCGCGCGATTCACGGGATTCTCGGCTATCCGTACTGCGATCGCAACCATCGGGGCTGGCGTTCTTTCCGAACGCGCCGCTTCGCCCGCGCCGTACACTCTGCGGAAGGCCAGCAGGGGAGCGGGCGCATGGCTGAGAAACGGACGAACGACGAAGCGGGCGAGAAGCTCGGCGAAATGGTGGCGGAGTGGGCGGAGGCGTACTGGAAGCAGCAGCCGCCAGCCCTTCGCGGGCAGCCGGGCGGAGGCGAGCGCGAGCTGCGCGAGACCGTGACGCGGGCCTTCATGGCGGGGGCGGTGACGGTGTTCCAGCGCTGGGACGAGGTGCGGCCGCTGGTGCCGCGCCGGCGCGTCTCCTGGCGCGATTTGCCTTCCCACCACGGCTAGGGGCGGGCCGTATCATGCCAGCTGGCCGGAAGGAGGCGTCATGAGCGAAGCGGCGGAGCTGTTCGACCTGGGCGGGAAGGTGGCGCTCGTGACGGGCGGAAGCCGCGGGCTGGGGGCGGCGATGGTGCGCAGCTTCGCGCGGGCGGGGGCGGACGTGGTGATCGCGAGCCGCAAGCTGGAGTCGTGCGAGGCGCTGGCGGAGGAGGTACGGGCGGAGACGGGGCGGCGGGCGCTGCCGGTGTCGTGCCACGTGGGGGAGTGGGAGCAGCTGGACGCGCTGGCGGAGAGGGCCTACGCCGAGTTCGGCAGGGTGGACGTGCTCGTGAACAACGCGGGGCTGTCGCCCCTGTACGACCACGTCAGCAACGTGAGCGAAGCGCTGTACGACAAAGTGCTGGACGTGAACCTGAAGGGTCCGTTCCGTCTGACGGCGAACATCGCGACGCGCATGGCCGAGGGGGACGGGGGCTCGGTGATCATGGTCTCGAGCACGGCCTCCCAGAGCCCTGGTCCGAACGCGCTCGCCTACGGGGCGGCGAAGGCGGGGCTGAACAACCTGACGATCGGGTTCGCGCGCACATTTGCCCCGAAGGTGCGGGTGAACTGCATCATCCCGGGACCGTTCCTGACCGACATCTCGAAGGCGTGGGACATGGAGGCGTTCGAGGCGCGGGCGGAGAGCACGATCCTGCTGGCGCGGGGCGGGCAGGCGGGGGAGATCGCGGGGGCGGCGCTCTACTTCGCCTCGGAGGCGTCGAGCTTCACGACGGGGGCCCTACTGACGGTTTCCGGGGGCTCGGCAAGGTAGCGGGGCCCGGTTCGGCGACCTGTCATAGTCGCTATAATTCCTGCACTTTCCAGCTACGGCAGGGCCGGAGCCTCCTGTGTCCGGCCCGAAAGGGACCAACGATGGCCGCGAACCGAGAAGACTTTGAGGCGATGCCCCAGGCGGCGTGCCCGATGAGCGTGGGAGAGGTCGACCTCTTCGCGCCGGGCGCCCAGGAGCACTGGTACGACTCCTACAAGCTGCTGCAGGCAGAGGAGCCGGTGCTGCGGCTGCCCGGCCAGGGCTACGAGCCGGGCTCGGACGCCTTCGTGCTGACGAAGTACGAGGACATCCGCAAGGTGGTGCGCGACCCGGACCTGTTTCCCTCACGCGTCGGCCCGGGGGCCTCGGGCACGAGCAAGATCCACGACGAGATCTTCGAGGACGAGGGTTTCGGCGAGGTCGTGACGGCGCGGGAGCGGCTGCGGCCCGACATCGAGACGCACAAGCTGCACCGCGAGACGCTGACGGAGCCGTGGGTGGGCGCCTCCGGGGCGCTCCAGCACCGCGAGATGATCACGGGCCACGCGAACCGGTTGATGGACAACTGGATCGACCGGGGCGAGGTCGAGTTCGTGACGGAGTTCGCGGCCCCGCTGCCGCAGGCCGTGATCTCGACGATCCTGGGGTTCCCGCTCGAGGACATGCCGATGACGAAGAAGTGGGAGGAGGCGCAGGTGCGCCGCTTCGTCTACGGCTTCGGCCCGAAGAGCCAGATGGAGGACCCGGACGAGGAGGACAACGCCAAGGCCCTCGTCGCGTTCAACCGCTACATCCAGGAGCAGATCGACGAGAAGCGCCGCAACCCGAAGGACGACATGATCACGTTCCTGACGGAGGTCGAGTACCAGGGCAAGCCGCTGGCCGACGGCGACATCATCAGCGTCGTCTCGGGGATGCACATCGGCGGGAACGAGACAACGCAGTACGCGCTCACCTCGGAGGCGATGCTGCTGGCGCAGCACCCCGAGATCGTCGAGGAACTGCGGGCGGACCGCTCGAAGGTGCGCTTCTTCGTGGAGGAGGCGTTGCGCCTCTACGCGCCGACGCAGGGGCTCTCGGGCCGCATGGTCGCGCGCGATACGGAGATCCGCGGCGTAAAGATCCCCGCCGGGTCGCTGCTGCATCTGCGCTGGGCGGCGGCGAACCGCGACCCGGAACTGTGCGAGGCGCCGGACGAGATCCGGCTGGACCGCAAGAGCCCGGGCAAGCACCTGACGTTCTCGATCCGGCCGCGGGGCTGCCCGGGGGCGGGGCTCTCGCGCCTGGAGCAGAACATCGCCGTGGACGTGATGCTGGACCGCATCGACGAGTTGAAGCTGGCCACGGCCAAGAACGACTTCAAGCACCAGCCGGGCATCATGCTGGGGCTGTACGAGCTGCACCTGGAGTTCACGAAGGCGCGGGAGGCCGTGCCCGCATAACATGGGGCTCATACTCCTAGCATTGTTGGTGGGGCCATTGGGACCGCTAGAACTGGTAATCCTGCTGTTCTTCGTGGCGTTTGTTTGGGCCCTGCCAGGACTCATCCTCTACTTGGTAGCCAAGAACCGAGGCCGTAGCTGGGCTTGGGCGCTGTGGGCGCTGCTCGGCTGGCTGGGGTTTGTGGTGGGCCTCGTCGTCCTGCTAGTCGCGCCAAACTTGAGAGAAGCACCGGAGAGTTCCCAAGCCCCTAGGTCGAGTGAGGCGGCAGACAACCTACTCACGTTGGCAGAACTCCGAGACCGCGGCCTCTTGACTGACGCGGAATTCGAAGAACGGCGGGCACGAGAACTGGAGCGGCTCTAGGAAGCGGGCGCCAACGGGTTACGGGACCGGCACGGGTCGTGAACTAGTGACCCGGTGTTCGAAAGTTATCTCGATGAGTTCGTCTGCTTCGCCTTCGCCGGGCGGAACTTTGCCTACCGTAAGCCTGACCATTTCGCCCTCTTCGAACTGCAGGGGCGTTGCCGGTGTAAAGGCGCCTCGACAGAAGGTGGCGGTGGTGACCGAGGGACCATTCCGCCGCTCGCGGAGCGATCGGTCCAGGTCGGCCCAGGCGTCGTCCGGGTCATCGTTGCTCTCGGGCGGGAGTATCCCGCGAACCGTCATCGCAACCTCGGCGCCTTCCTCGAAGTCGACGACATCGAGGGGCTCGAGCAGCTGCAGCGTTCCGTCGCAGTAGCGGGCACGGACAGTGACGGTGACAATCATTTCAGTCCTCGCCACTCATGATGCCACAAACGCTCAGGGGCGGACGGCGCGCTTGGGGCGGCTGGCGAGCCGCGCGAGGGCGGGCTGCGCGAGCTTGACGAACGTGCAGGCGAGGCGGCGGGTGTCCCGGGGGTCGATCAGGTCGATGACGTCGCCGCGGTGGGCGGCGCGGAAGGGCGAGCGGAGGCGGAGGAGGCGCTCCTCGATGGCCTCGCGGTGGGCGTCGGGGTCGGTGGCGGCCTCGATCTCGCGGCGGTAGGCGGCGGCCACGCCGCCCTCGATGGGGATGCCGCCCCACTCACCCGCGGGCCAGCCGAAGCGCAGGTTGAGTCCGTTCGGGAGCCCGACGCTGTTGGGGGCGTCGGCGGCGACGCCGTAGGACTTGCGCACGTTGAACTCGATCTTGGGCACGTCCGCCTCGGCGCTGGCGATGAGGGCGCGCACGCCGCGGCGCATCGTCGCCTTGCGCTCGGCGTGGGAGCCGAGCATGAAGCCGGGCATGTCGAGGAAGATCAGGAGGGGCAGGTTGAAGGTGTCGCAGAGGTCGACGAAGTGGGTGTACTTGTCGGCCACGTCCCCGTCCATGGCGCCGGCGAGCTTCATCGGGTCGCTGGCGAGGACGCCAACTGGGTAGCCGTCGAGGCGGGCGAAGGCGGTGATGATGGCGCCCGCGTAGTGGCGGCGCATCTCGAAGAACTCGCCGTTGTCGACGACGTGCTCGACGAGCTTGCGGGCGTCGTACCCGCGCTTGCGGTTGGGCGGGATGAGGTTGAGCAGCGCCTCGGGGCAGCGGTCGGGCGGGTCGCCGGTCTCGACGCGGGGGGCGACGTCGCCGGTCGTGTTGGGGAGATAGGAGAGGAAGCGCTTGATCTGGTCGAAGGCGTCCTCCTCGGACTCGGCTTCGTTGTCGACCTGGCCGCTCTCGTGGACGTGCATCTTCGCGCCGCCGAGCTGTTCCTTGTCGAGATCCTCGCCGATGGCCCGGCGCACGACGGGCGGGCCGGAGGGGAAGATCTGGGACTGGCCCTTCACCATGACGGTGAAGTGGGACATGAGGGCGAAGGCGGCGGGGGCTCCCGCGACGGAGCCCATGATGCCAGCGGCGACGGGGACGGTGCGCAGCATCTCGACGGCGCGCCACCACATGTCGCCGGCGGGGAGGCCCATGTGGCCCTCGGCCTCATCGGCCTTTGAGCTGTGACCGACGCCCTCGACGAGCTGCACGTAGGGGATGCCGTACTGGACGGCGAGCGGCTGCATGAAGTCGCGGGGGTGCTTGCGCACGTTATGGGGGCTGCCGCCGGAGATGGTGAAGTCGTCGCCGCCGATCGCGACGGGCCTCCCGTCGAGCTCGGCGAGGCCCATGACGTAAGCGCCCGGCGTGAAGCCGATGAGGTTGCCGTCTGCGTCGTACTCGGCGGCGCCGACCATGGGTCCGGCCTCGACGAAGCTTCCGGGGTCGACCATCTTCTCGATGCGCTCGCGGACGGTGTAGCGGCCGCCGGCGTGCTGGCGCTGGATGCGCTCGGGCCCGCCCATCTCGCGGCCGAGCCCGCGGATGTACTCGACATCGGCGATGGCGTGCTCCCAGGGCATGCCGGGCTTCCAGCTCTCGCGGTTGGGATCGACGGGCATGGGACGGGGCTCCTGCGCGGTTTCTCGAACGCTACGCGATAGGGGACCGGGGCGCACCGTCTAGGCGGAGGCAGTAACGGAGTGGAGGCTGCGGGCGAGCGCCTGCAAGTGGGCCAGCAAAGTGCTACTCCGAAGGAAAGTCGCGCTCTGTGGAGGTCGAAACGCGGAGTCAACACCTGCAAGTTCTGCCACCGAGGCGGAACGGCGTAGGCGGAACGGGTCGGCGACTTCGATGGCAACCACTTCTGTCGCCCCATCCACGTAGGCTTGAAACTCCGACTTGGAGATCTTGAATCCATCTTCGCCAACGAGATCCCACATAGCCTTGGGGCACTCGCGCCTGACCCCTTTGACGCGAAAACCACCAATGACGGCGGACTCCGGCGCCGTCTCGTAGAGATACACGCAGTCGCCGGCAGAGAGGGCCGGGAGCCTCCGGCGAAGCTCATGAGTCTTACTACCAGCCAAGATGGCACGCGCATGCCGACCGTGAATTGCCAAGACTATCCGCCTTGGCTCCCTACTCTGCATGGCGAAATCCCTCTCGGAGGATGGCCGACGCGTACTCGGCGCTTGCCAGATAGGCAGACTGCGGGTTGTAGTTCGGGATAATGCTGCGCAGCCTGGGGAGATTGACCCCCGCCGTGAACTCACGGTACCAGTCAAAGGCGATGGCCAGCACCTTTCCGTCGTGGTTCTGGGCAATGTCCTCAAGGCGCTGGTAGTCATAGAGGCCCCTCGTGCCGTAGCGAGCGAAGCAATCCTCGGGGTTGCCCACGAAGACATCGGTTATGCCGGCACTGCCACGAATGCGCTGCTCAGGATCGCTAACGTAGAAGAATAGTCGGGAGCCCCTCCGTAACTCCTGGTACCGATCGGGAGCCCGGTAGTAGACGTTGTCAGGTCGAACCTGCAGACGAGTCGGAGGCAGCATGGACGGCGCTCGGCTTGATGGAATCAACTCCTGAGCAAACTCAGGCCGGATAGTGACAATCAACGACCGCTGTCCGTGGCTCGCGAGCTCCACAGGGTAGAACTGCGAGGAGAGGTCGGCAGCATCCATCCACGCCTCGGCCTCATGGAGTTCATGGGAAACATCTGCCGGCCGACCTCCAAGGCTCACGAAGGTCCACGACTGCTGCTCGAAGCGCCCCTTGTACGCTACGTAGTCTTCCTCAGGCCTGTCCCCCGAAGAGACCACATACCAGATCAGTTCCGGTCTCGCACTGCCAGCCAAGCCAAGCCGGGGAAGTCGAGCAGAAAAGACGTTGCCCTGGTCTTCAACAATCTCCCCTCCCGCCTCGGTGACCATCCGGGTCTTCACGAAGTCCAGGAAGTCTGAAGGGGTGACTTCTCCGTAGACAAAGTTCTTCCCCAGTACCCACTCCGCGGCACCGTCGCGATATCGCCCGCGGGAGACCCCCTCGGGTGTGAATCCACTCTGGGCGAGGATGGGGACAAGGCGATCCGCGATTTCGTCGGCGCACGTCACGTATGCCTTGCGAACACCCTCCTCGGCCGCACGAAGTACCTCTTCCCGCACGATGTGGGGCCCAATCGCTGCGCCACGCGCAGTGGGTCGCACGTAGAGAGTGGCGAACTTGCGGATGTCGTCGCTCTTGCTTCTCACGACAACGACGGCCCCGATCTCCCCATCCATCTCCGCGACGCGGATGTCATCCGCTTCATCGATGCTCTCGAGGCGCTCTTCAACCCATTGCCGGATGTCGGGATACCACTGCTCAAGCTCCATGAGCGTCTCCCTCACGGCGTCGCGATCACTTGCCTTTGCTTGCCGGACGAGCAGGCCAGGTGTGGATTGAACGTGGGTCAGTTCCCGAATGTCGTCAGGTTTCAGCCGGTCCCGATATCGGGAACGATAGCCATCAACCAGCTCCTTCCGCACAGCGGCCACGACCTCTCGCTTGAGCTGTTCAAGGCCAAGGAATTCCTGGTACTTGACACGGTCACGTAACCACGCAACCACACCCTGCCGCTCACTTGACTCATCAGAGCTCGGCACTCGCTCGACAAAGGCGAGGATCGGCTTTCCGAGGCGCTCGGCCTCGTCAAGTTCCTCCTGTACAGGTGGGGTGTGCCTGTTGCCGAGAATCAGGACAACAATGTCGCTGAGGGCAAGTTCTTGAAGTGCGGCCGCACCGGGGGTAGCCGCCTGGGCTGGCTCGCGGGCAAAGTCCCACGGGACAGTCAGCTTCAGGGACTCGATCGCCTCACAGGCTGCATTTCGCTCGTTGCTCAGATACCCCTGGGTCATCACCGAGCTGACGAAGATGCGGATGTGCGGCTCTGCCATTCTTTGCAGGCTACACGGTCTTGCCATCTCAGCGAAGTTTCTAGGGCCGCGCCCTTGCAGTCTGGCAAACGGCTACCATGACGCGCGAATCTGCTTGCGGCGGGCGGCGTCGGGGGCAGGAGGACGAGCAATGACGATGACGAAACCGGAGATCGATCCGGAGATCTTTTTCAGCAGGGAGTACCAGGACGACCCGTACCCGACGCTGAAGCTGCTGCGCGACCACCATCCGGTCTACTACAACCCGATCGGGGACAACTGGATGATCACGCGCTACGACGACGTCTGCGCGGCCTTCCGGGACCTGGAGAACTACTCGGCGCAGCCGAACGCGCTCGGCATCGGCGCGGTCTTCGGGCCGACGCTGATGGAGTACGACGGAGAGCAGCACAACAAGCTGCGCAACATCGTGGCGCCTGAGTTCGTGGGTCGGAAGCTGGATGCGCTCCTGCCCATCATCGAGCGCAACTCGATCGCGCTCATCGAGAAGTACACGGAGAAGCACGCGCGCCGCATCGCCGAGGAGGCGGCGAAGACGGGCGTCATCGACATCGTCGACGACTTCGCCACGCGCCTGCCCCTAAACGTCATCCTGGACGTGCTGGACCTGCCGCAGGACGCGCACGACATGTTCCACGAGTGGTACCCGGCGATGATGAACGGCATCGGCGGCCCGCCGGACATTCGGGCAGCGGGGATCAAGGCGAACCAGGAGTACCACGACTACCTGGAGCCGCTGCTGCAGGAGCGCAGCAAGAAGCCCGGCGACGACCTCATCTCGCGGTTGTGCGTGGCAGAGGTGGACGGGCACCGGATGACGTTCCAGGAGATCAAGTCGTTCGCGAGCCTGCTGCTGGTGGCGGGCGCAGAGACGACGGATAAGGCAATCGCGAACCTCTGGTACCAGATGCTGGCAAACCCGGAGCAGTGGGAGCTGGTACGGAACGACCCGTCGCTGCTGGACCGGGCCTTCACGGAGATGATGCGCGTGCATCCGCCGTCAGGCGGGCAGGCGCGCCGCACGATCCACGACATCCCCTTCCCCGAGTACGGGGTGACCATCCCCGAAGGGGCGTACGTGAACCTGTCGATCTACGGAGGTAACCGGGACGAGCGCGTGTTCGAGAACCCGGACAAGTTCGACGTCATGCGGCCCGACCTGTACGTGGGGCGAGCGCTGCGGGCGGGGTACCACGACAACGGGCAGGCCAGCCACCTCGGCTTCGGGCTGGGGAAGCACTTCTGCGTGGGCTACCAGCTGGCGCAGACGGAAACGGTGATCGGCAGCCGCATGCTGATGGACGTGATGCGCAACCCGCGCTTCAAGCCGGGCTCCGACCCGAAGCCGATCGCGATCAGCCTCGATCCGTGGGAGCTCTGGATCGAGTTCGACCCGGCCTAGGGCCATGCCACCCGCCGGGACGGTCGCGGGGCGCACCATCGAGGGGGACACGCCCTCGACGTTCGGGACGGTCACGCGCGCCCGGGAGCTACTGCACGGGGGCGAAGAGGCGCTGACGCCGCTGGCGCGCGACCTGGCGGCGGGGTTGTCGGGGGGATCCGGGGACGTCGAGATCGACCGGTACCGGCGGCTGCTCTACGCGACAGACGCCTCGATCTACGAGATGGAGCCGGTGGCGGTCGTCTATCCGCGCTCGACGGCAGACGTGCAGCACGCGATGCGGGTGGCGGGGGCGCACGGCGTGCCCGTGCTGCCCCGGGGCGGGGGCACCAGCCTCTCGGGCCAGGGGGTGAACCACGCAATCGTCCTCGACTTCACGTTGCACATGGCGAGGGTCCTGGGAGTCGACGCGGAGAACGGCACGGCGCGGGTGCAGCCGGGCGTGGTGCTCTCGGAGCTGAACAAGGCGCTGCGTCCGCACGGGCTGCAGTACCCGATCGACCCCTCGACGGCGAACCGCGCCACGATCGGCGGGGGCGTGGGGAACAACTCGTGCGGGGCGCACTCGGGCGTCTACGGCAAGACCGTCGACAACGTGGTCGCGCTCGAAGTCGTGCTGGCGGACGGGTCGGAGGCGGCGCTGGAGGCGCTGAACGAGGACGAGGCTGCGGAGCGGGGTGGCCGCGAGGGGCTGGAGGGGGACATCTACCGGGGCGTGCGGGCGATCGCGCGGGAGCACCGGGCAGAGGTGGAGAAGCGCTTCCCCAAGATCCTGCGGCGGGTCTCCGGGTACAACCTCGACGAGGTGGGGGAGGACGGGCCGCTCAATCTCGCGAAGCTGGTGGTGGGGTCGGAGGGGACGCTGGCAACCGTGACGGAGGCGACGGTCCGGGTCGTGCCCATCCCGCCGGTGAAGATGCTCACCGCTCTGCACTTCCGGACGGTCGTCGAGGCAGCCGCGGCAACGGTACGGGCGAACGCGCACGGGCCCTCCGCCGTCGAACTCGTGGACGACACGATCGTCGAGCGCTGCCGGGCGAGTGCGGGTTTCCGGGAGCTGGTCGAGTTCGTGGAGGGGGAACCGGGGGCGCTGCTCCTCGTCGAGTTCGCGGGGGAGCGGGCGGAAGAGGTGGAGGGGAAGGTCGAGGGGCTGCGGGACGAGCTCGTGGGGGAGAACGGGGCGTATGCAGGGGTGGTGGCGCGGGAGGCCGCGGAGCAGCAGCGCATGTGGCGGATGCGGGAGGCGGGACTGGGGCTGCTGATGAGCGTGCGGGGCGACGCCAAGCCCGGGGCGTTCGTGGAGGACACGGCGGTCGCGCCGGAGCGGCTGGCGGAGTACGTGGCGCGCTTCGACGCGCTCGTGAAGGCGCGGGGGCTGCGTCCGGCGTACTACGGGCACGCGAGCGTCGGGTGCCTGCATATCCGGCCGGTGGTCGACCTGAAGGACGCGGAGGGGCTGGCGAACGCGGAGGGGCTAGCGGAGGAGATCGCCGACCTCGTGCTCGAATTCGGCGGCTCGCTCAGCGGTGAGCACGGCGACGGGATCGTGCGGGGCGCCTTCACGGAGCGGATGTTCGGACCGCAGCTCGCCCGGGCGTTCCGGGAGCTGAAGGCGCTGTGGGACCCGCAGGGGCTGCTGAACCCTGGAAAGATCGTCGACACGCCGCCCTTCGCCGACAACCTGCGGCTGAGCCCTTCGACGGAGAACGCGGAGGTGCGGACGGAGCTCGACTTCGGCTTCGAGGGCGGTCTGGCGCGGGCGGCCGAGCAGTGCAACGGGCAGGGCGCCTGCCGGAAGCTCGACGGCGGGATGTGTCCGTCGTTCATGGTGACCGGCGACGAGGAGCACTCGACGCGGGGGCGGGCGAACCTGCTCCGCCAGGCGCTGAACGGGGCGCTGCCACTCGAGGACCTGACAAGCGAGCGCATGCACGAGGCGCTCGACCTGTGCGTCGAGTGCAAGGCGTGCAAGACGGAGTGCCCCTCGGGGGTGGACTTCGCAAAGCTGAAGTACGAGGTGCAGGCGCAGGCGAGCGCTGCGCATGGGGCGCCCCTGCGCGACCGCGCCTTCGCACGCATCCGGCTGCTGAGCGCCCTCGCGAGCCCCTTCGGGCCACTTGCGAACGGGGTCGCACGGCTGGGGCCGGCGCGGGCGCTCCTGGAGCGCGCGGGCGGCATCGACCGGCGCCGTCCGCTGCCGGCGTTTGCGTCGCGGCGCTTCGGGCGGTGGTGGTCGCGACGGGCGGCCCCGAGAGGGGAGGCGCTGCGGGGGGAGGCCGTGTACCTGGCCGACACGTTCACGGAGTACTTCCACCCCGAGGTGGGGCGGGCGGCGGTGCAGGTGCTGGAGGCGCTGGGGTACGCGGTGACGATCGTGCCGGGGCTGGAGTGCTGCGGGCGTCCGGCGATCTCGAAGGGACAGCTGGGGCTGGCGCGGGGCTGGGCGGAGGCGAACGTGGCGCGGCTGGAGCCGTACGCGCGGCGGGGGGTGCCAATCGTCGGGACGGAGCCGTCCTGCCTGCTCACGCTTCGGGACGAGTACCGCGACCTGCTCCCGGATGGGCGGGCAGAGGCAGTCGCGGAGCAGGCGGTCCTGCTGGACGAGCTGGTCGCGCGGATGGCGGAGGAGGACGAGGGCGTCAGCGACCTGCTCCCGGGCAGTCCGGGTGGTGAGGTGCTGGTCCACGCTCACTGCCACCAGAAGGCGCTGGCGGGGGCGGAACCGTCGCTGCGGGCGCTGGAGGCGGCCGGGTACGCGCCGTCGCTGGTGGACTCAGGGTGTTGCGGGATGGCGGGGTCGTTCGGGTTCGAGCGGGAGCACTACGAGGTCTCGCGCGAGATGGGCGCGTACCGGCTCTTCCCGGCGGTGGAGGCGGCCGGCGGGGAGGTCGCGGTGGCGGTCACGGGGGTGTCGTGCCGGCAGCAGATCGGGCACTTCACATCGCGCAAACCGCGGCACGTCGCGGAGCTGCTGGCGGAAGCGCTGGGGGAGTGAAGGGGTAGGCCTAGGTAGCTCGCTGGCGAGCAGGCTCGGTCAGGGTGCGCCACTGCTGCTCGTCGGTGACGACAGAGGGGCGAACGGGCTGGGCACGCAGTTCTTCCATGAGCTCCACCAGCCGCCTCACCTCCCCGAGGCCCTCCTGCACGGACGTGTCGGTCTGCCAGTCCTCATAGAAGTTCTGGTGCAGGGAGCTGGCCATGCTGAACAGCCGTCGGACTTCGGGATTGTCAGCGTCATCCGCGACCTGACCGGCAACGGCGAAGAGGTGCCGGTGCTTGCCGCGGTTCCAGCCTCGGCGTTCGGCGGCGGCCTTCATGGCGTGGGCGGCCGCACCCCACGCCTTCTCCGAGGCCTGGAGGCGGTCGCCTTTATCGAACTCCTCCTGCGCCTGCTGAAGCAGGCGCAGGCTCAGCTCGGCGTACTTCTCCTCGTCTTCGCTGTGCTGGACCGTGACCATCTCAGTTGCTCGCCACGGATCATAGATGTTTTTCACAAACAGATCAACGTGCGCCGTCGGTCTGGAGCGGCTACGGTCCCTTGACCCCCTCGAACTCGGTCATGATCGCGCACTCGAGGATGCCGACGCCTGTATCGCTGGGGTCGTCGAGGTTGGTGTAGACGGTGGAGAGCTCGGCGTAGGAGCCGCCGCCGCTCATCTGCGGTATCTCGTTGCCGTCGTCGTCAAAGACCTTTGTGGGGTGGGAAACGTCCCAGACCTCGCCCTCGACGAGCAGCTCGCCACGGAAGACGCCGCGCCCGAGGCGGTCGTTCCAGCCGTGGGCGTAGCCGCCGGCGAGCATGTAGACGGGCTCGCTGACAACCTCCAGCTGGAAGTTGTCGACTCCGCCGTCGGGGCGGGTGAGGTGAATCTTGCCGCGCTTGAAGCGGGGGAAACCGTCCTCCCACTCGTGGTCGGAGATGCGGACATCGGTGTAGGCGAAGCTCTCCTTGTCGGAGTCGTAGGCGTACTCGACCCAGGAGTGGATGCCGGCCCCGGACTGGCGACCCGTGCCGGAGGCGGTGTAGACGCCGTCCTCGCCCAGGCGGAAGGCGTAGTAGAGGCAGCGGTCGGGCATGTTGACGACGGCCCAGTGGCGCATGCCGTCGGCGCGGAAGCTGCCCTGCTCGGGGGGCGTGAGCGGCGGGGCGACGTAGGGGTTGGGCTTGGCGCCCGTGCCGGTACCCGCGCCTATACCCCAGGAGTGGTCGCGCGTGCCGCCCCAGCCGTCGCCGAAGTCGAACTTCCACTCGCGACCGTTGATCCTGATCCAGCCGGCGATGTCCGCGGCCTGGATGTAGTTGGAACGCTCGGCGACGAGGCGGCCGTCGAGCCGGTACTGGACGCCCGGGGCTTCGTCGTAGGCGGGCGCCTTGCTCTCCCAGAGGATGTCGAACTCGATGCCGTGGGCGTTGTCGTCGCAGCCGATTCGCAGGGTGCGCATGCCGCGGATGATCTCCTGCCAGAAGGGGCCGACGCGGAGCTCGTCGATGCGGGGGCGGAGGCGGCGGCTGGCGCGCAGGTTGTACTGCTTGCCGTCATCGACGCTGACGATGGCGTAGGCGTCCATCACGTCGGTGTTGGGGTAGAGGCGGATGGCGGTAATAAGGTTGACCTCGCCGGCGGGGTCGCCGAAGCAGTGCCAGTAGCCGTCGCTCCACTCGGGGCTGGCGGTCTGGACGGAGTTGAAGGTGTCGATGGTCTGGTGGCGGGGCCACTCGTCGAGCTCGGTGAGGACGCGGGGTCGGGGCATGGTCGTTCCTTTCGTGTGCCGATGGGCGGGTCAGGGGCGGGGGATGACGATGACGGGGATCTCGCGGGTGGTTTTGGCCTGGTAGTCGGCGAACGCGGGCATCTTCTCGGCCTGCTGGTCGAAGAGGCGCTGGCGTTCCTCGCCCTCGGGAATGATGGCGTTCGTGGTGAAGGTCTGGTCCGGGAGCTCGATAGTGACCTCCGGGTTGGCGCGGATGTTGTGGTACCACTGGGGGTGCTTCGGGTTCCCGGCGTACGAGGCGATGATGATGATGTTGTCGCCGTCGGTGCTGTGGGCGAGGGGGGTGGTGCGCTTCTCGCCGCTCTTCGCGCCGGTGGTGGTGAGGAGGAGGAGGGGCGCATCGGCGAAGCGGCCCGTGACCTTCCCGCCATTGGCGCGGAACTGCTCGATGAGGTGGTTGTTGTAGGAGATCATCTGGGCGATGGGGTCTTCGGATGTCATGGGGCCTCCGGGGTGTGCGTCGGCAGAGTCTAGCCGCCCGCGATTGCTAGCGCTGCGCCCCGGTCGCTACGGGCGGGGGATAACGACGACGGGGATCTCGCGGGCCGTCATCGCCCGGTACTCGGCGAAGCGCGGCATCTCGGCGGCGTGCTGATCGTAGATGCGTTGGCGCTCCTCCCCCTCGGGGATGATGGCCTTCGACGTGAACGTCTCGCCGGGCAGCTCGATCGTGACCTCGGGATTGGCGCGAATGTTGAGGAACCAGGCGGGATGCTTCGGCGCTCCCCCGAACGAGGCGATGATGACGACGCGGTCGCGGTCCAGCGTGTGAACGAGGGGGTTGGTGCGCTTCTGGCCGCTCTTCGCGCCGGTGGTGGTGAGGAGGAGGAGGGGCTCGTTCGCGAACATGCCCGTGACCCTGCCGTCGTTCGCGCGGAACTCCTCGATGACCCTGCGGTTGAGGGCGAGCATCTCCTCGAGCGGCACGGGGGCGGCGGCGTTCCGGGCGCGCATCTCGTCGAGGGATTCGGATGTGGAGTCAGAGGACACGGCGGGCTCCCTTGCTGGTCAGTCCGGCGAGTCTAGGGACTTCAGCCGATGTTGAGGACGGCGGCGCCCTCGACCCTGCCGGATGCGAGGTCGGCGAGGGCCTGGTTGGCGTCGTCGAGGGGGTAGACATCGGTCTCGGTGCGGATGGGAATCTCGACGGCGAGGGCAAGGAACTCGCGAGCGTCCCGGCGCGTGAAATTGGCGACGCTGCGGAGGCTGCGTTCCCACCAGAGGTGCTCGTAGGGGAACTCGGGGATGCGATCGAGGTGGATGGCGTTGACGGCGACCGTGCCGCCGCGGTCGACGGCCTTGAGGGCGGCAACGACAACCTCGCCGGCGGGGGCGAAGGTGACGGCGGCATCGAGGGGTGTGGGCGGGGCGTCGTCTGTGCCCCCGGCCCAGGCGGCGCCGAGGTCGCGGGCGCGTTGCTGGTCGTGGGGGGAACGGGTGGCGACGTAAACCTCGCAGCCCCAGTGGTTCGCCACCTGCAGGGCCAGCCGCGCGGAGGCGCCGAAGCCGTAGAGCCCGAGGCGGCCGCCGGGCTGGATGCCGGAGAGACGCAGGGCGCGGTAGCCGATGATGCCGCCGCAGAGCAGGGGCGCGGCCTCGACGGGGTCGAGATCGGGTGGGAGGGGGACGGCGAAGCCGGAGCGCACGGTGACGCGTTCGGCGTAGCCGCCGTCGCGGTCCCAGCCGGTGAACTCGGCGACCTCGCAGAGGTTCTCGCGGCCGGCATCGCAACGGGAGCAGGCGCCGCAGGCGCCCGCGAGCCAGGCGACCCCGGCGCGGTCGCCGACACGCCAGCCTTCAACGCCGTCGCCGAGCGCCTCGACCGTGCCGACGGCCTGGTGGCCGGGGACGACGGGGAGGCGGCGCGCCTCGATGTCGCCCTCGCAGATCTGGAGGTCGGTGCGGCAGACGGCGCAGGCATCGACGCGCAGCAGGAGCTCTCCGGGCGCGGGGACCGGATCGGGGCGGGTAGCGAGGACGAGGGGTTCGTCGCCGGCAGGGGCGGGGCGTTCGAGCACGGCGGCGCGCATGGCGCGATCCTACGAGCGCGAGGACGGGGGTGGGGGACCGAGCAGCTTCGCGAGAGCCTTGAGCAGATCGAGGCGCTCGGCCCGCCAGCGGCTGGCGAGCCCGCTGGAGGAGGGCACGACGTAGGGGACGGTGTCGCCGATGCGTTCGGGCTGGACGCCATCGGGGCGGCCGGTCAGGGCGGCGCGGGGGAGTCCGAGGGCGTGGCGGGCGAAGTGAACGTAGATGCCGCGCCCGCTGAAGACGGCATAGGCGGGCTGGTTCACCTGGAGCTGGGCGTGGAGGCGGTGGGCGCCGGCAGCGATCTCGTCAGCGGTGAGCTCGTCGGCGCGGACGGTGGGGCGGGGGCAGAGGTCGACGAAGCCGATGCCGGCTTCATCCATCAGGGAGGCGTCATCCTCGGGGGCGGCGGGGCGAGCGAGGAGGCCGCTCTCGTTGAGCTGCTTCCAGAAGACGTTGGCGCGCCGGGCGTAGTAGTGCCCCGCCTCGGCGGAGTAGATGGCGGGGTTGTAGCCGATGAAGACGATGCGGAGGCCGGGGCGGAGGTAGTGGGGCAGGGTCTGCAGGGGACCCGTCAATGGTCCTCCTCCGTGAGGGCGAAGCGGACTTTCGGCTCCGCCAGGCGGAGGGCGCGGGGCGCTGCACCCTCTTCAGCGTCCGAGAGGTCGAAGTTGAGCGTCATCATCACCTCGAACCCCGCTTCGATCACCAGAGGTTCGGACAGCCCCTTATGGAGGATAGGATTCCCCTTGGACAGCTCCAGCTCGAAGCCCTCCAGGTCAATTGTCGATGGCTCGGTGGGACGCACACGGAGCGTGACGGTCACTCTTTCCGGATTGGCCTCGTCAACCTCCCAGGACTCCACCCACATGACCAGGCCGTCCTCGCTGTACGCGCCGTTCACGGGGATGGTCGGTTCATCGAAGAAGACATTGAGGAGGGGGGGTATGCCCAGGACGCCGAGGGGGATGCCGATGACAACGCCGAGGATGGCGGCGATGCGGAAGAAGCCCCGGCGTTCTTCGCGGACGCTCTGCTCGGCGGCGACGGGGACGCGGCGGCGGGGCGGTTCGGTCACGCGGCGCTAGCGGATGCGGGCGGCGAGGACGCCCTCGAAGTCGCGCCCGGTGCTGAGCAGGTAGCGCTCGTCGGCGGCGAGGAAGGAGAGGAACCGGCGCAGCGCCTCGGCCTCGCGGCCCTCGGAGGCGGCGAGGGCGGCGGCGTTGACGATGGTGAGGGAGCCGCCGATGCGGATGAGGCGGGTCAGGTCCTCCTCCATGCGCTCGTACTCCCGCCAGCGGCCCCCGAGCACGACGAGGTCGTAGGGTCCGTTGAGGGCGTGGACGACGGCGGGGGGCTTGCCGGAGTGGACGCGCACGTGCTCGGCGAGGGCGTGGCGCTCGGCGGCGCGGCGGATGCCATCGGCGACCTTGGGGCCGCGCTCGACGACCTCGATCTGGCCGGTGTGGCCGAACGCGCCCGCGATGTGGAGGGCGCGATAGGACGCGAGATCGGCGGCAAGCTGCTCGGCCGCCTTCGCGTCGAGGCCGGCGGCGTCCGGCGGCGGCTCGCCTTCGACGAGGAGGACGTAGCTGGCGCGGGTCGCCCGCACGAGCGTCGCGAGCTGGCGCGCGGTCATGGCGGCGTCGCGCGCCATGGGCTCGGGCACGCCATCGAGCAGCGAGGCGAAGCGGTCGGCCTGCGCCCCGAGCAACTCGCGTGCGAACTCTTCGCCTGAAGCCATGCGGCAATTGTAGGAGGTAGGGGCGGGGGCCGGGGTCAGGCGAGGGCGCGTTCGATCAGGGCGCGGTCCTCGGGCGGGAGGTCGGAGGCGAGGGCGAGCTCCCGGGCGGCAGGGCTGATCTTGCTCCACGTCTTGCGGATGACGTTCGCCATGGTCTCCGGTTCGGTGCGGAGGGCGAAGTCGTGGAGCTGCGTTTCGAGGAAGACGAGGGTGAGGCCGTCCTCGAAGGCCTGACCCTCGGGGTCGCCCTTCGGGGTCTCCTTGCGGACGAGGCGCTCGACGCGGGCGATCGTGTCCTCGTCGTAGCCGCATTCCTCGAGGATGGCACGGGCATGGGCGGCGTGGCGGACCTGGAGGTCGCGGCGCCAGCGGAGGTAACCGCGGCGTCCGGCGGGGAAGGTGTCGCGGGGGGACTCCCAGCGGCGGATGTGGTGCGCGCGCGCGGCGAGCAGGAGCGCTTCGCCAGGCTCGGGCAGGAGGCGTTCGACCCAGGCGGTAAGCATGCGCGCGTGCGTGAGCTCCTTGGGCACGTCCCGGCCGTCGACCTCGATGGTCACCGGGTCGGGAGCGTTGGCCTCGTCGATGAGGGCGATGGCGCGCTCGAATCGCGGTCCGAAGCGGTTGTCGGTCACGGCCCGCCAAGCATGGCACAGCGAACCTACAATGGCCGCATGAACGTGCGGGAAGCGATCAGGTTCCTCGAGTCGTTCGTGGACATGGAGCGGGATCCGGGAGCCTCGAAGAGCCCGCCCATGAACCTCGCGTCGATGCGCTCGCTGCTGAAGCGGCTGGGCGACCCGCAGCAGGGGCGGGAGACGGTTCACGTGACCGGCACGAACGGCAAGGGGAGCGTCTCGGCGATGGTCGAGGGCATCCTGCGGGCGGGCGGGGAGCGGACGGCACTGTTCACGAGCCCGCACCTGCACTCGTACGGGGAACGCATCCGCATCGACGGAGAGCCGCTGACGATGCCGGAGCTGGCGGAGGGGCTGAGCGCCATCCGCGCCGCGGTGGAGGCGGAGCAGGAGTCGGCAGGGGGCCAGGTGAGCACGTTCGGCGTGCTCGTGGCGCTCTTCCACTGGCTCGCGCGGGAGCGGCTGGGGGACGGCGGCTGGCAGGTGGTGGAGGTCGGGCTGGGCGGCTCCTACGACGCGACGAACGTTTACGGGGGCGCGGAGATCGCGGTGATCACGCCGATCGCGCTCGACCACACCGCGATCCTGGGCGAGACGCCGGTCGCCATCGCGCGGGACAAGGCGGGAATCGTCGGGCCCGGCTCGACCTGCGTGCTCGCGCCCCAGCCCGACCCGGCGGTGACGCAGGTGGTGCGCGACCGCTGCCGCGAGGTAGGGGCGGAGCTGCGGCTGGTGGACGAGGAGTGGAGCACCGACGTACTGGAGCGGTACGTGTTCGGGCAGTCGTTCCTGCTGCACGGGCCGGACGGGTCGCGGGAGTTGCGGACGCCCCTGCTGGGCGCCCACCAGGTGGGGAACGCGATGACGGCGGTGGCGGTGGCGCAGGAGCTGCGCGCGCGGGGCGCGGCAATCGACGAGGAGGCGATCTCGGGAGGGATCGCGCGGACGCGGATCGGCGGGAGGCTGGAGGTGATGGGGCAGCGTCCGCTGCTGGTCGCCGACGGGGCGCACAATCCGGCGGCGGCGGCGGCGCTGGCGGAGGCGCTGCGCGAGTACCTGGAGTGGCGGCGCTGCTTCTTCGTGCTGGGGGCGATGGCGGGGAAGGACCTGCGCGGGATCGGGTACAAGCTGTCCGGGCTCGCGAGCGGCATCTGGTGCTGCAAGCTCACGTCGCGGCGATCGCGCGTCCCCGCGGAGATGGCCGCCGAGCTGGCGCCGCTGACGCCGCACGTTGAGGTGGCGGGAAGCGTGGCGGAGGGCATCGCGCAGGCGCGGCAGCGGGCGGAGGATACGGACCTGATCTGCGTGACGGGCTCGCTGTACGCGGTGGCGGCGGCGCGGACGGCGGTGCTGGGCGAGAGCGTGACGGGGCGGTAGGGCCGGGTTCGCTGGACTCCTACGGGCCCACGGGACAGGCTTGACCGATGTCCTTTGCGGAAGCGATGGAGCGGGGGGAGTTCCCCGTCTCGCTGGAGATCACGCCGCCACGCACATCGAGGCCGGCGGTGCTGTTGAGGCGCGCGCGGCTGCTCGAAGCGCGCACGCTGACCGTGAACGTCATCCAGCGTCCCGAGCGGCAGTCGAGCCTGGAGGCGGCGCTTGAACTGAAGCGCGAGGGGCTGGAGCCGATCTGGCACCTGGCCACGGGCGGGCGCACGCGGGACGCGATCGCCACGGACGTGACGCGGGCGCAAGAGGCCGGCCTCGGCCATGTGCTCTGCCTGCGGGGAGACCACGCCGCGGACACGCCGGGGACGCGCGTCACGGAGGCGATCGCGGTAGTACAGGAGCAGGCGCCCGGCATGGCGATCGGGGCGGCGCTCGACCAGTACCGCAAGGACGAACGCTCCGATAACCTGCTCGCCGCCAAGCTGCGGGCAGGAGCCCGCAGCATCTGGACGCAGCCGGTGTTCGACCTCGCGCCGCTGTTGCGGTCGGCCGGGTTCGTGAAGGCTGTCCGGCCCGACGCGCATGTCGTGGCGATGGCGATGCCGCTGCTCACGCCGGAGTCGCTGGACGCGATCAGCGAGCGGCTGCACATTCCCGCCCCGGAAGCGCTGCGGACGCGAATAGCGGCGGGCGAGGAGGAGGCGTGGCGCGCCTTCGAGGAGACGCTGGCGACGCTGGCGCGGGTGGAACTTGTCGACGCGGTCGCGATCATGACCTACCGCGCGGACCCGTCCGAGGGGACAGCGGAGCGCATTATCGCGGCGCTGCGGCGGACGGGGATCGGGGACACGGCGGGGGCGCCAGCCGACCGGTAGACTCGCGCGCATGGAAACGCGAACGTTCGGGAAGCTCGGGCCGGTCAGCGCCCTCACGCTCGGGGGCGGCGGAACCGGCGGGGTCTGGGGCGCGACGACGCGCGAGGAAGCGGTCGAGACGGTCCTCGCGGCGGTCGAGGGCGGCATCACCTTCCTCGACGTGGCGCCGGGGTACGGAAACGGCGAGGCGGAGCGCGTCGTGGGGGAGGCCTTTGGGGGGCGGCTGCCCGAGGGCGTGCGCATCTCGACCAAGCACCACCTGGGGAACGTGCCCGGGGGTGAGGTGGCGGGAACGCTGCGGCAGGCGCTGGCGGCGAGCCTCGACCGGCTGCGGCTGGAGCGGGTCGACCTGTTCTTCCTGCACGGGATGGTCGTGCCGGACGGATTCGAGGGACGGGGGACGCCCCGCAGCCTGTTCGTGGAGGCGGCGCGGCCCGCCTTCGAGGCGATGGTGGCGGAGGGCACGATCGGGGCGTGGGGCGTGAGCGGGGTGGGGGTGCCGAGCGCGCTCCTGGAGACGCTCGCGGAAGACCCGGCGCCGGCGGCCATCCAGTGCGTGGCCAACCTGCTCGACTCACCCGGCGGCATGCGCGCCTACCACGAGGATCCGCGCCCGCGGGAGCTGATCGCGGCGGCGAACGCGCGGGGGGTGGGGGTGATGGGCATCCGCGCCGTGCAGGCGGGCGCGCTCACGGACGCGATCGACCGGGATCTGCCGGATGACCACCCGGAGGTGGTCGATTTCCGGCGGGCGGCGCCGTTCCGGGCGCTGGCGGCGGAGGTGGGGGAGTCGCCCGCCTCGCTCGCGCACCGGTACACGCTCTCGATGGAAGGCATCGCGACCGTAATCCTGGGGGTGAAGAACCGCGCCGAGCTATCGGAGTGCCTGGAGGCCGAGGCGAAGGGGCCGCTCGACGCCGAGCTGATGGCGCGCATCGACGCGGCCGTGGCGGGGAGCCAGGGCTGATGGAGTACGACGTCATCATCGTGGGGGCGGGGTCGTCCGGAGCAGTCCTCGCCTCGCGGCTGAGTGAGGACCGGTCGCGGTCGGTGCTCCTGCTCGACGCCGGTCCAGACTACGCGACGCTTGAGTCGCTCCCGCACGACGTGAACAGCATCCACGAGCCCTCGACGGTTCACCACGACTGGGGGTTCAACGCGACATTCGTGCCGGGACGCGTGGCGCCGCTGCCGCGGGGGAAGCTGGTCGGAGGTTCGTCCGCCATCAACACGGGGGTCGCCATCCGCGGGGCGCCGGGCGACTACGACCGCTGGGCGGAGATGACCGGCGACGAGCGCTGGGGCTGGGAGCAGTGCCTCCCCTACTTCCGCGCGATCGAGGACGACCGGGACGAGCGCGGCGACTTCCACGGTCAGGGCGGTCCCATTCCCGTGCGCCGCTGGACGCGCGAGCAGCTGGCCCCGGTGCAGCAGGGCTTCTACGACGCCTGCCTGGCGGCGGGCTTTGAAGAGGACCGCGACCAGAACGATCCGGAGACGACAGGCATCACGCGCGCGGCCATGAACCGGGGCGGCCCCGGCGAGATGACACGCTGGTCGGCCAACCTGGGCTTCCTCTCGCCCGCCCGCAACCGGCTCAACCTCACCATCCGCAGCCACTGCCTCGTCGACCGGGTGCTGGTCGAGAACGGCCGCGCGGTGGGGCTGCGGGTCGAGTGCGACGGGGAGTTGCAGGAGGTGCGGGGGCGGGAGATTGTGCTCTCCGCGGGCGCGATCATGAGTCCGGCGATCCTCCTGCGGAGCGGCATCGGTCCGGCGGGTGAGCTGGCGGAGCTGGGAATCGAGTCGATCGCGGACCTGCCGGGCGTCGGCAAACACCTGATGGACCACCCGATGACGCCGCTGCTCCTGCACCCGAAACCGGGGGTTGTCGACCCGGAGAAACCGCTTCTGCAGACCCTCCTGCGCTACACCTCCTCGACGGGCGAGTTCAACGACATGCAGGTGTACCTGCTGGGCCACATCTTCTTCGCGCCGGGGGGGCGCTACGGAACCTGGCAGGGCGAGGAGGACGGCGAGCCGGAGTGGGTGTTTGCGGTTTCGCCGGGCGTCCAGCTCCCGAACTCGTACGGGTCGGTCACGCTGGCGAGCGCCGACTACACGGTGAAGCCGGTGATCGACCTGAAGTTCGACGAGGACGAGTCCGACCGCGTACGCCTGCGCGAGGGAGCGCGGCTGGCGTGGCGCTTGGCGCACTCACCGGAACTGGAGCCGTTCCACACCGGCCCCGTGGACCTCGACCAGGAGACGCTGGACGACGACGCGAAGCTCGACCAGTGGATTCACGGCGCGGCATCGAGCATGGCCCACCCGACCTGCACGTGCCCGATGGGCCCGGACCCGGCCGAGGGAGCGGTGGTCGACAGCGAGGGGCGGGTCCACGGGGTGGAGGGGCTGCGGGTGGCGGACGGGTCGATCATGCCGACGATCATCCGGGCGAACACGAACTTCACCTGCATGATGATCGGCGAGCGCATCGCCGAATGGATGACCGCGGACCTGACCTAGGGCCTGTTTACACTCGCCAGAAGAGGTAGCCGCCCCAAGAGTCCTACCGCATGCGCCACTTGGTCGAGGACCCTTTCGCGGAACTCAAGCACTTCCGCGGCCTCGTCACGCACTACTGCAAGCTGGTGGCAAGGTGCCCCTCCTTCGTCGACCTAGCCGGTTGGTTCATCGCCATGCGACACCCATAGCCCCTGATCCTCTGTCAGCCCACAATCCGCTACGATGTCGCTCACTACACGGGAGGGAGCCCCCATGTTCCAAGCGACCGAGCTACGCGAAGCCATTGCGGAGGGGAGAAGGGAACGGGACGAGGCTAAAGCGCGGTGGAACGCCAACCTCCCGGAGTAGCTAGGGTTGCCAGCGTGTACCTTGACTCCTAACCTAACGGGCTCTGGGAAGGATTGAACCCCCTAGGTCTCACGATCTACGCTGGAGAGGGAACCCCTGATGCCATCATCCACTTCCGAAGTTGAGGATCGCACCCAAGACGACTCCAGTGTCCTTTACAGGCTCATTGGAGCACGGGACACGGTGTTCAAGGACTATGCCTCCAGAGCGAGGATTAGGAAGCGACGCCCTGGACACCGCTCCTACACATGCCAGGCAATCCCCGCTCCCGACATAAGGACAAGTTTCGCCATCGACGGCTACTTCCTCGCTCAGGATCTTCATGGCGCGATGTTCGCCCTAGCCCGTGAGATCGACGCCAAGCATGGGTTCTGATCCAGAAGAAATCCACCCTGAACCCATCACCCAAGACGGTGAGATAGTTCTCTCCAAGGACGATAAAGGCGGGGTCACCGTCGAGGTGGCGTCCGGCCCTTTTCCTCCGCCGACCATGTTGCGGGGGTACACGGATCTCTACCCTGATGCGCCGGAGTGGTTCTTCAGTAGAGCGGACATCGAGCGAGACCATCGTCACCGGATTGACGTTGCGAACATGACCCTTGCTCAGAGCGAGATGAAGATCTCCCACCGCGAGGTCATCTTCGCTTTGGCGATGAGGCACCTTCCCTCATCACTACTGGCGGTAGCAGCGATCTCAGCCGCCATCGCAGAATCCCACTGGGCGATTCCGGTGAGTCTTGGTGGTGGGGTTCCACTGACATCCATCTTCATCGAGTACGTTTCCCGAGGACCGACCAATGCAGGAACCGAAGAAGAGGGCGACTGAGAGTTGACAATCCACAGTGTGAGCTACGACCTAAGGGCTCCAGGCCGTGACTACGCAGCGCTCTATGACCTCCTCAAGGAGCAGCGTGCCTGGTGCCGCGTTACGGAATCGCACTGGCTCATAGAGAGTACCGATACGGCAGCGACTATCCGAGACAAGATCGGGGACGTGATCGACGAAAACGACGAGGTCTCCGTCATCACGATAATGGTCCCTACCTGGTGGGCGACAAGGAACCTAGGGAAGGAACGGAACGATTGGATCCGGAGTCGGCTCGGGGACTAGGGGAAACCCTCCTACTTACCTGCGTGGAACGTTCCAAGCGCCCGGCTGGCCTGATCTACCGGGAACACCGGCGGCGGTCACGAGCCCGGAGCGATTCCTGGTACTGCGAGAGTGTGTCGAGTTCGCGTAGGCCCGCTGGCAAGTAGTCACGAGTGTAAACAGGCCCTAGGACGGGAGCGGGCTGCGGACCTCACCGGGCGCGGCGCCGGTGAGGGTGTCGGGGGGCACGGCCTCGCGCAGATGGGCGTCGAGCGCCTCGTTCCAGAGGCGGACGGCCTCGGAATCGTCCTGCAGCGAGAGGCCCTGGCGGGCGGGCTCCTTCATCTCGTCCTGGGCGCCGGCGAAGGCCGCGGCCATCGCATCGAGCCGGGCCTGCGCCCACTCGATGCGCTCCGCCCATGCGGGCGTCTCGGCAGGCGAGTCCTCCTCGCCCCAGTCGGGAGCGAGCCAGGTCGCTTCGAGCAGGGTCGTCTCCTCGTCGGCGGGCCAGACCGTGAAGTTGAAGATGCCGCTGGGCGTGTAGCTGACGAGCAGGTTGGGGAAGAACAGGTAGGTGGTGGCGGTCGAGCTGAGCATCGGGCCGAGGCCGTGGACCGGGGGGAGGTCCGCGTCGCTGAGGTCCGCCCAGTCGAGGGGGCCGGCGAGGCCGAGGGCGGACGCGCCAGCGTCGTCGAAGGGGGCGACGATGCGCAGGTGGCCGCCGTCGAGCAGCTCGACGTCGGCATCGGTGGTCGCGAGGGCGCCCGCACCGGGTCGGGGGAGGGCTGGGGGCGAGGACAGCAACCGGCCCATGACGCGCTTCCAGTTGACGGGGATGGTGACCGATCGCTGGTCGAGGGTACGCAGCCCCTCGCTCTCGACCGTGAGCTCCTTGCCGGGGCCGCCGAACCAGCTCCCGAGGTCCGCCTCGGGGCCCTCGTTCACGAAGATGGCGCTGTTCCTGACCTCGCAGGAAACGGGCACGAGGGCGCGCTCCTCGCGGCGGAGGTCGACGAAGTCGCGTTCGTCCGGAACGGAGACGAGCTTGCCGGACGTGTCGTAGGTCCAGCTGTGGTACTGGCAGCGGAGGGCGCGGTTGCGTCCGCGGGGGACGCGCACGACGGGGGCGCCGCGGTGGCGGCAGGAGTTGTAGAAGCAGCGGATCACGTCGTCGACGGCGTGGACGACGAGGAGTGGGACGCGCGTCTTCTCCCAGGTCATGTAGAGGCCGGGCCGCGCGATCTCGTCGACGCGTCCGGCAAGCAGCCAGGCCTTGCCGAAGATCTCGGCGCGTTCGGCTTCGTAGAAGGCGCGGTCGACGAAGCGGCGGGCGGGGAGGCGGACGGGCTCGGGTGCGGGCGGCTGGGCGGATCGGGCCTGCAGCCGGGCGCGGACTTCATCGGAAACGGTCACCTGCGCCCCCTCCCGCGGCTGGTCAGCGAGACTCTAAGCGACGGCAGACGTAGAGGCATGGGGAAAGGCGCACAGGGGCGGCGTTCGCTACCCTACGCGCGGTGAGCACCGCGACACCGGCCCCGTCACGACCGCCCTCGCTTCTCGACCGGCTGACGCGCGAACGGGACATCGCACGCGAGCGGCTGGCGCTGCGCTACGCGCGGCGAACGGTGACCGTGCCCATCTACCTGGCGTCGTTCCTGATCAACACGGCGGCGGCGCCGATCTTCCTGGTGGTCGCGCTGACCGGCGACCTCGCACGGGGGCGGGGCACGATCTTCGTGCGCTGCATCCTGGCGCTGTGGGCGTACCTGGCGGTGGAGACGTTCGGCCTGATGCTTTTCCTGCCGCTCTGGCTGCTGGGGCAGGGGAGCGAACACCGCCGGCTGGCCCTGCACCACTGGTTCGCACGCGTGTGGGCGCGCTGGGTGTTCTGGAGCATCGTGCGGCTATTCGAGATGCGCGTGGACGTGGAGGGGGACGAGGAGGCGGCGGAGGGGCCGGTGATCGTGTTCTGCCGGCACGTCTCGCCCGTCGACAACCTGCTGCCGCTCGTATTCCTGGAGGGGCGGCACGGGCTCTGGCTGCGCTGGGTGATGAACTCGTGGCTCGTGCGAGACCCGTGCATCGACTTCGTCGGCCACCGGCTGCGGAGCACCTTCCTGACGGTGGGCTCGCGCGAGGGCTCGCGGCAAATCGCGAAGGTCTCGGCGCTGGCCGACGACCTCGAACCGCGCGAGGGCGTGCTGGTGTTCCCGGAAGGCGCACTCTTCACACCGGCGCGGCTGGCGCGGGCGGTGGCGCGCATGCGCCGCAGCGGCGACGAGGAAGAGGCGCAGCTCGCAGAGGGACTGCGCCACGTACTGCCGCCACAGCTCGGCGGACCGCTGGCGCTGCTCGAGCGGGCGCCCCACGCGGACGTGGTCTTCTGCGCCCACACGGGGCTGGAGGGGGGCAGCTACCGCTCCCTGCTGGCGGGCGGCATCCTGCGTCGCGAAGTGCGCATCGCGTTCTGGCGCGTGCCCCGGGCGGAGGTGCCGGAGGACATCGGGGGACGCACCTCGTGGCTGCACGCCCAGTGGCGGCGCGTCGACCACTGGATCGAGGAGAACGCGCTCAGCCAGGACTGAGCGTCCCGGCCCGTGAGCGCGACCTAGAAGACGACGACTCCGCGGGCGTTCTTACCGGCTTCCATGTCCGCGTAGGCCTGGGCCACGTCCTCGATCGGGTAGGTGGTGGTCACGAGGGAATCGAGGTCGAGCTTGCCCTGGCGGTACCACTCGATCATGCGGGGGAAGTCGCGCACGCTGGCGCCCTTCCCGCAGAAGGAGCCCTTCAGCGTCTTCTCCATGATGGCGACGAGGCCGGCCGAGAGCGAGAAATTGTCGTCGAAGCGCCCCACACCCACGATTGTGCAGGTTCCCCCACGGCGGGCCGCCATGTAGGCCTCCTCCATGGCCGAGCCGACGCCGATGGCCTCGAAGGTGTAGTCGGCGCCACGGCCGCCCGTGAGCGCCATCACCTGCTCGACGGCGTTCTCCTGGGAGGCGTCGATGACGTGGGTGGCGCCGAGTTTTTTGGCGTACTCGAGCTTGGCCGGGTTCATGTCGATCGAGATCATCGTCGAGGCGCCGGCGATGCGGCAGCCCTGCAAGACGCTGAGGCCGACTCCGCCGCACCCCCAGATGGCGCAGCTCGTGCCGGGGCGGACCTCGGCCGTGTTGATGGCGGCGCCCACCCCCGTGATGACGCCGCAGCCGAGGAGGGAGGCGCTGACGAGGGGGATGTCCTTGTCGATCTTGATGGCGGTGTGCTCGGCGACGACGGTGTACTCGCAGAGGCCGCCGATAGAGGCGAAGGGCATCAGGTCCAGCCCATCGACGTGGTAGGGGAAGTTGCCGCCCATATTCAGAGGCATGCGCTCGCACTGGGCGTACATACCCTCGACACAGAGGGGGCAGCGCCCGCAGAAGGCGGTCGTCGTCATGACGACGTGGTCGCCGGGTTCGAGGGAGGTGACACCCTCGCCCACCGACTCAACGACGCCGGCGCCCTCGTGGCCCAGGACCATGGCGTTGGTCTGGGGCAGCACCGACTGCATCACGGACAGGTCGGTGTGGCAGAGGCCGCAGGCGACCAGCTTGACGCGCACCTGCCCGGGGCCGGGATCGTCGACAGTGACGGTCTTGACTTCGAGGGGAGTGCCGGAACCACGAATCACCGCTGCTTTCGCTTCCATTTCGATACCTCCGGGGGCGCGCCCGGGCTGTGGGCGGCGCGCCGGCGGCGATTGTACGGGGAAGGCGGCCAAGGGGCGGCGGGGGCGGGGTATCATCGCGACGGCAAGAGCATCGTGATCATCGTTCTCCACGGCCAGGACGAGCTCCGCCTGCGGCGGCGGCTGGAGGCGCTTCGCGCCGAGGGCGGCGGCGAGGCGAGGGCGACGGGCGCGGACGTGGCGCTGCTCGACGGGCGCGACGTGAAGCCGGAGGAGGTCCTGGGTCCGGCGCTCACGGCGCCGTTCCTCTCGCCGCGACGGACAGTGGTGGTTGAGGGGCTGCTGGGGCGGTTCGAGGCGGGAGGCGGGGGCCGGGGAGGGGGGCCGCGCGGCCCGCGCGTCGATGCCTTCAACCCGCTGATCGAGGCAGTGGCGGCGGGTATCCCGGAGACGACCACGCTGGTGTTCGTCGAGGGCGCGCTGAACGCGGGCCGCAACCCGCTCCTGCGGCGGCTGGACGAGACGGGCAACGTGGAGGTGGAGCACTTCCCCGAGCTGAAGCGGGGCGAGCTGGTGCAGTTCGTGCGGGAGGAGGCGGAGCAGCAGGGGGTGCAGTTCCAGCGCGGGCGGTCGGCGCGACCGTTGCCGGCGGAGGAGGAGTGGCGTCGTCCGGGGGAGGACGACCCCGCGCAGCTCCTGGCGGCCCTCCACCCGAACACGCTGGAGCTGGCGCGGGAGCTGGAGAAGCTGGCGCTCTACACGATGGGCCGGCAGGCGACGGTGGACGACATCGACGTGCTCTGCGGGGGCGAGCGGGAGACGACGGTCTGGCAACTCGTCGACGGGGTGCTCGACGGGGAGACGGCGCAGGCGCTGCAGGCGCTGCGCTTCCTGCTCTCGCGGGGCGAGAGCGTGAACAGCCTGCTCTCGCAGCTGGCGGCGGCGTACCGGCCGCTCTCGACGGTGCTGGACCTGCTCGAGGACGGGAAGGGTCCGGACGATATCGGGAAGGCGATCCGGCGGCCCTGGCCGCGCCTGCGCGACGCCGCGATCCGTCGGGCGCAGCGGCTGGGTCGGGAGAGCGTGCGCCGCGCCTACGAGATCCTGGTGGAGGCGGACCGGGGGATGAAGTCGGGCGAGGTGCGGGACGAACTGGCGCTGGAGGTGGCTGTCACACGCCTGATCGCGCTGGCGCCGCGGGCGGGGCGGCGAGCTTCCTGAGCTACTCCTGCCAGACGGGGTTGTAGCAGGCGAGGGCGCGGTCGGAGCGGCCGGGCAGGGGGGTGAGCTGCGGGGGGCCGACGTCGCGGCACTGCTGGAGGGCCTTGCGGCAGCGGGGGATGAAGGGGCAATGGCCGGCGGGCTCCTTCAGCTCGGGGGCGGTCCCGGGGAGGGCGTAGAGCTCCTGGCCAACGTCGTCGAGGCGGGGGAGGGCGGCGAGGAGGCCATGCGTGTACGGGTGGTGGGGCGAACGGAGAACCTCGCGGACGGGGCCGGACTCGACGAGATGGCCGGCGTACATGACGCCCACCTGGTCGGCGATCTGGGACACAACGCCGAAGTCGTGCGTGATCAGGAGGATGGCCGTGTCGTGTTCGCGGCGGAGGGTATCGAGCTGGTGGAGGATGGAGGCCTGGACGGTGACGTCGAGGGCGGCGGTGGGCTCGTCGGCGATGATGAGGTCGGGGCTGAGGGCGGTGGCGATGCCGATCATGACGCGCTGGCACATGCCGCCCGAGAGCTGGAACGGGTAGGACTTCGCGACGCGCTCGGGGTCGGCCAGGCCCATCTGGCGGAGGATGTCGACGGAGGCGGACTGCGCCTCCCGCTTGTCCATGCCGAGGTGGGTGGTGAGCACCTCGCCGACCTGCTCGCCGATGGAGATGACGGGGTTCAAACCGGCGACCGGGTCCTGGAAGATCATCGTGATGCGGCGGCCGCGGGTGTGGCGCAGGGAGTGCTCGTCCAGGGTAAGCATGTTGTCGGGGCCGAAGTAGACCTCGCCGCCGAGGATATCGGCCTCGTCGGGGAGAAGATTGAGGATGGACATGCCAATGGTCGTCTTGCCAGAGCCGGACTCGCCGACGAGGGCGTAGACGCTGCCGCGGTCGATATCGAGCGAGACCTGGTCGACGGCGTAGGCCATGTCGTCGCGCGAGCGATAGCGGACGGAGAGGTCGCGGATGCTGACGAGGGTCTGGGCCATGTCGAAGGTCCGGCCCGGGGACCGCCCTGGAGGCTAGCCGCTGGGCCTGATGGAGGAGATGAAGCGCCCCTGAATCCTAACGTTCTCGGGGTCGACGTAGATAGGGGGCATGGTGGAGTTGGCGGGCTGGAGGCGGATGCGGTCCTTCTCGCGGTAGAGGCGCTTGAGGGTGACCTCTTCGCGGTCCTGGAGCCAGACGGCGACCTTCTCGCCGTCGTCGACGGTGGTGGCCGGTTCGAGGAAGACGATGTCGCCGTCGTCGATGAGGTCCTCGATCATCGACTCGCCCTTCACGCGCAGGGCGAAGACGTTCTCGCGGCCGCGCACCATGTCCTGCGTGACGGTGACGGTGTCCTCGACATCGCTTGCCCAGCGATCGCTCGTGGGGACGGGGATGGGCTCGCCGGCCGCAATCGATCCGAGCACGGGCACATCGACGGTGCGCCCGCGACGGGTGCCATCGAGCAACTCGATGCCACGGGAGACCTCGCGGTCGCGCCGGAGGAGGCCCTTCTCCTCCAGCCGCCGGAGGTTGTAGTCCACGACGGAGGTGCTGCTGATGCCGCAGCCGAACTGGATATCGCGGATGGAAGGCGGGTAGTCCTTCTCGTCGATGAAGCCGCGGATGAACTCCATGATCTGGCTTTGCTTGGTCGACAGGTCGCTCATACCTCGCCTCGCGCGAACGGATGTTCGTTCGTATTGAACAACGGGGGAGGTTTATCGTCAAGGGCGTTCGGAACACCTGCCCGTGCGGCAGGAGGGAGGCTGCGGTTGCCTGGCGGCATGGACGCTCGCGCGCGGATCGAGGAGCTGGCCGGGGAGGGCGGGTTCGACCTCGTGCGCTTCGCCGGGGCGGAGGCGCTGGAGGGGGCGCGAGCGGCGGCGCTGGAGTCGCGGGCGGCGGGGCGGTTGGCGGACCTGCACTGGATGACGGACGAGTGGATCGAGCGGGCGACCGAGCCGGCGGCCTTCCTGTCGGGGGCGAACACGATGGTGCTGCTGGCGATCACGGGGCACGCGCCCGATCCGGAGCGGCCCGACGGCCGCGCGCGGGGGCGGGTGGCGCGCTACGCGCGCGGCCGCGACTACCACCGACTGTTCGAGTCGAAGCTTCGGCGGATAGCGCGGGCGATCCGGGAGGAGCTGGGCGGGGAAGCGCGGGCGACCGTCGACTACGGGCCGCTGCTGGAGCGGCCGCTGGCAGCGCGGGCGGGGCTGGGGTGGCTGGGGAAGTCGACGATGCTGCTGGCGCCGGGATTCGGGCCGTGGGTGCTGCTGGGGGCGATCGCGACGACGCTGGAACTCGCGCCCGATGAGCCCCTGCGGAAGACGTGCGGGACCTGCACGCGCTGCATCGTCGCCTGCCCGACGGACGCGATCGCACCGGACGGGGGCGTGCTCGATTCGCGGCTCTGCATCAGCTACCACACGATCGAGAGCCGCGAGCCCATCCCGCGCGAGCTGCGGAGCAAGTTCGGGGACTGGATCTTCGGCTGCGACGACTGCCTGGACTCGTGCCCGGTCGGGGCGGGGAACGCAGCCAGCCACCCCGACCTCGCTCCCGCCACCGCCGACGACGCGTTCCCCCCGCTGACCGAGTTGCTGGCCCTCGACGAGGCGGCGTTCCGCGAGCGCTTCCGGGGGCGGGCGGTGCAGCGGGCGACGCGCGACGGCTTCTTGCGGAACGTCTGCGTGGCGCTGGGGAACGTGGGGACGGCGGAGGACGCCGAGGCGCTCAGGGGGGCACTGGGGGACGGGGCAGCGCTGGTGCGGGGGCACGCAGCCTGGGCCCTCGGGGAGGTGGCGCGGCGGCAGGGCGGGGGCGAGGCGGCGGCGGGGGCGCTGGTGGCGAGGCTCGGGGTCGAGGAGGAGGCGTGGGTGCGGGAGGAGATCGAGGCGGCGTTGGCGACGGTAAGGACGGGGCCGGGGTAGGCTCCGCATAGTCCGACAGTCTTGACACCCCGTGCAGGTACGCCCACGATTTTCCGGCAAGGAGAGCGTGTTCATGTCGATGGAGAGCGCCGCGAAGCCCGTGGCCCCCAGCCCGGAGTTCCAGGAAGACCAGATGGTGCGACTCTCCCGCCGTCTCTGGTGGATGCCGCCGAAGGGCACGATGCAGCGCGCCTATGAAGGCTACCGGTACTTCAAGAACGGCGGACGCGGCTTCACGATGGAAGACCTCGACGAGTAGTTGTTCGACTACCGATTCACACCTCAAGTCCTGGACTACGTTTCTCTCCTGGACCCCGAAGACCGCGCCTTCATTCTCAAGTGCGTGCTCGACATCTGCGGAAGCCCGCAGGTGGACAACGAGACGACATTCGAGATAGAGGTCGGTGGCTTCACACAGCGAATCAGGGACTTCGGGGACTACTTCATCCTGTTCGATATCGTCACCGTCGCGGGCGAGAAATTCATCGCGATCTACGACATCGGCCGCTAGCATGACCCTGCTCGACGGATGCCATCGATGACGCAGGGGTCCGCCGTCACGCTGCGCGAGATTACGCCCGAGAACGCCGAGGCCATCTTCAAGCTTTCGGTGGCGGATTCTCAGAAGCACCTCGTGGCCTCGAACGAGCGCTCGATCGCACAGGCGCACTTCGAGGAGGCGGCCTGGTTCCGCGCGATCTACGCCGACGATGAGCCGGTCGGGTTCGCCATGTTGCACGACGAAGCGCTGCGCGCCGAACCACGGGAGCCGGGCTACCTCGTCCTATGGCGGTTCATGATCGACGAGCGCTTCCAGGGGATGGGATTCGGCTGGGAGGCCATGCAGCTGATCATCGCCCACGCCCGGACGCGGCCGGGCGTGAAGCGCCTCCAGACCAGCTGGGCGGAAGAAGAAGGCAACGCCGGCGACTTCTACCGGAAGCTCGGCTTCGTGCCGACGCGCGTGGACGAGGACGGGGAGCAGTGGGCCGCCCTCGACCTGTGAGGCCGGGGGCTCAGACGCGCAGGCCCAGGAGCTCGCGGGTGACGGCGCCGTCGGTGGCCACGTTCACGACGACCCAGGTGATGCGCAGCTTGAAGCGACCCTGGGCCGTATCCAGCCAGACCTCGTCGCCCTTCTCCCAGCGGTAGTCGGAGTCGATGGTGGCGTAGTGCTGGCCCTTGCTGCCGGTGAACTCGTCGGCCTCGTAGAAGTCGGTGCGCATCACTGCGAGTCCTGCGCGTCGGGGGGGTCCTCGCCGTTGGCGGCGCTGGACTCGACAAGGCCGCGGGCGGGGACGCGCTCGGCGATCTCGTGCATGTGGGCGAGGACGCCGTTCTCGACGGCCTCGCCGGCAGCGCGGATGCCCCCGAGGATGGCGCGCGCATCGGAGCGGCCGTGGGAGATGAAGACGACGCCATCGACGCCGAGGAGCTGGGCGCCGCCGTACTCGGCGTAGTCGAGGCGGCGCTGGGCCTTGCGCAGCTCGGGCCGAAGGAGCATGCCGGCGATGAGGTTCCAGGGGGTCAACTTCACGGCCCGGCGCAGCTCGTCGAAGAAGAGCTCGGCCACGCCCTCGACCGTCTTGATGAAGATGTTGCCGGTAAAGCCGTCCATCACGGCGACATCGGCGACGTGGTGGGGAATGTGACCGGCCTCGACGTTTCCGACGAAGTTGAGGTCGCTGGCGCGGAGGGCGCGGTTCACCTCGATGATGAGCTGGCTGCCCTTCGAGTCCTCCTCGCCGATGGAGACGAGGCCTATGCGGGGCGAGTGGATGCCGTGGCTGAACTGCATGACGGCGGCGCCCATGTGCGCGTACTGGATGAGGTGGGCGGGGCGGGAGTCGGCGTTGGCGCCGACGTCGAGGAGCATGGTGGGGCCCTTCTCGCTGGTGGCGACGACCATGCCGAGGGCGGGGCGGGCGATACCCGGGATACGGCCGAGGCGGAGGAGGGCGGCGGCGAGGGTGGCGCCGGTGTTGCCGGCCGTTACGAAGGCGTCGGCCCCGCCCTCCTTGACCAGGTTCATGCCGACGTTGATGGAAGCGTCGGGCTTGGCCTTGACGGCGTCGATCTTGTCGGCCATTTCGATGACATCGGGGGCATCGACGAGGGTGACGTTGTCGGGCAGCTCATCGATGTGCTGCCGCAGCTCCCCGGTGCGGCCGACAAGCAGGACTTCCACCTCGAGCCGCTGAGCCGCGAGCAGCGCGCCCCGCACCACCTCGGCGGGGCCGTGGTCTCCACCCATGGCGTCAACGGCGACTCGTGGCCTCATGCCAGCTCGGTCGCTCGACTGCTTCGCTTCGCTTCGCGCTCGCTCATTTGTGCCCGCTGCGCTCGGTCGCTCGACTGCTTCGCTTCGCTTCGCGCTCGCTCCACATCAGGTCGCTACCCTCCGGCGCGGTGCTCCTTCCACGAGTTCGGCGGTAACAATCAGCCGCTCGCTGGCATTCGTCAATGCTCCCAGCAAGTAGTCTCCCCACGTATCGAGCACGCGCAACCCGGCGGCATCGAGCATCGATGTGAGCTCGGGCAACGTTACGTAGCGCAAGACGTGCTCGCTCTCGGTCTGGCGCACCTGCCCGTCCGCCACGGTGACTTCGTAGCGGATGCGGAGGCGGCGAGTCTGTGTCGCGAGGTCGTCGTGGCGGACGTGCCAGACCTCCAGACGTTCGCCTCCGGCATCGCCCGACCAGGCGAGGATGGGCTCGCCGTTGTCGTCGGGGTCGAGCCAGTGGCCGGGGCCGGCGACGTCGAGGGCGAGGCGGCCGCGGGGCGCGAGGAGCGTCGACGCGGCGCGCAGGGCGCGGACCTGCTCGTCCTCGGAGGCGCAGGCGAGGAAGACGTCGTTGGGGAGGATGACGGTGGCGAAGGCGGCTGGCGGCAACTCCGCGCCGGGAAGGCGGCCGTCGACGAAGGTGACGGCGAGGCCCTCCTCGGCGGCGCGTTGGCGAGCAATGGCGAGCATCGCGGGGGAGGGATCGAGGGCGGCGACGGCGGGGGAGGGATCGAGGGCGGCGACGGCGTGGGCGGCGCGGGCGAGAGGCAGGGCGATGCGCCCCGTGCCGGCGCCCACCTCGAGCACGGGGCCGCCGTGCTCGGCGACAAGGGGCAGCCAGAAGTCGAGGTCGTCGCCGCCATCGCCGTGGATGGCGTCGTAAAAGGCAGCGTCGATGGCGTAGGGGTCGGCGGCCATCGCGCGAGCGTATCAGTGGGTACCTGGTAGTTGGCGGCTGGTGGCTGGTCCCCGCCCTGCCTCCACCAGGTGGGGCGGAGGGTTGTGGGGCGCGGGGGCAGGGGTCAGAATCGCGCCGCCATGGACACCAAACAGGCCATCCGCGACGCCGCCGACGAACGCGCGATCACACACATCCTGACCCGCTACGCGCGGGCGATCGACATGGATCTGCTGCGAACGGTCTACCACCCCGACGCGTACGACGACCACGGCAGCTACAAGGGCGATGTCGAGGGGTTCATCGCGTTCCTGGGCGAGGTCCTGCCCCGGTTCGAGGGGACGCAGCACTTCCTTGGGAACATGCACATCGAGCTCGACGGGGACGTGGCGCACACGGAGACGTACTGCCAGGCGTGGCACCGCATCGCTGGCGAGGACGGGGCTCCCGACCACGACAGCGTGGCGGGGCTGCGCTACGTCGACCGCTTCGAGCGACGCGACGGGGAGTGGCGCATCGCGCGGCGCCAGATCGTGATCGACTGGCAGCGCGACGACCCGGTCGTGGGCGGCAGCGGGGAAAGGTCGCCGGAGACGCAGTACGGCCGCCGCGACCGCGACGACCCGGTGTACCACTTCGGGCGGGAGTAGTGATTAGTGGCTGGTGGCTAGTGACTAGCCATTGGCTTGGGGTTTCTCTCTCGCCAGCCTCCTGACGAACACTCCCACGGAGGCCAGAACGGCCGGACAGAGCACAAGGAGGAACAGGAACAGTAGGACATAGAACTCCACAGTGAGGTCGGGCTCGTCCTCACCGAACAGCCCATAGAAGGTAGTGAATATCGCCCCGGGGACTCCTACCAACAGCGGTGCGAACCACCAGCGCCACCAACGAACCGAGGTTCCAAGTTTGTCCAACCCAGCGCCGCCGAGAAGCGGCGCGGCACCGAGGACGGCCACTGCTATAAGCCACTCCATCAGCGCTCATCTTACGAGGAGCATCCACACGCAGGGTTGCACGGGGAACGGGACGCCCTGGCAGCGCCTCCTAAGGTGAACAGGCCCTGGTCACCTCACCAGTCACTAGCCGCTAGTCACCAGTCACCACATCCCCCGCCATGAACTCGAGTTGGCGGTCGGTCATGCGCTCGACGGTGAAGATGCGGAAGACGACGCGGGCGACGGCCATGATGACGCGCGGGCCGGTGAACGACTCCTCGCTCGTGAGGATGGCGCCGTCGCCGTCGGGCTCCACCTCCCAGGCGTGGATGGCGTCGACCCAGAGGTAACGCGCCGCCCAGGCGACGCGGTGGCCCTCCTCGACCTCGACGACGGTGAGGTTGAAGACGGGCAGGAAGGGTCCGCGACGGACCTGCTCGCGGTAGCGCCTGCCCAGGGAGAACCAGCGGCCGTCGGCGGGGGGTGGTTCGCCGATGGGGCGCACCCAGCGGATGTAGCGGTCGCGCACGGGCCAGCGGGGCAGGTCGATGAGCGCTTCCCAGACCGCCTCGGGCGAGGCGGCGACGGGGAGGCTGCGACGGATCACGAGATGCGGATCGAAGAGGCGGGCAAGGGCCTCGCGCACCGGCGGGAGGCCCGAGGAACCTCTCCGGAACATCCGCGGGCTGGCTATCATGCGCCCATCGTACGACCGTGCGAGGGGAGGGAGTATGCCGGGTTCCCTGGACGGACAGTCAGCGATCGTCACCGGGGCGGCGCTGGGGCTGGGGAACGCCTTCGCGCGGGCGCTCGCGGGCGAAGGCGCCAACGTGACGGTCTGCGACGTGCGCGAGGAGGTGAACGACCTCGTGCCCGAGCTGGAGGCAAGCGGCGTGCAGGCGCAGGCGTTCGTCGCCGACGTGGGCGTGGCAGAGGACGTGCGGCGCGTGGTCGACGGCCATGTCGACCGCTTCGGCGGGGTCGACGTGCTCGTGAGCAACGCCGGCGTCTGGCGCGCGAGCACGGCGACGGACGACCTCGACAAAACGCTCGACGACTACGACTTCCTCGTGAACACCAACCTGAAGGGCGTCTACCTGTTCGGGCGGGCGGTCATCCCGCACATGATCGCGGGCGGCGGCGGGAACATCGTGCATATCTCCAGCGCCCACCTCGCAACGGGCGGTGGGCCCGACATGGACCTGTACGACGCTTCGAAGTGGGGCATCAACGGCTTCACGATTCCCTGGTCGAAGGCGCTGCGGGAGCACAAGGTCCGCGTGAACGGCCTCTGCATGGGGGCCACCGATTCGCACATGGCGCGGACGTTCCACGAGCAGAACCCGGACTCGGGGATTCTCGAGAACGCCATTCGGGCAGAGGACGTGGCGGCGCTCATGGTCGACCTGGTCAACGAGGGTCCTGAGGGGCGCACGGGGAACAACGTCAACATCGCCGCGAGCCACCCGATCGAGCTGCCGCCGCCCGGCTCGCTCTACATCTACTCGGAGGCGCAGGCATGAGCCCGGGACTGCTGGACGGACAATCGGCGATCGTGACGGGGTCGGCCGGGGGGATCGGCGCGGGCTTCGCGGAAGTGCTGGCCGAGGAGGGGGCGACGGTCACGCTCTGCGACGTGCAGGACACCGTGCTGGAGGTGGCGGCCGGCATCCGCGCGGCGGGCGGCCAGGCGCAGGGGTTGGTGGCGGATGTCTCCCGGCGCGAGGACGTGGAGCGGGTGGTGGAGGCCGCCGTCGAGACCGGAGGCGGGCTCGACCTGCTCGTGAACAACGCCGGCCGCTGGACGCAGAGCCCGGTGACGGACGAGTGGGAGAAGGCCGTTTCCGACTGGGGCTTGATCATGGACACGAACTTCAAGGGGACGGTCATGTTCGGGCGGGCCTGCGTGCCGCACCTGATCGCGAACGGCGGCGGGAACATCATCAACATCAGCACGTACTACGTGCTGCCGGCCCGCAGCGAAGGCACGAACCCGCCCGGCACCGACCTCTACGCCTCCTCGAAATGGGCGATGAACGGGCTCACGCAGGCGTGGTCGCAGAAGCTGGCCGAGCACGGCATCCGTGTGAACGCCCTCTGTATGGGGGCGACGGACGCGCCCATGCTGCGCAACCTCTTCGACGGCGAGCCGGACCCGGACTTCGTGGCGACGTGGATGACGCCACGCCAGATCGCGGGCCTGGGCCTCGACATCATCCGGGAGGGCCCAGAGGGGCGCACGGGCGAGAACGTGGGCGCCTGGGTGGGCGTTCCGGTCGAGCTCGGCCCCCCGAAGCCACCCCACGAGGCGATCGCCGGAACGCCGGTGCGCTAGGGGAGCGCTTGGACACCGGCGAGAGCAGGTTGCTCGTGGCCAAGCTCGGCAGACGCAGGTGCGGGGCTCCGTGGCGACGGTAACGCGGGCCGACTCCGCGCCCCCGCGCTCGGAGCGGCGGCTCTCGCTGCAGACGTTCTCGGCGTTCCAGTCGCGCAACTTCGCGCTGCTCTGGGCGAACAACCTGACGTTCGCGCTCTCGCAGTCGTTTCGCCAGTTCGCCTTCACGTGGCTGGCGCTGGAGCTGTTCGACACCGGGCAGGCGCTGGGGCTGATCATCTTCGCGCTGGGGTTGCCCATCCTCGTCTTCGGGCTGCCGGCGGGGGCGCTGGCGGACCGCGTCGACCGGCGCCTGCTGCTCTTCGCGAGCCAGGTCGGCGGGATCGCCATCACTTTGCTGACGGCGGCGCTGATCTGGGCCGACGCGATGACGACGCCGATCACGATGGGGCTCGCGATGACCCTCGGCGCGACGGTCGCATTCGGGCAGCCGGTGCGGGTCGCGATCGTGCCCTCGCTGGTCGAGCCCTCGAAGCTGCTGAACGCCGTGACGCTGATGAGCCTGAGCCAGAACGTCTCGATGATCGCGGGCCCGGCGATGGGCGGCGCAATGGTCGCGCTGGGCGGCGTGGGGATGGCGTTCGCCGGTCAGGCGGTGCTGCTCGGGATCGGGCTGCTGGCGCTGCTGCCCCTGCGGGTTCCGGCGGTCGACCGGACCGGTCCGCCGCGCCACATGCTGGCGGAGGTGCGCGAGGGTCTCGTCTTCGTCGCCCGCCACCCGGGAATCCGCACGCTGATGCTGGTGCTGTTGACGACGGCGCTCGTGATGGCCGGCACCTTCATGACGCTGCTGCCGAAGATCTCCCTGGAGGAGCTGGAGGTCGGCCCCTTCCGGACCTCCATGTTCTTCACGGCGATGGGCGTGGGCATGCTGATGAGCTCGCTCCTGCTGGCGTCCTTCTCGCGGCTCGACCGGGCGGGCCTCTGGTTCATCGTGACGCTGGTCTGCGGCGGGACGCTCAACGCGGCGTTCGGGTTGTCGCTCTGGTACTACCTGTCGCTCGCGATCATGTTCGCGACGGGGTGGAACGCGGGCTTCTTCACCAACCTGAACCTGACCCTGATCCAGGCGAACACCCCACATGCGGTGATGGGGCGGGTGATGAGCATCTACACGCTCAGCATGGCGGGGGGCATGCCCCTCGGAGGGCTGCTGGCGGGCCTGATGTCGGACGTGTGGGGGTCGCGGGAGTGGTTCGTGGCCTGCGGGCTCGCGCTCGTGGCCATCGGCGTGGCGGTGCTGCTGACGCAGCCATCGCTGCGCCGCATGCGGTCCAGCGGCGGGGAGACGCCGGGGTAGCGGCTACTGGCCGGCGACGTTGTCGCTGACGTGCTCGGCGCCGTCGACGTGGAGGGAGACGCCGGAGATGAAGCGGGCTTCGTCGGAGTGGAGGAAGAGGGCGGCGTAGCCGACATCCCAGCCGGTGCCCATCTTGCCTCCGAGGGGAATACGGCTGTCGCGCTTCGCCACGAGCTCGGCGCGGTCGGCACCGGCGGCGACGCGCGGCTCGATGGCCATGGGGGTGTTCATGGCGCCGGGGAGGATGGCGTTCACCCGGATGTTGTCGCGGGCGTGCTGGGCGGCGAGTTGCTCGGTGAGGGCGAGGAGGGCGGTCTTGGTGGCCTTGTAGCCGAGGAAGGGGTAGGCGTGGCGCGCGGCCATCGAGGAGATGTTGACGATGGAGCCGCCGCCACGTTTGCGCATGGCGGGGATGGCCTGTCGCGAGGCGAGCCAGTGGCTCTTCAGGTTGAGGGCGACGATGTTGTCGAAGCCCTCCTCGGTCATCTCCATGGGGGAGGCGTCGCCCGCGCCGACGCTGGCGCCGACGTTGTTGTGGAGGACATCGAGGCCGCCGTGGCGGGCCAGCGTCTCGGCAACCATGGCGGCGAGGCTCTCCTCGCTGGTGGCGTCGACCTGACAGGCGCCGGCGGTTCCGCCTTCCTCCACGATCATCGCGACCGTCTCTTCGGCGGACGCGAGGTCGCGGTCGGCGACGACGACGGCGGCGCCTTCGCGGGCGAGGAGGATGGCGGTGGCGCGTCCGTTGCCGATGGTAGCCCCCGGCGTCTGGCCGGCTCCGACGACGATCGCGACCTTGCCCTCGACTCTGCCTGGCATACGCTGGCCTCCGCTTTGAACTGGCGCCCACGCTGGACGGGGGCGCGAGTTCGCGTCACCCTTCCCTGCTGAACCCTCTTTCAGGATAAGGAGCCTGGCTTGCCAGTTTCACTGCTCGAACGCGTCGCCCTCGTCACGGGCGCGGGCCGCGGAGTCGGCCGAAGCATCGCCATGGACCTCGCGCGGCACGGCGCGAAGGTCATCGTCAACGACCTCGGCGGCACCCTCGACGGCGAGGACGAGGACATCTCCGTGGCCGAGTCCGTGGTGCGCGAGATCGAGGCGGCAGGCGGAACCGCCGCCGCCAACACCGGCGACGTCACCAGCTACGAAGACGCCTACAACATGATCAAGCAGGCGATCGACACGTGGGGCCGCCTCGACATTCTCGTGTCGAACGCGGGCATCCTGCGCGACCGCGCGTTGCACAACCTGCCCGAGGCCGACTGGCTGAAGGTGCTCGCCGTCCACCTGAACGGCGGCTACAACCTGCTGCACCACGCCTGGCCGGTCTTCCGCCAGCAGCACTACGGGCGGGTCATCCTGACGACCTCGAACTCGGGCTTCCTGGGGAACTTCGGGCAGTCGAACTACGCCGCCGCGAAGGCGGGTCTGATCGGGCTCATGAACGTCGCCAAGCTCGAAGGCGACAAGTACAACGTGATGGTGAACTGCCTGAATCCCGGGGCGGCCACACGCATGACGACCTCGGTGCGGGAGGTGTCGGCGGAGCAGCAGGCGGCGATGAGCCCGGACCTGGTGGCGCCAGCGGTGACCTACATGGCCAGCGACTCGTGCGAGACCAGCGGGATGATCATCACCGCTGCCAGCGGCTCCTTCGGGCGGGCCGCGATCGTGCAGAATGAGCGCGTCGCGATCCCGGACGCGACCGCGGACGACGTGGAAGCGCGCTGGGACGAGATCACGACGCTCGACAACTCCGAGGTCTGGTGGTCGGTACGCGAGACGCGCGCCGCTTTCGAGGCCAAGAAGCAGGAGTAGGGAAATGGAACTCTGCGGATTCGCCTGTGCGGGCTGGGCCCTGGTCGGGGTTGGCGTGCTGCTGGGCGTGTCGTCGTTCCTGCCGGAAGGCTGGGGGCTGCGCCGCAGCTAGCGGCCCGATCCGCCCTCGATCGGGGGCGGAATCTCGCTAGAATCACGCGCATCGCCCGCGGGTGACGGAGGTAATCCCATGAGACCGTTCATCCTGGTGCACGGACCCCTGATCGGACCGTTTACGTGGGTGCCCGTGGCCGCCGAGCTGCGGAAGCTGGGCGCGTCCGTGGTCCTCCCGGCGCTTAACTCGCCGGCCATGCGCGAGGGCACGTACTGGAAGCACCACTGCGACCTGTTCGCGCTGGAACTGGCGGATGTCTCGATGGATACGAGCGAGGCGGTGCTGGTGGGACACGAGGGAGCCGGTCCGCTGCTGCCGAAGCTGGGCGAGCAGATCGACGGGCCGGCGGCCTACGTGCTGGTCGATGCGGACCTGCCGAAGGACGGGGCGAGCCTCTTCGACATGTTCGCGGACGAGGCGCACATCGAGGAGTTCCGGCTGGCGGCGGGCGAGGCGTCCTTGCCGCGTGGCCGGCTGGCCCCGCACGCCCCACGGGCAGTGGCAACGCAAACCGTGCGGGAGTGGCCGCTGGACCTGCTGCGAGACGCGGTCACCCTGGCCCCGAACAACATGGCCGACGTGAACTCGACGGTGTTCGCCGGGAAGCGGCCGACGCCGATCGAGGTGCTGGAGGAGCCGCTCCCGGTTCCGGCGAGCTGGCCCGACGCGCCCGTCGGCTACGTGCACCTCTCGGCGACGTACGACACAGCGGCGGCGACAGCGGGCGAGCAGGGGTGGCCCACTCGCGAGATGCGCTCGAGCCACGTGCAGATGCTGCTGGAACCGGAGTCGTTCGCGCGAGAGCTGGCGGCGTTCGCGGAGGAAGTCGCGGGGTAGGGGGCTAGGAACTGTCCCGCGCTCGACTGGTAATCATGCCGATGTAGGACTGCGCCGCCTGGCTACGTGCGAAGGCGGGGGATTCGGTGACTCGCACGGCATCGGTTGCGAGGTTGATCCCCCTCAGTGCTCGATCCTGCGTGAACTCGGCAAAGTGGTCGTAGTCGGCATCCCGTCGCTCATCGCTCAGGCGGCAGAACGCTTCCGCGACCAGTCGAACTGGTTGATTGCTCCGTACACGGGCGACCACGTCGTCGTCGGGCAACGACGGCGTACCGGCGTCGGTTACCGCAAGGGAGACACCCCTGATGTGCCTGTGTGCAATCCGCCGAGCGTTTCGATAGAGCTCGGAGCGAGGCGCTCCAGGCGCCAACAGGGCCGAGACACGCAGGGTGACTGCGTGAAAGAGAGCGAAGTAGGACGCCGAGACGGCGCGCCGGAAGTCAGCCTCCGAGGGGTAAGGCAACCCGGCGAGGACGCGCGCAATCTCCTCGGAGGAAGGCGCTTCACCCGAGTAGATCAGGGAGGGGTAGTGAGGCGCTGCCGTCCTTGCATGCTAGAGCAGGTCGTCGGGCGATATGGGTGACGGGCGCGGAGAACGCTCCGGCGGCTGCGTCATCTACCAGCCGTTTTCCGCAGCCTTTCAACTCCCGAGCGCTCCAGGCACACCACTCTCAGCGGCCAACGCAGCCTGATCCCGTCTGGGAGGCCGAGGTCGTGGGCGTATTGGATCGCCGCACTCTCTACAGCCTCCATGTCTTTCTCCGGCCACAGCAGCAATTTCGTGGCTTCCTCGATCGGACGCGAGCGCCAATCGGACGGAGGAGGGGGAGGATCTTCGACGGTGAGTTCGATCACCAGCTGCGGCAGCTCATCGGTCGAGTCGAGCGGGGGTTCCCCGAGGTAATGGCGAAACGCAACCGGCTCGATTGAGCCAAAGCGCTGAGCAAGCAGCCACTCGCCCACGGTTTGGGCGAACTCCTCAATCGTCTGCTCGTCGCGGGCCCGAATGACCATTGCTTCTTCCCTACACCATTGTACAGAATCAATCGAGCCCTGCAGCTGGCCGGCCGTTTCCTTCCGCCTCGCTGCGTGCCAGGAACTTGACGCTCACCGGGCGGAGGGGGGCGAGGCCGGCGGGGATCTCCTGGGTCAGCGCGTAGGCGAGGGCGGCCATCTCGGCGGCGTCGGTGTCGGCTTCGGGCCAGTGCCAGGCCCGGACCTGTTCCTCGAACGGGAGGGAGCGCCAGTTGTCCGGGGGCGGCGGGGGATCCTCGACCGTGAGCTCGATTACGACGTGTGGCGGGTCGGTTCGCCAGTCGCCGGGCGGTTCCCAGAGGAAGTGCCGGAAGGCGACGGGCACGACCGAGCCGAAGCACTGCATGAGGAGCCACTCCCCGACGCTCGTCGCGAACTCGTCGATCGCGTGTGCGTCGGCGAACTCGGTCACCATGGCGCCCCCGCGGCGGGGTCCGAGCCCTACGCCCCGAAGTCCCAGGACATGCCGTCGCGGTAGCGGCGGAGGACGTTCTTGGCGATGACGATGCGGTGCACCTCGTCGGGACCGTCGAGGATGCGCAGGGTGCGGGCGCCGCGGTACATCCCCTCCAGGGGGGTGTCGGTGGAGACGCCCTTCGCCCCGTAGACCTGGATGGCCCGGTCGACGACGCGCTCGAAGGCGGCGGGCACGGCGATCTTGATGGCGGAGATGTCGGAGCGCGCGTTCACGCCGGCGTCGATGCGCTCGGCGCAGTGGATCGTCATGAGACGGGCGGACTGGATGTCGATGTAGGAGTCGGCGATGAAGCCCTGGATGAACTGCTTGTCCTGCATAGGACCGCCGTGGACGTTGCGGGTCATGACGCGCTGCATCATGACGTCGAAGGCGCGCCACATCTGGCCGACGGAGTTCATGCAGTGGAAGACGCGGCCGGCGCCGAGGCGGTCCTGGGCGGCCTGGTGGCCTGAGCCGGTACGCCCGAGCTGGTTGGTGACGGGCACGCGCACATTGTCGTAGTCGATCTCGCAGTGGTCGCCGTCGTGACCCCAGACGGGGACGCTGCGGATGATGTTGAAGCCGGGGGCGTCGGTGGGGACGATGATCTGGGTCATCTTGTCGCGCACGCCGCCCTCGCCGTCCTCCTCCTCGGTGCGGCACATGACGATGGCGAAGGCCGCGCGGTGGGCGCCGGAGGTGAACCACTTGCGCCCGTTGATGACCCACTCGTCGCCGTCGCGGGTGGCGCGGGTCTGGATGGAGTAGGGGTCAGAACCGGGCTGGTCGGGCTCGGTCATGGAGTAACAGGAGCGTATCTCGCCCCGGATGGAGGGCTCGAGCCACTGCTTCTTCTGTTCTTCGGTGCCGTACTTGATGAGGATCGTCTGGTTGCCCGAGTCGGGGGCGACGACGCCGAAGAGGGGGTTGGAGAAGGGGCTCCAGGCGAGCACCTCGTTCATGTAGGCGTGGCCGAGGAAGCCGACGCCCATGCCGCCGTACTCGATCGGCAGGTGGGGGGCCCACAGGCCCTCGGCCTTGACGCGCTCCTGGATGCGCCCGCGCAGCTCGCCCGAATCGGGGGCGTCGCGTCGGAGGAGGTTCTCGTTGGGGATAATCTCCTCGGTGACGATGGCGGAGGTGCGCTGCCGGATCTCGTTGATCTCGGGGCTCAGGGTAGGGCTGTCGGCGACGGCCAGCGTTGTGGCTTCCATGGCAAGTTCCTCGCGGCCCGGGAGGGCGGAAGGGCAGTGTAGCGCGGTGTCTGTTGGCCGCGAGGGGGCGGGGCGCTCAGGCGTGGTGCTCGACCCAGCGGCCGCGGAAGAGGAGAAGGTCGCCGGAGCGCACGGAGACGCGGGCGGGGGAGGTGGCGATCTCGTTGTGGACGCCGTAGGCGCTGAAGTCGAGCGTGGCGCTGTCGAGCTCCCAGCGGAGGCCGCTGGTTGTGACGCCCTCGCAGCGCCCGATGCCGACGAGCGAGACGACCGTGCCCTCGGGGCCATCGACCTCGGCCTCGCCATCGACGAGCTCGATGGCGAAGCGCTCGTCGACCATGCGCACGCGCGCTCGCCGCCCGAAGCGCACGAGGACACTGAGGTTCGCGAGCGCGTGGTCGGCGCGACCGCCGCCGCCGCCGATGATGTCGACGGCGTCGCAGCCCTCGTCGAGGCAGAGGGCAACGGCCTTCTCGAGGTCGGTGCCGTTCGGGTCGGCGTTGAGGCGGATGCGGTCGGGGGGGATGGCGTCGCGGGCGTCGCCGATGGAGTCGAGATCGCCCGTGACGACATCGGGCATGACGTCGAGGGCAAGGGCGCTGCGGGCGCCCCCGTCGGCGGCTACGACGAGCGCGGCGCCCTCACGCAGCTCCTCGAGGAGCACGGCGGAGGGCGGGTCGCCGTTGGCGATGACGAGGGCGCGCATGGTCACAGGGAACCCGTCATGGGGAGTGTTGTCAAAGCGGCGCTACGATCGGGACATGTCCGAACCGTTCGTCCTGCGCCCCCTGATGGAGGCCGACCTCGCGGCCGTAGCGGCGATCGAGGAAGCGTCCGATCTGCCGTCGCGGTCGCTGGAGGCGCGCCAGCAGGAGCTCGGGGACGAGCGCACGCGGGCGGTGGTGCTGGAGGTGGGGGGTGAGGTCGTGGCGGTGGGGAGCCTCTGGCTGGCGCCCGACGACGCGCACATCACGTCGCTGGCGGTGGCGGGGGAGGCGCGGCGGCGGGGTCACGGGCGGCGGCTGGTCACGGCGCTGGTGGCGCTGGCGGGGACGCTGGGGGCGGAGGCGGCCACGCTGGAGGTGCGCGCCTCGAACGGGGCGGCGCGGGCTCTCTATCGGGGCTGCGGGTTCGAGGAGGTGGGGGAGCGCCGCCGCTACTACCCCGACGGCGAGGACGCGGTCATCATGACGCTCGCGCTCGGGGATGAGGCGCGGGCGGCTAGCGACGCTCGTGGGTAGAATCCCGCGCATGCCCGCAAGCGATGCCGACCGGACCCGCATCGAGGCGCAGATCGCGCTCATTCCGCGCCTGCGCGGCACGGGTCCCAACCCCTTCGAGTACGACCAGTGGGACGCACGCACGGTCGAGGTGCTGACGGCGGCGTTCGGGGCGGAGTCGGACGAGGTAGCGCGCTACCAGCGCGACGTGGGGGAGGGAGGCCGGGTGGCAGGCGTGCGCGGCAACGCGGCCAACATGACGCTCAACATCCACGGCCAGTGGGGCATCCTGGAGCGCCTGGAGCGGGCGGAGTCGCTGCTACGGGAGCTTGCGGGGTAGGGGCTGCGTCTGACGCCAGCCGCCCTACAATCGACCTGGTGACACCCATCAGTTCCGAGTTGGCGCTTGCCATGAACGTCGTGGCCAACCCCGGTGTGTACGCACTGCTCCTCGGCTCGGGCGTGTCGCGAAGCGCGGACATTCCGACAGGCCACGAAGTCGTGCGGCGCTTGGCTGGCAGGCTCGCCGAGGCCGCCGGCGTCGACCCTAAGGCCGACCCCGAGGATTGGTACCAAGCGACTCATGGCGAGGCCCCAGAGTATTCAAGCCTCCTCCCGGCAGTTGCTCCCACACCGGCGGAGCGCCGGGCCCTGTTGAAGGGGTACTTTGAGCCGACAGCTGAGGAACGCGATGACGGCAAGAAGACTCCGACTCGGGCTCACCGCGCGATCGCGGACCTTGTGGCGGCCGGTTGGATCCGCGTGGTTGTCACCGCGAACTTCGACAAACTCCTTGAACTGGCGCTCGAGGACGCAGGGGTACGTCCCGTGGTGATCGCGACACCAGACCAGATCGAAGGGGCTCCCCCACTAGCCCACAACCCCTGCACCGTCATCAAGGTTCACGGGGACTACCTCGATACCCGCATCAAGAACTCGGCGGAGGAACTCGCAGAGTACGACCCTGCAGTGGACAGGCTACTCGACAGGGTTTTCGACGAGTACGGCCTGATCGTCTGCGGCTGGTCAGGGGAGCACGACAAAGCGCTGCGTAGTGCTCTCGACCGGTGCAAGTCCCGACGCTTCACAACGTACTGGTGCACCCGGGGTGACCTCAACGACGATGCAAAGCCAGTCGCGGAGAACCGGGCGGCCCAGCTGGTGACCATCCGCGACGCCGACTCCTTCTTTGTCGGACTGGAGGAGCGGGTCACCGGCATCCACGCCAGCGGTCAGCGACACCCCATGGAGACACAGGCGGCCGTCGAGACCCTTAAGCGGTACCTGACAGAGGAACGGCATCGGATCCGACTCCATGACTTCATGCGGGAGGCGACTGAAGAGTTGGTCTCCCACCTGACGGTGGAAGAGGTCGCAGCGCAGGAGAACAACACCGCCGAGGAGGTTGCCGCACGGTTTAGACGGTTCGGCACCCTTTCAGAGCGGACGGTCGCCCTGTTGGCAACTGGCTGCTACTGGGGCCGCCCCGAACAGGATCGTGTGTGGACCGGCGTAGTTCGGCGGCTTGTCGAAGCGGATCCGCTGAAAGGCCGGTCTGTTGCGGGGGAACACACCCTTCAGTACCCGGGCTTGCTCGCCTTCTACTCGGTCGGCGTAGCGGCGGTCGAGGCAGGCAGGTACGACCTGTTGGCGTCACTGCTGCTCATCCCCGTGCGCTCCGCATACAGTCAGGCGTCGGAGCCTATCGTCCAGTCAATGTACCCCGGTAGGATTGTCGCCGACAGCGTAGCTAGGCTCCTCTATCCACACCCGAATGCTCCAGAGCAGAACTACCCCGTGCCTCTGAACCAGTACATCCACAGCGAGTTGAGGCCCGCATTCACCGATCTCATTCCGTCCGACGACGACTACGACGAGATATTCGATCGCTTCGAGTACCTTGTGTCCCCAGTGGAGACCGACCTAGAGTCACGGACCCGTGACGTCGTTTCCGCCGGAAGTCGGTGGTTCGATCGCAGAGCTCGTGGTTTCACCCTCCGGCCCACGGGAATAGCACAGCGCGTTCACAAGGAGATTGAAGAGGCGTTGGCGGAATGGTCCCCCTTGCGAGCCGGGCTCTTTGAGGGGTCCTTGGACCGCTTGCGAGAAGTGAAGAAGGCGGTTGATGCACGTTGGGAGGCCATCCGTCAGTGGTAGGTCGCCCCACTGTCGCGCCTGCGACCCGCACCCTGACGGCTAGCCTCTGCCCGCTTCCCCGACAACCTTGAATATGGCTCGTCGCTATTCAAGGTTCCGCCGCCCCAACACCGCCCTGTAGGCCCGGAATTGGTACAATTGCCTTAGCGGTTTCGACGACCGCCCCCGACCGGAGTTGCCGCGGATGAGCATGGAAGAAACCACCCAGATCCGGCCCATCGACCTCGAGCAGGAGATGCGCACGAGCTACCTCGATTACGCCATGAGCGTGATCGTGGCGCGGGCGCTGCCGGACGTGCGCGACGGGCTCAAGCCGGTGCAGCGACGCATCGTCTGGGGCATGTTCGACGGGGGCGCGCGGTCGGGGACGGCGTACCGGAAGTCGGCCGGCATCGTGGGCGACGTCATGGGGCGCTACCACCCCCACGGCGACAGCCCCGTGTACGAGGCGATGGTGCGGCTCGCGCAGGACTTCTCCATGCGCTACCCGCTCGTCGACGGGCAGGGGAACTTCGGAAGCGTCGACGGCGACCCGCCAGCGGCGATGCGCTACACCGAGGCGCGCCTGGCGACGATGGCGGAGGAGCTCGTCGCCGACATCGACCAGAACACGGTCGACTTCGAGCCGAACTACGACGGGCGCTACCAGCAGCCGGAGATTCTGCCCTCGCGCCTGCCCAACCTGCTCCTGAACGGGTCCTCGGGGATCGCGGTGGGGATGGCGACGAACATCCCGCCGCACAACCTGGAGGAGATTGTCGAGGCGGCCACGCTGCTCATCGACAACCCGGAGGCGACGCTCGACGACATTCTCGAGATCGTGCGCGGTCCGGACTTCCCCACGGCGGGCATCGCCCTGGTGGGGGTGGAGCGCGAGCAGATCAGGCACGCCTACGGCGAGGGTCACGGGCGCGTCACGGTGCACGCGCGCACGGCGGTGGAGGAGGGGAACCGGGGGCGGACGCAGCTGATCATTACGGAGCTGCCCTACCAGGTGAACAAGTCCACGCTGATCGAGAAGATCGCGAACCTCGTGCGCGACAAGAAGATCGAGGGCATCGCCGACCTGCGCGACGAGAGCGACCGCAACGGCATGCGCGTCGTGATCGAGCTGAAGCGCGAGGGCTCGGCGCAGCAGATCAAGAACCTGCTCTACAAGCACACGGCGATGCGATCGACGTTCGCGATCAACATGATGGCGATCGTCGACGGAGCGCCGCGGCGGGTGGGGCTGAAGCGCGCGCTCGACCTGTTCCTCGACCACCGGCGCGAGGTCGTGCGGCGGCGAAGCGAGTTCCAGCTTGAGAAGGCGCAGGAGCGCGAGCACATCCTCACGGGTCTGCTGCGCGCCATCGACCTGCTCGACCGGGTGATCGCGACGATCCGGGGGGCGGAGTCGGCGGCAGCGGCGCTGGGGTTGCTGCAGGCGGAGCCCTTCGAGTTCTCGGAGGCGCAGGCGCGCGCCATCCTCGATATGCAGCTGCGTCGCCTGGCCGCGCTGGAGCGGCAGGAGCTGCAGGACGAGCACCAGGAGCTGATCGAGCGCATCGCCTACCTGGAGGACCTGCTCGCGAACCCGCGCAAGATCGACTTCCTCATCAAGGACGACCTGGCGGAGTTGAAGGACGAGTACGGCAACGGGCGACGCACGGAGATCGTCGAGGGCGACCCGGAGAGCTTCCGCGAGGAGGACCTGGTGGCGCACGAGGAGTGCGTGATCACGCTCAGCCTGCGCAACTACGTGAAGCGCACGAAGCTCGAGGAGTTCCGCACCCAGCGCCGGGGCGGCCGGGGCAGCCGGGGGGCGGCCATCCGCGAGGAGGACGCGGTGATGAAGCTTGTCGTGGGGGACACCCACGACAACATTCTCTTCTTCACCGACCAGGGGAAGGTCTACCACCTGCGCGCCTACGACATCCCCGACTCGAAGAAGCAGGCGAAGGGCACCTTCATCACGAACCTGATCGAGATGGACCAGCGCGAGCGGGTCACGACGATCGTGGTCGTGAAGGACTACGAGCACGATTTCATGGTGCTGGCCACGAGCCTTGGCCAGGCGAAGAAGACGCCCCTGAAGGAGTTCGAGGAAGTGCGCCGCAACGGCAAGATTGCCATGCGCCTCGACGACGGCGACACGCTTATCTCCGCGCGGCTGGCACGGGCGGAGAGCGACCTCGTGCTCGTCTCCAGCGACGGTCAGGCGGCCCGCTTCGCCATCAGGCAGCTACGGAGCGCGAGCCGTACCAGTGGCGGCGTGCGCGGCATGAAGCTTCGCGATGGCGCCTACGTGGTCGGGGCCGAAGCGGTGCAGTCGAACGAGCAGCAGCTGATCGTGATCACGGAGCGGGGTTTCGGGAAGCGCACGGAGATGGAGCAGTACCCGGTGAAGGGTCGTGGCGGACAGGGCGTGCGCACGCTCAACATCACGCCCAAGACGGGGGACGTGGCGGCCGTGCGGATGGTGTCGCCGAACCACGAGCTGATGCTCGTCTCCGAAGACGGCATCCTCATCCGCACGAAGGTCGATTCGATCAGCCTGCTCGGCCGCAACACGCAGGGTGTGACCGTGATGAAGGTGGGCGAGAACGACCGCGTGGCGAGCATCGCCAACTTCGACCCGGGCGATTCGCGCCAGCGGCAGGCGGCTCAGGCCGAGCTGCCGATGAACGGCCGGTCGAACGGGACCGCTCCCGTCGAGGAAGAAGCCGAAGACGAGTAGGGCGGAGGCCCGTCGCTAGTCGAGCCCGAAGAGCGCGTCCAGGCCGACGACGAGGCCCTCGGTTTCCCTGACCGCCTTCACAGCGGCGAGCACACCCGGCATGAACGAGTCGCGGCCGGTGCTGTCGTGGCGCAGCGACAGGGTCTGACCGAGCCCGCCGAGGAGCACCTCCTGGTGCGCGACGAGGCCGGGCAAGCGCACGGAGTGGAGGGTGACGCCCCCGACCTCCCCACCGCGCGTGTCGGGCACCGTCTGGACCTCGGCCTCCACGCGCTCGAAGGGCTCGCCGCGGGCCTCGACCATCTGCTCGGCCGTCGCCTTGGCGGTGCCGCTGGGGGCGTCGACCTTGCCGGCGTGGTGGAGCTCGATGATCTCGGCGTGGTCGAAGAAGCGCGCGGCCTGGCGGGCGAAGTACATCAGGAGGACGGCGCCGATCGCGAAGTTGGGGGCGACGACGACCCCGACCTTGCGCGCGGCCGCTTCCTCGCGAAGCTCGTCGAGGAATTCGGCGGGGAGGCCCGTCGTGCCGATGACGAGGCGGACGCCGCGCTCGAGGGCGGCGCGGGCGAGGACGGGGGTCCAGGCGGCGTTGGAGAAGTCGACGACGACCTCGGGGTTGTGGGTGTCGAGGGCGGGGGCGGCGTCGCGGTAGAGGGGCAGCCCCTCGCAGGAATCGCCCTCGCCGAGCGCGTCGATGAAGGCGAGGGGTTCGGTGGCGGGGTCGGCGGCGGCGGCGAGGGCGACCTGGCGACCCATATTGCCGCTTCCGGAGATGACGATCGGGATGCTGTCCATGACGGGCGATTGTACGCCCGCTGTGGCGGGGGCGGTCCGTGCCAGGAGTGCGTCAGGGGGCGTTGCCGCTCACGGGAGACGGCCCTATTCTGCCGCCGATGAGCGAGCTATCGGCACGGGTGCCCGAGAGGCCGGGGGCGCGGCGGGCGGCCAACGAGCAAGCGGTGAAGCTGGCAGTGGCGGGGCGCTGGCAGGAGGCGGCGGCGCTCAACCGCGAGCTGATCGCGCGCTTCGGCGACGACGCGGAGGTCTACAACCGGCTGGGCAAGGCGTTCACGGAGCTCGGGCGCATTCGCGAGGCGCGCCTCGTGTACGAGAAGGCACTCGAAGTCGACCCCACGAACGCGATCGCGCGGCGCAACCTCGACCGGCTCGAACAGGTGAAGGACGAGGGGCCCGCCGCCGAGCCGGCGGCGCAGATGAGCCGGGGCCTCTTCATTGAAGAGGTGGGGAAGGCGGCGGTGGTGCGGCTGGAAGCGGGGACGGCCGACGCCCTGGGAGCGCTGGACGCGGGCGATCCGGTGGAGCTGGAGGTGCGGGGGAACGCGGTCAACGCGGTCACGCCGGGGGGCGTGTACCTGGGGATGGTGGAGCCGCGGGTGGGGCTGCGGCTGGCGCGGCTGATGGAAGGCGGGAACCGCTACTCGGGAGCGCTCGTGAGCACCGGGGAGGAGCCACGCATCATCGTGCGGGAGGAGTACCAGGACCCGTCGCAGGCGGGCAAGGTGAGCTTCCCCAAGTCGAGTATCAACGAGGTGCGCGCCTACACGCGGCGCAACTTCCTGCGCGAAGACGTGGACGACCTGGCCGAGGACGAAGACGGCCCCGCCGACGTTGGGGGCGCTGCGGACGAGCTGCCCGAGGAGGGCTGGCAGGAGACGCGCATCGAATACGAGACCGAGGACGAGGCCAAGACACGAGAAGCAGAAGACGAGGATGACGATGACGAGTTCGACTGAGCCCCACAGCGTCGTGCCGGACCCACGGGTCCGAGCCGTGCTCGACCGGCTGCACGCGGCCGCTGAATCGGAGATGGAAGCGTTCACGCAGGAACCGCGGCCCGACCCGCCGCCGGAGCCAGGACCCTTCAACGCCGAGGGGGCGGCCGAGTTCTTCGCCGACAAGTACATCTCGCTGGAGCGGGAGCAGGGCAACCTGCTCTACCTGCTGGCGCGCTCGCTGGGGGCGCGGCGGGCGGCGGAGTTCGGCACCTCCTTCGGGGTCTCGACGATCTACCTGGCGGCCGCGATCCGGGAGAACGGCGGCGGGGTCGTCATCGGCAGCGAGATCCAGCCGTCGAAGGCGGCGGTGGCGCGGGCGAACCTGGAGGAAGCGGGGCTCTCGGAGTTCGCGGAGATACGCGTCGGGGACGCGCGCGAGACGCTGGCGGACCCGGGCGGGCCCTTGGACCTCGTGCTCATCGACGGGTTCCCCAACCTGAACCTGACGATGCTGCAGATCCTCGCGCCGCATGTGCGCGTGGGCGGCATGGTGATGGCGGACAACGTCGGCTCGTTCCCGTTCGAGATGCAGCACTACGTGGCCTGGGCGCAGGACCCGGCCAACGGGTTCGCCTCCGCCACCCTGCCGCTGCGAGGCGGCACGGAGCTTTCGCTGCGGGTGGCGCCGCCCAGCGCCGATTGAACATAGGCCCTACGCGTTCCTACGATGGCGGGTCGGCTATCGTCCGACGCCGGCAACCGCCGGAGAGGACCACCCCGTGACATCCGCCCTCATTGAGGCCCGCGGCCTCGTGAAGCACTACGGCGACTTCGTCGCGGTCGACGACATTTCGTTCGACATCCGCGAGGGAGAGTGCTTCGGCGTGCTCGGCCCGAACGGGGCGGGGAAGACGACGACGATCCGCATGATCACGGCCACCTCGCCCGTCACCACGGGGGAGCTGCGGGTGGCGGGCCTCGACGTGAAGGAGGCGCCGCGCCAGGTGAAGGCGGTGCTCGGGGTGGTGCCGCAGGACGACAACCTCGACCCGGACCTGCTGGTGCGCCAGAACCTCGAGGTGTACGCGCGCTACTTCGGGCTGAGCCGCGACGAGGTGCGCCAGCGCATCGACGAAGCGCTGGAGCTGTTCCAGCTCGACGACCGCGCGACCTCGAACGTGGACGACCTCTCGGGCGGGATGCAGCGGCGGCTCACCATCGCGCGAGCGCTGGTGAACAACCCGCAGGTGCTCATCCTCGATGAGCCCACGACGGGGCTCGACCCGCAGGCCCGGCACCTCGTCTGGCAGCAGCTGCGGCTGCTGAAGAGCCGGGGCGTGACGATGCTGCTGACGACGCACTACATGGAAGAGGCGACGCACCTCTGCGACCGGCTCGTGATCATGCACCGGGGAAAGATCCTGGTCGAAGGACGCCCGTACGACCTGGTCGCGGAGCTGGTGGGGCCACAGGTGCTGGAGCTGCGCCTGCCTCCGTGGGAGCGGGACGCGCTTCTGGCGGAGTTCCCGCAGGGCGACGGGGTAACGGTGGAGCAGGTGGAGGACCTGACCTACGTGTTCGGAGGCGGGACGGCCTCGGCGATGGCGGCGGAGCGCGTGGGCGACCCCCATCGCGCGCACCTTCGCCCGGGGAACATGGAGGACGTGTTCCTGCTGCTCACGGGCCGGGGGCTGCTCGATTGACCGCGTTCGCCCTGACCCCGGACGTCTCCTTCGGCGCGTACCGCGTCTGGCAGCGGAATCGCGATGCAACGCTGCGCAACTGGAAGACGGAGTTCCTGGGAATCGCGATCGAGCCGTTCGCGATCATCCTCGCGCTGGGGCTGGCGCTGGGACAGTTCGTTGAGCTCGACAGCGGCGAGAAGTACGTCGAGTTCCTGGCGCCGGGCCTGATGGCGCTCTTCCCCATGTTCGCCGCCACCTTCGAGTGCGCGTGGGGAAGCTACGTGCGGCTGGAGATGCAGGGCACGTACGAGTCGATCATCGCGACGCCCATCAGCGTGGACGACGTGATCACGGGGGAGATCCTGTGGGGCACGACGCGGGCGCTGGTGAACGGCACGTACATCCTGATCGTGGCGACCATCCTGAACCCGTGGCTGCACATGGTGGATTCGCCCTGGGCCATCCTGGCGGTGCCCGTGGGCGTGTTGCCGGGGCTGCTGTTCAGCTCGATCTCGATCTGCTTCGCCTCGATCGCGCGGGCGATGAGCCACTTCGCCTACTTCTTCAACCTCGTGATCAACCCGCTCTTCTGGTTCGGGGGCGCCTTCTTCCCCTTCGACGCCATGCCGCGCTGGGTGCAAATCCTGGGCTGGTTCATGCCTCTCAAGCATGTGGTCGACATCTACCGGGGGCTGATCACGGGGAACCTGGAGTGGGGGATGCTGGGCAGCCTGGCGTGGCTGGCGGTGGTGACGGTGTTCTTCTACGTGCTGGCGGTAAAGCTGATGCGGCGGCGGCTCATTCACTGAAGGGTCGGTGCGAAGCGCGCCCGCAACGCTTCCCAGCGCTCCGGCTCGACGGTCTTTCGCAGACGCCGCAGCTGCAGCCAGGCGTTGATCGCCGCAAGGATCTGCTCCTGGTCACCGTCGGCGCGGCCGATGCCGGTGGACTCGAACCAGCGGGCGACCTCCGGCCAGTACCAGAGGCGGTGCCTGCGGCGGCTGGGGTCCGTGACGGGAGCGGGGAAGCCGCCCGGCCCGCGCTTGCCCTCGACGAGCAGCCGGACGCTCTCGCGCGTGCGGCCCGTGCGGGCGGCGATGTCCGGGATCGAGGCCAGACCGGCATCGGCGATGCGGATCACCTCGATCCCGTCGACGCTCTCGAGATCGGCGATGGCGGAAAGCGCGGCCTCCTCCAGGCTTGGCGCCTCTCGGGAGAAGTCCGCGCGAGGCACGCCGACTGAAACGCCGACCGTGGCGTCATCGCAGCCAGCTTCGTAGACCGCATTGACGATGTCGTCATCAAGAAAGTCTGTTCCTTCGACGATGAGAGTGAAGTGATAGGTGTCCATTTCTAGTCTTCCCGGGAAGTAGTGTGGGGGCAGGATTGCAGCAACTGGCGAAGATGCCGAGCGTGGTTGGCGGCGTTGCGTGGGGTGGAGTGGATCGAGTCCTGACAACCCGCCCGACTCCGCTCGGGGCACAGTAGCCGACCCCAGATGTGGCCCCTCGGTGAGATGGTCACGACCCAGCCCAGCGCCTCGGCCTCTCGCAGTGCGGCTTCCACCTCCTTCTTCGGATGGCGCCGGCGAGGCATGTTGCCACAATACAACACCCTGTTGCACTAAGGCAACACCCAGGGATGAGAGGCGCACAGCCCCTAGGGGCAGGCGAGCAGGTCGCGGAAGACCTCGGAGCGGCCGGGGGCGCCGGTGGTCTCGGGGACGAGACTGGCGATGCCGCGCGTGACCGCGAGGATGACGTGGCCTCCCTCGCCGCGGAAGGCGACCGTGACGGTGTGGCCGGTGGTGCCGGCGAGGGGCAGGGCGTGCTCGCCGTCCTCGCTCACAAGCGGGAGCTGGAAGCAGGCGTCGCCCCGGTAGTCCTCGGTCGAGCCCCCCGACCAGCGTGCGATCGGCCCCTCGTCGTCCGAGAGCCAGAGGTCCATGACGGCCCCCGGCTCGCTCTCGATGTCGAGGAGGATGGCAAGGGCGGGGGTGCCGTTCTCGAGCTCGCCGAAGCGGGCAAGGTCGACGGTGAGGCGCCAGCCCTCGGGTGCGGGGATGTCCGCGGGGGGCTCGTCCAGCGGGTCGAAGGCGAGCAGGGCGGGGGTCGTGACGCCGAGGAGCGCCTTGGCCGAAGGCGACGTGAGCCACGACTTGTCGCGCGTGCAGCCGGCGAGCACAGTCACTGCCAGCAGCACCAGCGCGACGACGGCGAGCGCATGGAGCGCTCGCCGCCGATCAGCTTGCGTGGGCCGGGAGCTAGGTATTGGCGGTCGCTCCCTGGAGGCGCGCGCGGACGTTGAGCATGCGGTTGAGCGCTGTCATGTACGCCTTCGCGCTGGCAACGATGATGTCGGTGTCGGCGGAGCGGCCCGTGTAGGTCTGGCCCTCGTCCTCGATGCGGATGGTGACCTTGCCCTGGGCGTCGATGCCCTCCGTCACGGCGTTCACGCTGAACTCGGTGAGCTCGGGCGAGAGGCCCGTGATGCGGTTGATCGCCCGGTAGACGGCGTCGACGGGACCCGTTCCGGTGGCGGCATCGGTAAGGATGTCGCCTTCGGGGGAGAGGAGGCGGAGGGTGGCGGTCGGGGTGGCGTGGTCGCCGCTGGAGACCTGCACGTGCTCGATGCGCCAGACGTCGCCCGCGAGCGTGGCCGTCTGCAGGATGTCGCCCGCGATCGCCTCGAGGTCGCGGTCATCGACCTCGATCTTCTTGTCGGCGAGCTCCTTGTAGGCGCTGAAGACGCGGTTGAGCTCCTCCTCGGTGAGCTCGTAGCCGAGGCCCTCCATGTGCTGCTTGAAATAGTGGCGGCCGGAGAGCTTGCCGAGCACGAGCTGCGTGCCCTGGGGAATGCCGATCTCGACGGGGTCCATGATCTCCCAGGTCTCGCGCAGCTTGAGGATGCCGTCCTGGTGGATGCCGGAGCCATGGCGGAAGGCGTTCTTGCCAACGACCGCCTTGTTCCACTGCACGGGCATGCCGGAGAGGCGCTCGACGAGGGCGCTGGAGCGGTAGATCTCCTTCGTGTCGATGTCGCAATCGACATCGCCTAGGTAGTCCTTGCGCGTCTTGATGGCCATCACCACCTCCTCGAGGGAGGTGTTGCCGGCGCGCTCGCCGATGCCGTTGATGGTGACCTCGACCTGGCGGGCGCCGTGCTCGATGGCGGTCATCGTGTTGGCGGTGCACATGCCGAGGTCGTTCTGGCCGTGGAAGCTGAGGCGCGCCTTGTGGATGTTGGGCACGTTCTCGCGGATCTGGTCGAAGAGCGAGCCGAGCTCGGAGGGGATGGCGTAGCCGACGGAGTCGGGGATGTTGATGACTGTGGCGCCGGCGTCGATGCAGCGTTCGACGATGGTGTAGATGAAGTGCGGGTCGGAGCGGGTGGCGTCCATGGGGCTGAACTCCACGTTGCTCGTGTAGCTCGCCGCGTGCTTCACCATCGCCTCGGCCTGGGTGAGCACCTGCTCGCGGTCCTTGCGGAGCTGGTGGGCCATCTGGATATCGCTGCTGTTGATGAAGACGTGAATGCGGGGATCCTCGGCTTCCTTGATGGCGTCCCAGGCGGTGTCGACGTCGGACTCGACGGCGCGGGCGAGGGCGCAGATGGTCGAGCCGCGGACCTCGCGCGAGATGGTCTGGACGGCCTCAAGGTCGCCCGGCGTGGAGCAGGGGAAGCCCGCCTCGATGATGTCGACGCCGAGCTTTTCGAGCTGCTTCGCGATCTCGAGCTTCTCCTCGGGGGTGAAGGCGATGCCGGCGGACTGCTCGCCGTCGCGCAGGGTGGTGTCGAAGATGTGGATCTTTTCGGGCATTTCGGGTGGCTCCTCCGAGGGGATGCTCAGGGCCCGGTCGCGCGGCTGGGGCGCGAGGCATCGGGCTTGGGGATGTCGGGATCGATCGCGGCGCTTGGCGCGAGGGCCGCGGCGCGCGGCTCACCCGAGGGTGCGCCCCGGCGAGACCGGGGCGAGGGCGCTCTCCATGTGGACCGCGACGTGGGCGGACATCTTCCGTCAAGTCTCGCGCGGGGGCGGCTCAGCCGCAAGCACCCGCGGCACGGGCCTCGCGGGGCTGCGGTAGGCTGCCGCGATGGCGATCCGCACGGCTGAGCTTGAGGCCCTCTGGGCGCGCGTCCGGGAACGCTATGGGAGCTACGTGCTGGTGCTCCCCGGCGACCCCAGCTTCCTCTGCCAGCCGCACGAGTGCGACGCCTACTGCTGCCGCGCCTTCAACGTCTCCGTGGGCGCGCGTGAAGCGGAGCGGCTGCGGGAGTCGAGCGGCCTGCCCGCCTCCCGCTTCCTGGAGAGCGAGGACGGCGAGCCGATCGCGCTGCCGCTGGCGAAACCGTTCGTGCTGGGCCGCAGCGAGGGACACTGCATCTTCCTGAGCGCCGAGCTGACCTGCGACCAGTACGAGGCGCGTCCCGACCCCTGCCGCTCGTACCCGCACCAGGTCGTGTTCGTCGACGCCGACAGCGGGAGGCCGGCGCAGCCCACGGCGGAGGCGGGGCGGCGGGCCGTGGAGGCGGTGGCCGCGGGGCGGGCGGCGGAGGGGCCGGTACCGCTGCTGCTACGGCACGACCAGTGCCCGGGGTTCACCGGCCCGCCCTCGACCGAGGGGGCGTGGAGCGACCTCCTGCGCGAGACGTACGCCCGCTCCGTGGGCGGGGCGGGAGAGGTGGTAAGCTCGCCGCCGTGAACCGAGGAACGAAACTGCCGAGCGTGCGGCCGGAGGTCGAGCGCATCACCGACGACGTGATCGCGGTGCGTCGCGACCTGCACCGGCACCCCGAGCTCTCCTGGAAGGAGGAGCGCACGCAGCGCGTCATCCTCGAGGAGCTCGGGAAGCTCGACCTGGAGGACGTGCGGCCCATCGCCAACACGGGCGCGACGGCGCTCGTGAAGGGCGGGCGCAAGGGCCCCTGCGTGCTCTGGCGGGCGGACATCGACGCGCTGCCCGTGCCCGAGAAGTCGGGCGTGCCCTTCGCTTCGGAGAACGAGGGCGTGATGCACGCCTGCGGTCACGACACGCACGCGGCCATCGCGCTCGGAATGGCGCAGGTCGCCTCGGAGGCGCGGGAGTCGCTGGCGGGGAGCGTGCGTTTCGTCTTCCAGCCGGCGGAGGAGGCCTCCGGCGGCGCGGCGCTGTGCATCCAGGAGGGCATCCTGAAGAAGCCGAACGTCGACCGCTGCCTGGGGCTGCACATCAGCGCGGACGTGCCGGTGGGCGAAATCAACGTGGCGCCGGGGCCGTTCTTCGCCTCGCCCACGAGCCTGCGCATCACGATCAAGGGCCGTGGCGGGCACGCGGCCTCGCCCCACCAGTCGGTCGACTCGGTGGTCGTGGCGGCACACGTCATCACGGCGCTGCAGACGGTCGTGAGCCGCACGCTGCCGCCGCTGGAGACGGCCGTGCTGACCATCGGGAAGCTGGAGGCGGGCTTCCGCGGGAACGTGATCGCGGAGTCGGCGGAGCTGCGGGGCACGATTCGCACCTACAACGACCGCGTGCGGGACCGGATGGTGGCGAAGGTGGAGGACGTGGTGAGCGGGGTCTGCGCGGCGTTCGGGGCGACAGCCGAGATCAAGCACAAGACGAGCTGTCCGCCACTGGTGAACGACGAGGCGGTGACGGCGTTCGTGGAGGAGGAGGGGAGGCGCTACTTCGGGAAGGAGGCGCGGGTGTCGCGGGGGATGGGGGCGGAGGACATGGCGTACTTCCTGGAGGCGCGTCCGGGGTGCTACTTCTGGCTGGGGGCGCGCAACGAGGTGAACGGCGCCGCCGGCCGCCACCACGACCCGGGCTTCATCATCGACGAGCGCGCCATCCCCCTGGGGATGGAGTTCGGGATGCGCTTGATCGAGGGCTCGCTGGTCGAGCTGGCGGGCTAGGGACTTCCCGCTAAATTCCCCACAGCCTTGCGGCGTTGCCGCCGACGATGGCCTTGGCCTGGTTCTCGGGGAGGGCGTCGAAGAAGGACTTCACGAGGCCCCGGCTCTCGCCCAGGGTGCTCTCGGGGTGGGGGTAGTCGGCCGACCAGAGGGCGTGCTCGGGGCCGATGTCGTCGAGGAGCTTGATGCCGCTGGGGTCGTCCATGAAGGTGGCGTAGCACTGGCGGTACCAGTAGTAGCTGGGCATCTCGGCGAGCTGGGGCTTCATCTCGCTCTCGAACTGGCGGTACGTCTTGTCGGCGTCGTAGAGGCAGGCGGGCACCCAGGAGATGCCGCCCTCGGTGAAGATGACGTTCATCTCGGGGTGGCGCTCCAGCGTGCCGGAGAAGGTGAGGAGCGACCAGAGGCGGCGGAAGGGCTGGAAGCCGGTGGTGAGGTAGGTGCCGAGGGCGCCGCGTCCGCGGTAGTTGGGGTTCTCGCCGATGTGGAAGGAGAGGGGGATGCCGCTCTCCTCGATGGCGTCCCACATGACGTCCCACTTCGAGCCGTTGTACCAGACGCGCTCGGCGCGGGGGTACGAGGGGATCTGCATGGCGACGTAGCCCAGCGCCTTCAGCTTCTGAATGTAGTCGGCGGTGCGCTCGGGGCTGTAGATGGTGGGGAGGATGCCGACGCCGTAGAGGCGTCCGGGCATGCCCGCGCAGAACTCGGCGAGGCCCTCGTTGTAGGCGTCGTAGGCGGCGATCATCAGCTCTTCGTCCTCGAGCGAGAAGAGGGCCATGGAGACCTGGGCGAAGATGAGGCCGGCGTCGAGCCCCTCGGCGTCCATGTCGGGCACGCGCTGCTCGATATTGCCCATGCCGGGGCGCCCCTGCGTCAGGTTCAGGTTCTGGCCGACGGAGTCGAGGTTGCGGCCCTCGCACTCGAGGTGCGTGCCGGTTTCGTCGCGCCAGACCTTCGGGGCCTGGTCGCGATACTTCGCGGGCATACGGTCGACGAAGAGGTCGGGGGGTTCGAGCCAGTGGTCGTCGGCGGAGATGACGCGGGTGCCGGCGGGGGGCTGCCAGTCGAGGTCCGGAATCTCGCGGTCGACGGGCCAGGCGATGGGGGGAATGGCGATCGCAGTCATGGCGCGCTCCGGGCAGGGATGCTGTGCGGGAAGGATATTCCCCGGGGAGTGCGCTTTCCACCACGATGGGGGATGCCGGGAGAGTGCATGGGGTGGACAATAGCTGTACAGTCGAGTGATGGAGCAGGAAGGACGCCCCTACAGCGCTGAGCGGTTCCGGGCCCTGGCGCGATACCTGACGTCGCGCTCGCAGGCCGACCCGGCGTTCGACATGGCGAAGCTGGCCAGCCTCCTCTATCGCTGCGACTTTCTCGCCTACGAACAGCTCGGCGACTCGATCACCGGGGCGACCTACAGGAAGTCGGCCGAGGGCCCATGTCCGGAGCGTCTCGAGACGGAGCTCAACGGCATGGAAGACGCCGGCGCGGACGCCGGCAAGTCCGCGTTGACCGAGGCGGAGGTCGCGGTCATCGAGCAGGTGCTTCGTGACCGGGAGTCGCCCGACGCCGAACTCTCCACCCATATTGAGTCTCTCACCCGTTACGTCGATGACGGCGAGGTCATCGCCTACAACCTCGTATTCGTATCCACTGAACCCCCTAGTCCGGAAGCGACCCGCGCAGCGCAGGAAGTCGCCGAACGGCTGGGCCGGGTCGCGCGTGCTGGCTGAGGTTCGCTGGACGCCCTTCGCAGACTCCCAGTACCAGGCACTCACCCGGCAGTTCCCGCGTGCCCGCGCGGCGATCGACGGGGCCCTGCGCACGATTGGCGTCGCCGGACGCCAACTCCCGGTCGCCCCGAACTCCGGCGGCCTGCGCACCGTCGAGACGAGGCGTCTTCCGGGCATCCCTCACCTCGTCCTCATCTTCAGCGAGGATTCGGAGGGGGTGTTCTGGATTGAGGAGGTCCGCCTGCTCCAGCGCCCCGCTCCCTGAAGCCGCGGCAACCCCCGCGACGAATGCGGTATCCTCTCCTCCCGTTTTCTGGACGGGCGCACCAACGCGCGTACACTGGCGACAACGACCAACCTAATCCGGGAGAAAAGCCATGCCTGAATTCGATACCGTCATCAAAGGCGGAACCATCTTCGATGGTCAGCGGACGCCGCGATTCAGCGGCGACATCGGCATCAAGGATGGTGTCATCGCCTCGATCGGCGGCAAGATTCACACGTCGAACGGCGCGAAGGTCATCGACGCCAGCGGCCTGAACGTGGTGCCCGGCTTCGTCGACCTGCATACGCACTACGACTCCCAGATCTACTGGGATCCGTGGTGCTCGATTTCCGGTTGGCACGGCGTTACCTCGGTCGCCATCGGGAACTGCGGATTCGGGTTCGCCCCCTGCAAGCCCGAGGACCAGGACCGCGCGATGCTGACGATGTCGCGCAACGAGGCGGTTCCCCTGGAGTCGATGAAGGAAGGCATGCCCTGGGACTGGGAGACCTATCCCCAGTTCCTCGACAGCCTCGACCGCACGCCCAAGGGCGTGAACGTCCTGAGCTACATGCCCCTGAACCCGCTGATGTCGTACGTCATGGGCCTGGAGGCGGCGAAGAGCCGTCCCGCCAACGAGACGGAGATGGCGGAGATGCACCGCCTGATGAAAGAAGGGCTCGAGGCGGGCGGCTGCGGCTGGTCGGCGCAGATCGGCGAGAACGACGTGCAGCGTGACTACGACGGCACGCTCATGATCACGAACCTGATGACGCAGGACGACCTGCTCTCCTTCGCGCGCGTGCTGCGCGAAGTCGGGCGCGGCTTCATCCAGTGCATCGGCGCCAGCCAGGACCTGACCGAGAAGCTGGCCGACGAGAGCGGCCGGCCGGTCATCTGGAACGTGCTCGCGGTCTTCACGGACCAGCACGGCATCGCCATGCCGGGCTACGAGCAGGCGATGGACTGGCTCGACGAGTGCAACGCCCGCGGCACCCGCATCTTCGGTCAGGCGCTGACGGCGGAGAACAACTTCCAGTTCACCTTCGAGGAGTGGAACCTGTTCGACTCCAGCCCGGCCTGGCGCGAGATGACCCTCGGCACGGTCGAGGAGCGCGCCGCGAAGATGGCCGACCCCGTCCGCCGCCAGGCGATCAAGGACGAGGGCGGCGACTGGTCGGAAGGCGGCGCGGGCGTCGTCCTGAACTTCAACGACCTGATCATCGGCGAGCTGCACAAGCCCGAGCTGGACCGGTACACGGGCTGGACCTGTGGCGAGGTCGCGAAGGAGCGCGGCGTACACGTCATCGATGCGATGCTCGACATCGCCCTCGAGGACGACATGAAAGCGCTCTTCGTGACGGCCCCGCAGAAGATGGACATCGAGGCCATGAAGAAGATGGCGACCTCGGCGTTCGCCCTGCCCGGCGTCTCGGACGGCGGCGCGCACACGAAGTTCATCACGCTCGGCCGCTACCCGACCGAGTACCTCGCACTCCTGGTTCGCGACCACGAGATGATGAGCCTCGAGGAGGCGCACTGGCGGCTGAGCGCCTACCCGGCGCTGGCGGCCGGCTTCCGCGACCGCGGCACCATCCGCGAGGGCGCTCCCGCCGACATCGTGGTCTACGACCTCGAGAACCTCGACATGGGCGAGGTGGAGAGGGCGTACGACTACCCGGCAGGCGCGTGGCGCCTGATCCGGAAGCCGCACGGCTACCGCCACATCATGGTCAACGGCGAGGAGACGTTCGTGGACGGGGAGTGCACGGGCGCGACGAGCGGCAAGCTCCTGCGCCACGGCACGGCCTAGCGCGGACGTTCAGCGGCAACGCACCATCGCGGGGCGCCCATCGGGCGCCCCGCTTCACGTCTGTCTGGCGCGAGCGTTCTCCGTCGCCGCCTATGCTTGGCTTGTGACCCAAGCCTGGCGTTCCCGGATGACGACCGTCCTCAGCGTCGGACTTGTCGCGCTGGCGCTGAGCGCATGCGGCGGCCCAAAGGGGGAGGCGACCGCACGCACGGTTCACCTGGACTCGGGTGGGACGGTGGAGGCAGGGGTCGTGCTCTACGACGGCCTCGACGAGGGTGCAGCGGAGGAAGTTCACGCCCAGTTGGCCCGGATCATCACCTTCTTCGACGCACGCTTTGGGGTGAGCGTGCCCGAGTTCACGGTCTACCTGGTGAAGGAGAGTGACACGCTCGAAAGCGTCTTCAAGGATGTGACGGGATTCCGCCTGGGCGGGGGAACCTGCTTCGCCGGACCAGGACCCGCGATCTTCCTCGTCGACGGTCCGTGTCGTTCCGACGGTTCACTCGTTCTCGAGCACGAGTACTTCCACCTGCTGCAGATTCACCTGGCGGGCTTCGGCGATGGCCGCGAGGGATTCCGCCGCGCCAGGGGGCCGCTCTGGCTCCTGGAGGGTATGGCCGACTACGCGGAAGCCCTCTACCGGGCGGAGGTGGGGCCCCGAACCTACGAGGAACTGCGGGACCAGAACGCGTTCGCCGTGGCATCGTGGGCCGGCACGCTCGAGACGACGGGCGATCAGATCTTCGCGGAGAGCTACGTCCTGGGATTCCTGGCGGTGGATCTTCTGGTCCAGCGGGCGGGTGAAGAGGCCCTGCTCGACTACTACCGGAGCACCTCGACAGGTCTGCGGTGGAGGGAGGCCTTCAGCAGCGTATTCGGCATCGGCGTGGACGAGTTCTACGAGGAGTTCGAGCGCCATCGCGCCGAGAACCGGCCGCCTTTCCACACTATCAGCGGCTCCGTGGTGGGGCCGCGCGGCGATGGCTTGCGACGGATTGGCCTTGTGGCGATTTCAAGCGACGGGGCGTACAGCAGCTACAGCCTGACCGTGGCGGACGGAGGCTTCGTCATCGCCGTCCCGGCGGAGGGGTGGTACGCCATCGCAATCTACCCGCCACCGACGAGCGCCTGCACCATGATCGGGTGGTACGAGGAGGACTCTGGCTTCGTGGTGTCCGGAGGTGCGACGTACGTCGAGGTGCGCGGCGGGGACGTCGAGGGCATCACGGTCCGGCTCCCGGACGCGTGGTGGGAGCTGGAACCCATCGAGCACTGCGCTGAGGAGTAGTAGCGCTTCCGCCTAGGCCAGGCCGAGTTCCTCGAGGAATTGGATGGCGAGGGCGGCGCATTGCTCGGGTTCCTCCAGCTGGAGGAAGTGGGTGGTGTCGGGGAGGAAGTCGTAGTTGGCCTGGATGAGCTCGCTCAGGTCGACGCCGGGGAAGAAGGAGAAGGGGGTGGTCGGGTCGGAGCCGATGACCTTGATGGGACAGCGCAGGGCGTCGAGGTCGACCTGGACGCACCAGCGGACGGCGCCGTCGTAGGCCTGGGCCTCGTACTCCTTGGGACAGCAGAGCTCGTAGCCGGAGCCGTCGGCGGCGGGACGGAGGACGGTTTCGGCGAGGAGGTCGGGCACGCCGGGACGCACGAGCTTGTACATGGGGTTGCGGCGGAGGCTCTCGGCGAGCTCCTCGCGCGACTCGAAGCGGTCGGGGCGGCGGCGGGTACCCGCCGCGCCCCGTTCGAACCGGACCCCCATCTGCTCGGGCGTGAGGCCGGGCTTGCAGACGGGCGCGTCGAACAGGACGAGCGCCGCGAAGGCGTCACTCGTTTGCGCGTGGAGGAGCGCGCCCAGGGCCGAGACGGAGTGGTACACGCCGATCGCTGGCTTCTCCCCGAAGCGCTCCCCGATGGCGGCGAGCACGCCGCCACAGTCATCCCCGAAGGCGCCGATGTTGTGCGTCTCCTGCGCGCCGACGGGGTTCAGGCCGTGGCTGCGGAGGTCGTACACGAAGAGGTCGAAGCGATCGGTGAGGTTCGACCAGAACGGGTAGTAGCCGTCGGCGGACTGGCCGTTGCCGTGGCTGAGGACCATGCGCGGGCCGTCGGGGTTGCCGTGCCGGCGCACGCGGAGCACCGTGCCGTCGGCCATGGTCGCGTCGAACGTGGCCAGGGGCTCGGGCACCTGGTAGCGGTCGGGCATGGGGCGAGCCTACTCCGTCGTGCGGATGGCGCGGATGGAGATGGTGAGCATGGCCACGGCGAAGACAAACACGATGCCGATCTCCTCCCATGTGCTGAGGGTGTAGCCGAACCAGTCGACATGGGTGATCTGGAAGGGCGCATCGGCAGGGAGGGCGCTGAGCTGCTCAGAGAGGGCGATCTCGCGGATGGGGGCGACGGCGTAGGTGACGGGGTTGATCTTGACGATGACGTCCATCCACGCGGGGATGTTGTTGATCGGGAAGAAGATCCCGGAGAGGAACATGGCCGGGAAGATGGCGACCTGCGAGATCATCTGGAAGCTCTCGACGGAGCGCAGGCGGCTCCCCATGGCCACCCCCAGGCCGGTGAGCATGATCGACACGAGGATGATGAGGGGGATGAGCTTGCCGACGATTTCGAGGGAGATGTCGATGCCGAGGATGGGCGCCATCACGAACATGACGAGGCCGTTCACGAGGGCGATGGTCGCGCCGCCGGCGATCTTGCCGATGCAGATGGCGGAGCGGCTGACGGGCGCGACGAGGATCTCGCGGAGGAAGCCAAACTGGCGGTCGGTAACGATGGAGACCCCGGAGAAGACGGAGTTCATGAGGACGATCATGGCGACCATGCCGGGGAAGATGAACTGGCGGTAGCCGATATCGCCGGGGAGGGTGGCGATGCTGTTGCCCAGCCCCTCGCCGAACATGACGAGCATCATGATCGGCATGATGAAGGCGGAGATCATGCGGGGGCGGTCGCGGACGTAGATGAGCACCTCGCGCATCCAGATCACGCGCACGACCTGCAGGAAGTTCGCGCGGCCGGTCTGGGGACGGGCGCTGCCGGTCTCGACGCGCGCGCCGCTTTCCGCCGTGACCGTGGCCTGGTCGACGGTCATCGCATCCTCCCAAAGCCACGCTGACGCATCGATCGCATCTTGTCCTCTTCGCTGGCCTCGGCCTCGCGGATCTGGTGCCCGGTCATGGTGACGAAAACGTCCTCCAGGGTTGGGGCGCGAATCCCGACGGAGCGCACCTCGCCCTCGATGCGATTGAGCAGGATGGGAAGGAACTCGCCGCCCTGCTCGACGTTGAACTCTACCGCCTCGTTCTCGAAGCGGGGCTCGACCTCGAAGGACTCGCGCACCTCGCGGGCCAGCCCTTCGTTGTCGGGACCGGCGATGGAGACGACGTCGCCGCCGAGGCGCGCCTTCAGGCGGTCGGGCGTGTCGAGAGCGATGATCTTGCCGTGGTCCATGATGGCGACGCGGTCGCAGGCCTCGGCTTCGTCCATGTAGTGGGTGGTGAGGAAGATGGTGACGCCCTCGGTGTCGCGCAGGGAGCGGGCGTAGGCCCAGATGCTGCGGCGGGTCTGGGGGTCGAGGCCAACGGTGGGCTCGTCGAGGAAGAGGACCGAGGGCCAGTGCATGAGGCCGCGGGCGACCTCGAGGCGGCGGCGCATGCCGCCGGAGAAGGTGATGACGGGGTCGTTGGAGCGATCGACCAGGCCCACGCGGTCGAGCAGGTGGTAGGCGCGGGGGCGGATGTCCTCGCGGGCCATGCCGAACAGCTCGCCGTGGAACACGAGGTTCTCGCGGGCGGTGAGACGCTCGTCGACGGTCGAGTCCTGGAAGACGATGCCGATCTCGCGGCGGACGCCTGCGGGGTCGTCGACGATGTCGTAGCCACCGATCGTGGCGCGTCCGGCGGTCGGCCGCAGGAGCGTGCAGAGCATGGAGATGGTGGTGGTCTTGCCGGCGCCGTTGGGGCCGAGGAAGCCGAATATCTCGGCCTCGCCGACGTCGAAGGAGATGCCATCGACGGCCGTGATCTCGCCGAAGCGGCGCGAGAGTCCGGAAACCTGGACGGAGGGAGGCACCCGACCATCTTGCGTTGCGGGGGCGGTTGTGCGCAAAGGGGGCGGCTCGCCTTCCCGGTGACGCAAACAGTCCGGGACCTGACCATGTGAGGCCCGCGAACCGATCTCAGCAAGACATCAATTGCGCCCTTGATAGAATGGCACATACAGCAAAGCCCCGGTTGGCAAAGGCCGGGGCTGGCTGCGGTGGTGTGCCCGATCGGTAAAGGGGCAGGTTTGGCAAACCCTGGCTCGCTGAAGGCTAACCCCTTCCGCGAAGCGGGTTCGACTCCCGTCACCACCTTTCTGGGTTGAGGGGGTCTAAACCTCCTGCTCCCTGCAACCAGCCTGCCTGCTGTACTCCAGCGCGTCAAGATGCCTTGCAACGGCAATCTTCAGGACGCGCCTAGCCCTCCGGCTGGAACACATCGGTGTCGGGAAAGTAGTCGGACCAGGCGAACCAGAAGACGGCGAAGCCGTTGAGGACCTCGAGGCGGGAGCCCGCAAGCTCACCCGAGAGCGCCTCACCCGTGAGCACGGACCAGACGGAGCCGGTCTCGAGGTCGCGCAGGGTCTCGCCGCTGGCGTCGGGCTCGTGGACCTCGAACGTGAGGAGGCGCCCATCGACCGTGGGGTCGTAGGCGATGGCAGCGCGTCCGACGGTGTCCCAGGCGACGAGCACGGGCTGGTTGCCGATGAGGTCGTTGACGACGGGATGCTCGGCGAGGACGCGATGCGAGTAGGCCTTCCGCCCCTGGGGAATGACGACCCCGTGGACGAGCTCCTTGCCGAAAAGGCGGTCGTCGGGATTGCGTTCGCCGATGACGCCCGCCTGGGGGCTGAAGTAGTAGCCGTTGTAGGCGTCCATGACGAAGCCGCCCTGGTCGAGCACCTGCGTATCGGGGTGGAGCTGGCGCCAGCTCTCCCAGGTGGTGAGGACGGCGGGCACGACCTCAAGGGGGGTGCCCTTGAGCGGCCCCTCGACCGCCTCGCCCAGGAACTGGCTCCAGAGGGTCTCGGTCTGGCGGTCGAACATGACGAGGGCGTTCATGATGAGCTTCCCCGACACGCCGAAGCTGAGCGTTTCCCCCTCGATTTCGCGGGCATACACGATGCCCGTAAAGCAGAGCGGTCACCAGGTGACCGCGATGGCGCGGCCTCCGAGCGTGTCGTTGACGATTTCGTGGGCGCTGAGGAAGGCGGCGCCGTAGGCGCGGTGCTTTCCGTCGATGGAGACGCCGATCACGAGGTCGCTCAGGGCGAGCTGCTGGTCGGCCTCCTCGGCGGTGACGAAGCGGGGGTTGTCGATGGCGGGGATGGCGTCGGGCGGGAGGAGGGTGACGATTTCGAGGTCGGGGTCGCCCGGCTCACGGGGGTCGGCAGGCGCCGCCGCCTCGGTGGCGCGGGGGGTGGAGGCCGCGGTCTCCGCGGCCGGGGGCTCGGTAGCGGGAGATTCCGTGGCGGCGGCGGTGGCCGCGGTCGACGCCGCCTCGCTGGCGGGGCGCTGGGTGGCCGCTGCGGGAGGCTCCTCCGGGTCGGAGCTTCCACAGGCGAGGGCCGCAAGCCCCACGACGATCGCCGCGACAGCGCCCACCTGCGCCCCGGTCATGGGGCCGCCTGGGGATAGCTGCCGAAGACCTTGAGCATGCTCGTCATGCCGCGGAGCCCGTCGAGGGCGGCGGCGCACTCGGGATCGCGCTCGTGACCCTCGAAGTCGATGAGGAAGATGTACTCGCCGAAGGTGGCGCGGGTGGGGCGGCTCTCCATCTTGGTGCAGTTGACGCCGCGGCTGGAGAACTCGGTGAGGGCGGCGGTGAGGAGGCCGGCGCGGTCGCCGGCGAACTCGAAGGCGATGGATGTGCGGTCGCGGCCCGAGGGCCCGGGTTCGTGCGTGCCGACGACGACGAAGCGGGTGGCGTTGTTGTCCTGGCCCTGGATGGCCTCGGCGAGCACGTCGGCGCCGTAGATCTCGGCGGCGCGGACAGTGGAGATGGCCGCGGCGCCGGGCTGGGCGACGGCAAGCTCCACGGCCTGGGCGGTGGAGAGCGCGGCGCCGCGCTGGGCTTCGGGGCAGTGCTGCCCGAGAAAGACGCGGCACTGTCCCAGCGCCTGCGGGTGCGAGTAGATCAGCTCGATGTCGTCGATGGCCGTGCCCGGGGAGGCGACGAGGTTATGGACGACGGGCACGAGCACCTCGCCCTGGATCTTGAGGGCGGTCTCGTGGATGAGGATGTCGAGGGTCTCGGGCACGGAGCCGTTGAGCGAGTTCTCGATGGCCATGACGCCGGTCTCGGCCTCGCCCGCCTCGACGGCGCGGGCGACGGCGCCGTGCGTCTGGCAGGGGAGCAGGTCGGGGTCGGTGAAGTAGCGCCGCGCGGCCTCTTCGCCGAAGGTGCCCGGCGGGCCCAGGAAGGCGACCTTCACGCCGGAGCCTCCCGCCTCAGGTGTCGAACCCATGCGCGCCCCCGATGAGCGCTTCCTGGAGCATCCCCTTGCTCTCGGCGCGGGTTACGACGACGAGGGCGTCGCCGGCGGTAAGGGTGGTATCGGCGCCGGGGACGCGGGGCACGCCTCCGGAATCGACGATGAGGGCGATGAGCGACTCGGGGGGCAGCAACACCTCGCGGGGCGTACGTCCCACCACGGGCGAGGTCTCCGAGAGGCGCACCTCGACCAGCTCCAGCCCCTGGTGGAGCTGCATCACGGGGACCATCGAGGTGACGGGCAGCTCCTGCTCGATCTGGGAGAGGATCGCCTCGGTGGCGGAGACCGTCGTTTCGATGCCGCGCTTCTGGAAAAGGACGGCGTTCGTGGGGTTGTTGACGCGGGCGAGGACGCGCGGGACGCCCCGGTAGCGCGCGATCTCGCAGACGACGAGGTTGTCCTCGTCGTCGCCGGTGACGGCCGCGACGAGATCGGCGCGGGCAATGCCGGCGCCGTCGAGGACGGACGCCTCGCAGGCGTCTCCCTGCTGGACGGTGCCCTCGAGCAGGTCGTTGATCTCGGCGGCGCGGGAGGCGCTGCGCTCGATGACAAGCATCTCGTGGTCACCACCGAGGAGCTCGCGCCCGAGGTAGTACCCGACCTTGCCGCCGCCGGCGATGATGACGTACACGGCTCAGGCCGGTCCCGAGCCGGGCAGCATGGCGAGGATCGCCTCCGCTCCCGCGCTGGTGGGGCTGTAGGTCTGGAGTCCGAGGTGGCCGAAGATCTCGCCGCGCTCCGGGTCCTTCGTGCGGCAGACGACGTTCTGCACGCCGAAGATCTCGCGGGCGAGCTGACTGGCGAAGTAGTTGCGGTTATCGCCCTGGGTGACGGCGACGAAGGCGTCCGCCTCGCGGGCGCCGGCGCGTTCCAGGACCTCGGCATCCATGCCGTTGCCGACGGCCATGCGTCCGCCGAAGGCATCGGGGAGGCGCCGGAACTGGCCGGAGTTGAGGTCGAGCACGGTGACGGAGTGGCCGTCGCGGTCGAGGCTGGCGGCGATGGCGGCGCCGGTGCGCCCGCAACCCATGATGACGACGTTCACCGGCGGACCGCGGCCTTCCCGGCGGCGGGAGCGGGCAACTCCAGCGGCTCGCGCACGATCCAGACGTTGCAGGAGGCGTGCTTGAGGACATAGCCGGCGGTCGGTCCGACCTCGAACTGGCCGAGGAGAGGAGTCCAGCCGACGCCGAGCAAGATCACGTCGACGCCACGGGCCTCGGCCTCCTCCACGATGGCGGGGCCGGCCACGCGCGCCTGCAGGAGCTCGTCCTCGATGGTGGCGCCGTTGCCTTCGCCCTCGGCGAGCGCGCGGGCGCGGCGCAGCAGCTCCTCGCCGCGCTGGGCTTCCAGGTCCAGGTCGGCGGTGACGGGCAGGCTGCGCTCGACTTCGATGACATGCAGGAGGGTGAGGACGCCTTTCTCCTGGCGCGCCAGCGCGGCGCCCACGGCGACGGCCTCAAGGCTGGCCGAGTCATCCACCACCGGGGCCAGGATGGAACGGAACCTCGCCATTGCGAAACGTCCCTCCGCGACGAGCGAGAATACTGCCGCGGGGCTCCGCGCACAATGCGGCGCGCTTTGCCACCGGGCGGCGCGGCACGAGGCAGGCGAGACCGTTGGCGCGCGGGCGCTCGGATCGCCATAATGGGCGCGCTCGGGCCGGGAAGCGGTCCGAACCACGAGGGAGAACGCAAATGGACAGCACGGATTTCTACCTGGCCCCGATGACGATGAGCTACTTCTTCCTCGAGGCGCTCGAGGACAACGGCTACGCCTTCCCCAAGGGCTGGCGTTCGCACCAGCAAAACGTCGAGGCGCTGCTCGAGGACGGGAAGATCGTCCGCATCAACGTCGACGCGACAAACAAGGTCGTGGTCGAGGACATCACCGCCGAGGTGAGCAGCGCCTAGCTGCCGCAGCCACCACCGGCCCCAGCATCCCAGCGGGAGGCGAATGCCTCCCGCTTTGCATGCCCGCTCCGACTGGTCCCAGGGCGTTTCCCTTCCCCAATCCGATCGCTCCCAACCCTTATAGTCCCATTATCAGATTCCCTTCTCTCTCGTTATAGAAAAATAGCACTCTTTCTCGTATAATGTAGCTACCATGGCGAAGAGTTTCTACGAGACCCTGGGGGTCTCCCGCAGTGCGTCCGAGAAGGAGATCCGCTCCGCGTACCGGAAGCTCGCGCGCCGCTATCACCCCGACGTGAATCCGAACGACACGGGCGCCGAGGAGCGCTTCAAGGAGATCCAGGGCGCCTACGACGTCCTCTCCGACGACGACACACGCAAGAAGTACGACAAGTACGGCGACCGCTGGCAGCAGGCCGACCAGTTCGAGGAGATGGAGCGCCAGCGCGCCCAGGGAGGCTTCGGAGGAGGCGGGTTCTCCTTCGACGGCGGCTTCGGCGACCTCGGCAGCGTGTTCGGGGGCATCTTCGGGGGCGGGCCGCGAGGGCCGCGCCGGGGCCAGGACATCGAGTCGCCCACCGAGGTCACGCTTGAGGAGGCAGCCGCGGGCACGACTCGCACCATCAACCTGCAGAGCAGCGAGCCCTGCGGCATCTGCAGCGGGAGCGGGGCGATCGGCAACGCTCGCTGCCACACCTGCGCCGGCAGCGGCGAGGCGCTCAAGCCGCGCCGCCTCGAAGTGAAGGTGCCGCCCGGCGTCCGCACCGGCTCGCGCGTGCGCGTCGCGGGCGAGGGGCGCCCGGGCATGGGCGGCGGCCCCTCCGGCGACCTCTACCTGCTCGTCACCGTGCTCCCGCACGCCCGCTTCGAGCGCAACGGCGACGACCTCACGGTCGAGGTCGCCGTGCCGTACCTCGACGCGGTCCTCGGCGGCGAGGTTGAGGCGCCCACGCTCACGGGCCGCGTGATGCTCACGATTCCGCCGCTCACCCAGAACGGGCGGCGCATCCGCCTGAGCGGCAAGGGCATGCCCGTGTTGGGCCGGGGCGACCGCCGCGGCGACCTCTTCGCGCACGTGAACGTGGTCCTGCCCGAGCACCTCAGCGAACGCGAGCAGGCCCTCTTCGAAGAGCTCCGCCAGAACACGACGACCGCGCGAGCGGCCAGCTAGCCCAACGAGTCAGGAAGGACGAACCGATGCCCCGCCGCCGACCACCCGACGAGCCCCTCCGCGACGACGAGCCCTGCTACGTCATCTCGATTGCCTCGCGGCTGGTGGGGCTGCACCAGCAGACGCTGCGCTACTACGAGCGCGCCGGGCTCATCCGGCCGCACCGCACGAGCGGCAACATCCGCATGTACTCGAACGCCGACATCCACCGCATCCGCCAGGCCCAGCGCCTCATCGAGGAGCTCGGCGTGAACCTCGCCGGCGTGGAGGTGGTGCTGCGCATGAGCGACCAGCTGCGCACGCTCCAGGCCGAGCTCGACGAGGTGAAGGCCGAGCTCGACACGATTCGCCGGACGAGGCTTCCGGCGCCCGCCGTCGACAGCGAGGGGCGCCCCGCCCGCTAGCCGACCCGCACCGCCCACTTCGCAAGACCCCGCGCCCGCGGGGCAGGAGGAATGACCCCGATGATGCGACAGGACCGATTCACCGAGCAGGCCCAGCAGGTGCTCGCCGCCTCGCAGGAGGCTGTTCGCACGCGCCGCCACAGCCAGTGGGGCGTGCCCCACGTGCTCTTCGCCCTCGCCGAGTTGGACGGCGGGCTCGCGCTGCAGGTGCTCGAACAGCTCAACGTCGACGTCGCGCGGCTGAAGGCCCGCGTGGACGAGGTGCTCAAGGAGCAGCCCCGCCTCCAGCAGGACGTCGTCCAGATTTACACGACGCCCGAGGTGGTGCGGATGATGGAAACCGCGAACGCGGAGGCGGAGCGGCTGAAGGACGACTACGTGGGCGTCGAGCACCTGCTCATCGCCATCGCCGACAACGAGGAGTCGGGCGCGGCCGGCCTGCTGGCCGAGTTCGGCGTGACGAAGGAAGGCATCTATCGCGCCCTGCGCGAGATCCGCGGGAGCGCGCGTGTGACCAGCCCCACCGCCGAGAGCAGCTACCAGAGCCTCGAGCGCTACAGCGCCGACCTCACGCAGCTCGCGCGGGAGGGCAAGCTCGACCCGGTCATCGGTCGCGACACCGAGGTGCGGCGGGTCATGCAGATCCTGAACCGGCGCACGAAGAACAACCCCGTCGTCATCGGGGAGGCGGGCGTCGGCAAGACCGCGATCGTCGAGGGGCTCGCCCAGCGCATCGCCGAGGGCGACGTGCCCGAGAACCTGCAGGACAAGTCGCTGCGGGCGCTCGACATGGGGGCGCTGCTGGCCGGGGCGAAGTTCCGGGGCGAGTTCGAGGAGCGCCTGAAGGCGGTCATGGAGGAGGTTCGCGAGAGCGACGGCGGCATCGTCCTCTTCATCGACGAGCTCCACACCGTCATGGGTGCGGGCGGGGCCGAGGGCGCCATCGACGCGAGCAACCTCATGAAGCCCCCGCTGGCTCGAGGGGAGCTGCGCGCCATCGGCGCGACCACACTCGACGAGTACCGGCGCATCGAGAAGGACCCCGCTCTCGAGCGGCGCTTCGCCCCCGTGTACGTGGACGAGCCCTCGGAGGATGACACGATCGCGATCCTGGAAGGGCTGCGCTCGCGCTACGAGGACCACCACAAGGTCGAGATCGGCGACGACGCGCTCGAGGCGGCCGTGAGGCTCTCCTCGCGCTACGTGACCGAGCGGCACCTGCCCGACAAGGCGATCGACCTCATCGACGAGGCCGCCAGCAAGCACGTCATCGACGCGCAGGAGACGGCCCCGGAAGTTCGCGCCATCGCAAGGCGGCTCGACGCCCTCGGGGAGGAGGCGGACGCGGCCGTCGCGCGGGAGGACCACGAGCGCGCGGCGCACATCAAGCAGGAGGTCCTCCAGCTCCAGGAGGAGTACGCGCGGCTGCGCGCCGAGGACGACGCCGAGCGGCCAACCGAGCTGCGCGTCTCCGAGGAGGACATCGCCGCGCTCGTCGGACAGATGACGGGCATCCCCGTCTCGCGGCTGGAGGAAACGGAGACCGAGAAGCTGCTGCGCATGGAGGAGACGCTGCACGAGCGCGTGGTGGGGCAGGACCGCGCCATCGAGGCGCTCAGCGACGCCGTCCGCCGGGCGCGGGCGGGGCTCAAGGACCCGAAGCGCCCCATCGGCTCGTTCATCTTCCTGGGGCCCACGGGCGTGGGGAAGACGGAGCTGGCGAAGGCGCTGGCGCAGTGCCTGTTCGACGACGAGGAGGCGATGATCCGGCTCGACATGTCGGAGTACCAGGAGCGGCACACCGTGAGCCGCATGGTGGGAGCGCCTCCGGGGTACGTCGGCTACGACGAGGCGGGCGGCCTGACCGAGCTGGTCCGGCGCCGCCCCTACCGCGTCATCCTCTTCGACGAGATCGAGAAGGCGCACCCGGACGTGTTCAACACACTCCTGCAGATCCTCGACGACGGGCGGTTGACCGACGGCCACGGCCGCACGGTCGACTTCCGCAACACGGTCGTGATCATGACGAGCAACCTGGGCACGGGGGCGCAGAACCGGCTCACGCTCGGCTTCACGCAGCGCAGCGAGGAGAGCGGCGCGGGCGAGCAGGTACGCGAGTCGGTGGAGCGAGCCCTGCGCGAGCACTTCCGTCCCGAGTTCCTGAACCGCATCGACGACACGATCGTGTTCGAGCCGCTGACGAAGCCCGAGCTGGCGGAGATCGTCGACCTGCTGGTCCTCGAGGTCCGGGGTCGGCTCTCGGAACGCGACATCGACATCGAGCTAACGGAGGCGGCGCGCCAGGAGCTCGTGCGTGAGGGGTACGACCCCGAGCTGGGCGCGCGTCCACTGCGGCGCACGGTGGAGCGGCGCGTCGAGAACGAGCTGGCGCGGCGCATCCTCGCGGGCGAGTTCGGCGAGGGGCAGCGCATCACGGTCGACTTCGCCGACGGCGAGTACACGTTCGCCACCCACGCCCGCGACAGGGAAGCCGCGGTCGCGGGGTAGGGTTCGGTGGCAGGCGTGCTACCGTAGAGATCGCTTCAGGGCCGACCGACAAGAGCCCCCGGGCTCTTCCCTTTTCGGGATAGGCGGCCCGCTTGCCGTTAAGGAGCTACCCCGGGGCGGCCGAGGGGACGGGTTCGGGGCGGACGCGGCGGATCTGGGGGACGACCAGGGCGATCGCGGCCGAGAGCGCGAGCGTCGACCAGCCGAGGACGACTAGCACGATCGGCAACCCCGCTTGCTGGGCGACGGCGCTGATCGGGAAGGTCAGCAGCATGGCGACACCGTTGGTGAGGGGCAGGAGGCCCATCACGCGCCCGCGCACGCCCTCCTCGACCTTCTGCTGGATGATGACGGCAGCGCTGATCGAGGAGGCGCTGAGGGCGACGCCGAGGCCGACGTTGGTCGCAGCGGTGAGCCAGATGGAACGCGAATAGGCGAACACGATCGCGCTGGCGGCGAAGGCGATGGCCGCCAGCACGAGGGTCGAGCCGCGACCGGCGACGTCGGGACGCTGGGCGAAGAACATCGAACCGACGACGGCGCCCCCGCCCCAGCCAAAGGCCATGAGGGCGAAGCCTCTTCCGCCGACATCAAGGATCTCGGTGGCCCAGATGATGCCGAGGTTGCCCACCCCCGGCATGCCCACGCCGTTCATGACGAAGAGGAGGCCGACCGCGGCGAGGATGACGATGTGGCGCCACGTGTACTGGAGACCCTCGGCGACGGCCCGGAACACCTGGCGCCCGGCCTCGCCCCGACTGCTGTAGTTGAGCGCGGCGATGAGCGGAATGATGCCAATCCAGGTGACGAGCGAGCCGCCGTAGAGCACGCCCGGCCCGACGACGTCGTTGAGGACCGCGGCCAGCGGAATCGTGATCGGGATCATGAGCTGCTGCGCCGCGGAGTTGAGGCTGATCGCGTTCCCGAGGTCGTCCATGCCAACCGCGGCGGGGATGCTTGCCTGGCGGGCGGGATGGTCGATCGCCTGCGTGGCCGCCGCGAGGAAGGTGAGCACGAGGACGCCGAAGAACGTCGCATCCCCGAAGGGGTTGGTCAGCATGAGGAGGGCGACGAAGGCGCTCAGGACGAGGGTGGCCGACTCACAGCCGAGGAGCACGAGGCGGCGCTCGAAGCGGTCGGCGATGGCGCCTCCGATCAGGCTGAAGAGCAGGGTGGCGACGCCCCGGGCGCCCATGAGGAAGCCCGTATAGATGATCTGGAGGTCGGGGTAGACCTCCTGCACCCAGAAGATCTGGGTGACGAAATGGAGGGGCTGCACGAGCCCGACGAGCACCGTCCCGGCCAGCAGGAGCCGGAAATTCCGGTGGCGGAAGGCACGGAACACCTGGACGCGACCGTCGGGCATAACCGCCGAGTCTACGCGTCACGCCCTCACGCCCCGCGCCGGCAACACCGGCAGGCCGTGGCGAGGCGGCGCACGATCGGCCAGAATCGGCGCGCTTACGAAGCAGGAACAGGAGGTACGTCATGCTGCTTGAGGGAAAGGCCGCCGTCGTCACGGGCGGGGCCGTCGGTATCGGACGGGGGATCGCGGTGGCGCTGGCCGAGAACGGCGCGGACGTCGCCAGTCTCGACATCGACGCCGCCAACAACGCGGAGACGGCCGCGCAGGTGCGGGCCACGGGCCGCCAGGGGATCGCCATCGACTGCGACGTGGCCGACAAGGTGCAGGTGCGCCGCGCCATCAACAGCGCCCTGCAGCGCCTGGGACGCATCGACGTGCTCGTGAACAACGCCGCCATCTACGCGGACACCACGCTCACGGGAGGCAGCTATGAATCGCAGACGCACGCGTACGAGCGCTCCATCGACATCTGCGCGATGGGCAGCTACTACTGCGCGACGGCGGCGGTGCCGGCGATGCAGGCAGCGGGCGGGGGCGAGATCCTCAACGTCATCACCGAGCACATCAAGGAAGGCCACCTGATGACGGGCGGGGCCGCCAGCGGCTACGACTGCGCCAAGTGGGTGCAGTGGCGCCAGGTGGAGACCTGGGCGATCGAGCTCGCCGAGCACAACATCCGCGTCAACGGCCTCTGCATGGGGGCGACGGACACGCCGATGCTGCGCGCCGTTTCGGTGGCGGCGGCGGAGGCGGGGATGCGCTCCTCGGACGTCGGGCAGGCGGTCATCAACATCCTCTCGCACGGGTCGGACGGGCCCAGCGGGGAGACGTTCGTGTTCGGCACCTCGGGCACGCCGCGCGCCCAGAGCCTCGAGGAGATCGCGGCCCTCGCGCCCGCCTGAGCGAGCGCCAAATCCGTTGACAACGCGCGTAGGATGGTGCGCATAGCAGGCGCGTATCGCGTCCGCCCCGGCACGACCATCCAGCAACGAGGGAGCAAGTACATGGTCCTCCAATCCGTGTCCCAGCAGACGCCGACCACGAAGGCGCCCGAGCCCACGCTCGGCACCGACCTCATCCCCAAGGAGCGCTACGTCTCGAAGGAGTTCATGGACCGCGAGTGGGAGCGCATGTGGACCAAGGTGTGGAACATCGCCGGCCGCACGCAGGACATCCCCAACGTCGGTGACTACTTCACCACCGAGCTGGGCCCCGAGTCCTTCCTGATCGTGCGCGAGGCGGAGGAGAAGGTGCGGGCGTTCTACAACGTCTGCCCCCACCGCGGGAACCAGATCCGCAACCCCGGCATGGGGCATGCCGAGTCGTTCCAGTGCGCCTACCACTTCTTCGAGTTCAACCTCGACGGCTCCAAGAAGTTCGTCCCCGACGAGGACACGTTCACCCAGGGCGTGCCCCAGGAGACGGCGCTGATCGAGGTGCCCTGCGACACGTGGGGCGGCTGGGTCTGGTTCAACATGAACCCCGACGCCGAGCCCCTCATGGAGTTCCTCGGGGAGATTCCCGAGCACCTGAACCCGTACCACTTCGAGAAGCAGTACTTCGTCCAGGACGTCACGATCGAGTGGGACTGCAACTGGAAGACCTCCGTGGACGCCTTCAACGAGGTGTACCACGTGCAGGGCATCCACCCGCAGATCCTCGAGAACATCGATGACATCCACGTGCAGATTGACCTGTACGAGCGCCACAACCGCTACCTCGTGCCGTTCGGGCTGCTGAGCCCGCGCTATCCGAACCAGGAGGAGCTGACGCGCGCGCTGAAGGAGATGCTGCAAGCCGCGGGCATCGACCCGGAGACGTTCGAGGGCGGTCCGGCGGACGTGCGTCCGGCGCTCCAGGCGCAGGTGAAGAAGCACGCCGCCGACCACGGCATCGACCTGTCAGAGCTGAACGACGACCAGCTCAGCGACGACTACCACTACTACATCTTCCCGAACATCACGCTGAACACGCACCACTCGGGCGTGATGTTGTTCCGGCAGCGGCCGCACGCGACCGACCCGAACAAGATGTACTACGACCTGCAGAACTATGTGCGCATCCCGGAGGGCTCGGACCCGCCGCCGCGCCCGGTGCATACGACGCACAAACACGGCGAAATCTCGCTCGGGCTGGGGCTCGACCAGGACTCGTACAACCTGCCGCGCGTGCAGAAGGGGATGAACTCGCATTCGTTCAAGGGGTTGCTGATCAACTACCGCGAGCGCCGCATCCGCCACATGCACAAGGTCATCGACGACTACCTGGAGGGCCCGGACCGCTAGCCTTTCACCAGCGGCTCGATGACAGCGCGGGCGACCTCGGCGTTCGCGCCGATGGCGAAAATCACCTCACGGCCGATTGGGTCGAGGAGCGCGGTCACGTTCCCGTTGCCTTGCGTGGCGAGCGTGACGCCGCCATCCTCCACCACGTCCGCCCCGCGAGTGGTGATCGCGCGGTGCACGTCCGCGAACTCACGCGCGTCCTCCTCGCTCACGAACCGGATGCGGGCGACCAACACCCAGTTCTCGATCTTCTCTTCCTCGTAGGGGAAGTCCTCGTACAGGTAGTAGAACCCCCCCGACCAACCCGCCGCCGCCTCGACCGCAGCCTGGTTCTGGGGGTCATGGAGCCAGTCGGGCGAGAACGGGACGTCCCGGAGGAGATAGTTCAACAGGTAGAACTCGCCGAGCGTGCCATACGTGCTGGGGCGCAGCCCCAACGGAATCAGGCTGCGGCGGAACGGAAGGAAGTCCACGGAAGACACCCGTTCGGGCTTCCAGTCAGTTGACGCCAGCTCGGGATGGAGGATGAAGGCGGTTGCCGGAGGTGGCTCGACGAAATACCGGTTTAGCGTCTCCACGCCGTGGTTTGCCAGCACAAAACGCGCCCAGTCGGCGCCCGCGTTGTAGGGGAAGTTGCTCTCCCGCCAGATCGATGCAGGGACATCGGCGCCTTCGCCTGCAGTGGCGAGAGAATACCGTCCGCCGCCGGTGGGGATACTGCGCACCTGGCCGACGAACCGGGCGGTGTGCGCGGTCGCATCGCCTTCGACGACAGCATCGAACGCGAGCCTGGCATCGAGGTCCAGCCGCGAAGCGTCCAGATCACCAAGCTCGGTGTAAGTTGCGGCGAGGTCGAAGTGGTGGTCCTGGAGGGCGTGGATGATCTCATGCACGAGGGTTTCACGCTCTTCCGGGTTGAGGTCCTCGATCTCCGTCTTCCAATACTCGGTGGCGAGCCAGATGGTCTCGGTTCGGAACACGTAGAACCCGAGCAGGTTGCCTGCAGTGGCGCGCTGGATATTCCGAAGGTGTTCGTCCTCTTTGAGGTACCCGAGCACCCGGAAGACCCTCGTCTCCTGGTCGAGCTCCCACGTCTCCCGCGCGGTTTCCGCACCCAGGTACACATCGGCAAGGATGCTGCTGTTGCCCGTACGGATACGCACCGCTGAAGGCGGTGAGAGCTGCCGTGCGTCAGCCACCTCGTCGATGAACTCCCGAAGCTCGTCCGAGAGTCTCAGTTCCGGTACGGGAGTGCCTGCGGCTTCACGGGACTGCGTGTGGGCCTCACCCGTGGGGGAGTCGTACGCGTCGATCTTCCCCTGGACGAAGCTGCGGAAGTACTCCCCGTAGTAGTCATCATCCGTAAGGAGCGGCAGGACCCCCGCCTGTTCCCGGAGACAACCCACGTACGCTTGCTCCGACTCCGGGTCTTCACCGTTGAGCCAGTACCTGTTGTAGCAGGCAAACCGGACGAGTTCGCTGGCAAGCCACACGACTTGCTGCCGGGCGGGATATCCGGGCAGGAACAGCGTGTCCTTGTCCAGGCTGGCGATCCGTGTTTTGGGGTCGAACGAAGTCTGCTCCACGCCTGCTGTCTCATCCAGACGGTCAAGCCCCTTCTCAACCCTCTGGAGAGCAACGGGCACACGCTCGGCGAGAAGTTGCAGAGCCTCCCGGACTCGGGCACGAAACTCCTCCGACCCTACGAGCCGGATGTCCACGATCGGGGTCGGAACGGCGGTCGCTGTTGCGACAAGCGTTGGAGTACCTGACGCAGCGGCTGTTGGCATGGAGGTCGGCCGCGGCGTTGGAGTCACAGTCGCTGGGTAGGGCTCGGGGTTAGGGTCACCGGTGGGGCTATCGTCGCCAGTGCACCCATACCCGATAGCGGCAACACTGAAGACGACTGCGAGCCCGACCATCCGAAGGCGGCCGTAGCCCTTCAAACGTCCCTTCCGTCCAGGCTCGGGCAAGGTCAACATGACACGTTTGGATGATAACGCCCACGGTCCGCAGGGCTGGATAAGAGGCGCGCCACAGAGGCAGTGGCCAGGGCCGCCAGAGCCCCTGGCTCCTACCCGCGGGCCGCCCGTTGCGATCCGCTGAGCGCCGCCGTAGCGTGCGCCCGCCACCACGAGGAGGACGGACATGCAGGATTTCGAGGGGAAAGTCGCGGTTGTGACGGGCGGGGCGAGCGGCATCGGGCTCGCCATGGCGACGCGCTTCGCCGCCGAGGGGATGCATCTCGTCCTCGCCGACATCGAGGAAGCGGTGCTGGAAGAGGCCGCCGCAGGTCTCCGCGAGGGCGGCGCCGAGGTCCTGACCGTCCAGACCGACTGCGGCGACGCCGCTTCGATGGACAACCTCGCCGAGGAGTCGCTGGCGCACTACGGCTCCGTCCACGTGGTCTGCAACAACGCCGGCGTGGGGGCGCGGGGAACGATGTGGGAGCTGGGCGTGAACGACTGGGAGTTCGTGCTGCGCGTGAACCTGTGGGGGGTTATCCACGGCGTGCGCGTCTTCGCGCCGCACCTGGTGGAGCAGGACGAGGGGCACATCGTGAACACGGGCTCGATGGCGGGCCTCGTGTCGGTCTCTGGGACGGGGCCGTACAACGTGAGCAAGCACGGCGTCGTGACGCTGTCGGAGACGCTTTACGGCGAGCTCCAGGACGCGGGCTCGAACGTGGGCGTGTCGGTCCTCTGCCCGGGCATCATCCGCACGAACCTGCGCAACTCCGAGCGCAACCGCCCCGAGCACCTGCGTGACCTCGACGCGGACGCGGTGCGAGCGCGCACGGAGAAGACCCCGGGCTTCAGCGACACCGTTCGGTTGCAGGCCCTTCCGGCGGAGTGGGCGGCGGAATGCGTGTTCGAGGGGATCAAGGCGAACCGCTTCTACATCCTCACGCACGACGACCACGAGGGGCAGATCCCCCGCCGGCACGACGCCATCCAGAACGACGGCAACCCCGCGGTCGTGCGCTCCACGGTCTTCGCGGGTGGCCCGATCGAGCGGTAGTGGCTACGCCCGCGCCGTTTCCAGGGCGAGGGTGCGGATGACGGCGGCGATGCCGGGGTGGGTGCCGGCGGGTTCGGCGTAGCGGACGGCGTGGGCGCCGTTCGCGGAGACCTGGCCGACGTGCCAGCCCTCCGACGCGAAGTACGGCACGACTACCGCACTCCGCTCGCCCGCGAGGTCGGGAACGGCAGCGACGTTCGGGTCCTGGTCGGTGAAGACGGCGGCGACCTGCGCGAAGCGTCCCGCGTCGCGCACACGCTCGACCTGCTTCTGGACGGCGCTCGCCGAGCCCGCATTGCGCGGCGTGCCATGCCCGAGCAAGAAAAGCGCGTCGTCCGCCGTCGCGCCGGCCTCCAGCGCGCGGTCGACGACGATGCCGGCGAGACTGGGGTGGGCGCCGACGGGACGCGTGCAACGAATCGTCCTTCCCTCGCGACGGGTGACGGGGCCGTCGAGGCCCATCTCGGCGGGGATGACCTCGCTCGTGAAGTACCCCTCAGACATGAAGACGGGCACGACCGTCACTTCGCTCGCGGTGCAGCCGTCGAGGGCCCGCGAGAGGGAGGGCTCCTCCTTCCAGAAGCCGACCAGCACCTCGTCCCAGGAGCCGTCCCGGGCCAGGGCGCGGGCGTGGGCGCGGACCGCCTCGCTCGAGCGCGCGTTCAGGTGCGATCCGTGGCCGGCGAGGACGAGGGCGCGCGTCATCGCTCCGGGCCCTGGGCCAGCGCGTTGACGACGGCGCGACAGAGCTCGCCGAGGCCGGGAGAGGCGGCCTCGGCATCGACGCGGCCGAAGCAGTCGCGCACGGCCGTCGACGTGCTCGGGCCGATGCTGACGAGCGCGGCGGCCAGATCGCCAGCGTCCGCGCCGAGCGCCGCGTGGAGGTTCCGCGCGGTCGAACTGCTGGTGAAGGTGATGGCGTCGGCCTCGCGGATGGCCTCCAACTGCTCCTCCGTGAGGGCCACCGGCAGGTTCTCGTAGGCGGTCACGGGGCGAACGGTCAGCCCTCGCGCCTCCAGGGCGAGGGGCAGGTCGGGGGTCGAGAGGTTCGACTGGAAGACGGTGACGGTTTCCCCGGGCTCGGCGGGAAGCTCGGCGAGAGCAGTCGACCACGACTGCTCGGGGACGAAGTCCGCGCGCAGGCCGTAGCCGGCCAGCGTGGCGGCGGTCGCCTCGCCGACGGCGGCGATGCGTCGACCGGCGAGGGCACGCGAGTCGAGACCGGCGGCGGCGAGCGTCTCCATGGCGGCGTGGACGCCGTTCGCGCTGCTGAAGGCCCACCAGTCGGCAGAAGCCGCCACGGCCTCGCAGAGCTCGGGCGTGCCGGCCCGCGAGACCAGCTCGATGGCGGGCGCCTCGGTCACGAGGGCGCCCTCGGTTTCGAGGAGCGCCACCAGCTCGCTCACCTGCGCGCGGGAGCGCGTCACGGCCACCCGTCGCCCGGCGAGGGGGCCGGGTTCGAACCAGGCGAGCTCGCCCGCGAGCCCGGCGACCGGTCCCACGACGGTCACGAGGGGCGCCGTCAGCCCCTCCTCGGCGACGCGCCCGGCGATACCGGCCAGGGTTCCGGTCACGACGCGCTGGTCGGGGCGCGTTCCCCACTGGACCGAGGCGGCAGGCGCATCCGGGGCGCGGCCCTCGGCGACGAGGCGCTGGGCGCACTCGGCCAGGTTCTCCGCGCCCATGAGCAGCACGAGGGTGTCAACCTCGGCGGCGGCGCGCCAGCTGGTCGCGCCGTCGGCCGCGCTGCGGGCGTTGATAACCATGAAGGCGCCGGCGAGCCCGCGGTGGGTGACGGGGATGCCGGCGTAGGCGAAGGCGCCGATGGCGGAGGTCACGCCGGGCACGACGGTGCAGGGCACGCCCGCCTCCTTGCAGGCGCGCAGCTCCTCGGAGCCGCGCCCGAACACGAAGGGGTCGCCGCCCTTGAGGCGGACGACGCGCTTCCCCTCCTTCGCACGGGCGAGCATGAGCGCTTCGATCTCCGCCTGCGTCGCGAGGTGGGCGCCGGCGCGCTTGCCCACGGCGCACAGCTCCGCGCCTTCGCGCGCCTCGCGCAGGAGCGAGCGCGGCGCGAGGGCGTCGTACAGGACGACGTCGGCGGTGCGCAGGGCCTCAAGCCCCGCGACGGTGACGAGGCCGGGGTCGCCGGGGCCCGCGCCCACGAGGGCGACGTGACCGGTAGCCGGTGGTCGGTGGTCGGTGGTCGGTGGCTCGTCCGTCGCAGGCACTCCGTTGGAACTCCGGCCTCTATTATGGGCGCGCCGAAGTCACCGGGGCTCGCGGGGAGCTACCGGCAACGCCGACCAGCAGCCAATGGCCAATAGCCAGCAGCCAACTCAACACTTCTTCGAGTCTCAGCGCCTGCGGCTCTCCTACTGGGCGTGGGGCGACGAGGACGCCCAGCCGCTCATCCTCGTGCATGGCGGGCGCGACCACGCCCGCAGCTGGGACGGTATCGCGGAGGCGTTCGCCGCCGACCACTACGTGGTCGCGCCCGACCTGCGCGGCCACGGCGACTCCGACTGGTCGCCGGGGAGCGAGTACACGACCGCACAGTACGCCGTCGACCTGCTCACGCTGGTCGAGCGGTTCGACCAGCCCATGCGGGTGGTCTGCCACTCGTTCGGGGGGCAGGTGACATTCATCGCGGCGGGGGCGTACCCGGATCGGTTCGCCTCGATCGTCGCGATCGAGGGGCGGGTGCCGGGGCTGTTCGAGGAGCCCGAGCCGATGAACCCGGAGCGGTTCCGCACGTACGTCGAGCAGCGCCGGTCGCTGGAGACGCGCCAGGTGCGGCGTTACCCAGACCTGGAGGCGGCCATCCAGCGGGTGCGGGAGATGAACCCGCGCCTCTCGCCCGAGCAGGCGCGGCACATCGCCGTCCACGCCGTGCGCGAGGACGGGAACGAGCTCATCTGGAAGTTCGACAACTGGTCACGTCCGGGAGTGCGTCGCGACGAGTACACGCTGGCGGAGATGCGCGGCTTCATCGAGGCGATCGCGTGCCCGGTGCTATACCTGGTGGGGAGCGAGGCGGGCGTGATGCGGGGGATGGAGCGCTGGGTGGAGGGGCTGGAGCGGGTGCGTCCGGTGAAGGTCGAGGGGGCGGGCCACTGGGTCCACCACGACCAGCCGGAGCGGCTCATCGCGCTGGCGCGGGAGCACTTCGGGGCGGGGTAGCAGGTATCAGTCGAAGAGGTCGGTGTGGCTGCCTGTCCGCGCGAGCGCGATCCCGTCGTCGTCCTGTTCCCAAATCAATAGCCAGTCAGGCTCTATATGGCACTCCCAACTCCCCGCCAGGTTCCCGGAGAGCCGGTGCTGCCGGTGGCGAGCCTCCAGCGGCTCCTCCACCACAAGCCGGCCAACTACCGCCCATAGCTTGTCCAGGTCTTTGCCGCGACGCTTCGCGAGCCGGACATCTCTTATGAACCGCGAGGTTCGCCCGAGCTCCACGCTTTAGTCGAACTCGGCCTTCAACTCCTCTAACGTCGCGTACTTCTTGATGTTTCTACCTTCGCGGGCATCGCGAACCGCTTCGAGGGTTTCCTCATTCGGAATCCTGACATCGAAGGGGAGGCCGCGATGCATCGTCACCTGCCGATAGAAGAGGGTGATCGCCTCGGTCGCCGACATCCCCAACTCAAGGAAGAGGTCCTCCGCCTCACGCTTCAGTTCCGGCTCAACCCGGGCCCTGATCATCGCTGTCTTCGGCATTGGACAACCCCCTTTCAAAGCTACGCAGCTATCGTATCACGAATGGGATACATCGACCCGCAAGAACGGAGGGTAGCCAGCCACTAGCCACCGGCCACCACTCCCCCGTACCCTCCCGCGGCAGACGGAGGGCCGTGTGAGCGACGCGGATCGCGGGACGGACGACAGCGAGGCGGTGTTCGCCATGCTCGAAGGGCTGGGCGTGGCGAACGCTCGCGCGCTCGGGCTCGAACATCCCGGCGTCGTCGCCCTCTGCGACGCCAACCAGCAGCTCGAGGACGGTGAGCCGGGACTGGCGATGCACACCCTCGAGGTGGAACTGGGGGAGCCGGACACGCCCATGCCGATGGAGATCGGCGCGGCGGCGTTCGTCCTCCGGGGGAAGGCGCACGAGGCCCAGGACCGCTCCTACCACGCCCGCATCGACTACGAGTACGCCCTCAAGATGCGCCCCAACATCCCCTTCGCGAGCGAGGCGATCCAGCGCATCGACCGGCGCGGGTAAGCGGCGGCGCCCGCGCGTGCCCTAGAATCGCGCGACCAGCGACGGGAGGCGGCAGCCATGGTGCGAGCCGAGATCATCGAGCGCAGCAAGAAGCTGCAGGAGACGGCGCCCGCCATCGAGCGCCTGACCGGGATGACGGAAGCGCTCCTGCAAGCGGCCGACGAGGCGCAGGAGATCCGCCACATCCCCGCCTGGGCCTCCAACGAGATCGCCGACCAGGGGCTCTACCGCTTCGCCCTGCCCGAGGAGCTGGGCGGCGAGGACTTGCCCGCGCGCGACCAGATCGAGATCGTCGAGGCGGCTTCGGCCATCGACGGGTCGGTCGGCTGGTGCGTGCACATCAACTCGGAGATCAACAGCCTCGTGCTGCGCCGGATGAGCATGGAGCTCGTACACGACTACTACGACGACTGGCGCGTCCTCACGTGCGGCGGCGTGGGGCCGGGGCTCCAGCACGCACGCGCCCGTCCGGAGGACGGCGGCTGGCGGCTCTGGTGCCAGGGCTCCTTCGGGAGCGGCTGCCACAACGCCACCTGGACGCTCGTGCACACGGGCTCCGTAGGCGTACCGCGCGAGGGGGGCGGCTCCTCGGAGAAGGCGTTCCTGATTCCGCGCGGGGACTTCGAGGTCGTCGATACGTGGGACACGGCCGGGTTGCGCGGCACGGGCAGCCACGACGTGAAGGTCGACGGCGCCTTCATCCCGGACAAGGCGACCCTGCCGATGGACCTCTTCAGCAACTGCGACACGTTCGCGAGCCCGACCCTGCGGAACCCGATGCAGGCGCACTACAACAAGGGCGCCGTCGCCCTCGGAATCGCCCGGGGCGCGATCAACGACCTGGTCGAGCTGGCGATGGAGAAGACCCCCTGGATGTCGGGGACACCGCTGAAGGACATGCCCGAGCTGCAATACCGCCTGGGCGAGGCGGAAGCGACGCAGCGGGCGGCCAAGGCGTTCATGATCGACGCGCAGGAGGAGACCGAGCGGCACCTCGGTCCACTGCCGAAGGACGGGGGCCGCTCAGGTCCGGACTGGGAAGTGACCCAGCGCTCCTACCTCTCCTGCGTGCACGCGGCGCAGGCCTCGCGCCACATCGTCGACACGATCCACAACACGGCCGGCACGACAGCGAGCCGGATGGACTCGCCGTTGGAGCGGCGCCTGCGCGATTCCCACCAGGCGGCCGCGCACGCGGCTATCTCGTGGCGGCACTACCGCAACCTGGGCAGCACCTACCTGGGCAACGAGATGCCCGGCCTGTCCTCGGCGCGGGCGTAGGGGGGAGCTCGGCTCAGGAGTCCTTCGGGGGCATCTGACGGAAGAACCTGCCGACGGTCCCGGCCAGGAACGGGCGTAGCGGCCCGGGCAGGACTCTCCAGGCGATCGCCTCGCCGGCAACGCTGCCGACCTGCCGGATCTCGTCCTCGTGCTCGCGCACGTACTTCGCCGCCTGCTCGGCGGCGGGGCGGGCGGCCTCGATGGCGTCGTGCGCGATTCGCTCGGCCTCGGGGCGGGCTGCCTCGACAGCTTCGCGGGCGATCTTCGCAGCGCGGCGGGCGTGGAGCTCGGCCTCGGGCTGGGCCTCAAGGGCAGCGTCGTGCGCCTTGCGCACGAGCTTCCCGAGGGATCGCCCGATCTGGGCGGCGGCGTCGCTGCCGGCGGGTGGGTTCTGTCGCTCGGGCATGGCCTTATATGTGCCTGGTGAACCACTCCCCGATCTTGAACAGCCAGCGGAGGCGGGAGGGGTTTTCGCGCTCGTACCGCTTTCGTGCTTCCTTCAGGTCACCACGCGGGCCGAGATCGGGGACCCCGTCCGGGGGTCGATGCGGGTTGATGGCTTTCTGGAGCCGCTGGCTGGCCCTCTTAGCCATCTGATCTTGCTGCAAGCCAGGGCCGCCGAAGAGCGCCATGCGTGTCCCTCCTGGTCGGGAATACGGCTGGACTTCGCCTAGGATGAAGATACACCGCAGCGAGTCGTCGATGTTGGTCCAGGCTCTGTGCTAGTCCCCGCCGCCACGGATGACGCGCACAACTCGACTTACACTCCGCCGCAACATGCCAAAGCGCGGGCCCTTCGGGCGCTTGGGGGGGCGGTGACCGCCCTGGCTCCGCCGATGCTCCGCCAACCACCTGGACATCCGTACAACGCCAGCCTCGTTCCCGAAGGGCGAACCGGATCCATGCCCAAAGGGCGGAATCGTCCCGGAACCAGCCATGTTGCACCTGCCTCTTCCACTGTAGCCGAACGGACGGGCGCTAGTCCCCGCCGCCGCGGATTAGGCGCACGATGCGGCGTAGCAGGCCGAAGCGCGGACCCCGGGGGCGCTGGCGAAGCCGGCGGCGACGGTCGGCCTCCCCGATCCTGTCCTGGTGCCGATTCATCGCGTACCGGTGCAGGTCCTGCGCGCGGCGCTCCGCCAAGCGCTCCAGGGCGGCACCCCGCCCCTTCTGCTGCGGAACGTCGGGACGCCGGCGTGTCATTCAAGTTCCCCGGCCCGTTGGCGGACGGGCGCTAGGCCCCGCCGCGGATGATGTCACCGAGGCGCCGCAGCCAATGAAAGCGGGATGGATTCTCACGCTCGTAGCGGCGGCGGGCCTCATCCAGGTCGGCGTTCGTGAACTTGACGCCAGAAACCGGATCCCTCGGGTCTGCGCCCGGCGTGTTGTACTGGTCCTCGGCCTCGTCCATCAGGCGGTCCGCTCCACCCGACCAGCTACGAGGTTCCGATGGGTTTCCGGTCACTGCGATTCTCCTGTTCGCTCTCCGCTAGTCACCGCCGCCGCGGATGAGGCGCACGACGCGGCGGAGGAGGCCGAAGCGGGGACCGCGGGGGCGCTTCGGGGGGCGGTGGTCGCCGCCGTGCTGGCGCTTGATCTCGTCGCGCTGGGCCTCCGCCAGCATCTCCAGCTCGGGACCGTGACTGGGCGGGATGAATCCGCCGCCGAACTCCGCCATCGCGTGCCTCCATGCCCACTATAGAGCGCAGAGATTGACAGAACGGCGTACCATCGGGCCACGTCTCGAAACGACCCGCGGAGGAACAGATGGTTCAGGAGAAGATCGCGTACACGACCCCCACGGAGAAGGCGCCTGAGCCCTACATGGGCACCGACCTGATCCCCAAGGAGCGCTACACCTCGAAGGAGTTCATGGAGCTCGAGTGGGAGCGCATGTGGACGAAGGTCTGGAACATGGCCGGCCGCGAATCCGACATCCCCACCGTGGGCGACTACTTCACGACGGAGCTGGGCCCCGAATCGCTCCTGATCGTGCGCGAGGCGGAGGACAAGGTCCGCGCGTTCTATAACGTCTGTCCGCACCGTGGGAACCAGATTCGGAACCCCGGCATGGGCCACGCGGAGTCGTTCCAGTGCGCCTACCACTTCTTCGAGTTCAACCTCGACGGCTCCAAGAAGTTCGTCCCCGACGAGGACACCTTCACCCAGGGCGTGCCCCAGGAGACGGCGCTCGTGGAGGTGCCCTGCGACACGTGGGGGGGCTTCATCTTCTTCAACATGAACCCGGACGCCGAGCCCCTCCTCGAGTTCCTCCATCCGGTCGCCCAGCACCTGGACGCGTACCAGATGGAGAATTTCTCGATCGTCTCCGACAAGACGGTCGAATGGGACACGAACTGGAAGGCCTCGGTGGACGCGTTCAACGAGGTCTACCACGTGCAGGGCATTCACCCGCAGCTGCTCGAGGGACTGGACGACATCCACGTGCAGATCGACCTGTACGAGCGCCACAACCGCTACCTGGTGCCGATGGGCATCGTGAGCCCGCGCTACCAGAACCCCGAGGAGGTGACGGACGGGCTCAAGGGGCGGCTGCGCAACGCGGGCGTCGACCCGGCGGAGTTCGAGGGCCGGAGCGCGGAGGTGCGCCCCTTCCTGCAGAAGCGCGCGCGAGAGGTCGCCGAGGAAGAGGGGATGGACGTCTCCCACCTCAACGACGACCAGATGTCAGACGACTACCACTACTACATCTTCCCGAACCTGACGTTCAATACGCACCACCGCAGCTTCGGGTTCTTCCGGCAGCGGCCGCACGCGACGGACCCGAACAAGATGTACTTCGACATCCAGAGCTATGCGCGCCTGCCCGAGGGCACGGAGGTGCCGCGTCCGATCCACAGCCAGCACAAGCACGGCGAGATCTCGCTGGGGCTGGTGATGGACCAGGACTCGTACAACCTGCCGCGGGTGCAGAAGGGGATGAACTCGCGGGCCTATCCGGGCCTGCTCATCAACTACCGCGAGCGGCGCATCCGCCACATGAACAAGGTCATCGACGACTACCTGTACGGCCCCGACCGCTAGGAGGCGGCCGGACCGGCAACCGGTTCACGAAACGAAGCGGCGGCGCCCGAGGCGTCGCCGCTTGGTGATCCCGGCCGTCGGAGTGGCGTACGGTTAGCCGCAGGCGCGCGGGCCGGAGGGTAGGCGCATGGACATCGGATTCGCGGTTGGACCCTGGGACGTGTCGTTCGACGAGATCAGCTTCTCGATCGACGCGGCCGAGAAGCACGGGTTCTCCTCGTACTACCTGGGCGACCACTTCTTCGTGGGCGAGCAGCTCGACTCGCTCGAGCCGTACCTGCTATTCACGCTCATGGCGCGGGAGACGGAGCGCATCCGCTTCGGACCGCTGGTGACGCCGGTGATGTTCCGGCCGCCCTCGAACGTGGGCCGGCTGGCGGCGCAGACGGACATCCTCAGCGGCGGGCGCTTCGTGCTCGGGCTGGGCGTCGGCTGGGGGGAGGCGGAACACCTCACCTACGGCGTCGACTGGCCGCCCCTGGGCGAACGCTTCGACCGGCTGGACGAGTACATCCAGGTGCTGCAGGGGATGTGGGGCAGGGGACCGGCCTCGTTCGAGGGGCAGTACTACCAGCTCCACGAGGCGGACGCGCTGCCGAAGCCGCCGGCGGGACACCCGCCGCTCCTCATCGGGGGTTCGGGCGAGAAGCGCACCCTGAAGCTGGTGGCGCAGTACGCGGCCGAGTGGAACAGCGTCGACCTGACGCCCGAGGTCTTCCGCCACAAGTGCGAGGTGCTGGCCGGGCACTGCGACGATGTCGGTCGCGACCCGGGGGAGATCCGCCGCTCGATGACGACGATCGGGTTCGTGGGCAGGACGGACGAGGAGGTGGAGGCGGCGACGCTCACGCAGATGCAGCGCACGCCCCCGCCCGGCAACCCCACCCCCGCCGAGTACCGTGCGGCGATGCGCGAGGGGGGCGCGATCATGGGGACCGCGGGCGAGGTGGTCGACCACCTCGGATGGCTCGCGGAGGAGGGGCTGGACGAGGTCCAGTTCGTCTACTTCGACCTGACCAGCAACAGCCTGCCGGCCTTCCTCGCGAGCGAGGTGCTGCCGCAGGTGTCGACCCTGTAGCGGGGGCGGAGGCGAGCGGATGGACATCGGACTCGTCGTGGGGCCGTGGGGGGTGACCTTCGAGGAGGCCGTCTCCTCGATGCGGGTCACCGAGCAGCACGGGTTCTCGTCGTACTACCTGGGGGACCACTTCTACACGGTGGACCAGATCGACTCGCTCGAGCCGTACCTGCTGTTCGCGCTGGCGGCGCGCGAGACGGAGCGCATCCGCTTCGGCTCGCTGGTGACGCCGGTGATGTTCCGCCCGCCCTCGAACGTCGGGCGGCTGGCGGCGCAGCTCGACGTGCTCAGCGGCGGGCGCTTCGTGCTCGGCCTGGGGATCGGCTGGAACGAAGGGGAGCACGCGGCCTACGGCATCGAGTACCCGTCGCTCAAGGAGCGCTTCGACCGGCTCGACGAGTACATCCAGGTCATGCAGGCCATGTGGGGGGCGGGACCCGCCTCGTTCGACGGGCGCTACTACCAGCTTCGCGACGCGGACGTACGGCCCAAGCCGGCGCCGGGAGGGCCGTCGGTGCTCATCGCGGGCGGCGGCGAGAAGCGCACGCTGCCCCTGGTGGCGAAGTACGCGGACGCCTGGAACGCAGTCGACCTGCCGCTCGATGACTACCGGCGCAAGTGCGAGCTGCTGACGGGCTACTGCGACGAGATCGGCCGCGATCCGGGCGAAATTCGCCACACGATGACGACGATGGGGCTCATCGGCTCGACGGACGCGGAGGTGGTGGCGGCGACGCTGCTGCAGATGCAGCGCATGCCCCCGCCGCCGGGCATGTCGCCCGCGGACTACCGCGAGATGCTGCGCGGGATCGGCGCCATCATGGGGACGCCCGACGAGATCGTGGACAAGCTCGGACGGCTCGCGGAGGCGGGCATCGACGAGGTCCAGTTCACCTACTTCGACCTGTCCTCCGACAGCGTGCCCGCCTGGCTCGCGAGCGAGGTGATGCCGCAGGTCGCGGACCTGTAGGACCGGAACCCGAGGAGGGAGAGACGCAATGGATGTCGCGCTCGTCATAGGCCCGTGGGACCTCACGTTCGAGGAGGCGACCGCCTCGATGCGCACGACCGAGGAACGCGGCTTTTCGTCGTGGTACCTCGGCGACCACTTCTTCTCGGTCAACCAGATCGTCTCGCTGGAGCCGTACATCCTCTTCGCGCTGGCGGCGCGGGAGACGGAGCACGTCCGCATCGGGCCGCTGGTGACGCCGGTCATGTTCCGGCCACCCTCGAACGTGGGGCGGCTGGCGGCGCAGCTCGACCTGCTTAGCGGGGGGCGCTTCGTGATGGGGCTGGGGGTGGGCTGGCACGAGGGCGAGCACCGCACCTACGGCGTCGACTACCCCTCGATCCGGGAGCGCTCCGAGCGGCTCGACGAGTACATCCAGGTGATGCAGGCGATGTGGGGAGAGGGCCCCGCCTCGTTCGACGGGCGCTACTACCAGCTTCGCGAGGCGGACACGCGGCCGAAGCCGGAAGCGGGCCGGCCGACGGTGCTGATCGCGGGCGGGGGCGAGCGACGCACCCTGCCCCTGGTGGCGAAGCACGCGCACGAGTGGAACAGCGTGGACCTCTCGCCCGAGGTCTACCAGCGCAAGTGCGAGCTGCTGGCGGGCTACTGCGACGAGATCGGGCGCGACCCCGGCGAGATCCGGCACACGATGATGACGATGGGCCTCATCGGGGCGACCGACGCGGAACTCGAGGCGGAGGCGGCGCTGCAGATGCTGCGGCGGGCCCCGCCCAGCCCCATGTCGCCGCCGGACTACATCGACTCGCTGCGGCAGCGGGGCGCGATCATGGGGTCACCCGACCAGATGGTGGACCGGATCGGGCAGCTCGCGGAGTCGGGCGTGGACGAGGTGGTGTTCATCTGGTTCAACCTGTCCTCGAACGCCGTGCCCGACTGGCTCGCGAAGAACGTGCTGCCGCAGGTGGCGAAGCTGTAGCGAGCGGCTCCGGGGTCAGCCCGGCTGGTTGACCGTCCGCTGGCTGCCCGCGCGCACGAGCTCGTGGCGCTTGATGCGCCACTGGCCGTCGGCTCCCCGGACCATGTCGTCCACGTAGGTGGCCCAGAGGGTCATGATCGCGTCCGGGTCTTCCTTCAGCACGTGGGTGGCCTGGACGTCGGTCCGCGTGTGGGCGGTATCGCCGTCGATCTCGGCGACCTGGTTGCCCATCATGTGCTGCGTGGCGGGGAAGTTCTCGAGGGCGGTGATGACGTAGTCCAGGTAGGCATCGGCGCCCTCGATGTCCTCGGGGCCGTAGCCCACGACGAGCACATCGTCGGTGAAGCAGGAGCGGTAGCGGTCCATCTCGCGGGCGTCGACGGAGGTGCCGTACTTGACCAGGACGTCCATGAGGGCGATGCGGTCGGCGAGGTACTGGGCGTCGGACATGTGAGGACTCCCTTCAGCTTGGGGCGCGATTCTACCGCGAGCCGGGAGGCCCGCCGCCCCGCATCCCACTGATCCAGCCGCGGTCCATGGCCTCCAGGAAGACCAGGAGCGCGACGAAGACGGCGGTGATGGGCACGTCGCCCCACTGGCCGCGGACGATCTGCATGATGAGCAGCACGCCGAGAACGACGATGAGCACCATCCGCAGGTAGCGCCAGAAGCCCGCGAATCTCGACCGGCCTTCTTGCTGGGTCACGAGGCGAGTGTAGCCGTTCGCGCAAGCGAGCGATCCGGGCGGGACGATGCCTGCAGCCGGGACCGCTCAGGCGGTATGCTCAGTCGACATCCAGCGGCAGCGAGGGGTCCGCGGCGGACATGGCAGGGCTGCAAGACGCCCAGTTCACTCCAATCCGCACCGTTGACTGGAGTGAACTGATGGCCAAGAGCAGGCGCCGACGTATCGATGATGCCCGCATCGCCAAGGAGCAACTTCTTGACCCTGACCATCAGCGAGAAATCAGGGAGGCCACCAAGGACAAGCGGGCCAAGAAGTTATTCGCGAAGCTGGGGCGCAAGTGGGAAAGCCTTCCGTGGTGAGGGCACTGGCCGAGAGGTCGAAGTCTCATGACAAGGGGCTGGGCCCAGATAGGGCCTCCCTGCCCCTGGCGTGAACAGGGATTGGAGGGGGACTAAATCCCTGTGACAGAAAAGGCGTACGGATTCGTGGTTCGCGATGGCGACGAGGGGCGCGAGTTGCTCGTGTTCGAGCACGCGGGCATGCCCGAGGCGGGCCTGCAGGTGCCCGGCGGCACAGTTCACACGGACACCGGCGAGACGCCGCTGCAGGCGGTCGCGCGGGAAGTGCTGGAGGAGAGCGGCTTGCCGCTCGGGGGATGGGAGGGGGCGGCGGCCTTCGAGGCGAACGGCCAGAAGTGGCACTGCTTCGTCACGACGCCGGCCCTCGAACTGCCCGACACCTGGCGCTGCGAGCCCCTGGGGCCGGAACGGGCGCAGGGGTTGCGCTTCGAGTATCGCTGGACGCCCCTGGAGGGCGGGGACGAGCTCGCGGGGGCGCAAGAGAAGGCGCGGCGGGCGGTGGCGGGGTTCGTCGCCCGGGGCTGAGGCGCGGGCTAGGCGGCCAGCGGCAGCTGCTCGACCGACCGGTTCGTGTGCGCCGGATGGCCGATCTGGTAGTCGACGCCGTGGGAGTCCATGAACTCGGCCAGCGCCACGAGGCCCAGCCGCTTGATCCGCCGGACCAGCAGGATGTGGGCCTCGCCGTTTCGCGCTTCCGCCTCGCCCCGCGTGGCGCCCGGGGTCACGATGCCGGTCTCGAGGGCTTTCGTCGTCCAGTAGCCCTCGTGCTCGACGCTACGCACGGTCACCTTGAAGTGAACCACCGCCTCGATCGCCTCGCTCATGAGCGACCTCCTCACCCCGTCACTGAAAACTGTACACCTTTCATATCCATAAGGCAGACAGGTTCGGTTAAGCAGGCGGCATCTTCACGCGCCGATCGCCCGCTCTCCTATACTGGATCGTGGACTCACGGAGGAATCTCCACACCCATGAACGGTATCAAGACCGGCTTCCTGCTCGCGGCCCTGACGGCGCTGCTGCTCTTCATCGGCTACGCGCTGGGCGGATTCGGCGGGCTCATCATCTTCCTCGTCATCGCGGCGGTCATGAACTTCTCCGCCTTCTGGTGGAGCGACAAGTTCGCCCTGCGCATGGCGGGGGCGCGCGAGGTATCGGCGGACGAAGCGCCGGGGCTCCACGCCATGGTCGAAGAGGTCGCCTACCGCGCCTCCATGCCGATGCCGAAGGTCTGCATCATCGAGAGCGCCACCCCGAACGCCTTCGCCACTGGCCGCAGCCCGGAGAAGGGCGTGATAGCGGTCACGACGGGTATCGTGCGCCTGCTCAACGAGCACGAGCTGCGCGCCGTGATCGGTCACGAGATGGCGCACGTGAAGAACCGGGACACGCTGACGAGCTCGATCGTGGCGACGATCGCGGGGGCGATCTCGATGGTCTCGTTCATGCTGATCTTCTTCGGCGGCCAGCGGAACGCCTTCGCCGCGATCGCGATCATGATCCTGGCGCCGCTCGCGGCCTCCATCATCCAGTTCGCCATCAGCCGCACGCGCGAGTTCGCCGCCGACGAGACGGGGGCGCGCATCGTGCGCGACCCGCACGCGCTCGCGAGCGCGCTGCAGAAGCTGCACCAGGGCGTTGAGTACGCGCCGATGCAGGAGACGCCCCAGCAGGAAGCGGTAGCGGCCCTCTACATCGTCCACCCGTTCCGGGGAGGTGGCATGGGGAAGCTGTTCAGCACGCATCCGCCGCTGGAGGAGCGCATCGAGCGGCTGCGGACGATGTCGCTGTAGCCCGGGGCAGCGCCCCACTCCTGTCACGAATGCCATCCGGGTGATGACCCTGTAGAACAATAGTTCTATTCTGCCTCCTCCCCTCAGGAGGTGGAGCGCCTTGGACGAGTCCCCGGTCCGGCGGCCGCGCGTGGACGCGCTGCCCGAGAACACCCGTTACCGCGACACCGGCTGCGACCTCTATCCCTCGTGCCTGCGCTGCCCGCTGCCGCGCTGCCGCTACGAGGAGCCGGGCGGGGCGCCGGCGATGCTGCGCACGGGTCGCGACGCCACGATCGTGCGGCTCTCGCGGGAGCAGGGGCTGTCGGTCGATGAGCTGGCGGCGCGCTTCGGGCTCTCGCGGCGCACCATCTTCCGGGTGCTGCGCGCGGCCCGGCAGCCCGAAGAGTTGCCGGCCACGGGCTAGCGCTCGAACATCCGTTCCCGTCCGGGTAGACTTGCGGCATGGCCGCCGAGGAACGCGCGATCGACGGGGCCCTGCAGGACGATGAGGAGCTCCAGGCGGAGCAGACCCTGCGGCCGCAACGGCTCGGCGACTTCCCCGGCCAGGACCGCGTCAAGGAAGTCCTCGTCATCGCCATCGAGGCGGCGAAGAAGCGCGGCGAGCCGCTCGACCACCACCTCTTCTACGGGCCACCCGGGCTGGGCAAGACGACTCTGGCGCACATCCTCGCGGCGGAGATGAGCGCGCCCATCCGCACCACCAGCGGCCCCGCCATCGAGCGCCCCGGCGACCTCGCCGCCATCCTCACCAACCTGAAGGAAGGCGAGGTGCTCTTCATCGACGAGATCCACCGGCTGGCGCGGGCCGTCGAGGAGATCCTCTACCCGGCGATGGAGGATTTCGCCATCGACCTCGTCATCGGCAAAGGACCGGGGGCGCGCTCCATCCGGCTGCAGCTCCCCAACTTCACGGTCATCGGGGCGACGACGCGCTACGCCATGATCAGCGCACCCCTGCGCGACCGCTTCGGCTCCGTCTACCGCCTCGACTTCTACGACGTGGAGGCGCTCACGACGATCGTGCGCCGGTCGGCGGGCCTGCTCGGGGTCGATCTCGCGAATGAGGCCGCGGGCGAGATCGCGAGCCGCGCGCGGGGCACGCCGCGTGTCGCGAACCGCATCCTGCGGCGCGTGCGCGACTACGTGGAGGTGCGCGCGGGCGGGGTCGCGACGCTGGAGGCGACGCGCGAGGCGATCGACCTGCTGGAGGTGGACGCGCTCGGGCTCGACGTGAACGACCGCCGCCTCCTGCGCGCCCTCGTCAAGCAGTTCGAGGGCGGCCCTGTTGGGCTGGAGACGATCGCGGCGGCCATCAGCGAGGAGTCCGACACGGTCTTCGACGTGTACGAGCCGTTCCTGCTGAAGCGCGGGCTGTTGAAGCGCACGCCGCGGGGCCGGATGGCCACGGCGGCCGCCTGGCGGCACCTCGGGATCGACCCGCCCGCGACGCCCGGAGCGAGCTCGCAGGGCGAGCTGTGGGGCGAGCCTGACGTAGACGAGAGGTTGTCCCTGAACACCCCCGCCGCCCATGATTAGCGCCGCCAACGGGAAGGCGGGGGAAACAGGCAACGTGTTCCAGCGAACGGTTCTGCCCAACGGGCTGCGGATCATCACGAGCGAGATGCCGCAGACGCGCTCGGCCACGGTCAGCGTGTACGTGGGCGCGGGCAGCCGCTACGAGGTGGACGCGGAGGCGGGTCTTTCGCACTTCCTCGAGCACATGCTCTTCAAGGGCGCCTCGCGCCGGCCCACCGCGCAGGAGATCGCAGAGGCGATCGAGTCGGTCGGCGGGCTGCACAACGCCGCCACCGACCGCGAGCTGACGGTCTACTACGCGAAGACCCCCGACTTCGCCGCCCTCGAGACGATCGACATCCTCTCCGACATGGTGACGGCACCCGAGATGGACCCGGTCGAGCTTGAAAAGGAGCGCATGGTCATCCTCGAGGAGCTGTCCAGCGTGGAGGACAACCCCGGCGAGCTGGCTGCCATCCTCGCGGACGAGACGCTCTGGCCCGACCAGCCGCTCGGACGCAACATCGGCGGCGCGATGGAGACGGCGCGCTCGCTGCCGCTCTCGGCGGTCGAGCGCTACTTCCGGGCGCAGTACGTGCCCTCGAACATGGTCCTGTCGGTGGCGGGGAACATCACGCACGAGGCGGTGGTGGAAGCGGCCTCGCGCTGGCTCGGGCCCGCCCCCGAGGGCGAGGCTCACACCTGGCACCCGGTCGAGCCGCGCGGCGAGTCCCCCCGCGTGGGCATCCGCACGAAGGCCACTGAGCAGGCGCATCTCTGCCTGACCTATCCGGCCCTGCCGCTCGGCCACGAGGACCAGTACGCCGCCGGGCTTGTCAGCGCCCTGCTGGGCGAGGGCATGTCGAGCCGCCTCTTCCTGGAGCTGCGCGAGGAGCGCGCGCTCGTCTACGACGTGCACTCCTACATGAGCGAGTACCGCGACGCGGGCGCGTTCACGGTCTATGCGGGCTGCGACCCCTCGAACGCGCGTGTGACCCTGGAGACCGCGCGCGAGGAGATCGAACGCTTCCTCTGCGACGCCGGCGACGAGGAGCTGGAGAAGGGGAAGCGGATGGTGGCGGGGCGCATCCAGCTGCGCATGGAGGACACGCGCTCCGTTGCCGCCTGGCTCGGCGGCCAGGAGCTCGTCCTCGACGAGGTGCTCACGGTCGACGAGGTGGTGGCGATGGTCGAAGGGGTGACGCTCGACGACCTGCGGCGCGTGGGCGGCGACCTCCTGCGGCCGGAGGCGGCGACGATCGCCGCCGTGGGGCCGTTCGAGGACGACTCGGTCTTCGCCGGCGTCATCTGATGGCCGGCGGCGTCCTGCTCTCGGTGCACGTCGTGCCCGTGCTGGAGGGCCGCATCGTCGCCTTCGTCCTGGACCCGCCCGGACCGAAGGGCCGCTGGCTTCCCTGGACCGTGCTCGAGCAGGGCGCGAACCCGTACGAGATCGCCTCGACGATCATCGACGAGTGGTGCGACGGGGCCATGTCGGACCTGCGCCTCGCCGACGTCATCTCGCGCGAGAGCGACGACGGCTGGGAGCTGGCCATCATCTTCCGCGCCGAACTGACGGCCCTGCCGGGCCACGAGCGCGGCGCCCCCCACGTCTGCGACCCGCAGGACCTCGCCGCCGTGCAGGGCTTCGAGGGCGTCGACCTGGAGCGCTGGCTGGGGGCCGGAGGGGACTCGGCGCCGGCGGTGGAGGGAAACGGCTCGAAGCTCGTGTTCTAGTGGCTGGTGGTTGGTGGCTAGTGGCTAGGCCCCGCCCGACTCAGCCGCGCGCCAGCGCGGCGCTCCACTCAGGCTGGTGAAGCCAGCCGCTCTTCTCAGCGACGCGCGCAGCGCGGAGCGCTCCACTCAGCGAGCGAAGCGAGCGCTCTCCTAGTACGCTACATGCCCCGTCGCGGGCCGGGCCCGCCGCGGCAACACGCTCAGGAGCAACGCCATGTCCGATATCGCCAGCCGGGGGTACTCCAACCCCGATGTCCTCGTCAGCACCGACTGGGTCGCTGACAACCTCGATACCGCCGGAATCCGCATCGTCGAGTCGAACGAAGACCAGCTCCTCTACCCCGCCGGGCACATTCCCGGGGCGGTACAGGTCGACTGGGCGGCGGACCTGAACGACCAGCTCCGCCGCGACTACCTGAACCGCGAAGGCTTCGAGGCGCTCATGTCGCGCAGCGGCATCGGGCAGGACACGACCGTCATCTTCTACGGCGACCGCAACAACTGGTGGGCCTGCTACGCCTACTGGGTGTTCCAGCTGTTCGGCCACAGCAACGCGAAGGTGATGGACGGCGGCCGCCAGAAGTGGGAGCAGGAGGGCCGCGACCTCGTGCGCGAGGTGCCCACCTACGACGCGACCGACTACTCCGCCCCCGAGCGCAACGACGCCCCCGTCCGCGCCTTCCGCGAAGACGTGCTCGCGCACCTTGATGCGGGTGGCCAGCTCGTCGACGTGCGCAGCCCGCAGGAGTACTCCGGCGAGCGCCTGCACATGCCCGACTTCCCCAACGAGGGCGCCCTCCGCGGCGGCCACATCCCTACCGCGAAGAGCATCCCCTGGGCGCGCGCGGCCAACCCCGAGGACGGCACCTTCAAGACCGCCGCCGAGCTGCAGGAGATCTACCTGAACGAGCAGGGGCTCTCGCCCGACGGAGACACGATCGCCTACTGCCGCATCGGTGAGCGCAGCAGCCACACGTGGTTCGTGCTCACGCACCTGCTCGGCTTCGGGAACGTCCGCAACTACGACGGCTCCTGGACCGAATGGGGCAACCTGGTGAACGTGCCCATCGAGAAGTGACCCACGAGGGCATCCCCCAGCCGCTCGCGGACTTGCTCGACGAGTTCTCGTTCCTGGAGCGTGGGGAGCGCGTCGACTACCTGATCGAGTACGCCGACCAGTTCGAGCCGGTACCCGAGCATGTGGCCGTGCGCCCCTTCCCCGAAGAGCGGCGTGTGAAGCGCTGCGAGTCGCAGGCGTACGTCTGGGCCGAGGACACGGACGAGGGCGCGCAGAAGTACTGGTTCGCCGTCGAGAACCCGCAGGGCATCTCCGCGATGTCGTTCTGCGCCATCCTCGACGACACCGTTTCGGGAGCGTCGCTCGACGAGGTGCTGCGCATCCCCGGCGACGTCGTGTTCGACATCTTCGGGCGGGAGGTCTCGATGGGGAAGGGCGAGGGGCTGCTCGGCATCCTCACGTCGGTGCAGGCCTTCGCCCGCGAGGCGACCGGCCGCCAGGGCGTCTGACACGATGCCCGAGATCCCCGACCTTGAGGCGATCCGCGGTTTCCTGAACGAGCGGCTGCCGGGCCAGACCGTCGAGGCGGTCGAGGTCAAGATTCCCCACGTCGTGAGGACGGGCGCGAACGCGCTCGCGGAGTCGCTCCCGGGGGACGCCTTCGGGGAGACTGAGCGGCACGGGAAGTTCCTGCTGTTCGCCCTCGACTCGGGGCGGGTGCTGGCCATCAACCCGATGCTCACGGGCCGCTTCCAGTACGCCCCGCCCGACGCCAAGCGCCAGGGCCGGACGTGTCTGCGCCTGTCGCTCTCGGGCGGCATGGAGCTGCGCTACGCGGACTTCCGCGTCATGGGGCGCATCTACCTGCTGCCGCTGGAGGAGATCGAGGCGATCCCGAACTGGACCGCCGGCGGCCCAGACCTCCTCGACCCCGCCCTCACGGAGGAGGTCTGGCTGGAGCGCATCGCCAAGTACCGGGGGCGCATCAAGAACATCCTCACGAAGGCCGAGTTCGTGCAGGGCGTCGGCAACGCCTACAGCGACGAGATCCTGTGGGAGGCGCGCATCAACCCCTTCACCGCGCGGAAGGACCTGGAAGAGGACGACCTGCGCCGCCTGTTCGCCTCGGCGCGCGAGGTGATGGCGTGGGCGACGCCCCTCGCGCGCGAGCGCATGGTGAAGGGCGAGTCGCTCGACTACCGCGAGCGGCGCGACTTCTTCCGCGTCCATCGCCTCGGCGGCGACGCCCTCTGTCCGCGCGACGGGGCGAAGATCACGGACATCGAGGCGAGCAAGAAAGTGACGAGCTTCTGCCGCACCTGCCAGCCCGGCGGCCCGGCTTTCTCCTAGGCAGCGCCGCGTAAGGGCAGAGGCCACTACACTGCCGCACGCCATGGAACCAGAATCCCGCTACGTCACCTCGCAACGCGTGCAGTTGCACTACGTCGTCTGGGGGGAGGCGGACAAGCCGCCGCTCATCCTCCTGCACGGAGGGCGCGACCACGCCCGCTCGTGGGACCGTACCGCCCTCGCCCTCATCGACCGCTACCAGGTGTTCGCGGTCGACCTGCGCGGCCACGGCGACTCCGACTGGGCGCTCGGGGGAAACTACTCGATCATCGACTACGCGCTCGACCTGCACGCCGTTGTGGGGGAGATCGGGCGGACGCCGGTCACGCTCGTGGCGCACTCGCTCGGGGGCAGCATCGCCCTGCAGTACGCGGGCACCGTGCCGGAGAACGTGCACGCCGTTGTCAGCATCGAAGGGCTGGGCCGTCTGCCGTGGGCGGGGGAGCAGCACCGCCCGGCGCACGAGCGCATGCGCGAGTGGCTCGCCGACATGCGCGAGCTGGCCGGCCGCGAACCGCGCATCTACGCGACCTTCGAGGATGCCGAGACGCGCATGCGCGAGGCGAACTCGCACCTCTCGCCCGAGCTGGCCCACCACCTGACCGTGCACGGGGTGCGCGAGGTGGAGGGTGGCTACGTGTGGAAGTTCGACAACCACGTGCGCTCGCGTTCGCCCTACGAGTTCAACATGGAGGACGCGCGCGACATCTGGAACCAGATACGGGCGCCCCTCCTTTTCATCCAGGGGGCGGAAAGCTGGGGGAAGCAGGACGCGGCCGACTACAGCGCGTTCCACAACTTCCGCGCCGAGACGGTCGAGGATGCGGGCCACTGGGTCCACCACGACCAGTTCGACCGGTTCCTGGAGCTGGCCGAGGGGTTCCTCGCGGAGACGAACGGCTAGGCGTCAGGTGGGGCCAGGAGCAACTGGTTAGCCGAGAAGCGCCTCGACCGCTGCAAACGCGCCGAGCAGCACCCCGCCTTGAATCAACAGCGCCCGGTACAGGATCGCTTCAGTCACGAGTCTCTCAGTGCCCTTCTGGACACCTTCCTCCACCACATCAACCGTAGCACGCGCTAGGGGCTCGGAGGCGCCAGCCTCCTCGAGCTGGGTAACAGCCTTCTGCGTGTCCAGCGTGACCAAGAACCGCTCCTTGCAAAAGACTATCATATTGCTTGCAGTATGGCAATAGTAGCCTGGCTCTAGCAATCGCACGCCTCGATGGCGCGATGCCCGTAGCGCGCCCTTTGCTATCCTCGACGCGATGTCCAACCGGCAGGCGCGACGCGAGCAGAGCCGCCAGGCACGCAGGCAGGCGACCTCCTACCGGGGCGGCGGGCGTTCGCGGGGTTCCTCGCAGGGAGGCGGGGACGGAGGCGGCAGCGGCAGCGGTGGCGGGCGTGGCCCGAACTTCCTGAGCTGGCCCTTCCTCATCGGCGTGAGCCTTCTCGCGGCCGTCCTCCTGGCGCTCGTGATCGTGCTCGCCCTTCGCAACGGTGGCGACGACGAACCTGGGGACCCGCCGCCCGAAATCGACCAGGCGCTGGCCGACCTGCCCATCGAGATGCAGAACGGCACGAAGCTGGGCAGCGACGACGCACCGGTGAAGCTGGTCCAGTTCGAGGACTTCCAGTGCCCCCACTGCCTCACCTACACGCTCAACATCGAGCCGTTCCTGGTTGAGGAGTTCGTGAAGGCGGGACTTCTGCAGATCGAGTTCCGGCACTACCCCGTGGTGGGGCGCGAGTCGGTTACGGCCGCCGTGGCCGCTGAGTGTGCGGCCGAGCAGAACCGCATGTTCGAGTACGCGAACCGCCTCTTCGCGAAACAGGCCGTGGAAGACTTCTATCCGGACCAGGGCGTGTTCTCGGAAGAGAACCTGGTCGAGCTGGCCGGGGAGCTCGGGCTGGACACCGATGAGTTCGCCGCCTGCCAGGCGCGTCCCGATGCGCTCAGCCCCGTCGCCAGGGGTCAGTCGGCGGCACAGGCGTACGGGTTCCGGGGCACGCCGAACTTCGTCATCAACGACCTGCCCGTCCAGGCCCCGCCCCAGACGATCGAGGCCTGGCGGGAGCTGATCGAGGACGCCATCGCGGCCGCGACGACCGAGGACGAGGCGGACGAAGACCCCGACGGCGAGGCGGAACCGGAGGGCGCCGGCGAGGATGAGCCGGACGCCGGGGACGATGACGGCAGCTGATCCACCCCCGCCGTCGAGGGGCGCGCTCGCTCCGCGGATCTGGCTCCCCATCGTCACGCTGCTCATAGCGGCGGTGGCCGTGCTGGCGGTCCTGCTCGTGCTCAACAGCGGCGACGACGGCCCCGTGACGGTGGTCTGCGAACCGGGAACCCCGGGCTGCGAGCTGCGCCAGTCGGTGCACTGGCACGCGGACTTCGCCCTCTACATCCGTGGTGAGCGCTACGACTTCAACCACGAACGCTTCTTCTCGACCGTGGAGGTCGAGCTCAGCGAGAACGTGCACATCCACGAGCCCTTTCACGACATCGTCCACGTCCACCGGGAGGGGACAACCTGGCGGGAGTTCTTCCACTCCCTCGGCTTCGAGCTGACGGACGAGTGCCTCACCACCCCGGACGGCGAGCAGCTCTGCAGCTCGGAGGCGGAGCGGCTCTCCTTCATCGTGAACGGAGTGCGGGTCGATGGCCTTGCCTTCCAGGACATCACCGACATCGACCGCGCGCTCATCTCCTTCGGTGACGAGAGCGACGAGGAACTGATGCAGCAGTACGCCGGGGTGAAGGACGAGGCGTGCATCCTCTCGCGGCTCTGCGAGGAACGCATCCCCGAGGAGGGACTGCCGCCCGAAGCCTGCGGCGGCTACGAGTGCAACTAGGCGTGGCGGACGGCCAAGCCGCTACTGGCCCCCGCTGAGGAAGCCGTAGAGGAACCCGGAGTTGTAGCACTCGATGACGCTGTTGGCCGCCTGACCGAACCGGTTGGCGACGTTCATCGGAAGACCCGGCATCCCGATCCCGCCTCCCAGCAGCTCCTGGAAGTGGGCCAGTTGCTCCCCGGAGACCTCGCGACCGGCATCGAGGGCTTCCATGATGCCGTCGAGGACCACGACCATCTCCCCGAAGCGCGCGGCCGCGGCATTGTGGTACTCCGCGATGTCCGGTGGCGGCGAGATGCCGGCCATGTTCTCGGCGAGACCCCGAATGGCCTCCCGGAACACCATCGCGAACACCTCCGGATCGCTCTCGTCCAGATCCGCGTCGGGACCCATGCCGACGATCGCCTCCTGGATGGCGGCGTCGTAGTCGTCGCCGGCGAGGCAGATCTGGCGGACGTAGTCCTCGGCCTCGGGATCGGCCTCGCCCCCCTGCTGGCCTTCAGCGGGCGATCCGGCGTCGACCTCGCCCGTGTCGACCTGCCCGAGAAACGCGGGCAGGAAGATTGAGCCTTCGCATTCGGGAATGCCTTCGGAAACCCCGGCAAGGCGGTCAAGGGCGGCCTCGGGGATGACCGGGATCTCTTCTGCAGCCCCCAGCATCCCGCCAAGGAGCTCGAAGGGGTCTCCTTCCATCTCCTCGCCTTCCTGGATGGAGGCGAAGAGGTTTACCAGCGCCTCGTACTGGGCCAGGGCCGCCGTGTGGTAATCCGCCACGTCTTCGGGCGGCGTAACGTCGCGCATGACCTCGAGGAAGCCGGCCAGCGGCTCGACGAACAGCTCGCCGAAGGCCTCGGGATCTTCGGGGTCAATGCCCTCGGTCTCCATCCGGATCGCCGCGGTGAACATGGCGGTCTGCAGGTCGTTACCGGCCACGCAAAGCGCGAGGAGGTACTGCCGGTCGAGGGACACGGTCTCGTCGACCGGCTCGGGAGCTTCGGTAGCGGTGGGCTCGGTGGCCGCGGGCGCTTCGGTCGGAGGCTCGGTCGCCTCCGTGGCCGGAGCCTCGGTTGCAGCGGCCGGTTCGTCCTGCGACTCATCACCGCCGCCGCAAGCGACCGCGATGACGGCAATGACGCTGAGGACCAGCAGGAGGAAGGGCACGCGCAGGGGGTGGCTCGACACAGGAAGCATAGGTCCACCCTCGCAGAGGCGTAGGCGCCGCACAACCCGGCGGGCGCGGATCTTCACGCGTGGCTTACGGCAGGAAACGGCGCGGGCCGGCGCCCCTAGAGCTTCTCTACCTGGAGGAAATCGAGCTCGACCGGGGTCTCGCGCCCGAGCATGCTCACGAGTACGCGCACCTTGCCCTTCTCCGTGTTGATCTCATCCACGGAGCCAACGAGGTCCTCGAAGGGACCGGAGGCGATGCGCACGCTCTCGCCAACCTGGAAGCCGACGCGCACGCGCGGCTGCTCCATGCGCATGGCGCGCAGGATGTTGTTGACCTCGTCCTGGGTGAGGGCGACGGGCTTGGGCGTGCCGCCCGACAGCTCGGAGCCGGCGCTGACGAAGCCGGTGACGCCGCTGGTGTTGCGAATCATGTGCCAGAGGTTGTCGGACTCGGGGTCGCCCTCCTGCAACGTGATCGTCTGCACGAGCACGTAGCCGGGATAGAGCTTGCGCTTGACGGTGCGGCGCTGACCCTCGCGAATTTCGATCTCGTCCTCGGTCGGGACGATCACGTGGAAGACGCGGTCACCGGCGTCCATCTGGTCGATGGTCGCCTTGATAGCGTGGCGCACCTTGTACTCGTGGCCGCTGTACGTGTTGACGAAGTACCAGGAGCGGCCGGAGGCGCTGATCTCCTCGTCGCTGATCTGGTCCTGCTCCTCGTGCTCCTCGCGGCGGGCGCGGCGGCGGGTGGGCTGCAGCCCAACCTCCTCGGGCCCGGCCTCGGGAAGCGACTCGTGACTGGTGGCTTCGGTGTCCTGGACTTCCACGTTGTCCTCACTCATGGCTACGTAAAGAAGAGCTGCTCGATGATCCAGCCGAACAGCAGGTCGAACCCGCCGAGGATCAGGCCGACGATGATGGCGACGACGGCTACGACGAAGGTGAGATAGCGCGTCTCGGCGAACGTTGGCCACGTCACCTTGCGCAGCTCGGAAATGACGTCGGCGACGGCACGGGGCTGGAGCCGCTTGAGGAACCCGAGCGGGTTCCAACGGCCTCGCCGCGGCTGAAGGCGCGGGGTGGCGACCGTCGCGACGACGTCACCGCCGCCCTCGGTCACCTCCTCGGGGCCGCCGGCTGCACGGCGCTCGCGGGCAGCGCGGCGACCGCGCGAACCACGGCGGCGTTGGGCGCGTGCCATTTCGCTACCTTGTCTCCCTGTACAGCTTGTGTTCCCGGCAGCGGGGGCAGAACTTGCGGAGCTCGAGCCGGTCCGGATCGTTGCGCCGGTTCTTCGAACTAGTATAGGTGCGCTCGCGGCACTCAGTGCAGCCGAGCGTCACGACCAGCCGATCGCCTTTTCCCTTCGCCATTGGCCGCCTCCTACTCGAGCACCTTGGTGACGACGCCGGCGCCGACCGTGCGCCCGCCTTCACGAATCGCGAAGCGCAGACCCTCTTCAACCGCCACCGGCTGAATCAGCTCTACCTTCATCGTCACGTTGTCTCCGGGCATCACCATCTCCGTCCCCTCCGGCAACCCGATTGACCCCGTCACGTCCGTCGTCCGCACGTAGAACTGCGGCCGGTACCCCTGGAAGAACGGCGTGTGCCGGCCCCCCTCGTCCTTGCTCAACACATACACCTGCGCCTCGAAGCGCGTGTGCGGGTTGATCGACCCCGGCAGCGCCAGCACCTGCCCGCGCTGGACGTCCTCACGGTCCATCCCTCGCAACAGGCAGCCGACGTTGTCACCGGCCTCCCCTTCATCGAGGAGCTTCTTGAACATCTCCACCCCCGTCACCACCGTCGTGCGCGTGTCCTCCAGTCCCACGATCTCTACTTCCTCGCCTACCTGGATGCGGCCGCGCTCGATCCTCCCCGTCACCACCGTCCCCCGGCCCTTGATCCCGAACACGTCCTCGATCGGCATCAGGAAGGGCTGGTCCAGAGCGCGCTGCGGCTGCGGAATGTAGTCGTCAACCGCCGCCATCAGCTCCTGGATCGACGCGTACTCCGAAGCCGTCGGATCCTCAGACCCCGACTCCAGCGCCTGCAGCGCCGAGCCACGCACGATCGGAATGTCATCGCCGGGGAACTCGTAGCTCGACAGCAGCTCCCGCAGCTCCAGCTCCACCAGCTCCAGCAGCTCCTCGTCCTCCATCATGTCTACCTTGTTCAGGTAGACCACGATCGCCGGCA
>JAPPAK010000003.1:727-298769 GCA_026705605.1 Chloroflexota bacterium | reverse complement strand
ACGCCGATGAGAACGGCTACCTCGTCGTCGGGGAGTGCTGCTTCCCGCTGAGAGGCACTGCCGCTGAGAGGCACTGCTAGGTCAATCCTGCCTGGCACGCTCAGCTAGGACTTCAATGGTCTCGCTTGTCTTGTCGATGGGGACCACTTGCGCAACCCCAGAGTGGTCTCCGGCAGCCGGTCGTCGGTGTGCACGGGCATGCCAAGCCAGGGTTCTGGCCGTCCCTGGGCGAGCGACGCCTGGAAGGTCGGCTGTTGGGGATCACGCACATGCGTCTGCACAGCGGCTGGGAAATGCACCCTGACGGCGACGAGGTCCTGTTCCTCCTGAACGGCTCGCTCGAACTCGCGCTCGACCGCGGAGATGAAACCGAGGTCGTGGCCCTGAGTGAGGGACGCATGTGCGTCGTCCTGAGAGGCGTCTGGCACCGTCTCCTAGTCCGGGAGCCGGGTGATCTCCTCTTCGCGACGCCGGGTCCGTCGACGGAGCAGCGCAGCGTACGCGAGCACAAGGCCCTGCAAGAGTCTGCCCGGTAAGAGAAGGGATCAGCACCGGCCTTGCGGTTGGAAGCCGCCTGCGAATTGCCGGCCGACTGATACGCCAACCTGCATTCGAACTACGCCCCAAGGTCCACCAGACTGGACAAAATCGAGAACCTTCGCTCTTGTCTTCAGGCTGGCTCGTTAGGCGCGGTCCTGCGTCCCCGCTTCCGGTAATGCGGGTGGACATGCTGGGCCGACTGGCCGCGACCGTGCTCAGGCGAGCGAGACCGCCCACGAGAAAGTTCGCAATAGGGTACGCGTGGGCCCACCAGATCCCCCAGGCTTGATCGCAGGCAGTAGCGGCCGCCGGCGGCCAATTCCTCGGCCTTGCAGCCGCGCAGCGGACTGTCCCCTGGCATCGGGATCGTGTAGCGGCTGGCATCGCCGCGAAATACTGACAGATATCTTACGCGCCAGAAGCAATATTTCACAGTACCCTCACACTAGAGGCAGCCCACTCTCCTACCGTTTCATGCGTGCCTGTTCTTCTCCCTCCAGGGCCTCAACACACCGTGCGTCCCGGGACGAAGCATCGCGCACCCTGGGCGCATTTTTCGCTTCTTGAGCGCCGGCGCGTGTGCCGCCTGGTGGCCCCGCTCTCGGCCCTCCTCGTGGTGCTCGGGCTGCTGCTCACGGGCACGCCCGGCGCCGGCGCCCAGCAGGGAGACGCGCATCCCGAGACCGTCAACGTCGACGTGACCGTCTGGCGTCGGGTTGCCGACCCAACGCAGCTGTACGTCAGCACCCGCCCCGAGGGTGGCCGCTGGCGGACTCTGAACACCCCCCTCGACATGTCCGCCTTGAGCAGTTCGGGGAGCTTCCACCAGAGCAACGCCGTGCGCGTACGGGTACCGCTCGAAGGGGGTGGAACCGCGAACGTCGACGTGACCGTGTGGCGTCGGGTTGCGGACCCAACGCAGCTGTATGTCAGCACCCGCCCCGAGGGAGGCCGCTGGCGGACTCTGAACACACGCCTCGACATGTCGGCGCTGAGCAGTTCGGGCAACTTCCACCAGAGCAACGCCGTGCGCGTGGCAGTCTCCGTGTCTGGTCCGCTGCCCGGCGTTGCTTCCTTGAAGGTTGCAGGCATCGAGCCGCTGACATCCGTTGGCGAGACCGTGGAGCTATCTGTCACGGCCCGGATGTCGGACGGTTCAAGCAGGGACATCGAAGGCGCCGAGGTGGAGTGGCGGTCTTCCGATCCCTGGGTGGCGTCGGTATCGGAGGGGATCGTCACTGCTGCTGGGGGTGGCAAGGCCGTCATTCGTGCGGCATACCAAGGCCAGACTGCGGAGGTGGACGCCTTGGTGCGAGTCTCAAGGAGGTCCACCGGCACCGTCCGGGTCCTTTACGCCATACCTGCGGACAAGGAATTCCAGCCGGAAGGCAGTGAAACAATCGCCGACATCATGGTGGACTTGCAGTCCTGGTACCGCCGGCAACTTGGCGGCCTGACCTTTTCGGTCTACGAGGTGGTTCCTGAGGTGTGCCGTATGAGCGAGTCTGAAGACTTCTACGCACGTGGCAACGCCTGGGACAAGGTAGTCGAGGGCGTGCAGCACTGTGCACCAGTGCAACATAACCACCCGGACTTCGTGTGGGTTGTCTATGTTGACTTGAGTGAAGCATGCGATGAACCCCATGAGCTGGGTGCCGGCGGGGCGGGCCTCACTATTCTTCCGGACGTTGAGAGCGGCTTCGTCCCGGGGTCGTACTTCTCCTGCGGCGAAGGACCGTACTACCGCACGAGTGGATCTTGGACTGGAGGACTTGGCCATGAACTGGGTCACGCGCTCGGCCTTCCTCACCCGCCGGGGTGCGATGCGGGTCTTCCGACTTGCGACCGATGGGCACTCATATCACTCGGGTACACGCGCTACCCGGAAACCTATCTTCGGGCCGACAACAAGGAGGTACTGATCCGTTCACCGTTCGTCGGGATCGAGCCTGTGCCTGAGCGTCACCCGGATGACGCTGCAAACGCTTCGGCCGTTCGCGGTGTTGCATACGGGCCAGGTGGTCAGCCGGTGCAGGGCGTTCGGGTCTCTCTGGTAGGCGATGATTTCTGGAACTGGGGAGAAACAGGGGGAGATGGGGCATTCGCAATTCCTGCACCCGAAGGCTCGTCCGGCTCGGCGGTGCTTAGCGTTCACGCCGGCGAGGCGGGAGACTGCGGATGGCTGGGTTACCACGGAACTGACGGCATCACAACGGCGCGAGCACAGGCGTCACGGGTCCAGATCGGCGGCGGGGATGTGAGCGGCATTGAAGTCCGCCTCCCAGCAGGTAGGGGCGATCTGTGCCCTGGACAGAGGAAGGTCACCGGTGTGGTGCTGGGCCCGGACAGCACGCCGGTTGAGGGAGTCTGGTTGGGTGCATGGTTGGGAGCAGCCAGTGCATGGGTCCGGAGCGGGGTGGATGGAACCTTTGAGTTCTCTTTCCCAGAAGGCCCGCTGGGCTCTTCCACTCTGAGCATCCACGCCGACGAAGTTCCCGACTTTCCAGACTGCGGAGTGGTGGGATTCTATGGAACCGGCGGGTTTACTCCGTGGCGCGACGAGGCATTGCTTGAAATCGGTGGCTTTGGAGCCCCGGGCATCGAGATTCGGCTACCGGCCAGTCCGGATGCGTTATGCCAGGGACAGTCGGTGGTGGCTGGAACCGTCGTGGGGCCGGACGGCGAACCGGTTGAAGGGTTCCGAATCGGGCTGGTTCATGCAGAACCCAGGGGCTTCTGGCCATTCGCGGGGGGAGCGACCGGGCGGGATGGTACTTTCGAGATTCGCCTGCTGGCAGGCCAGTCCGGCTCATTTGTCGTGCGAATATATGCTGACGAGGAGGGAATCAGTACCATTTGCAACCAGCTGGGATACTACGGATCCAGCGGGTTCACGACGACAGGTGATGATGCGACATCAATAGACGTCAGTGGTCCCGACGTGACGGGCATCGAGATAAGGCTTCCGGCCAGCACGGACCAATTGTTGCCCGAACGTGTCGGCGCCTACTACTGCGGAGGCTGAATTAGCCGGTCATCGGTTTTCGTTACTCTGCGATCAGGGCCGGAATCGCCTTTGAGAGCGTGTTCGACGTACTCGACTCTGGAGAGAGTGCGGGGGAGTACATCTCGGCCAGTCTCAGCACGAGCGGATCACAGCTCCCCCGTTGCCGCTTCGCGCTCGCCAGCTCTGCGATTCCAAGGGGTTGGCTTCGAGTATCCGCCGCTGTCCGAAGTGTCGATCGAAGGACTGCTTGGGACTGGCGACGTTCTCTCCATTGTGGGATTCCCGCTTAACGCCCTCTCGGGTGAAGGGGGCAGTTCGCAGACGGCAGTTGAAAGGCCACAGGTCCTGCAGGACATCGACCTTGAGGTTTGGTCCGGCGAGTTCGTCGCGATAGTAGGAGCTTCCGGCCGGAAATAGCACGTCGGCCGTGCTTGCTGCAGGGCTCACCGTGCCCTCGGCTGACGGCATTCGCCAAGAACTCACCGCGTGGTCTTCAAGCCCACGGTCACCGAACTTGCGCTGGCCCCATATGGACCTCGTTCGAGTGGCCCGGCGCAGAGAGCGTGGCGATTGCCGAGTCCGGGCTTCCCGGAGGAGGTGGTCGTCGTCTCACCTGGGGTGAGACCACGGGCTTGTCGCTGGAGTACTTCCCCGGCGTCGTCAGTGTGCCTGGGCTGAACACCCTGACCGCATCTCGTCCGGCCCGACCCATTGGGTCGCGGCTTCGGAGGGCTTCGCCTGGACGCTGGGGCGGGACCGCGGCGGACGACGAGTAGGTGCTTGACGTGAGCGTCAGAACGACAGCATCACGAAGAACCGAGCGCAGTCCACTTCGCACGAGCGGAGTGTCAACCTCGTGTTGGTGCGGCGGCGCGAAGCGGCCTCAGAAACAGTGGATGCCAGCAGTCACAGGCTGAACAGCACCTCGAAGGTGGTACTGCCTACCGTCAAGTTAGGCCCACCAGACTGGACAAAATCGAGAACCTTCGCTCTCGTCATCCGGTTGGCTCAATAGGGCCTGTTCGGTGAAAGGCTTCGAGGAGAACTCGTCTGAGGATGGCGTGCAGGTCTAGCGCTGCCAGCTCTCGGGCGCACTATGAGGGCTACGACGTCCTAAGGAGACTTCGCCCGCTCAGCAGTGCGACCGCCGAAGAACCCGTCCTCGGGCTCCTGCGCGATTTGTTCCTGCCAAGCGCCGCTGTGTCCCTGCCTGGCAAGCCTTCGCCGTCGCCCATCGACTCCATCGCCGCCATTACCTCCTCCGGGGTGACGTCGCGCACGTGCTGGTGGAAGTCCCAGCGGACGCCTTCAGCGGTGTTGTCCTGCCGTCGCGAATGCTCGCAGATGGTCGATAAGACCTGCATAAGCTGGACCTGGCGCCTTTTATCTGGGCCTTATGCCCCACACCCGCACAATGGCCGCATGCGAGTGCTCATCGTCGAGGATGACGAGCGCCTGGCCGACGTCGTCGCCCGTGGCCTGCGCCAGGCGGGCTTCGCCATCGACATCGCCCTCAACGGCGAGTCGGGCCTGGAAAAGGCCCTCGTCAACCGCTACGACGTCGTGCTCCTCGATCGCGACTTGCCCGGCCTCCATGGCGACGAGGTGTGCCGCCGCCTGGCGAACCGCCCCAACGCCCCCCGCATCCTGATGCTGACTGCCTCGGGGGCGCTCGATGACCGCGTGGAAGGGCTCTCCCTCGGCGCCGATGACTACCTTCCCAAGCCGTTCGCCCTGCGCGAGCTGGTCGCCCGCATCCGCGCCCTCGCCCGCCGCAGCGCCGTGAGCACGCCGCCGGTGCTCGAGGCCGGCGACGTGCGCCTCGAGCCCGGCCCCCACCACGCCAGCCGCGATGGTCGAGACTTGCGCCTCACCCGCAAGGAGTTCGCCGTGCTGGAGGTGTTGCTGGGCGCCCGCGGCAACGTCGTCAGCGCCGAGGAGTTGCTGGAGCGTGTCTGGGACGAGCATGCCGACCCGATGACCAACGTGGTTCCCGTCACCATCATGACCCTCCGCCGCAAGCTGGGCGGCCCGCCGGTTGTCGAGACCGTGAAGGGCGCGGGCTACCGGATCGGGAATGCGCCGTGAGGTTCCCCCAGCCCACCGTCCGCATCCGCCTGACCATCCTCTACGGGTCGCTCTTTCTCCTGGCCGGGCTCGTGCTCATCGCCATCACCCACTTCCTCTACCGGGACGCCCTCGACGGGGACGACATCGCCGAAAAGCGGGCCTTCTTCGCCGAAGTGGAGGTCATGGAGGCGTTCGGCGAACGCCTGCCCGACGGCAAGCGCCTGCGCGAGTTCACGGCCAGGGACGGCCGCACCATCTTCAAGTTCGTCGCCGACGTGCATGATGCCGCCATCGACGACGCCGTCGACGACGCCCTCCGCGAACAGCTCGTCCAGTCCGGGATCGCCCTCGGCGCCACTACCGTTGTGGCCCTGGGGCTGGGCTGGATCGTGGCGGGGCGCGTCCTGCGGCCCGTGCAGCGCATCACGGAAACGGCCCGCGCATCGTCCGAGACCGATCTCCACCACCGCGTCGCCCTCCAGGGCCCCGACGACGAGCTGAAGGAGCTTGCCGACACCCTCGACTCCCTCCTCGAAGCGCTGGAGAAAGCCTTCAACAGTCAGCGCTCCTTCTCTGCGAACGTCTCCCACGAGTTGCGCACGCCCCTCGCCATCCTCCGCACCGAGGCCGAGATCAAGCTCGCCGACCCCGGGTCCACCGAAGCAGAGCGCGAGTTCGCCCAGCGCATCCTGGACTCGACCGAGCAGGGCGAGCGTACCGTCGACGGCCTCCTCGCCCTTGCCCGCAGCGAAAGCGGGCTCCTGTCGCGCGTCCAGGTCGACGTCGCCGAGCTTGCCGGCGACGTGGTCGGAGGCCTCGCCTCCTCCGCCAACCAGCTCGAGCTGACCCTGGAGCTGGGGGACGCGACGGCCTGGGCCGATCGCGCCCTGCTCGAACGGCTGGTTACCAACCTCGTCGAAAACGCCATCCGGCACAACGTGGCGGATGGCTGGGTGTGGGTCGAGGTGGCGCAGGAGGGCGGGGAAGCCGTCCTGCGGGTCAGGAACTCCGGCCCGCGGATCACCGCCGAGGAGGTCGAGAGCTTCTTCCAGCCCTTCGTCCAGCGGCAGGAATCGGGAGCGGGCCGAAGCGGCCTCGGCCTCGGGCTCTCCATCGTGCAGGCCATCGTCCGGGCGCACGACGGATCCCTTTCCGCCAGGGCACGTCGCGAGGGTGGCCTGGAGATTGAGGTTCGGCTCCCCGGGAACGCGACCCGCGGGAGCTAGCCCAGGGTCCGCCCCAGGAAGGCCACGATCGCCTCCAGCCCCGCCGCCGCATCCCACCCCGCGTAGAACTCGATGATGCGGGCGGTGATGTCGTCCAACGACTACGCCTGGTCCTCGCTTACGGCATCGAGCACACCCACGGCCGCCATCGTCCGCTGGGCCGCCGCCACTTCGTGGCTGGGGATGACGAGGTCGCGCTTCTCGCCGGCGGGGTCCTTGACGTGGTCCACCAAACACTGACCGTGCTCAGAACTCGGTCCCACAGAGCCACGTCCGCGGCGTCTCCGCCCCCGATCGGGCTGTCCACGTCGTAGGGGTGCACCGCGGCCTTCTCGAGGCTGAGGCGCCGTCGAAGGCGACATGGCCGGTCAGGCCGTCGCGTCGCAGCCCGCGCCCCGCTGCCTTACGGAGACCTTAAGTGGCCCTCGCTAGCCTCCTCGCATGTCCATGTCCTGGAGCCGCGAGCTCCGCCGCACGGGAGGAACCGCCAGATGAGGCTACGAACGAAGACCGCAAATGGCCGCGCTGGCCGGTGGCGCCGCCTCCCGATCGGATGAGAGACCACCAATGAGCGAAGTCGACATCGACCTCCTGATCCGCGGCCGTAGCTCGCGCCGCCGGTGGCTGCTCCTCGTGGCCAGCGCCGTCCTCGTTGCTGTCGCGGTCGCCACCTGGTTCCTGCTCCGGCCTGGAGAGACGGACATCGTTGCCGAACCGCAGCGCAGCGAGGCGGTGATGGGCCAGCTCAGCACGACCGTGGATCTCTCCGGCTCGGCTGAGGCCGAACGCAGCACCACGCTCAGTTTCGGCGTCGCCGGCACCGTTGCTACGGTCGAGGTCGAGAGCGGCGATGCCGTGCAAACGGGCGATGTGCTGGCGACCCTGGACGACGCCGATGCGCAGCGCCGGGTCGCAACGGCCGAGACGCAGTTGCGGCTCGCGGAGTTGCGGCTTGACGCCCTGCTTGCCGATCCGGCCGCCGCGGAGATCGCGTCCGCACGACAGTCGATCGAGTCGGCTGAGACCCAGGTGCTGAACGCCGAGCAGGTGCTCAAGCGGCTTTCCGAGCCGCCCGCCGCGAGCGAGCTGGCGAGTGCCGAGCAGGCGGTGGCGAGCGCCCTCGGGCAGCTATCGAGCGCAGAAGAGGCGCTGGTGCGGCTCTCGGAACCGCCCAGCGTGAGCGAGCTGGCGAGCGCCGAGCAGGCGGTGGCGAGCGCCCTCGGGCAGCTATCGAGCGCAGAAGAGGCGCTGGCGCGGCTCTCGGAGCCGCCGAGCGTGAGCGAGCTGGCGAGCGCCGAGCAGGCGGTGGCGAACGCCCTCGGGCAGCTATCGAGCGCGGAAGAGGCGCTGGCGGCTCTGATCGCGGGTCCCGGCGAGACGGAGATCGCCGCCGCACGTACGGACGTCACGCAGGCACGGGCACAGCTAAGCGGGGCGATCGACAGGGCCGACGACTCCTGGCACGCCCTCGAAGACGCCTTCGACGAGTTCTGCGAGCAGTACGACCACATCAATGATGTCGCCGAGGGCCCATGCACCGCCCCGCTGGCGCTTTCCGACGCACAGGTCCGGGAGCTGCGCGACTTGGCCGAGGATCGGAGCAGCAACTTCCAGCGTTACGCCAGTGCCGTGATCAACGCCAACGTCGCGTTCGTCGCAGACGACGCGACGAGGCAGTCGGCCGTCACGGCGCTCTCCTCGGCGGAGCAGCGGCTGGCCGACCTGCTCGCCCCGGCCTCAGAGGAGGATCGCTACCAGGCCGAGCAGAGCGTGGAGGCGGCGCGTGCGAACCACGCCTCGGCCGTGGCGCGACTCGAGGAGCTGCAGGCAGAGCCGAGCGCGGAGGACGTGCGCCAGGCGGAGCTTGCGGTGGAGGCGGCGCGTGCGAGCCACACGGCGACCGTGGCGCGCCTCGAGGAGCTGCACGCAGAACCGAGTGCGGAGGACGTGCGCCAGGCGGAGCTTGCGGTGGAGGCCGCGAGGGCGAACCACGCTGCCGCCGCGGCGCGGTTCGAGGACCTGCGCGCCCCCGCCGACGAGGGCGAGTTCGAGCAGGCGCGCGCCTCCCTCGAGAGTGCGCGCGCGAGCCTCGCCAGCGCGCAGGCGCGCTACGACGAGCTGAACGCGGGCCCGACCGCGAACGCGATCGCGCAGCAGGAGGAGAACGTACGGCTCTCCGAGATCTCCCTCGAGGAGGCGCGGGCCGCCCTCGCCGACTTCACGGTGACGGCGCCGTTCCACGGGATCGTCGAGGCCGTGAACGTGCAGCCGGGCGACCGCGTGGCGGCGAGCCTCGCCGCGCTTACCCTGAGCACCTCCGACCGGATCCTGATCGCGCTCACCGTGACCGAGGCGAACCTGCTGAGCCTGGAGGTCGGCCAGGCCGGGATTGCCACCTTCGACGCCATCGACGATGTCGAGTACGCGGTCCGGATCGCCTCGATCAGCCGCGTGCCGAACGCCGCGCAGGGCGTCGTCACCTACGAAGTGGAGGCGCGCCTCCTCGCGGGGCCGGAGATCGCCGAGGTCGCCGCCGAGCTCGCCGCGCTCCGCGGAACCGGAGGCGACCTCGCCAGACTCCTCGCGGGGGCCGGCTTCGGAGCCGGGGCCGGCGAGGGCTCTGGCGGCGGCGCTGGGGAAGGTGGCGGCGGCGCTGGGGAAGGTGGTGGCGGCGCTAGGGAAGGTGACGCTGCTGGCGGCGACGCACGAGGCGCGGGTGGCCTCGGTGGCGGTGGGCTGCTGGCCGGCCTCGATCTGCCCGAGGGCGTCACGATCCAGCAGGTGTTGCAAGCGGTGGCTAACGGCGAGCCGCTGCCCGAGGGTTTCGAGATTCCCCCGCAGATGCTCGAACGCCTCGCGAACCTCACGTCGAACGCGCTCGAGCAAGGAGCCGAAACGCAGCAGGGCGCCCTCGCAGCGCGCCCGCTGCCCGCGCCGGGGATGAGCGCGAGCGTCACGATCCTGAAGGAACTGCGGGAACAGGCCGTGCTGGTCCCGGTCTCGGCCGTGCGCCAGCTCGATGGCGCGTGGTTCGTGACGGTCCCCGGCCCGGCAGCCGACGATGCCGGGGATGGAGTGATCGCCTTCGAGCGCGTCACCGTCGAGGTCGGCGAGTCCGACGGGACCAACGTCGAGATCCTGAGCGGGATCGAGGCCGGCGCGGTGCTCCTGATCGGCGCCGACAACTCCGGGATCGCTTTCAGCGCCCAGCAGCAGCGACAGCAGCCCGGCGGTGGCTTCGGCGGCGGCGGTCCTGGCGGTGGAGGTCGACAGTGATCCGTCTGCAAGACGTGACCCGCGTCTACTCCACCGGCGAGACGGCGGTTCACGCCCTCGCGGGCGTGAACCTCGAGATCGGCGGCGGGGAGTTTGTCGCGATCATGGGCCAGTCTGGCTCTGGCAAGAGCACGCTGATGAACATCATCGGCCTGCTCGACCGCCCGAGCAGCGGCAGCTACGCCTTCGGGGGGCGAGACGTCTCGCAGCTCTCCGAGGATGCACGCGCGCGCCTGCGAGGCAGCGCCTTCGGCTTCGTCTTCCAGTTCTACAACCTGCTGCCGCGCATGACCGCCCTCGAGCAGGTCGAGCTGCCGCTGATCTACCAAGGCGCCGCCGACCGCAAGCGCCGTGCCGCCGAGGCGCTCGTGCGGGTCGGCCTGCAGGACCGCATTACGCACCTCCCGACCGAGCTCTCGGGCGGCGAGCAGCAGCGCGTCGCGATCGCCCGATCGCTCGTCGTGAACCCGCTCGTGTTGCTCGCCGACGAGCCAACCGGCGCCCTCGACACGGCGACGGAGCACGAGTTGATGACGCTGCTAAGCGAGTTGGTGGACCAGCAGGGCCTGACGGTGGTGCTGGTCACGCATGAGCCGGAGGTGGCTGCCTACGCACGCCGCACGGTGCGCATGCGCGACGGGCGGATCGTCGAGGACAGCAGCGCTCCGCTGGTGGCCGCCGCGCCGGACGGGCCTGCGCAGTGAGCCCGCTCGACGCCTTTCGCATCGCCCTGCGCGCGATCTTCGCGAACCGCCTGCGCAGCGCGCTGACCTCGCTCGGCCTGATCATCGGCGTCAGCTCGGTGATCGTGCTGATTGCCGTCGGCCAGGGCACGCAGCGAGGCGTCACGGACCAGATCCGCGGGCTCGGCACCGACCTGATCTTCATCGAGTCGAGCGCGGAGGCGACCACCTCGCAGACCGGAGCGCTCGCCGGCCTCGAGCAGTCCACGCTCGTGCAGGGCGACGCGGCGGCGATCGCCGCGGACGGTATCCCCGGCGTCGTCGCCGTCGCCGCGCGCGTGGCGGTGGACGCGCAGGCGGTCGCGGGTGCGAACAACGTTGGCGCGCAGATCGTCAGCACCTCGAGCGGATACGCCGAGGTGCGCGACCTGGCGATCCGCTCGGGCTCCTTCATCACGCCGCTGCACGACGAGGACGGCGCCCTCGTGGCCGTCCTCGGTGCGCGCGTAGCCGATACGCTCTACGAGGGCCTCGACCCGATTGGGCAAGAGGTGCGGCTCTCCTTCGTCGGCGGCCGCATCACGCTTGGCTTCGTCGTGATCGGCGTGCTTGAGGAGCAGGGAGGCGCGAGCGAGGCGAACGACCAGGTCTTCGTCCCGCTGAGCGGCACGGCGGGCCGCCTGCGCTTCCTCTACACGCCCGCCGGCGACCTGCGCGTCACGCAGATCGACGTACAGACGGCGAGCGGCGCCGACGAGCAGCGCGTCAAGGAGGATGTGACCGAGCTGCTGCTCTTTCTCCACGAGACGCCCGAACCCGACTTCGTGATCCAGAGCCAGGACGACCTGATCAGCGCCGCCACCGAGGTCAGCAACACGCTCTCGATCCTGCTCGGCAGCATCGCCGGCATCTCGCTGCTCGTCGGCGGGATCGGGGTGATGAACATCATGCTCGTCTCCGTCACCGAGCGGACGCGCGAGATCGGCATCCGCCGCGCCGTGGGCGCGACGGCGGGCGACATCGTGAAGCAGTTCGTCACCGAGGCGCTGACGCTCAGCCTCTTCGGCGGCATCGTCGGCATCGCGATCGGCGTCGGCGCCTCGTTCGCCCTCGACGGGCGAGAGTTGGGTGGTCAGGAGATGACGACGCTGATCCAGCCGTGGAGCATCGCGATGGCGTTCCTCGTGGCGGCGGGCGTGGGCTTCGCGAGCGGCAGTTACCCCGCCTACCGCGCCACGACCGTCGACCCGATAGCTGCGCTGCGCAACGAGTAGCGCGAGGCGCTGGGCAACTCCGGCGCAACGTCCCGCAAAGTCAACAAAGGGCCTACGGAGACCTTGCGCGGCCCTCGCTAGCTTCCTCGCATGTCCATGTCCTGGAGCCGCGAGCTCGTCGCGGCCGACCGCGAGGAACTGGACGAGAGCGACCGCGAGACACTGAAGAGCGCACGCGGCGCCGCTCGCTGGCATGCAGCTGCTCGACGGCCACAGCCCGTACGTCGAAGTCGAGGACGGTGGGCGCGTCGTCGTCGACCCCACAGCTACAGGCTGAACAGCACCTCGAAGGTGGTACGGCCTACCGTCAAGTTAGGCCCACAAGACTGGTTTCGAACCCTCTGCCCGGCCGCGCGAGCGAGGAGTCCCCTCTCGGGCCGTCGGTGTGGTAGAATCTAGACAGAACATCTAGCTGGATACGGACATGAACGACTGGCCTCTCCAGGACGCCAAGAACCGCTTCAGCGCCGTCGTTGACGCCGCTCTCGCGGGCGAACCTCAGCGGGTCACCCGTCGCGGCCGGCCCGCCGTCGTCGTGCTGGCGGTCGACGAGTACGAGCGCCTACGGCAGATCGAGAAGGCGAACGCCCCCACGCTCGGCGAGTTGCTGCTCGACATCCCGCAGGACGGCCACGAGTTCGAGCGGCTCCCCCTCCCTGCTCGCTCATCGGACCTCTGATGTATCTCATCGACACTGATGTCCTGTCGGCCCTCCGGCGAGGAGAACGCCATCCGGGAGCGGCTCGCTGGCTACAGGCGCAGCGCACGTCGGACCTCTACCTGAGTGTGGCGACCATCGGGGAGATTAAGCGCGGCATCGAGCAGCAGCAGGGCCGCGACCCGGCCTTCGCGAGCGAGCTCGCGGGCTGGCTCGACCGGGTGCTCGCCTGGTACGGCGACCGCGTCCTTCCCGTCGACCTCGCCACAGCTCAGCGCTGGGGACGGCTGTCCGCCACCCTCGGCTACGAGAGCGCGGACCTGCTCATTGCAGCGACGGCGCTTGAGCACGGCCTGACCGTCGTGACGCGCAACGTGCAGCACTTCGAGCCTGCCGCTGTTCCTGTGCTCAACCCCTTCGCGCACGAGGGCGCCACGGATGCGTAGCTGGAGGCTAGCCGTGGACGCTTCACCCATGAACCCCCGTCGAAGGGCTTACTCGAGCTCCTCCGTCCCGCAACACTGGGAGCTTCCTCCCTGCCCTCTGGCGGCGGGGGCACCTCGCACTCGAGCGGAGAAGCGGCATGGACGACACCAGGCCTCGGCAGCCGCGGCGCGTGGCCCGGGAAGACTCCCGAAGGCACACCGCGCGCCCGCTCAGGGCGGGGCGCGACACGTTCACGGTCCAGGTCCGGTGGAGTACCGGTCCACGGACGCGCGCCTGGGACGCCTTGTGGCGCTGGCTGCTTTCGGAAGCGGACGAGATGAACGACGAGCCGCCCTGCGACGAGGTCGCCTAGGACGCTTGCCCACGCTCTCGAGGGTGTTGCTGACCGCTCACCAGAACAGTGGAGCCGGGGCTCTTGCGCCGGCGACCACGCCTGTGAACGATGGAGCCCAACGAGAGGTAACCAGACCTGATGGAGACTGCGATGCGAGCAATCATCTACTCCCGCGTTTCGACTGACGCCCAGGAGCGAGACGGAACGTCCCTTGAGACCCAAGAGCGCGCCTGCGTCGAACTTGCCAGGGATCGCGGCTGGCACGTGACGCGCTGCATCCGTGATGCCGCGAGCGGTGGGGCCCTCGAGCGCGACGGCCTCGATGACCTCCGGGCGGCCCTGAGGCGCGGTGAGGCCGACGTCGTCGTTGCGTACGCCGTCGATCGCCTCTCCCGGAACCAGAATCACATCGGTGTTCTCTTCGATGAGTTCGAGTGCGCCGAGGTAGGTCTGGAGTTCGTCACCGAGCGGTTCGAGGACACCGCCGTCGGCCGCTTTATCCTCGCAGCGCGCGCGTTCATCGCCGAAGTGGAGCGCGAGAAGATCGCCGAGCGGACCATGCGGGGGAAAGAGGAGCGGGCGCGTAGCGGGCGGATTCCCCAGGCGTTCGGCCGGGGCTGCTACGGGTACACGTACAACCCGGAGACCGGTCGCCGGGAGATTGATCCCTACCAGGCGGCCGTCGTGCGTCGGATCTTCGAGCGGTACGCGGAAACGCGGAGCTACTCGGCCGTGACCAGCGAGCTGAACGACGCCGGCGTCCCGGCATTCTCGGGTGGTCGCTGGTATCCCATCACGATTCGTCGCGTGCTCCTCAACGAGGCATACATCGGCCGCACCGTCTACCGGCGCACCAAGCGTGTTCGAGTGCGTGCCCCGGGAGCGCGCAGGCGGACCCGCGTGATCGAGCGTCCCGAGGACGAGCACATCGAGATCCCGGATGCCACGCCCGCCATCATCGACGAGGCCCTCTGGAAGCGGGTCCAGCACATCCTGGATGACCCCGAACGAACGAACCGGCGTAGAACGCCGAAGCGGAACTACCTGCTCAGCGGGCGCATTCGCTGCGGCCTCTGCCACAGCGCGATGGTGGGCCAGACGAATACCACGAAGGGCAAGGACTACCCCTACTACCGCTGCCGACACGCCTACACCCGAAATACCGGGCACCGGTGCGAGAGTCGCTACATCCGGGCTGACGCGCTCGAGCAGGAGGTCTGGGCGGAAGTGCGGAAGGTGCTCAGCGAGCCCGAGGTCATCCTGCAGGAACGGCGGGAGGCGAATGGCGTCGCCGGCACTGAGGAGGCGATCGCTCGACTTGAGTCGGAGATCGCCTCGCTCCGCAAACGTGAGGAACGCCTTGTCCAACTGTTCGGCTATGGCGAGGTGGACAGCGAGGTTGTCCGGGCTGAGGTGCAGGACGTGAAGCGGCAGCGAGAGCTGCACAGTGCGGAGTTGGCCGCCCTCGTGAAGCGGAGGTCAGGCATGGGGCGAGCCATCGACGAAGAGGCCATCAGACGGACCTGTGCAGCCGTCGTGGAGTGTCTCGAAGGGGCCGGATCGGACGAGAAGCAGCTCGTTTTCGAGGCCGTTCAGTTGAAGATCGACGCGACCCGCGATGAGATCACGGTCGAGGGAATTCTACCGCAAAATTCCCCCAAACCCGGCCAAAAGTACCCACATTTTAGCTCCATTGAACAAACATTGGCATGACCACGTGCACGTAGCCGTCTTCCTCGGCCGGGCGGAAGACGCCCTGGCTTGAGGGGCTTGTCGTCTCGAGCCTGACCTCGCCGTCGAGGACGCCCAGGACATCGGCCAGGTAGCGGCTGTTGAACGCGATCTTCGCCGGCTCGCCGTCCACCTTCACGTCGATCTCGCCTTCGTTGTCGCCCACCTCGTCCGCGCGGGCGCTGATGACCAGCTTCCCGGCGCTGCCATCGCCCGACGGCTGTACCTGCAGCCGGACGATGCCGCTCCCGTCCCGCGCGAAGATGGCCGCGATGCGCGCTCCGCGCATGAAGTCATCGACGTCCACCACCGTTGCGGTGTTGAACTCGCCCGGGATCAGCTGGTTGTAGTTGGGGAACGTCCCCTGTATCAGCTGCGCCACCAGTTCCACGTCCGTCATCGAGAACTGCACCTGCGTTTGCTTCTCGTTCACCCGCAACTGTACCGGCGCCGCTCCGTCCCCGATCAGGCGTCCGACTTCCCGCAGCGCTCGTGCCGGAACAATGAGGTTCAGGTCGGTCACCGGGAACGCCTGCCGGGCGCCCAGCTCGATGTCCGAAACCGCCAACCGGAACCCATCGGAGGCCGCGAAGGTCAGCTTGCTCTCCTCGCCCTTGATGCTCACGCCCGTAATCACTGGTCGCGAGTCATCCGTCGCCGCTGCGAACTCCACCCGGTCGATCGTGCGACGCAGCGTCGCCGCGTCCAGCTCGATTGATGGACCCTCGTCGATCGCCGCGATGCGCGGGAAATCCTCGGCGTCCATCGTGTTGATCGTCGACTCCGTGCGCGCGCACTCCAGCTTCGCCTGGCGCGTTCGCTCCGGGACCTCGATCGACACCGTCGCCGGCGGTAGCTGCCCCACGAAATCCGTGATCAGCCGCGCCGGGATCGTCGTCGCCCCCTCCTCCTCGATCTTCGCCCCGATCCAGGTGCTGATGGAGATGTCGAGATCGGTGGCCGAGAGGCGCAGCCGCCCCCCGTCCGTCGCCATCAGGACGTTCGAAGTGATGGGGAGCGTCGACCGGGCGGCAACCGCGCGCCCGACGATCGCGAGCCCCCGCTGGAGGTTCTCCTGCAGGACTTGAACCTTCATTCGTTTACTCGCTTGTTCGGTGTTGGCCGGGATTATACCCCCAAACGCCGAGGGCGTAGGCACGTAAGCAGTTCTGTTCATGCTCCTCGCGGATGGGACATAACCCCATAACGTAAAGGCCTCTATACTTGACGCGCTCGGGCCCTGCGGGGGGCTACGCTGGATACGCCGTGTACATCACCGATCTCAACCTCGCCAACTTCCGGAACTACGCACAGGTCGAGCTGTCGCTCGATCGCGGCCTCAACCTCTTCGTTGGCGAAAACGCCCAGGGCAAGAGCAACCTGCTAGAGGCCATCTACCTCCTCTCCACCCTCCGCTCGAGCCGCGCCAGCAGCGACTCCGACCTTGTCCGCCGCGATGTGCTCGACTCCGAATTCCCCGTTGCCCGCCTGCAGACCGAGGTCCAGCGAGCCGCCGGACGCCTCAATCTCGAAGTCGCCGTCGTCGGCCGCAGCGGCGAGGGTCAGCGCGCCGGGAAGCGCGTCCGCGTGAACGGCCTCGCCAAGCGCACCTCCGATGCCGTCGGCGAGCTCGCCGCCGTCCTCTTCACCACGCTCGATATCGAAGTCGTCGCCGGACCGCCCATCCTCCGCCGCCGCTACCTCGACATGATGGCCTCCCAGGTGGATCGCGGGTACCTGCGCGCCATGCAGCGCTACCAGCGCGTCCTCCAGCAGCGGAACGGGCTGCTCAAGCGCATCCAGGCCCGCGAAGCGTCCCCCACCGAGCTCGGCTTCTGGAACCAGGAGCTTGCCCACGCCGGCGGCATCATCATGAAGGGCCGCGCCGATGCCCTCGGCCTGCTCGTTCCGTACGCCCGCGAGCAGATGGCCCGCCTCAGCGACGACTCCGAGACCATCGACCTCACCTACAAGCCCGCCCTCGGCGAAGCCGTGGAGGACGACCTCCCCATCGACGAAGCCGAGTGGACCAGCCGCATGCTGCAGGCCCTGGGCGATGGCCGCCCCCGCGAGATCGGCGCCGGTGTCACCCTCTTCGGTCCCCACCGCGACGATGTCGAGGTGCTCATCGAGGGCTTCTCCGCCGCCTCCTTCGCCTCGCGCGCCCAGCTCCGCACCGCCGCCCTCTCCCTGCGCTTCGCCGAGGCTGCCTACCTCCAGACCTGCCTCGGCGACGAGCCCGTCGTTCTCCTCGACGATGTCCTCAGCGAGCTCGACGAGCAGCGCCGCCGCGGCGTGCTCGATTCCTTCGAGATCTTCCAGCAGGTCATCGTCACAACCGCCGACCCCGACCGGGTCCGAGATGTCCTCACCAGCGCCGCCGGCCGTTTTGTCGTTGCGGGCGGCAGCATCGGACGCTTCGAAGGCGAGTAGCCGCCTCTACTCCCAGAGCACCGGTGTCAGCGGTCCTGCGGGAACGCTCATCCTGATCGCTCCCCGCTCCACCGTCAGCGTCACCGGCGTCTCGCCCACAACGTCCCCGTCCAGTTGCACCGGCAGCCCCGGAGTCGTCACGTCGAACTCTGGCGTTCGCAGCTCGCGCACGCCCTCGACGCCCGAGTGACGCCGCACCACCACCCGGATGGCCTGGCCAAGCGCCTCCGCCGCGGTCCGGGGCGTGAAGATGCACGCGTCCAGTTGCCCGTCCCGGGCGCTCGCCCCCATCGAGAACATGAGGAACCCGCCGTAGAGCCGCGTGTTGCTGACCACGATCAGTCCCGCTCGCTCTTCTGCCGACTCCCCCTCCGCCGACCACGCCACCTCCGCGGTCCGCAGCCTGGGCAGCATGGGAATGCCGTGCAGGACGTAGGCGAGCACGCCCAGCTTCCGCTTGAGCGCGGGTGTCACGGTCGCCGCGATCTCCGCGTCCCAGCCGATCCCGGCCATCAGGAGAAACGGCTCGTCGTTCGCCCGTCCCAGGTCCATGGCTACCTGTTGCCCGTCGAGGTGGGCGTCGAGCGCCCTAATCAGGTTCCGGGGAATCCCCGCCTCTTTGGCCCAGACGTTGGCCGTGCCCCCCGGCAGGACCGCCAGTGCCGACTCCGAACCCGCCATCGCTCCCGCTGCCAGCCGGACCGTCCCGTCGCCGCCCAGCACGAACACGAAGTCGTCCCCACACGCCGCCGCGCGACCCGCGGCCTCAGCGGTTCCTTCCGGCGAGTCCGGCAGCTCGAGCCGCGCCTCGTAGCCGCGCGTATCGAGCCGGCGCAGGGCCTCCTCGGTGTCGAAGCGGCGCATCCCGCGAGCGCGGGGATTCGCCACGATCGTCGCGCTCTTCGCTCCCATCGTTGCCCGGCGGCTCCTGCCTTCCTACCATACCGCCCCACACTCCTCTCCCCGGGGGCTCCGTGCTCACCCTCACCCGCTTCGACCACATCAGCATGGCCGCCCACGACTGGCGCGAGCAGCGCGACCGCTTCGAGCGGCTCTTTGGCTTCCGTTTCCTGCGCCAGTTCAACGCCCACCCCGGCACACCCTTCGAGGGCTGCGTCACCCGCATGCGCAATACGAAGATCGAGTGGGAGCTCCTCCAGCCCGACGGCCCCGAAAGCTTCGTCCAGCGCTTCCTCGACCAGCGCGGCCCCGGCCTCCACCACCTCACCGTCCAGGTTCCCGACATCGAGGAGGCCGTCGCCGAGCTCGAACGCCTGGGCGTCACGCCGTTCGGGGGCATCAGCCAGGACACCATGTGGTGGATGGCCTACATCCATCCCCGAGACAGCGGCGGTGTCCTCTGGCAGCTCTACCAGCCCAAGAGCGACAACCCCGTGAACGGCACGAAGGGCGTGGCCGGCGCCCTCGGTTTCCGCCGCATCGATCACGTCTCCCTCGCTTCCCCCGACCTCGAGGCGCAGGCCGCCTGGCAAGAGCGCGTCTTCGGGATGGAGGTTGAGAGCCGCTGGGACGTCGCCGACCAGGGCTACAAGGGGTGCCTGATGCGCATCCCCAACACGGAGCTCAAGCTCGAGATCATCGAGCCGCTTGGCGATGAGGGCTTTCTGCAGGACTTCCTCGCGAATCGAGGGAAGGGCCTGCACCACGTCTCCTGCGAGGTCGAGTCCATCGACGGCGCCCTCGACGCCCTCGCTGCCGAGGGCATCGAGACCCCCGGCGGCGTGGGCGGCGAGCGCTGGAAGCGCAATATCTTCCTCTCCCCGCGAGACACGAACGGCGTGCTCTTCCAGCTCTTCGAGGAACCCTCAGCCTAGCTCTGGGATCTGGCCGGTTCGCCCAGCTCGGGAGTCCACGGAGCGAGTCGCCTGTCGCGTTTTTGTTCATCCGAATAAGCACACTAGCGTTAAGAGCACGTATCCCTTAACATGTCCGCTGGCGGGGTCGCGTGGGAGAGCGGCCCGTGACTTGTTCCACGAGCTTGGCTGTAGGCACGAGGCCGACTCAGGCCGTGCCTGCTGACTTGGGTTCAGCAGCGCCCAGGTCGTCTTTCGATTCCCTCCCGACCCCACTACTTCTCGCGACCAATGCCCTGATCGAGCCGGTGCACCCCGGTGGCCGTCCGGTCAGTGCTGGGCGTCTGGGGCTTGCTGCTCCCTCATGCGCGCGAGGTCCTCAACGCAGTGTTCAGCACATCTCGAGAGACGAGGGGAAAGCCCTATGCAGTTAATCCGACTTGGTCCCGGTACCGCACTCCTTCTTGTTGCGACTGTGGCTTTGCTCGCCACCATCCTGGCGCGTCCCCCGTCTCTCGCATCTGCCCGACAGGTCGAGACTGCCCTCGACGACTCCACCAGCGCGAGCGGCGCCTTAACTGCCGACCACGCTGACTGGGACGGGAGCAAGAAGCTCTCCGCCCTGGAGCGGATCACCGTGGGAGACGGCGATACGCCGAAGCCTGACTTCCAGGGCGACGAGCCTCCGGAGCCCGGGGAGGCTGAAGAGCCCCCCGAGCCCGGGGAAGGGTCCGAGGCGGACGAGCCCGCAGAACCGAGCGAGCCGGACGAGCCCCCAGAGCCGGAAGAGCCGCCGGAGCCCGAAGAACCCTCTGAGCCGGAGGAGCCTGCTGAGCCTCAGGAGCCGGAAGAGCCCGCTGAGTCCGAGGACTCGGCCGAGGCTGGCGAGCCGAGCGGGCCAGTCGCATCACCCGACACGGGGGCCGGCCTCCTCGAGCAGCAGATCACGGTCTCGCTCTTCCTCGCCGTCGTCCTGGTCATCGGAGCTCTGTTGGCCGTCGCCTACAGGCGCCGCTAGCCGAAACTCCTCTTCCCCCGCATTCCGGCGCCCCCTTCGTGGGGGCGCCGGTGTTTCTTCGCGAGCGGGAAGCGCCACGTTCCGCTACCATCACCCGCACGGATGTTCGAGCGCGACCCCGCAGCCGCCCCGCCTCCACCCGCCGGCGACCCTCTCGCGGCTTTCCACCCCGTCGTGCGCGCGTGGTTCGAGCGTCGCTTCCGGCATCCCACCGATGCCCAGGCCGAGGGCTGGCCCCGCATCCACGCCGGCGAGACGACCCTCATCGCTGCCCCCACCGGCTCCGGCAAGACGCTCGCCGCTTTCCTCGTCGGCATCGACCAGCTCATCCGTGAAGCCGAGTCGGGTGACCTCGACGACGGCACGCGCATCGTCTACGTCTCCCCCCTCAAGGCCCTCAGCAACGACATCCAGCGCAACCTCGAGGAACCCCTCGACGAGATCCGCACTCTCGCGAAGGAGATGGGCTACGACCTTCCGCCCATCACCAGCGCGGTTCGCACCGGCGACACGCCACCCTCCGCCCGCCAGACCATGGTGCGCCGCCCGCCCCACATCCTCGTCACTACCCCCGAGTCGCTCTTCCTCCTCGTGACCGCCGAGCGCAGCCGCGAGAACCTGCGCGGCGTCCGCACGGTCATCGTCGACGAGATTCACGCCCTCGCCCGCGACCGCCGCGGCAGCCACCTCGCCCTCACCCTTGCCCGCCTCGACCACCTCGCCGACACCCCGCCCGTCCGCATTGGCCTCTCCGCCACCCAGCGCCCCATCGAGCTGATCGCGAGCTTCCTCGCAGGCGCCGGCCGAGACGCCTCCATCGTCGACCGCGGCCATCAGCGCGACATCGAGCTCCACGTCGAGACGCCGCCCAGCGACCTTGAGGCCGTTCCCCCCAGGGAGCAGTTCGCCGACATCTACGACCGGCTCGCGGAGCTTGTGCGTGAGCACCGCACCACCCTCATCTTCGTCAACACGCGCGCTCTGTCCGAGCGAGCCGCCAAGGAGCTCGCCGAGCGCCTCGGCGAGGAAGCGGTCGCCAGCCACCACGGCAGCATCGCCAAGGATCGCCGGTTGCAGGTCGAGCAGCGCCTCAAGGCGGGTGACCTCCGCGCCCTCGTCGCTACCGCTTCCCTCGAGCTTGGCATCGACATCGGCGCCATCGACCTCGTCTGCCAGGTCGGCTCGCCACGCAGCATCGCGACCCTCCTCCAGCGCATCGGCCGCTCGGGCCACGCCCTCGGCCTCCGCCCCCACGGCCGCCTCTTCCCAACCACCCGCGATGAGTTGCTGGAGTGCTCCGCCCTCGTCCGCGCCGTCCGTGCCGGGCGCCTCGACCGCATCAACCCCCTGACCGCTCCTCTCGACGTCCTCGCCCAGCAGATCGTGGCCGAGACCGCGTGCGAGCCCTGGTCCGAGGACGCCCTCTACGATCTCGTCCGCGAGGCTGCCCCCTTTGCGACTCTCGAACGCGAGCCCTTCGACGAGATCGTGACCATGCTGGCCACCGGGATCGGTGACGGCCCCGGCTCCGCTGCGCCCCTCATCCACCGCGACCGCATCAACGGCATCGTCCGCGGGCGCCGCGGAGCGCGCCTCGCCGCCCTCAACAACGGCGGCGTCATCCCCGAGATGGGGGACTACCGCGTCGTCGCCGAGCCCGAAGACATTCCCGTCGGCACCGTCAACGAGGATTTCGCCATGGAAAGCGCCGCCGGCGACATCTTTCTGCTCGGCTCCACCTCCTGGCGCATCACCCGCGTCGAGCAGAGCACCGTCCGCGTCATCGACGCCCACGGAGCGCCGCCCACCGTTCCCTTCTGGTTGGGCGAGGCCCCCGGCCGCACCATCGAACTCTCCGAGGAAGCCGGCCGTCTCCGCCGCGAGGTGGCCGACGGCCTTGATGACCCCGATGCCCTCGTCGCTCGCATCCAGGAGGAGTGCAGCCTGACCGAAAACGGCGCCCGCCAGATGGTCGATTACGTTCGCGCCACCCGCGATGGCCTCGGCGTGGTGCCCTCTGATACCGACGTCGTCTTCGAACGCTTCTTCGATGACGCCGGCGGGATGCAGCTGGTCGTCCACGCCCCCTTCGGCGCTCGCGTCAACCGCGCCTGGGGACTCGCCCTCCGAAAGCAGTTCTGCACCACCTTCGACTTCGAGCTCCAGGCCGCCGCCAACGACGATGCCATCCTCCTCTCCGCCGGCCCGCAGCACTCGTGGCCCCTCGCCGAGGCCTTCTCCTGGGTGAACCCCCGCAACGCCGCCACGCTTGTGGAGAAGTCGATCTTCTACATCCCGCTCTTCCCTACCCGCTGGCGCTGGAACGCGTCCCGCGCGCTCGCCATCGCCCGCCAGCGCACCGGCAAGCGCGTGCCCCCCTTCCTCCAGCGCATGCGCGGCGACGACCTCATGGCCGCCGTCTTCCCCGCCCAGGTCGGCTGCCAGGAGCACCTCGACGCGCCCCTCTCCCTCCCCGACCACCCGCTCATGCGCCAGACCCGCGACGACTGCCTCTACGAAGCGATGGACGTGAGCGGCCTCGAGGACGTGCTCACCCGCATCGAGGACGGCGGCATCCGCCTCCACGCCGTCGATACCGTCGAGCCGTCCCCCATGGCCCACGAGATCGTCAGCGGCCGGCCTTACACCTACCTCGACGACGCCCCCATCGAGGAGCGCCGCACCCGCGCGGTGACCCTCCGCAAGACCCTCCCCGACTCCGCCCGCGACCTCGCTGCCCTCAGCCCCGACGCCATCGCCCGCGTCCGCGAGGAAGCCTGGCCCGAGCCCCGCGATGCGGAAGAGGCCCACGATGCCCTCCTCGGTTTCGTCGTCCTCGCCGGTGAGCACGCCGCTTCCTGGGGCGAGTGGCTGGCCGAGCTCGAGTCCGGCGGACGAGCGGCCCAGCTCGACCTTCACGACCGGACCTTCTGGTTCGCGGTCGAGAATCTTCCCTCGATCCGCCTCCTCTTTCCCGATGCCGACATCCCCTCCCCCTCCGTCCCCGCCCATGCGCTGCTGGAGGTGGAGGACCGCGAGGCCGCCCGCCTCGCTCTGGTTCGCGGCCACACCGAGTGCCTCGGCCCCCTGACACCCGCCGCCATTGCCCGTCGCACCGGTCTCGCTGAGCAGGACGCCGGCTACGGCCTCCGGGCAGCGGAAGCGGCCGGCTACCTCGTTCGCGGCCGCTTCACTCCTGATGCCCCAGAGGACGAGCTGTGCGATCGCCGCCTCCTCGCCCGCATCCACCGCTACACGCTGGAGGGCCTGCGCAAGGCGGTCGCGCCGGTCTCCCGCGCCGACTACATGCGCTTCCTCACCCGCTGGCAGGGACTGGCCCCCGGCGCCACCTACGGCGGGCGGCCCGGCCTGCGCCGCGCCCTCGAACGCCTCCAGGGCTTCGAGGCGCCCGCCGGTTCCTGGGAGGATGACCTCCTGCGCGCCCGCGTCCGCGACTACGACCCCACCTGGCTCGATGAGCTCTGCCTCGCCGGCGAGATCGCCTGGGCCCGTCTCAGCGGCCGCAAGCCGGCGTCGCCCGACGACGCCCCCTCTCGCCCCGCCCCCGCCACCCGCGCCACCCCCGTCACCCTCGTCGCCCGCCGCGCCTTCCCCGACCTCCTCGCCGCCGCCCGCTACGACCGCCCCGACGGCATCCCTGCCCCACCCGGCGCCGCCTCCACCATCGTCGACCTCCTGCGCGAGCGTGGCGCCCTCTTCTTCGACGAGCTCGTCCGCGAGACCGGCCAGCTCTCCAGCCAGACCGAGGACACCCTGCGCGAGCTCATCGCCACCGGCCTCGTGGCCTCTGATGGCTTCGAGGGCGTGCGCAAGATCTTCGCGCGCTCCTCCTCGGGACGCCGCCGCCCCGTCGCCCGCCGCCCCGTCGCCAGCTATCGCCTCGGACTCGTCCTCGGCGGCCCTCCCGGCCGCTGGTCACTCGTCGAAGCGCCCCCCGTCGACCCTGCCCGCCAGGAGGAGCTCGCTGCCCTCGTCGCCGGCGTGCTCCTCGAACGCTACGGCGTTGTCTTCCGTGACCTCGCCACCCACGAGCGCTTCAGCCTCCCCTGGCGCTCGGTCCTCCGCGCACTCCGCACGATGGAAGCCCGTGGCGACGTTCGCGGCGGCCGCTTCGTCTCCGGCGTCGTCGGCGAGCAGTACGCCCTCATCGATGCCGTCGAGCAGCTCCGGCGCACCCGCAACGAGCCCGCCTCCGGCGAACGCGTGGTCGTCCGCGCCGTCGACCCCGTGAACCTGACCGGCACGGTCCTCCCCGGACCGCGCGTGCCCGCCTATTCGGGGCGCTCGCTCGTCCTTGTGGACGGCGTGCCCGAGGAGGAGGCGAAGGCCGCCGAAGCCTTCGCCGGCGCCGACCGGCGCTAGCGCCGCTCCCTACCCGATCTCCGGCAGGTTGTAGACCCGCGCGGCGGTGTCGTGCAGCACCTTGCGCCGCACGGTCGGGTCGAGCTGGTCCAGCGTCTTCGAGATGCGCGTGTGCGTCTCCGGGTAGAGGCAGGTGGGGTGCGGGAAGTCCGTCTCGAACATCACATTGTCCTCGCCGAGCTCCTCGATGGCGTGCAGCGGCCCCCACTGCTCGAACCAGAACGAGGCGTACACCTGCCGCTTGAAGTACTCCTTCGGGCGCAGACTGAGACCCTCGCGCTCCGTTGGGATCGTCTCGTCGTACTGCCACTCCATCGCCTCCAGCAGGAAGGGGATCCAGCCGATGCCGCTCTCCACGGAGACGAAGTTCAGGTTCGGATAGCGGTCCAGCAGACCACTGAAGATCAGGTTCATGATCGTCTTGCACTGCACCATGAACAGCGAAACGCTGATCGTGGCCAGGAAGCGCTGGGGCCCGTACCCGTCCCAGATCATCTGGCCGCCGAGGTTGTTCCCCGAGCCCACGTGGAAGTTCACGGGGATGCCCAGCTCCTGGCACGTCGACCAGAGCGGATCCCAGTGCGGGTCGTGCAGGTGCGGCAGCTCGAACGCCTCGGGCGTGTCCGTCATCGTGATGCCCGTGATGCCCGCATCCGTCACGCGCCGGATCTCGCGCACGCACTCGTCGATGTCCCAGAACGGCGTCAGCGCCTGCGGGTAGAGCCGTCCGTTCCCCGCCTGCTGCAGCTCGATGATCGCGTCGTTGTAGGTCCGCGAGCAGATGTTCCGCAGCTCGCTGTCCTCCAGCGACATGAAGCGGTGGCTCCCGAACCCCGCCACGTTCGGGTAGATGATCTGCTGCGAGATGCCGAGCCGGTCGAGCATCTCCAGCCGCGGCTCGGGGTAGCTCGCCGCATCGCTCATCTCGTCGAAGTCAGTCAGGCTCATCATCCCGTAGGCCTTCTCGCCGTCCTTCTTCACCACCGTGAAGCCCATCGGCCCGAAATCCACGTCCCCGTCGACCACCCAGCGATTCCGCCCTTCTTCGTCGAGGACAACGCGCGGCACGCGCTCCTTGTAGGAAGCCGGCGCCCGCGAGGTCCACAGGTCGGGCGGCTCCGTGTAGTGGCTGTCGATGTCGATGACCGGCACGCCATGAACGGTGAGCGGTGGCGTCATGGGAGCATCCTCCAGCGCGTCATGCGCCCCTCAATCCTACCCCCACCACTCGGATGGGATGGTCAAGAGCAGACCAGGTGTCGGGAAGGTGGCCTACTCCATCAAACCGGCGCTCTTGGCCGCCGCCGTGGCCGCGTTCCGACCCGCGATGCGCCCGAACGTGACCGCCGGTCCGTACGAACCGCCCCCGCCGATGTAGCGATCGCCGTGCAGCGTGCCCATCGCCTCCCCTGCGGCGAAGAGGTTGTCGATCGGCAGCTCGTTGTTCGCGATCACATGCGTCTCCTGGTCGACCCGCAGGCCGCACCCCGTCCACGCGATGATCGCCGGGCGCACCTCCACCGCGTAGAACGGCGGCGTCTCGATCGGCCGCAGGCCCATCGGCTTGAAGTACGCCGTGTCGACGCCCTTCGCGCAGTCTGCGTTGTACTTCTGGACTGTCCCCGCCAGCGGCGCCGGGTTGATCTTGCAGAGACCGGCCAGCTCCTCGAGCGTGTCCGCTCGCAGCACCTCTCCCGACTCCGCCTTCGCCTGCAGGTTCTCCGAGGTCCAGCTCGGTCCCGCGGGCATCGCGTCCGCATCCAGCCGGGCGGCCTCGTCGAAGATCGCGTAGGCCATGCCCCCATTCCGCTTGAAGAGCCCCGCCATCACCGTGTAGGGGGCCATCTCGTTTGCAAAGCGCCGCCCTTCGCGGCTCACCAGGATCGACCAGGGTGGCACGCCCAGCTCCAGGTCCCTGTTGAACCCCGGGGTCACGAGGAGCAGACCGCGGTTGTGGCCACCCAGCGTGGCCCCCACCTGCTCGCCGAGCACGATCCCGTCGCCCATCGCCTTCGGACCCGAGATCGCCCAGACCCCGTCGCCCTGCTCGTGGGCGTCGGGCCAGTACTTCTCGATGAACTCCTTGTTGTGTCCGAAACCGCCGGACGCGATCACCACCGCCCCGCAGCCCACCTCCTGGTCGCCGGCGGCCACCCCCACGATCTCGCCGTCCTCTTCGATCAGCTTGTCCGCGCGCGTCATGAGGGCCATGTCGACCCCCCGCTTGATGCGCTCCGAGTCCAGCACGCGCACCACGGCCAGCCCCTCGCCCTCGGGCGGGTGGCCGCGCGGAACGGTGTCGATCCCCGAGATGTAGACGCGCTCCGGCTTGTACTCGACGCCGAGGCTCCGCAGCCACTCGAAGGTGGGCGCCGCGCTGTCGCAGTACGTCCGCGCCACCGCCGGCTCCACGTTCCACTGGTTCAGCGTCATGTAGTAGTTGAACATGTCGTCTGGCGTGTCATCGAGGATGCCCGCCTCGCGCTGCACGCTCGTGCCCGCCGCGTAGAAGTGCCCCCCGGAAAGACGCGAGGAGCCCCCCACCTTGTCGTCCGCCTCCAGCACGATCACGCTCGCGCCCGAGTCCGCGGCGGTCACCGCCGCGGCCAGACCGGCTGCTCCCGAACCGATAACGACGACGTCGTAGTCCCGCTCCATGCTGTCCTCCCTTGGCCGATCCCGGCCCGGCGCTTCCGCGCGTGGCCCGCATCGTGGGAGCCTGCGGGAGGCGCGTCAAGCGCCTCCGCTGGTACTCGCGCCCCCACTGCCCGATAATCTGCCCGCACACCCGCGCGACTACGCATCTCCGAGGAGGACGCGATGAAACTCACCGTGAATCTCGACCGCTGCATCAAGGCGGCGGAGTGCTCCACCTACCACGCCGAGCTGTTCGCCGCGCGGGAAGACGGCTTCCCCGTCGTCATCGTCGAGGAACCGGAGGGCGATCAGGTCGAAGACGCCGAAGACGCCGTGCGCGTCTGCCCCGGCAACGCCATCGCGCTCATAGACGACGACTAGAACAACATCGACGCTTGCGGCTCGCTCCCGCTCTCCGAGCTGTTGTCGCGGAGCCAGGCGATAGCATCCCCCAGCGCCAGATAGAGCGAGCCGCTCGCCCGCATCCCCCGCGCCCACCGCTCGACGGCGTCCTCGCCATCATCGGAACCCCGCCGCGCCGCGCTCGCGGCTGTCTCCGCGATCGCCTTTACGGCGCGCTCATACGAAGCCCGCGGCTCCAGCGCGTACTCCTCACGCAGGATCGCGACGAGATCCAGCGACTCGCCCCGGTCGAGCACGTCGGCCGCGCGCCGCCGAGTCGCTTCCAGCGCCCGCTCCCCCACTAGCCCGCCCGGCCCCGGCTAGGCGCCACGCTGGTCGAACTCGAGGTTCAGCTCCCACAGCCCAAGCATGATGCCGGGCTGGTGCGTCAGGTCGTTCTTGTCCGGCGCCAGCCGCAGGTTGTCGAGCCGGTCGAGCATCACGTTGACCGCGATGTTCTGCTCCAGGCGCGAGAGCCCCGCGCCCGGACACACCCGTGGACCCATCGAGAACGTCAGGTGCCGCCCGGGGTTCTTCCGGGTCAGGTCGATCGAGTCTGTGGCCGGACAGAGGTCCGGGTCCCGGTTCGCCGCGCCGTAGCGCAGGTGCAACATCGAACCTCGCGGAATCTCGACGCCGCGCAGCTCGATGTCCTTCATTACCACGCGCGTCGAGAGCCCCTGCGTGGGCGCGTACAGCCGCAGCGCTTCCTCCACGAAGAACCGCACCTTCGAGCGGTCCGCCCGCAGCTCCTCGACCAGATCGGGCTGCTGCGCCAGCAGCATCGCCTCTGCGGTGAGCGCGTACTGCGTCGTTTCGTTCCCGCCGATGTGCATGCCGTACACGACGCTCGCGATCTCGGGGTCCGTCAGCCGACGCTTCTCCGGCCCGTACTCGACGTTGATCAGGAACGTGATCATGTCGTCCTTGGGGTTCTGCCGCTTGTCCTCGATCTGCTCCCCGATGTAGTGCTGGAAGGCGACCAGCGCCTCCGCGTTCGCCTTCTCCTGCTCGGGCGTCAGCAGGTTCTTGTGGCTGAAGCCGTAGACGAACCGCTTGACCTGCTCCTCCTCCCAGATGCGCGTCTTTGGCATGTCCTCCAGGGGGAAGCCGAGGATCGTCGTGATCACGATCTGGGGAAGCGGCGCCGCGAAGGCCTTTACCAGCTCCACCTCGCCCTTCTCGATCCACTTGTCCATCAGGTCGTTGGCGGCCTTCGTGATCATGGGCGTGTGGCGCTCGGCCGCGGGCAGGGCCACCCACGGGTCCGTCAGCTCCATCCGGTGGCGCTTGTGCTCCTCCAGGTTCGGACGCAGCGTGTCCCACGTATCGGTGATCGTGCCGAAGCCCTTCTCGCGGAAGATCTCCTGCGCCGCCTCGTCGCCCTCGGCCGCGTTGTAGAACTCGAACGTCTCCGGATCGCGCACGACCATCGCGATGTCGTCGTACTTCGTCAGGATGTAGGCGTCGGAGCCGGGGATCGCCCCCTCGCCCGGGATTTTGTGGATGGGCGCCTCGTCGTGGAGGATCTTGTACGAGTCGAACCAGTACTCCTGCGCCCCCGGCGAGAAGAGGTCGACATCGTCCAGGTTGACCGGACACCCGGTGACCTGCTCCTGCCGATGTCCCGTGGCATGAGGGGCGTCTGAGGTCGCTCGCTGCATGGCTGTCCTCCCCGCGGCGCTCGCCGTCTGAGTCCGAATTTCGTGCCGCCAATCCTACCCGTATCGACACCCCCAGATCAGCCCAAACGGCCGGGGTAATTCGATGACTCGGGTGCTAGGGTTCGCCCGTGTTGGCGTCGATGGTCGGGAAAACGGCGTGGCTCGGCACCCTCGGAGTCGTGCTGGTGGTGGCAGTTGCTCTCGCCGCCCCGTCGACAGCGGGCGCTGGTGCCGGTGACTCCGTTGAGTCCTGCGCAACCACCGAGGACGACTGCCCCGAGCCCGCCCCCGGCGCGACCGGCACCGGCCTCGCTCCCACACCGCCCGCCGCCCTCCCAGTGGCCGTGAGCGTGGTGGCCGTCCTCTTGACCCTCGTCGCGGTCCTCGGGATTGTCGCGGGCTTCCGGACCCGCTACCGCCCCTGACCTCCCCCCTCCCTTGCCGCCCCTCTTCCCCCCGCCGTATCGTGCCGCCTGCCAATCCCCAGATCCCGGAGGAGCGCCCACATGGCGACCGTGCTCATCACGCTCAAGATCAAGGAGGGCATGGAGGCCCGCTACGAGGAGATCCAGAAGGACCTCTACGAGAAGACCCACTCCCTCGAAAGCGATGTCCTTCGCTACGAGATGTGGCGCGGGCAGGAACCCCGCAGCTACTACTGCATCCTCTCCTTCCCCGACTACAACACCTTCCTCATCAACCACCAGATCAGCGACCACCACGAGGACGCCACCCCGCCCCTGATGGAGGTCATCGAGGAGGAGGGCATCGAGTGGGTCGACCCCATCCAGGGCGCCTCCCCCCTTCCCTCCACCAACCCCCAGGACGTCCCCGCCGACGCCCCCGAGATCGCGAAGACCTACGATGAGGTCCTCCGCGTCGCCGTGCCCGACTGGTGGGCCTCGCTCCGCTAGCGCCATGGACCTCGAACTGGAAGGCAAAGCCGCACTCGTAACCGGTGGCAGCAAGGGCATCGGCAAGGCCATCGCGCGCACCCTCGCGGAGGAGGGCGTCGACGTCGCCATTGCCGCTCGCACGAAGGAGACCCTTGAAGCAACGGCCGCGGAGCTCGCAGCCGAGACCGGCCGCCGCATCATCCCCATCGTCTGCGACACGGGCAGCACCCCCGCCGTCGACGCCATGGTCGCCACCGCCGTCGAGCAGCTCGGGCGCCTCGACATCCTCGTGAACAACGCCGCCCGCCCCGGTGGCGGCGCCGGCCCCGTCCCCTCCCTCGAGACCACGACCGACGCCAACTTCGAGGAGGAGATGAACACGAAGGTGCTCGGATATCTGCGCTGCGCCCGCGCCGCCGCTCCCTACCTCAAGGCGAACGGCTGGGGACGCATCATCAACATCAGCGGCATGGCGGCGCGCCAGTCGGGAACGGCCATCGGCAGCATGCGCAACGTTGCCGTCGCCGCCCTTACCAAGAACCTCGCGGACGAGCTCGGTCCCCACGGCATAAACGTCACCGTCGTCCACCCCGGCCTCACCTGGACGGAGCGCATGCCCGACCTCATGGCCCACCGCGCCTCCGAGCAGGGCATCTCCGTCGAGGAGGCCACGGAGCGAGCCGCCCAGGGCAACTCCGTCCGGCGCATCATCGATGCGTCCGACATCGCCAGCGTCGTGGCCTTCCTCGCCTCGCCGAAGTCAGTCGCCATCCACGGCGACACGATCGCCGCCGGCGGCGGCGTCGGGCGCGCCATCCACTACTAAGCCGGAACGAGGGGCCGCAGGCCGGCTATTCGTCCTCCACCGTGATCGCTTCGACGGGACAGACCTCCGAGGCCTGAACGGCCTCGATCTCCATGTCCTCGCCCTCAAGCGGGTCCATCTGGATGACGGGGAAGCCCTCGCTGTCGACCTGGAAGAGCGCCGGGTGGTTGTAATAGCACTCCCCGCTCTTCGTGCACTTCTTCAAATCGACCTTAACTCGCATCGTTTCCCCCGTCCTTGCTAGGCCTCTAGTTGACGTCGAACTGGATCCAGAGCTCTTCCGGCGCCCGGAAGCCCCCTGAGCCCATCACCGGCGACGTAATGCCCGGGTGGTCGGCGAACTTCGGCCGCGGATTCTTCATCGCTTCCGAGAGCCGCGTACAGGCGATGATCGCCTCCTGCCGCGCCATCGCGTAGCCCATGCAGAAGTGCTGGCCCATGCCGAAGCCGAGGTGGCCGTGCTTCCCGTCCGGGTACCTGCCCGATCGCAGCTCGCGCCCCATGTGCAGGTCGTCGCGGAAGATGTCGTAGGTGTCCGGGTCCTTGAACGCGCGCTCGTCCCGGTTCCCCGCCGCCAGGTACATGATGATGTTGGCCCGCTCGGGGATGACCTCGCCGTGGATCTTGATCTCGTGCGTCGTGCGCCGCCCTTGCGTGTGGACCACCGGGTCGTAGCGCATCATCTCCGTGAAGACGTTGGTCCAGAGGTCCGGGTCCTTCTTCACTTCCTCGAACTGGTCCGGACGCGTGTAGAGCATGTGGTACCACATGTTCGCGATCGCCTTGTCCGTCGTGTCGCCGCCCGCTGCCAGCAGGAGCGCGATAAACCCCTTGATCTCGTCCGCGTTCATGCGCTGCCCGCGGAACTCCGCGTGCACGATGCGGGAGATCAGGTCCTCGCCGGGCGCGTCTTCGGCGCGCAGGATCAGCGGGTCCAGGTACTCCCACATTTCGTTCCGGGCCTGCATCCCCCTGGCGAAGTGCTCGCCGCCGAACCCAAGCCCCTCGATCAGGTGCTGGTACCAGCGCACGAACATGTCCTCATCCTCGCGCGGCAACCCGAGCATGTTGGAGATGACCCGGATCGGGAACTGGTTCGTGAACTGGCTGACCAGCTCGACCTCGCCCGTGTCGGAGAAGCCCTTCGCGATGTCGTCCGCCGACTTCGCCCAGATCTGCCCCATCAGCTCGCGCGCGATCTGCTCAATGAACGGCAGGAACGCGGAGAGCCGGTTCCCCACGAATTGGTCGGCGACGACGTTCCGCAGGAAGCGGTGCTCGTCGCTGTTGCCGTACTCGAGGATGTTCGGCCCGAACACGTGCTTCTTCCCGAACTCGTAGTCCCCCTTCGGGTCGTACGCCGCCCGGTCGAAGTCATCGTTGTTCTGGAAAATGGCGACGATGTCGTCGTAGCGGCTCGCCACCCAGTTGTTGTGGAAGAGGTCCTGGTAGATGGGGTGGTGGTCGCGCAGCCGCTTGTAAAGCGGGAACGGGTCCTTCCGGAACTCCGGACCGTCGAACTCCTGCGGCTCGATCGCGAGGGCCAACTGCGCCCTGATGGCGTCGGCCATCGCGGTGGATTCGTCGGTTGCCGTCATCGGCTCCCTCCTGTCGGTGCGTGCGTGTGCGTAGCCTAAGACATCGCGCACCGACAGGCGCTTCGCGAACCCCCTAGTTCACGTCGAACTGGATCCAGAGCTCCTTCGGCGCGCGGAAGCCACCCGAGCCGATGTTCGGGGACGTGATCCCCTCGTGCGTCGGGAACTTGGGCCGCGGGTTCTTCATCGCCTCCGCCAGTCGCGTGCAGGCGATGATCGCCTCCTGGCGCGCCATCGCGTAGCCCATGCAGAAGTGCTGGCCCATCCCGAAGCCGAGGTGCCCGTGCTTGCCGTCCGGGTAGCGCCCCGAACGCAGCTCGCGGCCCATGTGCAGGTCGTCCCGCAGCATGTCGTACGTGTCCGGATCCTTGAACACGCGCTCGTCCCGGTTGCCCGCTCCCAGCATCAGCGAGACCACTGCCCGCTCGGGGATAACCTCGCCGTGGATCTTGATTTCCCGCGTGGTGTGCCGGGCCTGGCCGTGCACCACCGGGTCGTAGCGCATCATCTCCGTGAACACGTTGGTCCAGAGGCTGGGGTCGCGCTGCACCTCGTTCTCGAACTGGTCCGGCCGCGTGTACAGCATGTGGTACCACATGTTCGCGATCGCCTTGTCCGTCGTGTCCCCGCCCGCCGCCAGCAGGAGCGCGATGAACCCCTTGATCTCGTCCACCGTCATGCGCTGCCCGCGGAACTCCGCGTGCACGATGCGCGAGATGAGATCCTCGCCGGGGTTGTCCTCCGCGCGCCGGATGAGCGGGTCGAGGTAGTCCCACATCTCGTTCCGCGCCTGCATCCCCTTGGCGAAGTACTCGCCCCCGAAGCCGAGTCCGACGATCAGGTGCTGGTACCAGCGCACGAAGGTGTCCTCGTCCGCGCGCGGCAGCCCGAGCATGTTGGAGATGACGCGGATCGGGAACTGCGTCGTGAACTGGCTGACCAGCTCAACCTCGCCCGTGTCCGAGAAGCCCTTCGCGATGTCGTCCGTCGACTTCTCCCAGATCTTCCCCATCATCTCGCGCGCGATCTGCTCGATGAATGGCAGGAAGCCGGCGAGCCGGTTCCCCACGAACTGGTCGGCCACGACGTTGCGCAGGAAGCGGTGCTCGTCGCTGTTGCCGTACTCGAGGATGTTCGGGCCGAACACCTGCTTCTTCCCGAACTCGTACTCCCCCTTCGGGTCGTAGGCCGCCCGGTCGAAGTCGTCGTTGTTCTGGAACACCGCCACGATGTCGTCGTAGCGGCTCACCACCCAGCGCTTGTGGAAGAGGTCCTGGTAGATCGGGTGGTGGTCGCGCAGCCGCTTGTAGAGCGGGAACGGGTCCCGCTGGAACTCGTCGCTGTCGAACTCCTGCGGCTCAATCGCCAGCTTGAGTTGCTCCCGGATAGCCTCGGCGAACGCGGAGGACTCTTCTGTCGCCGTCATTGCGTGTCTCCTTTGGGGAACTCTAGGCCTCGACTTCGTCCTCGGGGATGATTCCCCGCGTCCAGAACGGATCGAGCGCCTTCAGCACGGCGCTCGGACCGTGCTCCTCGTGCGGGAGCGAGCCGTCTCGCGACCGCTGCGTCTCCCCGTACACCTTCCGCGCCTCGTTCTCGGCGTCGAAGATGCGGATGTGCGACTCCCGCCCGTGCAGTGGAGGCGGCTTGCGGAAGGCCCGCTCCGCCGCCGGAGCGTCGGCGTTGCCGGCCCCGGCATTCCTCGGATGTGCCCGTTCGTCGCGCACGGGATCCGCCTCCTCTAGCCGGCGGCCTTCGTGAACTGCATGTGCAGCTCCCACAGGCCGAGCATGATGCCGGGCTGGTGGCGGAAGTCGTTCTTGCCCGGGATGAACTCGAGCGTGTCCAGCCGCTGCGTCAGCCGCTCCCAGGCGATGTTCTGCTCGAGGCGCGAGATGCCCGCCCCCGGGCACACGCGGATGCCCTGCGAAAACGTCATGTGCCGCCCCGTGTTCGGGCGCGCCAGGTCGACGTCCGCCGGACAGCCGAACTCCTCGTCGTCCAGGTTCGCTGCGCCGTAGCGCAGGTGCAGGATCGACCCCTTCGGGATCGGCATGCCGCGAATCTCCACGTCCTTTGCCGCCATGCGGGTCGAGAGACCCTGCGTGGGCGCGTGGATGCGCATCCCTTCCTCGGCGAAGAAGCGAACCTTGGAGGGGTCCGCCTTCAGCTCCTGGAACAGCGCGGGATTCTCGGCCAGCAGCTGCGCCTCCGCCGCGATTGCGTACTGCGTCGTCTCGAGACCGCCGATGTGCATCCCGAACAGCACGCCGATGACCTCGTTGTCGGTCAGCTTGCGGTTCATCGCCTGATAGGTGACCTGCGTCAGGAAGGTGGTCATGTCGTCGCCGGGGTTTTCCCGCTTGTGCGTCACCTGGTCCTGGACGTACTGCATGAAGTCGCCCAGGTCGCGAGCGTTCTCCATCTCCTCTTCGTCCGACATGATGTTGCGGTGGCCCTTGCCGTAGACGAAGCGCCGCACCTGCGCCTGGCCCCACTTGCGCAGGATCTCCAGGTCCTCCAGCGGCCACCCGAGGATCGTCGTCATCACCAGCTGGGGTAGCGGCGCGGCGAAGTCCTCAACGAACTCGATCTCCGCCGGGTCGCGGTCGATCCACTCGTCGATCAACTGGTCCACGAACTTCTCGACCATCGGGCGGTGGCGCGGAGCGCCCGTCGCCCCCACCCACGGGTCGGTCAGCTCGATGCGGTGCGCCTTGTGCAGCTCCAGGTTGGGCCGCAGCGTGTTCAGCGCCATCGCGTCGGCGAGCGCGCTCGCCTCGCCGTCCTCCGTGCTCATGCCGGCGGTGCTGTTCCCCTCCGCCCCGGCGAATCCCGGCTGCGGGAACGTCCACGGGTCACGGACGATGTCGTAGATGTCCTGGTACTTCGTGATCACGAAGCCGTCGGTGTCGGGCGTGCTGCCCTCCCCCGGAATGCGCTGCACGGGCGATTCGGCGTGGAGAATCTTGTAGGCGTCCGCCCAGTGCTCCTGTGCGCCCGGGGCGAACAGGTCCACGTCGTCCAGGTTGACGGGGCACTCCGCCACCGCGTTGATCAGCTCCGTGTAGTCGCTTGGCGCGCTCTCTGTCGTCATGCGTCGTTCTCCCTCGGTGAGGTCTTTCGGGGATTCTGCCACTTTCCCGGCGCTGGCGTGGCCCCCGGCCGGGCGTTGGCGCTGGCGAAGCGTCTCCCGTCACCGCACACTACCCGCCACTTCACTCCGAGGAGCCGCATCCGTGTCTGTAACCGTGAACGTGACCTACCCCGCCGACGGCGTCGGCCTCATCGCCTTCTCCGACCCGCCCATGAACTTCGGGGGTGGCGAGCTTGGAGCGGGTATCCTCGACGCCATCTCCGAGATCGAAGAGTCCGGCGCGAAGGTTTTCGTGCTGGCCTCCGATACGCCCGGCTACTTCATCGCCCACTGGCACCTGGGGGGAATCGTGCAGGCCATGGAGGGCATGGCGGCCATGGGCAACGCGGTGCCCCCGCCGAAGACCCCCTACGGCGCCGACCGCTCCATCTTCGAGCGCGTCGGCGATAGCCCTATCATCTCCATCGCCGCCAACAACGGCCAGGCTTGGGGCGGTGGCGCCGAGCTCTCCTGGGGCTGCGACCTCCGCATCGCCGCCGAGTCCGCCACCTACGGCCAGCCCGAGGTCGCCATCGGCATCCCGCCCGGCGCCGGCGGCTGCACCCGCCTCGCCCGCCTCATCGGCCCGACCAAGGCCCTCGAGATGATCCTCGACGGCCGCCCCATCACCGCTCAGGAGGCTCTCAACCTCGGCGCCATCAACAAGGTCGTCCCCGACGACACGCTGCGCGAGGAGGCTATCGCCTGGGCCGCCCACATCGCCCAGTGGCCCGCCTTCAGCCTCGATGCGTGCAAGCGCAGCTTCATGGGCGGCCGCGACCTCAACATCTACGACGCTCGCCGCCACGAGCAGCAGATCTTCGGTCAGACCGCCCGTCGCGCGGACGCCATCGAGATCATGAACGCCGCCCAGTCGAAATACGACGCCGGCATGGACTCGTACGACGCCCTCGGCATCCCCCGGGAGTAGCGAGCGCCCCTACTGGTCCAGCAGGTACAGGTAGCGGATGTCCCAGAGCCCGTACAGGGTCGGCGTCGTGTTGCCGAACAGGTTGCGAACCGCGGTCAGGCGCTCCCCCAGCACGGTGTAGATAAGGGGCGCGTTCTCCGCCGCCAGCGCCTGCGCGCGGTGGTAGTACTCGTACCGGAGTTCGCGGTCCAGTTCCTGGCTCCCCTCGATATACAGCCGATCGATTTCCGCCTCCCACTCTGTGGACGGCACGCTCTGGTTCGGGTGCCACATGTGCAGCAGCTCGCTGCTGTGCCAGACGCCGATCCCGTTGTGTGGCTCCGGTCCGCCGGTCAGCCCGATGACGATCGCTTCCCAGTCGAAGGTTGCCGTGAGCTGCCCCACCAGGTCGCCAAAGTCCCTGAGCTCGTACTCCGCGCGGATACCGATCGCCTGGAGATTCTCGTGAATCCGCACGAGTACCTCCGAGCGCACGGTGTTCCCGTCGTTCGTCGCAATCGTGAACGTGATCGGGTTGCCGTCGCTGTCCTCGCGGAATCCGTCCCCGTCCTGGTCTACCCACCCCAGTTCGTCGAGGATTCGATTCGCCTCACCCGTGTCGTGCGGGTAGCGTCGCACCTCCGGGTTGTGGAAGTTGCCCGCGGCCGGGCTGATCGAGGACCACTGCGGATACCCAAGGCCGTGGTACACCTCATCGATGATTCGGTCACGGTCGATTGCATGAGAGACGGCCTGGCGGAACGCGGTGGTCCTGAACCACCTGAGCTTCTCGGGCGGCAGGAACGGCTCCCCCGTTTCGGGGTCACTGCCGGGGTTCATGTTGAAGACCAGGAATGTCGTGCCAAATCCCGGACCCCGGCGGTGGATCGTGAAGTTGTCTTCGAATTCGAGGGGCTGGAGCGTGGAAAACTCCCTTCCCGGCACACCGTAGACGTCGCTCTCTCCCGTGAGGAACGACTCCAGCTCCGCTTCCAGGTCGGGCACGATTACCTGCACGATGGAGTCCAGGTAGGGAAGCGACTCACCGGCGTCGTCCGTTAGCCAGTAGTCCGGGTTGCGCGTGAGCACGACTTGCGTGCCCGGCTCGTACAGGTCGATGGTGAACGGCCCCGTCCCGATGATCTCTCTCGGGTCCGTCTCGATGTCCCACGTCTCCACGAAGGTGCCATCGCGCACTGCCGGCTCCAGGATGTGGCTCGGGTAGATTGCCATTCCCATCGCTCGCAGGAACGGGGCAAAGGGCACCGGGAGCACGAACCGCACCGTGTAGGTGTCGATCAGTTCGACCGTCATCGGCGCCTGCGTCCACGCGCCCTCCTCATCGAGGAAGCGGAACGTGAAGGTCGGCCGTGCGCTCGCGGGGATGTCGTCGTTGTAGATGATCTGGTTGAACGTGAACTCCACGTCGTGTGCGGTGAAAGGCGTCCCGTCATGCCAGCGCACGTCCTCGCGGAGCCGGAACGTCCAGGACAGCCCGTCATCCGAGGCTTCCCACGACTCCGCCAGCAAGGGCTCGACCTCGTTGGTGAGCCACGAAATTTCGGTCAGTCCCTCGAACAGGTAGCTCAACACGCCCGAGGAGCTGGCGTCGTTGGCGATCGCCAGGTTGAACGTCAACGGCTCCGCGATCGTCGCAACCGTCAGGGTGCCGCCGTGCCTCCCGATGCCGTATTCGAATGCCGCTGCGCCTGCTTGTAGCTGGCTCACGGTCGTGCCGTCTTCGGGGTCCGCTTCTGGTTCCGGTGTCGGTGTCTCCGCGGCAGCCGTGGGTGTCGCCGCCGACGGCGTCTCCGTGGCAGCCGCCGGTGTTTCAGTTGATGGCGTCTCCTGGGCAGCGGTTGGCGTTTGCGTTTCCGGCGCCTCCGCCGTCGCAGTTGGTGTTTGTGTCTCCGGCGCCTCCGTCACCTCGTCATCCCCGCATGCCGTCGCCAGCACAATGGCGACAAGCCCCAGCAAGGCAAGGCCCAGCCACAGGCCCAGGGGTCGTCCAGGTGTTGTCGTGGTGGAAGCCTTCAAGTGCTCTCTCCGGAAGTGCTCTCGGGAACGATACGAGGTACCACCCTAGTGGCACATCTGTGGCCGTTCAGTGAGCCTGCTAACCGGCCGCTAGCCCTCGCCGGCGAGTCGCTCCCGCAACTGCTGCACCTGCACGCGCAGCGGATCCCCGCCAGGCGCGGTCATCGGGGTTAGTTCCGCTTCTTCCACCGCCAGCTCTACCAGCACCGGCCCCCGTATGCTCAGCAACTCCGGCAAGCGGATGCGCAGCTCCTCCAGCGTGTCGATGCGCGTCGTGAACGCGTACCCAGCCGCCTCCGCCATCCCCGCGAAGTCGACCGACCCCGAGGCCGGGATCCCCTGACTGCCCGATGTCTGGTAGACCCCGTTCGCGAACAGTACGTGCGTGTAGTTTGCCGGCGCCGCCCCCGCTACCGTCGCCAGCGAGCCGAGCTGCATCAGCAGCGACCCGTCCCCATCAAGCACGATCACGCGCCGCTCCGGCTGGGCCAGCGCCAGCCCCAACCCCAGCGACGACGCGCCTCCCATGAAGCCGACGCAGGCCACGCTCGGCGCTTCCGGCGCGATCGTGCGCCACTCCGGTACCGCCGTCATGGTCGGCACGACTAGCGCGTCACCCCGCGCCTCGTTGATCGCCCGCAGCGCGTCCTCCGGGCGCATCAAGCCGTCTCTCGCCCGACGAACACGACCGCCGGCCCCGACCGCTCCCGGCTCAACGCGTAGTACTCCGCGATGAGCCCGAGGTCGTCCCGCGTCTCGAGCAACGCGTGCGGCACCTCGAACGTGTCCATGAGCGGACCCGCGAACCGCACCATCGAGCGCGGCGAGTCCTCCGGTTCCAGCTCCGGCTCGCGGCTCAGCAGCCCCACCAGCGCGAACAGGGGCACGCCACCGTCAAGCCCCACACCGCGGAGCGTATTCACCGAGGCGTACAGGCCTGCGTGCTGGATCATGAGCGCCACCTCCGCCCCGCCGATGTACAGCCCCGCCGCGATCGCATTTGCCTCGTCCTCGGTCGAGCAGGTCAGCAGCCGCAACTCGTCGTCGCCCTCCAGCTCCGCGATGACGCTGCGTTGGTGCGTATCCGGCACCGAGAGGACCCAGCCAAGCGGCTCGCCGTCCTTTGGCGGGGCCGTCCGCTGCCCGCGGAACGCCGCTTTCAGCGCCCCCACAATGAGCGGCGCGGGAATCCGTTCGTTCTCCGGCATGCCCACATCCTACCGGGAGCCATTGTTGGGGCATTGACGCGCCACTCCCGCGTTCGTACCGTCCCCCTATGGCGGACACCGGCCAACCCGGCCTCCTTGCCCCCGACCTCGACGAGCGCCTCGCGCGTTTCGCCCCCGAGGTCCGCGATGTCATCACGAATCTGCACGGCGAGCTCTGGCGCGCCCTGGACCCCGAGGTTCTCGAGCTCTGCCGCCTCCGCATCGCCAGCCTCCAGGCCGACGACCGTGAGACGGCCCGAGCCGCTCCCGGCGCCCCCGTTGCCCCCGAGAAGGCGGCCGCCATCGCCGGCTGGCCCGACTCGCCCCTCTTCAGCGACCGCGAGCGCGCCTGCCTCGCCTTCACCGAGCAATTCGTCGGCGATGTCGCCGGCGTCACGCAGGGCGATGTCGACGCCCTGCTCGAACACTTCAGCCCCGGAGAGGTGCAGGCCTTCGTCAGCGCCCTCCTCGCCCTCGATCAGCACCAGCGTCTGGCGCTCGGCCTGCGAACGGTCCTCGCGCCCGAAGAGGAGTAGCCATGACTTCCGTACGTGAGCGCCGCCTGCCCGAACCCGCCGGCCCCACCGCCCCCGTCGCCCCCGGACTGGGCGCCGCTATCGGCGCCTACCAGGACGCCGTTGTGCGCCTGAGCGGCCTCGATCCCGTCACTACCGAGCTGGTGCGGCTGCGCTGCGCGCGCCAGCACCAGTGCTTCACCTGAATGTCCCTCCGCCTGGGCGTTGCCCGGGATGCAGGACTCGACGAGGACATGGCCGCCAAGATCGACCACTACGAGGACAGCGACCTGCCCGAGCACCAGAAGGTCGCCCTCCGCCTCACCGACGCCTTCGTGACCGCTCCCGGCGCCATCAGTGACGAGCTCCGCGAGCAGGTCCAGGCCCACTTCACCGAGGCCCAGATCGTCGAGCTCATGCTCGACATGTCGAAGTGGAGCACCCAGAAGCTCCCCGTCGCCCTCGGTACCGACGACCCCATCGCCGGCGACCGCCTCAGCCTCTTCGACTTCGACGACGGCGGCGCGGTCGTCTGGGGCCCGACCCTATTGGCGGAGTTCGTCCCCTCGGAGCAGCCCGCCCGCTAGCCCGGTCAGTACTGCGGCCGCGGCAGCCGCCATGCCACCCAGAACAACGCCACCGACAGCCCCATCGCGCCTATCAGCATCACCAGCGCCCAGTCGTAGTTTCCGGTCGCGTCGAAGATTGCCCCCGAGATGATTGGGCTCGCCAGGTGCAAGGCCGAGATGACCTGGATGATGCCGAGCAATGCCCCGAAGGATGCCAGACCGAACGAGCGCGTCAGCAGCAGCGGTTCGATCATCGGCCCGCCGCTCGATCCCACGACGAAGAGCACGAGGAAGATGGCGATTCCGATGATGCTCCCGTCCGTGAGCAGCAGCGTCGCGAACGCCCCCGCAAGGAACATAGCCACCACCACCGCCGCCGCTTCCATGCGGGGGATACGGTCCGCGAGGTAGCCGAACGTCAGGCGCGCCACCACGCCGCCCCCTGCCTGGATCGAGAAGAGCAGCGCCGCCCGCTCGGTCGAATACCCCACCGATTCGTAGTAGGGGATGCCGTGGACCATCCAGCTGATCATCCCGAAGAAGAAGGCTGTTAGCGCTCCCGAGACCACCCAGAAGAGTGGTGATCGCAGCGCCTCCCGCACCGTCACCCCCGTGAGGACGCGCGGTGCCACCGGGCGATCCGCAGGTGTCGCGTCACCGTCCACCTCCTCTCCCACATCCGAGGGGTCATCACGCACCAGGAGGAGGGAGACCGGCACGAACACCGCCACGATCACGATGCCCGCGACGATGAACGACCCCTCCCACTGCACCGCGTCGATCACGATCCGCATGATGGGGACGACCGCGAAGCCGCCGATTGAGAAGCCCGTCCCCAGCAGACCCACCGCCAGCCCTCGCCGCCGGTCGAACCAGCGCGAGATGAGCGCTTGGAAGGGTATGAAGAACATCATCTGGCGGAACACGGCGTTGATGGACTGATACACGAACCACTGCCAGAGCTCGCTCGTCGCGGCCAGGAGCACGTAGCTCGCGGCTGTCAGCACTGCCCCGATCAGGATGACCCGTCGGGGACCGTACCGGTCGATCCACCACCCGATGAGCGGCGCCGCGATGGCGCTCGCCAGGAACCCGACCGAGAACCCTCCCGAAACCTCCGCCCGCGACCACCCGAACTGGCTCTCCAAAGGGTCGACATAAAGTCCGAACGACCAGAACGAGATGCCCGCCGCCAGCGCCACCGCCACCACCGACGCGGCGAGCATCCACCAGCCGTAGTAGGCATGCCGCAGCCGCCGCCAGTACTGGGCCATCCGACGGATTCTAGGTGCCTGTTCCCTTACGCCTCCGCCGACCGCCTCGCCTGCCCACCCCCGTCAGCGCTTGTTACGACCGAGACGACCGGCAGCTCGGGGCGGGGCAATTTCCACGCCAGCCAGTACAGCAAGAGCGAGAGCCCCATCGAGCAGGCGAACATCACCAGCGCCCAGTCGTACTCACCCGTCGCATCGAAGATCGCGCCCGCGATGATGGGACTCACGATCTGTCCGCTCTGCGAGACCAGCCCCAGTGCTCCGAGGATCGAGGCGAAGTAGGCCATGCCGAACGTGCGCGAGGTCAGCAGCGGCTCGATCATCGGCCCTCCGCTCGATCCCACGAACCAGAAGCCCAGGAAGATGACCACTCCGACCACACTCCCGCCAGTCACCAGCAAGACGAGCATCGATAGCGTCAGGCAAGCGCAGAGCGCCATCGCCGCCACCTCGATCCGCGGGATGCGGTCGGCCACGTAGCCGAAGACGAGGCGCGTGATGATCCCGCTCCCTGCCGCGATTGCGAGCAGTTGCGCCGCCCACCACTTCGAGTACCCCACCGACTCGTAGTACGGAACCGCGTGCGCCGTCCAGCCGAACATCCCGAAAAAGAAGACCATCAGGGCGAGCGCGATCACCCAGAAGAGCGGCGTCCGCAGCGCCTGCCGGTCGGTCAGGCCCGTCAGCACTGCCGGCTTCGGAGGCGCGCCCTCGGGCTGTGCGTCCCCGTCGACCTCCACCCCCATGTCCGAGGGATGGTCTCGGATCAGGAGCAGCGAGAGCGGCGCGATGACGGCCACGGTCACGATCGCCGAGAAGACGAACGAGCCCTCCCACTGCACCGCGTTGATCACGGCCTGCAGGATTGGCACCACCACGAACCCGCCCATCGAGAAGCCCGTACCGAGGATCCCCACCGCCAGCCCCCGCCGCCGGTCGAACCAGCGCGAGACCAGCGTCTGGAAGGGGATGAAGAACATCATGTTGCGGAACACTGCCGTGATGGACTGGTACACGAACCACTGCCAGAGCTCGGTCGTCGTCGCCAGCAGCAGGAAGCTCCCCGCCGTCAGCACCGCCCCGAGGAGAATGACCCGCCGTGGCCCGTAGCGGTCGACCCCGCGCCCGATGAGCGGCGAGGCCGCGCTCCCCACCAGCAGGGCGATCGAGAACCCACCGGAGACCGCCCATCGCGACCACCCGAACTCCCGCTCGAGCGGGTCGATGTACAGCCCGAACGACCAGAAAGACGTGCCTGCGACGAGCGCGACCGACACGACGGACGCCGCCAGCACCCACCAGCCGTAGTAGGCGCGCCGCGCCCGCCGCCAGAAACGGCTCAGTGGTGAGGCGTCGGGGAGCAGTCCGCTAGCTCTCCGGGAGCGCCACCGTGGCTGTGCCCTCGAGGCTCGGCGACTCGCCCTCCCGCGACAGCCAGATGTCGCAGTCCGCCAGGCGCACGCCGTCCTCCTCGCGGATGGCGGTTACCTTGCCGCTGGCCGTTACGTGGTCCCCGTCCAGCACCACCTTGGGGAAGCGCACCGTGACGCGCCGAACGCTCGTCGGCCCGGCCCAGTCCATCAGCATGTTGAGCATGTAGCTCAACCCCAGCGGCCCCTGGTTGATCGTGCGTTCACCCAGTCCGAACGGCAGCGCCGCCACGGCCTTGCGGTCCCAGTGAACGGGGTTGGGGTCGCGCAGGATCGCCGCCATCGTCCGCATCCGCTCCGGCCGCACGCTCTCCATCACCCAATCCGGTATCGAGTCGCCCACCTGCACGTTCATGCCGCCGACCTCCGGTACGTCCACGTGATCGTCGAGCTCGCGGCGAAGTCGCCCTCCGGCTCGTGGAGCTCGAAGCGGAACTGGATCCGGTCGTAGACGCCTGGGCGGTCGTGCCGCCGAGGCCCCTCCATCCGGTCGGCCTCGGTCACCCTGCCGGTCACGGTGTACTCAACGTCCTCGTGCAGGGGCCGTTCGATCTCCCAGTCGTAGCTCTCGATACCGATCGAGAAGTCCGACTCCGCCTGCCCCAGCGCGAACATCCCTCCGATGGAGGTGTTCGCTCCCAGGATCGGCATGTGGAACAGCACGACGGGGTGCACAAGCCCGTCAGGAAGCGGCTCGGAGCCCGTGCACTCCGTCAGCAGGAAGTTCTCCCAGTGCGCCACCGTGTACTTCCCGCCCGGGAACTCGTAGCCCACGAGCGCCCGGATCTCCTCGGCTGGCGGTTGGATGTCGGCCATGGATCGCCTCCTATGCGAACTGCTCGGCGAGACGCGCGCGCTCTTCGAGCAGCGGCAGCACCACGTCCGCCGGCGCCGGCGGCACGAGGAACACGATGCGGTCCACCCCCGCCTTCGCGTGCTTCTCGATGCGGGCCGGGTTCGGCCCCGACCCGAATAGCGACACCGTCATCGGCCCGCGGCCCTGCTCGGCCGCGAGGTCGTTCAGCTCCGCGATTGCCGGGGCGAAGTCGTCGCGGTTGCGCCCGTCGATCGGCATCCAGCCGTCGCCGTAGCGAGCCACCCGCTTCAGCGTCGTCGGCCCGTCGCCGCCGATGATGACCGGTGGATGTGGGTCCTGCGCCGGCTTCGGCCACTGCCAGATCGGGTCGAAGTCGAGGAGCTCGCCGTGGTACTCGCCCTCGTCGTTCGCCCAGATCGCCTGCATCGCCTCGATCGTCTCCCGCATGCGCCGCCAGCGACGCGCCGGGTCCGTCCCGTGGTTCTCCATCTCCTCCAGGTTCCACCCCGCCCCGATGCCCAGCAGCGCCCGCCCCCCGGACACGTGATCCAGGCTCGCGACTTCCTTCGCCAGCGTGATCGGGTCACGTTCGATGACGAGGCAGATGCCGCTTCCCACCAGCAGCCGTTCCGTGGCAGCGGCCGCCGCCGTCAGCGCCACGAACAGGTCGAGCGTGTGCGAATACTCCTTCGGCAGGTCGGGGCCGCCCGGCCAGGGCGACTTGCGGCTCGCCGGGATGTGCGTGTGCTCCGGGAAGAAGAGCGACTCGAAGCCGTGAGCCTCCACCTCGCGGGCCAACTCGCCCGGACCGATCGCGTAGTCGGTAGGGAACATCGTGATGCCGAACTTCATGCGCCTCCTCGGCCGGCCGTGCCGCCGGCGGCGGCAGCGTAGCGCGCCCGACCCCTCGCCGCACCCTCAGACGCGCAGAACGAGCTTCCCCACCACGTCCCGATCGAGCACCCGCTGCAGGAACCGGGGCCCGTCCGCGAGGCTGCCCGTCTTGATCGTCGGAGGCGCAAGTCTGCCGTCCGCCAGCATTGCGAACACCTCCGCCACCGACTGCTGCATGCGCTCGACCTGCCTCGCCCGGTAGTGCATCAGCACCATCCCCACGGCGCTCCGGTTCTTGATTAGCAGGTGGTTTCCCTTGAACTGCGGCACCGCCCCACCCGCGAACCCTGCCACGACATAACGCCCACCCCAGTCCAGCGTCCGGAACGCCTCCTCCCCCTGCGCCCCCACCGGATCGACCACCACGTCCACCCCGCTTCCGCCCGTCGCCGCCAGTGTCCCCTCGCGCAGGTCCTGCTCCCGGTAGTTCAGGAGATGTTTCGCGCCCACCGCCTTCGCCGTGTCCAGCTTCTCCGTGCTGCTTGCCGCCGCTACAACCTCCCCGCCGAGCGCCGCCGCCACCGCCACCGCCGCCAGCCCCACGCCGCTCCCCGCTCCCAGCACGAGCACCTTCTCCCCCGCCTCCAGCCTCGCCTCCCAGGTCAGGCAGATGTGCGCCGTCAGGTACACCGAGAGCGCCCCCGCCGCCACCTCGGCCGAGACCCCGTCCGGCACGGGGAAGCACTCCGTCGCGAGCGCCGTCGCCCGCTCCGCGTAGCCGCCGTCGTAGAGCAGCGCCGCCACCGCATCGCCAACCCGGAACCCCTCCACTCCCGCTCCCACCTCGGCCACCCGGCCCGCCACCTCCATCCCCGGCGCGAACGGCGGAACGTGGTCGGTCTGGTGCTTCCCCTGCACGAACATCACGTCGGCGAACGACACACCCGCCGCCTCCACCGCGATCCCCACCTCCCCCGGCCCCGCGGCCGGCTCCGGCAGCTCGCCGAGGCGCAGGTCCTCAGGCCTTCCCAGCTCATGGCAGACGACCGCGCGCATCACGCCTCCCGCCGCGAACCCTACCGCAGCCGGCCGCGGAAGCGGGTAGCCGGAGCCCGCGTATCATCCCTGGCCTGCGGAGGATTCCCATGCCGGATGTCATCGTCGAGCGCCACGACCGCGTGATGCTGTTGCGCTTCAACCGCCCCGAGCGCATGAACGCCATGGGCGGCACCCTCATGCCGGAGTTCACGGCCGCCCTCGAGGAAGGCACGAAGGACGATTCCGTAGGCGCCATCGTGGTGACGGGTGAAGGTCGCGCCTGGTGCGCCGGGGCCGACCTTGAGGCTGCCGGCCAGCGCCAGCAGCAGGGCGAAGCCCCCCGGCGGCACGCACAGCTGCTCGACACGATGGGTCCCGGCCGCTCGATCCTCGCCATCTACAAGAGCGGCAAGCCCATGATCGCCGCCGTCAACGGTGTTGCCGTGGGTGGCGGTTTCGGTCTCTGCAGCGCCTTCGACATCCGCATCGCCAGCGACCGCGCCCGTTTCGGCACCATTTTCATCAAGCGAGCCATCGCGTCCGACTTCGGCCTCTCCTACTTTTTGCCTCGCATGGTCGGTGCGGAACGGGCCGCGGAGCTCTTCTATACCGGCCGCATCGTCGAGGCGGAGGAGGCTCTGCAGCTCGGGATCGTCTCGCGCGTCGTTCCGCACGACCAGCTCGTCGACGAGTCCCTTGAGTTCGCCACACAGGTCGCGAACCAGCCGCCCACGGCGCTTGCCTACACCCGGCGACTGCTCCAGCACTCCCAGTGGGCGACGCTCGAACAGCAGCTTGAGCTCGAGTGGCCCCTCCAGCGCGACCTCCTCGCCGGCCCGGAGTTCAAGGAAGCCGTCGCCGCCTTCCGCGAGAAGCGCGAACCCAACTACAACGCCTAGGCCGGCGCTTCGCCCGCTTGCCTACAGGTAGGTCGGGTGCGTGCGGTCGATCCACGTCTTCGCGAACCGGTCCTGGTAGGCCTCCCCCGCGTCCACCGGGAAGAGCTGCACGTACGGCCAGAACAGCGTGATCACGTCCTCGCTCACGAAGTTCGCCCCAACGTTCAGTTCCAGGAGCCGTCGCTGCGCGTCGTAGCCGATCTGCCGCCGCCGATCGGTCGACATCTCCGCGCGCTGCGCCTCGACCATCGCGTTCATCTCGTCGTCCCGAAGCACGAAGGTGTTGCCCGTCCCGTTGGCATGGAAGTAGGGGTACAGCCAGTCGTCGAGCTCAATCCAGCCGTTATCGACCCCCACGGCCCATGGCGCTTCGCCCTCGCTGAGACGCAACGCCAGCTCATCGAGCCCCACCCGGTTCACCTGCACGCTCAGGCCGAGCGTCTCCCGGAGCTGTGAGGCGATGAGCCCCCCCATGTTCAGCGTCTCCTCCAGGTTGGCCGTCACGAACAGCTCCAACGGTTCCGGCAGCTCTTGCTCTTCCAGGTAGGCGTTCAGGGCCTCGAGCGCATCTCGCGTGTCCAGGTCCCGTCCCCCGACGCCGGGGCGGTACCCGGGTTGGCGCTGGAGCTCCGTCTGAGGCAGCGACCACTGCTGCACCGCCGCGCTGATCCACGGGTTGAGCGTGCCGCTGTCGTGGAAGAAGCGCGTCAGCATCTCCCGCCGGTCGATGGCCACGGTGAGCGCCTTGCGCAGGCGCGGGTCGTCGTAGGGTGGCGCCGCCGAGAGGAACCGCATCCCGTAGAACCGCGCCACTGCCGAGCGCATTTCCCGCAGGTCGGGGAGCCGCCTCTTGATTTCCTGTGCCTGCAGGAACCCCGCCTCTACCGCGTCCAGCTCCCGTGTGCGGAAATCCGCCTCCAGTTCGTCCAGCGAACGTGGCGGGACCGTGGAGATGCCGTCGAGGAACGGGCCGTTGTCCGGCCCGTACCAGCCGTCGTTCCGCGCGACGCTCGCGTGCGAGCCTTCCGACCACTCAATCCAGCGGAACGGTCCGCTGCCCGCCTGCAGCGTGGAACTCAGGTCGCCTTCGAGCTCCGGCGGGATGACGAACCCCTCGGGCGAGGCGAACCGCGCCAGCGTGCCCGCGAACGGCTCCGCCGTCCGTGCGACGACCGTCTCGCCGTCCGGCGCCTCCACGCTCGTGATCTGGTCCCAGCGCCCCTTCCGGGGGAAGTCCTGCGCCCTCCCTAGTCGCTGCCGCTCGATGCTCCCCAGCACGTCCTCCGCCGTGACCGCCCGCCCGTTGAGCGGTTCCGCGTCCTGCCAGCGCGCCTCGGGATTCACCGTGAACACGTAGGTAAGCTCGTCCGGCTGCTCCGGCATCCCCGCTGCGAGGTCCGGCGCCAGCTCCCCGTCTACCTGGCTCTCGTAGGTCAGGAGCCGGCTGTAGATGAGAGATTGCTGACCGAGCAGCGTCGCCGAAGTCGTCGTGTGCGGGTCGAACAGGCCGTCGCTCGAGAACGCCGCCGCGTACCGCAGCGTTCCGCCCTGCCGGCTCGTTTGGCTGGGCCGCGTGGGGTCGGGGGCGGGCGTGCTCGGGTAGGTCGGGTGGGGCTCTTCCGGCTCGTCCGTGGGCTCCGGGGTGATGTCGGGCAGAACCGGTTCCTCCATGTCATCGCAGCCGAGTGCCGCAAGTCCCGCCGCCCCCGCGGAGGCCCCCAGCGCTCCCAGGAACCAGCGGCGGCTGTATCTCCGTCTGCCCCTCGGCCCCGTCATCCGTACTATCCTTGCCTGCCGAGCGCGTATGCGCCGCCGCCGACCGGATTCCAAGGAGGCCCGAGATGCCCGACCGACTCAGCTCCGACCAGGTGACCGATGCCCTCGCCGGCCTCTCCGGCTGGTCCGCCGACGGCGACGACGGCATCCGCAAGACCTTCAAGCTGGACGATCACATCACCGCCATGGGCTTCGTCAACCGCGTGGCCATGGCCGCCGAGGTGATGAATCACCACCCCGAGCTCTCCGTCGTCTACAGCACCGTCGATATCCGGCTCAGCACGCACGACGCTGGCGGGGTGACCCAACTCGATATCGATCTGGCGGGGAAGATCGAGCACTACGCCTAGCCCCGGCGCCGGCGCGGACTAGGTGAGCGGTACCGCGTCCTGCGCCCGCTTCGCCTGCTTCATGAGGGCGATCTCCTGATCCGTCAGCTCCTCGAGAGGCTTCAGGATCTCGTCCTTCAGCGGGAAGATATGAACGGCGTCCCAGCCGCACACGTCCTCGCACAGACGGCAGCCCGTGCACTTCTTCTCGTCCACCGTGCTCACGCCGAAGAAGTCGTCGACGCGATCGGTGTGCTCAAGGCTGAGCGCATCGAAGGGGCAGATGTTGATGCACAGCTCGCAGCCCGAACCGATGCACTTCTCTTCGATCACCACCGCCTTCGGCCACTCGTTCTTCTTGATCGACTTCGTCACGTCGCCGAGGTTGTCGAGGATGGCTTCTGGTGGGCAGACCACGCCGCAAGCCCCGCAATCGATGCAGAGCGTGGGGTCGATGACATGGAGTTCGTTCCGCGATCCCGTGATCGCATTGGTGGGGCAGCGCTTCGTGCAGGCGGTACAGCCGATGCACGTCTCGATGATGCTGTAGGACATCGCCCCTCGATCCTAAGTTTGGCTTTCATGGCCCGCAAGCTGGCGGCCCCGGGCTGGGACTCCTGCCCCCCGCCCCCTACACTCCCGCCATGTCCCTGCCCGATATGCCCCTTGGCCCCACCGACCTCCTCCTTCGCCCCCTCGGCGTAGGCACCAACACGTGGAAGGACGAAGCCGGGACGACCCCCGACTCCACCAACCCGGCCGCCGCCGTTGAGTCGGCACTGGCCTCGGGCGTGAACCTCTTCGATACCGCCGAGATCTACAATAGCGGCGCATCGGAGCGCGCCCTCGGCCGCGCCCTCGCCGGAAGCGATGCCTCGGCCTTCGTCGCCACCAAGTTCGCGCCCCTTCCCTGGCGTCTCACTAGCGGCTCCCTGCACCGCGCCCTCGATGCCAGCCTCGGCCGCCTCCAGCGCGAGACCGTCGACCTCTACCAGATCCACTTCCCCTTCACTCTCCTCCGCATCCCAAGCCTCATGAACCGCCTCGCCGAGGCAGTCGAGCAGGGGCGCATCCGCCATGCCGGCGTCAGCAACTACAGCGCCGCCCAGATGCGCGCTGCCCACGCCGCCCTCGCGCGACGCGGCGTTCCCCTCGTCTCGAACCAGGTCAACTACAGCCTCCTCAACCGCAACCCCGAGCGGAACGGCCTCCTCGATGCCTGCCGCGAACTCGATGTCACCCTCATCGCCTATTTCCCCCTCGCCAGCGGGATGCTCACCGGCAAGTACCGCGCCGGCGGCCGCGAGGCCCGCGGCTTCCGCCGCTTCAGCGGTTCCTTCCGCAACCCGGAGCGCGTCGAGCCCCTCCTCCAGGCCCTCGACGAAATCGGCCAGACGCACGGACGCTCGTCCGCCCAGGTCGCCATCAACTGGCTCGCCCGCCAGGAGAATGTGCTCCCCATCCCCGGCGCTCGCCACGCCCGCCAGGCGCGCGAGAACGCGGGCGCTATCGACTTCGCCATCAGCGATGCCGAGGCCGCCCGCCTCGCCGAGCTCAGCGACCAGCTCTCCTGAGCGCGGATAACCTGCCGCCCCGCTATACTCCCCCGCCGAAACACCTGCCCGTAAAGGAGCTCCCATGAGCCTGCTCGACCGCATCCTCCGCCCCTCCCTCACCGCCTCCGCCCACTGCGACGGCCCCTGCGGCGTCTACGACCCCGCCTCGGCGCGCATCGCCGCCGAAGCCGTCCTCTCGATGGCCAAGAAGCTCGTCGACCTCGGCGCCGGGAACGACCTTGCCACCGAGAACACCCGGAGCCGCTTCATCGCCATCAAGGAGGAGCAGGCCCAGCTGGCCAAGCAGGAGTTGCTCATCCTCTGGACCGACTACTTCAAGCCTCCCCACCTCGAGGCCAACCCCGGCCTCCACGACACGTTCTGGAACGCGGCCAAGCTCTGCTCCCAGAACAAGGTCGAGGTGAACGTCGACGCCGCCCAGGCCCTGGTCGATACCATCGGCGAGATCCACAACATCTTCTGGGCCTCCAAGAGCCGCGACGACGTTCCCTTCTACACCGCCGGCTAACCCGGAACGCCGGTCCGGAACGCCCTCGCCATCGTCGCCGCGGGCGCGGCGCTCGTCGCGCTCGTCCGCTGGCGCCTGTCCCGCTACGCCATCACGGGCGGGAGCATGACCCCCGCCCTCGCAGCCGGCGACTACGTCGTCGTCGATAAGCTCGCCTACTCCCGTCGTCTGCCTGAGCCCGGCGACATCGCCCTGGCCCGCGACCCGCGCGAGCCTTCCCGTGTCATCGCCAAGCGCGTCGCCGCCCTCGAACCGGGGGGCGCCGTCGTGCTGCTGGGCGATAACCGGGATGAGAGCACCGACAGCCGCACATTCGGTCCTCTCCCCCCCGACGCCCTCACCGGGCGCGTCCTCTGGCGCTACTGGCCCCCCGCCCGCTTCGGCCCCGTCCGCTAGCCCGACTCCTCCGCCGCAAGCTGCGCGAGCACGAGCGTGTCCGTCGGGAACGCGAGCGGCGGCGGCTCGGCGGGATCGAAATAGCCGATCTCGCTCAGTTCTCCGTCGGCGGGAACCGGCTCACCCTCGACGTCCTTTCCCGCGAACCAGACGCCGACCGTCAGCCGCTCCGGGTCGTGGAAGTTCGAGTGCACCGCCACCACCTCCCCCGCCCGCGCCCGCAGGCCGGTCTCCTCCAGCAGCTCCCGTTCCGCTGCCGCCCGCACGTCCTCCCCCCACTCCAGCGACCCGCACGGGATGCACCACTCGCCCGCTCCCCATCCCACCGCCCGCTTCCCCAGCAGCACCCGGCCGGATTCGTCGCGCACGATGACCGCCACCCCTACCGTCGGTCGCCGTTTCGCGCTCATGCAGTCCTCCCAGCCACGCACGGAGCCTACCCGTGCGTTTACGGCGCGGGCCAGCACATGCCTTGCCGGACGTCACGGGCCGCTCGATACTGCGAGGCAGGAGCTCGGCCTTGACCCAGCCTTCGCACCGACTCTGTCCTGTCTGCGGAGTGGCCTTCTTCGCGGGCGAGCCGGTGCTTCAGTGCTCCGGCTGCCACGCCGTCCACCACCCCGCCTGCTGGATCGAAATCGACGGCTGCGCGACCGCCGCCGACTGCGAGGGCCAACCCCTTCCCCGCACCTTTGGCGGCGTTCCCCCTCCCCCGTCTGCAAGCCGCCCGTCCGCCCCGAGGACGCCCCCTGCCCCGCCGCCCGTCGCCACCCCCCCACCTGTCACGGACCCCGTGCCGGAACGGCAGGCGGTCGGCCGCCCTCGCAACATCGGCTCCATCGACCTCGACGGCCGCGGCGCTCGCGGCGCCCGCCAGTCCGGTGGCATCGCGCGCTTCTGGTACGTCCCCCTCGGGTTCGTCGTCGCCGCCGCCATCGCGTATGGAATCGTCTGGGGCATCGACCGCTTCCGTGACGACGGCGGTACCCAACAGCCCGCCGTACCCGTGGCCACGGTCGAGTCCACGCCCACTCCTGTCGCCACCACCCCCGTCCCGACCGCTACCGCGGCCCCCTCAACCCCTCAGCCCACCCCCACGCCCCCGCCGACCCCCGCCGGTCCGCCCGCCCGCTTCAGCCCCGGAGATAGCGCCGTCGTCGCCGGGACCGACAGCTGCCTCAACGTCCGCGCCGAAGCCGACATCGAGGGCCAGATACTCGACTGCATCGCCGACGGCACGATCGTGACCGTGCTGGAGGGCCCCGTCGAGCAGGGCAACCTGACCTGGTGGTTGATCGCAGCACCCGAGGTCAACGGCTGGGCCGCCGAGCTGTATCTCCAGCAGCGCTAGGCGAGTCGCTCCCGCAGCCGCGCCATTTGGATCGCCGCCTCCGCCGCTTCCTCGCCCTTGTTCCCGTGCTTCCCGCCCGCTCGTGCGAGCGCCTGCTCCGCCGTGTCGCAGGTCAGCACGCCAAAGGCGACCGGCACACCCGTCTCCTGCGAGGTCTCCATGATGCCCGCCGCCGCCTGTCCCGCGATGTGCTCGTAGTGATCCGTCTCGCCCCTGATCACCGTCCCGATGGCGATCACCGCGTCGTAGTTCCCCGACTCCGCCGCCCACCGCGTCGCCGGTGGCACCTCAAACGAGCCAGGCACCCACGCCACCGTGATGTCGTCCGCACGCACCCCGCGTTCTCCCAGCCCCGCCTTCGCCCCGTCCAGCAGCTTGTACGTCACCGACGCGTTCCACTGCGCCACCACGATGCAGACGCGCAGCCCCTCCCCGTTGCTGTCCGCGGCGAGCTCGTTCACGCCTCGTCCTCCGGGGCTTCGTCGAGATGATCGAGCATATGGCCCATGCGCCGTCGTTTCGTCTCCAGATAGTTGAAGTTGAACCGGTTGGGCGGCACCTCCAGCGGCACCCGTTCCACCACCTCCAGCCCGTACCCCTCGAGCCCCGCCAGCTTGTCCGGGTTGTTCGTGAGCAGGCGCAGCTTGCGCACCCCGAGGTCGAGCAGGATCTGCATCGCGATGCCGTAGTCCCGCCCGTCGGCGGGGAAGCCCAGCGCGAGGTTCGCCTCGACCGTGTCGAGTCCGTCGTCCTGGAGCCGGTAGGCGCGCAGCTTGTTGTGCAGCCCGATGCCCCGCCCCTCCTGCCGCAGGTAGAGGAAGACGCCCCCTTGCTCGCCGATCAGCTTCAGCGCCAGGTCCTTCTGCTCGCCGCAGTCACAGCGCATCGAGTGCAGTACGTCGCCGGTGAAGCACTGGTCGTGGACGCGCACGAGCACCGGCTCATCCGGGTCGATGCTGCCCTTCACCACCGCCACCTCTTCCTCGCTCGCGTACTTCGCCTGGTAGGCGACGATCGCCATCTCCCCCATCGTCGTCGGCAGGTGCGTCTCCGCCACGCGCTGCACCAGCCGCTCGTTCTTCAGGCGGTACTTGATGATCTCGTTCGTCGTCAGGATCTTCAGGCCGTGGCGGCGGGCGAAGCGCTGCAGCTCCGGCATCCGCGCCATCTCCCCGTCCCCCTTCATGATCTCGCAGATCACCGCCGCCGGACGCATCCCCGCCAGCCGGCAGAGGTCGACGCTCGCCTCCGTCTGCCCCGCCCGCACGAGCACGCCGCCTTCGTGCGCCCGCAGCGGGAACATGTGCCCCGGCCGCACCAGGTCTTCGGGGCGCGTCTCCGGGTCGAGCAGCACCTGCACCGTTCGCGCCCGATCCGCCGCGCTGATTCCCGTCGAGACGCCCGTGCGCGCCTCCACCGACACCGTGAACGGCGTCCCGAAGGGCGAGTCGTTCGTGCGCTCCTCAACCATCATCGGCAGGCGCAGCTCGTCGACCCGCTCCGCCGAAAGGGCGATGCAGATCAGCCCCCGCGCGTACCGCGCCATGAAGTTGATCGTCTCCGGCGTCACGCATTCGGCCGGAATCGTCAGGTCACCCTCGTTCTCGCGGTCCTCGTCGTCCGCGATGATGACGAACTTGCCCTGGCGGTACTCCTCCATCGCCTCTTCCACGCTGACGGACACGGGATCCCTCACTTCGGTCATGCGGATCCCCCGCCTGACTCACGATCGGCCACATACTGCTCGACGTAGCGCGCGATGATGTCGGTCTCGAGATTGACCCGGGCACCCTCCCCGCGGCTCACGAGGTTCGTGTGCTCCTGCGTGTACTGCACCAGCGAGACCCACAGCGAGTCCTCGTCCTTGTCGATGATCGTGAGGCTCACCCCATCGATGCAGACCGGCCCCTTGACCACCGTGTAGCGAAGCAGCTCCGGCGGCGCCGCGATGCGCACGAGGAGGGCATCGCCCTCCGGCGCGATGCCGGTGATCTCCCCCACCCCTTCGGTCACCCCCCGCACCATGTGCCCGCTCAGCCGGTCGTTCGGTCGCACGCTCCGTTCGAGGTTCACCTGGTCGCCCGGCCTCAGGTCGCCGAGCGCCGAGCGCCGGTACGTTTCGGGCATCAGGTTCGCGAAGAAGGTGTCGTCTTCCATCTCCGCCACGGTCAGGTCGACGCCGTTGATGGCGATGGAGTCGCCGAGCGCGGAGTCGCTCACGACCATGGGCGCGCGGATCAGCAGGCGGCCTTCGCCGCTTTCGAGGACGGTGCCAAGCTCTTCGATGATGCCGGTGAACATCCCGCCTCGCGCTCGTGCGACTCAACGCGCCGGGGATGACGGGAAAGGCGATACCAGCGGCTTGCCGCCAGAGGCGGCCGCGCGGTCGTTCTCTCCCATCCGGACTTTGACCGTCGGCCCCGGAATTCCACCGGATCAATCCGCCGAAGCGGAGTCGCGGGCTTTCACCGCCGGTGAGGATTTTCACCTCGCCCCGAGAACGTCGCCCCGATCGTTAGGGTCAGGATTGCCATTGTCAAGGACCGCCGCCCAGGCCCGCCCGCTCTGCCAGCTTCACCAGCACGTCATACGTCGCGTAGGCGTCCGCAAGAGCGGTGTGTTCTCCGAGCCGCCCGATCCCCAGCCGGTCGGCCACGTGCCCGAGGTTGAAGCGGTCCACCTCGTCCCTGCCGAGCAGCCTCCGCGCGATCAGCTGCACGTCGATCGCCACGTCCGCGAAGGGCCACGGCGTGCCCGTCCGGCGCGCGCTCTCGGCGAGGAACGCCATGTCGCCGCCGATGCCCCACCCCGCGATCGTCGCCCCGCCGCCCAGCTCCGCCAGCCGCCCGAACGCCTCCTCGAGCGGGACGGCATCTCGCCACTTCCGCGCCGAGTACGCCGCCACCTTCAGCGCCCCCACATTCGCCGTCCCGATGTGCAGCGGACGAACCCGCGCACCCCACGACTCCCGCTCCGGGAAGCCTGCCCCCACGGTCGCCAGCACCCCGCCCACGTCGATCACTTCGTGCTCGCGCGGGCTCGGCCCGCTCATCTCCAGATCCACGACCAGCAACGCCGCCCCGGGCGAGCCGTCGTGCTGTTCGTCCCGCGGAAGGAGCGTTCCGTCCGGTGCGAGCGCCCGGCGCCCCGGCTCAAGGAAAGTCTGCAGGGCTTCCATGATTCCGGAGACTACCGAAATCGCCAGCGCGCATCGTGATCGCCTTTCACGCCCGCCACGCGCTACCATGACCGCCATGCCCGACCCTTCCCTGGAAGCCCAGCAGTTCTTCGCCGAGCGCTACGGCATCGACTCCGCTCGTATCGCCTCCCTCCTCTCCGACGCCCTTGCCCAGGGTGGCGACTTCGCCGAGCTCTTCTTCGAGCACCGCACCAACGGCGCCATCAGCCTCGAGGACCAGCAGATCAAGTCCGCCCTCCGCAGCGTGGAGCAGGGCGTCGGCATCCGTGTCGTGAAGGGCGACAGCATCGGCTACGCCTACACGGAGTCGCTCGATCCCGAGGCCATGCGCCTCGCCGCCGCCACCGCCGCCCGCATCGGCGAAGGCGGCGACCTCCCCACCGCCATCGACACCACCCCCGTCGGCGCCAGTGAGAGCTACTACGGGGAGAACGCCCTCCTCAGCGACGAACCCGCTGCCGCCAAGGTCGCCCTCCTCGAGCGAGCCGACCGCGCTGCTCGGGCCTACGACCCCAGCATCGCCCGCGTCGACGCGAGCATCGCCGACGAGCGCAAGGTCGTGCTCGTCGCCCGCAGCGACGGCCAGATCGTGGGCGATGTGCAGCCTCTCATGCGCTTCAACGTAATGGCCCTCTCCCAGCGCGGTGAGAACCGCCAGACCGCTCGCACCGGCGGCGGTGGGCGTCTCGGCGTCGAGTACTTCGACCGCGTCACGCCCGAGGACACCGCCCGCGAAGCCGCCCGCCAGGCCATCCTCCTGCAGGACGCCGTCGATGCGCCCGCCGGCGAAGTGCCTGTCGTCCTCGCCGCCGGCGATAGCGGCATCCTCCTGCACGAGGCCATCGGCCACGGCCTTGAGGCCGACTTCAACCGCAAGGGCACCAGCAACTACACCGACCGCATCGGCCAGCCGGTCGCGAGCGACCTCGTGACCGTCATCGACGACGCCACCATCGAGCAGTCGCGCGGCTCCATCAACGTTGATGACGAAGGCAATCCCACGAAGAGCAACACCCTCATCGAGGGCGGCATCCTGCGCGGCTACCTCCACGACGAGATCAGCGCCCGCCACTTCGGCGCCGAGCCCACCGGCTCGGGCCGCCGCCAGTCCTTCAAGCACCCCATCATGCCGCGCATGACGAACACCCTGATGCTTCCCGGTCCCTCTACCCCCGACGAGGTCATCGGAAGCGTCGAACGCGGCATCTACTGCGTCTCCTTCTCCGGCGGCCAGGTCAACATCTCCAACGGCGACTTCGTCTTCTCCACCACCGAGGCCTATCTCATCGAGAAGGGCCAGATCACCGCTCCCCTGCGCACGACCAACCTCATCGGGAACGGTCCCGAGGCCCTCTCCCGCGTGAGCATGGTCGCCAACGATTACGCCCTCTCCGACGGCCGCTGGACCTGCGGCAAGGAGGGCCAGTCCGTCCCTGTCGGCGTCGGTCTCCCGACCGTCCTCGTTTCCGCCATGACCGTGGGTGGTACCCAGCTTGGCTGAGGCAACCCCACTCGAGCTTGCGAGCCGCGCCGTCGAGCTTGCCGTCGCCCGCGGCGCCGAGCAGTGCGATGCCATCGCCTTCTCCCACACCGAGTCCACGGTCTCCATCCGTCTCGGCGACATCGAGAAGCTGATCGAGGCCACCTCCCACTCCCTCGGCCTCCGCGTCATCGCCGGCGGTCGCACGGCCGTCTGCTCGACCTCCGACTTCACGCCTGCCGCCTTCGAGCAGTTCGTCGGCGAGACCGTCGAGCTGGCGCGCATCTCCGCCCCCGACCAGTACGCCGGCCTCCCCGAGCCCGATCAGCTTGCCACCGCCGGCGGCGACTCCCTCCAGCTCTACGACGAGCGTATCGAGAGCCTGCCCCTCGACGAGCGCATCGACATGGCCCGCGCCTGCGAGGCCGCCGCCCTCGGCTTCGATCCGCGCATTACCAACTCCGAGGGCGCCGGCCTCACCACCCGCATCGGCGAGGTCGCCCTCGCCAACTCCCGCGGATTCGCCGCCAGTTACCCCGCCACCTCGATCTCCCTCTCCACCGAGGCCCTCGCCGACGACGAGGATGGCAAGAAGCGCAACGCCTGGTGGTTCAGCGCTGAGCGCAACCTCCGCAGCCTCATGGACCCCGAGACGATCGGCCGCATCGCCGCCCAGCGCGCCGTCGACCAACTCGGCGCCCGCAAAACCGATACGAAGCGCGTCCCCGTCATCTTCGAACCGATGATGGCCGCTCGCCTCGCCGGCGATGTCGCTGGCTGCGCCACCGGCGGCGCTCTCTACCGGGGCGCCACCTTCCTCGCGGGACGCACGGGCGAGGCCATCGGCTCTCCCCTCGTGACCATCGTCGATGACCCCACCCAGCCCGCGCGCGCCGGCTCCCGCCCCTTCGACGGCGAAGGCGTGGCCGCCCGCCGCAACGTCCTCTTTCAGGACGGGCGCTTTGAGGGCTTCCTCTTCGACTGCTACACCGCTCGCCGCATGGACGCCCGCACGACCGGCAGCGCCCAGCGCGGCGTCTCATCCCTCCCCGAGCCCGGCCCCGCGAACCTCATCTTCGAGCCCGGCGATACCCCCGCCGAGGACATCGTCGCGGACACGAAGGAGGGGCTGCTCGTGACCGCCCTCATGGGCTTCGGCTTCAACCCCACCACCGGCGACTACTCCCGTGGCGTGGGTGGCTTCTGGATCGAAAACGGGCAGATCGCCTACCCCGTGGCCGAGGTCAACATCTCCGGTGACGCCGCCTCCATGCTCGCGAGCGTCGATGCCGTCGGCAGCGACCTCACCTGGTTCGGCTCCTCTGCCGCCCCCACCGTGCGTATCGCCGAGATGACCGTCTCCGGCGTCTGACGTGCCCGTCCCCCCGTACTTCGCCTACGGCTCCAATATGGCCTCCTCCCAGATGGCCGACCGCTGCCCCGGCGCCCGCTGCCTTGGCGTCGCCCGCCTCCCCGGCTACCGCCTCGCCTTCGACGCCTGGAGCAACCGCCGTGGCGGCCTCGTCGCCGATGTCCTCCCCGAACCGGACTCGGAGGTCTGGGGCGTTCTCTGGGAGGTCACGGACGAGCATGCGGAAGCCCTTGATCGCTACGAAGGCGTGGCCCGCGGTCAGTACCGCCGCGAGAGCCTGCGGGTGGAATCCGCGAACGGCGAAAGCCTCCAGGCCTTCGCCTACGTCATCTGCAATCCCGGCGAGGAGGGCCCCACCACCGACGGCTACCAGGCCCTCCTCCTCGAAGGCGCCCGCGAGCACGGCCTCCCGGCCGACTGGGTTAAGGCCATCGAGGAGGTGCCCACCCTCCCGCCTCGCCCCTCGCCTTCCCCTCCCCCTACACTGAAGTCGTGACAGCCGGCCCCTCCGCTGACGACCTCCGTCGCTACCGCCGTAACCTCCAGGAGGAGGTCGACGGTCAGAGCCTCTACCTCCTCCTCGCCGAAGCGGAGGAAGACTCCAACCTGAAGAGCGTCTTCGAGCGCCTCGCCGAAAGCGAGAAGCGCCACATCGACCTCTGGGAGGGGAAGCTCCGGGAAGCCGGCGTGGACGTTCCCGAATTCCGTCCGGGCGCGCAGGTCCGCATCCTCGGCTGGCTCGCCCGCCGCTTCGGCACCCAGTTCGTCACCCCCCTCGTGGAGCGCATGGAGCTCAACGCCGTCACGATGTACGACGACCAGCCTGAGGCCGTCGAGCGGGGTCTGCCTGGCACCGAGCGCTCCCACGCTCGCCTCTTCCAGGCGCTTGCCAGTCAGCCCGGCGAGAGCGTCGACGTCGCCCGTCTCGAGGGTCGGCACCGCGGCGCCTCCGGCAACGCCCTGCGCGCCGCCGTCCTCGGCGCGAACGACGGCCTCGTCTCCAACCTCAGCCTCGTGATGGGCTTCGCCGGCGCCGATCCGGGTCAGGGGGTCGTCGCCCTGGCCGGCATCGCCGGCCTTCTCGCCGGGGCCTTCAGCATGGCGTTCGCTGAGTGGATCAGCGTCCGCAGCAGCCGCGAGGCCTTCGAGCGCCAGGTGGAGATCGAGCGCGAGGAGCTCGAGATGAACCCGGAAGAGGAGCGCGCCGAGCTTGTGCTCATCTACCAGGCCAAGGGTCTCTCCGAAGAGTCCGCCCGTCTTACGGCCGACCGCGTCTTCGAGAACCGCGAGACGGCCCTCGATACCCTCGTGCGCGAGGAGCTCGGCATGTCCGAGCAGAGCGTCGGGCGCCCATCCGTCGCTGCGGTCACCTCGTTTCTGCTGTTTGCCGTCGGTGCGCTGGTGCCCGCCTTCCCCTGGTTCTTCGCCGATGGCGGGCTCGCCATCGGCCTCAGCCTCGGCCTCGGCGCCGCCGGTCTCTTCCTCCTCGGCGCCGCCGTCACCCTCTGGACCGGCCGTTCCGCGCTCTATTCCGGAGTGCGCCAGCTCGCGATCGGCCTGGCCGCCGCCGGGATTACGTATGGCATCGGCACGGCTCTGGGCGTTGCCATCGACATCTAGCCCGCGCTTGCGCCTCCCCCGCTCCCCCTCGATACTGGCTGCTCTGGTGGCTAGAGCGAGGTGGCCCCACCCGTTCCCATCCCGAACACGGAAGTGAAACGCCTCAGCGCCGACGATACTGCCCGGGTAACTGGGTGGGAAAATAGGCCGCCGCCGGGTTTTCAATCCCCGCCGACCCCGTTTCCCCCGCCCCGCTGCGGTAAGCGTCCTCATTTCGCACCAAGATCGAGGCGCTGCTACAATCGAGGCCACATCAGCGGCCGTCCTCTCGCCTCATCATCAGACGGGCAACGCGGTCAAACGGAGCCCACCAGTGTCCACCGACGAACAGGCCCCCGAGGCCACCACCGGCGACTCTCCCGCCCCTGCTGGCGTCGCCGATCCCCCAGCCACCCCTGAACCGACCCCCGAGCCTCCCGCACCAGCCCCCGAAACAGCCCCGGCAACGCCGGGACCGGCCCCCTCTGCTCCAGCCGAACCCAGCGCCGAGATGGACATGGCCGCCCTTCTCGAGACCGAGGCCGCTCAGCCGAGCAGCCTCCGCCGCGGCGAGATCATCCAGGGTGTCGTCATGGGCGCCTCGCCCGACGGCGTCATTGTCGATGTCGGAACCAAGACCGAGGCCGTCATCCCCCAGAGCGAGATGCTCTCCATGGGCGTCGAAGGCCAGAGCCGCCTGAAGGCCGGTGACACCGTCCGCGTCATGGTCCTCCAGCCCATGAGCTCCGAGGGTCACGGCGTTGTGTCCCTCGACCGCGCTCGTGGCGAGGAAGGCTGGGATATCCTGGCCGGCCGCCTCGAGTCCGGCGAGATCTTCTCCGCCGAGATCGTCGGCCATAACCGCGGCGGCGTCCTTGCCAACGTCGAGGGCGTCAACGCCTTCATTCCCCTCTCCCAGATCGACAGCATTCGCCGGGACAACCCCGACGCCGCGAACGCTCTCGCCACCCTCGTCGGCAAGGAAGTGCGCCTCAAGGTCATTGAGCTGAACCGTCGCAAGAACCGCGCCATCCTCTCCGAGCGCGCCGCCATGACCGAGTGGCGTCGCGAGCAGAAGGAGCGGATCATCCAGGAGCTCCAGGAAGGCGAGATCCGCGAGGGCCGCATCTCCTCCATCACCGACTTCGGCGTCTTCGTCGACCTCGGCGGCGCCGACGGCCTCGCGCACCTCACGGAGCTCACCTGGGAGCGTGGCAAGAAGGCGAAGGATCTCTTCAAGGTCGGCGACGAGGTGAAGGCCTACGTCCTCCGCGTCGACCGCGAGGCGCGCAAGATCTCGCTCTCGCTCAAGCGCGCTCACCCCGAGGAGTGGGACAGCGCTGTCGACCGCTTCGTCATCGGCCAGGTGCTGATCGGGCGGGTCACCAAGCTCATGCCCTTCGGCGCGTTCGTGCGCCTCGATGGGCCCATCGAGGGCCTCATTCACATCTCCGAGATTACGAACCGCCGCATCCAGCACCCGAGGGAGGTGCTGGAGGAAGGCAACGTCGTGCCGGTCAAGCTCGTGCGTATCGAGAAGGACCGCCACCGGCTCGGGCTCAGCCTCCGCCAGGCGCGCAACGACGCCGAGGCGATGGGCTTTGGCTTCGACCGCAACGGCTCTGTCATCGACTGGCCCGATGACGTGCGCGACGAATTCGGGATGGACAAGCGCGATCCCTCCCAGAGCCGCTCCGAGCCACGCACCGCGCAGGAGACCGTCGAGCAGGCCGTGGCCAACGACCCCGAGCCCGTCTCCGCCTTCGCTCATGCCTTCGCCCAGGCGCTCGAAAACGCCGACTCCGGCAACGCCCTGAGCCTCGCAGACGACGGGGAAGCCGCCGCTGCCGCCACCGGCGAGGAAGCTGCTGCCGAAGCCAGCGACGAGCCTGCCGCCGAGGCCAGCGACGAGCCCACCGCCGAGGCCAGCGATGAGCCCGTCGCTGAGGCCAGCGAGGAATCCGCTGCCGAAGCCAGCGCCGAGCCCGCTGCCGAGGCGAGCGAGGAACCCGCTGCCGCCACGACCGAGGATGCCCCCGCCGAGAGCGAGGAGCCGGCCGCGGTCGAGGAAGCAACAACAGAAAACTCGGTGGAGGCGGCCCCCGCCGCCGAGGAAGCAGTACCCGCATCCGGCGAAGGCGGCTCCGCCGCCAGGGCCGGGGACTAGCAGGAGGGAACGCGATGGCCGACCGATTCGATAAGTTCACGGAACGCGCCCGGCGTGTGCTCACCCTCGCCCAGGAAGAGGCTCACCGCTTCAACCACAACTACATCGGCACCGAGCACATCCTCCTCGGCCTCGTGCGCGAGGGTGATGGCGTTGCCGCCAAGGTCCTCTCCAACCTCGGCGTCGAGCTGAACAAGGTTCGCTCCGCGGTCGAGTTCATCATCGGTCGCGGCGATCGCACCGTCCTCGGCGAGATCGGGCTCACCCCCCGCGCCAAGAAGGTCATCGAGCTTGCCGTCGACGAGGCCCGCCGCCTCGGCCACAGCTACATCGGCACCGAGCACCTCCTCCTCGGCCTCGTGCGTGAGGGTGAGGGCATCGCCGCGGGCGTCCTCGAGAGCCTCGGCGTCAACATCGAGCGCGTCCGCGCCGAGACCACGCGTATCCTCAGTCAGTCCTCCCCCCAGGCCGCCGGAACGGCCGCCGGCGGCACCCGCCAGGCGAGCCGCACCCCGACCGTCGATCAGCTCGGCATCGAGCTGACCGCCGCCGCCACCTCCGGCCAGCTCGACCCCGTCATCGGCCGCTCCACCGAGCTGGAGCGCGTCGTCCAGATCCTCTCCCGCCGCACCAAGAACAATCCCGTGCTCATCGGTGAGCCTGGCGTCGGCAAGACGGCCATCGCCGAGCTCCTCGCCCAGCGCATCAGTAGCGGCGACGTTCCCGAGACCCTGGCCGAGAAGCGCCTCCTGACCCTCGACATCGGCTCCCTCGTCGCCGGCACCAAGTACCGCGGCGAGTTCGAGGAGCGACTCAAGAAGGTCATCGAGGAGATCAAGACCGCCGGCAACTGCATCCTCTTCGTCGACGAGCTCCACATGCTCGTCGGCGCCGGCGCCGCTGAAGGCGCCGTCGATGCCGCCAACATCCTCAAGCCCGCCCTCGCCCGGGGCGAGCTCCAGTGCATCGGCGCCACCACCCTCGACGAGTACCGCAAGCACATCGAACGCGATGCCGCCCTCGAGCGCCGCTTCCAGCCGATCGTCGTCGATGAGCCGACCGTCGAAGAGACGGTCGAGATCCTGCGTGGCATCCGCGGGCGCTACGAGGAGCACCACAACCTTAAGATCAGCGATGACGCCCTCTCCGCCGCGGCCCGCATGTCGGACCGCTACGTGACCGAGCGCTTCCTGCCCGACAAGGCCATCGACCTGATCGATGAGGCCTCCAGCCGCGTGCGCATCCGCCGCGCCGCCACCCCGCCCTCCATGCAGGAGGCGCTCAAGGGGCTCGAGAGCCTCCGCCGCGAGCGCGACCAGGCCACCGAGGCCCAGCAGCTCGAGTACGCCTCCGAGCTCACCGATCGCGAGCAGAAGGTCCAGATCAAGATCGACGAGATGGGTGAGTGGAGCGAGGGGACCGGTGGTGTCGCCACCCCCGTCGTCAGCGAGGAAGACATCGCCGAAGTCGTCGCCATGTGGACCGGCATCCCCGCCGCCCAGATCGCGAGCGAAGAGAGCGCCCGCCTCCTCAAGATGGAGAGCGCACTCCGCACCAAGGTCATCGGCCAGGACGAGGCCATCGAGTCCATCGCGCGCTCCGTGCGCCGCGCCCGCGCCGGGCTGAAGGACCCGCGCCGCCCCATCGGCGTCTTCCTCTTCCTTGGACCCACGGGCGTGGGCAAGACCTACCTTGCCCAGCAGCTCGCCGAGTTCATGTTCGACTCACAGGACAACATGATCAGGCTCGACATGAGCGAGTTCAGCGAGCGTCACACGGTTGCGCGCCTGATCGGCGCCCCTCCGGGCTATGTCGGCTACGACGACGGTGGCCAGCTCACCGACACCGTCCGCCGCCGCCCCTACTGCCTGATCCTGCTCGACGAGATCGAGAAGGCGCATCCGGATGTCTTCAACCTGCTGCTCCAGATCTTCGACGAGGGCCGCCTCGCCGATGCCAAGGGCCGCAAGGTCGATTTCCGTAACACCATCCTCATCATGACCTCGAACGTCGGCTCTGACCTCATCAAGCGCGACTCCAACCTCGGGTTCGCCATCGCCCAGGACGAGGTGCAGACGCACGAGGATCGCTACAAGCGCATGAAGGACAAGGTGCTCAGCGAGCTGAAGAACGTCTTCAAGCCCGAGTTCCTCAACCGCGTCGACAGCACGGTCGTGTTCCACGCGCTCACGCCCGAGCATATCCGCCGCATCGTCGACCTCGAGCTGTCGCAGGTGGAGCGCCGCCTCGCGCTCCGGGCCGTCACCTTCGAGGTGACGGAGGCCGCAAAGGAGTGGCTCGGCGACAAGGGCTACGACCAGGTGTTCGGCGCCAGGCCGCTCCGCCGTGTCATCCAGGACAACATCGAGGACAAGATCAGCGAGATGCTCCTGGGCGGCGAGTTCGGCACCGGCGATCGGCTCCTGATCGACCGCGATCCCGACGAGGACGGGCTCACCATCAAGCCCGTCAGTTCGCCCGCGGCCGTCGGCTAGCCCGAACCTGTAGCCAGGGCCGGAAACACAGGGTTTCCGCGCCCGAAACTGTTGACATCGGGTGTCCCTTGCCGTAGTCTCAGAGTGGCGTGCTGTGCCATCGCGCAGAACCCCCGATTCGTGACCTTGCCGAACTGTGCCATTCAGAACCCAGGACCTGAAGGAGTCGCCTGTACATGACCGCGACACTTGATGGGACGCGGACGGGCGAGCGCGCCCCGCTCGCCGTCCAGTCGTTCAGCACTATTTCGAACGTCCTCGAGATCCCCAGCCTCATCAAGCTCCAGCTCGATTCCTTCGACTGGTTCAAGCGCGAGGGTCTCCGCGAGCTGCTCAACGAGCTCTCGCCGATCCAGGACTTCACCAGCACGAAGATGGACCTCATCTTCGGCGAGTACGAGTTCCGCGAGCCCAAGCACAGCCAGGAGGAATGCCGCGAACGCGACATGACCTTCTCCGCGCCCCTCTTCGTCGATGTCGAGCTGCGCATCAAGGACTCCGGCGAGATTAAGGAACAGCGCCTCTTCTTCGGCGATTTCCCTCTCATGACCGATCGCGGCACGTTCATCATCAACGGCGCCGAGCGCGTCGTCGTGAGCCAGCTCGTGCGCTCCCCCGGCGTCTATTACACCGTCGAGACGGATGTGCAGAGCGGCCAGCGCCTCGCCAATGCCAAGCTCATCCCCAGCCGCGGCGCCTGGCTCGAGTTCGAGACGTCCGCCAAGCGCATCCTCAGCGTCAAGATCGACCGCAAGCGCAAGCTGCCCGTCTCCGTGCTCATCCGCACGATCGACGAGCCCGGCCTCCTCCCTGGCGACCACGACAACCCCGCGTTCGCCAAGTACTTCGCTGCCCAGAAGCGCCTCGACGAGGAAGGTACCGCCGCCTCCGAGAAGGCCCGCGACGCCGCCCGCCGCGAGTGCGAGAAGGTGCTCGGCACCGACGATCGCGTCCTCGCCTTCTTCGAGGCCGTCGATGTCGAAGGCGACCTCTCCTACCTCACCGCCACCCTCGGCCGCCGCGAGGGCGGTCGCAACAACGACCCCTGCGAGAACAAGCACGAGGCCCTCCTCGAGCTCTATCGCAAGATTCGCCCGGGCGACCCTCCCACCCACGAGAACGCCCGCTCCCTCGTTAACCAGCTCTTCTTCAACCCCCGCCGCTACGACCTCGGTCGCGTCGGCCGGCACAAGCTGAACAAGCGCCTTGCCCTGGCCGATGCCACGGACCAGCGCTGGCTTCGCCCCATCGACCTGATCGAGCTCACCCGCGAGCTCATCAACGTCAACCTCGGCCGCAGCGGCACCGACGACATCGACCACCTCGGCAATCGCCGCGTGCGTGCCGTCGGCGAGCTCATCCAGCAGCAATTCCGCATCGGTCTCGTGCGCATGGAGCGCGTCGTGCGCGAGCGCATGACCATCACCGACCCCGCCGAGGCCACGCCCAGCGCCCTCATCAACATCCGGCCCGTGGTCGCCGCCATGAAGGAGTTCTTCGGCGGCAGCCAGCTCTCCCAGTTCATGGACCAGACCAACCCGCTGGCCGAGCTGACTCACAAGCGACGCCTCAGCGCCCTCGGGCCCGGCGGCCTCTCCCGCGACCGCGCCGGCTTCGATGTGCGCGACGTGCACCACAGCCACTACGGCCGCATCTGCCCCATCGAGACCCCCGAGGGGCCGAACATCGGCCTCATCGGCTCGCTCGCGACCTACGGCCGCCTCAACGACTTCGGCTTCATCGAGACGCCCTACCGCCGCGTCATCAGCGAGATGGCCTCCGACGACCCCAAGCTGGTCGGCAGGGAGACTCGCGAGGACGTGACAGACGCCGACGGCAAGGTCATCGCCGACGCCGGGACCGTTGTCGACAAGAGGACCGCCACCCGCCTGAAGAAGGCCGGCCTGCGCGTTCCCGTCCAGGCCGTCGTCGCCGATGAGGTCACCTATCTCACCGCCGACGAAGAGGATCGCTTCGTGGTCGGTCAGGCCAACACCCGCGTCGGCGAAGATGGCCGCGTGCTCGATGAGCGCGTCGAGGTCCGCGTCAACGAGGAGTTCAAGCTCGTCGCCCCGCACGAGATCGACTTCCTCGACGTCTCCCCCAAGCAGATGGTCTCCGTCGCCGCCTCGCTCATCCCCTTCCTCGAGCACGACGACGCGAACCGCGCCCTCATGGGCTCGAACATGCAGCGCCAGGCCGTCCCCCTCGTCCGGCCCGAAGCCCCGCTCGTGGGCACGGGCATGGAGGGCCGTACGGCCATCGACAGCGGCCACGTCCTCGTTGCCGAGGGCGATGGCGAGGTCATCGAGGCCTCCGGGACCCAGGTCATCGTCAACTACGACGACGAGAACCTCGGCACCCAGCGCATCCCGCTGATTAAGTTCCAGCGATCCAACCAGGGCACCTGCCTCAACCAGCGCCCGCTCGTCTTCCGGGGCGAGCGCGTCCAGGAGAACCAGCCCCTCGTCGATAGCTCCAGCACCCAGGGCGGCGAGCTCGCCCTCGGCCAGAACGTGCTCTGCGCGTTCATGAGCTGGGAGGGCTACAACTTCGAGGATGCCATCATCATCAGCGAGAACCTCGTCCGCGAGGACAAGTTCACGTCGATCCACATCGAGAAGCACGAGATCGAGGCGCGCGACACCAAGCTCGGCGCCGAGGAGATCACGCGCGACATCCCCAACGTCGGTGAGGAAGCGCTCGCCAACCTCGATGAGGAAGGCATCATCCGCATCGGCGCTGAGGTCCGCGAGGGCGACATTCTCGTCGGCAAGATCACGCCCAAGGGCGAGACCGAGCTGACCGCCGAGGAGAAGCTCCTCCGCGCCATCTTTGGCGAGAAGGCCCGCGAGGTGAAGGACACCAGCCTTCGCCTCCCCCACGGTGAGCGTGGCAAGGTCATCGATGTCCGCGTCTTCAGCCGCGAGGACCACGAGGGCCTGCCCGCCGGCGTCAACAAGCTCGTGCGCGTCAGCACCGCCCAGCGCCGCAAGATCGCCGAGGGCGACAAGATGGCCGGGCGCCACGGCAACAAGGGCGTCATCAGCCGCATCCTCCCTCGCGAGGACCTGCCCTACCTCCCCGACGGCACCCCCGTCGACATCATCCTCAACCCCATCGGCGTCCCCAGCCGAATGAATATCGGCCAGGTGCTCGAGACGCACCTCGGCTGGGCCGCCCGGGCGCTCGGCTTCCGCGCCAGCACCCCCGTCTTCGATGGCGCCGACGACGGCGACCTCGACGACTCGCTGGCGCGTGCCTGGATGGCCGCCGAGAGCGGCGCCGTCTACTACATCGACCCGCGCGACTACGGCTTTGACGAGCCCGTCGCCGCCGAGTGGCTCAAGGAACACGGCTACGACGCCGGCCCCATCTTCGAGCAGCCCGAGAAGGGCGCCGCCAAGCGCGCCTGCCTCGAGATCTGGCTCAAGCAGGCCGGCAGCAAGCCGAGGAAGTCCGCCACTATCGAGGCTCTGGAGGAGGAGACCCAGCGCATCTTCGCCGAAACCGGCGCGGTGCCGCCCCTCTTCGGCAAGACCACCCTCTACGACGGTCGCAGCGGCGAGCCGTTCGACCAGCCCGTCACCGTCGGCTACATCTACATGCTCAAGCTCATCCACCTGGTTGAGGACAAGATCCACGCCCGCAGCACGGGCCCCTACTCCCTCATCACCCAGCAGCCGCTGGGCGGCAAGGCGCAGTTCGGCGGCCAGCGCTTCGGCGAGATGGAGGTCTGGGCGCTCGAGGCCTACGGCGCCGCCCACATCCTCCAGGAGCTCCTCACCGTGAAGTCCGACGACGTCGTCGGCCGCGTCAAGACCTACGAGGCCATCGTCAAGGGCGAGGACGTCCTCGAACCGGGCGTTCCCGAGTCCTTCAAGGTGCTCGTCAAGGAGCTCCAGAGCCTCGGTCTCTCCATCGACGTCTCCAACGATTCGGGCAGTGTCTCCTTTACCGAGGAGACGGCCGGAGAGCTGCCCGAGCTCGGCATCAACCTTTCCGGATTCGAATCGGAGGATCTCTTCAATGCTCGAAGTCAATGACTTCAACCAGGTCCGCATCGGGCTCGCCAGCCCCTCCCAGATTCGCTCCTGGTCCTACGGTGAGGTCACCAAGCCGGAGACCATCAACTACCGCACGCTGAAGCCGGAGAAGGACGGCCTCTTCTGCGAGAAGATCTTCGGTCCCACGAAGGACTTCGAGTGCTACTGCGGCAAGTACAAGCGCGTCCGCTACAAGGGCATCATCTGCGACAAGTGCGGCGTCGAAGTCGCGCGCGCCAAGGTGCGCCGCGAGCGCATGGGCCACGTCGAGCTGGCCAGCCCCGTCAGCCACATCTGGTTCGTCAAGGGCACGCCCTCGAAGCTCGGCCTGCTGCTCGACATCTCCCCGCGGAACCTCGAGCGCGTCCTCTACTTCGCCCAGTACATGATCACGTCGGTCGACGACACCCACCGCGACTTCGAGATCGAGAACCTCCAGAAGGAACTCGCGCGCGCCATCGACGATCGCCTCGCGGACATCACCCCCGAGCGGGAGCGCCTTGAGCTGCAGCTCGTGGCCGCCCAGGAAGAGCTCGAGGCCAAGCGCGACGAGCAGGTTGCGAAGCTCGAAGAGGAGCGCGCCGCCACCCGCGACGCCATCGAGGCCGAGGCCGCGCGCAACGTCGAGGCCGCCAACGAGATCATCGGCGAACTCACCGAGCGCGACTACGTCTTCCAGGGCGAGGTCATCGTCGCTACCGGCGACAAGATGACCAAGACCGCCCGCAACAAGCTCGAGCGCGAGGGCCGCAAGAAGCTCACCGCCTTCGACAAGGAGACAAAGAAGCTCATCGCCGCCGAGAAGGCCGTCGTCGAGAGCGCCATGGAAGAGGCCAAGGCGCTCGTCTACGACGAGCTCAACCCCATCCAGGAGCGCGCCGCCGAGATCCGCAAGGAGACCGAGGAGCAGTTCCAGGAGCGCCTCAACGACCTCGAGGACATCGTCGACCCGGTCCGCAGCGACCGCATCGAGCTTCTCACCGAGACCCGCTATCGCGAGCTGTCCGACATGTTCGGGCACGTCTTCAAGGCGGCCATGGGCGCCGAGGCCGTCCTCAGCGTCCTCGAGCGGCTCGACCTCGACGCCCTTCGCGCCAAGCTCAAGACCGAGCTCGCTTCCGCCAGCGGCCAGCGCCGCAAGAAGGCGACCAAGCGCCTCCAGGTCGTCGAAGACCTCATCGAGTCCGGTAACAAGCCCGATTGGATGATCTTCGAGGTCCTGCCCGTGCTTCCGCCCGAGCTGCGCCCCATGGTCCAGCTCGATGGCGGCCGTTTCGCCACCAGCGACCTGAACGACCTCTACCGCCGCGTCATCAACCGCAACAACCGCTTGAAGCGGCTGCTCGACCTCGGCGCCCCCGAGATCATCATCCGCAACGAGAAGCGCATGCTGCAGGAGGCCGTCGACAGCCTCGTCGATAACGGCCGCCGCGGGCGCGCCGTGAGCGGGAGCGGCAACCACAAGCTGAAGAGCCTCAGCGACATGCTCAAGGGCAAGCAGGGGCGCTTCCGCCAGAACCTGCTCGGCAAGCGCGTCGATTACTCGGGCCGTTCCGTCATCGTGGTCGGCCCCGAGCTCAAGCTGCACCAGTGCGGCCTGCCCAAGAAGATGGCGCTCGAGCTCTTCAAGCCGTTCGTCATGCACTCGCTCGTGGCGAAGGGCCTCGCCCACAACATCAAGAGCGCCAAGCGCATCGTCGAGCGCGCCCGCCCCGAGGTCTGGGACGTGCTCGACGAGGTCATCACCGATCGCCCGGTGCTGCTCAACCGCGCCCCCACCCTCCACCGGCTCGGCATCCAGGCCTTCCAGCCGGTGCTCATCGAGGGTTCCGCGGTGCAGCTCCACCCGCTTGTTTGCGCCGCCTTCAACGCCGACTTCGACGGCGACCAGATGGCCGTGCACGTGCCCCTCAGCCGCGAGGCCGTGGCCGAGGCCAGGCAGATCCTGCTCTCCACCAAGAACCTGCTGTCTCCGGCCAGCGGCGACCCCACCGTCACCCCCACCCTCGACATGGTCCTCGGCTCGTACTACATGACCGAGGTCAGCGAGAGCGCCCGTGGCGCCTTCGTCGAGGCCAACGGCGCCCCCGCCCGGGGCATCTACGCATCCTTCGACGAGGCCAAGCTCGCCTTCGACCTTGGCGCCGTCGACCTGCGCGCCCCCATCAAGGTGCGGACCGACAAGCCTTCAGCCGACAGCGCCGACAGCGAGGATGGCGGCGGCCCCGCCGCCGCGCTGGACGAGCCGCGGCTGCTGGAGACCACCATCGGGCGCATCATCTTCAACGAGGTGCTCCCGGAGGACCTCCCCTTCCAGAACTACACGATGGACCGTCCCGCCCTGCGGCGGCTCGTCGCCCTCGTCTACCGCGAGCTCGGCAGTGAGGCGACCGCCGAGGTCGTCGACCGTATCAAGGAGGTCGGCTTCCGCTTCGCCACCCAGAGCGGCGTCACCATCGCCATCCACGAGATCGTGGTGCCCCACCACAAGAAGGAGCTCATCGCCGAGGCCGACCAGCTGGTCGCCGACCTCGAGGACCAGTACCAGATGGGCCTCATCACCGAGGAAGAGCGCTACCAGGGCGCTGTCGAGGTGTGGAGCGAGACCACGCGCCGCATCGAGAACGACATCGCCGAGAGCCTCTCCGAGTACGGCTCCCTCAACTACATGGCCAGCTCGGGCACCAAGGGCAACATCACCCAGATCCGGCAGATGGCGGGCATGCGCGGCCTCATGGCCGACCCCCACGGCCAGATCATCCCCGAGCCCATCCGCGCCTCGTTCCGCGAGGGACTGACGGTGCTGGAGTACTTCATCTCCACCCACGGCGCCCGCAAGGGCCTTGCCGATACCGCCCTCCGCACCGCGGACTCCGGCTACCTCACCCGCCGCCTGATCGATGTCTCCCAGGACGTCATCATCGGCGACCGCGACTGCGATGTGCCCACCGGCCTCTGGATCGAGCGGCGCGATGAGCGCGAGACCATGGAGGACTTCCGCGACCGCATCGTCGGCCGCTACGCCGCCGCGCCCGTGACCGATGAAGCCACCGGCGAGATCATCGTCGACCGCAACGAGGAAATCGACGAGGCCGCCGCCGAGCGCCTTGAGGCGCTCGAGGTGGCGCGCGTCTACGTGCGTACGCCCATGTCCTGCGAGTCCGAGCGCGGCATCTGCCAGCTCTGCTACGGGCGCGACCTCGCCCGCGGCGAGCTCGTGCGGCCACGCACGGCGGTCGGCATCATCGCCGCCCAGTCCATCGGCGAGCCGGGCACCCAGCTCACCATGCGCACCTTCCACACCGGCGGCGTTGCGGGCACGACCGACATCACCAGCGGTCTTCCCCGCGTCGAGGAGCTGTTCGAGGCCCGTGCCCCCAAGGGCGAGGCCATCATCAGCGAGATCGACGGCGTCGTGGAGGTCCTCGAGGACGGCGGCCAGCGCCTCGTCCGCGTCTCCAACGTCGATACCATCGTCGAGGACTACGCCATCCCCGCGGGCGCGAAGGCGCAGGTCGCCGAGGGCGACCACGTCGTCGCCGGCAGCGTCCTTGCCGCCGTGCCCGAGGAGGACGAGAAGGAGGATGCCGACGAGGGCGCTGAGGTCTCGACCGAGCTCCTCTCGCGCATCCCCGGCATCGTGCGCAAGAAGGGCCGCAAGACCCTCCAGGTCGTCTTCGAGGACCGCGAGGACCGCGAGTATGCCATCCCCGCCGCCGCCCGCCTGCTGGTCAGCTCGGGTGAAGCGATCGAGGCGGGGGCCCAGATCACCGAGGGTGCGAAGAACCCCCAGCACATCCTCTCCATCCAGGGCCGCGACGCCGTTCGCCGCTACATGGTCGACGAGGTGCAGAAGGTCTATCGCTCCCAGGGCGTGAACATCAACGACAAGCACATCGAGGTCATCACCCGCCAGATGCTGCGCCGCGTGCGCGTCGACCACCCCGGCGACACCGGCCTCCTTCCGGGCGACCTCATCGATCGGCGCGAGTTCGAGGAGATCGTCGCGAGGGTCGTGGCCGAGGGTGGCGATCCCGCCACCGCCCAGCCCGTCCTCCTCGGCGTTACCAAGGCCTCGCTCAACACGAGCTCGTGGCTCGCCGCCGCCTCCTTCCAGGAGACGACGCGCGTCCTCACGAACGCCGCCGTCGAGGGCAAGATCGACAAGCTCGTCGGTCTCAAGGAGAACGTCATCATCGGCAAGCTCATCCCCGCCCGCGCGGAGATCGAGGTGCCCCGCCGAGAGTTCGTCCCGGAGCTCGACCTGCCGGAGTCCCTCGAGTTCGATGAGGAAGCCGAGCTGGAGCGCATGCTCGCCGAGAGCGAAGCCGGCGCGGCGGTCGCGGTGCAGACTCCCGACTCCGACGCGCTACCGTCCTTCGCCGGCGACGGCGACTCCGACTAGGAACTGCCTGGAGCGGCGTCGTAGCTCGAGCTACGGCGCCGCTTCTAGCAACACCACCGCCGTCGCCCCGATCGCCTCACCGCGCCCCACCGCGTCCAGCCCCTCTCCGCTCTTCGCCTTCACGTTCGCCCGCGACGCGTCTACCCCCGCGATCCGCGCGACACTCTCGCGGATCGCGGCCAGGTGACCGGCCAGCCGCGGCCGCTCCGCCCGCACCGTCGCGTCGAGGTTCGCCAGCACCCACCCGTCCTCCCTCGCCATGCGCAGCGCCTCCGTCAGGAAGAGACTGCTGTCCGCCCCCGCCCAGCGATCGTCCGAGCTGGGGAAGTGCGCCCCGAGGTCGCCCTTCCCTGCCGCCCCCAGCACCGCGTCCGTGATCGCGTGCAGGAGCACATCAGCATCGCTGTGCCCGGCCAGCCCCACCGTCCCCTCGATCGCCACCCCGCCCAGCATGAGCGGACCCCCTTCCGCAACGCGGTGCAGGTCCTCCCCGATGCCGACTCGCATCAGCCCTCCCCCCGCTCCGCCAGCAGCGCCCGCGCCAGCGTCAGGTCGATCGGCCGCGTCACCTTCAGGTTGGCCGGATCGCCCTCGACCACCCGCACCTCCAGCCCTGCCCGCGCCAGCATGGCCGCGTCGTCCGTCTCGTCCCCCTCCGAGAGAGCTGCCGCCTCCAGCCACGCCTCGCGACGCACCACCTGCGGCGTCTGCGCCGCCCGCAGGCGCCCCCTGTCCGGGCTTGCCACGATCGTCGCCCCCTCCACCTCCTTGATCGTGTCCGTCACCGGCTCCACCAGGATCGCCCCCGCCGCCTGCTCCGCCTCTGCCACGCACGCGTCGATCAGGTTGGGCGTCACCAGCGGCCGCGCCCCGTCGTGGATGGCGACGTAGTCGCTCGTGACCGCCCGCAACCCCGCCTCCACGCTGTCCCGCCGCCTCGCGCCCCCGGCCACCACCGCTGCCAGCCCGTCCCCCAGCACCTCCTGCCCGATCGCCTCCAGTGCCCCCAGCAAGTCCTCACGCCCCACGATCGCGACCCTGCCGATCGACTGCGCCGCCGCCAGGGCCGCCAGCGACCACGCGATCACCGGCAGCCCGTTCAGGTCGGCCAGCAGCTTGTCCCCCTCCCCGAAGCGCGTAGAGCGCCCCGCAGCGACCACTACGGCGTCGACCTGCATGGCCGCACACTACACCGACGCCCGCTACCATGTGAGTGGCGCGGCTCACCTCGCCGCGAGAGGAACGATGACAGTCGCGATCGACCACCTGCTTGCCCGTGTCACGAAGCCGGGTCGCTACACCGGCGGCGAGTGGAACTCCGTCACGAAGGACTGGGACGCCGCCGCCGTCCGCATCGCCCTCGCCTACCCCGACGCCTACGACATCGGCATGTCGAACATGGGCCTCGGCATCCTCTACGACCTCCTCAACCGCCAGGACGATGTCGTCTGCGAACGCGCCTTCGCTCCCTGGCCCGACATGGAGGCGGAGATGCGCCGCGAGGGCGCGCCCCTCTGGAGCCTCGAGACCCGGCACCCCCTGCGCGACTTCGACATCCTCGGCTTCACCCTCCAGTACGAGCTCACCTACACGAACATCCTCAACATGCTCGACCTCGCGGGCATCGCCCCCCGTTCAAGCGATCGCGGCGAGGACGACCCCATCGTCGTCGCGGGCGGAAGCTGCGCCTTCAACCCCGAGCCCCTCGCCCCCTACATCGACGCCTTCGTCCTTGGCGAGGGCGAGGATGCCATCGGCGAGCTCGCCGACCTCGTCCGCACCTGGAAGCGCGACGGCGCCCCCCGCTCCGCCCGCCTCCGCGACCTGCTCGCCATGCCCGGCGTCTACGTGCCCGCGTTCTACGAGGCGCGCTACGACGAGATCGGCCACTTCGCCGCCCTCGAACCCATCGACGCGGCCGCCCCGCCCGTAATCCAACGCCGCGTCGTCGAGGCCCTCCCCGCCGCCCTCACGAAACCGATTGTGCCCTTCCTCCAGACCGTCCACGACCGCGCCGCCGTCGAGATCCAGCGCGGCTGTACGCAGGGCTGCCGCTTCTGCCAGGCCGGGATGATCTACCGCCCCACGCGCGAGCGCAGCCCCGAGGAGGTCGTCGAGGCGACCCGCCAGCTCCTCGCCAACACCGGCTACGAGGAGCTTTCCCTGCTCTCCCTCAGCACCACCGACCACAGCCGCATCGTGCCGATGGTCGAATCCCTCACGTCGACGTTCCCCGACCTCAAGATCTCCCTCCCCAGCACGCGCGTCGACAGCTTCTCCGTCGATGTCGCGAACGCCATCGCGAAGGGCAAGAAGCACACCCTCACGCTCGCCCCTGAGGCCGGCAGCCAGCGCCTCCGCAACGCTATCAACAAGCTCGTCAGCGAGGACGACCTCTATGGCGCCGCCTCGAACGCCTTCGCCCGCGGCTGGACCAGCGTCAAGATGTACTTCATGGTCGGCCTTCCCTCCGAGACCCTCGACGATGTCGAGGGCATCGTCGACCTCGGCCGCCACGTGAAGGAGATCGGCCGCGAGCACGCCGGCAAGCGCGCGCGCGTGCGCGTCAGCACCAGCAACCATGTGCCCAAGGCGCACACGCCCTTCCAGTGGGCTCGGCAGGACACCGCCGACGAGCTCACCCCCAAGCACCGCCTGCTCAAGGACGGCTGCCGTGCCGCCGGTGTCGACTTCAGCTGGAACGACCCCGCCGACAGCCGCATCGAGGTCGTCCTCAGCCGTGGCGACCGTCGCGTCGCCGAGGCCGTCGAGCACGCCTGGCGCGCCGGCGCCACCTTCGACGCCTGGAGCGAGCACTTCCGCCCCGAGCTCTGGGACGACGCCTTCGCCGCCGCCGGCGTCGATGCCGGCTGGTTCGCGCACGAGGAATGGGACACCTTCGCCCCCCTCCCCTGGGACCACGTCGCCAGCGGCGTCAACAAGAGCTACCTGCGCGGCCAGTGGCGCGACGTCTTCCGCGAACACACCGTCGGCGACTGCCACCACGGCGCCTGCAACGTCTGCGGTGTTCAGGACGTCCCGGTGGGGGACTGCGTGGTGAAGGTCGGCGAGCTCATCGAGCTGCGGCGCGGTTCCCGCACCTTCGAGGGCGAGCCCCTCGAGCTCGTCTAGGGGCTCCCCCCACTGGTCCACTGCGCATCCGTGGCTATACTCAGGTGGCGTGAGCCTTACTGCGGAATACCGCACACAGCTGGTTGCCCGGCTCCGCGCCACCACCGCCGACCTTTCCTGGGCCGTGCGCGACCTCCCCGGTGACCAACACCACTGGACCCCCGACCCCGAGGAATGGTCCATCCACGAGCAGGTTTCCCACCTGGTCGACATGGAAGAGCGCGTCTATCTGCCCCTCCTCCGCTGGGCCGCCATCCCCGAAATGCTCGAGCCCGCCGACTACAGCCGCCGCGTCTGGCGCGACGAGCGCTACGAAGCCGGCGTCCCGCTCGGGGACCTGATGGAGCAGCTCGGCCGTGTGCGCGACGAGGAGTTCGATGTCTTCCGCGAGCTCGACGACACCTCATGGCTCCGCCTGCGCGACGACGGCCACTGGGGCCCGATCACCTGCCAGTGGATCGCCGAGGTCGTCTACCGCCACTCCCTCGATCATCTGCAGGGCGTGATGGGTTTGCGTGGCGACCTGCACATCGCCACCCTCGACCGCAGCGTGGCCGGCGGCGTCTAGATGCGGCTTCGGAGCATCCTGCGCGCCCGCCCCGGCGACTCCCTCGACGCCGCCCTCGAGGCCGACGCCGACGCCATCCTGCTCTCCCTCACCGATGAGACGCAGCCGGTAGAGGAGTTGCGGGCCGCCGCTGCCGAAGCCGTCGAGCGGGTCGCGGAAGCGGGCAAGATCCCCCTCGTTGCGGTGAACCACCCTCGCACGCAGCTCACCCGCGGCGACCTCGACGCCATCACCGGCTCCAGGCTGGCCGCCATCCTCCTGCCCCACTGCACCGAGCCCCAGGACGTGCGCGACACTGCGGTCATCCTGCGCGAGTTCGAGCACACCCGCGACATCGAACCGGGTCAGGTCGCCCTCTTCCCTGTCATCGACACGGCCCGCGGCCTCCTGCGCGCCGCCGAGAGCCTCGCCGCCGCTCCCCGCACGGCCGGCCTCGTGCTCGCCTCCGAGCCGTTCGCCCGCGATATTGGCGCGCGGTACGAAGAGAGTGGCCCTCGCCTCGCCTACGCGCGCGGCAGCGTAGTCGCGGCCGCCGCCGCCCACGAGACCGTTGCCCTCATCGACGGCAGCTCGCTTGAACTGCGCGATATGGCCAACTACGGCTTCGCCGGCGCCGTCCTCGACGACGCCCGCCTCGTCGCTGTCGCCAACGACGTCTTCAGTCCGACTGACACGGTCGTGAAACGCGCCCGCGCCGACATCGAGGCCTACGAGTCGCGTGACGAGGGGGCCTGGGTGGCGCGCCGTGACGGAATGGTCGTCGATGCGCCCCGTGCCCGGCAGGCGCGCCGCACCCTCGACCGCGCTTCAGACGGCAGCTGAGCGCGCCCAGCGCGCCGCCAGTTCCTCCAGCAGCGCCGCCGCATTCCGCATCGATGCCTCCGCGTCCGGCTCGATCTCGGCCAGCGTGAGCACGTCCCCCGCCGCAACCGCCGCCGCTCGTCCCGCCAGCACGACACAGCCGGTGTCCGCCTCCGAGGCGAGCTGCCGTAGCCGCCCCACCGTCTTCCCCTGCTCCGACTGCCCGTCGTAGCTCCCCTCCCCCGTCACGACGACATCCGCCCGTCGTAGGCGTTCCTCAAGCCCCACCGCCTCTGCCACCACGTCGAAGCCGCTCATGATGCGTCCGCCCAGGAACGCCACAAGGCCGCCTCCCAGCCCTCCCGCCGCTCCCGCTCCCGGCACATCCGCGATTGCGACCCCAAGCGAACGCTCGACGACCGCCGCATAGCGCTGCAGCGCGGCTTCGATCGCCCCGACATCGTCTGGCGAAGCCCCCTTCTGCGGTCCGAACACCGCTGCTGCCCCCTGCGGCCCCACCAGCGGGTTCGTCACGTCCGTCGCGACGAGCACCTCCACCCCCGCAAGCGCTTCCGGCGGCGACCAGTCGATGCGCGCCAGTTCGGCGAGTGGAGCCGCCCCCGGCGTCAGGTCACGGCCTGCCCCGTCGCGAAAACGCGCCCCCAGCGCTCGCGCCATCCCCGAGCCCCCGTCGCTCGTGGCGCTGCCCCCCACCCCGACCACGACCCGCCTCGGATTGCCTGCGAGCGCGGCGGCGATCAGCTCCCCGACGCCCTCGGTGCTGGCCAGTAGCGTGTCCCGCTCCTGCCGCTCGATCAGTGCGAGGCCGTTCGCCATCGCCGCCTCGACCGCGCAGGTTCCCGTCCCGGCGATGTCCAGCACCTGCGCCGTCCGCGCCCGTCCGAGCGCGTCATGCGTCGCCACGGCACGCTCCTGCCCGCCCGTGGCCCGCGCGAGCGCCGCGAGGAAGCCCGGACCCCCGTCCGAAAGCGGCAGCTCCTCAATCGCCCAGTCCGGCCGCGCGCCGGCGATGCCGCGGGCAATGGCGGAGGCCGCCTCCTCCGCGGTCAGGCTCTCCTTGAATTCCTGGGGCGCCACGAGGACGCGCATGGCTTCAGAGCCCGCCGTCCCGCACGACGTAGATGACTGCCAGCAGGACGATCGCGATCACGTAGGCCCATCCAATCCGGCGCAACACCCGCAGCGCCTCGATCGCCCGTCGCCAGCGAAACACCACCGCCCCCACGACGATCCCGACCGCGATCAGCACCAGCGCTCCTGCTATGAAGCCCGTCAATGCGCCATCCCCTTTACCCGGACCCCATCGTGGCCTCCCCGCGCCGCAGCCGCCACCCCCGCTCTCCGGTACGATGAGCCTCCACGTGCGACGCGCCTCACTTCGGTTGACGCTTCTCCCCTTCCTCGCGGCCCTTGGGCTCGTGTTCCTCGCCGCCTGCGCCGGCGAGGAGGAGGAGTTCGCCACGAACCTCCCCGACGACGCCTACCCGCTGGAAGACATGCTCCTGGACCTTGAGGACCTGCCCCTCGCCATGGAGAACGCGAACACGAACACCTTCGACAACGGGGAGTGGGCGCAGCTCTTCGATGTCGAGAATCTCCGGGGCAAGGTCAATCAGCTTGAGGCCCGCGGGCGCATCATCGGCGCCGTGCGCGAGTTCTCCTGGGAGGAGCCATTCACCCACCTTGGCGGTCCCGCGCTCATCACGATTCAGTCCACCCTCTACGCCGATGTCGAGTCCGCTGAGGACTCGATGAGCCTCTACTGCGGAAGCCTCATCAACGAGCGAACCGTCACCGACTACACCGACTTCTGGGTCGCCGACATCGGCGACGGCGCCGAGGGCTTCATCGTCGGGCAGCCAACCACGGAGATCGGTCGCCTCGTCGAGACGGTCGTCTGCTTCCGCACCGGCCGCATCGTCCACGCCGTCGCCCAGAACGGCCTTGAAGGCACCGAGGACATCGCCCTCGGGGTGCGTATCGCGACCCGCATGTACGAGCTCGTGCGCACCGTCTTCGCGGACCTCGACCTGGAGGCCGCGGCGGAGGCGGAGGAGAGCTAGCCGCTGCGGAAGGCGTAGAGCGTCCGCCCCTTCGCACAGAGCCGGTCCTGCTCGTCGAGGATGCTGACCTCGATCATCGCCAGCTGCCGGCCCCGCTTCACCACCGTCCCCTCCGCGTAGATGCGCGCCCCGAGCGCCGGCCGCAGGTAGGTGATGTTGAGGTCGGCCGTGCCCGCCGGCTCCTGTCCCGGGCGCTGCACCGTCGAGAGCGCTGCCAGCATCACGATGTCGACGAGCGCCGCGAGGATGCCCCCGTGGAGCCCGCCCGCCACGCCCCCCTGCGTGACCGCGCTCGGCGCGATCGAGATGCGCGCGAAGTCCTCGCGTCGCTCCTCCAGCCGAACGCCCAGCGCCCGGTGCAGCGGGTGCTCGGCGAAGTGCCGCGCGAACGCCTCGGAGTTCGCGTCGCCGGGCGCGTCGCTCACCAGGTCGCGGCGCTCGGTCGAGCCGTGCCCGGAGGCGCCTTCCCGTAGTCCTCGAAGGGGCCGTCTCGCCAGTCGAGGGCGGCCTTCAGCCCCTTCTCCCGCGAGATGCGGCCGAACTCCCCACCCCCGGGACGCACGGAGCTGAGGGCCTGGATGTCCGCCCCCACTGCCATCGAGGTGCGAATCCCCATGATCTCGTAGACGCGGTTCACCTGGCGCTTCGTCATCTGCAGCATCGGCGAGTCGATGTTGGCGATGCGCTCGGCGAACGCCTCCGTCACCTCGCACAGGTCCTCGACCGGCATCGCCCGGTTCGCCCAGCCCACCTCCACCGCCTCCAGCCCCGTGAGGCTGTCGCCCGTGTAGAGCAGCTCGCGCGCCTTCTTCTGATGCATGTGCCAGGGGTGGTAGATGATGTCGACGCTCGTCATCGCCCGCACCGGCGGATACCCGATGATCGCGTCCTCGGCGATGAACATCAGGTCGCACATCGTCGCCAGCTCGGTGCCCCCCGCGAGGCAGTAGCCGTGGACCTGCGCGATGACCGGCTTCGTCAGGTCCCAGATCTGCCAGTAGCCGCTCAGCAGGTGCTGCGGCCACTGGCCCTGGCCCGGATGGATCGGCCCGACGCCCGGGAGCCCGCTCCGTGTATCGACATAACTGTGCTCGTCCGGCGGCGTCCCCGAGAGGTCGTACCCCGCGCTGAAAGCCCGGCCCGAGCCCCGCAGGATGATGACCTTCACGCTCTCGTCGAGCTCGAAGTGCTTCATCGCGTCGAATACCTCGGCGCGAAGGTTGTGGCTCAGCGCGTTCATCTTCTCGGGCCGGTTGAGGGTGATGATCGCGTGGCGGTCCCGCTTTTCGGTGAGGATGTCCTGATAATCAGCCATGGCGGAATCCTAGAGGACCGCGCCCCGCCCCGTCACTGGCCCCGCTACCGCTTGCGCGCCACCACCCGCGCGAACGACAACAGCCGTTCCCCGGCCGCATCGTCCCTGATCGCCGCCTGCTCCTCGTCTAGGGTGTGCGGGATGAACTCTTCCCAGATGGCGTCCGACTCCGGCGGCTCGTCCGCGCACGTCACCTCCACCAGTGCCGTCTTGCGCCAGTGGTCGCGCCACCAATCGGGCGTGTGGAACGAGTAGGCGCCTGCCCCGTGGTAGTCGGTGAGGTAGCCGGGCACGTCGTCGGGGTCGAGCTCCCGGCGGAAGCCGGGACAGACGATGCCAATCTCCCCGCCCGGCCGCAGGAAGCGGGCGAGGTAGTCAAGGTAGAGGACCGCGTCGCCGAAGTAGTGGTACGCGTCAAGGCTCACGATCGCGTCGAAGAAGCCCTCCGCGTACGGCAGCTGGTGCGCCTCCGCATAGACCGGGCGGATCTGTCCCTCCAGCCCCGCTTCCCGGATGCGCTCCCAGTTGTCCGTCGGCTTGATCCAGAGGTCCGTCGCCCACACCTCGACGCCGAACTCGCGCGCGAGGAACACCGAGCTCAGGCCCCTGCCACAGCCGAGGTCCATCACCCGCATGCCCGGCTCGAGTGTCATCTGTTCGGCCAGCGACTCCGCCAGCCAGAGCACGTTCGGCCCCATGCGGTTCGCGTTGACCCACTCCTCGTCGTAGGCGGCGCTGCGGGGGAACAGATCCGTCATCGGCGTGCCACCACCCGCGCGAACGTCAGCACGCGCTCGCCTTCCGCATCGGCCGAGAGAGATACCTGCTCCTGGGGACGCGTGTGCGGGATGAATTCCTCCCAGATCGCGTCCGCCTCGGGAGGCTCGTCCGCCAGCGTTACCTCCACGGCTGCCGCCTTGCGCCAGTGGTCGCGCCACCAGCTGCTCGTGTGGAAGGCGTGAAAGCCGCCCTCGCCGTAGAGGTCGGTGAGGGAGTCGGGAACGTCGTCCGGGCCGAGCTCACGACGAAACGCGGGGCACACGATGCCGATCTCCCCGCCCGGCCGCAGGAAGGTCGCCAGGTACTGCACGTAGAGGTCGGCCGTTCCGAAATACTGGTAGGCGTCCAGGCTCACGATCGCGTCGAAAAAGCCCTCCGCGTACGGCAGCTGGTGCGCCTCCGCGTAGATGGGGTGGACCTGCCCCTCCAGCCCCGCTTCCCGGATGCGTTCCCAGTTGTCCGTCGGCTTGATCCAGAGGTCCGTCGCCCACACCTCCACCCCGAACTCGCGCGCGAGGAAGACCGAGCTCAGCCCCCTCCCGCAGCCGAGGTCCATCACCCGCATTCCCGGCTCGAGCGTCATTCGCTCCGCCAGCGACTCCGCGAGCCAGAGCACGTTCGGCCCCATGCGGTTCTCCGTCACCCACGACTCGTCGTAGGTGGCGCTGCGGGGGAAGAGTTCGGCCAAGTGCGCTGCCCTACTCGTCCGCGAAGCCGACCGCGAGATTCACGAGGGCGCGCACGACCTGCCCGCTCGCGCCCTTCGTGATCCAGCCCTTGTCCTTCGAGGCCATGTCCACGCCGGCGATGTCGAGGTGTACCCACGGCTTCTCGTCGACGAAGTGCTCGAGGAACTTCGCCGCCGTGATGCTTCCCGCCTGGCGGCCCCCGATGTTCTTGACCACGCTGACGTTGCTCTTGAGCTGCTCCCCGTACTCCTTGAACATCGGAAGCCGCCAACTGCGCTCGCCGGCGGCCTCGGCGGCCGCCTCGAAACGCTTCGCCAGCGCGTCGTTGTTCGTCATCAGGCCGTAGCACTGGTCGCCGAGCGCGACACTGACCGCGCCCGTGAGCGTTGCCACGTCGACGAGGTGACGGGCGCCCAGCTCCCGCGCGTAGCAGAGCCCGTCGGCGAGGACGAGGCGCCCCTCGGCGTCCGTATTCAGAATCTCGATCGTCTTGCCGTTCATCGCCGAGACTACGTCCCCGGGCCGGGTCGCGTTCCCGCCGGGCATGTTCTCCGTGCAGGGTGCGATCGCGAGGATGTCGGCCTTCGGCGCGAGCGCCGCGACCGCCTGCATCGCCGCGATCACCGAGGCGGCGCCCGTCATGTCGGCCTTCATCGCCTCCATGCCCTGCGCCGGCTTGATGCTGATCCCGCCGGTGTCGAAGGTGATGCCCTTCCCCACGAGCGCGAGGTCGTACCCCTCGCCTCCCCGGCCCTTGTAGCTGATCCGCACCAGCTTGGCCGGCTGTATGCTCCCGCGCGCCACCGACAGCAGCGAGCCCATGCCCTTTGCTGCCATCTCCTCTTCCTCCATCACCTCGATCTCGAGGTTGGGCGCGCTCGCCACGTCCGCCGCTCGACCAGCGAGGTCGGTCGGATTCAGGTTGTTCGCGGGCTCGTTCGCGAGGTCCCGCGCGAGGTTCGTCGCTTCCGCCATCACGCGACCGCGGTTCGCCGCCGCCGCCATCCCCTCCACCTTCGAGGCGTCGTGCTCGACGATCGTGAGCTGCCCGATGGCGGCCTTGTCGTCGTCGTCCGCCTCCGTCTTGTAGCGAAGGAACTGGTAGGCCCCCAGCAGCGCCCCCTCCGCAACCGCCTGCGCGCAGGCATCCGGGTCAAGCCCGCCGATGCCAGCCCCGTGGACGACCGTGGCGACGGTGTTCACCGCCGGCCTCCGGCAGGCGCGCGCCACCTCCGCCGAGAGGTTGCGCACGGCGTGGACGTCGAAGTCGTCCGCCTTGCCCAGCCCCGCCACGAGCACGCGCGGCGCCGGAATCTTCCCGAAGGTGTGGATCGTCGTCCGTTCCCCCGCCTTTCCCCGGATGTCGCCCAGTTCGATGAGTTTGCTGATCGCCCCGTCGAGCGCGCGGTCGACGGCGCCCGTGGCCCCGCCCGGGCTTGTCACGCCCTCGAATAGATTGACGACGACGACATCCGCCTCCGCCTTGCTGATGTCACCCTGGACGACTGAAATCTCCATCGTTGGCCCTCTTCCGGAAGTTTGGTAGCGTGCGCCACCGGAGAGTGTAGCCGTCCCCTCTGAGGCGGCAAGCCGCGCCCCATCGCCATGGCCATCAGCATGGACCTCTCGCGAGCCAACGCCCTCCGCTTCTGGCACTTCACCCGGCGCACCGGCATCCAGGAAGCGGTCGTGGTGGTGATCGCCTTCCTCGTCTACTTCTTCATCCGTGGCGCCGTCGTCGACCGCGCCGGCGAAGCCCTCTCCAACGGCCTCGACCTCATCGAGCTCGAACGCGCACTCGGTTTCTACTGGGAGGTCGAATGGCAGTCCTGGATCATCGACGAGTACTGGGCCGTCCGCGCGATGAACTGGGTCTACTTCTGGGGCCACATGCCCCTGGTGATCGTGCTCGCCGTCTTCCTCTGGGTCTGGCACCGCTCAACCTACGGCCTCATGCGCACGGCCTTCCTCGCCTCGGGCGCGATCGGCGTCGTCATCTACGCGCTCTATCCGGTGGCTCCACCCCGCCTCGTCCCTTTCGCCGGCTACATCGACACCATGGCCGTCCTCGACCGCGTCGGCTACCAGGCGCAGGAAGCCCAGGCCTTCGTGAATCCCTACGCGGCTGTGCCCAGCCTCCACTTCGGCTGGTCGATGCTCCTCGGCGGAGCCTTCGCCTGGGTCGGGCGCCACCACGCCTGGATCGTCTTCGGAGGGGTGATGTGGCCCGTCCTCATGTTCTTTTCCATCGTCGTGACGGCGAACCACTTCATCATCGATGCCGTCTACGGGGCCATCGTCTCGCTGGCGGGACTCGCCATTGCCGAGGCCATGCGGCGCGCCCAGCCCGAGGCGATGCGCCTCCTGCGGGCCGCTCTCGCCCGTTTCCTGCCCGCGCTCGCTCCCGGCTAGCCCTGCTCCACGGGCACGCCCCGCCTCGCGACCACGCGTGCCACGCGCCGGCCGTCCATCGCCGTCACCTGGAACTCGAAGCCCGCTTCCTCGAACCGCTCGCCGACGGCGGGGATCCGCCCCAGCCGCTCCATTACGAAGCCGCTGACCGTGTCGAAGTCCTCGCCTGTGCCTTCGAGCTCGATCTCCGCCACGTCCTCCAGGTCCGAGACAAGGGCGAGGCCGTCCAGCAGCAGGTTCCCGTTCGGCAGCGAGCGCACGCGCTCGCCCGCCTGCTGGCGGGTCCCGGCGTGCCACTGCCCGAGCAGCCGCGCGAGCACGTCGTCGCCGCTCAGGATGCCGCTCGTGCCGCCGTGCTCATCGATGAGCACGACCAGATTCGCGCCCTGCGCACGCATCTCCGTGACCGCGACCTCGAGGCTGACCGACTCGGGGATCGCGACCACCGGACCGATAACGGAGCGCCAGTCCTCGCCGCCTTCCCGCACGACCCGCATCAAGTCCTTCGTATCGAGCAGCCCGATAACGTGGTCGAGGTCGCCCTCGTAGACCGGGTAGCGCCGGTGCGGGTGCTCCCCCGTGATCGCCAGCACCTCGTCCATCGAGGAGTCGGCATCGATCGCCGCGACGTCCCGGCGCGGCGCCATGATCTGGTCCGCCTGAATCTCGCCGAATTCGAGGCCCCGGCTCGCCAGCAACACCTCTGCCGTCGAGAGCAGCCCCGCCCGCGCGCTCGCCTCCATCACCAGCTCGAGCTCCTCCGGCGCGAGCGTCGACTGCCGTTCCCGCACGGGCCGTACGCCGGCCAACCGCGCGACGCCCACGCCCATCCCGTTCAGGAGCCAGATGAAGGGCCGCAGGATGCGGGTGAACACCTCGATCGGAGCGGCCACCAGGAGCGCTGTGCGCTCGGCCCGGGCCAGGGCGATGTGTTTCGGGGCCAGTTCCCCGAACACGATCAGCACCGCCGTGATGAAGATGAACGCCACCGTCACCGCGATCGTGTGGGCGGCGGCCGTCCCCAACGCGTCCCCGAGCAGGTCCTCAAGGCCGGGCTCGATCAGGCTCGCAAGCGCCGGCTCACCCACCCAGCCGAGCCCGAGGCTCGACATGGTGACCCCCAGCTGCGTCGTCGCGATGCACATATCGAGGCGCTTGAGCGAGCCCAGCAAGAGGCGCGCGCGCGCATGGCCGCGCCCCGCGAGCTGCTCGATCTGCGTGCGTCGCACGGCGACGTACGCGAACTCGGTCGCGACAAAGAGGCCGTTCGCAGCTATGAGCGCGACAACGGCCAGCAGGCCGACGATGATCGTGACATCCGACACGGAGGACTCCTTCGGTCTTCCATGGTACGGCCAGTGCTGTTGGGCGCAGCCGCGCCGCTAGTGGAACATCGCCCGGTAGGCGCTGCTCCCCACGAATCGCGTCAGCAGCGCCCGCGCCTCATCCGGCAGGCCGGCCTCCTCGATCTCGACAGGCGCCATGTAGCGAAGCGAGGTTCCCGCGGGCGGATCGAGCTCAGCGAGATCGAGGTCCGGGTCGCAGTAATAGATGTGGTGGCTGGCCTCTCCGTCGCGAAACAGGTGCAGCTCTTCCAGAAGCTCACCCGTCGTCTCCTCGAACACGCGGAGCGCCCCTGCGTCGGCGCTCTCGCCCCCGCGCAGGATCGCCGAGGGCGGACCTTCCCCTCCCACGAGCACGCTTCCCCAGCGGTCGAGCGCCAGCACGGTCACCCTTGACCTGCCCGACTCCGGCTGCGTCTCACTCACGGTCTTGCCTCCCTGCTCGGCCCCTCCCTGCCCCCTGTCTCCCCGTGGCGATACCATACCGCCATGCCCCGCCGCCCCGTCGCGTCCGTGCTCACCCTCGGCTGCAAGCTCAACCTCGCCGATAGCGAGTCCATCGCCGCCCGCCTCGGTGCAGCCGGCTACGACGTCGTCGATGCCATGTGCGAGGCCGATGCCGTCGTCGTCAACACCTGCTCCGTCACCCACGCCGCCGACCGCAAGTCGCGACGCCTCATCCGCGCCGCCCGCCGCCTCTCCCCCGCCGCCCCTGTCGCCGTGACCGGCTGCTATCCGCGCTCCGCAGGGGAGGAGGTCGTCGAGGCGCTCGGCGCCGACTTCGTTACCGGCACGACCGAGGCTGAGCATGCCCGCCTCGTCGAGACGCTGACCGCGTTCGCCCCTGCCCCCTCCCCGCTCTCCCCCGCGCCCTCTTCCGCCCTCCACACCCGCTCGTTCGTGAAGGCGCAGGAGGGCTGCAACGACGTCTGTGCCTTCTGCATCGTTCCCCGAACCCGTGGCCGCGAGGTCTCGCGGTCGATCGACGACGTTTCCCGGGATGTCGTCGCCGCCCACGCCCGCGGCGCCCGCGAGGTCGTGTTGACCGGCACCCAACTCGGCGCCTGGGGCCGCGACCTCCCCGATCCCCTCACTCCCCGCGACCTGATCGCCGGGGTGCTCGCCCTGACGGAGACCCCGCGCCTGCGCTTCAGCTCCCTCCAGCCCCAGGACATTACCCCCGAGCTACTCGCCCTCTGGGACGATCCCCGCCTCATGCCCCACTTCCACCTCGCCCTCCAGTCCGGCGCCGACCCCGTTCTCGCGCGCATGCGCCGCCGCTACGACATCGCTGACTACTGGAACGCCCTCGCACGCATCCGCGCAGCCGTCCCCGATGCTGCCGTCACCACCGATGTCATCGCGGGCTTTCCCGGCGAAACCGACGGCGACTTCGCCGCCACCCTCGGTCTCTGTGAGGAGGCCGCCTTCGCCCGCATTCACGCCTTCCCCTACTCCCCCCGCGCCCGCACCGCCGCTGCCGGCATGCCCGACCAGGTTCCGGTCGAGGTTCGCAAGGAGCGCATGGCCCGGCTCCTTGCGCTCGCCGATGACCTCGCTGCCGCCTTCCGCGCCCGATTCAGCGGCGAGGTCCGCCCCGTGCTCTGGGAGGAACAGCGCACGACACCCGAGGGCGTTCGCTGGCACGGACTCACCGACAACTACGTCTCCGTCTACGCCCAGAGCGCCGACGACCTGGCGGGTCGCATTACGCCCGCCGCCCTCGGAGAGCCCCTGGGCGATGGTCTCGCGGCCAGCGTGGGGAGTGCCGTATGACCGACCCCACCCCTCCCGACCGCCCCTCCCGCGACGAGCTCCCCTGGGTGCTGGAGGCCCTCCTCCTCGCCTCCGAAGAGCCGCTCGGCGCGGCTGCGCTCGCCCGCGCAACCGGCGTCGGTGAGCGCTCCATCCGCACCGGGCTCGAACGGCTCGCAGCCGATTACGAGGCCCGCGGCCTCCGCCTCCAGGAGGAGGGTGGGCGCTACCAGCTCGTCACGGCCCCCGAATACGCGCCCTACGTCTCCCAGCTCCTGGGCCAGGAAGCCGCCGTGCGCCTCTCGCGAGCCGCCCTCGAGACCCTCACCATCGTTGCCTACCGCCAGCCCTGCACACGTGGCGAAGTCGAGGCCATCCGCGGGGTCAACTCCGACCGGATCGTCGCGAACCTCGAGCAGCGTGGCCTCATCGAGAACGTCGGCACCGCTCGCTCGCCTGGACGCCCCCGCCTCTACCGCCCCGCACCCCGTTTCTACGAGCACTTCGGCCTCCTCGGCCCCTCCGACCTCCCGCCCCTCCCCGAGGACGACCCTCCCGAAACCGTCGACATCTGAGCCGCACCGATGGTCCTCGGCCTCCTCCGCATCCGCCTCCGCTTCGTCGCCCACTCGCGCAAGGAGAAGCGCGCCCTCGTGAAGTCGGTAGTCGAACGCCTGCGCCATCGCTACAACGCCGCCGTTAGCGAGGCCGGCGACCTCGACGCTCTCGACTTGACGACCATCGCCGTCGCCTGCCTCTCCAGCGAGAGCGCGCACGCCGACGCCCAGCTCCAGGAGATAGCCAGCGCCGTTGAGGGGTGGCGGCTCGACGCCGAGGTCATCGACATCGAGACCGAGCTCATCAGCGTCTGAAGGGCGCTACTCCCGAGGCCGAAGCAGCGACAGCAATCGGCTTCGTGCCTCGTCGACCTCCTCCACCCGCAGCAGGATCGCCACCCCCAAGTACACCGCCAGCCCCGCGATCGCGGCGGCGAAGACCGTCACCCACGCTGCCGCCGACCCCGGCTCGTCGAACGTCGGTAGCACCAGCCCGAGGAACAGCGCCATCGCCGCTGCCGCCGCCGCGATGCGCGCGATCGCGTGCAGGTCCCGGAACGCATCCGCCGCCGACCCCGTCCGCCTCGCGTACAGCCAGTACAGGAAGATCCACTCCAGCCACGAGGCCACCGACAGCGAGATCGCCAGCCCCTCCACCCCGTACCGCTCCCAGAGGATCGTGCTCAGGACGATGTTCACCACCACTGCCCCGACCGTCAGCAGAACCGGCGTGCGCGTGTCGCCGAGTGCATAGAAGCCGCGGCTGTGAATCTCGATCGCGGCCTGCGGCACGATGCTGAGGCAGAGAAATCCCAGCGCCGCCGAGGTAATCGCCGTGTCGCTCGCCCCGAACGCGCCTCGTTCGAGCAGCACCATCGTTGCCGGCTCCCGCAGGAACGCCAGCCCCAGGGCCGCCGGTATTGAGAAGAACAGGATCGTCCGTAACACCCGCGAGACCGTCTCAAGGAGGCTGCGCCGGTCCCCCGCCGCCTCATGTTCCGCCAGCGTCGGGAACGCCGCCGTCGAGAGGGCAATGCCGAAGAGTGCAACCGGCAGGCTCGCGATCAGCCACGCGAACGTCAGCCCCGAAATGGCCGACGTCCCGACCTTCGAAGCGAAGAACGTCGTCGTCACGACGAAATTCGCCTGCGCCGCCGCCAGCCCCAGCACGCGTGGCGCCATCAGCCGCGCGACCTCCAGCGTGGGGGCGTCGCCGAGGTTGAGGCGGAAACCGTATCGCATCCGTTCCCGTACGAGCCCCGGAATCTGGATGACCAGGTGCGCCGCCGAGCCCGCGACGACGCCGATCGCCAGCCCCTCCACCCCGAACCGCCCCGCCAGCGCCAGCGCCCCCACGATGATCCCGATGTTGTAGAGCGACGGCGCCAGCGCCGGCAGGAAGAAGTGCTGCCGCGCGTTCAGGATGCCCGTGATCATCCCGCTCACCGAGAGCAACAGCGGCGAGAGCAGCATGATCCGTGTGAGCTTCACCGCTTCCGAGGTCAGCTCGTCGCCGCGCCCGATGTCGTCGCCGAGCCCCGGCGCGAACAGCGGTACGAGCCACGGCGCCAGCGCCAGCGCAATCAGGCAAAGCAGGGCCGTCGCGACGAACACGATCGTCAGGACGTTGCTCGCCAGCCTCCACGCGGACTCGGTTCCCTCACGCCGGTACAGCCGTGTGAACACGGGGATGAACGCGCTTCCGAGCGTCGCCCCAGCCAGCACCTGGAAGATCAGGTCGGGAACGCGGAAGGCCACCCAGTAGGCGTCGAGCTCCGGGCTTGCGCCGAACGCATCCGCGATCGCCGCCGTGCGCACCACCCCCAGCAGGCGCGACCCCAGGAAGCCGAACGCCACGATCGCCGCCGCGATCGCGAGCCCCTGGCGTGCGCCATCAAGCCTTCCCTCGGACGACCCCTCGGCGGCCATGCGGGGCATGGTACGGCCTCGCCGATCTGCGGTCGCAGCGCTCCACCACGTAGCGCCATCGCCCCGCGCCGCTACCATGGAGCCATGCGCTACCGCCGCATCGTCGCCAAATTCGGCACGAGCCTCCTCACGGCCGGCTCGGATCGCCTCGATCTCGTGGCGATGTCCCGGCTCGTGGGGCAGGTCGCTCGTTTGCGCGAAGCGGGCTGCGAGGTGGCCATCGTTTCCAGCGGCGCTCAGGCCGCCGGACGCCACGTCCTCGGCCGCCGCCCCGATGCCCCCGAACTGAGCCGCCAGGCCCTCGCCAGCGTTGGCCAGAGCCACCTCATGCAGAGCTGGGACGAGCTCTTCGAATGGCACGACACCGTCGTCGCCCAGGTGCTCCTCACCCGCCGCGACCTCAGCGACCGCCTCGGCTACCTGAACGCGCGCACCACGCTCCGCGACCTTCTGGACTGTGGCGCCGTCCCCGTCGTCAACGAGAACGACGCCGTCGCCCTCGACGAGGTGCTCGCCTCCCGCATCGGCGAAAACGACAGCCTCTCGGCCTTCGTCGCGAACCTGATCGACGCCGATCTGCTCGTCATCCTCACCGATGTTGACGGCCTCTACACCGCCGACCCCGCCCTCGACCCCTCCGCCCGCCTCATCGACGAGGTCGACGCGATCGACGAGCGCCACGAGGACGCCGCCGGCGACGGCCCCGGCCGGGGCGGCATGACCTCGAAGGTCAGCGCCGCGCGCGTCGCGACCCAGGGTGGCGCCGCAGTCGTCATCGCCAACGGCCGCACACCCGATGCCCTCCTGACCGCGGCTGAAGGGACGGCTATCGGCACTCGCTTCTCTCCTGCCACCAACCAGCTCGAGAGCCGCAAGCGCTGGATCCTCGGGAACGCCGGTGTGAGCGGCCATCTCGTCGTCGATGGTGGCGCAGCATCCGCCCTGCGCGAGCGCGGGCGCAGCCTGCTCCCCGCTGGCGTCAAGGACGTCGAGGGCGCCTTCGAGCGCGGCGAGGCCATCGAGGTCCGCGATGACGACGGCAAGCGCGTCGCGGCCGGCATTACGAACTACGCCAGCAGCGAAGTCCTGCGCATCCGCGGCCTTCGCAGCGACCTCATCGCCGAGACCCTCGGCTATGCCTACGGCGAAGAGGTCATCCACCGCGACAACCTCGTGCTCCTCTAGGAGCGCGATCGGGAGGCCCCATGGACCGCTACGTACGCTTCGCCCGCCCCGACGGCTCCACCGGAGCCGGCCTGCTCGAAGGTGACCGCATCGCTGTCATCGCCGAACCCTTCTGGGACGGCGCCCAGCGCACCGGCGAAGCGATCGACCTCGCCGGCGTCCGCCTCCTGCCCCCCTGCGAACCCCGCTCCATCGTCTGCGTCGGGCTCAACTACGCGAGCCACCTCGGCGGCCAGCCCGCGCCCGATCCGCCCACCCTCTTCCTCAAGCCCCTCTCGTCCATCGCCGGCCCCGGCGACCCCATCCGGCTCCCCGCCGCCTCCGCCCGCGTCGACCCCGAGGGCGAGATTGTCATCGTGATCGGCCGCGAGCTCAGCGCCCCCACTCGCGAGGAGGCCCTCGGCGGCATCTTTGGCTACACCGCCGGAAACGACGTGAGCGCCCGCGACTGGCAGGCGAACGACGGCCAGTGGTGGCGCGCCAAGGGCGCCGACACCTTCGGCGTTTTCGGCCCCGCAATCGCGACGGGACTCGACCACGATGCGATCGACGTCCGCACCCGCGCCAACGGCGTCGAGACCCAGCACGGGCGCTCCGACGAGCTCATCCTCGATATTCCCGAGATCGTGCGCTACACCGCCGCCGTCATGACGCTCCTGCCCGGCGACATCATCTACAGCGGCACCCCCGGCCGGCCCCAGGCCCTCAGCCCCGGCGACACCGTCGAGGTCGAGGTCACCGGCGCGGGGATTCTCAGCAACCCCGTCGTCGCCGGTTCCTGAGCGCCGCATCGGCTATGCTTCACCGACCCGCAAGAGGTGCGTCGCAATGAAGAAAGTCGTCGTCGACCGAGCGATTTGTCTGAAGGCCGGGCAGTGCTACTACCTGCAGCCCAGCATCTTCAAGGCCGATTCCCTGGGCTGGCCCGACATCCTCATCGAGCACCCGGAGAGCGACGACGATATCGAGGCGGCCGAAGACGCCGCCGAGATCTGTCCCAGCGGCGCCATCACCATCGAGGACGCCTAGGCGCTAGACGCTCTGGGCTTCGCTAGTCGAAGCGGGTTGGGATGTCGAGGTGCTCCAGGGCGTCGTCGCCCACGCGCTCCACGATCGCTTCCCACTCCCCCAGCTCCCATTCCCCCACGAACGTGATCGCCGAGCCTTCCTTGCCGGCGCGCGCCGTGCGGCCCACACGGTGGATGTACTCCTCCGCGTTCTGGGGCACGTCGTAGTTCACGACGTGCGCGATGTCGGGAATGTCGAGGCCGCGGGCGGCCACGTTCGTCGCCACCAGCCACTCCAGCTTGCCGCTGCGGAAGTCCCGCATCACCCGGTCGCGCTCGCCCTGGCGAAGGTCGCCGTGGATCGCGCGCGCCTGGATGCCGTCGCGTCGCAGACCCGCGGTCAGCTTGTCCACGCCGACTTTCGTCCGCCGGAAGATCAGCGAGCGGCCCAGGTCCATCGTGTCGTGCAGGTGCTCCAGCGCGTGGAACTTGTCCCGCGAGGCCACTTCCACGTACAGCTGCCGAACGGTGTCCACCGGCTGCAACTGGGTCGGCGCCGCCTCGATCCGCTCCGAGTCACGCATGTAGCGCCACACCAGCCGGCTGATGCTCATCGGCATCGTCGCGCTGAAGAGCGCCGTCTGCCGGTCGAGCGGCGCCTGCCGCAGGATCTGGTCGATGTCCTTGGCGAACCCGATGTCGAGCATCTCGTCCGCCTCGTCGAGCACCACGAAGTGGGCCCGCCGCAGCGAGAGCGTCCGCCGCCGCAGGTGGTCGATCACCCGCCCCGGCGTGCCCACGATCACGTGGCCGCCGCGATCGAGCGCCTCAAGGTCGCGGTTGATGGGCTTGCCGCCCACCAGCCGGATCGTCGTGAAGCCGTAGTAGTCCCCCAGGTGCGCGATGACCTCGGTCACCTGGTCGCAGAGCTCGCGTGTGGGAACCAGCACGAGGCCCTGGACCTCGTTCCGGCCGGGGTCGATTGAGCGCGCCAGCGGCTCGCCGAAGGCGAGCGTCTTGCCCGTCCCCGTCTGCGCCAGCCCGACCACGTCGCGACCCTCGTACAGAAGCGGCATCGAGCGTTCCTGGATGGGGGTCGGCTGCTCGAACCCGAGGTCGTCGATCGCGCGCAGGCCCGCCCCGCGCACGCCCACCGCGTGGAACGCCGCCGGTTCGGTCCGGTCGTCGTCGTCGGCTGCGGGAACCGGTTGCCGCCTGGCGGGTGCGGCCGAGCCGTTCTCATGGGCGGCCTCCGCCCCCTCGGGACGCCTCCGCCGGCGGCCGCCGCGTGAGCGGCGACGCCTGCGTCGCGGCTGCGACGGGTCGCGCTCGTCCTCGCTCGTGCGCGAGACGGGCGCCTCCAGCGTCGCTGTTGCGGCGCCGCTGGCGCTAGCTCGGTCGGTCGGTTGGTCCTGGAGCTCTGGTTCGGTCTCGGTGCGGGTACGTCGGAACAATCGCAAAGGCAAAGGGGGAAACTGTCCTCTCGTCGCCGCGCTTCCGTGCGCGGTCGGTAGGGGCGTCTTGATGTTCGTTCGCCGGGCCTGGCGGCGGCTCTTCCGCCCGCTTCGCAGCGCCGGCGCTGCGCCCGTTGTTCCCTGACGATACCACACGCCCCGCTAACGCCCCGAAACGATCGCTAGAATGGCCCTCACGCACCCGCCGACCAGGCGCCTCCGGGAGGTCCGCATGGACTACGAGACCATCATCTACGAAGTCGAACGCGGACGAGCCCGCATCACCCTCAACCGCCCCGAGAAGCTGAACGCGCTTTCCATCCAGCTCCAGCAGGAGCTGAACCAGGCCCTCTGGGACGCCGACAACGACAACCGCGTCCATACCGTCATCCTGCGCGGCGCCGGACGCGCCTTCAGCGCCGGCTACGACCTCACCCCCCGCCCCCTCGCCGAGCGCGACCCCGACGACCACACCCGCGAGGGCCGCTCCTTCGACGACGACGCCTGGCGCATGGAGCAGGGCCAGCGCCTGCGCATGGCGATCTTCGACATGCACAAGCCCGTCATCGCCCAGATCCACGGCTACTGCGTCGCCGGCGGCACCGATGTCGCCCTCCTCTGCGACATGATCATCGCCGCCGATGACACCCTCATCGGCTTCCCGCCCGCGCGCGCCCAGGGCGCACTCCCCAACAACATGTGGCTCTACAACGTCGGCCCGCAGTGGGCCAAGCGGCTCATGCTCTCCGGCGACTTCGTCACCGGCGCCGATGCTGCCAAGATCGGCCTCGTCATGAAGGCCCTCCCGCTGGACCTGCTCGAAGAGGAGGTCGAGGGCCTCGCCGATCGCCTCGCCATGATCGATACGGAGCTGCTCTCGGCGAACAAGCGCATCATCAACATTGGCCTCGAGCTCATGGGCGCCCGCACCCTTCAGCGCATCGCCACCGAGAACGACGCCCGCGCCCACCTCGCCCCGAGCGTCGCCGAGTTCGGCGCCCGCTCGCGCGAGCACGGCCTCAAGGCCGCGCTCCAGTGGCGCGACACGAAGTTCGGCGACCAGCGCGCCCTCGTCGACCGCCCCGAGCTCCGCGACGAAAAGGGTTTCTTCCGTGACGCTTAAGGCGACCGCCCTCCTCTCCATTGCCGCCATCTGGGCTGGGGCCGTCACCGCCGCCGTCCTCCAGGGCGATGTCTGGTGGATCCTCATCTTCGCCGCCCTTGCGATGGGCGCAGTGGGATTCAGGCGCAGCGTCGGGCTCGCCCGCGTCCTCGCCATCGCCGGGACCTGGGGCGGGGCAGCCGCGGTTGTCGCTGCGAACCCCGACAACGCCTGGGTGTCCGTCTTCGCCTTCCTCGCGACGGGCGCAGTCGTCTACAGCGCGATGGACCGCAACTCCTTCCTGACCGGCCTCGCGGTCGCGGTCAGCTGGGCGGCCGTCGGCGTCACCCTGTCGGTGACCGGAGATGGCGCCTGGATCGCCGTCTTCGCCTTCCTCACGGCCGGCTCCGTTGCCAACTCCCGCGACGACACGACCGCCGGCCTCTTCGCCATCCTCGGCTGGGTCGCCGCGACCGTTCTCATGATCGTGCTCGATGGTAGCTACTGGATCGCCGTATTCGCGTTCGTCGCCAGCACGCTTCACTTCGGCCTCTTCGGCATCCCCCGCCCCGCCCGCATCGAGTGGGACTTCCGTTCGGACGACCACAGCGCCTCCGTTCGCTAGCATGAGCTCATGCCCGAAGCTGACCCGTACGACGAGTACGACGACTTCGATGACGAAGCCGAAGATGTCGTGTTCGGCCCCGACGAGCGCGACCGGGACCTCCTCGATGGCTCCTGGGAGCAGCAGTACTACGCCGGCGGCCATCGCCGCCGCGACTGGAACACGATCGGCATCGGCGTTGCCCTCCTGTTCCTGATGGGGCTGCTCCTCCCCACGCTGCTGTTCGTCCTCCGGTAACGAAGGCCATGCCCAACGACGCGCTCTCCGGACAGGTCATTGCCACCATCGGCGGCGGAGACGCCCACCACCGCGCCGTCGCCGTCGCCGTCGCGGAGGCGGGCGCCTCGGTCGCCCTGGCCACCTTCAACGCCATCCCCGATCAGGAGTTCTCGGTGAACTCGGTCGCCAACGAGGTCTGGGCCCTGGGCCGCGACCACTTCGCCGACGTCATCGAGGCATCCGATCCTGAGCAGATGGGCGCCTTCACCCAGAAGACCTGGAGCCAGCTTGGTCGCTGCGACGCGATCATCGTCGTCTCCTCGTTGCCTACCCCCAGCCCCGACTCCCCCGTGGAGGAGAAGCGCGCCTTCGCCGGTCGCCACCGTACGCCCCTGCTCGCTGCCCAGGCCTTCGGCCAGCTCATGCGCGAAAAGGGCGGCGGCGCCGTCGTCTTCGTCGCTCCCGAGCGCGACCCCGCCGACGACAAGGCGCTTAATGCCGCCCTCTCCGCCCACCTCGGCGCCGGCGGACCGCGCATCACCGTCGTCGGTCGCAACGCCCCCGCCCCCGACGAGGCCGCCGCCGGCGTTCTCGCCGTCCTTAGCCCCGAGGCCGCCTCGTGACGGCCCCCTCCCCCACTCCTGCCCCGCCCCCCCTCTCCGACGTCGTCGTGCTCGAGCTTGCGACCGGTGTTGCCGGGCCCTACTGCGGACGCCTCCTCGCCGACCTCGGGGCCCAGGTGGTCAAGGTCGAGCCTCCCGAGGGCGACCCCGCCCGCGCCGAGCTACCCCTCGTCGATGGCGAAAGCGCCTTCTTTGCCTGGCTCGCGGCGGGCAAGCTCAACGCGACCCTGCCCCTCGACGACCCCCGGATCGAGCAGCTCGCCGCCCACGCCGACATCATCGTCCACAGCGAGCGGGGCGAAGCCGCGGATCGTCTTGAGGAGTGCTTGGCCGCGGCCAACGAGCGCGCCGTTGTCCTCTCCCTCTCGCCCTACGGGCGCAGCGGCGATCGCGCGGGCTGGGAGGCCACGTCCTTCACCGAGTACGCCACCGGCGGCTACCACTACTTCGGCGGCGACCCCGAACGCGAGCCCGTTGCCCTTCCCGGCCACCAGGTGCCCTTCCACGCGGGCACGCATGGCGCCCTCGCCGCACTCGCCGGGCTCCGCCATGCCCGCGAGCACGGCCAGGGGCAGCGCATCGAGGTCTCGCATCAGGAGGCCATCCTCAACGACCACGCCTGGCTCACCACCATCTGGACCCACCAGGGCGTCATCCAGAGCCGCACCGGCAGCATCTTCGTTCCCTGCGCCGATGGCTTCGTCTTCCTCTTCAACCTCGCGCCCTACCCCAACCTCTTCATCCTCATCGAGCGATTCGACCTGCTGGAGGACGAGTCCCTGCAGCAGCCCCTCGTCTGGACCGAGCGCTTCGACGAGGTGCTGGAAGCCTTCGGCGAGTGGACCAGGACCCGCACGAAGCAGGAGATTTACCACGCCGCCCAGGAGCTCCGGATCGCCGTCACCCCCGTGAACACCATGGCCGATGTCGCCGCCAGCGAGCAGCTCGCCGCCCGCGGCTGGTTCGGAACCCTCTGCCTGGGCGACCGCGAGCTGCTCGCCCCCGGCCTCCCCTACAAGCTCGACGAAACGGCCCTCGACCTCGCCACCACCGCCCCTGCCCCCGGTCAGCACACCGACGCCGTCCTCGCCCCGGACTTCCCCTGGGCCAACGCGAGCGTCGCCCCTCCCGACTCCACCTCCACCCCCACGGGTCAGGGACCGCTGGCGGGACTCCGCTTCATCGAGGTCACCGCCAACTGGGCGGGGCCGATCGCCGGGCGCCACTTCGCCGACCTCGGCGCCGATGTCATCAAGGTCGAGCTGCACACCAAACCCGCCACCCGCACCCTCGCCTGGGTCCCCGCCGACATCTGGCCGGACCACTACCACCGCGCCGGCTACTTCAACAAGCTCAACCGCAACAAGCGCGCCGTCTGCCTCAACCTCGCCACCGACGAGGGCCACGCCGTTCTCCTTGAGCTTGTCAGGAATGCCGATGGCCTCATCGAGAACAACGCCGCCCGCGTCATGACCCAGCTCGGCATCGGCTGGGATGTCCTCCGCGAGGTCAACCCCGGCCTCGTGATGTGCTCCATGGCCGGTTTCGGCGCCACCGGTCCGGAGCGCAACTACTCCGCCTACGGCAGCAACATTGAGGCCATGAGCGGGCTCGCCAGCGTCCTCGGCTACGGCCCCGGCGAGTACTACGGCACCGGCAGCTACTACGCCGACCCCGTCACCGGGAATCACGGCGCCGTCGCCATGCTCGCCGCTCTCCACGCCCGCCGCGCGAACGGCAAGGGCCGCTGGATCGATGTCTCCCTTTTCGAGGCCGTCCTGCCCTACTTCTCCCAGGAGCTGCTCACCTACGCCGTCACCGGCGAGGCTCCCGAGCCCATTGGCAACGCCTCCCCCGTCCACGCCCCCCAGGGCCTCTATCCCTGCGCCGGCGAGGACAACTGGCTTGCCCTTACCGTGCGCGACGAACGCGACTTCGCCGCCCTCGCCGAAGTCGTCGGCTGCCCCGAACTCGCCGCCGCCCCGCAGCTCTCGACTGCCGAAGGCCGTCGCGCGAATGCTGCCGACGTCGACGCCGCCATCGCCGCCTGGTCACGCGAGCAGACGGTCCCCGCGGCGGCCGCCGCATTGCAGGAGGCCGGTGTCCCGGCTGCCCCCGTCATGCCCAACTGGATGGTCGTGAGCGACAACCACCTCAACGACCGTGGCTACTTCGAGACCATGCGCCACCCCGTCGCCGGGACGCACGTCTTCCCCGGCTTCCCCTGGCGATTTGAGCAGACCCCCGGCGCCATCGCCCGCCCCGCTCCCCTCTTCGCCGAGCACAACCGCGAGGTTTTCTCCGGGCTGCTCGGCATGAGCGAGGCCGAGATTGAGGCCCTCTATGCCGCCAACGCCACCAACGACGATCCCCAGTACGCCGCCGGCCCGAGCCTCTGATGGCCGGGGTCCTTGTCATCCTGCCCGCCGGTGTCGCCCCGCCCCCGCTCTCGGAGGGCGTCGAGGTCCGCCCCTGCGCGACCTCTGGGGAGGTCGCCGCGGCCCTCCGGCAGGCGGGCGGCGACGTCGTGCTTTGCGTCGACGGCCTCCCTGACGCGGAGGTGATTGCCGGCGCCGTCCGGAGGGTCGGAGCGACCGTCATCCTCGTGGAACAGGAAGCCTGGGACGGCGAGGCCCACTCCCCGGTGAGCGCGGCCTGCGAGGGCGTCATCGCCGGCTTCGGGATCGCGGGAGTGGCCGCTGCCGTCGCCCTCTTGCTGGACGGCTAGCCCGCCCGGAGTAGGTCGCTCACCGCCGGATCCTCCGCGCCCAGCGCCCGCCCCCGCTCCGCCAGCCCCTTGACTGTGCTCCGGCTCCGTCCTCCGAGCAGCGCCCCGATCTCGCTGTAGCTGCACCCGCGCTCCTGCAGCGCCGCCGCCGCCACCGCCCGCGGACGCGCCAGCTTCTGGGCCCGGCTGCGTCCCTCCACTTCGCCCACGGCCACCGCGAAGTGCTCCGCGATCCGCTCGATCACCGCTTTCGCCGTTTCGTTCCCTCGCCCTTGCAGTTCGAGCGCCCCCACTTCGGCCGCGAGCCGCAGCTCGCTGAGCAGCCCCCGCCGCTGCAGCCCCACCGCCGCATGGACGCCCGCCAGGATCGAGCGCACCGAGCCCGTTCCCGTGGCTAGCTGCTCAAGGCACCACGAGGGCAGCGCTACGCGCAGGTCGGCCAGCCGTTGCTCGATAAACGCGCGCCGTTCGCCCGCCGCGAACGGCTCGACCGTCGCCACGATTCCCGCCTCCAGCCGTGAGCAGAGCCGCTCCGGCAGCCCCAGCTCCCGCGGCCGCAGCTCGCTCCCCACCACGACCGCGCCTCCCCCGTGCGTCACCGCGTCCAGCGTGTGCACCAGTTCCCGCAGCGTCCCCGTCTTCCCCGCCAGGTCGTGCAGGTCGTCGATGATGAGCAGCTGTACGCCCCGCACGGCGTCCTGGAACGCCTCGACGTTCCCCTCCCGCAGGGCCCGCTGGTAGCGCGAGGTGAACCCCTCCCCGCTCAGGCAGGCGACCCGCTGTCCCCGACCGCTCGCCCGGGCCGCCAGCCCGTGCAGCAGGTGCGTCTTCCCCACCCCGGGCGGCCCGTGGACGACCACCGGACTAATCGCCGGCTCCCCGTCCTCCACCAGGCTCAGGCAGCTTGCAAGGGCCAGGGCGCTCCCCTCCGACCGGAAATAGCGGGTCAGGGTGAACGATCCGTTCACCTGTCCCACCACCTGTTCCCGGCCCGCCGGCGCCCTCCCGTTCGAGGATGTGGCCGTCTCCGGCGCCGCTTGCGGTTCCTCCCCCGGAGCGACGAACCGGACGCTGAGCCGTTCACCCTCGACTGCGCCCAGGCAGCGCTCGACCACGGGCGCCAGATTCTCGTTCAACCACTCCGCCCGGAACGCCGAGCGAGCCTCTACGAGCAGCTCGTTGTCGCTCCGCGAGCGCGCGCTCGTGCCCGCCAGCCATGTCTCGAAGTTGGCACGGCTCACCTCGAGCTCGAGCCGCCCCAGCACGGCCTGCCAGGTGCCCCGCAATGCCTTCGCCGAGCCCCGATCCCCACCTGACACGGGCGTGCGCGCTCCCTCCCCGGGGCGCACGCGCGCCCCCGGCTCGCTGTTCATCGGTGATGATTCAGAAGGTGCCGCGCCCCTCAGCGCGACCCCTGAAGGCTAGCGCTCCCCCTCGGCGGGCGGCAACCTCTTTCGGTCCGCCGCGCGGCTTCATTAACGGACCTTTCACGGCCTCATTCGGCTTATGGTCTCGCGCCTCTCTGCCACTGCGGGAGACGGTGCATTGACGCGCTTGCTGCCGCCGCTAGACTACGAATACGCCATGGAACGCGACGACGGCTACCTGCAGATCGGTGAAGCGGCCGAACGGTCGGAGCTGACGCAGCGCACGCTCCGCTACTACGAGGAGCGCGGTCTCCTGCCCCCGCCCACCCGCATGGTCGGCGGCTTCCGCCTCTACTCCCCCACCGACATGGAGCGCATCGAGCGCGTCAAGGCGCTCAAGGAGCTCCTCGGGTTCTCCCTCGCCGACATCAAGGAGATGCTCGAGGCCGAGGACGTCCGCATGCAGATCCGCGCCGAGTGGAACAAGGACGACGAGGCCGAGGAGAAGGCGAAGAAGGTCCGCATCGCCCGCGAGGTCACCCTCCGCCAGATCGCGTTGCTCGATCAGAAGGTCGCGAAGATGGAGAAGATGCGTGTCCAGCTGGCCGAGCGCCTCGAGAAGCACGACGAGATGCTGCGGCGCTTCACCGAGGCCGCCCCGCCCGTCGCCGCGGGCGACCAGGCGATAGGCTGAAGCCAGCACATCGAAAGCGGACAGACGGGTAAGCTACCCCTGATGCCAGTGCGCGACACCTTCGACAGGCCCCTGCGCGACCTTCGCGTCTCCGTCACGGACCGCTGCAACTTCCGCTGCGTCTACTGCATGCCCAAGGAGGTCTTCGGGCCGTCCTTCCAGTTCCTCGACCGCCAGGAGATCCTCACCTACGAGGAGATCGTGCGACTCTCGCGCCTCTTTGTCGCGCACGGCGTTGAGAAGATCCGCGTCACCGGCGGCGAGCCCCTCGTCCGCCGCGACCTCCCCCTCCTGATCGAGCAGTTGTCCGCCCTCGACGGCCTCCAGGACCTCACCCTCACCACCAACGGCGCCCTCCTCCCCGCCCAGGCCGGCCCCCTCCGCGAGGCTGGCCTCGAACGCATCACCATCAGCCTCGACTCCCTCGACGACGCCACCTTCCGCGAGATGAACGATGTCGACGTCGGCGTCGATGTCGTGTTAGCCGGTATCGATGCCGCCCGCGAGGCGGGTCTCTGGCCCATCAAGGTGAACGCCGTCGTCAAGCGTGGCCTCAACGACCACACCATCGTCGACCTTGCCCGCCACTTCCACGGCACGGGCATCATCGTGCGCTTCATCGAATACATGGATGTCGGCACGACCAACGGCTGGGTGCTGGACCACGTCGTGCCCGCCGCCGAGATCGTCGAGCGCATCGACGCCGCCCTCCCCCTTGAGCCCCTCGACCCGAACTACGTCGGCGAGGTCGCCCGGCGTTACCGCTACCGCGACGGCGGCGGCGAGGTCGGCGTCATCACGTCGATCACGCAGCCGTTCTGCGGCGACTGCACGCGGGCCCGCCTCTCCCCCGAAGGCGAGCTTTTCACCTGCCTCTTCGGGTCGACCGGCTTCGACCTGCGCGCCCTGCTGCGGGGCGGCGCGACCGACGACGAGCTGGCGGACGCCATTGCCCGCGTCTGGCGCATCCGCGACGACCGCTACTCCGACCTCCGCACTGAGGCGACGGCCGACCTCAAGCGCGTCGAGATGTCCCACATAGGCGGCTAGGCCGCCGGGCTAGTCCCGTCTCTGTCCGGCTCAAGGCGGGGTCGCACTGGTCTCAGATGCCGACGGTCGTCCTTGGTCCCAAGTCCATGGCGGAGCTTCGTCAGTGGCCTCCCACGTCGTCCAGTCCTCTGTGCTGGCTTGACCCGCAACACTCTCGGCGTCTTCCTGTGAAGCGAACTTCGCGACACTAACTGCATCGTGATCGACTGCGAAGTAGTTGTGAAAGACAGGCACGCCTGCGTTTCGCTGCGTCAGGTAGACACTTGTGCCCACTGCTCGTACGTACCAACTCATCACTTTGCCTCCTTAAGTGCTACCTCAAATGTGGGACGGCTGTCATGCGGAGTCCTCTCCGTCCTCGTCCGGCCAGAGCGTCTCCCAGCTGGGACCGCCCAGCACCGCCTCCCGGATCGTGCGGCGCTCCAGCACCTCCAGCCGCGCGATCGCCCGCGACATCGCCAGGTCCGCCTCGTTCGATACGGCTGCCATGCGTTCGCCCATCGGCGCGAGTACGTCGTGCTCCCGGATCAGCGCGATTGAGTGGGGCCACATCGCGAACGTGAAGTCGTCCGGCATCCCGAACGAGCTCCGGTGCTTCCCCAGCCACGCGTACCGCTCCTGCACGCTCGAAACCGGCGCCACGACCGCCACCAGCGGCCCCTCGCTGGGCGAACTGCGCGCGTCCAGCAGCAACCGCTCGGGGAACGCGTGGAACCCGATGACGATCAGGTCGGCGTTCTCCAGCCGTTCCCGCAGCGCCTCCAGGTCGACCTGCAGACCGTTCTCCGAGTGGGCCATGGACGGTACCCCCGGTACCCCGGGATGTGAAGCGAGGGGGCGGGCTTTCGCCGCGCCCCCTCGCTGGAGTTCCTCGTGCGCCCGCCGGATTGGCAGGCGGTTGAAGAGCGAGCCTAGTACATCGGAGCCGGCGGAACGGCGGCGGCTGCCGCGGCTTCCTTCTTCTCCGTGACCAGGCAGTTCGTCGTCAGGACCATCGCGGCGATGGAGACGGCGTTCTCGATGGCGGCGCGGGTGACCTTCGCCGGATCGATGATGCCCTTGTCGACCATGTCGCCGAACTCGTCCATCTGGGCGTCGTAGCCGAGGCCCTTCTTCAGCTCCTTCACCTCTTCGACCACCACCGAGCCGTCCTTGCCGGCGTTGATGGCGATGCGGCGGAGGGGCTCCTCCAGCGCGCGGCGGAGGATGCGGGCGCCCGTGTCCTCGTCACCGTCGAGCTTGACGCGGTCCAGCGCCGTGATGGCGTTCAGCAGGGCGACGCCGCCGCCCGGCACGATGCCTTCCTCGACAGCCGCACGGGTCGCGCTCAGCGCGTCCTCCACGCGGTGCTTCTTCTCCTTCAGCTCGACCTCGGTGGCCGCGCCGACGCGGATGACGGCGACGCTGCCGGCGAGCTTGCCGAGTCGCTCCTGGGCCTTCTCGCGGTCCCAGTCGCTCTTCGCCTCGCCAAGGATCGCGCGGACCTGGCCCACGCGCGCGTCGATGTCCTTCTTCTTGCCCCGGCCCTCGATGATGGTGGTGTCTTCCTTCGTCGAGAGCACGCGGCGGGCGCTGCCCAGGTCGGCCTGCGTCACGCTGTCCAGCGTGCGGCCGATCTCCTCGGAGATGACCTGCGCGCCCGTGAGCGTCGCGATGTCGCCCAGGTTGTCCTTCTGGCGGTCGCCGAAACCCGGTGCCTTCACCGCGAGCACGTTCATCGTGCCGCGCAGCTTGTTCACCGCCAGCGTCGCCAGCGCCTCGCCGTCCACGTCGGCGGCGATGATGAGCAGGTTCTTCGACTGGGAAACGATCTTCTCCAGCAGCGGCAGGAGCTCCTGCACCGAGGAGAGCTTCGAGTCGGTGATGAGGATCAGGGGATCCTCGATCTCCGCTTCCATGCGGTCCGGGTTCGTCACGAAGTAGGGGCTGATGAAGCCACGGTCGAACGCCATGCCGTCCACGTACTCGACCTCGGTCTGGATGCCCTTCGACTCCTCGACCGTGATCACGCCGTCCTTGCCGACCTTCTCCATCGTCTCGCCGATGAGCTCGCCGATGGTCGGGTCGTTGTTCGCCGAGATGGACGCGACCTGCGCCATCTGCTCGCGCGCGTTCACCTTGATCGAGTTGCGGCCAACGCGGCCCACGACCGCCTCGGCGCCCTTCTCGAGGCCGCGCTTCAGCGACATCGGGTTCGCGCCGGCGGCCACGTTCTTCAGGCCTTCCTGCACGATCGCCTGGCCCACCACGGTTGCCGTGGTCGTGCCGTCACCGGCGATGTCGTTCGTCTTGGAGGCGATCTCCTTGGCGAGCTGGGCGCCGATATTCTCGAACGCTTCCTCCAGCTCGATGTCCCGGGCGATCGTCACACCGTCATTTGTGATCGTCGGCGCGCCGAACTTCTTGTCGAGCACCACGTTGCGGCCCTTGGGCCCCAGCGTGATCTTGACGGCGTCGGCGAGCGCGTCGATGCCACGCTTCATCGCGTGGCGGGCGTCTTCATCGAAAAGCAGTTGCTTGGCCATGTACCTGTCAGTACCTCTCCCGAATTTCGATGGCGCGTATGTTAGCACTCTTACCGCAAGAGTGCTAATCAACCCCGCGGCCCCTCCCGCCTACCTCCGCAGCAGCCCCCGCAGGCGCCGTCGCAGCCCTTCCCCGTCGCCTCGCCGCGTGATCGTGCTCGCCGCCGCCCGCGCCGATTCCTCCAGCGCCCCGTCGAGCGGTTCCAGCGTGGCGTCCTCCCCGTAGCGCCGCGCCAGCGCCGCTCCCAGCAGGAAGTCCGCGATGGCAGGGTTCTTCGGGAGAAGGCTCCCGTGCAGGTACGTCCCGATCGCGTTCGCCACCCGCGCCCCCTCCGACTCGTCCTTCCCGTTGTTCCCCCGACCCGCGACCACCGTGCCGAAGGGCTCCTGCCCCTCGGCGAGCCAGGTGCGCCCGCCGTGGTTCTCGAACCCCACCACCTCGCCGAATTCGGTTTGCAGCAGCACGTTTCCGATCGCACGCTCCTCCCCCTCACCCGGATGCCGCGTCTCCATGCCGAATACCCCGATGCCGGGAAGCACGCCCCCGTCGGAACCGACATAACGCTCTCCGAACAGCTGGAACCCCCCGCAAACCGCCAGCGCCGGTAGCCCGTCCTCGATAGCCGACCGGATCGCCGGACCCCTCCCCGCGAGGTCGTCGGCGATCCGCCGCTGCTCGCGGTCCTCCCCTCCTCCGATGATGAGCAGGTCGTACTCGCCCGGTTCGAACGTATCCCCAATACCGATGCCGTCCACATCGAGCGCGATCCCGCGTGCTTCGCAGCGATAGCGCAGCGCGATCGCGTTCCCGCGGTCGCCGTACACGTTCATCACGTCGGCGTACAGGTGCGCCAGCCGCAACCGCATCCCGTCCCCGTCCGGCATGCGCCTAGCCTACCCGTCGGACGCCCGCACTTGCCCGCCTGACGCTCAAATGTTCTAGACTGCGCACTGTGACCGCTTCCCCGGCCGCTGCTCCCGTCCCGACGCACGACCCCCGCGCCCTCACCCCCGCCCGCGAGCAGTTGCGTGAGGTCTTCGGCTACGGCGAGTTCCTCCCCGGCCAGGCGGAGGTCGTCGCCTCCGTCCTCTCCGGGCGCGACACCCTCGCCGTTCTCCCCACCGGCGGCGGCAAGAGCGTCTGCTACCAGCTCCCCGCCCTCCTCCTCGATGGCCTCACCCTCGTCGTCTCCCCCCTCCTCGCCCTGATGAAGGACCAGGTCGACGCCCTCACGCGGAACGGCGTCGCCGCCGCCGCCATCAACTCGACCGTGCCTCGCGAGGAGCAGGGCGAGATCCTGCGCCGCGCCGCGGATGGCGACCTCCGCCTCCTCTACGTTGCCCCCGAGCGCTTCTCCGACGGCCGCTTCGTCGCTGCCCTTCGCGGCGTCGACGTTGCCCTCCTCGCCATCGACGAGGCTCACTGCATCTCCCAGTGGGGCCACGACTTCCGCCCGAGCTACCGCGACCTCGGCGCCGCCCGCGCGCGCCTGGGCAACCCGCCCATCGTCGCCCTCACCGCCACCGCCGACCCCCGCGTCCGTGACGACATCGTCGAACGCCTCGGCCTCGCCGACCCGGACGTGCGCATCGCCGGTTTCGACCGCCCCAACCTGCGCTTCCACGCCATCCGCGTCCGCAGCCAGAAGGAGAAGCTGGAACACATCGCCGAGCTTCTCGAGGCCCTCGGCGGCGAAGCCTCCGCGATCGTCTACTGCGCCACCCGCAAGCGTGTCGAGTCGCTCTCGGCGGCGCTCCAGGCGCGACGTCTCCGCTGCGCCCGCTACCACGCTGGCCTCCTCGAGGAGGACCGTGTCCGCATCCAGAACGCCTTTGCCCGCGACAGCGTCCGCATCATCATCGCGACGAACGCCTTCGGGCTCGGCATCGACAAGCCCGACGTCCGCCTCGTCGTCCACCACGACCTGCCCGAATCCATCGAGGCCTACTACCAGGAGGCGGGCCGCGCCGGACGCGACGGCGACCCCGCCGAGTGCGTCCTCTACTACGCTCCCCGCGATCGCGGCCTGCGCGAGTTCTTCATCGAACTCGGCCACCCCTCGCCCGATACCGTGCTCGAGGTCTACCACGCCCTCGTCCGGCGCGCCGGCGACCGCGAGGTCATCGACAACCTCGTCGATAGCGAGGAGACGCCCGGTGTGAACGCCGCCGTGCAGGCGCTTGTCGAGTCCGGGCTCGCCCAGCGCCAGGGGCGCTTCGCCTGGGCGCTCCGCCCCGACGGCGAGGACGAGATCGACCTTGCGGGGCTCGAGGAGCACCGCGCTCACGCCACCGCCAAGCTCGACGCCATGCAGTCCTACGCCGAATCCGCGACCTGCCTGCGTGCCCGCGTCCTCGACTACTTCGGCGAGGCGGACGGCGCCCGCGCCTGCGGGAACTGTGGCCCCTGCCTCGCCCCCACCCGCCGCCGCGAGACCGACACGGAAGCCCCGCTCTTCCTCGAACTGCGCGCCCTGCGCCGCCGCCTCGCGGAGGAGGAAGGCGTCCCCCCCTACGTCATCTTCAGCGACGCCACCCTGCACGACATGGTCGAGCAGCGCCCCACCAGCGAGGCCGGTCTGCTCCAGGTTCGCGGCGTGGGTCGCGTCAAGGCCGAGCGCTACGGCCCCGCCTTCCTTGCCGTCATCACCTCGACCGCCGAACCACCGTCCCCTCCCGAACCCCCTTCCGCCCTCGAGCCCTCTCCCTCGCTCGTCAAGCCGCGCGCCGGCGCCAACCTGCCGCCCACCGCCCAGCGCACCCTCGAGCTCCACCACGAGGGCCTGACCATCGACGAGATCGCCGCCCGCCGGGGGTTCAAGGCGCAGACCATCGCTCAGCACCTCGCCCGCTTCATCGAGCAGGGCCAGATCGAGGACGTCCGGCCATGGGTAACCGATGCCGACCTCGCCCGCATCCGCCGGATTGCCGCCGGACGTCCCCTCGCCGCCCTCCGCCCCCTCCGCGAGGCCCTCGGCGGCGACCTGTCCTATGACCAGCTCACCCTCGCCCGCGCCTACCTCAACCGCGAGCTCCGCGACTCTGGCTAGCCTCCCGGCTACGACTCCAAATCGACCAGCCACCGCAGCACCTCGCGCGGTGGTGGCAGGCGGTGCCGGTTGCGCAGGTACAGCACCGTCGCCGGCACGGCGATCGCGACCACGATCAACCCGCCGAACACGAACCGCGCCGTCCACGAGTGGTTCAGCGAGTCTCCGAACCCCACCACCACTGTCGTCGGCACGATTGATCCAAAGAGCACGAGCGCCATGAAGAAGCGGAACGACATCGGCGTTAGCCCCGCCGCATAGGCCGCGAAGTCGAACGAGATCGGCATCATTCGCCACCAGAACACGAGCTGTGGCCCGATCTCTCGTGCCAGCAGGTCGATGCGCTCCGCCCCCCGCTCCCCCACCAGCCGCGGGATGAACTTCCGCCCGAAACGCCGCGAGATCCAGAAGATGATCGCTGCCCCGATCAGCTGCCCGATGACCGCGTACACCACCCCCAGCACCATCCCCCAGATGAGCCCCGCCGCGATCATGAAGGGCGGGTTCGGGATCGGCGCGAACACCATCGCCGTCGCCAGGATCGCTATCAGGATCACCGGTCCCCACGGCCCCAGCCCCTCGCCCCACTCGCGGATGTCGTCCGTCTCCAGGTCGCCCACCGCGAAGTCGCCGATGATGAACACCACGGCCAGCACTAGCGCCGCCGCGCCGACGATCCGCCGCCGGCGCGCCGGGTCGAACAGGATCGGACGGTCCCCGGCCTCCTCCTCCCCCTCACCCCCCAGCCGTTCGCTCAGTTCCCCCCACACGATCCACGCCACCACGATGCCCGCGGCCAGGGCCACGCCCGTTGTGTCGAAGGCCTCGCGGAGTCCGAACGCGACAGCCGCCCCCGCCGCCAGCGCCACAGCCAGGATTACCGTGTCGCGCATCACGACCGATCGTACGGGATGGCGAAAGCGCCGCCCGTCAGGCCAGCAGACCGTTCAGCAGGTCGTGGTACTGCGCCAGGTGCCGGATCCCGAGAAAGTCCGCGCGAACCCGCTCCCGTGCGTTCGCCCCCAGCTCCGCTGCCAGCTCCTCGTCGTCCATCACCCGGCAGAGCGCGTCGCCCAGCGCCTCCACGTCCGTGGGGTCGTCCAGCAACAGGCCCTCCTCGCCGTGGGTGACCTGATCCTGCAGGCCGCCCACGCGACTCGCGATCACCGGACGGCTCTTCCACATCGCCTCCGTCAGCGTCAGCCCGAACCCTTCGCGCAGGCTCTTCTGCACGACCACGCTCGCGTGTCGCTGCAGCGCGTTCACCATGGCCGCGTTCTCCCCGACGTCGTCCATGGGTAGCGTCGCCAGGTGCATGCGTGATCGCAGGTGCTCGGGGAAGGCCGCCCACTCCGCCTTCAGCTCCTCCAGCACGATGCCGCCCTCGGGGTCGTCCGTGACCCCCGAAACGTCGGGCCCGGCCAGCACGAGCTGCGACCGCCCGTCCCCATCGCAGCGTTCGACGAACGAGGCGAAGCCGCGCATCACGCCGCCGTGGTCCTTGAGCGGGTCCCAGCGAGAGACCTGCACGATGAGCGGGTCGCCCCAACCCGGCGCGTCGCCCTCCCGAAGCACGCTTGCCTGGCGCTCGACCGATCCCGTTGTGCCGTCCTCGCGCGTGAAGCTGCGCGGACCACTGCCGGCCAGCCCGGAGATAAGCCCGCTCTGCGCCAGGATTGCCCGCGTCACGTCCTCGTCCTGCTCCTCGTTCTTCGCCGAGAACGCATCGATCGAGGGCTGCACGACCGCGCTTCGTCCGTCGTCGAGGACTGGAGGGACGTATGCCTGTCGCGAGAACACCCGCAGGGGCACTTCGCGCACGTGCGGCGCCAGGAAGCCCCAGCCTCCCTCGGCCTCGGGTGTCAGGTCCTCCGTGCCGATGTGACAGCGCCAGATCACTGTTGCCCCGTGCGCCATCAGGGCCGGGGCCATGCCTGCCGTCTGTGGGTCGTGCAGGAAGACGGCGTCCCCGGGACGCAACTCCTCGAGGAACGCCTCGATGTTCGGCCTGAGCACTTCTCCATAAACGCGCGAGGCCTGTGCCCCCAGCGGCGAACCGTCCCCCGTCGAGCCGTGCAGCGCGTGGTGCAGCCGCTTCGTGATCCGGAAGAACTCCGGTTCGCCCTCGATTACCGCCCAGCGCGCGTCGATGCCCGCCCCCCGTGCGTAGGCCAGCAGCGAGGGCAGCATCTCCGCCACGCCCCCGCCCTCCGCGGTCGAGTTCAGGTGCCAGACCGTGCGCTCGCCGAGTAGCTCCCTGCTCCGTTCGAGCACCGCTACGGCCCGTTCGTAGGCCGCTGGTTCTACGACCTCGCGGAAACGATCGAGGGAGTAGGTGCGGAGGTCGACCTGGCTGAGTGGGGACATGGCGGCTCGCGTCTCGGGGAGGTTGGCGGCAGCGTATCGCAGTCCCCCGCTACGGAAACGCTGCCCCCCGGCGAGGGCAATGCCACGGCGAGTTGCGTACCATGCGGACGCGAACCCGTCTCAGGAGAAACCCATGCCAGGAGCGCTCGCAGGAGTCCGCATCCTCGACTTCACCCGGTACCAGCAGGGGCCCTTCGCCACGGTCCTGCTCTCCGACCTCGGCGCCGATGTCATCAAGGTCGAGGAACCGACGCATGGCGACCTCGGCCGCAGCCTGGGCCTGCAGCCGGACGGCTGGTGCGCCTATTTCCAGGCGCTCAACCGCAACAAGCGCTCCCTTACCATCGATACGCGCACACCCGAAGGCCGCGAGATCATCTACCGGCTCATCCCCGAGACCGACGTCGTCACCGATAACTTCCGCCCCGGCACGATGGAGCGCTTCGGGCTCGACCACGAGTCCCTCAGCGCCATTAACCCTCGCATCATCACCGCCAGCGCCACCGGCTTCGGTCCGAAGGGGCCGCAGGCGCACGAGCCCTCGTTCGATTCCATCGGCCAGGCCATGGGCGGCATCGCCATCGCTCAGGGAGGTGGGCCCGGCGCCGAGCCGGCCGTGGTCATCGGTGGCATGGCCGACCAGGTCGGCGCGATGATTTTTGCCCTCGGCATCGCCTCCGCCATTGCCGCCCGCGAGCTGCACGGAGTCGGTCAGCACGTCGATACCTCCTTGCTGGGTTCCCAGCTTGCCCTCCAGGGGCTGGGGCTTACGGGCTTCCTCCGTCAGAAGGAGCAGCGGTCCGGTGGCACTCGCTGGAACCCGCTCTTCACCTGGTATCCCTGCGCCGATGGGCGCTACCTCAGCCTCGGCCTGCTCGATCCGAAGTGGTGGCCGGCCTTTTGCGAGGTTCTGGAACGGGAGGACCTCATGGTGGACGAGCGCTTCGCTGAACCCGCCGGCCGTATCGGCAACCGCGAGGAGCTCATCGAGGAGTTGAACCTCACCTTCGCCAGGAAGCCCCGCGATGAGTGGCTCGCCATCCTCAAGGGCGCGAACCTCCCCTGCGGTCCTGTCAACGACTACGCCGCCGTTGCGAAGGAGCCGCAGGTCATCGCCAACGAGTACCTGACCACGCTCGACGACCCTAACCTCGGGGAGGTTGGCGTCGTCGGCACCCCCATCCAGATGAGCGAGACGCCCGCCGGCCCCAAATCGACGGCGCCCGACCTCGGCCAGCACACCGAGGAGATCCTGCTGGAGTTCGGCTACAGCTGGGAGGACATCGAGCGCTTCAAGGACAGCAAGGTCATCTAGCGCGCGGTCCGGCTATTCCTCGATCTCGTCCAGCCCTTCGGCCGTCAGGCGAATCGCCGCTGTCGGGAATTCCGGATTGCGGGGGTTGTCCGTGTGGTAGACCTCGATCAGCTCCCGGCTCAACAGCTCCTTCATCAGGGCGTGGGTCAGGCGGTCGTTCGCCCAGCGAACGCCCGTGACGTGGGGCAGCCGGTTCCGCCGGAAGTGCTCGAATCCGACGAACGGCAGGCGCTCGTCCATCTCGAAGACCGCCTCGAGAATGTCCCACTGCCGGTCGTCGACGATCGCCGTCGCCACGGCGCGCAGCGCCTCGTTGGCCTCCTGCTCGCCTTCAAGCGCCAGCACGGGGGCCAGCCGGTACGTGCCCGGGTCGGTCGTTTCCACCAGGTCCCGGTACTTCAGGTGCGAGAGGTTGGGAGAGACGCTGCTTGCCGGCGCGCCCGCGATCTCCGCGATCTCCTGGTAGTGCATGGCTTCAGTGGCCCCCGCGAGGATTCCCAGCACGGCCGTCTGGCGGGGCAGTTCTGAGAAGTCTGCCGCTGTGGGTGACTCGACCGGCGTTTGCTCTGCCAGCTCGCCCTCGTCCTCCGGAACTGCCGGCCGCTCCAGGTCGCGCACCAGGTCCGGGCGCAAGACCGCGAGTGTCTTCCGCAATGCTTCGATCTTCTCGTTCACGTCGGAGAGCGACTCGTGCTTCTCTCCGAGGTCGCGCTCAATCGTCGCGATCTCGCCGAGGATGGTCTCGCGCTCGCCCTGGAGGCGTGTCAGCGCCTCGCTGAGTTCGTCGGCTGCAGACGAGGTCATGCCCGATAACCCCTATTCAACGGTTGCTACACACAAGTATAGGCGATCGGCAGGTTGAGCGCTACCCCCTTACATTAAGAAAGTCCTAACCCTTAACGGTTCCCTTCCCAACCGTGGTCGGAGAACACGTCCTGCAGCGGCCATCCCTCTGGCCAGGCCGGCAACTCATCGAGCGGGAACCACCCTCCCTCGGCCAGTTCCTCTTCCTGCAATCGAAAGTCACCGCCCACCACCCGCGCCACGCACACGACAAGTACGAGGTTCCGGCCCATCGGGTCGCAGGAGTAGCTTCCCAGGATGCTCTCCACCTCAACCTCCAGCCCCGTCTCCTCCCGCACCTCCCGCACCGCCGCCTCCTCGATCGTCTCGTACGGTTCGGGGTAGCCCCCCACCAGCGCGAACTCCTCGGCGCCGTGCGGCCTCACCAGCAATACCTCGCCCTCGCGTTCGACGAGCGCCCCCGCCACGGGGGTGGGCGCCTCCAAGTGAACGTAGCCGCAGCTCGGGCAGGCGGGCTTCAATGCCTCTCTGGGTAGGTCCCGGCCATCTACAGGCTCGCGACGCAGCTCCTCGCCACAGTAAGGACAGTAGCGCCCTTCCGGAAGGGCCATCCCGGGCCCCGGGCCGTCAGGCCCGCGGCAGACCCAGCCCGCGCGTGGCGATGATGTTGCGCTGGATCTCGCTCGTCCCGCCCGCGATCGTCGCCGACACCGACGCCACGTACGCCGCCCCCAGGCGGCCCTCGAACGGGGCCTTCTCGCCGCCGTTCAGAATGCCCGCCGTGCCCAGCATCTTGATCGCCGTGCCCGCGATGCGCTGCGAGAGTTCGGTGCTGAACATCTTCGCGATCGAGGCTTCCGCGTTCGGGATCTCGCCCGCCGCCTGCATGCCGATCACTCGGTAGCTCAGCATCTTTGCCGTCGCCGCCTCGATCCAGCGCTCCGCGAGCGCCTCGCGCACGCCCTCGGGGTTCGAGACCCCATCGGCGTTCTCGCGCCAGTAGTCCAGGTAGCGCTCGAGGGTCTGCCGGTGCGCCACCGCGCTCCCGATCGAGCTGCGCTCGAAGTCGAGCGTCGTCGCGCCCACGTACCAGCCCCGGTTCACCTCGCCCACGATGTTCTCCGCCGGGACGCGCACGTCCTCGAAGAACACCTCGTTGAAGTTGTGCAGGCTCGCCATGTTCACGAGCGGCCGCACGGTGATCCCGGGTGTCTTCATGTCGAGCAGGAAGTAGCTGATGCCCCGATGCTTGGGCGCATCCGGATCCGTCCGCGCCAGCATGAAGATCCAGTCCGAGTAGTGCGCCCCCGAGGTCCAGATCTTCTGACCGTTGATCACGTAGTCGTCGCCGTCTCGGATGGCGCGCGTCTGCAGCGACGCCAGGTCCGATCCCGAGCCGGGCTCGCTGTAGCCCTGGCACCAGATCACCTCGCCGCGGAGCATGCGGCCCAGGTGTTCTTCCTGCTGCGCCTCAGAGCCGTGCGCGATGATCGTCGGCCCCAGCATGGACACGCCGTTCCCGATGCTGCTCGGTGGAACCCGCGCCTCGGCGAACTCTTCGTTCATGATGAACTGCTCCATCACGCCCAGGCTCGCGCCGCCGTACTCCTTCGGCCACGCCGGCGCGATCCAGCCCCGCTCCGAGAGCTTCCCCTGCCAGCGCTTGTACCAGGGAGCGTCCCGCGGGGCCCGCTCCTCCCCGCCCTGCATGCCCTTGTCGGGGTCGTACTCCCGCGGGCGCTCGTTCTCGATGAAGGTGCGCACCTCTTCGCGGAAGGCGGCCTGCTCCGGGGTGTCCTGGAAGTCCATGGGTCTCTCCGCGCCCCGTCCAGGGGCGGCCCGAACGCTACCAGACCCCCCAGAGGCCGTAAACGGTCCGCACCAAGGTCATTGATTCGATTCCCGAGCCTTGGTAGCGGGTACTGCCCCACATCAAGGAGGAGCCATTGTTAGTCCTGCCAGCACGGCAACTACGAGCAGCAGCAGGGCGACTGTGACAGTCGACAACAGCCGGTCCCGCTGACCTCGATAGGGACGGCTCTCGTAGTCCTTTCCGATCCAGTCGTAGGCCCACGAGAGGATGCCAGCAAGTGCACCGGATACTCGCGAATTCAGAAACTGCCGGAGGTTGCCCACAAGCCCCCTCCCCTGGGTCCACACTAGCACCATGCGCATGGGGTGCCTCACTCCATCTTCCGCAAGGCCGGCTGCGTGGTGAACGCCAGCGTGGTCAGCGCGAGCAGGATGCCGCCGCTGATCGCCATCCAGATCGGGGCGCCCACCCAGGTCGCCATGAGCCCCGCGAGCAACCCGCCGAACGGTCCGATCCCCTGGAAGGCAAGGGTATGGATTCCGACCACCCGCCCCATCATCTCCGGAGGGGTGTTCGCCTGCACGAGCGACTGGTTCAGGTTCATGAAGATGCCCCCGCCCATGCCCCCGATGAAGATGACCGCGGCCGTCACCGGATACCAGTTCGAGAGGCCCAGGGCGGGCAGTATGAACCCCGCCATCATGAGGGAACCGATGAACCAGCCCCCCTTGTTCTTGAGGTGCGGCACCGAGGCGATCGCGAGCGAGCTGATCACCATCCCAAGGCCCATGAAGGTGAAGAGCAGGCTCGCCTCGAACGCCTCCCGCCCGAGCTCTTCCTTCGCCACCTGCGGGAGTAGCGTGCCGAACGGCCCCATCATGAAGATGCCGGTGATCCCCAGCAGGAGGATCAGCGAGCGGATTCCCTGGTGGTCCCAGACGAAGCGCGTCCCCTCTTTCAGGTCCGTGAGAGGATCCTGGCGTTGGTCCGGCCGGCGCGCGTCTGGCACCCGCAGCGGGATCAGCGCCAGCGTCCCGACGAAGAGCAACACCCCCTGACCGATGAACGCTCCGCCGATCCCCCATGCCGCGATCAGCGCGCCTCCCATCCCGACCCCCACGATCTGCGAGATGTTCATGGCCATGCTCATCATCACGATCGCCTTCAGGAGCGTGTCCCGGTCGACGACCGTGGGCACGATCGCGTTCCGTACCGGGAGCCCCACCGCGATGGTCGCCCCCACCCCCACTGCCAGCACCAGCGCCAGCACCGTCGTCATCGCTCCCGCGATGATGATCACGCCCGCCGTCATCGTGACCGCCACGGCGACGAGCTGGCTCCCGAGCACGAGCGAGCGCCGGTTGATGCGGTCCGCCAGCACCCCCGCGGGAATCGTCATGAACAGCACGGGGATGCCCAGCGCGAAGAACACCGTCCCGGACCACCCCGGGCCTCTCCCCAGCCCGCCGTCCTCAACCGCCTCGATCACCAGCCAGACGAAGGCGAAGCGTTGCATCGCCTGCACGAGGGCGAAGCTCAGGGTGTTGATCCACAGGTAGGTGAAAGGCCGCGACTTGAACGCCGAGAATGTCTCGATGGTGGGGAGGGAGGGGCGCGTGGCGGGACGTGCCGGAGCCGCCCGGGCGCTCTGAGCCTGTTCGGTCACCCGTCGCATCCTACAGGGCGGCCCTGCCCGTGCGTCCCCCACCGTCTGCTCCGCTATAGTCCCGCCACCGCGTGCGAGGAGGTACCAGATGGCAGGCAAGCTCGAAGGCAAGGTGGCGGTCATCACCGGCGGAGCCAGCGGCATCGGCCGCGCCACCGCCGAGCTCTACGCCGACGAGGGCGCCAACGTCGTCATCGCCGACCTTCAGGACGGCGCCGATGCCGTCGCCGCCGTACAGGCGCGCGGCCGCGAGGCCATCTACGTCAGCACCGACACAAGCGATGAGGCCTCCTGCGAAGCCATGGCCGAGGCTGCCGTCGAGGCCTTCGGCGCCATCGATGTCCTCCTCGCCGCCGCCGGCATCAGCAACTGGCGTTACATGGACCCCGAGCCCGTGCAGATCAGCTCGGTGGGCGTCAACGACTCCTTCCTCCTGCACGCCCCCGTCGAGGCCTTCCAGAAGGTGCTCGACGTGAACCTCACTGGCGTGCTGCTTTCCGACCGCGCCGTCGCCCGCCGGATGGTCGAGGCGGACAACGGCGGCGCCATCATCAACATCGCCTCGATCATGGCGAAGGTTCCCCAGGTCGGCGTCGGTCCCTACTGCGTCTCCAAGGCGGGCGTCTGGATGCTGACGAAGGTGCTGGCCATGGAGCTCGCGTTCCACAACATCCGCGTCAACGCCATCGGCCCCGGCTTCATCGAGACCCCGATGACCGCGGGCCTGAGCGAGAGCGAGGTGGGCGCAAGCTGGTCCATGGGCCTCACCCCTATGAAGCGCATGGGCGTCCCCGAGGAGGTCGCCAGGACCGCTCTCTTCCTCGCCTGCGACGACTCCAGCTTCTACACGGGCGCCCTGCTCCACCCCCACGGAGGCGTCTTCACCGACTAGGAGGCAGACCTCGTTCCGGTGCGCCTATGACATTCGCCGAAGGGCGGGTTGCGTGACGAACGCCCCTGTCGTGAGCACGAACAGGATCGCCCCGCTGATCACCATCCAGGCGGGGGCCCCGAGCCAGACCGCCATGAATCCCGCCAGCATCCCGCCGAACGGCCCCACTCCCTGGAACGCCAGCGTGTGAATACTCACCACCCGCCCCATGATTTCGGGCGGCGTGTTCGCCTGCACCAGCGTCTGGTTCAGGTTCATGAAGATTCCCGCGGCCACGCCACCGCAGAACATCACGGCGGCCGTCACCGGGTACCAGGGCGAGACTCCCAGAAGGGGCACCACGATGCCCGCCGAGATCAGCGTGCCGATGACCCAGCCCCCCTTGTTCTTCAGCTCCGGCACCGAAGCGATTGCGAGCGAGCTGATCACGGTGCCAATGCCCATGAAGGTGAACAACAGGCTCGCCTCAAGGGCATCGCGCCCCAGCTCCTCCTTCGCAATCTGCGGAAGGAGGGTGCCGAACGGGCCGATGAGGAAGATGCCGGCGATGCCGAGCAGGATGATGAGCGTGCGGATGCCCTGGTGGTCCCACACGAACCCCATCCCCTCCCGCAGCTCCTGGACCGGTTGCCGGTGCTGCTCCGCAGATCGGACCGTCGGGACTCGAAGCGGGATCAGCGCCAGCGTCCCGACGAATAGCAGCACCCCCTGCGCGATGAACGCCCCGCCGATTCCCCACCCTGCGATGAGCAGTCCCCCCAGTCCCGCCCCAACGAGCTGGGAGATGTTCATCGCCATGCTCATCATCACGATCGCTTTCAGGAGGGTTTCCCGGTCGACCACGGTCGGCACGATCGCGTTGCGGACCGGCAGGCCCACGGCGATGGTCGCGCCTACGCCCGCCGCCAGCAGTAACGCCAGCACCGTCGTCATCGCCCCCGCCACGATGATCACGCCCGCCGCCACGGTCACCGCCACCGCGACGATCTGGCTGGCGAGCACGAGCGTGCGCCGGTTGATGCGGTCGGCGAGGACGCCCGCGGGAATGGTGAAGAACAGCACCGGGATGCCCAGCGCGAAGAACACCGCCCCCGACCACCCGGGTCCCCTTCCCAGCCCACCCACGTCGACCGCCTCAATGACGAGCCAGACGAACGCGAAACGCTGCATCGCCTGCACGAGCGCGAAGCTCAGGGTGTTGATCCAGAGGTAGGTGAACGGGCGCGACCTAAACGCCGAGAACGTCTCGATCGTGGGGAGAGAGGGGCGGGCGCCGGGGCGCGCCGCGGCGCTCTGAGCCTGTCCGCTCATCCGCGCATCATAGAGCGCCCGCCGCTACTGCCTGGCGACGGTTCAGGAGCCGAGCTCCCGCCGCTCGCGCCACAGCCCCTCCAGCTCGCGCTCGGCGATGCGCCAGCCGGATTCCGTGCGGACCAGCACGTCCCGGTAGATCCCGCCGGTCACGACCACGCCCCCTCCCGCCTCCTCTCGCTCGACCTGCGTCGCGTGCAGGTAGGTCGTCGCCGTCGCCCGGTTGCCTTCGAGCACGACCTCGTGATTCCCCAGCAGGTGCTGCTGGGCCACGAAGTCGACCGTCATGCCTTTCACGAACTCGGCCACTTCCTCGCCGCTGTGGAACTCCCGGTCCCCGCCGTATCGAACGACGGTGTCGGACGCGAAGCAGTCTGCCAGCCCCTCGTAGTCGCCAGCGTCGATCGTCGTGCCGTACCGGTTGATCACGTCGACGATCGCGATCCGGTCGTTCTGCTCGCGCACCGTTTCCGTCATGGAGTGCCTCCTCGGGTGTTCACCGTCACGGGTCGCCGGTAGCGGGGGACGCAGCAGGCCCGCCGCTCCCCCGCCGTCTCCAGAGGCGGCCCCCTCCAAGCCCGAGCGAGAGCACCGCCGCCGCCGCCATCAGGACCGCCGCCACGAAGAACGTCTCGTCCATGGTCTGCCGGACGACGTCAATCAGTTGGTCCTCCGTAATCTCGAACAGTTCCTGGGCGAAGAGGCTGCCGGCGCGCTGGTCGAAGCGGCCCAGCCCCTCCGACCCCAGCAGCGCCATGCCGATGACCATGCCCAGCGTCTGCGAGACCTGCAGCACGGCCGTGGCCGAGGCGCGCCGCCCCGCCTCGACGCTCTCCATGATGGTCGCGTAGAGGGATGCGTCCGCCAGCGTGAAGCCTAGTCCCGCCAGCCCCAGCGCTGTCCACAGCGCGATCTGGCTCGGTTCGGACGCCCAGCCGGACATCGCAAACAGGCCTGCCGCGGCGATCACGAAACTCACGACGGTCGTCAGGCGGTACCCGGCGATTGTCGCCAGCGCACCTCCGGCAATCCCCCCGACGGCCATGAACAGCACCATCCGGCCCAGCATCAAACCCGGGCCTGCGCCCTCCATGCCCCATACGACTTGCGCCAGCAGAGGCACGTTCACCAAGGCCGTGATGAGCGCCATGCCTTCCAGCAGGAAGACCACGTTTGCTAAGGCGACACGCCGGATCCGGAACATCCGCATGTCGATCAGCGGTGACTCCACGCGAAGCTGGCGCCGCACGAAGAACGCCATGAACACCGCGGCCGCGCCGTAGAGCACCAGGATCTGCCACAGCTCGCGCAGGCTCTCCCCCGCCCCCGCGATCGCGAACGTCAGCGCCCCCAGGGCCAGTGCGAGCAGCAGTCCCCCCTGCCAGTCGACCTGCTCGTTGGCGCGCGGTGGGGCGGAGGCGCGGCGCGCCAGCCACAGCACTAGGATGAGGATCGGCAGGGCCAGCACGATGTTCATCCAGAACAGTCCCCGCCAACCGATCCACACGCCGATGAGCGTGCCCCACAGCGGCCCCGCCAGGCTCGAGGCGTCGTCCAGGGTCGAGATCGACCCCAGCCCGATCGTGCGCTGCGAGGCGGGCAGCGCGTGGGCGGCAATCGCCAGGCCCACCGGCACCAGCGCCCCACCCCCCAGCGCCGTGACCGCCCTCGCGATCGTGAGGATCGTGATGTTCGGCGCGAAGGCGACGAAGACGGAGCCGCCCATAAAGATGAGCATCCCGATCACGAAGATGCGGTAGTGCCCGTGCACGTCTGCGAACCGCCCCATCAGGGGCAGGGCGACCGTGTAGCCGAGCAGGTAGCCGTTCAGGATCCACGAGGCCTGTTCGAGCTCGTTCACCGCTACGCCCAGGTCCCCGAGCATCTCCGTCAGGACCGGAACCACGAAGGTCTGGTCGAAGCCCCCGATGAAGACTCCGAGCCCGAGCGCGATGACCACCGGCCAGGCTGATCGAGCCCCGACCGCTGCCCCCTGGGCGGCCGTCACGGCAGTGGCGGCTCGATGGGCTCCACGTCGTTGAAGCTCGAGAAGCTCAAGCGCCGCAAGATGTCCACCGGCTCCTCGGCGGTCAGCTGCCCAAGCAGATGGATGCGGTAGATGACGTTGTCGTCCTTCCCGATCCAGATCGTGCCCTTCACGTCATACCCCGGCACGGCGGAGTCGAGAAACGCCGTCAGGTCGCCCGAGTCGATCGTCCCCTCGACCACCCACGTCAGCACCCCGTCGACCTCTTCCTCCCCCGTCAACGTCGGATTCGCCGCCCCGCGGATCACCGCCGCCACCCCTTCCGACGGATTGAAGAGCCCGTTCAGGGGATTGCCGCCCTCCAGTGGGAGCCACATCGTCTGGTCGAACGGGTTCGTCACCCAGGCGTCTTCGCCGACCCCGACCAGGCTGACGTTGACGTTGATGCCGCCGAACTGCCGCGCCTTCGCCTTCACCTTCGCGTCCAGCTGGTCGGGAAGGATGACGTCACCCTCGATCGTCTCCATGTCGACCGAGAGCTGTTCCATCGGGGATGTCTCGCCGTCGAAGTCGAGTGCGAAGTGGAAACTCTGCATCTCCAGGAACTGGCCCACCGCCGAGTCCAGGAGTTCCGCGACGTCCGGCGGTCCGCCTTCCCCACCGCCATCGTCGTCCCCGTCACCGCCCCCGCAGGCGACCAGCGCCACGCACGCAACCGCGACCGCCGCCCACCCCCAGAACCTTGCCCGTCTCTTTACCCGCATCGCGGCGGCATTGTGCCGTGTTCGGGGCCGTTCGTCACCCATCGTCGCTCTCCCGCGATCGCACTGCCATCCGGTAGGCTACGTCCTGGAACCCCGAGGGAGGCATTCGCATGACTACGATTGAGGAACGCAGCACCCCCAAGGCCGGCTACAAGGTCGTCGGCAGCCGTCCCATCCGCCACGACGGCGTCGACAAGGTGACCGGACGCGCCCAGTACGGCGCCGACATCAACCTGCCCGGCACGCTGCACGGCAAGATCCTGCGCAGCCCCCACGGCCACGCCCGCATCGTCTCCATCGACACGAGCAAGGCCGAGGCCCTCCCCGACGTGAAGGCCGTCGTCACCGGCGCCGATGTTCCCATCGTGCAGGACATGATGATCGACTTCGGCGAGACCATGGGGAACGCCCGCCTCCTCGCCGAGAACTGTCTCGCCCAGGAGAAGACGCTCTACAAGGGCCACGCCGTTGCCGCTGTCGCCGCCTCCAACCCGCACGTGGCCGAGGAAGCCCTGGACCTCATCGAGGTCGTCTACGAACCCCTCCCCGTCATCCTCAACGCCCTCGATGCCATGCGTGACGACGCCCCCCTGCTCCACGACGCCATGACCACTCGCTCCATCGCCGAGCGTTTCACCCGCGGCGACGACACGGGCGTCCACAGCAACGTCGCCAGCCACCTCCAGTTCAAGCGCGGGGACCTCGACGAGGGCTTCGCGAAGGCCGACGTCATCGTCGAGCGCGAGTTCACCACCAGCACCGTCCACCAGGGCTACATCGAGCCCCACACCTCCACAGCCCGCTGGGACCCCGATGGCCACGTCACCATCTGGACGAGCACGCAGGGCGCCTTCGGCATCCGCGGCCAGGCCGCCGCCATCCTCGGCGTCCCCGAGGGCAAGGTCACCGTCATTCCCATGGAGATCGGCGGCGGCTTCGGCGCCAAGACCTACGTCCACGTCGACCCCGTGGCCGCCCTCCTCTCGAAGAAGAGCGGCGCACCGGTGAAGGTCACCATGAGCCGCACCGAGGTCTTCGAGGCGTCCGGCCCCACGTCCGCCACCACCATCCGCGCCAAAATCGGCACGACCAGCGAGGGCGACATCACCGCCGCCGAGCTCTGGATGGCGTACGAGGCCGGCGCCTTCCCCGGCTCCCCCGTCGGCGCCGGCGCCTCCACCGCCCTCGCCCCCTACGACATCGAGCACCTCGTCGTCGATGGCTACGATGTCGTCGTCAACAAGCCCAAGGTCGGCGCCTACCGCGCCCCCGGCTCCCCGCAGGCCGCCTTCGCCGTCGAGAGCGTCATGGACGAGCTCGCCGAGAAGATCGGCATGGAGCCCATGGACTTCCGCCTCAAGAACGCGACGAAGGAAGGCGACCGCATGCCCAACGGCATGCCCTTCCCCACCGTTGGCTGTGTCGAGGTCGAGAACGCCATCGTCAATCACCCGCACTTCTCCGCCCCCATCGAGGGTCCGAACCGCGGACGCGGCGTCGCCATGGGCTTCTGGTTCAACGGTGGCAACCAGTCCTCCGCCACCGTCACCGTCAACGCCGACGGCACCATCGCGCTCGTCACCGGCTCCGTCGATATCGGCGGGATGCGCGCCGTGCTCGCCATGCAGGCCGCCGAGACGCTCGGCCTCTCCGTCGATGAGGTCCAGCCCACCGTCGGCGATACCGACTCCATCGGCTGGACGGGCGTGACCGGCGGCAGCCGCACCGCCTTCTCGACCGGCATCGCCACCATCACCGCCTCCGAGGACGTGAAGCGCCAGATGACCGAGCGCGCCGCCATCCTCCTCGAAGCCGAGGACCCCGACGCCGTCTCCTTCGAGGACGGGGTCTTCTCGGCGGGCGACAAGCAGATCACCTGGAAGGAAGTCGCTGGCAAGCAGCTCCGCACCGGCGGCCCCATCAGCGCCTCCGCCAGCTCCAACCCCACGCGCGTCGGCCCCGCCTTCGCCGGCAACATCGTCGACGTCGAGGTCGACCCCGAGACGGGCAAGGTCGACATCCTCCGCTTCACCGCTATCCAGGACGCCGGTACCGCCATCCACCCGAGCTACGTCGAGGGGCAGATGCAGGGCGGCGCCGTCCAGGGCATCGGCTGGGCGCTCAGCGAGGAGTACGTCTGGCAGGAGGACGGCGCCATGTCGAACGCCAGCTTCCTCGACTACCGCATGCCCACCAGCCTCGACCTCCCCATGATCGACACCGAGATCATCGAGGTGCCGAACCCCGGCCATCCCTACGGCATCCGTGGGGTCGGCGAGGTGCCCATCGTCCCGCCGATGGCCGCCATCGCCAACGCCATCCACGACGCCACCGGCGTGCGCATGACGCACCTGCCGATGTCGCCGGGCAACGTGCTCGAGGCCCTGGGAGCGGTCGAGCCGGAGGACTAGCGAGGGGCTCGTGGCCACCGTCTTCATCCCCTCGCTGCTCGAGGGCCTTACCGGCGGCGCTCGCACCGTCGAGGTATCCGGTCGCAACCTGCGCCAGGTGATCAACGCCCTCGACGAGCGCTACCCCGGCATGAAGGAGCGCCTCCTCGACGAGGACGGCGCCCTCATCCCCGAAATCATGGCCGCCATCGACGGCGAGACGAACCACCTCGGCCTCCTCCAGCCCGTCACAGAGACCACCGAGATCCAGTTCGTCCCCGCCATTGGCGGCGGCTGACGCGCTCACTACATGACCAGCGCGGGGCTTCCAGTCCCTGGTGGAGGCACTAGCATCAGCACATGAGGCCTCGCCGCATGACTCGCCTTGCCGTTGGCGTCGGGTTCGTAACCCTTCTCATGGCGTCCCTCGTAGCCTGCGGCGGTGGCGACCCCGCCCCACCGGCGTCTCCGGCGGAGACCCAACCTGCCGCAACCTCCCCGACCGCGACCGCCGCAATCTCTCCGACCCCATCGGTCGCGGCCACCCCGACCACGACTGCCACGGCCACCTCGGCTGCCTCCGTTGCCGCAGCAACCATCTCAACGCCTATCAGGATCGTGGGCCCCGACGACTTCGTCGCCCAGGTTGGAGCCGCGCTCTCTCTCCTCCAGGAGTGGGCTCCCGGGACACTCCTCTGGGTCGAGGAAAGGATTGAGGCGATCTTCTCGGTGCCCTTCCCAACAGGCACGGCGCAGGACTTGATCGATGGTGTCGTGCGGGTCGCCGAGAACCAGGCGTTCGTCCCTGGCTTCGCTCCTTCCGACCAGGTTATCTGGCTGGCCGCGGAGCTCGTCTACGACGCGTGTCTCATCGACCTCTACCGCGCTGGATGGGACTACTCCAGCGCCACTGCGACGATCTCCTGCCTCGAGGAACAACTCGCCATCCTGGAGCTGATAGACAAGCGCGATCTCTTCGGCGACCACGTCCGGGGGTTGATCCAGGATGTCTCTGAGAGTGACGGCGATTCCACCGGCGCCCCGGCTGCGACGGCTACCGCCGGCGGGATCCGAGTCGAGGGGTCGAATGAGTTTGTGGAGCAGGTCGAGGCAGCGCTTCAACTCCTGTCGGAACGGGCGCCGGAGGCCCTCGTCAGGGTCGAGCAAGGGATCGCAACCATTCGGTTGGTTTCTTCGGGCTCCGGGATGAACCTGTCTTCGAAGACTTACCTCGTGGAGGAAGGAACGGCCTTTGCTCCGGGTTACAGCCGGCGAGACCAAGTGATCTGGTTGGCGGGCGCCATGGTGCACAATGCCTGTCACAGCAATCTCTACACTCAGGGGGAAGACTCTTATCGAACGGCCGCCGAGGTTATCTGCCTTGAGAGGCAGCTAGAGGCCCTGGAACTCATCGACGACGGGAGCCACTTCAGCAACCACATCAAGGGGTTGATTGAGACCGCGGGCGATCCCGAGAACCAGCAGTAGCACGATCACGACGGTCACCGATAGCCGTTGGATCGCAGCCCGTCCCCTCCAATCCCTCGCTATCATCCGCCCCCACAGGAGGCCCCGATGCCCGTAGGACCCAACGATATCGAGACCGCCCGCAAGCTCTTTGGGGATGAGGGGTGGGGGAGCGGCGACCTCTACGGCCCCGACCAGTGGTTCGCCGACGACGCCGTCATGCGTGACATCGTCAACTACGACGGCGCCATGCGCGGCAAGGACGAGATTCGCTCCTTCTGGGGCAGCTTCTGGCGCAACCGCAAGTACGGTATGGCCGTCCGCGTCCCCGCCGAGGAGATCTACGTCGCCGAGAACCACCGCGGCGTCGCTGTCATGTGGATGGCCTACTCCCAGGTCGTCGACGAGAACGATGAGAACTTCGGCAAGTGGCGCTGCTTCGAGGGCATGTCCCGCCTCGAGTTCAACGACGAAGGCAAGGTCACCCTCGAGGTCGACTACCACCACGGCGTCCAGGGGATGTGCGATAGCTGGGTCGAGCACTGGAACGCCCGTCGCGCTATGAAGTGGGATGAGCTCGGCGCCATCACCGGCGCCTGAGAGTTGTGAGCAGGATTTAGCCCGCCCGCACACGGGAGCAATCCCGCCTCGTGTAGTCCTTCGGGTGGCTATGGGGGATCGAACCGTCCGGCATTCTGATCTCGTGCCAGGTTGCGATGTGCTGCCCACGCGGAGTGAGGATTTTGAGTATGAGCGATTCACCCCCGGCGTACGCAGGGTTTCGGGCTGGAGCCGAGTAGGCGATGATGTCAGTCAGAACGCCTGCAGCGCGCTTTTCCTGCACGCCTTCGAGCGTGCAGATGCGCTCAAGGTCCTGGAGGGTTGTGACTTCCATGAAGAGTGCTGCCGTCCCGATTGACACGCTTGCTCTTGAGGCTGTTGTCGACGCTGTGCGCCAGACGCTCCGTGGACCGCTTACTCCGGGATCGCTGGAAGACTTCCTTGCAAGTGTTGACTGGAGCAACCAGGAGCGCGCTTCACAGGCTATCAGGGAAATGCTTGGAGCGTTGGAACAGTGCGCGACGGAGTTCGCCGAAGCTGACCTCGGCGAAGTGGACTACCGGGAGAGGCTCCTGAGCCTCCTCCCTGCAGGTGATCGGCTCCAGCCCATCCCAGGCGATTAGGCTCAACCCCGCACCCTCCTCCGCCCTCGGTATGATTCGCGCCGCACGACCAAGGAGGCGCACCCATGCCCGTCGGACCCAATGACATCGAGACCGGACGCAAGCTCTTCGAGGAGGGCGGCTGGAGCAGCGGCGACCCCTACGGCCCCGACCAGTGGTTCTCCGATGACGCCGTCATGCGCGACATCGTCAGCCACGCCGAGGCCCTGAACGGCAAGGAAGAGATTCGCCAGTTCTGGGCAAGCCGCCAGGTTGGCATCACCCTTCGCGTCCCCGTCGAGGAGGTCTATGTCGCTGAGAATCACCGCGGCATCTGCATCCTCTGGATGGCCTATTCCCAGGTGATGGACGAGAACGACGAGAACTACGGCAAGTGGCGCTCCTTCGAGGGCGTGTCCCGCCTCGAGTTCAACGACGAGGGTGAGGTCACCCTCGAGGTCGACTACCACCACGGCGGGCAGGGCTACGTCGATAGCTGGGTCGAGCACTGGAACCGGCGCCGCGCCATGAAGTGGGAGGACCTCGGCGCCATCACCGGCGGACCCTTCGATGACTAGGCTCGCCGGCCGGGTCGCCCTCGTTACCGGCGCCGGACGCTACCGCGGCATCGGGCGCGCCATCGTGCTGCGCCTCGCTGAGGAGGGCGCCGACATCGTTGTGACCGCGCGCCAGCGTGACCCCTCCACCTTCCCCCCGCATGAGCAGGAGATGGGCTGGAACGGCATCGAGAGCGTCGCCGAGGAGGTGCGCGGCATGGGCCGCCGCGCCCTCGCTATCGACTGCGACGTGACCGACAAGGACGACCTCCAGCGCACCGTCGACGCGGCCGTCGCCGAGCTGGGCGGCATCCACATCCTCGTCAACAACGCCGCCCTCCCCAGTGAGGCCGGCGCCGCCCCCATCCTCGAGATGACCGACGAGAACTGGTACGAGACTGTTGACGTCAACCTCCATGGCCTCTACCACACCATCCGCGCCGTCGGCCGCGAGATGGTGAAGGGCGGCGGCGGAAGCATCATCAACATCTCCTCCACCGCCGGGCGCATCGGTATCCCCAACTACGGCGCCTACTGCGCCACCAAGTGGGCGATGCACGGCCTCACCCAGCAGCTCGCCCTCGAGCTCGCCAAGGACAACATCCGCGTCAACATCGTCTGCCCCGGCTCCACCGACACCGACATGATGGACGGCACCTTCGGCCGCTACGACGAGGTTGCCGGCGCCGAGCCGGGCACCTCCAAGGCCGCCATCCGCCGCGCGCTCCTCATGGGCCGTCAGGCCACCGTCGAGGAGCAGGCCGCCGTCGTCGCCTTCCTCGCCTCCGACGACTCGTCCTACATGACGGGCCAGGCGCTGAACGTCGACGGCGGTAGCCGCATGGACTGATCGCGACCCGCGATCCCTACCCCAGCCCCGCAGGAGGCCAGCATGCAGCTCCGCTACGTGAAGACCCTTGAGGAGGTCCGCCGCCTCCAGAAGCTCTACGCCACCCCCGAGTTCGAGTCGTTCCGCGGCATCGCCGCCAGCTTCCGCACCGACCCGGACGTCATCGCGGCTATCCTCCCCCCGCCCCTGGAGCCGGCCGACGAGCCTGTCGCGTCCGTCAGCGTCTCCCACATCGGCGTCAGCAACACGCTCCAGCCGTTCGGGGCGGGCGGGCTCAACGTCCGCTGCCAGTACGAGGGCATCGTCGGCGACTACCCCATCACCATGCCCATGTCGACGGACAGCGCCGTCATCTTCGGGCGCGAGCTCTACGGCGAGCCCAAGAAGGTCGCCAACATCCACGTTCGCCGCGATGGCGATGAGATCACGGGGACCATCGAGCGCTACGGGCAGGTGTACATCGAAGTGCGCGGGCGCGTCGTCGAACGCCTGGAAGGGCGCGAATCGCCCGAGAGCTCGCGTTTCTACTTCAAGTTCATGCCCGCCCCCGACGGACGCGGCTTCGACAACGACCCCGTTCTCGTGCGGGTGCGCCACACCGGCCGCACCCGGTTCATTGAGCAGCTTGAGGGCGAGGTGCTGCTGCGCGAGTCGCCCCACGACCCGGTCGCCGACATCCCCATCCGTGAGCTGCTCGGCGTGAGCTACAGCGAAGGCGATACCTACACCCACGGCGAGATCCTCACGCGCGTCCCCGGTGAGTCGTTCCTGCCCTACATGTTCGGCAAGGTCGACGACCTCGAGCTGCTCGCGACACAGGCTCCGGGTAACTCCTCGGCGGGAACCTCTTCGCCGTGAAGTTCGGCCTCGTCGCCACGGGTGGAGGGGCCCTGAACGACCAGATCGGCGAGGTCGATGAGTTCGGCTTCGAGACGTTCAACGCTGTCGACCACCCCTCCTTCGACCAGCCCGATGCCTGGACCTACCTTGCGTGGGTGGCGGGACAGACCCAGCACATGCGGCTCGGCACGCACGTCACGGGCATGCCGTTCCGCCCGCCCTTCCAGCTCGCCAAGCAGGTTGTCACGGTCGACACCCTCTCGAACGGGCGCGCTTTGCTGGGCATAGGCACCGCCTACGAGCACGCCGACTTCGAGCCCTACGGCTTCGAGATGCTCGACTTCCTCGACCGAGTCGAACAGCTCGAGGAGGGCATCCAGCTCCTGAAGTCCTTCTGGACCCAGGAAACGACCGAGTTCGAGGGTAAGCACTACCGCCTCGAAGGGGGCGCCACCTTCGCGCCGAAGCCGGTGCAGCAGCCCCACCCGCCCATCATGGTCGGACTCAACCGCCGTGGCGCTCTCCTCCGCCTTGCCGCGCGCCAGGCCGACGCCGTCAACACCTGGCAGCTCGGTCCTGCCCAGGTTGCTGAGTTCGCCGAGCACGCCCGCGCCGCCTGCGAGGAGATCGGTCGCGACCCCGCCACCCTCGCCATCACCTCCGACGTCATCCTCGCCCGCGGCCAGACCCGGGAAGCCGCCGACCAGATCGCCGGCGGCATCGCCCAGATGGCGCGTGGCTGGGGCCGATCCGTGAAGGTCACGCAGTGGGACCACAACGGCGTCCTCTTCGGCGATGGCGACAACATGCTCGAGCAGGTCGCCGGCTTCGCCGAGGTTGGCGTCGAGGAGGTCGCCATCTCCTCTTCGGACTTCGACGACATCGCCTGGTTCGCCGAGAACGTGATCGCCCGCAGCTCCTAGCGCAGGTGCTCCGCGTTGCGGATCACGAGCAGCCACGTCAGCACCGCCGAGACCGCCACCAGGATCACGCTCGCCATCCCCATGTCCGCGAGGAAACCGTCCTCTTCCGCGTTCCAGATGCGCGTCGCCAGCGTCTCGAAGCCGACGGGCGCGGCCAGCAGCGTCGCCGGAAGCTCCTTCATCGTCGAGAGCAGCACGAGCCCCCCGCCTGCCGCCAGCGCTGGAGCCATCAGCGGCGCCTCGATGCGCAGCAACCGCCGCAATCTCCCCGCTCCCAGCATCTGCGCCGCCTCCTCCAGCCGCCGGTCGACCGTCGCTACCCCCACCTCGGCGCTGCGAAGCGCCTGCACGCCGAAGTGAACCACGTAGGCGAAGACCAGCAGGGGAAGCGAAAGGTAGAGGAACCCGAGTCCGGGAACCTTGAGCGCCATGAACACCACTGCCAGTGCGATGAGCAGACCCGGTACCGCGAAGCTGCCCGCTACCACCGTGTGCACGGCCCCCGCCGCCCGTCCCCCGTAGCGAGTCGTCAGGTAGGCGAGGGGCAGGACCACCACCACCGCCACTGCGGCCGTCACAACGGCCGCGATCACCGTGTTCAGCACCGGCCCCCCGAGTGCGCTCACGTCCACGCTCGTCCGGTCGAATCCGCTGCCCTCTCCCGCCAGGCCCCGGAAGCCCCACCACGCCAGGACCAGGACGGGAGCCAACAGCCCCGACCCGACTGCGATGACCGCCGCCAGCGTCGCCGGCGCCTTCCACGGTCCCAGCGCAACGCGCCGCCCCCGCGTCCCGCCCGGCGCAAGCTGCGCCAGCGAGCGACTTGCCGACGTCCGCTCCAGCCCTGCCACCGCCAGCGCCACCACTGCCAGGATCAGCCCCAGCGCGAAGGCCAGCGGTGCGTTGTAGAGGCGGTTCACGAACACGTTGGTGGAGAGCGTCTCGTAGCCCATCAGCTTCACCACGCCGAATTCGCTCACCACGTACAGGAACACGAGCAGCGTGCCCGCCTGGACGGCGCTTCGGACCTGCGGCCACACGATTCGGCGGAACGTCCCCAGGCCCCCCTCGCCCAGCATCCTCGAGGCCTCTTCCAGCGAGGGAGGCAATCCGCCGATGCGGGCCGCCGCCGGCAGGTACACATACGGGTAGGAGACCGCGACCAGCACCGCGAACGAGCCCCAGAACCCCTCGATGCGCGCCGGTACGCCAAACCCCAGCGGGTTCAGCACCTCCTCCGCGAGCCCGCCGGGCGAGATGGCCGCCAGCAACGCGGCTCCCGCCACGAACGAGGGCAGCACGAGCGGCAGCGGACAGATCACACGCCAGGCGCCGCGCAGCGGCAGGTCCGTCCGCATCGTCAGCCACGCCAGCAGGGTTCCGACGGCCGCCGTCGCGGCCGAAACAGCCACCGCCAGCACAAGGGTGTTCACGAGGGGAGCGGCTATTTCACGCGAGAAGAGGACGTCGAGCGTGGCGCTCCCCTCGGTGATGTTGCGGACGACCAGGTATCCGACCGGGACCGCGAAGAGTGCCGCGATGATGAGCGCCACGACCCACAGCCAGAGCGGCCCGCGGATGCCCGCCACTCGCTTGGTGGCGCCGATCACGGCTGGCGCGCGCAGCACGACCCCTACGCTTCGAAGGCGACTGTCGGCGGGCCGTCGTACCGCACCGACGTGCGATCGCCGTTGACGAACCGTGGTGCGCCGCTCGCGCGCACCATCAGCTTCTCTCCGTGCTCGCCCTTGAGCACGTAGAGCGTGTCGTGCCCGTAGAACTCAAGCTCCTCCACCTCCCACGACTCCCCCGCATCCAGCGCCAGGTGCTCCGGCCGCAGCAGCACCTCGCACGTCTTCGGCCCTGCCTCCACCAGCGGCACCGAGCCCACGATCGTCTCCGCCGCCTCCGCGCCCCCCTGCCCGGGCACCACGTTCGCCTCGCCCACGAAGCTCGCCACCCAGCGGTTCGTGGGGCGGCTGTACAGCTCGCTCGGCGGGGCGCTCTGCAGGACCCGTCCGTCCCGCATCACGATCACCTGGGCGCCCATAACGAACGCCTCTTCCTGGTCGTGCGTCACGAACACGCTCGTGATCCCGAGCGCCCGCAGCAGCGAGGCCACCTCCGTCCGCAGCTCGACGCGCAGGGCCGGATCGAGGTTCGCGAACGGCTCGTCCAGCAGCAGCACATCCGGACCCGGAGCCAGCGCCCGCGCCAGCGCGACCCGCTGCCGCTGGCCACCCGAGAGCGAGGTCGGCGAGCGCTTCCCCATGCCCGCCAAACCGACGAGTTCCAGCGCTTGCTCGACGTCGCGTTCCCGTTCCGGTCCGCGTGGCAGGCCGAAGGCCACGTTCTCCGCCACGCTCAGGTGGGGGAAGAGCGCCCCCTCCTGGAACACCATCCCGATGCGACGCTTCTCCGGAGGCGTCACGCGATCGGGCGTGCTCAACGTTTCGCCGCCCGTGTGGATGGCCCCCTTGTCCGGGCGTTCGAGCCCGGCAATGAGCCGCAGCAGCGTGGTCTTGCCGCAGCCGCTCGGGCCGAGGAGCGCCGTGACTGTCCCCGCCGGTACCGTGACCGAGACGTCGTCGACTGCCCGCACGTCCCCGTAGGAGAACGACAGGCCGTTCGTGACGAGGTCACCGGCAGCCCCGTCCGAAGGACGGGGGTCCATCCCCAGTCGTGCGCGCGTCAGCAGTGCGAAAGCGCTCAAATTCGGCCTCTGCCTCGGGGTTAGCCACGGCAAAGTATCGCAGATAGGCGTTCCTATCAAGTCGCCCCGTGGCGGAAATCGGCTACGATTGCCTCCGAGTTCCGGGCTCACGCCCGCCGGAGCGTGCATGAAGGCAGTCGTCCTTGCGGCGGGCCGTGGTCAGCGCCTCAGCGAGACCGGTCCCAGCCTCCCCAAGCCCCTCGTCCCCCTCGCGGGCAAACCCCTCGTCGGCCATACCCTCAGCGCCCTTGCCGAAGCGGGCGTCGAGCGGGCCCTCGTCGTCACCGGCCACGGCGAGCGCGCCGTCCGCCAGGGCGCCCAGGAGTGGGCTCGCCTTCCTCTGGAGTTCGTCGCCAACCCCCGCTTCCACCAGGGCGCGTCCTACTCCCTCGCCGCCGCCCACGACTTCTGCCGCGAAGAACCCTTCCTCCTCGTCATGTGCGACCACGCCTTCTCCCCCCAGCTCCTCCAGGCCCTCCTCGACTCCGCCGCCGCCGACCCCCTCGGCGACACCTGCCGCGTCGCCGCCGACCGCTCGCCCCGCACCGACGCCTACGCCGACGAAGCCACCAAGCTCACTACCGACGCCTCCGGGTTCGTGACCGCCATCGGCAAATCCGTGGCCGGCTGGGACGCGCTCGATGCGGGCGCCTTCGTCTGCTCCCCGGCCATCTGGGACGCCGTCGCTGAGGCCCCCGACGACTGCGGCCTCAGCGATATCTTCGCGATGCTCGTGCGGGACCGGCGCCTCGGAACCGTCGATATCAGCGGTCACTTCTGGTACGACATCGACACCGCAGCCGACCTGCGCGAGGCCGAGCGCCTCTTCGCGGCCAGCGCTGCCGGCGCTGCTAGTCGTCGATAACCGCCGTCACCTCGACCTCGATGTCGTAGCCGTCGCCCGAACCACTGAAGACGGCCGTGCTCGCCGGAAAGCGGTCGCCGTAGAACGTCTCCCGGACTTTCGCCACCTCCGGCAATTTCGTTCGGTCCGCCAGGTAGACGGTTTCGCGCACGACGTGGTCCATCGTCGCGCCTGCCTTCGCCAGCACGTCCACGACGCTCTCGTAGGCCTTCTGCGTCTGCGCCTCGATGCTGCCTTCGCCGGCCCCCACCTGCCCCGCCACGTAGACGGTATCGCCCACCTTTACCGCTTGGCTGTAATGCCACGGCATGCTCTCCGGAAGCCGGAGAACGTCGATGTACTCTCGCGCCATCTTCAACCTCCCGCGGCCCAGGCCGCGCGCGGAGTCTACGCAGGGGAAGCGCGTACGGCTCAGGTGATGATCGCGATGAGCGCCAGGGCGATGAACAGGGGGATCAGCGCCAGCGCCGCATAGAACAGCGTCTCGGGTGGAAGGCGCCGGCGTCGCGTGACGCCTCCCGTGAGCGCCACGCCCAGCGCCACCACAATCACGCCTGCCAGCACAGCGGTCAGGGGATTCACCAGGATGGCGAACATCACGAGCACGCCCAGTGCCGCCGCCACCACGATCGCGAGCCCCACCCAGTAGGACAGCCCGATCCACCACGAGAATGCGGGAACGCCCCTGATCCGGCCTGCGACGAACCCAAGGAGACCCCGGTCCTGCTCTGACGTCACAGCCGCTCCCGGGGGGTAATCCCAGCGCCTCAGCATACCCGCCCCCGCCGATGTCCGGATGTAAGCCACACAGCGCGCGCGTTGGGAGCGCCGCTCCCACTGGCAGGTATCATGCCCGTCGTGAGCACCATGCAGGCGGTCTCCTGGGCCGGCCCCCGCGCCGTCGAGGTCATTGAGCGCGAGCTGACCGACCCGCCCCCCGGCTGGGTGCGCCTGCGCGTCGTCGGAGCCGGCATCTGTGGCAGCGACCTGCACAGCTACCGTCGGGGCGGTCCCGCCGTGAACACCCCCGGCCACGAGGTCGGCGGTGTGATTGAGGCCGTGGGCGAAGGCGTGGAGCTTGAGACGGGCGCCAACGTCTCTGTCGAGCCTGTCGCCGTTTGTTTCCGCTGCTACGAATGCCTCACCGGCCAGACCTGGCACTGCCAGAACCGCGTCTTCCTCGGCGGCGATGGCGCCGGCGGCATGGCCGAGGCCATGCTCGCCCCCGCCACCTCCGTCTATCCCCTTCCCGATCGGGTCGCCCCCGAGGACGGCTCCCTTGCCGAGCCCGTCGCCGTCGCCGTGCACGGCGTCAGCGAGGCGGGCATCCGCCTCGGCACTCGCGCGGTCATCCTCGGTGCGGGCACGGTTGGCCTCGTGAACCTGCTTGTCGCCCGCCGTGCCGGCGCCACCGAGGTCTACATCACCGCTCGCCACCCCTTCCAGGCCGAGATGGCGCAGGCCCTCGGCGCGACCGCTGTCTTCCCGGACGGGCAGACGGCTCGCCGGGAGTTGAAGGGCCTCCCCGTCGATGCCGTTATCGAGACGGTCGGGGGCAGCGCCCCCACCATCGACGAGGGCATCGCCCTGGTCCGCAACCGTGGCACCGTCGTCATGCTCGGCGCCTTCGGCAGCGAGGTCTCTCTGCCCGCGACCCCCCTCCTCCTCAAGGAGGTGCGCCTCGTCGGCGCGGTCTGCTACGGAAGGCCCGGTCCCCGCACCGAATTCGGGCTCGCCACCGACCTCCTCGACGAGCTTATCGAGCCCCTCCGGCCCCTCGTCACCCACAACTTCCCCCTCAACCGCGCCCCCGAGGCCTTCCACACCGCCGACGACAAGTCGTCCGGCTCCATCAAGGTCAGGTTGCTCCCATAACGGCCGAGCCGGCCACGCCCGAACGCCTCGCGCCCACGGGAGCGGGGGAGCGGATCACCACGCTTGATGCCATCCGCGGCGTCGCCGTGCTCGGCATCCTCGTGATGAACGCCGTCTCCTTTGGGCTGGAGCCCGCTGCCTACTGGAATATCGGCGCGGGTGGCGTCGACACCTGGTTCGACTGGGTCATCGGCGGCGCCGGCGAGATCTTCGTTGACCAGAAGTTCATGGGTCTCTTCTCGATGCTGTTCGGCGCCGGCATCGTCCTCTTCTTCGAACGCGCCCGTGACAAGGGACGGCGCGCCGGCTGGCTCAGTTTCTGGCGCAACCTGCTCCTGCTGGGCATCGGCATCCTCCACGTGGTCCTCTGGGACGGCGATGTGCTCATCCTCTACGCCATCTGCTCGGTCTTCCTCATCGCCCTGCACAAGCTCGACGCACGTGCGTTGTTCGCACTTGGCGGGCTGGCCATGCTCGGCGCCATGGCGCTGGCCATCGCCGCCCAGGTGGCAATCGATACTGGCGGGTCCGATCTGGATGGATTCTGGCAGTCCGGCGAGTTGTCCGGCGCCGTCCTCGCGTGGTTCCTCGGCGACTCCTTCCTCCGCGCCCTGGGCATGATGCTGATCGGCGTCGCCCTCTACCGCACCGGTGTGATCACCGGTGCCCGTTCCCCGGACTTCTACCTTCGCCTCGCGGTCTGGGGATTCGGCATCGGACTGCCCCTCTCGATTGGCGGCTTCGCCTGGATGGCCGCCACCGACTTCTCCGCCGATGTCGCTATCGTGGGCGCCATCCCCAACACCCTTGCCACCCTCCCGCTTGCGCTGGCCTACCTCAGCCTGGTCGCGCTCTGGAACCTCCGCGGCGAGGGCGCCCTCCACCGGCGCATCCACGCTGTCGGGCGCATGGCTCTCACCAACTACCTCACGCAGACGATCATCGGCGTCATCGTCCTCCGCACCCTCTTCGAGCCGGATGACCTGAACCGCAGCTGGATTCTCCTCTTCATCGTCGCCGTCTGGGCCGTGCAGCTTGCCTGGTCCCAGCCGTGGCTGGAGCGGTTCCGATACGGCCCCTTCGAGTGGGTCTGGCGCTGCGCCACCTACCGCAGCCTCCAGCCCCTGCGCGCCTGACTCGCGCCTTCGCCCGCCCCTGTGCCATGCTCCCCACGACTGCGGAGGGAAGACATGGGACGTCCGCTCGAAGGCATCCGCGTGCTCGATTTCACCTGGGCCCAGCAGGGCCCCTACGCCACGACCCTGCTGGCCGACATGGGTGCCGAGGTCATCAAGGTCGAACACCGGGAAGGGGAGCGCGGGCGTGGCGTCGGTGGCCGCCGCAGCGCCCCCACCTCCTATTTCGTCGCCCACAACCGCGGCAAGCACAGCATCACCCTCGACGTGCGCCGCCCCGAGGCCCGCGAGATCGTCCAACGCTTCGTCAAGCAGGTCGATGTCGTCGTCAGCAACATGCGCCCCGGCGCCATGGACCGCCTCGGCTTCGACTACGAGACCTTCTCCGCTCTCAACCCCCGCATCGTCTACGCCTGCGCCTCCGCCTTCGGCCCCCACGGCGACCGCACGCCCGTTCCCGGGAACGACATCATCGGCCAGGCCTCCGGCGGCATCATGCTCCGCAGTGGCCCCGAAGACGGCCCTCCCACCCCCACCGGTGCCGCCATCGCCGACCAGGTCGGCGCCATGATCCTCTGCTCGGGCATCCTCGCCGCCCTCGTGAAGCGTGAACGCACCGGCGAAGGCGAGCAGGTCGACGTCTCCCTCTACGGCTCCCAGATCGCCCTTCAGTCCTGGGAGATCAACACCGAGTCCTTCTCCGGCGACACCGCGCCGAGAGCTGGCCTCGGCCATCCCCTCCTCACTTCCCGCTCCGTCTGGCGCTCCTACCAGACCGCCGACGGCTGGCTTGTCATCGGCGGCGCGACAACCGACAAATTCGCGTCACTTTGCGACGAGCTAGGCCTGAACGACCTCGCCGAGCAGTACCCCGACGACCGCTCCCGCGCCGCCGGAATGGCCGACATCCATCCCCACTTGGAGGCAGCCATCCGCAAGGGAACGACGGACGAGTGGGTCGCCCGCTTCCGCGCCCGCGACATCTTCTGCGGTCCCGTCCAGACCTACGCCGACATCCTCGCCGATCCCCAGGCACGCGCGAACGGCTACATCGCCGCCATGCCCCACGCCTCCTTTGGCGAGGCGCTCGTCGTCGGCAGCCCCATCCAGTTCGGCCGCGAGCCCCAGACCGAGGTCGCCCCGCCCCCCGAGCTCGGCGATTCGACCGAGCGCTACCTGACCGAGCTCGGCTACTCCTGGGACGAGATCGAGTCGTTCCGCGAGGCCGCCGTTATCTGAGCCCTAGCCGCTCGCAAGCAGGTCGAGGATGTTCCCTGCCCTGCTGCCCTGCTGACGGTAGAACTCCGTGTACCCGCAGTTCTCGCACATGACAGCCGTGAACTTCTTGCTCTGCATGTCGAAGAAGCGTCCCCATTTCCCCGCGAAGAAGAGGTCTTCCGTCGTGAACGACGGGTTGGAGCACCTCGTGCACATGTAGCTGATCGGTTCTGCCGACATGCCGGCCTCCCTGCGCTGAATTGCGCAGGATCCAGCGTACCCGACGACCGGGGCGCCCGATCTACCGGCAGGCCTCCGCGAAAGCGTCCTCAAGGAGGGCCACTGCCTCGTCGATCTGCTCCTCCGTCGTGCTCGCCGGGGGCACGAACCGCAGGACGGAACCCTCCCGCCTGACGCTGAAGATGAGCCCGTTCTCGAGGCAGCGCTGGGCAATGGCGCGGCCCTCGGTCGTGGCCGGCTCTCTCGATTCACGATCGCGCACCAGCTCGATGCCCAGCAGCAACCCCCGTCCCCGAACGTCGCCCACGATCTCGAAACGCTCCGCCAGCGCCTGCAGCTTCGACTTCAGCCGGCCTCCCAGCCGTCTCGCGACGCCCGCCAGTCCCTCGCCTTCCAGCGTGTCCAGGGTCGCCCGGCCGGCCGCGCAGGCCAGCGGGTCGTTCGAGTGCGAGTGCGTGACGATGAACTCCTCCTCAACCACGCGCTCCTCGATCTCCGCCGACGTACTGACGGAGGACAGCGTGATGCCGCCGCCGAAATGCTTCGCCAGGATGAGGATGTCGGGTACGACGCTTTCCTGCTCGAACGCGAAGGTGTCGCCCGTCTTGCCCAGGCCCGTCTGCTCCTCGTCGAGGATGAGCAGCATGCCCCGCTCTTCGCATCGCGCCTTGAGCTCGCGTAGCCAGCCCGGAGGCGGCTCGATGACACCCCCGGCGGAGAAAATCGGCTCCGTCAGCACAGCCGCCGGACGCGACGTGGTCTGGGCATCGATCAGCTCGAACGACGCGTCGAGGCAGGCGATGTCGCAGGAATCGGGCTTGAGCCCGATGGGACAGCGGTAGCAGTAGGGCGCGAGCATCGCCATCAGCCCCGGCTGCGGCGGACCGTACCCGCGATGCCATCCCGCGAACGTGAGCCCCCGCGTCGTGTCCGACATGCCGTGGAAGGACACGTGGGGGCTGGCCACCTCGAACCCGCCTGTGTACTTCCGCGCGATGTTGATCGCCGCCTCGTTGGCGTCCGCGCCCGACTGCAGGAACAGGCTCTTGCGCAGGGGCTCCGGGAGCAGCCGCGCGAGCCGTTCCGCCAGCCGAATTTCCTGGTCGTTGTAGTAGCTGCTGTGCGCGTGGATCAGCCTCTCGCAGGCTTCCGCCACTGCCTCGACGATGGCCGGGTGGTTGTGTCCCAGCCAGGCGCACATCTGCCCGGAGTTGAAGTCGAGATAGCGTTTCCCGTTGATGTCCTCGACTTCGGAGCCCGCGCCGCGCAGGAAGATCGGACCCGAATTCGAAGCGTCCATCCGCCCGCCGAAGCTGAACCGTCGCGCAGCCTCAAGGAGGTCCCGCTCGGAGTCGCTCATGACCGCCCCCCGTCGCCTGTCTGGCTGGGGCCAGCGTACCGGAGGGGCTAGATGACCGTCGGTGGCCGGTACTCCCCGAACACCTCGCGCATCGCCCCGCAGATCTCGCCCAGCGTGGCGTAGGCGCGCACCGCGTCGAGGATGGGCGGCAGCAGATTCGCGTCCCCCTCGCAGGCTGCCTTCAGCCCCGCGATCGTGGTCGCGACCGCCTCTGGGTCGCGCTCGCGGCGGTGGTGCTCCAGCCGCGAGAGCTGCTCGTCCACGAGCCGCCGGTCCACGCTGAAGATGGTCTGCGGCTGGTCGCCGCCCTCCTGGAAGTCGTTTACCCCCACGACCACCTCATCGCCATCGTCGACGCGCTGCTGGTACTTCCAACTCGCCTCCGCGATCTGGTTCTGCATCCAGCCGCTCTCGATCGCGGGCACCGACCCGCCCATCGACTCCACCTCGCCCATGATCGCCACCGCCTGCCGCTCCAGGTCGTTCGTGAGGTGCTCGACGTAGTAGCTCCCCGCGAACGGGTCGACCGTGTCCGCTGCGCCCGTCTCGTGCGCGATGATTTGCTGCGTCCGCAGCGCGATCCGCTGCGCCTCGTCTGTGGGCAGCGCCAGCGCCTCGTCGAAGCAGCTCAGCGCGATGCTCTGCACCCCGCCCGTCACTGCCGCCAGCGTCTGCACGGCGGCCCGCACGATGTTGTTCTCCGGCTGCTGCGCCATCAGCGTGCTGCCGCCCGTCTGCGTGTGCGTACGCAGCATCATCGAGCGCGGGTTCTTCGCCCCGTACCGCTCCTTCAGCAGCCGCGCCCACAGGCGCCGCAGCGCCCGGTACTTCGCCACTTCCTCGAAGAAGTGGTTGTGCGTGTTGAAGATCCAGCTGATGCGCGGCGCGAACTCGTCGATCTCGAGCCCCCGCGCCAGCGCCGCCTCGATGTACGCGCAGGCGTTCGCGAAGGTGAACCCGATCTCCTGCGCCGCCGTCGAGCCCGCGTCGCGGATGTGGTAGCCGCTCACGCTGATCGTGTTCCAGAGCGGCACGTCCTTCGCGCAGAACGCCATCACGTCCGCCGCCAGCCGCACGCTCGGCCCCGGCGGGAAGATGTACGTCCCGCGCGCCACGTACTCCTTCAGCACGTCGTTCTGGACCGTGCCTCGCAGCTTCTCCGCCGGCACGCCTTGCTTCTCCCCCGCCGCCACGTACATGGCCAGCATCACGGCCGCCGGCGCGTTGATCGTCATGCTCGTCGAGACCTTATCCAGCGGGATCTCCGCGAACAGCGTCTCCATGTCGTACAGCGAGTCGATCGCGACGCCTACCTGGCCGACCTCCGCGATCGCCATCGGGTCGTCGGAGTCGTAGCCGAGCTGGCTGGGGAGGTCGAACGCGACGGAGAGGCCCGTCTGCCCCTGGCTCAGCAGGTAGCGGAACTTCTGGTTCGACTCTTCCGCCGTGCCGAACCCTGCGTACTGGCGCATCGTCCAGAGGCGCCCGCGGTACATCGTCGGCTGAACGCCGCGCGTGAACGGATACTCGCCGGGGAAGCCGAGGTCGCGCTCGTAGTCAAGGTCGGCGATGTCGAGGGGCGTGTAGAGCCGGTGCACGTCGAGGCTGCTCGTCGCGAACCCGTCCGACCGCTCCGGCGATCGCTGCAGCGCCTTCGCCAGCGGCCCTTCCTCCCAGCCGTGCACCACCCGCGACAGCTCCGCCAGCGCCTCATCCGAAAACAGGCTGGGCTGCGTCGCGTCCGATTCCCTGGTGTCCGTCATGCGGAGCCTCCCCTGCGGCGACAAGTGTAGCGAACCCCCGCCTCACAGCGGACCACCCGGCATCTGGCGATCCCGCCTCCGCGCGCGTACCCTGCAGGCGCCATGCCTCCTGAGACCGCACTCTTCCTGCCCCCCGGCGTCGTTCCGCCCGCCCAGGCCGCCGCCCCTGCCGGTGGCCCGCCCTTCGACCGCGACTTCTTTGAGCAGACCCTGCCCCAGGCGATCAAGTCGTTCTGCACGCAGGTCGTTTGCGAGTCCCCCATCGTCGAGCTCTACACCGTCGACGGCGCCAAGCATTTCGTGAAGGCCATCTCCGGCGTCTCCGACACCTGGGTCGCGCTCCACACCCAGCGCGAGGACCACGAGCACGACGTCCAGGTCTTCCTCCCCTACACCACCATCTTCCGCGTCGAGGTCCACCCCGAGGAAGACGATGGCCAGCGCCGCCTCGGTTTCCTCGCCATCATGGCCGACGAAGGCGAATAGGCCCTACCCCACGTACCGGAACACCGCCAACATTGCCATAAGCGCGGTAAACCCCATCCCCACGATCCACGTCAACAGGTCGACACGCCCCCGCAACTCCGCAATCTCGGCCTTGAGTTCCCCGAACTTGTCGGAGACCTCGACCCTCGTCGCTGTTTCGGGGTGCGTGTGGTCTGCCAGCGCCATCTCCGTCCTCCGGCAGGGGTAGCTTACCTCAACCGTACTATTGGTGCCACAGGCAATTGTTAAGAGTCGTTGGTGCCCTCCTCAAACAGCGCCGCCAGCTCCCGTGCCAGATCCGACCCCTCCCCCATTGCCCGCAGGCGCTCCGTGGGCTCGTGCAGGATGCGGTTCACCAGCGACCGCGTGAGCGCGTCGAGCGTCTCCGGCGCGATCTCCGGGTGACGCTCGGCGATGCGCGCCAGCTCCCGCCGGCGCGCCCGCTCGACCGACGCCCGCAGCGCCCCCACCGGCGTCGATGCCGTCTCCCGCCGCGACGCCAGTTCGCGGTCGAGCAGCGTGTGCAGCCGTTCGCGCAGCGCCCCCCGTCGCGCCACCGAATGCGGCCGCCCCGCCTCGTCAGAGAGCAGGTCCGCGATCGTGACCACCCGCGCCTCCGCCGCCCCTGCGAAGTTCCGGGGCGTTCCGAGGTCCAGCACCAGTTCCGCCGGCGGTAGCGCCTCCAGCGCGATCACGTTTGCCGCCGACCCGAGGCATCCCGCCACCACCGTGACGGGTCCCGTCCGGCCGATGCCGCCCAATGGCAGGTAGGCGCCCGGCATCGGCTGCCGTGGCGGGCGACGGCCCGCCACCAGCACCTCGTCGAAGCCGATCGCTTCGCCACGCTCGGCCACCAGTCGCGCCATCACGCCCGTGCCCAGCACCAGCAGCCGCCCGCTCGGCGTGATCCCTGAGAGCGAGAGTCCCCGGTCGAGCAGGTGCCCCGCATGGCTGTCGAACTCCGTCTCCGCCCGCAGTGCCCGCGCCGCCGCGACTGCCGTGCGGCCGAGGCCGAGCAGTGCGCCGTCGGCGTCGTCGAACGCGCGCCGGCTCTGCCCGAGGATCTGCGCCTCGCCCAGCACCGCCGAGTGCAGTCCCGCCGCCACTTCGGTCAGGTGGCGCAGCGCATCCAGCCCCTCCCGGTGGGTCGGCGCCGGGCAGTCGCACGACGCCAGCGTGTACGCCTCGATCCGCTGGCACGTCCGGATGATTGCCGCCTCGGGATGCGTCTCGACCGCGAGGCGCTCGACGGCGGCGACCCCTTCGCGGTCGAGTGCCACCGCCTCCCAGCAGCACGCCGTCAGTGCCGGTACCTGTGCGGTTTCCCTCTCCTGCGTCGTCAAGCGCCACCGCCCCCGATGGGAACCGGCCGCGAGCTCGTGCGGTACTGCCGCCTCCCCGCCTCCAGCAGGTCGCCCCCGAACGCGTCGTTCACGACGATCGCCGGGAAGCGCTCGACCTCCAGCCGCCGGATGGCCTCCGTCCCCAGGTCCTCGAACGCTACAACCTCGGTGCTCGTGATGTGCCGGTTCAGGAGTGCGCCCGTGCCCCCCACCGCAATGCAGTAGACGGCGTGGCTCTCCTTGATAGCCTCGCGCACGGCACGGCCCCGTCCGCCCTTGCCGATCATTCCCTTCACCCCCAGCTCCAGCATGCGCGGCGTGTACGGATCGAGCCGCATCGCGGTCGTCGGTCCCGCCGAGCCGATCGGCTGTCCTGGCCGGGCCGGCGTCGGTCCCACGTAGTAGATGACTTGCCCGCGCAGGTCGAGCGGAAGCGCCTCGCCCGCGTTCGCCATCGCGACGATGCGCTTGTGGGCGGCGTCGCGCGCTGTGTGGATGACGCCGCTGAACTCCACATGGTCGCCGATGCGCAGGCCCTCGATGACCTCGTCCGTGAGGGGCAACGTGATCGCCTTGCTCTCCCCCATCCCCCGCCTCCCTACAGCACCGCGTGCTTCGTGCGCGCGCTGTGGCACTGGATGTTGACCGCCACCGGCAGCGCCGCGATGTGCGTCGGGTATGTCTCGACGAACACGTCGAGCGCCGTCGTCGAGCCCCCCACGGCCTGTGGCCCCACGCCGAGCGCGTTCACTGCCTCCAGCAGTTCGCCTTCGAGTCCTGCCACCTCTGGGTCGGGGTTCCGCTCGCCGACCTTCCGGAACAGCGAGTGCTTCGCGATCGTCATCGCCTTCTCGGCCGTGCCCCCCACGCCCACGCCGATGATGAGCGGCGGGCACGGGTTCCCGCCCGACAGGTCGACGGTCTCGCAGACGAAATCGACAACCGCCTCGCGCCCGTCCCCCGGCAGGAAGTTCTGGTAGCGCGACATGTTCTCGCAGCCGCCCCCCTTGGGCATGAAGCCGATGTGAAGCTCCTCGCCCGGCACGATCTCGGTGTGGATCACGCCCGGCGCGTTCGTGCCCGTGTTCGTCCGCGCGCCAAAGGGGTTCTCGACGATCGACTTGCGCAGGTAGCCCTCCCCGTACCCCTGTTCGATGCCCGCGTTGATGGCGTCGATGAGGTAGCCCCCCGACACGTGCACGTCCTGCCCCAGCTCCACGTGAACGACCGACGTGCCCGTGTCCTGGCAGAGGGGCAGCATCCGTTCCCGCGCGATTTCCGCGTTCTCCAGGATCTCGTCGATGATCTGCACGCCCAGCGGCGAGCGCTCCGTCTCGCGTGCGTCGCGGATGGCGCCCTCCACGTCCTCGGGCAGGAAGTGCGTCGACTCCACGGCGAGTCTGGCGACGGTCTCCGTGATGGCCGCCGCCTCGATCTCTCGCATCGCGTTCCTTCCGGGCTTTCGCGGGCAGGCTGCCGCCTTCCCGCTCTCCGGATCGTAGACCCTCACCCCCGCACCCGCACGCTCCTGAACGCTTTTTTCTGTCTGGGTAGAAACGGACGTGCTAGCCTTCCCCCGGACGTTGCCCCCGCCGCGACCCGCCGGCTTCGCCAGACCAAACGACGCCCTGGAGCGCCCATCCCATGACCGCACCCGCCGGCACCCTCAGGCACAAGGCGATCAACACGATCCGCACCCTCTCCATTGACGCGGTCCAGGCCGCCAACTCCGGCCATCCGGGCGCTCCCATGGGCGCCGCCGCCATGGCCTACGTCCTCTGGACGCGCCACCTCCGCCACAACCCCGCCGACCCCGCCTGGCCCGACCGCGACCGCTTCGTCCTCTCCGCCGGCCACGCCTCCATGCTCCTGTACAGCCTCCTCCACCTGACCGGTTACGACCTCCCCCTCGACGAGATCAGGAACTTCCGCCAGTGGGGCAGCAAGACCCCCGGCCACCCCGAGTACGGCCTCACCCCCGGCGTCGAGACGACCACCGGACCCCTCGGCTCCGGCGTTGCGAATGCCGTCGGCATGGCCATCGCCGAGCGCATGCTGGCCGCCCGCTTCAACCGCCCCGGCCACGACATCGTCGACCACCGCACCTACACCCTCGTCAGCGACGGCGATCTGATGGAGGGCATCGCCTCCGAGGCATGCTCCCTCGCCGGGACGCTCGGACTTGGAAAGCTCACGTTCCTCTACGACGACAACGAGATCTCGATCGACGGCAGCACCGACCTCGCCTTCCAGGAGAACGTCGGCGAGCGGTTCGCCGCCTACGGCTGGCATGTGCAGCACGTCGACGGCGACGATCTCGAAGCTATTGATGCCGCCTTGTGCAGTGCCCAGGAGGTCGACGACCGCCCCTCGATCATCGTTGCCGCTACCGAGATCGGCCATGGCAGCCCGAACAAGGCCGGAAGCGCGTCGGCCCACGGCAACCCTCTCGGCGAAGACGAGGTGCGCCTCACCAAGGAAGTGCTCGGCTGGGACCCCGATGCCGCCTTCCACGTTCCCGAGGATGTGCTCGCCGAGTTCCGCGTCGCCCTTGAGCAGGGCGCCGCTCGCCAGTCCGCCTGGCAGGAGCGCTTCGAAGCCTACGAGAGCGCCTTCCCCGCCGAGGCTGCCGAGTGGCGCTGCGGCGTCGCCGGCGACCTTCCCGAGGGCTGGGATGCCCACCTCCCCGCCTTCTCCCCCGACGACGGCGCCATGGCGACGCGCGCAGCCTCGGGCAAGGTGCTGAATGCTCTCGCTCCCATCATCCCCAACCTGGTGGGCGGCTCCGGGGACCTGACGCCCTCGAACAACACCTACCTGAACGACTCCACCGACTTCGCCAGGGATGCCTGGGAGGGACGCAACCTCCGCTTCGGCGTCCGCGAGCACGCCATGGGCGGCATCGTGAACGGCATGGCCGTGCACGGCGGGCTCATCCCCTACGGCGGTACCTTCCTGGCGTTCTCCGACTGGATGCGGGGGGCCATTCGCCTCGGCTCGATCATGGGTTGCCACTCGATCTACGTGTTCACGCACGACAGCATCGGCGTCGGCGAAGACGGCCCCACCCACCAGCCCATCGAGCAGCTCCTCGCCCTGCGCGCCATCCCCGGCCTCACCGTCCTCCGCCCCGCCGACGCCAACGAGACCGCCGCCGCCTGGAAGGTCGCCCTCGAGCGGCGCAACGGCCCCACCCTCCTCGCCCTCACCCGCCAGGGTGTACCCGTCATCGCCGAGCAGGAGCGCGTCCGCGAGGGCGTGCCCCGCGGCGCCTACGTCCTCGACGATCCCTCCGGAGGCTCGCCCGACATCATCCTCATCGCGACCGGTTCCGAGGTCTCCCTCGCCCGCGACGCCGCCTCGACGCTGGCTGAGCAGGGCATCGCTGCCCGCGTCGTGAGCATGCCCAGCTGGGAGCTCTTCGCCGACCAACCCCCGTCCTACCGGGACGAGGTGCTGCCCCCCGCCGTGACCGCCCGCCTCGCGATCGAGGCCGGGACGAGCATCGGCTGGGAGCGCTACGTTGGCGATGCCGGCGAGGTTGCCGGCATCGATCGGTTCGGAGCCTCCGCTCCGGGCAAGATCATGATGGAGCGCTACGGGTTCACGGCCGAGGCCATCGCCGAGCGCGCCGCCGCCCTCGTCGCGCGTATCCGCGTAGCCGAGCCCGCGGGAGGGTAGTGGTCGTGCCGCTGGCAACCCGGCAGCTGATCCAGGAGGGCCAGAGCGTCTGGCTCGACTACATCCGCCGCGGCCTGCTCAGCTCAGGCGAGGTCGACCGCATGGTCGCCGATGGCTGGATCACCGGCATGACCTCCAACCCCACCATCTTCGACAAGGCCATCTCCGAGTCCGGTGACTACGAGGAGGCCTTGCAGGCCATCATCCGTATGGGCGAAGCCGACCCCTACGATGCCTTCGTCGCCCTCGCCGCCGAGGACATCCAGCTCGCCGCAGACGCCCTCCGCCCTGTCTACGAGTCCACCGCCGCCGTCGACGGCTACGTCTCCCTCGAGGTGCCGCCTGGCATCGAGCACGACCGCGAGGCCACGGTCGCCGAGGCGTTGCGCCTCTTCCGCCTCGTCGACCGGCCCAATGTCATGATCAAGGTGCCCGGCACGCCCGCCGGCGTCGAAGCGCTGACGGAGCTCATCGCCGCCGGTGTAAACGTGAACGTCACGCTCCTCTTCAGCGTCGCCGTCTACGAGCGCGTGGCCGAGGCCTACATCGCTGGCCTCGAACGGAGGCTCGAAGCCGGCGACCCCCTCGACACCATCGCCAGCGTCGCTTCCTTCTTCGTCTCGCGCGTCGATACCGCCGTCGACGCGGAGCTCCCGGAGGACTCCCCGTTGCGCGGCCAGATCGCCGTCGCGAACGCCCACCACGCCTACGCCCGGTTCCAGGCCATCTTTGCGGGCGAGCGCTGGGAACGCCTCGCGAACGCCGGAGCCCGCCCCCAGCGCCCCCTCTGGGCTTCGACCGGCACCAAGAACCCCGCCTACTCCGACACCCTCTACGTCGAGACCCTCATCTTCCCGCACACCGTGAACACCCTTCCCCAGGCCACCCTCGACGCCGTGCTCGACCACCTGGTCGTCGAACCCGCCGGTCCCGAAAGGCTCGACGAAGCGGGCCGCCTGCTCGCCGAGGCCGAGGCGGCCGGCATCGATCTGACCGCCGTAACCGACAAGCTCCTCGTCGACGGGCTCGGCTCCTTTGAAGACAGCTACAAGGCGCTCATGGCAAAGCTCGACCGCCGTCTCGCGACGGCCCCCGGCCGCCAGCCGGCCGCATCCCGTGCGCTCGGCGACCTCACGCCCGCCGTGGAGGAGCGCCTCGCCGTGCTCCGTCAGGACGAGGTGGTACGCCGCCTCTGGATGCGCGACCACACCGTCTGGAAGCCCGACCCCGCCGAGATTGCCGACCGGCTCGGTTTTCTCACCGCCGCCGAGCAGAGTTTGGAAGACGCTCCCGAGCTGACCGCCTTCGCCGCCGAAATAGCCGGCGAGGGCCTGACCGATGTCGTGCTCATGGGCATGGGCGGGTCGAGCCTCACCGCGAGCGTCCTGCACACGGCCCTCGGGATTGCCAACGGTGGGCTCACCCTGCACGTTCCCGATACGACCGATCCGGAGGAGCTGCTCGCCCTCGAATCCCGCCTGGACTTCGACCGCACGCTCTTTATCGCTGCCAGCAAGAGTGGCACCACCATCGAGACGAGCGCCCAGCTCGCCTGGTTCTGGGAGAAGGCGCCCGACGGTTCCCGCTTCGCCGCCATCACCGACGCGGGCTCCCCCCTCGACACCCTCGCCCGCGAGCATAGGTTCCGCCACGTCTTCCACGGCGACCCCGAGATTGGTGGGCGCTACTCGGCACTCTCCGCGTTCGGCATGGCCCCCGCCGCCCTCTTCGGCGCCGACGTGGGCCAGCTCGCGATGCGCGCCCAGGAGATGTTCGACGCCTGCCGCCGCACCGTCCCCGCCGAGAATCCCGGCGTCCTCCTCGGGGCCGTGCTGGGCGAGGCCGCCCTCGCCGGGCGCGACAAGCTCACGCTCGTCCTCCCCGCGGAGCTCGGCGAGCTCGGCATCTGGATCGAGCAGATTCTCGCCGAGTCCCTGGGCAAGGAGGGGAAGGGCATCGTCCCGATCGAGGGCGAGCCCCTCGCGTTGCCTGACGTCTACGGCGATGACCGCATCTTCGTCGCCCTCGGCGAGCACGACGGGCTCGATGCCATCGAGGCGGCCGGCCACCCGGTCGTGCGCCTCCCCTACGCCGACCCCACCCAGCTCCCCGCCGAGTTCGCGCGCTGGGAGATCGCCACCGCCGTCGCCGGGCACGTCCTCGGCGTCCACCCCTTCGACCAGCCCAACGTGCAGGAGGCGAAGGACGCCACCGCCCGCGTCCTCGCCGCCCCCGCCCCGCCCCCCGAGACTCCGCCCGTCGGCGAAGTGCTCGCCTCCCTCCGGCCGGGCGACTACCTCGCCCTCCTCGCCTACCTGCCCCGCACCGCGGAGAACTCCGCCACGCTGCAGGACCTGCGCCTCCGCCTTCGCGATCGCCACGGCGTGGCCACCACCGCCGCCTTCGGGCCGCGCTATCTCCACTCCACCGGCCAGCTCCACAAGGGCGGGCCGCCCAGCGGCGCCTTCGTCCAGATCGTCCGTGAAGACCCCGTCGACGCGCCCGTGCCCGGCAAGCCCTGGACCTTCGCCCAGCTCAAGGCCGCCCAGGCGCAGGGCGACCTCGAGGCGTTGCTCGCGCGCGGCCGCCGTGTCGCCCGCGTCACCCTCGAGGAACTGGCCGCCGAAGCCGGATCGTGACCTGCACGTGACCGACGAGGCCAGCCCCCAGCACGACCTTCCACGGTCCCGGGCCGCCTTGCTCGCGGAGCTTGAAGCGACTGCCCGCGAGCTGGCCGAGGCCGCCGGCGCCGAGATCACCGCCGCCCTCGGACGCTCCATCAACGTCGACTACAAGGACAAGGGCAAGTCCGAGGAGGCTGCCCCCACCGACCCTGTCTCTGAGGTTGACCGTGCCGTCGAGGAGATGATTCGCGAGCGTTTGGCCGAACGCCTCCCCGGCCACGCGGTCCTCGGCGAGGAACAGGACGACCATCCCCTCCCCGACGCCGAATACCTGTGGGCCATCGACCCGGTCGACGGCACCACCAACTTCGTCAACCGCTACCCGCTCTTCGCGGCTTCCGTGGGCGTCCTCCACGAGGGCGTTCCCGTGGCGGGCGCGATCTGGTGCTCCACCAGCCACGGCCTTGGGCCGGGCGTCTACCACGCGCGCCACGGTGGGCCTCTCAGTTTCGAGGGCGAGCCCGTGGAGGCCGTCGAGAACCAGGGCGTCCGTCGCAGCCTCAGCGCTGCTCCCGGCGGCGCCCCCGGGCGTGCCGCAAGCTGGGACAACCGCGTCACCGGGTCCGCGGCCATCGAGTGCGCCTACGTCGCCACCGGCGTCTTCACCACCGCCCAGTTCTGGGGGGTACACGTCTGGGACGTCGCCGCCGGCCTTGTCCTCGCGGAAGCGGCGGGTCGCGAGGCCCTGATCCGCGAGGGCAACACCTGGAAGCCATTCGAGCGTTTCGTTCCCCCCACCCGCGTCCGGGAGGACCGTACCCCTACTCTGCGCGACTGGTCGCGACCGATCCTTATCGGGACCCCCGAGGGCCTGGCCCAGCTGCGCGAACGCATCCGCCGCCCCGGCATCATCCAGCGCGCCGCCCGACGCTTGCGAGGCCGCTAGCGGAAGAGCTGCTCCCGGTAGTAGCGCAACTCCGCGATCGACTCGCGGATGTCGTCGCGCGCGCGGTGCGCCTCGCCCTTGGGGAAGCGTTCCAGGTTCGGGTACCAGCGCAGCGCCAGCTCCTTCACCGTCGACACGTCGATGATCCGGTAGTGCAGGTGCTGAACCACCTCCGGCATCCACCGCTCAAGGAAGCGCTTGTCGTGCCCCACCGAGTTCCCGCAGAGCGGCGACTGCCCCTCCGACGTGTGCCGCCGCAGGTACTCCAGCAGCAGCGCCTCCGCCTCCGCGAGCTCGACCCGCGACGCCCGTACCGCCGCCGTCAGCCCCGACTGGCCGTGCTGGTTCACGCACCACTCGTCCATCAACGCCAGAACTTCTTCGGGCTGGTGCACGATCAGGTCGAGCCCGTCGTCGACCTCATTCAGGTCCCCGTCCGTCACGATCGCCGCCACCTCGAGCACGTGGTGACGCGCCACATCGAGCCCGGTCATCTCCATGTCGACCCAGACCAGCGGGGGACGAGTTTCGTTTGCCATCGTCCGATCGTAGCGCGAGGCGACCTCAGGGGCGCTAGAATCCCTCGCCCATGGAACCGCTGGACATCTTCGACTGGCTCACGAAGGAGGAGTGGCTCGCGATCCTTCGCATCGGCCTCGGCCTCTGGTGGCTCGAGAGCGTGCGCCACAAGGACCTGCCCGGCTTCCTCAGCGGCGGCTCCCGCGGCTGGGTCGAGGGCCTCGTCGAGAATCACCCCATCCCCGCCTTCGCCGGCATCCTCAAGGCAACCGCCCTGCGCAACGAGCGCACCTGGGTCATCACCTCCTGGCTGGTCGTCCTCGGGGAATTCGCCGCCGGTGTCAGCATCACCTTCGGCATCCTCACCTTCGCCGGTCTCGTGCTGGCCGCCTTCCTCAACCTGAACTACCTCCTCCTCGCCGGCCTCAAGGATCAGGGCGAGCAGGGCCAGAACCTGATGATGATCCTGATCGCCGTCGTCCTCTTCGTGACCGGCGCCGGCCAGGTCTGGGGCGTCGACGCCGTCATCTTCTAGGCTTGCCTCTCGCGCCCCTGACTCTCACGATCGGGCCGTGCCCTTCTCCATCTCCTACCCCACCCGCCACACCGACACCTTCACCGACACCGGCTTCGTCCACGCGGGTGTGCTGCTCGCGCTCACGGAGCTCGCCTACGCCGCCTTCGAGGAGCACTGCGGCGTCTCCAAACCCGACCATGTCGTCGCCGTCCAGCGCGAGACCCGCGCCGTCTACCACGCCCCCCTCGCCTGGCGTGACGGTGTGACCATCGAGGTCACCACCACCAGCGCAGACGACCGGGGCTTCGAGCAGGAGTTCTCCGTGCGTTCCACCGCCCGCGGGACGCCCGTCGCCACCTTCGTCCACTCGTGGGCCTGGCTCGACACCGTGAGCGGCCGCGGCGTCCCCCTTCCACCCGACGTGCAGTACCTGCTTCAGCGAGGCGGGCCCGCTTCGTGACCTGTCCCCGGCCCCGAGGCCGCCCCGTCGCCATCGCCCACCGCGCCGGCAACGACCTCGCCCGCCTCGAGCATGCCACGTCCATCGGCGCCGACCTCGTGGAGCTCGACGTTTGGCTCCGCCGCGGCCGCCTCGAGGTGCGTCACGCCAGGACTGTCGGACCCCTGCCCCTCCTCCGCGAGCGCTGGCGGCTCTCCCCGGCCTGGGGTCCCCGGCTCGAGTTGGACGCCGTCATCGAGGCCGCCGGCCCAGATGTCCAGCTCATGGTCGACCTGAAGTCCGAGACCCTCGCCCTCTCCGAGGGCATCGTTGCCGCCTTCGACCGCCGAATCTCCGGCACCTACGCGGTCACGACCCGCGAGTGGTGGCTGCTGGAGCCGTTCGAGGGGCGGGATGGCGTCTGCCTCATCCCCTCTGCCGCCTGGCCCCACGAGCTCGCCGAGCTCATGCCCACCCTCGGGGAGCGCTTCCACGCCCTCTCCATGCACATCACGCTCGTCGAACCGGCTCTGATGAGCGAGCTCTCCGGCCGTGGCGTGTCCACGTTCGTCTGGCCGGTAAACACGACCGCCGAACTGGAGCGTGTTCTGGGCGCCGGCGCGGCGGGCGTCAATAGCGACAACCTCGACCTCCTCGCCCAGGTCATCGCCAACGGCGAGGCCCACCCCGCACCGGCTGCCGGAAACGCGACATAACGCCCGGAAGTTTGCCGAACGCACGCAATGCCCTACGCTCGGTTCGGTGAGCGCGATCTGGGCACAGGGTCTGACCAAGCACTTCGATGAAGTGCGCGCCGTCGACGGCATCGACCTCGACATCGCGCCCGGGACCATCTTTGGCTTCCTCGGCCAGAACGGTTCCGGCAAGACCACGACCATCCGCATGCTCACGACCCTCCTCCGCCCGACCGCCGGCAGTGCCCGCGTCGACGGCCTCGACATCCGCGACGATGCCCGCGCCGTGCGCCGCCGCATCGGCGTCGCCCTCCAGGAAGCTGGCCTCGACGACGTCCAGACCGGTCGTGAGCTGCTGACGCTCCAGGCGCGGCTCTTCGGCATGGGCGGGAGCGCCGGACGCCAGCGGGTTCAGGAGTTGCTCGGCATCGTCGACCTTGAGGATGCCGCCGACCGTGCGATCGGCACCTACTCGGGCGGCATGAAGCGCCGCCTCGATCTCGCCGCCGGTCTGGTTCACCGTCCCGGCATCCTCTTCCTGGATGAGCCGACGACGGGCCTCGACCCGATCAGCCGGGAGGCGATCTGGCGCTACGTCACCCAGCTCAGCACCGATGACGGCATCACGATCTTCCTCACCACCCAGTATCTCGAAGAGGCTGACCGCCTTGCTCACGACCTCGCCATCATAGATGAGGGCCGCATCATCTCCCGCGGCTCCCCCGCCGAGATGAAGGCGCGCATCGGCACCGATGTCGTTACCGTCCAGGTTCCCGCCGCGGATGCGCTCGACCGCGCCGCTGAGGTCGCAGGCGATGTCTCTGGCGTCGAGCGCGTGCAGATCGCCGACGGCTCCGCCGTCGTGTACGTGCCGGATGGTGCCCGTGCGGTCGCCCGTATTGTCCTCGCGCTCGACGACGCCGGCATCGAGGTCGGGGACGTCGCTATCTCCCGCCCCAGCCTCGACGACGTCTTTCTCGAGGCGACCGGACACCACCTCCGGGTGGAAGAGCCGCAGCCCGCCGAGGGGGGAGCCGCTTGATGCAATCCATCGCGACCGTGTACTTCCTCACCCTGCGCTCCCTCCGGGAGGCCGTCCGCAATCCCGCGCAGGAGGCCGGCAACGTCCTCATCCCCCTGTTCTTCTTTGCCGTCACCGTCGGCTCCATCGGTTCGATCGCGGCCGACGCCTTCGGCATCGACAACTTCACGGGCTTCCAGGTGCCGGTCGCCATCCTCGCCGCCGCCTCCAGCATCTCCGCGAGTGCCGGTCTCGGCACCATTACCGACATACAGCGCGGCTACTTCGACAAGCTCCTCCTCACCCCCGCGCCCCGCTCCGCGATCGTTTTCGGGCGCATCGCCGCCGATGGCGTCCGCACGGTCGCCATTACGGCCTTTATCGTCGGGGTGGGCCTCATCTTCGGCACAGGCTTCGATACGGGTGTCCCGGGCCTGCTCGTTCTGCTCGTGGGGTCGTTCGGATTCGGGATGGCCTACTCCGGCTTCAACGCCGCGATTGCGCTCCGCACGGGCAGCCCCCAGGCGGCCGCCGCAGGCGGACTCCTCCTCTTCCCGCTCATCTTCCTCTCCACGGCGTTCGCCCCCAAGGATGTGTTCGCCGACTGGCTCGAGGTGCTCGCCACCATCAATCCCATCACCTATGTGCTCGAGGCGCAGCGCTCCCTCATCATCGAAGGCTGGAACGGCCTCGATATCCTCTGGGGGGCCGCCGCCACACTCGGCTTCGGCGCGGCCTCCTTCACCCTCACGTTCCTCGCGCTCCGCTGGCGGACCTCGTGAGCGCCCAGACCCCCTTCGAACGCATCGGCGGGCGCGAGGTCGTCGAGGCCATTGTCGAGGCGTTCTACGATGCCGTCGCCGAAGACGCCCCCCTGCGCGCCCTCTACCCCGACGACCTCACCCCCAGCCGCGAGAAGCTGACCCTCTTCTTCGAGCAGTGGCTCGGCGGCGAAGCGCGCTATTCGGAACGCTACGGCCATCCCCGCCTCCGCCGCCGCCACTTCCCCTTCGTTATCGCCGAGCACCACGCCCAGCTCTGGCTGACGCACATGCGCGCCGCCCTGGAGTCGCAGCAGGTCCCCCAGGACGAATTTGACGCCATGTGGGGGAGGCTCGAAACCCTCGCCCACCACATGGTCAACGCGCACGAAGATGTGCCCCGCGACCCCCTTCCCGAGGACGCCTGGCTCACCTGACCCGCCGCCAGCGCCGGGCTGTATCGTGCGCGCGTGACCGATCCCGACCCCCGGGGCCCCGAACCCGATGATCTGACGCTGAGCCTCCACAACGTGACCGCCGCCCCCGGCCCCACGCCCGAGAGCCTCTCCATCGTCCTCCAGACCAGCCGTGGGGAGATTCCGGGGATCTTCCATCCGGTGCAGGGAGGTTCCGGCGCCGCAATCTGCGCGGGTGGCGCCATGGGCGGCCTCGATGGCCCCGCCGGAGGCCTCTTCGCCCGCCTCCCCGACCTCCTCATGCCCCGCAACGTGAGCGTCCTCCGCCTCGACTACCGCCAGCCCAATGTCTTCGAGGAGTGCGTCCTCGACATTCTCGCCGGCTGCTCCTTCCTCAAGGGCATTGGCGCCACCGATGCCGTCCTCGTGGGGCACAGCTTCGGCGGCGCCGTCGTCGTGAAGGCGGGCGCTCTCCACCCGCTCGTGCGCGGGGTCGCCTCCCTCTCGCCCCAGCTCTACGGTACCCGCCAGGTCGAGGAGCTCGACCGCCCCCTCCTGCTCGTGCACGGCAGCGCCGACGAGGTGCTCGATTCCGAGGCCAGCGAGGACATCTACCGTCGCGCCCTCGACCCCAAGCGCCTTGTCATCTACGGAGACGCCGGCCACTCCCTCGGGACCGTGGCGGAGGCCCTCGACGACCTGTTGGCGCCCTGGATCGAGGCGCGCCTGCTCGGCGAGGCGATGGAGAGCGGCCGCACCGTCGAGTGGCCCGCCGATGCGGAATCCGGTGGTAAGTAGTTGACCCCCCGTGATACCGTGACGATCTGGCTGAAAGGAGAGGTGCCGCCGGCGGGGTGGCCGGCGCATAGCTCACAGAAAAGGACGGGACCTGTCGCCATCTCCCAAGGCTCCAGGTCCCGCCCGTCTGGTCGAGAAGCAGTCCTGCCGGACTCAACCGTGCGCCCGGTTTTGGCGGCTACCTCCTTTCAGCCATCCTCGCTTCTCGATCGCCGTTGGCGCTGACTTCGCTCATTGAGCGGATGTTGCGCCGAAGAAACGCCGGCAATTCAGCGTCCTCCTCGTTGGAAATGCCCGGAAGCTCCAGCGGTACGGGTCGTGCCGCGTTCTCCCGGGTCAGGCCAACCGTTGGGGCCTGCGTCTCCGAGAACCCCGTCGCGATGACCGTCATGTGCACCGAGTCCCCGACCGACGGGTCGATGACGGTGCCGAAGATGATGTTCGCCGTGCTGTCGACCACCTCCGCGATGACGCGGGCGGCGATGTCGAGCTCGCGCAGCTTCAGGTTCCCGTCGTGCGTGACGTTGAAGAGCACGTTCGTCGCCCCGTTGATCGTCTGATCGAGGAGCGGGCTGGCCGTGGCCTTCTTCGCCGCTTCCGCGGCGCGGTTCTCGCCCGACGCGTCCCCGATGGCGAGGAGAGCGGGTCCCGCTTCGCTCATCACCGTACGAACGTCGTTGAAGTCGAGGTTGATCGCGCCGTTCTGGCTGATGATGTTCGAGATCGCCTGGATCGCCTGCCGAAGCACGTCGTCGGCCATCTCGAACGCTTCGTTCATGGTGTAGTCGTCCGGGCAGCTTTCCAGCAGCCGCGAGTTCGGGATTGAGATCAGCGTGTCGACCTTCTCCCGAAGCTTGTCGATGCCGCCGCGGGCCGCCTGCGTGCGCGTCGCGCCCTCCCAGGCGAACGGCGTCGTGACCGTGCCGATCGTGAGCGCGCCGACTTCGCGCGCCACCTCGGCCACAACCGGCGCGGCGCCGGTGCCGGTGCCGCCTCCCATGCCGGCCGCCACGAACACCATCTCGGCGCCGTTCAGCAGCTCCTCGAGCTCGGCCCGGCTCTCCTCGGCGGCGCGCTCGCCGCGCGTGGGGTCGCCCCCGACGCCCAGGCCTTTCGTCAGCTTCTCGCCGATGCGCAGGCGCATCTCCGCGTCCGAGCTGGCGAGCGCCTGCGCGTCGGTGTTCACGGCCACGAAGGTCACGCCCGGGATGTTGGCGTGAACCATGCGGTTGACGGCGTTGCCGCCGCCCCCGCCGACTCCGATGACCTTGATGTCCGGGAGCAGTTCCCTGTCCACTGTGTAACTCAACGTTCTTCCTCCGTCTGTGGGGTGTGAGCGGATTGGCTGTCGTTCTCGTGGGTAGCTTCTCGGGTAGGCCTCCTGGGTTGCGGGTGGTCTCGGTTACTGGGGGATGAAGGCTCGCCCAAACGCAGCGATGCGCCTGAAGAAGCCGCTCTCCGGGTCGTCTTTTCTGGCTCCGGCGGGACGCGCCGCTGGAGCGGTCCCGCGCAGGGCGTGCTTCGCGAGCCCCACCACGGTGGTGTAGGCGGGGGTCGCGATAAGGTCCGTGAGTCCCGTGCAGCCACGCGGCCCAGCCACGCGTGCGGGCAGGTCCAGGCGTTGTTCCGCCAGCTCGTCGATGCCTCGCAGCAGGCTCGTGCCTCCCGTGAGGACGAGGCCGGCCGCGAGCCGGTCCAGGTAGCCCGCGCGCTTCAGCTCAATGGCCACCATTTCCAGGATCTCTTCCGTGCGCGCTTGCAGGATCTCGGCCACGTGCCCGGCCGAGACGCGCTTCCGCGAGTTCGTGCCGAAGGCGCGAACCTCGACGTCCACGCTCCCGACCTCGTCCGTGGTCATCGCCGACCCGTGCTCGCACTTCAGCCGTTCCGCGCTCTCCCAGGGGCACCGCAGCAAGCGCGCGAGGTCCTGCGTCAGGTGGGCGCCTCCCAGCGACAACGTCGCCGTGTGGGCCACCGAGCCTTCGTCGTACACGCAGATCGATGTCGTGCTGCCGCCGATATCGACCGCCGCCACGCCCTGCGCGCGCTCTTCCGTGGTCAGCGAGCCGGTCGCCGCCGCGAGCGAGCCAAGCACGATCTCGTCGACCTGGATGCCCGCGTCCTCGACGCACTTCGTCAGGTTCTGCACCGCCGAGACGGCCCCCGTCACGATGTGCGTCTCCGCGTCGAGGCGCGCCCCGTACATCCCCACCGGGTCGGAGACGGGGTCCGTGCCCTCGATCCAGTACCCGCGCGGGATCACGTGCAGGATCTGGCGGTTGGTGGGGATGCTGATCTGCCCCGCCACCTCGATGGCCCGTGCGCGATCGTCGGCTGTGATCGGCTCCGTCCGGTCGGCGATGGCGACGATCCCGCGGTTGTTCTGCGAGTTCAGGTGCCCGCCCGCGATCCCGACCACGCCGCTCAGGATCCGCATCCCGCACGACTGCTCGGCTTTCTCCACCGCCGTCGCGACCGCGTCGCGGGCCGACTGGATGTTGTCGATCACCCCCCGGGAGAGGCCGGCGGCCGGCGCCACGCCGACGCCGAGCACGCGCGCTTGCCCGTACTCGTTCACGTCGGCGACGAGCGCGGTCACCTTCGTCGAGCCGATGTCGATGGCTGCAATGGCGTTACTTTTCTTCATGGTTCCCCTCGTTGACGTTTTTCACCGCAGCACGGGCCTGTCGCCGAACCGCAGGTCGATGGTTGAGTAGGTGATGTCTCTCGCCAGCGCTTCCTCGGCCACGCGGGCCCACACGGCGAGTTTGTAGGCGATGCCGCTCGAATCCCCGAGCAGCGCCGTCTGTCCGTCCTCCGTGCGAACGCGGATGCCCTCGCCCGGCGAATACGTGAATTCGATGGCGCGTGTTCCCAGCGCCTGTTCGATCTGGCCCTTGATCTCCGCCGTGGCATCCACGGCGTGGTAGTCCACGCGGTCGCCCGCGCGCAGCGAGTACGACTCGTTGCTCACGATCGTCGTCGAGCCCGCGGGCGGGGCGCCGTGCCCCAGCACGTAGCCCTCGCGGTCGATCGTGTAGCGCAGCCCGGCCTGCTCCCACGAACCCCACGGCTCCCGTTCGCGCACGGTGATGTGCACCGTTCCCGGCCACTCCCGCGTGATCTCGACCGAGGCGACCAGCGGCAGCTCGGCGATTGCGTCCGCGGCGCCGTCCAGGTCGGCGGTGAACAGGCGCTCTCCCCAGAAGTCGACGCGCTCCAGGATCTCGCTCTCCCGCGTCGCCACGGCCCCTTCGATCTCGACCTCTCGCACCTGCAGGGTCGGCGAGTGCCACGCCCACGCCCCTGCCCCCACGACGCCGAGAAAGAGCACGGCCGCCGCGATCGGCAGCCAGCGCGCTCGCATCCACGAGCGGCCGCGCCGGCCAATGGTCCCCACGCGCGCGCCCACCCGCAGCTTGCGCTGGCCCACGGCCTGCCCTTCCTTGCGCTCGACGGCGCGCGTGGGCGGTTGCGCGGGCGCGGGGCCCTTCCGTCGCACGATCCGGTTCCGCGGCTTCCGGGGCTTCGGCTCGTCGTGTCGCCTGATCATCGCGTCGACCCCCGTTCCCCCCGCGCGATGGCGAGGTCGAGGATGCGCGTGAGCAGGTCCGGGTAAGCGAGCCCGCTCGCCTCCCACAGCCGCGGAAACATGCTGATGCTGGTGAAGCCCGGAACCGTGTTCACCTCGCTGCCGGTCACCTCGCCGTCCTCACCCACGAAGAAGTCGACGCGCGCGTATCCCTCACAGCCCATCGCCAGGTACATCCGCCGGGCGAGCTCACGCACCCGTCCTGCTGATTCGGGTTCGATGCGCGCGGGCACGTGCAGAGCCGTCCCTGAGTCGGCGGCGTATTTGCTGTCGTAGTCGTAGAACTCGCGGTCCGGCTCGATCTCCCCCACCACGGCCGCCGCCTCCGGCGACTCGTTGCCGAGCACGGAGCACTCGATCTCGCGCCCCGCCACCGCCTGCTCCACCACCACCTTCTCGTCGTGGGGAAGGGCCACCGCGAATGCCTGCCCCAGGTCCTCGCGCGAGGCGACTCTCGTGATGCCGATGCTCGACCCGCCGTTCGCCGGCTTGGCGAAACACGGGTACCCGATTTCGTCCTCGACGAAGCGGCGCGCTTCCTCGGGTTCACTCTCGATCTCCCAGCGGCGAAGTACGACATAACGCGCGACGGGGATCCCCGCTTCCGCGAACAGCGCCTTCTGCAGCGCCTTGTCCATCCCCACCCCGCTCGCTGCCACCCCCGCGCCCGCGTAGGCGATGTCGGCCATCTCGAGCAGGCCCTGGAGGCAGCCGTCCTCGCCGTAGGTGCCGTGAACCAGCGGGAAGGCCACATCGCACGCGCCGAGTTCGGCCAGCGCCCCACCCTCCGTCAGCGACGTACCGCCGTCGGTCAGCGCCTCAACGCCGCCTGCCAGCGCCGCCTCCGTCTCCGCGACCGACAGCCACGCCCCCGAGCGGGTCACGCCGATCGGCGCGACCTCCCAGCGCTCGCCGTCGAGGGCGTCGATGACGCTGCGGGCGCTGCGCAGGCTCACCTCATGCTCCCCCGAGCGCCCCCCGAAGATGACCGCCACGCGCTGCCTCGCCATCACCACGCCCCCACGAACCCGACTTCGCGCCGGAGCTGAATGCCGTGCGTCTCGAGCACGCGCCGTTCCGCCTCTTCCACGAGCCAGAGCACGTCGCTTGCCCGCGCCTGCCCGAGATTCACGAAGAAGTTGGTGTGCTGGTCGCTGATCGCGGCGTCTCCCCGCCGTTCCCCACGCAACCCCACCGAGTCGATCAGCTTCCAGGCCGGGCTCTCGGGCGGATTCGTGAACACCGAGCCCGCGTTCCGGCCGCGCGGCTGCGCCGTCAGCCGGCGCTTGTCGTAGCCGCCTGCCTCCGCGAGCAGCGCGTCCGGGTTGCCCTCGCTCAGCGAGAGTTCCGCCTCCAGTACCGTGCGCCCCGCGAGCGCCCCGCGCCGGAAGGCGCTGCCGCGGTACGTCAGGTCCAGTTCCGCGGCAGTCAGCCAGGCGTCACCCTCCGAAGGTTCCAGGAGCCGCACGCGCGTGAGTACGTCGGCCAGGCAGCCACCGTACGCCCCCGCGTTGTAGACCACAGCCCCGCCCAGCGTCCCCGGGATGCCCACGGCCCACGCCAGCCCGGCCACCCCCGCGCGGCACATCTTCCGCGCGAAGCCCGCGAAGCTCGCCCCGCTCCCCACACGAACGCGCAGGCCGTCGTGCTCTTCCTCGCGCGCCCGGTTGTCGATCACCACGCCGCGGATGCCTCCGTCGGCGACCACGATGTTGCTCCCGCTGCCGAGCACGAACGGCCCCGCCTCGGCATCCGCCGCCATGCGCGCCGCTTGCGCCAGCGCGTCGGCGCTGCGAACGGTCACGTAGATGTCGGCCGGCCCGCCGACCCCGAAAGTCGTGTGGCGCGACATGGCCTCGTCGCGGCGCACCTCGCCGACCGTTTGGAGGCTCGTCGCCAGCCGGTCGAGCGCCGTCACGACAACGCCTCCAGTAGCAGCGGCCCGACCTCGGTGACGCTTCCCGCGCCGATCGTCATGACCACGTCGCCCGGCCGCGCCAGCGCCGCCGCTTGCTCGACCGCCGTCGCGAAGTCGGGCGCGTATGAGGCTGCAGGCCGCGCGATGTTCCGCGCGAGGTCCGCCGCCGAGCGCCCCTCCAGGGGCGTCTCGCGGGCGGCGTAGGTCTCGAGAATGACGAGCTCGTCCAGCCCGTCCCAGCACTCCAGCCACGCCTCCCACAGGTAGGCGATGCGGCTGTACGTGTGCGGCTGGTGGATGCCGATCAGGCGCCGCCCCGGGAAGCGCGTGCGCGCCGCGCCGTGCACGGCGCGCACCTCGCTCGGGTGGTGGGCGTACTCGTCGATGACGAGCACGCCGCCGGCCTCGCCCACGCGCTCGAAGCGGCGCTTCGCGCCCTGGAAGCACGCGGCCGCGTCGCGGATGGCGGCGAACGGTGTGCCCTCCCCGAGGCAGACCGCCGCCGCCGCCAGGGTGTTCTCGACCGCGTACTCCCCGGGGAGCGCAATCGTCAGCTCGCCAAGGGCTTCGCCCCGGCGCTTCACGGTGAAGGTGGCGCCCGTCTCGCCGAGTGCGATGTCGGTGGCCCGCCAGGTGCAATCGTCGCCGAGTCCGTAGGTCTCGACCGCGGTCTCCTCCGCGACCGCTTCCGCCACGCGCCTCGATCCGGCGCTTCCGCCGCCGGCCAGCAGCCGGCCGCCTTCCCGCAGGCGCCGGGCGAACACGCGAAACGCTTCCTCGTACGCCTCCGGAGTTCCGTACACGTCCAGGTGGTCGGCATCGACGTTCGTGATGACGGCCACGTCCGGGTCGTAGGCGTGGAAGGCGCGCTGGTACTCGTCCGCCTCCACCACGCAGATGTCGCCGCCACCCCAGGAGGCGTTCCCCCCGAGATCGCGGCTTTCGCCCCCGAGCAGGTACATGGGCTGCCGCCCCGCCCGGCTCAGGATGAACGCGATCAGGCTGCTCGTCGTAGTCTTCCCGTGCGATCCGGCCACCGCGATCACGCGCTTCCCCCCCATCAGCCCGGCCACGACCTCGGGCCGCCCCAGCACCGGCAGACCCCGCCGCCGCGCCTCCGCCACCTCCGGGTTGTCGTCGCCAACCGCCGCCGTCGCGACGACGCACCGCGCCTCGCCAAGGTTCTCGGCTGTGTGCTCGGGAAACACCGTCACGCCCATCCCCTCGAGGTTTCGGGTCAGGTCCGACGCCTCGAGGTCGCTGCCCTGGACGCGCTCGCCGCGCTCGTGCAGCAGCAGCGCGATGGCCGACATGTGCATCCCGCCGATCCCGACGATGTGGACCGGTCCGCGAATCTCGGTCATCGCGTCGCCACCTCCCGCAGGATCGCCGCCAGTCGCTCCGCCCCGTCCGCGTGCCCCGCCGCCCGTGCCGCGTCAGCCATCGCCCCCCGCCGCTTGTCGTCGTGCAGCAGGTCGAGCACGTTCCCTTCGAGCTGTCCGAGGTCCGCCTCCTCCAGCACCACCGCCGCCCCATGGCCGGCCAGCCAGCGGGCGTTCTCCCGCTGGTGCCCGCCCGCGAATGTGCCCGGCACGAGGATGGCCGGAAGCCTGGCCGCCGGCAGCTCGCCCAGCGTGCTCGCGCCCGCGCGCATGACCGCCAGGTCGGCGGCCACCATGAGCGCCGGCAGGTCCTCCCGGAACGGGGCGGGCTCGTAGCGTTCGCGCAGTCCCTCCGGCAACGCCGTCCGCTCCGACGCAGCCTCGCCCGAGGCCGTCGGCCCGGTGACATGCACGACGCGTGCCGCCTCGCACAGCCGCGGCAGCGCCCCCCAGACCGCACGGTTGATCGCCTGCGCCCCCTGGGTCGCCCCCGCGACGAGCAGCACGCGCTCGTCGCCGCCCCACCCGAGTGCCTCGCGTGCGTCGTCGCGCCCCGTGGCGAAGGCATCGCGCACCGGATAGCCGCTCACGACCGTCTTCTCGGCTGGCAGCCGCGGCAGCGCCGCCTCCGTGGCGGCCGCGATCAGTGTCGCGAGGCGGCTTTCCGCCCGCACGGCCAGCCCCGGTTCGACGTCCGGGAGGAACACCACCAGCGGCAGCCGCAGCAATCGCGCGGCCACGCTGGGCGGGAAGCTGCCGTAACCGCCGGTGCTCAGCATCACGTTGGGCCGGAAACGCCGCAGCGACCGCAGCGCCGTGGCCACGCCCAGCGCCGTACGCACGAGACCGCGTGCCAGCGCCAGCGGCGAGCGCCCGCGCAGGGGGGCTGCCGGAACCGTCTCGAAGGGCACGTCGTGGCCCTGCACGAGCTCGCGTTCGCCCCGGTTGTCGGGCCCGAAGAAGCGCGCCTCGATGGGGTCGCCGGCGGCGCGCAGGGCCCCCAGTGTCGCCAGGGCCGGGAAGATGTGGCCCGCTGTGCCGCCCGCTGCCAGCGCGATCTTCACGACGCGTCCCTCCCTTCGGAGGGCTCGCGATCGGTTCCGGTACGTTCGCGCGCGGCTTCGCGTTGTTCCGTGTAGCGCGAAATGCTGGCGAGCACGCCCGCCGCGAGCAGGACGGCCGCGAGCGCGCTGCCGCCGTAGCTGAGGAAGGGCAGCGGCACGCCCGTCAGCGGGATCACCCGCGTGATGCCGCCGATGTTCAGGAACGCCTGCGCCGCGATCCACGTCGTGATGCCGGTCGCCAGCAGGAACCCGAACTGGTCCGGGGCGCGCCGCGCGATCTGGTACCCCTTCAGCATCAGCGTGACGAACAGGATCACGACCGCGCTCGTCGCCACCAGACCCAGCTCCTCGCCGAGGATGGCGAAGATGCCGTCGGTGTGGCTTTCGGGCACGTAGAAGAACTTGCCCCGGCTCGCTCCCAGGCCCAGCCCCGTGGGACCGCCGTTCCCCAGCGCGATCATCGCCTGCAGGGTCTGGAAGCCGTTCCCAAGCGGGTCGGACTCGGCGTTCACGAAGGCGGAGAGGCGGTCGAGGCGGTACCCCTCGATGAGCGTCAGCGAGACCGCGGCAATGCCCCCCGACAGGAACAGCGCGCTCATCTGCAGGAACGTCGCCCCCGCCGCCCAGAACATCGTGATCGTGATCACGATGATGATGCCGGTCGTGCCCAGGTCGGGCTGGAGCATGAGCAGCAACCCGATCGCACTGATGATGACGATGAAGGGCAGCAGGCCCTGCTCGAAGCTGCGCAGGTTGTCGCCCCGCGAGTTCAGCCACGCTGCCAGGTAGACGATGATGCTGAGCTTCGTGAATTCGGCCGGCTGCAGGCTGAGGCCACCGAACGTGAGCCACCGCTGCGCTCCCCCCGCCTCCGTCCCGACGATGAGCGTGAACAGCAGGAGCATCAGCGTGAGCGCCATGAACGGCACCGCCAGCCGCCGCAGCAGGTGGTAGTCGAACCGCATCGCCGCCAGCAGCAGCACCGCTCCCAGCACCGCCCACATGGCCTGCCTGATGATGAAGTGGTGCGAGTCGGAAAACTGCGCGAGCCCGATCACGAAGCTTGCGCTGTAGACCGCCACGAGCCCCGTGATCGTGAGCACCGTGATCAGCGCCAGCAGCGTGTAGTCGGGACCCCGTGCGGGCCAGCGGCGGTTCGAGGTGATGGCTATGACGTCGCCTCCTCGAATCCTTCCAGCGCGGCCACGAGTGCCGCGAACGCTTCGCCCCGCGCCTCGAAGCGCGGGTAGGCATCGAAGCTCGTGCCCGCCGGGGAGAGGAGGACAGCGTCGCCCTCCCGTGCGATGGCGGCGGCCGCAGCGACCGCCTCCTCGAGCGTCTCCACCCGCACGACCGTCTCCACAGCCCCCGCCATCGCCTCCGCGAACGGCGTGGCCGCTTCCCCGAAGCAGATGGCGGCCCGGCAGCGCTCGCCGGCGACAGCGCGCAGGTTCTCGAGTGGCAGCGCCTTCTCGCGGCCGCCCAGCAGCAGGATCGCCGGCTCCGGGACGGCTTCCAGCGCCGCCAGCGTGCGCTCCGGCGATGTCGCGATGCTGTCGTTGATCCAGGTCGCGCCGTGGGCTCGCCCGACAACCTGCAGGCGGTGGGGCAGACCCGGGAAGCTCCTCAGGGCGGTCGCAACCGCCTCGCTGGGGAGTCCCATCGCCCCCGCGATCGCAGTCGCGAGCACTGCGTTCGCCACGTTGTGGCGGCCGCGCATGCGCAGGTCGGCCGTGCCGGCGACGGTCTCGGCCGCGCCTCCCCGGCGCCACACGATTGCCTCGCCTTCCAGCCATGCCCCGTCGCCCGCGACGGGGCCGGCGAGCGAAGCCTCGGCGAGTCGCCCGCGCACGTCGGCGCGAAACGCGCGGCTCGTCTCATCGTCCGCGTTCAGGATCGCGAGGCCGTCCGCATCCTGGTAGCGCAGGATGTTGCGCTTCAGATCCACGTACTCCGGCCAGCTGAACTGGTCGAGGTGGTTCGGCGTGACGTTCGTCACCGCCGCGATCTGGGGTGACCGATCCGTGTACTGGAGCTGCGTGTGGCTCATCTCGAGGATGACGTTGGCGGTTTCCGGCACGTCTTCGATTCGGTCGAGCAGGGACCCGCCCAGGTTCCCCCCGACGAGGTGCTCGATTCCGGCGCACTCGGCCATCTCGCCGACGAGCGCGGTCGTCGTCGACTTGCCGCTCGAACCGGTGATGCCGATGACGCGCCCCGGGCACAGCCGCAACGCCAACGCCAACTGAGAGACCACCGGGATGCCGAGCTCCCGCGCGCGCACGACGTTTCGGTCATCCCGCAGCACCGACTGCGAGACCGCGAGCAGGTCGAAGCCCTCCGGGTCGAGCAACTCGCCGCGAACGACTCGTTCCACTCCCTCCGGCGCTTCCGCCCCCGCGGCTTCGAGCTGCTCCGCGCTGCGGGTGTCCGCCATCGTCACGGAGGCGCCGCGCGCGAGCAGCCAGCGGGCAAGGTCGCGCCCTTCGATTCCGAGCGAGTAGACGAGCGCGCGAGCGCCCGCGATTCCGGGGAGTTCGGCTGCGGTCCGGCGTTCAACCATCATCGTCACTCCGGTACCGCCAGTGCGAGCGCGACGCCGACCATCGCGGCGACGATGCCGACGACCCAGAAACGGGTCACGATCTGCGTCTCGGGCCAGCCCAGCTCCTCGAAGTGGTGGTGCAAGGGCGCCCGCCGGAAAATGCGCTTGCCTCCGCTCAGCCGGTAGTAGCCAATCTGGATGAGGTTGCTGAGCGCGTTCGCCACGAACACGAGCCCGATCAGGGGCAGCAGTAGCCAGTGGCCCGTCATCAGCGCGACGATCGCGAGGCTGGAGCCCAGCGCGAGCGCGCCCGTATCGCCCATGAACACCCGCGCGGGGTGGGCGTTGTACCAGAGGAATCCGAGGTTGGCGCCCGCGATGATGAAGGAGAACGTCGCGACGAAATCCTGGCCCTGGACGAACGCGATCACCCCGTAGGCGATGAACGCGAACAACGTCGTGCCCCCCGCCAGCGTGTCGAGCCCGTCCGTTACCGCGACCGAGCTCGTCGTCGCCACGATCGTGATGACCGCGATGACCATGTAGGCCGGCCCGAGCGCGTAGCTCCCCGCCCACGGCACGTTCACCGACTCGACGTCGAGTTCCCCGTAGAGCACCCAGGCCGCGCCGACGGCCAGCAGCGTGAGCAGCGTGATCTTGAGGCGCCACGGCAGCCCGGCTCGGAACCCGACGCGGTCCTGGAGCGTCCCGAGGTCGTCGATGAAACCGATGGCGCCCGTCGCCGCGATCATGCCGAGGGGGAGCAGGATCGAGCGGTGGTCGAGCCAGTCGATGGCGATGGCCGTCACGATCAGCGTCGGTACCCAGATGATGAAGCCGCCGAAGGTAGGCGTGCCCGCCTTCGACTGGTGCGACGCGGGTTGGTCCTCGCTGATCGCCTTTCCGGCTCGCTGGGCGCGCAGGTACTGGACGATGGGCCAGCCGAGCCCGACCGTGAGCGCGAAGCTGATGCCGCCGGAGAGCAGGGCGCGAATCATGCCGTGCCCTCCAGTACGGGAAGCAACTCTTCGAACGCCTGCCCCCGCGATGCCTTCACGAGCACGTGGTCGCCCTCGTTCAGCAGGCCGGCGGCGAATGCCGCCGCCTTGTCCTTCGTCTCGAACCAGTGGCTCTCGGCGAGCCCGTTCGCTCGCGCCGTCTCGGTAAGAAGGCGGCAGGGTTCCCCAACCGCCACCAGCACGTCGCAGCACCGGGCCGCGATGGCGCCGATGCGGCGATGCTCCGGCTCGGACCGGTCCCCGAGCTCCGCCATCTCGCCCAGCAGGGCGATGCGACGCCCGCCCAGGCCGCGCAGCAGTTCGAGCGCCCCAGCGACCGAGGCGGGGCTGGCGTTGTAGGTGTCGTCGAGGATGCGTGCGCCGCCGGCGCTGCGTCGCACCTGCAGCCGCCCGTCGATCTCGGCCCCGCCGACCGCCTCCGCCGCCTCCGCAAGCTCCACGCCGAGCGCGAGTTGGATGCCGATCGCCGCCAGCGCCCCCTGCGCGAGGTGCGCTCCGGGGACGTGCAGCCGGACCTTCGCCTCGTCGCCCTCGTAGGAAACGTGGAACTCTGAGCCCTCCAGCCCGAGGTCGCGCACATCGCCGCGCCGGAGGCGCGCCGCTTCGCTCGCGCCGAACCCGATGACCTCGCACTGCAGCTCGTTGACGACCGGCGCGATGCGCTCGTCGTCGACATTCAGGACCGCCGTGCCCTCGCGTGGCAGCGAGCGTGCCAGCGAGAGCTTCTCGCGCTCGATCGCCTCCATGCTGCCCAGCTTCTCGAGGTGCGTGGCGCCGATGTTGAGGACAGCGCCGACCGAAGGCTCGGCGATGGCGCACAGCTCGGCGATCTCGCCTTCGCTGTCCATCGCCATCTCCAGCACCGAGACCTCGTGGTCGCGGCGCAGGCTCATCAGGGCGAGGGGGAGCCCCTCGCGAGAGTTCAGGTTCCCGGGGCTGTGGTGCGTGGCAAAGCGGGAGCCGAGGGCGGCCGCCGTCAGCTCCTTCGCCGTCGTCTTCCCGACCGTGCCCGTGATTCCTGCCACGCGAACGTCGCAGGTCCGCAGCCAGTCGCGCGCGAGCTCGGCCATGGCCGTACGCGTGTCGCCCACGACCGCGACCGTGCGGTCGCGCCAGTCGCTCCCCGGTGCGCGCTCGCACACGGCCGCCGGAGCACCCCGCTCCAGCGCCTCGTCGACGAATTCGTTGCCGTCGAGCCGCTCGCCCCGGAAGGCGGCGAACAGGTCGCCGGGCTGCGTCAGGCGCGAGTCCGCCGCTCCGCCCGAGATCGGCGTGGCCGGGCCCTCGACCACGCGGTAGCCGCGGGCGCGCATGGACTCTGCCAGGAAGGCTGTCGTCATGCCCGTCACCTCGTCGCCGCCTGCTCGACGTTCGGGGGAACGCCGAGGTAGCCCAGCACCTCGTCGACGAGCGAGGCGAAGACGGGTCCTGCCGCCTCCGTACCGGTCTCGAGGTTGGCGTTCTCGTCGAGCTTCACGAGGATGAGGACTCGCGGCTCGTCCACCGGCGCGAAACCCGCGAACGACACGATCTGCGTGTCGTCGTAGCTCGCGTCGATGGGCACGTTCGCCGTGCCGGACTTGCCGCCGGCGGTGTAGTAGCGCGGCTTCCCCGGGTGGTACCAGCCCGGGTCGATCACCGACCCGAGCATCTGCCGCATCGTCGCGCTCGTCTCCGGCGATATCGGCTGCCCGATCACTCTCGTGGGCAGGTCGTAACGCGTGCCGTCGTGGGCGACCATCGCCTTCACCAGTCGCGGCTCGAGCAGGCGCCCGCCGTTGATGGTGGCCGCCAGCGCGGTCACCATCTGGATCGGCGTGACGCTGATCGCCTGCCCGAACGACTGCGCTGCCGCGTCGACCGGCGACCAGTCGGAGTCCGTCGGCCGCCGCACGAGCCCGGCGGCCTCGCCGCTCAGGTCGATGTAGGTGGGTCTCCCGAAGCCGAATGCTTCCAGGTACTCGTGGAAGAGCGCGACGCCGAGCTCCTCCATCATGAACACAGCGCCCGTGTTGATGCTCTGCTGGAGCACCCCCGTCATCGTCTGCTCGCCGTAGACGCCGTTGTTCCAGTTGAAGATCGGTATCCCGTACACGAAGGCGATGCCCGTGTCCTCGTAGGTGGTCTCCGGCGTCACGAACCCGGCGTCGATCGCTGCCGCCGCGGTAATCACCTTCATCACCGAACCGGGCTCATAGAGGTCGCTCACGACGCTGTTGCGCAGCAGCCTCACCTGCACCGGGTCTGACAGATCGAGCGCCTCGAACGAGAGCCGGGGCTGCGTTGCCAGCGCCAGGATCTCTCCGGTCCGAGGGTCCATGATCACGATCGACCCACGCACTGCCTCGTTCTCCTCGATCGCCTGCTTCAGGGCGCGCTCGGCGGCCACCTGCATGCGTCGGTCGATGGTGAGGATGATGTCCGGGCCGGGCACGGCCTCGGTCGTGAAGGTCTCGCCGTAGGGGATGGGAGAACCGGTCGTGTCGCGCTCGAAGATGACGCGTCCCGGCGTCCCGAGCAGTTCGGCGTCATACCACGCCTCGATCCCGGTGAGGCCCGTGTTGTCGGCCCCCATGATCCCGATGACCGACGAGGCGAGATCGCCGGCCGGGTGAACGCGCACGGTGTTGGGAAGACCGATCAGCCCCGGCACGTTCGCGTCGAGCAGTGCCCGTCCCGCGTCGTAGGGAACGTCACGGGCGACGAGCACGTCGACGAGCCCGCTTTCCAGGACGAGTGTGCGCAAGTAGGTGCTGTCGTGCCCCGTCGCCTCGGCGATCGCTTCCGAGGCCCGTCGCGCGGTCGCGTCGTCGTTCCAGACGCGGGAGGCCACGTACAGGTCCCAGGTGTCGGTGCTCATCGCGAGCAGGAACCCGTTGCGGTCGAGGATCGCGCCCCGCCGAGCGAAGACCGTGTCGCTGGCGTAGAGCTCGCTGCGCGCCTCTTCGGCGTACCGGTCGTGCTCGAGGATCTGGACCTGGACCAGGCGAGCCAGCACCACTGCGGCGAAGACCGCGAACGCGATCGCCGGAAGCCATACCCGGCCCGTGCGCCTCGCTTGCTGCTGCGCCATGGGGCGCCCTCCCGCCGGCCTCCTCCCGTGACCGGTGCGATCTCAGTTCAGCAGCGGCATCGCCTCCATGGGTGGTCCGCGGCTACGGAGCGGGCCCGGAGCCAGGCTCCGAGGCCTCGGGGAGATGCTCCGCAGGAATCTTCGGGGGCTCCGGTCCGGCTTCCCCGATACTCACGAAGATGGCGTTCGCCCCCGGCACGAGGCCGATCTCGAGGGCCCGCCGCGCAATGCGGTCCACCGAGATCAAGCGGGCGATTTCCGCCTCCAGCTGGCGCATCTCGACCTGGAGGGCGGTCTGTTCGCCCTCCAGCGCTTCGAGGTTGCGCCCCTGGGTGGTCATGAGGCTGTTCTGCACGACCGGCGCCATCGCGCTGGCCGAGACGATGAGCGCGCCCGCGACCACCCAGCCGCTCACTCCCAACTTCGGAAGCGAGAGACCCCGGTGGGTTCGTGGCGCTGGTTGGTCGAGGGCCGTCATCACTGCTCCTCGACCCTGCGCTGCGCGGCGCGCAGAACGGCGCTCCGCGCGCGCGGGTTGCGGGCGATTTCGTCGTCGCCGGGGCGAACCGCGCGGCGCGTCAGCGGCCTGAGTGTGGCCTGGTGGTTGCAGCGGCATACCGGCAGCACCGGCGGGCAGACGCAGTCACGTGACTCGCGCCCGAGAAACTGTTTCACGATCCGGTCTTCCAGCGAGTGGAAGGCGATGGTGACGAGCCTCCCGCCTTCGCGGGAAGATCCAAAGCCGAGCAGGCTGCGGGCAAGCGGCAATGCCGTGCCAAGCGAGTCGAGTTCGCCATTTACACGAATCCGAAGCGCGAGAAAGACCTTGGTGGCGGGGTGTTGTTGGGTTCGGTCTCTCGCGCCCCCCGCAGCCTGCTCGACGGCTTTGGCTAAATCCCAGGTCGAGCGAAGCGGCCGTGCCCTCAGCACCGCTCTCGCGATGCGGCGCGCCCCGCGCACCTCTCCCTCTTCCCGGAAGAGGGTGGCGAGCGCTCGCTCGTCCCACGTATTCACGATGTCCGCAGCCGTCAAGCCGTCCGACGACTGGTCCATACGCATGTCCAGCGGCCCCTCGTGCGCGAAGGCGAACCCTCGCTCCGCGGTGTCCAGCTGGATTGAAGAAACCCCCAGGTCCATCAGGATCCCGTCGACCGCCTCGAATCCCTCGTCCTCGGCGATGACATCGAGTTCGCGGAAGTTCCCGCGAACGAAACTGACCCGCCTCCCAAACGGAGCCAACCTCGTTCGCGCGAACTCCAGCGCCTCGCCGTCCTGGTCGATGCAGAGCAGCCGCCCCTCCGGCCCCATTGCTTCGGCGATGGCCGCGCTGTGCCCCCCCGCCCCTGCCGTGCAGTCGATGTAGACGCCCCCTTCGCGCACGGCGAGGTAGCGCATCGCCTCATCGAGGAGGACGGGCGTGTGTGGAGCGCTCGGCGTGGTCATGGTCGTCACGCTAGCCTCCCCCGCCGGCGGCGGACTCGTCGGCAAGCCGCTGGAGGGCATCGGCGCGGGCGTTCGGCAGCATCGATTCCTGCTCCTCCCACTTCGCCCGGTCCCAGATTTCGAGTCGCTGGTCGTTCCCGAGCACGACCACGTCGCGCTCGATCTCGGCGTGCGTGAGGAGCTTGGCGGGGATGAGCAGCCGGCCCTGGCCGTCGCGCTGCACGTCGAACGACGAGGCGAAGAACGCGCGCCTCAGCTGGCGGCCTGCCTCGGAGTAGGCGGGCACGCGTTCGACGACGCGGGCCTCGGCCTCGAACCCTTCCGGCGTGTACACCTCGATGCAGCCATCGAGACCGGGCACGAGGACGGCGCCGTTGGCGAACTCCTCGCGGAACTTCGGAGGCAGCGCGACCCGATTGCGGTCGTCCAACTGGTACTCAAAGTTCCCACGGAACGCCATGATGGCCCCTCGGGCAGGGATGTCCCCACCAAAATCAGAAGAAAACTGGGGAAGATTCCCATCTCTTCCCACTTCTCCCCACACGGACTATAGGAGCCCCCCCAGAGGGTGTCAATAGAAATCGGCCTGCAATCGCGGGGCTTTGCCGGGCCTCCGCCGCCTCCCACGAGGCGTCGCGCTAGACTGTTCCGATGGCGCGAATCGCGATCCTCACCGCGTCCGACGGCGTCGCCGCCGGAACCCGCGTCGACGAGGGCGGCGCCCTCATCGAGCGCCGCTGCCGCGAGGAGGGCCACGAGGTCGTCGCGACTGCCGCCCTCCCCGACGACCGGCAGGGCATCGCGGACCAGCTCGCCGCCTGGTGCGACGCCGGCGTCGCCGACCTGATCCTGACCACCGGCGGCACCGGCCTCACCCCCCGCGACCTCGCCCCCGAGGCCACCCGCGACATCGCCGAGCGCGATGTCCCCGGCATCCCCCTCGCTCTCGCCCAGGAGGGGCTGAAGCACACCTCCTTCGCCATCCTCTCCCGCGGCGCCGCCGTCACCCGTGGCAAGACGCTCATCGTGAACCTGCCGGGCAGTCCCAAGGGCGTCGCCGATGGCCTCACCGTCCTCCTCCCCCTCGTGCCCCACATCGCCGAGCTGGTCGCGGGCCCTGTCGAGCACGACGGATGAGGGTCGACGTCCTCACGCTCTTCCCCGAGGCGTTCGCCGGACCGCTCGACGTCTCCATCATCAAGCGCGCCCGCGACGCCGGCCTCCTCGACCTTCACCTCCACGACATCCGCGAGCATGCCACCGACCGCCACCGCACCGTCGACGACCAGCCCTTCGGCGGCGGCCACGGCATGGTCATGAAGGTCGACGTGCTCGATACCGCCCTCCAGGCCGCGCAGGCGGAGGCCGAGCCCCCCGGCTACGTCATCTACCTCTCGCCTCAGGGCGAGCGCCTCGACGATGCGCTCGTGCGCGAGCTGGCTAGCCACCCCCGCCTCGTGCTCGTGTCCGGTCGCTACGAGGGTGTCGACGAGCGCTTCGTCGAGCACTGCGTCGACCGCGAGGTCTCCATCGGCGACTACATCCTCACCGGCGGCGAGCTCCCCGCGATGGTGCTCATCGAGGCCGTCGCCCGCCCCCTCCCCGGCGCCCTCGGCGACGACGCCTCCCCCCGCGAGGAGTCCTTCGCGGAGGGCCTGCTCGAGCACCCCCAGTACACCCGCCCCGCCGAATACCGCGGCTGGACCGTCCCCGAGGTCCTCCTCAGCGGCCACCACGCCGAGATCGAGAAGTGGAAGCAGGAGCAGCGCCTCGAACGCACCCGCCGGCGACGGCCCGACCTGCTGGAGGACGAAGGCTAGCCGCTACTCCGCGCGAGCCCGGATCACCAGCCGGTGGCTGTCCATCGTCAGCTCGGCCCCGTCGAGCCCGCCCCAGGCATCCTCGACCGTCAGCCCTGCCAGCGCTATCCGGACTTCCAGCTCCTGGAGCGTGTACACGCGAAGGGTGAAGCTTTGCTCGATCCGCTCCCCGTTCGCCTTGACCACGGTCCAGTTGGTCGTCTGATAGCCCGTCGCGCTGTCGAAGGCGTGTTCCTGGAGCAGGAAGGCTCCATTGTGACGCTCGCTCCACATGCGTGGCTGGTGCCGGCGCATGAGCGAGTCCCGGTTCACCAGGTCGATGAGGAACCGGCCTCCGGGCCGCAGCACGCGCGCGATCTCCTCCAGCACCCGCTGGTTCTCGGCATCGTCGAAGAACCCGAATGCCGTGAACATGTTGATTCCCGCGTCCTGGCTCGACTCCGGTAGCCCCGTCTCGCGCATGTCCGCCTCGCGCCAGTCGACCTCGACCCCGAACTCCGCCGCTCGCTCAACCGCCTTCTCGAGGTTGTAGGCAGAGAGATCGACTCCCGTCACCCGGTGCCCGCGCCGCGCCAGCCGCACGCTGTGGCGGCCGGGACCGCAGCACAAGTCCAGCAGGTCGCACGGCTCCGTCAGTCCCAGCGCCTGCTCGACGAACGCGACTTCGGCGTCCGTCCGGCGGGCGAAGGAGCCATCCGTGTCCGGGTAGCTGGGCCCGTCCTTCGCGAAGTAGTCGTACCAGTCCCGTTCGAAGAGTGTCTCGTACCAGGGCCGGGTCTCGTCGGTCATCCTGCCTTCGAGTGTGCTATCCGGGGTGCTCCCAGTCGATCATCATCACGTCGATCTCGTCGCCCGGTTCGGCAAGAGGAAGATCCTCGGGGATGACCGTGAGGCCGTTCGCGGCGCTCATGCTCGTCAGGATGCCGCTCCCCTGCGGACCCGTGAGGTCGGCGTAGTAGCGGCCGTCCTCGTCTTTCGTCACGATGCAGCGCGCGTAGAAGCGCCGCCCGTCCGTGTTCACGACCCGGTCGCGCGTGATCGCCCGCACGATCGGCCGCTCCCAGCTGGCTCGCCCCAGCATCTTGAAGATCGCCGGACGCCCGAACAGCTCGAACGCGACCATCGAGCTGACCGGGTTCCCCGGCAGCCCCAGGTGTGGCACCCGACGCCCGTCGGGCGCCTCGAACGCGCCAAAGGCGAGCGGCTTGCCCGGCTTCATCCGTACCGTCCAGAAGTCGATTGCCCCCTCGCGCGCGAGCACGTCCTTGACCACGTCGAAGTCGCCCCGCGAGACCCCGGCGCTCGTCACGATCATGTCCGCGTCGAGCCCCGAGTGGATCTTCGCCGTCAGGTCCTCCACCGTGTCGCGCGCGATCCCGAGCAGGCGCGGACGCCCGCCGAAGGCGCGCACGAGCGCGGCCACGCTGTGCGCGTTCGCGTCGTAGATCTGGCCCGCGCGGCGCTCCTCGCCCGGCGTCACGATCTCGTCGCCCGTCGAGAGGATGGCAACTTCCGGCCTCCGGTAGACGGAGACCTCCGTGCGCCCAATGCTGGAAAGCACGCCGATCTCCGAGGCGCGCATCACGCGCCCCGCCTCCAGCACCGCCTGCCCCGTCTCGATGTCCTCGCCCCGGCGCCGGATGTTCGCTCCCAGCCGCGCCGCCTTGAACACGCCCACGGAGTCGCCCCGCGTCGGGGCTTGCCCTGGCTCCCGCAGCGGCTCGTCCGTCTCCTCGAAGGGCACGATCGCGTCTGCGCCCGGCGGGATCGGCGCGCCCGTCATGATGCGGACCGCCTCGCCTTCGCCCACGGCCGTCTCGAGTACGTACCCGGCCGCCAGGTCCGCGATGACGGTCAGGGTGCGCGGGTCGCCTTCGCTCGCGCCGTCGGTGTCGGCGGCGCGAACGGCGTAGCCGTCCATGGCGGTGTTGTCGAGCGGCGGAATGTCGAATCCGGCGACCACGTTCTCGGCCAGCACCTGCCCCAGCGCCTCGATCACCGGCGCTTGCTCCGGTTCGAGCCGCTCGAAGAAGGCGAGGATGCGCTCGCGCGCATCCTCCACGCTGATCATCGCGGAGGTTGGAATCGTCACGGTCGCAGGGTTCTCGCGGGTCTAGCCGAGGCGCACCGCCAGGCAGGTCGTCGTGCGCTGCACGCCCGTTACCGTCTGGATCGCATCGGTAATGGCCGTCCCCAGAGCGTCGAGGTCGTTGGCCTCGAGCTGCACGATGACGTCGTAAGGCCCGGTCACCGTGTCGACGGCGAGCACGGTCGCGCCGGGGTAGGTCAGTGCGGCGGCGGCCGCGCCAACTGCCTTGGCGCTTCCGACGTCAGTCTCGATTAGGACGTAGCCTCGAACCACGCGCTTCTCCTCGATTGGAAAGGTGCCGCCAAGATTCGGCGCAGGTCGGGGAACTGTCAAGAACCGCCGTAGGTTGTCCTCACGTCCGGCAGCAGGTACTCCACCACGACCTCGCCCGCCGTCGCCGTGGCGCTCACCCGCACGGGCACCACCAGCTGAACCTGCTGGATCAGGCAGATCGCTTCCTTGCCCGTCCGGCAGAAGTAGACGACGCCCGTTCCCGTGATCTCCGCCTCACCCTCCCGCAGCTCGATGGGGATGGGGATCGTGAACGACTCGTCGTCGGTGCTCCATGTCAGCTCCGTCTCGCTCAGCTGCACTACCCGGTCGCTGCTCGACGCGAGCTCGAGCCGGGACGGAGCTGCGGCGTTCAGGTGGAAGTTCTCCGGCGACGAGATCGTGATCCGCAGCGTCGTGACGCCCGGAGCCACGACTTGCGTCGGGAGCTGAACGCGCACGATGCCGTCTTCCGGAAGCCGCGGGTTTGCCGCCGCCAGGTTCGTGAGGGCCAGGGTCCGTACCGCTCCCGAAGCCGGGTCGATGATGCGCAGGGCGTGGTTGCCGGTGTCGGCCAGGTAGAGCTTCCCGCCCGCGAGGCTGAGCGCGTTCGGCTCCTCGAACGCCGCATCGGCGCCCGTCGCGTCGTTCCAGTCACGCTCCGCGCTCCCCGCCACCGTCGTCACGGAGAAGTCGGCCAGCGAGAGCGCCCGCACCTTGTGGTTGTACGTGTCGGCCAGGTAGACGACCCCGCCGCCGACCGCGAGGCCCTGCGCGTGCTGGATCTGGGCCGTCCCCGCCGGACCGTCGGCGTCGCCCCACTCGAACAGGTGCGTGCCGATGAGCGTCTCCACCTCGCCTTCCCCGGCGAACGGAACACGCCGCACCGAGCTCGACTCGGCGTCGACCCAGTAGAGGTGCGTTGCATCTCCCGCGAGGCCGCTCGGCTGGGCCAGCGTCGCCACCTTCAGCCGGTGGCCGTCATCGACGTTCTCCCGGCCCGTCCCGGCGAAGACGCTCAGGTGGTTGTTGGCCAGGTCCAGCACCCAGATCTGGTGCGTTCCCGCGTTCGCGATGTATAGCAGCCCTTCGTGGTGGTGGATGTCCCAGGGCGAGGCGAGGTCGGAGCTCAGCGGGTCGCCTCCGGGCAACTCGTAGGCCCGCCTCCCCGTCCCCGCGATCGTCGCCGTTTCTCCTGTCCCCAGGTCGATTGCCCGAAGGGCGTGGTTGCGCGTGTCCGCCACCCACAGCGTCCTGCCGTCCGGCGATAGTTCCAGCCCCTGCGGGTCTCGGAATCGGGCCTCGCTCGCGCTCCCGTCCGTGAATCCCGGTTCCCCCGCCCCGAACGCCGTCATCACGCGACCGTCGAGGTCCGTCAACACGATGCGGTGATGCCCTGCGTCGGCAATGAAGATGCGCCCGCCCGCCTCGTCCACGAGCACCTCGCTCGGGAACGAGAGGAAGGTTGAGGCGACCGTCGCCTCCAGCGCGAGCGGGATCGGGGTCGTGTCGATCAGTCCGCGCGCACTGAACTCGTCGTGGACCTGCTGGACGACCGGCTGGAAGCGCTCGTACACGAGCTCTCCGGATGCGCCGCCAACGACGCTCCCCCGAGGGTCGATGAGCACCACCGTCGGCCAGGCCCGCACGCCCCACTGCCGCCAGACCACGTAGTCCGGGTCGTTCACGACCGGGTGTCTGCGGTCGTAGCGCGCGATGGCCTCGGCTACGGCCGCGTCCTCCTGCTCCTCGGAGTACTTGCCCGTGTGCACGCCGATCACGACAAGGCTGTCGGGGAACTCGCGCTCCAGCCGCTCCAAATCCGGGATGATGTGCTGGCAGTTGATGCAGCCCTGCGTCCAGAAGTCGAGCAGCACCATCTTCCCCCGCAATTTCGCGAAGCTGAGCGGCTCGCTCACGTTGAACCACGTCAGCCCGGGCGGAAACTCGGGCGCCGGATTCTCCACCGGCGGGGGCTCGGTGGCCGTCTCGGCGGGTGTCGCGACGGGGCTCGCCTGGGTCTGTGCGGCCGTCGTTTCGGGACCCTCCGGCTGCGGCGTCTCCCGCACGTCCTCGGATCCATCCCCGCACGCGGCCGCCAGCAGCGCTCCCCCGACGAGGATCGGCAGGGCCACCCGCCACAGTGCCCGAAAGTTCACCTCACGCCCCCTGCCCACGGCGAACGGCTCCTAACAACTTCAGGGTTCGTCTAGACCTCGACGTTTATGCGGATGGTGTGGTGTCCCGTGGCCCCGTCGGGCTTCGGTGGACGCTGCTCGTCCGTCTGCACGTTGCCGCTGCGATCGAACGCGCGCACCTGGACATCGAAGTTGCCCTCGGTGGCCGGCCAGTCGACTACCCACTGGCGCCAGCTGCTATCCGAGAGCTCCTCCCCAAGGATGCCGTCCATCCACTCGCCTTCACCCGGCTGTGCGTCCCCATTCCGCCTGATCGCCCGAACCTGGACGTTGCTCACACCCTTCAGACCGCCCCAGGCGACGCCCGCCACCCGGACGTTGCCGGGCGGCACTTCCTGCTCGTTGAAGGGCACGTCGATCCGCGACTGAAGCTTGATCGGCCCCTGCTTCGACCACCCTCGCCGCCCGACCCAGTACGCGTCGTAGCTGTCCCACTCCGCCAGCTCGATCTCCTCCAGCCACTTCGTCGCCGAAACGTAGCCGTACAGCCCCGGGATGATCAGGCGTGCCGGGAACCCGTGCTTCGCCGGAAGGGGCTCGCCGTTCATTCCGATGACGACCATCGACTTGCGCCCGTCCATCGCGACATCCGTGGGGATGCCGACCGTAAAGCCCCCGAGCGCACGGCCGACTATCTGTGTAGCGCCGTCCTTGATACCCGCCTCGCGCAGGAGATCGGGGAGCGGCACGCCCAGCCAGTACGCGTTCCCGACGAGGTTGCCTCCCACATGGTTGGAAACGCAGGCAAGCGTCACCGACTCCTCCTGGAGACTTCGGTCGAGGAGGTCGTCGAACGACAAATCCAGCTCGCGGTCGACCATTCCAGTGACCTTCAAGCTCCACTTGGTGCTGTCGATCCGCGGCACTGCGAGTTCCGTGTCGATTTTGTAAAAGCGGTTGTTCGGCGTGACCAGGGGGGAGATGCCCGGGACCGTCTCTGGGCCTGCCCGCACGACCGCCGTGGGCTCGGGTGTCGGTTCGGGCGTGGGCTCTGGCGTCGGTTCGGGTGTTGGCTCCGGGGTCGCCTCGGGCGTCGCCTCCGGCGTTGCGTCCGTTGGTGTCGAGTCGGCAGCCGGTGTCTCCGTTGCTGATGGCGCCTCTGTCGCGGTGGCCGTTGCCTCCGCAGTCGCCTCCGGTGTGGACGTCGCTGTGGCCGCCGCGGTCGGCTCTGGCGTAGCTGATGGTGTCGCGGTCGCCTCCGGCGTGGCCGTCTCAGTAGCCGCGGCCCGCGTCGCCCGCGAGGAGCTGCGCAGCCTGTCGGCGATCGATGCCCGCTGCGCGTCCACGTCGACACCCGTGTCGATGAATCGCCGCACCAGCGGCACCGCGATCGCCGCCACTGCCAGTCCTCCGCCCGCCAGGTACAGGAACCGCCTTCGTTCCGGCGACCTGACCACGTCGTCGGAGTCGCCGGCCGCTGGCTGCCGGGCGCCCGGCGCCGTCAGCAGCAGCGCCAGCAGCGTGCCCGCCGCCACGATTCCGGCGGCAGCGGCCGTGATTGCCGCGTCTGCGGCTGAGGTCAGCGGATCGTCCGCCGCCGCCAGCCCCCCCACGACGCAGAGGACCGCGAACACGGCAGGGCCGGCTGCGCGCAGACGCATCGAGAGCACGCCCGCACCCGTCCCCACCAGCAGCGTGACGACCGTAATGCCGGCGATGAGCAGCGGCTTGTCCTTCGTGCCGAAGGTGTCGATCGCCCACTTGGTGACCTGCTCGGGCGAGTTGTCGATGACGATATTGCCGATCGCGACGATCAGGGACGCCCCGTCCACGAGCCGCGCTGCCAGCTCGGCAACAGCCAGCCCCAGCGCGATTGCGACGAGCCCCGCAAGGGCTCCCGGCCAGAAGGCCTGTGATTGATGTACCAGTCGTCGCAGCATGCTCGTCACTATTTTCGTCCCCTGGCTGGCAAATGGCGACCGGAAGCCGGCCGCGCCGTCGAATCCCCTTGCGCCGCAGTCTAGGGCGGCCCCGTGTGGGCGCCAGACGCGCAAGGTAAAGACGCCGCTCGCCCTTCACCGCGCCTTTGCCTTCGGGGATTGGCTCCTCTCCGCTCGCCTGTCACGGAGCCCTACCTATAATTTCACTCAGCCCATGTCCACGATTGAGGCAGAGATTGACGCGCTCCGCACGGAGGCGCTGGAAGCGCTTACGGAGGCCGATGGCGAGGCCGGGCGCGAGGCCTGGCGCGCCGAATGGCTGGGCCGCAAGGACGGCCGTCTGACCCTCCGCCTGCGCGCCCTCAAGGACGCTCCGCCCGAGAGTCGGGCCGCTCTCGGCAAGTCCCTCAACGAGCTGAAGGCGACACTCGAAGGCGAGCTTGAGGCCCGCCGCGACTCGGCCCGCGCTGATGCCCTCGCCGCCCTCTCCGCGGACGCCGCCCTCGATGTCACCCTCCCCGGGCGTCCGCAGTCGCTCGGCCGTCTCCACCCCGTCACCCAGACGATGAACGATTGCATTGACGCCTTCGCCGAGATGGGCTTCCGCGTCTTCGAGGGGCCAGAGGTCGAGTGGTCCCGCTACAACTTCGACGCCGTCCGCATTCCCGACGACCACCCTGCCCGCGACATGTGGGACACGATCTGGATCGACACGCTCATCGAGGGCGAGCGGCAGATGCTGCTTCGCACGCACACGTCCCCGAACCAGATCCGCGTGATGGAGCAGACCGAACCGCCCGTGCGAGTCATCGTTCCTGGCAAGTGCTATCGCCAGGAGGCCACCGACGCCAGCCACGAGTGGATGCTGACTCAGATCGAAGGGCTCGCCGTCGATGAGGGCGTCCGCATGAGCGACCTGAAAGGCACGCTCTACGCCTTCGCCCGCCGGCTTTTTGGCGAGGACCGCCGGATCATCTTCCACCACAGCTACTTCCCCTTCGTCGAACCCGGCGTCGAAATGGCTATCGACTGCTTCCTCTGTGCCGAACCCGGCAGCGACTGCCGCACGTGCCAGGACACCGGCTGGATCGAGGTACTCGGCGCCGGCATGGTCCACCCCGAGATCATCGAGAACGCCGGCTACGACTCCTCGCGCTACACCGGCTTCGCCTTCGGCGTCGGCATCGAGCGCGTCGCCATGCTCCGCTGGGGCATCGAGGACATCCGCCACTTCTATCAGAACGACCTCCGCTTCCTGAGGCAGTTCTAGCGCGATGAAACTTCCGCTCTCCTGGTTGCGCGACTACGTCGATGTCGACCTCCCACCCGCGGAGTTCGCCACGCGCGTGACCGATGCCATCGCCGAGGTCGAGGGCTGGGAGGTCATCGGGGAGCAGTGGGATCCCGAGCTCGTGCGCGTCGCCGAGGTGCTCGCGGTCGACCCCCACCCCAACGCCGACCGCCTCGTGCTTGCGACCGTAAACGTCGGCGACGGGCCGAAGACCGTTGTCTGCGGGGCGCCCAACGTCGCCTCCGGGCAGAAGGTCGCCTTCGCTACCGAGGGCGCGATGCTCATCGATGGCCACAGCGGCAAGCTCTCGAAGCTGAAGCTGCGCGCCATCCGCGGCGTCGACTCGGCCGGCATGGTGCTTAGCGAGAAGGAGCTCGGCCTCAGCGATGACCACGAGGGCATCCTTGAGCTGCCCGGCGACTGCGCCATCGGCGCCCCCCTCGTCGAGGCCATCGGTGATGTCGTCTTCGATGTCTCGACCTGGGCGAATCGCGCCGACCTCCTCGGCATCTTCGGATTCGCCCGCGAAGTCGCCGCCGTCACCGGCCAGCCCCTTCGCGAACCCGACCGTTCCTATTCCCAATCGGAACGCCCCGCCAGTGACTTCGTCTCCGTCACGATCGAGGCGCCCGACCTCTGTCGCCGTTTCACCGCCAGCATCATCGAGGGCATCGAGATGGGCCCTTCCCCGGCCTGGATGCAGCAGCGCCTCATCCGCGCGGGCATGCGGCCCATCAACAACGTCGTCGACGTCACCAACTACGTCATGCTTGAGACCGGCCAGCCGCTCCACGCCTTCGACTACGACCTCGTCCGCGGCGCCGAGATCCGTCCCCGTCGCGCCCGCCCCGGAGAGACCCTGACCACGCTCGACGACATCGAGCGCGACCTTGACTCCGACATGCTCATGATTTGCGACGGCGAAGGCCCCGTGGCGGTCGCGGGCATCATGGGTGGCGGCAACAGTGAGGTTTCCGAGTCCACGAAGACGGTCCTCCTCGAGGTCGCCAACTTCCACCCCGGCGCCATCCGCCGCACCTCCACGCAGCTGAAGCTGCGGAGCGAGGCCTCCCTGCGGTTCGAGAAGGGCATCGGCCCCGACCTTGCCTCCTACGCCCAGGACCGTGCCCTGCACCTGCTGGAGCAGGTTGCCGGCGGCCGCCCCGCCGCCGGCCTCGTCGATGCCTTCCCCACGCCGCTCCCGAGCCCACGTATCACCCTCCCTGCCGCCCGCATCGAACAGGTCCTCGGCATTCCCATTGAGGCGGCCGAAGTGCGCCGCATCCTCGTAGCCCTCGGCTTCGACGTGGCCGAGCGCGGTGACGCCTTCGAGGTCACGCCACCCTTCTGGCGTCCGGATGTCGCCCTTCCCGACGATGTCGTCGAAGAGCTGATCCGCATCTACGGCTACGAGAACCTCCCGACTACGGTCCTTCGCGGCGCCCTTCCCGAGGCGCAGCCGCGACCGCTGGAGCGTGTCCGCGAGCAGGCCCGCGAACTCGCCGCCGGCCTCGGCTTCCAGGAGGTCGTGAGCTACACGCTCACCTCCGAAGAGATCCTGTCGCGCGTCGTTCCCTCCAACGACGAGGACCGCACCGGGCCGCTGGCTGCGATGAACCCCGTGGCCTCCCAGCACACCTACCTGCGAACCTCCCTGCGCGGCTCGCTGCTCAGCGCCTACGCTGGCAACCGCCACCACGAGGACGCCGCCATGCGTTTCTTCGAAGTCGGCGTCGAGTACCTCCCCACCGAGGCCGACCTGCCACACGAGCGACCCGTGCTCTGCGCCGTGCTCGGTGGCCAGCGGCTGGAGCGCTGGGAGCGCCCCGGCCCCGAGCGCCTCGACTTCTTCGATGCCAAGGGCGCCGTTGAGACCCTGCTTGGCGATCTCGGTGTGGAAGGCGCGTTCACCGCCGAGGAGCACTTCGCGATGCTTCCCGGCCACAGCGCGACCGTCTCCGTCGGCGACGAGTCCGTCGGCGTCGTCGCCCAGGTGCACCCGGATGTGGCCGCCGCCTTCGATATCGAGGAGCCGGTGTTCCTGATCGAGCTCTGGTTCGAGCCCCTGACCCGCGCCATCCCCGAGCGGCCCGACTACGCCCCGCCCAGCCGCTACCCCGAGGCCCGCCGCGACCTCGCCCTGCTCGTCCCCGCCGACACGCCCGCCTCCGCCCTCCTTGAGGTCATCCGCACCCACCGTGCCCGCGGCGTGCGCATCTCCGCCGACGTGTTCGACGAGTACCGCGGCGAGGGCGTGCCCGCCGGCCAGAAGTCGCTTGCTCTGGCGGTCCGCTTCCGCGCGGACGACCGCACCCTCGGCGAGAAGGACGTCGTGCGTATCGAGCAGGGCTTGCTCCGCCGCCTCGATCAGGATCTTGACGCTACCCTCCGCGCGTGACCGAGCCCCCGTCTTTCGATCCCGCCGTAGGCCTCTGCAGCCTGTGCGAGCACGCGCGCATAGTGCGCAGCGGCCGCGGTTCGAGCTTCTGGCTGTGCGAGCAGGCCGCCGAAGACCCCTCCCTGCGGAAGTACCCCGCCCTTCCCCGCACCACGTGCCACGCCTTTGTTCGCGGCGTGAGCGAGCCCCCTTGTGAAGGCATGGGGACTGGCTAGAATGCCCCAGCCATGACGCTCAGCCGCGAGGATCTCGCGTTTCGCTACCCCACGAACGATCTGTTGCGCGACAGCACGGCGGTGGTGTTCCGGCCGGTCGTGCCCGCCGACCGCGAGCACCTCATCGGCTTCGCACGGGCGCTCGAAGAGGACGATCTCCTCTTCCTCCGCGAGGACATCACCTCCCCCGCTGTCGTCGATGGGTGGCTGGACGACGTCGAGAAGGGCGAAACCTTCACCGTCATTGCAGAAGTTGGGGACCGCATCGTCGGCTATGGGAGCCTGCATACCGAGCCCGCCCGCTGGACCCGGCACGTCGGCGAGATCCGCCTCAACGTGCACCCCGATTACCGCGGCACGGGCCTCGGTGGCCTCCTCGCCGGCGAGATTCGCGCCGTTGCCCCCGCCTTCGGCGTCCGCACCCTGAGCGCGCAGATGCCCGTCGACCAGCTCACCGCGAGGACCGTCTTCGAGCGCCTCGGGTTCCGCTACCAGGCCATCCTGCCCGGCTGGGTCATGGATCGCGACGGCCGCGACCTCGACCTGCTCATCATGGCCCGCGAAATCTAGGGCAAACCCCGGTATGCGTCCTTCAGTCCGCTAGTTTCCCGTCGGCTGACTCCGACCGTGACGCGGGAATCTATACTGTGCGGGCCATGACTTCTTCCATCCGCAACATCACCGCTCGCTATCCCAAGGAAGTCGAGCTGCGTGATGGGACGCCCGCGACCTTCCACACGTTCGAAGACGACGACCGCGAGGACATGCTCGAGTTCACCAGGGAACTCGATGAGGAGGTCCTCCTCTTCCTGCGCGAAGACATCACTTCCCCCGCGACCGTCGACGCCTGGCTGGCCGAGGTGACGACCGGGGACACGTTCACCATCATCGCCCGCGTTGAGGGGCAGATCGTGGGCTACTCCAGCCTACACACGGAGCCGGCCCGCTGGACCCGCCCTGCCCGCTGGACCCGGCACATCGGCGAGATCCGCATCAATGTGGATTCCCACTACCGCGGGACCGGCATGGGCGGCCTCCTCGCCGCCGAGATTCGTCAGATCGCACCTGCCCTCGGCGTCACCAAGCTGAGCGCCCAGATGACGGTCGACCAGGAAGGCGCGCGGGTGGTGTTCGAGCGCCTTGGCTTCCGTTACCAGGCCACCCTGGAAGGCTGGGTGATCGATCGAGACGGCGCCGCGCGCGACCTCGTGATCATGTCCTGCGACCTCTAACGGCGCAGAACGGGCCCTAGCCCCTCCCGGAGGCGAAGGCCGCCTTCCACGCCTCCCCTTCCTGCTCCAGTACCTCTCGCACGTCGTCCAGCGTGGTGAACCCGTGCGCTCGCTCGCCCTCGCCCAACGCCTCCCGCAGCGCCCCGCCCGTGCAGCTCGCGAACGCCATCCCGGCCGCCTGCTCCCCTCCCACCTGCTCGCCCACGTACACGACCAGGTCCCCTGCATCGCGTAGCGCGGCCGCATACGAGAGCAGGAATCCCTCTTCCAGTTCTACCCCCCGCGGGCTCGCGTACGTCAACCGCCAGCGGTAGACCTGTCGTGTCCTTCCGCAGTGGCGAGTGACACGATCGAATTCGGGGTCCTCAAGCACCGTCTCGACGCACACGTCGGGAGCGGTGCTGATCACGATCGGCAGCCACCCGTGCCACTGCGCCCATCCCACGAGCTCCTCGAAACCCTCGCGCAGCCGCGCCAGCTCGCGCACGCGCGACTCCACCTCCTCGCGGGGCGCTTCGAACGTCGCGATCTCCGCCGCCAGCGACCGCTCCGAGCCATCGCCGCCCTCGGCGGGCGGATGCGTGCCGAACTCCGCGATGATCGCGTCGGTGAGGCCCGCCTCCACCGCGACCCCCTCGAAGTCCAGCCACAGCACCGACGCCATCCGCGGCAGGATAGCCCAACCCCGCTCAGAAACCACTCACGCCTTAAGGTTTCGACATAAAGCCGGGACCCTGCTAGATTTTTATTGCCTACTCGGATTATCGTTTCACACCCCGCGATCCGGGTAAGCGGAGATGACGGCTATGACGACTCCATTTGACGACTACCTTGACCTCGTCGAATCGGCCCGCGAGCTCTCGATCCACCCCCAGAGCCTGCGCCGGTTGATCAAGCAGAAGAAGATTCCCGCGACGCTCTTCGCGGGCAAGTACCTCATCGAGCGGGACAAGCTCGAGATGTTCAAGAGCAACTACGACCCACGACCGGGTCGCAAGCCAATCCGGCGTCTCTTGTAACGGTTCCTGAAACGGGGCCCTAGAAAACCTTGCCCTGGCTGTTGAGCACGGCCAGGGTGATGAGCACGGCTGCCTCGACCGTCAGGATGAATCCCGCTGCTCCGAACCACACGAGTTGTGGCGTGCCCCGCGTCGCGAAAGCCGGGATCGTCACGATTACCGACGTCGTCGCCCAGATCAGCACGAAGATCACTCCGAGCGCGGTCGGGCTGTAGAGGGCGGGCAGGGAATCGATCATTGCGGCGGCGCCTCCGGTGCCAGTGGCCGCATCATACGACCGCTTGTGACCAAATGCACAGACGGAGCCGGCTCAGGCCGTCCGTGCGCGGTAGTCCGCGATCGCCCCCTGCAGCGCATCCGCCGCGAGCACGCTGCAGTGCAGTTTGTCTCTCGGCAGCCCACCGATCCCCTCGGCGATCGCTTCCCGCGTGAGCGCTTCCGCCTCCGCCAGCGTCCACCCCTCGACGTGCTCGCTTGTCCAGGAGCTGGTGGCGATTGCGGCGGGACAGCCGCGCGTCAGCCACTGCAGCTTTGCGATGCGCCCGTCGTTGATGCGAAGCATCACCTGCATGCGGTCGCCGCAGACGGGATTGCGCACCGTCGCCTCGCCGTCGGGCGAGTCCATCTCGCCTGCGTTTCGCGGATTCTCGAAGTGATCCACTACGGTTTCGGAATAGGCGGCCATGCGTCAGTCCATGCTAGGAACGGGAGGATCGCGCCGTCAACGCACGTCCATCGCTAGGGCGCGCGCTCCAGGAACAGCTGGAGTTCCATGACGCCGTTGTCTTCGATCGAGACCAGGATCGGCGAACGAGGCTGCGCGATGTCGTAGTCCGCGAACACGATCGGCAGCGAGCCGACCAGAACCAGCACGCCGTTCGCCAGTTCCGCCTCGATTGGGATCGTCACCTCACGCGTGACGCCGTGAAGCGTCAGCGTTCCGTTCGCCTCGACGCTGATGGGCTCCCCGGCCGCGAGGCCATCCGGGACCGCGAGCGGTTCGGTCAGCTCGAACGTGGCCATGGGGAACTGGTTCGATTCCAGCGCCTGGTTGCGGATAGCCCCGTCCCTGCGGGAGTCGTCGCTCTTCAGGTCGCGGAGATCGGCCGTCACGGTCACGCCCGTGAGCTGGCCGCCGGCGATCGTGATCGTCGCCTCGATCGTCGGGCTTCTTCCGACCGCCTCCTTGTAGCCGATCGTCGCGAGCTCCTCCTCGACGCGGTAGCCAACGAAGCTCTCGCCCTGCTCCGAGAGCGTCCAGGTGCCGTCGACTCGTGCCGCCTCCGTCTCCGGGTGGGTAGCCGGAGCGGTCGTTGCGGTCGCGGCTGCGGCTGCTTCAGTCGCTGTCGCTGCCGGGCTGGGGCTGGGAGTCGCGTCCGGCGTCGCCTCCTCCTCCACCGTGGAGACGGCTTCCTGCAGGTCCACGGCGGGTGGCGAGTCGTCCCGGATCACGAACCAGTAGACCAGGAAGATCGCGACTGCGATGACCGCCACCGCGGCCACGCCTCCCCCGATGAGTATTCGCTTGCGCGTCATGCACGTCTCCCGTCAGGCCGCCGCACTCGCCCCCTTGCGGCTCCCGACACCGTAGGCCAGCCCTGCCCCTGGGTCGAGTCGCTAGGCCAGGCCCAGCTCCGCGAACACGGCCTCGAACGCCGCCAGGTTCCCCGGATTGAAGTGCGGCTCCACGTACCGCACCACCCCGTCCCCTCCGACCAGTACCAGTGCCCGCCGCGACTTTCGCTCGTCCTCGTCCCACAACCCGTAGGCCTGGACCACCTCGCCGAAGAAGTCGCTGAAGAGGGGGAAGGGGAAGCGGTCCCGTTCCTGGAACCGCTCGTGCGACCCGAGCCCGTTCGTGTTCATCCCGAACACCTGCACGCCCGCGTCTCGCAGGGTCTCGTGCTCCTGCGCGAACGCCTTCAGCTCGCTCGTGCAGATGGGCATGCCGTCGTCCTGGTAGAAGACCAGCAGCACGTCCCCGTCCGCGAGCACGTCCCCGAACGACACCTCGATCTGCTCCGCCTCCGTCGTCACAGCGGGCAGGTGGAACAGAGGCGCCCGCTCGCCCGGGGCGATCGGCTCCTCGCGAGGGGGTGCGGTCGTCGCGGGCTCGCGCTCCTCGGCGGTCACTCCGCGCCCCCGAATCCGGGAGGCACGCCGTCGAGGCCGCACGTCCCCGTGAGCACCCGGATACGGCCCAGCCCCGCCGCGTCGGTGAGCTGCTGGAACGCCCGCCGTCGCGCGAAATACTCGGGCAGGTCGTCCCGCACCCTCTCGACCAGGCCTCCCAGCCCCGCCTCGGTCAGGAATGCTGCCTGCGTAACCGGTGCGAACGCGGTGAACCCCGCAAGCTCCATCGCCAGCTCCAGCTCCGAGAGGTTCACGTGGGCGGTCAGGTCCTGCTCGCCCACGTGCCGGTACGGATCCTCGTGCGCCGTGTGTCGGTAGAAGCAGAGCAGCGTCCCCTGCGTCCGCCAGTCGGCCCAGAGCTCCTCCTCCGGATACCCGTAGTCGAACGTCAGGACCGCACCCCGTTCGACCAGGTCGCACATCGCGAGCATCGTCGAATGGGCGCGACCGTTCACCTCGAACCGCCCCGCCGCGGGGGCCCCGTCGATGGTCGCGATGCTGCCGCGCGCTTCGACAAATGCCTCGCCGTCCCAGCGCACCCAGACCTCGACCGGCCCTCGTCCCTCCACCTCGAACAGGCGTACCGGCAGCGCATCGAACAGCTCGTTCGACAGCACCACGCCCGCCTCCGCCACCGGCGGCGCCTCGTCCCGCCACTCGATGCGCGTGTCCGAACCACGCGCGTTCGGCTCGATCGCGACGTAGCGCAGCGCCTCGGCGAATTCGCCGCCGCGCCCCTCGGCCCAGTCCAGCAGAGAGGTCGCGAGCGCACCCTCCCCCGCCCCCGGCTCGATGATCGTGAATGGCGACGGCTGGCCCAGCCCCTCCCAGACCCACTCGCACCAGGCCCCTGCCGCCCATCCGAACATCGGGTGGATCACCGGGCTCGTGAGGAAGTCCCCGCCCGTCCCGATCCGCGCCGGCTTCCGGTAGTAGCCGTGCTCCGGGTGATAAAGCGCCAGTTCCATGAAGCGCTCGAACGGGATCGCCCCGCCGTCCATCTCCTCGATGATCGCCTTCACGAGCGCGGGGTTGCCTACCGCCCCCAGTCCCGGGTCCAGGTCGAGCGCCATGCGGGGATTGTCCCCTGCCGGCGCGGCACTGTCCCGTTCGCGGTGGGAGCGCTACCCTCCCCGCGATGACTGACACCGCGAAACCGCGCCGCGTACGCCTCGTCGACCTCGAAAATCCCTTCATCGAATCACTTGAGGGCATGACCGAATTGCTGCTCGTCCGCCACGGCGAGCAGCACATCTGGGCGAACATGCCCATGGGCGAGGTCGTCGATGCGCCCCTGTCCGAGCTTGGACGCGAGCAGGCCCGTGTCGTCGGTGAACGCCTCGCCACTGTCGCCATCGACGCGGTCCACTGCAGCCCCCTGAGCCGGGCTCGCGTAACCGCCGGGGAGATTGCCCGCCACCACGGCCTCGAGCCGGTGGTCCACGAGGGACTGCGCGAGATCGAGCAGTTCCAGAAGGCCCCGCAGCACCTCGGCGTCATCGACCACTACGGCGCTGAGCGCTTCGTCGAGCTGATGCGCGAGCAGAATCGCACCGGGCGCGACTCCATCTGGCCCGATGCCGAGGACGTGCCCGCCTTCCGCCGCCGCGTCACGGGCGCCATTGCCGAGATCGCCGAGGCCAATCGGGGACGCCGCGTCGTCGTCGCCTGCCATGCCGGCGTCATCAACCACTTCCTCTCCGAGACCCTGTCGTCCTCCGTCGACCAGGTATTCCCCCTCCACCACACCTCGATCACGACTGCGCGCGTCGACGGCGACCGCCGCGTGGTGCTCTCCGTCAACGACTTCGCGCACGTCCACGCCGTGCAGACCTCCCGCAACGACCTGAACGGCTGAGTCGCGCTCACGCGCGTGCTAGGCTCGCCCCGTGATGGCCTCCTCGGAACCCCGCCAGAAGCTGTGGATCGAGACCGACGGCCAGCTCGTCATGTCCGACTACCGCGTCCGCCTGCTGGAGCTCGTCGGCGAGACCGGTTCCCTCGCCGAGGCTGCCTCGGCGCTGGGCCTCAGCTACCGGCGCGCGTGGGGCAAGGTGAAGGAAATCGAGACCAACCTCGGTCGTCCGTTGGTCCACTCCGAGGTAGGCGGCGCGGGCGGCGGCCGTACCGCCCTCACCCCCGCGGCCGAGGAGCTCGTGGCTGCCTACCGGCGCTTCCAGGAGCGCGTCGAGCAAGATGTCGAAGGCGCCTACGCCGAGGAGCTGCGCGACCTCCTCGCCTCCCCCTAACGCCCGCCTCCCGACGCGTTGGTCCTTGAAGGGGCTCGCGGTAGGCTGACCTATGCTCAAAGACGCCTTCGCAGGTGACCTCACAGCCGGTGACGAGGGCCGCACCGTGCGCCTCGCCGGCTGGGTCCACCGCCGCCGCGATCACGGCGGCCTCATCTTCATCGACCTTCGCGACTCGCACGGCATCGTCCAGGTCGTCATCGACCCGGAGAACGCCGACGCCCACGAGGCCGCCCACCGCGCCCGCTCCGAGTGGGTGCTCGGTGTCGAGGGCGTCGTCCGGCGCCGCTCCCCCGAGACCGTCAACGCCGACATGCCCACGGGCGAGATCGAGGTCTTCCCGACCCGCGTCGAGGTGCTGAACGAGGCCCTCACGCCCCCCTTCGCCGTCAACGACGAGAGCGAGGTCGACGAGCTCGTCCGCCTCCGCCACCGCTACGTCGACCTGCGCCGCCCCGGCGTCGCCGAGGTCATCCGGCTGCGGCACGAAGTCGTGCTCTTCATGCGAGAGTTCCTCTCCGAGCGCGGTTTCTACGAGATCGAGACTCCGACGCTCATCAAGTCCACCCCCGAGGGCGCACGCGACTTCCTCGTCCCCTCCCGTCTCCAGCACGGCCACTTCTTCGCCCTGCCCCAGTCGCCCCAGATCATGAAGGAGCTGCTGATGGTCGGCGGCTTCGAACGCTACTTCCAGATGGCCCGCTGCTACCGCGACGAGGACACGCGCGCCAACCGCATCGTCGAGCTCACCCAGCTCGACCTCGAGATGGCCTTCGTCGACGAGGAGGACGTCATCTCCCTTGTCGAGGAGCTGTTCACCGAGGTCGCCCGCCGTTTCGGCGGCGGCCGGCGCCTCGCCCGGACCCCCTTCCCCCGCATCGACTACGCCGACGCGATGGCTCGCTACGGCATCGACCGCCCCGACCTTCGCTTCGGCCTCGAATTCGTCGACGTTAGCGACGCCGTGCGCGAGTCCGAGTTCCAGGTGTTCGCGGGAGCGCTGGCCAGCGGTGGCGAGGTCCGCGCCATGCGCGTTCCCGGCCAGGCCGAGATGGCGCGCCGCGCCATCGACTCGCTCGTCGAGGTTGCCCGTGGCGGCGGCGCCAAGGGGCTGGCGAACATCGGCTACCTTGCCGGCGGGGAGCTGCGCTCGCCCATCGCCCGCTTCCTCTCGGAGGAGGAGGTCGCGCAGCTCCGCACCCTCACCGGGGCCGAAGACGGCGACATGCTCTTCCTCGTCGCCGACCAGCCCGCGGTCGTCGCCGCCTCCATGGCGCTCGTGCGCGAGGAGCTTGCCCATCGCCTCGACCTGATCGACCCGGACGTGCTCTCCTTCGCCTGGGTCACCGGCTTCCCCCTCCTTGAGTGGAGCGCCGAGGAAGAGCGCTGGGACGCGCTCCACAACCCCTTCAGCCGCTTCCAGGAAGAGGATGCGTCCCTGCTCGAGACCGACCCCGGCGCCGTCCGCGCGAAGCAGTACGACCTCATCCTGAACGGCACCGAGATCGCCGGCGGCTCCGTCCGTATCCACCGTCGCGACGAGCAGGAGCAGGTCCTTCGGCTCATGAACTACACCGACGAGGACATGCAGGAGCGGTTCGGCGTCCTCCTTGACGCCCTCGAGTACGGCGCCCCGCCCATGGGCGGCATCGCCGCCGGCGTCGACCGCGTCCTCATGGAGCTCGTCGGGACCCCCAACATCCGAGACGTCATCGCCTTCCCCAAGGCCTCATCGGGAAGCGATCCCCTCATGGGCTCGCCCCAACCCGTCGGCCAGGACCAGCTCGACGAACTCGGACTGAGCATCGTTGACGAAGGTAAAGACGCGTGAGTGGCGTCACTGTGGAGCGGGCGATTCGGTACGCTATCCTCATTGCAGCGCGGTCGGCAGGCCGCTCCACGATTGAACCAGCCTCATAACGACTAGCCGGGAGAGACCGTATGTCGAATCGCACCCTCGGACTCATGATGGGGGCCGTCGCCCTCTTGATCGTGGCGGTCGCTGTCGTGTTCGTGCTTGTGCTTTCCGGCGGCGATGGCGATGACGGCGGTGACACGCCTGCCCGCCCCGCCAGCGATTCGACAGACCGCGACGATGCCGCCGATGACCGCAGCACTCAGGAAGCGGATGACCGGGACGACGGCGACCGGACAACCGGCGGCATCTGTGGCGAGAACCGCCTCGTCACCTTCGGCGATGACCCCGCCACCGTCTTCGACCCCATCCAGGTCGGCGATGCCAGCACGGCCGAGTACACCGCCGAGATCTTCGGCGGCCTCGTCACCCTCAACCTCGATCTGGAGGTCGTCCCCGACATCGCCGAGCGCTGGGAGATCACCGACGGCGGTCGCGTCTACACCTTTTTCCTGCGCGATGACGTCGTCTTCCACAACGGCCGCCGCGTCACCGCCGAGGATGTCAAGTACAGCCTCGAGCGCGCCGCCGACCCCGCCAACTTCTCCCCCACCGTGCTCGACTACCTCGGCGACATCGTCGGCGTGCGCGACAAGTTCAACGGCCGCGCCGACGACATCAGCGGCGTCCAGGTTGTCGACGAGTACACCCTCCGCATCGAGCTCACCGAGCCGATCAGCTACTTCCTCCAGCAGCTCACCTACACCGTCGCCTACGTGGTCGACCGGGAGCAGATCGAGGACGACCCGAACAACTGGACGCGCAGGCCCAATGGCACCGGTCCCTTCCGCATCAAGACCTTCCGCCCTCTCGAGGAGATCGTCCTCATCCCCAACGACCGTTACCACCTTGACCCACCGAAGGTCGACGAGGTCGTGTTCAGCCTCAGCGGCGGCTCACTCTCGACCCGCTTCCAGAATGACGAGATCCACGTTGCCCTCGTGCCGGCCGTCGAGCTCGCCGGCGTCCTCAGCGGCGAGAGCGAGCTGAGCGAGTTCTACCGGCCCGTGCCCCAGCTCTCGTTCTTCTACCTCGGCTTCAATGTGAATGAGCCTCCGTTCGACGACCCGCTGGTGCGGCAGGCGTTCGCCCATGCCATCAACCGCGAGGCCATCAACGAGGTCCTCTTCTTCGATGCCGCGCTCGTGGCCGACGGCATCCTTCCCCCCACCCTCCCCGGGTACAGCGAGGCCATCTCGACGTACCCCTACGACCCCGAGCGGGCGGCTGAGCTCCTCGCGCAGTCCCGCTACGCCGACGACATGCCCCGCATCGTCCTCACCTTCAGCGGCGGTGGCGGCGACCCGCCCGACAACCTCCAGGCCTACCAGCAGCAGTGGCGCGAGGCCCTCGGCGTGGAGGTCGAGATCGAGGCCATCGAGTGGTCCGCCTACCTGCGCGAGCTGCGCCGCGGCACCTTCCAGATGTACTCGGCCGGCTGGATCGCCGACTACCCCGATCCCGAGAACTTCCTCGGCAAGCTCTTCTCCGGCTCTAGCCGCCTCAATCACACCGGCTACGCGAGCGAGCGCGTCGACGCCCTCCTCGACGAGGCCGCCACGCTGAACGACCAGGAGGCCCGCTACCGGCTCTACCACGAGGCCGAGCAGCTCATCATCGACGATGCCCCAATCATTCCCACCTTCTGGACGATCAGTCACTATCTCGTTCGTGAGTGCGTTCAGAACTGGGTCGATCCCGGTACCATCGTGCCCAAGTACCGCTACATCGAGATCGACACCTCGGGAGAGTAGGGCAGGGTGAGCCAGGGGCTCGCGGGCTACGTCATCCGGCGGCTTCTCTGGACCGTCCCGGTGATCATCGCCATCTCGATCCTCGTCTTCCTGCTGCTCCGGCTCGCACCCCAGGACCCCATCGACTCACTCCTCGGCCAGCGCTACGACGAGGAGATCGCCCAGAGGCTGCGGCAGAAGTACGGCTACGACCGCCCCCTGCACATCCAGTACCTCAAGTACGTCCAGAACCTCTTCCAGGGTGACCTCGGCGTCTCCACGAAGCACGGCGACTTCTCCGTGGCCGAAGTCATCATTCCGAAGATTCGTGTCTCGGCCGGGATGGGGATCATGGCGATTGTCCTCGTCTTTGGGCTGGGCATTCCCGTCGGCGTGTACGCCGCCCTGGTACGCGGGTCCTTTCTCGATCCCCTCATCATCGGGTTCTGGCTCTTAATCGACTCGATCCCCGTCTTCGTCTCGGCGGTCGTTGCCCCGTGGCTCTTCGCGCTCCAGCTGGGGTGGGTCGACCTGACCTACGAGGGCGTTCTCCACCCCAACATCATCCTGCCCGTCTTTGTCATGTCGCTGCCAGGCGTAGCGGGAGTTGCGCGGCTCATGCGTGCCTCCGTCATCCAGGTGAGCAACGAGGAGTATGTCCGCACGGCCCGTGCCAAGGGATTGCGTGAGCGCACCGTCGTGGTGTCGCACGTTGTGCGGAACGCCCTCCTTCCCATGATCACGGCCATCGGGCTTTCCCTGCCCGGGCTGTTCGCGGGCTCTCTCTTCGTCGAGCTCCTCTTCGGCATTCCTGGCATCGCCCGTGAATCACTCCAGGCCGTCCTCGGGTTCGACTTCGATGTCGTCCTTGGACTCGTGCTCTTCGGCTCGGTCCTCTTCGTCCTCGCCAACATCCTCATCGACATTGCCTACGGCTTCATTGATCCGCGGATCCGCATCACCGCGGCGAGGGGCGGCTAGCGATGAGCACCGTCGTAGCTCCCCTGGAGACTGGAGACCTCGGGACACGCCCTGCGCCCCGCTATCGCTTCCTCCGCGAGCTGATCCGCAAGAAGATCGCCATGGTCGCGATCGTCCTGATCACCATCTTCTATCTCGCCGGCATTCTTGCTCCCTGGGTCTCGACCAGTGACCCCAACTACCAGCGGCTCACCATCGAGGAACGGCTGGACACACCCTCGAGCGAGCACTGGTTCGGGACGGATGCAGCTGGTCGCGATCTGTACTCGCGCGTCGTGTACTCCGCCCGAACCACGCTCATCTTTACGCTCGTCGTGATCCTGACGGGTTCCCTGGTGCTGGGGCTTAGTCTGGGGTTGCTTGCGGGCTATCGAGGCGGCTACATCGATACCGCCATCATGCGCGTCGGAGAAGTGCTAAGCGGTGTACCAACGCTTCTCCTCATGCTGGCGATCTCCGCTGCTTTCCGGACACGCCTCAACGACGTCGCGTTCTGGCTCAAGGACAACACCTTCCTTGGCGACGACGCCCGCGCCGTCGTCCCCTTCCTCATCATCGTTGGGGCGGCCCTTCCCTTCGCCTGGATCGGGTCCGCCCGCATCGTGCGCAGCCAGGTGCTGGCCATCCGCGAACAGGAGTACGTCCTCGCTGCCGAGACGATCGGCGCATCGACCACGCGCCTGCTTATTCGCCATGTCTTTCCCGGGGTTCTGCCCATCTTCCTCGTTGGCATCTCCGCATCGATGGCTGGTATCGCGGGCGGCGAGATTGCGCTCAGCTACCTCGGCCTCGGGGTCGATCCGTCTACTCCCAGCTTCGGGACGCTACTCGGCAACGCAGGTGGCGTCCGCACCTTCCAGGAATACCCCCACATGCTGCTCGTCTCGGGAATCCCGATAATCCTCTTCTTCTTCTCCTGGAACCTGCTTGGCGATGCCCTTGTCGACATCGTCGAACCGCGCACCTACCGGCGCTGACCCAGCGCTGAGACGTAAAGAATGAATCCCGTATACTCGAATCGCGGAGGCACGGCGGCCCGGTGAAGGTCACTCTCGAACGGCTCCCAGAGAGTCGTGTCCAGCTAGAGATCGAAGTCGAACCGGACCGTCTTGAGCGGTCCCTCGATGCCGCCTACAAGCGCCTCGTCCCCACCCTGCGCATCCCCGGTTTCCGCCCCGGCAAGGCCCCCCGCCGCATCGTCGAGCAGATGGTCGGGCGCGACCGCCTCCTCAGCGAAGCCCTCGATGCCCTCGTCCCCGCTGCCTACACCGAGGCTCTCGAGAGCGAGGAAGTCGACGCCGTCGACCAGCCCGAGCTCGAGATCCTCGAGATGGAACCCGTCCGCTTCAAGGCGACGGTGCCCGTCCGTCCCACCGTCACCCTTGGCGACTACGAAGCGATCCGTATCGCGCCCGAGCCCGTCGAGGTCACCGACGAGATGTTCGACGAGCAGATGGAGATGATCCGCCGCCGCTTCGCCACCATCGCCCCGGTCGAGCGCGGCGCCGAGTGGGACGACATCCTCACCGCCGACATCAAGGGCACCGTTGACGGCGCGCCCTTCGTCCAGGACGAGGATGTGGAGTTCCCCCTGCGCGAAGGTCAGCGCCTCCTCCTCCCCGACCTCGCCGAGCAGTTCCTCGGCATGGAGGCCGAGTCCGAGAAGACCGTCGAGCTTCCCGTCCCGGAGGACTTCCCCGAGCAGGTCGCCAACAAGACCGCCTCCATCACCCTCACCGTGAAGGCCGTGAAGGAGGAGGAGCTCCCCGACGAGGACGACGACCTCGCCCAGCAGGTCAACCCCGACGAGTTCGAGACCATCGACGACCTCCATGAGCGCGTCCGCAACGATCTCCGGGAAACGCTCCAGCGGCAGGCCGACGAGGCCTACCGCCTCAAGGTCGTCGACGAGCTCGTTGGCCTTTCCGAGATCGAGTACCCCCAGGTGCTCCTCGACCGCGAGATCGACGGGATCATCCGCGAGAGCCACGGTAGCGACGTGCGCGCCTACCAGGCCCACCTCGCCCAGATTGGCAAGACCACCGACGAATTCCGCGAGATGTACCGCGAACCCGCCCAGGAGCGGCTCTTCCGTTCCCTCGTCCTGAGCGAGCTCACGAGCGCCGAGGGTATCGAGGTCACCGACGCCGAAGTCGACGAACAGCTCGAGAAAATGCTGGAGCCCCTGGGCGAACAGGCCGAAAGTATGCGTACCATGTTTGAGAGCGATCGCGGTTCGGCCAGCATTCGCAACACGTTACTGACCGACAAGACGCTCGCCCGGCTCCAGGAAATCGCGACTGCGGAGTCCGCGGAGCCCGAGGAGGAGGAAGCCGAGTGACCGAATCCCACGCCGCCGCCCCGCAAGCCGTGGTCCCAATGGTGATCGAGACGGGACCCCGCTCCGAGCGTGCGTTGGACATCTTCTCCCTGCTCCTCAAGGAGCGGATCATCTTCCTTGGCACCCCCATCGACGACCAGATCGCGAACCTCATCGTCGCCCAGCTCCTCTTCCTCCAGCGGGAAGATCCGGAGCGCGACATCAGCCTCTACATTCACTCGCCCGGCGGCATCATCCCCGCCGGGCTCGCCATTTACGACACGATGCAACTCATTGAGCCTGATGTCTCCACCATCGCCGTCGGGCAGACCGCCTCGATGGCCACGGTGCTGCTCGCCGCCGGCGCGAAGGGCAAGCGCTACGCCCTTCCCAACGCCACCGTGCACATGCACCAGGCCCTCGGTGGGGCTCGCGGTCAGGCTCGCGACATCGAGATCGCGGCCCGCGAGATCCTGCGTAACAACGAGATCATCCGGGACATCATCTCCAGCCGCACCGGCCAGTCCGTCGACAAGGTCCAGGAAGACTTCGACCGCGACTTCTACCTCGATGCCGAGGGCGCCAGGGCCTACGGCTTCGTCGATGAGGTGCTGGAGCAGCAGGCCGGAGTCGTGGGGCAGGGCGGGGAGAGCTGACATGGCCGGCAGCCGGTCGAAGCGCACCCAGTACCACTGTTCCTTCTGCGGAAAGAGCCGTGACCAGGTGCGGCGGCTGATCGCCGGGCCCGGCTCCGTCTACATCTGCGACGAGTGCATCGAGCTCTGTCGCGAGATCATCGAGGAGGAGTCAGGCCAGAAGGGCACAACACAGCCCGCTGCCAAGCCCTCGGTCGCCGAGGCCGTTCCCTCCCCCCGCGAGATTCACGAGCACCTCGATGGCTACGTCATCGGCCAGGACGCCGCCAAGAAGGTCCTCTCCGTCGCCGTCTATAACCACTACAAGCGCATCAACTCCGGCGAAGACGTCGACCCGGACGTCGAGCTCGAAAAGTCGAACATCCTCCTTTGCGGGCCCACCGGCGTGGGCAAGACGTTCCTCGCCCGCACCCTCGCCCGCTACCTCGATGTTCCCTTCTCCATCGCCGATGCCACCGCCCTCACCGAGGCCGGCTACGTCGGCGAGGACGTCGAGAACATCCTCCTCCACCTCATTCAGGCCGCCGATTTCGACATCCAGAAGGCCGAGCGCGGCATCATCTACATCGACGAGATCGACAAAGTCGCGCGCAAGTCCGACAACCCCAGCATCACGCGCGATGTCTCCGGCGAGGGCGTCCAGCAGGCGCTCCTGAAGATCATCGAGGGCTGCGTCGCCAACGTGCCCCCACAGGGCGGCCGCAAGCATCCTCATCAGGACTTCCTCCAGATCGACACCTCCAACATCCTCTTCATCTGCGGGGGCGCCTTCGAAGGGCTCGACAACAACATCGAGCGCCGCCTGAAGCGCGACCAGGTCAGCCTCGGCTTCCGCGCCGAGCGCAGCGTCCGCGGCCCCAAGCGCGCCGACCAACTCCTCCAACACGTCACCCACGACGACCTGCTCGAGTACGGTCTCATCCCCGAGTTCATCGGACGCCTCTCGCTCGTCGTCTCCCTCAGCTCGCTCGACCGTGACGATCTCGTCCGCATCCTTACCGAGCCGAAGAACGCCCTCGTCCGGCAGTTCGAGCGCTACTTCTCCATGGACGGCGTCGACCTTACCTTTACCGACGACGCGCTCGAGGCCGTTGCGGATGAGGCCATCCGCCTGAAGACCGGGGCCCGCGGCCTCCGCACCGTCCTCGAGGACCGCCTCGTCGACGTGATGTACGAGATCCCGAGCCGTGAGGACATCGACCGCTGCGTGGTCAAGGGCGAAACGGTCGTGAACCGCCAGCGCCCGATCCTGATGGCGAAGGGCGGCCAGCCCATCGAGCTTGAGGACGTTCCCGGGGAGCCCGATGTCCCCGAGGTCCACGGCGAAACGGCCTGACCGCCGTCCCTACCCTCGCGTCTTCCCGATAGCGGCCCACTGTGCGCCCGTAGCGGCGACCAGTTCGTCCGTGCCCGTGCCGAACAGCGCGTCACTCGCCCCCGCCGCCGCCCACACCCGGGAGAAGCGCGACAGGCTGTCGTCCGCGATCAGGTCCCATTCCCCCGGTAGCCCCACCGGCGGGACGCCCCCCACCCGGAATCCGGTCAGTTCGAACACCTTCTCCGGCGACGCCATCTTCAGCCGCTTGCGGGACACGCCCAGCAGCCGCGCGAGCGCTGCCGTGTCCGCCTGCCGGTCGCCCGCAACGAGCACCGCGGTCGGGCGCCCGTCCGCCAGCAGGATGAGCGTCTTCACGATCTGCCCCAGCTCGCACCCGAGCGCGTTCGCCGCGTCCTGCGCGGTCGCCGTGCCGTCCGCGAACCGCTCGACAGGCGCCTCGATTCCGCACGCCTGCAGCGCCTCGGCAACCCGCTCCGGGCCTTCGCTCATCGCGGCTTCTTCCCGATGAAGATGCGCTGCCCCGGATACTCCTCGGGCTCGAACGGCGGATAGGTACTCGCCTCGAACCCGGCTGCGCGCAACGCCTCCAGCCACTCCTCCTCGACGAACAGCCCCTCGATGCAGTGGTCGTGCTCGACCCGCACCGACCCGTCCGCCTCGAGCAGCGTGTAGACCAGGTCGACCTCGTACAGCGAGTCGTCCGGGTCTTCGTCGCGCACCCACTCCAGGTAGCGCAGCGCCCGCCCGTCGTCCCCGTCGTGCCCGCCGTGATCGGTGCCCGGCTGGAAGCTCTCGCGCACGTAGTCCGGGGCGAAGAGCGCCGCCCCACCCGGGCGCAGGTGGGCGAAGGCGGTCACCGCCGCCGCCCGGATGTCGTCGAGCTCGGTCAGGTACACCACCGCGTCGTGCACGAACACCACGTCGAAGGTGCGGCCCAGCCGCACCGTGCGCATGTCTCCCTGGACATGCTCGCACTCGGGGTTAATCGTGAGGCTCTGCGCCAGCATCTCGGGCGACAGGTCCGTGAGCGTGCAGGTGAACCACTGCTTCAGGTGCGAGGCGTTGTTTCCGCCCCCGGAACCCAGCTCCAGCAGCGTGACCGCTGGACCGTCGCACGACTCGACCAGCCCATTGCGGTAGTGCGTGGCTTCGCCCACGTACTCCTCGGGAGCGGTCAGTAGGTGGAACCAGTCGGCGAGATCGGAGTAGAGAAGCATGCGGGCAGCGATCGTACCCCGCCGCCCGCGCACAGCCCAAAGCGGCGTTCATGCGCTAGCCTTACGCGGATGGCTCGCGTTCGCGCTGACCAGTTGCTAGTCCACCGGGGCCTCGCCGAGTCTCGCGAGACCGCCCGGCGGCTGATCATGGCCGGGCGCGCCCGCAGCGGAACGCTCACCCTCGTGAAACCCGCCACGATGCTCGACGAAGGCGCGCCGCTCGACCTCTACGAGCTCGAGCCCTACGTCAGCCGCGGCGGCCGCAAGCTCGAAGCCGCTCTCGACACCTTCGGTGTCGACCCGGACGGCCTGCGCTGCCTCGACGTTGGCGCCTCCACCGGCGGCTTCACCGATTGCCTCCTGCAGCGTGGCGCTATCTCCGTCGTCGCCGTAGATGTGGGCCGTGGGCAGCTCCACCAGCGCCTGCGCGAGGACCCTCGCGTCACCTCCATGGAACGCACCAACGCCCGCGACCTCCCCGAGCTCCCCCCGCTCGACCTGTTTGTCGCCGATGTCTCCTTCATTTCGCTCCGCAAGGTTCTGCCCTCCGTCGCCTCGCGCCTTCCCGCCCGCACGCAGGGCGTGGTCCTGCTCAAGCCCCAGTTCGAGGCCGGTCCCGCCGATGTGCCTCGCGGCGGCGTCGTCCGCGACGAAGCCGTCCGCTGGCGCGTGCTCGACGAGTTCCGGCAGTGGGCGCTCGATGAGGGCTGGGAGATTCTCGACTCCGCCGATTGCGCGGTCACCGGTGATCGCGGCAATCGTGAGATAGTCGTGCACATGCGCACCCCCGCCCGCGTGGAGCCACCGTGCTGAAGCGCGTCCTCGTCCTGCGACCTGAGGGCGTCGAGCCCGCCCTCGTCCTGGCTGGGCGCATCGCCGACGCCTGCGAACAGGCCGGCGTCGAGGTTCGCGTTGCGGGCGCCTGGGGCCACGTCCCTGCCGAGGCCCTCGCTGACGCCGAGCTCATCATCTGCGCCGGTGGCGACGGCACCGTGCTGCGCGCCGCCCGCCTGGCCGTGCCCCGCCCCCTCCCCATCCTCGGCGTGAACATGGGCCGCCTCGGGTTCCTTACCAGCCTCAACCGTGACGCTTTCTTCGACCAGTTCGATCGCATCATCGGGGGCGAATGGGAGGTGGAGGAGCGCCTCATGGTCTCTGCCACCGTCACCGAGGGTGAGGCTGCCGGACGTTCCTTCAACGGCCTCAACGACATCGTGCTCAGCCGCCGCTCCCCCGGCCGCCCCGTCTACGTCGAGCTCGCCGTCGACGATGAGCGCGTCGCCCTCTACCGCTGCGACGGCATGATCGTGGCGACCCCGACAGGCAGCACCGGCTACTCCCTCAGCGCCGGCGGTCCCATCCTCGCGCCGGTCGAACGCCACCTCGTCGTGACGCCCGTTTCCGCGCACCTCGCCATCGGCCGGTCGCTCGTGCTGGAGCCGTCCTCGACCGTCACGCTGAGCGTCCGCTCCGACGAGGGCGCCATCCTCACCGTCGACGGCCAGGAGGACCTGCGCCTCGCCGGCGGCTCACGCGTCTCCCTCACCGCCAGCGAGCACGCCGCCTGCTTCGCTCTCCTCGACCCCCCCTCGTCCTTCTTCGGACACCTCGCCGAGCGCCTTGAGGTGCAGCTCAGCAGCGCCATGAACAACGGTGATTGAGCAGCTCACCGTCACCGGATTCGCCGTCGCGCGCGACGTCACCCTTGCCCCCGGTCCCGGCCTGAACGTCATCACCGGCGAGACCGGCGCCGGCAAGTCCATCATCGTCGACGCTCTCGACTTCCTCTTTGGAGGCCGGCATGGCCGCGGCGTCGTCGCCGAAGGCGCCGAGAGCGCCCGTGTCCGCGCCAGCGTGCGTACCGGCGACGATCGCCTCACGGTCGAGCGCACGGTGCGCCTCTCGGGACGTACCGCCGGGCGCATCGGGGACGACAGCGCCCCCGCCGAGCGCCTCCGCGAGCTCGGCGCCCGTGTCATCGATATCCACGGCCAGTCCGAGCAGCTCACGCTGCTGCGTCCCGCCGTCCAGCTTGCCGTTCTCGATGCGTTCGGCGGCCTGCGCGACCAGCGCGACGCGCTCGCCGCGCAGGTGCGCGAGCTGCGCGCCCTGCGCCGCGAGATCGAAGCCATCGGCGCCGACTCGCGTGAGCGCGAACGCCTCCTTGACCAGCTCCGCTTCGAGGTCGACGAGATCGCGCAGGCCGGCCTTGTTCCCGGCGAGGACGACGCCCTCCGCCGCGAGCAGCGCCGCCTCGCCAGCATCGAGCGGCTGCTGGCGGCTTCCGCCACGGCCCTGGAGGCGCTCGACGCACCAGCCATCGCCGAGGCCGTCGCCGCCCTCGAGGAAATTGCCGAGGCCGACCCCGATGCGACAGCCCTCGCCGCCGAGGGCGTCACACTCGAGCAAGCGGCAGCCGACCTTGGTCGGTCCCTCCGCGCCTACCGCGAGACGCTCGAAGACGACCCGGAGCGACGCGAGGCCATCGATGCCCGCCTCGACCTCATTGCCCGTCTTCGCCGCAAGTACGGCGAGAGCGTCGAGGCCATCCTTCAGTACGAGTCCTCCGCGCGGGAGCGCCTTCAGGCCATGGAGACCGCGGGCTCATCGCTCGAAGAGTTGCGCGAACGCGCAGCTGCCCTCGCGGCATCGGCCGCCGAGGCGGCGGCCTCGCTGTCGCTCGCCCGCCGCGAGGCAGCCGCCCGCCTCGTCGCGGAGGTCGCCACGGAGCTGGCCCGCCTCGAGATGCCCGGCGCGTCCCTCGCCGCCGGCTTCGCCTGCGAGGACGACCCCGACGGCCTCGCCGTCACGCTCCCCGACTACGAAGTCGTCGCCCCCGACGCCACCCCCTCGGGCAGCGGCGAGCCCGGGCTCCGCGCCTTCACGGAATCGGGCGTCGACCAGATGGAGCTGCTTGCGTCGTTCAACCCCGGATCCCCGCCCCGTCCCCTCCGCAGCGTCGCCAGCGGTGGCGAAACCTCCCGCTTCCTCCTCGCCCTCACGACCGTGCTCGGCGCCGCTGCCGAACCCCGCCTCGTCGTCCTCGACGAGGTCGACGAAGGCGTCGGCGGACGCGCCGGCTCCGTCGTCGGCGAGGCCCTCCGCCGGCTCGCCGAGCGACACCAGGTGCTCTGCGTGACCCACCTCCCCCAGGTCGCCGCCTACGGCGCGCGCCACTTCGTCGTGACCAAGGCCAGCGAGGACGACCGCACCTGGAGTGACATCGAGGAGGTCGAGGGGGAGGCGCGCCTGCGCGAGATCGCGCTCATGCTGGGCGGCGACACGCCCGCCAACCGCGCCGCGGCCGCGGATCTGCTCCAGTCGGCAGGGGAGTGAGGCGCTAGGAGTAGCGCTGTTCCTTCCACGGGTCGCCGTACATGTGGTACCCGTACATCTCCCAGAAGCCGGGCCGGTCCTGGTCGATGAACTGCATGCCGCCGATCCACTTCGCGCTCTTCCAGAAGTAGAGATGCGGGACCACCAGGCGTATGGGCCAGCCGTGCTCCTTCGTGAGCGGCTCGCCGTCGTGGCTTCGCGCGAACAGCACCCCCTCCGCCAGCAGGTCCTCGAGCGGCACGTTCGTCGTGTAGCCGCCGTAGCTGTGGACCATCACGACTTTCGCCTCGGGCTTCACCTTCACCGCGTCGTACAGCGCGCGGAAGGGAACGCCCTCCCAGTTGTTGTCGTACTTGCTCCACGTCGTCACGCAGTGGATGTCGCTCGTGTCGGTCGTGTTGCCGAGGGCGTTGAACTCGTCCCAGGTGAACTTGCGCTCCTCTTCGACGAGTCCCCACACGTGGAAGCGCCACGTCTCCGTGTCGAGCCTCGGGATGGCGCCGTAGTGGAGCACCGGCCAGCCGGCCGTGAGGCGCTGGCCGGGCGGGAGCCGGAGCCTGCCGTCGGGCCGCACTTCGCGCGTCGCGCTCTGGGACATCCGCTGAACTCCAGAAAGGGTGTCACCCCAGCCTACGGGCGCTCCCGCGACTGCGGCAAGGCCACGCCCGTAAAGGCGCCGGCCATCATCGACGTCCGTTCCGGTTGGCCGCGCGCCACAGCCCGAGCCACTGCTCGAACGAAACGACCCCCGGTCGTGCGTCGCGCTCGATCCCGAGCGCTCGGGCGGTTCGCTTGAACTGGTCGTAACCGAGCATCCCCGACAGGTTTCGGCGCACGCTCGCCCGGCCCCGGGAGAAGCCCTGGCGCACGAACTCCTCCCACCCGCTCGCCTCGGAGGCCGCGACGAGTGGATGCGCGCGCTGCCGGGCCGTGAGCAGGACGCAGTCGGTGCGTGGCGGCGGTGTGAAGTCCCGCCGCCGCAGCGCCAGCGTCACCTGGAACTCGAACCACGGCTTGGCAAGAACTGAGACCAGCGTCTCCTCCCCGAACCCGCCCCACCGCATGGCCGCGTCCCGCGCCAGGATCAGGTGCATGGATCGCGGCCGGTTCCGCGCTCCCAGCAGCAGCCGCATCGCCTCCGAGGTGTGCGCGAAGGGCAGGTTCGCGACGACCTCGTAGGCACCCCGCCGGGGAAGCTGCATGTCGCGGAAGTCTCCCAGCACGGCCCGCACCCGTGGCTGGTCTTCGAAGCGCTCTCGCAACTTCTGCCAGAGCCGCCGGTCCCGCTCGATCGCCACCACCCTCCCCGCGCGTTCCAAGACGGCCGCCGTCAGGATCCCATCGCCCGCTCCGAATTCGTAGACGAGCGCCGGTGGCGACAGGCCGGTCGAGGTGACGATGCGTTCGGCGACGTTGTCGTCGCGGAGCTGGTGCTGGGAGAGCGTTGTCGCAAGGGGTGAACGTCTGGACATGCCGCGTACCCGCCGCGCGCAAACGTGTCGAGTTATTCGAAAGGGAGCTTGGGAATGCGGCGGCAGCTGGGCCCGATCCAAGCCGTCGGGCGGGAAGCGCGTTCGGAGCCCGCTCGTGGGAGCGGCGGCTCTAGCGCTGGCGGTAAAGCGTGCCGGCTATCATTCCGCCAGCGAGCGTACGGCTGCGCCGTCCCCTGATCAATGTGACTGCTGCTGGTCGCGACGCCGCAGCCTGGCGTTGGCAACGGCCGTGAGCGGCCCCGCCCGCTTCGCCTCGCGCGCATAGCTCGACTCGCCACGCTGCACCGCGAACAGCGACGACCACAGGAAGGGCGTGTACTCGCTCGCCAGCATCCACGGCCGGCGCGCGCGCTTCAGCATCCCGTAGAACATGTAGGCGATGGCCCGCGCCGCATCCAACTCCGGCTGGATCTCGTCCTCCAGCTCGTCCTGGTAGCTCCGCAGGTCGCCCTCGCCCGCGAGCGCCCGCAGCGCCGCCCGCGCCGCCAGCCGCCCCGAGTGAATCGCGTAGGAGATGCCCTCCGCCGTGAACTCGTCCGCCAGCCCCGCCGAGTCCCCCGCGAGCGCCACGCGCTCCCCCGCCAACGTCTCCCCGCCCCGCCGGAAGCGAATCTTGTGCCCCCGCGCGATCTCGACCTCCGCATCCCGCAGCCCCAGCCGCTCCAGGTAGCGCTCGACCAGCGCCTTCATCCGCCCCGCCTCCTCGCGCGGCAGCACGATCCCGATCGAGAGCAGCTTCGCCTTTGGGAAGAGCCAGGCGTATCCCCAGGGGTCGTACCCCAGGTCGATGAGCGTCGTCGCCTCCTCCACGGAGGCGTCCCGCGGGCGGCCCCGCACCTCCACCTCCCACGCCGCGCACTCCGCCAGGTCGCCACCCAGCCCCGCCATCCGCCCCACCGGCGAGTGCGCCCCATCCGCGCAGATGAGCGTCTCCGCCTCCGCCTCGAAGCCGTCGGCCCGGATGCGGACGCGCCCGTTCAGGTCGAGATCCCGCACGACCGTGCCCGTCCGCAGCTCCGCTCCCGCGTGCTGGGCGTGCTCCAGCAGCAGCATGTCGAACCGGTCGCGCATGACCATGCGCGCGAAGGGGCCCCGCGAGCGTTTCGTGAACGCCATCTTTCCCCGCGCCGACATCTCGATGCGCGACACCGAATCCTCGACCACGCTGTCGATGGGGAAGGGCAGCATGCGCTCGGCGCGCAGGGGAACGCCGCCGCCGCAGGCCTTGTAGCGCGGCCACTCCGCCCGGTCGACCACGAGCACGCGCGCGCCCGATGCGGCCAGCTCGCGGGCCGTCGTGCTGCCCGCCGGCCCTGCTCCCACCACGATCGCGTCAAACGTGCCCATTCCGCGATTCTAGCGCGGCGCTAGAACCCGACCCGCCCCCAAATCACGATGTATAGTGAACAATTGAGCGGAAGGGGGATGCCCATGCCGATGCAGTACTTCCTCATCAACACCATCCCCGTCATCGTCGCCGCCGCCGCCCTCGGCTGGATCATCGGCGACCTGGTCTGGTAGCCGCCCCCTTGCCCCACGGGACTTCCGGCGCGTACTGTCCCGCGCCATGAGCGGTATCGACACGAGCGCGAGCTACCTCTACACCGCCGTCCTCTCCGCCGATGACGCTGCCTCCCTCGACGAGGCCACGGACGCGTGGCTCAACGACCACATCGCGAACGAGGTCGTTTCCATGCAGCTTGCCCCGGGCGGCGAGCGCCTCTACCTGCTGATCATCTACAAGGGCGAGCGAAGGGTGCGGCGCGCATGAGCAAGTTCGTCCGTACCCGAAACAACGCCGCCGGCAAGGCGGTCATCGCCGAGAACCGCGAGCTTCCCGCCGCCCGCGCCCACGACTTCGAAGTGCCCGCCGGCATCGACGGGCGCTGGCTCATCGTCGAGTTCGAGCCGGGCCAGACGACCGGCTGGCACGCCGTCCACTGCGACGTCTACGTCTACGTCGCCAAGGGCCAGCTTGAGTTCGCCCTCGACGGGGGCGAGTCGGTCACCGTCTACGAGGGCGACCTCGTCATCGAGGGCGACAACACCCTCCACTCCTGGACGAACACCGGCGACGGTCCCGCCAAGGTCTCCGCGATCGAGGTCGACCTGCCCTAGCCCGCGCTCGCCGGCACCGACGCCTGCGATAGCAGCTCGATCGTGTTCCCGTCCGGATCCCAGCCGTACACCACGCGGATGCCCCCGTCGTAGTCCAGCACCTCGGACTTGAACTCCATGCCCGCCGCCTTCAGACGCGCGTACTCGTCGTCCGCTGAGTCCACCATCAGGCAGATGTGGAAGCCGCCCACGTCCGACGTGCGCAGCGGGTTGTGGTCGTAGCCCGTAGGCGCGTCGTATTTGATGACCTCGAGCGAGTAGTCGTTCAGGCGCAGCACGGCGGCCGTGATGTCTGCCCCGGGAATGGCCTGCAGCCTCTCGATGAACTCGTTATCGAGGTGCAGACGTGTCCCCGTGTCCTCGAACCCGAGCAGCTCGTAGAAGGCGACCGCGCGATCGAGATCGCGCACCGTGATCGACGTGTGGCCCACTCCGCGGATGCCCATCGCTGTCCCCCTGGTGCGTACTGAGGCAACGGATGCTAGCGGATGGTGACTCCCGAATCGACCATCAGCCCGTTGCCGATGACGTATCCGGCGCTCTCCTCGCTCAGCAGGAACGCGCACGCCTCCGCGATATCGCGCGGGCTGCAGATGGCGCCGGTCGCCGTCTGCTCGGCCATGCGCTCGCGCGCCCCCTCTTCTTCGAGGATGTCCTCCGTCATGCCGCTCTCGACGAACCCCGGGCAGATGTAGTTCACCCGTATGCCGTGCGGGAGCAACTCGATCGCCATCGAGCGCGACAGCGCCGCCACCCCGCCCTTCGAGGCGGAGTAGGCGGCCAGGTTCGGGAGGCCCAGCACCGCCGCCACCGAGGCGATGTTGACGATGCCGCCCTTGCGGCCGTCCTCGACCATCGAGGTCGCCACCGCGTGCCCGACGACGAACGTGCCCGTCAGGTTCACGTCGATGACCTCGCGCCACGTTTCCAGGTCGGTTTCGAGGGAGCCCGCGTAGCGAAGGATCGCCCCGCAGTGCACCAGCCCGTCGATGCCGCCCCAGGCGGAGCGCACCTGCGCGACCAGCCGCTCGACGGCCTCGGGGTCGGCCACGCTGATGGGCTCGGCGATGACCTCGCGGCTCGCCTCACGCAGCGTCCGCTCCGTCTCCGCGAGCCCCTCCGCCGCCGGGTCGACGATCGCCACGCGGGCGCCCCGTTCCGCGAGCAGCTCGGCCACGCCCCGGCCCATCCCCGAGGCCGCCCCCGTGACGATGATCGCCTTCCCCTCGAACGACGCGCTCATGCGGCCCTGGCCCCGGGCCGCCGCACTACTCGAAGCCCCACTGGGGAAGCGGCGGCGTTCCGCTCATCTCCATGTGGCCGATGCCCTCGCGGCCGTTGAAGCGGCAGCGAACGGCGTGCTCCCCGTCCCAGAGCTGGTGCGCGAAGCTGTCGTACGTCGAGTAGTCGCTCAGGTCGTACTTGTCGTACTCCTCGTGCCAGTCGCCCTGCCAGCCCCCGAGGAAGCGCGGCTGGCCGTAGCCCTCGCCCCGGATGTGGCGGGTGGAGTTCGGCTTGATGATTTCGAACTCGAGGTCGTACTCCGTGCCGAACTCGTCGATGAGTGTGATCTGCGCTTCCTGGAACTTCTTCGTCCCTGCCTGCGCCACGATGTCGATGTTCGTGAAGTCGACGATGCGAATCTCCTGGCGCGGGTCGTCCATCCGCCAAGTCACCGCCCCATCGAAGTGGCTGCCGCGGTTGTCCGAGAGGGTGCCGCCGAGACGCGGCTTCCCCATGAACTCGTCCATCCACCACCAGAAGCCGATGTCGTCGAACTGGATGTGGCTGTGCCAGTGAATGCGTCCCGGCCCCCGGGGCGAGACGTGCGCGCCGCCCGGCGACGGACCCGTCCAGCCCTGCCACCGCTCGCCGCCGAGGCTGGCCCAGCAACGGTCGCGCTGGCCCCAGGTGTTCTCGTGGTTCACCTCGTACGTCGTCCCGTCGACGTTCAGCTCGCCCGTCCAGCGCCCCATGATCTCGAAGTAGGGCAGCACACCGGGCAGCGTCGGTGAGCCCGCGAACGCGATCGGCGTGCGCGTCTGCACGGGACGCAGGAACGTGTCCATCGTCAGGTCGTAGCTGATGCCCCAGTGGTTCTCGGGCGAGAGCGTGAAGCGCGCCTTCCGCAGCGGCTCGATGACTTCCATCGAGGCCGGTCCGACCTTCTGGTTGGTGCGCGCCGACTTGTAGCCGTCGCGCTCGATCGTGCTCGAATAGCGCAGGTTGTACTGCGTATCGCCGTGAACAATGATCTGGCCGTTCTCGATCAGCCCGGTATTGGGCCAGACCGGCCAGTTGGCGCCCACGATCCAGCGTCCTTCGACGTCCATGCACTGGAACCAGTGCTGGTCCACGTAGCGCGGGTCCGTGTCCCGGAGCGAGTCCACGGGGCTCGGTGTCTGGTGATAGAAATGTTCGTCCAGCTCGGTCAGCATCGTCATCGTTCTTCCCCCAATCCCTAGATGCTCAGGCGGACCACGCCGTACGCGGTCTGCTCCCCCGCCGCGATCTCGCAGAAGTGCTCGATCGCGAACGGGTTGATGTGGCCGGAATCGTTGTCGAGCAGCCCCGCGACCGTCGCCGTATCGCTGGTGTCATGCGTCTCGCTCTGGGCGACGCCGTCCTTGTATTCGATGTGGCGGAAGTCCGGGTGTCCGTACCCGAGCCCCTTCGCGTAGATCGTCGTGAGAGGCTTCAGGCTGAGCTCGTGCGTCCCACCGTCCCGGTCCAGGAGGGAGGCGCTGCCGCCCTTGAGCCGCTTGCCGTCCATCTCGAACTGGAGGTTCAGGTCGGCGCTGCTGATGCGGAGCGGCTCTCCCTCGTCGTGCGGACCCGCGAGGCAGCCGTCGAGCCGCGTCGCGCCCGTGTCGTCCCCCAGCCCGCCGGTCGCGTTCGAACCACCTTCCGGCTCGATCTGCCAGACCCACCCGGAGAGCGGTCCGGCTGTCGCCGCCATCCAGAACGAGCGGCTGCCGATCGAGCTCGGCGGCCGCCCCAGGTGGGGCACCTGCCCGAATACGGGCCGCACCCCCCACGAACGCTCGCGGAAGCCAACCGCCCCGTCGACGGCGATCGTCTCGCCCTCGACGGTCACGCTGCCGCTGGCGCTGCCCGCCTGCGAGTACTGGTACAGGTCCCAGATCACCTGGCGCCCGTCGCGGCGGTGCTGGACCGGTCCCGCGACCTCCATCGGCTGCAGTTCCGACGAGAACTCCAGGTCGAAGCTGATCGCCTGGCCCTCGGCAGGCTCCAGCGTGAAGCGCCATGACCGGAACGGATCGACGATCTCGGCGCTGATGCCGCCGACCTCGCGGCGGTCGCGGTCACCCTCGACGCGCCGCCCGAAGCGCACGTCGTACTGCTTGCCCCCGTACGCCACGCTTGCGGCGGCGTCCATGCTGGCGGTCGCGGGATAGACCCCCATGTGGCCCGCTACGCTCAGCGAGCCGTCGGTCGTCCCAATGTGGAACCAGAGCTCGTCGACCCAGCGCGGATTGCGCCCCTCGACGTGCTCCATGTTCTCGATGATCTGGTGGATGGCGTAATCGTCTAGTTCGGTTGCCACGGTCACCCCTTCGTCGCGATTGTGCGGGCGCGACCGCGCCCGACCGCGAGAGCCCCGCGAATCTAGACGAGCGGCGGGCGCCTTTCAATGCGCCCACTGCTCGCGAGACTGGTGCCCGGTGCTGTGAAGAGGCCCTAGCGGCCCTTGAACGTCGCCGCCCGTCGCTCCTGGAAGGCGGCCACGCCCTCCTTCGCGTCCTCGGTATAGGCGAGGTCGTCGAACAGGTCGTGCTCGAGCTGGAGACCGTCGTCGAGCGACATGTCGAGACCCTCGCGCATCGCCCGCTTGGCCGCGCGCAGCGCCAGCGGACCGCGCGAGCAGAGCGTCTCCGCCAGCTGGCGCGCCGCCGCCTGCAGCCGGTCGGCCGGAACGACTTCGTTCACGAGCCCGTACTGGTGCGCCGTCTCCGCGCCGATCTGGTCACCCGAGAAGACGATCCCGGCCGCGATCGCCCAGGGCAGCTCGCGCGCGAGCCGCTGCGTCGCGCCCCAGCCCGGGATGAAGCCGAGCGTGATCTCGGGCGCGCCCAGACGCGCGCCCTCGGCCGCGATGCGCAGGTCGCAGGCCAGCACGATCTCGAGGCCACCGCCCAGCGCGAGGCCGTTCACAGCGGCAATCAGCGGCTTCGTGACCGTCTGGCCGCGCATGATCGTGTCCGGCTCGTCGTAGCGGTTCCCGCGCGGGTCGTCGATGAGCGTCGGGATCGTTTCCTTCAGGTCGGCGCCCGCGCTGAAAGAGCGTCCGCCCGCGCCCGTGATGATGCCCACCCAGACATCGTCGTCGGCCTCGAGCTTCGCGCACGCCTCCGAGAGCTCGTGCCACGTCTCGAGGTCGATCGAGTTGAGGGCGTCCGGTCGGTTGATGGTGATGGTCGCGATGTGATCGCTGACCTCGTACAGCAGTGCCACACCTGCCTCCAGTTGGTGGTGTTTAGTTGTACTCGAAGAATCCGCGGCCGCTCTTGCGGCCGAGGTGACCGAGCGAGACGAGCCGTCGCAGGGTTGTTGGAGCCTTGAATCGTGCTTCGCCGTACTCCTCGAACATGGCGTCGCTGATGTGGATCATCGTGTCCAGTCCGATCAGGTCCGCCGTCGCCAGCGGCCCCAGCGCGTGGTTCAGGCCCACCTTGCAGGCCTGGTCGACGTCCTCGGCAGAAGCAATGCCGCCCTCCACCATGTGAATGGCGTCGAAGATGAACGGCACCAGCAGCCGGTTCACGATGAACCCCGGCGAGTCCTTCACCCGTACCGTCAGCCGGTCGATCGAGTCGCAGAAGGCCATCGCTGCGTCGATCGTCTCCTGGGAGGTGCTCTCCGAGGAGATCACCTCGACCAGCGGCAGGACTGTCGGCGGATTGAAGAAGTGGATGCCGATGACTTGATCCGGACGCCCGGACGAAGCCGCCATCTCACTCAGGGAAAGCGACGACGTGTTGCTCGCGAGGATTGCGTCTTCCTTGCAAACCTCTCCGAGCTCCTCGAACAGCTCCTTCTTGAGCGGCAACTCCTCGATCACGGCCTCGATGACAAGGTCGCTGTCCGCAAACCCACTGAGCGTCTCAACGCCCTTCAGGCGAGCCAGCGTTCGGTCGTGCCGCTCGCGGCTGAGCCGCCCGCGCTCGACCTGGCGGCCGAGGCGGCGTTTGATCGTCGCGAGACCCTCTTCGAGGCGCTCGGGTTCTGATTCAGTCACGCGGACGCGGTACCCGTGCGCCGCGCAGATCTGGGCGATTCCCGCACCCATGATCCCGCAGCCGACCACGCCCACTTCCCGGATGGTCATCGTCTTCCCTTCCTGGCCCCCAGGGTCCGCCTAACCGGCGGACCGCCGTGCATTGTCGCACACGAGGTGTGAATGCTCCGGCGCTCAGGCGATCTCGTGGCCTGCCAGAACTTCCAGCGCCTTTACCAGCCCCGAGTGGTCCAGATCGCTCCAGCCCTGCGCCGCGCAGGCGTTCATCAGCTCCTGCGCCGTAGCCGCGTTCGGCAGGCTGATGCCCAGCGCCCGCGCCCCCTGCAGCGCCAGCCCAAGGTCCTTCTGGTGCAGCGCGATACGGAAGCCGGGGTCGAACGTGCGCTCGACCATGCGCTGTCCGTGCACCTCCAGGATGCGCGAACCCGCGAAGCCGCCCATCAGCGCCTCCCGCACCCGCGCCGGGTCGACTCCCGCCTTCGAGGCGAACAGCAGCGCCTCCCCCACCGCCTCGATCGTGAGCGCCACGATGATCTGGTTGGCGACCTTGCAGGTCTGTCCCGCCCCTACGTCGCCCACGAGCGTGATGTTCGCGCCCATCAGCTCAAGCAGCGGACGCGCTCGCTCGAATGTCTCGCCGCTGCCACCGGCCATGATCGTGAGGCTCGCCCCCTTTGCCCCCACCTCGCCGCCGGAGACGGGCGCGTCCAGGTAGTCGCAGCCCTTCTCGGCGATGCGCGCGGCGAACTCCTTCGTCTCGATCGGCGAGATCGAGCTCATGTCGATAACCGTCGTGCCCGCCTGCAGTCCCTCTGCCACCCCGCCGGCACCGAACAGCACGTCCGCCACGTCGGGCGTGTCCGGAACCATCGTGATCACGACCTCGCTCCGCGAGGCCGCCTCCGCCGCCGTCGCGCACTCAACCGCGCCCCCCTCCAGCAGCTCCTCCGGTAGCGGCGAGACGTGCCGCACGACGAAGAGCTCGTGGCCCGCCGCCTGCAGGTGGCCGGCCATCGGCCGCCCCATGATCCCCAGCCCGATGAACGCGATTCGTGTCATGACGCCCCCTCGCTCGCTCGATACTCCGCGAGCCACCCCAGGCCCGCCTCGGTTGTCGTCGCCGGCGCGTACTCGCACCCCACCCACCCCTCGTAGCCGATGGCGTCGAGGTGGTCCAGGAAGAAGGGGTAGTTCACCTCGCCCGTGCCCGGCTCGTGGCGGCCGGGGTTGTCCGCGATCTGGATGTGGCCGATGACGCCCAGGTGTTTCTCGACCGTGCGCGCGAGGTCGCCCTCCATGATCTGCATGTGGTACGCGTCGTACTGCAGCCCCACCAGTCCGTCCCCGACCGCATCCATCACCGCGAGCCCCTGCGCGCTCGTGTTGACGAAGAACCCGGGGATGTCCCGTGTATTGATCGGCTCGGTCAGGAGTTGCAGTCCCGCGTTCCGGAACGCCTGCCCCGCGTAGCGCAGGTTCTCGACCAGCGCCGCCTGCGCCGCTTCATCGGAGACCCCCTCCGGTTTCACGCCTGCGAGGCAGTTGGTGCGCGGACAGTCCAGCGCCTGCGCGTAGCGGATCCCCTTCGCGACCCCCTCCCGGAACTCTTCCGTCCGCCCCGGGTGGCAGGCGATGCCCCGCTCCCCTGCTGCCCAGTCCCCCGCCGGCAGGTTAATGAGCGCCTGCGTCAGACCATGCTCCCGCAAGCGTCGCGCCAGCTCGTCCTCGGGGTTCTCGTAGGGGAAGGGGTACTCGACCGCCTCGAAACCGTGCCGTTTCGCCAGCTCGAAACGGTCGAGGAAGGGAGCCTCGGTGAAAAGAAAGTTCAGGTTCGCCGCGAATCGCACCATCCCGCGAATGATACGGTGCCGCCGTCCGAGCGGCCCCTTTCCCGGCGGAACCGCCCGCGCCCGCTAGAATGGAACCATCACGAACGGAGCACGCCGATGTTCATTGCGATGAACCACTTCAACGTCAACCCCGAACGCGGGAACGATTTCGAGGAAGTCTGGAAGGGCCGCGAGAGCTACCTGAAGGACCTCGACGGGTTCGTACAGTTCTCCCTGCTCAAGGGCGACGACCCCGGCGACTACATCTCCCACACCATCTGGGAGTCGCGCCAGGACTTCCTCAACTGGGCCCAGTCCGAGCACTTCCGCCGCGCCCACGAGCAGTCGGGTCCCGCCAAGGGCGTGCTCGAAGGCCACCCCCAGGCCAAGTTCTACGAGGCCGTGATCGTCGAGCAGGGAGCGGGCGCCGCTGTCTCCTGAGTCGCGGGACGACAACCCGCTCCTCCCCGAGCACTTCCGCCGCGTCGACGAGTCCGACGACGCGCATTTCTACGTCCAGCCGCGTCTGGTCAACCACATCGACGACGCGGCCATCGCCGCCCTCGGCGACTTCTACCGCCAGACCTTCCCCGAGGGCGGCCACCTCCTCGACCTCATGTCGAGCTGGGTCTCGCACCTCCCCGTCGACGCGACCTATTCGGGCGTGACCGGCCTCGGCCTGAACAAGGTCGAGCTGGAGAACAACCCCGTCCTCACTCGCCGCACCGTCCACGACCTCAACCAGGATCCCACGCTCCCCTACGACACCGACGAGTTCGACGGCGCCGCTGTCAGCGTCTCTGTGCAGTACCTCACGCGCCCGGTTGAGGTCTTCGCGGAGGTCGGGCGCGTGCTCAAGCCGGGCGCGCCCTTCGCCATCACCTTTTCGAACCGCATGTTCCCGACGAAGGCGGTCCGCATCTGGCAGCTCTTCGGCGACGAGCAGCGCGCCAACCTCGTGGCCCTCTACTTCGAGCTCTCGGAAGCGTTCGCCAAGGCCCGCGCCTTCGACCTCAGCCCCAACCCTGGCCGCTCCGACCCCGTCTACGCTGTCGTCGCCGAGGCGCTCGACCCCGCCGCCGCGTCCGAAGAGACCGCCATCACATGAAGATCCTCGGGCGGTAGCTCCAGCGTCCACGACTTCTGCCCCCCAACCCCCAGCACCTCGTAGGGCCTCGCCGCAATCTCGACCTCGACCGTCTCCCCCAGCGCCGACTCGAACCGCAGCGTGTGCGTCGCGCCGTACGCCAGCTCTTCGCGAATCGTGCCGCGCACGAGGTTGGGCTGGCCGGGGTCGTCCGCGTCCAGCCGCCGCAGGTTGACCCGCTCCGCCCGGATGGCGATGTCGACAGCCTCGCCAACATCCGGACGCCAGCCGTTCGGTACGGGCGCCCGCAGGCTCGCCCCACCCGCCTCGACGGTCAGGGTGCCGTCCCGTGCCGCCACCACCCGCCCCCGCAGGATGTTCGCTACCCCCGTCAGCTCTGCCACCCGCCGGTTCGCCGGCGCCCGGAAGACGCGCTCGCGACCGTCGAACTGCAGCAGGCGGCCCGCGTCGAACACCGCCAGCCGGTCGGCCACCAGGTGCGCCTCTCGCAGGTCGTGGGTCACGAAGATGACGCTCAGATCGAGCTCGCTCCGCAACCGGATCAGCTCGCGTCGCAGCTCCACCCGCAGCGACTCGTCGAGCGCGCTGAAGGGCTCATCGAGCAGCAGCAGGCTCGCCTCCCGCGCGAGGGCGCGCGCGAGCGCCGCCCGCTGCTGCTGCCCCCCGCTCAGCGACCGCGGTTTGCGCTCGCGGAACTCGCCCAGGTGCATCAGGTCGAGCACCTCGGCAAGCCGCTGTTCCCGCCCCTCCCCCGTCATCCCGAACTGGACGTTCTCGGCCACGGTCATGTGCGGGAACAACGCGAGGTCCTGCACGACGTACCCGATCCGTCGCGTCTGCGGCGGCAGGTTCAGCCCTGTGCCTGCGTCGAACACCGCCTCCCCGCCGATGGCGATGCGCCCCTCGTCCGGTTGCAGCAGTCCCGCGATGAGCTGCAGCGTCAGGCTTTTCCCCGCCCCCGAGTGCCCGAACAGCACCACGATCTCGTTCCCCGCCTCGAAGCGCGCGTCGTAGGAGAAGTCCCCGAGCTGCGTCCGTGCCGCGAATTCGAGTGTCATGGCGTCCCCCGCCCCCGCGTCGAGAGCAGCCAGAAGGCCGCGAGCGCCACCAGCGCTACCGCCAGCAACAGGATCGCCAGCGCGACCGCCGCCGTCAGCCCGTCCGCGCGTTCGAACGCGCTCAGGATGGCGAGCGGCATCGTCTGCGTCTCTCCCTGCAGGTTCCCGGCGAAGATGAGGGTCGCCCCCAGCTCCCCCAGCGCCCGCGCCCAGCACAGCGCCGCCCCCGCCGCCAGCGACGGCCAGCTCAACGGCAGCACGATCCGCGCGAAGGCCCGCAGCCGCGAAGCCCCCAGCGTGTGCGCGACCCGTTCGTACTGCGCGTCGACGCCCGCGAATCCGGCCCGCGCCGCGCGCACGTAGAACGGCGCCCCCACAAACAGCTGCGCCATGATCACGGCCACCGTGCTGAACCCCAGCGTCAGCCCGAACCAGTCGTCGAGCGGGGCCCCCAGCAGCCCCTTTCGCCCGAATGCGGTCAGCAGGGCCACGCCCGCGATCGTCGGCGGGAGCACGATCGGCAGGTCAATGAGCGCCTCCACCGCCCCCTTCCCCGGGAAGCGCACGTGCGTGAGCCAGTAGGCCACCGGCGTCCCCGCCACCACCGCGATCACCAGCGCCACCGCCGATGTCCAGAGTGACAGCGTGAGCGCGTCGAGGGCCGTGTCGCTCGTGATCGCGTCCCAGGTGCCGCTGCCCCCGATTCCACGCTCCAGCAGCCCCGCGAACGGCAGCACGAAGAACACGGCAAAGACGGCGATGAGCAGCGCCAGTCCCGCCTGGGGCGCCCGTACCCGGAGTGCGGTCACGGCGTCACCCCCACGGCCGTGAACCCGTGACGCGCGAGCGTCGCCATTCCTGCCGGCGAGGTCGCGAACGCCACGAACGCCCGCGCCCCATCGCTCTCCGAGAGGAGCGCGATGCGGTACTCCGCCGCCACCTGGAACCGCTCGGGAATCGCGATTGCCCGAACGCCCTCGTCCGCCGCTCGCAGGTCGCTCGCGTAGACGATGGCCGCGTCCGCCTCCCCCAGCTCGACCTTCGCGAGCGTGGAGCGCACGTTCGCTTCGTTGCTGCGGACGTTTGCCAGCACACGCCCCGCGAAGTCGCTCCCTGCCAGCGCCAGCGACTCCCGTGCGTAGCGACCCGCCGGAACCTCCTCCGCCGCCAGCACGAGCCGCAGGCCGGGCGATGCGAGGTCCTCGAAGGCCTCAATGGCATCCGCCCCTGTCGCCACTACGAGCGTGTTCGTGGCGAGCGCTCGCTCCTCGATAACCAGTCCCGCTGCCCTCAGCGTCGCGACCTCGTCGGGACTCGCGCTCGCGAACACGTCCGCGGGGGCGCCTTCCAGGATCTGCGTGCGCAGCGTCGCCGACCCCGCGAACGACAGCCGCACCGTCACGCCCGGGTGCTCTGCCTCGAATGCCGACGCCAGCTCGCCGAACGCCTCGGTCAGCGAGGCCGCCGCGAACACGGTGATCGTGTCCCTCCGCTCCTCGCCGTCGCCGCACGCGCCCAGGCCCAGCACCGCGACCGTAAACGCCCCCGCGGCGGCCAGTCGCAGGCTCACGGCGTCCCGGCGGGAGCGGAGAGCGTCGCCAGGTGATCGCGCAGCCACTCGACGGTCGCGTCCGCCGCGGAGAGCTTCGACTGCGCCACCAGCCGCAGGAACCCGTCCCCGGCCTGGGTGACCCGCTCCCGCGCACGCTCGCGATACGCTTCGCACACGCGCAGCTGGTCCCGCACCAGCGCCGCTTCCGCCTCGGGATCGACGGCGTGGAGGACGTACAGCTTCACCAGCAGCTCGAAGCGCACCTCCCGCAGCCTCTCGACCGGCTCTCGCAGCCACGCCTCCACAACTGCCGCCCCCTCGTGTGTCAGCGCGAATCGCTTGCGCGGCGGCCGCAGCCCCTCCCGCTCCTCCCGCCACATGACCAGCGCCCGCCCCTCCAGGTTCCGCAGGTACGTGTAGAGCGAGCCCTGCTCGATCGGGCAGACCTCGCGCAGGTCCTCTCCCTCGAAGTAGCGCGCCATCTCGTACCCGTACATCGGGCGTGTGCGCAGCAGGGCGAGGACGGCGTGTTCGCCGGCCAGCAGCTCGCGTGTCATGGCCGGAGGACTGTAGCGAGCGCCCTAATACTTGGCAACCAAGTATTAGGGCAGGCCACAGAACACTGGAGTGGTTGGCTATACGCAGGAAGGGCCGCTAGTCGTTGAGCGCGTACCCCGCCCGGATCCCCTCGATCCGAGCCTCGACGCCCGCCTTCGTGTCCTCGTGCGTCACGATGTAGAGGTGCTGATTCCGGATCGCATCGAGCACCCGCGCCGCGACCTCTGAGGGCGGCATGCCCTGCGAGATCCCCTGGCGGATCGGCTCCGCATAGTCCGGAACGTCCTCGGGACCACCGTGCTCGTCGGGCCGGTTCCGGCCCGCCTCCACGATCTTCGTCGCGACCCCGCCCGGGCATAGCACCGACACACCGATGTTCACCGCTTCCAGGTCGTGGTTCAGGTGCTCGGACAGCCCCACCACCGCCTGCTTCGAGGCGACATACGAGGCCATCCCCGGAGGCGCGAACAGTCCCGCGCTGGACGAGGTGTTGACGAGGTGTCCTTCGCCCTGCTCGATCATCCGCGGCAGGAACTGCGTGACCCCGTTGATGACGCCGTCCAGGTTCACGCCCATCACCCAGTCCCAGTCCGAGTCGCTCATCTCGGCGGCGGAGCGGAAGGTCACGACGCCGGCGTTGTTGCAGAGCGCGTGTACGCCCCCGAACGTCTCGAACGCCTTGTCGGCCAGCTCCTTCACGGAAGCGCGGTCGGCCACGTCGGTGCGGACCGCGATAGCGCTCCCGCCCGTGTCGTTGATGGAGTTCGCCACCCCTTCGGCGGCGCTCAGATCGATGTCCGAGACCACGACCGACATGCCCTCGGCCGCGAACGCGCGGCACAGCGCCTCGCCGATGCCGCTCCCCCCGCCAGTCACGACTGCCGTCTTGCCAGTTCCGAGTTCCATGGTCGGTGCGCCTCCCAGCGAGCGCGCATCTTACCGGTTCGGCGCGACCGCGCGAGGGTGGGGCGACTGGAGTGCGGTCATCCGATAGCCATTGTGTTCGCCGCTGGCCTGCAGGTAGGTTGGATCCGCAACGGTGACTTCACAATGTGCGACAAGGGCCCAACCACCTCGAAGGACTTGGCTGCTGCTGAAAGTGAGCCCCAGCGCAGGAAGCGGCTCCTCGCGGAGGTGCTGGCGGACTTCGAGGTTCGGGGCGTCGGATTGCGGATGGAGGAGAACCTCCCCCGAGAGAAGCTCTACGAGCGCAGCGCCGGGTGACACCCCTCCCAACCCCATCCGTGGCACGATAGCCTCGTGACACAGGCATCCGGCGAGTACAAGACGGTCGGCATCATCGGCGGCGGCACCGCCGGCTACCTGACCGCGCTCGCCCTGCGCAAGAAGCTCCCCCACCTGCGCGTCACCCTCATCGAGTCCCCCACCATCCCCATCATCGGCGTCGGCGAGGGCACGACCCCCATCATGGTCAAGTTCCTCCACGCCTACCTCGAACGGGACGTGCACGAGCTCTACCGCAAGGTGCAGCCCACCTGGAAATTCGGGGTCAAGTTCGAGTGGGGCCAGCCCGGCGACTACTACTTCAACTACGCCTTCCACCCCGGCCCCGTCCTCGACTCCGTCTACTACGGCGGCGAATTCAACGAATACTCCCTCGGGTCCCTCCTCATCTCGAATGAGCGAGCCCCCATCGTCACCAACGAGGGCGGCCAGCTCACCTCGCTCATCGACCGCATCCCCTTCGCCTACCACCTCGATAACGGCCGCTTCGTCGCCTACCTGAAGGAGCAGGCCGTTGCCGACGGCGTCGAGCTCCTCGAGCGCTCTGTCACGGAGTTCGTCCCCACCGAGGGTGGCGAAGAGCTCGACCACGTCGTCACCGACGACGGCGAGGAGCGGCGCTTCGACCTCTATGTCGACTGCACCGGCTTTCGCGCCGAGATCATCGGCGAGACGCTCGGCTCTCCCTTCCAGAGCTACGAGGGCAGCCTCTTCTGCGACCGCGCGATCGTCGCCAACGTGCCCCACGGCGGTCACATCAAGCCCTTTACCACTGCCGAGACCATGAACGCCGGCTGGTGCTGGAACACGCCTTCCGTCGAGGACGATCACCGCGGCTACGTCTTCTCCTCCCAGTTCCTCTCCGATGACGAGGCCGCCGAGGAGATGCGTTCGAAGAACGAGGGCATGGGCGACCACCGCGTCATCCGCTTCAAGACCGGCCGCCGCGAGCACTTCTGGAAGGGGAACGTGGTCGCCATCGGCAACTCCTACGGCTTCGTCGAGCCGCTGGAGTCGACCGGCCTCCACATGATCATCCTCGAGATCAACCAGCTCGTCCTGAACTTCCCCCGCTCGAAGAAGGACACTGCCATTCGCGGCATCGTGAATCGCACCCTCAACGCCCACTGGGACGACGTGCGCTGGTTCCTCGCCGTCCACTACCGCTTCAACAAGAAGCTCGACACACCCTTCTGGCAGGCCTGCCGCAACGCCGTCGACATCGGCGGGGCCCAGGAGCGCGTCGACCTCTTCCGTGAGCGCACGCCGCTTACCTACCGCCAGTCGCAGTTTTTCAAGCCGGAGGAGGTCTTTGGCGACTTCGCCTACGACGTGCTCCTCCTCGGCCAGCGCGTTCCCGGACGCTACCTCGAGGCGAGCCAGCCCCGCGTCGAGTGGCAGAAGCGCGTCGACGGACTGCGCGAGCTGGCCGGAAACGCCCTCACCCAGGAGCGTGCCTTCGAAACGCTCAACGGTGCGCCCCCGCAGATCCTCGGGAGCATGGTCACGTCGCCCAATACCTGGGTCGTCTGGCCCTAGGCGAGTCGCGCGCGATGGCCGCCATCCCGCCTCTGCCGCCCCAGGGCGCGCGCCTCCACTGGAAGCAGGCCCCAAAGCGCCTCCGCGACGCCTTCGAGGCATGGGCGGGAAGCCCGGTGGCCGAGGCCGTTACCCAGCCCTCGGGCTTTTCGCCGGGCGTGGCCGCGCGCATGCTTCTCGCGGACGGCCGGCGCGTATTCGTGAAAGCCGTCGGCCCCGACATCAACCCCGACAGCGCCGGCATCCACCGCAGGGAGATTCGCATCATCTCCGGGATGCCGGAGGACGTGCCCGCCCCACGACTGCTCTGGTCGCACGACGAGGGCGAAGGCGGCTGGGTGGCCCTCGCCTTCGAGGACATCGAAGGCGAGCACCCCCGGCAGCCCTGGGATCTGCGCGAGCTCGACCGTGTTCTCGAAGCGCTCGTCGCCCTTGGCGAACGGCTTACTCCGAATCCCTTGCCCCCCGGTGTCGCTCGTGGCGCTGCCGAGACATTCCCCCGGGAGGGCTGGCGGACGCTCCGTGACGAAGGAGGGCGGCGCCGGCAGGGTCTTGCCCCCTGGTATCGCAGCAACCTCGATCTCCTCGCTCAGCTCGAGGCAGCCGTTCCCGAAGCCGTAGTGGGCGACACCCTCGTCCACTTCGACATCCGTGCCGACAACATCCTGCTCTCGCCCGATCGAGTCTGGTTCCTCGACTGGCCCCACGCCCTGGTCGGGGCCGCCTGGATCGACGTCATCGTCATGGCGCCCAGCGTCACGATGCAGGGCGGCCCGCCCCCCGAGGAGGTTGTCGCCGCCCACCCCGCCTGTCGCACTGCCGACCCAGAGGGCGTGACGGCCGTGGTGGCCGCCCTGGCCGGGGTATTCACCGAGTGGGGTTCGCGACCGCCTCCGCCCGGCCTCCCCACCCTGCGTCCCTTCCAGTCCGCGCAGGCGTCGGTCGCGCGCGACTGGCTCCTGAGGCGGCTCGGCGAAGCCTAGCCCTGCCCCTGCCCCATCCCCTTCGCGATGCGCTCGCTGGCCGCCGCCGCGTCCTCGAACGCGACCGCCTGCCGGCTGAGCACTGGGTACAGCGTGAAGATCGGCGTGTTGTACGGGATCACCACCGACTCCACCCCCGGCTGGAGCGCAAGGTGCAGGTTCACGTAGTTGTAGCTGAGCCCTTCCTGCCACGGCTCGCCGCCACTGCGCTCGTACTCCTCCGTCGTCCCGAGCCCGTAGGTGCGCGTCATGAGGCCCGTCGCCGCCGTCAGGCCGAGGTCGGCCAGTTCCGGCGCCCCCTGGATCAGGATCGCGACCTGTGAGGCGTCGAACCACACCTTCAAGTTGCAGCTCACCTGGATGTAGTTCCCGAGGCTGCCGAGGTGTTGCAGCACCGTCAGCGGGAACGCCAGCTCCGGCGGCGCATTGCCGGGAGCGGGCCCGTCGAAGCGGAACTCCGGCTCTTTCACGCCAGAGGCCGAAATGTAGACGAGATTCGGGTCGTCGACCGGCACCCCCACGACCGTCCCGTCCCGGTCGCTCGTGAGCTGGCCCATCTGGTACCGCAGCGGGAAGGAGTAGCCCTCCTTCCCGTAGAAGATGCGCACGCCCGTCTCCAGGGGCTCCTGGGGCGACCGGCTCAGCTTCAGGTCGAACGGCAGCATCACGTGGAAGGCGTGCGTGCGCGCGTTCATGAACGGACCGCAGGCCCCCTCGAACTCCTTGTGGATGGCCGTGTTCTCCGGCTCGAACTGCTGCGCCGGTCCCGTATAGTTCTGCGCGCGACGCGCCTCCGGGGTCAGGTGGTACCGATCCTGGTAGTGAGCCGCCGCCCGCTTCTGCGCGATGTCGGTGAAGTATTCGGGGGCCATGCTCTCGACGATGATGTGCTCGCGCTCCCCCGTCTCGGAACGGTTGACGCGCACGGCCTCGTGGTAGCGGTCGAGCTCGTGGGCCGTCTTCCGGAGTTCCTGCCCCACCTGCCCCTCGACCGGCGTCCCCGCCAGCCGCGTGCGCGGCAGCAGCGCCTGCGCCCTTTCGAGGAAGTCGAGCTTCGCGCTGTAGCGCCTCGGCTCCGGCGCAAACGACTGAGCCGCCGCCAGCAGCAGGCTCACCTGCTCGTCCGGCAGCAGCCCCAGCGCGTCCAGGTCGTTCTCGCGGATGAAGGCGGCCGCCAGCGGCGCGAACGCCTGCTCCCGCCGGATGCCCAGCGTGAGCAGGTAGTTCAGGTAACTGCGCGCCTCCTCCGGCGTCATCGTCTCGGCCATCGCGTTCGGATCGTACACCGGAGCGCCCGCGTTTCCGCTACCATCGCGGCCACGCTACGAATCCACGCACGGGAGAGGCGCCCATGGTTGGCCAAGCCGAAGTCGAGATCGCACGCAAGCTCTTCGAGGAAGGCTGGAGCGGGGGACACGTCGATGCGCCCCTCCAGTTCATGACCGAGGACGTCGTCATGCGCGACATCGTGGGCCACTCGGAAGCGATGCGCGGTCACGACGCCGTCCGCGAGTTCTGGGCGGCCGCAGCCGACACGCTCAAGGTGCTCCCCGAAGAGATCTACGTCGCCGACACTGGCGTCGTCGTGATGTGGATGGCGTACGGCCAGATTCCCGCGGATGCGGAGGAGAACGCCGGGCGCTGGGGAACGGCCGAGGGCGTATCCCGGCTCGAGTTCCGCGACGGCAAGGTCTGCCTCGAGGTTGACTACTGGCACGGTGGCCAGGGCGTCTGCGACGACTGGGAAGCGCACTGGAATGCGCGCCGCGCCCGCCCCTGGCGCGAGCTAGGCGCCATCACGGGCGCCTAGCTCGCAACCAAAGCCGTTACTCGGAGGATCCCTCCTCGGCCACTTCCGGCCGGGGAACCTCGATCACGCTGCTCCGGACGAACAACCCGAGCGGTGGGTCCGCGACGAACCGGATCCCCGGCTCGACTGCATCGCCGTTCACGTCCCGGAAGCCCAACTCGATACGGCCGTCGGCTAGCCGGCGTGCCCGGACCACGCCGATCGAGTGCCCTTCGACCTCGACCTCGCCGCTCGCGTACCACTGACCGGCAGGCGCATCCGCAGGGAGTAGGCGGGAAGGTGGCAGGAAGTGCTGGCCATAGAGCTCAACGCCATGCTCGACCCTTCCGTCCGCCCGCAGGGAGGCGATGACTCGGAGCCGGTACGGCTCGGGTGCCTCGGGCGTTGCCTCGACCACCGGCTCGGGAGCCCGATCGGGTGCGTTCATGGCGGCGATCGTCGGGTCGCTGATCCCCAGGCGCCGCAGGAACGTCGCATTCTCCCTGTCGACGCCTGCGACCGCGCAGAGGGCTGCGTCGCTTCCGAGCCCGAACACGTCAAGGCTTGCCCGCAGCTCAGTGTCGAGCGCGAGCAGCGCCTCCACGTCCTCGACGCCCGCAGCTTCGAAGGCGTCGCCCAGGTACGCCGCCCGGCACGAGGCCTGCCGCGTCAGCGCGTCGAATTCGTCTGCTGGAACCATTTCTCCGGGTCCGGCCTGCGATGCGATGGAGCCTGCCGCCGCGATTGGCGCCAGGATGCGCTCCGCGTAGGCGAGCTCCGCCTGGAGCGCGAACGCATCCTCAAACGGCAACCCGGTTCCGGAGGCAACCAGCTCGAGTGCCGTCCACCGTGCCGACAGTGCCGCGTACTGCTGCGCTGCCTTGTCGGCGACGTGCAGCACCAGCTCCTGAACATGAACCGGGTTGATGACCTCGCCGTTGGCCACCACGTCGTCGAATCCCCAGATTGCGATGGCTTCAAGGTACTGCTCGCCAAAGAGCCTCAGCAGCGTGGTTGACGAAGCATTCGGGACGTCGATCGACTCCGGCTCGCCCGAGGCGGCAAGCCCCGCCAGCCCTGGCCGCTCGAAGATCCCGTCCAGCACCGTCTCAGCCACGGCTGCGGTGTAGGTCGCCTTCGCCTGCACGGCATCGTCGACCTCCGCCTCTGCGTCGGCCAGGGTTACCGTCGTCGTGACCTCACCCTCTTCGTCGTCCGCCGCTTCAACCGTGTAGGCCGCGCCGTCCACCGAGACGGTGACCGGGCCGTAGATTGGGCCCGTCACCACGCGCAGGTTCCGCCAGATACCGTGGAACGTGCTCGGATTGTCGTACCTGCCCTCGTCTTCGACGAGCTGGAATGGCTGCACGCCGAGGAAGACCCATGAATTGCCGGGCCTGCGGAGAACGACCTCGATCGGCTCAAAGCTCGGAATCGCCGTACTGGTTGCGCTGGCCAGTTCGGGGCTTGAGTGGTAGCTGGCTCCAGCATTCCAGACAGTCTCGGAAGACGGGACCTCCAGGTCCGCGTATGCGCGCGGCCCGATGGCGTACACGATGACGAACCAATCCTCCGGGAGGTCGCCCCCGCCCACATTGCCGACACGGAAGTCGACCATGAAGGGCTCTCCGGCAATGACGACGTCCGGAGCGAGGCTCTCCTCCACCTTCAGGATGAAGGTCTGCTGGGCAGCTGCTTCGTCGACCAGGTGGACGGTCAGCTCGAAGTCCGCCACAAGGGGCTGGCGGTCAGCCTGGAGATAGGTAGTGGCCTCGATCAAGTAGACGCCAGCGGGCAGGTACTTCTCAATGCGCGAGTTCCGACCGGGCGCTCCGTCGTCGTTCGCCCCGATCACGCCGGCCGTCGGCGATGCCAGGGAAAGCACGGGATCGCCGTCCTCCGACGCGAGGTCGATCCGGACCCGGCCGCTGGCCGGCAGCATGAACGAGTAGCTGTAGGCGGGGTGGTTCGCCTCGATTCGCGAGCCGCACGTCTCCAGCGACCACACGCCGGTCGCCGTCAGGTCCGCCTCTGCCGTGAGCACCCCGAGGTCGACCGGTTCACAGCCCTCGACGTAGCCGACGATGAGCGAGAAGTCCGCGGGGCCTCGCCCGCGGCCTCCCACCGTCGTCGCCTCGATCCGATAGGCCCCCGGCGCCAGGTCGCGCTCGATGCGCGCGTTCCTGCCTGCCGCGCTGTCGTCGTCGTCCGCGATTCGGTCGCCGGAGTCGCTCAGCAGGTACAGGTACGAGTCGGCCTCGCTCGACAGCAGTTCGATCCGGACGCGACCGCCCTCCTCCACCTGGAAGCGGTACGAGTGCGCGTCGCTCCCGGCCCGGAAGGCCGAGTCGCAGTCCTCCGTCGTCCAGCGGCCGTTCGCCTCAAGCTGCCGGGTTTCGCCTCCCAGGGTGCCGAGGTCGGTGACCTCGCATTCCGGTTCCTGGGCCGAGGCCATATGTGGGGCCTCCAGGACAAGGAGCCCGCCGATCAGGGCGATAGCGACGAGGGCGGCCGCCAGAAGCCGCCCGCCGATCCGGGCGGCAAGGGGGGACGAAGCGTGCAAAAGCATGGGTACTCCGGGTGCAAACGGCTTAGTGGCACGTAGTTGCCATGGGTCGTGACAAGGCTAGAGGCTTGCCCCCCACAGGGCCAGTCTGCCCGCTCACCGGTAAACGGTTAGGCCGCCGTAAGCGAGCGACCAGCCATGGGGCCCTACACTGTTCGCCATGCCCCTCCGTCCTGTCATGCTGGCTGCCTGCCTGGCGCTGGTTCTGGCCGCCTGTGGCGGCGACTCCACCGCCCAGCCGCCCACCCCCTCCCCGTCCCCAGACCCCGCCGCGACCTCCACCCCCGAACCCACCTCCACCGCCCCTCCCCCACCCGAGAGCGCCACCCCCGCCCCCGAATCCACTGGCACTCCCCGACTCGAACCCACCCTCACCCCCGAGGAGATCACCGACGAGCACGTCCTGAGCCTCATCTACTGGACCGAGATCGACTTCTGGAACCGCTTCGTCCTCTTCCCCGACACCTCCGACACCACCCGCGACATCCTTCGGGCAATGGCCCGCGACCCCGAGGAGCGGTGGCTCCCCTACCTCGTCGACCTCGCCGCCGTTCCCGTCCCCTACAGCGCCTTCGTCTACCGCATCCTGACCGAGATTCGCCCCGACCACCCCTACCCCATCTTCCCCATCACCGAGGAGCTCGGCCTCCGAACGCCCGCGGACGAGACGGACCTCTACGTCGAGTTCAAACACCGGCTGATTGAGGGCATCCAGGAGGACATGGGCGCCTTCCTCGATCCGGAGAAGCGACGCCTCATCTCCGCCCAGGAGATCTTCTGGGGTGGCGTGACGGTGGACGGCATCCCGCCCCTGGAGCACCCGGACTTCATCACGCCCGACGAGGCCGCTGCGTGGATCGGCCCGAAGGACCGAATCATCGGCGTCGAGATCAACGGCGACGCCCGCGCCTACCCACGCCGCATCATCGACTGGCACGAGATGGTCAACGACACCGTCGGCGGCGTCCCCGTCTCGCTCGCGTACTGCACCCTCTGTGGGAGCGCCATCCTCTACGACGGCCGTGTCGGCGAAGAGGTCTACCGCTTCGGCACCAGCGGCCTCCTCTACCGCTCGAACAAGCTCATGTACGACCGCACCACCAACACCCTCTGGGAGCAGTTCACCGGCGAGCCTGTCTGGGGAGACCTCGTCGGGAGTGGCATTCAGCTCGATGTCCTCCCTGTCGTCCACACCACCTGGGATGAGTGGCTCGCCCAGCACCCCGACACGCTCGTGCTCGACATCGAGACCGGCCACGCCCGCGACTACGGCGAGGGTGTGGCCTACGCCCGCTACTTCGCCAGTTCCGGGCTGATGTTCCCCGTTCCCGATCGCAGCGGCCCCATCGCCGTCAAGGACAGCGTCTACGCCGTCCGCCTCAACGACGAGGTCGTCGGCTATCCCATCCTCCTGCTCGGCGCGGAGGACTTCCTCCAGGACGAGATCGGCGGCGACCCCGTCGTCGTCTTCGCCACCGCCGACCGCTCCGGTGGCCGTGCCTACGCGGCCCCGCCCGAGCGCGTCGTCGCCTACGATGCGGAGACGGGCGTCGCCACGACCGAAGACGGCGCCACCTGGCGGGTCACCGAAGGCGCCCTCCTCGGCCCCTCCGGCGAGGAGCTTGAGCGCTTGCCCGGCCACAACGCCTTCTGGTTCGCCCTCGTCAACCACGCCCCCCGCTTCCGGCTCTACGAACCGCCCCCAGCCGAAACATCACGGGCCCTCTCCGGCTGCAACCTCTTCGCCTACCTCGAAGGGACCAGCATCGCCGCCACCGCCTGCACCCTCTAGCGATCGGTACCTGCTCTCGCGAGCGGCGTAGGATGCCGCCATCTCGACTGCGAGGGTGCCGCGATGACGCAGGCCGCCAGCCTCGACGTGCTCTGGGAACCGCTGCAGGTCGGCACCATGGCCCTGAAAAACCGCATCATGGTGCCGACCCACGGGGCGGGCGTGGGCAATATCCTCGGTAGCGAGCGGCAGGCCGAGAGCTTCCGCGCCTACTACGTCGGGCGAGCACGGGGCGGGGCCGCCTGGGTCGGTGGCAGCAACTGCTTCGTCCTCAACCCGCTCATCCCCGGCTTCGAGCCGACCGGGGTCGGCGCCACCACCGACAGCAACTTTCGCAACCAGCTCTTCCTCGAACGCTACGGACGCTACGCCGACGAGCTCCACGAGGAGGGCGCCTTCGGCACCCTCCAGATGATCCTGATGGGTGGAATGCCCCACGGCCCCACCGGAGGCCGCCAGAGTAGCTGGGCCACCAACGTCCTGCCCCACGAGATGGAGCCGCACGAGATCGAGCAGCTCGTCGAGGAATACGGCTACTCGGCCGGCCGCGCCCTCGAAGCGCGCCTCGACGGACTCGAGATCCACGCCAACCACGACGACGTTGTGCAGTGGTTCCTCTCCCCCCTGACCAACCAGCGCGAGGACGACTATGGCGGCTCCGTCGAGAACCGCCTGCGCATGCTCCTCGAGATCAACCGCGCCATCCGCGCGGCCGTGGGGAACGGGCTCACGCTGGGCGTCCGCCTCTGCATGGACGAGATGATCGAGGGGGGCTACGACCTCGAAGAAGCGCGCGAGGTCGTCCGCCTCCTGACGGCCAGCGGCGATGTCGACTACTTCAGCTTCGATGTCGGCGGAAACTGGGCCGGCCCGAGCTACATCCAGCCCCTCCATTACGAGCCGGCCGAGTGGGCGCCCATGTCGGGCGCGTTGAAGGCGGAAACGGACCTGCCCGTCGTCTACGCCGGGCGCGTGACTGATGCCGAGGTGGCCGCGCAGGTGCTTGCCGACGGCTACGCCGACGTCGTGGGTCTGAACCGCGCGACCATCGCCGACCCGCAGCTCCCCAACAAGGCGCGCGAGGGCCGCCTCGGCGATGTACGTCCCTGCATCGGCATTAACGACTGCATCCACCGCGGTCTCGTTGATGGCCTTCCCTTCGGCTGCGCCGTTAACCCGAGCGCCAGTCACGAGCTCGAGGAGCCGCATCCGCCTGCCGAAGAGCCCCGCCGCATCCTCGTCGTCGGAGGCGGTCCCGCCGGTCTCGAGACTGCCGCTATCGCCGCCGAGCGCGGTCACAACGTCACCCTCTGGGAGCGAGAGCCCGTCCTCGGCGGACAGATGGCGATCGCAGCCAACGCGCCCATGCACCGCCCCTTCACCCAGTTCGTCGCGTTCGAGGAGCGCCGTCTTGCCGGCCTAGGCGTCGGTGTCAGCGTCGGGCGCGCCGCCACCGCTGAGTCCGTGCTCGAATTCGGCGCCGATGCGGTTGTGCTCGCGACCGGCGCGACCTCCCGCCACCCCGATGTCCCCGGCGTCGACCTCCCCAATGTCGTCGACATCCGCGATGTGCTCCTCGGCAACGCCGAGGTCGGCCAGCGGGTCGTGGTGGTCGCCCAGGACGACCACATGCCGCCCCTCTCCGTCGCCGACCACCTCGCCGGGCAGGGCAAGGAGGTGCGCGTCCTCTACCAGACGCTCCAGGTCGCCCCACTCGTGGGGAAGTACACCATCGGCGGCATCATGACGCGGCTGGTCGCGCAGGGTGTTCAGTTCGAGCAGATGCACCGGCTCGTTGGCATCGAGCCGGGCGCGCTCCACACGAGGAACATCTACACGAACGCCCCAACCGTCGTGGAGGGCTTCGATACGGTCGTGCTAGCCTGCGGCGGCGCGTCCGAGAACGCCCTCTACCGCGAGTTGCAGGGCAAGGTTGCGGACCTGCATATCCTCGGGGACGCGTACGCGCCCCGGCGTATCACCTTCGCCACGCGACAGGCGTGGTCACTTGCGCGCCAGCTCTAGGCGCGGGCCAGAGGAGAGAACGATGGCGCTTCCCGAACGGTGGGACCTTGAAGTCGATGTGGCCGTGCTCGGCTCCGGCGCGAGCGCGACGACGGCCGCCATCCTCGCCGCCGACAGTGGGGTGGAGGTGGCCCTGCTCGAACGCGCCGAGTTCGTTGGCGGCACCACGGCCATCTCCGGCGGAGTTCTCTGGCTCCCCAACAACCACCACATGGCCGAGGCCGGCATCGAGGACTCCCGCGAGGACGCCCTCGCCTACCTGAACTCCCTCTCCCTCGGCATGATGGACGGCGAACTCGTCGAGACCCTGATCGACACCGGCCCCGAGATGCTGCGCTACATGGAGGAGAACACGCCCGTCTCCCTGCACGTCTTCGAGGGCTACCCCGACTATCACCCGGAGAACCCCGGCGGAAAGCCCGAGGGCGGCCGCTCCCTCGACAACGACCTCTTCCCCTTCGAGGAGCTGGGGCCCTGGGCTGAGCGCATCAACCATCAGCCGGATGCCGTCTTCTTCCCCGCCACGATGCTGGAGATCGACTCGAAGCGGATCGACGACGTCCCGCCGGACGTGATGGAGGAGCGCCGCGCCCGCGATATGCGCTCGACCGGACAGGCGCTCGCCGGTTCGCTCATCAAGGGCTGCCTCGACCGCGAGATCCCCGTCCACACCGCCACCCGTGCGCGCGAGCTCATCCTCGACGAGAACGACGCCGTCGTCGGCGTGCGCGCCGAGCGCGACGGCGCCCCCTGGTTCGTCAAGGCGCGCAAGGCCGTCGTCATCGCGACCGGCGGCTTCGAGTGGAACGAAGAGCTCGTGAAGGCGTTCCTCCGCGGCCCCATGACCGCCCCCACCTCGACCCCCGAGAACGAGGGCGACGGCCTCCTGATGGCGATGGGCGCCGGCGCCGCCCTCGGCAACATGAGCGAGGCCTGGTGGATCCCCGGCATCCACGTCCCCGGCGACGAGATGCGCGGGCGCACCTTCGCCCGCCTCATCCTCGCCGAGCGCACCTGGCCCCGCTCCATCATCGTCAACCGCAAGGGCAGGCGCTTCATGAACGAGGCAGCCAACTACAACGCCGTCGGCCACGCCTTCCACACCTTCGACCCCAATTCCTTCGAGTTCATCAACCTCCCCGCCTGGCTCATCGTCGACAGCCAGTACCAGCCCCCCATCGCCCGCCACCAGGTCGGGCCCGACGCCCCCGACTGGATCCGCCGTGCCGACACGCTCGCCGAGCTTGCCGCGCAAATCGAGGTCGACGCCGACGGGCTCGAGGAAACGGTCGCGCGCTTCAACGAAGGTGTCGCCCGCGGCGAGGACCCCGAGTTCCAGCGCGGCGTCAGCGCCTACGACAGCTACAACGGCGACCGCTGGGAGAAGGCGCCCTTCACCACCCTCGGGCCGATCGACACCCCGCCCTATTACGCGGCCCAGATCGAGTCCGGCGCCCTCGGCACCAAGGGCGGCCCAAAGACCAACACGAAGGCGCAGGTGATGCGCGCCACCGGCGGCGTCATCCCCGGCCTCTACGCCGTGGGGAACGCCATGGCCGGCGCCACCGCCATGGTCTACGGCGGCGCCGGCGGCACCCTCGGCCCGGGCATGACCTTCGGCTACATCGCCGGCAAGAGCGCTGCCGAGGAGCCGGATCACATCGCCTGAGCACCTCCGCCCGCCCCGGAGTTTCCCGTGTGACCGGGCGCCGGTAGGCTGGCGCGCGGGGATGCGGCCCGCCCCTGAAACGGCGCTCGCGGCCGCCCCGGAGGAACGATGAAGGTTCACGAGTACCAGGCGAAGGCGCTCTTCGCGAAGTACGGCGTCGAGGTCCCCGGCGGACGCGTTGCCGGCACACCCGCGGAGGCCCGCGCCATCGCGGAGGAGCTCGGCGGTAAGGTCGTCGTCAAAGCCCAGATTCACGCGGGTGGGCGCGGCAAGGGACGCCTCGTTTCCGAGAGCGAGACCGCGGCAATGTACGAGCGCCTTACCACCGATCCGGCCAACAACGAGGGCCAGGTCCGTGGCGACCGCGTCGGCGGCGTGCGCCTCGCGAGTACCGCCGAGGAAGCCGAGCAGGAAGCCGCCAACATCCTCGGCAAGCACCTCGTCTCCATCCAGACCGGTCCCGAAGGCAAGCTCGTCAAGAACGTCCTCGTCGAAGAGCAGTCGGCCGTCGCCCGCGAGCTCTACCTCGCCATCATCATCGACGGCGCCCAGGCCGCCCCCCTCATCATGGCCTCGACCGAGGGCGGCCAGGAGATCGAGGTCGTCGCTGCCAACGACCCCGACGCCATCGTGCGCATTCCCGTCAACGCCGCCTCCGGCTACGAGCCCTACGTCGGCCGCACCCTCGCGGCCCGCCTCGGCCTGGTGGGCGACCAGGCGGCTGCGCTCAACAAGCTCGTCGGCAGCCTCTACCAGGCCGCCGTCGAGAGCGACGCCAGCCTCGCCGAGATCAACCCCCTCGTCGTCACCGAGGAGGGCCGCGTCCTCGCCCTGGACGCCAAGTTCACCATCGACGACAACGCCCTCTACCGCCACCAGGACCTGTCCGAGCTTCGGGACAAGGACGAGGAGGACCGCCTCGAGGTTCTCGCCGACGAGCTCGGCGTCGCCAACTTCATCAAGCTCGAAGGCAACATCGGCTGCATCGTCAACGGCGCCGGCCTCGCCATGGCCACGATGGACACGATCAAGTTCGCCGGCGGCGAGCCCGCCAATTTCCTCGACATCGGCACCGTGAACGACCCCGCCCGCGTCGTAAACGCCATCCGTGTCATCAGCGAAGACCCTTCCGTGAAGGCGATCCTCGTGAACATCTTCGGCGGCATGGCCCGCGTCGACATCATCGCCCAGGGCGTCATCGACGCTGAGAAAGAGCTTGGCCTTGATGTCCCCGTCGTGATGCGCCTCGTTGGCACGAACCTGGCGGAAGGCGAGGCCCTGCTGGCCGAGGCCGGCCTCGACGTCATCCGCGCCGAGAGCCTCGGCGAGGCCGCCGAGAAGGCCGTAGCCGCCGCCGGAGCCGCCTGAGACGCTGGCCGCGGGCCCGGCCAAGTCGCGCTAGCGGTCCTCGAGCACCCGGCCCAGCGCCCGCCCCTTGTCGGGCGTCGGATCCTCGACGAGGCCGTAAATCTCGCGGCCCTCATGGTCTTCGGGAAGGTGCTCCGTGATCGGAAGCCCCTCTTCGTTTACGAACAGCAGGCAGTGACAGTACTTGAACTTCTGCATTTCATCGCAGGCGCAGATCCAGTCTCGGCGCTTCGCCTCTTCCTCCCGCGGCAGGTAGAGCCCCTCCGGCCAGTTCCCGTCCTCGTCCTTCTCGGGGTAGAAGTTGCAGGGACAGATGGGCCGTCCGTATTGGTCGACGTTGTCCGCCAAACCGAGGACGACGGCCTCCGTGATCGAGCGGTCGGGGTGCAGGTGCGTCCCCGACTTGTTCGCGAATTTCTCCGCGTAGTTCCACATTTTCTTCGTGGACTTCTCGCTGGGCTGCTCGCGCATGGGCTTCCTCCTGCTGTCACCTTCAAGCCTAGGCCGCGCGTGGCCGCGTGGCCAGTTGTCACAGCGTTTCATGTCCCGAAGTGAACGCCGAATATTGCGGTACGTGATGGCTTGATTGTGCGCCTGCGCCATTGACTCGCCGATCGCGCATTTCGTATGCTCCCGCGATGGGACGCCGCTACCGCGGTGGAGGGAAAGGTATGCGCGAAAACTACTGGGCCCGAAGGCGATTTAGCCGGAGGTCCGTCCTCAAGGCGTCGGCCGCAGGCGCGGTCGGAGCCGGTGCGCTCGTGGCCGTCGGTTGCGGCGACGACGACGATGACGACGACGAGCCTGTCGCGACCGCAGCTCCGACCGAAGCCCCGACAGAGGCCCCTACGGAGGCTCCAACCGAAGCCCCAATGGCGGGCCCCGTCGACGGGAGCTTCTTCAGCCAGTACACCGGCATCAGCGGCACCACGCTCGACCTCCATCGCGAGCTGTATCGAGGTATCGCCTACACCGCCGGCAACGCCTACAACAACCTTCTCAAGTTCACGGACATGGACAACTTCGTGATCTCCGGCGAGATCGCGAGGGGCCTCCCCGAGCAGCCGGACGAAGTTACCTACAACTTCACCATCCGCGACGACGTGAACTACCACAACAAGCCCCCCGCCAACGGCCGCGCCCTCACGATGGACGACATCCGCTGGAACATCGAGCGGCAGCGCACCAGTACCCGCGCCGATGGCACCGAGGACACCACGTTCTTCCGCCATCCGCTCATCTACAAGAACATCGAGAACGTTGACTACGTCGACGGCACCAACTTCACGGTGTCGATGAACTCGCCCCAGGTGACCTGGCTCGGTGACATGACGGACGAGTTCAACGGCATGCTCTACCCCGACATCGGGGAGAAGCTCGAGGACGACAACGAGTTCGGTGTCTTCAGCGCCGACAACGTGCTCGGCACCGGCCCCTTCATCTTCGACGAGTTCGAATTGCAGGAGCGTGCCCACGGAGTCCGCAACGACGACTACTTCCTCCGCAAGGACGGCACCATCCCCGGGATGGTGGACGAGCTCTTCTTCGTGAACCTCGGCGGCGACATCAACCCGCAGCGGCTCGCCTTCGAGCAGAAGCAGATCGACGAGCTCGCTTCCCGGGATCGCGCGGTGATGGACGAAATCGCGTCCAGCAACCCCGAGGTCGAGGCCTTCCGCATCGGCGACCCGAACAACAACCTCGAGTTCGCCTACAACTACACGACCAACCGCGCTCTCTCCGATGAGCGCATCCGCACCGCGATGTTCCTCGCCACGGACCGCGCGCTGGTGGCGGAGCAGCACTTCCAGGGCCTCGGCAGGCCGAACCCCGCCGTCAACTGGCCCTTCCAGGCCTGGGCCCTCTCCCAGGAGGAGCTCTCGCAGGCGCCTGGCTACCGCCAGCCCAAGGACCAGGACCTCGCCGACGCGCGCGCTCTCTGGGAGCAGGCGAATGCGGAGGGTCACGAGGACGTGGACTTCCGCGTCACCACCGTCGACTTCCCGCAGTACGTACCGCTGCTGGAGTGGTTCCCCGCCATGCTGAACACCAACCTCGGCACGGAGAAGTGGAACGCGCAGGCTATCCCCGTGACGTCGCTCCTCGAGTACAACAACTCGGGCCAGGCGTCGGTCGGCTACCTCGGTGGCTGGGACCAGTGGAACAGCCCCGACCCGCGCACCCGCTTCGCGCAGGTCTACTCGGCCCATCCGGAGGATGGTGGTCGTGGCACCATCAACTTCTGGAAGTACACCACTCCAACCATGGAGGGGTACATCAACGACATGTTCGCCGAGTTCGACAACGAGAAGGCCCAGGAGATCATCAAGGAGGCCCAGCGCTTCGCCCTCTCGGACGCCGGTTCCGGGCACTTGCAGATGGTCGGTGGCCTCACCAGCTGGGTGAAGTGGCCCTACCTGAACCGTGCGGGGCCGTTCTTCATCACCTACGGGACGACGATCAGCCAGGAGCTGTGGATCGACCAGAACGATCCCACCTTCCAGGGGAAACAGCGTCCCGCCTGACCTGGCGACCAACTACTCGGCGCCTCCCTCGCCGCTGTGCGGGGGAGGCGCTGGAGTGTCTCGGAGTGAGGCTTCCCCTCCATGACCGAGTACGTCATCCGTCGCTTCTTCCTGGCGCTGGTCACGATCTGGATCGTCCTGACCTTCGTCTTCTTCGTCCTGCGCGTCCTCCCCGGCGACTACGCCGAGCAGCAGCTTGCCAACCAGTTCTTCGCTCAGGCCGCCCGCAGCGAGGAGCAGCGAGAGGAACAGCTCGCCGACCTCCGCGCGAAACTCGGCACCGATAAGCCCCTCTACGAGCAATACGGCCGCTTCTGGTACGACATCCTGCGGGGCAGCTCACAGGAGTCCTTCCAGTACAACCGGCCCTCCTACAGCGTCGCTGGCGACGCCCTCCCCTACACCCTCCAGCTGGGCATCATGTCGCTCATCATCGCCGTGCTCCTGGCGCTGCCTGTGGGAGTACTCTCAGCCGTTCGGCCCGATGGGTTATCCGACGCTGGCTTGCGCGTCTTCGCAATCTTCTTCCTGGCCGCGCCCGCGTTTCTTACGGCTGCCATCGCTTCGGCCTACGCCGTCAAATATGGAGTGCTCACCATTGGCGTCACTTCCCAGCAACTGATCTGGGAAGATCCATGGCCCAGTTTCCAGCTGTTCATCGTGCCCGCCGCGGCCGGAGGCCTGTCCGTGGGGGCCATCCTCATGCGCTTCCTCCGATCGGGCATGATGGAGGTGCTGCGCCAGGACTACGTTCGCACGGCGCGCTCCAAGGGCCTCGCCGGTGGCGTGGTCATTTCCCGCCACGTTCTGCGGAATGCGCTCATTCCTGTGGTCACCATCCTCGGATTCCTCATCGCCGCTCTGGTCGCCGGCAACGTCGTCCTCGAGTCGATGTTCGCGATCCCGGGCATGGGCAACGAGATTCTGCAGGCTATCCGTATCCGCGACATCCCCGTCACGCAGACCTTCACGCTGCTCCTCGTGGGCGCCGTCGTCTTCGTCAACCTCGCGGTGGACCTCAGCTACTTCCTCATCGATCCCCGCGTGACCGTGTCTGGAGCTGAGGCATGAGCAGCATGGCGACTCAAGCCGCCGACGAACGCCTTGGCGAGTTCATGCCTCCCGAGGATCCCTCACTGCCCATCAGGGCCCTCCGCGGATTGGGCCGGTTCTTTGCACGCAAGACGGCGGGCGCTGTTGCCCTTGTCATCGCCTTCATCATTCTTGTGCTCGGCATCATCGGTCCGTGGATCGCGCCATACGGTCCCGACGATGTCTTCGAGGTCGTGAATCCCAACTACGACGTCAACGCTGACCCGACCGACCCTGCCAACGAGGACAAGCTGAACCAGATCATCGGGCAGTGGCGCCTGAATCCGAATCCAACATGGGACCATCCCCTTGGGGTGGATCACGGGAACCGCGATCTCCTCACCCGCGTCCTGCATGGCGCTCGCCGCTCGATGCTGCTGGGCTTCGGCGCGGCCGCAATCGCCACCATCTTCGGGGCCTTCCTCGGCGTCGGGTCCGGCTACTTCGGGGGAGTCGTCGACCTCATAAGCCAGCGCCTCGTCGATGCGTTCATCGCTTTCCCGCCCTTGCTCTTCCTCCTCCTCCTCCTGCAGACGGGAGAAGCAACCTTACCCAGGACGATTATCGCCTTATCCTTCCTCAACATCTTCGGGGTCTCGCGCGTGGTGCGATCCGCCACGCTCGCCGTCCGCAACGATGTCTTCGTCGAGGCGGCGCGTGTGATGGGCGCGCAGCCTCCCCGCATCATCTTCCGCCACGTCTTCCCCAACGTGTTCGCCCCGATCATCATCATCTTCTCCACCACGATCGGTGGTGCCATCCTCGCCGAGTCGACGCTGGCCTTCCTTGGGCTTGCGCCTCCCGGCCCGAGTTGGGGCGCGATGGTGAACAACGGCCGCCAGTTCTTCGGCACCGAGCCCATCCTCGTGGCTGTCGGCGGCGGCGCGCTCACGCTCACCGTCCTCGCCTTCAACATCTTCGGCGACGCCCTCCGCGACGTGCTCGACCCGCGTCTCCGCGGTGCGTAGGCAGTGCCTTGACCGAGCAGGCGACGCACCAGCACCAGCACGCGCACGGCGACACCGGGCAGCACTGGCGCGAGCCCGATCGTGTTCGCGACTTCGTCGCCCGCATGGATGCCCGCGCGCAGGAGCGTCTGCCCCAGTTCGAGCTGATGACCCAGCTCCTCGGCCGCGATGGCGCCGACGTCCTCCGCATCCTCGACCTCGGCGCCGGCTACGGCGCCGAGGCCAGCGTCTTCCTGGCGGCATTCCCCAATGCCTCGGCCGTCCTCGTCGATGGCTCCGAGGAAATGATCCGCATCGGTGGCGAGCGCCTCGCCGAGTTCGAGGGTCGCTACCGCTACGTCACCTGGGACTTCGGCGATGGCGCCCTCCCCGACGAGCTCGATGGCCCCTTCGACGCCGTCATCTCGTCGGCGGCCATCCACCATCTCCCCGAGGACGCCCTCAAGCGCCTGTACGGTGAGGTGTTGGCGCTCCTGGCTCCGGGCGGCGCCTTCCTCAATCTCGACCTGGTGCTTCCGCCGGACGAAGGGCTGGTGGAACGCTACCGCGAGCTCACACAGGCCGAGCAGGCTTCACGGGACGAGCCACCTCAGCCCTCGAACGTCCGCCGCCACCACTCGAATCTGGAGACCCTCGATCGTCATCTGGGCTGGATTCGTGAGGCCGGCTTCGAGCAGGTCGACTGCTTCTGGAAGCGCCTCGGAAACGCACTCTTCGGCGGCTATCGCCCCGACGTCGCCTGAACCCGTAACCGCAAGCACCCCCTGCTCCCCTCGCGGCGCCACCTCGTCGCCGGGCACGGTTGGGGCGGCTTCAGAAAATCAAAGATCGTGGGTGAGGCCCTGGATGGGTTCCTGAACTTCGCTCTGCTTGAAGACCTCGATGATCTCGCCGTTCTTCATCAGCCGGATGATCCGGTTCCCGTCCTCATCGACCGTGTCGACGCGCGAGTCCGCCTTCACCACCACCTCGCGCCCGTCCGTGAGCGTGACCTTCATCGCGAGCAGTCCCATGTGCCTATGTCTCCCTCGGGTCGGGCACATTGATGACAATCGCGTCCATCGTCGTCCGCGCCAGCAGGAATACCGCCTCGTTTCCGGGGTCGAGGTTCTCCTCGGCGTGGATCTCATAGGGCGGAACGAAGATGAAGTCGCCCGGCCCCGCGTCCGCCACGTGCTCGAGCGCGTCGCCCCAGCGAAAGCGCAGGCGCCCTTCGATCACGAAGATGCCCGACTCGCTCTCGCCGTGGTGATGCACGTCCGAGCACCCGCCGGGTTCGTTTCGCCCCACGCCCATCCACAGCCCCTCGGAGCCCGTGAGCGCGCCGGAAATCCCTGCCTCGCGGCGCATGCCCGGCGTCTGCGCAGTGCCCTCGTCGCGTTCCGCCGGACGGATGATGCTGACCATGAACCGGATTCTACGGGGAACGCTGGAGCGGGCGAGTCGGGATGCGCGCGCCGGTCGATACGCTAGGATCGCGCGACCAGCGCCGCGCTCGCCGCGCCCAGGAGGCCTCCCGTGACAATTCCCGAAGGCGCAACCGAGGTCATCCTCAGCTACGTCCGCAAGAAGGCCGCGGAATGGACCGCCGAGGAGATGGCGCAGCGTGTCGAGGCCGCCGTCGCCGTACTCGAAACGGCCGCCCGCGCGGTCCCCGACGATCTGCTGGAGGTGCGCCAGGAGGGCCAGGAGTGGAGCCCCCTCGAGTGCATTCGCCACGTCGCCGAGGTGAACCATGGCACCGCCACCCGCGTTCGCGGCGTCGTGTCAGAGGGCGTCGTGCCGGAGGAGATTCCGGCCGTGCCCCAGACACGCGAGGATGTGCTTTCCACCCACGCCGGCGTGATTGCCGGAACCTTGAGTGCCGTGCGCGAAGGCAACGCCGACCCCGACGCCGAAATCGTGTGGCTGCACCCCTTCCTGGGCGACCTCAACTGGAAGGAGTGGCTCCTGACCCTGCGCGTCCATTCACTCGACCACGCCAACCAGTTGGAAGCCCTCCAGCACCCCGCGTAGCTGCTATGTCCGACGGCGAAGAGGCCGTCCGCTTCCTCGACATCCTCACCACCGCGTCGAGCGTGGCCCATGCACGGCGCGCCGATGCCGTCGCTGGCGTCCACCTGCTGGAAGCCATCGATGTGCTCACCGGCGCCTCCGAGCCCGACGACATGGGCGCCTCCGTCTCCCCGCTCGGGCACCGCCGCACCGAGCTCTCCGCCGAGCCCGCCGTCCGGGAGCTGACGCAGCGCTGGTTCACGCACCTGGGCGGCACGCCCGAGGCTTCTCTCGATGCGGAGACCCTCGCGGAGCTGCGAAACGAGATTGAGACGCTGGTCAGGTCGTAATGGGACGCGCCTGCAGCAGGAACATCGTACCGAAGTCGTCGTAGGCGAACTCGATGTCGACCGGCCCGCCGTACTCGCGCTGGATGGCGTGCGCCGTCTCCACCACTTCGTGCACTTCCTCGTCGCTCAGGGAAGGCTCCGCCATATGCGTGGGAGCCACGGCCGTTCGTTCCGTGCCGTGTTCGGTCAGCACGACCTGCTCGTGCTTTTCGCTGATGGCGCGCTCGACCATCTCGCCGCCGGGCCCGACGATGAACGAATCGGGGGTGACATACCCGGAAACGACCGCCTCCCCCAGGCCCCATGAGGCGTTGATGAGCACCTCGTCCGTCGCGCCGGTCATCGGGTTCTTCGTGAACGCCACGCCGCTCGACCGCGCTCGCACGACCTGCATCACCACCACCGCCATCGCCTCCCCCGCGTGCTCGATGCCGCGGAACGTGCGGTAGTGCACCGCGCGCTCCTGCCAGAGACAGCGGAAGCAGTCGAGCACCGCCTCCAGGATGTCCTCCTCACCGTGCAGGTTCAGGTAGGTCTCGTAGAGACCCGCGAAAGAGCTGCCCGCGCTGTCTTCGTTCAGGCTGCTGGAGCGCACTGCGAAGGTCGCGTGCGGCCCCGCGCGTTCCTTCAGCTCGGCGATCGCCCCCGCGATGGCGCCTCGCGTGCCGTCGTCGAGGCTCGCGCCTTCGAGCCGCTCGGCCACCGGCGCGAGCAACTCGCGGATGGTCGCCATCGGTGTTCGCGGGTCGAGCCCGGCCAGCGGCGCGGTCACGGTGGCGAGGTCGTGCGAGTCCGCGAAGGCCTCGTACGCCTCCGCCGCCACGACGAATCCCGGCGGCACCGGAAAGCCCAGCCCGGAGAGCCGCGCGAGGCTCCCGCCCTTGCCCCCGATCTGTCGCTCGGGCGCCCCGGGCGCATCCAGCCACACGATCGCGTCAGTCACGGCGATGGAGTGTATCCGCGGCGCCCTTCACGGCATAGCGTGAGACGGCGACCGTGCCCCGGGACCGCCGTAAGATCGGCCGCGTGGATGCCCTCCCGCAGCCTGAGATGGTCGGCCTCGAAGGCGGCGTGCTGCTCATGGGCTGCGAACGCGGCCGCCCCGACGAGCAGCCCGTCCATCGTGTCGAGATCGCCCCCTTCCGCGTGGCCGTCGCGCCCGTCACGAACGCCCAGTTCGAGCCGTTCCTCGCCACCGGGCGCGAAGCCCCGCGCTTCTGGGACGACGAGCGCTTCAACGCCGCCGACCAGCCCGTCGTCGGCGTGAGCTGGTTCGACGCCGTCGCCTACTGTGAGTGGCTCGCCGCGGAGACTGGCGTTCCCTACCGCCTCCCCACTGAGTCGGAGCGCGAGTACGCCTCCCTCGGTGGCCTTGAGGATGCCGACTGGCCCTGGCCTGGTGCACGCTGGCAGGAGCATCCGGTTGCCGACCGCATCGCCGCCGCCGACCGCCCTCATCCCCCACCCCCCGAGTGCGCGAACGGCTACGGCCTCCGCTGCATGGCCGAGAACGTCCACGAGTGGTGCTTCGACTGGTACCACCCCGACGCCTACGGCGACCCCGGCGCGGGCGAGCGCGAGCCTGCCGAACGCGCCCGCAAGGTCAGCCGTGGCGGAAGCTGGCGTCACTCCGTGAAGTTCACGCGTTTGACCGCGCGCGCCAGTCTCGCGCCGGAGCGGCGTTACAACGACTTCGGGTTCAGGCTCTACGCCGACGCCTGAGCGCCTCTAGGCCTCGGCCGCCGCCAGGATCTGCGCGGTGTGCTCGACGAGGTGGTTCACGTTCACCTCGAAGATGCCCGCCACGTCTCCGAACATCTCGTGCTTCTTCTCCAGGTCCTCGGGGGTCACGTACTTCAGTTTCGCGTCGCAGTTGCTCACGACCGCATCGAACTCGTCGACCGCCTCGATGGAGGAGGCGCAGTCGGGCTCCCACGCGTCGATGCCCGGATAGCCGCAGGCCTCGCACACCATCGTCGTGATGCGCGCCTCGATCTGGATCACGTGCTCGGCAATTTCCTGCGCGGTCCACTCACCTTCGCCGGGGGAGCGCCGCCAGCCCATCTCGGCCGCCTCAATCGCCTCGCGAAACGTTGCGCGGGCCTCGGCCAGTGTTGCTCGCAGCTCGTCCGGTGTTGCCATGTGCGTCCTCCCACGGCGTCGGTGCTCCCCAGTGTGTACGCCGATTGCTCGCAACCGTCGAGAGCCCGGCGCTCGCGCCCCGAACGGACACGTAGAATGCCGCCGATGGAGCTCCGAAGCCTCGGTCGCACCGGTGTGCAGGTCTCGAGCCTTTGCCTCGGCTGCATGATGTTCGGCCGTCGCACCGAGCCCGAGGAGTCGTACGCCATCATCGACCGCGCCCTCGACGCCGGCATCAACTTCCTCGATACGGCCAACGTCTACGCGCTCGGGCGCAGCGAGGAGATCACCGGCGAGGCGCTCAAGCGGAACGGCCGCCGCCACCAGGTCGTGCTCGCCACCAAGGTGCACGGCGCCATGGACGCCGAGGACCCGAACGCGCGCGGCAACAGCCGCCGCCACATCATCGAGCAGTGCGAGGCCAGCCTTCGCCGCCTCCAGACCGACTACATCGACCTCTACCAGCTTCACCGCCCCGATCCCGACATCCCCATCGACGAGACCCTGCGCGCCCTCGACGACCTCGTGCGCGCCGGGAAGGTGCGCTACATCGGCACCAGCACCTTCGCCTCCTGGGAGATCGTGGAATCCCTCTGGGTGGCGAAGGAGCTCGGGCTGAACCGCGTCGTCTGCGAGCAGCCGCCCTACAACCTTCTCGACCGCCGCGCCGAACGCGAGCTCCTGCCCATGACCCAGACCTTCGGCATCGGCGTCATCCCCTGGGGTCCCATCGGAGGAGGGCTGCTCGCGGGTCGCTACCGGCGTGGCGAACCCCTCCCCGAGGACGGCCGCTACGCCCTCAATGAGCAGCAGCGCCGCCGCCTCACCGACGGCGTCTACGACGTCATCGAGGGGCTCGAGCCGATCGCCGCCGACAAGGGCTGCACGCTCTCGCAGCTCTCCCTCGCCTGGTGCGAACAGCAGCCCGGCGTGACCAGCCCCATCATCGGCCCGCGCACGCTGGAGCAGCTTGAAGACAACCTCGGCGCGGGCGATGTCGCCATCACCGACGAGGACCGCGAACGCATCGACGCCGTCATCGCCCCCGGCGCCACCGTCTCGCCCTATTACGAGGCGGGCTGGCGGTCCCACGACTACCGGATCCTGTAGGTGAAGCGAACGTGACGACCGATGCCGCCATGCCCGCCGCCCTCGACGGCATCACCGTCCTCGACCTGACGGCGCACATTGCCGGACCGTACTCGACCAAGCTCCTCGCCGACCTCGGCGCCCGCGTCATCAAGGTCGAGCGGCCCGGCGGCGACCCCATCCGCGGCTTCGGTCCCTGGCTCAACGACGAACCCGGCATCGAGCGCAGCGGCAGCTACCAGTTCCTCAACACGAACAAGGAATCCATCGTCCTCGACCTCAAATCGGACGATGGACGCGAGGTGCTCGAACGCCTCTTGCCGGCCGCGGACGTCGTCGTCACCAGCTACCCGCCGACCGTCGCCGAGCGCCTAAACCTCACCCCCGACGCCCTCCGCGAGATCGCCGACGTGAACGTGCTCTCGCTGACGAATTTCGGATGGGAGGGCCCCTACCGCGACTACGCCCTGTCCGAGACCGTGCTCTTCGCCATGGGCGGCGAGATGTTCTCGCACGGCTCCGTGGGCCGCGAGCCGCTCAAGATGGGCGGCACGGCTTCCCTCATCCAGTGCGGCGCCATGGCCGCTATCGGCGCTCTCGGCGCCGTCTGCACGACCGAGGTCCACGATGTCACCCAGCGCGTCGACGTCTCCCTCTTCGACGTGCAGCTGAACAGCGTCGACCGGCGCAGCTCCGCAATCATGGCGTACCGCTTCTCCGGGCGGATCAACGCCAAGCCCGAGGTTGCCGGCCCCTCCACGGGCGCCGGCGTCGTCGGTGTCTTTCCCTGCGCCGACGGCTACGTCGAGATGACCGCCTCGGCTGGCCCCTACTGGCACCGCTTCGCCGAGATGATCGATCACCCCGAGTTCACCGACCCGAAGTGGATGGATCCCGAGTGGATGAACTCCGACGCAGCCCGCGAGGAGGTCGATGTCGCCCTCTACCCGTGGCTCGCCGAGCGCACCCGCGCCGAGATCTGGGAGGAGGCCCGCAACGCGCACGCCATCCTCGCCCCCCTCTTCACCGCCGCCGACCTGTTCGAGGATCCCGTCTTCCGCGAGCGCGGCCTCTGGACAGAGGTCGAGCACGAGACACTCGGGAGGTTCCCGATGCTGGGCCGTCCCTACATGCTCGACGAGACGCCCTGGGCCATCCGCCGCGCAGCCCCCACCCTCGGCCAGCACACCGACGCCATCCTCGAAGAGGCAGGCTACGGCGCTGCGGCTATCGCCGCGCTGCGTCGCGAGGGGGCAGTGGCATGAGCGCCTACCTGCCCCTCGAAGGGGTGCGCGTCTGCGACTTCGCCTGCGTCTGGGCCGGCCAGACCGCCACCATGTACCTCGCCGACCTCGGCGCCGACTGCATCAAGGTCGAGAACCCGTACGTCTGGAACCCCGCCACGCGCGCTGCCGCCCCCGTCCTCCCCGCCCCCCTGGCCCAGATCCTGCCTGCCTGGATGGCGGGCCACCCCGGCAACGACCCCGGCCCCCGCCCCTGGAACAACAGCCCCGCCTTCATCCACGTCATTCGCAACAAGCGCTCCTTCACGGTCGATAGCCGCCGCCCCGAGGGGCTCGCCATCGTGAAGAGCCTCATCGCCATCAGCGATGTGCTCGCCGAGAACCTCGCGCGAGGCACGCTGGAGAAGCTCGGCCTCGACGACGACGCCATCCGCGCCGCCCGCCCCGACATCGTCCTCCTCCACCTGCCCGCCTATGGCCGCACCGGCGCCTACGTCGAGGGTCGCGGCTACGGCGCGCACATCGATGGCGTCGCCGGCTCGACCATCCTCCGCGGCTATCGCGACTCAGCCCCGGAGACGAACATCCAGACCTTCGCCGGCGATTTCTTTGTGGGAATGCACGGCGCTCTCGCCACGCTCGCCGCCCTCCGCCACCGCCGCCGCACGGGCCAGGGGCAGACCATCGAGCTGGCCCAGGCCGAGTGCTCCGCCTCGATGTTCCCCCAGGCCGCTCTCGACGCCGCCTGGAACGGGCGCGTCTCGGGCTCCATCGGCAATCGCAGCACCGAGGGGTTCGCCCCCAACGGCGTCTTCGCCGCCCGCGGCGAGGAGCAGTGGCTTGCACTCAGCTGCCGCAGCGACGCCGAATGGTCGGCGCTGGTCGACTACCTTGGCCGCCCTGGCTGGGCCACCTCCCCCGAGCTCGCAACCGTCGAGGGGCGCCGCGCCGCCGAGGACGCCATCGAGGAGGAGCTGGCCGCCTGGATCGCCCCGCGCGACCGCGAGGAGCTGTTCCGCGACCTCCAGGAAGTCGGAGTCACCGCCGGACCGGTCCTCAGCGCGAAGGATGTGACCGAGGACCCGCACGCGATCCAGTCGCCGGCCTTCCAGCGGCTCGAGGCCACCGAGGACTACCCCACCACCGAGTTCCCCGCCCCCTCGTTCACGTTCTCCCGCTCCGACGTGACCATTCGCACCGCCCCCGCCCTCCTCGGCGAGCACAACGACTACGTCTACCGCGAGCTGCTCGGCTTCAGCGACGAGGAGTACGCGAAGCTGGAGGCGGACGGCCACATCACGACCACCTACGCCGACGAAGTCCTGGGCCGCTAGACCGGGAGCCAGTCCGTCAGGGTCAGCGCCAGCAGCGCCCCGAAGATGAGGTGCAGGCGCGCCGTCTGCACGAGCGTGGCGTTCAGCGCTCGCCCTGCCGTCCCGCCCGCCACCGCCCGCAGCGGCGCCAGCGCGAACGGCAGGCTCGCCAGCACCAGCAGCGCCCACGGCTCAACTCGCGTCAGGGGCCAGAGCGCGATCGCGACGCCGTAAGCCGCCACCATCAACACGAGGTACCAGGCGCGCGTGCCCCGCGCCCCCAGCACCACCGCCAGCGTCGTCTTGCCCGCTTCCCGGTCCGAGTCGATGTCACGCAGGTTGTTCGCCACGAGGATCGCCGTCACCGTGCACCCCACCGGCACCGCCGCCAGCCACACCAGCCCCGGCGCCGCCTCCGCCTGCACGAAGTACGTGCCCACCACCGCCACCATCCCGAAGAATCCGAACGTGAAGGCGTCGCCGAGGGCGTGGTACCCCACCGGCCACGGCCCCCCCGTGTAGATGAGCCCCGCCACGATGCTCGCGAGCCCGATCACGACCACGATCCAGCCCGCCGTCACCACGAGGTAGATGCCCGCGAGCAAGGCCAGCAGGAACGCCGCCCACATTCCCACCTTCATTTGCGTGGGCGTGAGCAGCCCCATCTGCGTGGCGCGCGGCGGACCGAGCCGGTCGCCCGCGTCGGCGCCCCGCTCGAAGTCGAACACGTCGTTCGCGAAGTTCGCCCCAATCTGCAGGCAGATCGCCCCGAAGAGCGCCGCGATCATGGGCCCCGCCGAGAACACGTCGTTCCCGATCGCCGCGCCCGTTCCGACAAGCACCGGTGCGACCGCCGCCGTCAGCGTCGGCGGGCGGGTCGCCGCCAGCCACGCGCCGAAGCTCCCCGCCGCGGGCAGGGCCCGCGCGGCGCTCATGCCCGCACCGCCATGATCGACTGCGCCGCCCCGCCGAGGTGGCTGCGCTTCTCGATGCTCGTGAATCCCGCCTCCTCCAGCATCGTGCGCAGCCCCTCCCCCTCCGGGAGGTACGCCGCCGAGGCCGGCAGGTAGCGGTAGGCGCTCCCGTCGCTCAGCAGCGCCCCGATGGCCGGCACGACTCGCTGGAAGTAGACCCCGTGTCCGAACCGCAGCAGCCCCGACCGCGGCTCGTCCACCTCCAGCAATCCGACCCGTCCCCCCGGATGCAGCACGCGCGCCAGCTCCTCCAGCACGGGCGGGATCGCGACGAAGTTCCGCAGCGCGAACCCCGAGACCGCCACCGACACGCTGCTGTCCGCGAGCGGCAGGCGCAGCGCATCGCCGCGTACGAGCGCGATCGCCTCGGGACACCGCCGGCGAGCTGCCGTCAGCATCGCCCCTGCGAAGTCCAGCCCGATGACACGTGCCCCCCGTTCCCGCGCCATGAGCGCGAAGTCGCCCGTCCCGCAGGCGAGGTCGAGCACCGTGTCGCTGCCGTCGACCCCCAGCGCGTCGACGAGCGAGCGCCGCCAGCGCTGGTCGAACCCCAGCGTGATGATCCGGTTCATGCGGTCGTACGAAGGCGCGATGCGGTCGAACATCGTCCGCACCACCGCCGCCTTCTGGTCTGCCTCCGGCAGCACGTCCATGCCCGCGATCCTACGGGCAGGCTAGGACTCGGGCTCCTTGCCGTGGTCCCAGAGCTCCGTGCCGCGCCACTCCCGGTCGCGCCACTTCAGCGCCTCCCGCAGGCCGTCCGCCTCCACCCGCTCGCGGAATCCGGGCCGCCCCTCGATGAAGGCCGTGTACACGTCGAACTCCGCCGCCGAGTGGATGGCCGGCTGCAACCCCTGGATCTCCATCCAGCGGTTCACCGAGTGCTTGTGCAGGATGTTCACCTCGAGGGGGATGCGCATGATCTTGCGCGCCAGGTGCAGCGCCGCCTCCTCCAGCTCCTCGTCGGGCACGGCCTTGTTCACGAGGCCCCACTCGTCCGCGGTCTTCCCGTCGATGAGTTCGCCCGTCATGAACAGCTCCTTCGCCCGCCGGTAGCCCACCGTCCACGGCCAGAGGGACAGGGTTCGCAGCGTGCCCATGTGCCGCCCCGCGATGTGCCCGAACTTCGCCGTCTCGCTGCACACCACGAAGTCGAACATCGAGATCAGCTCCGTACCCCCGGAGATGCAGTGGCCGTGAACCTGCGCGATCGTCGGCTTGCGCGTGTTGAACAGCCGCAGGTACCGGTCGACCGAATCGATCATCGTGCGGCGCGACCGCCCCACGCTCTGCTCCTGCAGGATGTCCCCGGGCGAGCCCGGCTCCACCGTGCGGCTCGACGCGAGGTCGTACCCCGCGCAGAACGAGCGTCCCGCGCCCCGCAGCAGCAGCACGTAGGCGTTCCGGTCTTCCTCGAAGTGATCGAGGAAGTCGAAGAATTCGTCCAGCAGGTCGGCGGAGAGCGCGTTCAGCGCCTGCGGCCGGTTCAGCGTCACGCGCACGACGCCTTCCGCCTCCTCCAGAGGCTCCACGATGATGTTCTCGTACTCCGGGTAGGTCATGGGTCTGCTCCCTTGTGCTTGTGGTCGGCTGCGGTCAGCCGGGGTTGACTTCGATGAGGGTGCCGTCGCGCTCCGTCTGCCTCGCGATGTAGCCGAGGATCTCGCGCCAGAGCGCCTCGGCGGTGGCGTCGCGTTCGGCGGGGAACGCCTCCACGATGCCGTCGACGACTGTGCGCAGGCGGGCATTCTCGGCCGTCAGCTCTTCGGCTGCCGGCCACTCCCGCGCCTCTCCGGGCGTCAGGTCGAGCGATGCCAGCGCGTCCGCCAGCGTCCCTCCCTCGCCCCTGGCCGCGGTCGCGGCCGCGAGAACGCCACGCAGGTCGGCGTTCTCCTCGACCGCCAGGGCGTGCTCCTGCTCCAGCCGCTGTTTCAGGTGCTCCAGCGCCCAGAGCATGTTTCCCGCGATGCGCTTCGCCCAGGGGGACTGCAGCTCCGGGATCAGGTCCGCCCGCAGGTTGTACTCAAGCCCTTCGACGATTTCTGCTGGTGTTGGTCGCATCGTTACGCGGCATCCTCTCGCACGATGCGCTCCATGCGTCGCAGGAAGGAACGCGGCGCCGCCATCCCCAGCACGAGCGTCTGCGTCTTGCGCATCTCACCGGTTGCGAAGCGGTTCACCGCCGCCAGGCAGGCCGAAACCGCCCAGTAGGACTGGAACACCGTGTAGAAGCGCATGTTGTCCCGGCGAATGGGGATGCCGCTCAGTTCCCCGTACCGCGTGATCAGCCCCTCCACAACCTCGTCCCCCACCAGCGGTCGCACCATGAAGTCGAGGTACGCCAGGTCCGACATCGGGTCGCCGATGAAGGCCGACTCCCAGTCGAGCGACGCCACCACGCGGTCGTCCCGGAACAGGACCTGCCCCGGCCCCACTTGCCCCTGCCCCAGCACGATGCGGTCCACCTCCGTGGGTAGGTTCCGCTTGAGCCAGGCCATCGTCGCCGTCATCACCGGCTGCGGTTCGAGTAGCTCCCGCTTCGTCGCCCGTTCCCAGCGTTCCACCACCATCCGCGCGCACTCGGGGCCGTCCTGCGGCGCCCCTAGGAACGACAGCCCCATCGCTTCCCAGTCCAGGTTGTGCTGCGCCGCCAGGATCTCGACGAAGTGGTCGAGGATCGCCTGCTGGCTTGTCGGCGGCAGGTCGCGGAAGTTCGTGTCGCCCTCCACGCGCTCGCGGATGACGAAGTCCTCGCCCGCCCACGAAGGGTCGCGTTCGTACCAGTAGTTGGCGGGCACCGGAACCGGCGTGTCCTGGAGGGCGCGGAAAACGCGGTACTCCTTCTCCAGGCTCGCTTCCTCGTCCCGGAAGCACGTGCTCTCGTTCGCGCGGAACATCAGCTGCTTCGCGATCGGCGCCTCCCCCTCCCAATCGGCGTCGAAGAACCACATCGAGCGCGAGTTGCCCCCCGGCGAGCGCGACACGTTGTGAATCGAGACGTTGCGCGCGTTGGGCAGGTGCTCGGAGAGGTACGACCGCAGGATTTCGGGGAGCCGCTCGATCGTGTCTGGTTCCACGCAGTCCTCCCGTGGGCTGCGCGGAGTATAGGCGCTGGGTGCGCCTTCAGGGCACGGAATGCCCTTCGCTGGCTAGCGTCGGCTCAGGGAAGAGGAAGCGGGAAGCTTGAGCGCTTACCAGTTGCGCTCGCGACGACCACCACCGTCGCCACTGCGCTGCGGCCTGCGCGACCGGAAGCAGTCGCTGCAATACACCGGACGGTCGCCCCGGGGCTGGAAGGGAACGCGCGCTTCGCGCCCGCACTCGGCGCAAACGGCGCTGAACATCTCACGGTTGCTGTCATAGTTGCGGTAGCCACCGCCACCACCGCCGCCTCCGCCCTCGCCGCGGGCGGCCTTGCGCGCGGCCCGGCACTCCGGACATCGGCGCGGCTCGTTGGTGAATCCGCGGGACTGGTAAAACTCCTGCTCGCCCGCCGTAAACGTGAACTGCACGCCGCAGTCCGAGCAGGTAAGCGTCCGATCGACGAACGATGTCATGTGATTGCCTCCGGGGCGATAGCTGGGTTCCGGCGGCAATCGACGTGTGAGCAGGGATGTCTCATGGGGACGAACTGACGCGCTGACCTCTGCGGGAGCATAGCACGGGGCGCGCCTGTGGTCCGCCAGGCGCCCAACCCTCGTGCTTGCGCCAGCCACGGCAAACTGCGAGTGTTAGGCGCTCGTCCGGCCACTGCTCGTCTTGTGCGCCCGGCGGAGCCCTGACCCGAATGGAGGGCGAAATGCCCGGAGTCGAAGACCACGAAACTGTCTCGATCTACCCGCTGGATGACCAGCAGCTCGAAGACCTGCTCAACGGTGTCGGTGAGTGCACCTTCAACTGGGGAACCAAAGATGGCTGGCCCGTAGGCGTCATCATGTCGTTCCTCTGGAAGGACGGACGCTTCTGGATCACCGCTGGCGCCCACCGCCACCGCATCTCCGCCGTGCGTCGCGACCCGCGCGTCTCCGTCGTCGTCAGCGGCGCCGCCGGCCCTCCGGGCTACGCCGGTCCCTTCGGCGCCGCCACGGCCAAGGGCCGCTGCATCATCCACGAGGATCGCGAGACCAAGGACTGGTTCTACCCCGAGTTCGCCGCCAAGCTGAACCCGACGAACCCCGAGGCCGCTGCCGCCTTCGTGAAGACCCTCGACTCGCCCCTGCGCGTCGTGCTCGAGGTCGTTCCCGAGAAGTGGATCCTGTTCGACGGCGCGAAGTTCGGCGCCGATGCCGCAGGCACCCTCTCCGACGACCAGAAGGGCCCGATGCTCAGCGCCGACGCCGAGCGCATGCCCGCCGAGCTCAAGCGCCGCGGCATCTCCTAGGGCCGGTGCGGGCCGGCATCCACGTCGCCAACTTCACCTGGCAGGGCGGCCCCGCCGAGATGGGCCCGCGCCTCGCCGACCTCGGAACCGTCTCCGAGGATGTCGGCCTCACGCGCCTCTCCTTCATGGACCACCTCTTCCAGATCGGGTGGATCGGCGCGCCCGAGCTGGACATGCTGGAGGGCTATACCGCCCTTGGCTTCGTCGCCGCCCGCACCTCGACCATCCGGCTCGGCCTGCTCGTCACGGGCGTTACCTACCGCCATCCCGGCATGCTCGCCAAGCAGGTCAGCACGCTCGACGTGCTTTCCGGCGGGCGCGCCTGGCTCGGCATCGGCGCCGCCTGGAACGAGCAGGAGCACCTCGGCCTCGGCGTCCCCTTCCCGCCCCTCGGCGAGCGCTTCGAGCGCCTGGAGGAGGCCATCCAGATTTGCCTCCAGATGTGGAGCGACGACGACGGACCGTTCGAGGGCAAGCACTACCAGCTCGCCGAGACCCTGAACGTGCCCCAGGTCGTCAGCCAGCCCCACCCGGAGCTGTTGATCGGTGGTCGCGGCGAACGCAAGACCCTGCGCCTCGTCGCCCGCTACGCCGACGCCTGCAACCTGACCAGCAGCGAGGCCGAGGAGGTTCGGCACAAGTTCAACGTCCTCCGCGCCCACTGCGAGGCCGAGGGCGCCGACTACGACGCCATCGAGAAGACCGTCGCCTGGACCGGCCCCTCCTTCGACTCCGGAGAGGAGCGCGAGCGCTTCCTCGACCGCATGGCCGAGTTCGCCGCCGAGGGCGTGACCACCGTCACGATTACCCCCTACAGCGACGATCCCGTCGCCGAGGTGCGGCGCTGGGAGTCACTCATCCAGCGCCTCGCCGACCTGTAGCACCTCTCCCGGCCATGCGGCTGCGGCTGCGAGCGGTGCGCGTTACGATCACGCGACTGCGCGCCGGCTGTAAGCGGGCGCGTTTGATCTGACTCCCAGAAGCACCCCACGAGGAGCACCCCCAGGAGTAGCTATGAAGCTGGCCAAGCGGGTCGAAGAGCTTCCCCCCTACCTCTTCGCCCAGATATCCAAGGTCATCGCCGCCAAGAAGGCCCAGGGCATCGATGTCATCACCTTCGGCATCGGCGACCCCGATCTTCCCACCCCTCCCAACATCCTCGACCGCCTCCACCGCGCCTCCGATGACCCCGCCAATCACCGCTACCCCGAGTCCGAGGGCCTGCCCGAGCTGCGCCAGGCCATCTCCGGTTGGTACGAGCGCCGCTTCGAGACCTCCTTCGACCCCGAGCGCGAGTGCCTCGCCCTCATCGGCTCGAAGGAGGGTATCGCCCACATGGCCCTCACCCTCATCGATCCCGGCGACGTGGCCCTCGCCACCGACCCCGGCTACCCCGTCTACGAGATCGGCACCATGTTCGCCGGCGGCGTCACCATTAAGCTCCCCCTCACGCGCGAATCCGAGTGGAAGCCCGACCTCGACGCCATCCCCGAGGACCTCGCCGCCAAGGCCAAGGTCCTCTGGCTGAACTACCCCAACAACCCCACCGCCGCCGTCGCCGACGTTGCCTTCTTCGAGAAGGTCGTCGCCTGGGCGAAGGAGTACGACGTCTCCATCTGCCACGACAACCCCTACTGCGACGTGGCCTACGACGGTTACCGCCCCATGTCCATCTTCCAGGTGCCCGGCGCCCGCGATGTCGCCATCGAGTTCAACTCCTGGTCGAAGATCTACAACATGACCGGCTGGCGCATCGGCATGGCCGTCGGCAACGGGGAGCTCGTCGACGCCCTCATGCGGGTCAAGTCGAACATCGACAGCGGCATCCCCCAGGCCATCCAGGAGATGGCCATCGAGGCCGTCGAAGGTCCCCAGGACGTCATCGACGAGCACAACGCCATCTACCAGCGCCGCCGCGACCGCATCGTCGAGGCCGTCCGCAAGATGGGCCTCGAGGTTGACCCGCCCAAGGCCTCGCTCTATGTCTGGGCCAAGCTCCCCGACGGCATCACGAGCGGCGATTTCGCCGCCCGCCTCATCGACGAGTGCGCCGTCGTCGTCACCCCCGGTCGTGGCTACGGCCTCAACGGCGAGGGCTACGTCCGCCTCTCCGTCACTACCCCCGACGACCAGGTCGAGGAAGGGTGCCAGCGCATGGAGGACTGGAAGGGCTTCTAGCGCTTTGCCGACGGTCGTTCGCGAAGGGCCATACCGGTTCTACTTCTACAGTCACGAACCGAACGAACCTCCGCATGTGCATGTCGATCGCGACGCCGATTCGGCCAAGTTTTGGCTTCGTCCAGTCGCGTTGGCGGCCAACTACGGCTTTCGTCCAGTCGAGCTCCGACGAGTCGAGAGACTTGTGGAGCGCTATGCGACAATGCTCCTTGAGGCTTGGGATGAGCGTTTCGGAACCTAGGGCTGGAGAGAAGGTGCAGGACGTGCGCGTGACCGAGGACACGCTCACGGTGGACCTGCTCGATGGACGCACGATCTCCGTGCCGCTTACGTGGTATCCGCGGCTTCTCCGTGCCACTGAGGCGCAGCGGGACAACTGGCAAGTTGCTGGCGGTGGATTCGGGATACATTGGCCCGATGTCGATGAGGACCTCAGCACCGAGGGCCTCCTGCGTGGAGCGCCTGCTCCCCGGGAGTCGACCCCGGCCTAGCGACGGCTTCTCCCGGCGCGATGAGCATGCAGGACTGGAAGGGCTTCTAGCGCCCCCTATTCGCCGCCGCCCGCCTCGATTGTGACCTCGCCCGTGTAGGCGTCGTTCAGCCACAGCAGGATGCGTTCTGTGAAATCAGTGCCCCAGACCAGGGGCACATGGCCCCCGCCCCTGATAGTCCACAGCTCGTGGACCGTGCCCCCCGCGCAGCCCTTTCGCCAGCGCTGGATGCTCGTCTCGGCGCCCCGCACGAACAGGTCCGTGTCGATGGGCGTCAGCTCCTCGGCGGCGTTGAGGTCGCAGCCGGCCCGTTCCGCCCAGCGCAGCACGCTCTCCTCCGCGCCGGGCACGGAGTCCGTCCACCCCAGCGGACCCTTCAGCGGTCCGCCCCCGTAGCGGATGACCAGGTCGCGGTCGCCGTGGATCTGCAGCACCGACACCATCGAGGGCGCGCGGCAGCCGTCCGCGTTGGCGTACGTCCCGCCCGCGAGGCTCACGATCGCGGTCAGCCCCGGGATGGCCTCGCAAGCCAGCCGGTAGGCCATGAACCCGCCGTTCGAGTGCCCGACCGCGAACACCTTGTCGAAGGCCGCGTGCGCTCGCGCCTCCTCGATGAGTCCGCGCAGGTAGCCGGCGTCGTCCACGCCGGCATCGAGCATGTCGCAGCACTCGGCAGTCCCGTTCCAGAAATGCTCGCCCTCGGGGTCCTCCGTGCCGTTCGGCAGGATCAGCCCGAACCCCAGGTCGTCTACGTGCGCCGCGAACTGGAAGTAGGCGTCCGCTCCCTCGCCGCTGCTGCCGTAGCCGTGCAGCAGCAGCACGAGCGGGCGCGGCTGGGAGCGGTCGGCGTCCCGCGGGACCAGCAGCACCGCCGGACGCTCTCCCCCACCGATCGCGATCGCTGAGGGGCCGTCCGGGTTCTGCCAGGGCCGGGCGCCCTCCTCCGGCTTCTTCTCCGACTCAGCTTCGTCTGCGGACTTCGTGGCTGTCGCTTTCGCCGTCGCAACCGCGGTTGCAGTTGCCGGAGAAGGGGTCTTCGGCTGCGGTGAATCGTCGTCCCCGCCGCTGCAACCCGCGAGCAAACAGCAAACGAGCGCGCCGGCGAAGAGCGTGGCGAACGTACGCATCGCGCCATGCTAGGCGGCGTCGGTGTTCCCGTCCGCTGGCGATGGGCTAAGCTGAGTCGATGGCGAAACGCCTCCACTCCACCGCCCCGACCCGCGATCGCGCCTACCTCGTCGCCGTGGACTCCCCGGGGGCGGTTCTCCCTGCACGCGAGTCGCTCGCCGAGCTTTCCGAGCTTGCCCGCACCGCCGGCGCGAAGGTCGTCGGCCGTGCGCTGCAGCGCCGCAGCAGCCCCCAGCCCGCCACCTACATCGGCAGCGGCAAGCTCCGCGAGGTCGCCGACGCCTGTATCGAGCAGCGCGCCAACACCGTCATCTTCGACGACGAACTCTCGCCTTCGCAGCAGCGCAACCTCGAGGAGCAGTTGCAGCTCAAGGTCATCGACCGCACCGCCCTCATCCTCGACATCTTCGCCATGCGTGCGAGCACGCGGGAGGGCCGCCTCCAGGTCGAGCTGGCGCAGACCGAGTACCTCCTGCCCCGCCTGCGCGGCCAGTGGAGCCACCTCGAACGCATGGAGGGCGCCATCGGCCTCCGCGGTCCCGGCGAGACCCAGATCGAGACCGACCGCCGCCTCGTCCGCCGCCGCATGAGCAAGCTCAGGAAGGACCTTGAGCAGGTCCGCGTCCAGCGCGAGCTCTACCGGCGCCAGCGACGCCGCTCCGGCGTCCCCGTCGTCGCCCTCATCGGCTACACGAACGCCGGCAAGACGACGCTCATGCGCGCCCTCTCCGGCGCCGACCAGCGCGCCGAGGACAAGCTCTTCGCCACGCTCGACCCCGTCACCCGCAAGATGGCCCTCCCCTCCGGCCGCCCCGCCCTCCTCACCGACACCGTCGGCTTCATCCAGAAGCTCCCCACCCAGCTCGTCGCCTCCTTCCGCGCCACCCTTGAGGAGCTGGAGGAAGCCGATGTGCTCCTGCACGTTGTCGATGTCTCCCACCCCCACGCCGGCACCCAGGCCGAGACCGTCGAGGGCGTCCTCCGAGACCTGACCGTGCTCGGCCGCCCCACCATCGTCGCCCTCAACAAGATTGACGCCCTCACCTGCGACGATGGTTCCCCGCCGGAGACCGAAGCCGATGCCCGCGCCCTTCTCGACGGCGCCGGACCCGTCCCCGGCGACATTCGCCACATCTCTGCGAGCAAGGGCTGGGGCATCGACGCCCTCCGCGACGCCATCGATGCCGTCCTCGACGGCCGCCCCGGCGCGCCCGACAACGGGGCCGTCGCCCTTGCGCACAGCCGCTGAAGACCCAGAAGGGGCTGTGTCCTTCCTCGTCGAGCGAGCCATGGAGTGGGCGGAGGAAGCCATGGTGGTCACCGCGAAACTCTTCGCGACCGCTGTGCTGCTTCCCTTCGCGTTGTGGCTGCCGGGCCCTGAGTTCCTGATAGCGCGCATGTGGGGGAAGTCGCTCACGGACGACGATTAGCGGCGCCGTCGCCCTTGCACACAGCCGCCGGGCGGCGGTAGAACTCGGGCGTGACCGACCGCGCCGACGGTGTCCCCCTCCCACACCCCAATGGCCCCCTGAGCGGCTACCGCGTCGTCGACATCGCCGACGAGAAGGGCCAGCTCTGCGCTCGCCTCCTCGCCGAGCTGGGCGCGGACGTCATCAAGGTCGAGCCGCGCGCCGGCGACCGCACGCGCGCCAACGGTCCGTTCTTCCGCGACGAGGAGGGCCGCGAGTCGAGCCTTTACTGGTGGGCCATGAACGCCGGCAAGCGCTCCATCACCTGCGAGACGCGCCTGGAAGCCGGCCGTGACCTGTTGCACCGCCTCGTGGCCGGCGCCGACGCCGTCATCGAGACGAGCGCCCCTGGAACCGCGAAGGATATCGGCGCCGATCCCCGCACCCTCGCGAAGGTGAATCCCGAGGCCGTCGTCGTCAGCATCACGAACTACGGCCAGACCGGTCCCGCCCGCAACCTCCCCGCTACCGACATCGTCGGTTCGGCCATGGGCGGGCATATGTACCTCAACGGCAGCGACGAACGCGGCCCCGTCCGCACCACCGCCCCCCAGGCCTACGCCCAGGTCAACCTCCAGGCCGCGGTCGGCGCGGTGATCGCCCTCTACGCCCGCGGAATGAACGGCGGGCTCGGGCAGCACGTCGATGTCTCCATGCAGGAGTCCATGGCCAACGCCATGGACAACGCCCAGCAGACCTGGGACATCCTCCAGATCAACAACCGCGGTCCCGGCTCGGGCCGCATGGTCAGCGGCCGCGAGGGTCCGCGCTACATCTACGAGACGGCCGACGGCTGGGTGGCGGCGCTCGGGCTGGGCGGCCTTGTGGGCCCCACCTCGGATGCCATGATCGACTGGCTCGACCAGACCGGCGAGGCCGGCCCCCTCACCGCCCCCCACTGGCGCGAGCGACTCGAAGTCGTCCAGCCCCTCGAAGAGGACGAACAGGAGCTGCTCGTCGGCATCATGCAGAAGTTCTGCCGCACCCGCCGCAAGGACGACCTCGTGCGCGAGGCTCAGGCCCGCGGCGTCGGCTGGGCGCCCGTCTACAGCCCCCGCGAGATCGTCGAGAGCGACCAGCTCGCCGCCCGCGACTACTGGGTGCAGGTGCGCCACGAGGACATCGGCGAGACGTTCGTGTACCCGGGCGCCCCCTGGAAGCTGTCCGGCACGCCCTGGAAGCAGCGCGGGCGCGCCCCCCACGTCGGCGAGCACAACGCGGAGGTCTACGGCGACCTCCTCGGGCTCGACGCAGACGAGGTCGCGAAGCTGCGGCGTAGCATGGTGATCTGAGATGGCGAGCAACGGGAGCAAGCCGAAACCGTTCGAAGGCCTGCGCGTCACCGACCTCTCCTGGGTCGGTGTCGGCCCCACCGTGGCCAAGTACCTTGGAGACCACGGCGCCGAGGTTATCCGCGTCGAGTCCGCCACGCGCATGGAGACCCTGCGTCGCGCCGGCCCCTTCACCGACAACGAGCCCCACTACGACAACTCCGGCTACTTCGCCAACTTCAACAGCTCGAAGCTCGGCGTCACCATCAACCTGAAGACGGCGAAGGGCAAGGAACTCCTCAAGCGCCTCGTCGCCGTCTCCGATGTTGTCACCGAGTCCTTCACACCCGGCTCCCTCAAGAAGCTGGGGCTCGACTACGAGGAGCTGCGCAAGGTGCGCCCCGACCTCGTCATGATCTCGATGCCCCTCTTCGGCCAGACCGGTCCCTGGGCGCACTACATGGGCTACGGGCACGTGCTCCAGGCCGCCTCCGGCTTCAACCACCTCACCGGCTGGCCCGACGGCGAGCCCATCGGCACCGGCGTCGCCTACACCGACTTCCTCGTGCCCCACGTGGGCGCCCTCGCCCTCGTCGCCGCCCTCGACTACCGCCGCCGCACCGGCCAGGGCCAGTACATCGACTTCTCCCAGTTCGAGGGCGCCGTTCATGCCCTCGGGACCAGCATCCTCGAGTGGACCGCCAACGGCCGCGAAGCCGAGCGCCTCGGCAACCGCGACCCCGAGGCCGCCCCTCACGGCGCCTACCGCTGCAAGGACGGCCGCTACGTCGTCATCGCCTGCTTCACCGAGCAGGAGTGGGAGGGCTTCCGCGCCGCCATCGGCCGGCCCGACTGGACCGACCTGGAGCGCATGCGCCGCAAGTGGTCGCGCCTCAACGAGCAGAAGGAAATCGACCGCCACATCGACTTCTGGTGCCGCGAACGCACCGCCGCACAGGCCTACAAGGCGATGCGCGATAACGGCATCCCCTCCGGCATCGTGAAGTCGCCCGAGGAGATGCACCGCGACCCGCAGCTCAAGCACCGGGGGCACTACGCCGTGCTGGAGCACCCCACCATGGGCGCTCGCACCTACGACTCCGCCGCCTTCCGCCTCTCGAAGACCCCCGGCGGCCCCTCAAAGGCCGCGCCGCTTCTTGGGGAGGACACCGAGCGTGTGCTCAAGAACACGCTCGGCCTGAGCGACGAGGAGTTCACGGAACTGCTCGTCGAGGGTGCGCTGGAGTAGGGAAGCGGGGCTCTCTAGCCCTCGGTCTCGGCTTCTGCGGCTTCCCCTTCGGTTTCGCCTTCGCCCTCACCCTCGACTGGCTCCTCAGCTGCGGGCGCCTCGCCCGGGAGTGGCGCTCCCTCTTCGATGATGAGCATGCCGATCATCGTATCGGGGTGGACGTCACACCAGAATGCGTAGCGGCCCGGCGGCGGTGTGGTGAACGTGAAGGTGTGCTGGATGATGCCCGTCGCGAGCTCGGTCCGCACCGCTGTCCCGTCGTCCTCGCAGCCGCTGATGCAGCCTTCCAGGACCGGCTCGTCCAGGGCAGCCACATCGCCCTGGTAGAAGATGATGTTGTGGGCGACGGAGTCGTCCTGGTTGTCCAGCGTCATCGTGAACTCGACGCCCGGTGGCAGCGTGACTTCCGTGTAGTCGAAGTCGCTGGCCTTGATCGTGATCGTGTCCACGAACGGGCCAAGCTGGACCGGGACGAACCCTCCGCCCTCGCCGCCTGACGCCTCGCTCGCAAACAGGTTCAGCCCCGCCCCCACCGCGAATCCGCCCACCAGCAGGGCGCCGAACAGCGAGACCGCCGCGCCCATGCTGAAGCGCACCGTCGTGTCTTTCGTGTCGCGCACCACCTGCATGTCGAACGTCTGCGGCGAACCCGCCACCACCTCGTCCCCGTGCTGGCTGATCAGGTCGAGGATCGCGCGCTCCGTCTCCTCGAACGCCGCCAGGTCGTCGGCCGTCGACCACGTCGTCTCCACGATGACCTGGGACGGTCCTTCCTCCGCGCTGGAGACGTTGATGCGGAGGTCCTCGAAGCCGGGCGCCGCGCGCAGGTCGTCGTGCGCGTTCTGGATGGCGTCGATGACGCCGCCCTCACCGACAGCCGTATCAAGCTGCCCTTCGGCGATGGCGAAGGTGATGACCTGGGTGCGGCGCGCGCCCTGGCGTGCGTGCTCTTCCTGCTCGCGCGCCTTCTGGCGCATGCGGCCGTCTTCGTAGGCCCAGCCGGCTACCGAGAACAGCGTGATGGCGGCCGAAGCGCCCAGCAGCGGACCGCTCAGGCTGCGTTGGTCCTCGACCCGCGCCCACCAGACAAGGGTCGCCGTGAGCAGCATGATCGCGAGCCCCGCCACGAACGGCCAGATGCTCGGATCCGGCAGATGGACGTCTGGCCCGACGTGGGCTTCGTGCTCGCTGCTCTCGTGCTCCAAAGTCCTTCGTCCTTGTTGGCTACTTGATGATGTAGAGAACGGTGAAGAGGGCGATCCAGACCACATCGACGAAGTGCCAGTACATCGACGACGCCTCGACTGCCTCGTGGTTCTCTGCCGTGAATTGTCCGCCGAGCGCTCGCACCGTCACGACCGCGATGAAGAGCGCGCCTCCCGCCACGTGAGCGCCGTGGAAGCCGGTCAGCGTGTAGAAGGTCGTGCCGTAGATGGTGTCGTCGGCGCGGAAGTGAAGCTGCGTGTAGTCGTACAGCTGCGCCGCGAGGAAGACGATGCCCAGCGCCAGCGAGATGAACAGGCCCCAGAGCATGCCGCCCTGGTTGCCCTTCTGGATCTGCCACACCGCGTACTGCATCGTCACCGAACTGAGCACGAGGATGCCCGTCGAGATCGCCGGCAGCAGAACCTCGAGCTCGAGGTGCACGCCCTCGGCGATCTGCTCCGGGGTAAGCGGCGGCGGCCACGCCGGCGCGTCGGCCCGCGCGATGAAGTACGCCGCAAAGAGCCCGCCGAAGAACATCACCTCGGAGGCGAGGAACAGGATGAACCCGAGCATCGAGTTCGTCATGCCTTGCCGTTCCGCCGTGCCGTGAGCAGCCATGACTAGTGCCCCTGCTCCTCACCGCTGTGCCGCGCGTCGAAGAGCGGGCGCTCCGAGCGCACCGGCGGCAGGCTGTCGAAGTTGTAGTCCGGTGGCGGCGAGGTCGTCGCCCACTCGAGCGTATTCGCCTCCCACGGGTCGTCCGGCTGGTCCTTCGGCCGCATGAAGGCCATGACCACCGCGATCAGGAACGGGATCATGCTCACGGCGATGAGGAAGGCCCCACCCGTCGAGAGCATGTTCAGGGCTTCCCAGCCCGCGCTGTCGGCATAGACCGCGATGCGTCGCGGCATCCCGTCGAGCCCGAGCATGTGCATCGGGAAGAAGGCCACGTTGAAGCCCACGAACATCAGCACAAAGTGCAGCTTGCCGAGCCGTTCGTTCAGCTGCCGTCCCCAGATCTTCGGGAACCAGTAGTAGAGCCCGCCGAAGACCGCGAACACCGAGCCTCCGAACAGGACGTAGTGGATGTGCGCCACCACGAAGTAGGTGTCGTGCAGGGCGAAGTCGACGGGCACGGCGGCGCTGTAGGTGCCGTTGATGCCGCCGATCAGGAACATGCTCACGAAGCCGATCGCGAACAGCATCGGCGTCGGGAACGAGATCGAGCCGCCCCAGAGCGTGCCCAGCCAGTTGAAGATCTTGACGCCCGTCGGGACGCCGATCATGAAGGTCATGAAGCCGAAGAACGGCAGCAGTACCGAGCCCGTGGTGAACATGTGGTGAGCCCACACGCTGAATCCCAGGCCGCCGATGCCGATGGTTGCGAAGACGAACGCCTTGTAGCCGAAGAGCGGCTTGCGCGAGAACACGGGCAGGATTTCCGAGACGATGCCCATGCCCGGCAGGATCATGATGTAGACCGCCGGGTGCGAGTAGAACCAGAACACGTTCTGCCACAGCACCACGTTGCCGCCGCCGTTCGGATCGAAGAACTGGCCGCCGTAATTCCGGTCGATGAAGAGCATCACGAGCGCGGCCGCGAGCACCGGCGTCGCCAGCAGCTGCAGGAGTGCCGTCACCAGCATCGTCCAGCAGAAGATCGGCATGCGGAACATCGTCATGCCGGGCGCCCGCATCCGGAACATGGTCACGAGGAAGTTCGCCGCGCCGATCGTGGAGGACATGCCAAGCACGATCACCGCGATGATCCACATGTCCATGCCCACGCCCGTCTGCTGCGCCAGCGGGCTGTAGGCGGTCCAGCCGCCGTCCGCCGCTCCGCCGTCGACGATGAAGCCGGCGAACATGAGGATGCCGGCCGGAGGCAGCATCCAGAACGAGAGCGCGTTGATGCGCGGGAAGGCCATATCGGCCGCCCCGATCTGGAGCGGGACCAGGTAGTTCCCGAACCCAGCCCAGACGGGAATGATGAACAGGAACAGCATCGCCGAGGCGTGCATCGTGAAGATCTGGTTGTAGGCGTCGTTCCCGACGAACGAGTTATCGGCGACCGCCAGCTGCGTGCGTACCAGCAGCGCGAGGATGCCGCCGACGGCGAAGAAGAAGAGCGTGAAGTACAGGTAGAGGATGCCGAGTCGCTTGTGGTCGACCGTCATGATCCAGTCGAGCACGGCGGGCCGGTGGTAGCCGCTCAGCTGTGGTACTGCGACCGTTGCCATCGGGCCTCCTCAGTCTCCCTGCGTCCCCGAGGCCGACACGAGCGCGCCGTCCCCGAGCTGGCGGGCGGCCTCGGCGGCCACCCACGCGTCAAATTCGTCCCGTTCCACCACCCGCACGATGAAGCGCATGAGGGCGTGGTTGGTGCCGCAGAGCTCCGCGCACTGCGCACTGAAGTCGCCCGTCTCACGGGCGGTCACCGTGAACGAGTTCACGCGGCCCGGGATCAGGTCGAGCTTGTAGAGGAAGTCCTTCACGTAGAAGGAGTGGATCACGTCGTTCGACTTGAGCAGGAACTCCACCGGCTCATCGACGGGCATGTACAGGATCGGGTCGTTCGCGGGCGTGCCGATGACGGCGATCGTGCCTTCCGCGTTCGGGTCGGTATTCGTCCCCAGGTCGTTGAGGTTGTAGGCGAACTGCCACGAGAACTGGAATCCCGTGACGTCGATGGTGAGCGCCTCGTCCTCGGCCTTGTCGTCGATCTGGACGAGGATGATCATCGAGATGGTGAAGAGCCCGATCACGATGAGGACGGGTACGCCCACCATCGCGGCCTCGATCTTGCCGCCCCCGTGGAACTGGGGCGGCAGCTCATCGTTCTGGCGGCGGTAGCGGATCATCGCGTAGACCAGCGCCGCGCCCACGAGCCCGAACACGATCAGGCCCGCGATCGTCACGATCCAGAAGAGGTCGTTCATCAGCCGCGCTTCGTCGGTGATGCCGCCGGGCTGGATCGCCGAGGCGGTGCCGGTCGCAAGGAGGGCGAGAAGCGCTGCCGTGACCGTCGCAACCAACAGGCGCAGACGGCGGCGAAGCGGCATGCCGAGCATCTCGCCTCCTCCTCGCCTCACCCTTGTGTGGTTGGTGGCACGAACGCGCTCGAAATCGCGCTTCGTGGGAGATTGTGAATCGCGGCGCAAACCAAATTTGGTTGTACGCCGGGTCCCCCATGGTGTCAACTCAGCGGCCCCTTTTCGGGGCGTCCCGCGCTCGACTTCGGAGCGCGTCCGGCGGTGGAGGAACGAGAGCGGTTGGGAAGGTGATCAGCGGGCCTGTAAGCCGGATTCTGTGCCTTCGGTGGGTTAGGCCGATTGGCGGCGATCATCTATCTGGGCGCCGCATCGCTGCGACGCTCACGCGGCCTACCCGGGAGTTCGAACGGGCCGGGCGCCCTTCTCCCCTATTCGGCCTTGCTCCGGGTGGGGTTTGCACGGCTGCCCTGTCTCCAGGACACCGGTGCGCTCTTACCGCACCATTTCACCCTTACCCGCAGCACTGCGGGCGGTATGTTTCTGTTGCACTTTCCGTCGGCTCGCGCCGCCCAGGCGTTACCTGGCACCCTTGCCCGGCGGAGTCCGGACTTTCCTCACCGGAACGCGAACGTCCCGGCGCGATCGCCCGGCCCACTGATCCCTTCCAGCGTACGGCGGCGCCACACCCCTGACCAGCGCTAGCGGCGAGCCCGGTCCAGCGCCTCGTTCGCCAGAGCGTCCGCGCGCTTGTTCCGCGCCCGCGGAACGTGCCCCACCGTGTACGGCCCCACCGCCTCCAGTGCCTCCACCAGCGCCGCGAACAGGGGACGCAGCGCCGCGTTCTTCACCCGGTACCGTCCCGCCAGTTGCTTCACGATGAGCTCGCTGTCGAGCCGCAGGTCAATGCTCGTGGCGCCCAGGTCGTGCGCCGCGCGCACGCCCGCGATGGCGGCCCGGTACTCGGCAACGTTGTTCGTCGTTCGCCCGATCGTCTCGCTGACCGATGTCAGCTCGTCGCCGGCGGCGCTCTGCACGCTCGCGCCGATGGCGGCGGGCCCGGGATTGCCGCGGCTTGCGCCGTCGGCATACACGACAAGGCGCATCAGTGCCGCCTCAGCAGGCGCGCCTCGTCGCCGTCGACCTCGATCCGGTCGATCACCTCGCGCAGGAGCCCCTGCCGCTCCTCGAGGTTGAAGTCGTCCCAGCGGGTTAGCAGTCGCTTGCACGTTGCCTCCGCCTGCTCCTCCCGCTCCGCCTCGGAGCGCTCGGCCGCGAGGCGCGCCTTCGCCTCATCCACCTCCCGCTCCAGCTCGCGCTGGTCCTTCGCCAGGCCCGCCCCGATCGCCTTCATGCGTTCCACCGGGAGCTGCCCGCTCGCCGCCTCCCCCACCAGCGCCTCCACCTGGCGCCGGTTCTGCCGCAACCGCCCCTCGATGCGCTCGATCTCGCCCGCGATCTCCTCGGCGTAGGCGTCGGCTCCGCCGGCGCGCTGGAGGCGGGCAGCGGGACCGCTCGGCTCCGCCAGCAGCTCGCGCACGCGGGCTTCCAGCTCCGCTTCCCGCTGGGTGTTGTAGGAGCACGTGTTCTGGTTCGTGCGGCTCTCGCACTGGTAGTACCGGTACGTGGCCTTGCGTTCCTCCCCGGCCCGCGTCGTCCATTGCTGGCGGCGGCTCACCCCGATCATGCGGTTGTCGCAGCGCCCGCAGAACACCAGCCCGCTGAGCAGGAAGGGCTGCAGCGACCGCCCCGTGCCCCCTCGACGCCGCTTTGCCATGTTCTCCTGGACCTTGCGGAAGTCCGAGGGACTCACGAGCGCGCGGTGGCTGTCGGGGATGCGCACGCCGAAGCGCGAGTACGTCCCCAGGTAGGCCCGGTTCCGCAGGATGTCCCGCACGCTCACCATGCTCCAGCGCCCACCCCGGCGCGTGGGGATGCCCTCCTCGTTCAGCCGCCCTGCGATGCGCCGGATGCCCAGCCCCTCCTCCAGGTAGAGCCGGAAGATGTACTGCACGACCACCGCCTCGTCCGGGACGATCTCGAGCCGGCGCTTCGCCCCCACGCAGTAGCCGTAGGGAGGCCGCCCCAGCGCCTCGCCCCGCACTGCCCGCCGCCGCATCGCCGCCCGCACCCGCTCCGAGACCGGAGGCCGCGCTGTCCGTCCGCCCCACTGCTCCACGATCGACCGGGCCGCCTCCTCCCCGCTCCCCGCCTCGTACACCGTCGCCCCCGCCGCCTCGATGGTCAGCATCTTGAGCGCCGCCCGCCCGAGGTCGCTTCCCAGCACCCCCAGCCCGTCCACCACCGCCACCACGAACCCGTGGTCGCCTCGCTCGATGAAATTGAGCATCTGGCGGAAGCCGTTGTCGGCTTCTGCCGCGTCCTTCGTGTCGACGAACGTCGCCGCCACCTGGTAGCCGTGCTCCTGGCAGAAGGCCAGGAACCGCTCAGTCTGCTGGCTCAGCGAACGCTCCGCTCCGTCCACCTGCGCTCCCTCGACGAAGTACCCGATCGCTTTCATCGCCCTAGTACCCCACCAGGATCCGTTCGCAGTTGGGACAGAGCGCCGGCGCTTCCGGGTCGAGCGCCCGCTTGCGCGCCGAGGGTGGCACGCTCACGCGGCAGCCGGTGCAGGCCCCCGCCCGCAGGTGGGTCACGGCCACGCCACCCTTCCGCCGGCGCAGGTCCTCGTACTGCGCCACCAGGGTGGCCGTCAGTCGCTCCTTGCACGTGTCCCGCTCCCCGGTCATCTCCTCAATCCGCCCCTCCAGACGCGTGATCTCACCGCCCAGGCGCTCGTGCTTCTCCTTCGAGGCCGTTTCCTCCTGCGCCAGCGCGTCCCGTGCCGAGTCGCGTGCCCCCTCCGCTTCCTCCAGCCTGTCCAGCAGGGCCAGCTCGGTGTCCTCCACGTCAGAGAGGCGGGACCGCAGCGAGGCGACTTCCTGCTGGATGCCCTCCAGCTCCTTCGGCAGCTTGACGGAGCCGTCGTAGAGCCGCTTCTCCTCGCGCTCGACCTTCGCCACAAGGCTGTCGATCTCGCCCTCCAGCCGGCGCTGCTCGCGTTCCAGGGATGCACAGTGCTCGTCCGCCTCGGTGGCGGCGGTCTGCGCGGCCTGCAACGCTTCGTCGTCTTCGAGGTCCGTTCGCGCCTCCTCCAGGTCGGCGGTCAATCCAACAAGGGTGTCGTCGTATTCCTGGAGCGAGGCGAGGTCTGCGACCTGTGGCATTCGGAGGCTAACCCTAGCGACAAGCGTAGGCGGCGCCGGATGGCCAGTAAACGGCGTTTCGACCCTCCCCGGGGAATCTGTCTCGCCCCCGCACGGTTATGTTCCCCGGGGGCGCGACCACCCCCGGCGCTATACTGATTCGTGCCGCCGTGCTACGGCCTGCAGGAGGGTCGGCATGGAATTCCCGACCCTCGCCTTCAACGCCTCCCAGCTTCTCGCCGACGGTCCCGGCGCCTCCCGCGTCCACGAGTTGTCTCCGTCCGGCGCGGTCACCGGCGGAAGGGTCGAGCTTGTGCGCATCGGCGCCGGCGCGCTCGTTCGCGCCTCTCTCGACATCACGCTCGATGCCGAGTGCTCGCGCTGTCTCTCGCCCGTCGCCATCCCCACCGCCATCTCCTTCGACGAGGTGTACGAGCAGCGCTACGACGTGGCCAGCGGCGCCCGCCTCGAGGACGACGACAGCGACCCCGAAGCCTTCTCGATTTCCCGCAGCCACCTGATCGACATTACGGAGGGTGTGCGGCAGTATTGTGAAGCGGCTGCTCCCATGCAGCCGCTCTGCAGCACTGAATGCCAGGGCTTCTGCCCGAGCTGCGGAATCGACAGAAACACGGGCGAATGCGCCTGTGAGCCGGTGACCAGCGACCCCCGATGGGCGGCCCTGGCCTCGCTGAGAGAGAGCGAATCCTGACTCGCGTGCCCCAACCGATCACCATGAGCAAGAAGGCCGTGAGCGCCACACTACCGCGGGAGCGAACCGATGCCCCCCCTTCCCAAGCGCAAGTACCCCAAGACTCGCCAGCGCAAGCGTCGCGGGCACCATCGCCTGCGCGCTCCCCACGTCGTGATTTGCAGCGACTGCAGGGCGCCGCGCCTCTCCCACCAGACGTGTCCGGTGTGCGGGCTCTATCGGGGTCGGGAAGTCCTGCGGATGCCCGATCCGGATCTGGAAGGGTAGCCCCCACGTCCTCCACCGCCTTCCTTGCGCTGCGTGAAGCCGCCGAGGGACGGCGCGCCTTCGTCTTCCCCGGGCAGGGCGCCCAGGTCGTCGGCATGGGCAAGGACCTCTACGACGAGTTCCCCGCCGCGAAGGAGCTCTTCGACCGCGCCGATGAGATTCTCGGCATCCCCCTCTCCCGCATCTGCTTCGAAGGGCCCGAAGACGAGCTGCAGCAGACCCAGAACACGCAACCCGCGATCGCCGTTACCAGCCTCGCCCTCCTCCGCGTCGCAACCGACCTGAACCCCGACCTGCTCGAACGCCCCGCCTTCGTGGCTGGCCACTCCCTGGGCGAGTACCCCGCCCTCGTGGCCGCCGGCGCCCTCACCTTCGACGACGCCATTCGCCTGCTCCGTACCCGCGGCGAGCTAATGGCCGCTGCCGGCAAGGCCCGCCCCGGAACCATGGCCGCCGTCATCGGCCTCGATGTGAGCGAGTGCGAGGACGTTTGCCGCGAGTCCGGCGCTGAGATCTGCACGGTCAACGCGCCCGGTCAGATCGTCGTCGGCGGTCCGCGCGAATCGGTCGTCCGCGCCCTCGACTACGCCCAGGCCCGCGGCGCGAAAAAGGTCATCCCCCTCAGCGTGAGCGGCGCGTTCCACAGCTCCCTCATGCGCTCCGCCGCCGAAGGCATGGTCAATCCCGTCGCCACCACCGGCTTCTCCGAGTTGCAGGTCCCTGTCGTGGCCAACTGCACGGCTACTGCCATCAACGACATAACGACGGTTCGCAACGAGCTTGTCGATCAGGTTCACCGCCCCGTGCAGTGGGCGCGAACGGTCGAGTTCCTCGGCGAGCAGGGCGTCGATACGTTTGTCGAGTTCGGGCCCGGCCGCGTGCTCAGCGGCATCATCAAGCGCATGCTGCGCCGCTCCACCTGCATCACCGTCAACAGCGCCGAGTCCGTCCACGTCGAGCTGTAACCGTGTCCGAGCTTGAAGGACGCCGCGCCCTCGTAACCGGCGGCTCGCGCGGCATCGGCCGCGCCATCTGCATCGAGCTCGCCCGCGCCGGCGCGAGCGTTGCCGTCAACTACAACGCCAGCGAGGGCGCCGCCCGCGAGGTCGTCGCCGCCATCGAGGCCGAGGGCGGGACTGCCGCCGCCCTCCCCGGCGACATCGCCGAGAGCGACCAGGCGGCCGCCCTCGTCAAGGCTGCCGCCGATGAGCTCGGCGGGCTCGACATTCTCGTGAACAACGCCGGCATCACCCGCGATGGCCTTCTCATGCGTATGTCCGAGGACGACTGGGACGTCGTGCAGCGCACGAACCTGCGCGGCGTCTTCGCCGTCACCAAGGCATCGATGCGGCAGCTGCTACGCTCCGAGGCCGGCCGCGTCATCAATATCACCAGCGTCGTCGGCGTCATGGGGAACGCGGGCCAGGTGAACTACGCCGCTTCCAAGGCGGGACTCATCGGCTTCACCCGCTCCCTCGCCCGCGAGGTCGCCTCGCGAAACGTCACCGTGAACGCCATCGCCCCCGGCTTCATCGAAACCGATATCACCGCGCCCCTCACCGAGGAGCAGCGCCAGAACGTGCTCGGCCAGGTACCCCTCGATCGCTTCGCCGGCCCCGAGGAGGTCGCGCCCCTCGTGCGTTTCCTCGCCGGTCCCGGCGCCTCCTACATCACCGGCCAGTGCATCCACGTGGATGGCGGCATGGTGATGGCGTGACCGACCACGTCCTGCGTCGCGCGCGCTGCCTCGTCGTCGAAGCCCTCTACGAAGCTGAGACCTCCGGCCACGACGCCGAGGCCGCTTATGACCGCCGCCTCGAGGAGGTTGCCGGCGAGGACCGCGAGGTGACCGGCAAACGGCCTTCCAGTTTCGGCCGCGAGGTGCTCCGGGGCATTCTTGACTCCCGCGACGACCTCGATCGTCGCCTCCAGCCCGTTGCCCCCCGCCACCCCCTCAGAACCCTTCCCGTCGTCGAGCGAACCATCCTCAGACTTGCGCTCTGGGAGTTGCTTCACGATAATTCTGCGCCGGTCGGAGCCGTCGTAAACGAGGCTGTCGAGCTTGCCCACCGCTACGGAAGCGAGACGTCAGCCGGGTTCGTAAACGGGGTGCTGCGGACGGTCAGCAAAGAGATCAGCGCTGCTCGGGCGCAAGAGCCGGGCGAGTCAACAAGCACCGCTGAGGAGACGTAGATGGCATCAATCTTTGAGCGGGTCCGCGCCATCGTTGTCGAGCAGTTGGGTGTCGATGAGGGAGATGTCGTCCCCACGGCTTCCTTCGTCGATGACCTCGAAGCCGATTCCCTCGATCTGGTCGAGCTCATCATGTCCCTGGAGGAAGAGTTCTCCGGCGACGTACAGCTCGAGATCAGCGACGAAGATGCCGAAAAGATCGTCACCGTGCAGGACGCGGTAGACTATGTCCAAGACCACGGCATCGAGGACGGCGACTAAGCTTCCCTGTCCCGGCGCCGCTCTGGAGCGTCAGCCTTGCAGTTCCTCGGCATTGGCCTCGAGGAAATCCTGCTCATCGTGGCCCTCATCGTCATCGTCGTGGGTCCCCGTCGCTTGCCCGAGATGGCCTACTACCTTGGTCGCGGAGTGAAGAAGCTCCAGCGCTACGCGCGCCTCGTGCGCGACGAATTCAGCGAGGAATTCGCCTACCTCAACGAGGAGATGGAGGCCGTCCGCGCCGACGTCCAGGAGATGCGCACGACGGTGCGTGAGGTGCAGGACGAGCTCACCGAGGTTCGCGGGGAAGTGGAGGAGGTCACGTCCGAGGCCGCCGAGGAGCTTGGGGTGGTCCGCACGAACATCGAGGAAGCCGCTACCAGCGCGGGCGAGGCTGGCGAGCCCGTCGCGTCCCGGGAGGATAAGCCGGCCCCCGCGACTGCCGGCGCGAACGGCGCCGCCGCCGACGCGGACGTCAACGGCGCCGAGCCGCCCCGGGGCACGCCCGGTCCTTCCTACATGCCCGCCATCGGCACGATCGAGTCGCGCGAGACGCTGGCAACGCCCGCCCCCGAGGCGACGAACGAACCCGAGGCGGAGGCGGAGGACGAAGCCGAGGCCCAGCCTGAGAAGCCGCTCGTCTTCTAGCTCACATGGTCACTGACAGCACGGTCGTCAACCCCGAAGAGGGGCCCGAGGAGGCTATCGAGCAGCAGGACGGCTCCGATCTCACGATCATCGAGCACCTCGTCGAGCTGCGGAATCGCTTCATGGTCGCCGCCGCCGCCCTGCTTGTCGGCGTGATCGCGGTCCTGTTCTTCACCTGGGACCCCCCCGACAACCTCCCCAACACCTTCGACATCCTCCTCACGCCCGCCCGCGACCGCATCGACGTCAACCTCGAGCTGGTCCAGGACGAGTTGGCCCTCCTGGTGCACGAGCGGAATCCCGACGGGCGGTACATCCCTCCAGAGGCTGAGCTCCGTGGCCCCACGCCGGAGGGTCTGGCGCTCAACGATCTGCAGATTACGAGGGCCCTCGAAAACGCCCTTTCCAAGGCTTCCGGGGGGCTCAGCACCCCCGAGGTGGCGCCGGACGACGTCAGGAGACTCGAAACGGTCCAGGAGGCCTACGACTACCTCTCCGGCAAGAGCGAGGAGAACTTCCGCCTCGCCTCCTTCTCCCCCACCGACCGCATCTCCGCCATCTTCAAGATTGCCATTTACGGCGGCCTCCTCCTCGCCCTCCCCATCATCATCTACGAGGTTCTCGCCTTCATCGTGCCCGGCCTCACCAGGGGGGAGCGCCGTGTCCTTCTCCTCGGCACCTTCGGCTGCATGTTCTTCATGCTCGCCGGCATGGCCTTCGCCTACTACGTCGTCCTCCCCCGCGCGCTCGACTTCCTGCTCGGGGTGGCGTCCGAGAACGTGGTGAGCGTGACCGGCATCCACGAGTACATCAGCTTCGTCACGCGCATCATTCTGTGGATCGGCATCGCCTATCAGCTCCCCATGGTCCTCGCCGTCGCCGCCCGTGTCGGGATGGTGACGGCGGGCCAGCTCCTGCGTTTCTGGCGCTACGCGATCGTGCTCGTCTTCATCCTCGCCGCGATCGCCACCCCAACGCCCGACCCGCTCACCCAGTCGGTCGTCGCCATCCCCCTCCTCGGGCTCTACTTCCTCGGCGTGCTCTTCGCGAAGATTCTGTACACGCCGCGCGGAGACGGTTCCGAGGTTCCGGAGGCTGCCGCGTGACGGTCGCACAGGAAGTCGAGCAGCTTTACGACGAGGTCCGCGGCTGCCAGCGATGCACCCTCGCCCGCACCCGAACCCTCGCCGTCCCCGGCGAAGGCCCGCTCGACTCCGAGGTGATGTTCATTGGTGAGGCTCCCGGCGTGAACGAGGACCGCCAGGGACGCCCCTTCGTCGGCCAGGCCGGCGCCTTCCTCGAGGAGCTGCTTGGCGAGGCCGGACTCACCCGCCCCGAGGTCTACATCTGCAACGTCCTCAAGTGCCGCCCGCCCGGCAACCGTGACCCCCTGCCCACCGAGATCGAGGCCTGCAGCGACTACCTCAGCGCCCAGATCCGCCTCATCGACCCCCTCCTCATCGTCACCCTCGGGCGCTACTCCATGTCGCGCTTCTTCCCCAACCAGGCGATCTCGCGCATCCACGGCCGCCCCCGCGAGGCGAACGGCCGCATTCTCGTGCCGATGTACCACCCCGCCGCCGCCCTCCACCAGCAGCGCCTCCGCAGCGTCATCATCGACGACTTCCGCACCCTCCCCGAGCTGCTCGAACGCGCCCGCGCCAGCCGCGCGGGCGGCGCCGAGCCCGCCGAAGAAGCGCCCCCCGCCCAGCAGATGAAGCTGTTCGAGTAGCCCGTGACCAACCCGACACCCAACACCACCCTCCGCGTCATCCCCCTTGGCGGTCTCGGCGAGATCGGGCGCAACATGATGCTCTTCGAGTACGGCGACGACATCATCGTCGTCGATGTCGGCCTCATGTTCCCCGAGGAGGAGATGCTCGGCGTCGACCTCGTCATCCCCGACTTTTCCTACCTCCAGGCTAACGTCGAGAAGCTGCGCGGCGTCTTTCTCACCCACGGCCACGAGGACCACGTGGGCGCGCTCCCTTACTTCTGCCGCGACTTCAGCGCGCCCATCTACGGCACGCGGCTTACCCAGGGCCTCGTCCGCGTGAAGCTGCAGGAGCACAAGCTCCCCCTCGAGCCCCTGCACGAGGTCCAGCCCGGCGAGACCGTCAAGGCGGGCGCCTTCGAGGTCGAGTTCTTCCCCGTCGCCCACAGCATCCCGGACGCCTGCGGCCTCATCATCCGCACGCCCCTCGGCACGCTCGTCCACACCGGCGACTTCAAGCTCGACCACACGCCCGTCATGGACCAGCACACCGACCTCACCCGCCTCGGCCAGATCGGCGGAGAGGGCTGCCTGCTGCTCCTGGCCGACTCCACCTACGCCGAGGTCGAGGGCCACACCCCCAGCGAGCAGCTCGTCGGCGACGCCCTTCGCAACATCATGGTCAACGCCGAGGGACGCGTCATCGTCGCGACCTTCGCCTCGCTCATCTCGCGTGCCCAGCAGGTGGTCGATGCCGCGGTCTTCACCGGCCGCAAGGTCTTCGTGACCGGCCGCTCGATGATCGACAACGTCGCCATGGCCCGCCAGCTTGGCTACCTCGACGCCCCCGAGGGGACGATCGTCGGCGTCGACGAGATGAAGAAGACGCCTCCCTCGCGCCTCGCCATCATCACTACCGGGAGCCAGGGCGAACCCACGAGCGCCCTCACCCGCATCGCCAACGGCACCCACCGCCACATCACCATCGCCGAGGGCGACACCGTCGTCCTCTCCGCCAACGCCATTCCCGGAAACGAGCAGGCCGTCGCCCGCAACGTCGACAACCTCTTCCGTCAGGGCGCCCGCGTCCTCTACAACCGCGTCGAGAACGTGCACGTCCGTGGCCACGCCAGCCAGGACGAGCTCAAGATTATCCAGAGCATTCTCCAGCCCGAGTATTTTGTTCCCATCCACGGCGAGTACCGTCACCTCGTGACCCACGCGCGCCTCGCCGAGCGCGTGGGCGTGCCCAAAGGCAACGCCTTCGTCCTCACCGACGGCGACGTCCTCGAGATCGACGAGGAAGAGGCCCGCCTCGCGGGCCGCGTCGAGGCCAGCTACGTCTACATCGACGGCCTCGGCATCGGCGATGTGGACGAGTACATCCTCCGCGACCGCGCCCACCTCTCGACCGATGGCGTCCTTGTCGTCATCGTCGCCGTCGATGCACAGACCGGCCGACTCGTGCGGCCGGCCGAGGTGCTATCCCGCGGTTTCGTCGATAGCGACGAAAACGCAGCCCTCCTCGATCGCGCTGCCCGCGTCGCCGAGGGCGCTCTGGAAGGACGCGAGCACGCCGCTCCTGCGGGGGAGGTCAACGCGCGCCTGAAGGACGCTTTGAGCAAGTTCTTGTACGATGAAACACGGCGACGGCCGATGGTGTTGCCCGTCACGGTCGAGGTGTAGTCGAGAACCCTCGATCTGAGCAGCGCCGGTGGGGAGTCCGTCCGCGCCGGGGTACCGTCCGAATGGCGGCTCGCTCCCGAGCCCGGTCCACGTCCGGGCCCAAAGACGCACCCTCCCGTTTTGCTCTCCCGAAGTCGCGCATGTTCCGCGCGCAGATTGGGCTCGTCGTCGTGCTCGCGGCGGCCATCGCTGCTCTCCCCTGGTTCTTCGATGTCGTCGGCATCGCTCAGGATGTCCGCACCTGGCTGATCGAGACGTTCGGGCTCGGTCTCATCATCGTGGCTGCCGTGCTTCTCGCCTGGGCGGTCACCGCCTGGCGCCGCGGTGACGAGCAGCGCCTGCTCTTCTGGCGGCGAATCGTTGGCTACCCCTTCCTTGCCCTGTTCGCCTGGGGCGCCCTCGGCCTGAACACCGCCGACTGGACCGTCGCCGGTGTCCAGCTTCGCGACGTCACCCTGGGCGGCGAGATCGGCCACACGATCGTCACCGGCTGGATCAACGTGCTTGTCTGGATCGCCTCGGCGGTTGTCGCCCTCGCCCTCCTCGTCCCTCGCCCCTCCCTCACGGCTCTCCAGTACACGGGCCGTGGTCTTGCCTACGCCTGGGAGAGGCGCTGGCCCCACCAGGTGCTGGCCTCCTTCTGGCGCGGCCTCACGACCATCGCCCGCCTCTTCCGCCGCAGGGAGCGCGCCGGGACGGCAGTCATCGGCGGCGCTGAGTCGCAATCTGCCGTCGAGTTCGAGCCCTCCCCCATTATCTTCCGCCCTCGCGTCGAGCCTGGCGCCCCCCACGCCGACGAGGTCGCCGAAGCCCCAACCGCTCAGTTCGAGGACGAAACCGAAGCCCCCGCCGAGCCGGACCCCGTCGACTCGTACGAAGCCGACCCAGACGACCTGCCTGAGCCCGCGGAAGAGGAAGAGCCCCACCAACTCGCTTTCGAGGACAAGAGCGGCTGGCAGCTCCCGCCTATCGAGCTACTCCAAGAGCCCAAGCCGAGCCGAAACCACAAGCACGACAACGCCGCTCGCGCGCAGCTCATCGTCGACACCCTCGCGAGCTTCGGCGTCGATGCCTCCGTCGTCGAGATCAACGAAGGGCCGGCGGTCACGCAGTTCGGCGTCGAACCGGGCTGGGAGATCAAGTACAAGGACGTGCCCGTCAAGGACGCTGACAACAAGCCGGTCCTCGATGCAAGTGGCCGGCCCACGAAGGAGCGCGTTGAGACCGGCCGCACCCGCGTCCGCGTCAACAAGATCACCGCCCTCCAGAGCGACCTCGCTCTTGCCCTCGCCGCTCCCAGCCTCCGCATTGAGGCGCCGGTGCCCGGCCGCGCCATCGTCGGCATCGAGGTGCCCAACGAGACCGCCAGTGTCGTCACCCTGCGTAACGTCATGGAGAGCTCGCAGTATCAGGACATGAGCGCGAAGTCGAAGCTCGCGATCTCCCTCGGCAAGGGCGTGTCCGGGGTGCCCGTCGTTGCCGATCTCGCGAAGATGCCCCACCTCCTCATCGCCGGCGCCACCGGTAGCGGAAAGAGCGTCTGCCTGAACGCCATCGTCACCAACCTCATCACGAACGCCACGCCCGACGAAGTGCGCTTCATCATGATCGATCCCAAGCGGGTCGAGATGACGACCTACGGGCGCCTCCCCCACCTCGCCTTCAGCGAAGTCATCGTCGACCTCGACAAGGTTGTGGGCACCCTCCAGGCCGTCGTCTCGGAGATGGAGGCGCGCTACCGCAAGTTCTCCGAGGTGGGTGTTCGCAACATCGAGGCCTACAACCGCCACGCCCGCGTCCTGAAGAAGCTCCCCTACTGGGTGCTCATCATCGACGAGCTCGCCGACCTCATGATGGTTGCCCCCTTCGAGGTCGAGAAGCTGCTCTGTCGCCTCGCCCAGCTCGCGCGCGCGACCGGCATCCACCTCGTGGTCGCCACCCAGCGCCCCTCGGTCGATGTCGTGACCGGCCTCATCAAGGCGAACTTCCCCACCCGCGTCGCCTTCGCCGTCACCTCCATCACCGATTCCCGCACGATCCTTGACATGGGCGGCGCCGAGAAGCTGCTGGGCCAGGGCGACATGCTGTACCTCCCCACCGACGCCGGGAAGCCGAAGCGTATCCAGGGCGTGTACGTTTCCGATGCCGAGGTCGAGCGGCTCGTCGGGTTCTGGGCCGACGAGCGCTTCCACGCCCTCCGTCCAGACACCGCCGACGATCTCCTCGAGGAGGCTCTCATCGCCCAGAACGGCAGCGACGACATCGACGTCGAAGACGGGGACCCTCTCCTCGATGACGCGCGAGACCTTGCCAGCCGCCACACGCGTCTCTCACCGTCGCTCCTGCAGCGCCGTCTGAACGTTGGTTTCCTGAAGGCCGAGCGCCTCATCACCGCCCTTGAGCGCGAGGGTGTGCTCGGCCCGAGGATCGAAGGTGAGTCTCGCGAGGTCCTCGCCGGAACAGCCCCCGAAGAAGACGCTTGATACACTCACAGGGATGACGCTTCGCGGGCTGCTTCGTCGTGATGGGGCCGGGGACCGTTCCGGGGAGGAACGGCTCGAGCGCTGCTTTGCCTGCGACGCCGACCTGAGAGACTCCCGCAGCTACGAGCGGCACCGCGTCTGCCATGCCTGCGGTCACCACTACCACCTCAACGCGCGCGAGCGCGTAGCGGGCATCCTCGACCCCTCCAGCTTCCACGAGACCGATCGCAGCGTGACCGCGCTCGACCCGATCCAGTTCCGCGAGCGCCAGTCCTACCGCCACCGCGTCCTAGCGGCGCAGCGGCGTACCGGCCTCGCCGAAGCCGCCCTTACCGGTACGGGCACCCTCTACGGCCGCGAGGTCGTCGTCGCCGCCCTCGACTTCAGCTTTCTCGGCGGTTCCATCGGCGTCGCCAGCGGCGAGCGCCTTGCGCGCGCCTTCGAGCGGGCCGCCAGCCGGGGGCTCGCCGTCGTCACCGTGCTCTCAACCTCGGGCGTGCGCATGCGCGAGGGGCTTCTCGCGCTCATGCAGCTGCCCCGCCTCGCCACCGCCCACCAGAAGCTTGCCGAGAAGGGGCTCCCCCACGTCACCCTCCTCGCCGACCCCTCCACCGGCTCTGCCTTCGCGGGCCTTGCCAACCTCGCCGACTTCATCATCGCGGAGCCCAACGCCCTCGTCGGATACTCCGCCCTGCGCGAGATGCGCGAGCGCACGGGCGAGGAGCTCCCCGAGGATGCCCACACCTCCGAATCGCACCTGCGGCGCGGCCTCATCGACGCGATTGTGAAGCGAGAAGACCTGCGCCCCTCCCTCGGCCTCCTCATCGACCTGCTCATGAGCAACTACGAGCTCCGGCCGGTTGGGCGTCCGGAACGGGAGCCGCGCGAGTACGCGCGCCTCGAGGCCTGGCGGCAGGTGCAGCTTTCGCGGCACGAGAACCGCCCCACCGCCCCCGACTTCGTCCGGCGCATCACCACCACCTTCGTCGAGATCCACGGCGACCGCAGCGGCGAGGACGACCCCGCCGTCAGCGCCGGCATCGGTCTGCTTGGCGGGGAGGCGGTGATGCTCATCAGCCAGAACCGCCTCCAGGGGCTCGCCGGACCGGGAACCATCGGGCCCTCGGGATTCCACAAGGCGCGGCGCGCCATGCGCCTCGCGCGCAAGTTCCGGCTCCCTCTCATCACGTTCCTCGACTCCGCCGGCGCCCGACCCGACCTCGCGGCCGAGGAAGCGGGGCTCGGCGACGCCATCGCCCGCTGCATGCGCGAGATGCTCCGCGTGCCTTCGCCCTCCCTGGCCGTTATCACCGGCGAAGGGGCTTCCGAGGCCGCCGTTGCCATGGGCGTGGCCGACCGCGTGCTCATGCTGGAGAACGCCGTCTACGAGGTGGTCTCACCCGAAGATGCCGCCCGCCGCCTCTACGGCGACGCCTCCTATGTCGACGAGGTGGCTGAGCGGCTGCGCCTCACCTCGCACGACTGCCTCCGCCTCGGCATCGTCGACAGCGTCGTGCCCGAGCCCGGCGAGGGCGCCCACACCAACCACGACGAGGCCTCGCTGCTGCTGCGGCGCTCGGTCGTGCGCTCCCTCACGGCCATCCAGCGTGAGCGCCAGAAGCGCCGCCTGAACAGCCGTCGCGACCGCTACCGGAACACCGGCCAGACCCACGCCTGGGTGCGCGGGCGCATCGAACGCCGCGTCGCCGACCTCACCGACCGGTTCGCCCACTGGCGCCGTCGCATGGGCCGCCATCCCCGCAACTCCCCGCGCCTCGCCGAAACCCCCGCCGATCCGGAGATCATGCGCTAGGCGTTACGCCCGGTTGGGAAGCCGAAATCGCTCCACCTTTAGCTGGCTTGCGCGATCCTGTGCCGCCCAGAGGTCGTAAGCCGTCTGCAAGCCCAGCCACGTCTCCGGCGTTGAGCCGAAAGCCTTCGAGAGGCGAAATGCCATCTCAACGGATATGCCGGCTCTGCCATTGACGAGGTCCGACAAGGCCTGACGGGTGACGCCCAGGCCCTGGGCAGCCCTCGTAACCGTCAGCCCAAGGGGCTCGATGCAGTCGTACTTCACAATCTCGCCCGGGTGTGGGGGATTCTCCATCGGCATCAGGACACCTCTCTAGTGATAGTCCAGGTAGTCGACGTCAACGGCGTGGCCGTTCTCGAATCGGAAAGTGACGCGCCAGTTGCCCGAGACGGAAACCGCGTAGTGCCCTCTGAGCTCGCCTGACAGCGCGTGTAGCTGGAAACCGGGGATGTCCATATCGCGTGGCCTCCTGCTCTGGTCCAGTACGCCGAGGATTCGTCTCACCTTGCGTACATGCTCCGGGGCGATTCGGTGCGACCCCCGTCCGCTATACAGTGATCGCAGCCCTCGGTGTCTGAAGGATGAGATCACGGAAGGAAGTGTCTAGTGTCAAGTGTCGCTTGTCAATCAACATGACAATGACAACACGAGGAGTGGCTGGTAGTGGTCTGGATGGGCCCTAGGCGCGCCGCCGGACTGGCTCGCTGTCGCTGTCCATCGCTCCCGGGAGCACCGTGCGCCGGGCCGGCGCCGAGGGTTCCTGGCAGGCGCGCACGAAGACGTTGTCGACGCTGTCGATGATGCCGTGGTCGCGAGCCTCGTCGCGAACGTACGCGACCGTGCTCGAGATTGTGGCTTCGAATCCGGGCCACTCGTGGCATCGCAGCACGCGCAGGTGGCGGGTCGACTCGTTCCACTCGACGATCAGGCGGGGGCTTGTCGAGGGACCGGCGCTGAAGCGGGTGTAGCCGCCGAGATATTCCTTGGTCAGGTAGAGGCCTTTGGAGGAGGGGTCTATCGAGGCTCGTTGGAGAGCGTCCCAGTTCTCACCAAGGGCGAGAAGGAGTCGAAAGGCGACATCGTTGGTCTCTGCTCGCATCAAGCTCTCCTTGTGCTAAACCAAGGCAGTCGACGCAAGAATCGGTCGACACCCCACCACTACCGCAGTGTACGCGGGTCCTCGACGCCTTGCCATGCCTTATGTGCCCTCAGCGTCCCCGATCCCGGCGCCGGGCCGCCACGGGACCGAGAGCCGGTCGCCTGCTACGATCGCGCTCCCGTGGGGCTGTAGCTCAATTGGGAGAGCGTTTGACTGGCAGTCAAAAGGTAGGGGGTTCGAATCCCCCCAGCTCCACCAGACTCGACCCGTAGACAGTACCGGCCCGAGGCCAGCGCACCTCCGGATCCACGCCGGGGCGCCGCGCTCACCCGAGGAAGCGCAGCTCGGGCAGGCAGGTTCCGCAGCCTTTCACGTCACGCTTCCCGGTGCTCAGCGCCTTCTCGATCGCTTCCTCTCGTGTCGGGAAGGGGCCGTGCCAGCGATTGTCGGGGCGGCGTGTCCCGTAGTGGCCCCGCCCGTCGTTGCAGTGCGCGCAGATCGCCCGGTGAACCCGCGCCCAGCTCGTGGCGTCGTCCTCGTACACCCACCAGTTCATCGCCGGACCTTCGCACCGCCTCGCTGGAGGTCGGCGCGACCCCCGTGGAGGCAGTTGCCTTTGCCGTCACCGCCTCAGGCTGCCGCCCGGCGCTGCGCGCGTGCATGTCGGTCCTGGTCCGCAGCTACGCGCTGCTAATCAGGCGCTGCGTACCTGCCTCCTGCTCGCACGCTGATGCCCTCCCCATCCGCATCGAACACCGCCACCGTGATGATGTAGCGCTTGCCGCTCTGCAATCCGGTCAGGTCCACCGAGCGAGGGTTGGTACAACTCGTGAATGAACAGTGGCGGAGATACTCCCGCGGGAAAATGTCGCGCGTCTGCCATGTGGCCCCGGGGTCGTCCGCGAGCCGCCAGCGCACGCGGTATCCGTACACGTTGTCGGGCAGCGTCTCGGGCGGCTCCCACGAGACTCGCAGTTTGCCTGTGCCGATGTGGTCAATCCGCTCGTTCGTCACGATGCCGGACCTGCCCCCGCCCACGGTTCTCGACAGCGCCGGAGTGCTGGGGCCGTCCACGTTGCGCTGCGAAGCCCCTGTGCCGACCACCGTGCGGACCCTGATCCTCACCTCGTACTCGCCGCTGGCCGAATTCGCCTGGCAGGTGGCCAGTGGCGCTGGGTCCAGCCCGCTGTGACAGTTCTTCAGTTGGTCGGCGCTCAGTTCATAGTCAATCCAGTCCGAAAGTCCATGCCTGTCGTCAGCTTCGGTCTTGGCGACCACGGTCGTGACCCAGTCCCCGCCCGACTTCTTGGTCTGAATCAGGTAGGACTCGAACGCACTTGCAGCTTTACTCACCTTTTTCCAGCGCACGTACATGGTGTCGTCAGAGCCCGACGCGAAGTATTGTCCGGATACCAAATCGCCTCTAACTGCGTTCTTGCCTGCCGTATCACTGGGAATGACGATCCTAACCGGGGCAAGCGATCCCTGGTTAGTAGTTATCAGTGTCCCTGTGGTAATCGCACTGACGGTGTACGTTCCGGTACCCGCCACCAGGCTAACCAATGTCCCTGGTGCGCAGTCGATCTTGGCGCCGTTGGCATCGCATATGGCGCTTGCACTTGGGTGGTTTACAGCAACCTGCAAGAATATGCGCCCAATGTTGGGATTGTAGCTCGGCGTATCGCCAATCCACCACATCGATAACGTCTCGTGTCTCACCACGATGGGTTTGGTATACGTCGATGCAACAGTCGTCTTGACCGTGTTATTGCTGGTGTCGGTCAGTTCGGTGAGCACCCTGACCCGGTATGCCGTGTCCTTGGTCAGGTCCGCAAGCCCATGGTTCACCGCAGCTACTGCCTCGTTTGCGGGCGTGTTCGGATCGTCCGGGACGGCGACCACCACCCTGCGGGGGAGCAGCATGTTGGAGTCGGCAGACACAAGCGCTGTCGGCGAGAGTCTCACGAAGCTTACGGGTGTTGATGTGGGGTTGGTTATCTCTCTGCGCGCTCGCGTCCATGCGGATGTCGGCAAGGCCGACGCCAGCTGGTATTCGACGTAGAACCCACTCACACGCTTTCCGGCCGGGATCTCCAGCGGGTCATCCCACCTGACAAACAGGCCATGCTCAAAGGGGGCTATGTCGACGCGGACGTTCTCCGGACGCCCGACGGCCATGCCGGCCGCGGCGTCCTGCAACACCATGACCGTTGCGCCGTTGCTGTTGTGGATGACGCCGTGTTCATCGGTCGTCTGCACGCGGAACTCGTACTGCACGGGGTCCAGACCGCCGTACAAGAAGGCGCGTTCGACTCCCGGACGTAGAACAGAGTGCGATTCATCCCAGGCGGTGCGCCCCGGTTTCCGGTGCTGTATACGGAATGAGCTCTCGCAGGTGTCGTGGCTGGTCGTCCAGCTGCCCGTCACGCCATTGTCAAAGTCGGAGACGACCGTCAGTTGAATCGTGCAGGTGGCGGGAACGTGGTGATACGAGGTCCTGGGACGCGCCTCGTACTGCGCGGACACCGTGATCTCGTAGTCGTCGAGGCCGAGATCCGGCACCGTCACCGTCGTCTCGGCCGGCAGCGCCGTGAGCTCCGAGACAGCCGTGAGACCGCCCTCGCTCCATTCCACGGTCACGAGGAAGCCGGTCAGGTTGCATTGGCCGACTGCATCCGGTGTGGTCCAGGACACCACGATGCCGCTGTCGCCGCGAATCGCCACCACGTTGTCCGGCGGTGCGTCGCTGCAATCCGGCTGCGATGGCGCCTGCTGCCAGTTCACCTTGTGGTCGGCGTCGTGGCCCCTTCCCACATGGGACAGGTCGGCGTTGGTCTGCGAAACCGCCGACTTGATGGTCCCGCCGTTGAGCTGGAGGGAGTTGGCGAGCACGGCGATGCCCTGGGAGGAGTAGTTCGGCTGCACGACCTCGTGGTCGAAGGTCAGGCTGGCCGAGCCGGAGCCGCGCGCATAGTCGACGACCTTCGTGCCCCACGCGGCGGGGTCCATGTCGATCTTGATTTGCGGCGTGCCGGTGACGTTCACCGCCTCGCTGAAGGTGACCGCGACGGTGATGGTCTCGCCCAGGGCGTACGTGTCGCCGGACGAGGGAGCCGAGGACACTTTCACCCCGGTCACCGTCAGGGCCGGCGGCGACTGCGTCCAGTCCACCTTGTGCTCGGCGTCGTGACCCAGGCCGGTGTGCGTCAGCACCGCGTTGACGCCCGACGACGACCGGATCGTCCCGCCGTTGAGCGCCAGGCTGTTCTCGAGCACGGCGATGCCCTGGGTGGAGTAGTTCGGCTCGATGACCTCGTGATTGAAGGTCAGGCTGGCGGTGCCGGAGCCGCCCTGGTAGTCGACGACCTTCGTGCCCCAGTGGGCGGGGTCCATGTCGATCTTGATCTGCGGCGTGCCGGTGACGTTCACGGCCTCGCTGAAGGTGACCGTGACGGTGATGGTCTCACCCAGGAAATAGGTGTTGTCGTCACCGGCGTCGGAGGTCACCTCCACGCCGGTCACCGACGGTGCGCCCTCGTTCGCCGCCGCCCCCCGTCCGGGAACCAGGGCGAGGGATGCCGCGAGGGCGACGATGAGCAGCGCCGAGAGGCCGAGCAGCCACGGGGTGGACGCGTGCGGGCCGCGACGGCTCATGCCGTCAGCCCCCGCGCGCGGGTGCAGGTGCTAAGCGAACATAAATTCGGGGGGGGGGGGGGGAGCTACCGCGCCCTCAACGGCGCGGCGGGCGCGCGACGCGTCAGGGGACGCGACGGCGGAAGCCGTCGCAAGCGCCGGCTGCGTGGCCGGTCGGAGCAGGGCTCGTGCGATAGCCACCCGCGCCTCCCACCCCTCTCGGGTAGAGTCGCGGTGTAGTCTAGCGGCCTGTCTATTACCGCAGCGTCACCGAAAGCCCCATTTCGCGTTACTTCTTGTGACTATCAGCGAATCGCGGCCGTCTCCGACCCCATGCGGGCACAGGGGAGGACGCCGTCGATGGTGCGATGTCCTCCCCTGGTGCCTGCCCGTGGAGCCGGTCTTCGCCGCCCCAGCCGTGGAGACAGTTGCCCTTGTGCTCGCAGTCCCCGGCGTTGCCCAGACTGCCGCCCGGCGCTGTGCGCGCGCATGTCGGTCCCGGTCCCGCACCCAGCTCGTGGCGTCGTCCTCGTACACCCACCAGTTCACCGGTCCGGAGCCCCCGCGGCTCGTATTCCAGATCGTCGCTGCGGCTCGTGGCCGTTCCCATCGTCGCCCCGCGAGCAGATGGCCTGCACGGCGGCGGACGCCCGCTCTGTTGCCTCACCCCCGGCGTTGATGGCGTTCCTCCCCCTCTCGAGCAGGTCACCATCGACCCTGTCCAGTGCGAGTTCGGTCAGCCGAATGCCTTCCCGGTAGTGGGTGGCCGCCGCGACGAGGTGCCGGTGGACCGCCTCGGTGCGGGCTGTTGGCGGGTCGACGGCCTGAAGGTTGGAGGCGCCCGTCTCGATCTCGCCGAGCGCCAGGAGCACGTCCGACCTCCACACCCGGTCGGCGAAGAGGGAAGGCTCGTCCCCGGCGAGCAGGAAGTACTCGGTCAGCGAGCCCAGGGCCGCTCCGATCAGCACGGTCTCCCTGAACGTCAGCAGGAGGTAGCGCTCTTCCTCGCTCGTCAGGCAGGCGCCCTCCGGCGGCGTCTCCCCGGCGGCCGGGCTCGTGCGCGGCGGCGAAGCGTCGTCTCCGGTGGGCGCCGCCACCACGATGACGACGGCGAGCAGGGCGAGCGCGAGGGATCCGGCGGCGGCGCCGAGGGCGGCCTTCCTCCAGCCGGGCATGCGGCTCCACACCCTGCTCAGGGATGTGGGATTGCCGTCGGGCGCCGACACTCGTTCCTGCCTAGAAGGGACGTTTCGTCCCGGTCCCTCGCAGGGTCTGGAAACCGATCCACAGGAGAGCGAATGGGAAGATGGCGACTATCACGCCCCACTCGACCAGGTCGCGCGGACTCATGGGCTCGTAGCGGAGCGGGCCGGGGATGCCGGCGCGCGGCGGAGGGCGTTCGCCCCGAGTGGCGGGCTCACTCGAGCGTCCATTGCCTAGTCATCCGTGGGCGGCAAGCCCGAGGGGAACGTTCCACTGGCGGGGTTGACCAGCGGAAGGCCCTGCGAGCGGTAGTAGGCGTTCCAGCTCGCCTTGCGGTAGGCCTCGGTAGCGTACCCATACGAGCCCGAGCGCCGCCACTTGCCGTTGATGAGCTGCTCCCGGTAGTAGTTGAAGTCGGGGCCGCGCACGGCGCGGTTGTTCTCGTCGGCGGCGTAGACGACGACTCCCGGCTGGTTCACGCCCGGTCGCTTGTTGCCCTGCTCCTGGACTTCCCGCTGGACCACCGGCCCTGTCGGACCCGTGGGGGTGCTGACCACGTCCCCGTCGTACACCCACTTGATATCTCGCCCGGGAGTGTCGAGGTTGAATACCCAGCCGGGCTTCGGCTCATCACAGGAGATGAGCCTGTCGCCGTAGCCGGGGCTGCCGACCATGTTTGAGACCCGCCAGTAGCCTTCGGGCGAGCACTGAGTCTCGAAGGCTCCGGCGATGGGCACGCCGCTGAAGCCAATTGCGCCGATTCCCGCAGTCAAGGCCACCAGGGCGGCCGCGACGAGACGGCTGCGGAATGGTTTGGGGACGCTCCTCATCCTTTTCCTCCTGTGTTCTCGTTCGCTGGACACTCGGGGGACACGCTCGTCTCGGTCATGTCGTCAGGCGCAGCGAGACCGTGGCGTCGGCCGCCCAGTCCAGGCGGTCGACGGTCCAGGACCTGCCACCCTCGTCGGTGGCGTCGCCGTCGGCGGCCACGAGCTCGAGGTCACCCACCCGCAACGTCAGCTCCTCGGGAAGCTCCTGGTCGAGCGTGAGCGTGAGCGATCCGCTGTCGGGGTCGTAGACCAGGCTTTCGACCAGATACGTGGCACCCTCGTACGTGAAGGAGTTGCTCGTGAGCCTGGCGCCGCACTGCTCTGCGTCGGAGCAACCCCGTGACGCGCCCTCGTCGCCCGTTGTGTCGACGGTCAGCGTCGAAGACCAGATGGTCAGGCCGGGCGGCCACCCGCTCTCGAACTGCCCGTTGCCGGGGTTGACCAGGGGGCGGCGCTGCGAGCGGTAGTAGGCGTTCCAGCTCGCCTTGCGGCAGGCCTCCTCCGAGGGCCCGTACGAACCCGAGCGGCGCCACCGACTGTTGAGGTGTTGCTCCCGGTAGCACAGACCGTCGTCGGCGCGCAGCGCCCGGTTGTTCTCGTCGGCCTCGTAGAGGAAGTCCGTGGCGAAGACGATGTCCGCGGCCGGCTGGCTGCCCGAGGATTCCGTGCCCGGGGGACCCGAGACAGAGATCCACTCAATAGCCCCGGGTGTGGTCGGGGAGAACCTCCAGCCGGGCCTGGGCTCGGTGCACGGGATGCCGGAGGAGCCACCGAGGTCATAGGCCCGGACCCCGTCACCCGTCAGAATCCACGTGCCGTAGACGCACTCCACCCTGAGGACCTGGGCGCCGGCGCGGTCCGGAGTCGAGAGCGTGAACGCTGCCAGCATGGCGAATCCCGCCAGGATCCCGACACACGTCCTTCTTGCTGTCACCGGTTGACCTCTGTCGTGCGTCGTGAGCCGGTAGTTCCTGCGCGGCACCGTCATGGCCTGCGGCGACCGCAAGCCCGACGCCCTTCGAGACTCCGCCCCGGCCACGAACGCCCCCTCCGCAGGCGCCCGCTACTCCTGTGTCGGAGGCGTCTCACCCCCATCCGGCGGCCAACCCGTGGGGAACATGCGGATATGCACCCCCGCGCCCTGCGACTTCCGGTAGGCGTTCCAACTCGCCCTGCGGCAGGCCTCGAGGTAGTTGCCGCCCGAGCGGGAGTACGTGCCGAAGCGCCACCACTCGCCGTTGATGCGCTGCTCTGCGTAGCAGACCGCTTCGTTCATGGTGTCGCGCACGGCGCGGTTGTTGGCGTCGGCATTCCACACCCAGGCCGCGTGCACCGTGACCTGGGGCTGCACAACCTTCGTGCCGGGCGCCGCAGGCGGGATACCGTCCGGCAGCTGATCCGGCGGCTCCTCGCCCCGGCTTCGACTGTAGGCGTCCCAGGCGGCCTGGCGGCATGCATCGCTGCCCGTGTCTCCCCCGGGTCCGTACGAGGCGGAGCGCCGCCAGTTGTCGCCGTCGCGCCACTCGCGATAGCAAACGTCGTAGCGCCTCCATGAGTTAAATGTTTCAGTGCCGCGGACGCGGTCGGTGACTACGCGATTGTTGGGGTCGGCGACGTACACGATCTGGCCCGCGTTGTTGAGGGGACGCAGATCGCTGGAGAGCTGGACCCGACCGCCCTGTGATCTGCAGGCTGTCTGCGGCTGGTCGTGCGGGGGTGGCCCGGCCTGGGTATTGCACTCGATCACCCGCCGCAACTCCGTGCTGTATGCCCAGCGGGTGCCGCCGTTCTCCCAGTCAAAGTGCCAGCCGGGCTCCGCCTGGGTGCAGGGAATCTTCATCGCAGGCTGTCTGACTCCGCCTGAGATGAACCAATACCCGTCCACACACCCGACCTCGATGGTCTCAGCCTGTGCTTTCGGGATGCCGCTGACTCCAATGGCGCCGAGTCCAACGGTGCAGGCGACCAGGGCGGCCGCCGCGAGTACCAGTCTGTGCTTCATATCGAGGTCCTTTCGCGGCGGGAGTCGTGGCTCGCGTGGGGTCGGCCTCGGTCAGTGGGCATATTGATGGCTCCCGTTTACTGCTTCGTAAGGCAGCGACATTCTGCCATCACGAGCATTACCGGTGCGTGATTATTTGAGTCCATTAGCGTAATGATTTGTGAGTTTTTTTGGTGCAAGGCGCGAGCACCCACATGGAACGTCCGCGACGGGCTGCAGTGGCGCCAGCCGCTAGCGAGTGATGTTCTCCAAGGTGAGGATGCGGGTCTCGTAGTAATCGCCCCAGCGGGCGCGAGCCTCCACCGGGTTGCCCGCCAGGTCGCGCAGCACGGGCGCGCCCGGCCGGGCTTCCCAGAGGTAGAAGCCGACATTCGTCGTGACGCCCGGCTTCGCAAAGCGCTCGAAGCCTTCGTAGCTTGGGAACGTTCCCACTGTGACCTTGTTGCCTTCGATCACCGGAGTGGCAAGGGTGGAGAAGGAGTGCTTCTGGCCGTCGCGCAAGGTGAGCGTGAGCCGGAACCAGCCGCCAAAGGACGTCGGGTCCAGCGCTTCACTGAAGTAGAAGTGCACCGTGTTGCCGTCGACCTGGCCGCTCACCAGTCTGGGCGGCGTGATGTCCCCCGTCACCGAGACGTCCGAGAAGCTGTCCACCTCGTTGCCGGCGATGTCGATCAGCCTGTTGTTCTGCCCCGTCGTCGGCTTGGTGTAGCTCACCTTCACGTCGGTGTCGGTGTCGAGCACGGCGCTCGCCAGGGTCAGCGTCACCGCGACGCCGCTGATCACAGGCGTGCCGGTCAGACCGATCGATTCTTCCGTCCCGCCCTGCGGCGTTCTGACAACCGAGAACTGAGCGTTGGAAAGCGACGCGGCCGCGCCCAGATCTTCGTCGAACGTGAGCGTCAAGGTCTCGCCGCTGACCTCGCGTCGCACCAGCGTCGGCGGGGTGCAGTCGACGCGATGATCGGGGTTGGACGCGAGCCCGACATGCGCGAGTGACGCGTTGCTCCCCCCGCCCGACGCGGAGACGATCGTGCCCCCGTTCAGCGCCAGCGAGTTGCCGAGCACGGCCACGCCATCCTGCGAGTCGTCGCCCTCGGCGACGGCGTAGGCGAACACGAGGGTGGTGGAGCCGCTGCCGCTCTCGTAGCTCGCCCAGCGTTCGTCGCCGTCGCCGTCCTGGAAGTCGAGCTTGAGCCGGGGCGCGCCCGTGATGTTCACGGTATCACTCAGCCTGAGCGTGACGCGGATGGTCTCGCCTTTCGCATAGGAGCGGTCGCTGCCCGCATCCGAGGTGATCGCGATGTAGGTCACCGCCGGCGCTTCCGGACGCAGGGCCGGATACAGCCAGTTGACCCGGTGCGCGCTCTGGTGGTCCAACCCGTCGTGCCCCAGAGCCGCGTCGGCCTGCGACGAGGCGGACTTGATCGTCCCGCCGTTCAGCGCCAGCGAGTTGGCCAGCACGGCGATGCCCTGCATCGAGTAGTTCGGTTCGACGACGACATGCGCGAAGGTCAGTGTGTCCGTGCCGCTGCCGCTCACATACGGCACGACCTTCGTGCCCCAGTCGGCTGGATCCATGTCGATCTTCAGCTGCGGTGCGCCGCTCACATCGACCGCCTCGCTGAAGGTCAGCGACACATGGATCGTCTCGCCCAGCTCGTAGAAGTCGTCGGAGCCGGCGTCCGACGTGACGTCCACATCCGTCACGGTCGGGCCGGACGCTTGATCCGCCCCGGAGTTCCGGAGTCCGAGGGCGCTGGCCGGGTCGTCATCCAGGTTCAGTTGCGTCACCGCCGGCCTCGGCTGCCAGATGACGACGAAGTCGCCCTGCACCGAGGCCGAGAGGCCCGAGGGGTCGGTCGCCGTCAGGGTGACGGTGATCACCGGGCGCGCCGCCAACGCCGGCTCGAGGGCGTCCCAGTCGTCGTCGTCGTCGACCTCGAGGAAGACGCGCAGGGTCGCCTCGCGCGACCCGGGACTCTTCGCGGCCAGGAGGTCGCTGCGGCCCCACGAGCCGATAACCACGTCCTCCGCCAGTTGCGCTCGGCCTCCGGTGATGGAGACGGCGTAGGTGAGCTGGTCACCGTCCGGGTCCGAGAACAGGCCGGCGAACGACTTGCTGACCAGCACGCCGCGCGGCGCGTTGTGCTCTCCGGCGAACCGCGTGTAGTTCTGCGTCTCGGTGTTGACCACCGGGGCGCGGTTCGACGCGGGCGGCGAGAGCCCCCAGTCGACCTTGTGCTCGGCGTCGTGGCCGAGGCCAGTGTGCGACAGCGCGGCGCTGGCCTGTGAGGCGGTCGACCTGATGGAGCCACCGTTCAGTTCCAGGGTGTTGGCGAGCACGGCGATGCCCTGGCTGGAGTAGTTCGGTTGGACGACGGTGTAAGCGAAGGTCAGGCCGCTGGTGCCGCTGCCACTCTCGTAGGCGGCCCATTTCCGTCCCCAGTCGGCCGGGTCCATGTCGATCGCGAGCCGCGGCGTGCCCGTCACAGTCACCGCCTCGCTGAAGCTGAGCGTGACGCGGATGGTCTCGCCGAGGCCGTAGGTGCTGTCGCCGCCAGGGACGGAGGAGACGGCGACGAAGGCCACCGTGGGCGCGCCCTCGTTCGTGGCAAACGCGGGTGCGGGAGTCAGCGCGAGGAGAGCGGCGGAGACGACGAGGGCCAGCGCCAGGCGGCGTCGCAGCGACATCGCGGCCACGGCGGCTGTCGATGCTGTGGCCGGTTCAGGCGTGCTTCGTGTGGGCGCCGACGACACGCTCCAGGCCTCCCGGGCGAACTGCAGTTGACACTCTACCTGACAATATGTAACTAATACGTCACTTCTTCCCCAATACTCATCACTGTTTATGACTTCCCTGGGAGTCGCCATTCCGGGGAGCGCGGATGTCCTCGGTGTCGGCCGGGGACGACCTGATGCTCCCCTAGAGGGGCAGGTTCACGGAGACCGGTTCCACGCGAGGACCAGGCTCGCGCTCATGCGGCCGGTAGGCGGCGGCCAGGAACCGCACCACGCCGTCTCGCGCATCCGCCGGGCAGGTGGCCCAGGTCACGAGCAGGGAGCTACCGCCGTGGATCGCGATGCGCTCGTCGCCACGGTGCTGGGCGAGGCAGGCGCGGATGTGGCCCTGTCCGACGCATACGGCCCGCCGCCCCCTGACGAAGAGGAGGGGCTGCCAGATGCGTAGACGCCGGCGACGTACGGCGGCGGGCTGCAGGCCGCGAGCAGACACCACTCGCCTCCGCAGCGCTCCCAGGTGAGCGTCAGGTCCGGCACTCCGTCGTTCACCTCACCCGCTCGCGCCGACCCGCCGCAGCGGAGCGCCCCTGCCCGGCGCGACGGCTCACGTCAATCTGAGGGTGGGCACGACGCCCCTGCCACCACCACCTATTCCCCGCGCGTGACGATGAGCACCGTGAGGGCGGGCAGGCCGTCGGGGTAGAGCTCGGCGAAGGGGCGGTTGACGGTATCCGGGGCGGCCGCGATCCAGCCGACCCACTCGTCCCCGTGGAGCGTCCAGGCGGTCCCAACTGCGCTCGCTTCTGCGCAGGCCACGAACTGCTCCACGGTGCCACCCTGGTAGAGCACGAGGCTCCAGCCCGCGGTCACCTCGCCCTGCAGGCAGGCGGGCCAGTCGCCGGGCGGCGCGACCGCCCCTACCGGATCCTCGCTGGCGGGGCCGCTGCCCGCAGCCACGAGGGGCGTGAGCGCGGGCACGCCTTCGCGGTAGAGCTCGGCGAACGGGCGGTTGACAAAGTCGGGCGCGCCGAGGATGTACGACACCCACTCGCCCTCGTGCAACGCGTAGAGCGCTGCGATGCCGCGGCTCTCGGCACAGGCCGCGAGGCTCTCGACGCTGCCGCCCTCGTAGACGACGAGGCTGAAGCGCCCGGCCACGGCGCCCTTCAGGCAGTGCGCCCAGGGCTCATCGAGATGCTCTTGCGGTGAGAGCGGCTCCTCCGCTCCCGCGAGCGTCACGCGGTAGACGCTCGTGCGGCTGCCGTCGGGCGAGGTCACGGTGACGGTGATCTCGCTGATCCCCGCGAGCGTGACCTCGTAGCCCTCGCGGCTATCGCCGTCGGCGTCGGGGGGCTCGATCACGACGGTGGCCCCGGCCTGTGTGGGCACGGCCTCGACCGTCGCTACCTCGACGCCCGTCTCGGCGCCGCCCTCGTACTCAGTGCGCAGGGGCGAGAACTCGTCGAACCGGACGCCGGCGAGCACGAGCGAGGCGAGGCGGGCGTCGATGGCGTCGGGCATGTTGTACGTGTAGACGCGGCCGTCGTGCGCGTCGGCGACGTACATCACCTCGCCGTCCGACCAGATGCCGCGCGGGCTGTTGTTGCTCGCGCGGGTGAGCCTGCTGAACTCCTCGTCGCGCACGCGCTCGAGCGGCTGTGGCTCCCCGGCGGGGTCGTCAGGGGCCGGGTCGGGCAGGCGGTAGGCGAAGAGGCGTTTGGCGCCGTGGTCCGAGACCCAGATGGTGACGCCGTCCGACCAGAGTCCGTGCGGGTCGCCGTTGGCGGCAGCGAGGGTGTACTCGGCGAGCAGGTCGCCGCTCGCCTCGCGGTAGGCGAGGAGGCTGTTCCGGTTGCCGTCGAGCACCCAGATGCGGCCCCCGCCGCCCCAGAGTCCGCGCGCGTGGGCGTTGCGGGCGGCGAGCTCGATGTCGCGCCCGGGCAGGCCCTCCCCGCTCGCGAGGTCGTAGGCGAAGAGCCGGTCGCGGCCGCTGTCGGAGACCCAGGCCGTCCCACCTCCGCCCCAGACGCCGCGGGGCGCGCGGTTGCGTTCGTCGAGCGCGAACTCGCGCTCCTCGAGGCGCTCGCCGCTCGCGAGGTCGTAGGCGTAGACGGCGTCGCCGGGACCGTCGGGGTTGTTGGCCAGCCACAGCGTGCTCCCGTCCGACCAGGCGCCCGTGGGCCGGTCGTTCCCCGCAGCCAGCGCCTCGAGGTCGCGCGTCACCGTCCACTCGAAGTCGGCCTTGCTCGGCCTGGGAGCGCCGCTGCCACCACCACCGCCGCCACCGACCGGGCCACCACTGCTGCCCGGCGGTGACGGCGCCGGCCTGGGCCCGACCGTCACCGTCGCGATCGCTCCGGCGGTCGTACCCCGGATCGCGCGCAGCTCGAAGGTGTACTGCACGCCGTACTCGATGTTCGCCGAGACGTGCACGGTGGAGCTGCCGCCGAACTGCAGCCAGTCGCTCGCGACGCCGGCTGCCGTCCGGCGCAGCTGATACGCGGTGATCGTGGGATCGTCCGGATTGTCCCAGGTCAACGTGACCGCCCTGCCGTCGCCGGGCGCGGCCGTGAAATTGGCCGGCGCGCCCGGCGGCTGCTGGCCGTGGGCTGTGTGCAGCGGGAACAGGAGGAGCGGGAGTGCGAGGAGCAGCAGCGCCGCGAAGCGGCCGGTGAGCCGGCTCTTCATCCAGTCAGCCCTCCCCGAAACTGCCCGCCGCGCTGCGCGCGCCCGGGGCGGGCCCGTGTGCGAACAGCCGACGTTTCCGCCGTTCAGTTCTCGGCGTGCGGAGCGGGCGGCATAGGCGTCTCACACCCTGGCCTGCGGCGGATCACCGGCAGTTGCTGCCGCCCAACTGCCGGCAGATCCGTCCCACGATGTCCGTGAGGTCCTGGCCGGTCGGGGCGGACGTGCCAGGGTTCGAACTACTCGCGGGTTCGAGCACGACGGTCTGGCTCTTCGTCGGCGAGGCGTTGCCGCGAATGGTCGCGGTCACGGTGCTGGGCTGAGCGGGCACGACGAAGCCCACAGCGTCTGCGATGGTAGGGTCGATGATGACCGAGGCGTGCACCGCGAAGGCCCCGACATCGCTGCCGCTTGCGTAGCGGAGCCGCTCGTCGCCGGCGTCCGCCGGCGGGACGTAGGAGACGCTGACGTTGCCGGATCGTCTCTGATTGAGCTCCGCCTCGGTGACGGCGCCCTCACTCCACTCCTCGATGGTGACGCTCAGGCGCTCGTGATTGAACGTGAAGGCGTGCTTGGTCCAGTCGAGAGGGACGCCATCCACCGTGACGGTGATGGAGGACGGATCGATCCCGGCTGCCAGCAGGGCGTCGCCGAAGTCCAGGTTCACGGTGGTCGAGATGATGGTGGCGCTGACCTCTTCGCCGTCGGCATTGGTGAGTGTGGCGGCCTCGCTGGTGACGTGGAACCTCGCGCTTGGGGCATCGTCGGCGTGTGCGACGCCCGGCGTGGCCCAGGCCAGAGCGAGGGCGGCGGCCAGCGCCAGGGCCGCCCCACCCATGCGCGACTTCGCGGTACGGTCCATCACAACTGTCCTCCCGACGGGGATCCAGGCAACCTCGATCCCTGGGGCGCGCGAGTTGGGCATATCATGCCAGCATGTGCATTACGGCAGTGTGACTATTCAGGTCGTAATGCGTAATGTGTTGTGATCATCGGCGGCTTGCGGGAGCGGGCGGGGCGCCCCGCTGCCCTACGGCGTGAAGTTGTGGACGGACACGTTCGAGAAGCTCGGCGCTTGGGCGTCGTTGTGCTGGAGCGGGGTCTGGGTCGGCCTGGTGTAGCTGACCGTGACCGTCTGGCCGCTGGTGACCGCCGTGCCCAGCGTGACAAACAACGTGCTGCCGGAGATGCTGAGCCCGGTGGGCGTCTGGCTCGTGCCGTTCACGCTCACCGAGAACACGCTGGTGGAGGGCAACGAATCGGTGTCCAGGCTGCGGTCGAATATCAACGACATGGTCGCCCCGCCGATCTCCGCGTGCTGCAGCACCGGCGGGAAGCCGTTGGGCAGGTTGAAATCGCCGACATACAGCCAGTCGCCCCAGCCGTTGGCGTTCCTGGCCCGGATCGCCACGTCGTAGTCGCGTCCGCCGATCAGGTTGGAGATCGTGTAGCTCCTGGGGTTCAGGCAGGCAGGCCCGCCGCTCGAGTGTACCGGGCCTTCCGTATGACAGATGCGCTCCACCTGGCGCGGATAGAGCCTGGGGCTCCGGGTCCAGTCTCCCCCGCCGTCTGAGAAGGCGTAATCGCCGCGCCGGTGGCGCACCTGGTAGGCGTAGACCTCTGAGCCGCCGCCGGTGGGCGGTTCCCACTCCAGGGTCAGCGAGCCGACCCCCGGCGTGATCGTGACCCCGGTCGGCGGGCCGGGGACGGCCGTGTGGTCGGCGTCGAGGGTGACCGTCTGGATCGGGGAGGTGAAGCCGAGGCGGTGCACCGTCTGGTCGGGCGTTATCGAGTCGTCGTCGTGGTCCTCGGTGTTGGCCGTTCGCGCGCGGACGCGCACCTGCCAGGTCCCGTTGGTCAGGCCGGTGAACGTATGGCGGCGGGCGGTCGTGTCGGTGATCACGTGGCCGCTGGGCCAGTTGGGCCAGGTCTCGTCCGCGTTCTGCTTGCGGTGCTGCACCACCCACGCGTCGAGCGTACCAATGCCTCTCGGTCCTCCTGACCCATAGTTGCCCCATTCGATGACGAGTGTGCCGTTGCCGCCGGAGGCGTACGCGTCAACAGGTCGTGGGCCGCCGACCTCGCCTTCCTGTATTGACGAGCGACCCGTATGTCCACTCTGGCGAGTCGTAACGACAAAGATTGAGATGTCGCCCGTGACCTCCCTGTGGACTTGGGTGCCCTCCGGGCAGTTCAGATCTGGTTGAGCAACTCCGTCCTGGGTCAAGACGCACACCGTCGCTCCCGAAGGTACGTTGTATCTGGCTACAGCGAATACCCTGCTCCCTATAATTGCTGGAAAATTCGATTCGAACCAGGGCTGGATTGGCTCCAACCGGGCCGTGAACGGCGCGCTGCTGATCGACCATCCGTCGTGGGTGGCTGTGCCGGCCTTCCAGCGCGCAACGACGAGGACACGGTAGGCGGTCCCGTCGGTCAGCCCGGTGATTTCAGTTTGGTTTTCTCCGGCGGCGGGGACCGTCTTCGTACCCGAGGTGCCGCCGCCGGTCCACTGGACAATGAACTCGGTCAGGGAATGCGCTGACGGACCGGTCGTCGGATCGTCCCAGGTGACGTAGGCGTTGCCCCGGTTGTGGGGAACAACCCGCACGTTGCGGGGGCTGCTCTCGGTGGCCACGGCGTCGGCGTCGTAGACGACGGTGGCGCTGGCGACGTTGCTCTCGTTGGTCCGGCCGGCCGCGTCCACGGCGACGATCTTGAAGTCGTAGGTGACCCCCGGCTTCAGGTCGTAGGCGATGAAGCTGTCGTCGCTCAACTGCGTGTTGGGATACCGGCCGTAGCTGCGGAAGTGGTCCCAGGTCGACTGCTTGAACTGGAACTCGATCTCGGGCCCGAAGACGCATCCCGAGGGCGCGCCCGCCACGTTGGTCCAGGTGCCGCTGATGCCGCTGTCGACGTCGGCCGCCACCGCCAGTCGGATGTTGCAGGCTGCCGGCACGGCGATCTGGGGCAGGGCCAGCGGCCGGTCCGAGATGCCGGTCGGGTAGATGGTAGTCACGTAGTACTCGATCGGGCCGGGCGTGATTCCGTCGAGCAGGTGCGACCTGGCCTCGGGGGCGGCCGTCACCGCGGTCCAGGCGCCGCCGTCCAGGCTGCGCGCCGCCACCTCGTAGCCGATCGGCTCGCAGGCGTCATCGCCGGAGGGCGCCCGCCAGAAGGCGACGGCGGCCTTGGCGACGCCCAGCGCGGAGACACGCTCGGGCGGAGCCAGCTCACAGCCTGCTTTGGGCTCCCAGATGACGAGGAAGTCGCCCTGCAGCGAGGCCGAGAGACCGCCGGGGTCGGTGGCCGTCAGGGTGACGGTGATCACCGGGCGCTCCGGCAGCGGCGGCTCGAGGGCGTCCCAGTCGTCGTCGCCGTCCACCTCGAGGAAGACTCGCATGGTCGCCTCGCGCGACCCGGGACTCTTCGCGGCCAGGACGTCGCTGCGGCCCCACGAGCCGATCACCACGTCCTCCGCCAGTTCCGCGCGGCCTCCGGTGATGGCGACGGCGTAGGTAAGCTGGTCGCCGTCGGGGTCGGAGAAGAGGCCGGCGAAGGACTTGCTGACGAGCACGCCGCGCGGCGTGTTGTGTTCTCCGACGAACCGCGTGTAGTTCTGGATCTCGGTGTTGACCACCGGGGCCTGGTTCGGTGGGGCCGGCGAGAGCCCCCAGTCGACCTTGTGCTCGGCGTCGTGGCCGAGTCCCGAGTGCAGCAGCCCGGCGTTGGCCCGTGAGGCGGTCGACCTGATCGAGCCGCCGTTCAGCTCCAGGGTATTGGCGAGGACAGCGATGCCCTGGCTGGAGTAGTTCGGTTGGACGACGGTGTGGGCGAAGGTCAGGCCGCTGGTGCCGCTGCCGCTCTCGTAGGCGGCCCACTTGCGGCCCCAGTCGGCGGGGTCCATGTCGATCGCGAGCCGCGGCGAGCCGGTCACGGCGACCGGCTCGCTGAAGCTGAGCGTGACGCGGATGGTCTCGCCGAGACCGTAGGTGCTGTCGCCGCCGGGGACGGAGGTGACGGCGACGAAGGCCACCGTGGGGGCGGACGGCGAGAGCCGCCAGTCCACCTTGTGCCCGGCGTCGTGGTCCCGCCCCGTGTGCGACAGGCCGGCGTCCGCCTGCGAGGAGGCGGAGCGGATGGTCCCGCCGTTGAGCGTCAGGCTGTTCTGCAGCACGGCGATGCCCCGGGTGGAGTAGTTCGGCTGCACGACCTCGTGCTCGAAGGTCAGGCTGGCCGTGCCGGAGCCGCTCGTGTAGTCGACGACCTTCTCGCCCCAGGCGGCGGGGTCCATGTCGATCGTGAGCTGTGGCGTGCCCGTCACGGCGACTGCGCTGCTGAAGGTGAGCGTCACGCGGATGGTCTCGCCGAGCCGGTAGGTGTCGCCGGACGCGGGGGTCGACGACACCTCCACGTTGGTCACCGTGGGGGCGGCGTCCGGCGCGTTCTTATCGGCGGCGCTCGCCGAGCTCCCGCCGGCCCAGGTCACAGTGAGGACGGCGAGGACGGCGAGGACCAGCGCCGAGAGGCGGGGCAGCCACCGGGTGGACGGGAACGGGCCGCGGCGGCTCACACCGCTAGCCCTCGTGCCGGGTTGCCGGCCTACGTGAACATAACGGGGGGGGGGGGGGGGGGGGGGAGCGGGGGGGGGCGGGGGGGGGGGGCCCCCCCGCGGGGGACGGCCGGGGCCCTCCCCCCCGGCCCGGCTTCGCGCCCCGACAAAACGCCTTCTCT
>JAPPAK010000003.1:0-717 GCA_026705605.1 Chloroflexota bacterium | reverse complement strand
GGCGGGGGGGGGGGGGGGCGGGGGGGGGGGGGGGGGGGGGGGGGGGGGGGGGGGGTAACAGGCGTTCGCCGCCGCGGCGGGTTCCCTTCGAGGGACATGCCGGTACCTCCCGCGCCTGCATGGATTCGCAGGCGCAACAATCGCATTATCTCAGCACGTCTATTACTGTTGCGTGACCCACTGGGCCAATTTCCGTAATGATTTGTGACCTTCAACCATTTAAGGCATCATTGCCCCGCCGGCGCCGTTTCGCGCGACCTCTGGGCGCGGCGGCGGCGTACTTCCCCGCACCGAAGGCGAGGTGACGAGTGAGCCAGCCCGACGAACGAGACCGCCGTATCCAGGATCTGGAGGAGCGCCTCACCCGCCTGAGCGAGGCCAGCCTCCGCATCAACGAGAGCCTCGACTTCGACACCGTCCTGCAGCAGGTGCTCGATTCCTCCCGCGATCTCACGGGAGCCCGCTATGGTGTTATCGCGATCCGGGACGAACAGGGCGACCTTGAAACGGTCCTGACCTCGGGAACCAGCGAAGAAGAGCACCAGCAGGTGACCACCTTGCCGGGCGGCGACGAGATCTTCGCGCACTTCATCGCCCTGCCCGATCCCGTGCGAGTGGACCACTGGGGCGTCTACGCGGAGTCGGCCGAGTTGAACGGCTTCCTTCCCATGCCGGTGTGGGCCGGCCTGACCGCCCCGATCCGCTACCACGGCCAGT
>JAPPAK010000007.1 GCA_026705605.1 Chloroflexota bacterium | reverse complement strand
CATTCGGGTTCGAGCGGTGCATGTGGGGCACCGACTGGACCCGCGCGGTCGAGTTGCTGACCTACGAACAGGGTGTCGAGGCGTTCCGCGTCACCGATCAACTCACGGAGTCAGAGCGAGCGGCCCTCATGGGGGGCAGCCTCGCGCAGATCTACTCGTGGACGCCGGGTAGCTAGGGGGCGGAGGGGTGGCGCTCGCTGCCTGCGGATCCGGCTGACGGACGCGCAGGCCCTGATTTGCCTCGATGTCGGAGATCACGGATTCGCTGCCGTCGGGCCACTGCACACGCAGTCCTTCAGCGACGGGCGATGTCTTCCAGCCGCGGCAGCCAGGGGAGGATAGCGATCGGTTCGCGGTACGCTGCGCGTAGCCGGAAATGGTGGGCCCACGCTTACTGTGCTGCGAACTTTTTCGTGGGTGGTGGTGCCGTAGCGGTAGCGAGGACAGCGTTCGTCACAATCTGGGGTTGTGTGGGTGTGAGAGAAGGCGTCGCGGTGGGATTAGGAAAATCTGCCAGTTCCACGGCGCGGGTGTTCACTCTGCACTTGCCTCCCGGGCTTCGATGCGAGTTTCGATGCGTTCCCGCACCTGCTCATAGAAGTCGTCGGGCGCCAGGCCAAACAGTTCCTCGAACGTGCCGGAGGCAAGAAGGGTGGCGGGAGGAACCCCGGTGATGTCCAGTAACTCACAAACGAGGCCGTAGCCGAGACGGTAACGCCCTTGGTCGCGGCCTGACTCGTAGATGCTACCCAGCCACTGTCGCCCAATGCCACAGTCGTCGTCGTACTCGACGTAGCGGAACTGGAAGTACACGGCGACCCCCTCAATGGCCCAGCCCTCGGTTAGATTCTTGAAGGCGGTTCCATAGGTTCCGGTCGTTGCTGGGTACAGGTCCTGCAACCAGTTCGGAAGAGGATCTTGACGGGGAGCGTCTCCCCACCAACACGTTCCGGCATAGCACGCCGGGTGCAAGTCGTTCTCTAGGGTATGAACATACTCATGAGCAATGATGTCGGTGTTGTAGCAGCGCTCCTTGTCGGCGGAAAACCACATCGCGCCAAGAGCACACCCCGCGCCACCGTGCGTCACGCCGGCCCTGACGAGAGCACCGGGCGTTAGGTCGTAGTCCTCGTCCATCCATGCCATGACAGCGACTAGCCTTGACTCGACTGTCGCCAGCACTTCATTGGGTGCATCGCCGTAAACGATGTAACTGTCCGGCTCCCTGTCCAGCAAGGGGAACGGAAGCCAGTGGCTGACCGCCATCGCTTGCGACCGTTTCCAGCCGCCCCACGGGAAGTCGTAGAGATCTATGTCGAAGTGGTTGCAGCTCCAAAGGTCAGTGCTCGTGGGGGAGGTGAAGTAGCAGACGCCGCCCCGGATCGCCCCATCGCTCATCCTGAACAGGCGCACGTAAGGCTCCTGCAGACTGCCCTTCAGGTACAGCCCTCCAGATGCATCTCTGTAGGTGTAGGAGGGGGCTTCAAAGTGAACCCGACGAGACCACTCGCGATTCCCGCCGTCCGGCAAGGACAGCTCCCGGTTGTGGGTGACCCAAGCCCTGCCGGGCGTTCTCGTGCTGACGAAGTAAGAGGAGTCCCGCTCCCACACAACCACCTCGACTGCGGCCGCCACGAGTCCTTCAGCACTCGCCCAATCTTCGGGCGCGGCGGGATCCCTGGGTGTGGCTTCGTCCTCGACTGCGACTGTGACCGTGGGCACTGGGACCACCGTGCGGTACTCCCTATCTACCCACGCTGACTCAACGACGCGGTCATAGAGCGGATTCAGACGGGCGTCGTCTGCGGGCTCCGCTATTCCCCGGTTCCACTCTCCACCCTCGTACACGTCGAGGCCGATGTAGGAGTCACTGTCCGGCGGACGCAGGAGCAGCCCGATCTCGCCGGGGCCCTGCAGCACCCAACCGTCTACCTCAAGCTGGAGACCGGGCGGCACGTCGAAGACCAGCGGCGGATCGCCCTCCTCCCCGGTGACCTGGTAAGTGCCAACAGTCAGCGTGCGGCCTCCGTGGGAGATGTCCCCGGGTTCACCACAGTCGGGGAGACGGAGCGCCGCGAGGTCGTGGTTCGCGACGCCACGCAGCCACGGCGGCACGCAGTCGCTGAGCGCGTTCCCCGCCAGGTAGACGTGCGTGAGGTTGCTGAGATTCGCCATCTTCGAGGGGACACGCCCCGTCAGGTTGTTTCCGTTCAGGCGCAGCTGCGCCAGAGCCTCGAGCTCGCCGACGAGACCCGAGAGCTTGCCCGTAAGACCGCTGTTCGCCAGATCCAGCTTCGTTACGCGTGGGGGCGTGCCCGCAATCGTTACGCCCGTCCAACTCGCCATCGCCCTGACAGCGCTCCAGTTGAGCGTGGCCGCACCCGCGAGCGTGTCCCGCCACGCCAGCAGGACCACGCAGTCCTCGACGAGTTGGGAGTTGGCAGCCTCGGCCTGGACCCGGGCCGCCACCCCGCAGGCTGCCCGCAGCGAGAGCCGCGGACGCGCCACCGTGTGGTCGCTATAACGATAGGTGCCGCGTTCATTCGTCTTGTCCAGGGGCAGGCGCTCGCTCGCACCCCAGAAAGGATAGGGGTCGAGGCGCCCAGGATGGCGCACCTCAAGGTATACCTGCAGGGGGTCGCTCACCCGCTGCAAGACCCTCAGCCTTACGTGCACCGCGGAGGACGATGTGGCACCGGGTACGACCACCGTGCGCTCGGCGGAGCGGAACGTCTCGTCGCGGTTCGGCACGAACAACAGCAGCTCGGTGCGGCCCCAGCGCCCAGCCTCGGGCCGGGCAGAGAGATACACCCGCAAGGGATCGGTCACGCTCTGCCACACCCGGAGATCCACTTGCACCGCTTCCCCTTCCTCCTGGAGCGCGTCAACCCGCGCGCCGACCACAAGGCCGAGCGGCACGGCCAGCGCCAACAGAACAGGTAATGCGGCCAGCGATGCGGGAAGTCCGCGCGTCATGAAGCGAGCATAGCGACGGGGGTCGCGATTTACACCGTCCGTTTGCGGGGGACAGCGGGCGGAACGAGAGCCGCGGAGTCAGTTCGCAATACGGTACGCCACGGCCGGAACTCATGGGCGATGAGGGACTCGAACCCCCGGCCTCTTCGGTGTAAGCGAAGCGCTCTAACCAGCTGAGCTAATCGCCCGCCCCGCCAGTCTACCCGCCGCCCCCTACAGGACCGACTTGATCCCCTCCGCCAGCAGGATGCCCGGCTCCCAGCTGATCACCTGCTTCGCCCGCGACGTGTCCGCGCACTTGCGCAGCTCCTCGAACGCCCCCCGCGGGTTCGGGAAGATGTGCTCCACGTCGCCCCCCACCATCGCCGCGATCTCGTTCACCGACGTCTCCTCGCCCGACCCCACGTTCAGCGCCACCGCCCGCCCCTGCGGCAGCTCCGAGTTCGCCGCGTTGATGTTCGCCCGCGCCACGTCCTCGACGTGGACGTAGTCGCGCGTCTGGCAGCCGTCGCCGTAGACGGTCAGCGGCTTGCCCTCGTCCCGGAGCCGCAGGAAGTGCGGGATCACGAGCGCGTAGGCCCCCTCCGCCGACTGCCGTGGGCCGTACACGTTGAAGTAGCGCAGCGACACGATCTGCATCCCGAAGAGCGCCGCGAACAGGTCCGCGTACTGCTCCCCGATGAGCTTGTGCAGCCCGTACGGCGAGAGCGGGTTCGGCGCCAGGTCCTCCGTCATCAGGTGCGTCTCCTGGTCCCCGTATACGCTCGACGAGGACGAGACGACCACCCGCTCGACGCCGTGTTCGCGCGCCGCCTGCAGCACGTTCAGCGTGCCGTTCACGTTTACCGCGTGGGTCCCGATGGGGTCGTCGACCGACTGCTGCACGCGCGGCAGGGCCGCCAGGTGGAACACCCACGTCGCCCCCGCCACCGCCGCCAGCACCGCCTCCGCGTCCGCCACCGACCCCTCCACCAGCTCGGCCGCGGGGTTCAGGTACTCGAGGTTGCCCGTCGAGAGGTCGTCGAGCACCGCCACCTCGCATCCGTCCCGCACAAGCGCATCGACGATGTGCGACCCGATGAACCCGCACCCTCCGGTCACCACGCAGCGCATGGCGATCATGCTAGAGCCCGCCGTCGCTGCCGCCTAGCGATTCGCGCCGGCGCCCGCGAACGGGTTGACGACGCGGATCCCGTCGTAGTCCTGGTGAGCGCTCAGGTCTTCTGTCAGGACCGTGTCGCACTCACCCAGAATGGCGGCCGCCAGAATGGCGGCGTCCCAGTAGGCAATCTGGTAGCGCTCGGTGAGGTCGATCGCGACGTCCACAACATCGAGGGTCAACGCAACGGTGGGGAATCGACGGAAGTCACGGATGTGTGCCCTTGCCTCGTCGTGGGACATCCGGTTAGCGCGCTGGGTGTGAGTCGCCTGCCAGTAGAACTCCTGAAGTACTTGCACGGACAGCGTGATATCCCTGCTCCGGAGGAGGGTGACGGCGAGTTGACTCTTTAGCGCATCTTCTGGACCGGCGCAGGCCGCGTAGAGCAGTACGTTCGTGTCGACGAAGCGCATCGCGGCCCTAGGTGGCCGTGGACGTGGGCTTCGCGTCGTTGTCGTCGATCAGCCCGACCGCGCGGTCGTAAAGCTCTTCTCGGGTCAGGTTTTCGCGGGAGTCCAGCCCGCCGCCACGCGCCTTCATTGACTCCAGGAGTTCCTCCTGATGCCTGCGCAACCGATCAAAGCGCTCATCCGGCGTCTCTGCGTACTCGCAGAGGTAGGCGCGCACAAGCTCATCAACGTCCGTGCCGGCCTCCGCCGCCTTCGCGCATGTCCGCCGGTACGTCTCGTCGTCGAGAGAGACCGTGATCGTCTTCATACGGTCCAGTGTCACAACTCCGTTGGCTCGCGGCAAGGGTGATCGCAGACACCGGCGCGGGGGCGGGCTACGATGGGCGCATGGCAGCAAAGCGAATCGCGGTTCTCGGCTCCACCGGCTCCATCGGCCGCCAGACCATCGACGTGACCCGGCAGCTCCCGGAGTTCTTCGAGATCATGGCCCTCGCCGCCGGGCGGAACACCGCCCGCCTCGCCGAGCAGGTCGCCGACCTGCGCCCCCGCTACGTCTACGCCGCCCATCGCGACGCCGCCCTCGACGACGCCATCGAGGCAGCCGGCGCCACCTGGCTCCCCATGGCCGAGATGGCCGTCGCCGACGATGTCGACATCGTGCTCGCGGGCACGGGCGGCGCCGCCGGCCTCCTCCCCACCATCGCCGCCCTGGAAGCGGGCAAGCCCGTCGCCATCGCCAACAAGGAGGCGCTCGTCATGGCCGGGCACCTCATCCGCCGCGCCATGGTCGCCGGCGGGGGCGACCTCCGCCCCGTCGACAGCGAGCACTCCGCCATCTGGCAGTGCCTCTGGGGCGAGGAGGAGCACGGCATCCGCCGCATCATGCTCACGGCCAGCGGTGGCGCCTTCCGCGACCTCGACCCCGGCCAGCTCGCCGCCGTCACCCCCGCGCAGGCCCTCAAGCACCCCACCTGGAACATGGGCGACAAGATAACCGTCGACTGCGCCACCCTCATGAACAAGGGCATGGAGACCATCGAGGCGATGTGGCTTTTCGATGTGCCCATGGAGGCCGTCCAGGTCGTCCTCCATCGTGAGTCGATCGTCCACTCCCTCGTTGAGTTCAGCGACGGCAGCGTGAAGGCGCAGCTCGGCGTGCCCGATATGCGCCTCCCCATCCAGTGCGCCCTCGCCTATCCCGAGCGCATGCCCGAGCCCCCCGCTCCCGCCCTCGACCTTGCCGTCGCCGGCCAGCTCACCTTTGGCGAGCCCGACATCTCGCGTTTCCCCTGCCTCCGCCTCGCGATGGAGTCCGGACGCCTCGGCGGAACGTATCCCGCCGCCATGGCCGCCGCCGACGAGGTCGCCGTCGAGCGCTTCATGGCCGGCGAGGTCGGCTTCCTCGATATTCCCGGAATCATCGAAGGCGTGATGGAGCGGCACGAGTCGACGCCCGATCCCGACCTTGAGGCGGTCTTCGCCGCCGACCGGTGGGCGCGCACCGCGGCGGAGGTGGCTCCGACGGGGGCCGGCGCGTGACCTTCCTCGCCGCCTTCGAGGTCGTCGATGTCCTTCGCTCGGCGCTGATCTTCGCGGCTCTCCTCGTTCCCCTCGTCGTCATCCACGAGCTCGGGCACTTCCTTGCGGCGAAGGCGTTCCGCATCAAGGTGCTGGAGTTCGGCATCGGCTTCCCGCCACGCATCAAGGGCCTGTCGTTCAGGCGTGGCGAGACCGAGTACACGATCAACTGGCTCCCCATCGGCGGCTTCGTCCGCATGATGGGCGAAGAGGACCCCACCGACCCCCGCTCGCTCGCCGCCGCCGCCGCCTGGAAGCGCCTCACCGTCATGGCCGCGGGCGTCGTCATGAACGTGGGGCTCGCCCTCCTGCTGTTCACGATCGCGTTCATGGTCCCGCGCGAACGCGCCCTCAACCTCGCGCAGGTCGCCGAGGTCATGCCCGACTCCCCCGCCGCAATGGCGACCATCACCGGCACGCTGCGTGACGGCACCGAGCCGGCGCAGGGCCTCCAGCCCGGCGACGTCGTCATGGAGGTGAACGGCCGCGAGGTCCGCAACGTCAGCGAGCTCATCTTCCACACCCGCCGCTTTATCGGAGAGACGCAGACCTGGGTAATCTCGCGGGCGAACTCGACGCTCGAGGCCGAGCTCTACGCCCGCTGGCGCCCGCCCGAAGGGCAGGGCCCGACCGGCATCCGCGTGGGCGCCCCCACCGTCTGCACCGATGTCGACGACGATGGCAACCCCATCGGCTGCAGCCAGCGCTTCCCCTACACGGAGAACGTCGCGTACCCGCCCTGGGAAGCGGTCCCGCGCGGCTGGCAGGCGATGATCGACGCCGTCATCGTCACCAAGAACGAGATCCAGGTGCGGGTGAACGGTAGCTCCGGCGCCGCTCCGGACCAGCCCCTCCTCTCCGGCCCCGTCGGCATCGCCAACACCACCGGCGACATCGTCGAGGCGGCCGGCTGGCGACCGCTGATCGAGCTTGCCGCCCTTCTCAGCCTCTCCCTGGCGGTATTCAACGCCCTCCCCATCCCCGCCCTCGACGGCGGGCGCATGACTTTCGTCGTCGTCGAGATACTGCGTGGCGGCCGCCGTATCTCCCCCGAGAAGGAAGGCTTCGTCCACTTCGTTGGGTTTGCCGTGCTGCTGGCGGGCATCCTCGTCATCACCTTCTTCGACATCTCCCGCCTCATCACCTGACGCGCCGCCGTGCTCTTCGACGCGCTGTTCATCACGCTCTTCGTCATCGGGTGGCTCGCCCTCGGATTCCTGCCCTGGCTCGCGCTCAGCGTTGCGACCCGCGGGAACGCTGGCTTCCGCTACCTGTTTCTGAGCATGGCCGCGGCGGTGATTGGCGGTCTCGCCGTCCCCGTCTTCCGCGACGATGAGCTCGGCCTCATCCTCAGCTTCGTCGTAGCATTTGCGTTCCCTACCCTGTTGCTGACCGTCCGGCGAGTCTCTCGTCGCTGGCAGCCTGAAGCCTCGGAATGACTCCATGACCATCGCCCTCTCGACCATGTACGCCCAGCAGAAGCGCTTCGAGAACGGCGCGGACTTCGCGCGGTACGCCGCCGATGCCGGCTACGACGCCATCGAGGTCTCCCACTCGACGACACCGGAGAAACTCCGCGAAATCCTCGACAGCGGCATCCTGCCCGTGACCTCCATCCACCAGCCTGCCCCGCTCGTCGAGGTCGAGGGTGGAAAGAGCAACCACGACCTGAACCTCGCCTCGACGAAGCGGAGCGAGCACGCTCGCGCGCTCAAGCACGCCCTCCGCAGCATCGAGTGGGCGGCGGAGGCGGGCGCGTCGGCGCTCGTCGTCCACCTCGGCGAGGTCGAGGGCTCCTTCTCCGGCACGACGGCCGAGCTCTACCGCCTCTTCCGGCAGCACAGCATCAGGGACAACCGCGCCGCCGAGGCGCGCGCCGAGATGGAGCAACGCCGGGCCGAGGCAGCCCCCGCGAACCTGGAAGCTGCCCGCGAGTCGTTGGAGCAGCTTGTCGAGGCGGCCCGGCCCCACGGCATCAGCATCGGCCTCGAGAACCGGCTCGAGTACCACCAGATCCCGCTCCCCGCCGAGTCGATCGCCCTCATGGAAGGCTTCGCCCCCGACGAGGTCGGCCACTGGCACGACACCGGCCACGCCGAGGTGCTGGACCGCCTCGGCTTCCTGCCCCACCGGGCCTGGTTCGACGAGCTCGGTGACCGACTCATTGGCGCCCACGTGCACGACGTCCGTGGCGTCGTCGACCACCGCGCCCCCGGCACGGCCCAGCTCGACTGGGAGATGGTCGCTGGCGGCCTTTCCTCGCTCGACGCCATCACGCTTGAGATCGACCAGCGCGAGACCGACGACGACGTCCGCGCCGCGCCCGACTTCCTGCGTTCCGTCGGTCTCGGCTAGCCGGCCCGGTCCTCGAAGTCGATATCGAGCGCGATGTCCAGCGCGGGCGCGCTGTGGGTGAGGGCCCCTGAGGAGATGGCGTCCACGCCCGTCGCCGCGATCTCCGCGACCCGCTCCAACGTGATGCCGCCGCTCGCCTCCAGCCGCGCCCGCCTCGCGACGAGCGCGACCGCCTCGCGCATCTGCTCCGTCGTCATGTTGTCGAGCAGGATCCACTCCGGTTTCGCGTCGAGCGCGCCCCGGAGCTCCTCGAGCGTGTCGACCTCGACTTCGACCGGCGTCTCCGGCGCGTGCTGCCGGATGGTTGCCACCGCCTGCGCGAGCGTCTTGCCCTGGCGTGCGAGCGCCTCGCGGTGGTTGTCCTTGATCATCCCCATTACGGCGAGGTCGCGCCGGTGGTTCGCCCCGCCCCCGCAGCGCACCGCGTACTTCTCCAGGTCCCGCAGGCCGGGCGTCGTCTTCCGTGTGTCGAGGATGACGCAGTCCGTCCCTTTGGCCGCCTCTACATAACGACTCGTGATCGTCGCGACCCCCGAGAGCCGCTGCACGAAATTCAGCGCCGTCCGCTCCCCCGACAGGATCGCCCGGGCTGGACCCTCCACGCTCGCGAGAACCGTTCCTCCCTCGACCTCGTCCCCGTCGCCCACATGAGCTTCGAAGGCGGTCCCCTCGTCCAGCATCGCGAAGACGTACCGGGCCACGACAAGCCCGCAGACCACCCCCGCCTCCCGCGCCACCAACTGCCCCCGCGCGACGAGCCCCTCCTCCACTACCGCCTGCGTCGTGACGTCGTCGCCGGCGCGATCCTCCGAGAGCGCCGTTCGCACCACGGAGGCGATGGTTCCTACGGGGGGTGGTTCAATCAGCACGATGGAACACCTGCCGTTGCGCCCAGCGCGAGTCGTCGCGCTCGGGGAAATCCGTGCGGAAATGCGCGCCCCGGCTCTCCTCGCGCCTGAGCGCGGCCGTTAGCAGTAGCTCCGCGAAGACCCCCAGCCAGCGCCCCTCATGCCCCTCCCGTGAGGGCTCCGGTTCGCCCTCGGGCCATCCGTCGATCGCGTCGAGACCCTCCTGGAGCGCCTCTCCTGAGCGCTCGATACCCGCGTGTTCCCAGAGCAGCCGCTGGACCGCTGCGTGGTCGGGGGGCGCCGCTCTGCCCGCCGCGAACGGTGTCGAGTCCGGGCAGGGCGCCATGGCGCCGCCCGCCCCCTCCGCGATGTGCTCGACCGCGCGCTTTGCGAACACCACGGTTTCCAGCAGCGAGTTGCTTGCCAGCCGGTTCGCCCCGTGGACGCCCGTCGCCGCGGTCTCCCCGCAGGCGTAGAGCCCCGGAACCGTCGTGCGCGCCCACGAGTCCGTGCGCACGCCGCCCATCAGGTAGTGCGCGGCGGGGGCGACCGGTACCGGGTCGCGGCGCAGGTCGACCCCGCGCTCGCGGCAGAAGGCCGCGATCCCCGGGAACCGCTCGATTGGGTCAACGCGCTCCAGCGCGCTGCAGTCGAGCCAGACGTGGTCCGCCCCCGCCCCCCGCATCTCCGCGACCATCGCCCGCGCGACCACGTCGCGCGGCGCGAGGTCGGCAAGCTCGTGGTAGCGCGGCATGAACGCCTCGCCCCCGTCGTTGCGTAGCACCGCGCCCTCCCCCCGCAGTGCCTCCGAAATCAGGAAGGGCGGCGCTCCCGGCTGGCGGAAGGCCGTCGGGTGGAACTGGTAGAACTCGAGGTCGGTCACCTCCGCCCCGGCGTCGAAGGCAAGGGCGATGCCGTCGCCTGTGGCTACTGGTGGATTCGTCGTGTGCGAGAAGGCCGCCCCCGCCCCGCCCGTCGCCAGCACGACTGCGTCCGACTCGAAGATGCACTTTGCCCCTGCCCCCTGGTCGAGGGCGCGAACGCCCACGGTCGAGCCGCTTTCCAGCAGGACCTCGGTTGCCAGCGTGTGCTCCTTGACGGTTATTCGGCCGCTCTCGACCTGCTCCGCGAGTGCTGTGGTGATGGCCGCCCCCGTGCGGTCGCCACGAGCGTGCAAGACGCGTGCGTTCCGGTGCGCTCCCTCGCGCCCGAACGCGCGATTCGCCCCCTCACTGTCGAAGCTGACCCCGTACCGTTCGAGGTCACGGATGCGGCGCGGTGCGCTCTCCACCAGAATGCGCGCCATCTCTTCGTCGACGAGCCCCGCGCCCGCCGCGATCGTGTCCTTGAGGTGCTGCTCGGTGGAGTCGTCCGGGCCGATCGCGGCGGCGATGCCGCCCTGGGCGTGGCGCGTGCTGCCCTCGTGCAACTGCCCCTTCGTGACCAGCAGCACGGGACCCAGCGCGCTTGCTTCGAGCGCGGCGAAGAGGCCCGCCATGCCGCTCCCGACCACGATCGCCCGGTACCGCCCATCCGCCCGTGGGGGATCGCTCACGGGACTTAGTGTACGTCGTACACGAAGTCCCCGCGACGCGCGCCAACGGCCCTGCCAGTCGCCCGAATCGTGCGCCGCCGTACAATGCCAAGGGTGGCGATCCATCCAATCCGGCGCGCCGGCGACCCCGTCCTCCGGCAGAAAGCAAGGCGCGTCCGCGTGCGCGATTCGAGCATTCCGCAGCTCATCGAGGACATGTTCGAGACCATGTACGACGCCCCCGGGGTGGGTCTCGCCGCTCCCCAGATCGGCATCCCCCTCCAGGTGATCGTGCTCGATACGCCCCCGGCCGAGCCCTTCGCCTTGCTCAACCCCGAGATCATCAAGCGCTCGGGTGAGCGCCAGCTCCACGAAGGCTGCCTCTCCGTGCCCGGCTTCCGGGGTGAGATCACGCGTTCGGTGAAGGTCCTCGTCAAAGGCATCGACCCCACCACCGGGAGGGAGGTCCGCATTCGCGCCGAAGACGACCTCCTCGCCGAGGCCCTCGAGCACGAGATCGACCACCTCAACGGCATCCTCTATATCGACTACCTCGACAGTCCCGACGCGCTCGTCCGCGTCGACGCCGCACCGGAGGAAGTGGAGGAAAGGGCGTGATGATCGGCGTCATCGGTGGCGAGACCTGCAGCCCCGCCGAGGGCGAGGCCGCCTTCGCCGTGGGACGTGAGCTGGCCGCCCGTGGCCACACCCTCGTCTGCGGCGGACGTGGCGGCGTCATGCGCGAGGCCTGTCGCGGCGCTCGCTCCGAAGACGGCGTGACCGTCGGCATCCTTCCGGGTGACGATCGCACCGATATGAACGAATTCGTGACCGTCCCCATCGTCACCGGTATCGGTTTCGCCCGGAACACCATGATCCCCCGCACCGCCGACGCCCTCGTGGCCGTCGGCGGCCGCTACGGAACCCTCAGCGAGATCGCCTTCGCCCTCATTGCCGGGAAACCCGTGGTCACTATGGGGAGCTGGGACCTCACCCTCCCCGACGGCGCCACCGCCCCGCTTGTGCCGTGCGACGATGCGGGCGCGGCCATCGACGCCTGTGAGCGGCTGGCGGCAGGAGCGTCCTGATGCTGATCGCAGAGCTGGTCGCGCGCGAGATCCTCGATTCCCGGGGCAACCCCACCGTCCAGGTCTCCGTCCTTCTCGACGACGGCTCTGTCGGCCAGGCCGCCGTCCCCTCCGGCGCCTCCACGGGCGCCTACGAGGCCGTCGAGCTGCGCGATGGCGACGCCCGCCGCTACGGCGGCAAGGGCGTCCTCAAGGCCGTCGAAAACGTGAACGGCGAGATCAACGCCGCCCTCATCGGCCAGCCGGCCGCCGACCAGCGCGCCGTCGACCACCAGCTCATCGAGCTCGACGGCACCGCCAACAAGGCCCGCCTCGGCGCGAACGCGATGCTCGGCGTCTCCCTCGCCGTCGCCCGCGCCGCCGCCGACTCCGCGGAGGAGCCGCTCTACCGCTACCTCGGCGGGGCCGCCGCCAACCGCCTCCCCGTGCCGATGTTCAACATCCTCAACGGCGGCCGCCACGCGGAGGACTCGACCGACTTCCAGGAGTTCATGGTCATGCCCGTCGGCGCCGAGACCTACTCCGAGGCCCTCCGCATGGCTGCTGAGGTCTATCAATCGCTCAAGCGGCTTCTTTCCGACCGCAACCTCAACACGAGCATCGGCGACGAGGGCGGTTTCGCCCCCTCCCTTCCCGGCAACGAGGAGGCCGTGCAGGTCGTGCTGGAAGCCATCGAGGGCGCGGGCTACCGCCCCGGCGCCGACCTCGTCCTCGCCCTCGACCCGGCTACGACCGAGCTCTACCAGGGCGGCGAATACGTCCTCGAGAAGGAAGGGCGCACGCTGACCAGCGAGGGCCTTATCGATCACTGGGCCGACTGGGCCAGCCGCTACCCCATCGCCTCCATCGAAGATGGCCTCGCCGAGGACGACTGGTCCGGCTGGAGCGCTCTCGTCAAGCGCCTCGGCGCGACCGTTCAGCTCGTCGGGGACGACCTGCTCGTGACGAACCCCGAGCGCATCCAGCGCGGTATCGACGAGGCTGCGGCCAACAGCGTCCTCGTCAAGCTGAACCAGATCGGGACGCTCAGCGAGACCCTCGACGCGATCGCCCTCGCCCACCGCGCGGGCTGGACCGCCGTCATCAGCCACCGTTCCGGCGAAACCGAAGACACCTTCATCGCCGACCTCGCCGTCGCCACAGGCGCGGGCCAGATCAAGACCGGGGCGCCCGCCCGCAGCGAGCGAACCGCCAAGTACAACCGCTTGCTGGAGATCGAGACGGAGCTGGGCGGTACTGCGAGCTATGCCGGCTGGGAGGCGATCCGCCAGCTCGGATCCCGCCCCCCCGCCGAGACCCCGCCCGCCCCGCCCAGCCGCTCCCGCCGCCGCCGCAGACCCCGCGACCGGCACTAGGCCGATGGCCGGCTTCCGCGTCTCCCCGCCCAGCATCCACCCCGAGGCGGAGCGCTCGTCGCGCCCGCCCGCCGGCTCTGCCGGCTCCGTCGATGCCCACCGCCAGATGGCGTTCGTCCTTGGCGAGACGGTCGACCTCGTGCTGGATGGCCTGCGCCTCGAATCGGCCGTCGCGAACGAGGCGGCGGGGTCGCGCTACCGCAACGTCGCCGTCGCCGCCCTGCTCGCGACCGGTTCGCGCTCGTGGAGTGCCCGCCTTGAGGCCCTGCACGCCATCGAGTCGGGGGGCTACGCGGCGGCCGCGCCGCTCGTCGCTTCGGCGGCCGATCACGAGGCCGCCTGCGTCGCGCTCCTTGCGGACGGCGCTGCTGTCTGGCAAGACCTGCTCGACGCGGAAGGCGTGAGCGATATGCCCGAAGCGCACGCGACCCAGCTCGCCCTCGGCGAGCCGCCGCGAGATGCCGAACTCCCGCAACTCCTTGCGAATGTGCGCGACGCGACCCAGGCCCTCGCGCAGCCCTCGCCGGGCGCGACCCTACTGCTCGCGGGCGGGGAGAGCGGTCCCGGCAGGCTTGCCGTCACCTTCGCCGATCGCGACTTCCACATGGCCCTCGCCGAGCTGACGAGCGGCTGGCTGTTGGCGCTCGGCGTCGCGAAGGTCGAGCTGCTCCTCGAAGCCGGCGACGTCCTTCCCATCTCCGACCCCGAGGCGCTCACGCGCTGGGCCCGATCCGCACGTCGCGAGCTGGAAGAGCTCCGCCGCTGCCGCATCGAGCGCCGCTATATCGGCGGGGTCGAGCGCTTCGTCGTCGAGAACTGGCGGCGCGCCCCCGCCGGCGCCGTTCGACGCATCGTCCTGTAGCGACCGCGGCGCGTACGATTTCTCCGATGGCCCGCTCCCTCCCGGTCCTTCTGCTCGCGGCCCTGCTTGGCCTGCTGGCCCTCGCCTGCGATGACGAGCCGCCCCCGGACCCCGTTGCCGACGAGGAGTACCTCGCCGTCATGTGCGTGAACCTCGACCGCTTCTCCGATGCGGTCATGGAGGCGACCGCGGAAGCGGAGATCGCAGAGGTCATTGAGGGCTTCATCGAGGAGCTCGAGGCGGTTGAGCCGCCTGCCGATCTGCGTGACTTCCACGAGGCCTTCATCGAGTACCTGGAGGAAGCGGTCGACGACCCCACCAGCCCGCTCGTGCTTGCGCCTCCCCTCCCCGACGACGATGTGCGGGAGCGACTCGCGGACAAGGAGCGCTCCGTGGAGGAGTGCCGCGAGCCTACGTTCTTCAACGGTTCGCAGGCGGACCAGTAGCGGCTCGCGCGTATACTGAAGTCGCCAAGCAGCCCCGAGGAGTACCCGCCGATGTCCACGCCCTATGCCTACTTCCAAGGTCAGATCGTTCCCCTGGAGGAGGCCAAGGTGGGTGTGATGACCCACGCCTTCAACTACGGAACGGCGGTCTTCGAGGGCATCCGCGGCAACTGGAACGCCGACGACGGCTGCCTCTACCTCTTCCGCATGCGGGAGCACTACGAGCGCCTCGCCCAGAGCAGCCGCATCCTCGGGCTGGAGATGAACGAGGAGATCGACCGCCTTTGCGACCTCACCGTCGAGATCGTCGAGCGCAGCGGCTACGAAGAGGACGTCTACATCCGCCCGATGGTCTACCTCAGCTCCGAGGTGCTGGGCGTCCGCCTGCACGGACTCGAGAGCGACCTCCTCATCTTCATCGCCCCCTTCGGCCCCTATCTCGATATCGACAAGGGCGCCCGCTGCCACACCAGCAGCTGGCGGCGGGTCGACGATACCGGCATCCCGCCCCGCGCCAAGGTGACGGGTATCTACGTGAACAGCGCCCTCGCCAAGTCCGAGGCCGAGTTGAACGGCTTCGACGAGGCCATCGTCCTCAACTCCGACGGCCACGTCTCCGAGGGCAGCGGCGAGAACATCTTCATCGTGCGCAACGGCGCCATCATCACGCCCCCGCCCTCCGATAACGTCCTCGAGGGCATCACTGCCGCCACCGTCGTCGAGCTCGCCGCCAACGAGCTCGGCATCGAGACCGTCGAGCGGTCCATCGACCGTTCTGAGCTCTACATCGCCGACGAGGTGTTCATGACCGGCACCGCCGCTCACCTCACACCTGTGACCGAGATCGACCGCCGAGTGGTCAAGGGAGGAGAGCCGGGCCCCATCACGAAGGATCTGTCCCGCCTCTTCTTCGATGCCATTCGCGGCAAGAGCGAGAAGTATCGCCAGTGGTGCACCCCGGCACGCGTGCGGGTGGCGTCGTAGACGCCGATACCTTTCGGCCGCCTCGCGCCCTCGGCATGATCGTCGGCGGGGCGTTCACCGTCTGGGCGGCCTTCATCGCCCTTGTGGCTGGAGTCCTGGCCGGCGGCGCCGCCGTCGAGCCCACCACCTTCCTCGCCTGGGTGGTCGTCGCCCTCTTCGCCGGTGTTGCCCTCCTCTTCGGCTGGTGGACGCTCGGCGTGGCGCGGCTCGCCTACCAGATCGACGACGACGCCCTCCGCATTCGCTGGGCCGGCGGCGAGGTTGTCGTTCCCGTCGTCGACATCCAGCGCGTCGTCCCCGGCCGCACCGTCGGCGAGGAGTCCGTCACCGGTTTGAACTGGTGGGGCTGCCACATCGGCCGGGGCGTCGCCTCTTCCCTCGGTCCCACCCTCTTCTTCGCCACCCACAACCGCCCCGAGGACAATGTCTTCGTCGTCACGCCCGGACGCACCTACGGCCTCACCGTGCCCGACCAGGTTGCCTTCGCCGAGGCCTGCTCACGCCGCCTCATCGTCGGCTTCGAGCCGGGGGAGCCGCAGCGCTCCGAACCCCAGGGCTTCTCTCTGCTTCCCCTCTGGCGCGACGGCGATGTCTGGTTCGTCTTCAGTCTCGTGCTCGTAGGACTCGGCGTGCTTGGCGGCTACCTGTTCACCCAGTACCCGGATTTGCCCGCGCTCGTGCAGATCGACTTTCCCAAAAGCACCGGTATCGTGCGCGTGGGCGAGCGCTCCGAGCTCCTGCGCATCGGTGCCGTGGGTGGGGGCATCGTCGCGGTGAATCTGGCCCTCGGGTTCATCCTGCACGCCCGCGAGCGGGCCGCCGGCCTCTGGCTGCTGGCCTCGGCCGCGCTCATCCAGGCGGTGCTGCTCGGCGCCGCGATCGTCGCCTTCGAGCGGGCCTGATCGCCCGCCTCAGTGCATCTGTGCGGTCTGCGCGATGATCGTGGCCGCCTGGTCCGGCGTGAGCCGGTCCGTGTTCAGGCAGAGGTCGTAGTTCTCCGTGGCCAGCCATGCGCGGTTGTAGAACCGCCGGAAGTAGTCCTGCCGCTCCGCATCCGTCTTCTCGACCGTCTTCCGTGCCGAATCGACATCAATGTTCATGCCTCCGGCGATGCGCTGGGCGCGCTGCTCGGTGGAGCCGGTCGTGAGCACCTTGAGCGTGTCGGAGCGGCCTTGCAGGACCATCGGCGCGCCGTGTCCCATCAAGACCGCCTCGCCCTGGTCGGCGAGGTCGCGGATTACGTCCTCGATAAAGCGCCGGTACTCGGTAGAGGTAAGGAGGGGGTTGGTCGCGAGCGGGACCGGGTCGGCCCAGGCGGCGACGGGCATGCTGGGGTTGCGCGCCAGCGCCTCCAGGATGCGGGTCAGGAGCGAAGGCGTGTGCTCCGCCTCGCTTACCGTCTCTGGCGAGACGCCCGCTTCCTGGGCGGCTGTCTGCACCACCTGGTAGTCGTAGAAACGGAAGCCCAGCTTGTCTGCGGTCAGCTGGGCGATCTCCTCCCCGGCCGTTCCCACGGGCCGGGCAATCGCCACGATCCGGATGTTCATCCCTGGCCCCCTCGGGCAAGTTTTCGTGCGGCGGGATTGTAACGCCTCTCGCCCTCCTGCAAGTGTGACCGATGCGGCAACCCACCGCTGGTGTAAGCAAGCTCGTAGCGAGTGACCCCCCTGGCGTGTATAAGCTCAAAAGGCGCTACACTCCGATGCAGAGCTAAGCGCCACCGCGGGGGTAGACTCCGCGGCTCGCGGAAGCAGTCAGGAACGGATGGATCGGTCCCGGCTCGCGAAGTTCATAGACCAGCGCGTGGGCGAGCTCCCACTCGCGGAACCAGTGTTTCTCCCGCCCACGGCCTCTGTTCGCACCGCTGTCCAGCGGATGCACTCGGGCGCGCGCTCATGCGTCCTCGCCGTGGAGAAGGAGGAGCTCGTGGGCATCTTCACCGAACGGGATGTGCTCACGCGCTGCATGTCTGGGGACTTCGACTGGGATCAGCCGCTCGGCCCAGGCTTGCTTACCCGCAATCCGGTCACCATCGCCTCCTCGACCACCGTGGGTGATGCGATCGCGCTCATGCAGCGCTACAACTATCGCACCCTGCCGGTCATGGAAGATGGCGCCGTCATTGGACTCGTTCGTTTGGGCGAGCTTCTGCAGCACTTTGCCGAATCTTTTCCCGAGGAAGTGCTGAACCTGCCGCCGCGTCCTCACCAGGTCGTGGCGAAGCGGGAGGGGGGATAGTCACAGGATGACCACCGAAATCGAGTCACCGCTGTCCGAAGCCACCACGACGCGTGATCGCGTCACGATTCGCTTTGCTGGTGACTCCGGCGACGGGATGCAGCTCACGGGGACGCAGTTCACCCGCACGACCGCCGTCTACGGGAACGATCTCGCGACCCTGCCCGACTACCCCGCCGAAATTCGCGCCCCAACCGGTTCGCTCCCGGGCGTGTCCGGCTTCCAGCTCTCGTTCTCCAGTAACGACATCCATACCCCGGGCGACAACCCGGACGCGCTTGTCGCCATGAACCCCGCCGCCCTCAAGACGAACCTCGGCGATCTCGTCCCCGGCGGGCTGCTCATCGTCGACGAGGGCGAGTTCAACGCCACCAACCTGCGCAAGGCCGGCTACGAGGAGAACCCGCTTGAGGACGGGTCGCTCTCGTCCTACCGCCTCATGCGCATCGACATCACGAAGAACAACGCCGACGCCCTCGACGGGCTCGAGCTTGGCGCGAAGGAGCGCTTCCGCTCGCGGAACTTCTACGCCCTCGGCCTCGTCCTCTGGCTCTTCAGCCGCCCCATGGACACGGTCGTCCGCTGGGCAACGGACAAGTTCAAGCGGAACCCGGTTGTCCTCGAGGCGAACCTGCGCGCGCTGCGCGCGGGCAACGCCTTTGGCGAGACCAGCGAGCTCGTGCACGAGCGCTACGAGGTGCCCCCCGCCGAAGTCGCGCCCGGCGTCTACCGCCACATCAGCGGCAACGAGGCGACGGCGCTTGGCTTCGTGACGGCATCGCACCTCGCGGGGTTGCCCCTCTTCTACGCGAGCTACCCGATCACTCCCGCCTCCGATGTCCTGCACGAGCTCGCCAGCTTCAAGCGGTTCGGCGTCAAGACCATGCAGGCGGAGGACGAGATCAGCGCGGTCTGCGCCGCCATCGGCGCCTCCTACGCGGGCCAGATGGCTCTCACGGGCACCAGCGGCCCCGGCCTCGCCCTCAAGAGCGAGGGCCTCAACCTCGCCGTCATGGCCGAGCTCCCGCTCGTCATCCTCGACGTGCAGCGAGCCGGCCCCAGCACCGGTATGCCCACCAAGACCGAACAGGCCGACCTGCTCCAGGCGATGTACGGCCGTAACGGCGACTCCCCCGTCGCCATCATTGCGCCCTCCACGCCGGGTGATTGCTTCTGGATGGCGATCGAAGCCTTCCGCATCGCCCTCAAGTACATGGTCCCCGTCATCATCCTCAGCGACGGCTACCTCGCGAACGGCTCGCAGCCGTGGCTCATTCCCCAGCTGGCGGACATCCCGCCCGTCGAGTGGAGTCACGCCGACCCCGGAAGCGCCTCCCACGCCTACGAGCGTGACCCGGAGACGCTGGCCCGGGCCTGGGCCGTTCCCGGCCAGGCCGGCTTTGAGCACCGCGTCGGCGGCCTCGAGAAGTCGTACGAGACCGGCGACATCAACTACGAGCCCGGGAATCACCACAAGATGACCCTCACCCGCGCCGAGCGCGTGGCGAAGGTCGCGAACGACATTCCCGACATCGAGGTGACCGGTCCCCAGCAGGGCGATCTGCTCCTCCTCGGCTGGGGCGGCACCTACGGCGCCATCACCAGCGCGGGCGAGCGGGCCCGCTCGGAGGGCAAGTCGGTGGCCTCCGCCCACATCCGCCACCTCAACCCCTTCCCCTCCAACCTCGGCGAGATCCTCTCGCGCTACGACAAGGTCCTGGTTCCGGAGCTGAACAACGGGCAGCTCTCGGTGCTCGTCCGGTCGCAGTTCCTTGTGGACGCGATCCCCTTCAATAAGATCGCCGGCCAACCGTTCAAGATCACCGAGATCTGCGGGAAGATCGACGAGGTCCTCGGTGTGGGCGGCCCCTTCGAGTTTGAGTTCTAGCGGCGACCTTCGCCGCGGGAGGCTATCCAGTGACGGCAGCTAGTTCCAACGGAGCCCTCGACGAGGAGATCCCTCTCCTCACGCGGAAGGACTTCGTTTCCGACCAGGAAGTCCGCTGGTGCCCGGGCTGCGGGGACTACTCCATCCTCGCCCAGATGCAGAAGACCCTGCCCGGCCTCCGTATTCCCCGTGAGGAGATCGTCTTCGTCAGCGGGATCGGCTGCTCCAGCCGCTTCCCCTACTACGTCAACACCTACGGCTTCCACACCATCCACGGCCGCGCCCCCGCGATCGCGACCGGCCTCAAGACCGCCCGCCCCGAGCTCACCGTCTTCGTCATCACCGGTGACGGCGATGGCCTCAGCATCGGCGGGAACCACCTCATGCACCTCCTCCGCCGCAACGTCGACGTGACGGTCGTGCTCTTCAACAACCGCATCTACGGCCTCACCAAGGGCCAGTACTCGCCCACCTCGCCCATCGGCAAGGTCACCAAGTCGGCTCCCATGGGCACGACCGAGAATCCGCTCGACCCGATCAAGCTCGCCCTCGCCGCCGGCGCGACCTTCGTCGCCCGTTCCGTCGACCGCGACACGAAGCACCTGGAGTCGACCCTGGCCACTGCCGCCCAGCACAAGGGCGCCGCCTTCGTCGAGGTCTTCCAGAACTGCAACATCTACAACGACGGCGCCTTCGCCTCCTTCGCCGACAAGGACGTGCGCCAGGACCGCATGGTCTACCTCGAGAACGGCAAGCCGCTCCGCTACGGCAAGCATCTCGAGCACGGCATCCGCCTCAACGGCTTCCAGCCCGAGGTGGTCGAGAACCCCATGAGCGACGGCGAGCTGCTGGTGCACGACACCAGCCGCGAAGACATCGCCCTGCCGATGATCCTCAGTGGCATGGACTACCCAGACTTCCCCGTGCCCCTCGGCGTCTTCCGGCAGGTCGAGCGCGAAACCTACGACGGGCTGGTCCAGGACCAGATCGATGTGTCTCGCCTCTCTCCTGAACCCGACATCGAGGCCCTCATCGCCGGCCCCGAAACCTGGAACGTGCTTTAGCGGCCACCGTGCCGCCCGGCGTACGGGAGAAACGCCATGACCAGACCTTCCGGAACCGAACTGGTTACCTGTCCCCTTTGTGGGGAGCAGAACATCGCGGGCGTCGATCGCTGTGAGAACTGTCTCCAGCCCCTGCGCAGCATGGATATTCCCGAACCGGACCAGGCCTTGAGCGAGAGCGCCTTCAGTGCGCCCCTGGCCTCCCTGCGCCTCCTCCGCCCCCCCGCCATCGCTCCCACCGCAAGCGTGCGCGACGCCGTCAACCTGCTCGTCGAGAACAAGGGCGGCGCCGTCCTCGTCGTCGATGGCGACTCCCTCTCCGGCATCTTCACCGAGCGGGACGTGCTCAAGAAGGTCGCCGGCCGCCCCGGCGCCCTCGATGCGCCCGTGGCCGAGTATATGACGACGGATCCCGTCGTCGTTCGCGAGAACGAAACCGTCGCCGTCGCCCTCCACAAGATGGCCGACGGCGGCTTCCGCCACGTGCCCATGGGCACCCGCCAGGGGTACCGCGTCGTCACCGCTTCCGATGCCCTCAAGTGGGTCGTCGAGCGCTACATCGAGTTGAGCGCCTGACCCTGCGCCCCCCGGCGCACACCCCGGCCGGTGCTATCATCGAGAACCCGCGGCGGCATCGCGTGCGCCGCGAGACTTCCGCGGAGGGCCCGAACCCTGACTGCGACCTACCGCGAGCGCACAACCGCCAGTGGCGACCTGAAGCTGGCCTACCAGGAGTGGGGACCGGATGACGGTCCTGTCATACTCGCCCTCCACGGCTTCGGCGTCTCCGGCCACATGTTCGACGAGTTCGGCCAGCGAGCCTCCGACCGCTACCGCCTCATCAACCTCGACCAGCGCGGCCACGGCGACAGCGAGTGGGCCTCCGACGGCGACTACACCCGCGAGGCGTTCGTGGCCGATGTCGAAGCCGTCCGCGAGGGGCTGGGCTTCGAGTCGGTCATTCTCATGGGCCACAGCATGGGCGGCCTCAACGCTGTCGAGTACACCTTCCAGCACCCCGAACGCGTAAGCGCCCTCATCCTCGTCGATGTCGGCCCCGAGGCGGCGAAGGAAGGGGTCGACAACATCATGCGGTTCACCCGCGGCCCCGACGAGCTCGACTTCGACGAGTTCGTCCAGAACGCGATGCGCTTCAACACCCGCCGCACCGAGGAGAACATCCGCGAGCGGATGCGCCACCGCCTGCGCCCGCTGGAGAACGGCAAGTGGACCTGGAAGTTCGACAAGCGCTTCCGTGAGGGCGAGGGCGCCGTCCGCTCCGGCAGCGAACTCAGCAGCGACGAGCTATGGCGCCGTTTTCGCGAGCTCGCCCCGCCCGTGCTGCTCCTGCGTGGCCAGCAGAGCGACATCCTCAGCCAGGAGGTCGCCGAGCGCACCGCCGGCGAAATCCCCGCCGCCCGCCTCGTCGTGGTCCCCGAAGCCGGCCACAGCGTGCCCGGAGACAATCCCGACGGCTTTACCGAAGCCGTCACCGCGTTCCTGGACGACGTCGGCGCCGGCCGCTTTGCCGAAGCCGAGGCCGACTCCACCCCGATCCCCATCCCCGACGACATCGACGAATTGCGCCGTGGCTGGCGCGCCCGTGAGCGACGCATTCCCGGCCTCGCGCTGGTCGCCGGGGCGGCCGTCGCCGTGACGGCCGTCGCCGCTGCCGGCGCCTTCCTGTTCTCGCGATTCCGCAGGGGACGAAGGGACGACGAGGCGTAATGCCGCAACTCACCGTCGAGGGAGCCTCGCTCGGGTACGACGAGGCAGGGCAGGGCGCCCCCGCCTTCGTCTTCGTCCACGGCTGGGCCGGCGACCGTTCCTTCTGGCGTCCCCAGGTCGACGACCTCTCGCGAGACTTCCACTGCCTCACCCTCGACCTGCGCGGTTGCGGCGAGTCCTCGCTCGATCCCCCCTACGACCTTACCCAGGCCGCCGACGACATCGCCGCCGTTATCGAGGAGCGGGGCATGGAGGCCGCTATCGTCGCCGGGCACGACATCGGCGGGCTGGTCGCGCTCCTCGCGAACAGCCGCCACGAGGACCGCGTTATCGGCACCGTCATGGTCGATCCGCCCCTCGACTCCGCCGCCCGCGGCGCAATGGGCGGCCTTGCCGCCCAGCTTCGCGACGACGGCTCCATGGAGCCTGCCCGCGTCTTCTTCGACCGCTTCTTCAGCGAAGCTTCCGACCCGGACGTCCGCGAGCACGTGGAGGAGCGCATGATGGCCTGCGACCCGCAGGTCGCCGCCGGCCAGCTCACCGACAACGGCTACTTCTCCCAGAACCTCGGCGCCCTCCTGCAGGCGGCCGACCAGAAGCCGTTCATGGCCCTCTGGGGAAACGCACCTCTGGGCGACCCCGAGCGTCTGCGCCAGATCACCTTCTTCCTCCGCCAGGAGCCGGTCACCGGAGCCGGCCACTTCCTCCAGCTCGAGAATCCCGCCATGACGAACGCCCTCCTGCGCGCGTTCGTCGACGACGTTCGCCGCGACCCGCGCATCAGCGCCTTCACCACCAGCTAGCGGCGATCGTGTCCCGCGCGATGCCGAAGATGATGCCGGGAACGAAACCGCTCCTCCTCGTCTTTGCGCTGCTGCTTCCTCTCGCCCTCGTCGCCTGCGACGACGACGGGGACGGCGTCGACGACGAGCTAGTGCGCCGCTCACCGGCCTCGGGGGAGACCCCGCCCGGGACCACCCCTACGGCGGCCGGACAGGCGGTCGCTGCCTCCACCGCCGCCGCCACGCCTGCCCCTCCAACCGCCACCCCCAACGCCGACGGGGTCTACATCGTCGCCTGCCACGACTTTTATGTGCCCCTCGACAAGGTCCATCGCCTCGAGGAGGACTGCGCGCCGAACGCGCTCGTGTCCCTGCCCGATGAGTACGCCTACGGTCCCCAGGAAGTCGTCGAGGGTGTCCTCCCCGATCTCCTTGCCCTGCTGGAGGCAGCGTCGGAAGCGGGACACTTGGTCGCGGTCGTCAGCAGCTACCGCAGCTACGAGACCCAGCGCAACACGTTCGAATACCACGTCAACGAGTATGGCCTCGATCAAGCCCTGCGCGTGAGCGCCCGCCCCGGTCACAGCGAGCACCAGCTCGGCACCACCGTCGACTTCTCCAGCACCGCCGTGAGCTACGAACTCGTCGAGGCCTTCGGGAGCACGCCCGAGGGCCGCTGGCTCGCCGAACACGCCCACGAGTACGGCTTCATTCTCAGCTACCCCGAGGGCAAGGAGGTGGTCACGGGGTACGCCTACGAGCCCTGGCACTTCCGCTGGGTCGGCCGCGAGCTGGCGGCCGAGGTGCGTGCCAGCGGCCTGACCCTCGGCCAGTTCCTCCTGCGCTGATTGCCCGCCACTCTGCCGGATGTAAGACTCGCCCCCGACAGGAGGCAACCCCATGTCCACCGATGCCACCGATGAACTGATCGTCGACCAGTGCGACGGCGTGCTCACCCTCACCTTCAACCGACCCGAGCGGCTCAACGCCATTAGCGGCCCCATGCTCGCCGCCCTCTCGGAACAGCTCGACCGTGCCAACGTCGATCCCGAGATCCGTGTCGTGGTGCTGACCGGCGCCGGCCGCGGCTTCTGCGCCGGCCTCGACCTGAAGGCCCGCGCCGACGGTGATGACATGAGCGGCGCCACCGACTTGCGCCTCTTCGACCTGCACAACACGCCTCCGCTCGTCCTCCATCGCATGGACAAGCCCGTCATCTGCGCCCTCAACGGTCCCGCCGCCGGCTACGGCATGGACCTCGCCCTCGGCTGCGACATCCGCATCGCCAGCGACCGTGCCAAGCTCGGCGCCGTCTTCGTACGGCGCGGCGTCCTGCCCGAGTCGGGCGGCACCTGGTACCTGCCCCGCCTCGTCGGCTGGGCGAAGGCCGCCGAGATCGCCTTCATGGGCGATGTGCTCGATGCCGAGCGTTCGCACGAGCTCGGTCTCGTGAACCGCGTCGTCCCCCACGACGACCTCATGGAAGAGGTCCGCGCCGTCGCCGGCCGCATCGCCAGCAACGCGCCCTACTCCGTGCAGGCCACCAAGCGCATGATGCGGCTCGGCATGGACGAGACCTTCGAGACGGCCGTCGACCACACCTACCTGCAGCTCCGCCCCATGTTCACCAGCGAGGACTTCCGCGAGGGCATGACCGCCTTCCTCGAACGCCGCGACCCCGAGTTCAAGGGGCGCTGAATCAAGGGGCGCTGAGCGCGCCTGCTACACTGGCGCAGGTCTCGAACGGCCAGGAGCGTGTATGTACCGGCGCCTGATCCGCGGCATCGTCGAGCGTGGCCAGACGGGCGAGCTGCTGGCCGCCGCGCGCGTCGCCTTCGAGCACCAGGACAACCGCGGCATCCGCGCGCGCACGGCCCTCTGGGCGGCCATGACCGGCCCCACCAACGCCGTCTCCATCGTGATGGACTTCAACACGCTCGAGGAGCTTGAGCGCCTCAACGACCTCGCCACCCAGGACTCGCAGTTCGCCGGGATCTGGGCCGATGTCGAGCGCCACCTCCTCCCCGGCCGCACCGACGCCTCCATCCACCGCCTCTCCTACCACTCCGAGGGCCTCATCTCCGCCGAGGAGGCGACCGCCCCCCGCCGGTTCCTGCGCCTTATGACGGGCGAGGTGCTGCCGGGCAAGGGCCGCGAGTTCGTGCTCTCCCTCTCGGAGGCGCTGCGGTACCAGAGTGAGCGCGGAGTCGACGCCACCACGAGCGTCTGGAGCGCCCTCTCCGGCGGCACGAACGGAATCGCCATCGCCGGTGAGTTCGACTCGATGGCCGAGCTGGAACGCTTTGACGACCTTGCCCTTCAGGATGCCGAGTTCGCCCGTTTCCGCCGCGCCACCCGCGAGGCGATGGCCTTCCTCACCACCCATGTCGAGCTGATGCGGAACGTCCTCTAGTCCGGGCGCGAGCCGCCGGGCACGAGAAAGGGGCGCATCTGCGCCCCTTTCGTGGTTTCGGATCGGGTGAGGCCTAGTGGCCGCAGGGGCGCGCCTCGCCGCCTCCACCCTCGGTCTGGAAGCTGGAGCCGCAGGCACAGCTCTTCGTAGCGTTCGGGTTGTAGATGCTGAAGCCGCTCTTCATCACCTCGTCGACGTAGTCGATCTCGGCGCCATTGAGGTACTGGGCGCTCTCCGGGTCCACGACGATGCGGACGCCGCTCCGCTCCAGGACGAGGTCGTCCTCTTCGGTCGAGCGGGCAAGGGCCATGCCGTACTGGTAGCCCGAGCAGCCGCCGCCGGCCACGAACACGCGCAGCGCGCCCTCGGGAAGGTCGCGCGCCTCAAGGAGCGCCTTCGCCTTCTCAACAGCGGCATCGGTGATGTTGACGAGTTGAGTCTCGGTGGTGGCTTCGGTCGTCATGTGCACTCCTTGGAGCTTGTTCGCATACGAATCCGGCGCGCAAACGCCGGGCGCGGCTAAAGTATAGCAAGAGAGATGGCCCACGCGCCCGCCAGGGCGTCATCGGGAGGGAAGCATGGAGCGCGTCTACCTCGACCACGCCGCCACCACGCCCCCCGACCCGCGCGTGCTCGAGGCCATGTGGCCCGTCTTCTCGCGGGACTGGGGCAACCCCTCCTCCATCTACCTCGAGGGCCAGACCGCCAACCGCTGGCTCGATGAGGCCCGCACCCGCTGCGCCCGCCTCCTCGGCGCCGAACCGAGCGAGATCATCTTCACGAGCGGTGGCACCGAATCCGACAACGCCGCCATTCGCGGGGCCGCCCTCGCCCAGCGCGAGCGTGGCCGGGGCGACCACATCGTCACGAGCCAGGTCGAGCACCACGCCGTCCTCCACACCGTCGAGCAGCTCGAACGCGACGGTTTCCGCGCCACCTACCTCCCCGTCGACTCCGACGGCTGCGTCGACCTCGCCGCGCTCGAGGAGGCCGTCGGCCCCGACACGACCGTGCTCACGCTGATGGCGGCCAACAACGAGGTCGGCACGCTCCAGCCGGTCGCCGAGGCGGCGGCACTGGCAAAGGCGCGAAACCCGAACATCGTCGTCCACACCGACGCCGTGCAGGCTGCCGGCGCAATCGACATAACCCCCGAAGCACTCGGCGTCGACCTCCTCAGCATGGCCTCGCACAAGCTGTACGGCACGAAGGGCACGGGCCTGCTCTACGTGCGCCGCGGAACGCCCTGGCAGCCGCAGATCCTGGGCGGTACGCAGGAGCGCGAGCGTCGCGCCGGCACCGAGAACGTCGCCGGCGCCTTCGGCCTTGCCGTCGCCATGGAGCTTGCCTGGCAGGAGCGCGAGGAGCGTGTCGCCCACTACCGCCGCCTCCGCGATCGCCTCCTCTTCGAACTCCCCGAGCGCGTGCCCGACACGGTCGTCACCGGCCCCACCGACCCCGACCGCCGCCTCCCCAACAGCTTCAGCTGCTGCTTCCGCAACGTCGAGGGCGAGAGCGTCCTGCTCGGGCTCGACATGGTTGAGATCGCCGCCAGCTCGGGCAGCGCCTGCACGACCGGCTCACTTGAGCCCTCGCACGTCCTCACAGCCATGGGAATCGAAGATGACCTCGCGCACGCCTCGCTCCGGCTGACCGTTGGCAGGGGAAACACGGACGAGCAGATCGACTACGTGCTGGAGCAGCTCCCGCCGATCGTCGAGCGCCTTCGCGCGCTCGCCCCAGGCTAGCCCTCGTAGCGCTTGAAGATCACGCTGCCGTTCTGGCCGCCGAACCCGAAGCCGTTGACCATCGCCGCGTCGACCGTCATCTCGCGGGCCTCGTTGGGGACGTAGTCGAGGTCGCACTCGGGATCGGGATTCTCCAGGTTGATCGTCGGAGGCACGCAGCCCTCCGCGATCGCCAGCACCGATGCCATCGCCCCCACCGCGCCGGCCCCGCCCAGCAGGTGCCCGACCATCGACTTCGTCGCGCTGATTGCGACGGAGTCGGCCTGCTCCCCGAACGCGATCCTGATCGCGAGCGTCTCGGACACGTCATTCAGCGGCGTGCCCGTGCCGTGAGCGGAGATGCAATCGATCGCTTCCGGCCCCATGCCGGCTGCATCGAGCGCGGAGGACATCGCCTGCGCCGCTCCGCTGCCATCGTCGCGAGGAGCCGTGATGTGGTACGCGTCGCTGCTCAGCGCGCCGCCCGCGATCTCGGCATACACGCGAGCGCCGCGCTTGCGCGCCCGCTCCTCCGACTCCACCACGAACACCGATGCGCCCTCACCGAACACGAAGCCGTCGCGGTCGCGGTCGAACGGGCGGGAGGCGCCCTCCGGGTCGTCGTTGTTCCGGCTGAGCGCCTTCATGTTCGCCAGGCCCGCCACGGACACCGGGTGTATCGCGGCCTCCGCGCCGCCAGCTAGCACGACATCGGCGAGGCCGCTCTCGATCAGCGCCTTCGCCTCGATGTAGCTGTACAGGCCGCTCGCGCAGGCCGCCGTCGAGGCGAGCGTCGGCCCCCGCAGCCCGAGCTGCATGCCCACCTGGCAGGCGCCCATGTTCGGCGCCATCAGGGGCACGAAGAAGGGGGACACGCGCGCGGGTCCTTTGGCGATGTAGTTCTCCGTCTCGAGGAAGGTGTTGAGCACGCCCCCGGCGCCCGTGGCCAGCGCGACCGCCGCGCGCGGGCGCTCCTCGTCGGTCAGCTCCAGACCCGCATCTTCGGCTGCTTCGTGAGCCGCGGCCACGCAGAACTGCGCGAAGCGCGACATCCGCCGCGCCGCCTTCGAGTCGACGCCCGTGGGGGTGAACCCCTTCACCTCCCCGGCAATGCGCACGGGAAGCTCGCTCGCGTCGAACGCCTCGATGGGCGCGATGCCCGACTTCCCGGCGAGCAGGTTGCGCCACGATTCGGGGGCCGTGAGGCCCACGGGCGTGACCGCCCCGATTCCCGTAACAAGCGCGCTGGTCATCAAACCGCTCCGTTCACGGCGCGGAAGATCACCGCGGCGTTGTGTCCGCCAAGTCCCACCGAAGTGCTCAGCGCCGTGTGAACGGGGCGGGATTTCGCCACGTTCGGCACGTAGTCGAGGTCACACTCGGGGTCCGGCGTCGTGTAGTTGATGGTCGGGGGGACTTTCTGGTCGCGGATGGCCAGGATGCAGGCGATCGCCTCGATCGAACCCGCCGCCGCCATGCCGTGTCCGGTCACCGGCTTGATCGAGCTCATCGAGACTTCGTGCGCCGCTTCCCCCATGAGCTCCTTCACCACGACGGTCTCGATGCGATCGTTCAGCTTCGTGCCGCTGCCGTGGGGATTGATGTAGTCGATTTCGGCGGCGTCGATGTCGGCTTCGCGCAGGGCGCCCGTGATCGAGCGGCGCAGCCCCCGACCCGCCTCGTCGAGCGCAATCATGTCGTAAGCGTCGTTCGAGGTGCCCGAACCGAGCAGCTCGCAGTAGATGCGCGCCCCGCGCGCCCGCGCGTGCTCGTACTCCTCGAGGATGACCGCGCCGGCTCCCTCGCCCGCCGCGAAGCCATCGCGATTCAGGTCGAACGGCTTGACCGCCTGCTCGGGGTTTTCGTTGTCGCTCGCGAGCGCGCGCATCGAGCACCAGGTCGCATGGAACACGGGCACCAGCACCGATTCGCAGCTCCCCGCGATGACGGCCGCGGCGTCACCGCGCTGGATGGCGTGCGCCCCCGCCCCGATCGCCGCTGCGCCCGTCGCGCAGGCGCTCACGACGGCTACGTTCGGCCCCCGCGCGCCGGTGTGAATGGAGATGTGGCCGCTGGCCGCATCGACGATGAAGTTTGCGATGAGGAAGGGTGAAACGCGCCTCGGTCCGCGCGTCTGCAGGGCCTGGTCGCCTTCCCAGATTTCCTCGTAGCCGCCGCCCCCGTTCCCGAAGATGATCCCGACGTCCTCGCAGTTCTCCTCGGTGATCTCGAGGCCGCTGTCGTCGAGCGCCTCGAGCACGGAGTTCATGGCGAAGCGCACGCCCCGGTTCATGTGACGCCGCTGCTTCGCGCCGATGCGCTCGTCGATCTCGAAGTCCTTCACCTCGGCCTGGATGCGCACGGGGAAGGGCTCGGCGTCGAAGAGGGTGATCGGACCGACGCCGCTGCGGCCGTCTAAGACCGACGCCCACGTCTCCTCAGCCGTGTTCCCGGCTGGGGTGACTGCGCCGACGCCGGTGACGACGACGCGGGGGCGGTTCACTGCGTCGCACTCTCGACGGCGGCAAAACGCTCGCTGAGCAGGCCCGTGCGGTCGTCGCTCAGGCTGACCACGTTCGTCTTCGGGTCAATGCGGCGCACCAGCTTGGTGAGCACGTTGCCCGGCCCGACCTCGACGAACAGGTCCGCGCCCAGCTCTTGCATGCGCTCGACGCCGCGCTGCCAGTGCACCACCGAGGTCAGCTGGTCACGCAACTCCGCGTGAACCTCGCCCTGGGAGCGGAGCACGGCGGCGTTGATGTTGCCGACCACGGGGGCGTCCGGCTCCCGTGGCGGGAAGCGCTCGAGCCAGCCGCTCATGGTGTCGCTCGCCCGCTGCATCAGCGGCGAGTGGGAAGCGATGGTGATGGGCAGCCGCACGACCTTGCGCGCGCCTGCTGCCTGGGCGGCGTCCATGGCCCGCTTCAGCGGCCCGACGGCGCCGGAAATAACGTTTTGCCCCTCGCAGTTAAGCGTCGCAATGCCGACGTACCCGTCGCTGCCCGTGGCTTCGTCGCAAATGGCGAGCACCGACTCCTCGGAAAGGCCGAGGATGGAGGCCATCCCGCCCGGGTTCTCCTGGCCGGCCTCGTCCATGGCGCGGCCGCGCTCGCGCACGAGCAGCAGCCCTTCCTCGAATTCGAGCGAGCCCGCCGCCACCGCTGCTGTGAACTCGCCCATCGAGTGTCCGGCCAATACGTGCGGCTGAAGCCGCCGGTCGATCGCCGCCCAACGCTCCTTGAGCGCCGCGAGCCAGGCCATCGAGATCACGAAGGTCGCCGGCTGCTGGTTGATGGTCCGTTCGAGCTCTTCCTCGGGCCCCTCGAAGCAGAGGCTGGAGAGCTTCGTCTCGAGCACTTCGTCCGCGCGCCGGAAGACCTCGCGGGCCGCCCGCGACGCGTGGTACAGGCGCTCGCCCATGCCGACGCTATGTGAGCCTTGACCAGGAAAGATGAGGGCGATTCGGCGCCAGGGATCCACTGATCGCTGCATGAAGCCTCGCCCGCGCGCGATTGCGCCGCACGGGCAGGCCCGAGGATAGCAGAGCCCACGTCAACACAATAGGGAACGGAAAGGTTTAGAGAAGGCTCACCGGATCGATATCCACGCTCCAGCGTCGCCCCAGCGTGACCTGCTCCAGCAGCGCCCGCGGGTCGCGGCCCCGCAGCAGGATGTGCCAGCGGTACTCGCCCCGCAGACGCCGCACGTAGGCGGGAGTCGGGCCGAGCACGTCCGGGTCGGGCCAGCCGGCCGCGTCGCGACGCGTCCGCAGCTCCCCCGCCACCTGCGAGGCGTGCTCCAGGCCCCGCTCCTGGTTCGCGTGCCGGTACGTGAGCCGCGCCAGTCGTGCGAAGGGCGGGTAGCTGGCTCGCCGCCGGTGCTGCGTCTCGTGGGTGAAGAAGCCGCGGTAGTCGTGCTCGGCGGCGGCGTGGATGGGTGGGACGTCCGGCTCGTACGTCTGGATGTAGACCTCCCCCCGCCGCTCCCGCCGCCCCGCTCGCCCCGCCACCTGGCTCAGGAGCTGGAACGTGCGCTCGTGCGCGACGTAGTCGGGAAGGCTCAACCCCACGTCCGCGTCGACTACCCCCACGACCGTCATGGCGGGCAGGTCGAGCCCTTTCGCCAGCATCTGCGTTCCCACGAGGATGTCGACCTCGCGCGCCTCCAGCGCCTGCAGGATCTGTTCGTGGCTCCCCTTGCGGCTGGCGGCGTCGCTGTCCCAGCGCGCGACGCGCGCCCCCGGGAAGGCGCGCTTCGCCTCCTCCTCGATCCGCTGCGTCCCCACGCCGAAGGGCCGGTAGCGCGCGCTGCCGCACTTGGGGCAGGTCGTTTCCTGCGTGCGGCTGCGCCCGCAGTGGTGGCAGAAGATGCGCGGGTGCAGCACGTCGCGCGTGTCGAGCCCCATCGCGAGCGAGCACGTCGGGCACGTCGGCAGGTACCCGCACGCGCGACATAATAGGAAGCGCGCCGCGCCCCGCCGGTTCACGAACAGGATCGCCTGTTCTTCCTCCTCCAGCGCTCGCCGAAGCGCGTTTCGGAGCGGCACGCTGAAAACACCCCGGTTCCCCGCCTTCAGCTCTTCCCGCATGTCGACCACCCGAATCTCGGGCAGTGGGACCACCTGCGTGTCGCCCTCGTTGAGCGCCATCACCCGCGACGGCAGGTCGAGCCGGGTGAGCGCGCCGACCTCGGCCCGGTGGTACGTGGTCACGTCCGGCGTCGCGCTGCCGAGCACGAGCGTTGCCCCTGTCAGACGGCACAGCTCGGCGGCGGCGTCGCGGGCGTGGTAGCGGGGCTGGGGGTCGACCTGCTTGTAGGTCCACTCGTGCTCCTCGTCCAGCACGACCAGCCCGAGGTCCGGCACCGGCGCGAACACGGCGCTCCGGGATCCCACCACCAGCCGCGCCTGCCCCCCCTGGATGCGGTGCCACTGGTCGTACAGCTCGCCCGTGCTGAGGCTCGAGTGCAGCACCGCGATCTCCGCCGGGAACTGCTCGCCGTAGCGCTGGATCGCCTGCGGCGTCAGCGAGATCTCCGGGACGAGCACGATCGCGCCCTTCCCCGCCTCCAGCGCCCGCCGCGCCAGTTCGAGGTACACCTCGGTCTTCCCCGACCCCGTGACCCCGTGCAGCAGGTACTCCCCCGGCGCCTCGGAGATGGCTTCGACCACGGATGCTTGCGCCTCCGTCAGCGTCGCGGGCGGCAGCGGCTCCGGTCGCCGCTCCGCGATCGGGTCCCGCTCGACGCGTGCCTCGTACTCCCGCAACCACCCCTCCTCCGCCAGATCGTCGAGGTGGCGGCGCTGCGCCCCCAGCTCCCGTATCTCGGTGAGCGTCGTGTCCCGCGCCTCCGCGAGCCGTTCGAGGATGCGCGCCGCCACCGACCGTGGCGTCCGCCCGGCGAGCTCGCGTGCATGCCGTCGCGCGAACTCCGGCTCCGCCACGAGCGCCACGCGGCGTTCCATGCGCGGTCGCCCCGCCGGCCGGGCCAGCCCCTGCGCGACCGTCAGGTGGCCGCTGTCCTGGAGCCGCCGGAGCAGGTCCAACGGCACCTGCCCCAGCGCTTCCCGAAGCGTGTCGAGGGCGGTCTGGCCGTTCTCGGCGAGGTACCGCAGCACGCGCTGGTCGGCGGGGTCGCTGGGGAGGAGCAGGGGCACGTCGACCGGCGACACGACCGTCACCGACCGCTGCCCGTACCCCGACGGCAGGCACGTCGTGACGCACTCCCACAGCGGCGCCAGGTAGTGGTCGCTGAGCCAGCGGGCGAGCTCGCGGTGAGGCCCGTCCAGCACCGGCTGTGGGTCCGCCACCGCCTCGACCGGTCGCGCCTCCTGCTCGGGAGGCGTGTCCGTTTCCCCCAGCACGATGCCCTGCAGCAGGCGGCTCCCGAACGGGACGAACACCGCCTGCCCCAGCCGCACTTCCATCCCCTCCGGCCGCGCGTACGTGAACGGATGGCGCGCCGGCTGACCGCTGTTCACCGCCACCTCGACAAAGGCGCGCTCGACCAACGGGAACGGTTCGGAAGTCGCGGAACCCGGCTCGCTCGACACGGCCCCGGTAGCGTAGCGGCTCAGCGCGCTCCTAGGGCCTGTTGACACATTCGGAACACCCATGCGGCGTAGTGTTTTGTGCGACACTGCGGTGCTCAGGTGCATGGAACAGATTGCCGTCCTGAGAATCCTCGACCGGAGTGACCTCTCCGCCGATCAGGTCGAGGAGTACCTCTACAGCACCTACAATCGCGAGCTTATCGAGAGTTCTGGACTCGGACTACTGAGATGCGCCTGGGTGATGTGACAATCCCCCTCTGGGGCCCGCTACTCTTCGTCGTCGCCGCAATGGTGTTCGCCATCGTGGTGTCATCCCTGAACTGCGGCCTGGACGACAAGGAACAGCCTGGCGATGGCCCGGACGTTGTATGGGAGTGGCATCGGAAGCAGGGCGTGATTCGCATGACGGCGCCGGCGAACGTGCAGGTGAGGTTCGGGGTGAACCAGCGGGGGGAGCGCCTTGAGGGCATCTGGACCGTTGATGCCCAGCCGTACGAGATACAGTACGTCGGTCATCTCAAGTGCTCGCTGGCGACCTGGGGCGGGCCCTGTGAGGAGCCACCAGCGATTGCTGCTGTTGGGGAGTGGGAGAGGAGCCGGGGCATGCTCAGAGCTATCGCGGCCTCGTACGAGTGGGAGGGGCTCGTGACACCCACGCCCACTGCCACCCCTTCGAACAGGTAACGAGGCCCTAGGAGAACGAGACGCACGCGCTGCCGATCACGCGCAGCACGCTCTCCTGGTTGAAGCGCCGCTCGTACTCCTCCGAGATCTCGTCGATGGCACGCCTGCCGCCCTCCCCGGGCGGGGCGTAGATGATGAGCAGCTTGCTCCCCTCCCGCAGGACCTCGCCGCTCGAATCCCGCCACTGCCCGTTCCCCGAGAGGACCGTCAGCCCATCGGGGAAGCGCGGCGTGACCGTATCCGCGAGGAACTCGCGCCACTCCTCCTCCGAGATCGTTCCCCCGTCGCTCTGGCTCAGGCCGAAGAAGAGCTGGTACTCGGTCCACCGCTCCGTGTCCTCGGGACAGGCCTTCCGGTCCTCGCCCCACTCGTCGCAGGCGGCAAGGGTCAGCACGGCGATGCCCAGCAGGGCAAGCGCAACGATGTGGGTCGTCACGGCCCTAGCCGCGTCCCACGAACGGCATCTTCGTCGCCATCACCGTCAGCGTGAGCACGTTGGCGTCGAGTGGCAGGCTCGCCATGTAGAGCACCGCCTTGGCCACGTTCTCGACGTCCATCGTCGGCTCCGGGCGCACGTCGCCGCTGGCCTGCGGCATGCCCCGCTCCATCTTCGCCGTCATCGGCGAGGTCGCGTTCCCGATGTCGATCTGGCCGCAGGCGATGTCGTACTGGCGCCCGTCGAGCGCCGTCGACTTCGTGAGCCCCGTGATCGCGTGCTTCGTCGACGTGTACGGCGCCGAGTTCGGTCGTGGCGTCGTCGCCGAGATGGAGCCGTTGTTGATGATGCGCCCGCCCTGTGGGTCCTGCGCCTTCATCACGCGGAACGCCTCCTGCGTACACAGGAACGTCCCCGTCAGGTTCGTCTCGACCACCGCCTGCCACTGCTCGAACGTCAGCTCCTCCAGCGGCCGCGGCGGCGCCCCGATGCCGGCGTTGTTGAACAGCACGTCAAGCCGTCCGAAGCGCTCGACCGTCCAGTCGAACAGTTCCCGTATCGAAGCGGGTTCACGCACGTCGGTGGTGATGGCGATGGCGCGGTCGCCGTCGGCGCCCGCCTCGGCGATGGTCGCGCGCAGCGTCTGCGCGCGGCGTCCCGCCAGCGCAACCGAGTACCCCTCGCGCAGGAACGCGAGCGACACCGCCCTGCCGATCCCCGAACCCGCCCCTGTCACGATCGCAACTGGACTCATCGCGCGAACCCTACCGCCCGGCCACCCGCTCCGCCATCGCTCGCAGCCCGCTCTGGCGTACAGTCTTGGGAGCGAAGAGGAGACATGCCATGAAGTCGGTCATCGTTGGTCTGGCGCGAACCCCCATCGGACGCTTCGGCGGGGGCCTGAAGCCCCTGCCCGCGACCGGGCTCGGCTCGGCCGCGATCGGCGGCGCCCTCGAGAGCGCCGCCGTGCCCCCGGATGCCGTCGATGAGGTGATCTTCGGTCACGTCGTCCAGGCGGGCGCGGGACAGATAACCGCCCGCCAGGCGGCCAGCGGCGCCGGCATCCCCATGACCGTCCCCGCGACCACCATCAACAAGGTCTGCCTCTCCGGCCTCACGGCCATCGCCATGGCCGACCGCTCCATCCGCCTCGACGAGTCGGACGTCATCGTGGCGGGCGGCATGGAGTCGATGAGCAACGCGCCCTACCTGCTCCCCGACGCCCGCTGGGGAGGCCGCCTCGGCCACGGCCCGCTCGTCGATGCGATGCAGCACGACGGCCTCTTCTGCGCCTTCGACGAGTGCTCGATGGGTGAGTCGGCCGACCTCAAGAACGAGGCCCTCGGCATCTTCCGCGAGGAGCAGGACGAGTGGTCGGCCGCCAGCCACCAGCGCGCCGCTGCCGCCCGCGACAGTGGCCACTTCGCTCGCGAGATCGTGCCGGTCGATGTGCCCGCCCGCCGCGGCCAGACCGTGCAGGTCGAGCACGACGAGGGCATCCGCGACGACACGACCGTGCAGTCGCTCGCCGGACTCCGCCCCGTCTTCACGCCCGAGGGCACGACGACCGTCGGCAACGCCTCGCAGATCAGCGATGGCGGCGCCGCCGTGGTCGTCACCAGCGAACGCGCCGCCGCCGACCTCGGCGCCGAACCGATCGCCGAGGTCGTCTCCTACGGCCAGGTCGCCGGCCCCGACGCCACCCTGCACGAGCGCCCCGCCGAAGCCATCCAGGCTGCGCTCAACCGCGCTGGCCTGTCCGCCTCCGACCTCGACGTGGTCGAGATTAACGAGGCGTTCGCCTCGGTTGCCCTCTGGTCCGCGCGCATGCTCGACCTCGACCCCGCAAGCGTGAACCCGAACGGCGGGGCCGTCGCCCTCGGCCATCCCCTCGGGGCGACGGGCGCCCGGCTCATGGTGACGCTCCTGAACGAGCTACGCCGCCGCGGCGGCGGGCTCGGGGCGGCCTCGCTCTGTGGCGGCGGTGGTCAGGGCGACGCCGTCATCGTTCGCGTCGGCTAGACGCTCACGCCCCGCGCTGTTCGGCGATCTCCAGGAGCTCCTGTGCGAGCGCCCGCCCCAGCCCCGGCCCCGCCGCGACCGGCCCGCCCACCTTCGACCGCACGATGACGCCTTCCGGCGCCACCAGTCCGTGCAGCTTCAGGGTCGTGCCGAAGCTCTCCGCGTAGGCGGCGGCGGGATAGCTGCACCCCGCCTCGAGCGCCGCCAGGAACGATCGTTCCGCCGCCACGAGCTGCCGCAGCTCCCGGTCGTCGATGGCCGCGAGCAGGCGCTGCGTCTCCGCGTCGTCCCGCCGGCACTCGACCGCGAGCGCCCCCTGGGCCGGTGCGGGCAGCATCTCCTCGAACCCGAACACCTGGCTGGCACGCTCGCCTAGCCCCAGCCGTTCCAGCCCCGCGATCGCGAAGAGCGCCGCGTCGTACTCCCCCGCCTCGACCTTCTCGATCCGGGTATCCACGTTCCCGCGAATCGGTCGCAGTTCGAGGTCGGGCCGGACCGCGAGCGTCTGCGTCGACCGACGCGGACTGCTCGTCCCCACGACCGCCCCCGCGGGTAGCCCCGCCAGTGTTGCGCCGTCGCGCGAGACGAGCGCGTCGCGCGGGTCGGCGCGCTCCGGCACCGCCGCGATCACGAGACCGTCGGGTCGAGCCGTCGGCAGGTCCTTGTAGCTGTGCACGGCCACGTCGACCTCCCCCGCCAGCAACGCATCCTGAATCGCCGACGTGAACCACCCCGCGCCCTCCCCCGACGTGAGCGGACTCGTGCGGTCGCGGTCCCCCGCCGTGGTGATCTCGACGGTCTCCAGTGCGAGGTCCGGCCACATGGCTTTCAGGCGGGCGGCCACGAGTTCGGTCTGATGAAGCGCGAGCCGGCTCGCGCGCGTCCCGAGCCGGAGCGTCGTCACGGGCCGCTGCTGCTCGCCACCGGCCCCGGACTCGCTTCGCGCAGCGCCTCCGCGGCGGCACGCACCGTGTGGTCGATGTCCGCCTCCGTGTGCGCTGCCGAGACGAACCACGCCTCGAACTGCGACGGGGCCAGCATCACGCCCCGCGCCAGCATCCCCTTGTGGAACCGGGCGAACGTGTCCGTGTCGCTCTCCGCGGCCTCCGCGTAGTCGCGCGGCGGCGTCGAGCGGAAGAACAGCGACAGCAGCGAGCCCCGCCGCACGACGCAGGCCTCGGCCTCGGAACGGCGCACCGCCGTCGCGAGGCCGTTCTCGAGGTACCGTGCCAGCTCCTCGGTGCGCGCGTACGGACGCCCGTCGCAGAGCACGTCCAGCGTCGCGATACCCGCCGCCATGACGAGCGGGTTCCCGCTGAGCGTGCCCGCCTGGTAGACCGGCCCTTCTGGCGCCAGCAGCGACATGAGCTCCGCCCGTCCTCCCAGCGCCCCCACCGGCAGCCCGCCCCCGACGACCTTGCCGAGGCAGACGATGTCGGCTTCCGGCAGGAGGCCGCTGAGGCCGTACCGCAGCCGGAATCCCGTGATGATCTCGTCGTCTATCAGCAGCGCGCCGTGTTGGCGGGGGACCGTCTGCAGGGCGTGCAGGAAGGCGTTTTCGGGTGGCACGACGCCCATGTTCCCGGCGACCGGCTCGACGATGACCGCGGCCGTCTCGTCGCCGTGCGCCTCGAACCACTGAGCGAGCGCGTCCGGATCGTTGTAGGGAAGCACGGCGGTCCCGGCGGCGATGGATTCCGGAACGCCCGCCGAGTCGCTCAGCCCGAGCGTCGCGACCCCGCTCCCCGCCTTCACCAGCAGCCCGTCGCTGTGGCCGTGGTAGCACCCCTCAAACTTCACGACGAGGTCGCGTCCGGTTGCCGCCCGCGCCAGCCGGATGGCCGTCATCGTTGCTTCCGTCCCCGAGTTCACGAAGCGGAGCCGCTCAAGCCCCGTGGCATTGCTGATGCGCCTCCCCAACTCCACCTCCCCCGGTGAGAGCGCCCCTAAGGCGGTCCCCCCGGCTGCCGCCTCCCCCAGCGCCGCCACCACCGCCGGGTGCGCGTGCCCGAGGATGAGCGGCCCGTATGCCGCGACGTAGTCGATGTACTCTTTGCCCTCGGCGTCGAACAGTCGCGCCCCGGACGCGCGGGCGATCGGGATGGGCTCGCCCCCGATCGAGCGGAACGAGCGAACGGGGCTGGAGACGCCGCCAGGGAAGAGCGCTGCGGCCTGCTCGCGCAGGTCGGCGTTATCCACGGGTGACCCCGGCGGGCATCCGGGCAAGGTACGCCTCGCGGACCTCGTTCCCGGGCGTCGGGAAGTCGGCGAACGCGACCTCGGGGTAGGGGCTCGACGGCTGAGGCGTTTCCCGCTGCCACAGCGCTGCCTCGCGACAGAGCGCAATCATGACGCTGCACGGCTCCGGGCAGGGAATCTCCTCATCCGATGCCGCTTGCTCGGCCCAGACAGGCGTCCGCACGCACCGACCGCAGAGCGCGTCACGCGCCCTCTCCCGCCCCTCTGCATCGAGCTCGGCCGCTATGCGATAGCGCCCCCGCTGCCGCACCACCACCTCGTCCAGTGTCGTGACTCGTAGCGTTCCTTCCTCCCCCTGTTGCTGGTGCAGCAGCGCCTGTGGGTAGACTGCTTCGATTGCTGCTTCGGCCAGGGTTTCAGGCAGCGAGACGTGCCAGTTGCCAGGCAATGTCCGTGCGCCACTGAGCGGCCGGTAGCGACCTTGGTCGTCGAAGCGCACATGTTCCCGCAGCGCCTCGACCGTACCCGTGAGCTCGCCCGCGTCCGGCCCCGAACGCGGGCCGGAGAACTCGACCTGCCCATCCCGAAACGCCACCGCCACCTCGCCCAACGTGAAGTCCCGCCGGGCTGCGATGGCCTCTATCGCCAAGTCGTGCACGAGGTCATTCTAGCGATCGGGCGGGTGTAGATAGACGCGAGCCGCCGGTCCGTCACATACTGCCCGCACCCACCACAACATCGCAGGAGGTTCGAGATGGGGCGGTTTCACCGCCAGCAGGTCGGTAACGCCGAGATCATCGCGCTCCAGGACAGTTGGACGGCGATGCCTCCCTCCATGTTCTACCCCGATGTCCCCGCCGACGCCTGGTCTGACTACGGCGAGTTCCTCGACGGCGACGGCAACCTGACGCTCAATCTCGGCGCCTGGCTCGTCGCCAGCGAGGGCGACACGATCCTCGTCGATACGGGCCTCGGCGGGCGCCCCGCGCCCATGCCTCTGAAGGAAGACACCGCCCTGCCCTCCGTGATGGAGGAGGCCGGTGTCATGCCTGACGATGTCGACACGGTCGTCTACACCCACCTTCACTTCGACCACACCGGCTGGACCACCATCGACGACGACGGCGCTGCCGTCCCCCTCTTCCCTAACGCCCGCCACGTCGTGCAGCAAACGGAGTGGGACTACTGGACCGGCAGCGACGAGCTTCGCGCCGCCGCCCAGTACGACAACGTTCTCGACCCGATCGAATCTGCGGGGCTGCTCGACCTGGTCGAGGGCGAGCACGCCGTCACCAGCGAGCTCGTGACCGTCCCCACGCCCGGCCACACCCGCGGGCACGTCTCCTTCGTGCTGGCGAGCGCGGGCGAACGCGCCTACCTCATCGGCGACGCCGCCCACCAGCCCGTGCAGGTGTGCGAGGACGGCTGGTGCGCCGGCGCCGATGTCGACAAGGTCGCCTCGGCGGCCAGCCGCAAGGCGCTCATGGAGCGCATCGAGGAGGAGGGCGCGCTCATCGCGAGCGGCCACTTCCCCTTCCCCGGTCTTGGTCACGCGGTCGCCGGCGACGGCGACGGCGTTCGCGCCTACCGCCCCCTCGACTGATGCCGATGACTAGTGCGGACATGGACATCGAGGGCGTCGCCGGGGTCATCATCTGGACCGACCGGTACCCCGAGATGCTCGCCTTCTACCGCGACGTGCTTGGCCTGACCCCCCGGAGCGAGCGCCCGACCTTCGCGAACTTCGAGTGGGACGGCTTCCGCCTTAGCGTCGCCGCCCACGACGAGGTCCACGGCCCCGCCCGCGACCCCCTGCGTATCATGGTCCACTTCGCCGTCCCTGATATCGCCGCGACGCACGAGCGGCTGGTGGAGCAGGGCGTCGAATTCTCGCGTCCGCCCGAGCAGGAGCGCTGGGGCGGCTGGGTCGCGACCTTTGCCGATCCCGATGGCAACACCCTCCAGCTGCTGCAGCTCCCGGACGACGCTTCCTAGACCAGGGGCCAGGGGTAGCTCCGGTGCGGACCCGGAGTGGGCATCGCTCGCGTCCGCAGGAGCCGGTCGGCTCGGCCCAGGAACGCCCCGACCTCGTCCGGTGAGAGGAGCGTGTTAAACGCTTCGGCTTCCTCATCGTCCCCCGCCACCGCCGTCGCCGCCCGCTCCACGTCCCCCAGCCACTCATCCGAGATGGGCTGTTCCGCCCAGTCCCAGATCACCGTGCGGAGCTTGTACTCGCGGTGGAAGCAGAGCCCGTGGTCGATGCCCCAGACGCGGCCCTGCTCGTCCAGCAGGCAGTGGCCGCCCTTGCGGTCGGCGTTGTTGGCCACGAAGTCGAACACCGCCATCCGCTGCAGCTGCGGCACAAGCTCCGGGTCGTCTCGCTGCTCGAAGAAGTGTGACGACTGGTCGTGCGGCACATACAGCTGCAGCGACCCGATCCCCTGCGGCCCGTCCCGCACGACCGTCGGCGGGACGAACGACCACCCCAGCAGCTGCGCGAGCTGGTAGGCCGCCACCTCGCGCGCGTACAGCGTTCCGGTGGGGAAGTCCCACAGCGGCGTCTCGCCCGACTCCGGCTTGTAGACCGCCGCGATCTCCTGTCCGTCGCCCGCACAGAGCCGCGCCAGGTAGACGTAGTTGCTGGAGGACCAGAGCAGCTTCAGATCCTCGAACTCCGCCTCCAGCAGCAGTGCCTCGGCCCCGGCCATGTCGATGCTGCGGGTCATGGCGGGCAGCGTAGCAGAGCGACTGAGGGCGGCGGCGAGTCAGACCGTGATGGTCCCCCGCAGAACCGTGACCGCCGTCCCCGCGATACGCACCGTCGTGGGCGTGTCCCCCTCACCCTCCACCTCCACCTCGACCAGCCCCGGCCGCCCCATGATGTGGCCCTGCTCGACGGTGTACGCCGCCTCGCGCACGAGGCCCTGCCGCCACAGGTAGGCCGCCATCCCGCCCGTCGCGCTGCCCGTCACCGGATCCTCCCAGACACCCGACGACGGCCCGAAGTGGCGCGCATGCACCCGGTTCGCCGGGTCGTAGGTCTCCAGCGCGAACACGTGGGTGCTGAAAAGTAGCCCTCCGCCGTCTCCAGCTCGGCCAGCTGCTCGAGGTCGGGACGGACGCGTTCCAGCACGGCCAGGGAGGCCACCGGGATCATCGCCTGGCGCGTTCCCGTGCTCACGACCCGGGGCGGCGCTCCCTCAAGCAGGTCCGAGGTCCCGATGCCGAGCACCCGCGCGTACACGTCCCGGTCGAGTTCGTCTCGGAACTCCGGCGTCGCCTGCGTCATCGCGATCCGCACCCGTCCGTCGTCGCGCCGCGACAGGTCGACCGGCAGTACGCCCACGTTCAGCTCCTGCGTCACGCGGCGCGATCCCTCGGCGAGCTCGATGAGCCCGTCCTCCACGAGCGCGTGCATCGTCGCGATCGTGGGGTGGCCCGCCAGCGGGATCTCCTTCCGTGGCGTGAAGAATCGCACGCGGAAATCCGCCACCTCCGAGGGCATGGCGAACGCGGTCTCGCTCAGGTTCATCTCGCGCGCGATGGTCTGCATCTGCTCGGGCGTGAGCCCATCCGCGTGCGTGACGACGCCGCAGGGGTTGCCGGCATACCGCTCGGTGGTGAAGGAGTCGACGATCGTGATCTCGTACTCGGCCATCGCGGGAGCGTAGCATCGGCCCATGTCCATTCAAGAGAACGACTCCCTCGCCGCGCGCGTCGGCGAGCTGCTGCTGGCCCGCGAAGCCCGCGTCGCCGTTGCCGAAAGCACCGCCGGCGGCCTCATCTCCGCCCGCCTCATCAGCGTCTCCGGCGCCTCGAAGTGGTTCGACCGCGGGCTCGTCGCCTACACCATGCCCTCGAAGCCGGACACACTCGGTGTCAGCATCGACTTCCTCCGTGAGCACGGCACGGTCAGTCCCGTCGCCGTCGCCGCCATTGCCGAGTCCGTACTCGATCGCAGCGCCGCCGACTACGTCGTCGCCGAGAGCGGCATGGCCGGGCCCATCAAGGGGCGGTCGTCGAAGCCCATCGGCGGCGTCTCCTTCGCCGTCGCCGGGCCGGATGGCACGGTGAGCGAAGAAATGCACTTCGAGGGCTCGCGCGTGGCCATCATGGAGCAGATTGCCGAGCACGCCCTCGAGATGCTGGTCGCGGCGCTCGACTCTGGCGCCTAACTCCGCGTTGCGCGAAGGTGAAGCCTCCCACGCCGCGCAGCCAGCGCGAGATTGGAGCCACCCGTGCCCGCACCCGACCTCGACACCATCGTCTCCCTGGCCAAGCGCCGGGGCTTCGTCTTTCCCTCCTCCGAGATCTACGGCGGTTTCGCCAACACCTACGACTACGGTCCGCTCGGCGTTGAGCTGAAGCGCAACATCCGCGACGCCTGGTGGCGCGCCATGGTGCGCGAGCGCGACGACGTTGTCGGCATCGATGCGGCCATGATGACGAACCCCCGGGTGTGGGTCGCCAGCGGCCACACCGAGACCTTCAACGACCCCCTCGTCGACTGTAAGGAATGCCGCCAGCGCTTCCGCCCCGACCACATCGAGGAAGGACTGTACGGCGAGGTCGAGCGGGACGCCGACGGGAACTTCCGCTGCCCCACCTGCGGCGGCGAGCTGACCGAGCCGCGCCTCTTCAACCTCATGTTCAGCACGCAGGTGGGGACGGTCGTCGATGAGGGCTCCATCGCCTACCTGCCCCCCGAGACCGCCCAGGGCATGTTCGTGAACTTCGAGAACGTGCGCAGCTCTATGCGCCGCAAGCTGCCCTTCGGCATTGCCCAGACGCGCGTCAGCTTCCGCAACGAGATCACGCCCGGCCGCTTCATCTTCCGCACGCTCGAGTTCGAGCAGATGGAAATGGAGTACTTCTGCCGTCCCGCCGACGCCGCCGAGTGGCACCGCTACTGGATCGACGAGCGCCAGCGCTGGTACGCAGAGACCATCGGCATCGACCCCTCCCGCATGCGCATCCGCGACCACGAGCCGGAGGAGCTCTCGCACTACAGCGCCGGCACCAGCGACATCGAGTACGAGTTCCCCTGGGGCTGGGGCGAGCTTGAAGGCATCGCCAACCGCACCGACTTCGACCTGAAGGCGCACAGCGAGCACAGCGGCCAGGACCTTTCGTACTTCGACGAGGAGACGCGCGAGCGCTTCATCCCCTACGTCATCGAGCCCGCCGCCGGCCTCACGCGCACCCTCGCGGTCGCGCTGCTCGAGGCCTACACGGTCGAGCCCGACGAGAAGGGCGACGAGCGCGTCGTGCTCAAGCTGCCCGCCGCCATCGCGCCCATCAAGGTCGCCGTGCTGCCCCTTTCGAAGAAGGCCACGCTCACGCCCACCGCGAAGCGCGTCCACGCGCTCATCCGCTCGCACTGGATGACCCAGTACGACGAGACGCAGTCGATCGGCCGCCGCTACCGTCGCCAGGACGAGATCGGCACGCCCCTCTGCGTCACTGTCGACTTCGACACCCTCGAGGACGAAGCGGTCACCATCCGCGAGCGCGACACGCAGGAACAGGTGCGCGTCCCCATCGCCGGCCTCGTCGCTGCCCTCGCCGAACGCCTCCCCGGAGTCCGCTAGCTGGCTGCGAACTCCCGGCAGGCGATCGCCCGACCGAGGTCGTCGATCGACTCGCGCAGCATGCGTTGCAGCACCGCCTGCTCCTCTGGCGTCTCGTCGAGGAGCGCCTGCGCCCGGTCGAGCGTGTCCTGCTCGACGCGATAGCTGGGGAAGAGCCCGCCGTAGAACACGGTCGCGAACTCGCGGTCGCGCTCCACGAAGATGTCCGCGACCTGTTCGAAGAAGGCGTCGACATATGGCGCCAACACGTCCGCCTGGTGCGTCCAGTTGAAGCCGCTCATCGCCGCCTGGTTCAGGTAGCGCGAGCCGTACCCTTCGTCGGTGAAGCGCTCCCACGCCTCCGCCTTCACGCCCGCGTCGGGCACGGCGGTCTCGCAGCGGAGCTGCGCCCGCTGCCCGCGGTCGGAGGGATCGCGCGCGGCCTCGGCGGCCACGCGGTCAGCTGCTCCCGGCATCCCGAAAGCGGTGTGGCGCGCGGCCACGCCCCAGCGCATGTCCTGGTCCAGCTCGAACCCTTCGACAACCTCCTCCCCGTCGGCCAGCCGGCCGATGTAGGCGAGGTCGTCCGGGTTCACGGCAAGGGCCACGAGCGCCCGCCCCCAGATGATGCGCGTGTCGGTATCGGAGGCGGCCAGCAGCCCCTCCTTCGCCGTCTCGAACAACAGGTGCGCCTCGGCGTCCCGTTGCTCGGCGGGCACGTATCGGCTCTGTGAGCTGGCGGCGTGCCCGAGGACGGAGTCGACCAGCTCGATGTTCTGCTCGAACCCGATCTTCTCCCGCACGATCGCGAGGAAGTCCGTCGACTTGAGCTGCTGGTCGCGAACCATGCTCCAGAGCGTCGACCAGAGCTGCTGCCGCAGCAGGTCGTCGTCGACGCGCTCGATGTTCTCCCGTGCCCAGGCCACCGACTCGTCGTCGAGCGCGATCTTGGCGTAGGCGTGGTCGTTGAAGTTCGGGTACACGAGCGCCGGACGCGGGCGGCCCCGCGCCGCCTCGATCTCGGTGCTCTTGCCCTCGAGCACCGCCGGAACCGCCTCGACGGCGGTTGCAGCCCCGTCGTCCGTCAGCAGTCCCGTCTCCAGCGTGTGCGGCCGGATGGTGGGGTAGTCCACGGGCGCGGTCTGGCTCAGCTCCAGGCGCGTCACCCGCTCGCCGTCGCTCTCCCAGTCCGCCCGGATCGTGTTCAGCGACGAAGTCTCCAGCCAGAGGCGTGACCACTCGCCCAGTTCGCGCCCGCTCCCCTCCTCCAGCGCCCCGAGGAAGTCCTGCAGCGAGGCGTTGCCGTAGTCGTACGTCCGGAAGTAGTGCCGCATGCCCTCCCGGAACCCGTCGATCCCGATCGTGGCGACGAGCTGCTTCAGCACCGAGGCGCCCTTGCCATACGTGATCCCGTCGAAGTTCAGGAACGTCTCGTCGGTGTCGCGCACGGTCCCCGCGATCGGGTGCGTCGTGATGAGCTGGTCCTGCCGGTAGGCCCAGTTCTTGATGCCGTTGTTGAAGTCCTGCCAACCCGACTGGAAGCGCGTTGCTCCCTCCATCGCGAGGTACGACATGTAGGTCGCGAAGCTCTCGTTCAGCCAGAGGTCGTTCCACCAGCGCATCGTCACCAGGTTCCCGAACCACATGTGCGCCATCTCGTGGAGGATCACCTCCGCGCGGCGCCGCCGCTGGTTTTCCGTCGGCGGGTCGCGGTACACCATCGACTCGTTGAAGGTGACCGCGCCCACGTTCTCCATCGCCCCGTGGTTGAACTCCGGCACGAAGATCTGGTCGTACTTCCCGAACGCGTAGGCGTAGTCGAAGAACTCCCCGAAGAAGTCGAGCCCCTGCCGCGTGATCGTGAACAGCTCGTCCGTGTCGAGGTACTGCGCCATCGACTTCCGGCACAGCAGCCCGAGGGGGATGCCGGCGTGCTCGTCCGTGGCCACGTGGTACGGCCCGGCGATCAGCGCGAACAGGTAGGTGCTGAACGGCGGCGTCTCCGCGTACACCCTCTGGATGCGCCCGTCCGCCAGCGCCTCCGCCGAGACCTCCTGCGAGTTCGCCGTCAGCGTCCACTCCCCCGGCGCCGTCACCGTCAGCTGGTAGCGCGCCTTGATGTCGGGCTGGTCGAAGCAGGGGAACAGCCGGTGCGCGTCGAATGGCTCGAAGTTCGTGTACAGGTACTCCTCGCCGTCCTCCGGGTCGACGAACTGGTGGAGTCCGTCGCCGCCGTGGTCGTAGTCGTTCTCGTACTCGATCCGCAACGTGTTCGAGTCCGCGAGTGCCCCACCGGGCAGCGTCAGCTCGCGCCCCCGCCACTGGAAGTCGACCGCCTCGCCGTTCAGCTCCAGCAGGTCGATGCGCTTCCCCCGGAAGTTCAGCATCAGGTCGTCGCCGCCGTTCTGGTCGAACGTGATCGTGACGGCGCCGCCGTACGTGGGGGCGCCCTTGGTCAGGTCGAGCGCGAGCTCGTAGCGGCAGTTGGAGACGCGTTCCGCCCTGGCCGAGGCGTCGGTCTCGGTGAGGATGTCGCGTTCCTGGGTGAGGATGGGCTCGGTCACGGGGTTCCTCGCTTCTTGTCGACGGTGGGTGGCCCGCAAAGGCTACCGCCCCCCGCCCTCAGCGTCAGGCTGGCCGCTCCTGTCCCGCGTTCGTGACGCGGGGTACAATCGGCCAAGCTCAGCCCGAGGTGTCCCGCTTCCATGCCCAACAGTGACGTTGTCGAGGCGCTCGTCACCGCCATCAACTACGACCGCTTCGAAGACATCCAGGCGCTGCACGCCCCGGGCGTCGTGTTCCACTCGTTCCGCAGCCCGATGCTGCGTGACAGCGTGGCCGTCCGCGATTTCCACCACGAGCTGCTTGAGCGCTACGCCGACTGCACCTACACGGAGGTCGAGGCCGTTGAGGACGGCGGCGCCGTTGCCGTCCGCGCCACAATCGAGGCCAAGGGCTACGACTGGCGCGCCTTCCAGCAGCGCGTGCTCGACATTAGCCGCGTCGAGGACGACCTCATCGTTGACCGCCGTCTCTACGGCATGATGCGCGACATCGAGCTCGACAAGCCCGCGCTCGCGGCCACGGACGCCGCCAACGCCTTCCGCGGCGGCTCCCCTCGCTCCACCCGCAGGCTTGTGCGCGGCCTCTACGAGAAGCTCATCGCCTCCGAGCGCGACGAGGCTGCCGAATCCCTCGACGAGAAGGTCACCCTCATCGACTCCGTCTACGGCATCGTTTCCGGGGTCGATGCGGTACTTGACCTGCTTGAGGCGACCCCGCGACCCGCCTTCGGCTACCCCCGCCTGACGGCCGTCGTCGCCGGCGAGAAGGATGCCGCCGTCGAGATCGCGATCGACCCCGCCCGCCCCCGTATCGCGGACTGGGTGCGGGTCGTCGAGGGCAAGGTGCTGGTCATCGAGCGGCACTGGATGCTGCGCGAGATCGGTATCAACCCCTTCGTCGAATACGCTCGCGACCGGCACCGCCGCCAGGTGATCCTGCCGAAGTAAGCCACCCAGTTGCCGCGCTCTCTGCCGCGGCTCACCATCACGAGGAGTGCCCGCATGGCCACGATGTACTACGACGACGACGCCGATCTGGGGCTGCTGAAGGACCGCAAGATCGCGGTCATCGGGTTCGGCTCCCAGGGTCACGCCCACGCCCTCAACCTGCACGACTCCGGACTCGATGTGCGCGTCGGCCTCTACCCGGGGTCACGCTCCTGGAGCTCGGTCGAGGAGTCGGGTCTGCGCGTCGGCACCGTCGAGGACGTGTCCCGCGAGGCCGACGTGATCATGGTGCTCATCCCCGACCACCTGCAGCGCGATGTGTACGAGAAGGCCATCGAGCCCGGCCTGGCCGAAGGCAAGATGCTGATGTTCGCCCACGGCTTCAACATCCACTTCCAGCAGATCGATCCGCCCGACTTCGTCGATGTGACGATGGTCGCCCCCAAGGGGCCAGGCCACCTCGTGCGCCGCGTCTACACCGAGGGCGGCGGCGTGCCCTGCCTGCTGGCCGTGCACCAGGACGCCAGCGAGGTCGCCTCGCAGCTTGCGCTCGCCTATGCCAAGGGCATCGGCGGCACACGCGGCGGCGTCCTCGAGACCACCTTCCTCGAGGAGACCGAGACCGATCTCTTCGGCGAGCAGGTCATCCTTTGCGGCGGCCTCTCCGCGCTCATCAAGGCTTCCTTCGAGACGCTCGTCGAGGCCGGCTACCAGCCCGAGAGCGCCTTCTTCGAGACCATGCACGAGCTCAAGCTCATCGTGGACCTCATCTACGAAGGCGGCCTCGCGAACATGCGCTACTCCATCAGCGACACCGCCGAGTATGGCGACTACAGCCGCGGTCCCCGCATCATCACCGACGAGACGCGCGCTGAAATGCGCCGCATCCTCGATGAGATTCAGACCGGCAAGTTCGCCAAGGAGTTCATCCTGGAGAACATGGCCGGCCGTTCGAGCTTCCTCGCCATGCGCCGCCGCGACGCCAACCACCAGGTGGAGCAGGTCGGCGCGGAGATGCGCGGCATGATGTCCTGGCTCAACGATGGCAACTAGGCCCCCGGCTCCTGCCGGTCCGCTAACTTCCGGTCTTTAAGCAGGAAGAAGGGGTGGCCTCAGGCCACCCCTTCGGTGTTGGTTCCGCGAGCCGCGCGTTACACGCGGTGGCACCAGACCCAGTGCTCCTTGCCTCCGGTGCCGACGTTGCGCCACTCGGGGACTTCCTCGCGGCACTGGTCGACGGCGATCGGGCAGCGCGTGTTGAACACGCAGCCCGGCGGCGGCGCCAGCGGGCTGGGCACGTCGCCAAGGAGGATGATGCGTTCCCGCTCGCGCTCCACGTCGGGGTCCGGAATCGGAACCGCCGAAAGCAGCGCCTTCGTGTACGGGTGCAGCGGGTCGTCGAAAATCGTGTCGCGGTCGGTCAGCTCCATGATGTGCCCGAGGTACATCACGGCCACGCGATCGCTGATGTGACGCACCACCGAAAGGTCGTGCGCGATGAACAGGTACGTGAGGTTGAACTCCTCCTGCAGGTCCTGCAGGAGGTTGATGATCTGCGCCTGGATCGACACGTCGAGCGCCGAGACGGGCTCGTCGCAGACGATGAACTCCGGCTCCACCGCCAGCGCCCGGGCGATGCCGATGCGCTGCCGCTGGCCGCCCGAGAACTCGTGCGGGTAGCGGCTGGCGAAGTACGGGTTCAAGCCCACCGTCTGCAGCAGGCTGTGAACGCGGTCGCGCTTCTCCTGCCCGCGCGCCAGGTTATGGATGGTGATCGGCTCCGAGACGATCGACCCAACCGACATACGCGGGTTCAGGCTCGCGTACGGGTCCTGGAAGATCATCTGCATGCGGCGCCGGTAGTTCCGCAAGGAACGGCCCCGCACTTGCGTCAGATCGGTACCCGCGAAGTTGACGCTGCCGGCGGTAGGCCGGTTCAGCTGGAGGATGGCCTTGCCGGTCGTGCTCTTGCCGCACCCCGACTCGCCCACGAGACCCAGGGTCTCGCCGCGCTTCACGTTGAAGGTGACGCCATCGACCGCCTTCACATCGGCTACGCGCCGCTGGAAGATCAGACCCGCCGTTACAGGGAAGTAAACCTCCAGGTCCTCGACCTCAAGGAGGGCGTCTCCCACCCCGTTGCTCATACCGGGTGCGGCCTCGGCGGTGCTAGCTTGTTGCGACAATTGGCCTCTCCCTTCCGACGTTCTGCCACTCCCAGCAGGCGGCCTGATGCTCGCCTTCGATCTGGGCCGTGTCAGGATACTGCGTGAGGCACTGGTCGGTGCGCCAGTCGCACCGCGGATAGAAGCTGCAGCCCTCCGGCAGGTGCGCCAGGTCGGGCGGCAGGCCCTCAATGGGGATCAGCTTCTCCTGCCGGTGCTCATCGAGCCGCGGCACCGAGTTCAGCAGCCCCACGGTGTAGGGGTGCTTCGGATTCGCGTACAGCTCGGCGGCATCCGCGCGCTCGATCACCTTGCCCGCGTACATCACGTTCACCCGGTCGGCGTAGCGCGCGACCACGCCCAGGTTGTGCGTGATGATGATGACCGCGGTTCCGAACTCGCGACTGAGCCGGGCCATAACCTCGAGGATCTGGGCCTGGATCGTCACGTCGAGCGCGGTGGTGGGCTCGTCCGCCAGCAGGATCTTCGGGTTGCAGCTCATCGCCATCGCGATCATCACGCGCTGGCGCATGCCCCCCGAGAACTGGTGCGGGTAGTCGTCGATGCGGCTGCGGGCGGCGGGGATACCCACCAGCTCCAGCAGCTCGACGGCCCGCTCCCGGGCGGCCCGGCCGCGAAGGTCCTGGTGCAGTTCCAGCGACTCCGTGATCTGCCGCCCGATCGTGAGCACGGGATTGAGCGACGTCATCGGCTCCTGGAACACCATGGCGATGTCGTTGCCGCGAATCCGCCGCATCTCGTTCTCGTCGAGCTTCAGCAGGTCACGTCCCTGGAACATGATCTCGCCGGAGACGATCTTGCCGGGGGGCGAAGGGATCAGGCGGAGGATCGAAAGCGCCGAGACGCTCTTCCCGCAGCCCGACTCACCCACAAGCCCCAGCGTCTCGCCCTCCTCCACTGAGTAGGACGTGCCGTCAACTGCCTTGACGACGCCCTCCTGCGTGTAGAAGTACGTCCGAAGGTCATTTACCTCAAGAAGCGCCATGACGCCCCCTTTCCCCCGACTCGGATTTGCCTGCGCCACCCATCGACGAGAAACGGGCTCCCCATGCGGCCATGGGGAAGAGGAGATTCGAACTCCTACGCCTTGCGGCACATGATCCTAAATCATGCTCGTCTGCCAATTCCGACACTTCCCCGGCCCAATCCGGCTGGCGAACCATCCGGTAAGACCTTTCTGAAGTGGTGAGCCGCGAAGGACTCGAACCTTCAACCTAGTGATTAAGAGTCACTTGCTCTGCCAATTGAGCTAGCGGCCCCGAGGTCGCGCGGAGTATACCCAAGCGCCTTCACGCGCGACAACAACTCCGAAACGTTTCGGAAACGCGGGCCAGTCCTTCAGACCGCCCCGCGCAGCAGCTCGATCACCTCGTCCACGGCCGCCACCCGCCAATTCGCCCACGTCTCGCTCGTTCGCTGCCACTCCAGGTACCGTTCGCGGCCTTCCGCCCGCGCCTGTTGGATCTCTTCTTCGCTCGGTTCGTGTCCCAGGCGCTCCCCGATAGCCTCCGGACGCATGTCCCCCAGCACTTCGTAGAGCTGATCCATCTGCTCGTTCGCCAGGGCCGGCCGCTCGATGAAGTGCCCCAGCTCCACATGTTCGGCGTTGTAGAAGATGTAGACAGGGATGGACTCGAACTCGCCGTCCTTCAGGTATTCGGCGATCATGTCCTTGTTCTCGTCACGCTCGAAGATGCGCACTTCGATGCCAAGGGCCTCCGCGATGCGAACCCCCACGGGCATCCCCCGGTAAACGTCCGGACACCAGTCCTCGCCGATGATGACCATGTGATCCGGCCCGTTCGGCTGCGAGGCCAGGTCGCTCAGGGCGGTCTGTTGCTCCCCGCTGATCGCCAGGCTCCCGTAGTTGTCGTCGAACTGCTCGCGGTTGCGGATGCCCGACTCGATGTATTCCTGGTAGGTCTTGCCCGTCGCAAAGCGCTCGCGCGTGATGACGGATTCCGTTGCCTGAGCCACTGCGGCCTCCCCGGTCGTGTATCGCTTGCAGTCAGCCTATCGGCGGCGCGCTGACGCTACAACTCGCCCCGCTCCGACGCCTTCGCTCGCTCCCACAGCTCATCGCGCGTGTCCATGTCCATCTCGTTCAGGTCCAGCGACTCCTGTGCAGCCAGCTGTTCCACGAGTCCGAAGCGGCGGCGGAACTTCCCGTTCGCACGCCGCAGGGCCTGTTCGCCGTCGACGCCCATCGTCGCCGCGATGTGGGCGATCACGAAGAGCACGTCCCCGAACTCCTCCTCGCGGTCCTTCTCCGTCTCCGCCAGCGCCAGCTCCGCGATCTCCTCGGAGAGCTTCTCCAGCGGCCCCTGGATGTCCGGCCAGTCGAAGCCGGCCCGGCGCGCCCGCCCCTGGATCGTCTGCGACTCCGCCAGCGCGGGAAGCGTCGCAGGTACGCCTTCGAGGCGGGGCTTGTCCGGCCGCTCCTTCTGCTTCAGGACCTCCCAGCTCTCGCGCACGTCTTCTGCCGTCTCCGCCGTGGCGTCGGCGAACACGTGCGGGTGCCGCGCCACCAGCTTCGCCGCGATACGCGAATAGACGTCGCCGAACTCGAACTCCCCCAGCCGCTCGGCCACCGCCGCGTGCATGAGCACCTGCAGCAGCACGTCGCCGAGCTCCTCGGCGATGGCGTCCGCTTCCCCGGCGTCGATCGCCTCCAGCAGTTCGTACGCCTCCTCCAGCAGGTGGGGGCGCAGCGATTCGTGCGTCTGTTCCCGGTCCCAGGGGCACCCCTCGGGGCCGTGCAGGCGGCGGATGATCGCCTCCAGCGCCTCGAACTGGCGCAGGTCGTCGGGGATGGGGGACGGCTCCGGATCGGTGGCCATGGGAGCAGTCTACGCGGCGCGGTTCTTCGGTCTGCGGCGTTCGTGGTAGGACACAGCGCGTTCGCGTTGGACAATTGGATGCATGAGTGAGGAACAGCGCACCTGGGGCGGTCGCTTCGAGGGATCGATGGACGACCTCACGCGCGACTACACCGCCGGCGTCGACCGTGACCTCTACGAGCACGACATCGCCGGTTCGGTTGCGCACGCGCGCATGCTCGGGGCCACCGGCATCATCCCCGCGGACGACGCAGCGGCGATCGTCGCCGGACTCGGCCGCGTTCTCGAACGCTTCCGCGCCGGCGAGGTCGAGTGGCGCCCCGACCTTGAGGACATTCACACCCACGTCGAGGTCCTCCTGCGCGACCAGATCGGCGCCGCCGCGGGGCGGCTGCACACCGCACGCTCCCGCAACGACCAGGTTTCGCTGCTCAATCGCATGCTTGTGCGCGAGCAGTGCGACCTCGCCGCCGCCGGCGCCGAGGCGCTCATCGCCGCGCTCTGCGATCTCGCGCTGACCCATGCTGCCGACCCGATGCCCGGCTATACGCACCTCCAGCGCGCCCAACCGGTCACGCTCGGCCACCACCTGCTCGCTTACGGCGAGATGCTCCTGCGCGACCGCGACCGCTTCCGGGACTGCCGCGGCCGCGCGAACGTGCTCCCGCTCGGTTCGGGCGCCCTCGCCGGCTCCCCCTACCCCCTCGACCGCGAGATGGCCGCCCGCGAGCTTGGCTTCGACGGCGTGTCGCGCAACAGCCTCGATGCCGTCGCCGACCGCGACTATGCCATCGAGTTCCTCGCTGCCTGCGCGGTCACCCAGGTGCACCTCTCCCGGCTCGCCGAGGAGATCGTGCTCTGGTCGAGCGCCGAGTTCGCCTTCGTGCGGCTCCCCGATGCGTTCGCCACGGGGTCGAGCATGATGCCCCAGAAGAAGAACGCCGATGTCGCCGAGCTGGCCCGGGGTCGCTCCGGGCGCGCTCTCGGCGAGCTGGTGAACCTGTTGGCCAACCTGAAGGGCCAGCCCCTCGCCTACAACCGCGACCTGCAGGAGGACAAGGCCGCCATCCTCAACGCGGCCGCCGTCGTCGTCCCCTCGCTGCGCATCTTCGCGGCTATGGCGCCTGCCCTCGAATTCGATCTGGAGCGCATGCGCGAGGCTGCCTCCGGAGGCTTCTCCCTCGCCACCGACGTGGCCGACTACCTCGTACGGAAGGGCATGCCCTTCCGCGACGCCCATGCCGTCACCGGTGGCCTCGTGCGCGAGGCCGAGGAGCGCGGCTGCGAGCTCCACGAGCTTCCGTTCGACCGCTACGCGGAGGCCAGCGACCTTTTCGAGCCCGATGTCCTCGAAATTGACGTCGACTCGGCCCTCGCCGCCCGCGACGCTGTCGGCGGCACCGCCCCCGCCCGCGTCCGCGAGGCTGCTGCGGCGCTGCGAAGCGAGGTCGGCTCCTAGTCCAGCTGCGCGACCAGCCCCTTCGTCGCCTCCGCCGCCGCTACCACGCGCTCGCGCTCTTCGTCCGACAGCTCCAGCTCGAAGGTGCGCTGGATGCCGCCCTCGCCGAGCTGGACCACCGTGCCAGAGAACACGCCCTCGATGCCGTACTCGCCCTCGTGCAGGGTGGAGCAGGGCATCAGGCGCCGCTGGTCGAGCAGGATCGCCGTGACCATTGCGATCGTCCCCGCCGAGGGGGCGTAGAAGGCGCTGCCGACCCGCATCAGCTCGGCGATTTCGGCCCCGCCCCGCATCGTGCGAGCTACTACCTCGTCGACCTTGTCCGCGGGTAGCAGCTGCGTCAGTGGCACGCCGCCGACGCGTGTTTGCGAGACGACCGGGACCATCGTCGTGTCGGTGTGGCCGCCGATGACGTAGCCGTGCACATCCTGCGGCGAGACGCCGCAGGCATCGGCGACGAAGTGCCGGTAGCGGGCGCTGTCGAGCGCCCCGCCCTGGCCGATGACCCGCTCCCGCGGGAAGCCGCTCGCCTCCAGGGCGACGTGGCACATGGCGTCCATCGGATTCGAGAAGATGACGAGCACCGCGTCCGGCGAGGCCTTCGCCGCGTCCGCGACTTTGGCCCGCACGATCGCCGCGTTGCTGTTCAGCAACTCCTCGCGGCTCATGCCCGGCTTCCGCGGGGCGCCCGCGGTCACGATCACCACGTCCGAACCGGCCGTCTCGTCCCAGCCGTCGGTGGCGCTGATGGAGGCGCTGAATCCGCTCCAGGCGGCCGCCTGCGACTCGTCCAGCGCCTTGCCGAAGTGCATGGTGCCGGCGAACTGCGGATCGTCCTGCAGGACGACGTCGCAGATGTCGCGCTCAATGAGCCGCTGCGCCATGGCGCCGCCCGTCATGCCGGCGCCAACGATCGTGACTTTCTTCCGTGCCATCGTGTTCCTCTCGAGGGTGCGAATTTGTGCCGGGAGACTAGCACGGGCCTTCCCTAGGGACCGCCGTCGCCGCGCGGCAAGCTCGCAATACCGGCAGCCCATACACTGATGCTGTGGATCAGTCCCACATCCGCAACTTCTGCATCATCGCCCACATCGACCACGGCAAGTCGACGCTCGCCGATCGCTTCCTGGAGGTGACGGGCACGGTCGCCGTGCGCGCCATGGCCGACCAGGTGCTCGACACCATGGACCTGGAGCGCGAGCGAGGCATCACCATCAAGGCCGCGGCCGCGCGTATGACCTATCGCGGGAACGACGGCGAGGAATACCAGTACAACCTCATCGACACGCCCGGCCACGTCGACTTCACCTACGAGGTCTCCCGCTCCCTGGCTGCCTGCGAGGGCGCCATCCTGGTGGTCGATGCCTCCCAGGGCATCGAGGCGCAGACGCTCGCGAACGTCTACCTCGCGCTCGATCAGGGTCTCACGCTCATCCCCGTCATCAACAAGATCGACCTGCCCCACGCGGAGACCGAGCGCGTCGTCCACGAGCTCGAACGCGTCGTCGGCTTCTCCGAGGACGAGATCATCCTCGCCAGCGCCAAGGAGGGCAGTGGCATCGCCGAGATCCTCGAGGCCATTCACGAGCGCGTCCCGCCCCCCGAGGGCGACCCCTCGGGCGAGGTGAAGGCGCTCATCTTCGACTCGAAGTACGACGCCTATAAGGGCGTGCTCGCGCACGTGCGCGTGGTCGACGGCGGGATGCACGGCCGCGCCGACCTGCGCCTGATGCAAACCGGCAAGACCTTCGAGCCGCTCGAGTTCGGCATCTTCTCGCCGGCGATGCAGCCGCTCGAAGGACTGGCGGCGGGCGAGGTTGGCTACATCGCAACCGGCCTCAAGGAGGTCGCCGACTGCCGCGTGGGCGATACCGTCACGCTCGCCGAGGCTCCCGCCGCCGAACCCCTCCCCGGCTACCGCCAGGCCAAGCCGATGGTCTTCGCCGGCATCTACCCCACCGATTCCGACCAGTACCAGGAGCTGCGCGAGGCGCTGGAGCGCCTCGCCCTCAACGACGCCTCGCTCGTCTACGAGCCGGAGTCGTCGGCAGCGCTTGGGTTCGGGTTCCGCTGCGGCTTCCTCGGGCTGCTGCACCTTGAGATCGTCGTCGAGCGGCTCGAGCGCGAGTACGACCTCGGTCTCCTCACGACCGCCCCCAGCGTCGAGTACGAGGTCGAGCTACGCTCCGGGGAGGTCGTCGCCATCGAGAACCCCTCCCTCCTGCCCAACCCCTCGCACATCGAGGAGATCCGCGAACCCTGGGCCACCATCGACGTGGTCACCCCCAGCCGCCACATCGGCCAGGTGATGGACCTCGTGACCAGCCGGCGCGGGCAGTTCCTGCGGATGGAGTACCTCGAACCGGAAAGCGATCTCGCCCCGGGCGAAGCGCGCGTCCTCCTCGCCTACGAGATCCCCATGGCCGAGATACTCGTCGACTTTTACGACACCCTGAAGGGCTCAACCAGCGGCTACGCCAGCCTCGACTACCAGCCTGCCGGCTATCGCGCCGCCTCGCTGGTCAAGGTCGACGTGCTCGTCAACGGTCAGGTCGTCGATGCGCTCTCCATCATCACGCACCGCGAAAACGCTTCCCGCGAGGGCCGCTCGCTCGTGCTGAAGCTGCGCAGTCTCATCCCCCGCCAGATGTTCGATGTGCCCCTGCAGGCCGCGATCGGTGGCCGTATCATTGCCCGCGAAACCGTCCGCGCGCTGCGCAAGAACGTCCTCGCCAAGTGCTACGGTGGCGACATAACGCGAAAGCGGAAGCTGCTTGAGAAGCAGGCCGAGGGCAAGAAGCGCATGAAGCGCGTCGGCAACGTGGAAATTCCGCAGGAGGCCTTCATGGCCGTCCTGCAGCTACGCGAGGACTAGGAGCGAAACATGATCAAGGCATTCGTGCTCATCGTGGTGGACCCGGCCGAGACCCAGAGCGTGTTCGATTCCCTCCAGGGAGTGGACGGCATTTCCGAGGTCTACCAGGTGATGGGGCCCTACGACATCGTGGCGGTCATCGAGGCGCCCAGCATCACGCAGGTGCCCGCCCTCATCAGCCAGCACATCCGCGTGGTCGAGGGCATCGAGAGCACGACCACCTGCGTCACCTTCCCCGAGTCCTAGCCGACCCCTTTCTGCCGTAAGAATCTTACCGTACACTGGTAGCCGTACGGCACCTTCCGTACGGGAGCGGCACAATGCCAGCGCGCCTGGAAGTACGGCTCGACGACGAACGGAAGCAACGCCTGGAGGAACTGGGCGAGGCTGAGGGTGTCCCCATCTCCGAGGTGGTACGTCGCCTGATCGACGACGCCTGGGAGGAGGTCATGCGTGCCCGCCGCCTCGCCGCGGTGGAACGCATGGCCCAGCTGGAGGTCGAGGATCCTCCGGATCCTGAAACGCTGTCGCGGGAGCTTGAGGAGACCTATGAGCCCGGTGGCCTTTCTTGACACCAACGTTCCCATCTACGCTTCAGGTGGGGTCCACCAGCAGAAGGCCCCCTGCCTGCGAGTCATGGACCTGGCCGCTCGCCAGCCGCGCGCCTTCGTCACCGATGTCGAGGTCCTGCAGGAACTCATGCACCGCTACCTCTCCTCCGACCGATGGAGCCTCGGGAGAGAGGTACTCTCGATGTTCGCCGAGGTCATGAGAAACCGGATCGAACCGGTCCACGTCTCGGACATTCGCGTGGCCTCGGCTTTCGCAGACGATCATCCGGGAATCGGCGCCAGGGACTTGCTGCACGCGGCCGTGATGCAACGCCTGGGCGTCGAGCGCATCATCTCCGCCGATCGGGACTTCGACCGGCTGCCCGGGGTCACACGGCTCGACCCCCTGGACGTAGACGCATGGGAGAGTTCGGTCCTGTCCGGGTAGGCAGCAGGCCGGATGCCTAGAAGATGCTGGCGTCGCTCTCCTCTTCCGCCTCGCCGACCGCCTGCTCCGTCGTGACCAGGCCGTTACCGAAGAGGAGCCGCCGGCCCGCTGCCTCGAAGGGCGTGGCGCCCTCGGCGTCGGTTCCCAGCGCGCGCTGCACGAGCGCGAAGAGCGTCTCGCCCGTGACGAGCGCGTACCCGTAGTTCTCGCAGGCGATGCGAAGGGCGTCCGTGAGCTGACCGCGTCGCGCCGAAGGCGTGATGTGCCGCTTGCCGTTCGCCACGATGATGCCGCGGAGCTGCTCGCCCTCATCCAGCAGGTGCCGCTCCAGGCGGCGCTGCAGCCGCACGTAGGGCCACTCCGCGACGTCCTCGCGCGAGCTCTCGACTTCCACGAGGGCGGTGTGCTCCCCCTCCGTAACTGCGAGGCCTTCGTCGGCTTCGGTCGCGTTCAGTCCCAGGAGCGCAAGCGCCTCCTCCACGGCGGTCGCGAACGCCGGGCCGGTGGCCCACAGCAGGCGGCGGTGGGACGTGAGGGCGTTGAGCCGCTCCCGCACCGCTGCTGCCCTCGAGGCGGCCGCCGACTCGGCTTCGGCCGCTTCCTCCAACTCCGCCTCGATCTGCTCCGAGCCGGGAAGGGCGTGAGTGCGCGACCACCCGGGCGCATCCTCCGACACGGCCCCCGAGGCCACTTCCGTCATTGCGTCGACGAGCGACTGGGCGAGCTTGGTGCGCGCGGTGCCCGTCACGGTGGCGAACATGGGCGTTACCACGACACGCCCCGCCAGCACCGGGAACTCGGCGGCGATGGGCATGTTCGATCCGCCGGTGGCAATCACGTGCCCCTCGTGGCCCCTCGTCCCGATGGCCTGGTCGAGCACGGCCCGGTAGGAGAGGTGGCGGCGGTGTTCGCGCAGCACCGGGCTCAGCGGATGGCGGTCGTCGGCGATGCGGACGGTCTTCCCCTCTCCGGCCCGGATGTGGGGCGGGTTCCAGCTCGCGCCCTTGGGCGCGGGCAGCCAGCTGTAGCGGTCGAACCCCTCGAAGCCGACAACCCCGGGCAACACCGCGTTCGGGCGCCCGATGACGAAGATTGTGCCCCCCTGTTCCAGGAAACGCCTGGCCTCCTCCGAGCGCCGCGTCAGCTGGTCGGCGGCGGAGAGCTGCGTCGCCGTCGTCGCCCCGTTCACCACCGGACGCCCGTCCTGCGCGTTGAAGGGGCGCTCCCCGTCGAGCAGCTGCTGGACAGCCGTCGTGATCGCCTCCGGGTCGATGAAGACCGCGTCGTAATCCGTGAAGCTCGGCGAGTTCAGGATCGTGTGGTTGTCCACAATCTGGTTCGGCAGGGAGTACCCGATGGTCAGGATGCGCATGGCTACTGCTCCGTTCGCATGAGGGCGGTGAGGTGGGCGAGAAGGTCCGTGCGGATCTCCTCGCGGTCGATGGCGGCGGCGACCGCGGCGGCGATCGCCCCCGCGGGACGGCCGGCGTCGTAGCGACGCCCCTCGAAGCGGCAGGCGCACACGGGCTCGCCCGCCGCGATTTGCCCGGCGATCGCGTCGGTGAGCTGCAGCTCGCCGCCCGCGCCCGGTTCCAGCGTCTCGAGCTGGTCGAAGATGGAGGGGCCGAGCACGTAGCGTCCTACCACGCCCAGGTCGGACGGCGCCTCGCTCGCCGACGGCTTTTCTACGATGCCGCGCAGGCGGACCGGGTTGCCGGGGCCGTCCGGGTCGACGATGCCGTACTGCGGGATCTGCTCCGGCGTGACCTGCTGCACCGCGATCGCGGTTGCGGCTCCACAGCCTTCGTAGGCCGCTGCGAGCTGGGCCGTGCAGGGCGTCTTCCCCAGGATGATGTCGTCCGGGAACAGCAGCGCGAACGGTTCGCCTTCGAGGTACGGCTGCGCCTGCTGGACGGCGTGACCCGTCCCCAGCGGCTCCCGCTGCTCGACGAACGTGAACGCCGCCAGTTGCTCCGGCGCCAGCACTCGCTCGGCAAGGGCGGTGTCGCCCCGCTCACGGGCGATCGCCTCGATGCGCGACCCGCCGCCGAAGTGCTCGCGGATGGCGACACGGTCGGGCGCGAGCACGATCACGATCTCCTCGACCCCGGCCGCCACCGCTTCCTCCACCGCGTACTGGATGATGGGCCGGTCGACGACCGGCAGCATCTCCTTGGGCACGGACTTGGTGGCTGGCAGCATGCGCGTGCCGAGCCCGGCCGCGAGGATGACCGCTCGTCGCACGGGCGCCATAGAGGCATGGTAGAGCGCCGGGCCGTTCCGATATACAGCGCGATAATGGGGGTGCTATCATCCACCGCACGTCTGACGGGGAGCAGCTTGAGAAAACGACGCTCGAAGGTTCCGCCTAAGCCACCGCCGCCGCAGCCGCGCATTAACGAGCGCATCCGCGTTCCCGAAGTGCGGGTTATCGACGAAGAGGGTCAGCAGGTAGGCGTGCTCCCAACCGCAGATGCAATCGCCATGGCCCGCGAGCGTGACGTCGACCTCGTCGAGGTCTCCGGCCAGGCCACACCCCCCGTCGCCCGCCTCATGGACTTCGGCCGCTTCAAGTACGAGCAGTCGAAGAAGGAGAGCGAGGCGCGCAAGCACCAGGCCAAGACCCGCCTGCGTGAAGTGCGCATGAAGCCGAAGATCGACGTGCACGACATCGACTTCAAGACGCGCACCGTCGAGAAGCTGCTGCGCCAGGGCGACAAGGTGAAGGTGACGGTCATGTTCCGGGGCCGGGAGATCACCCATCCCCAGATCGGCAAGAACCTCCTCGATCGTATCTTCGACAACCTCGAAGATGTAGCGACGAAGGAGAAGGACGCAGCGCTCGAAGGCCGGCACATGTCGATGATCCTGATCCCGGACAAGCGCGGGATCGCGGCTCGGGATCGTGCCGCCCAGGCCGAAGCGGAGGCCCAGAACGGGGCCGCTCCGGCAGGGGAAGAGCCTGAGGGCGAGAGCGGAGAACCGGTAACCGCGGGCGCGTCCGGGGACTAGCCAGTGCCAAAGATCAAGACCCACAAGGGCGCCGCCTCGCGCTTTCGCGTAACCGGCGGTGGGAAGATCATGCGGATGTACGGCAATCGCCAGAAGTTTCGCCGGAAGAAGCGCAAGCCCGTCCGCGTGAAATACGGCCGAACCGTTCCCGTTTCTGCGTCGCAGTCGCGGACCATCCGCGAGATGCTGGTCAAGTAACCACCCTGCTCGCCTGGCCAGGAAGGCCGGGTTTCACGGAGGAGCCCACCGAATGAGTCGAGTGAAGCGCGGTGTTACCTCGCACCGCCGCCACAAGAAGATCATCGCGCTGGCCAGGGGCCACCACGGCCAGCGCCACCGCGTCTTCCGCCGTGCCAACGAGAGCGTCATGCACGCCCTCCGCTACAGCTACGAGGACCGCCGCACCCGCAAGGGCGACTTCCGCCGCCTCTGGATCATCCGCATCAACGCCGCCGCCCGTCGTGAGGGCCTCAGCTACTCGCGCCTCATGAACGGCCTGAAGCGGGCCGGCATCGAGCTCGACCGCAAGATGCTCGCGCATCTCGCCGTCACGCGGCCCGATGCCTTCGCCAGGGTTGCCGAGCGCGCGAAGGAAGCAATCGCCGCCTGATCCGCGGCCCTAGCCGATCTCCGAGAGCCTGATCACCATCTGCTGGAGCACGATCAGCAGCAGGATCGCCGCGAGCGGGCTCAGGTCCAGCATCCCCGTGCTCGGTAGCACCCGCCGGATCGGGTCGATCACTGGTTCCGTGATCCGGAACAGTACCTGGTAGATCGTGCTGCCCTGGTCGATCGGCAGGAAGCTGATGAGCGCGCGCGCCACGATCGCCCACGTCAGGATCGTGAGAAACGTCATCGTGAACTGTGCGACGTAGGGGTGCACGGCCTGTGGCCTCGTCCCTCAAGGATACCGCAGCACCGCCGTATCCTCGCGTAAAGCCCATCGATGCCGAATACTCAATCGATGGAAGCCATCCCCGAACTTCGCACCGAGCGCCTTCTCCTTCGCCCCTTCCGCAGCGGCGACGTCGACGACGTGTTCGCCTACGCCTCGAACCCGGAGTGGTCCCGCTACCTGCCCGTCCCGGACCCCTACACCCGGCGCGACGCCGAGGAGTTCGTGGCGGGGTGCATCCTCGTCGATGGCGAGAAGCGGTTCGAGTGGGCGGTCGTCCACGACGGCCGAGTGTCCGGTGGCGTCAGCCTGACCATCCGGCGTCCCGGGGTTGCCGAGCTGGGCTATAGCATCGCCCGCCCGCTCTGGGGGCAGGGCTTCACGACCGAGGCAGGGCTGGCCGTCATCGCGCACGCCTTCGAGGAGCTCGGTCTTGTCCGTATCCAGGCCTTTGCCGATATCCGTAACGCCGCCTCGTGGCGGGTCATGGAGAAACTGGGGATGGAGCGCATCGGGGTGGCGCACAGGGACCGCCTCGTCAATGGAAACCGCGTCGACTCGGTCTTCTACGAACTCCTGAGGGACAACTGGTCGCCGGCCGAACAGCAGGCCCCTCAGCCGCCCGCGGACGCAGGCCCACCGGAGCTCCGCACGCGCCGCCTGTTGCTACGCCCCTTCGGGATGGCCGATGTCGACGACATGTTCGCCAACGCCTCAGACCCGGAGTGGGGCCGCTACATCCAGGTTCCCGCCCCCTACACCCCGCGCGACGCCGAGAAGTTCGTGGCTCGCGTGGTCCTCACCGATCCGGAGGACAACCTGCGCTGGGCACTTGTCCACGAGGGACGTGTAGCGGGGAACTTGGACCTCACGCCCGGGCCCGAGGGCGTAGCCGAGTTGGGCTACGCCCTCGCTCGACCGGTCTGGGGGCAGGGACTGGCGACGGAGGCTGCGAGGGCCGCCCTCGCCTACGGCTTCGAGTCACTGGGCCTCGTCCGTATCTTCGCCTATGCGGTCTCTACCAACGCGGCCTCGCTGCGCGTCCTGGAGAAGCTCGGCATGAAGCGTGAGGGCCTCCTGCGCCGCCATCGCCTGATACGCGGCGAATACGTGGACGACATCTTCTGCTCCATCCTCCGCGAGGAGTGGTCACCGCCGGAGCCCCGCGGGTGACGAAGTCGTGACCGAACGCCCGCCCGAGATCCGCACCGAGCGCCTGCTGCTGCGCCCCTTCCGCGCGGACGACGTCGACGATGTGTTCTCGTTCTCCTCCGACCCGGAGTGGGGGCGCTACCTTGAGGTTCCCATGCCCTACTCCCGACGCGATGCGGAAGAGTTCGTGGCTGGTGCAGTCCTCCTCGACGCAGGAGCGAAACTGAGGTGGGCGATCGTCTACGAGGGTCGCGTCTCGGGGTTCGTCAACCTCATGCCTGCGGCGGCGGGCGCAGCTGAACTCGGCTATGGGATCGCCCGGCCTCTCTGGGGGCAGGGCCTGGTGACCGAGGCTGCCAACGTCGTCCTACAGTATGGGTTCGACTCGCTGGGCCTGGCCCGGATCTACGCCTACGCGGTAGTCGACAACGAGGCCTCCTGGAAGGTGATGGAGAAGCTCGGGATGCGGCGAGAGGGCTTCCTCCGCCGTCACCGCACGATCCGTGGCGAGTACGTGGACGACGTCCTCTACTCGATCGTCCGGGACGGCTGGTCGCCGTCAGACCAACAGGCCACCGCGGCGCCAGCCCCAGAAGGCCCGCCCGAAATCCGCACCGACCGACTCCTCCTCCGCCCCTACCGTATGGCCGATGTCGACGCCGTCTTCGAATACGGGAAGGACCCCGAGTGGGCCCGCTATCTCGACGTTCCCCAGCCCTACACCCGTCGCAGCGCCGAAGCCGACGTGGCCCGGGCGGTCCTCGCTGATCCCGACACGGCCCCGATCTGGGCCATCGTCCACGAGAACCGCGTGGTCGGCGGCATCAGCCTGTCCGCTTGCGGACCTGGTGCCGCCGAGATGGGGTACAGCCTCACGCGACCCCTCTGGGGCAAGGGCCTCGTGACGGAAGCCGCGACCGCGATCCTCGCTTTTGGCTTCGGAAAGGCTGGTCTTGCTCGGATCCAGGCTTCGACCGACCTCCGCAACGCCGCCTCCTGGCGAGTCATGGAGAAGGTCGGCATGACCCGCACCGGGATCGCCCGCCAGAACCGCCTCCACCGCGGCGCCCGCGTCGACGATGCCTTCTACGAAGCCCTGCGCGACGAGTGGCCGCCGCCCGCGTAGTGCCTGCAGCCACGGCTGCCCCTGTTCTCTACGCCTCCCCCTCCGGTGGCTTGAACGCCGCTGGCTTCAGAAAAAACGCTGCCGGCCTCAGACGAATTCGTAGAGGCGGGCGGGGCGGTGAGCGCCTTCCTTGCGGGTCTCGTTCGTCGCCTGCACGATGCCGAGCCCGACCATCCGACGGCGGAAGTTCCGCTTGTCGACCGGCTCTTCGAGGATCGCCTCGTACACGCCCTGCAGCTCCCGCAGGGTGAAGCGGCGGGGCAGGAAGCTGTAGGCCACGTTCGTGTAGGCGAGCTTGTTCCGCAGCCGCTCCCGCGCGTATTCGAGGATCTGCTCGTTCTCGAACGCGAGCGCGTCGAGGTCCCGAAGGGCGCGCCAGGCTGGGCGCCACTCCAGCTCGCGACGGAGCCGCGCCTGCGCCGCCGGCAGCAGCGCGAAGTAGGCCACCACGATGTCCGCGTTGCCCTCGTCCGTCGCGTCAAAGCTGTAGAGCTGCTCGAGGAACACGTCCGTCAGGCCGGTCTCGTCCTGGAGCTTGCGGCTCGCTGCCCCGTCGAGCGTCTCATTCGCCTGGAGCAGCCCCCCCGGCAGCGCCCACTCCCCCTGGCAGGGCTCCGCCGCGCGCTCGATCAGGAGCACGGAGAGCCGTCCCTCCAGCACGGTGAAGATGACCACGACCACCGCGGGCGCCATGCCGCAAGTGTAGGACCTGCCGCCGGTCGCGGGGTGAAGGTCACACGCGGGATGTGGCGCAAGCAATCCCGTGCCTACAATGCCTGCGGAGGGGTCGCATAGTGGCCTAGTGCGGGCGCCTGCTAAGCGCTTACCGGTGGAAACGTCGGTCGAGGGTTCGAATCCCTCCCCCTCCGCCACTCAGCACCCCCGGAGCACCCATGACGGAGCGCTACTTCCTCTGGACGGTCGGCTGCCAGATGAACGTCGCGGACAGCGAGAAGCTGGCCGCCGGCTTCACGCGCCTTGGCATGGAGCCCGCCCCCGAGGCCGCCGGCGCCGACATCGTCGTCATCAACACCTGCAGCGTGCGCCAGCACGCCGAGGACCGCGCCTACTCCCAGCTTGGCCGCGTGCGCCTCATCAAGGAGGAGCGCCCCGACCTCAAGATCGCGGTCATGGGCTGCATGGTCGGCCAGCGCACCCGCGACCTCGAGAAGCGCTTCCCCTTCGTCGATGTGTTCGCCCGGCCGCAGCAGTTCGAACCCATCATGGAGCTGGTCGAAGGCCCCGCCGAGGACCTCGGCGGCGAGTTCTGGCCCTCCACCTTCGCCGTCCCTGAGGGCCCCACCGCCTACGTCCCCATCGTCCACGGCTGCGACAAGTTCTGCACCTACTGCATCGTCCCCTACCGCCGGGGACGCGAGCGCAGCCGTCCCATCGACGAGATCGTGCGCGAGGTCGCCTACCTGGCCGCCAACGACGTCCGTGAGGTGACCCTGCTCGGCCAGACGGTCGAGGCCTACGGCCACGACCTCGACGACACCCCCGACCTCGGCGACCTGATGCGCGAGCTTTCCGCCATCGAGCGCCTCGCCCGCATCCGCTTCCTCACCTCCTACCCGAAGGACATGACCCACCGCATCCTCGAGGCCGTCGCGGAGCTGCCGAAGGTCATGGAGTGCTTCTCGCTGCCCGTCCAGTCCGGCAGCGACGCCGTGCTCGATTCGATGCGCCGCGGCTACACGAAGGCCGAGTACCTGGAAAAAGTGGCCGAGGTGCGTGCCCTCATGCCCGATGCCGGCATCACCACGGATGTCATCGTCGGCTACCCCGGCGAGACCGAAGCCGACTTCGAGGAGACGCTCGAACTGGTCGAGGATTTGCGCTTCGATAAGGTTCACACGGCCGCGTACTCCCCCCGACCCGGCACGATCGCCTGGCGCAAGATGCCCGACGATGTCGCCGACGAGGTGAAGTCAGAGCGGCTCCAGCGCCTCAACGCCGTCGAGGAGCGCATCTCCCGCGAGATCAACGAGTCCCTCCTTGGAACCACCCAGACCATCCTCATCGAGGGCGTCAGCAAGAAGGGCCAGCACTACGGCCGAACCCGCACCGGCAAGCTCGTCCACCTCGACGCCCCCGCCCGCAGCGGCGCCCTCGTCGACGTCCACATCGACCACGCCGGCCCCTTCGCTCTCCGCGGCTCAGCCGTCGACGCCCTGGCGGTGGTGTAGGAACGCGTCAGGCAGCCTCACCCTTCCTTCGATCAGCGGAACACGTACGGCAACTCGACAGTGAGTGGCTGCTCCAGCTCCAGAACGTGCCAGTCGCCTCCGTCCGCGCGGGCAGTAACGGAGATGACCTCGCCATTGCTCTTCCACTGCGCGACGTGCACTTCCACGTTCGCTCGATAGGGTGGCGGCACATCGCTGCGTCCCTCGCGGAGAGGCCGAAGATCGGCAATCGTGCGGGGCGTCGGGAGGGCCAGGAGAACCGCCTCCACCTCCGCCTTGAGCTCATCGAGCGTCAGTATCCGATCGGGCAGATCCAGGGCTTCGAGGTAGTCGCCGTTGTGGCACAGCAGCAGGCCGAAGCTCCCGGCCGAGAGGCCGCTTTCCAGCGAGTCGGAGTAGCCAATCGTGACGCTCAGCCCGTTCGCACAGGTGATATGCGTAAGGTGTTGAGTCGTACAGGTCGTGCGGTAGTGCCGGGTGCCATCCGGATCCTCGCGAACCAGCTCCGACTCGCAGTCCCGGTTCCCGCCTGTCTCGGTCCTGTAGCCCCCTCCGGTTTGCGCCGGATAGGACACCCGCCGAGGCCTCAGCGTTACCGATGCCGATCCGTAGAGGAGGAGTGAGCTAACCGCCGTCTCCCTCGCCCTGAACGTGTGAATCCTCACCCATCGTGCTTCCAGAGACGTCCCGACGTCGCGCTCGACCACGAGCCGGCCGTCGTCGGCATGCCTCAGGCGAATCGTGACGTGTGGGCGTGTGGCGGAGGCGTCGGCCTGCGGAACTGCGGCCGGCAGCCCGCTGCCCGCCAGAAGACCGACCGCCAGGGCAACGACGAGCAGGCGCTTCACAGGACGGTTCTCCTGTCACCCCCCCGGGGAAACCGCGGAGAGGGGAGCGTCAACGGGACGCCATGCTACCAGCGGCGCGGACCCCTGTGCCTTGTCGAGATTCAGCTCATCGGGCCCGTGCTCAGGAGTCGGCGTCCGGGTTGTATCCCTCGACCACCATCGTCTTCGAGTGCATGCATCGATCGCGAAGACTCTGGAGCGCTGTGTACTCGGGAGACCGCACAAAGCCGCGCGCCCGCTCGAAGCTGTCGAACTCCATGATCACGACGCGCTGAAACTCCCAGTCCCCTTCGGTGACGTCCACAGTGCCGCCGCGAACCAGGAACCTTCCCCCGTGAGCCTTCATGGCCTCCGCGATCTTCGGGCGGAACTCAGCGAATACGTCCGGGTCAAAGACCTCTGTATTGATGATCATGTAGCCGTTCATGTGAGTAACTCCTCTGTTCAGGACCTGTAGGACATCGTGCGCATTCTGCCACGCTGTTCCCCGCGGGCGGGCTCATTGCCGAGAGCCCTCGACCTCGACCGTGACGATGTCGAGGCCATGGTATTTGCGGTGGCGGACGGAGGAGGCGTAGTGGCGGAGCAGGCGGAACGAGATATCGCTCACGTCCGGCGCTTCGGCCTGCTCGCTGAGGTAGGCGAGGCGGTCCTCGATGTTCTCCTCGGAGAACACGGCCAGGAATTCCAGCTCGACCGTCTCCGTCGCGGGACGCGCGAGCACCACCAGTCGCGGAGGCTTGTCCGACTCGTAGTCGTCGCGAAGCTGCAGCATCGCCGACACGGTCTCCTCGCCCGCCGCGCACAGCCGGTCCGTTGCGGCCTCGCCCCATCCCGCACCCGCGCCGAGGTCGCGGAGGAACGCCTCCACGGTGGGGAAGGCCGAGCCGTCCAACTCCGTCTCGAGGCGCTTGCGGCGGGTGCCCGTCACGTCGAGCACCACCGTCAGCAGCACGGCGACGAACACGCCCAGCACCACACCGTTGCCGAGGGCCACATCCCATGGACTGGCGATTACGCCCGCGAGGACGTTCTGGGTCTGCAGCCCGACCGCGATCGAGAGCGAAACCCCGACAATGAAGGCCCGCTGCCGGCTGAGCCCCTCCCGGAAGACGCTTCGCGTTCCCTCGACGAAGAACAGCCCCATGATGATCAACAGCAGGGCGCCCGTTACGGGTCGGGGGATCGTGTGCAAGACCGCGACGATCTTCGGAAGCAGGGCCAGCACGATCACCATCGCGCCCATGACCACGGCCGCTCGCCGCGCCGCCACCCCGGTGAAGTCGATGAGGGAGATGGTGGTGGGCAGATAGATGATGGTCGGCGGCGTGCCCGCGATTCCCGAGAGGAGGATCGCAATCCCCCCCGCGTTCAGGGTTCCCTGCACGCTCCGGAAGTCGATCGTGCGGGGGTTTCGTCGGGACACCTGCTGGATCACGGCCCCCTCGTTGCTGGCTCTCACGGCGACCACCAGGCTCACGACCAGGAACACGAGCAGCAGCGCCCAGAAGTCTTCGCTCAGGATCGAAGCGAAGCCGGGCCAGCTTGAGCCGCTCGGGAGGTAGAACCACGGTGTGTCGAGCGCCCGCTGCGCGTCGTAGACGCCGAGCGGCGCAGCGACGGCGCAGCCCGCCACGATGGCGATCGGCAGGGCCCACAGGCGCCACAGCCCCCTGCCCCGCAGCATCAGGAGCGCGGCCACGCCCAGCGTGACCGCCGCAACCGCCACACCTGCTCCCGCGGAGGCGCCGGCAGGTACGTCGTTGAGCCGCTCCATGGCGATCGGCATGGCGGAGACGGCGATCATCATGAACGCCACCCCGGCCACGACGGGGGTGATGAGCCGGCGCAGCTGCGCGAGCCAGGCCCCCACCGCGAACTGGATCAGCGACGAGGCGACGACGAGGCTCGACATCAGGGCCAGTCCGCCCTCGTGCACGGCCAGCACGCACACCGCCAGGAAAGGCACGCCGGGGCCCATCAGCAGCACGTACCCGGATCCCAGCCGCCCGTACCTGGTCGCCTGGAGCGCGACGACCGCACCGGCAACAAGGAGGCTCGCGAAGAGCGCCCACTCCAGGTAGCTCCCGTCGTCGTCGAACGCGGCCGCGAAGATGCTCGCGATCATGACCGTGTTCGACACGATCAGGGCCGTTCCCTGGAACGCCACGACGAGTGTCGTCAGAGGAGGGGACTTCTCCTCCGGCTCGTAACGGATGTTCTCCGCCATCTATGGACTCCGCGGCCGGGCCCGCCCCGAGGCTATGGCCTACGTATATTCCCGACCGCCATCCTACGGAACCTGCGGAGAGCGAGGAGCGGGGCGTAGGCGTGGCGGCCTGCCCCCGCCCTCCGCAGTCGACGTCCCGGCCGTCGCCGGCTAGCTCACCCGCTCCACGCCGGGAAAGGTGTCGAGTCCACGATCGAAGCTCAGGATGCGGTTCACGCCTGCCCGCCGCATCACGGCGATGTGGATGGCGTCCCGCGCCGACAACCCTGGCGCAGAAGCGAGGATGTCTCGAGCTTCCAGCACATCACCCCGCTCGAACGTCAGAACCGAGGACACCAGGTCATCGAGCGCTTCGAATGCGGCGTCGACGATTTCCAGTCGCCGGGTCGCCTGATACCGATGGAGGATCTCCTGGTAGACCTCTGCATCCGTGACAAACTGCTCACCGGCTGTCGTGAGGCGAGGCAGAAGCTCCAGCACGGTCGTCTTGTGCGGGTGGTCGCCGCCAACAAGGTACATGGGGATGTTGGCGTCGACGAAGATCACCACCTCACCCAGCGGCCGGCTTCGGTCTCCCGCAGCATGTCCTCAATGTCCGCGGTTGGGAACGAGTACCGGGAAGCCTTGATCAGGCCTCGGAGCCTCCGTTCGATCTCTTCGTCCCGTGTCACGCGAGGGTCACGCGCTTCGAGGGCGTCGACCAGCGTCCTGCGAATCCACTCCACCACGCCAAGGTCCGCCGCTGTGGCCGACGCCTCAATAGCTTCGCTGTCGCCCGCGAGGAGAACATCCAGCGGGTCGGGAGCATGTGCCTGCTGCCTGGTCGTCTTCGTCGATGCCATGTGTCAATTGTAGGGCACAACAGCTGGGGGCGCTACGTCTTGTCGAACTCCAGCCAGAGCTCCCGGAAGCCGCGCAGGACGTGATTGGGGCCGTGCCGGAAGTCGTTCTTGCCCGGGCTGTAGCGGATGTTGTCGAGGCGCGTCAGCAGGCGCTCGAAGGCGATACGACCCTCCATCCGCGCCAGCGGCGCCCCGATGCAGTAGTGCACACCCGCCCCGAAGCCGAGGTGCCGCTTCGCCTCCTCCCGGCGGATGTCGAACGCTTCAGGGTCGTCCCAGTGCTCAGGGTCGCGGTTGGCCGCCGCGTAGAAGATGGAGATGCGCGCGCCCGCCGGTACCGCCACGCCCCCGATCTCGGTGTCGACGATCGCGTGCCGCCCGAGCTGCTGCACCGGCGACTCGATCCGCAGCGCTTCTTCCACGAAGTTCGGGATGAGGGAGTGGTCGTGGCGTAGCTGCGCCAGCGTCTCGGGGTGCTCCAGCAGCAGCCACATGCCGCTGTCGACCATGTTCAGGGTCGTCTCCGTGCCGCCCATCAGCAGCGTCACCAGCATCCCCTGCAGCTCCTGTTCGTGAAGGGTTCGCCCGCCGAAGCCCTTCATGGGCCCGGTCACGAGGTCCGTGAGCATGTCGTCGCGGGGGTTCTCGCGGCGCTCCTCGGCCAGGTCCAGCAGGTAGCGGCGGAACTCAGCTCCGCTCGCCATCAGCTCCGCCAACCGCTCGCGCTCGACCAGGCCGAAGCCCGCGCCCATCGCCTCGATCGTGTCGTTCACCCAGCTAGTCACCTGGGGAATGTCCTCGTCGAGGATGCCCATCAGCTCGACGAACACGAGCACCGTCAGCGGCGTCGAGAACTGGCTTGCCAGCTCGACCTCCCCGTCGTCGATGAAGCGGTCGATGAGCCCGTCGATCACGCGGTACACGTTCGGCTCGAACGACTCGATGCCGCGCTTCGAGAGCCACGGGCCGGCGAGGCGGCGGTAGTGCGTGTGCTCCGGCGGATCGCTGCCCGGCAATGCTCCCGTCTCCCGTGCGAGCCGCGCCTGCTCCGCGGGGATGCTGTGGGGGTCTACCTGCGGCAGATTCGAGAACAGATCCGACCGCTTCAGCACGAATTGCACGTCCTCCCAGCGCGTCACGATCCAGGTGTCCGCCGATTCGAGGTAATACACCCCCTGTTCCCGCATCCGCTCGTACATCGGGTACGGGCACTCGATTACGTCGGCGTTGTAGGGGTTGAGGTCGGCGGTTGCGGTCATGCGAATGCCTCGGTGAGCGAGAGCGTGTTCCCGTCAGGGTCCCGGAACCAGGCGATGCGCGGACCGCCGGGCGCCTGCCAGAGGCCGCGGTCGTCCTGCTCCATGCCCGGATACCGTTCGAACCGGACGCCCCGCTCGACGAGGGCGTCCACGGCCGCCTCGATGTCGGGAACCGACCAGCCCAGCACCGCGAAGGGCTGCGGCGTCAACTCCTCGACCTTCGAGAGGCGCAGCGTGGTGCCGTGCGCATCGAAGACGGCGGCGAAGGGGTCCTCGGAGACCAGCGTGAGCCCGAGAGTCTCCCGATAGAAGGCGCGCGCCTCGTCGAAGCGGGCGGTTCCCACGAGCACGGTCAGGTCACTCGATCCAAGCACAAGTCACTCCTGCTGCGGCTTGGTAGCACGCCATCACAAACACCGTCAACGCCCCCCGGCCACCAACCACCAACCGCCGAGCACCAACCACCACCCGACAATTGCCCGCTATTGGGGCCGGCGGTAGGATGCCGGAGGCCCTGTTCCGCAGGCCTGATACTTCCGAGGGTAACCATGGCTCAGGCTGTCGCCGCGCCCCTCCGACGCGGATTTCTGACCACGCTCCGGGAAGACCGGTGGTGGGTCGAACCGGCACTCGTATTTGCCAGCCTCTCGCTCTTCTTCGGCTGGCTCACCGTCTCCATCCTCATGGATTTCGGCCCCATCGGGCACTACGAAGTCGAGGGCACCCACCTCCTCACCCCGGTCTTCGAGCCCACCTGGCTCACCATGATCAACGCCGACTGGGAGGGCGCCTGGTACCTCTCCCCGGCGTTCATCGTCCTCATCGGCCCAGTCCCCTTCCGCGCCACTTGCTACTACTACCGGCGCGCCTACTACCGCTCCTACTTCCTCAGCCCGCCCGCGTGCGCCGTCGGTGATGTGGGTCCTTCTTACAAGGGCGAGTCCACCTTCCCCCTCATCATGCAGAACGTGCACCGCTACGTGATGTACGTGGCGCTGGTCTTCGTGCCCCTCCTCTGGATCGGAGCCATCCGCAGCCTCCACGTCCCGGGCGAGGGCTGGGGCTTCGGGGTTGGCTCGGCCCTCCTCATCCTCAACGCCTTCCTCCTCATGATGTACACCTTCTCGTGCCACTCGCTGCGCCACTTCGTGGGCGGCGGTCTCAACTGCTTCAGCTGCTCGGCTTTCACCCGCGCTCGCAAGCGCGTGTGGGACTACGTCACGATCTGGAACGAGAACCACCGCTTCTGGGCCTGGTCGAGCCTCATCGTCATCGTCCTCGTTGATGTCTACATCCGCCTGGTCGCGAACGGGCACATGACCGACCCCAACACCTGGAGCCACTTCTAGGCGATGGTTGAGTACGAGCGCCACGACTACGACGTCATCGTCATCGGGGCCGGTGGGGCCGGCCTGCGCGCCGCCATCGAGGCGTCTGCCCAGGGCGCCCGCACCGCCCTCATCTGCAAGTCGCTGCTGGGCAAAGCCCACACGGTCATGGCCGAGGGAGGCATCGCTGCCGCGCTCGGCAACGTCTGGCCCCAGGACAACTGGCGTGTCCACTTCCGCGACACCATGCGCGGCGGAAAGATGCTCAACAACTGGCGCATGGCCCAGCTCCACGCCCAGGAAGCCCCCGACCGCGTCAACGAGCTCGAGCAGTGGGGCGCCCTCTTCGACCGCACTGACGACGGCCGCATCCTCCAGCGCGACTTCGGTGGCCATCGCTACGCCCGCCTTGCCCACGTCGGCGACCGCACGGGCCTCGAGCTCATCCGCACGCTCCAGCAGCACGCCGTCCACAACGGAATCGACGTGTTCATGGAGTGCACCGTCTCCCGCCTCCTCAAGGACGGCGACCGTGTCTCCGGCGCAGTCGCCTACTGGCGCGAGAGCGGCAACCTGCTCGTCTTCAACGCGAAATCCACCGTCCTCGCCACCGGTGGCACGGGCAAGGCCTTCGCGGTCACCTCGAACTCGTGGGAGTACACCGGCGATGGCCACGCCCTCGCCTACTGGGCCGGCGCCGAACTCATCGACATGGAGTGCGTCCAGTTCCACCCGACCGGGATGGTCTGGCCCCCCAGCGTCCGCGGCATCCTCGTGACCGAGGGCGTCCGCGGCGACGGTGGCACGCTGCGCAACAGCGACGGCGAACGCTTCATGTTCAACTACATCCCCGACTTCTTCGCGGCCGAGACCGCCGACACGATCGACGAAGCGGACGCCTGGTACGAGGACAAGGAGAACAACCGCCGCACCCCCGACCTCCTCCCCCGCGACGAGGTGGCCCGCGCCATCAACTCCGAGGTGAAGGCCGGCCGCGGTAGCCCCCACGGCGGTGTCTTCCTCGATATCGCCTCGCGGCGCTCCACCGAGTACATCCGCCGCCGCCTGCCGAGCATGTACCACCAGTTCAAGCAGCTCGCCGACGTCGACATCACCGCCCAGCCGATGGAAGTCGGCCCCACGATGCACTACATCATGGGCGGCATCCGCGTCGACGCCGATACCGCAGCCACGACCGTCCCCGGGCTCTACGCCGCGGGCGAGTGCGCTGGCGGCATGCACGGCGCCAACCGCCTCGGCGGCAACTCTCTCTCCGACCTCGTGGTGTTCGGACGCCGCGCCGGTCTCGGCGCCGCCGAGGACGCCGCCGCCCAGGCCTTGGCCCCCGAGGCGGATGACGCGCAGGTGGAGGAGATCGTTGCTGATATGCGCGCCCCCTTCGAGCGGGACGGTGCCGAAGGTCCGTACGACATCCAGCGCGACCTGCAGGACACGATGCACAACCTCGTCGGCATCATCCGCACCGAGTCGGAGCTGCTTGAGGCGCGCGAGCGCATCGACGGCTACAAGGGCCGTGCCGCCAACGTCGGCGTGTACGGGCACCAGCAGTACAACCCCGGCTGGCACCTGGCCATGGACCTGCAGGCGCTTCTGACCGTCTCCGAGGCCACCGCTCGCGCGGCCAACGTGCGCCAGGAGAGCCGCGGCGGTCATACTCGCGACGACTACCCCGGTCCGAACGATGCCGAGTGGGGCAACAAGAACGTCGTCATCCGCCAGGGCGCGGACGGGGAGATGGAGGTGACCACCTCGCCCCTTCCCGAGATGCCCGCCGACCTGCAGGAGCTGTTCGAGGAGTAACCATGAGCGAAACAGCGAACATGCGCGTGTTCCGTGGCGATGCCGAGAGCGGCGACTGGCAGGACTACTCGGTCGAGGTCGAGGAGGGTCAGGTCGTCCTCGACGTCATCCATCGCATCCAGGCCACGCAGGCCCCTGACCTCGCCGTCCGCTGGAATTGCAAGGCCGGCAAGTGCGGCTCCTGCAGCGCCGAGATCAACGGCGAACCCCGCCTCATGTGCATGACGCGCATGAACCTGTTCGAGCCCGGCGAGCAGATCACCGTCGCCCCCATGAAGACGTGGCCCCTCATCCGCGACCTCGTCACCGATGTCTCGTTCAACTACGAAGTGGCCAAGACGATCCCGGCCTTCAAACCGCGCGCCCCCGAGGCCGACGGCACCTACCGGATGATGCAGGAGGACATCGAGCGCGGGCAGGAGTTCCGCAAGTGCATCGAGTGCTTCCTCTGCCAGAACGTCTGCCACGTCATCCGCGACCATCCCGAGAACAAGCCCGAGTTCGCCGGGCCACGCTTCTTCGTGCGCCTCGCCGAACTCGAGATGCACCCCCTCGACACCGAGGACCGGCTCGAGCTGGCCCGCAAGGACGCGGGCGTCGGCTACTGCAACATCACCAAGTGCTGCACCGAGGTCTGTCCGGAAGAGATCCACATCACGGACAACGCCATCATCCCTCTGAAGGAGCGCGTCGCCGACCGCTACTTCGACCCCATCCGCTGGCTCGGCTCCAAGCTCTTCGGGCGGGGCTAGTCCACCAAGTCGACCGCGACGATCACGACCTCGCCGGGGCGATACCGGTAGGTCACGCGTATGCCCGGGCTACCGGCCGCTGCCCCCCGCTCGTAGGCGTACAATCCCGCCTCGTTCGTCCTGTCCCCTCTCAGCGGGTTTTGGGCCAACGCCCACTCGATAGACAAAAGCGCTTCCGAGAAGGTTGGAGACTCTTGCTGGAGCCGCCGCGCCCGTTCCCGTGCTTCGTCAGTGCGGGTAACGGTCGCCCTAGGCGCCATCGCTGTGGCGCGCGTCGTACTCGGCAGCCTTCTTCTCGGCCCACTCGATGAGTTCAGGCGTCGCTGGCCGCTTCAGGGCCAAGTGCTCCTCCAGCGTCATCCCGAAAAGGCGTTCAACGCCGTCGGGACCGACTTCCACGAGGTCTTGAGGGTCACGATCGAGCAGATCCTCGGGCTCAACCTTCGCCTTTTCAGTGGTCACGGCACTTCCTCGCGGCGTGGTGCCATCAGTATAGCCCAGCAAGAGTAGGGCCATGCAAGAGTTCCCGGCCCCGAGGCCTCAGGCCGGCTGTGCCTGGGGCAGCCGCTCGACCGCCTTCAGCGGATCCCGGTCCGGGTGGACGAGGTAGCGAAGGCGCGGCAGCGTCATGTCGACTGTCGTCAGCGAGGCCGAGATGGGGTGGGCGCCGCTCGCGCCGGGCAGGTTCCACGCCTCCGCATCGAACGCCGTCAGCCGCGGAACGCCGCGCTGGGCCCGGTCGAAGGTGTAGTCCGGATCGACCTGGATCAGCAGCGTCTCCTCGCCGTCCCGCGCCACGCGCGCAAGGGCGAGCGTCGCCATGTACTGCACGTCCGCGCCTGTGATCGGTTGTGGGTCGACGAGCTCGCCCGCGAGGATGGTGGCGCCGTCGAGCGTGACGCTCGTCGTCGCCCGCGCGTAGCTCGGATCGAGGTGGACGTCCGCGAGGTCGACGGGAAAGCCCCAGCGCTCGCGCAGGACGCTCGTCGCCGCCGCGGAGTCGCAGTATCCCCGCACGAGCAGCCCTCGCGGACGCGCCCCCGCACGGCAACCGACGCGCACCGTCGCCAGCGTGAACGCCCCCACCTCGCTGTCAGGCACGTGGGTCACGTTCACGAGCAGCGTCGGGGGGATGCTGGGGTGCAGGGAGGGTGGCAGTAGCGCCTGGCGGTCGCCCCCGAGCTCGTAGTGGAGCTGCAGGTGCTGCGCTCCCTTCAACTCCCAGGGCTCGGTCTCGAGGCTGGTCAAGAGCGGAGCGGTGTCGGCGATCGTCAAGAGGTCGCGCGTTCCCGTCAGTGGCATCAGGCGCCACCCGCCGCCGTTGCGCCGGCCGGCTCGGGCGTCTCGTCCCGCTGGAACTGCGGCATCACTTCCTTCGCGAACAGCCGCATCGATGCAAGCACGTCCTCCTGCGGGACCATCTCGTGGACGTTCAGCAGGAAGTTGATGCGGTCCACGCCCGCCTCTTCCCAGCGCGCCACCGCCTGCGCCACGCGGTGCGGGTCACCGATCGTGAGCCCCTCGGGCACGCGACCCTCGGGTCCGCTCGTCGACTCCTGCCGCAGCTGGTAGAGCAGCCCCGGCGACAGGTACGACGGCGTCGGATACGCCTGGCGCGTCGCCAGCGTCTGCTCCGAAAGGTAGTTGAACGTGCCCGCCATGCGCTGGCCCGTCGTAATCCCCTTCTCGTCGTCCTCGTGGCAGTAGAGGAAGCTGACCGTGTTCACCTGCTCGTTCACGAATTCGCCCACGGGGTCGCACGACTGGATGCGCTTGCGATAGCCCGCGATCTTCTGCGCCTGCTCGCCCACGCCGCCGAAGGAGAGGCCGAGGCTGCCGAGCCCGCGCTCGGCCGCGTCGATCTCCGTGCCCACACTCGTGACCGCCACCCACATCGGCGGATGCGGCTTCTGGTAGGGCTTCGGCAGGATGCTGCGCTCCGGCATCGAGAACGCCCGCCCCTGCCAGCTGAAGCGCTCCTGCGTCCACATCTTCGGGATGACGCGCACGTACTCGTCCCACGTCTTCTTCGTCTCGTCCGGATTCGCGCCGAAGCCGCCGAGCTCGGTCCATGTCGCCGAGCGCCCCGTGCCGAACTCCAGGCGCCCGCCCGACACGAGGTCGAGCACGGCGGCCCGCTCAGCCGAGCGGATCGGGTTGTTCAGCTCGGGGACGCACGTCACGATGCCGTGCCCCACGCGGATCTGCTGCGTCTGCATCGCGATCGCCGTCAGGAAGATCTCCGGCGCCGAGCAGTGCGAGTACTCCTCGAGGAAGTGGTGCTCCACCGCCCACGCCTGGTCGAACCCGAGCTCGTCCGCGAGCCGCGCCTGCTCCAGGCAGTTCTGGTAGACCGTGTACTCGGTCTCCGGGCCCCACGGACGCGGCACCGATATCTCGAAGAAGACGCCGAACTTCATACGTAGCTCCCCCCGCCGGCCGGCTGGTCGCGGGTCACGGGCAATCGTGGGCGTTTTCGGCGTTCTTGTCGAACCCTCGCGCCCCAACCCGCTATCCTCCCGCCCCATGTCCGGCTTCGACGGCGTCCGCGCCCTCACGTTCGACCTGTTCGGGACGGTGCTCGACCTCGGCGGCAGCCTCGAACCGCCACTCGGGCGCTGGTTCTCCGAACGCGACCTGGACGTCGATCCCGGGGAGTTCTGGTCGCAGTGGCGAGCCCGTCAGCGCATCGAGCAATACCAGGACAACATCCTGCTGCTCGGCCACAGCGGCTACCTCGAAACCTGCCGCCGCGCCCTCCGCTACGTCCTCCGGCTCAACCGCATCGACTTCGACGACGGCGCGGACGACGAGATTATGGCCTTCTGGCAGAACCTGCACCCATACCCCGAGGTGCTCGATGCCCTCCAACGGCTCACGGAGCGCTACGACCTCGTCGCCCTCTCCAACGGCGAACCGCACTTCCTTGAGCACCTAGCCACGAACCGCATCGGCTGGGACTTCGACGCCATCATCTCCGTCGCCGAGGTCGGGGCGTTCAAGCCCCACCCCGGCGTCTACCGCCACGCCGCCATGAGGCTGGGACTGGAGCCGGCGGAATGTCTCATGGTCTCCGCCAACTCCTTCGATGTCCTTGGCGCCCGCGCCTGCGGCTTCCGCGCCGCCTTCGTCAACCGCCAGGACGCCCCCTACGAAGACTCGCCCCTCCAGCCGGACCTCACCGTCCCCAGCTTCACCGAGCTCGCTGACGCCCTCCTCTGACGCCCGGGCTCGCGGATCCAGCGTCCGTGGCGTACGGTGCGCGCCGTGAGCGTTCCCCTGCCCCTCGAAGGCGTGCGCGTCGTCGACCTCACCGGCGTCTGGGCGGGGTCCTTCTCGACGGCCATCCTTGGCGACCTCGGCGCCGAAGTGCTCAAAGCCGAGAACCAGTACGTCTGGCAGCCCCTCACGCGCGGGTCGCGCGCACGCCCCACCCGGGCAGAGGTCAAGAACTACCCCAGCACGATCTGCTTTCCCAACAACGACCCCGGCGAACGCTCCTGGAACTACTGCTCCCTTTTCGTCGGCATGTTCCGCAACAAGCGCAGCTTCACCGTCGACCTGCGCCGGCCCGAGGGTCACGAGATTCTCGGGCGTGTCATCGCACAGTCCGATGTGGTCATCGAGAACAGCCTCGCCGGGACGATGGAGAAGCTCGGCATCACTTACGAGTGGCTGCGTGAACAGCGCGACGACATCATCTTCGTGCGCGCCTCCGGCTACGGCCTGAGCGGCGATTACGCCGATGCCCGCGTCCTGGGCATCCACCTCGAGAGCGTCATGGGACACCAGCTGCTGCGCGGCTACGAGGGCGACGACCCCATCATCGGCGTCTTCGCTGCCGACTACGTGAGTGGCACCCAGATCGCCCTCTCCGTCCTCTTCGCGCTGTGGCACCGGAACAATACCGGCGAGGGCCAGCTCATCGAGCTGGCCCAGGCCGAGAACGCCGTCGCCATGTTCTCCCATGCGTACCTCGACTACTCCCTCACCGGCAACGTGCAGGGCGCCATCGGGAACCGGTCCGTCTACGCCGCCGACGGTGTCGCCCCGTGCGGCGTCTATCCCTGCCTCTCCGCCGATGGCGATGGAGAAGGCGACGACTGCTGGATCGCCCTCACCGTTACCACGGACGAAGAGTGGGAGGCCCTCCGCACCGTCATGGGCGACCCCGGCTGGGCGGCGGACCCCGAGCTCGCAACCGGCAAGGGCCGCGCGGCCAGGCAGGACTTCCTCGACGAACACCTCGCCCGGTGGACGTCCGGCTTCGAGGACCAGGCGCTCTTCCATCGCCTGCAGGCGGCCGGTGTCCCCGCCGCTCCCGTCCTCCACTCCTGGCGCGTGCTCGATGACCCCCACGTGCAGTCCCGCGGCCTCTACCAGCCCTGCGAGCTCGAAGACGACATCGGCGTCTACGCCTACCCCGGACCCCTCTACGCCCTGCCCGCCTCCGAGGGTGGCATCCGCCGCCCCCCCGTCGCCCTGGGGCAGGACAACGACTACGTCTACCGGGAGGTGTTGGGCGTTTCCGACGAGGAGTACGACCGCCTCGTCACCGAGGGTCACATTGCCACCGAGTACGACCAGTCCGTGCGCTGACCCTCCACCCGCGCGATCACATCCCGCCCGTATACTCCGCCGCCGCGGTGGAGGTGCGTGATCGTGACCCGGGCCGAGAACCCGCTCTGGCAAACCGTGACGGGCTCCGACATCGACGCCGCCTGGCTCGCTGACCGCCGAAGCATCGCTGCCACCTGCATCGCCGAAGTGCTCGGAACCTTCGCGCTCGTCTTCTTCAGCGCGGGCGCTGTGGCGGTTGACGCCGCCAGCGACGGCGCCGTCACACCCGTCGGGATGGGCCTCGCGGCCGGGCTGGTTGTGGTCGCCGTCATCTTCGGTCTCGGGCACGTCTCGGGCGCCCACATCAACCCCGTCGTGACGCTCGCCTTTCGCCTCTCGGGCCGCATCGGCTCGCTGCGGGCGCTGGTCTATGTGATCGCGCAGCTTGCCGGCAGCGTGCTCGCGGGGCTCGCCATCGTCGCGATCGTCGGGGACGCCGGCGATGCCGGCGCCACCGCTCCCCGCATCGGCGGCGTGGAGGCCGCGTTCCTCGCCGAGATCATCCTCGCGTTCTTCCTTGTGCTCGTGCTCATGGGCGTCGCCACCGACGAGCGCGCCCAGGGCAGCTTCGCCGCCATCGCCGTCGGCTCCTACGTGGGCCTTGCCATCCTCGCCTGGGGACCCGTCGGGAACGCCTCCATGAATCCCGCCCGCTCCTTCGGCCCGGCGATCTTCGGAACCGAGTGGAGCGCCCACTGGATCTACTGGGTCGGGCCCACCGCCGGCTCGATACTCGCCGTGCTCATCTACGCCCTCTTGCGGTCGCGCCGCTCCCCCGACACGGACGCGCGGTAGCGCACACCCGGCCGCGCGCGAACGGCTATCCTGCGCGCCATGACCGCCCTCGACGCCTACCAGGCCCGTATCGACGCCGTGAACGCGCAGCGCAGCGACCTCCAACTCGTCGCGAACGACTCCGATCGCTGGAGCAAGTGGGCGGAGGCCTTCCGCTTCAATCCCCGGCGCGAGCTGGACGCGAACGAAGCGGCCATCGCCGCCCTCGTCCGCCCCGACGACCACGTCGTCGATGTCGGGGGTGGCGCCGGACGCGTGGGACTACCGCTCGCGCTCCGCTGCCGCGCGCTTACGAACGCCGAGCCCTCGCCCGGGATGGGCGACGAGTTTCTTGCCTCTGCCCGCGAGGCCGGCATCACCAACGCCACGCTTGAACGCGCCTCATGGCTCGATGCCGAGGCTGAGGGCGACTTCGTCATCAGCGTCGATGTCGTCTACTTCGTGCGCGAGATCGACGAGTTCGTTCTGAAGCTCGACCGGGCCGCCTCCCGCCGCGCCGCCATCTGGATCTGGAGCCCCACGCCCCCCGCTCGCAACGCCCGTCTCTTCGAGATTGCGCACGGCGTCCCGCTGGAGCGCGCGCCCGACCACCGCGAGCTCCTCCCCGTGATGTGGGAGGCCGGTCTCCTGCCCGAGGTGCGCCTCCTGCCGGAACCGTTCACGTGGCCTGAGCGCGCGGAGTTCCCCACGACCGAGGAGGAGGCAGTCGCGTTCGCGCTGGAAGACGTCGAGGCGGCCGGCGTGGCGGGGGCTGCGGATCGCGTTTCCGCCCACGTCGATGAACTGTTCGAGCGCGGTCCTGGTAGCGAGTGGCGCCCGAACTGGCGCCCGCCCCTGCAGGGGCTGCTGATCACCTGGGGGACCGGTGGTGCTGACGCCCGCTGACCTCGTCCTCTGCCTCGGCGCGGTGGGAACCGCGACCTTCGACGAGCGGGTCCGCGCCGCCCGCGCCAATGGGTTCGCCGGCCTCTCTATGTGGATGTCGCACTACGACGAGGCCCGCGCCGAGGGCCTCTCGAACGCGGAGATGCGCGCCATCCTCGACCGCGAGGGTGTGGTCCTGGCGATGCTGGAGTACATCACCGCCTGGGCCGAGGGCCCGGCCAACCGCGACGCCATCGAAGAGGAAACGGCCCGCATCTGCGGCATCGCCGAAGAGCTTGGCTCGGACACCGTGCTGGCGGTCACGATGGAGCCGTCCACCGACCCGGCGGCTGCCCCGGAGGGGCTCGCCATCGCCTGCGATGTGGCCGCCCGCCACGGACAGCGCCTAGGCGTCGAGTTCCTGCCCTGGACGGGCATTCCCAACCTCGCCACCGCCTGGCCCATCGTCCGCGACGCCGATCGCCCCAACGCTGGCCTCGTGCTCGACGCCTGGCACTGGTTCCGCTCCGGCCCCGACCCCGACCTCCTCCGCACCATCCCCGGCGAGAAGGTCATCCATCTCCAGATCAGCGACGCCCCCGCCGACCCCGATCCGGACGTCGTCGCCGAGACGATCGGGCACCGCCTCCTCCCCGGCCAGGGCGACATCGACCTCCCCGGCCTCCTCCGCATCCTCGACGACACCGGCAGGCAGTGCCCCACCGCCGTCGAGGTCTTCAGCGACTGGCTGCGCAGCCACCCCATCGAGGAGGGCGCCCGCCTCGCCTCCGAGGCCGCGCGCTCCGTGCTCGCAGCCGCCCGATGACCGGCGGTGACCTCCTCCGCGACCTCCCCGACCACCTTCCCGAGGAATTGGTCGAGACGCTCGCGGAGACCGGCTCCGTCCGCATCGAGCGCATCGTCTCGACCGGCCACGCCTCCCCCGAAGGCTTCTGGTACGACCAGCCCCAACGCGAGTTCGTCCTGGTCGTGAGAGGACGTGCCCGTCTCGAATTCGACGACGGCGAGTCGCTGGAGCTGGAGGCCGGAGGCTGGGCCGACATCCCCGCCCACCGCCGCCACCGCGTCGCCTGGACCACCCCGGGCGAGCCCACCGTCTGGCTCGCCATCCATTTCTGACCCGCCGCCACTTCCCACTGGCGCGTTAACGGATCACCTGCAACGCTGGATGTACAGCTTCTGCTGTCGCCAAATCCCCTCCGGGGGAGCGGGGGAACCGCCACATATGGGGCGTACCGCGAAAGCGGACGGCACCTCCAGTCGTAGCCCGACAGCTAACCCCGCCGGCGTAGGAGGGACCTCACGTGGGGGTCTCTCGATCGCTTCGACTCGGTTTGCAGCGAAGCGCCCAGACCCGCAACGACCGTAAGCAGTCGTGCGACCCCGACGACGACACCTGGCGATGTTCCCGTGGCGGGAACGCCGCCGCCATTGCTCATCGGAGGTGTATCTGTGATTGAGCATGAACTGGTTCGGTCGGTCCTTCTGGAGCGCGTCATCAAGGCGAATTCGCCCGAGGCACGCTTCCGCAAGGAGTGGCAGGCCCTGCGCGCCGATGAGGCGCGCGACCGCGACATCGAAGTGGACGAGCATCCCGTCGACGTCTTCCTCAAGGGGAAGGAGCTCGAGCGGGCGGCCTAACCGCCTCTCCGCGGGACCCCGCCTCCGGGCGGGGCTCCGGTCTGGGTAGAAACGCAAGGCGGGAGCCATTCGGCTCCCGCCTTCGTGATCCCGTGGGCGAAAATCCGTTCTATACTTGCGGACACCCGATCCGTGGTCCGGGAGGGACGGTGCTCTACGGGAAGTGGCGCCCACGTGGCTTCGAGGAGGTGGTCGGCCAGGACCACGTCGTCGAGACGCTTCGCAACGCCCTCGCCACCGACAAGGTCGCCCACGCCTACCTCTTCGCCGGGCCCCGTGGCACCGGCAAGACCACCACCGCCCGCATCCTCGCCAAGGCGGTCAACTGCCCCGAACTCGCCCGAGGCGAGCCCTGCAATGACTGCGGTCCCTGCGACGCTATCGACCGCGGCGCCGCCCTCGACCTCATCGAGATGGACGCCGCCAGCAACCGCGGCATCGACGACGTCCGCGAGTTGCGCGACAAGATCGCCTTCGCCCCCAGCGACCTCGAGCGGAAGGTGTACCTCCTCGACGAGGTCCATATGCTCACGACGGGCGCCTTCAACGCCCTGCTCAAGACCCTCGAGGAGCCGCCGCCGCACGCCATCTTCATCCTTGCCACCACGGAGCTCCACGAGATCCCTGCCACCATCACGTCGCGCTGTCAGCGCTTCGACTTCCGCCGTATCCCCATCGAGGCGATGGTCGAGCGTCTGCGGTTTGTCGCCGAACAGGAGGGCTACAGCGTCCCCGACGAGGGTCTGCTGGCCATCGCCCGCGAGGCTCGCGGCGCCCTCCGCGACGCCATCACCCTGCTGGAGCAGATCGCCTCGATGTATGGGCCTTCCCCCAGCACCGACGACGTACTCGAGTCGCTCGGCCTCGTGCGCGACGAGCGCACGGAGAAGCTCGCCGGCGCCCTCGCCGAACGCGACCTCGGCGCCGCCCTTGAGATCGCCCGCGAAGTGGCCGGCGACGGGCTCGACATCGCCCGCTTCACCCGTGAGACCATCGACACCCTGCGCGAGCGCCTGCTCGTCGCCGCGCGCGACCGCACCCCCGACGTCGGCGTCCTGACGACCGCCGTCGCCGAGCTCGCCGGCGCAGACTTCCGCCGAGATCCCGGCAGTCCCGTCCCCCTTGAGGTCGCCTGCGCGGCGGCGGTGCTCGGCCCCGCCCAGCCTGCCGCCGCTCCCGCGGGCGCCGCTGCCGGAGCGAACGGACAACCCGCGCGGGGCGGCCAGCCCCCCCAGCGCCGCCCCCAGGGTCGCCGCCGCGACGCACGCGAGGAGAGCCGCGAGGAGCGCTTCCTCCGCGAGCTCTACGAGCGCTGCAGGATGACGCAGCCGGCGCTTGCCGCCTGGCTCAACGGCTCCTGTGAGGTGCTCGCCATGGATGGTGACGAGTTGAAGCTCGGCTTCTACCATCCCATTCACATGCAGAAGATCGCGAACGACGGCCGCACCCTCGTGGAGCAGAAGGCAGAGGAGCTGTTGAAGCGCCCCGTGTCGCTTGCGGTCGAACGCATCGAACGAAGCGCTCCCGCGCAGCGTCCCGCCAGGGGCGGACACCTGGCGGCGGCCGCGCGCGAGATGGGCGCCAAGCCCGTGGAATCCGGGCCGCCCCCGCGCCCCCGCCCCCCTGAGGAGGAGTTCTGATGGCCAAGAGCAGCGGTCGCAACCGCTACATGCGTCGCGGCGGAGGCGGCGGGCAGCGTGGCCGTGGCGCCGCCCAGACTGGCCAGCTCGCCGAGGCCCAGGCAATGCTCCAGCGCGCCCAGGAGGAGCTTGCCGCCAAGACGGTCGAGGGGACGGCCGGCGGTGGCGCCGTGCGCGTCACCATGAACGGTGAGCAGAAGGTCCAGGCCATCGCCATCGAGCCCGACGTCGTCGACGCCGAGGACGTGGAGATGCTGGAAGACCTCGTGCTGGCCGCCATTCACGACGCCTCCGAGCGCGCCAACGCCCTCCAGGCCGACTCCCTCGGGGCACTCACCGGCGGCCTCGACCTGCCGGGGCTCGGCGGCTGAGCGGGCGTGCCCGAGGCAGGCGCGCCCGAGCCGATCGCCCGCCTGATCCAGGAGTTCTCGAAGCTCCCCGGGATCGGACCCAAGTCCGCCCAGCGGCTCGCCTACCACGTGCTGCGCGCCTCCGAGGACGATGCCCGCGCCCTCGCCCTTGCGCTCACCGATGTGAAGGAGCACGTGGTTCTCTGCGAAACCTGCTTCTACATCACCGTGAGCGACCCCTGCGCCCTCTGCGACGATGAACAGCGCGACCCCACCCTCCTCTGCGTCGTCGAGCAGCCCCTCGACGTGCTCGTCGTCGAGCGCACGGGCGGCTTCCGCGGCCTCTACCACGTCCTCCACGGCTCCCTGAACCCCATCGATGGCGTCGGCCCCGAGCAGCTGCGCATCCAGGAGCTGCTGCGGCGCGTCGAGGCGGGCCAGGTCGTCGAGGTGATCATGGCGACGAACCCCAGCCTCGAAGGCGAGGCCACCTCGATGTACGTCCAGCGCCTCCTCCAGCCCTTCGGGATTCGCGTCACCCGCCTCGCCCGCGGCCTGCCCAGCGGCGCCGATATCGAGTACATGGACGACCTGACCCTCTCCCGCGCGCTCGAGGGGCGGCAGGAGCTGTAGCGTGGCGGCGCGGCCCCGCGTCTACCGCGCCGAAGGGGTTATCCTGCGCCGCCGCAACCTCGGCGAGGCCGACAGCATCCTCACGGTCTTCAGCGGCAACGAGGGCAAGTTCGAGGCGATCGCGCGGGGTGTGCGCAAGGCCCGCAGCCGCATGCGCGGCCACCTCGAACCGTTGACCCGCAGCCGCGTGCTCGTCGCCCAGGGACGCAACCTCGACGTCTTCACCCAGGCCGAGACGGTGGACGCCTATCGCCGCCTGCGCGAGGACCTCGACGCGAGCGCCGAGGCCCTCTACTGCCTCGAGCTCGTCGACCGCTTCACCGAGGAGCGCGAGCCGCTCCCCGAGCTGTACGCCCTCCTTCTGGAGGCGCTGCGCCTGCTACAGGAGGGGAACGGGCCCGCCGTGACCCGCCATTTCGAGCTGCGCCTGCTCGCCCTCCTGGGCTACGAACCCCACATCGATGGCTGCGTCCTCTGCGGCGATCGCCTGCCGGAGGAAGAGACGCTGCTCTCCCCCGGCGCCGGCGGGCTCGTCTGCCGCGGGTGCCGGTCCGAGGCGGGTGGGGGACGCATTGTGTCGGTGCCGGTCGTCAAGCTGATGCGCTTCGCGAGGCGCGCAACGATGACGGAGTTCGTTGCCCTTGAGGCCCCGCCCGGGATCGAGCAGGAGCTGCGCGCCGCCGTCGCCGAGCTGGTCCGCTACCACCTCGATCGCGACCCCAATGCGCGCCGTTTCGTCGAGGGCGTAAGCGCGCTTCACCCGAAGGACTAGCCGGGAAGCGTTCCCTGCTTTGACGAACGCGGTAGAATCTTCGGTACGAAGAGTCGCTCCACAAGCGAGCGGAGGTTCTCCATGCCCCTCTACGAGTACTACTGTCAGCCCTGTCACGGGGTCTTCGAAGAGCTGCGTCCGATGCGGGAAGCCGGCGAGGCCGTTCCCTGCCCTGAGTGCTATGAGGACGCGGACCGCATCATGCCCACGTCCTTCGCGGCGTTCACCTTCCGCGATGGCTACCCCCGCAAGATTCCCGACGACGGCACCTACTGGCACCTGGGCCAGAAGGTCAGCAAGCGCGTCACCGGCGGCCGCCCGAACGAGCACCCCGAGATCAACAAGCCCAAGCCGAAGCCCCGCCTCACCCGTGGCGAGCGCGCGGCGCTCAACGATATGCGCGAAGTCGCTGCCAAGGGCGATCTCGTCGACCTGTACAACAACCCCATCTCCCCCAGGGAGGTGAAGCAGGCCTACGACCGGCGTGACGTCATCAAGAAGGGTGTGCCCACGCGCATCCACAAGGACATGAAGAAGAAGTTCCGCTAGCTGCGGCGGGTCAGCACGTAGCTGCTCAGCTCTTCAAGCGTGCGGCGCGCGTCGGTTGCCTCCAGGGTCGAGAGGCCCTCGAGTGCGCGGTCCACGAATTCCTGCGCCATTCCCTGCGCGCGTCCGATCGCGTCTGACGCGACCACCGCCGCCAGCGCTTCCGGAAGGAACGCGGCCCGGTCGCCGTCCGCTGCGAGGAAGCTCCGCACCGGGTTCTCGCCGGGCGCCGTTTCTAGGTAGAACAGCGCCGGCAGGGTGATCGTCCCCTCCAGAAGGTCGCCCCCCGCCGGCTTCCCCATCTCCGCCTCGTCCCCGGTGAAGTCGAGGATGTCATCGACGATCTGGAAGGCCATGCCGAGGTTGTAGCCGTAGCTTCGCAGCGCCTCCACCTGTCCCTCGCTGCACCCTGCCAGCAAAGCGCCGCCCTGCGTCGAGTGCCCGAATAGCGCCGCCGTCTTGCCGCCGATGCGCCAGAGGTAGTGCTGCACGTCGCGGCCCACGTCGAAGGCGGCGGAGTCCTGGTCGAGTTCCCCGTTCGTCATCTTCATCAGCGCCAGCGCGAACAGCCGCGTGACCGGCAGGCTGCCCGTGCGCGTCACCATCTCGGCTGCGTTGGCGAACATGAAGTCGCCAAGCAGCACGGTCAGGGCGTTGTCGAAAACCGCGTTGGCGGTCGGACGGCCGCGCCGGCTCGTCGCCCCGTCGACGACGTCGTCGTGGACGAGGCTGGCCGTGTGCAGCAGCTCGATGGCCGTGCCCAGGGGCACGAGCCGGTTCAGGTTGTAGTCGCCGAACGTGCCCGCCAGCAGCACCAGCGCGGGCCGCAGCCGCTTGCCCCTGGGCGCGAGGGCGTGGTCCAGCATCAGGCGCAGGGGCGCCAGGTCGACTCGCTTCACCGACTCCAGCAGGTCCTCGACGAGGATCAGGTCCTCGGCGACCGGGCCGTAGAGCGCCTGTGGCTGCGTCTGCGTCATGCGCGCGCCTCCACTGCCGCGGCCACGCCGAAGAGCGCTTCCGCGTTGGCCGTTGTGGCCTCGGCCACGGCCTCGACGCTCAAACCGCGTGCTTCCGCCACGACCTCGGCGGTCACCCGCACATTCGCCGGCTCGTTGCGTGTGCCCCGCCGCGACTGTGGCGGGAGCGCGGGACTGTCCGTCTCGATCAGGAGCGAGCCCAGCGGCAGCCCCGCTGCCACGTTGCGGGCCTCGTCGTTGCGCGGGTAGCCCGCCGAGCAGGTCAGCGAGATCAGGAACCCCATGTCCGCGTACCGCCGTGCCTGCTGGAGCGTCCCCCCGAATGCGTGCAGCACCCCCGGCGGCCGCCCCTGCGTCGCCAGCGGCGATTCCGCGGCGTAGCGCGCGAGGTGCGGCGCCAGCTCCTCCTCCGCATCGCGCGAGTGGATCGTTACGGGCAGCCCCAACCGCGCCGCGATCGCGAGCTGCGCGTCGAAGACGCGGCGCTGCACGTCGCGGGGCGACAGGTCCCGGTAGAAGTCGAGCCCGATCTCGCCGATGGCCGCCACGTTCCCGCCCGCGGCCAGCTCCTTGATGCGGTCGAGCGCATCCTCGCCGGCCTGCGAGGCCTCGTGCGGGTGGAAGCCTGCGGTCGCGAGCAGCCGCGGAGACTCGGCGCCCGTCGCGAGCGCTATCGCCGCCTCGCTGGAGGCCACGTCCTCGCCGCACACGACGACGGTGGCCACGCCCCCCGCCGCCGCTCGTTCGAGCACGGACTCGCGGTCCTCGTCAAAGCGTTCGTCCTGGAGGTGGCTGTGGGAGTCGAAGAGGCGCATCAGGTCGCGACCGGTTCGGGCACGTCCAGCTTGCGGTAGAGCGCGCCCCCCTCGCCGAGTGAGCGCCCGGCCGGCACGCCCGTGAGCATCCAGCCGGCCGACTCGGGCGTGCCTTCGTGCCCGAGCGTCGTGTGCAGCTTGCTCGTGGAGAACGGGAGGATGGGGTGCAGCAGCGCCGTCAGGGCGGAAATGGCCTGCAGCGCCGTGTAGAGGGTCTCGGCGGCGTGCTCGCGGTCTTCCTTCACCGCCCGCCACGGAGCGCGCTCATCCAGGTACTTGTTGGCGGCCTGGGCCACGGCCAGGGCTTCTCGCAGCGCTCCCCGGAACTGGCAGGTGGCATACTCGGCGCCCGCCCGCTCGAACCCTTCGCGAACGGTCGCGAGCAGCGCTTCGCTCTCCGCTCCTAATGTCCCCGGCTCCGGCACGACGCCGTCGAAATTGCGCCGGATCATGGCGAGCACGCGGTTCGCCAGGTTCCCCCAGGTCGCGATCAGGACCTCGTTGTTCGCGCGGATCAGCTCCTCCTCGCGGAATTCGGAGTCGCTCGTCTCCGGCATGATCTGCGTCAGGTAGAAGCGCACGACGTCGGCGTCGTAGGCATCGAGCAGGTCAAGCAGCCACGTCGCCGTGCCCTTCGACTTGCTCTGTTTCTGCCCCGCCGAGAAGTTCACGTACTGGTTCGCGGGAACGTCGTGCGGCAGGTTCAGGCCACCGTACCCCAGCAGCATCGCCGGCCAGATGAGCGTGTGGAAGACGATGTTGTCCTTGCCGATGAAGTAGTAGGCCTTCGTGTTCTCGTCTTCCCAGTACAGGCGCCAGGCCTCGGGGTCGCCGCTCTGCCTGGCCCACTCCTTCGCCGCCGAGAGATACCCGATGACGGCGTCGAACCAGACATAAATCCGCTTGTCCTCGTACCCCTCGACCGGCAGGGGCACGCCCCAGTTGATGTCCCGCGTGATCGCGCGGTCCTTCAGCCCCTCCTCAAGGATGCCGAGCGTGAAGTTGGACACGTTCCGCCGCCAGTGCGGCTGCGCGCTCACCCACTCCCGAAGCTGCGCGTTGAAGGCCGAGAGCCGCAGCATGAAGTGCTCCGACTCCCGAACCTCCGGCGTCGCCCCGCTCACCTTGCTGCGCGGCTCGATCAGGTCGATCGCGTCGAGCTGCGAGCCGCACTGGTCGCACTGATCGCCGCGCGCCTCCTTGTAGCCACAGAGCGGGCAGGTGCCCTCCACGTACCGGTCGGGCAGGAAGCGCCTCGCCTCGGGGTCGTAGAGCTGGTCCTGCGTGCCCGTATAGAGCAGGTCCTTCTCCAGCAGTCGTGTGAAGAGGTCCTGCGTCGTCTCGTAGTGGTTGTCGGTAAGCGTCGTCGTGAACAGGTCGAACGAGATGCCGAAGCGCTCCCACGCCTCAAGGATCTTCGGGTGGTAGCGGTCGATCACCTCTTGCGGGGTGATGCCCTCGCTGTCGGCGGCCACGGTGATGGGCGTCCCGTGACAGTCGGAACCCGACACCATGAGCACGTCGTTGCCGCACATGCGGTGGTAGCGGGCGAAGATATCGGCGGGAAGGTATGCGCCTGCCGCCTGGCCGGCGTGCAGAAGGTAGTTCGCATACGGCCAGGCGACGGCCACGAAGATGCGTTCTGCCACGGAATCCCCTTTGGGAAGGCGCTCACGCGAGTCTAGCACCGTGTCGCTTTAGGGCTTAGGCCGGGTAAAGGTCCCCCTTCCTATTCCTTGTCTTCGGGCCAGGCCTCGTACGCCTCCGCCCGCGACACCCCGAACCGTCGCGCCGCTGCGCTCGCGGCTGCGCTGCGCTGGGCGCCCGCCTCGCGCATCTCCTTTAGGTAGGCGCGAAGGTCGCGCTCGTCGCTCCCCGCCGCCCAGCCCCGCACGTCGACCACCACCGTGCACTCCCCCCGCGTCTCCCGGAACCGCTCCGCCAGCGCCGAAGCCGCTCCCCGTACCGCCTCCTCGTGGACCTTCGTCAGCTCGCGGCAGACGACCACCGTGGGGTCGTCGAGCGCATCCGCCACGTCCGCCAGCGCCGCCCCCACCCGCCGCGGGCTCTCGAAGAACACGAGCGTCTCCGAAGCCTCCGCCGCCCCCACCAGCCGCCGTCGCCGCTCCCCCTGCCCCCGGGGCAGGAATCCGAGGAAGTGCACGTCGCTCCCTGCGAACCCCGCCACCGACACCGCCGCCGCCAGCGCCGATGGTCCCGGCACCGCGAACACGGGGATGCCTGCGTCGTGCGCCGCTTCCACCGCCCTCGCTCCCGGGTCCGCGATCAGTGGCGTTCCCGCGTCCGAGGTCAGCGCCACAACCCCCTCCCTCGCGGCCTCCAGCAGCCGCGGAATGCGGCCCTCGACGTTATGCTCGGTCAGGCTCAGGGCGGTTGCGCCCGTCTCCACGCGCGTGGCGAGGGTCTTCAGCACGCGCGTGTCCTCGGCCGCGATGAGCGCTGCCGCCTGCAGGACTCCCGCGGCGCGCTCGCTCAGGTCGCCCAGGTTCCCGATGGGCGTGGCGACCACGTAGAGGCCGGGCGCGAGGTCATTCATGCTTCGGTCAGCTTCACAGAAGCGCGCCGGGAGCGCGAATTCTGCCCCCGCCGCATTGACCCTGAGCGGCGGGCGGCGATACCCTCTTTGTAGTCGTGATGCTCCCATTCGAGTCATCCACCACCGAACGGAAGTTGCTTCGGTGAGTCTCGAAACAGCACCTGCAACCGTCGCCGCGCCTGAGCCGTCAGAGCGCGGCGTTTTGCATACCCAGGAGGAGGGTTCGTCCGTGCCCGCACCACGTTTCAAGCAGCTCAAGCACGCCTACGGTTTCGACGATGTCGCCATCGTTCCCGGCGAGGTCACGATCAACCCCGAACTCGTCGAGATTGGCCTGGACATCGGCCCCTATCACTTCGGGCTCCCCTTCATCGCCTCCGCCATGGACGCGGTTGTCGACCCCGACTTCGCCCTGCTCATGCACGAGGCGGGCGGCCTCGGGGTCCTCAACCTTGAGGGCATCTGGACCCGCTACGACGATCCCCGGCCCATCCTCGACGAGGTCGCCTCGGTCAACCGCGATGAGGCCACGGCCATCCTCCAGTCCGCCTTCCAGCAGCCAATTCGCGACGACCTCATCGCCCAGCGCGTCAAGGAGATGAAGGCGGGCGGCGCCGTCTCCTCCGTTTCCGTAACGCCTAAGAGCACGAAGCAGTACGCGCCCCTCGTGCAGGAAGCCGGCGCCGACATCCTCGTCGTCCAGAGCACCGTTACCACGGCACGGCACGAGTCCAGCAGCATCGAGGGTTTGCGCTTCGAGAAGCTCTTCGAGCACATCCACATCCCCGTCGTCGTCGGGAACACCGTCGGCTTCAGCGCCACCCTCGAGGTGATGCGCTCCGGCGTCGCCGGCGTGCTCGTGGGCGTGGGGCCCGGGGCCGGTTGCACCAGCCGCGAGGTCCTCGGCATCGGCGTTCCCCAGGTCACCGCCACCATCGATTGCGCCGCCGCCCGCGAGGCCTACCTCGCCGAGACCGGCAACTACGTACCCATCATCACCGACGGCGGCATCCGCACCGGCGGTGACGTCTGCAAGTGCTTCGCCGCCGGCGCCGACGGCGTCATGATGGGCTCCCCCTTCGCCGCCACCACAGAAGCGCCCGGACGCGGCTACCACTGGGGCATGGCCACCTCCCACGCCGACCTCCCCCGCGGCACCCGCGTCTTCGTCGGCGTCAACACGACCCTCCAGAAGACCCTCTTCGGCCCCACAAGCCGAACCGACGGCACGGAGAACCTGGCCGGCGCCCTCAAGACCGCGATGGGCATGTGCGGCGCGCACACCATCCGTGAGTTCCAGGACGCCGAGATGGTAATCGCGCCCTCCATCAAGACCGAGGGCAAGATCTACCAGTTCGCGCAGGCCGAATCGTAGGCGACCCGACGCGGCCGTTCGCTCTTCCCCGAGTCGCGCTCGCGGCGCTCCTGGCGCTGGGAACGGTTGCGTTGCTGTCCTCCCTCGGCACCGGCCAGACCGCCGGCGCCCACGAGGACTGCCCCCACTTCGACCTCGACGACCTGTTCGCCTCGGTCGAGGACGTCGACGTCATCGTCGTCGGCGAACTCGTGACCGAGGCGGGCGGTCCCGCGATCAAACCAGAGGCCTACCTGAAGGGCCCGGCCATCGCCGAGGCGCTCCCCCTGTCCGACAGCCCGACCGACTGCGATCGCGCCGTCCTCCCGGCGGAGGGCGCCCGCGTGCTCGTGGCGCTCCGCCGCGAAGGTGGCGGGTTCCAGTGGCCCGTCCCGGCCGCCCTCTTCGTGATCGAGGAGGGCGTCGCCACGAACGGCGGCGACGCCCCCGTCTCCCTTTCCGAGGACGACCTCGTAACGCGCATCCGCGAGATCTCCGGCCAGTACGCCGTGCTCGCAACCGACGAGTCCCAAGGCGCGTCGATCGACTGGCTGCGGGTGGTCCTGCCCGTCACGCTCGCGTCGATCGTCATCCTCGCGATCGCGCTCGTGCTGCTGCGTATCTGGCACCGGATCGATCCGGAAGGCTAGAGCAACTCCTCCAGCGCCCGCGCCACCGCGTCTTCCTCGTCCGGCAGCGACTCGTCTGCCGCTTCCCGCGCGTAGCGGTCGGCCTTTGCCGTCGCGATCCCTCGTCCCGCCCACGCCAGCATCGACGCGTCGTTCACGCTATCCCCGATGGCCAGCGTTTCGGCGCGCGAAATGCCGAGGCGCTGCGCGACCAATGCGACCCCGTTCGCTTTCGTCGCCTCCGGCGCCAGCGCCACCGTCACGAACGGGAAGTCGAGCACGTGGAGCGTATCGCCGAAGTGCTCGACAAGCTCATCGTGTACCTCCGACGATGCCTCGCGGTCGCTCAGGATGCCGACGCCGCTCGGGTCGATACCGAGCGTCTCCGGCTCGGGGTGGTACTCGGCCGTGATGTTGCCGAGGCTGGCGTAGTAGTCCGTGGCGGGCGACTGCTCCGTGGCGGCGTACCGTTCCGCGCTGAACCACTCGTACTGGTAACCGGCCTCGCGCGCATAGGCCGTGACGGCCAGCGCCAGATCCCGGTCCAGCTTGATCTCCCGCAGCAGCGACCCGTCCGCGTTCGCGATCAGGCAGCCCTCCTGCGCGATGAACGGCGTGTCGAGCCCCAGCTCCCGCGCGATGCTCATGACGCCCTCGCGCATCCGTCCGCTGGCCAGCACCACCGTCCGCCCGTCCTCCACCAGCGCCCTGACGGCCGCCCGCACGCGTGGCGAAAGCTCGCCCTTGTATGTGCCCTCGTACGGCAGGAGTGTGCCGTCGATGTCCAGCGCGACCAGCCTCACTCCCACCGCGCGGTGACCACCCGTTCCCAGCCCGCCAGGTCGTGCACGATGCCGGCGCTCGCGCCCAGCCCCTCCGCCGCCTCCACCACGCGCCCCGCCTGGCCCATCCCCACCTCGAACGCCGCCAGCCGCGGCCGCAGCCGTGACCCGCAGTCGGCCAGCAGCGCCCGCACGAGGTCCAGCCCGTCCGCTCCCCCGTCGAGCGCGACCCGCGGCTCCCACTGACGCACCTCCGGTTGCAACCCCTTGATTTCGCGTTCCGGCACGTACGGCAGGTTCGCGAGCACGATGTCGGCTGCGGCGATGCCGCCGGCCAGGTCGCTCTGCACCAGCGAGACGGCCACCCCGTGCCGCTCGACGTTCAGCGCCGCGATCCGTAGCGCGTCCACGCTCACGTCCGCCGCGATCACGTTCGTTCCCGGGCAAGCGCTCGCGACGGCAATCGCGATCGCCCCGCAGCCGGTGCCCACGTCCAGCACGGTCGCGTCGGGACAGCGCGCAAGCTCTGCGATGCCAATCTCGACCAGCAACTCCGTCTCGGGCCGGGGAATGAGCGCGCCCGGCCCCACTATGAATTCGAGCTCGTGAAACTCGCGAATGCCCGTCAGGTACGGGGCGGGCTCGCGCCGCAGCCGGCGCGCCACCAGCGCATCGAGCTCCGCGCAGGCGCCCTCCGCGACCGGTTCGTCGGCAAAGTACGCGCCGCGGCTGAGGCCGCTCGCGTGGCGGGTGAGCACCTCCGCCTCTAGCGCGGCGTCGGGGATGCCCGCGGCTTCCAGCTCGGCGCGGACGCGGGCTGCGACCGCTCGCGCGTTCACGCCGTCGCCTGCAGCTTGGCCGCCTCTTCCGCCGCCGCCACCGCGTCGATGATGTCGTCGATGTTCCCGTCGAGCCGGTCCGGGATGTTGTGCACCGTCAGCCCGATGCGGTGGTCGGTGATGCGGTCCTGCGGGAAGTTGTAGGTCCGGATCTTCTCGCTCCGGTCGCCGCTCCCCACCTGCGTGCGGCGGTCGGCGGCCAGCTCCGCCTCCTGCTTCTCCTGCTCCATTGCCAGCAGCCGCGAGCGCAGAACGGTCATCGCCTTCGCCCGGTTCTTCAGCTGCGAACGCTCGTCCTGGCAAACCACCACCTGTCCTGTGGGAAGGTGCGTCAGCCGCACCGCCGTCGCCACCTTGTTCACGTTCTGGCCGCCCGCGCCGGACGCATGAAAGATGTCGACCCGCAGGTCCTTGTCGTTGACCTCGACGTCCACGTCCTCCGCCTCGGGCAGGACGGCGACCGTGGCGGTCGAGGTGTGGATGCGCCCCTGCGCCTCCGTTTCCGGGACGCGTTGCACGCGGTGGACGCCGCTCTCGTACTTCAGCCGCGAGAAAGCGCCCTCCCCGGTCACGCTGAAGATGGCCTCCTTGTAGCCGCCGATGCCAGTCTCCGAGACGCTCAGCATCTGCGTGCGCCACCCGTGACGCTCGCCGTAGCGGTAGTAGGCGCGGTACAGCTCCTGGGCGAAGAGCGCTGCTTCCTCGCCCCCGGCCCCTGCGCGAATCTCCATGATGACGTTGCGGCTGTCCCGCTCGTCCTTGGGCAGGAGCGCCCGCAGGATCGCCTCGTCCAGCGCGGCAAGACGTTCGTCCGCCTCGCGCAACTCCGCCTCGGCCAGCTCGCGCATCTCATCGTCCCCGTCGTCCAGCAGCTCCTGGGCGTCCGTCCGGGCCGTCTCGGCCTCGGTGTAGTCGGCGAGGAGTTGGACGACCGGTGCGATCTCGGCGCGCTCGCGGTTGAGCTGAGCAACCTTGTCATAATCCGCCGCGACCTCGGGCTGCCCCATCTCGTCCGTTACCGCGTCGAAGCGGACCCGGATCTCGTTGAGCCTCTGCCGAACGGCCTCGTCCATGGTTCTATTCTGCGGGCGGAACGAGCTTCGTGCTCGGCTAGCGCAGCTCTTGCCCGAGCCGGGCCGCGATCTCCCCGAGCGGCACGTCTTCCTGGTCGCCCTGCTCCCGCAGATCCTTCAGCGCCGCCACACCCCGCGCCGCCTCATCCTCCCCGATGATGATGGCGAAGCGCGCCCCGCTCCCGTTCGCCCGGCGCATCTGCGCCTTGAACGAACGCCCCGACTCCCCCAGCAGCGTGACGAACCCCGCCCCGCGCAACTCCGCCCCCGCCCGCACGGCGGCCCGCCCTCCCTCGGCGCCCGCGTGCACGACGAAGGCGTCGGGCGCGCCCGCATCCCGCAGGGGCAACTCCTGCCGCTTCATCTCGATGATCACCCGCTCCAACCCAGTTGCGAACCCGCTCGCCGGGGTCGGCTTCCCGCCGATGGTCTCGATCAGCCCGTCGTACCGCCCGCCGGCCCCGATCGAGCTCTGCTGGCGCCCGTCGCCCTTCGGGACGATCTCCCAGACCGTGCGGTTGTAGTAGTCGAGCCCGCGCACCAGCAGCGGGTCCACCACGAAGGGCACGCCCGCGGCGGTCAGCCCATCCTTCACCCCCTCGAAGTGTTCCGCTGCCTCCGGGCTCAGGTCGTCGATCATCGTCGGGGCGCCCTCGCGCAGCTCCTGGTCGCGCGGGTCGTTGCTGTCGAGCAGGCGCAACGGGTTCCGGTCCAGCCGTCGCTGGCTGTCCTCCGAGAGCTGGTCGCGCAGGGGCAGGTAGTAGTCCCGCAGCCGATCGAGGTAGGCGCGCCGCGCCTCGAGGTCGTCGATGCTCCCCAGCCGGATCTCCAGGTTCTCCAGCCCCAGCCGCTCGTAGAACCGCCAGTGCAGCTCGATCAGCTCCGCATCGACCAGCGCCGTGCCCGAGCCGAGTACCTCGCAGTCGAACTGGTTGAACTGCCGCAGCCTCCCCAGCTGCGGGCGGTTGTACCGGAACATGCGCGCGATCGTGAACAGGCGGACGGGTTGGGGCCGGCTTGCGAGACCGTGCTCCAGGTATGCCCGGCAGATCGCCGGCGTCGCCTCCGGGATCAGCGAGAGCGCCTCGCCCCCCTGGTCTTGGAAGCTGTACATCTCCTTCTCGACGATGTCCGTCGTGTCGCCCGTCCCCTTCTCGAAGAGGGCGGCGTCCTCGAAGGTGGGCGTGTCCAGGCGTTCGTAGCCGAACAGCCGTGTGACTTCCCCGGCGGCGTCGTGAATCGCGCGCCAGTACGGCTGCTCCTCCGGGAGGATGTCCTCCGTCCCTCGCGGCGTCTGGAACCGTCCGCTCATGCCCGTCCCGTCAGTTCTGATGGGGTTGCCTGCTAAGATACTGGCAGAAACGGGGCAACGAGAAAGCGTGTGAGCGTCCTGGAGCGTTCTCCGGAATCCCCGGCCGTCGCCGACCTGCTTGAGCGTGTCCGCACCTACCTCCCCGAGGACCGCATCGAGCTAGTCGCCGACGCATACGAGTTCGCCGAGTCCAGCCACGACGGCCAGATGCGCCGCACCGGCGATCCCTACATCTCCCACCCGCTCGAAGTCACCAAGCTCGTTGCCGGCCTGGAGCTTGACCAGCCCTCCCTCATCGCCGCCCTCCTCCACGACGTGCAGGAGGACTGCGACGTCCCCAACGAGGAGATCGCCGAGCGCTTCGGCAAGGAAGCCGCCGAGCTCGTCGAGGGACTGACCAAGCTTGGCAGCCTCCCCCTGCGCGTCACCGAAGAGGAGGGAGGCGGCGTCCAGGCCCAGAACCTCCGCAAGATGCTGCTGGCCATGGCCGCTGACGTCCGCGTCGTGCTCATCAAGCTCTGCGACCGCCTCCACAACATGCGCACGCTTTATGCCCTCTCCGATGACAAGCAGCGCCGCATCGCGCGCGAAACGATGGAGATCTTCGCCCCCCTCGCGACGCGCCTCGGCATCTGGCAGATTAAGTGGGAGCTCGAAGACCTTGCGTTCCGCTACCTCGAGCCCGAGCGTTACCAGGAGATCGCGACCCGACTCGACGCCACCCGCCTCGCCCGTGAGCGCTACATCGAAGACGTAGCCGCCGGCCTCCGCGTCCAACTCGACGACGCCCGCATCGAGGCGGAGGTCACGGGCCGCGCCAAGCACATCTACTCCATCCACCAGAAGGCCCGCCGCTACGGTCGCGAGGCCAAGTCGTTCGACCAGATATACGACCTTCTCGCCCTCCGCATCCTCGTGAAGGACGTAGCCGGCTGCTACGCCGCCCTCGGCGTCGTGCACGCCACCTGGCGCCCCCTCCCCGGCCAGTTCGACGACTACATCGCCAGCCCCAAGGCGAGCATGTACCAGTCGCTGCACACCACGGTGATCGGCCCCGGCGCCCGCCCCCTGGAAGTGCAGATCCGCACGTACGACATGCACCGCGTGGCCGAGTACGGCGTCGCCGCCCACTGGCGCTACAAGGGCTCCAGCGACCGCTCCGCCCAGGACGAGGAGCGCATCGCCTGGCTGCGCCAGCTCCTCGAATGGCAGCGCGAGCTCTCCGGCGCCGAAGAGTTCGTCGAGAGCGTCAAGACCGACGTGTTCGACGACCAGGTGTTCGTGCTCTCCCCCAGGGGCGACGTGCTCGACCTCCCCACCGGCGCCACCCCCCTCGACTTCGCCTACCGCATCCACACCGACCTCGGCCACCAGACCATCGGGGCCAAGGTCAACGGCAAGATGACGGCCCTCAACTCCTCCCTTCAGAACGGCGACGTCGTCGAGATCATGCGCAGCCGCTCCCGCAGCGGCCCCTCGCGCGACTGGCTCAGCGAGAACCTCGGCTACCTCCAGACCACTACCGGCCGCCAGAAGGTGCGCCAGTGGTTCCGCAAGCAGCGCCGCGCCGAGAGCATCGAACGCGGCCGCGAGATGCTCGAGCGAGAGCTCCGTCGCCTCGCCTTCGACCTTGCCGACCATCAGGACGAGGTGCTCGCCCTCTTCCCCGGCAAGACCTGGAACGAGCTTATGGCCAACATCGGCTATGGCGATGTCAGCGTGGAGTCGGTCGTGCGGAAGGCGAGCACCCTGCTCCAGAAGCACCAGGAGCCCGACGAGATCGACGAGATTCCCGTCGGACGGCCCTCAGCCCGTCCGGGGGCCGGCCCCGGGCTGCGCGCCCTCGGCGCCGGAAGTCTCGAGACGACGCTCGCGCGCTGCTGCAATCCCGTTCCCGGCGACAGCGTCCGCGGCTACGTGACCCGCAGCCGCGGCGTCACCGTCCACCGCTCCGACTGCCACAACGTCCTCAACGAACGCGAGCGCGACCGCCTCATCGATGTCGACTGGGGGCGGACGGACGAGCAGCGCTACCCCGCCACCGTCCAGATCGACGCCTGGGACCGGGTGGGCCTCCTCCGCGACATCAGCACCGTCGTAGCTGCCGAGGATGTGAACATGGTCAACGTGAACACGACCAAGAACGGCAACGGCACGGTTTCGGTGCTGGCGACCCTGGAGACGAGCGGGCTCTCGCAGATTTCGCGGCTGCTCACGCGCATCGAGACGATCCGCGGCGTGCGCAATTGCGCGCGCAAGTCCAGCTAGGCAGCTAGGACGCGCGCCGCGCCAGCTCCTGGCGCCGCGTGGCGAGGGGTTCCACGCGGCCCAGGGCCGGACGCAACTCTCCTCGAACGGGCTCCCGTGGCTGCCACAGGGTCACGCGCGCGCCACTTTCATGGCGCAGCCCACCCCGACGCAGTCCTCCGCGTCGCGGAAGCATGGAGCGAATCGTCGCCCCAAGGAGCGCCACCGCGGCGCCGGCGAGCAATACGTCGAAGATGATGGTGGGGATAGTGTTCACCATGGCTAGCACATCCGTTCGCAGGGTCCGCACACCATAGCGAACACCCGTTCGCCTGTCAACACAAATGTTCGGACTCGGCCGTTGGCAATCGCAAGGAGTATCATTGCCTTGGCAGGAGTCTTGATGGCCAGCGAGGCGAGACCGGGCAAGAACAGCGGCGTCGCATCCTTCACCGCAAGAGTGCACCGGGAAGGCTCCTGGTTTGTCGCCCAAGCCACCGAGATCGATATTGCCAGCCAGGGAGAGTCGGAAGGTGAGGCGCTAGCCAACCTCCGCGAAGCCCTGGAGCTCTACTTCATGGCAGGCCACTCCGAAGAGCATGTGAGCCCCTAGCGCACCTACTCCGCCCGCTCCCGGTACTGCAGCGCCTCCGCCACGTGCGTGCTGCCGATCGCGTCGCTGGCCTCGAAGTCCGCGACCGTGCGCGCGACTTTGAGTACGCGGTGGAATGCCCGGGCGGAGAGCGCCATCTGCGCGGTCGCCTGGCTCAGGATGCGCTGCGCCTGTTCGTCCAGCTTCCACTGGGCGTGCTCCCGCACCTCGGTCGGCCCCATCTCCGCGTTCAGTCGCGTGCCCGTCCCTGCGAACCGCTCCTGCTGGATCGCGCGCACCGTCCGCACCCGCTCCGCCACCACCGACGATGGCTCCCCTCGCGTGCCCGCCGCCAGCTTCTCGTAGTCGACGCGGGGCACGTCGATGAAGATGTCGATGCGGTCCAGTACCGGCCCCGAGACGCGCCGCTGGTAGCGCGCGGCCGCGTTCGCCGGGCAGCGACACTCCCGTATCGGGTCGCCCAGGTACCCGCAGGGACACGGATTCTGCGCCGCCACCAGCGCGAAGCTCGCCGGGAACGTCGCCGACTGCCGCGCCCGGCTGATCGTGACGATGCGGTCTTCCAGCGGCTGGCGCAGCACCTCCAGCACCTGCGTGCCGAACTCCGGCAGCTCGTCGAGGAAGAGCACGCCGTGGTGGCTCAGCGTGATCTCGCCCGGACGCGGCACCGGGCCGCCCCCCACCAGCCCCGCGTGCGAGATGGTGTGGTGGGGCGCCCGGAACGGCCGCTCCCGCAGGAGCCCCGTCCCCGACGGCAGCAACCCCGCCACGCTGTAGATACGCGTCACCTCCAGCGCCTCATCGTTCGTCATCGGCGGCAGGATCGAGGGGATGGCTCGGGCCAGCAGCGTCTTGCCGCTCCCCGGCGGGCCGCGCATCAGCAGGTTATGACCGCCCGCCGCCGCCATCGCCAGCGCCCGCTTCGCGTGCTCCTGCCCGATCACGTCGGCGAGGTCGGGGCCGGCCAGCTCCGCGTCCTCCGCATCGTCCGGCGGCGAATACGGCGCGATCGGCGCCTTCCCGAGCAGGTGCGCCGCGAGCTGCGTGAGAGACTCCACGGGGAACACCTCGAGGCCCTCGACAAGCGCCGCCTCGGGCGCGTTCGGCACGGGCACGAAGGCCCGCCGCGCCCCCCGGTCGCGCGCGACCGCCACCATCGGCAGCGCGCCGCGCACGCTGCGCACCTCCCCGTCGAGCGCCAGCTCCCCCACGAACACCGCGTCCGCGAGGTCCGCCTCCACCTGCCCGCTCGCCACCATCACGCCGGCGGCGATGGGCAGGTCGTAGGCCGGACCCTCCTTGCGCAGGTCGGCCGGCGCCAGGTTCACCACGATGCGGCTGTTGAACGGCCACGTGAGCGCACTGTTGCGGATCGCCGCCCGCACCCGCTCCTTCGATTCCTGCACGGCCGCGTCGGGCAGCCCCACGATCGCCGTTGTCGGGTTCTGGGCGCGCGAGATGTCGACCTCGACGTCGACCATGACCCCGTCGAGACCCACGACCGCGCTCGACTGCACGCGTGCAAGCATTGGCGCAGTGTGACGTTCCTTGGCAAAGGTAGCAACTTTGAAAGTTTGCGAACTCCGATTCCGCTGTCGTCCTTTGCAACAGAGAAGCCGGGGGGAGTCGCGGCTGTAGAGGTTCGCCCTCCGAACCTCGTAGAATGCCGCCCACTCTAGGTCAGTCGGAGGAGATAGCTATGAGCGCCCCCAATGTCCTGCTTGCCTCGAAGGGCCACCCCTTCCAGCGCGAACCCTTCTTCCAGATGTTCGACGCCTTCCAGCAGGAGGGCGAGATCTCGGCCTGGACCCACGTCGAGCAGCCGGCCGCCCAGCTCTTCTTCCAGCCCGAGAACTCCCGTGACTACGACTGCATCGTGGACTACTCGATGCCGGGAGTCTTCGGCGTTGGCGGTCCGCCCGATCCCCCCGAGGCGCTGAAGGACGGCTACATGCGCCTCACCGAAGAAGGCAAGGGGCTTGTGATGATCCATCACAACATCTGCTCCTGGCCCGGCTGGGAGGAGTACGCCGAGATCATCGGCGGCCGCTTCTTCTACAACCCCGGCAGCCTGCGTGGCGTCGAGTACCCCGACTCTGGCTACCTGCTCGCCGCGAACCACACCTGCATGGTGGTCGAGGAAGAGGCGGACCATCCCGTCGTGCAGGGCGTCGACCTCTCGTTCGAGCTGCAGGACGAGATTTACCTCGCCCCCTACCACGAGGACAGCCTCGTGCCGCTCGTGCGCAGCGACTTCGACTTCACCTACAGGAACTTCTTCTCGCCCTCCCTCGTCGTGAACAACGGTCGCATGTACGAGCGCGGCGACTGGACCCACCCGCCGACCCCGAACCTGGTGGTCTGGGCGAAGAACTACCGCAACAGCCCCATCGTCTACGTACAGGCGGGCGACGTGCCCACCTCCTACAACAACCCGAATTACCGCCGGCTGCTCGCCAACGCCATCAAGTGGGTCGCCTCCGACGAGGCCCACGAGTGGGCGCGCGCGCGCAACGCCGCCGCGGTTTCCTAGGGGAGGGAAGCGAAACCATGGCCAGTAACATTGTGCTCGAGAGCCTGGAGAAGTATCACTGCGGCCCCGGCGGCTGCGATTTCTCCGCCGGATCGACCTGCCCAGACTGCCCGAAGGAGAACACGCCCCACCTGACGTGCGTCTTCTGCAACCTCGACGGCGTCGAGCGCTATGGGGGCGTGTGTGATGAGCACACCGTCTCGAACGGCGAGCGCGAGGTGACGGGCCCCATCTGCGGCAACTGCCACGTGGTCCTGTACGACCTCGAACGCGACAGCGGCGGCTGGTCGATCATCAAGGACGGCAAGCCGCTCCTGGCCTAGGTTCCCGACCGGTTCGTCGCGGGCATCACCGCTTCGGCGGCCGGCGTCCCGGGTCGTTCGGGATGCCCTTCGGGGCGTCTACGTGCCCCCGTACATTGCTGGCAGCGGCCTCGCTGGTAACCGCGCTCTCGACGAGGTGGAGCAGGGAGAGGATGGCCTTCACCAGTGGGTTGTCTCTCATCTCGTTGCCTTCGCGAGGTGCGCCCGGGCTGTGCCCGGCCAGCATACGCCGCGCCGGCTGGCCGGACAGGTTGGCTGGGCCGTGCCGAGCCGCTACGATCAGTCGCGCCGCGGCCCCGTGGTGTAGCGGCCTAACACGCCACCCTGTCAAGGTGGAGATCGTCGGTTCAAATCCGATCGGGGTCGCCAGAAACGCTTCCAGAAGGCCCCTGCCAGACGGCAGGGGCCTTGGCATGGCTGCTACGCTGGATCCTGGAGGCCAGCAGCCATGAAAGCGCTCCTGAAGCCCTTTGTAACGGTCCTCGCGTTCATCGACAGCGTCATTGAGAGCGTCGTCCGCCCCGAGCAGCTCCGCCGCCGGGCCATGAACCGCATGACCATCACCGAAGGGTCCAGCCCCGACCCCAACCGTCGCCCCCGCCGCCGCTAGCGCCCTTGCCTCCGCGGAGCCCGTCCCCGGGCGCCCCTGCGAGGCTCGATCCACGAGGGGGAAGCCCGTGAAAGCGCTCCTGGAAGCCACGGTCGCCCTTCTGCAGTTTGTCGACGGTGTCTTCGAGAGCGTCGCCCGCCCCTGGCGGCGCCGGCAGGACGTCATGGCCCGCCTGTTCTTCACCACCGGCACCCCCCGCTACCGCCCTCCTCAGGGCCGGCCGCGCCGCCGCAGCTAACACCCTTCGCTCCCCGCTCCTGAAAGTGTTCGGTTCAATTCGATCCGCCGAAAACGAACACTTTCGCTCTTGCGTTCTAAAGTGTATGGTTTATTTGAAAGTTCCGAAAACGAACACTTTAGGGATGTGAGTCGGATGCCTGGACGTGGTCGCCCCCCTCGGAAGGCAGTCTTTGAACGCCTCCAGACGCAGACGGAGGAGTTTCGGACGCGCATGGGCGGTCTTCCCAACCGACTTGAGGCAGAGGCAGCCGCCATCTGGGAGGGCATCTGGTTCGAGGAGGCCCATCACTCCACCGCCATCGAAGGGAACACCCTCGTGCTCCGGCAGGTCGAAGCTCTCTTGGCCGAAGGGCGCACGGTTGGACAGAAGCCGCTCAGCGAGTACATGGAAGTCCAGGGGTACGCGAAAGCCGCCGCCTGGGTCTACGACCACGGTGTTGAAGACGCTGAGTGGACAAGTGGCGAAGTCCTCACGCTCGCCGAGATCCGTCACGTCCACTCGCTTGCCATGGGGCCGGTCTGGGATGTGGCGCCGCATCCCGACGCTTCTCCCGAAGAGGGGCCCGGCGCGTTCCGGAAGCATGACATTCAGCCGTTTCCCGGTGGAATGATCCCCCCGCCGTGGACCGACGTCCCCGCGCTTGTGGGTGATTGGCTCAAGCAAGCCAACACGCTACGAGGCGGCGATTTGGAGTTTCCGTTGGCACTCGCCCGGCTCCACTGCGGCTTCGAGCAGATACACCCCTTCCTCGATGGGAACGGCAGGGCGGGACGGCTCATCCTCAATCTGATGCTCGTCCGCCTTGGCTACCCGCCGGTCATCATCTACAAACGCCAGCGCCTTCGATACCTGCGCGCGCTCCGACGTGCCGATCAGGGCGATACGGGAGCGCTGGGCGAGCTGCTGGCGCGTGCGCTCCTGGACAACCTCAACAGGTTCATCATCCCGGCGGTTGCCGGCCCCGCTCGCCTCGTTCCCCTGGCCGCCCTCGCGACCAGCGGGATCTCCACCAATGCCCTGCGGGCGGCCGCCAATCGCGGGCGCCTGCAGGCCACACGCGGCTCGGATGGGCAGTGGCGCAGCACCATCCGCTGGCGCGACGAATACCTCGCTACCAGGTACACGCGAGGCTCGATGGAGAGCCACATCTGACCTCCACCCCCAAAGTGTTCGGTTCAATTCGATCCGCCGAAAACGAACACTTTCGCGTTGCCACCGCCCCCGCTAGCTCGTGACCGCGCCCTGCGAGGCGCTTGAGACGCCGTTCGCGTACTTGGCGAACACGCCCCGCTCGTAGCGCGGCGCCGGCGGCGTCCAGGCCGCCAGGCGACGCTCCAGTTCCGCCTCGTCGAGCTCCACGTCCAGACGCCGCGCGTCGATGTCGAAGGAGACGATGTCGCCCTCCTCGATCGCTGCGATGGGGCCGCCCGCTGCTGCCTCCGGCGCGACGTGCCCGGCCATCAGGCCGTGCGTCGCGCCGCTGAAGCGACCGTCCGTCAGCAGCGCGACCGAATCGCCCAGCCCCTCGCCCACGAGCGCGGCCGTCACGCCCAGCATCTCGCGCATGCCCGGCCCGCCCCTCGGCCCCTCGTAGCGGATCACGACCACGTCGCCCGGCGAGATGCGCCGCTCGGACACAGCCGCGAACGCATCCTCCTCGCGGTCGAACACCCGCGCCGGACCGCGGTGCTGCATGATCTCGTGACCCGCGACCTTGATGACGCACCCTTCGGGCGCGAGGTTCCCCTTCAGGATGACGAGCCCGCCCGTCTCTTTCAGCGGCTCGTCCAGCGACACGATCACGTCCTGGCCGGGCGCCTCCTGCGCGTCCGCCGCCTCTTCCTCGAGTGTGCGGCCGGTCACCGTGGGCTGATCGCCGTGGATCTTCTCGCCCTCCAGCAGGCGCTGCGCCAGCAGGCGCGTTCCGCCCGCCCGGTCCATATCAAGCGCGACATAACGCCCTCCCGGCCGCAGGTCCCCGATGATCGGCGTCCGCTCGCTGATGTCGTCGAAGTCGTCGATGTCGAGCGAAACCCCCACCTCCCGCGCCATCGCCAGCAGGTGTAGCACCGCGTTCGTCGAGCCCCCCGTCGAGGCCACGCAGGCGATGGCGTTCTCGAACGCCTCGCGCGTCATCACATCTTCCGGCAGCTGGCCCCGGGCGAGCACGTCCATCACGAGCTGCCCCGCCTCGTAACCGGCGCTGTTCTTGCGCGGGTCGGTCGCTCCCGCCGATCCGCTCCCCATCGGCGAGATGCCGAGGAATTCGATCGCGGTCGCCATCGTGTTCGCCGTGTACTGCGCGCCGCAGGCCCCGGCGCCGGGGCAGGCGACGTCCTCGAGCGCCGTCAGCTCCGCGTCTGTCATACCGCCCGCCGCGTGGCTCCCGACGGCTTCGAACACGTCCTGGATGGTCACGTCTCGACCCTTGTAGTTCCCCGGCGCGATCGATCCGCTGTAGAGCACGAGCCCCGGAACGCCCAACCGCGACAGCCCCATGACCCCGCCCGGAATAGTTTTGTCACACCCGACGATGACGACGGCCGCGTCGAACAGGTAGCCCCGCCCGCACAGCTCGATGCTGTCTGCCACCACCTCGCGGCTGATCAGGGACGCCTTCATCCCCTCGGTGCCCATTGCGATGCCATCGCTGATGGAGACGGTGTTGATCTCCATGGGCGTCCCGCCCGCCTCCCGGATGCCCCGCATGACCTCCGCCGCCAGATCCCGCTGGTTGTAGTTGCACGGCATCGTCCCGATCCAGCTGTGCGCGACCATTACGAGCGGGCGCCTCAGCGACTCCGAGTCGTAGCCGACGGACTTCAGCATCGCCCGTGCCGGCGCCCGGTCTGGTCCGTCGACGAGCGTGCGGCTGCGGTGGCGTGGATCAAGCGACATGGGGCACTCCAGGTGGGTCGAAATCTGGGAAATCGAGCCTACGCGCTGCCCGTGTCCCGAGCCAGAACCGCAGGGGGTCCAAGGTCTTACGGAGGAAGTGCCTAGGAAGTAGGAGCGTTGAGGATTCGCGGTTGCCCCTAGCTTATGTCGGCCTTCGGTCTTGACGAATCCTCCTGTGCGTGGGATTTCTTTGGGAGAACATTCGTGCGCAATTGCTGCGCACTCGTCTAATAGGGTGCATGGAGCTGCAGGACTGATGTCAGAGGTCGTAGTCGGAGTTGTGTCCGGTCTCACTGTGTTGGTGTTGGGAGGCGCTCTGAAGGGCGCTGGAAGGTGGTTGTGGGCAAAGTCCATCGTGTACTCAAGACGAGTGCGTAGCGCGTACAGGGGATGGCAGTGGGAACAAGACAAGGCACGCGTCGAGGCTCGCCTCGACAAAGTTTCCCTATTGGCAAGTCGGCAAGGGGACTTCAAGGCACTGCATCCTTGGCGGTGGCCGGAGCCAGCTCGCCGTCTCTGGCACGACGCGGCAAACCAACTAATCGAGAACGGAGTCAATTGGGAGATTGAGTTTCCAGAATACGGAGCCAAAGTCCGGCGTCAGGGAAACCACATGTACGCGTCGTGGGGAGACTTCGCTGTCGACGGTCTTCCAGAGATACGGTTGGGCTCAGGCGGATACAGCGGTTATCCGCGCAACAAGTACTGGACTTGGGGCGCACCTCTAACTGAGTCGGCGTAGCGGCGGCCTCCTTTGGAACCGCGCCCGCCGACGAGCTACTTAACCGGCGAGCTGGCGGCCACCTCTCGCAGTGCCTCGCCCAGCCGGTGCGCGCCTTCCTCGATCTCTTCGACGGGCGTGTAGCTGAAGGCGAGGCGCAGGTGCTGCGTGGCGTTGCCGTCCGCGAAGAAGTGCGGTCCCGCGCCAATCAGGACGCCCTTCTCGTTCGCCACGCGCTGGACCTCGATCGCCGAAAGCCCCTGATGAAGCCCCAGCCAGACGAAGAAGCCGCCTCCCGGTCGCTGGTAGGTCACGTAGTCGCCGCAGTGTTCGTCGATCGCCTCGCAAAGGCGGTCGAGCTTGCGCCGGTAGATGGCGCGAAGCCGCTCCACGTGCCGGTCGAGGTCGCCGTTCCGGATCATCTCCGCCACCGTGCGCCCCAGGTACGGGCTCGACCCCATGTCGTAGCGGAGCGCGGCCATGCGCGTGATGAGCGTGGGCGGCGCCAGGTTCCACCCCAGCCGCAGCCCCGTCGCGATGATCTTCGAGAAGCTCGCGACCTTGATCGCCAGTTCGCCGCCTGAGAGCGAAAAGAGCGAGGGAGGCGGAGGCTCGCCGCCGAACCAGAGCTCGCCGTAGGCGTCGTCCTCCATGATCAGCACGCGGTGCTCGCGTGCCAGATCGAGCAGCCGCTCGCGACGCGCCCGGGGCATGGTCGAGCCCACTGGGTTCTGGTGCGTGGGGATCAGGTAGAGGAGCTTCGCGCGTCGCCCCTCGTCCGCCAGGCGCTTCAGCGCCTCCTCGGCGAGGTCGACGCGCAGCCCTTCGTCGTCCATCGGGACGGCCTCAACCTGTGCCCCGAACGAGACGAACGTGCGCAGGCTGCCGGGGAAGGTCGGGCTCTCGACGAGCACCGTGTCGCCCGGGTCGATCAGCGCCTCGCAGGCGATGCCGATGCCGTGCGCGGCTCCCGACGTCACGGTCACGTGCTCGGCCGTCAGGGGGATCCCCTCGATGCCGGAGGAGCGCTCCGCGATCGCCTCGCGCAGCGGCTGCGGGCCGAAGGTGCCACCGTACTGCAGCGCCTCGCGTCGCTCGGTGTCGAGCACGGCGCGGGTGGCGCGCAGCAGCTCCTCGTCGGGCAGCGAGGGCACGTCGGGCAGTCCGCCCGCGAACGAGATCACGGGACGGTCGTCGGGGCGGGCTGCGGCCCACACGCCGGCGCCCATGATCTTCGAGCGGGCGCTGACGATGTCTTCGAGGGAGTCTTGGGTCCAGAAAGGCTCTTCGGGCATGGCCTTCAGTATGGCGGCGGGGCTCCTCACAGGCGAGCAGGAGCGCCCTTTCAACGCGCCACCGTTAACACGCGCGTAACGGCCGGGGGGCGATCTCCGTTGGCTGATCTGGCTATACTTATCGTTCACCCGTGTGTGCGTTGGGAGGCGTGAGCCTCGCGAGGCGAGGCGCGGGAAGGCATTACCCCGCGCACGGGCCGCCCTTCCCGGCGGCTCCATACCGGGCGAAGCGAACGAGGGAGGCTGCCTGATGCCCGCGCATACCCGGCCCCCGAAGCAGGGACTCTACGATCCCCGCCTCGAACACGACTCGTGCGGCGTCGGCTTCCTCGTGCATCTCAAGGGACACCGCTCCCACACCATCGTCGAGAAGGCGATCGAGGCGCTCGCCAACCTCAACCACCGAGGCGCCAGCGGCGCCGAGGTCAACACCGGCGATGGCGCCGGCCTCCTCATCCAGACCCCCGACGAGTTCTTCCATCACGAGTGCGCCCAGCTCGGCATCCAGCTCCCGCAGCGGGGCCAGTACGGCGTCGGGATGCTCTTCTGTCACGGCGACGAAGACGCCCGCCGCCTCGCCATGAACCTGCTCGCCGAGCTCGTCCGGGGCGAAGGGCAACACCTCCTCGGTTGGCGCGAGGTCCCTACCGACAACTCCATGCTGGGCGAAACGTCCCTTCTCGCCGAGCCCTCCGTCCACCAGGTGTTCATCGGGCGCGGCACCTGGGTCGAGACCGAGGACGACTTCGAGCGCCGCCTCTTCGTCATCCGCAAGCTCTTCGAGCGCGAGGTCGAGAAGCGCGGCATCGGCGATTCCGAGGACTTCTACTTCCCCAGCCTCTCCTGCCGCACGGTCGTCTACAAGGGCATGCTCACGGCTCTCCAGCTGCCCGAGTACTACCCCGATCTGCGCGACCGCCGCATGGTCACCGCCCTGGCGATGTTCCACTCCCGCTTCAGCACCAACACCTTCCCCAGCTGGAAGCTCGCCCACCCCTACCGCACCATCTCCCACAATGGAGAGATCAATACCCTCCGCGGCAACAAGAACTGGATGGCCGCCCGCGAGGCGCTTCTCGAAACCCCTCACTTCGACGACATCCAGAAGATCCTCCCCATCATCGACGAGGCGGGCAGCGACACCGCCTGTCTCGATAACGCCCTCGAGCTGCTGACTCTCGGCGGCCGTCCCGTCGAGCACGCGATGATGATGCTCATCCCCGAGGCCTGGTCCGGCCACGAGACGATGAGCGCCGAGAAGAAGGCCTTCTACGAGTACCACAGCCTCCTCATGGAGCCGTGGGACGGCCCCGCCTCCGTCGCCTTTACCGACGGCCGCACCATCGGCGCCGTCCTCGACCGAAACGGCCTGCGCCCCTCCCGCTACCTCGTGACGAAGGATGACCTCGTCGTTATGGCCTCCGAGTCCGGCGTCCTCCCCGTCGAGGACGACAACGTGCTCATGAAGGGCCGCCTCCAGCCCGGCCGCATGTTCCTCGTCAGCCTCGAAGAGGGCCGCATCATCGGCGATACCGAGCTGAAGCAGCGCCTCGCCCGCGCCCACGACTACGACGGCTGGCTCGGCGAGAACCTCACGCGCCTCGCCGACCTCCCGGCCGCCGAGCCTCCCGCCCCGATCGCCGGCGCCGACCTGCTCGAGCGCCAGATCGCCTTCGGCTACACCGTCGAGGATGCGAAGTACCACCTCGGGCCCATGGCTCGCCAGGGACAGGAATCGATCGGCTCAATGGGGACGGATACGCCCCTGGCCGTCCTCTCCGAGCGCCCCCAGCCGCTCTACAACTACTTCAAGCAGCTCTTCGCCCAGGTCACGAACCCGCCCCTCGACGCCATTCGCGAGGAGATCGTGACCTCCGTCGACTCCCTCATCGGCGCCGAGGGTAACCTCTTCAGCGAGGGCCTCGACGACGGCTACCGCATGATCGCCCTTCCCACGCCCTTCCCCACGAATGCCGAGATGGCGCAGCTTCGCCGCCTCGACGGCGAGGGCGGCTTCCGCTCCGCCGTGCTCCCGATGACGATGCCCGCGGCCGAAGGACCCGCCGGCATGCAGCCCGCCCTCGACGAGCTCTTCGAGCGTGCCGACGAGGCCATCGAGAACGGCGCCAACATCCTCATCCTCTCCGACCGTGGCATCGACGCGGAGCAGGCCCCCATCCCCGCGCTGCTCGCCACCGCCGGCCTCCACCACCACCTCGTGCGCAACAAGCGGCGCACCAAGGTCGGGCTCGTCGTCGAGACGGGCGAGGCGCGCGAGGTCCACCACTTCGCCCTCCTCATCGGCTACGGCGCCGGCGCCATCAACCCCTACCTCTCCCTCGACACCCTGCGCGAGATGAAGGACGAAGGCTCCCTCGAGAGCGACATCTCCTGGGAGGAGGCCGAGAGCAACTTCATCAAGGCCCTCAAGAAGGGCGTCGTGAAGGTCATGTCGAAGATGGGCATCTCCACGGTGCAGAGCTACCGCGGCGCCCAGATCTTCGAGGCCGTCGGCCTCAACGAGGACCTCATCGACCGCTACTTCACCGGCACGGTCTCGCGCATCAGCGGCGCCGGCCTCGAGCAGATCGCCGCCGAGATGCTCGCCCACCACGCCCGCGCCTACCCCGATCGCGATGGCGGCCTCTACAACATTGGCTGGGGCGGTCAGTACCAGTGGCGCCACGGCGGCGAGTTCCACCTCTTCAACCCCGACACCATCTTCAAGCTGCAGCACGCCACCCGGACGAAGCGGCAGGAGATCTTCCGCGAGTACACGACCCTCGTGAACGACCAGGCGCGCCAGATGGCGACCCTGCGCGGCCTCATGGAGTTCAACTCCGACCGAGAGCCCATCCCCATCGAGGAGGTCGAGCCCGTTTCCAGCATCTTCCCCCGTTTCGCCACGGGTGCGATGTCGTTCGGTTCCATCAGCGCCGAGGCCCACGAGACCCTCGCCATCGCCATGAACCGCATCGGCGGCCGCAGCAACACCGGCGAGGGTGGCGAGGATCCCCGCCGCTTCACCCCCGACGAGAACGGCGACCTCCGCCGCAGCTCCATCAAGCAGGTCGCCTCCGGACGTTTCGGCGTCACCAGCGAGTACCTCGTCAACGCCGACGAGCTCCAGATCAAGATGGCGCAGGGCGCCAAGCCCGGCGAGGGCGGCCAGCTCCCCGGCCACAAGGTCTGGCCCTGGATTGCGCAGGTGCGCTACTCGACCCCCGGCGTCGGCCTCATCAGCCCGCCTCCCCACCACGACATCTACTCGATCGAGGACCTTGCCCAGCTCATCCACGACCTCAAGAACGCGAACCCGCGCGCCCGCATCAGCGTGAAGCTCGTCGCCGAAGTCGGCGTCGGAACGGTCGCGGCGGGCGTGGCCAAGGCCAAGTCCGACGTCGTCCTTATCAGCGGGCACGATGGCGGCACGGGCGCGAGTCCGCTGACCTCGCTCAAGCACGCGGGCGTGCCCTGGGAGCTCGGACTCGCCGAGACCCAGCAGACCCTCGTCCTCAACAAACTGCGCGACCGCATCATCGTCCAGACCGACGGCCAGATGAAGACCGGCCGCGACGTCGTCATCGCCGCCCTCCTCGGCGCCGAGGAATACGGCTTCGCGACCGCCCCGCTCGTCGTGATGGGCTGCATCATGATGCGCGTCTGCCACCTCGATACCTGCCCCGTCGGCGTCGCCACCCAGAACCCGCAGCTCCGCGAGAAGTTCACCGGGAAGGCCGAGCACGTCGTCAACTTCTTCGAGTTCGTCGCCGAGGAGATACGCGAGACCCTCGCCGAGCTCGGCTATCGCTCCCTCGACGAGCTCATCGGCCGCAGCGACCTCATCGACGCGCGCCGCGCCGTTGACCACTACAAGGCGCAGGGCATCGACCTCTCCGCCATCCTCTACCGGCCGCAGGTGCCCGAGCACATCGCCACGCGCCGCATCGCCGAGCAGGACCACGGCCTCCGCCACGCTCTCGACCAGGATCTCATCCAGCTCGCCCGTCCCGCCATCGAGGATGGGGAGCCGGTGGACGTCGATATACCTATCCGAAACGTAAACCGCGTCGTCGGAACCATCCTCGGCAGCGAGGTCACGCGACGCCACGGTGCCGCCGGCCTCCCCCCCGACACGATCACCTTCCGCTTCAAGGGCTCCGCCGGCCAGAGCTTCGGCGCCTTCGTGCCGAAGGGCATGACCCTCCTCCTCTCGGGCGATGCCAACGACTACTTTGGCAAGGGTCTCTCCGGCGGCCGCCTCGTGGCCGCCCCTCCGCCCGACTCCACCTTCGTGCCCGAGGAGAACATCATCATCGGAAATGTCGCCCTCTACGGCGCCACCGCCGGGTCCGCCTTCATCCGTGGCGTCGCCGGCGAGCGCTTTGGCGTACGCAACAGCGGCGCCCACGCCGTCGTCGAGGGCACCGGCGACCATGCCTGCGAGTACATGACCGGCGGCCGCGTCGTCATCATCGGTCCCACGGGCCGCAACTTCGGCGCCGGCATGAGCGGCGGCATCGCCTACGTGCTCGACGATGAGGGCGACTTCGACATCCGCTGCAACAAGGAGATGGTCGACCTGGAGCCGCTCACCGAGGACGAAGATGTCGAGCTCGTGCGCAGCCTCCTGGAGCGCCACCGCGAGCACACCGGCAGCACCGTCGCCGATCGTCTCCTCGAAGACTGGCAGGGCACGGTTTCACGCTTCGTAAAGGTTATGCCCCTCGATTACCGCCGCGTCCTCAACGAGCAGAAGGCCCGCGAAGAGGCCGAGCGCGAGCAGGTGGGGGCCACCGGTGGCTAAGACCACGGGTTTCATGGAATTCACGCGGCAAGGACCGCCCAGCCGCCCCGTGGCCGAGCGCGTCACCGACTGGCTTGAGTACTACGAGGAGATGCCGCCCAAGCAGCTCAACGAGCAGGCCGCCCGCTGCATGGACTGCGGCGTGCCCTTCTGCCACCAGGGCTGTCCCCTTGGCAACATCATTCCCGACTGGAACGATCTCGTGTATCGCGGCCACTGGCGCGACGCCATCGAGCGCCTCCACGCCACCAACAACTTCCCCGAGTTCACCGGCAGGCTCTGCCCCGCCCCCTGCGAGGCCGCCTGCGTCCTCGGCATCAACGACGACCCCGTCACCATCAAGCAGGTCGAGGTCAGCATCATCGAGCGCGCCTGGCGCGAGGGCTGGATCCGCCCCGAACCGCCGCAGCAGCGCACCGAGCGCCGCGTCGCCGTTATCGGCTCCGGCCCCGCCGGCCTCGCCGCCGCCCAGCAGCTGCGCCGCGCCGGCCACGACGTCACCGTCTTCGAGCGCGACGAGCGCATCGGCGGCCTCCTCCGCTACGGCATCCCCGAGTTCAAGATGGAGAAGCGCTTCATCGACCGCCGCCTCGAGCAGATGGAGGCCGAAGGCGTCGTCTTCCGCCCCAGCGTCAACATCGGCGTCGACGTCGACGCCCGCGACCTTGTGAACGAGTTCGACGCCATCTGCCTGTCGGGCGGCGCCACCCACTCCCGCGACCTCCCCATCCCCGGCCGCGACCTCGACGGCATCCACCTCGCGATGGACTTCCTCCCCCCGCAGAACAAGCTCGTCGCCGGCGACGACGTCCCCGAGAGTGAGGTCATCTCCGCCGCCGGCAAGCGCGTCATCATTCTCGGCGGCGGCGATACCGGTGCCGACTGCCTCGGCACCGTGCACCGCCACGGCGCCCTCAGCGTGAAGCAGTGGGAGCTCCTCCCCCGTCCCCCCGACACCCGCCCCCCCGAGACGCCCTGGCCCACCTGGCCGAACATCTTCCGCACCTCGGGCGCCCACCAGGAGGGCGGCGATCGCGACTACAGCATCCTCACGAAGGAGTTCACCGGCGAGAACGGCCGCCTGACCGCCCTCCACGGCGTGCGCCTCGAATGGGCCCCCGGTGAGGACGGCCGCATGGAGATGACCGAGATCCCCGGCAGCGAGTTCGTCGAGCCCGTCGACCTCGTGCTGCTCGCCCTCGGCTTCCTCGGCCCCGAGCGCCCGGGCATGCTCGAACAGCTCGGCGTCGAGCTGACCGACCGCGGCAACGTCGCCGCCGACGAGAACAAGATGACAAGCGTTCCCGGCATCTTCACCGCCGGCGACATGACCCGCGGCCAGTCCCTGATTGTCTGGGCTATCGCTGAAGGCCGCGACGCCGCCCGCGGCATCGACCGCTACCTGATGGGCGAAACGTCCCTGCCGTAGCCCAAAAGAGATATACTGCAAGCAACTTCACTTCGGGAGGGGTGAGCCCTTGTCGGTTCGGGAGTTCCTGAGACGGCGACTGCGCGGCCCTCGCCGTGGATCCGGCGCAGGTTCCCCCGAGCACGTGGCCTTTCTCGACCACCTTGACATTCCCGCACAGCTTGACGACCTCCGCGGCATGGAGGATGGCTGGCTTGACGGGGAGGGCTCCGCCCCCTCACCCGGTCTCGTGGATTGGCTCCTGGAGAGCTTTGCCCATCACTATCCCGAGGAGGCCCACCCGCCACACCTCTATCCGACCGTAGAGGGTGGGGTGCAGGCGGAATGGGCCCTGGGGAACCACGAGGTCAGCCTCCGGTTCCATCCCGACGATCGGACTGGCGAGTGGCACAACCTCGCGCTCGATTCCGATGAGGAAGAGACCTGGGAGCTTGACCTTGCTCGCGGTCAGGACTGGGAGTGGCTGGCAGCCCGTGTCGTCGCACTCTCGCAACCCGCGTGAACAGTGAGACGCTGCTCCTGCGGCAGATTCACCCGAGGTTCGTGCAAAACGACCGCGTGACAAGCCAGGCTTTTGCGCCAAGAGCCACCGACCGAAACCGCCTGTCGGTATACGACGGCGATCAGATTCAGCCTGCCGCCGCCTGGCGCCACTACACGGCTGAGCAGTCGTTGCAGTCGGCTGGAGTGATGGCCGTCAGCGTTGCCGAGTGCACGGCCCTGGACCTGCCTGTTCGCCCCGACCCGCAGCCCTTTCCCGAACACGCCGTGATCGACTTCGGTGTCTTCGGAAGGAATGCCATCAACCGGGCCGCGAAACGCCTGCGTGACGCCGCCACCCGACGCGGCTGGCGCCATCGCGCCCCCTGAGGAGTCGCCTGGCCTACCCCGCCCGCTCGATGAGATAGCGCGCGACCGCCGCCAGCAGGATGCGCTCGTCCTCGCTCAGGCCGAGGCTGTCGAGGAGACTGCTCGCTTCTTCGACATAACGCCGCGCATGGTCCTCCGCCACCGCCTTGATGCCGTCCGCTTCCATCTGCACCGAGACCGCCTCGATCTCCGCTGCCGGTGGCTCGTCGTGCGCGAACAGCCGCTCGATCGCCGTGCGCGTGCGTGGCTCCGCCAGCGCCGCGATGACGGGCAGGGTCTTCTTGTGCCGGGCCAGGTCGTTCTGGTTCGACTTGCCCGTCACGGAGGGGTCGCCCCAGATGCCGAGGATGTCGTCCCGCACCTGGAACGCCAGGCCCACCTTGCGCCCCCAATCGCGGATGCCGTCGCTCTGTTCCGTGGGTGCTCCGCTCAGGATCGCGCCCATCTGCAGCGGCGCCCCGATAAGCGCCCCCGTCTTCCCCTCCACCATCGCCAGGTAGTCCTCGACGGAGACATCCTCACGGGGCTCGAAGCTGAGGTCGTTCCACTGCCCCCCAATCATGTCGTCGGTCGCCGCCAGCAACGCGTCGAGCGCGGCCACGCGCCGCTCGCTTGGCGCGTCCGACTCGGACAGCGCCCGCAACGCGCGCGTCAGGAGGAAGTCGCCGACGTTGATCGCCTGCGCCTCGCCCACGATTCGCCAGATCGTCGGGCGGTGGTGGCGCTCCGCGTCGCGGTCCTGGATCTCGTCGTGGACGAGCGAGAAGTTGTGGATGAGTTCGACGGCCACCGCTCCGGGCATGGCCTCGGCGGCTGAGCCGCCCAGCGCCTCCGCCGCCAGCAGGCACAGCGCCGGCCGGATGCGCTTCCCGCCCGTCGTGGCAGGCCGCCCCTCCTCGTCCTCCCAACCCATGACATAACGAGCGGACGCCGCCAGCCCGCCCTCGTCCGTGCCGACGGCGGCGCGAAGGGCGTCCTCGAGCGCGTCGAGGTGGGCGGTCAACGCCGATGGAGGCGATGCTGCGGCGGTCGTCATGCGGCCCTGCTCCCCCTTTCGCGTTGCTCAGGCGGTTGCGAGGCTCTCCTTGCGCTCGGCCCCGCGGTCCTTGAGGACCTCCATCGCCCGTCGGGCGATGCCGTCGCCGTCGAGGTCGTACACGCCCCGGTACACCTTCTGAGGACCGTGGTCGACGATGTCGTCCGGCATCGTCAGGTTCAGCAGGAGTGTCTCCGGCAGCCCGTTGTCTGCCAGCACAGCCAGCACCGCCTCGCCGAAGCCGCCTGCGCGGACGTTCTCCTCGGCGGTGATGATGCCGCCCGTCTCGCGCGCGGCCGCCAGGATGGCGTCCTCGTCGAGCGGCTTGGCGAAGCGTGCATTGATGACGCGCGCGTCGATCCCCTCGAGCGCCAGCAGGTCGGCGGCCTTCACGCACTCGATCACCGATGCGCCGAAGCCGATGAGCGTGATATCGCGGCCATCCCGGAGCAGCTCCGACTGCCCGACCGGAATCTTCTTCATCGGCTGGTCCGTGGGCACCCCGGGACCGGCCCCACGTGGGTACCGGACCGAGAACGGCGTGTCGTGCGCAACCGCCGTGGCGAGCAGGTCGCGCAGCTCGGCCTCGTCCTTGGGCGCGCTCACGACCATGTTCGGCAGGCAGCGCAGGTAGGACGTGTCGATGAACCCTTGGTGCGTCTTCCCGTCGTCGCCGACGAACCCGGCGCGATCCAGGGCGAAGATGACCGGCAGCTTCTGCACCACGATGTCGTGCACGATCGAATCGAAGCCCCGCTGCAGGAACGTCGAGTAGATGGCCGCGATGGGGCGCATCCCCTGCGTCGCCAGCCCGGCCGCGAAGGTGACCCCGTGCTGCTCGGCAATGCCCACGTCGAAGACGCGCTCCGGGTGCTCCTTCTGCGTTGCCGCCAGCCCCGTGCCTTCCAGCATCGCGGCGGTAATGGCGACCACCCGCGGGTCCTGCTCGATGAGCTCGCCCACGGCATTCGCGAACACTTGGCTGTAGGTGGGCGGCGCCTTCGGCGCGTCCGGAGCCGGTGGCTTCTTCAGCCAGAAGGTGCCGCTGTGGCTCTTCACCGGATCCGCCGCGGCCTCGGGAATGCCGTGGCCCTTGTTCGTCAGGATGTGCAGCAGCACGGGCTTGCCCCGTACCTTCTTCACCGCGGAGAGGGTCGCTTCCAGCTCACCCAGATTGTGGCCGTCGATCGGGCCGTAGTAGTCGAAGCCGAACTGCTCCCAGAAGCTGGCCGGCACGATCAGGTCCCGCATGCTCGATTGCACGCGCTGCGCGCCCTGCCAGACGTCCCTCGCCAGATTCCGCCCGATGGGGAACTGCTCCACCATGCCGTCGATCCGGCCCTCGATCTCCTGCTTGAAGCGCCGGTAGTGCGGCTCGATCCGCAGCTTGTTCACGTTGCGGCTGAGGGCTCCCACGTTCGGCGAGATCGACATCGAGTTGTCGTTCAGGATGACGATGAGGTTGGTGCCCAGGTGGCCGGCGTGGTTCAGGCCCTCGAAGGCCATGCCGGCGGTCATGGCGCCGTCGCCGATGACGGCGATGACGTGGTGGTCCTCGCCGCGCAGGTCGCGCGCTGCGGCCATGCCCGTCGCCGCCGAGATCGAAGTGCCGGCGTGCCCCGCCCCGAACAGGTCGTGGGGGCTCTCGTTCCGGTCCGCGAACCCCGAGAGGCCCTGGTACTGCCGGATCGTCTCCATCTGCCCGCGGCGCCCGGTCACCATCTTGTGGACGTACACCTGGTGGCTCACGTCCCAGAGCATGCGGTCCCTGGGCGAGTCGAACTGCCGGTGCAGCGCGAGCGTCAGCTCCACCACACCGAGGTTCGAGGCGAGGTGTCCGCCACCGCCGATCCCCTGGATGGTGTTGACCAGCTCTTCGCGAATCTCCGTCGCCAGCTGCTCCAGCTCCTCCGGCGAAAGATCGCGGAGGTCGGCGGGAGAGTCGATCTTGTCAAGCAAAAGGCTCATGAGAAGCCTCCTTGTGGGGTTTCCCCTTATGGGAGTGAACCCGTTGCGGCTTCCTGCCGCAGTTAGGACGCTTACCCGCGTCCGTCGAATCGTTTTCCGGTCGTATACGCGAGCCGGGGGCAAAAGGTCAAGGAAAGGTTAAGGCCCGGAAATTCCCTGTCGATGGGGCGAAGCCCCGTTCGTCGTGGTGGCGTGCGGCAGGCGAAGTGTGAAGGTCGCCCCCTCGCCCGGTGTCGAATCGACCGCGACCGAACCCCCCATCGAGTCCATCAGCTCCCGCACGATCGCCAGCCCAAGACCCGAACCGCCACGCCCCCGCACCCGGCTTCGATCGATCCGGTAGAACCGATCGAAGACATGCTCCTGGTCCGCGGCGGAGATACCCGGTCCGGTGTCTCGCACCCGAATCCACACCCGCTCGTCTTCGCAGCCGCTTTCGACCGTCACGGTTGCGCCCTCGCCCGTGTGCTTCACGGCGTTGTCGATCAGGTTGAGCACGCAGCGATAGAGCAGGTCCGTGCTCGCCACCGCCTCGCAGCCCTCCTGTGTATGAGAGGTGAGCGTCACGTTGGCCCGTCCGGCCAGCGGACCGATCTCCTCGAGCGCCATCGCCACCAGCTCGCCCGGGTTCACCGTCTCCATCGGCAGGGAGGCCTGCGGCGCCGTCAGGAGCAGCAGGTCCTCGCTCAGCCGCGTGAGGCGCTCCGTCTGGCCCTTCACCGTCTCCAGCAGCGCCCGCTGCTCCTCGTTGCCGGTATCGCTGGCCATCTCCGCGACCTCGATGTTGGTGCGGATGGCGGCGAGCGGTGTGCGCAGCTCGTGCGAGGCGTCCTGCACGAAGCGTCTTTGCGCCTCGAACCCCCGCTCGATGCGCTCGATCATGGAGTCGAACGTGTCCGCGAGCTGCTTCAGCTCGTCGTCCGGCCCCTGGTGGTTGATGCGTTGCGAGAGGTTCGTCGCGCTGATCTCCGAGGCGACTTCCGTGATGTCCCGCATCGGCCGCAGGATGATGCCCGAAAGCGCAAATCCCCCGAACCCGGAGATGAACGCGAGCCCGAATCCCGCCACGATCGACCACGTCCGCAGCCGGTCCAGGTTCTCCGCCTGGAACTCCTCCCCGGCCTCGTCGACCAGCTGGGCGGGCGTCATGTCGCCCATGCCGCCGGCTTCCTCGGTCGTGGCCTCCACGCCCGCGGCCTGCCACTCCGCCTCGTCGAGCCCCATCTCCTCCATCACGGCCTGGTCGTCCGGCTCGTCGAGCCGCGCCGCCACGTTCAGGAAGAGGATGAACGCCAGTCCGAGGATCAGCAGGAGCGTGGAGTACCAGACCGTCAGCCGGAAGCGAACGGTCCGCACGACCGGTGGCAGTGTCGGCCTAAAGGACGTAGCCCTTCCCCCGGATAGTGGTGATCATCGACTCCTCGAAGCCGTCGTTCAGCTTGCGACGGAGGTTGTTCATGTGGACCTTCACGGTCTGCGTGAACGGGTTCATGCGCTCGTCCCAGATGCGCTCGATCAGCTCTTCCTGGGGGATCGCCCGTCCCTCGTGCTTCGCCAGGTAGTACAGGAGCTCGAACTCCTTCGGCGTCAGGTGGATCGAGACCCCCTCGCGCCGGACGAGGTTCGTGTTCGGGTCGAGCTCGAGGCCGCGCGTCGAGAGCACGGGGTCGAGGGGCGAACCCTCGCGTCGCGTGACGGCGCGGATGCGGGCGGCCAGTTCGCTGAAGGCGAACGGCTTCACGAGGTAGTCGTCGGCGCCCTCGTCGAGCCCTTCCACTCGCTCCTTGATGCCGCTGCGTGCGGTCAACATAATAATGCCGCCGCTGAAGCGGTCGGCTCGCAGCCGGCGGCACACCTCGATGCCGTCGACCCTGGGCAGGTTCAGATCGAGGCACACGACGTCGTAGGGCGTCCCGCCCGCCTTGTCGAGCGCCTCCTCGCCGTCGTAGGCGACATCCACGGCGTACCCGAGCTTCGTCAGACCCCGGTCAAGCGCGGAAGCGAGGGACTGTTCGTCTTCAACCACCAGAACTCGCATGGCCTCTCCCTTGCGATTCGTCTTGATCCTAGCCTAGGTCAAGGGCGGGGACCGCAAGGTAAAGGTTCGGGGAGAGCGCACGCGCGTGCTCTGCCGAATAGGGACGTATCACCTGTGATACACTCCGGTCATGGATACCGTAACGATCCGCGAGCTTCGCAACCGCGGTCGCGCTGTCATCGACCGCGTGGAGGCGGGTGAGTCCCTCATCGTCAGCCGGGACGGGCGGCCGGTCGCCGAACTGCGTCCGCTGCCCCGCAAGCCGCTTGATGCCGCTACCCTGCTTGAACGGTGGCGCCACCTTCCGCCGGCAGATCCGGACGCGTGGCGGCGTGACGTCGACAGCGTGGTCGACCAGTCGCTGTGACGTCAACGGGCGGTTCCGCGGGCCTTCTCGACACGAACCTTGTCATCCTCCTCCCGCGGATCATCGATCATGGCCCGTTACCCGGGGCGCCCCTCATTTCGACGATTACGCTCGCTGAGCTGTCGGTCGGGCCTCTGCTGGCTTCCTCAGCGGGCGAGAGGGCTGAGCGCCAGGCCACCCTCCAGCAGGCCGAGGCGTTATTCGACCCGATTCCTTTTGACGTGAATGCGGCGAGAGCGTACGCGCGTGTTTCTTCCGACCTCCGCAGGGCCGGGCGCAAGCCCATGGCGCGTGCGTTCGATGCCCTCATCGCGTCCGTCGCTATCGCCAACGGCCTTCCCCTCTACACCGCAAACCCTGCCGACTTCATGGGGATCACCGACCTGCAGGTCGTGCCCGTACCGCATCCAGACCACCCCTGAAGGCCCAGATCCACCCAATTCACGCACATAACTGGAATAGTGCGAACTAAATGGCCGGGTAAGCGGAGCCCCTCTCCGGGGCCTCCGCCGACCTCCCTCACCTGCCCCTGACACCCCATCCCCTACAATCCCGCCCGAGGAACCCCGAATCGTGTCCGCGCCCATCATCGCCGTTGAGCCGGGGAAGGCCGTCACGCTCCTCCGCCAGGAGGAGGACGGCTGGCGCGGCTCGCCCGTCGCGCGCGCCGGCTTCTGGCCGGCCTGGCGGCCGGGCCACGATGCGGTCTCCGTCTCCGTTGTCGTTGACGAAGGGAAGCGGCAGCGCAGCGCCATCGAGATGCTCGACCTCGACGGTAACCACCTTCGCAACCTCTACGAGAGTCCCCTCGGCGGCGATGCCGTCATCGCGCCCAACGTGCCCCACTACGCGCTCTGGTCACCCGGGGGAGACCGCCTCGCGCTTGTCGCCCAGGGACGCGCCGGCCTCACCCTCTTTCTGAGCGAGGCCGACGGCCCCCTCATCGCCGATCCCATCCAGACCGGCGCCCCCCTCTTCCTCGCCTGGGCGCCCGATGGGGGGCGGCTCGCGGTCCACGCCGGCGTGAACCTCTCCGTGCTGGAGCTCGCCGAGGCCCGCGCCTCCCGGCCCATCTCCGCAGACGCCCGCGGCTTCCGCACCCCCGCCTTCAGCGACGACGGCGAGCTCCTCGCCTTCGCCACGCCCGACGGCACAGGGGACGGCGTCGTCGTCCAGGTCGCGGCCGGCTCAGGAGAGGCCAGTGAGGCCGTGCACGAGCTTCCCGGCGGCGTCGCCCTCGCGTTCCGACCCGGAACGCGCACCCTGACGATCGCTGTCACGACGCGCCCGGCCTCGGGTGCCTTCGATGAGTTGTGGACCGTCGACCTCTCGGACGGCGGGGAGCCGGAGCTCCTCCTGCGCCGCGCCTTCACCAGCGTCTTCTGGGACCCCGCCGGCGAGAAACTCGCCTTCATCGTCCCCTCCGCCACGGGCGATGGCTCCGTGTCCCTGCAGGCGCGTACGGCCGCGGGCGAGTTCCTCGGCGCCAGCGCCCCCTTCACCCCCTCCCCCGACTACCAGACTCTGGCGGGCTTCTTCGACCAGTACGGCCGCTCCCATCGCCTCTGGGCGCCCGACGGCTCCGTGTTCCTCGCCGGCGGCCGGCTCTTCACCGACTCTCCCGCCGTCGCCTTCAGCGATGGCTCCCACGACGCCATCCTCTCCTGGCGCCCGGAGCGCGGCTCCCCCATCGAGCGCATCGGGCAGGCTGGCATCGGCTTCTTCCCGCCGCCGGCTCTCGAAGAAGGTTTCGGCAAGGCGTAAAGGCAGGCGCGTTGCCGCCCGCGACACCCCCACCTACACTCGACCGCAGGCCCAACCGGCCCCCCGGAGCACCTGAATGGAGATCACTCCAGAACCCCCCGCATCCCCGTCGCGGGGCTCGAGCGCCGTTCGCAACGTCGCGGTCGCGCTGCTCGCCATTGCCGGACTCCTTCTTATGTTCGGTCTTGGGTACGGCGTCAGCGACCTCACGAGCGAGGAAGAAGTTCGCATCGTGGAGCGCCCCGCAAGCGACGGGGAACCCGCCGCCGCTCAGCCGACCGACCAGGAGCAGGCGCGGGAAGAATCGGGTGAGCGCTCCGAGCTCGCCGTCGGCGCCTCCATCCTCGAGGAGACATTCGAGATCCTCCAGGAAGAGTTCGTCGACAAGGAGATCCTCGACGAGCGCGACTTCCGCGATGCCGCCATCCGCGGCGCCATCGACTCCCTCAACGATCCCTACACCGAGTACCTCAGCCCCGGCGATCTCGCCCTCGGCATCGGCGCCATCGAGACCACCTACCAGGGCATCGGCGCCACCGTGACCGATCGCAACGGCGTCGTCCAGATCGTGTCCCCCTTCCGCGGCTCTCCCGCCGAGGAGGCCGGTATCCGCCCCGGCGACATCATCCTCGCCGTCGACGGCGAGTCGACCGAGGGCTGGACCAGCAACCAGGCCGTCCAGCGCATCCGCGGCCCCCGTGGCACCGAGGTTGTGCTCACGGTCCAGCACACGGACCTCGGCCCGGGCCCTGAGATTGAGGACATCACCATCGTCCGTGATGAGATCCTCATCCAGAGTGTCTTCACTGAGCCGCGCGAGCTCATCCCCGGCGAGAGCGGGTCCGACCTTGTCGACCGCGAAGGCAACCTGGTCGACGACATCCTCTACATCAACATCGCCCAGTTCCACGGCGAGACGCCCTCCGAGCTGCGCTCCGCCCTCAGGGATGCCGAGAGCGGCCGCTACATCGGCCTCATCCTCGATGTCCGCGGCAACCCCGGCGGCCTCCTCCGCCAGACCGTGCAGGCGACGAACGAGTTCCTCCCTGATGGCGCCGTCATCCTCAGCGAGATCGACGCCGACGGCGACGTGGTGACGTTCGGCGCCCAGGAGGGCGGAGTCGCCACCTCCATCCCCATCGTCCTCGTTCAGGACGAAGCCAGCGCCAGCGGTTCCGAGGTCCTCGCCGCTGCCCTCGTCGACAACGGTCGCGCCGTCGTCGTCGGCGTGCGCTCCTTCGGCAAGGGCACGGTGAACCAGCTGCACCCGCTCAGCAGGTGCGGCGACCCCGCCGGCTGTGGCGCCCTGTATGTGACTGTCGGCCGCTGGCTGCGACCCAATGGTCAGGTCATCGAGGGTCTCGGCATCGCCCCCGACTACGAGATCCCGCTGACCGGAGACGACTACATCGACTACGGCGACCTCCAGGTCTTCGCCGCCATCGACATCCTCCGCGGCATCGAGCCCCCGCCTCCGCCCGAGCGCGTCTCGGAGGAGGACGAAGAGCGGCCCGACATCCCGAATGTCGCCGAGCGCGAAGAGGCCGACTCCGAGGGGTCCGAGAGCGAGGAGTAGTCCCGCCCGTTTGGGTACCGCTCCCGTGCGTGCGAGACTGGAGGCATGGCCCCTGGTGAGGCGATCGTCGCCCAGAACCGCCGCGCACGTCGCGACTACGAGATCCTCGACCGCTACGAGGCCGGCCTCGCGCTGACCGGCTCCGAGATCAAGTCGATCCGTTTGGGCAAGGTCGATATCCAGGGCGCCTACGGACGCATCCGCAACGGCGAGGCCTGGCTGCTCGACGCCTACATCGCCCCCTACCAGAACGCCGGCTACATCAATCACGAGGCGCGCCGTGACCGCAAGCTCCTGCTGCACAAGAAGGAGCTGCGCCGCATCCGCGAGGCCCTCGACGAGCGCGGCCTGACGCTCGTGCCGCTGAACATGCACCTGAAGCGGGGGATGGCCAAGGTCGAGCTTGGCGTGGCTCGCGGCATCAAGCGTTATGACAAGAGGCGCAAGATCCGCGAGCGCGAAGAAGGCCGCCAGGTCGCTCGCGCCCTCCGCCACTCCGTCTGACCCTGCGCCACCCCTCCCTTGTCCGGCGAAACGCCTGTGCTACGCTGGATCCATCTGGGGACGAAAGGTATCGACAGGAGGGAACGTAACCGGGTAGCAGGCCGAGGTTGGTCGTCACCCTCGTTAATCAGGCGGCCATCTGAGTAAGCGCCGAAGATCGCGAACTCGCTCTCGCGGCATAGCCCGTGAGACGTCTCATCGACAGCTCCCTCCCCAACGGAGTGCGGTGAGGCGCCATAAAAGTTGGGGCGCTGTGAGCTGACGCCGATACCGCTCACCTAAGATTCATCGGCTGGTTCCACCGTATTCGCCCCCCACCTGCGGAGCGATGGAACGAGATTCCAACTGGTGGGAAAGCCTGTAGGACAACTCGGAGCAGACCCTGGCTGGACCGGGAGTTCGATTCTCCCGCGTCTCCACCAACGCCAACGAACGAGGCCCCGCAAGCGCGGGGCCTCGTCGTATGCTAGCCGGCACGTGGGAGGGGACCCCATGCCGAAGTCATGCAAGCACATTTGGCCCATCATGAAGGAGCCCGTCGTCTGCCTGGAATGCAGGCGCTGCGGCGAAGAACGCGAGATCACCCGCAAGAACGCCGACCTGATGTTCCAGGACATGGACTTCACGCCCTTCAAGTGGGCCTTCAGGACCTACGTCGAGGGCATCCTCGCAGGGAGAAACTAGCCTCATGGACGCCCGTGACCTCCTGCGCGCCCAGTTCGCGTGGGTCCACCAACTCCTCGAAGGCACGATGAGCGACTGTTCACAAGAGACGGCCGACCACCGTGGCGAGGGCTGGGCCATCAGCCCCATATCCGCCGTCTACGCCCACATCGCTATGACCCAGGACGGCATCGTCCACGGCCTCGTCCAGGGCCGCCCGACCGTGCTCGAGTCAGAAGGGTGGGACGCGAAGCTGGGTCTGGAATCGGCCGGCCCTCGCGACGCCTCCTCGTGGGCGGACAAGCGCTTCGACCTGGCCACGGTCCGCGACTACGTCGCGGCCGTCCAGGCGGCAACGGACGCATTCCTCGCGGAAGCCGCCGACGAGGTGCTCAATCGCACCATGGAGACGCCCATGGGCGAGCAGCGCGCCATCGACATGCTCGCCAACGTGGGCGTGGTCCACGTCGCCAGCCACTGGGGCGAGATTGCCGCGCTCAGGGGCGTCCAGGGTGAGAAGGGCCTGCCCTTCTAGGGCGCCGCGCCCTCGCTAGCCGCTCTTGGCCGCGATCAGCGCGTCCAGCTCGACCTTGAGCCGGCCCAGCACCTCGTCGTACGGGTAGGCGCCGAGCTCTTCCTCGCCCCGCTTCAGGTTCACGAAGGTGGGCGCGCACCAGAGCCCCAGGTCCGCGTCGTCCGTCTCCCCGGGACCGTTCACGCGGCAGCCCATCACGGCGATCGTTATGTCGTGCTCTTTCGCGTAGGTCGTCATCTCCTTGACGTCCTGCGCCAGCTCGATGAACGCCTCGTTCTCCACGCGGCTGCAGCTCGGGCAGCTGATGATGTTCAGCCCCCCATCGAGGAACTCCGGCACCGAGCGGAACCGCCCCGCCTCGATGTCGTCCAGAATCGACTTCCCCGCCTCCACCTCGCGCCACTTCTCCGCGAACGGCAGCGTCAGCGACACGCGGATCGTGTCGCCTACGCCCTGGCTCAGGAGCTGCTCGAAGGCGATGCGCGTCTTGATCACGCCCTCCGGCGGCATCCCCGCCTCCGTGACGCCGAGGTGCAGCGGGATCTCGGGCCTCGCCTCCGCGAACCGCTTGTTGCCCGCGATCACCTTGCGGGGATCGCTGTCCTTCATCGACACCACGAACCGCGTGAACCCGATGTCGTCGAGCATCTGCGCGTGCTCCAGCGCGCTCTCGACCATTGCCGTCACGCCCTCGAGTCCGGGCTCGTCCGCCCCCTCGTACTTCTCGTCCATGGCGGGGTCCACCGACCCGCAGTTCACGCCCACGCGAATCGCGCAGTCGTGCTTCTCCGCGGTCTCCGCGATGAACGCGACCTTCTCCGCCACCGGCTTCGACTTCTGGTGGTGGTACAGGTGGCCGGGGTTGTAGCGAACCTTGTCGACGTGCGGCGCGACCTGCGTCACGAGCCGGTAGCTCTCCTGCAGGTCGACCACGAAATTGGCCTCGGGAACCGCCTCTCGCACCTGCCCCAGGCACTCGACGTCCTTGCGGCTGTCGACGGCGACGCGCACGAGCCCGGCGCCGGCCTCGTGGATCATCCGCACCTGGTCGATTGTCGCCTCGACGTTCTGCGTCTTCGTCGCCGCCATCGACTGCACGACGACGGGTGCCCCACCGCCGATGGTGATCGAACCTGCCTTCACGGCACGCGTTTCTGCTCGCTTCATGCTGGGGAGTGTAGCCCGACTCCCGTGAACGGCGATAGGAGGCCGCTTACGACGCCGTCACTTCTGGCTCACGGGAACATGTCGAACAACGCCACCGGTGTGCCGGGGTGAAGAACGGTGTTGCCCGGCGTCGCCTTGGTTAAGAAATGGTGTTAGCTGATGTTGCGCTGCAGCCTGCGCGTCCGGTCCCTTATTCCCACGGACGGCCGCCACGAACTCGTGGGAACTCACCACTGACATGACGTAGGGCTTGGCGAGCAAGTCCTCCCGACGTGGACTCCCCACGCCATTCACGATGAACCGCACCGTAGGCATGAGCTCGGCCAAACGCTGCAGTTCGTGGTTTCTGCGCCTCCATTTCGGTCCGTGCGGAACCTTCTGCCAGTCCAACCACATCACCCGAATCGACGGGTTCGCGTTTACCGCTGCGGCCAAATCGTCCATGTCCGCACCCTCATACCAGCAGGCCACGGGAACCGTGGGTATTCCAGCTTCAGCGAGGTCGGTTCCGAAGCGGTCTATGTAGGCAATCTGGACTCTGCTGTGGAATGCAGAGTGCTTCTCCCACAGGGAGAAGTGGGGGCTCAGAACCAGGTCGTGGCCGCTCGACCGAATGGAGTTAATCAGCTCACTTCTGGCTCTTCCTAGGGTCGCGAGTGCCTCGTCCTTACCGGTCAACACAAGCACCGTCTTGATGTTGGCATCCATGCCGGTCGCCCTCAGGATGTCTTCCTTCGTTCGGACACGACTCCCGTTGCCCTGAAGAAACCCCGATGGTGAGAGAGCTACCCATGACAGTCCGTCTGTTGCAGGTCCCGCTGCCGACTGCGGTTCAACCCGGGGGATCAGTTCGGGAAGTGTGGGGGAAGCAAATGAGCCGCGAGCCCGGATGTCGAGTCGGTTCAGTTGCTGAATCCAAATCGGCGCATCGGCTGTACATGGCTGAATATCTCCCTCAAGGACCGGGATCGCCCAGCACTGATAGGTAGTACCCGCGTAGGGACACCCGGAGAAGTCCTCGCACGACGGGCATGACTCTCGAGGAAAAGCCAACTGATATTCGTCACCGCTCGCCAATTCGTGAGAGGACCAATTCCAGCCCATTCCCATTCCCCTCCGTTAGCACCGCCTCGTAGTCGTAGGTGGAGAGGCAGGAGCGCTGCCTCTGGTTGAGCCCCGTGAGCCGTCCGAGAGTGCCCAGCGCTGGGTGGACCGCGATCAGGTCACCGGTCGGCAGTTCACGGAGCGTTACTTTGTCGCCGACAGCGTTCGCTGCTACCCGGGATCCTCTGAGCAGGGCCGTTATCTGGTCGGGACAGCTAGGGTTAGAGCCTTCCCCCCTTCCGTCGGCACCGAAGCTTTCAAGAGGGGGAGGTGGAGTCTGCGCGTTGGAACCTGGGGGTAGGGTGTTTCCCATTGGCTAAGAACCTTCCTGATTCGGGCCGGTTCCCAGCGGGCGGCGGAGCCTGTATCGTGCCGCACGCGCAACCGGCCTGTGTGATTCACGTCTCGCTGGCGATTGCGTTCTGAGGGGGTGGCGTGTCAGCGCCACCCCCTTCGCCTTCTCTATTCTAACGTCTCTTGCTCCTCCACCTCCACTGTGTTGCGTCTGGAACGACGTTTTGGCTTTGCCATGGGATCGTCAAGGTTGACTTCCAGGACACCGTCCATAACGGTCACGGGCCCATAACGCTGCGTCTCGACTGGAACACGGCCGAGGAAGCGAAAGAACGAGGAGCCAGAAATGAACCAGCTTTTCCCGTTCTGGGCTCGCCTGGGTTGATAGTCTCCGTCCGGGTTAGCCCTCACGCCAAACTTGGAAGGGACATCCTCGTCGTACAACAAGTCGATCGCCTGCGGCTTGCCCAGCGCCACGTAAGCCTGTTCGCTGAGCGAGAGCGTGCCTGATTGGTGAACTGTCACGACAGGGAACGCAAACTCGCCCTTCGAGCCTTTTCCGGTGAACGTTGACCATGCCATGGCTATATTCTAGCGCATCGGTCAGTGTGCAGCTACGTGCAGCTACCCCCACCACGACCGCTCAATGCCTGTGAACGCGACGAACGGCGCCAGCAGCACGACCACGATCGACGCCAGCGCCAGCAGCGGACCCCGGTTCATGGATGTGAACCGCTCGCCCGGACCCTCGTAGGCGCCGCCGCTCGCCTCGACGATACGGCGGCGCTGCGTGCGCAGCCGCAGGCTGTTCGCCATCACGCTTACCGAGCTGAGCGCCATCGCCCCGCCCGCCACGATCGGGTTCAGGAGCCCCACCATCGCGATGGGGATGGCGATGACGTTGTAGCCGAACGCCCAGCCGAGGTTCTGCCGGATCGTCCGCAGCGTCGCCCGGCTCAGCAGGATCGCTTCCGCGATCTTCGCGATGTCGCCGTGCAGGAGCGTGACGTCGCTCGCCTCAATGGCCGCATCGGCGCCCGTGCTCATCGCGATGCTGACGTCCGCCTGCGCGAGAGCGGCCGCGTCGTTGATGCCGTCCCCCGCTACCGCCACGCGCAGTCCTTCCGCTTGCAGCTCCCGCACGAGCGCCAGCTTCTCCTCCGGGCGAAGCCCCGCGCGCACCTCCTCGATGCCGAGGGCGCGGGCGGCGGCGAGCGCGCTCCGCTCGTTGTCGCCGGTCGCCATGATGGTGCGCACGCCCAGCGACCGCAGCGTAGCGACCGCCTGTGCCGCGTTCGCCTTCGGCGGGTCCGCGAACGCAAGCGTCCCCGCGTACGCCTCCTCGACTGCGACCAGGGCGGTCGTCCGCCCCTCCGCCTCCAGCCGCCCCAGCGTGGCCTCCGCCTCCCCGTCGAGGGCGATGCCCCGTTCCTCGAACAGCCGCCGCGTCCCGATGAGGACTGCTCGCCCGCCGACCTCCCCCTTCAGCCCCGCCCCCGGAAGCGCCTCGAAGCCGTCCGCCGTGGTGAGGGCGAGCCCCCGCCCCTCCGCCGCCTCCACGACGGCCGCGCTCACCGGGTGTTCGCTCAGCGCCTCGACCGCCGCCGCCAGTGCCAGCACCTCGTCTTCGCCGAACCCCGGCCCGGGCGCCAGATCGACCAGCTCCGGGCGCCCCTCCGTGAGCGTGCCCGTCTTGTCGAGCACGACCGCGTCGATCCGGGCCGCCATCTCCAGCGCCTCCGCGTTCCGGATCAGGATGCCCCGCTCCGCCCCCATCCCCGTCCCCGCGATGATCGCCGTCGGCGTCGCCAGCCCGAGGGCGCACGGGCAGGCGATCACCAGCACCGCTACCGAGAACACCATCGCCCGCACGAACGAGTCATCGAGCAAGCCCCAGCCGAGGAACGTCCCCAGCGCCAGGACCAGCACGATCGGCACGAACACCGCTGCCACCGCGTCCACCACCCGCTCGACGGGCGCCCGCGACCCCTGCGCCTCCGCCACCAGCGCCGCCATGCGCTGCAACACCGTGTCCTCCCCCACCGCCGTCGCCTCCACCTCGATCACCCCGTGCTGGTTGAGCGCGCCCCCGACGACCGCCTCCCCGGGTCCCCGTTCGACCGGCATTGACTCACCCGTCAGCAGCGACTCGTCGAGCGCGCTGCGGCCTGCCCGGATCACGCCGTCGAGCGCGACCCGCTCCCCCGGCCGCACCCGGAATACGTCGCCAACCGCCACCCCTTCGACCGGCACCGCTTCCTCCACCCCCTCGCGCAACACGTTGACCGACTTCGCTGTCAGACCCAGCAGGGCGCGGATGGCCCCGCCCGCACTCGCCCGCGCCCGGTCCTCGAAGAACCGCCCCAGGCTGACGAAGAGCAGCACCGCTGCGCTCACGTCGAAGAACATCGACTCGCTGCGGTCGGCCAGCACCACCCACGCGCTGAACACGAACGCCACGGTCGTGCCCAGCGCCACCAGCACGTCCATGTTCGGCGTCAGCGCGCGCAGGGCCGGCCACGAAGCGCGGTAGAACCGCCACCCGAGCAGCCCCTGCACGACACCCGCCCCGCCCAGCAGCAGCCACCCCGTGAGCCGCTCGCTCCCGAAGAGCGCCAGGCAGGCGATGTCCATCGCCATGCTCGCGATGATTACCGGCACCGCGAGCACCCCGCCGGTCGCCAGCATCGCGAGGCGCGCCCGCGACCCTTCGTCCGCCGCCTCCACGTTCGCGTCGAGCTCGGCGGCGTCGTACCCGGCCCGCTCGACGGCCTGCACAAGGTCGTCCGCCCCGATCGCATCGCCCAGCGACACCCGCGCCGTCGCTGAGGCGAAATTCACGCTCGCCTCGTCAACGCCATCGACGCGATTCAGGGCGCGTTCGACGCGACGCACGCAGGACGCGCACGTCATCCCCCCGATTCGCAGGGTGATCGCACGATCGGGGCTCGTCATGAAGCGGCTTGCGGCGCGGCCTCGTACCCCTCCTCGATCACGGCGGCGACCACGGCTCCGAGGTCAACCCCCTTCCCCCTGACCGTGGCCGCCCCGGCGTCGAGGTCGACGCTCGCTTCGGTCACGCCGTCCACGCCGCTGATCGCCTCCGTCACCGCGCGCACGCAGTGGTCGCAGGTCATCCCGTCGACCTTCAGTTCGATTGTCTCAGCCATGGTGTCCTCCGTTGTGTGCTGGTTGGGGACCCTCCACGGGCCCCTGGATTTTGTAGACGCGCAAGAGCTCGTTGACCGCGCGTTCCGACTCGCCGCTCGTCACCTGCTCGATGACGTGCGTGCGCAGGTGCCCTTCGAGCACCAGCGCGTCGAGGCTGCGCAGCGCCCGCTGCACCGAGAGCGACAGGTCGAGCAAATCGACGCAGTAGCGGTCCTCTTCGACCTGCTTCTGCAACGCCTCGATCTGCCCCGCGATGATCTTGAGCCGCCGGCTCGCTTGCTGTTGGGTCTCAGGGAGCATGTCGCGCCTCCCCTAATAGGGTACCCCCCTATCCTATCAGACCTGCGTCACGCCCCGGCCCCGCGTACACTCGCCGCCATGCGAGTCGGCGCCCACGTCTCCTCCGCGGGAGGTCCCCAGAACGTATTCGGTCGCGCCGAAGAGATCGGCGCGGAGGCCATCCAGCTCTTCATCTCTCCGCCCCAGCAGTGGCGGCCTCCCAGCGTCGGCGACGAGGCCGTCGCCGCCTTCCACGACGAGCACGAGCGCGTACCGGTGCCCGTCTTCTTCCACGGCATCTACCTCGTCAATCTGGGAACGCAGGACGAAAAGCTCCTCAATCGCTCCGCCGGTTCCCTCAAGCAGTACGTGCAGTGGGCGGGAACGCTCGGCGTCGAGGGCACCATCTTCCATGTGGGCAGCCACAAGGGCGCCGGCTTCGACGCCGTCCGCGACCAGATCTGCCGCGTCATGCTCGAAGTCCTCGAAGCCGCCGACAACGACTCCATGCTCCTCATCGAGAACAACGCCGGCCAGGGGAACGGCATCGGCTCGACCTTCACCGAGGTCGGCGAGCTCATCCGCGGCTGCGACAACCACCCCCGCCTGGGTGTCTGCCTCGATACCTGCCACGCCTTCGCCATGGGCTACGACATCACGACGCGCGAGGGCTGCGAGCTGGCCATGGAGGAGTTCGACCGCGAGATCGGCTTCGACCGCCTCCGCGCCGTCCACGCCAACGACAGCAAGGTGCCCCTCGGCGGCGTCCGCGACCGCCACGAGAACATCGGCGACGGCCACATGGGGCTCGATGGCTTCCACAACATCCTCGCCCACCGTGCCTTCCGCGACGCCCCCCTCCTCCTCGAAGTACCCGGAGTCGAAGGCGGTGGCCCCGACGAGGAGAACGTCAACCGCCTGAAGCGCATTCGCGAGGAAGTCGGCGCACCCGGACCGGGCGGCCCGTGAGCAGCGGCGAAGGGCGCGCCCGCAAGCTCGAAGGCGCGCTCCTCGAGGAGTGCGCCGAGTGGATCTGGGAGCAACTCCAGGAAGAGGGCCTCTTCGTCCCCGGCGAGCTCATCGAGCTCATCCTGACCACCGAACGCGAGCTCGGGCTGCAGGCGCGCGCCCTCCCCGAGATCGCGACCGGCGTGGCCGCCGCCTTCCGCGAGCAGAGTCACCTCCTCTCCCCCACCGACGAGCGCGCCATCGAGTCCGTCCTCGCCTGGGAGGACGAGTTCCTCGGCATTGCCGGCATCCCCCGCGAATCCAGCTAACTTCCGCCCCCGCACCGTTGACGCGGCACGCTTCCCGCCCGACACTCAGGACAACACCGCGTCGGGAGGTGAATCGCACACCTGACCCAATCGACCACAGGTGGGATCGGTCAAGCGCCAGGTCCGCGCACCGCGCGGATGACGAGGCGGAGGCAGAATCGAACCATTCGGCGGGTGGCCTCCCGGCGGCACGGTCGTAGGGCTGGAAACAAACCACGGCGGGTAACCGCCTGACAAAACCCCGGCCACGTGCAGGGGGCTCGCGGCCCTCTCCCCCACCAGGCATACCGAGCATCGACCGGGGACGCGCGCGTCCCCACGACTGCCACGGGGAAGCTGTATGTGCGGGATCATCGCCTACACCGGCTCGCGTCAGGCCGCGCCCATCCTGCTGGCCGGCCTGCGCGACCTCGAATACCGCGGCTACGACTCGGCCGGCGTCGCCCTCCTTCCGGAGTCCGGAGGCGAGCCTGCCGTCGCCAAACGCCGCGGCAAGATCGCCGAGCTCGACGCCGCCATCGGCGCGAAGCCGCTACCGCCTGCACGCACCGGCATCGGCCACACCCGCTGGGCCACCCACGGCGCGCCCAGCGACGCGAACGCGCATCCCCACACCGGCTCCGGGAGCGAGGTCGTCGTCGTCCACAACGGCATCGTCGAGAACTACGCCGCCCTCCGCGCCGAGCTCAGCGAACGCGGCCACGCCTTCGAGAGCGAGACCGACACCGAGACCATCGCCCACCTGCTCGAAGAGGCCCTGGACAGCGGGAGCGACCTCCTCGCCGCCATGCGCGAGACCTGCGGCCGCCTTGCCGGGTCCCAGGCGATCGTCGCCCTGACCTCGCGGGAGCCCGGAGTAGCCGTCGGCGCACGCATCGGGCATGCGGGCGCCGTCGTCGTCGGCTACGGGGAGGGCGAGATGCTCCTCTCCAGCGACCTTGCCGCCCTCCTCCCCCACACCCGCGACGTCGCCTTCCTCGCCGACCGCCAGCTCGTCCGGATCGACGAGCGTGGCGCCACCTACGCGACCCTCGACGGCTCCGCCGCCGAGGTCGAGCCCCGCACCGTCTCGCTCGACCCTGCCAGCGCCGCCCGCGGCCCCTACGAGACGTACATGCTCAAGGAGATCATGGAGCAGCCCGCCGCCCTCGCCGACACCATCGGCGGCCTTATGACGGTCGAGCCCGCCCGCCTCACCCTCGACGACCTCGCTGAGGCCCGCCCCTGGCTCGAGCGCGTCGAGCGCGTCCTCCTCGTCGGGATGGGCACGAGCCTCCACGCCGCCATGGTCGGACGCTGGTACTTCGAGCAGATCGCCCGCCTTCCCGCGGACATCGACAACGCCAGCGAGTTCCGCTACCGGGAGCCTGTCCTCGGACCAGAGACGCTTGTCGTTTCGGTTAGCCAGTCGGGTGAGACCGTGGACGTGCTGGAGGCGATGAACGTCGCGCGCGCCTCCGGCGCCCCCCAGATCACGATCTGCAACACCCCCGGCAGCCAGACCACCCGCGTCGCCGACGGCGCCGTCCACACGTACGCGGGCCTCGAACGCGGCGTCGCCAGTTCGAAGACGTTCACGACCTCGATCGCCGCCCTGTTCGCCCTTGCCCTCGAGACCGCCCGTGTTCGCGGACGCATCAGCGACGACGACCTCGCCCGCCACGTGCGCGACCTCGCCGCCATGCCCGAGATCGTCGGCCGCCAGCTCGAGTCGTTCGACGCTATCGCGAAAGCCGCCGACCGCTTCCGCGCGACCGAGCACATCCTCTTCCTCGGTCGCGGCCCCGCCCTCCCCATCGCTCTTGAAGGCGCCCTCAAGATGAAGGAGCTCTCCTACGTCCACGCCGAGGGCTACGCCGCCGGGGAGATGAAGCACGGCCCCATCGCGCTCATCGACCCTAAGTTCCCCACCGTCGCGCTCGCCGGCCAGCACGCCCTGCGCAGCAAAATCGTCTCGAACATCGAGCAGATCCGCGCCCGCGACGGCGAGGTGCTGGCCATCGTCACCGAGGGAGACGACGAGCTCATCGCCCTCGCCAACGAGGCGCTCACCGTGCCCCCGGTGCCCGCCCTGCTCGAACCGCTGGCCGCGATCGTGCCCCTCCAGGTCCTCGCCTACGCCACCGCCGACGCCCGCGGCCGCGACATCGACCAGCCCCGCAACCTCGCCAAGACCGTCACCGTGGAGTAGCGAGCCGCCGGCGCGGCATTAACGTTCGAGGAAATCCGGGCGTTTCCGCTGGTCTGGGTCCCCCCGCCGGGATACGCTCGGGTCACCGCCCAGAGCCGCGGTTCGCAGACACCCGGAGGACCCCCCATGACCAGCACCACCGCCAGCCCGGAAGCGGGCACGGAGCTCTCAGCCAAGCTCGTCTACCTGTTTGGCGACGGACGTGCTGAGGGCGGCGCGGACATGCGCAATCTCCTTGGCGGCAAGGGCGCTGGCCTCTCCGAGATGAGCAGCCTCGGCATCCCCGTTCCCCCCGGCCTCACGATCACCACCGAAGTCTGCAGCGCCTACTACGCGAACGGCCATCGCTACCCCGACGGCCTCGACGAGCAGGTCCGAGCCGGCATCGCCCACGTCGAATCCATCGTCGGCGCCCGCTTCGGCGATGCGACGAACCCGCTCCTCGTCTCCGTCCGCTCCGGCGCCCGCGTCTCCATGCCCGGCATGATGGACACCGTTCTCAACCTCGGCCTCAACGACGAGACCGTCCAGGGCCTCGCCCGCAGCTCCGGCGACGAGCGCTTCGCCTACGACTCCTACCGCCGTTTCGTCGCCATGTATGGCGATGTCGTCCTCGGCCTGAAGCGCGAGTCCGACCTCGATGAGGACCCCTTCGAGGCCATCCTCGAACGCAAGAAGGAGGCCTGCGGCGTCTCCGAGGACACCGACCTCCCCGCCGCCGCCCTCCGCGAGATCGTGGCCGAGTCCAAGGCCGAGATCCGCGCCAAGCTCGGCATCGAGTTCCCCGACGACCCCTGGGAGCAGCTCTGGGCCGCTATCGGCGCCGTCTTCGAGTCATGGGAGAGCGACCGCGCCATCGTCTACCGCCAGCTGAACGGTTACCCCGGCGAGTGGGGCACGGCCGTCAACGTCCAGGCCATGGTTTTCGGCAACCTCGGCGACGACTGCGCCACGGGCGTTGCCTTCACCCGCAACCCCAAGAACGGCGACACCGGCCTCTTCGGCGAATACCTCGTGAACGCCCAGGGCGAGGACGTCGTCGCGGGCGTGCGCACGCCCCAGCCCATCCGCCTCGCCGAGCGCATCGACGACGGCCCGCCTTCGATGGAGGAGGCGCAGCCCGCCGTCTACGGCGAGCTTCTCGCCGCCGCCCAGCGCCTCGAAGACCACTTCCGCGACATGCAGGACATCGAGTTCACCGTCCAGCGCGGCAAGCTCTGGGTCTTGCAGACACGAAACGGCAAGCGCACCGGTCCCGCCATGGTCAAAGTGGCCGTCGACCTCGTCGACCAGGGCCTCATAGATCACGACGAGGCCCTCCGCCGCCAGGACCCCGAGCAGATCTCCGAGCTCCTGCACAGCGTTTTCGCCGACGGCGCCTCCACCGACGTCATCGCCACGGGCCTCCCCGCCTCCCCCGGCGCGGCCGTCGGCAAGGTCGTGTTCTCCGCCGAGGAAGCGGCTGAACAGGCCGAAGCCGGCGAGGACGTCATCCTCGTGCGCGTCGAGACCAGCCCCGAGGACATCCAGGGCATGCTCGCCGCTCAGGGCATCCTCACCGCCCGCGGCGGCATGACCTCCCACGCGGCGGTCGTCGCCCGTGGCTGGGGGAAGTGCTGCGTGGCCGGCTGCGGCGAGCTCGAGATCGACTACGCCGCCGGCTCCTTCCGGGTCGACGCCGGTGGCCGCAACCTCACGATCCGCCGCGGTGATGTCATCTCCCTGAACGGCACGACGGGCGAGGTCATGCTCGGCGCCGTGCCCCTTGCCGACCCCGAGCTTCCCGACGACCTGACGCGTCTGATGGCCTGGGGCGACGACGCCCGCCGCCTCGGCGTGCGGGCCAACGCCGATACGCCCGAGGACGCCGCCAAGGCCCGCGAGTTCGGCGCCGAGGGCATCGGCCTCTGCCGCACCGAGCACATGTTCTTCGGCGAGGACCGCATCCTCGCCGTGCGCCAGATGATCCTCGCCGAGAACGAGGCCGGTCGCCGCGACGCCCTCGCCCGCATCCTCCCCATGCAGCGCCGGGACTTCGACGGCATCCTCCGCGCGATGGCGGGATTCCCCGTCACCATCCGCCTCCTCGACCCGCCCCTGCACGAGTTCCTGCCCCACGGCGCCGAGGAGATGGAGCGCTTCGCCGATGCCATCAGCGTCGAGCCGCAGCGCGTCTCCCAGCGCGTGCTCGCCCTGCAGGAATTCAACCCCATGCTCGGCCACCGCGGCGTCCGCCTCGCCATCACCTACCCCGAGATCTACGAGGTCCAAACCCGAGCCATCATCGAGGCCGCCTGCGACCTCCGCGCCGAGGGCGTCGATGCCCAGCCCGAGATCATGATCCCGCTCGTCGGCGCTGCCGAGGAGCTGGCGCGCCTGCGCGATCGTGTCGAGGCCGTCGCCGCCGAGGTCACAGCCGAGCGCGGCGTGAGCCTCGACTACACCATCGGCACGATGATCGAGCTGCCCCGCGCCTGCGTGGTGGCGGACCAGATCGCCGGGCACGCCGACTTCTTCTCCTTCGGCACAAACGACCTCACCCAGACGACCTTCGGTCTCTCCCGCGACGATGCGGGCCGCTTCCTGCCCGACTACATCAACCAGAACGTGCTCGAGAAGGACCCCTTCGTCGAGCTGGACCGCGACGGCGTGGGCGAGCTGATGCGCATCGGCATCGAACGCGGCCGGGGCGTCAAGCCCGACCTCAAGCTCGGCATCTGCGGCGAGCACGGCGGCGATCCCGCCTCGATCGCGTTCGGGCACGACGTCGGCCTGGATTATGTCTCGTGTTCGCCCTACCGCGTGCTCACCGCCCGCCTTGCCGCGGCCCAGGCCGCGCTCGCCGGGGGAAGCTGACCCGGCGCTGGAGGGAGCGACGGTTGGACCTGCACCGTGTGCGCCGCCGTATCGAGGAGGACGAGGAGCGTCTTAGCCCCTTCGCCGCTCGCTCCGCAGACGCGACGCGCCCCCGCCCCGAAGACCCCTCCTCCGTCCGCGCCGCCTTCCAGCGCGACCGCGACCGCATCATCCACACCAAGGCGTTCCGCCGCCTCAAGCACAAGACCCAGGTCTTCATCGCCCCCCAGCAGGACCACTTCGTCACGCGCCTTACGCACACGTTCGAGGTGGCCCAGGTGGGCCGCACGATCACTCGCGCCCTGTGCCTCAACGAGGACCTTGCCGAGGCCATCGCCCTTGGCCACGACATCGGCCACGGTCCCTTCGGCCACGCCGGCGAGGAAGCCCTGGCCGAATGCCTCCCCGAGGGTTTCCGCCACAACTACCAGTCGGAGCGCGTTCTCGACAAGCTCGAACACGATGGTCGCGGGCTCAACCTCACGCACGCCGTCCTCGATGGCGTGCGCAAGTCCAGCAAGGTTCGTGAGGACGTGCTCGCCGAAGGCTGGGGGGTCCCCGAGACGCTGGAGGGCCAGGTGGTCAAGCTCGCGGACGCGCTCGCCTACCTGAACCACGACGTCCAGGACGCCATCCGCGCCGGCATCATCGGCGAGGATGACCTGCCCGACGTCTCCCAGCGCGTCCTCGGACGTTCGCATGGCGAACGCCTCGAAGTGCTGGTCACCGATGTCGTCGAGTCGAGCTGGGCCGCCACCGGCGAGGGCTGCGACGAGGACGGCGGGATCCCCGCCATCACCATGAGCGGGCGGGTGCACGAGGCCGTGAACGAGCTGCGCGAGTACATGTTCCAGCACGTCTACCTGCTCGCCGAACGCCGCGCCGAGGTGGAGCAGGCCAAGAACATCGTGCGCTTCCTCTTCGACCACGCCATCGCGCACCCCGATTCCATCTCCTCCGGCTACTCCCTCCCCGACGACCCCCTGCCCCGTCGCGCCGCCGATTTCGTCAGCGGCATGACCGATCGCTACGCCATCCGCCTCGCCGCCGCACTCGGTTGCGAGGACGCCCGGGACTGGCCGCTCTAGATGCGCCGGATTGCCTTCTGCGAGCGGGGTGGGATACTGAGGCGGTGGTGGCGAAGGCGCATCGCGTGTGAGTGAGCAGGACCGTCCGGGCCCTCCCGACGACGAACCCCTGATCGGGGGTCAGTCCGCCGACCCTCCCCCTTCCCCGGGCAGCCCCCCGCCCCCACCCGAGGGAGAGGGCGTCATCGGCGTCACCCCGCGTGAGCCCGTGCGCCGCTCCGTGGACCCCTGGGAGGCCCAGCGCCTCCGCCGCGATCGCGCCGATCTGCGCAACTACGGACGTGATGGCCCCCGCGCCGGCTACTACGGCGCCACCAACCGCTCTGCGGGACGCACGATCGCCATCTACTTCTTCACGCTCGTCGCGCTTGCCATCGGTGGCGTGCTGATTTTCCTGCTTTTCCAGGTGCTCAACGACGAGCCTGATGTCATTGTCGATCCACCCCCGCCGCCGCCAGTCGATGCCGAGGCCAGCATCGAAGCACCCGAGCCCGGCGCGACTCCCCCCGTGGGTGAGGACATCCCGGTCATCGTTCGCGTCGTCTCCGGCGAGGAGATCGTGCGGTTCGAGCTGCTCGTCAGCGGGATCGTGACCGACCAGGAGTTCTCCGGCAGGGTCACGGGCGAGAACACCTACGCGGCCGTGCTCACCGCACGGTTCGAGGCAGCGGGCGCCTACGACCTCGTCGTGCGCGCCTACACCGCCTCGGGCGAGCAGATCGTGTCCGAACCCATCCGGGTCCGTGCCACCCCACCGGAGGTAGAGACCCCGGTGGTCCTCATCACCGCTGAGGTCGTGGCCCTGACGAGTCTTCGCGTGTGCCCCTTTGAGGCTTGCAACCAGGCCGGAACCCTGGAACCCGGTCAGGTCGTGACCGTCATCGGGAAGACCCTGAACCAGCAGTGGCTGCAGGTCGAGACTGGTGGTGGGCTCTGGGTGCGCTTCAGCGCCGTTGACATCTCTCCCGAAGACCTTGCCAGCGTTCCGGCGGTCGAGCCCCCACCGGCGCCCGCCGACACGCCCACGCCACCCCCCACCCAGGTATCCGGCACCGAGACGCCGACCCCCACTGCCACCGGCACGGCTGCGTCCCCGCCCAATGCGCCCGACTTCATCCCCACCAACGCCGAGCCGATCGAGGGTGGGACGATCCTGCGCATTACCCTCACCAACGCCTCGACCAACCCCTTCTCGGGGCCAATCGTGGTCCGCGTGGAAGGCGTGCCCGCCAGTCCCGCCGAGCAGGTTCTCACCGTCTCCATGGAGCCGAACGGCACGGCTGCCCTCAACTTCGACCTTGACCCGCCCATCACCGAGCAGACGACCGTTACCGTCACGCTCGACCCCGACGACGCGATCGCCGAGGCGAACGAGGACAACAACGTCACCGAGTTCATCCTGGTGCCGCCGCCCGAGGGACCGATCCTGTCGCTCAGGGCCAGCGTCACCGGCGGGATGCTCTCCGTGGTCATCCAGAACGACGGTGGCGAGCTCACCACCAACGACGCCCGCCTCGTCGTGAGCGTCCCGGGCGAGACGACCACCCGGACCATCTCGCCGCTGGCCATCGCGGAGAACGATTCGGCCACCATCGACGGCATCTCCGCCCCGCGGACGGGCGAGTCGATCCGCGTCACCCTCTTCATCGATGGCATCAACGTAGCCACCGCCAGCGTGCCCAACCCCAACGTCGTCGATGTCCCGCCGGACGGACAGGATTCCGGAACCCAGCCGACGGAGGGCGCCACGATCGAGCCGGACGAACCGCAAGAGCCCGAGGAGCCGGAGGAGTAGTAGGATTCCGGCGTGGACGCCGTCACAGAAATCAAGCGGCGAATCGATCCGGCGGAGTACATAGGCCGCTCCGTCAAGCTGCAGAAGGCTGGCCGCAACCTGCGCGCCCTCTGCCCCTTCCACACCGAGAAGACCCCCTCGTTCTACGTCTTCACCGATCGCGGCTCCTGGCGCTGCTTCGGCAGCTGCGGCGAGGGCGGCGATATCTTCTCCTTCGTCCAGAAGCGCGAGAACGTCGACTTCCGCGAGGCCCTGCGCATCCTCGCCGAGGAGGCGGGCGTCGAGCTCTCCGCCCGCGCCGCCGAGCAGCGCACCCGCGCCGAGCAGCTCAGCGGCATCGTCTCCGCCGCCGTCGACTTTTACGAGCAGCAGCTGGCCGGCGCGGGTGGCGCGGAAGCGCGCGCCTACCTCACCGAAACCCGCGGGCTGGACGCCGAGACGATCGGACGCTTTCACCTCGGCTGGGCGCCCGACGAGTGGCGCCTGCTGCGCGACTACCTCCTCGGCAGGGGCTACAGCGACGAGGACGCCCTTGCCGCCGGCGTGCTCCACGAGAGCGACTCCGGCGGCGCCCCCTACGACCGCTTCCGTGGCCGCGTCATCATCCCCATCGCGGACGACCGGGGCGTATTCGTCGGCCTTGGCGGGCGCATCCTCGGCGACGGCGAGCCCAAGTACCTGAACTCCCCCCAGAGCGACATCTTCGACAAGGGACGCACCCTCTACGCCCTCGATGTCGCCGGCCCCCAGGCTCGGGAGACGGGGACGGTCGTCGTCGTGGAGGGCTACCTCGACGTCATCGGCCCCTGGCAGGCCGGCTTCCGCAACCTCGTCGCGACGATGGGCACCTCGCTCACCGAGCAACACGCCGCCCGGCTCACGCGCTTCGCCTCGCGCGTCGTCCTCGCCATGGACCCCGACAGTGCGGGCATGGCCGCCGCCGAGCGGGCCGGCTCCCTCCTCCTCAACTTCGATTCCCCCGAATCGATGGGCGCCGCCCAGCGTAGCGCCGAGGCCATCACCGCCAATGTCGACCTCGACCTGCGCGTCGCCCCCCTGCCCGCCGGCAAGGATCCCGACGATCTCACGCGCGAGGATCCCGAGGCCTGGCGCACCGCCATCGACAACGCGACGCCGTTCACCGAATTCCTGCTGGCTCGACTTATCGCGGCACGGCGCGGCGATTCGGCCGTCGACGTGGGCCGCATCATCGATCAGCTAACCCCCGTGTTGCTGGCGGTTCGAAACCCGGTCGAGCAGTCCGCGAATGCCCAGAAAGCTGCCCGCCAGCTCGGGGTCTCCGAGCGGGCCATTCTCGACCGCGTCCGCAGCCAGCGTCGTCGGCCCCAGGCCCGTCCCGAGCCCGAATCGACCCGGGACCGCGCAACCCTTGAGGAGCACCTGCTGGCGACGCTCCTTCGCCACCCGGGCCTGCGCGCTGACCTGCGGAATTACCCCTTGCCCGGACTCTTCTGGGACACCCTCCAGCGAGAGATCGCCGAACGATGGCTGCATGACGAGTTGGAGGCAATCCAGGGGTCGGACGGCGATGACGAGGCCGAGCCCGTCGCGAACCGCCTTCGCCAGATCGGCGCGCTTCGGGGACCGCAGCTCTCGGACTCCGACGCTCGGCAGCGCGCGCTCGATCTGATGAACTTCATCCTGCGCGAACGCCTGAGGGAGCACCACTCAGCGGGCGCCGAGGGGCTGGCCGAGGCCGAGCGGGAGCTGGGGGCGCAGGCTGTCGTGCAGGCCGCCTATGAGGCGTGGCTGGGTGGGAGCCCCTCGACGGAAATGCTGGAGCTCGCGCAGGTCGCCATCGAGCAGCTGCAGCTCGGACTCAGCATCCACCGCCGCGACCGCGCCGCCTCCTGACGGTTAACGCTTCAGCCAGGTTTGACGCCGCCAGAACCCGCCAGGAACGGAAGCAGCTCCGACAGCGAGGTGATTTCGAGGTCGGGCTCCGGGTCGGATTCCCGGCGAGGAGCCCCTGTCCGGTTGATCCAGACAGCCGTGAGGCCCGCGGCCCGCGCTCCGGCCACGTCCGTTGCGAGGTTGTCCCCCACGTGCCAGACACCTTCCCGCTCGAGCCCCATCCCGAGAAGTGCGTGCTCAAAGATGGCCGGATCAGGCTTCGCGACGCCGACTTCCCCCGAGATCGCCACCACCCCGAACCAGTGGTCGATACCCAGGGTGCCAAGCTTGGAGCGCTGCAGGTCCGTGGGGCCGTTGGTGATGAGCGCGAGAGGCAGCCCCGCTTCCCTCGCTGCCTCAAGGAACTCGCGAGCGTCCTCGAACAGGCGATAGCCGGCTTCCGCCAGCCGGTAGTGCAGCGCTGCCGCGCGCTGTGCGACCGCCTCATCCGTGCAGCCGCAAGCCGACAGCGCCCGGCGCCAGGCTTCGAGCGTGAAGGAAGCCGCGTTGAGATCGCCCCCATCCCACTTGCTCTCCACCTCGGCCCCGAAGTTCGTGACGACGGTGTGGTAGGTCCCGATGAGCCGGGTGCCGGACATCCCCGGCTGACTCCCGGCAATCGCCTGTGAGGTGAGCGCGATGGCGTCGCTGTGGACTCCGTCGTTGTTGAGCAGCGTTTCGTCCAGGTCCAGGCACAGCGCCCGAGGCGGAGGCAGGGAATCGAGGGAGCGAACCGTCATCAGAACACGACGGTAGCACGATGCCGTGAATGGGACCGTCGCTTCGGCTAGGGGTTGAGGTCGCCCGTAGCCGGCCCCCGCGCCCCCGCGAAGGCGAACCCGAGCACTCCCAGCGAATCCCGCAGCGTGCCTGCTCCGCCACCCCCGCCCAGGACGCGTCCAGCGGCCACATCCAGCACATCCAGTGCTCGCGGCGAGTCGAGATCGTCATCCATCGCCGCCTCGAAGGCCGCCCGTAGCGACGCGTCCGCATCTCCGCCCTGCCCGCACGCGTCGCGAAGCCGCGCGTAGCGCCCCGCAAGCGCCTCGATCGCGCCCTCGCGGTAGTCGGCGTCCGTGCGGTAGTGCTCGCTCAGCAGGTAGAGGCGCAGGTGATCCGGGTCGTAGCGCTCCATCAGGTGGCGCGCCAGCACGAGGTTCCCCAGCGACTTGCTCATCTTCACGCCGTCCAGCTTGAGCATGCCGTTGTGCATCCAGTAGCCGCAGAACGGCGCCTTGCCCGTCGCGCTCTCCGCCTGCGCAATCTCGTTCTCGTGGTGGGGAAAGATGAGGTCGCTCCCGCCCCCATGAATGTCGATCTGGTCCCCCAGGTGCCCCCGCGACATCGCCGTGCACTCGATGCTCCAGCCCGGGCGTCCATCGCACCAGGGGCTCGGCCAGCTCGGCTCATCCGGCTCGCAGCGCTGCCAGAGGAGAAAGTCGAGTGGGCCCCGCTTCTTCTCTTCCCGCTTCGATTCGGGGTTCTCCCGTTTCGCCAGCTCCTCGATCGCGATGCCGTTCAGCTGCCCGTATTCGGGGAAGCGTTGCGCCTCGAAGAACACGTCCCCATCCGCCTCGTAGGCGGCTCCCGACGCAATCAGCGCCTTCGTCGTCTCGATGATCGCCTCGATGTGGTCCGTCGCGAAGGGGTAGGCCGTTGGCCGCAGCACGTTCAGGCGGTCCAGGTCGGCCCGGAAGATGGCGTCGTTCTCGTCCCGGATCTCCGCGATCGGCCGTCCGCCCTCGCGCTTCGAGACCATGATCATGTCGTCGTCGATGTCGGTCACGTTCTGCACGTAGCGCACCTTCAGACCCTTCCAGGTCAGGTAGCGCCGCAGCACGTCGAAGTTCACGTAGGAGAAGGCGTGCCCGAGATGCGTCACGTCGTACGGCGTGACCCCGCAGACGTAGATGCGCGCCTCGCCGGGCACGATCGGGACGAACTCGCGCTTGGCGCGTCCCAGCGAGGAGTACAGGTGTAGGGTCACGGGCCGCTCCCGGGCGTCCTCTGGAGCGGGAAGCGTACCAGAGCCCCCACCTGGGAGCCGCTAGCTGAGGACGCCATCCGCCACAAGCTCGCCGATGGCCTCCGGCGACATGCCCAGCAGCTCCGTCAGCACGTCGAACGTATCCGCTCCCAGCGAGCGCGCCGCGTAGCCCGTCGTCGGCCGCTGCCCATCGATGAAGGCCGGGAAGCGCTCGGCGCCCTGCTCGCCGCCATCCTCGGTCGGAATCGTCCCGAGGAACTCGCGTGCAGCCAGGTGCTGGTCCTTCGTCGCGATGTCGCTCCCGTCCTGCACGGCCCCGGCCGCGATTCCGCGTGCCTGGCACGCATCCATCACCTCGTACCGGTCGCGACCGGCCGTCCAGGCCGACACGCAGCCGTCCAGCTCGTCCTGGTTCGCGACCCGTGCCTCGTGCGTCGCGAAACGCGGGTCTTTAGCGAGCTCGGAGGCGCCCATCACGTCGCAGAGGGCGCGCCACTGCTCGTCGCCTCGTACTGCAATCGCCACCCAGCGGTCCTCCCCCGCCGCGGGGTAGATACCGTGCGGCGCCCACGCGCTGAACGGGTGCCGGTTCGCCACCGGCTCGGGGTCCACTCCGTTCGCGAAGTAGTCGAGCATGGCAGGACCCATCAGCCCCAGCCCCAGCTCGTACTGCGCGACATCGACATCGAGCCCCTGCCCGGTTCGCCGGCGGTGCTCGACCCCCTCGAGGATGCCGAGCGCCGCCGCGACGCCGCTGAGGTGGTCCGTCAACGAGTACCCGAACCCGATGTCCGGCCGCCCGGGAACGCTTGTCAGGTAGGTCAGCCCCGTGATGGCGTGGATGGTGGGCGCGAAGGTGACAAAGTCGCGCCATGGCCCCGAGTTCCCCATACCCCCCATCGAGACAACGGTGAGGCCGGGTGCGGAGTCAGCCAGGCCCTCCCGGCTCAGCCCCCAGCGCGCCAGCACCCCGGCGCTGAAGTTGTCGACGATCGCGTCGCACTGGCCCGCCAGCCGGCGAGCCAGCTCGCGCGCCTCTTCCCGGCGCATATCGAGGCAGATGTTGCGCTTGTTCCGGTTCCAGCTCAGGTAGTACGGGTGGTTGAGCGTGTTCGCTCCCGCGTTGCGCGCAGCCGTCCCCACCTTGATCACGTCTGCCCCGAGGTCCGCCAGCACGCGCGTCCCGAACGGCCCCGCCAGCACATGCGTGAAGTCGAGCACCCGCAGGCCCGCCAGCGGCGCTCCCGCCGAGGGCTCCCCCGACACCGCCTCCAGCTCCCGACGCTCCCCCCATGCCGCCTCCTCAACTCGCACCGGTGGCCCCGGAGCAGGACCATCGGCCTCAGTCGAGATCAACCGCCCCGGGAAGGCCACGCTCCCGTAGCCCTCGACCTCGCGCTCCTGGAAGTACCCGCGCGCCTCGACCTGCGGCGTCGCAACCGCCTTGCTCACCGGCCACACCGCCCCGAACGGCAGTCGCTTCCGTTGCGCCTCCATGAACAGCTCGTCGGCGACGTTCTCCGCCGTCCAGTCGCGCAGCGTGCCCATCACGTGCGCCATGTCCTTCACGAGCGCGATCAGGTCCGGATAGCGCTCCCGATCAGTCAGGTCCCCGGCCGAATCCGTCTCCTCGAGCCACGGGATCAACTTGTCCATCAGCCCCAGCGAGGGCGTCACCATCAGCCCGTCCCCGTTGCGATCCGTGTAGCACTCGTAGCCGCCGCTCCAGTGCAGGCTCCCCTGCCGCTCCGCGATCGGCGTCGTCCAGCGGCCGCCCTCGGGGAAGAACCACTGCATCAGCATCTGCTCGGTGTTCGCGACGAGTGTCTCGTGGCTGGAGAGGTCGAAGTGGCAGCCCTTGCCGCTCGAATCTCGCAGGCGTACCCCCGCGAGCGCGCAGCAGGCCGCGTAAAAGCCGACGATGTGCGCTGTCTGGTTCCCGTACCCCGTCAGCGGCGGCGTCTCCGCCGTCCCCGTGACCGATGCCGCCCCGCTGAGCGCGGTCGCGACGAGGTCGTTCACGGCCAGCCCCGCCCAGGGCCCCTCCTGACCCATCGGCGTGACCGAGAGGCGCACCAGCTGCGGAAACGCCGCCTGTAGCGTTTCCGCATCGAAGGGGGCCTCGTCGCCGCGCCAGTCCTCGATCAACAGGTCCGCCCCGGCCAGCAGCTCGCGCCCAGCGTCGCTGGCGAGATCAAGCGCGACCACGCGTTTCCCGGCGTTGTACCAGGCCGCCTGGATGGACACGCCGCTCTCGCCGAAGAAGGGCGGCTCGGAGTCGAGCCCGTCTCCGCCCGGCGGCGTCACCCGCACAACGTCCGCTCCGCCGTCGGCGAGCAACCGTCCGGCGAACGCCCCGGCCCAGCCTGCCTGCTCGACGACGCGGAGCCCTGCCAGCGGTGTGCTCGTGCGCTCCATCGCGCGAAATCGTACGGAGCGATCCCCCAGTGCGCGAGGGCGGCGCCCTTTCTGTCGTCTCGTGCCGTCCGCCGAACACCGAGTATTCGTTGACCCGCTCTGCGCAGCTTCGTACGGTGTAGCCGCGCCGCGCAGGCCTATCGAACCCGGTGCAGCACACGCGCGAGGAGCATGGTTTGCCGCGATTCGCGTTGGCCATGGCGAAGCGGATTCTGGGCGCGCTTCGAGATCTGGCTCCCATCTTCGCCGTTGTCATCTTCTTCCAGGTCGTGGTGCTGCAGCAGCCCTTTCCCGACATCGCCAACGTCATCGTCGGGCTCGTGTGCGTCGTCCTGGGGCTGGCCCTGTTCGTCCAGGGCCTGGAAAGCGGCCTGTTCCCGCTGGGCGAGGCGCTGGCCCAGGGGATGGCGCGCAAGGGAAGCGCGACCGCCCTGCTGGCCCTGGGGTTCTGTCTCGGTTTCGGCACCACCGTGGCCGAACCGGCCCTGATTGCCGTGGCGGCCGAGGGCGCGCAGGTGGCCGCGGATGCGCAGTTCATCGGCGAGAGCCAGGCTGCCCAGGACCGCTATGCCCTCGAAGTTCGCCTTGTGGTCGCCGTCGCCGTCGGCATCGCCATCGTCCTGGGCGTGCTGCGCATCCTCAAAGGGTGGCCCATCCACCTCTTCATCATCAGCGGCTACGTGCTGGTCATGGCCATGACTCTGTTCGCGCCCGATGAGATCGTGGGCGTGGCCTACGACTCCGGCGGCGTGACGACCAGCACGATCACCGTGCCCCTCATCACCGCGCTGGGCGTGGGCCTCGCCTCCACCATCCGCGGCCGTAACCCGATGCTTGATGGCTTCGGGCTGATCGCCTTCGCCAGCCTCACGCCCATGATCGGCGTGTTGGGCTACGGGATGGTGGTGTGATGCTGGACTTCCTGGCGGATGTTGGCGACACCCTGCTTTCGACCCTCCGGGACGTGACTCCCATCGTTGTCATCCTCGTCGTGTTCCAGGTGGTGGTGCTCCGGAGCCGGCTGCCCAACATCAGGGGCATCGCCACCGGGTCGGTCATGGTGCTGCTGGGGCTGGCGCTGTTCCTCATCGGGCTCGAGCAGGCCCTCTTCCCGATCGGCGAGACGATGGCGCAACAGCTCACCGAGAAGGCAGGCGCGGGAGCGGGAGCGCTGGCAGGCGCCGTGCGCTGGCAGGACTACTGGGTGGTGTATCTCTTCGCCGCCGCCATCGGCTTTGCGACCACGGTGGCCGAGCCGTCCCTCATCGCCGTCGCGCTCAAGGCCAAAGAGGTCTCTGGTGGCGCGGTGAACGCCTGGGGCCTGCGCATCGCCGTGGCCGTGGGCGTGGCCATCGGAGTGTCGCTGGGGTGCTTCCGGATCGTGACGGGCACGCCCCTGCCCTGGTACATCGTCGTCGCCTACGTCGTCGTCATCATCCAGACGTTCCTGAGCAGCCGCACCATCATCCCGCTCGCCTACGACAGCGGCGGCGTCACCACCTCGACCGTCACGGTCCCCGTGGTGGCGGCGCTGGGGCTGGGCCTGGCCGCCAACGTCCCCGGCCGCAGCCCGCTCATAGACGGGTTCGGGCTCATCGCCTTCGCGAGTGTCTTTCCCATCATCTCGGTGCTAGGCTACGCCATCGTCGCCGATGGGCTGGAACGCTGGCGCAGGCGGAGCGACCGCCAGGAGGCAAAGCCATGAAGATGGCCCTGGTCGTCGCCCTCGTAAGCGACGAGAAGACGGACCACATCATCGAAGCCGCGCGCGCTGGTGGCGCCACGGGCGACACCATCATCAGCAGCGTGCGCGGCGAGGGGCTGAAGCCCAGAAAGACCTTTCTCGGCCTGGACCTGACGGCGAGGCGCGACGTGGTCCTGTTCCTCGTGGCCGAGCCGCGGGCACGGGACATCCTCGAGCGCATCGCGGAGGCCGGTGGCATGGACCAGGAGAGCGGCGCCGGCGTCGCCTTTCAGATCACGATCGAGGACGCCGTGGGCCTCTCGACCCAGCTACCGAGGCTCATGGAGGAGTTGGAAGGCGATCTATGAACGAACAGGGCGACGACAGGGTGATACGCGTATCCGACCTCATGGGGCCGGAGGTTCACACCATCGATGGGCTGGCGACGGCGGCCGAGGCCATGGCCACGATGAAGCAGCTGCAGATCAGCTCGCTCGTGGTCAACCGGCGCGACGACAACGACGAGCTGGGCGTCGTTACGGTGAGCGATCTGGCGCGAGAGGTGATCACCCGCGATCGCGCCCCTGATCGCGTCAACGTCTACGAAATCATGACGAAGCCGGCATTGACGGTTCGCTCGGGCATGCTGGCGCGCTACGCCGTGCGACTCCTGGTGCGGTTTGGCGTCTCCCGTGCCCTCGTGGTCGACGACGACGGGACGCCCCGGGGCCTGGTCACCCTGCGCGACCTCGTTCTCGGGCTCACGCCGGAGTAGCCGGCCCGCGCCTACAGGTGGGCGGAGACGCCCCCGTCGATGCGGAACACCTGCCCGCTCAGAAACCCCGCCGCGTCCGACGCCAGCAGCACAGCCAGCGGCCCCAGGTTCTCGGCGCCGCCGAAGCTGCGCATCGGGATGAAGCGCAGAAGCAGGTTGTCGCCGGGGTCGTCGCCGCCGCGGCCGGCCGTCCACTCCATCCACCCCGTCGCGATGCTGTTCACCGTCACCGCCGGCGCCAGCTCCTGGCTCAGCGACGCCGCCAGCCCGAACACGCCCGCCTTCGCCGCTGCGTAGGCGCTCAGGTTGTTCACCCCCCGCTCCCCAAAGATGCTGTTCACGAAGATGAGACGCCCCGTCTCCCCCTCCCCCAGCTCCCGCACCCACGCTCGCGCCGCGTAGAACGCGCCGCTCAGGTTCACCGCCTGCACGTTCGCGAACTCCGCGTCGCCTGTCTTGTCGATCGGCTTCGCCAGCGGCAAGTCGGCGTTGTAGACCAGCACCGAGGGCGTCCCGAACTCCTTCACCAGCTGCCGCAGCCCCACCCGCACGTTCGTCGGGAGTGTCACGTCCCAGCCCTGGCTGAACGTCTCCCGCCCGAGGTTCGCCACCGCTCGGCTCGCGCGCTTGGCCGCCATCACCTCGTCCCCGTCCATCGTTGCCGAGGCCACCGCCACGTCCGCCCCCGCCTCCGCCAGCGCCTCCGTGATCGTGCGTCCCGCCGGGTTCGCGAACCCCACGACGAGCGCCCGCTTCCCGCTGAGGTCGTACCCCTCCTGCCGCTCCCAGTCAGCCATCGGTCCGCGCCTCCACCTCATCCGGCGCGTGACCCGTCGGCGCGATGCCGCCCGCCAGCCCGCCGCCGTCGATCGGGTAGTTCGCGCCCGTCACATAGCTCGACGCATCACTGCACAGGAACAGCGCCAGCGGCCCCAGCTCCCACGCCTGCCCCAGCCTCCGAGCCGTGATGTAGCTCCCCCGCTTGCGGATCGCTTCCGCCTCCTCCTCGGTCTCGGTCGGGCGCTGTTCGACCAGCCCCGGCGTGATGCAGTTCACGCGGATGCCGTCACGCGCGACTGCGCTCGCCACCGTCTGCGTGAAGTTGATGACCCCCGCCTTGGCCGCCGCGTACGTCGGGCTCTGCGGCGTCGCCCGCATGCCCATGCCGCTCGCGATGTTGAGGATGGCGCCGCTCCCCTGGGGCCGCATGTGCCGCAGCGCTGCCCGCGTGCAGTAGAACGTCCCGTTCAGGTTCACGGCGATCCCTCCTAACCAGTCCTCATCCTCGATCTCCCACACCGCCTTCCCCCGCCCCGGCGAGTCGCCGATGCCGGCGTTGTTGACCATGATGTCGAGTCGCCCGAAGCGCTCCACCGTTGCCTCGATGAGCCGATCGCACTCCGCGCTCGACGTGATGTCCGTCGCGACCGTGAGTGGCTCCCGCCCACTCTGTTCGGCCAGGAACGCCGCTGTGGCTTCGAGCTGCGCCGGTGTCCGCGAGGCGATGCACACCTCCGCGCCCGCCAGCATCAGCGAGCGCGCCATCTCCCGTCCCAGCCCCCGGCTCCCCCCGGTGACGATGGCAACCCGTCGCGGCGGTCCATCCAGTCGCAGCGCTTCGAGCAACGTAACCCCTCCCGAGCGGTGAAAGATACGCCCCTCAGGCCCCAGGATCGCCCTCCCGCAGCAGTCAGGCAGCGTACGATGTATGAAGCTGATGCGCGTACTCCATTTCGCTGATCTCCACATCGGCGTCGAGCTCTACGGACGGCCCCTTCCCGGGAAGCCGTGGTCGTCCCGCATGCAGGACTTCCTCGACGCCTTCGACTTCCTCGTCGACTACGCCGTCGAGGAGCACGTCGACGCCGTAATCTTCGCCGGCGACGCCTACAAGGCCCGCGAACCCAGCCAGACGCACCAGCGCGAGTTCGCCAGGCGCATCCGCCGCCTCAGCGAGGCTGGCATCGCTACCTTCCTGCTGGTCGGGAACCACGATCTGCCCAACGCCGAGTCCCGCGCCCACGCCCTCGAGATCTTCCGCACCCTCGACGTTCCCAACGTCACCGTCGGCGATGCCGGCTGGTTCCAGCGCGAGGGGCACGTTCCGCAGGTCATCGAGACGCGTGCCGGGCCGCTGCAGGTCGCGTTCGTCCCCTGGCCGCAGGTCTCCCAGCTGCTCGCCAGCAGCGAGGAAGCGGAGAGCGCCTCCATCGAGCAGCTCTACAAGCTCATCGAACGCGCCATCTCCGACCTCGTCGTCGCCCAGGGTGAGCAGATCGACCCCGACATACCCGCCATCCTCACCTGCCACCTCCCACTCAGCGACCAGCTCGTCGCCGAGAACAAGGGCAGTGAGTACTGGATGCAGAGCGGCACGGTCCCCCGCGTCCCCCTCAGCGCCCTCCACATGGACAAGTTCGATTATGTCGCGCTAGGCCACCACCACAACGCCATGCAACTCAACACCCACCCGCCCTGCTGGTACTCCGGCGCACTCCAGGAAGTCGACTTCGGCGACGCCCGCACGGCCAAAGGCTTCATGACCCTCGAGTTCGACACCTCCAGGCCCCGTGGCGAACGCCTCACGGGCAGCGGCGCCCCCCGCCTCGTCAAGGCGCCCAGCCGCCGCTTCATCACCATCGCCGTGAACCCCCGCGATGCCGACCCGAACGAGGAAGTGCTGGCCGCCATCGGCAAGCAAGACGTCACCGACGCCATCGTGAAGGTCGAAGTGCACCTCGATCGTGACCAGGAAGCCCTGCTAAGGCTTTCCGAAGCGCGAAGCGCCCTTGCCGGCGCTCACGTCATCGCCGGCATTCGCACCGTCCTGCCCGACGAGAACCGCTCGCCTCTGCCGCCCAACATCCAGCCCGACGCTTCCTCCCCCATCGAGACACTGGACACATACCTGAAGTTGCGCGAGGTTGCGGACGAGCGCCGCGAACGCCTGCTCGCCGCTGCCGCCGAGATCATCGAGGAGACCGAAGCCGTTGGCGTCTGAACCCCGTCCCCTCCGGCTGGTGCATACCTCCGACGTCCACCTCGGCGCCTACTCGGCCAGTCCGCGCGGACGCGAGGAGCCCCGCAGTCGCCGCCTCGAAGCCGGCTTCGAGGCCGTCATCGACCTCGCCCGCGGCTCCGAGGCCGACCTCCTCCTCATCGCCGGCGACTTCTTCGACCATGCCCGCATCGGCCCCGAGGTGATCGCCTTCGCCGCCGACCAGATCAACCGCTTCCCCGGCCGGACCGTCCTCCTCCCCGGCAACCACGACCCCATCGGACGCCACGGCCCCCACGAGCGCCACGACCTCGAAGGGCTCGCGCCCCGCCTCCGCCTCGTCCGCAACCCCGAGGGCGAGTTCCTCGACTTTCCCGACCTCGACCTGACCGTCTGGGGGCGCGCCATCACCGTCGATGTGCTTGAACGCCCCCTCGCCGAACCCCCGCCCCGACGCGAGGAGCGCGCCTGGAACGTCGCTATCGCCCACGGCCACTCCGTCGCCGAGGACGCCCAGCTGGAGCGCTCCCTGCGCATCACGCCGGACCACCTCGCCGCGAGCGCCCAGTGGGAGTACATCGCCCTCGGCCACTGGGACGTCCACAGCGACGTCAGCCATGCCGGCGCCACCGCCGTCTACTCCGGCTCGCCCGCCTCCCTCGGCGATGTCGGCTACGGCGTCGCCGTCGTCGTCGACCTCGACGCCTCGGGCGTGCGCTGGCACGCCCACAGCCTCGATCCCGCGGAGACCTCGCCGTGATCCCCCGCCGCCTGCGCCTCCGTAACTTCCTCTCCTATCGTGACTGCGAGCTCGACTTCTCCCCCCTCCACCTCGCCACCCTCGCCGGCAAGAACGGCGACGGCAAGTCCGCCCTGCTCGATGCCATCACCTGGGCCCTCTGGGGCGAGGCCCGCGGCCGCGTCGAGGACGACCGCATCCGTCACGGCGCCGACGACATGCGCGTCGAGCTCGTCTTCGAGGTCGATGGCGACTCCTACTGCGTCATCCGTAAGCGCACACGAGAACGGCGGGACAATACGGGAAAGCGCATCCGCGCCGGTGTCGGCTCGGTCGAATTCTTCCAGGTCGATAGCCAGGGCGGCCTCCGGCCCATCACTGGCGGAACTTCCCGCGAGACCCAGACTGAGCTGAACCGTCGCGTCCACATGGACCACCAGACCTTCATCAACAGCGTCTTCCTCGTCCAGGGCCGCTCGAACGAGTTCACCACGCAAACCCCTTCGAAGCGCAAAGAGGTGCTCCGTAAGGTGCTCGGCCTCGACCGCTACGAGGAGCTTTCCGGCCATGCCAATGACCGCCGCCGCACCGCCGAGGCGGACGCCGCCATCGAAGAACGCCTCATCGGCGGCGACGAAGAGCGATTGGCGGAGGCGCCGGCAATCGGGGAGAAGCTCGAAGCCGTCGCGTGCGAACGCAAGGACGTTCGCCTCCGCCTCGAAGCCGAGGAGACCGAGGCCGAGGAGCTACGCGTCGCCGCCGCGGAGTACCAGCGCCGCGAGCGCGCGGTCGCGGACGCCGGGGACCGGCTCGCCTCGCGCGACCAGGCCGTAGGGCGCCGCACCGAAGCCATCGCCGGACTCGACCGCGACCTGGAGACGGTCCGGGAGACGCTCGCGCACGCCCCCCGGATCGAGGAGGCCTACGGCCAACTCCAGCAGGCGCGCGACGAGGAGCGCACCTTCGCGGACCTCGCTTCCGAGGCCCGCGGCCTCGAGGACGCCATCGCCACTGCCGACAGCGAGATCGCCCAAGAGCGCAGGGGCCTGCAGACGACTATCGACGGCCTCTCCGAGCAGCACGAACGAGCGCTCGCGCTCGTCGCGACGCTGCCCGCCCTCCGCGAGGAGGAATCCGGGCTGGTTCGAGAACGCGCGCGCCTCACCCAGCTCGACGCCGACATCCAGGGCGAACGGGACGCGGCCACCGAGGCCCAGCGCCTGCAGGCCGAGCGTTCCCACGAGGCCGGGGGCTACAAGGCTCGCGCCCAGGACCTCAAGGATCGCGAGGCGACCCTCGCCGAGGCCGAGGGCAAACCCCTCTGCCCCGTCTGTCGCAAGCCCCTCAGCCCGGAGGAGCTGCATGCCACGGTCGAGCAGTACCGGCAGGAGCGCCGCCAGCTCGGCGACCGGTACAAGAAGGCGCAGGACGCCGTCGACGAGTCGATGGCTGCCGCAGGGCAACACCAGCAGCGGGCCGCCGACCTCCAGCGGGAACGTACCGCACTCGACGACCGCGTCCGCTCATGCGCGCAGGCGCTGGCCGGACGCCTGACCGAAGCGGGAAACGCCGAGAGCGCCATCCCCGACCTCGCCGCCCAGCTCGCCGCCCTCACCCAGACCGTCGAGACGGACGCATTCGCCCCCGAAGCGCGCGAACGCCGCTCCGCCGCTTGCGAACAGCTCGGCGCACTCGGCTACGACCGGGAGCGCCACGCCGGCGCCCGCCAGCGGGTCGCCGCGCTCCAGGCCGCCGAGCCGGACTACAACGCGCTCACCGAGGCGAAGGCACGCGCGGAGGGCCTCGGCGACCGCATCGCGGAGGCCCGCGACGAGCTGCGCCGCGAGAACCAGGAGCGTACCGAGGCCCGGGAGGCCCTCGCCGAGGCTCGCGCCGAGCTGGACGCCTCCCAGGACGTTTCCGCCCGCCTCGCTGCCGTGGAAGACGCCGTCGCGGAGTGCCGCGACCGCCTCACCACCCTCGATAAGGAGCACGGCCGCCTCGAGGAGCGCCGCGACGCCCTCCAGGAGCTGGCTGCGCGCGTCGAGGAGGCGAAGGACCGCCTCGCCGCCGCACGCGATGCCGCCCAGCTCCACGAAGACCTCGCGAAGGCGTTCGGCCGCGACGGCGTCCAGGCCATGCTCATCGAGCAGTCCCTGCCCGAACTCGAACGCATCACCAACGGCCTCCTCGACCAGCTAACCGAGGGCCGCGGCCGCACCCAGGTCTCCCTCCGCACCCAGCGCGAGAGCGCCTCCGGCAAGCCCGTCGAGACCCTCGACATCAACATCAGCGACGACCTCGGCACCCGCGACTACGAGATGTACAGCGGCGGCGAGAAGTTCCGCGTCGACTTCGCCCTGCGTATCGCCCTCTCGCGGCTCCTCGCGATGCGCTCCGGCGCCTCCCTCCCGACGCTCATCATCGACGAGGGTTTCGGCACCCAGGACGAGGAAGGCCGTGACCGCCTCGTGGCCGCGATCAACGCCATCAGCGCCGAGTTCCGCCTCATCCTCCTCGTTACGCACATCGAAGAGCTGCGCGAGAGCTTCGGCCGCCGCATCGAGGTCACCAAGGACCCCGAGCGCGGCTCGCTGGCGGTCGTTCGGTAGAGACCCTGCAGGCTCGCTGCCCTGCCGTCACTCCCCAATGCGCGGAGACAGCCGCCGCGCGAGCGTTTCGCCCTTCGAGGTCGTGACCAGGCGGACTCGGCTCGCGTACGTCTGCACCTCAACCGCCTCCTGGAAGCTCCCCCGCCGCGTGAAGACGGTCTCGCCCTGCGTTGGCTGGTAGAGCTCCACATATCCCGCATCCAGCAACTCGTCGACCGCCTCCTGCCCCTCGATCGTCTCGGGGAAGTCCCGCTCCCCGGTCCTGGCGGTCTCCAGCAGGATGCCGATGGCTTCCGCGGAGAGCCTTCGCCTCCACGGCAGGCGGACGAAGCGCCGAATCGCATTCCAGGCGCCTGTCCCCCCGACCATTGCAGCCACCCTCCCCACATTGCCCGACGCGCGGGCGCTCCGTACCCTTGAGCCTTCGTGGCAGGGTAGCTCAGCTGGTAAGAGCGCACGACTCATAATCGTGAGGTCGAGAGTTCGAGTCTCTCCCCTGCTACCACAGCACACCCGGGCCACGAAGGCTCGACCCCTCCAGGAGGAGCCCAATGGTCCTTGGTCTGGGAACCGTCCCCCTCACGTCTGTGGCGCACGCTCGCCGCGAGGCCAAGCGCAAGCTGCCGCGATCCATCTACTGGTACACCGAGGCCGGCACCGAGCTCCGCCGCACCGTCCGCGCCAATCGCGACGGCTTCAAGGAGATCGGCCTGCAGGCTCGCATCCTCGACTCCCACGAGCCCCGCAAGCTCTCGACCACCGTCCTCGGGCGCGAAATCTCGATGCCCCTCATCACGACACCCGCCGGCTTCATCCGCATCGCCCATCCCGATGGCGAACTCGGGGTCGCCCGCGCCGCCGAGGCCGCCGGCACGGCCGTCGGACTCGGCATCCTCTCGAGCTACTCCATCGAGACCATCACGGCCAACGCCAGCGACGTCTGGTTCCAGCTCTACATGCTCGGCGGCCGCGAAGGGTCCGCCGTCGCCATCGAGCGCGCCAAGGCCGCCGGCTGCCGCGTCCTCATCATCACCGTCGACTTCGCCGCCCTCTCCGGCGGCCAGGACTACCAGCGCGGCCACCCCGGCGTCCCCGACACCGTCGATCTGCCAACCGCCCTCAAGTACGCCCCCGAGATGATCACGCGGCCCCTCTGGGCGCTCAACTTCCTCAAGGGCGGCGTCGACCTCGTATTCCCGAACGCCCCCGGCAACGCCAACCTGACCGCGAGCCAGGTGGGCGCCGGCATCATGGCCCATCCTCCTACCTGGGACGACATCGTCTGGGCCCGCAAGCAGTGGGACGGCCCCTTCGTCGTGAAGGGCATCACCTCCATCGACGATGCCCGCCGCGCCGTCGATGAGGGCGTCGACGCCATCTCCGTCTCGAACCACGGCGGCAACTCCCTCGACGGCTCCCCCGCCACCATCCGCGTCCTCCCCGAGATCGTCGATGCCGTCGGCGACAACCTCGAGGTGCTCCTCGACGGTGGCGTGCGCCGCGGCAGCGATGTCGTGAAGGCGGTGGCTTTGGGGGCGAAGGCCGTCATGGTCGGGCGTCCCTACATCTGGGCTCTCGCCGCCGGCGGCGAGCAGGGCGTGCGTCAGATTCTCGAGGTCTACCGCCAGGGCATCGCGGGAACGCTCACGCTGCTCGGCTGCCCCTCCGTCGAGGACCTGAACCCTTCGCACCTCCGCCTGCCCCCCGGCTTCAACCCCTAGGACGGACCGGGCGCAGCTACCCCAACCGCACGTTGTCGACGAGCTGGGCGCCGACCGGCGCCTTGCGGCTGCGGGCGATCTGCAACACCAGCAGCAGCGGCAGGAACCGCCCCACCAGGATCGTGACCATCACCACGACCGTGGCGGCCGTGCTCAGATCCGGCGTGATCCCCGTCGACCACCCCACCGTTCCCACCGCCGAGGACGTCTCGTAGAGCACGTCGATGAACGGTTCATTTGACATCCGCAGCAGGATCATCGACACGACGAAGTGGACCGCTGCGAACGCGAACACGATGCCAACCGCCTGACGGATCACCGCCTGCGGGAGCAGGCGCCCGAAGGCGACCACGCCGTCGCGGCCCCGCAGGGCGGCCACCGTGCCGGCCACGAGCACCGCCAGCGTCCCCAGCTTCAGCCCTCCCGCTGGCGATCCGGCCGCCCCGCCCACCAGCATCAGCACCGACTCGAACAGCTTCGTGTGCTCGTGCAGAAGGCCCGTCTCGACCGCACTGAAGCCCGAGACCCACATCGACGCCTGGAAGAGCGCCAGCACGGGACGGTCGCTCTCCGCCACCGTTGCCAGAGTGCCCGTGTTCGCCCACTCCGCGATGCCGATGAACAGCGCGCTCCCCCCCACCACGCAGACCGCCGCCGCCAGCACCATCTTCGCGTCGAGCGGCATCCGGCGAGGGTCGAGCCGCAGCACGCCAAGGATGACCGGCACCGCCCCCAGCGAACCCCCGAGGCAGAGGATGATCATGGGAATGAGCACGGCCGGATCGTCGGCGAACGGACGCATGTCCTCGCCCGTCACGTTGAAACCCGCCACGTTGAAGGCAGAGACCGCATGGAACACCGCCCACCACACGCTCCGCGCGATCGGTACGCCCGCACTCACGAAGCCCCCGAACAGCGCAAGCGTGCCCAGCACCTCGAACGTCAGCGTGTAGAGCACGATCGTCCGTACGAACGAGACCGATTCGCGCATGCTCGGCGCCCCGTAGTAGAGGCGCATCAGGTTGCGGTCGCGCAGGCCCAGGTTGCGCCCCAGCACCCACAGCACGATCCCCATCCCCGCCATGTAGCCGAGCCCGCCAACCTGGATGAGCGCGAGGATCACGGCCTCGCCGAAATGGCTCCAGTGCGTCTGCGTCTCGACCACCACCAGGCCCGTCACGCAGATCGCCGAGATCGCCGTGAACAGAGACTCGAGCACGGTCGGTTCCTGCCCGGTGTGGGAGATGGGCAGGTGCAGCAGGGGTGTCGCGATCGCGAGGACCAGTCCGAACCCAATGAGGATGCGGATGCCGCCCGAGCCGAAGGGTCGTGAACGGCTCGGGGGCTCGATGCTGATGGTTCGTGAGCCCATCAGCCGCCGTCGCACCGTGCGGCGCGCGGACACTCGCATGTGTGCTCAGCGTGCGCGCGCAACACCCCGAGCGCAAGCCGTCAGGCCAGCACGGCGATGCCCCGCTGCGCTACAGGGGAACGAGCTGTGCGTTCACCTCGCCGCCCCAGCGCGGTTCATGTGTCCCGTCGGGGAGCATGTCGAAGGCGTTGACGTCGTCCTGCATCTGCCGGTGCAGCAGCTCGACGATGTGCGCCGCGATGTCCGTGTCCAGCACCGGAAAGATGAGCTCGATCCGCTCCTCGAAGTTGCGCGGCATCCAGTCGGCGCTGCCGGCCCACACCTCCCACGCACCGCCCGACTGGAACGCAGCCACGCGCGCATGTTCCAGGAAGCGCCCAACGATGCTCCGCATCGTGAAGCGCTCGTCGTGCAGGGTGAGCGTGCTGCGCGCGATCACGTCCACGCGCGCCCCCGCATCCGCCGCCTCCCCAAGCGCCTCGAAGACGGCCGGATCGGTCAGATGGTTCATCTTGAGGATGATGTGGCCTCCGGAGTTCGCCTCTGCCCGGATCTTCTCCAGCATCGCGTCCCGGGCGTCGATCCCGTACCGCATGCGCTGGAGCTGGGGCGGCTCGCCATCTTCGAGCGACTCGAAGAACTCCAGCGCGTCGCCCGCAAGCTCCGCGTTCGAGCTGAACAGCGAGATGTCGGTGTAGAGCCGCCCGTTCATCGGGTTGTAGTTGCCCGTACACAGGTGCACGTAGCCCCGCCCCGCCCGCCGCACGTACAGCGCCTTGGCGTGAACCTTGTAGCCCACCGGCAGCGGCAGGATGCGGATGCCCGAGGCCCGGAACAGCAGGCTCCAGTGCAGGTTCTGGAGCTCGTCGAAGCGGGCCCGCCCCTCCAGCAGCACCGCCACGTCCTTCCCCGCCTCCGCCGCCCGCATCAGGGCTTCCGCGATCGGATTGCGCGCCCCCAGGCGGTACAGGCTGACGCGTATCTGGTCGACCTCCGGGTCCGCCGCCGCGCGATCCACGAAGGCCTCGACGGCGCCGTAGTCGTCGAGCGGGTGGTAGAACGCCACGTCGCGCTCGTCGAGCAGTCCGAAGGGATCGGACTCGAAGTCCGGCGCTTCCCGTGGCTCGATCGGCTCGTACCGGAGGGGCGTCGAGTTCGGCCTCGGCGGATCCTCTCCGATGAGCGTGTTCAGGTAGCGGTGATCGAGGGGCGGCGAGAGCCGGAAGGCCGCCTCCTCGGGCAGGTTGAGCGCTTCCCGTACGTCTGCCACCCAGGGGAAGGCCCGCTCGACTTCCAGGCGCGTCGCCGGCCCCTCCGGCCGGTCCTCGATCGCCTGCGCGAGGTCGTCCCAGTCGACGCGCTGCACGTCGAGGTCGGCCAGGCGCGTGAGCCGCATCTCGTACATGGGCAGGTCTTCCGGCAGGAAGAGGTCGCTGCGCAGGCGCACGAGCGGTCCCAGCCGCACGAACGCCCCCGGCCGCCCCGGCACCGGCAGCAGCCGCGGCAGCGAGTCGGGGAGGCGCACCAGGTAGTCCAGCGACTCGCGCCCCGCCGCCAGGTAGAGGGCCTGGCTCGACAGTCCCGACAGCGCCCCCGGATCGAGCAGGTCCGCCCGCGGCGAGGCCTCCTCCGCCAGGTACGCGCCGAAGTAGCTCCGCTCGAGGGGCGTCAGCTCCCCCGGCTCCAGCAGCAGGAAGCCGACCTCCGTGAGCGCATTCCGCAGCTGCTCGTGGATCTCGGTGGCCTGCAGTGCGCTCTCGTACGCCTCCGCCAGGACCGTCCGGTACTCGTCCTGCTCCTGCCGGCCGCCGCTTCGCCCGCGTTCGTACACGCCGTAGATGCGCGCCGCGAAGAACTCGTCGAGGTTCGCCGCGAAGATCGCGAGGAAGCGCAGCTTCTCCAGCAGAGGAACGTCGTCCCGGGTCGCCTGCAGCAGGACGCGGTGGTTGAACCGGAGCCAGGAGCGTTCGCGGGAGAGAACGGTGGAAACCAACGACGATGCCCCTTCGACTGGATAGTCCGGGCAGTAACGACCAGTGTGTGAACGAGCCGCTTCCCGGACCGTTTACGATACAAATCCATGACAAATTCGGCCACGGTTATGGAAACGGAGTGGCAGTTCATCGCCGATGACCTCGCCGCCGTGCGCACCTGGCTCGATGAGAACACCCCGGACGCCTTCGAGGTGAGCGCCCAACCCGAACGCGAGCAGCACGACGAGTACTGGGACACCGCTGGCTGGCTCGTCTGGCGGGCCGGCTTCGCCTGCCGCGTGCGCCGGCGGGGCGAAGCAGCCGAGCTCACGCTCAAGGGGCTCTCCGGTGGCGACGCCCACATGCGCCGTCGCATCGAGCTGAACGAGCCTATCGACGCCCTCGGCGGGCTCGCCGGAAACATCGCCAAGCCTGCAGGCGAAGCCGGCCGTCTTCTCCGCACGCTCGCCGGACCCCATCCGCTCGCGCGTGTCGCCGCCCTCACCACGCACCGCACCACCCTCACCCTGGCCGATGGTGACGGACCCCTCGGGGAGGTGTCCCTCGACCGCACAACCGTCGGGGAGGGGTCGCGCGCCCACGAGTTGCAGTATGTCGAGGTAGAGGTGGACGGGGATGCCGTCGACCGCGCCCGACCCTTCGTCGGGGCCCTGCAGGTGGGCGCCGGCCTGCGCCCCGCGCCCACCGGCAAGCTGGCGGCCGCCCTGGCCGCGTCGGGCGCCTCGCCCGGCTGGGAACCCCGCCCCCTCGGACCCATGACCGTCGACCGCCTGAGCACACTGGCCGAAGTCGCCTACGCATCCCTCCGGCGGGGCTTCCTTCGGCTCGTCGAGCACGAGCCCATGGCTCGCCTCGGTGAGGACATCGAAGGCGTCCACCAGATGCGTGTCGCCACCCGGCGCTTGCGCGCAGCCCTCGAAACCTTCCAGGACATTCTCCCCCCGGAGCTCGCGGATCAGGGCAAGGAGCTGCGCTGGCTCGGGCGCTCCCTCGGCGAGGCCCGCGACCTCGACGTGCAACGGGAGCGCTTCGCCCTGGCCGCGCCGCTGATTGGACGCAAGGCTGCAAAGGCGATCGAGGCGATCTTCGATGAACGGCGCGCCCGCGCCCGGGAGGCCGTGCTCGCGGCTTTCGACTCGGATCGTTATGTCGCGATGACCGAAGCGATGTCGGACCTGCTCCGCGCGGGACCGGTCCCCGGCCGTGGCGACGAATCGGCCCTGAAGGCGGCCCTCCCCCTTATCCAGGCCCAGCGCCGCCCTGCCCGGGACACTGGATCCGCGGTCAGGGCCAGCTCCCCCGACTCCGACTACCACGCCCTTCGCCTGAAGGTGCGGGACCTGCGCTACGTGCTGGAATTCTTCTCCCCCCTTGGCGGGGAACCTGCCGAGGCCTACATCCGCCAGGTGACGAGGCTTCAGACCCTGCTCGGCGACCACCAGGACGCCGTGATCGCGGCGGAGTTCTACTCGGGGTTGGCGAAGGACGAAAGCCTCGGCAAGGGCGGCCTTCGTGCCGCCGCCGAGTTGGCCGCCAACGCAGTTGCCGAGGCCGAGGGCTATCGCTGGAAGTTTCCCAAGCGCTATGCTCGCCTTCGCGGACGCCGCTGGCACACCCTCAAGGGCGCCCTCTCCAATTCGTGAACGCTCGTTAACATTTCCTGGACTCCCATCCATTATGGTGACGTTGATGGGAGTTTTCCCAGATAGTTCTGCTCCATCCGCCGTTACTGACGGCGTTTCCTTTGCTCCCCCTTCGAAGGCCCCGCTCGCCATCGTCGACCTCGGCTCGAACTCGGCCCGCGTCGTCGTCGTTGAACACCCCATCCCGGGCGTAATCGAGGTCGTCGCCGAGGAACGGCTCGATCTCCGCCTCGCCACCGAGCTCGACGAAAACTCCCGCCTCAGCGAACGCGGCATCGCCACCACCATCGACGCCGTCGGCGAATTCGCGGCCTTTGCCCGCGAGGCAGGCGCCGACTCGATCAGGGTCGTCGCCACCGCCGCCATCCGCTCCGCGCGCAACCGCGCCGAGCTGCTCGCTCGCGTGCACGCCGAACTGGGGCTCGCGATCGAGGTGCTCGACGGCTCGGAGGAAGCCGAGTACGCCGCCACCGGGGCCCTGCACGGCCTGCCCATCCGCTCCGGCGTCGTCGTCGATATCGGCGGTGGGAGCACCGAGGTCGCCCGCGTCATCGCCGGCAGGATCGTTGGCGCCTGGAGCTTCCCCCTGGGCGCACTCAGCGCGAGCGCCGAGTGGCTCACCGAGGACCCGCCCGCGCGCAAACAGCTCAAGGCCATGCGACACATGGTCGCGGACACGCTCGCAACCAGCGCACCCTCCGGTCTGGCCGAGGGCGAGGAGCTGGTCGCGACCGGCGGCAGCGCCCGAACCCTTGCCCGCTTCGCCCAGCGGCGGGCCCCCTATCCCATCCCGCGCACCCACGGCTACTCCCTCGATCGCGACACCCTTCGGGGCGTAAGCGCCTTCCTTGCCGGCCACAGCACGAACGAGCGCTCCGCCATCGATGGCGTGCGCGCCGGCCGCGCCGACTCCATCGTCGGCGGCGCCATCATCCTCGAAGAGATGATGCGGCGCCTCGGAGCCGACCGGCTCACGGTCGCCTCCGGCGGCATCCGCGAGGGCCTCGCGATGCGGGCTTTCGGCGAGTCTGTGCCCCAGCCCCGGCTCGTGCGCGCCGTCACCGTCGAGTCACTTCTGCGCCACTACCGCGTCTGGGACGAGGACGACATGGAGGCCCGGGCCATTCGCGCCGACACCCTCTCGCCCGACCCGATCGAGGACCCCTTCAGCGAGACGCTCGAGGCCGCCCGCCTCGCGAGTATGCTTCGCGCCCTCGCGGACGCGGGAACCCGTCCCGTCGATGCGCTTCTCGGCGAGGATCTGGCCGGGTTCGACCACACCATGCTCGCCCGCGTGGCCGCCATCCTCCACCTCATCGATGGCGACAAGGAAGCCGCCCGCCCCTTCCTCGCACTTCTCCCCTCGTCCGAGAAGCGCCTGTTGCGCCGCTGTGCGGAGCTCCTGGCCTAGCTGCCCAGATTCCGCCCGAGGAACGCCACGACCGCCTCCAGCCCCTCTGCCGCCGCGGCTACCTCCTCGATCTGCAGGAACGCATGCGTCGCCTCCTCGCAGACCAGCACTTCCGTCTCGACTCCTGCCGCTCGCAGCGACTCCGCGAAGTCCAGGGATTGCTGGAGCAGTGGATCGCGCGTTCCCGCCGTCATGAACACGGGCGGGTAGCTGGCCAGGTGCGGGCTGAAGCGCGGGGACACCGCCGGCGAGGCCAGCTTCGGGTCATCCGGCGCCACTCCGAGGTAGTCCTCCACCTGCCAGACGAAGATACGCCCGTTCACGAAGGGCGCGTCATCCGGCAGCTCCAGCATCGCGGGGAAGTCGTAGACACCGTACGGCAGCACGGCAGCCTGGAACGGCGTCGCGCCGTCGCGTTCGAGCAGCCGGTGCAGCGTCGCCGCTGCGAGGTTCCCGCCCGCGGAGTCGCCCATGATCGCGAGCCGCCCTGGGTCGATGCCGAGCCCTTCGGCCTCGGCCTTCAGCCAGTCCGCGGCCAGTACGCAGTCGTCGAGCCCCTCCGGGTGCTTGTGCTCCGGCGCCAGTGCGTAATCGACGCTGACCACGGAGTACCCCCTTTCCGCCAGCCGCTGCGCGAGCTTGTCGTGCGTCAACGGAGAACCGGCGACCCACGAGCCACCGTGGATGAACAGGACTCCCGGATGCGGACCTACCCCATCCGCCGGATACAGGTCGACTGTCAGAGCCTCGCCCCGGCGCGTCGCCACTTCGACGCCACGCTCAACCTTGCGGTCCGGGCCGTCCTGGTTCAGGAAGCTTGCCGTCATCGCCCAGCGCTCGCGGATCTCGAGGCCCGTTACGCGCGGAAGGTCCGGCGGCGGCGGAGTTGCGTAGAACTCGATGATGCGGGCGGTTATGTCGTCCAAGGACTAGCCCTGGTTCTCGCTCACGGCGTCGAGCACGCCCACGGCAGCCATCGTCCGCTGGGCCGCCGCCACATCGTGGCTGAGGATGACGAGGTCGTGCTTCTCGCCCTCGCGATCCTTCACGTGGTCCCGCAGCAGCGCCTCTGGCTGGAAGCCGAGCGAGCGGAAGACCGCGATCGCCTCGTGCTGGTCCACCGTCATCTGCCCGATGATCTTGTCGACGCCCATGCCCAGGGCGATCCGGAACGCTTCCTCCGTCAGGAGCCGCCCGATGCCCCGGCCCCGCAGCGTGGGGCCCACGAGCACGCGCAATTCCGCCACATGCTGCGACCAGGGCAGGTCGCTCCCGTCCACGGTCGCGTACCCGGCAATGCTGTCGTCCTGGTCGAGCACGAGCAGGGAGGTGGTCACTCCCGCCTCGATGCGCTGCACCCACGTCTCGACTTGGTCCGTCTGCGTGATGTCGCGGCGCAGGAAGAGCAGGTCGTGCTCGGGCAAGGCGCGTGCAAAGGCGAGTATCCCGTCGCCATCACTCGCGTCCATGAGCCGGAGCGTCACGCGCTGCCCGCCGACCGCGCCGGCCGCCGGATAACGCGAGTCGCTGGTGGTCGAGGTCAGATCGAACGTACCGAAAGCCATTGGTCCAACTTTGGCCAGAGACGATACATGGCGTTCCCTCCGGCTACGAGACTTGCGTGGCCGCCCCGCAGGACGACCTCCTCCGTGTCTTCCGACCCCACCCGCTCGAGCGCGGGCTTGGCCGCCTCATACGGCACGATGTGGTCGTGTTGCGCCATCGCGTGAATCATCGGCACGTCGATGGTCGAAAGGTCCACGCGCTGGCCGTCCAGCTCCAGCGACCCCTCCAGCATCGCGTTCTTCCAGTAGAGCTCCTTCACCATCTGGCGGAAGGCCTCGCCCGGGAACGGGATCTGATCGGCTGCCCAGCGGTCGACCATCATGAACGACTTCACGTACTTGTCGTCCCGGATCCGGTCGAGCACCTGGATCGGACTCGTGAGCCGCCCGGTGGGACGCAGCATGTCGAACGCCGACAGCAGGATCTCGCCGGGAACGTTCCCCAGCGTGTCCACGATGCGGTCGACATCGAAGTAGCGCTCGTCCGTCCACTGGCTGAACAGCCCCATCCCCTTGAAGTTCACCGGCGTGGTCAGGCAGACCATGTTCTCCACCGGCGCGTCCGGATGCGTACCCATGTACATCAGCGCGAGCGATCCGCCCACGCAGTACCCCAGCAGGTTCAGCTCTTCCTCACCCGAATCCTCGAGCACGCGCTCGACGCACTCCGGGATGCGGGAGAGGGCGTAGTCCTCGAGCCGCAGGCCGCTGTCCTCGTTGCGGGGCACGCCCCAGTCGATCAGGTACACGTCGTACCCCTGCTGCACGAGGTACTCCATCATGCTCTGGCCCGGCGTCAGGTCGAGGATGTACGGCTTGCTGACCAGCGACGTCACGACCAGCAGCGGAACGCGGTAAACCTCCTCGGTCTGCGCGCGATAGTGGTACAGCTTCATCGACCCGTCGGTGTGGATCGTGTCCTTCGGCGTGGAGCCGACCTGTGGGTCTTCCAGCGAGATGTACTCGAGCCCGACCAGCCCGCGACGCAGGATCGTGTCCACAGTCGTCTGGACCTGGTTGGCAACATCGGGCGAGGCGGAGGCAGTCGTCACGGTCTATCCACGGTGCGGGCGCGACCCGCAACACACAATTGATTCTCGGTTGGGAATTGAATAAGCGGGTTACCGCAGGATTAATTCGCGGGCGCTTCCTTCGCGGCTGCCGGGGGACGCTTGGTCCGCTTCGGCCGCGCCGGCTTGGCCTTCGTATCGGTGGACGGAACAGCGGCCAGCGCCGCCGAGAGCTGCGCTTCCAACGCCGCCAGCCGGTTCTCGATCGCCAGCATGCGGTCGCCCAGCGCCAGCACGTCCGTCCGCGTGGGAACGTTCATCGCCGTGAAGAACGAACCCATCGCCTCGTTCATCGTCTTCTGAAAGTGGAGGAACACGTCGAGGTTCCGGCCCAGGCTCTGGCTGAACTCCTCGGTCCCCATCATCTGGTTGAAGAACTCGTTCCACTGCCGCTCCGACTGGGTGGCCCATTCTCGCCACGCCTCGGAGAAATCGGGCGCCGCGGTTTCGTTCGTGCTCATGTCACTTCCTCTTCGGTACTGGCGTCCTCGGTCGCAGCGGGGGCATCGAAGCCCGCCAGCGCGCCCGTGAGCACCTCCTGGTACCGGTTCAGGGCGTCGATCCAGGTCCGCAGGAACAGCTCGCCCGCTGCGGTCAGCGAGTACATCCGCCGCGCCGGCCCCTGGTCGGAGGTGTCCCAGAACGAGGACACGAAGCCGCTGCTTTCCAGCTGCCGCAGGGCCCGGTACACGGTCCCGCTGTCCGACTGGGGCAGTCCAGACTCGCTCAGTTGCTGGCTGAGCTGGTAGCCGTACGCGTTACAGCCCTTCAGGAAGGCGAGCAGGCTCGTGGCCAGCATCTCCCCGTGGAGCCGCGGCTCCGAGGTCGTGCGCTTGCGTCCCGCGCTCTCAGCCATGAGGACATTCTGTTGCTAGGTGCCGATACACGCAATATGCAATTTGCATGTAGCTGCCGCCGGCCCTAACCTTCTCTCATCAGAACCAATCACGGAGCCACACCATGAGCGCCAATTCCCAGACCGAGCAGTACTTCAACGCCCTCCTCGAGAGCTACGACGCCCTCACCCGCGCCATCGAGCAGGCCAACGAGCGCGGCCTCGGCCTCTCCCGCCAGCTCCTCGCCGAGGTGACCGCCGCCCAGCGCCAGACCCTCGACCTCGCGAAGCGCGTCGCCGCCGACCCGTCCGATATGGCGGCTGCCTACTCGGCCATCATGGAGTCGGCCGTGGCCGCCCAGAGCCAGGCCCTGGACTTCACCCAGACCGCCTACAAGGAAGCCGTCGCCGCCAGCGGCGAGGCCCGCGAGGCCCTCGACAGCCTCCTCAACGCCAGCCGCGCGGCTGCCGAAGCCGCTCTCGACCTCTCCCGCGAGTGGCAGGCCTCGAACCCCTGGGCCGACCTCTTCCAGAAGGGCCTCGATAGCTTCACCGCCGCCACCAGCGGGACCCCCGCGAAGAAGAACGCGAAGACCGGGGCGAAGGTCTAGCCGTTCGCTTCCGCCAGCAGCTCCGCCACCGTCCTGTAGGCCTCGCTGCTGTAGATGATCCCGTAGTGGCTCGTCGCGATCCCGATGTTGTACTCGGGCTCGTCCTCGATGCAGCTCTCCGGGCTCACCAGCCCGTCCCGCTCCGCATAGAGCGCCCGCCGTCGGAACGTCGGCCGGCGCGGCCGCATGATGTTGGCCGTGAAGCGGCACGTGCAGTGCCCGCTGTAGCACGCCGGGGACACGTTCCAGGTCAGGTGTGAACCGGCTCCCCTGCGCACCGCCGCCATCGCCTCGATCAGCGCCGGGTGCACATACGCCACCTCGTTGAACGGCGCCGCCAGCGAGATCAGCAGGTCCACCGACTCCGGGTGCTCGAACGCGACGCTCCGTGCGATCAGCGCTCCCAGGCTGTGTCCGATGAGGTGGACGCGCTGCCCCGTCTCCTCGGCCGCCCGCCGAACCGTGCCCAGCACGAGATCGCTGGAAGCGTCCGGACAGTCGACGTTCAACCCCAGGCCGGAGTAGTAGGGCCGGTAGCCGATCCGCCCCAGCCACCAGAACAGCTCCATGAGCGAGAGGTCCGTGCCCATGAACCCGGGCACCACCACCACCGGCTCCCCGTTGCCGTGGGGAACGCCGCGCCCGTAGTAGACGGGATCGAGCCGCAGCCGCATCCACTCGCGATAACAGCCGACCTCGTTCCCGATGGGAGTGAGGATCGGCTGGACCGAGTGGTCGTCCTGGTAGCGATCAGTGAACGGCGCCGCGGCGCCCTCGAGCGGCATGCCGGAATGGTGCTCCTCGCGCTGAGCTCCAGCTATGTGCAGTTTACAGCAAGTGCCGGCATGCCGCCCGCATTCCGGGCGTCACTCCCGGTGCAGATCCTCCGGACTGAGGATTCGGAAGCCGACGCCCAGCGTGACCTGCGTCGCCGCCGCCTGCCCGTCGCTGATCGCGCCCCGGATCTGCCGTACCTCGAACCAGTCGAGGTTGCGCAGTGTCCGGCTGGCACGCTCCAGCGCGTTGGCGATGGCCGCATCCACGCCGTCCGGCGAGGAGCCAACGAGTTCGACGATCTTGTAGGTGTGTGGCTCGTCCATGGAGTGCCCCTTCCCGCGTGTTCCGCGTTGTTCCCCAGAGTCGATTCAGGCCTAGCCTTCCCCGCCCATATCGCGTTCGAAGGCTTCGTAGGTGAGCTCGATGCCGGCCGCGATGTGGTGCCGGAAGTCGCTCTCCAGGCGTCCCGCAACCCCCCGAAGGTGGTTGACCTCCAGCCTGCCCCCCTCCATCTGCCGCGCCACCGTATCCCGGAGTTCCTCGGTGCGATCGATAAGCGGCTGGTGCTCCGCCCGCGACTGCGCGATGCGCGCGCTGAGCCGCGGCTCCATCCTTTCCATCTCATCGAGGCTGCCACCGGGTCGCTCCGACGCATCCCGGTGCCGGCGAAGCACTTCGGCCAGCTCTTCGAGCGCGTCGTGCAGGCCCCTGGCCCAGGCCATCGCATCCTCCGCGGACGCCACGATGGCGGTATCCATCCGCTCCCGCGCATGGTGCAGCGCCTCCGGTCCGCGCAGCCGCTCGCCGTCCCCGATCTCTGCTGGGTGTTCTCGACTCTCCGTCACCATCTCACCCCCCCTTTCGCACGGTGTGTATTCGGCCCTTTCGGATCGAGTGTTCCGCAATCGTACGCGGCTCGTCAAGGCACTTCAGCGCACGAATTCGAGGATGCAATTCGCACAACTAGTCCTGCAATATGTGAAAAGAATCACCCGTCCAGTTCGTGAAAAGAAACACAGCGGACTGCGTAGGAGGAGACGTTGGAGGGAGGCCGCCTACCCCGCCGCTGCCGTCGGCTCCGGCTCCGCCCCCGCGAAGCTGCGGCCGCCTCGGTGGCGCACCTGGATCGGGAACTGCCTCAGACCTCGCAGCACGATGTTCGGCTTGTAGACCGGCTCCCCCGAGCCGAACCCGATCTCGTCGAATCGCTCCAGCAGCACCTCGAAGGCGATCCGCCCCTCGAGACGCGCCAGCGGCGCCCCGAGGCAGTGGTGGATCCCCCGCCCGAAGGAGATGTTGACCGTCTCCTCCCGCGTCACGTCGAGCTTGTCGGGGTCGCTGAACTGCTCCGGATCGCGGTTCGCCCCGCCGATGGTCAGCCCTATCCGCGTGTTCTTCTTCGCGAGCTTCCCCCCGATCTCGACATCCTCCGCCAGGTACCGGCCGTCGAGTTGCACCGGCGCGTCGTAGCGCAGCAGCTCCTCGATCGCGTTCGGGATCAGCTCCGGCTGCTCCCGCAGGAGTTGCAGCTGCTCGGGATGCTGCAGAAGGGCGCGAAGCCCGTTCCCGATGAGGTTCGTGGTCGTCTCGTTCCCCGCGACCAGCAGAAGGCGCAGCGTCACCTGCGTCTCCTCGTTCGTCAGCTTCTGGCCGTCCTCCTCGGCCTGCGCCAGTCGCGACACGAGGTCTTCCCTTGGCTCCCGCCGGCGCTCCTCGATCGTCGGGGCGAAGTACCGCTCGAATTCGTCCGCCGTTTCCAGCACCAGACGGCCTTCCTCCGCCGTCAGGTTCGGTTCGAGCACCCGCGCGAAACGGTCCGACCACGTCTTGAACCGCTCACGGTCGTTCGTGGGCACGCCGATCATCTCCGCTATCACCACCATCGGCAGCAGCGTCGCCAGGTTCGACATCAGGTCGAACTCGTTGCTGTCCCCGACCTCGTCCAGCAGCGCATGCGCCGTCGCACGGACGTGGTCCTCCATCCGCGCCATCACCCGGGGCGTGAACGCCCGATTCACGAGGCCGCGCAGGCGCGTGTGGTCGGGCGGATCGAGGGAGAGCAGCGAGGGCGTCAGCTCCCGCCGGATGCTCGTGTTCACGAGGCTGTCCCGCACCCAGTCGCGATCGCTGTTCCGGAACCGCCGGTGGTCGCGAAGGATGGCGTCCACGTCCTCGTAGCGGGACACGATGAGCATGCCCGTGAGCCGGCTCTCGTGGTACGGGTCCCGCTCCCGGAGCTTGCGGTAGGTCGGGTAGGGGTCCGCGATGTACCCGGGGTCCAGCGGGTACCAGGCCACCCCCGACTCGATGCGTTCCTGCAGCAGCCGCCCGCGGATGTACAGCGGCGCGATGGCCGATCGGAAGGTGTCGCGAAGCGCCATGCGAACCTCCTTCGCGAGGGTCGCCTTCAGCTTAGTGCATAGCCCGGTAAGTCCGGGGTTCGGATCCCTGCGTCCTAGCCGTAGCTCTCCGACGGGGGCGGCGGGTCCAGCTGCGGATACCAGGGGCTGCGTAGCGGCTCCCCGGGCTTCAGGTGAATGCCCAGCCCCGGCGTCATCGGCACTGTCGGCCGCGACGCCGGCCGCTCCGCGAACACGACGTCGTCGCCGAACATCCGCACCGCGAGGGCGCGGCGCTGGCTGTCCAGGTTCGTCGGACCGCCACCGTGGATGATGTGCGGGTTGGACACGATCACGTCGCCGGGGTTCACCTCCCAGCCGACGATCGGGAAGCTGTCCCGGTCCGCCTGGATGTCCGGGAGGATCGGCAGCTCCTCGCCGTAGAACCCGCTCGACGGGTCTTCCGGCTTCGACGGGTTGAACCCGTCGTACATCGTCCCCAGGTGGCTCCCCGCGACGAACTCGAGGCACTCCTCGCGCTTCAGCTCGTCCAGCGAGATCCACATCGAGGCGAACTGCGACCCGCCGATCGGGTAGTACGGCGTGTCCTGGTGCCAGGGCGTGCGCTCCGCCCCGCCCTCGTGCTTCAGGAAGAACTCGTCCGAGTAGTACCAGACGTTCTCCGACCCGATGAAGCGCCCCAGGATCTTCTTGATCGGGGAGTCGTAGAGCAGGCGCCTGATCTCGAACGAGCGGTCGAAGTTCCGGACCGTCTCCTCGAACTCGCCGCTCGTGCCCTCGAAGAACTTGGCCCGTTGCATGCCCGTGTCGGCGAGCACCCTCCCCAGCCCCATCGCCAGCAGCATCATCCACTCCGGCCCGAGCGCGTTGCGCAGCATGACGACGCCATCCTGTTGCCAGCGCGCGATCACCTCATCCGTTATCCCCGCGACCGGATCGGCAGGGTCAAGGTCGTAACTCGCCGCGACAGTTTCCGTAGTCATCTCGCTGCTCCTGTGCCGGCTGGCCCGGCCAGTATAGGGACTCCACGGGGAAGTGGGCTGGCCCGACCTGAGCGGGTGGGGAGGTGGCGTAAGATCGCTGCCTACATTGCAACCGCAAAGGCGGGGCAGCCCTTTTCGGAGTAGGTATGCCAGTCGCTAAACGGCCGCGGGTAGCTGCCATCGGCCTCAACGAGCTTCAACTCCAGTCGATTGCGCCGCTGTGTGGCGAGCTAAGGTCGGCGGACTCACTAGCCGACTACACGGAGGACTACAGTTGGACGGAGACGGATGTGGTGGTCTCGGGGGCCTTCTCCTATAACCAGCTTCCCGTCAGCGTCAACCTCCTGACGATCGGGCCCATGTACTTCTATTGGTCCGACACCTTCAGAACGAACCCGGGGGCGCCATCGCAATCGCACTACGCAGAGACACACCCGAGGAGCACCGAGCGGGAGCTGACCGCAACCGCAGCACCCGTCCCGTACGAGTCACTTGCCGCCCAATTGGCACGACAACTTGCCCAATCCGCTGCTCCCCCTTCGGTGATCGGTACTTCTCGAAAAGGCGGAACTGCCCTGATCGAGACGACTTCAGGCCATCCTGTAGCACTGAGGCTGGAACTTCCAAGCAGGCCAGAGGCCGCAGATGCCGACTCGCCAAGGCCCATCGCACTGCTTTTGCCGGAAGTTCCCAACCTCGCGGCCTGGTTCCAAGCCTTCCTCTCTGATGTCAATGAAGTCGACTCTGCTCGGGTTCCCCATCCACCGCCGAAGTTGAGCCGGAGATCTGACTGGTACACGCCGGAAGAGCGAGCGCTGGCGGATCGAGTCGCTGGGATCGACTTGGATCTCGATCGCCTTCAAACGGAGCGAGCGCAGATTCAGGAGGAACTGGCCGCTGAAGGAGTGCAGGCCGATGCGGGTATTCGGCGGGCTCTCTGGGCTGATGGTGATGAGTTGGTTGCAGCAGCCGGGGAGATTCTTAGCGAGTTCGGCTTTGTAGTCCGAGACATGGACGCGGAGTGCGACGAGGGCGAGGCCAAGCGAGAAGATCTGCGGCTAACGCTGCCGAACAGCTCGGGCTGGGAGGCGATCGTCGAAGTGAAGGGGTACACCAGCGGGACGAAAACAAATGACTCCCGCCAGATTCGTCAACACCGCGAACGCTACCTAGGTGAGTACGCTCGCCTCCCCGACCTTACTCTGTGGCTCGCCAACCCATTTCGCACGATGGACCCGTCGTCGCGACCAGCTCCCGACCAAAACGTCCGCGAGGCTGCCGAGAACATTGGGGCCGTCCATGTCTTAGCCACGGACCTCTATAAGCAGTGGGCGCTAGTCGCAGCAGGAAGACTGGAAGCAGAAGCGGTGATCCAGAGCCTGGTGGATGCCGAACCAAGCCTGTGGATTCCCGCGGATGAGTACTCCAGCAGCTAGCTGCAGGCCTTGTACAACTCGTAGGCCCGGGGAGACTCGAACTCCCGACCAATGGATTAAAAGTCCACTGCTCTTCCAGCTGAGCTACGGGCCCGCACCTATCGTAGCCCCGACCGCCCCCACGAGCCCCACCCCGACACCGGTGACCATCACAACGATCAACCGGTAAAATCTCGCTCCAAGTGAGGCACATCCATGGTTGAAACCCTGACTGGCACCAACCGCTCCGCTGGGCTCTCCGTCCAGGAGTTGATCAAGTACGACACGCACGAGGTGCCTGAATACCTCAGCCGCGAGTCGGCCATGCCTCCGGGACCCACCCGCGTCCCCGCCGAGTTCTACTTCTCGCGCGAGCACCACGAGAGGGAGATGGAGCAGCTCTGGAAGCACGTCTGGCAGATGGCCTGCCACGAGGACGACCTTCCGAACGTCGGCGACTACATGCCCTACGAGATCGGCGAGCTGAGCTTCCTCATCGTTCACACCGCGGAGGACGAGTTCAAGGCCTTCCGCAACGCCTGCCTCCACCGCGGCCGCCGCCTCAAGGAGCGCGCCGGCAAGAAGACCCACGAGCTGCGCTGCCCCTTCCATGCCTGGGCCTGGCACCTCGATGGCTCCATCAAGGAGATCCCCTGCCAGTGGGACTTCCCCTACGTCGTCAAGGAAGAGCAGAACCTCCCCGAGGTGCCCGTCGGGCGCTGGGGGCGCTTCCTCTTCATCAACCCCGATCCCGACTGCGAGCCCTTCGAGGAGTTCCTCGACGACTTCCCCGACAACTTCGTCCTCCTCCCCTACGAGAAGCGCCACAAGGTTGCCGAAGTCCGCAAGGTCATCCGCGCCAACTGGAAGGTCGCCCAGGACGCCTTCGCCGAGTCGTGGCACGTCTTCTCCACGCACCCCCAGGTCGTCTGGGGCTTCGGTGACTGCAACGCCCAGTTCGACGCCTTCAAGAACTACTCGCGCCAGCACAACCCCGCCGGCGCCCCCAGCCCCCACCTCGAGGGCATCGAGTGGACCCCCCTCCCGCCCTCCACCGACGGCGTTCCCCGCGAGCGCCACGCCTTCACCGGCGCCATCTACGAGCGCCGCCCCGACGGCAACGTCGACGTCACCATGCCCGACGGCCGCAGCGGCGTCTTCACCCAGCAGGCCGTCTGGGTCGAGGGTGAGCTCGGCCACGCCGACCTCCACCTCTGCCAGTGGGTCGCCGGTCCGCAGGTCGAAGAAAGCCTGAGGATGGCGGTCCCCGAGGACCTCGACCCCAACAACACCGGCGGCAAGCTCGAGGAGAACGGGGCATCGCCCGGCGAGAACGGCTCGACGCCCGACGGTTCCGAGCTCTACGCCCAGATCGAGGACGACCGGCCGCCCGCGCCCGCCGAGCCCCAGACTCGCGACGAGCGCATCCGCGCCACAGCTGCGGTCCGCGCGAAGGCCGCCAACGACATGCGGGAGGCCATGCGTCCTCTCCTCGGCGACCTCATGGACAAGGTCTCCGACACGGAACTGACAGGGAACATCTACTACAACCTGTTCCCCAACCTCATGCCCAGCAGCTCCTGGGGACCCCTCGCCATCTGGTTCCGCTTCCGCCCCAACGGCAGCAACCCGGAGGAGTGCATCATGGAGGCGATCTGCGTCGCCCCCACCCCCGAGGGCACCGAGCCTCCCCCGGCCCCGCCCGTCCACGAGCTCGACGTCGACGACAGCTGGACCCTGGCCCCCGAGATCGGCGGTCTCGCCATGGTCATGGACCAGGACACCGGCAACATGCCCTGGGTCCAGAAGGGTGTGCACTCGCTCGAGGGCGGCGCCCTCCAGCTCGCCGACTACAACGAGATGAAGCTGCGCCACTTCTACGCCGTGCTCGAGACCTACCTCGAGCGGGAGTGGTAGCGCCGGGTCTCTGCTAGCCCTCGTTCAGGTAGGGCGCCAGCAGCGTCAGCGTGTCCGGCGTCGAGGGCGCCATCTGCACGCGATCGATGCCAAGCTCGCCCAGCCGTCGCAGGTTCGTCGCGACCCGCTCCGGCTCGCCCAGCATCCCGCCGAAGATGCGGTCGCCCATCGCCTTTCCGCGCTCCCGCAGCTCGGGGTCGTCCCCCGCCCCCACGAGCGCCAGGAACCCGAGCGGCATGTCCGGACGCAGCTCGCGCGCCATCTCCACCCGCTTGCGCAGAGCGTCTTCGTCGAATGAGGCAACCCTGCCGGCGAACTCCGTCGGATCGCCCACGTCGCTCACCGGGAACCCCATCAGCTCCATGCGGTCGACGTGGGGCGCGCACTCGCGCAGGGTCCGCGGTCCCGCCGATGAGGCCATCAGCAGGGGCGCCGGCTTCGGCAACGGTCCGATCAGGGGAATCTCGATGTCGTAGTACTCGCCGTGGAAGCTGCACGACCCCGTGTGCAGCAGCTCCCGCGAGATCTGCAGCGCCTCGACGTACCGCCCCACCCGGTCCCGCGCCGAGGGAAACTCCCAGCCCATGCCCGTGATCTCGTTCTCCGCCCAGCCCGCGCCGAGCCCCGCCTCGCACCGTCCCCCGCTCACCCGGTGCAGTGCCAGCGCCGCCGCCGCGAACTCCACCGGGGATCGGAAGAGGTTGTTGGAGAAGGCGATCATCACGCGGATACGCTCCGTCGCCAGCGCGAACGTCGTCGCCGTCACCCACACGTGGGGATGGGGCTGCGGCGAGGAGATGTGGTCGGCCACCGAGATGATCGGGTAGCCCTCGGCCTCGCGGTCTCGCGCCCACTGCGCGGGGTCGTCGTCGACGCTGATGAAATTGGGGCAGAACTCCATGCTGATGCTCCGAAACCTAACCGAAGCAGGAACCGGCGCCCGGCGCCTTCCCGCGTCTCCGGAAGCCTACCGGCCCCTCGCCGCTAGCGGGAAGCGGAAACAGCCGCCGGCTGTTCCTCCCCTTCGGTAGGGGCCGGCGTCCTCCCCCGCAGCGGAATCTCCGTAAACGCGAGCGCCAGCACCACCAGGATCAACCCGCCAATGGCCGAGATAAAGAACAACCGCTGATTCGCCGTCGCCGCCGCTTCCTGCTGCGCCCCCAGCGCCTCCTCGAAGAGCGCCTCCGAGCCTCCCGCCTGCAAGAACGTGGTCCGCACCTCCGCGATCCGCTCCGCATCGATGCTGAGCGTGGCGTCGTCCCTGAGCTCCTCGAAGACCGCCACCGGCATGGCCGCCTGCACCTCCGCGTCGAGGTTCTCGGTGAACGAGGAGCTGTACGTGGTCGTGAGCAGCACCCCGAACAGCGCCACGCCGATGACGCCCGCGATCTGGCGGAAGTACATCTGGCTGCTTGTGGCGACGCCAGTGTCCTCTTGCCGCACGCAAGCCTGCACGATCACGTTGATGAGCGGCGTCACCAGCCCCGACCCCATGCCGAAGATGACCATGTAGATGGCCACCTGCCAGAGCGGGTCGCCCACCCCCATCGTCTGCAGCAGGAACGCCGCCAGCCCGGAGAGGCCGCACCCCACCACCACCAGCTGCTTGAAGCGCCCCGTCCGCTCGACGACCCGCCCCGCGATGAAGCTCATCACCACCAGCGCTATTGCCTGCGGCATGATCAACAACCCGGACATCTGCGCCGAGGCGCCAAGCGACGTCTGGATGAACGTCGGCAGGTAGATGGGCACCGAGAACAGGACCGCGCTCGACAGAACCGCGATCACCCCGGTGAGCACGTACATCCGGTTGCGGAAGAGCTCCATGGGGATGATGGCGTTCGGGTGCCGGATCTCGATGGCGATGAACCCCACGAGCAACACGCCTGCCGCAACCAGCAGCCCCACCGTAATCGCCGAGCCCCACCCGTACGCCTCGTACGCCCACCCCGCGGCCAGCAGCCCCGCCACCGTTGCGGTCGTCAGCACGGCCGCCCCCAGGAAGTCGATGTCGGAGATCCGTCCCCCCTGGCGCGTGTTCGGAAGGGTGGTCCAGATCGTCGCCAGCGCGATCACGCCGATGGGGATGTTGATGAAGAAGCACCAGCGCCAGCCGGGGCCGTCTGCGAAGAAGCCTCCCACAGGAGGCCCGAGCAGCGTCCCGGCTGTGATGATCGCGAGGATGTAGGCCACGTACTTCGCTCGCTCGATGGGGGTGTACATGTCCGCCATCACCACCAGCACGCAGGCGAGGATGAAGCCACCCCCGATCCCCTGGATGCCGCGCGAGGCGATGAGCGTCAGCATCGACGGCGCCAGCCCCGCCCCCAGCGACCCGATCAGGAAGATGACGACCCCGGAGATGACGAACGGCCGCCGCCCGAACATGTCCGAGAGCTTCCCCACGATGGGCACCACCACCGTCGAGGTGAGCATGTAGAGCGTCAGCACCCACGGGAGCAGCTTGAATCCGTCGAGGTCCGACGAGATCGTCGGCAGCGCCGTCGCCAGGATGGACCCGTCGAGCGAGCTGAGGAACATGCACATGCCCAGCGCGAGGAGCAGCAGCATCTTCTCGCGCTCGCTCAAAAGGACGCCCAGCACGGGCTCGGACGAAACGGATGTGGTCAACGCCTACCTCGCCCGGGCCTCTGCGGGCCGCGAGAATCCTAGCAGCCTCTTCCCCTCAGCCCCTAACCGGCGCTCGCGGTAGAGTCCGCGATCGTGCGCGCACCCCGCGCCCGGGAGTAACCATGGCGAACCTGCAGGAGCCGCTCTGCAGCTGGGACAGCACCATCGACGAGCGCTACAACGACTACACGACCGGGAACACCGACGAGGTTCTCCCCGGCATCACACGGCCGCTACCCGCCGACCTCATCCGCGAATGGAACTACCAGTGGCTCGTCGTCGGCACCCGTGAGCTCCAGATCGAGGATCTGGTGCCCATCCCCGACAAGCCCGGCACGACCATGCTCCCCGTCGTCGGTGGCCGCTTCTGCGTGAACATCAGCGTCGTCAACGCCCTCACCTCGTCCTTCGAGACCGGCGGCAGCGCCGACTACCTCAAGCAGTTTTTCGAGGGCGAGGAGGAGATTACCGCCGAGGTCGCCCAGGACACCTCCCGCGCGGAGGCCGTTCAGGAGCGCCTCATGGCCAACTTCGTGCGCGCTCGCGAGCTCGTCAACGCCGACGCCGATCGTGCGAAAGCGCACTACGCCGCCACCCTCGCCCGCGACTGGACCGCCGTCGACGACGCGGGCCTGCTCGCCGCGATCGACGAGACGACCGACCACATCGGCGACATCTTCTACACCCACTACTGGTGCAGCAGCGGGGGCGGCCTCCAGACCACCCTCCTCGACGGTCTCCTTGCCGAGCACGTCCCCGACCATCCCGCCGGTTGGATGACGGGGCTCACGAGCGGCCTCACCGATGTCGAGAGCGCCCGTCCTTCCAAGGCCATCTGGGACCTGAGCCGCTTCGTCCTCGAGCGCCCCGCCCTCGCCGAGGAGATGGCCGGCATCTCCGTGGACGCTTTCGAGGCCCGCCTCGCCTCACCCCCCAGCGACGACTGGACCGCCTTCGCCGGCCAGTACACCCCCTTCATCGCCGATCTCGGCTTCCGCGGCCAGCGCGAGACCGACCCCTCCTGCCTCACCTGGAACGAGAATCCCCAGTTCGTCCTCAGCAGCCTCCAGGCCGACCTCGCCCTGGACGAGGAGCACAGCCCTTACCGGCGCGAGGAGCGCTCCGCCGCCGAGCGCGTCGCCCTCGAGGACGAGGTAGAGGCGGCCCTTCCCGAGGACCAGCGCGCCGAGTTTCGCCGCCTCCTCGGCCTCGTCCAAGTCATGAACGGCAAGCGCGAAACCACCAAGGCCAGCTGGACCCGGCTCTGCCGGACCTACCGTCAGCCCGTCCTCGAAATGGGCAGGCGCCTGGCCGAGCGGGGCGAACTCGACGACGCCGAGGATGTCTGGTTCCTGCGCCTCGCCGAGCTCCCCGAGGCCCTCGACGGCGGCCTCTCCGCCGCCGAGATTCAGGACGTCATCGACGAGCGCCGCACCCGCTACGAGATGCTCCACGACTACGAGCTGCCCATCATCTTCCAGCGCCCGGTCGAGGCCACCCCCCGCCAGACCGCCGACGCCGGCGGCGAGACCTCCTTCCAGGGAATCGGCGTCAGTCCCGGTCAGACCCGGGGACGTGCGCGCGTCGTTCTCAGCGCCGACGGGGCCTCGGAGGCCACCATCCTCCCCGGCGAAATTCTCGTCGCCCCGGTCACCGACGCCCCCTGGACCCCGCTCTTCCTCCCCGCCGCCGGCGTCGTCGTCGAGACCGGCGGTCTCCTCAGCCACGCCGCCACCGTCGCGCGCGAGTACGGCATCCCCGCCGTCACCGGCATCCGCGGCGCAACCGACTTCATCGCCACCGGCACAATGCTCAGCATCGACGGCTCCACCGGCACGGTGACCATCGAAGAGGGCTAGGGGAAGCGTCCTAGAGCGGGTAGCCGGTGGCGGAGTTGTCCGCGCTTCTCATGCCGACCATGAGGAGTTTCGCGTCAACCAGTTCGTGGTTCTGCGTATCCGGTATCAGGCCCAGAGCCTGGAGTGACGTGGCCCCCAGCAGCGCAATCCCCTCCTCTCCGAAGAGGACGGGCGAAGTGCGGGCGCGCCCCGCGATTTCAAACGAAGCCTGTCCGATAGAATATTCCTCGATTCGGTCATCGGCCAATACGACAGGATAGGACTGTGGCTCACGTTCGATGCCGAGCTTCTCAAGGAGCGAGGACGGCAGCTTCGAATACGACGCGCCGGTGTCCACGGTCATCGTCGCCTTCTCGTAGTCTCCGCCCAACGGGTTGCGAACCCGAACCTGGATCTCGAACGTCCCCACGGGACCAGCCCTCACGGTAGTTGGAACTTCCAACTAAGTATGGCTGAGGGAACCGGCCGTGTCACGCTCTTGGCAGGCGGCTGGTACCCCTACACCTTCGCGCGGCTGAACACGAGCCGGTCCTCGCTCGAGAGCTCCGGCCGGAAGCCGTACCCCTCGTCGTCGAAATCCTTCAGGTCCTCGGCGTTCTCGATGCGGTTGCGGATCACGTAGCGCGCCATCAGGCCGCGGGCGCGCTTCGCCACCAGCCCGATCGTCTTCAGCTCGCCGTTTCGCTCTTCCTTGAAGTCGGCGACCACGACCGGACGCTTCAGGCTCTTGGTGGGGACCGCCTTCGCATACTCCTGCGACGCGAGGTTCAGCACCGGCGCCTCGGGATCGGCGTCCTCGTCGTTGAGCGCGTTCGCCAGCCGGTCGCCCCAGAACTCGTACAGGTTGGCCCCGCGCGCGTTCGAGAGCTTCGTGCCCATCTCCAGCCGGTACGGTTGGATCAGGTCGAGCGGCCGTAGCAGCCCGTACAGCCCCGAGAGAATCCGCAGGCGACCCTGCGCCCACTCCAGGTCTCGCGACTCCAGGCTGGACGCGTCCAGCCCCTTGTAGACATCCCCCTGGAACGCCAGCACGCACGGCTTCGCGTTCTCTTCGGTCAGGGGCAGGCTCATCTCCTGGAAGCGCGCGTGGTTCAACTGCGCCAGTGAGTCGCTGAGTGACATCAGCTTGCGCAGGTCGCTCGCCTCGAGCGTCTTGCAGGTCTCCAGCAGCGAAGCGGTGTCGTCGACGAACCGCGGCTGCGTTGCGTCGAGCCCGTTCGCGACTGGCGAGAAGTCGAGTGCCTTGGCCGGCGAAATGATCGTGAGCACGGGCGTTCCTCCCGGATGGAGCGCGGTATCTGCCGAAAATCGTACCAGACGCCCCAACCCCGCCCTTGCCCCTCCCGCCCCCGTGCGCTGAGATCGTCCCGCCGCACGGACCCGCCCGACGGACCGCAACGCACGGAGTACGCCATGAACGGTAACGAGCTCGTCGCCCGCATCCTCAAGGAAGAGGGAGTCGCCGAGATGACCTGCTTCCCCAACAACCCCCTCATTGAGGAGGTGGCGAAGCTCGGTATCCGGCCCATCATGTTCCGCCACGAGCGCGGCGCCGTCATGGCAGCCGATGGCTACAGCCGCATGAGCGACGGCGAGCGCTTCGGCGTGGTCGCCACCCAGAACGCCGCCGGCGCCGAGAACGCCATGGGCGGCATCGCCCAGGCCTTCGGCGACAACGTCCCCATCCTCGTCCTGCCCGGCGGCTATCCCCTCATCGAGCGCCAGGTTCGGCCCAACTTTTCCGCCGTCGAGAACTACCGCGGCATCGTCAAGTCCGTCGAGTCCATCGACACGCCCGCGCAGATCGCCCCCGCCATGCGCCGCGCCTTCCACGCCCTCCGCAGCGGCCGCGGAGGCCCCGTCGTCGTCGAGCTCACCTCCGACGTCTGCATCCAGGAGGTCCCGGAGGCGGACCAACGCTACGAGTCCCCCGGGAAGGTCCGCCAGAGCCCCTCGAACGGCGACATCCGCGAGGCCGTGACCGCCCTCCTCGCCGCCGAGCGCCCCATGATCTGGGCCGGCTCGGGCGTGCTCACCGCCGACGCCACGGACGCCCTGCGCGAGCTCGCGGAACTCCTCGATATCCCCGTCTTCACCACCATGGAGGGCAAGTCCGCCTTCGACGAGCGCCACCCGCTCTCGCTGGGCGCCGGCAGCCGCGCCACCACCGGCGCCGCCCACGCCTGGATCGTCGAGTCCGACACGATCCTCGCCCTCGGCGCGAGCCTCACGCACAACGGCTACACCCAGATCGTCCCCGCCGGCAAGACCGTCATCCACAACACCAACGCCCCCGAGGACGTCAACAAGGACACCGCCTGCGCCATCGCCCTCGTCGGTGACGCACGCATCACGATCAAGGCGCTCATCGAGGAGGCGAAGGCCCAGACCGACGGCCAGGGCCGCACCTCCGATGCCGCTGCTCGCCTCGCCGAGCAGCAGCGCGAGTGGATGGCCGAATGGACGCCCTTCCTCACCTCCGACGAGGCGCCTCTCAACACCTACCGCGTCATCCACGAGATCAACACGAACGTCGACCACGAGAACAGCACCGTCACCCACGATGCGGGCGCCCCCCGCGACTCGATGGTGCCCTTCTTCACCGCCACCTCCCCTCACAGCTACATCGGCTGGGGCAAGACCACGCACCTCGGCTTCGGTATCCCCCTCATGATCGGCGCCAAGCTCGCCCGCCCCGATCGCTTCTGCCTCAACTTCATGGGAGATGGCGCCTTCGGCATGTCCGGCCTCGACCTCGAGACCTCCGTCCGCGCCGGCCTCCCCATCACTACCGTCCTGCTCAATAACGGCGGCATGGCCACCTACCCCGGCGGCTTCCCCACCGCCCGCACCCAGTTCGGCGTCTCACACATGACCGGGAACTACGCCGCCATCGCCGAGGGCCTCGGCGCAACCGGCATCACCGTCACCCAGCCCGACGACCTCGGCGACGCCATCCGGACCGCACGCACGCTCAACGACGAGGGCCACACGGTCCTCATCGACGTGCACTCGAACTACGAGTCGAAGAAGTCCCGCTTCTAGCCGCCGAGTGAGGCGAGGAAGGCCTCGACCGCCGCGTTGAAGGCCTCCGGCTGGTCGATGTTCGCCGCGTGCCCGGCGTCGTCGATCATGAAGCTCATGGCGCCCGGGATGTTCTCGCTCATGTAGCTGTGCGCGGCCAGGAAATTCTTGTCGTCCGCCCCGGTCACGACCAGCGTCGGCTTGTGGATCGAGGTCAGCGACTGGATCACGCTCGCGTCGCGCTGCGTCAGCATCCCGCGCGCCGCCTTCGCCAGACCCTCCGCCGACCGGTGCCGGGCCGCCTTCACCTCCGCCGAGTCCCCCAGCGAAGCGAGCCCTTGCGTCTCGAACGCCTCCGCCCGCCTGATGGCGAACTGGTTCCAGCCCTCGCGCCCCTTCGGGTTGTTGTACCCCGGACCCGTGTCAAACAGCATCAGGGCCCGCGTCCGTTCCGGGTGCGCCAGATTGAACGCCAGCGACATGTACCCGCCCAGCGACAGCCCTCCCACGATCGCGCTCTCCACCTCACAGGCATCGAGAATCGCGGCGATGTCGGCCAGCGTCGCCGGCTCGGAGTACTCCGCCGAATCCTCGGGACTGTCGGTATTGCCGTGCCCTCGCATGTCCCAGGCGATGATCCGGTAACGGTCCCGGAACGCGTCCATCTGCCCGCGCCACATGCTCGAACTGGCCCCGAAGCCGTGCGTCAACAGGATCGCCGGCCCTTCCCCCTCGACCTCGTAGTACAGGTTCACGCCGTTCCGGTTCAGTGTCGCCATCGGTAGCCTCCTGGGAGTGTGCGGCGGCTCATCCTACCGGGAAGCTCGCACCAGGCATTCCACACGTCCTAAGCGCTCGTCCTGGAGGGGAACCGAGGCCTTGCCACCACTAGTTGTTGATCTATAAGATTGCCACATGGTCCTGTTTGACACGCTCAGGGCGTCCCGGCGGCTGCGGGAAGTCGGCTTCGACGAGGAGCAAGCAGGCGCAATCGTCGCCACCCTAACCGAGGACGTCGGCGACCAACTCGCCACGACGGCTGACATCCGTCGACTCGAAGAGAAGATGGACCACATGGAAGAGCGTCTCGACCAGCGCATGACGATCCGCATGGGGGTAACAGCCACGGCCGCCACTAGCGTGCTCCTCGCCACGATTGGTATTGCAACCGGCTTCCTCGCGACCACATAACCCTTCCTCCAGAACAAGTGCCACGACTAGTGGCAGACTCACGGACCACCTTCCCCGTGCCCTCTTATGTCGCCCAGATAGTGTTCCTCGCGTGACCGCATCCGCGCCGCCTGCTTTCCACCACCCTCGTGTTCGTAGCCACAGAGGTGCAGGATCCCGTGCGTCAGCAGGTGCGCGAGCTCATCCGTGAGCGAGTGTCCCAGCTCTGATGCCTGCCGGACCGCCGTCGGAACGCTGATGGCTATCTCGCCAAGACTCGGCGGCTCCCCTTCCCCCAGCGGCGCCTCCGCCGCCTCCGGGAACGCGAGCACGTCCGTGGGCGCATCGATGCCGAGGAAGCGGTTGTTGAGGTCCTGAAGCGTCTCGTCGTTGGTGGTCAGCACCGTCAGCGCGACGCCGTCCGCCACGCCCTCCCCGGCCAGCACACGCCCGGCAAGCTCCTCGAGGGTGTCGATGTCGACGCCCCCTGGCTCGATCTCGACCACGAAGTCGATGGTGTGGGCCATGCCGCAGCTAGCTGACGGCGAAGATGGCGGCCGCTTCGCGGGCGGCGTCGACCAGCGGCGTGGGGATGATCCCGAACACGATCACGCCCACGGTCGCCACCCCCAGGGCCACCCCTACCGTCGGGGAAACGGCCAGCCGCTTCTCCTCATCCGCCTCGCCCAGGAACATCTGCCGCACGACGGCCAGGTAGTAGTAGGCGGAAATCACCGAGTTCAGCACACCGATGATGACGAGCCAGACAAGGTCGGCCTGGATGCCCGCGTTGAACACGTACAGCTTCGCCCAGAACCCGGCCGTCGGCGGGATGCCGGCCAACGAGATGAGGCAGATGGCCAGCGCCAGCGCCAGCAGCGGGGCCCGCCGCCACATGCCCGCGTAGTCCGCGATGTCGTCGCTGCCGATACGCTGCGAGATGCCGATGACGGCGATGAACGCGCCCAGGTTCGTGAAGGCGTAGGCCGCCACGAAGAGCAGCACGCCGCTCGCGCCCTGCACGAATTGCTCCCCCAGGATTGAGATCGCGGCCAGCCCGATCATGAAGTTGCCCGCCTGCGCGATCGACGAGTACCCCAGCATCCGCTTGATGTCGCGCTGGACGATCGCGAACACGTTCCCCAGCGTCATCGAAACCGCCGCGATAACCGCAAAGATCATCGCCCAGTCATTGCTCAGGAACTGCTCGCCCAGACCCTCGAAGAAGAGCCGCATGACGACAGCGAACGCCGCCGCCTTCGACCCCACCGACAGGAACGCGGCCACGGGCGTGGGCGCTCCCTGGTAGACGTCGGGGACCCACATCTGGAAGGGGACGACCGCCATCTTGAAGCCGAACCCGGCGATCAGCAGCACGCTCGCAACCACGAGCAGGGAGCGATTATCGGCGCCGTGCTCGCTGATGGCCGCGGAGATGTCGGTCAGGAGCGTCGAGCCGGCAAAGCCGTAGAGCAGCGCCATGCCGTACAGCAGCAGCGCCGAGGCGATCGCGCCGAGCAGCAGGTACTTCATGCCCGCCTCGCTCGACCGCTGGTCCTTCCCCCACCCGGCGAGGATGTACTGCGGGATGGAGGAGAGCTCGAGCGCCAGGAAGATCGTGATCAGGTCGCGCGCGCCCGCCAGGAACATCAGTCCCGCCGAGGCTGTCAGGACAAGCGCGAAGTACTCCGACTGCCGCCGCCCCACCCGGTCCACCCAGTCGATCGAGGCGATGACGACGATCGCCGTGATCCCCGCGAACACGTACTGGAAGAACACCGCGTACTGGTCAATCGCGAAGGTGCCGTCGAAGGCGGTCTGGAAGTCGCCCCGGATGACCCACGTCGAGGTCCAGATAGCTGCCCCGAGGATGCCCGCCAGCGCGATATAGGGCAGCGCCTTGCGCTGGGTTGGCAGGAGCGCGTCCCACACGAGCACCGCGCCGGCTGCGAGCAGGATCGCGAGCTGGGGTCCGACGATGTCGAGTTCGCTCACCCTGCCACCCTCGCGCTCACGACCCCGATGGCGGGATCAAGCATGTCCATGATCAGGCTCGGGTAGACGCCCAGCAGGATCACCAGCGCCGCCAACCCGATGACACTGGCGTGCTCCCACCAGTGCTTCTGGTCGTCCGCCTCATCCCACTCGTGCCGCACCGGCCCGAACACCACCCGCTGCAGCGTCCAGAGGATGTACCCCGCGGACAGGACCACGCCGAAGATGGCCATGATCACCGCCCACTCGTGCTTCTGGAATGCGCCCAGGAAGACCGTGATCTCCGCAATGAACCCGGCCAGCGACGGTAGCCCCACGCTCGCGAAGCCCGCGAACACCAGCCCTGTCGCGATCAGCGGCATCTGCCGCGCGAGCCCGCCCAGCCGCCCGATTTCGCGCGTATGCGTGCGCTCGTACATCAGCCCCACCACCACGAAGAGCATGCCCGTGATCAAGCCGTGGGCCAGCATCTGGTAGGCCGCGCCCACCATCGCCGTCGTGCCCAGCGCCCCGATGCCGAGCAGCACGAGGCCCATGTGGCTCACCGACGAGTACGCGATCAGCCGCTTCACGTCCGTCTGTCTGAACGTCACGAACGCGCCGTACAGCACGCTGATCGAGCCGATGGCCGCCAGCCAGATGCCGTAGTCGTTCGCCTGATCGGGCAGGATGGTGACGCAGGTGCGGATGATCGCGTAGCCGCCCATCTTCAGCAGCACGCCCGCCAGCATCACCGAGACGGCCGTGGGCGCGTCGCTGTGCGCGTCCGGCAGCCACGTGTGCAGCGGCACGATCGGCAGCTTCACCGCGAACCCGATGAAGAGGAACAGGAACACCCAGCCCAGCGGCAGCACCGCGGTGGTGATCGTCGAGGTGCCCAGCACCTCCATGTCGAACGTGCCCGCGCTGAACGCCAGCGCGAGGATCGCGACGAGCATGAAGGCCGAGCCCGCCACCGTGTACAGCACGAACTTCATCGCCGAGTACTCGCGCCGCCCCGATCCCCAGACCGAGATGAGCAGGTACATCGGGAACAGCTCCAGCTCCCAGAACAGGAAGAAGAGCAGGAAGTCCATCGCCGTAAACACGCCCAGCACGGCCGTCGAGAGCACCATCAGGCAGGCGAAGTAGGCGCGCGGCCGGTGCTCGATGCTGAACGAGACCAGCACCGCTGCCGCCGTCAGGAACGTGGTCAGGACGACCAGCGGCATGCTCAGCCCGTCGACCGCCAGGAAGTACTGGATCTCGAACGAGCCCACGTCGATCCACGAGGCCCGGTCGACGAACTGGAAGCCCCCGCCCGTCTGGAAGTCGAAGAACATCCCGATCGAGATGGCGAGCGCCACGAGCGACCCCAGCAGCGCCAGCCAGCGGGAATAGCCCGCGCGTTCCGCCGGGAGCAGCAGGATCAGCAGCCCCGCGAAGGCGGGCAGGAACACGAGCAACGTCAGCAGCATTCCACCCTCCTACAGCGGATTCGCGATGAACACGATGATGGCGACGATGAAGACGCCGGCGGCGATGCCCACGCCGTAGAGCTGCACCTGGCCGGTCTGGGCGTGGCGCAGCACGCGGCTCGACTGCGTTCCCACCCAGCCCACGCCGTTCACGGCGCCGTCCACGGCGGTCGTATCGAACACCTCCACCAGGCGGTTCCAGCCCCGCTGGAACGCCTGCACGGCGAAGGCGCGTTCGTAGAGGTCATCCAGGAAGAACTTGTTCTCGAGCAGCGCGACCAGCGGGAACGCCACCTTGCGAATCTCCGCCGAGGAGACGAGCCCCCGGTGGTAGATGGCCCACGCCGTCCCGATGCCCGCCACGGCGATGAGCGAGGACGTGATCGCGATCCAGTAGCTGAAGTCGGGGGCTTTGTGGAGTCCACCCGGCACCGCCGCCTCCACGAAGTGGTGGAACTCCTTGCCCCAGGCCCACCAGCCCGCCGCGATCGCGCCGGCCGTCAGGATGAGCAGGGGCACGGTCATGACCCAGCTCGACTCATGCGGGTGCGCCGGATCGCCGTGGAAGTGCGAGTCTTCGTCCTCGTGGTCGACCGGCTCGCCGCCCTTGTACGTCCCGAAGAACGTCAGGAAGATCGCGCGGAACATGTAGAGCGCCGTCACGAACGAGGCGATCGCCGCCACCGCGTAGAGGCCCTTGTTGTTCACCCAGGCCTCCAGCAGGATTTCGTCCTTCGACCAGAATCCGGCCAGCGGGAAGATCCCCGAGAGGCTGAGCGTGCCGATCAGGAACGTCCAGAAGGTGATCGGCATCACCGTGCGCAGGCCGCCCATCAGCCGCATATCGAACGTGTTGGTCGCATGGTTCACCGAACCGCTGCCGAGGAAGAGCAGCGCCTTGAAGAAGGCGTGGGTGAACAGGTGGAAGACCGCCACCGCGTACCCGAACACGCCCAGCGCCAGCATCATGTAGCCGAGCTGGCTGATCGTTGAGTAGGCGAGCACGCGCTTCAGGTCCGTCTGCACGAGCGCGAGCGAGGCGCCCACCGCCACCGTCGCCGCTCCGATCCAGCCGACCACATTGAGCGCGTCCGGTGACGCTTCGATCACCGGGAAGAAGCGGGCCATCAGGTAGACGCCCGCAGCGACCATCGTGGCCGCATGGATGAGCGCCGAGACCGGCGTCGGGCCCTCCATCGCATCCGGGAGCCACACGTGCAGGGGGAACTGTGCGCTCTTCCCCACCGCCCCCGCGAACAGCCCCAGCCCGAACAGCGTCAGCGTCGTCCCGGCGAGCGCTCCGGTGAGTGCCAGGTCGTGGATCTCGTGGATGGCGAGCGTGTCGTGACGCGTCCAGATGAGCAGGATCGCCGCCAGCAACCCGAGGTCGCCGATGCGCGTCACGATGAACGCCTTCTTGGCGGCGGAAGCCGCGCTCGGCTTGTGGAACCAGAAGCCGATGAGCAGATAGCTCGAGAGCCCCACCAGCTCCCAGAAGATGAAGAGCATGAACAGGTTGTCGGCCAGGACCAGCCCCAGCATCGCCGTAATGAAGAGGCTCATGTAGGCGTAGTAGCGGCCGTAGCCGGGGTCGCCCTCCATGTACCCCTGCGAGTACACCTGCACCAGCAGCGACACGCTCGAGACCACCACCAGCATCACTGCCGTCAGGCCGTCGATGCGCACCCCGAGCGCCAGCTCGAGCGGTCCCGCCCGGAACCAGTCGTGCGAGTAGATCGCGATGCCACCGCCTGCGCCGAGCACGTCGACCAGCGCGATCAGCGAGAGCACGAAGGAGACGCCGATCGCGAGGATGCTCAGGTAGCCCGCGATCTTCGGCAGGTGCCGCACGTACAGCGTGATCGCGGCGAACGCGACCAGCGGGCAGAGGATGATCGCCCACAGCACGAACTCGCTGATCCCGGGAACCTCCCCCGTCGCCGCTGCGAAGAGTTGGATCATCGGCTCAGATCTTCCTCAGGATTTCGCGCGCCACGTGCGCCTTGCCCGTGGGGACGTAGATGGTGCGTTCGTCGCGCATGGAGGCGTCTTCGCCGCGGCCCACGGGCGGCATGATCACGATCCGCAGCCCCTCCGCCGCGAACAGCTCACGCCACGTCTCGGCGACGTACCCGTTTGCCACGCTCATGAACTCAACCCACATGGCGCTACAACTTCAGGAGGTCGAGCTGGTCGACCTCGACGGTTTGGCGGCTCCGGTAGACGGCCACCGCGAGTGCGAGCGCGACGGCCGCCTCGGCGGCGGCGACGGTGATGATGAATGCCACGAAGGCGTGTCCCGCAATCTCCGCGGGCCCATCGCTGAATCGCGAGAACGCGATCAGCGTCAGGTTGACCGAATTCAGCATCAGCTCGATGCCCATGAGCACCCCGATGGCGTTCCGCTTGCTCAGGGCGATGACGAGCCCGAGACAGAACAGCAGCGCCCCGACCGTGAGGAAGTGCTCAAGCGTCAGCATCGGGCACATCCTCGCTTTCCTCGGTCTCGGAGCGAACGAGCATGATCGCGCCCACCAGGGCGGCCGTCAGGAGCACGGACGCGATTTCGAAGGGCAGCACCCAGGTCGAAAGCAACGCCCGTCCCAGGTCGCTGACCGAGAGACCCGGATCCCCGGCGCCGGTCATCCAGCCGGTGTCGTGGATGACAAACAGGAACACCGTCGCCAGCGCCACGCCGAGCAGGATCGCCGGGCCCACCATCGCCGTCTCCGAGTTGTCCCGAACAGAGCGCGGCGTCAGCGCGATCGCGAACAGGATCAGCACGGCGATCGCGCCCACGTAGATCACGATCTGCGCCATCGCGATGAACTCCGCCGAGAGCAGCACGAAGAACCCCGCCACCCCGATGAAGGCGACGATCAGGAACAGGACCGCGTGCAGCAGGTTGCGCGACACCATCACGCCCCCCGCCGCCACCAGCGTGAGGATGGAGAGCACGTAGAACGCGATATGCACGCCGGCGCCTTCCATCTACTTGCCCCCGCCCGTCGCCGGATCCTCGACCGGCACGTAGCCGCCCGCGTCCTGCACGAGCCGCGGCCGCGTGGGGACGCGCTCCGGCTTGTACCCGAGGAATCGCGCCCACAGGTACACGGCCACAACCGACACGGGAATGTTGATGGCCGCGATCACGAACACGATCCCGCCGCCGAGGTCGCTCTCCGACCACCACAGCCGCTCAAGCGAGACCAGGAACAGGTTCACGACCGCCAGCGGCAGCAGGAACTTCCACGCGAACCCCATCAGCTGGTCGATCCGCAGCCGCGGCAGCGTCCCCCGTGTCCAGATGAAGACCATGTAGAAGAGGTGCGTCTTGGCGATGAAGATGACCCACGGCGGCACCCACTGCTCCAGCCCCCACATCGACCAGCCGCCCAGGAAGATCGTCGCCGCAAAGGCCGAGGCCGCCAGCGCGTAGCCGATGTCCATGCCGTAGAAGAGTCCCCACTTCATCCCGCTGTACTCGGTCAGGTAGCCCGCCACGATCTCCGACTCGGCCTCGGCGATATCGGTGGGCGTGCGGTTCAACTCGGCGCTCACCGCGATGAAGTAGACGACGAACGCCAGCGGCTGCATGAAGATGAGCCACAGGTCCACGTCCTTCTGGAACCAGACGATTCCGGGCAGGCTCATCGTGTTCGTGAACACCACGACACAGAGCAGCATCAGCACGAGCGGTACCTCGTAGCTGACCGACATCGCCACGATCCGCATCGCCCCGTAGAGGCTGTACTTGTTGTTCGAGCTCCAGCCCGCGATGAACGCCGCCAGCACCGGCAGGCCCGACACCGCGATGAAGAAGATGAGCCCCGCGGGCACGTCCGCGAACACCATCCGCGGCCCGAACGGGATGACCGCGAACAGCAGCACCGCCGGCGCCACGAAGAAGACCGGCGCCGCCCACATGAGCGTCTTGTCGGCGGCCGTTGGCGTAAGCGCTTCCTTCTGCAGCAGCTTGAGCGCATCCGCCACCGGCTGCAGCAGCCCGAACGGCCCCACCCGGTTCGGTCCCTTGCGCGACTGGATGCGCCCGATGATCCGCCGCTCGCCGTAGACGCCCACGAACAGCTGCGAGGGCAGTACGAAGATTACGAACGCCGCCACGAACCCGATTATCGGCGCCACGATGTACGCCAGCTCGTAGGGCGCCACCTTGTCGATCCCCTCAAGGATGACGCGCGACAGGTTTGACAGATCGCGGAAGTCGTACCAGTGGTCCGTCGCGAGCATCTCCATCAGCGGTCAATCTCGCCAACGACGATGTCGATCGAGCCGAGCGCCACGATGGCGTCGGCGATGGAGCCGCCTACCGTCATCTCCTTCAGCACGCTGAGGTTGATGAGCGAGGGCGGGCGGATGTGGAAACGGTAGGGCGAAGGCCCCTCGTCGCTGACGAGGTAGTAGCCCAGCTCTCCGCGCGGGCTCTCGATGCGTGCGTACGCCTCGCCTGCAGGCGGACGCAGCGCCAGCGGCACCTCGGTGCTGTGCGGGCCGCCCGGCAGCCCGTCGAGCGCCTGCTCGATGATGCGCAGGCTCTGGCGCATCTCCTCGAGCCGAATGATGAAGCGGTCGTACGCGTCACCCTGGTACCCAATCGGGATGTCGAAGTCGTACTGCTCGTAGCCGCAGTAGGGATCGGCCTTGCGGATATCCCAGGCGACGCCGCTGCCACGCAGCATGGGCCCGCTCAGCGACGCATTGACGGCCATGTCGGGCGGAATCACGGCCACGTTCCGCGCCCGCGCCAGGAAGATTTCGTTCCCCGAGAGCAGCCCTTCGCCGTCTGCGATGGTCTGGCGCAGCGGCCCGATCAGGTCCCGCACCATCTCCTCGAAGCCCTCCGGAAGCTCGAAGGCGACCCCGCCGATGCGCATGTAGTTGCACGTCAGGCGAGCGCCGCTCGTCATCTCGAAGATGTCGAGAATCTTCTCGCGTTCGCGCATGAACCACATGATCGGCGTCTGCCACGCGCCCGTGTCGTTCGCGAAAGCGCCCGCGCCCATGCAGTGGCTCGCGAGGCGCTGCAGCTCCGCCATGATCACGCGGATGGCCTGCCCTCGCGGGGGCACCTCGATGCCCGCCAGCTTCTCCACCGCCAGGCAGTAGCCGAGGTTGTTCGACATGCTGCTCAGGTAGTCCGTGCGGTCGGTAAAGGGGATGTTCTGGGTGTAGGTGCGCTCCTCCGCCAGCTTCTCCATCGAGCGGTGCAGGTAGCCGATGACCATCTCCGCATCGACCACCCGCTCCCCGTCGACCGTCGCCTTCACCCGGAACACGCCGTGCGTCGACGGGTGTTGCGGTCCGATGTTCATGACGAACGGCTCGGACTGGACGATCTCGCTCATGTGACCGGCCGTACCGGCGGCTCGGGCTTGGCCGAGGTGCCTGCGAATTCGTTGAGACCGGGCTGCAACCCGCCCGGCATCGCGAGGAAGTCCTTACGCAGCGGGTGCCCCGGATAACCGTCCCAGAGCAGGATGCGCTGCAGGTTGGGGTGCCCCTCGAAGACGATACCGAACAGGTCGTACGTCTCCGACTCCTGGATCCAGGCGCCCTGCCAGACATCGACCACGCTTGCGACGGACGCGTTGTCGCGGTCGTGCGCCTCCACCTTGGCGCAGGCCATCTGGTTCCGCTCCAGCGACTGCAGGTGGTAGACCACCTCGAAGCGGTCCCACTGGTCCACCCCGCACAGATTCGAGAGGTGGACGAAGTTCGTCTCGGGGTCGTCCCGCAGCGCGCGCAGCGTCTCCACCGCCTGCTCGGCCTTTAGCACGCAGGCCGTCTCCGTCGTGTGCGAGACCGAACCGGGAACCAGCCGCTCAGCGGCCTCCCCCAGCTCCTCGCCGGTCCACCAGCGCGTCATCAGGCGTACTCCAGCGCGCGCTTGCGCCAGGCGTAGAGGCCGCCCACGACGAACGTCCCCACGAAGATCGCGATCTTCCCCAGCCCTACGAGCCCCGCGTCCTCGAACACGACCGCCCAGGGGAACAGGAACACGATCTCGACATCGAACAGGAGGAACAGCAGGGCCACGTAGTAGAAGCGGAAATTGAACTGCGTCAGCGCCGACCCGCGAGTGACCATGCCGCACTCGTACGTGTCTTCCTTGACCGGGTCGGAGGGTACTTCGGGACGGATGTTGACGAACTTGAACGCCCACGACTGGACGATCGCGCCCGCCGGAAAGATGAGCGCGATGATGACAAGAATGGCGATGTGGCCGTATTCGTGGAGCACGCCTCAGCCGTTTGTGAAATCTCTCGCGAAGACCCGCGGCACTATAGCACGGACGCCCCTTCGGAGACCAAACAACGGCCCCTCGCAGGACCCTTTCCACCACCCGGCGAAGAACGCTTAGGACACGGTCGTCATCGCTGTCACAGGGACCACTGCCTGCGCCCGCAACCACCTCGTGGGAGGCTCCCCGCCGTTCGACTTCAGCAGCACAACGCCCTACTCGCCCGCTACCTGGACCGTGACTGTCGCCCGTGGGTCGGTGCGCGGGTAGGCGCTGCTCCAGTCGAAGGCCTCGTACTCGAACGTGTCGACGCCGGAGAACCCCTCGTCGGGCGTGTACCACAGCACCGTCCCCCACAACACCAGGCCGGCTGCCGCATCGAGGGTCCCGTTCGCCGGCGGCGTCACGACGCGGAAGACGCGCGCCCCCGGGCTCCCGAAGACCGCGGCCTCCAGCACGATCTGCACCGCCGTGCCGGGTTCCGCCTCCACCGCCAGCGGCTGCGCGACGTAGCCCGGCACAACGCTGATTTCATCCGCCATGGCGACGCCGTTATTCGTCTCGTCGCTCTCGACCACGATGTCGTAGGGATCGGACTCGGCCGCCAGCCGGTAGTGCCCCGGGCTCAGATCGGAGACATCCACCCACTGGAAGGTGACGTCGCTCTTGTACACGTCCCGCCACCCCTCCGTGACCCCCATACGCAGGAAGTCCGCATCCGGTTCATCGGCGCGACAGTTTTCGACGTTGGACTTCTCGTAGGCCTGCTCGCCCGGATTGGAGTGCCGGTCGGGCAGGCTCTCCACATCCAGCATGCAGAAGCCGACCTTCGCCCCTGGCAGGATCTGGGTCGTGCCAGCCTCGTCCCACAGCGAGTACGCCACGATCTCCATGAGGTGGAAGTGGTTGTGTCCATCGTCGGTCTCAAACCGTACCGGGGGCCTGGTCAGCTTCACCCAGTCGCCGGTTGTGGTCCGGACCCGCTGCCACACGTCATGACTGGTCGGGTCGTTCGGATCCGTTAGCTGGGGATTCCCCGAGATGTCCAGGGGGCCTTCGCCGAGGTTGGTGACATACCCCTCGAAGCGCAGAACCAGCATCTCCTCCCCGTCCCACCAGACCACCTCCGGCGCACCCGCGGGAACGGGGGGATCGGCCACCAGGTCGGGAAGCAGGAAGACGCGGTCGTTATCGGCCACGTACACGTCCGCCGAGGCCGCATGCGCGGACGCCACGTAGCCGGCCCCCGGGGTGATCGTCGCCGAGACCCTGCTGGTCTCCTCGACGACGTTGTCGTCCGCCAATGCCACCGACAGCGTCGTCGTGCGCTCCCCTGCCTCGAACGTCGCCGTCTCCCGGCCTTCGCCCGCGAGCACCGAACCGCTTTCCGCCACACCCACTGCAACCGTCAGGGTCAGCCCCGTCTGACCCGTGCGCGTCAGCCTGAACACCGCGGGCGCCGCCTCCGTGACCAGCCGCGAGGCCGCGACGATGGACACCTCCGCAGGTTCCGCCGCAGTTGCGGTCGGCGTTCCCGCCCCCGGCTCCTCCGGCCCATCCTCATCCGTGGAGGTCACCTTCTCCTTCTCGCGCTTCTCCCCATCCGGAGATCCGGCCGCCGATGTGGCTTCCGGTTCGCCGCCGGTGGTCGCATCGGTCTCCGCTCGGACCGGGTTCTCCGACGCATCGCTCACCTCACCGGCCCCGTCACCCCACGAGGCCACGAGAAAGCCGCCCACGACCAGCACGGTCAGAACTGCCAGCGCTACAAGCTTCGCCGGGCCCGGCGACTTCCACCCCGAGCGGTCAGTTGCCATCGAACCGTCTCGCCTCGCTCCAGGGGCCTGGACGAGTCCCCCTGCCGCAGCCACGCGTCGGGAACATGTGGCTGGACGCATCGCACCGTAGAGGGCGGTTCAGTGGGGCGTCAATGGGACCGCCACGACTGTGGCATCCCGCCCGTCCCGCCATCCGCTCAAGCCCCCATGCCGGCCCCCATTTGCCCGTGCCACTCGTGGGGGTAACATTTCGGCCACCTTCCTGATCAGGGGCCGCATGACCTCCGGCACAGGCAGCGATCTGTATCCGCTCGGCGAAGCGCCTCCATTGGGCGAAGTCCCCAAGCGCATGCACGCCCAGCTCATCCGCGAGTCCCGCTTCGGGGAGCCCACCCGGGCCTTCGCCCCCGAGGTCGTCGATATCCCCCCCGTGGGCCCCGACGACGCCCTCGTCTACGTCATGGCCGCCGGCGTCAACTACAACAACGTCTGGGCCGGCCGCGGCGTCCCCATCGACGTCATCGCCGCCCGCCAGAAGGCCGGCGAAGTCGAAGACTTCCATATCGGCGGGTCCGACGCTTCCGGCATCGTCTACGCCGTCGGTGAGAACGTCACCAACGTCAAGGTCGGCGACGAAGTCATCATCCACTGCGGCATCTGGAACATCCACGCGCCCTGGGTGACCGCCGGCAACGACCCCATGTACGACCCCTCCTACCGGATCTGGGGATACGAGACGAACTGGGGCTCGTTCTCGCAGTTCACGCGCGTGCAAGCCCACCAGTGCCTCCCCAAGGCGCCCCACCTCACCTGGGAGGAGGCAGCCGCCCCCACCCTGGTGGGCGCAACCGCCTACCGCATGCTCTTCTCCTGGCCCCCGCACGATGTCCGCGAGGACGACGTCGTCCTCATCTGGGGCGGCGCCGGCGGCCTCGGCACGATGGCCATCCAGCTCGCCGCCCTCCAGGGCGCGAAGCCCATCGCCGTCGTCTCCAGCGAGGAGAAGGGCGAGTTCTGCAAGCAGCTCGGAGCCGTCGGCTACATCAACCGCAAAAACTTCGACCACTGGGGCCGCCTCCCCAACTGGGAAGACGCGTCCGGCATGGGCGAGTTCCAGAAGGGCGCCCGCGCCTTCGGCAAGGCCATCTGGGACGTGCTCGGTGAGCGCCGCAGCCCCCGCATCGTCTTCGAGCACCCCGGCGAGGACACCCTCCCGACCTCCATGTTCGTCTGTGACACCGGCGGCATGGTCGTCATCTGCGCCGGCACCACCGGCTACAACGCCGATGTCGACCTGCGCTACCTCTGGATGCGCCAGAAGCGCTTCCAGGGCTCCCACTTCGCCAACGACGAGCAGGCGGGCGCCTTCAACGACCTCGTCATCCAGGGCAAGATCGACCCCTGCCTCTCCCGCGTCTTCCGCTTCGACGAGACGGGCGCCTGCCACCAGCTCATGTTCGAAAACCGCCACCCCGACGGCAACATGGCTATCCTCGTCGGCGCCACCGAAGAGGGACAGGGGCGGAGCTAGGCCGCGAGCGGGCGGCCGCATCACCCAACACCAGGAGGAGCCCGCTGATGGCGCGTGACTTCGCAGCCGACATCCTCGATCCCATCGCCCAGGAGATCGTCTCCAACGTCGGCGTCTGGGTGGACCGCGAGGTCAAGCCCGTCGCCAGCGAGTACGAACACGCCGACGAGTACCCCGAGCCCCTGGTCAACGGCATGGCCGAGATGGGCCTCTTCGCCATCAAGGTTCCCGAGGAATACGGCGGACTCGACCTCAGCTTCGAGTGCTACGCCGGCGTCTGCGTCGAGCTCGCCCGCGGCTGGATGAGCCTTGCGGGTGTGCTCAACACCCACGTCCTCGTCGGCTACGCCATCTCCACCTACGGCACCGACGAGCAGAAGCAGAGCTTCCTCCCCCGCATGATCGACCCCGAGGTCCGCGCCGCTCTCAGCATCACCGAGCCCGACGCCGGCTCCGACGCGCAGGCGATCAAGACGCAGGCCACCCGCGACGGCGACGACTACGTCATCAATGGACAGAAGATGTGGGTCACCAACGGCCAGCGCGCCGGTGTCTACCTCGTCCTCACCAAGACCGACATGGAAGCCCAGCCCGCCCACCGCGGCATCAGCGCCTTCCTCGTCGAGCCCGGCATGGAGGGTTTCTTCGTCGGACGCAAGCTCGAGAAGCTCGGCTACAAGGGCGTCGAGACCACCGAGCTCGCCTTCGACAACGCCCGCGTCCCCGCCGGCAACCTTCTCAGCGGCGATGAAGGCCGCGGCTTCCAGCACGTCATGAGCGCCCTCGAGGTCGGCCGCATCAACGTGGCCGCCCGCGGCGTCGGCGTCGCCCAGGCCGCCTTCGATGACGCCATTGCTTATGCCCAGCAGCGCCACGCCTTCGGCAAGCCCATCGCCCAGCACCAGGCCCAGCAGATCCGCCTCGCCGAGATGGCGACCAAGATCCGCGCCGCCCGCCTCCTCACCTTCGACGCCGCCCGCCGCAAGGATAGCGGCGCCCGCTCCGACCTCGATGCGGGCATGGCCAAGCTGTTCGCCACCGAGGTCTGCCAGGAGGTCGTGCTCGAGGCCTTGCGCCTCCACGGCGGCGTCGGCTACAGCAAGGAGCTTCCCCTCGAGCGCTACTACCGCGACGCCCCCGTCATGGTCATCGCCGAGGGCACCAGCGACATCCAGAAGATCGTCATCGCCCGCAACCTTCTCCGCGACTACGCGATCGACTAGTCGCGCCGGGGCGGGGGCCAACAGCCAACAGCCAGGAGCTATTCAATGACTGTCCACGACGGGCGCGAAGAGTTCGGTCGCTACTACGAGGAGTTCGAGGTCGGCGACGTCTTCAAGCACTGGCCCGGACGCACCATCACCGAGTACGACGACGTCCTCCACTGCATGCAGACCATGAACCACCACCCCCTCCACATCGATGCGCGCTACGCCGAGGAGGAGACCCAGTTCGGCAAGAACGTGGTCGTAGGCACCCTCGTCTACTCGATCGTCTTCGGCATGACCGTCACCGAGATCTCGGGGAAGGCGATCGCCAACCTCGAGGTCGAGTCGCTCAAGCACACCGCCCCCACCTTCCACGGCGACACCGTCTACGCCGAGACCACCGTCACCGACAAGGTCGAGTCCCGCTCACGCAACGACCGTGGCATCGTCACCGTCGACACGCGCGGCTACAACCAGCGCGGTGAGACCGTCCTCACCTTCACCCGCAAGGTCATGGTTCCCAAGCGAGACGCAGGCGAGTAGCTCGTGCTGGCACGCGTCTCGCTCCTCCTGGAACCGCAGCCCGAAGGCGGCTTCACCGTCACATGCCCATCACTGCCGGAGTTCCTGACCGAGGGGCGAACCGTCGAGGAGGCTATGGCACACGTGGAAGACGCCTTCGCCGCCACAGTGGAGCTGTACCGAGACATGGGCAGGACTCTGCCGGATGGGATCCTTGTTGAGGAGGGAGTCGAGCCCCTCACTGCTGATATAGTCGTCTCGCTTCCGTGAAAGCGGCCCTTGACTAGACCCGTTGAAGCGGCGCCAGGCTCTGCAGGAGCCGCTTGACCCCCGCCCCCTCGTCGTCGAACGCGACCACCACCTCCACGTCCCCGCGGCGTTCCTGGCAACTCACCACGATGCCCTCCCCGAAGTGCGCGTGACGCACGCGCTCTCCCGCCTGCCACTGCGGCTCGGCGGCCGCCGCTTGCGCCGCTGCCGAGGGCGCCGAAGCGGGACGTGGAGGCGCGGCCACGGGGGCGACCCGTTCCCGCACCTGGCGCTTGTCGCCGCCTCGGTAAGGCTGGAGCAGGTGCTCCGGGATCTCCCCGAGGAAGCGTGAGGGAGGGTTCGTGAGCGGCCGCCCGCCCAGGTAGCGCCGGTAGGCCCGAGTCAGGTACACCGAGGTCTCCGCGCGAGTGATGCCCACGTAGGCCAGCCGCCGCTCCTCCTCCAGCTGCCGGGGGTCGTCGAACGAGCGGATGTGCGGCAACACCCCCTCCTCCATCCCCACCAGGAACACGATCGGGAATTCGAGTCCCTTGGCCGCGTGCAGCGTGATCAGCGTAATCGCCTCGACCGCCCCCTCCAGCTCGTCCACGTCCGCCACCAGCGCCACGTCCTGCAGGAAACTGGCAAGGTCGGCCGCCTCCCCGCCGGTCGTGTCCTCGTACTGCGCCATCACCGTGCGCAGCTGCAGCACGTTCTCGAGCCGCTCCTCGCCGCCCTCTTCCCGGTCCCGCAGGTATTCCACGTACCCGCTCTCCTCGAGCACGTAGTCGAGCAGCTCCGCCAGGGGGCGATCTCGCTGCCCCCGCATCGCCTCGATGGCGTGCACAAAGCGCCGGATGGCGGTGGCTGCGCGGGCGGCGATGCCGGGAACCGGCTCGCCCCGCGAGACCGCCTCACAGGCGTCCCACACGGCCAGCCCGGTCGACCCGGCGTACTCCGAGAGACGCGCAAGCGTCGTGTCGCCGATGCCACGCGCGGGCACGTTGATGATGCGCAGCAGGCTCGCTTCGTCGAGCCGGTTGTGGACGAGCCGCAGGTAGGCGACCAGGTCCTTGATCTCGCGCCGCTGGTAGAAGCGCACGCCCCCGATCAGCCGGTAGGGGATGCGGTGCCGCACAAGCGCGTCCTCGATCGGCCGCGACTGCGCGTTCGTGCGATACAGCACCGCGATCGAGCCGAGCGGCGTGTCCGTCGTCGCCAGCCGCTCCACCTCCCGCGCTACGAACTCGCCCTCCTCCTCATCGTTGTAGGCCTCGTACTGGGTAGGCGCCTGGCCATCCTTGCGCTCCGTCCAGAGGGCACGCTCGATGTGGCTGCGGTTGTTCTCGATGACCGCGTTGGCCGCGTCCAGGATCGGCTGCGTCGAGCGGTAGTTCTGCTCCAGCAGGTAGGTGGTCGCATCGGGGAAGTCGCGCAGGAAATACTGGGTGTTGCGCGAGTCGGCCGCCCGCCACGAATAGATGCTTTGGTCAGGGTCGCCGACCACGCAGATGTTCCCGTGCACCGAGGCCAGCTGCCGCGAGAGCGCGTACTGCGCCGGGTTCGTGTCCTGGAACTCGTCGACCAGCACGTGCAGGTACTGCCCCGCCCGCCGCTCCACCGCCTCCTCCGACTCCCGGAAGAGCCGAACCGTCTCCGTCAGCAGGTCGTCGAAATCGAGCGCCGAGGCCTCCCGCAGGCCATGCTGGTAGCCCTCGTAGGCCCTCGCCACGATCTCCTGGAAGTAGCTCTCGCTCTGCCGCTTGAAGTGGTCCGCGCCCCGCATCTCGCTCTTCGCGCTGGAGATAGCCGAGAGCACCGACCGTGGCGTGAACTGCCGCGTATCGACGTGCAGTGACGCCAGCACGCGCTTCATCAACGCCGTCTGGTCGGCATCGTCGTAGATGACGTAGTCGGGCGAGAGCCCGATGTCCTGGCCGTGGATGCGCAGCCAGCGAGCGCACATCGAGTGGAACGTCCCGAGGTGCAGCTTGGCCGCGTCCTCGCCGAGGAGGCCCTGCGCCCGCGCCCGCATCTCGCGCGCCGCCTTGTTCGTGAACGTCACCGCGAGGATGCGCCAGGGCGCGATCCGCTGCTCCCCCACCAGCCACGCGATCCGGTTCGTGATGACGCGCGTCTTGCCGCTGCCCGGCCCCGCCAGGATGAGCTGCGCCCCCTCGCTATGCTCGACAGCCGCGCGCTGCGCCGAGTTCAGACCCTCGACGGCAGGGGACGGATGCTGGGCGGCGGGCACCCGCCTATCGTATCGGCTCCCGACCTCCCGCGCCCGAGTGTGATCAGCGGACTGAACAGTTTCGTCGCGCGCTTAGGGGGCGATGCTGTACCCTCAGAACGTGGCGGCGCGGTGAGCGCGCGGCGCGTCGAGTACGTGGCCCGAAGGTAAGGAATTCTCGATGTTCGATTGGCCCGGTGGCTCTTGGCAGGACACCGTTCGGCTCGTCCTCACGGTCCTCTCGATCTACGGCGCCGTCATCTGGGTCGCCCTCATCTTCTGGGTCTTCCGCGACATCCGGCAGCGCACCCGCGACCCCATCATGCAGCTCATCTCGATCCTGCTCGTCCTCGCCTTCTTCCTGCCCGGACACTGGGTGTACCTCATCCTGCGCCCCCGCCAGACCCTCACCGAGCTGTACGAGCGCTCCCTCGAGGAGGAAGCCATCCTCCAGGACCTCGACGACCAGAAGGCCTGCCCTGCCTGTCGCCGCCGCGTGCGCGACGACTACCTCGTCTGTCCATTCTGCCTGGTCGACCTTAAGGAACGCTGCGAAGCCTGCGACAAGCCCCTCGACTTCGGCTGGCTCGCCTGTCCCTACTGCGGCCACGAGAAGGCCCCCGCCGCCGCCCCCGGCCCCGCCGCCAACCACATCGAAGAGGAACCCGCCCACCGCCCGCTCGGCGGACTCGTCCGCCGCTCAACCTCGCTCGTCCGCCGCCGCGACAGCTAGCCCAGCGCCGCCGCCACCCGCTCCGACAACCCCGCCGCCCCCAGCAATTCCGCCATCCGCTCCAGCTTTCGCTCCCCGTGGAAGCGCGTCCGGTCAAAGATGCCCTCCAGCGCGATGACCGTGTTCTCCGTGTCCGTGCGCGAGAGCATGACGGGCACGCCCCGTGCGCTGGCGGCATCGAACAGGTACTCGCTGGGACGCCGCCCACCCGTCAGGATCAGGCACGCGGGCTCCGTCGCGAGCGCCGCCAGGTGCTGGTCCGTCTTGTCGAACCGCACCACCACCGCTTTCGTCTCGAAGCGCTCGAGGTAGGGCTGCCCCGAGTCCGACCCGATGGGCGCGATCACGAGGTGGTCGCAGGTCGGGTCGAGCCCGTCCCCCTCCACCAGCGTCTCCGCGCGCAGGGTCGCTTGCGCCTCCGACACGCTGAACCCGGCCAGCGTGCGGTCCTCCGCGACCGCGACAAGCGGCGCCCCGCCGCACTCTTCAGGAGCCTCCGCCAGGGCGGAGACAGCCACGTCGAGCGCGACGACCGCGGTCGGGGCGACTTCGGCCACCCGCGCTTCGTTGGGAAGACCCCGCGTCACGAGAATCGTGGCGTCCGATCGCTCCAGCGGCTCCTCGAGCTCCGCCACGACAATCTCGTCGCCGCTCGGCGGCGGGATCATGCTCGCCCCCACGGGTGTCGAGGCGCTTCCCGGCGCGAAGTCGAGGGTCGAGAACCAGTGCGCGTCGGCAGCGGCGTTGCTGGCGTCGTCCGGGCCTTCGCCCCGCACTAGCCAGACCCGCCTGCCTGTGTAGGCGAGGTCGCGCGCCACGCTGGCGGCGACGCCGGTCTTGCCGGCGCCCGGTACATCGGAAATCACGCTGAGCAGGGGCATCGCGCCGAATTGTGCGCGCCACCCTGCGCTTGCGGCAAGCGCGACCGTCCGACCGGTAGACTGACGCCGCCGCGAACGGCCCCGTCGCGGCACGCAAGGGGGAAGCCATGAAAGTCGCCGATGCCGTAGCCGAAATCCTGAAGCGCGAGGGCGTCGAGTTTCTCGTCGCCTATCCCGTCAACCCCATCATCGAGGCGGCCGCTCGCGCCGACGTCCGCACGATCATCGTCCGCCAGGAACGCGTCGGCCTGCACATGGCCGATGCCTTCAGCCGCGTGAACTCAGGCGATCGCATCGGCGTCTTCGCCATGCAGCACGGGCCCGGGGCCGAGAACGCCTTTGGCGGCGTCGCCCAGGCCTACGGCGATTCCGTCCCCATTCTCGTGATGCCGGGCGGCTATGCCCGCCGAATCACCAACACGGCTCCCAACTTCAACTCCTTCCTCAACTTCCAGCACGTCACCAAGTGGACCGAGCAGGTCACCCTCGGCTCAACCGTCCCGGACGTGATGCGACGCGCCTTCACGCAGGTGCGCAACGGCCGCCCCCGGCCCGTCCTTATCGAGATCCCCGGCGATGTCTTCCAGGAGGAAGTGCCCGACGACTTCGTCTACGAGCCCGCGCCCGCCCTCCGTTCCGGCCCCGACCCCGAGGCCGTCAAGAGCGTCGCCGAGGTTCTCCGCAACGCCGAGCGGCCCGTCATCTACGCCGGCCAGGGCGTCCACTACGCGAAGGCCTGGGACGAGCTGCGCGAGCTCGCCGAGCGCCTCCAGATTCCCGTCACCACGAGCCTCCAGGGTAAGAGCGCCTTCCCCGAGAACCACCCCCTCTCCCTCGGCTCCGGCGGCCGCGCCATCCCCCGCGCGGTCCATGAGTTCCTGCAGGACGCCGACGTCATCTTCGGCATCGGCTGTAGCTTCGCGGCCACCGGGTTCGGCGTCGCCATGCCGAAGGGCAAGACGATCATCCATGCCACCCTCGATCCCGCCGACGTCAACAAGGACGTCGCCTCCGCCCACGCCCTTATCGGTGACGCGAAGCTGACCCTCGACGCCCTCCTCTGCGAGCTCGACGGCGTGAGCGCGTCACGCGACGGCGTCACCGACCGCATCGCCACCATCAAGTCAGAGTGGATCGAGCAGTGGAAGCCGAAGCTGACCGACGACTCCTCCCCCCTCTCGCCCTACCGCGTCATCTGGGACCTGCTGCACACCGTCGACGTCGAGAACACCATCATCACGCATGACGCCGGCAGCCCCCGCGACCAGCTCTCCCCCTTCTGGGAGAGCCGCACGCCCCTCAGCTACATCGGCTGGGGCAAGACCACCCAGCTCGGGACAGGCCTCGGCTACGCGATGGGCGCCAAGCTCGCCCGGCCGGACCGCCTCTGCATCAACGTCTGGGGTGACGCCGCCATCGGCTTCACCGGCATGGATTTCGAAACGGCCGTTCGCGAGCGCATCCCCATCCTCTCCATCCTCCTCAACAACTTCTCGATGGCGATCGAGCTGCCCATCATGCAGGCCGCCACCGAGAAGTACCGCAGCACCGACATCAGCGGCAACTACGCCGACATGGCCACGGCCTTCGGCGGCTACGGCGAACGTGTCACCGACGCCTCCGAGATCGTGCCCGCCATCAAGCGCGGCATCGCCCAGACCGAAGCCGGCAACCCTGCGTTGCTCGAATTCATCACCCAGAAAGAGATCGAGATTTCGAAGTTCTAGGGCAGGAACGGGGCTGCTACGTCACCAGCGCCGCAACCGCGACCGCGATGGTCGCAATCCCAACGTTGAGGGCCGCCACAAAGGTGATGATCCTGAGCTGCATGCTCGCGAGGTCGGCTTGCACCTCGGCACGGACGGTTGCCAGCTCTGCTCGGAGGATGTCGCGCGTGACGAAGGGGCTCAGGATCTCGACGACCGCGTTGGCGGCCGGTTCATCCATGCCGCCCTCGCGCAGCCTGTGATACGCCTCACGCGAATCGAATGTGGAAGCCGCCACGCTCATCCTCCCGGCACAGTTATGCTACAGGACAAGCATGGCCATGACAATCCTTGCGCCTCTGTTCAGGGCGCTCCGCCATCCATCCGCAAGTCGCGCACGACCGCGATCTCCCGGCAGTCCGTGAAGAACGGACACCGCACGCACTCGTTCCAGACCTTCTGGGGAAAGTCCATCACGTTCGCGAGAACGAACCCCTGCCGCTCGAAGAAGCCGGGCTGATAGGTCAGGGCGAACACGCGCTCGATGCCCATCTCCCTGCCTTCCTCGACGCACTCCTGCACGATCATCGCGCCGACGCCCTTGCCGTGCTGGTCCTCGCGCACGGCCAGCGAGCGAATCTCCGCCAGGTCAGACCCCATGATGTGGAGCGAGCCGCACCCCACCACCTCGTCCCCCTCGCGGGCGACCTTGAAGTCGCGGATCGCCTCATGAATTTCGCCGAGCGGGCGTTCGAGCATCTCGCCGCGCTGCGCCCAATCATCGATCAGGGCATGGATGGCGTCGGCATCGCTCAGGCGGGCCGGTTCGACACAGACCATTGGAAAACCTCCAGGTACGCGGGACGGAACGGCTGACGAGGCTCAGGCCCTTGGCCCGGCCCCGGCTCCGCCGCGCGCCAGGGCGGCTTGAACGCCGCCCTGAGGGGCTCCTTCGGATACTGGTCGCTGCAGCATCGTAGGGTGAGTGTAGGCCCCCTTGGCCCTTACACGCTCGCCCTGCGTGCTGGTGTAGGCTCCCGCTGAGCCGACTGGGCCCGGGGAGGAACGCATGCGCGTCTCGATCATCGGTCAGGCCGCCTTCGGAGAAGCTGTGCTGAAGCGCCTGATCGAGGACGGCGTCGAGATCGTCGCCGCCTCTGCCCCCGAGCCGCGCGAGGGCGGCCGCCCCGACCCCCTCTGGGTCGCCGCCGAGGAAGCCGGCCTTGCCCCCATCGATACCGCTGCCCTCAAGGGCGAGGAGGGCCTTGCCGCGTGGCGGGCCGCTGGCGCCGAGCTCGGCGTCATGGCCTTCGTCACGGAGATGCTGCCCGAGGAAGCCCTCGCCGCCCCCGAGCACGGCACCATCCAGTACCACCCCAGCCTCCTCCCACTCCACCGCGGGTCCTCCGCCATGAACTGGCCCATCATCTTCGGCCGCACCGAGACCGGCCTCAGCATCTTCTGGCCCGACAAAGGCATGGATACGGGCCCCGTCCTCCTCCAGAAGAGCTGCGAGATCGGCCCCGACGATACCCTCGGCTCGCTGTACTTCGAGCGGTTGTTCCCCATGGGCGTCGACGCCTTGGCCGAGGCTGTCGCCCTTGTCGATTCCGGCGAGGCGCCCCGCACCGAGCAGGACCACGCCCTCTCGACCTACGAACCGCCATGCGACGAGGAGCACGCCCGCATTCCCTGGCACCTCCCCGCCCAGCAGGTGTACGACCTCATCCGCGGCTGCAATCCGCAGCCCGGCGCCTGGACCACTCGCCGTGGCGAGCGGCTCGGCGTCTTCGATTGCCGCCTCTCGCTGCGCGACGAGCCCGGCATGCCCGGCGCCGTCCTCCGCATTGAGGAGGATGGCATCGATCTGCGCCTCAACGGGGGAGTCCTGCATGTGGAGCGCGTGCAGCCCCAGGGCGCGCGCAAGGTGAACGCCGGCGAGTGGGCCGCGGAGATCGGGCTGAAGGTGGGCGCCCGCTTCCGCTAGCGCCTCTGGACCCTACTGCTCCTCGGGCTCGTCGGGCTCTCGCGGCTCGTCCGGCTCACGTGGCTCCGGCGGTCCCTCGTCGAACGGGATGCTTGGCGAGGTCGGGCTTGAGAGCAGCGTCCTCAAGGGAGGCGTCGGCGGCCCGTCGTTCACGTTTACCTGGATTGTGGAGCGCAGCGGCGCCAGCAGCCCCTGCCGCGCGGTGAGCCGCAGGGTGTAGACCCGTGGTGCGAACTCCTCCAGCTCAATGGTGCCCAGCAGCTCGCTCAACACGTTCTCCTCGCCCGAGGCGAGCACCACCCAGTCGTCTTCCCCGGGATTGGCCCCCGGTCCGATCTCCAGCAGCCACTCGGTCAGGCGCCCGACGTTCACGCTGCCCAGCACCTGGGTCCCTCGCCCGACGTCATCGCTCGGGAGCGGCCAGGCGATCTCGACGGCGCGCAGCCCCGTGCTCTCCTCCTCCGGCATCAGAGGAATAAACACGTCCAGGTCCTCAGGGGGTTCCTCCACCAGCTTGATCGCGAGTTCGGGCTCCCACCCCGGGAGCTTCACGAAGTTCTGGACCTCCCGGTAGCGCAGCGGCGTCTTGCTCGAGGCGAGAAGTCCGTTGCGCGTGTCGATCACGGCCGGCTCGCACGGTTCCTCGTATTCGACATCCGTGCGAACCCACGCCTCCACCACCTGGTCGCAGCCTCCGTCAAGAATGCGATCCGTTGCCGGCGTGACGAAGTCCTGGAGCTCGACGTTGTCGGGCTGCAGCTCTTCGAAGTCCGCCACCGCCTCGATCCGGTCCTCCGACAGCAGGTAGCTGTGGTAGTCCCCCATCCAGTTCTTGAACAGCCACAGCGTCGTCCGGGCCGAGGCGTATTCGCCGCTCCGCCCGTCAATCACGAGCTCGTTCGTGGCGTTGCCGACCCACACCGCCGTGGCGGCGTGCCGCGAGTAGCCGTTCATCCACGTCTCCAGCGTGTCGTCGGCGTCCAGCGGCCCCTGCTGCGTTCCCGTCTTGATCCCGGCCGGGAGCTTCTCGCCGTTCACGAACGTATCGAGCCGGATGTCCTCGTTGCTCTCGCCGCAGCTCCAGATGACAAAGCGTGCCGTGCAGTCCGACATGACGCTGTGCAGCAGCCAGACGCTCCCCGCATCGACCGTGCGAATCCGCTGCGGCCCCTGGTGCTGGAAGATGACCCGGTTGTTGATATCGCGCACCTCCAGCACCACCACCGGGTCGAGCGGCCGCGTCCCCGGCAGCCGCAGATGCCCGCGCTGGAAGTCGAGCTTCTGCTGGAGCGCGTTCTCGTAATCGACGCCCTCGTCGAAGGCCGTGTTGTTGAGCGTGTCGGGCGCGACCGTCGTGGCGTGGTGGGGCACCCCCACCATCACCCCCATGTTGGCGATCGTTGCGTTCATGTAGGCCATGTCGACGGCGCGGATGTTGGCGCCCCCGGTCGCGATCGAGGCCCCGTAGTAGATGTCGAGGTGCGAGACGAAGGTCGGGTCGAACTGCTGGTCGATCGTCGTGATCCCCAGCAGCTTGGCCATCGTGATCACGTTCTCGATGCCCGCCTCCTGCGCCGCCCGGTAGGCGGCCACGTTCTGCGAGCCACCCAGTGCCGCCCGCGCCGAGATCAGCCCCTCCGTGCGTGGCTCCGTGCGCGGATTGATGATCTCGACCTCCTCCCCCTCAAGCTCCAGCGGGTTCGTGTCCCAGAGGATGCTCATCGGCGCCTTCTGCGCGTACTCGAACCAGGCCAGGTACACCGCCGGCTTGAACGCCGACCCCGGCTGGTTAATCTCCACGAGCTGGTCGACATTGCCCGCCACCCGCGGATCCGCCGTGACCGATGGGTCGCGATTGGGCGCGTAGACCAGCAGCTCACCCGTCTCCGGCTCGATCGTCACGACTGCCGCGTTGTGGCACTCGCACCCCGCCTCCAGCCCCCGCTCGATCGCCTCGCGCGCCATCGCCAGCGCATCCTGGGTTGCCGTCCAGTCGAGCGTGGTGCGAACCGTCCAGCCGGCGCTGTGCACGCTCGTGAGGCAGTCGTCGACGTTCTCCAGCCTGGGCAGGAGCCCCGCCTCGCACATGCGTACCAGCCGCGGCTCCACCTGATTGTCTATGAACGCGGATGCGTCCTGGGCTGCGGTCGTCGCGGCGGGATACACGTACAGCGTCTCCGCCTTCGCGTCCGAGGCCTCCGAGAACGTGATCCAGCCGTGGGTCACCATCAGGTCGATGACGTCCTCCTGGCGGACCTTCGCCGGGCCGCCCACGGTCATCCGCCCGAGCGAATCGAGAACGCAGTTGTCCTCGTCGTCCCGCAGACAGTTCAACCGCGGGTGGTAGAGCGTCGGGAACTGCGGGATGCCCGCCAGCATCGCCGACTCCGCCAGGGTCAGGTCGGCCGCATCCTTGCGGAAGTACCCCTGCGCCGCCGCCTGCACCCCTACGTAGCGGTCCGCGTACGAGATCTGGTTCAGGTACCAGGTGAGGATCTGCACCTTCGTGTAGTCCTGCTCCAGCTCGATCGCATAGGCGATCTCTCGGAGCTTCCGGTCGACTGTGCGCTCGGCCACGCAGGGGTCATCGGGATCGGTGAAGCTCCCGCAGATGTAGACGTTCTTGATCAGCTGCTGCGTGATCGAGGAACCACCCGTCCCCGTGCCGATGCCTCCCCCCACGTAGTTCTCCCAGGCCGCCCGCGCGAGGCCCCGGTAGTTCACCCCGGGATGCGTCCAGAAGGCGTTGTCCTCCGTCGAGACGGTGGCGTCGATCATGCTCTGCGAGATGTCTTCCAGCGCCACGGGGTGGAGAAGCTGCTGGGCGGGGTTCGTCAGAACCCCCAGCTCGACCTCGCCCGTCCGGTCGAAGATGCGCGTGATTCCGACCTGCCGCTCGATCAGCAGATCCTCGATTGGCACGTAGTCGCGGGCGTAGTGCTGGTAGACCGCGAAGACGCTCCCCGCCCCGGCCGCCAGCGTGGCCGAACCGATGAATCCCACCACCAGCACGAGAATCGCCCAGATCGGGAGCCCGCCCCGCTTCTGCCGGGCCCGGCGCGCTCGCAGACGGCGGCGGATGACGACGCGGCTAGACATCGTCGAAAGCGCAGTCGGCTAGCAATGCGATTGGGTTCAAGAGCGAGGGATGGGCGGGGTGCCGCATCACCATCGAGCCTAGCAAAACGGCCCCTTGCGGGCACGTGCGGGAGACCGTGTGTACGATCGCGCCATGCCCATCTCCCGCGACCAGGTGCTCCATATCGGCCGCCTCGCTCGCCTTGGCCTGAGTGACGCCGAGATTGACCGCCTCACGGTTCAGCTCTCCGACATCCTCGAACACTTCGAGGCACTGGCCGCCGTCGATACCGACGATGTCGAACCGACCGCCCACCCCTTGCCTCTTCAGAACGTCATGCGCACCGACTCCGTCGCGCCTTCCCTGGCGCGTGACGATGCGCTCAGCAATGCGCCCGAGGTCGAAGACGGCCTGATTCGCGTGCGCGCCGTCCTCGAATGAGCGAGCTCTGGGAGCTGACGGCGCACGAGGCCCAGGACGGCCTCCGCGCGAAGGAATTCTCTTCGGTCGAGCTGACGGAATCGGTCCTTACCCGTGTCGATGCGGTCGAGGACCGCGTCAACGCCTACATCACGCGGACCGATGAGGTCGCCCGCGAGCAGGCCCGCGAGGCCGACGCCCGCTTTGCCGCCGGTACCGCCACCCCCCTCACCGGCATCCCCTTCGCCGTCAAGGACCTCATCGTCACGAAGGGTGTCCGCACGACCGCCGGCTCGCGCATGCTCGGCGACTTCGTCCCGCCCTACGACAGCCACGTCTACGAACAGCTGAAGCGCGCCGGCGCCGTCATGGTCGGCAAGGCGAACATGGACGAGTTCGCCATGGGCTCCAGCACCGAGCACTCCGCCTATGGCGTCACCCGCAACCCCTGGGACACCGACCGCGTGCCCGGAGGCAGCTCCGGTGGCTCCGCCGCCGCGGTGGCGGCAGGCGAGTGCATTGCCGCTCTCGGCAGCGACACCGGCGGCAGCATCCGTCAGCCCGCCGCCCTCTGCGGCGTCGTCGGCCTCGACCCCACCTACGGCCGCGTCAGCCGTTTCGGCATCATCGCCTTCGGCAGCTCGCTCGACCAGGTGGGGCCCATCGGCCGCGATGTCGAGGACGTCGCCACCATCCTCGACGGCATCGGAAGCCACGACCCCCGCGACTCCACCAGCGATCCTGCTCCCCGACCCGACATGCGTCACTACCTCGGCCGCGACGTCGCCGGCAAGAAGATCGGCGTGCCCCGCGAGTACTTCATCGACGGAATGGACGACGGCGTGCGTACTCGCATCGACGAAGCCCTCCGCCACCTCGAGTCGCTCGGCTGCGAAGTCGACACGGACCTCTCCCTCCCCATGACCGAGCACGCCCTCGCCGTCTACTACCTCATCGCCCCCAGCGAGGCGAGCTCCAACCTGGCCCGCTACGACGGGGTCAAGTACGGCCTCAGCGAGCGCGGCGGCAGCATGTGGGAGAACATGGAGCAAACCCGCGAGCAGGGCTTCGGCGACGAAGTGAAGCGCCGCATCATGCTCGGCGTCTACGCCCTCAGCGCCGGTTACTACGACCAGTTCTACCTGAAGGCGCAGAAGGTCCGGACCCTCATCACCAACGAGTTCCGCGAAGCCTTCACGCGCTACGACGTCCTCGTGACCCCTACCACCCCCGGCGTCGCCTTCCCCGTCGGCGACAAGCTCGACGACCCTTACGCGATGTACCTCAACGACATCTACACGCTCCCCAGCGCCGTCGCCGGCCTCCCCGCCCTCAGCCTCCCCTGCGGCCTCAGCGAGGGCCTGCCGGTCGGCCTCCAGATCATCGGCGACGTGGGCGCCGAGGGCACGATTCTTCAGATCGGCCACGCCTTCGAGGGGGCGCTCGACGAGGCCAACAGGCTTGCCCCGCTCTAGGCCGCGGCCCCTCCCCAACCCTTGACCGTAATGGCCCCCATGCCCAGAGTCCGAATCGTGGACCGTCAGCTCACTGCCACGTGTCTCCCCACTGCCGCTGCGGCGGCAGCGCAAGCGCGCAGGTAGCATGCGAGCGGTTCAACGACGCACAGGACACGAAGCCGCCCGCGGGGCGGCTCTTTCGTATCCGCCACCGGCGGGGGGCGGAAGGAACGGGGCCGTGGAGAACGATTCCCCCGGGGCCGAACGCTTCATCTCGCGGAGCCTCGCCTCCGTGCCCGCCAGCGGCATCCGCAAGTTCTTCGACCTGCTCAGCACGATCGACGACGTCATCTCCCTCGGCGTCGGCGAACCCGATTATGTAACGCCCGAGCCGATCCGCCGCGCCGCTCTCGAGAGCATCGAGAAGGGCGAGACCCATTACACGTCGAACTATGGCCTGTTGGAGTTGCGCGAGGCCCTCAGCGAGGAACTGGAGACCCTCTACGGTGTCTCCTACGACCCCGCCACCGAGATCGTAGTCACCAGCGGCTCCAGCGAGGCCTTCGACATCGCCCTGCGGTCACTCCTGGACGACGGCGACGAGGTGCTCTGCCCCGACCCCAGCTACGTCGCCTACGAGCCCGCTGTCACCATGGCCAAAGGCCGCTTCCGGCCGGTTCCCACCACCGCCGAGCACGAGTTCCGCCTCCTCGCCGGCGATGTCTCCGAGCGCGTGACCGAGCAGACGAAGGCCCTCCTCTTCGGCTACCCCGCCAATCCCACGGGCGCGACCATGGACCGCGCCAGCCTCGAAGCCGTTGCCGAAGTCGCCGCCGCCAACGACCTCGCCGTCATCAGCGACGAGCTCTACGCCCGCCTCACCTACGAGGGCGAGCACACCTGCTTCTCCTCCATCCAGGGCATGCGCGACCGCACGATCCTCATCGGCGGCTTCAGCAAGACCTACGCCATGACCGGCTGGCGCATCGGCTGGCTGGCCGCACCCGCACCGCTCGCCGAAGCCGCCATGAAGGTCCACCAGTACGTCATGATGTCGGCCCCCACCGCCGCCCAGTACGCGGCCCTTGCCGCTCTCCGACAGGGCGAGAGCTTCGTCCAGGAGATGCTGGCCGAGTACGACCGCCGCCGCCGCCTCATGGTCGATGGCCTCCACGCCGTCGGCCTCCCCGCCTTCCGCCCCCGCGGCGCCTTCTACGCCTTCCCCGACATCCGCCCCACGGGCCTGGACAGCACCACCTTCAGCGAGCGCCTCCTCGCCGAGGAGCGGGTCGCCGTCGTCCCCGGCTCCGCCTTCGGCGCCTGTGGCGAGGGCTTCGTACGCGCCTGCTACGCCAGCGGCTACGAGCAGATCGAGCGCGCCCTCGAGCGCATCGGCCGCTTCGTGCAGCGCAACCGCTAGCAGTTCCCCATGGACCCCAACCTCATCCTCGCCGACTGGCTCGGCCGGCGCGTAACCGTCGAGATCGACCGCCCTCTCGGCAGCATCCACCCGAGGGAGGATGACATGGTCTACCCCATCAACTACGGCTTCGTCCCAGGAACACTCGCCCCCGACGGCCACCCCATCGACGTCTACGTGCTCGACGCCGACGAGCCCCTCGACAGTTGCGAGGCAACGGTCATCGCCATCGTCCGGCGCCGCGACGACGTTGAGGACAAGCTCGTGGCCGTCCTCGACGACACAGGCGCCTGGGACGCCCCCGCAATACTCGCCGCCGTCGACTTCCAGGAACGCTATTTCGACTCCTGGGTGGAGCTCGCCTGACGCTCACGAAGGCGCGTGCTAGACTCGCGCGGCTAACCCCCGCGAAGGGGGCGCCTTTACGTGCGCCTGTTTTCGCGACCCTGGTGAAGGACGGACAACGATGGATCTGAGCCTCAGCGAAGAGCAGACCCTGATACGCGAGTCGGCGCGCGACTTCCTCGAGAACGAGTGCCCCGAAGAGCACGTGCGGGCCATGGAAGAAGATGAGGCGGGTTACAGTCCCGACCTCTGGAAGAAGATGGCCGAGCTCGGCTGGCAGGGTCTCATGATCCCCGAGGAGCACGGCGGCTCCGGCTTCTCCTACCTGGACCTCTGCGTCCTCGTCGAGGAGTTCGGCCGCGCCCTCGTCCCCGGTCCCTTCATCCCCAACGCCACCTGCGCCGCCTGGCTCGTCGTTGCCGGAAGCGACGCGCAGAAGGCCAAGTACCTGCCCGGCATCGCCAGCGGCACCGCCATCCACACCTATGCCGTCACCGAGGAGACGGGCCGCTGGGATCGCGGCGGCTACGCCCTCACCGCCACCGCCGATGGCGACGGCTACGTGCTCAACGGCACCAAGCTGTTCGTCCCGGACGCGAACGTAGCCGACTACCTGCACGTCATCGCCAACACGCCCGACGGCAGGCTCGCGAACTTCATCATCGCCCGCGACCAGGCCGGCGTGGAGGTCAACCTCCTCAAGACCATCGCCAGCGACAAGCAGGCCGAGGTCGTCCTGAACAACGTCAGCGTGAGCGCCGAGGACGTCATGCCCGTCGATAGCGAGACGAGCATGCGCGGCCGCAACATCGCCGTGAACCTTGAGAACGCCTACCTCGTCGGCCTTGCCCAGAAGGACTTCGAGATCGCGGTCAACTACGCCAAGGAGCGCGTCCAGTTCGGGCGCCCCATCGGCTCCTTCCAGGCGATCCAGCACAAGGCCGCCGACATGGTCACCGACGTCGACGGCATGCGCTTCATCACCTACAAGGCCGCCTGGGCCACCAGCGAGAACGAGCCTTCGCAAAACATGGACACCTCCATGGCGAAGGCGTGGTGCAGCGAGGCCAGCCGGCGCGTGGTCGCCCACGGCCAGCAGATTCACGGCGGTATCGGGTTCACCAAGGACTACATCATCCAGCTCTACTTCCGCCGCCAGAAGCGTGCCGAGCTCTTCTGGGGCGACGCCGACTTCCACCGCGAGCAGGTCGCGGCCATGCTGGAGATCTAGCCCGACGGCTCTGGCAAACAGGCGCGAGGCCCCGCCAATCGGCGGGGCCTCTTCGCGTCACTCCAGCGGGTCGATCACGGTCAGGAACGGGAACCGGTGGAAGTCCCGGTCGTTCGTGCAGATCTGGCTGACGCCGTGTTCTCGGAGCACCGTCGCGATGTGGACATCGTGGGCGAAGTTTCCCTGTACATCAGGCACTTCGGCGAGCGTCTGGGCGAGTACGGCGGGGTGCCGCCTCGTCGCAGTCAATACTTCGAACCCGGGCGACTCCAGAAGACCACGAATGAAGCCCCAGGCTTCGCCGGCTCGCAGCGGCGAGGGGAACGTACTGGGATGAGTACTCGCCCGTAGAAACTCGTAGACCACGCTCCAGGTCAGGAACGTGGGGGTGGCGTCGAGACGCCACCCCTCGAGCTTCTCCCGGCAAACGTCCCGGTGTTCAGAGCGGGCGTTCGCGGCATACAGCAGCACATTGGTGTCGACCGCCAGCACCTAGTCGTGGCCCGTCCGCTCGCGCGCCTCTCCATCTGCATCGTAGGGCGCCACATCCTCGGCTGCGGTCCTCGCTTCCAGGGTGCGGAGACCGCTGCTCCCGGCACTGTTCTCCCCAGCCCCATAGAGACGCTCATCCCGTTCCCGGTCGAGCACTTCATAGAGGGCGTCACGATCGGCCACGTCCACAAGGGGTTCGCCCATGTCGTAGATGGGCAGCGGCGGTAGCTCGCCGCCTACCAGCGCGGGCGTCTCGCCTTCCGCGAGTATTCGCCGGATCCCGGCCTCGATGAGCGCAGTCATGGTCGTCTTGCGGCGAGCGGCTTCTTCCTTCAGCCGTTCCATGATGGCATCCTCAATGTTGATGGTCGTCTTCTTCATATGGACAACCATATACCATTGTTCCAGGACTTACAAGCACCGTCTTCCGGCTGCCCTAGTGGGGATGGGGGTGCCCGTGCGAGTGCCCACCGGGGCCGTGGCTGTGGCCGTGGTGTGTGAGGTCATCCGCGCCCCTGGCCTCGGCATCGCCCTCGCCTTCCCCGTCACCGCCGTCCTCCCAGGGCGCCGGGCCGTCGCCCACCCCGGCCTCCGCTCGCCCCACGACCGCGAAATTCCCGATGACCTTCCTTGCCTGCGCGCCGCACGCCGGGCACGGCGCGAGCTGCAGGGCGTCGCCCATCGGCATGCGCTTTTCGAAGCGCTCGCCGCACTCGGCACACTGGTATTCGTAAAGAGCCATGCCGCGATGGTGGAGAGGCTTGCCCGCTAGGTCAACCCGCGCTGAGGGGAACTCCCCCTCACACAGGCCGAGCGGCGGGCCACCTGCCGGGCGGCCTGCCCGCATTCTCCGCGTCCGCACTCGTCGGCGACCAGGGGGACGGCTGGCCCGCGGCCACGCCCTCCGGCATGCTTGACCCATGGTTCGCATCAACCGCGTCTACACCCGCGCCGGAGACGACGGCACCACCGCCCTTGCCGGTGGCCAGCGCGTCCCCAAGGAGAGCCTCCGTATCGAGGCGTACGGCACCGTGGACGAGCTCAACAGCGCCATCGGCATCGCCGTCGCCGCGGGACTCGAGGCTCCGCTCGCCGAGCCCTTCGGCGTCATCCAGCAGGTGCTCTTCAACCTCGGCGCCGAGCTGGCGACCCCCCGCGAAGCCGGCGAAGAACCCACCGGCCCCCACGTCGAGAGTCGCCACGTCGACCAGCTCGAGTCATGGATCGATGACTGGAACGACGACTTGGAGCCCCTCACTAGCTTCGTCCTTCCCGGCGGGAACCCTACCGCCGCCCACCTCCACCTCGCGCGTACGATCTGCCGCCGCGCCGAGCGCCTCACCTTCGCCCTCAGCCGCGAGGAACAGGTGGGCGAGTTCGTGTCTCCCTACCTCAACCGCCTCAGCGACCTGCTCTTCGTCGCCTCCCGCCTCCAGAACCAGCTCAGTGGCCACGGCGACGTGCTCTGGGATTCGCGCAGGTTCTAGCCGTTACCGCCGCAGCCGCACGATGTGGCCCTCGGCGAAGACCCCTCGCGTGCTGATTCCGAGCCGTTCGTAGGCGGCGCGCGGCACGCCGAGGTCCGCGGCGTACAGTTCACCCACGTTCTTCTGGCAGACCGGCAGCACCTGCCCGGTCTTCGGAAGGTCGAACACCAGCGTTGTGGCCGCGGTCACCGCCGGACTGCTCACAACCCCCGTCTCCGCATTCACGCCGGTCGGGATATCCAGCGCCAGGATAGGCCGGCGCGCCGCCGCCGCGATCTGCGTGACGGCCGCGGCTAGCCCCGTCGGCGCACCCTCAAGGCCGTAGCCCACCAGCGCATCCACGACAAGATCAGCGCGCTGCAGGTGGTCCTCGGCGGTGTGCTCGCTCGTATCGCTATCGTGCGGCTCCGCGATGCCCGACTCCGCCAGGATGTGCAGGTGCCGGCGCGTCACGAAGCTCATCTGACTCTCAACCTCACCGAGCAGCGGTTCCGCCTGCACGCCCCAGTTGTCGAGGTGCCGTACCGCCGACAGTCCCGCCGCCCCCACGTGCCCACCCCCGGCCAGCACCACCACCCGCTGACCCTTCGCGCTCCCGCCCAGCATCGCCAGCACGAGTTGCGCCGTCGCCAGGCCGGCGTTCTCGACCGCCTGCAGGATGTCGAAGTGGAACACTTCCTGGGCGGCGCGCTGGATTTCGCGCATCTGGCCGGGCGTAACGGTGGGCATGTCCTTCAACTTTCGCTGGGGAAAGCCGCCGGGATTTCCTTTCACCGCCATGAGCGCGCCAGATGCTACGCCTGCGGGTGCGTGGCGGTCACCCGCGCGGTGATGCCCCCGCGTGCGTGAAAGTCGCCGGTCACCGTCGCCCTTCGCGGGGCGATCGCGGCGACGACGTCGTCGAGGATCACGTTCACCACGTCCTCATAGAAGATGCCCCGCTCGCGAAACGACTGCAGGTAGAACTTGAAGCTGCGTAGCTCGATGCATCGCGCTTCGGGAACGTAAACCAGCGTGATCGTCCCGAAGTCCGGCTGGCCCGTCATCGGGCAGACGCTCGTGAACTCCGGCGCATCGAAGCGGATTTCGTAGTCGCGCCCGGGGTGCTGGTTCTCGAACGAATCAATCGTGCCGTCGGTGGCGAATTCGTTGGCGCCCATCCCGGTCAGCGTGCGGCTCGGGCCGCGAGCGCGCAAGCACCCCGGCTACCGCCCGAAGCGAAGCGCTGATGGAACCGGGATCGGGCTGAAGTCCGTGTCTGTGTCGTACACGTCCACGCCTTCGAGCCGCTTCATGGTGTTGACGACGAGATACGTGAGCGGCGTCGCCACCACCTCGTAAAGGGTCTTCATCAGCCACGCCCGCCAGACGAACGCCCAGAGCGCTTCGCCGTTGGGAATAGTGGCCGTCCCGAAGAAGGCGATCGTGAGGAAGACCGCCGAGTCGATCCCCTGTCCGACGATCGTGGAGCCGATCGTTCGCGTCCACAGGAACCGCCCCTGCGTCACCCGCTTCAGGCGCGCCAGCACGTACGAGTTCGCGAATTCGCCCACGAGGAACGCGAGGAAGCTGCCGCCCACGATCCGCCACGTCTGCCCCAGGATCGTCTCGTAAGCCTCCTGGTCCGCCCAGAACGGCGCCGACGGAATCTCCTGGGCGACGAATATCGCGAGCACCGCCAGCGCGTTCGCAAAGAACCCGGACCAGATGACGCGCCGCGCCACCGAGTACCCGTAGACCTCGGTGAGGATGTCCCCAACGATGTAGGAGATCGGGAAGATGATGATTGCGGCGGGCTGGAAATAGTCGAAGGCGCCGCCCACAAGCCCCGAGATGTCGACGATCTTGATGGCGATGATGTTCGAGACGATCAACGCCCCTGCGAACATGACCGCGACCGGCATCAGGTAGCGGAAGTGGCGCTCGCCTGATTCGGTCATCATCGTCTGGGTCATGGGGCGCGGATTTTAGCAGGCCGTTCCCCACGCCCCTGCTACCCTGTCTCCATGGCCACCCCCGAGGATCCGGCTCGCTTCCAGTCGGGCGACGTGGTCATCCACCGCATTCCCCTGGTTGCCGAGAACGACGAGTTCGGTCCCGTCATCGTCGACGTGAAGCCGATGGTCGTCGTGGAGGACACGGCCGAACTTGTCTCGCTCTGGCTGCCGTCGGGGACACCGACAAAGCTCTCGCTGCCCATCGTCCGCGACCAGCCAATCCCCTGGCTCGAAGGCGAGTGGGAGCTGGTCGACAGCGTCTGGGAGCGCTGGAACGCGCTCTTCCTCATGGTCCCGGGGCAGTGGCGCGCGACGTGGCTCTGGTGGACGCCCGAATGGGAGTTCCTCGGCTGGTACGTCAACCTCCAGGAGCCCATCCGGCGCACCCCTCTCGGTTTCGATGCGCGAGACCTCTGGCTCGATGTCGTGGCCGACGCGGAGCGCCACTGGCGTTGGAAGGACGAGGACCACCTGGAACGCGTGCTCGACCGCGGCCTCATCTCCAAACCCGTTGCCGAACGCGCCCGCGCCGAGGGCGAAGCCGCCATCGCCAACATCGAGCGCGGCGCCTGGCCCTTCACCAACGACATGCGCGACTGGCGCCCCGACCCCACCTGGCCCATCCCCACCTACGCGCACGTTCCCGAGGACCAGCTACTCGCCATCCACGACGAGGCCCACTGGACCAACCCCAACCGGCTCTAGAACGCCTCTATGAGCGCGGCAGCCCCAGGCCCCGCGTCGCGATGATGTTGCGGTTCACCTCGCTCGTGCCACCGGCGACGGTGTAGCTCGGGCCTGCCAGCGCCCAGCGCTCGACGCGCCCCTGCAGCGGGACGTAGGGGCTGCCCGGTTCGAGCTGCCCCTCCATGCCGAGCACGCGCATGCCCGTCTGGCCCATCTGCCGCTGGAGCTCCGTGCCGAACACCTTCGAGATGGACGCCTCGTAGTTCGGGTTCTCCCCTTCGCTCTGCATCTGCGCGACCCGGTAGCAGAGCCAGCGCCCCAGCTCGAAGTCGATAGCTCGCGAGGCCAGCTCGTGCCGGATGTGGTGCGACGTCGACCCGCCGTCGCGGTCGCGCACGTAGTCGATGAGCGCCTCAAGCGTCGAGCGCGTCATGACGATGCGGTTGATGGAGCTGCGCTCCTGGTCGAGCGTCGCCGCCGCCACGTACCAGCCCCGGTTCTCTTCGCCGATGCGGTTGTCGATGGGGATGCGCACGTCGTCGAAGAAAACCTCGTTGAAGTGGGCCGCGTCCATCATGTTCACCAGCGGCCGCACGCTCACCCCCGGCGACTCGATGTCGAGGATGAAGTAGCTGATGCCGCGGTGCTTGGGTGCGTCCGGGTCCGTGCGCGCCAGCAGGATGCCCCACTTCGCTCCGGTCGCCCAGCTCGTCCAGATCTTCTGGCCGTTCAGGACGTACTCGTCGCCGTCGCGGATGGCGCTCGACTGTAGCGAGGCGAGATCCGAGCCCGCGCCCGGCTCCGAAAAGAGCTGGCAGAAGCGGGAGGTGCCGTCGCGGAGGCCGGGCAGCCAGCGATCCTGCTGCTCCTTCGTGCCCTCGTTCATCAGCGCCGGACCGGCCAGCCAGACGCCCTGGTCGTAGGCCCCGGGAGCGCCGCGCGAGCTCATCTCCTCCATGTAAACGGTCTGCGTGACGAAGTCCGCTCCGCCCCCGCCGTACTCCTTCGGCCAGCCCAGCGTCAGCCAGCCGCGGTCGGCCAGCTGCGCCCGGAACTGCTTGGCGAAGGCTGCCTCTTCCTCGTCCATCTCTTCGCGGTCGCTGCGCATGTTCCACATCTCCGCGGGAAGCTCCGCGTCGAGGAAGTCGCGGATCTCCGCACGGAAGGCGGCCTGCTCGGGCGAGTCGCGAAAGAGCACGGCGAGCTAGCCCTCGTTCAGTTCGCGCAGCGCTTCGAGCGCGTGCGGCGCGTGCGACTCGAAGTCGCGCGGCTCGAGGTAGACATCGCGCACGATGCCCTCGCTGTCGATCACGAAGGTCGCGCGGTTATGGAACCCGAAATCCTCGTTGAAGATGTCGTAGTCACGCCCCGCCTGGTTCTTCGGGAAGTCCGAGACCAGGGGGAACTCCAACCCAAGCTTCTCCTGGAACTCGCCGACGGCGGCGAAGGAATCGACGCTTACGCCCAGAACCTGGGCGTTGGCCTCCGCGAACGCATCCGTGTGCGTGCGGAAGCCGATCATCTCGGACGTTCACCCACCGGTGAAGGCGAGTGGATAGAACGCCAGGACGATGTTCTTGCCGGGGAACGAGTCGAGCGTGACCTCTTCCCGGTCCTTGTTCATCAGCGTGAACGCCGGGGCGCGGTCACCAGGTGCTGGAGGCATGTGGGTTCTCCTTGTCGCTAGTAGCCCTTGAAGTTGGGCTCGCGTTTCTCGGTGAAGGCGAGGGGGCCCTCCTTCGCGTCCTCGGTGGACTGCGCGAGGGTCATCGCCATCTGGGCGAAGTCGAGGTGTTCGTCGAAGGTCAGGTTGGCGGAGCGGTAGACGAGCTTCTTCGCGAGCTGGATGGCCGTCGCCGGCCCCCGCGCGATCTTCTGGGCGAACTCGCGCGTGCGGTCCAGCAGCTCCTCGGGCGGACAGACCTCGGTCACGTAGCCGATGCGAAGCGCCTCCTGGGCGTCGATCAGCTCACCGCTCCAGATCAGCTCCAGCGCCTTGGCCGTGCCCACGATGCGCGGAAGCGTGTAGGCGCCGCCATCGCCCGGGATGAGGCCCATGCGCACATAGCCCATGCCGAACCGCGCCCGCTCGCTGGCGAAACGGATGTCGGCCATGGAGGCCATGTCCATCCCCGCGCCCACGGCCGCGCCGTTGACCGCTGCGATGTACGGCTTCTCCAGCTGCACCAGCGCCCGCGGAATGTGGTGGACGCTGTTGCGGAGGCTGTGGCGCCGCTCGGCGACGCTCTCCTCCGTGCGCAGCACGCCCTCACCGGCGGTTTCGTGCGCGACATCCATGCCGCTGCAGAACCCCCGACCCGCACCCGTCAGGATGATGACGCGCACGTCGCGATCGGCGTCCGAACGCTCGATGGCGTCCCGCCACTCGCTCAGCATCAGGTTGTCGAAGGCGTTCAGCCGCTCCGACCGGTTCAGCGTGATGGTCGCGATACCGTCCGCCACGTCGTAGAGGATGTGCTCGTAGTCCACGGCGGCGATTGTACCGGCGGGGAGCGTTAGCTGGCTCGCGAGCGCACACGCCGTACGCTGATTGCACGGAGACTCGCCCATGACGACTCACGCCGACCTCCAGAAAGCCCTCGAACCGTGGGGCGCCGTCGAGGTCGAAACGGAGGTGAGCGGCCTACGCAACCGCGTCTGGAGAATCCGGCTGCGTGGTGAGCGCTGCGTCGCACGCCAGAACGACCGCTCCGGCGAGGCTCTCGACTGGGAACTCGACCTGCTTGGCGCCCTGCACGACGAGGGCTTCACCGGCCCTCTCCCGATCGCCACTGCGTCGGGCGAGCGCCGCATCGGTGGGCTTGTTGTGCTGTCCTTCATTGAGGGGAGGGAGCCGGAGGGCAAACGAGACGCGGAGCTCGTCGGCGATGAGCTGCGACGGCTGCACAGCCAAATGCCGGCGCGGCCCCAGCGCCCTGGCTTCCGCACCTGTCACGAGTTGGTCGCGACCGACAGCGGTGGCGACGTCGACATGTCCCTCCTCCCGCCCGAGGACGCCGCCCTGTGCCGCGCCGCCTGGAAGGAGCTCCCCGAGGGCGAGCCGGCGGTAATCCACGGCGACCCCTCCCCCACCAACATCCGTATCGACGGCGACCGGGTTGGCCTGCTGGACTGGGACGAAGCGCGCATCGACTCCCCGCTCCTCGACCTCGGCGGCCTGCCCGACGCCGAGTCCGCCCGCCTGTCCGCCGACGACTTCGACCGCGCCCGGCGAGCATCGGTCGCCTGGGAAGTCGCGGTCTGCTGGCAGCTCGAGTCCGACTACGCGCGGCGCAGACTGCGGGAGCTCCGGGATCTGAGCGGGAAGCTGTCCCCCTGAGCCCCGCGCTACACTAGCCACGTGGTCGCAACCGCCCTTCCCGACCGGCTCAAGAAGCAAATCGAGGCGCTCCCCGCGAGGCCCGGCGTCTACCTCATGCGCAACGAGAAGGGCGAGGTCATCTACGTCGGCAAGGCAGCGCGCCTGAAGGACCGCGTGCGCTCCTACTTCGGCTCGCCCCGCAGCCTCGAACCGAAGACCCGCGCCCTGCGCGCCGATATCGAGGACTTCGAGTACATCGTCTGCGCCAACGCCGGTGAGGCGCTCATCCTTGAGGCGACGCTGATCAAGCGCCACCAGCCCTTCTTCAACATCCGGCTGAAGGACGACAAGCGCTACCCCTACCTCAAGATCGACGTGCAGAACCCGTGGCCGCGCGTTTACATCACGCGGCGCATCGAGAAGGACGGCGCCCGCTACTTCGGCCCGTACGCCAGCGCCGGCTCCGTGCGAGCCACCCTCGACCTGCTGAAGAAGCTCTTTCCCTACCGCTCCTGCACCAAGGAGATTACGGGCAAGGATCCGCGCCCCTGCCTCGACTACTACATCAAGCGCTGCATCGCCCCCTGCACGGCCTACTGCACGCCCGGGGAGTACACCGAGGTCATCGACCAGATCATCCTCTTCCTCGAAGGGAAGGCGTCGGACGTGCTCGACCGCCTGGGGGACCAGATGGACACGGCCGCCGAGTCCCTCGACTACGAGCGTGCCGCCATGCTCCGCGACCAGATACGCGCCATCGAGCGCACCGTCGAACGCCAGATGCTCTCCACCACGAAGAAGGAAGAGCTCGACGTCTACGGACTCGCCCGCGAAGGCGACCGCGCCTGTGTGCAGGTCTTCTTCGTCCGTGGAACGCAGATGACGGGTCGCGATCACTTCGTACTCGAAGGCGTCACGGGCGAGTCCGACGAGGCTGTGCTCGGAAGCCTGCTGCAGCAGTACTACGAGAGCGCGCAGTCAATCCCGAAGCTGGTCGTCGTGCCGATCGAGCCAGAAGGACGCGCCGACCTGGAGGCGATGCTCACGGAGAAGCGCGGCGCCAACGTCGAGATTCGCGTGGCCCAGCGCGGCGAGAAGCGCCAGCTCCTTGAAATGGCCCGCGAGAATGCCGCCGAGGCGCTCGACAACCTCAAGGTGCGCTGGCTCAGCGACCAGACTAAGACCGCCACCGCCCTCGACGAGCTGCGCGAGGAACTCGCCCTGCCCGAGGCGCCCCACCGCATCGAGTGCTACGACAACTCGAACACCCAGGGCGCGAGCCCCGTCTCCAGCATGGTCGTGTTCCTCGATGGCCAGCCCGCCCCTCGCCAGTACCGCAAGTTCCGCATCAAGACCGTCGAGGGACCAGACGACTTCGCCACCATGCAGGAGGTCCTGCGCCGCCGCTTCAAGCGAGCCGCCAAGCGCATCGAGCAGCAGACCCTGGAAGGCGGCGACGCCGAGACAATCGACGACGATGGCTGGGACCTGCCCGACCTCGTCATCGTCGATGGGGGCAAGGGCCAGCTGAGCGCGGCCGTGGAGGTGATGCGCGAACTCGGGGTGTACCACATTCCCGCGTTCGGGCTGGCGAAGCGTCACGAGGAGCTGTTCGCACCGGACGAGGAGGCGCCCATCATCCTGCCGCGCGGCTCCGAGGCCCTCTACCTCGTCCAGCGCGTCCGCGACGAGGCCCACCGCTTCGCCATCACCTACCACCGCCAGGTGCGCCGCAAGGCCGCCACCGCCAGCGTCCTCGACTCCATCCCCGGCGTCGGGCCGAAGCGGAAGCGCGCCCTCCTGCGCAAGTTCGGCTCGCTGAAGGCCGTACGCGAGGCAGGGGTCGACGAGATCGCGAGCACGGCCGGCTACACCCGCTCGCTCGCGGAGAAGGTCAAGGAGTACGTCTAGGGTGGCCGAGGCGCTGGACGGAGGCGTCCTCGGCGTGGACGTGGGCGGCACGTTCACCGACTTCGTCGCCATCGAAGAGACGGGCATCCGGACGTGGAAGCGCCTCTCGACGCCCTCCGCTCCGGAGGAAGCCGTCCTGGCCGGCGCGGGCAGCCTGACCGACCAGCGGCTGGCACACGGCAGCACGGTCGCCACCAACGCCCTCCTCGAACGCCGCGGGCCGCGCACCGTGCTCGTCACGACCGAGGGCTTTCGCGACCTGCTCGTCATTCGTCGGCAGGAGCGCCCATCCCTCTACGACCTCGAACCACGGCGAACGCCGCACGTCGTCGCGCGTGGCGATGTCATCACCGTGCAGGAGCGGATCGGCGCCGGCGGCGAGGTCGTGACGCCCCTCGATGACGCCGAGGTCGCGCGGGTGGTGGAGGAGGCGCGGGCGTTGGGCGCGGAGGCGGTCGCGATCTGCCTGCTGTTCGCCTATCTGAGACCCGAGCACGAGGCCCGTCTTGCCGGCGCGTTGCGCGACGCGGGCTTCCCGGTCAGCGCCTCGCACGAGACGCTGCCCGAGCACCGCGAGTACGAGCGCGCCAGCACAACCGCCATCAACGCGTTCCTCCAGCCAGCCGCCCGGCGCTACCTGAACGGCATCAACGAGCGCTTTCCCGGCCTGCGCGTGATGCACTCGGCCGGAGGCCTCACGGACGCCACGACCAGCGGCGAGCGCCCCGTCTCGATGGTCACGAGCGGACCCGCAGGCGGCGTGCTCGGCGCCCTTGCCGTCGCGAAGGCTGCGGGTCACGAACAGGTCATCACGTTCGATATGGGCGGCACCAGCACCGACGTGTCGCTCTGCCCGGGGGAACCCCGCTATCGCTCCGCCACCGAAGTCGACGGCCTGGCCGTACACACGCCCATGGTCGACATCGTGACCGTGGGCGCGGGAGGCGGTTCGATCGCGCGACTCGACTGGGGCGGGGCGCTGGCGGTAGGGCCGCAGAGCGCGGGCGCCGATCCCGGTCCGGCCTGCTACGGACGCGGCGAGCTCCCAACCGTCTCCGACGCGAACCTCGTGCTGGGACACCTCCGCCCCGACGCAGCGCTTGGCGGCTCCGTCATTCCCGACCTCGCGCGCGCCCACAACGCCCTTGCGACCCTCGGCGACCCCGAAGCATCGGCCGCCGCGGTGGTGGACGTCGCGAACGCGACCATGGCGCGAGCCCTGCGGCGCGTCAGCCTCGAACGCGGGTACGACCCCGCCGGCTTCACGCTGGTGGCCTTTGGCGGCGCCGGCCCCCTTCACGCCTGCGAGCTCGCGACGGAGCTCGGCATCGGCCAGGTGCTCGTGCCCCGCCATGCCGGAGTGCTCTCCGCGGTTGGAATCGCCACTGCCCCGGAGGTCATCGAGCGCGGCCAGGGGCTGCTGATCAGCCTGGGGCCGGAAGCGTCGGCCTCCATCAACAACACTGCGAGCGCACTCGAAGGGCAGGCGAAGGCGGATTTGCAGGCCGCGGGCGGGACGCTCACGGCTCTGACCTGGGCGGCGGACGTGCGCTACCAGGGCCAGGCCCACGAGCTGCGAGTCTCCATCGACCTGCCCGCTCCCGACGCAATCGTCACCGCCTTCCACGCCGCCCACGAGCGCGAGTACGGCTTCTCGACTCCCGAGCGCCCGGTCGAATTGGTCGCGTTGCGCTGCCGCGCGCAGGGGGCAACGCGTACTCTTCCGGACCTGGCCGCCGACACCACCGAAGACACCGGAGCGCCCGAGCCGATCACGCTGGCAGGCGGCGTCGCCGCAGCCCAGACCTCCCGAGCAGCGCTTGCCGTCGGCTCGACGCTCGGCGGGCCTGCCGTCATCACGCAGCCGGACGCAACCACCTTCATCCCCGAGGGCTGGCAGGCGACCGTCGACGCTAGCGGGAACCTCCTGGTGACCCCACGATGACCGACGATCCCGCCCGCCTCGCCGTCTGGAACGCGCTCCTCGCTTCGGCAGCGGAAGAGATGGGAGTGACACTGTGGCGCACAAGCCATTCGCCCAACATCCGCGAGCGCCGCGACTTCTCCTGCGCCGTCTTCGATGCGAAGGGTGAGATGGTGGCGCAGGCCGCTCACATCCCCGTCCACCTGGGGGCCATGCCGGAGTCGATCGCCGCGGTGTCCACGCTCGCACCGTGGAGCGAGGGTGACGTGGCCATCGTCAACGACCCATACCTCGGTGGCACGCACCTCCCCGACGTGACGCTGGTGGCGCCCGTCTTCGCCGGCGGGGATCTCATCGGTTTCGTCGCGAACCGCGCGCATCACGCCGACATCGGAGGTATGTCGGCAGGTTCGATGCCGGTCGCCACGGAGCTGTACCAGGAGGGCGTCATCATCCCGCCCCTCAAGCTGCGCGAGGCGGGACGGCTGAACGAGGCGCTTTTCGCCCTCATCCTGCGGAACGTCCGCACGCCCGCCGAACGTCGCGGCGACTTCGACGCCCAGCTCGGGGCACTCAGCACCGGGGCGGCCCGCCTCCAGGCGCTCGCCGCCCGCTACGGAAGCGACGAGCTCGCGCGCTGGATGGCCGCGCTCACCGACTACGCCGAGCGGCTCACGCGAGCCGCCATCGCCGAGGTCCCCGACGGCGAATACACGGCCGAGGACGTGATGGAGGGCGCGGACAGAACGCTGCTCCCCATCCGTGCCCGGGTTTCCTTACGCGGGGAGGAGGTCACGGTCGACTTCAGCGGCTCGGCGGAGGAGCAGGCCGCCTCGATCAACGCCGTCGCCGCGGTCACACGATCGGCGGTGGCCTACTGCGTGCGCTGCCTCCTGCCCCCGGATGCTCCCTCCAACGCGGGCGTCTTCCGGCCCATTGAGGTCATCCTTCCCGAGGGCTCGATCGTCAACGCCCGGCCCCAGCGCGCCGTTTCCGCCGGCAACGTCGAGACCTCGCAGCGCGTGACCGATGTCGTCCTCGCGGCATTTGCGGAGGCGCTTCCGGAACGAATCCCAGCGGCGAGCGCCGGCACGATGAGCAACTTCACATTCGGCGGCGTCCGCTCCGGCGGCGAGCCCTTCGCCTACTACGAGACGGTCCCGGGCGGCGCCGGTGCGGGTCCCAACGGCGATGGCGAGAGCGGCGTGCAGACGCACATGACCAACACCGCCAACACGCCCGCCGAGTCGATCGAGAATGCCTTTCCCATACGAGTCCGGCGTTTCGAGCTACGCGACGGGAGCGGGGGCGAGGGGCGGCGCCGTGGGGGTGACGGGGTAGTGCGAGAGATCGAATTCCTGACGGAGGCGGACGTCTCCCTCATCGGCGACCGCAGGACCGTCGGGCCACCGGGGACGCAGGACGGAGAGGCGGCAGAGCACGGCGCGAACACGCTCATCCGCGCCAACGGGGAACGCGAGCCCCTCGCCGGCCAGCAGCAGCTTCGGGTAGCAGCCGGTGACCGCGTGGAGGTGCATACACCCGGCGGGGGAGGCTGGGGTAAGGACGCCCACGACTGACCATCGACGGTTTACTCGTTGATCCCCTATCGTGGACAGTGCCATGCCCGACCGCATCGATCGCGAGATCGAGGAGATCCTGGCCCGCCTCGGAGAGGAGCCTCCAAAGCCGGGCGAGGAGCCGATCTCGCTGGAAAGCCACCGGCGGAACCGGGGTCAACCCTTCTCGTCCCGTATCGCCTCTGCATTCGGTCTGAAGGTGAACGGTCCGACCCCAGCCTCGATGCTCTTCACCGGGGCCGGGGTGATGGTGGCGGGGCTCATCCTGGCCGCCATCTGGGCCGCCCTGATCTGGATGGCGTTCATCGGCGTTGTTCTCTTCCTGGCCGCGTTCATCTGGTCGTTCGTGCGCCCGCGACGAGCTACGGTCTCGGCCCCTCCAGCCGCGAAGGGCGCCCATTGGCGCGGACGTTACGTCGAGTACGAGCCCGCCCCGCCGGGGGTGCTGGCACGGATCAGGCGTGCGCTTCGCGGTCGCTAGGGGCGACAACCAACGCGTCGCCCGTCCCGGACTGCTCATGACCGCCCGATTACTGATTGCCATCGCACTTGCCGCGGTGCTTGCGACGGCCTGCTCGGGTGGCGGTTCGGAGGACGCGTCTCCCACGCCGGCGGCTCAGGCACCGACGACTACGGCAACGCCCGCGGCTGCTGACGCCACACCAACCGAGCCGGCCACTCCGACCGCCGCACTGCCCGAGATTGGCGAGCGCCTCGACCACGACCTCGAGAACGCCATGGAGCACGTGCGGGTTCTTTCCGTGGCAATCGGACCGAGGGTGTCGGGCTCGCAGGAGGCACGGGAGACGGTCGCGTACATCGCCGAAGCATTCCGGAGCTACGGCTACGCGGTCGAGGTGATGGAGTTCACCTATGAGACGCGCTTCCGGCAAGCGAGCGTCACCGTGGGAGGGGAGACGATCGAAGGGGTCGCGCTGAATGGGGAGGCCACCTCGGCGAAGTCGGCGGAAGGGCGGGCGGTTGACGGTGGGCTCACCGGCAACGCTTCTTTCGGAGGCGCGATCCCCATTGGGAGCCGGACCACGTCCCGGCCCCAGGACGCCATGATGTACATGGCCGCCGCCAGAAACGGGGCAGCGGGGCTCGTGATCGTGAACCACGAACCATGGCGGCTGGCCGGGTTCCCCATTCCCGCCCGCGACGCCATTCCCGTCGTCCTCGTGGCCCACACCGAGGCGGAACGCTTCTCGCGAGCGATCGCGGAGGGAGCCTCCATCAGCATCGACATCGGTCCCGCACGTCCGGTGGCCATGAACGTCATCGCGCGCCCCGGCGAGGACGCTCGCTGCGACATCCTCGCGGGAGGACACCACGACACCGTGTCGGCATCGCCGGGCGCCGTCGATAACGCCAGCGGCGTCGCCATCATCCTCGAGCTGGCCCGCGCCTTCGCAAGCGACGGGCTCGACGAGGGCCTCTGCTTCGTGACGTTCGGCGCGGAGGAATCGGGCCTGTTCGGGAGCCGGGCTCTGGCCCGAAGCCTGGCCGAGAGCGGCGAACTCCCGGAAATCATGGTCAATTTCGACGTGACCGCGCGGGGAGACGCCATCGAGGTGATCGGCACGCGGGCCCTGGTGGAGCGGACGGTCGCGCTCCTCGAGCGGGAGGGGTTCCCCGCCTACGCGTCGGCCCTGCCGGAGGGGTACGGAAGCGACCACTCGAGCTTCGCCGATGTCGGCGTGCCGGTGCTCTTCTTCTCGGACGGCGACGTTTCGCTGATCCATACGCCCGCCGATGTCATCGACCTCGTCGAACCGGATGCCCTCGACCGGATTGGCGATGGCGCCGCCCTGATGCTGAGCGTTCTGCTGGCGGAGATTGCCGGAGGCCCCTAGCGAACCTAGCATGGCTCACGGTGCTCACCCGAACGTTCGCTGTGGCCTGTCTCATCGCCGTGCTCGTCGCGGGCTGCGGGGACGACGACGATGTGGTTGAGCCGCAAGGGCGTCCGACGCTGAGCGATCCGGCTAGCGTTCCCACAGCGGTGCCCGACGAGGAACGGGACCCCTTCATCATTGATTCGGCACACGTGTACGCCCCCGGCGACACGCCACCCGCCACCGTCGAGCCGGAGCCGCAACCGGCGCGCACCTACGTCGTCCAGCAAGGGGACACCTGCGGCGCGATTGCGGCGCAGCACAACATCTCCGTCGCGGAATTGCTGGCGGCGAACCCCCGCATCAACGAGGACTGCACGAACCTCCACGTCGACGAATCCCTCAACATTCCGCCGGCGGACCCAGACGCGGTGACGGAAGAGGTAGTCGAGGAGCGCCCGGGCGATGGGCGGACCTACATCGTCGTGCCGGGCGACACGTGCGTTGCCATCGCGCAGGACCACGACATCTCCGTGCAGACGTTCATGGTCGCGAACGGACTGGACGAGGAGTCCTGCCTCACGCTCCAGGTCGGGCAGGAAGTGACTATTCCGGAGTAGGGGCGCGCAGCTCCGCCAGCACCTCGTCCGTGTGTTCGCCGAGCTTCGGGGCGGGACGGCGCAGCTCCCAGGGGCTCGCGGTGAGCACGTAGGGCGCGCCCGGCATCAGCGCCTCCCCATCCAGCCCCTCGCCTGTCGTCGCGACGAAGTGGCCGCGGTCGTGCAGGTGAGGGTCGTCCACGGCCTCATCGGGGGAGCGCACGGTGCCCCAGGGGAGTCCGCACGCCTGCGAGCCGCGGTACACCTCCTCGGCATCGAGGGTGCCGACGAAGCTTGAGACCTCCGCGAAGATCTCCTTCGCCTCGGGCGTGCCACGGGCGGCCATGCGATTCATGGGGTCGTCGAAGCGCTCTTCGTCGAAGTTCGCGCCGAAGCCGTGCGACTGCATCCAGCGCTTCAGCTTCCCCCACGACTCGTTGCTGCGCCCGATGTTGAAGACGAGCACGTGCTTGCCGTCGCGGGCGCGGTGAATCCACGGCTCCGTGCGGATGGTGGCCGCGTGGCGACCCGTCTGCCGGATGATGTTGGTCTTCGTGTAGAGCCAGTGGGGGAGGCCGACCTCGGTGGCGGAGGAGAGGGCTTCGTGCATGGAGCAGTCGATGTACTGGCCCTCGCCGCCGGCGTCGCGGCCCACGAGCGCGGTGAGGATGCCCATGGCGGCGAAGTGGGCGGCGGTGTTGTAGGCCTGGTCGCCCTTGCCGTGGATGGGCGGGGCGCCGGGGGCGTCCTCGGGGTCGTAGCCGTTCATGTTCATGGGGCCGCCCGCGGCCAGCGCGACGAGGTCGGTGACGCGGTAGTGCGCCCAGGGACCGTCCTGGCCGAAGGGGGTGAGGGCGCAGTGGATGAGGCGGGGGTTGGCGGGGGCGAGCGTCTCGTAGTCGAGGCCGAGGGCGGCGGCGCGGCCGGGGGGCAACGCCTCGAGGAAGACGTCGGTGCGGGCGAGGAGGGCGCGGGCGGTCTCGCGGTCGGGTTCCGAGCCTTCGAGGTCGAGGACGAGGGAGCGCTTGTTCGTGTTGTGGTACCAGAAGTTGAGGGAGCGATTGGGGCCGGGCTCGTCGCTGACGAAGGGGCCGACGCGCCGGGCTTGCGAGCCTTCGGGGGGCTCGATCTTGACGACGTCGGCGCCCATGTCGGCGAGGAGCTTGCCAGCGTACTGCCCCAGCTCATCGGCGATCTCGACGACGCGCAGACCTTCGAGGGGACCGCTCACATGAACACCCCCGCTTCCGCGAACTCGTCGATCTCCGCCTCCGACAGGTCGAGCGCTTCCGACAGGATCTCGCGCGTGTGCTCGCCGATGCGGGGGGCGGCGCGCTGGAGGAGGCCGGGGGTGGAGGAGAGGCGGGGGGCGACGCCATCGTGGAGGGTGTCACCCATGTCGGGGTGGGGGAGGGACTGCCACCAGTTGCGGGCGGCGAACTGGGGGTCGCTCTCGACGCGGTCCCCGGGCTTCTGGCAGACGGCCGCGCGCACGCCCGCGGCTTGCAGGAGGGCCATCAGGTCGTAGTCGTCGCGTTCGGCGGTCCAGGCGGCAATGTGCTCGTCGAGTGCGTCCTGGTTGGCAAGACGGTCCGCGTTCGACCCGAAACGTGCGTCGCGGGACCAGTCCGGTTCGCCCATGGCGCGGACGAGCGCTTCCCACTCGGCGTCGCTGGTGACGGCAACGGCGATCCAGCGGTCCTCGCCGGCGCAGGGGTAGGTGTTGTGGGGGGCGACGGCGGGCTCCCAGGCGCGGTTGCCGGGGGGCAGCCCCTCGCGACGCCAGCTGCGGCCGTTGACGGTGCGGTCGAGGACGGCGGGGCCGTTGAGAACGGTGGCGGCCTCGACCTGGGACATATCGATGTGCTGGCCCTCGCCGGTGCGGTGGCGGTGGTGGAGGGCCATGAGGATGGCGATGGCGGCAGAGTAGCCGGCGGTGTGGTCCATGAAGCTGTAGCCCCAGCCGGCGGGGGTGATGCCGGGGAGGCCGGAGGTGAGGGTGAGGCCGCCGAGGGCCTGGGCGGTGGGTCCCCAGGTGGTGTGATCGCGGTCGCGGCCGGTGTGCCCGAAGCCCGAGATGGAGCAGTAGATGATGCGTTCGTTGAGCTCGCGCATCTCGGGGTAGTCGAGCTCCCAGGAGGCGAGGGTTCCGGCGGAAAAGTTCTCGATGACGACATCGGAGACGGCGATGAGGCGCTTGAGCAGGTCCATGCCGAAGGGGTGGCGGACGTTGAGGAGGATGCTGCGCTTGTTGCGGTTGACGTAGTTGAAGAAGCCGGAGTTGTTGAGGGTGGGGCTATCGCCGACGATGGGGCGTCCGAGGCGGATGGGGTCGACGGCCTGCTCGTGCTCGACCTTGATGACATCGGCCCCGAAATCGGCGAGGTACCGGGTGGCGGTGGGTCCGGCGATGATCCAGGTGAGGTCGATGACGCGGATGCCGGAGAGGGGGAGGCCGGGCATGGGAGGGGATGATACGCGGGCGTGGGTGGCCCCGGTCCCGGTCAGACGTTGGGCGCTGCGGTCCCACCCGGCCCGTCCGTGCTACGACTCGTCACCGTAGTCCAGTCCCAGCGGCAGCCTTTGGCGGGAGGGTGGGGTCGGGGGGATGGGAGGGGGAAGGGGCGGGTGGCACTGGCAAGGGCGGACTGGTGGACGCGGCTTCCGGTCATGTGTAGACAGGCCGGGAAATGCCAGGAGCACTGTTGCACTGCCCAATCCGAGGAACGCTCACCGTTCCCGAACGCGCAGCCGATGAACTGACGTTCACGGAGGAAAAGCGCCGGATCGACTGCATCAACCTCCTGTTGAGCAAGGGCTACCCACCAGACCACATCCGGATTGAGACGACTCTCTGGCGTTTCGGAAGCCACGGGCGCAACTCCTTTCGAACTGACCTAGCGGTTCTCGACGTACCGGTCGACAGCCTGCCCAACGACTTAGACACACTCTCTGCCCACATCACTCTGGTAGCAGAAATCAAGCGTGACAGCGCCGCGGCAGTGGAAGCCATCCGCACACAGGTCTACCCCGCACTCAACTTTCTCCCGTCCCTCAAGGCCCTCGGCATCTACTGGGACGATGTCCAACAACGCCTCTTCTACCGAGCTCTCCAGGACGGAGCACTCGCCGTCCACGAAGCGCCAATTGCCACGCTCCCTTCTTGGGGCCAGGCCTTCGCCCAGCGCAACCTGAAGGCTAAAGACCTTCGGTCGACCAACCTCAAGGACCTCTTTGAGCGCATCGAGAATCGACTGCACGTCGAAGTCTCGAGCAAGGCTCGGAGGTTTGAACTCATGCACCAGCTCTTGGTCCTCAAGCTCTATGACGAATACACACACCCAGAAGCAAGCGACCAAGAAATGGCTCTACAGGACTTCGCAGCGTCACCGCTAGGCGACGCGGAAGTCGCTTCCACGTTTAATCAGCTACTGAAGACTGCACTCGGCTTTTATCAGCCGTATCTCCCAAGAGTTCTGCCTCGCACCTTTGAGTGTTCGGGCAGTACGCTAAGGGAGATCAGCTCCTTGCTGGCCCCTGTCCTGATATTGGGAAGCAAGCGAGAGGTGATCCAAGACTTCTATATGTACTTCGCCAGCGAGGTCTACAAGTGGGACCTAGGGCAGTACTTTACGCCAACCGAGGTGGTCGACTTCATAGTTGAAGTGACGAATCCGAAGGCAGGCGAGCATGTCAAGGACCCTGCCTGTGGCAGTGGGGACTTCCTCATCTCGGCATTCCAGTATGCAGAACGTACAACCGGGGCGAACCTCACAGACAGTGTGTGGGGAGCCGACAACAGCGCCGAAGCTGTCCAAGTCGCCGTCTTGAACATGGTGCTCAACGGCGATGGAAAGAGCCAAATCGAGGAAGAGGACAGCCTTCTCCTTCGACCTGAGCACGACGCCAGCTTTGGCGTACTGCTGTGCAATCCTCCATTCGGGGTCCGGATCACCGAGACGCGCTCTGAGGTTCTACAGCACTTCGACCTAGGTCACGATTGGAGAGTGGCCGAAGGGGGACGCCTACAGCCTTCCCCGATGGTTCTGAAGTCTCAAGAGGTGGGCCTGCTCTTCACGGAGCTGTGCGTAAGGCAAACCGTTCCGGGGGGGCGGGTGGGAATCATCCTGCCCAACGGCTATTTGGGTAACCGCAGCAAGAAGTACCGCGTCTTTAGGGAGTGGCTGATTCGGCATGCCAGGGTAGTAGGCGTCGTCGCCTTTCCCCGGTTCACCTTCAAACGCTCGGGAGCCGACGTATCTGCATCTGCAGTCTTCCTCGAGAAGCGTCGGCAGCCCCTTTCCGTTGCGACAGACGGAGACACACATCCCTTCTACGCCGGTGTCGTCGAGTCAGTCGGTTGGAGCGTGTCCGACAAGAAAGCGAAACAGATCTTCAAGCGAGAAGCCGAGTCAGGAGTCTATGTAACCGACTCCGCGAACGAGCACGTAGTCGACGCAGACTTTTCTCGGATATTGTCTGACATGAGGAGCCAACGGCTAGTCTCAGCATTCCCGTGGCTGGCTAACCCAGGGTCGGGAGTTGCTGATGTGGGCTGGAGCGTCGACTTTCGGGAAGTCCTTGAGCGGTCGGACCTGAGCCTAGATCCGAAGCGGTACAGCGAGAGATACCGTCGCGTTAGATCGTCAGTCCTAGAAGTAGAGCACTTCAACCTTGGGCAGGTGGTAGACGTCGTGAGCGAGGAGGGGGCTCCAGACTCGCCGTCGCAGATGTTCTCCTACATTGAACTGCAAGATGCCGTAGAAGGCATCGTGACCCCGAAGCGCCTACGTGGTTGGCAACTGCCTGATCGTGCCCGCCACCGTGCAAGGCACGGCGACTTATTCGTTGGCGGGATCTGGGGCAGCGTTTCGAAGTGGTTCGTGTGCGGTGAGGGCCATGAGGACACTATCGTCAGCAATGGATTCAAGCGGCTCAGGTTGAAACAGGGTTTCGAGGACCACTTGCCGGACATCGTTGCCAGCCTTGCCTCAGAGACCTACCTCGTCCAGGCACGCGCCCTGTGCACGGGCTCCGATGGGCTGGCCGAACTTAGCGACGACGCGGTCGGTGAGATCGTTCTACCCAAGGTCACCGATCCGGCGGCAAGGAGTGCCATCCGACAACTTGTCGACGGCCTCCTCGCAAGGAGAGCAACTGTCGGCGACCTTGTGGGGGAACTGGAGGAGCAAGGTTTAGTCCACCCTTCACCCACCGACACACGAGGTTCGAACTGGGTACAGGTTTGATGGGTTTCACCAGCACTACCGACCAGTGAACCTACTCACCTAGCGCCCCCACCCGCCACCCCGTACGATCGCGGCTCCAATTTGTAGTGTGAGGCGTGACATGTCTGAGACGGCGACTTTGAAGGTGGGCGATGCGGCCCCGGATTTCGAGCTTCCCCAGAGCCCCATGGGCGACCCGGGTCCGTTCAAGCTGAGCGACCATCGTGGGTCGACGGTGGTGATTAACTTCGTGCCGGCGGCGTTCTCGCCGGTGTGCAGCAACCAGCTCCCGATCATCGAGGAGCAGCTGGGGAGCCTCGAGGGGGCGGTCACGGTCGCGATCGCGACGGACAACACCTGGACGCTGGCGGCGTGGGCGCAGCAGACGGGCGTGAGCTACCCGGTCCTGAGCGACTTCAACCCGATCGGGGCGACGGCGGAGGCATACGGCGTGCTGCTGCCGGGGATGAACATGGCGAACCGCGTGGTGGTTGTCGTCGACGGCGACGGGAACGTGGCGCACATCGAGACGGCGCCGGCGGTTGTCGAGCTGCCGGACTATGGTCCTGTGCTGGCCTGCGTAGCGGGGTAGGAAAGCGCCCTGCTGTGCAGGGCTGAGGGGAGCGCGGCGCTGACGCGCCGCTGAGGAGAGCGCTTGCGCCGGCTTCGCCGGCCGCTTCGCTGAGGAAAGCGCGCGACTGTGTCGCGCTGAGTGGGGCCGTCGGCACGAGCGTTGCGCCTGGGCGCTCAACGGCTCGTGCAGGGGTTCGGGAAGACGAAGCACCCTCAGAGGAGCCAGAGGCTGATCCACTCAGGCGGCGAAGCCGCCGCTCTCCTCAGCAAGGCGCGCAGCGCCGAGCGCTCTCCTCAACCGCGCATCGCGCGGTGCTCCACTCAGCGCGACGCCAGCCGCGCGCCCTCCCCTAGTTGTCGAGGATGAGGACGCTGCGGTTGACCTCGCCGGCCTTGAGGGCGTCGTAGGCCTCGTTGATCTGGCCGAGCTCGTAGCGTCGGGAGATGAGCTCGTCGATCTTGAGGCGTCCCTGGCGGTAGAGCTCCATGAGCCAGGCCATGTCGTAGGTCTGGCGGGTGGAGCCGTAGAAGCTGCCGATCATGCCCTTCTCGTTGAGGAAGGCGGCGCCGGGCAGGGTGACCTGTGAGTCGAAGGGGAGCATGCCGACGATGACGGCGCGTCCGCCGCGCTTGGCCATCTCGAAGCACTGCTCGGCGGTCTTGACGAGGCCGATGGCCTCGAAGGCGTAGTCGACACCGCCGCGGACGATTCCCTTGACGGCCTCGACGGGGTCACCCTCGGAGGCGTCGACAATGTCGGTGGCGCCGAACTCCCTGGCGGCGGCGAGCTTGTTCTCGAGCATGTCGACGGCGATGACGCGGGAGGCGCCGGCGGCGACGGCTCCCTGGATGACGTTCAGTCCGACGCCGCCACAGCCGACGACGGCGACGGTCTGGCCGGCCTGCACGCGGGCGGTGTTGGTGGCGGCGCCGACGCCGGTCATGACGCTGCAGCCGACGAGGGCGGCGGCCTCCATGGGCACGTCGTCGGGGACGTGGACGAGAGCGGTGGCGCTCACAAGCTGCTGCTCGGCGAAGGCGGACATGCCGGCGAACTGGGTGACGACCTGACCGCCCATGCTGAGGCGGTCCTGGCGGCCGAGGCGGTTGGTCTGGAAGCAGAGGAAGGGGCGTCCCTGGACGCACTGGTCGCAGTGGCCGCAGGAGGCGACGAAGGCGACGACGACGCGGTCGCCGACCTGCACGTTCGTAACCTCGTCGCCGATCTTCTCGACGGTGCCGGCGGACTCGTGTCCGAGCACGGCGGGGCAGGCCATCGGGTACTTGCCCTCCATGAAGTGGAGGTCGGAGTGGCAGACGCCGGTGGCGCTGGTGCGAATGACGACTTCGTTGGCGCGGGGCTCGTCGATATCGACGTCCTCGATGACGAGGGGCTGGTCGACGCCGTACATGACTGCGGCCTTCATGGGGACCTCCTGGAGTGCTCAGATTCGCCCCGGGAGCGGGTCCACGACCGGCGATCCGAACCGGGGACGGGCCGCATTGTTCGGGCCGGTGGGGCGGGTGTCAACGCTGTGTGCGGGCCGAGTGTGCTAGGCTCCACCGTTGTTGTCGCCAAAGGTGCTGGTGGCAGTGGTTGCGGCCGTGATCACGGCTGTCGTTGTGCTGGGCTGGAGCGGATCGGTACGGGGGCAGGAACGCGAGGAATGCGGGCGGGTGAGCGGGGTGGCGGCGGCCGGCGCGACCTACCGGGCGTCGGTCACGGTGCGGCCGGCGGAGGGGGCGCAGACGGCGACACTGACGCTGGACATCCTCGACGAGAACGCTCGTCCGGTCGGTTCGGGGGTGCAGCCGGCGAACCTGTACGGGAGCCCCGTGACGCTCACGGCCAGCGTGGTCGCGCCCGCGGGTGCGGCGCTGTACATCGCGACGGTGCGGGTGGTGGGGCCGGCGGGGTGCGCGGGGACAAGCCTCGAGGGGCTGGGGGTCGTGCAGGCAGCGGCGCCGCGTCCAGTCAGGGAACGCCCGACGCCCACGCCTACACCAACGCCAACGCCAACACCCACCCCCACGCCTCCTCCCATCGGTCCGGGTCTGTACAACGGCGGGTTCGAGGAAACGCGGGACGGGAGGCCGGTGGGCTGGTGGGGCCAGGGCGGGGGGATGGGGGCGGCCTCCCTGGCACACACGGGGGAGCGGGCTGCCTTTCTCACGTCGGCAACGTCCTCGACGAAGTGGCTGTACCAGGCGGTCACGGTCGAGGGTGGGGGGTGGTACGAGGGGCGGGCGTGGGGCCGGGTGGTGACGGGGCAGGGGCAGGTCTTCCTGCGGATCGCCTGGTACGCGTCGGGGGACGGGAGCGGGCGGCAGCTGCGGACGGTGACGGGGGAGGGGTCGGGAAGCCGGTCGTGGACGGCACTGTCGGTGGGACCGGCACAGGCGCCGGTGGGGGCGCGGTCGGCGGTGCTGCGGCTGATGTTCCAGCCGTGGTCGGAGAGCGGGGCGGTGGTGGTGTTCGACGACGCTCGGTTCGGGGTCGGGGAGGCGCCCACCCCTACGCCGACTCCCACGCCTACGCCTACGCCGACACCCACGCCTACACCCACGCCCACCCCTACGCCGACTCCCACCCCTACACCGACTCCCACCCCTACACCGACTCCCACGCCTACCCCCACACCCACTCCTACTCCCACACCTACGCCGACTCCTATGCCCACGCCCACGCCCACTCGAACTCCCACGCCAACACCTACGCCCACTCCGACTCCTACGCCCACACCAACACCAACCCCGACGGCCACTCCCACACCTACTCCCACCCCGGAACCCGCCCCTGCTCCGACCGGTACGCCGACGCCAGCCACAACGGCGGCGGGGGTTGCCTCGACGCCGTCCTCCCCTGTCGCTGAGGCCACTCCGGAACAACGGGAGGAGGGGCCGCCCGCACTACGCATCTCGGAGGTGCTGGCGGATCCCGTCGAGCCGGGGGTGGACCGCGCCTACGAGTGGGTCGAGCTCGTGAATACCGCTTCGGTGGTCGTCAGCACGGCGGGGTGGGCGATCGGCGACGGGAGCTCGGTCGACGTGCTGCCGGGGGTGGAGGTGCCGCCGGGCGGATACGTGGTGGTGGCAGCGGAGGCGGCGGTCCTGCCGGTGTACGTGCTCGTGGTGCGGGCACCGGACGGGACGATCGGGAACGGCCTGAACAACGCCGGGGACTCCATCCGGCTGCTGTCGCCGGCGGGGGAAGTCGTCGATGCGCTGTCGTTTGGCGACAATAGGGAGGTGTTTGACTCACCGCCTGCCGCTGCCGGGTCCGGCGCGACGCTTGGTGCGCGCTCCTACGAGGGTGTCGCGAGCGCGGAACGCTGGGGCGTGACGCTGCAGCCGTCGCCCGGCGGCGCGAACACGTTGGCTGCCGTCACGGCGACGGCGACGCCACCAGCGCCAGAGTCGCCGGTTGCGGCCGAGGCGGCGCCTACGCCGGCTCCGGTCGGGACGACGGCTGTTGTTCGCGATGCGACCCCCGAGGCCGCGCGGACACCGGTCGCGCTGCCGACACGGTTCGAGCGAGAGCCGGGCGGTGCAACGCCCTGGATCGTGCTGGGAGCGGCGGCGGGCGCGAGTATCGTGCTGGTGCTGGTCGCGCTGCGGGGAGCGTGGCAGGCGGGACGGGGGCGGTGGCGTCGTGGCGGTTGAGCGGCTGCAGAAGATCCTGTCGAACGCGGGGGTGGCGTCGCGGCGGTCGGCGGAGGCGATGATCGTGGAGGGGCGGGTGGCCGTGAACGGCAAGACGCTCGACACGCTGGGGGCGCGGGCGGATCCGGAGAAGGACGAAATCACGGTCGACGGAGTGCCCGTAACGCGGGAGCGCTACCGGTATGTGGCGCTGCACAAGCCGACCGGGGTGCTCTCGGCGGTGCGCGACGACCGGGGACGCCCGACGGTCACGTCGCTGGTCGATATCCCGGACGCGACGCTCCGCCCGGTCGGTAGGCTGGACCTGGAGAGCGAGGGGCTGATCCTGCTCACGAACGACGGGGCGCTGACGGAATTGCTCACGCATCCCCGGCACGAGGTCTCGAAGGAATATCTGGTCGCGATCGACCAGCCACTGGGGAAGCGGGGGCGGGAGCGGCTGGTGCGAGGGGTACGGCACGAGGGGGAGCGACTGAAGGCGGACTCGGTGAAGGTGGTGAGCCCGAGCGGCTCGGCCGATCGCCCCGACGCACGGTGGCTGCTCGTCACGCTGCACGGGGGGCGCAAGCGGGAGATCCGGCGGATGCTCTCGGTGGTCGGAAGGCGGGTGGTGACGCTGCGGCGCATTCGCATCGGCCCGCTGGCGCTGGGAACGCTGGGTTCAGGCGAGAGCAGGGAGCTGACGACGGAGGAGGTCGAGGCGCTGTACGGCGCGGCGAAGCGAGCGGAGGCGCGAGAGGGCGGTAGCATGTCGCCGGCCTCGACGGCCGAACCGGAACCGCCGATGAAACCGCAACCACCCCATCCGATCGCGATCGACGGGCCCGCCGCCTCGGGCAAGAGCACACTGGCGCGCGCCCTCGTCGAGCGCTTCGGGTACGTCCTTCTCGATACGGGATTGATGTACCGAGCGATCGCGCTTGCAGCCCAGCGTGCGGGCGTTCCGGCGAGCGACGCCGACACCTGCACGGAACTGGCGGGGAGCGGCGACCTGCGGCTCTCCATCAAGGGCAGCGAGGCGCGCGTCCGTTTGCTCGACGAGGACGTGACCGACCTGCTGCGGGCGCCGGAGGTCGAGGGGGCGGTGAGCGACTACGCGGCGATCGCCGGGGTTCGGCGGGAGCTGGTCGCGCAGCAGCGCTTCTTCGCGGCGATGCAGCCGTCGCTGCTGGTAGGACGGGACATCGGGTCGGTGGTTTTGCCGGACGCGCCGGTGAAGTTCTACCTGGAGGCGTCGGAGGAGGTGCGTGCGCAGCGGCGGGGCGCGCAGGCGGCGGAGTGGGGGGAGCAGCAGAGCGCGAGCGAGGCGGAACGAGACATCACCGGCCGTGACACGATCGACAGTACGCGGGCGGCCAGTCCGCTGGTGGTTCCGGATGGGGCGATGGTGATAGACAGCGGGGAACTGGACGCTGATGCGATGATTGCGGCCGCGATAGCTGCGATAGAGGAGCGAACGACGTGAAGGCAGTGGGGCGCTTCCTGTGGGCGATCTACGTTCCGTGTTTCTACTGGTGGTCGGTGTGGACCTCCTACAGCATTCTCGTGCTGATGGCGCGCTGGCGGGTGGTGGGACGCGAGAACATCCCGAGCGGGCCGCTGATCCTGACTTCCAGCCACCTGGGGAACGTGGACCCCATGATGGTGGCGATCGCCGTGGCGCCGCGGTGGCGCTACATCCGTTTCATGGCGAAGGAGCAGCTGTTCCGCTACGTGCTGACTCCGTTTGTCATCAGCTGGAACCCGATCCGGGTGTACCGGGGGAGTTTCGACCGGTTGGCCCTGCGGAGGGCAGAGGCGGAGGTGCAAAGAGGTGGGCTGCTGGGGATGTTCCCCGAAGGCATGCGCAGCCTGACCGGTGACCTCGGACCGTTGCAGGGAGGATCGGCGCTGGTCGCGCTGCGCACGAACACGCCCATCCTGCCCTGCCGTCTGTTCAACACGAACCACTTGGGCAAAAAGGGGCACCTCTTCCCGCGCCCGACGCTGACGGTGCGCTTCGGGAAGCCGTTCCCTGTCGAGCGCGGAGAGGGACCGCTGTCGCAGCAGGTGGAGGCGCTGACGGAACGCATCCGGGAGGAGCTGGAAGCGCTGCGCCTCGAACACGAAGCCGAGGCGGCGTGAAGACGCCCGAGGGCGGCGTCGTTTCGTCCGTCGTCCACGGTTCCCTGGCTGAAGCGGCGGGCATCGTCCCCGGCGACGCGATCGTCGCGATCGACGGACGGACCCTGCGCGACGCGGTCGACTACCAGTTCTATGCGGCCGAGCCCGAGATCACGGCGCGCTTTCGCAAGGCGGACGGGAGCGAGGACCTCGTCGTCTTCGAGAAGGACCCGGACGAGGACCTGGGGATGGCGTTCGAGCGGGCGACGTGGGACGGCGTGCAGGTCTGCAACAACACGTGCTTCTTCTGCTTTCTCAAGGGTCTGCCGAAGGGGTTGCGCACGCCGCTCTACCTGAAGGACGACGACTACCGGCTGAGCTTCCTGCACGGCAACTTCGTGACGCTCACGAACCTGACGGAGGACGACTGGACGCGGCTCGAGGAGCAGCGCCTGAGCCCCCTGAACGTCTCAGTGCACGCGACCGAGGTAGAGCTGCGGCGCAGGCTGCTGGGGAACGAGCGCGCTCCGGACGTGGTCGCGCAACTCGAACGGCTCCGAGACCTGGGGCTGCTCGCGCACACGCAGATCGTATTGACGCCGGGGGTGAACGACGGAGAGGCGCTGGAGCGCTCGCTGCGCGACCTGACGGGGCTGTATCCGACCGTGCAGACGGTCTCGGTGGTGCCGGTGGGGGCGAGTCCGCGGCTGGAGGAGTGGTCGCGGGACCGGGACGGGATCGAACTGGTCGCGCCGGAGCGCGACTTCGCGCGCTCGCTGATCGCGACGATCCGGCGCTTCCAGCGCGCCTGCGAGGAGGCGTACGGCCGCAGCGTGGTGCAGTGCGCGGACGAGTACTACCTGGCGGCGGGGCGTCCGGTTCCGGCAGCAGGTCGGTACGACGGGTTCCCCCAGTACGAGAACGGAATCGGCATGGTGCGAACGCTGCTCGACGACTGGTCGAGGCTGAGGCGGAGGCTGCGGGCAACGCCCGCGACAGAGTTCGCGGGGAAGCGCGTCGCGATCGCATGCGGGACGCTCATCGGGCCGACGCTGACGCGTCTGACCGAGGCGTTCGGCGCCGAGACGGGAGTCATCGGGAGCGTCCACCCGGTGACCAATACGCTCTTCGGCGAACGGGTGAACGTGAGCGGGCTGCTGAGCGGCGGCGACTACGTGCGCACCCTTGCCGGGGTTGAGGCGGACCTGGTGCTGCTGCCGCGCACGAGCCTCGACTACTTCGGGGAGCGCTTCCTCGACAGCATGACGGTGGCGGAGGTGGCGGAGGGAATCGGAGCGCCGGTCGCGTTCGCGACGTCGATGAGCGAGGCGTTCGAGGCCATCCAGGCGGGTCCGCACGACCCGGAGCCGGCGACGGCGCCGAACGGAGCGTTCTGGAGCGATACCGCCATCGACGTGCCGGTGGAAGGCGTCTGGGTGCAGGGGGAGTAAGCTGGGGCCATGCCGCGCGTTCGTGTTGAGCCGCTGGGAATCGAAGTCGAGGCGCCGTACGGCGAGACGGTGATGGACGCCGTCTGCGCGGAGGGCTACTTCTGGCCGATCGGGTGCGACAAGATCGGGGAGTGCACGAACTGCGCGATGGAAGTCATCTCGGGAGTGGGGCGGCTGAGCGCGATGGGTCGCTACGAGCGCGAGAACCTGATCCGTCAGCGGGGGGTGCGTTCGATCGAGGATCCGCGGTTGCGGCTGGCGTGCCAGGCGCACGTCGAGGGGGACGTGGTGGTGGAGAAGCGGGGGGTCCAGCCGATCTAGGGCGCGGGGCACAGTTCAGCGTTCACAACGGCCAAGGCACAGGAGCCTGAGGATGAGCGACGCATCAGGATTTCAAGCGCTGACAGACAGACTCCCGAAGTACATGGATGAGCTTGGCGACTGCGATGTCCTTGGCATGAATACCGATGCCGAGCGGAGGACCTTGCGCGGCAAGGTCATGCAGCGAGCTCCTTCAGGCAGGGGCATTTATGTGCTGTACGAGGACAGTATCCCCATGTACGTAGGTCGCTCCGACGACCTTGCAAGCCGCCTGCTCGCCCATGGCAGGAGGAGCGGGACTTCTGAGAACTCCTCGTTCGCCTTCAATCTCGCCAAGGAGGAGTTTCCTCAGTCGGATGCCCTGACCAGAAGGCAACTCCAGCGCGAGGACCAGTTCAAGAGACTCTTCAGCGCCGCTAAGGAGCGGGTCAGGAAGATGGACGTGCGTGTGGTCGAAGCCACGGACCCGATCGAACAGACTGTTCTCGAGGTCTATGCACACTTGGAACTCAACACCTTCAACAGCTTCGAGAACCACTGAGCCGGACTCGGCTCCGAGACCCTCGCAGCTTCCACCTGCCGCAGGTTCGCCCCAACCGCGCGCCACGCCTAGACTGCGGGCACGTAAAGGGGCGCGGCCAGCATGATTTCCAGCATCCTCCTCGCGGCGGGCATGTCGACCCGCATGGGGCAGCCGAAGGCGTTGCTCGACTGGGGCGGGGAGCCGTTGATCTGCTACCAGATCCGGCAGCTGCAGGAGGCGGGGGTGGATGAGGTTGTGGTGGTGCTCGGGTATCGCGCCGACGACATCCACCGGAAGCTGCACGGCCTCACCTACCGGAGCGTCCTGAATCCCGTCTACCAGCTCGGGCGGGCGGGCTCGCTGCGAGCCGGGGCGAAGGCGGTCAGCCCGGAAGCCTCGGCGATCGTGCTGTTGAACGTCGATCAGCCGCGCCCGGCGGACCTGATCCGGTCCGTCATCAAGGGGCACACGTCGGCGGACAGCGCGACGCGTCCGGTGCACGGCGACCGCCACGGCCATCCCGTCGTGGTGGCGGGCCGGCTGCGGGGCGAGCTGCTGGCCGCCACGGAAGACGAGCGCGGCCTGCGGGGCGTGATGGAGGCGCATGTGAACGAGATCGTGGACGTGCCGAGCGATGAGCGCTGCCTCCTCGACCTGAACACCCCGGACGAATACGAGGCCGCCCTCGCCGCGCTCGCCGGCGACTCGTAAGCGCCGGTGACCTCGGGGCGCACGTTCGAGCCCGCCTACCGGGCGGTCATCTTCGACCTCGACGAGACGCTCATCGACAGCCGGCCTGCCTGGCGCTACACGCTAGAGGAGACGCTGATGAGCGTCGCCAACCGACGCATCGACGCGCGCCCGCTGGTGGAGGAGTACCACCGCCGTCCCTGGCGCGACAGCCTCGCGATCGTGCTCGACGACGGGGAGGAGCGGCACCGGGCGGAGGAGCTGTGCGAGCGCATCGAGGGGCGCAGCGCCATGAAACGCCTGCTCGTGTTCGACGGGACCGGCATGGCGCTCGACGACATCCGGGCGGCGCGCATCGAGTTCGGGGCGATCTCGCGGCTGCCGCACGCGATCGCGCTCAAGCAGACGCAGGCGACCGGCGTGGACCGCTTCCTGACAGTGCTCTCGGCAACACCGGAGGGGGAGGCGTGGGCGGTGGGGACGCGGGCAGCGGAGTGCCTCTCGTACTTCGGGCGGGAGGCGGAGGGGTGCGTGTTCGTGGGGGCCGAAGCGCGGGACATAGAGGCGGCGCGGGGGATGGGGCTGGTGGGGCTGCGGGCGGGGTGGTCGCCACGGGCGCAGGGGGACGGCGGCGGGGAGTTGGCGGCCCCGGCGGAGGCCGCGAAAGTGCTCCTGTGGGGGCTTCGGGCGGTCGGGCTATCGCCTGCGCCGAACGGGGGCTAGGCTTCACCCACCTACTCAACACAACGGGGTACACGGTGGCGACCAAGATTGGAATCAACGGCTTCGGACGGATCGGCCGGCAGGTCTTCAAGGCGATCAGCGAGCGTCACGGCGACACGCTCGAGGTGGTCGCGATCAACGACCTGGTCGACGTCGAGACGAACGCGAACCTGCTGAAGTACGACAGCAACTACGGTCCCTGGGACCGGGACGTGCGGGCGACCAACGACGGCATCGCCGTGGACGGGCGGCTGGTGAAGGTCTTCAGCGAACGCGATCCGGGGCAGATTCCGTGGGGCTCAGCGGGCGTCGAGATCGTGATCGAGTCCACCGGCTTCTTCACCGACGCGACGAAAGCGGCAGCGCACCGGCGCGACAGCGTGAAGAAGGTCGTGATCAGCGCGCCTGCTCGGAACGAGGACCTGACTGTGGTGCTGGGCGTGAACGACGAGCGCTACGACCCCTCGGCGCACCACGTCATCTCGAACGCGAGCTGCACGACGAACGGTCTGGCGCCGGTGGTGAAAGTGCTGGTCGACAACTTCGGGCTGGTGAAGGGCCAGATGACGACGGTCCACAGCTACACGAGCTCGCAGAAAATCCTGGACCAGGCGGGCGGGGGCGACCCGCGCGAGATGCGCTCGGGCCCGCTCAACATCGTGCCGACCTCGACCGGGGCGGCGCGGGCCCTGCGCCTCGTGATCCCCGAGGTCGAGGGCAAGCTCGACGGGCTCGCCTACCGCGTGCCGACGCCGACCGTCTCGATCGTCGAGATCGTGGCCCTGACGGAGAAGGAGACCTCAAAGGAAGAGGTGAACGCGATCGTCGCGGAGACGGCGGGCGAGCAGATGAAGGGCATCCTCGGCATCACGGACGACCCGGTCGTTTCGATGGACCTGAAGGGCGACGAGCGGTCGAGCGTCGTCGACGGGCGGTCGACGAACGTGGTCGGCGGGAACCTCGTGAAGGTGGCGGCCTGGTACGACAACGAGTGGGGCTACGCCTGCCGCCTGAGCGACCTGAGCGCGATGCTCGTGGAGCGCGGCCTTTAGACGAAGAGCGTCACCGGTGATCGGGTAGGATCGTTGCATGGGAACATTCAGCGTCCCTGTGCGCTTCTCCGGGATGAATGGCGGGGCGTCCGTGGACATCGAGGCCACCGTCGACACAGGGTCCGCCTACACGACGCTGCCCGGGAGCGTTCTGAGAGAACTGGGCGTCGAACCGATCGACCTGCGCCGCTTCGTTCTGGCCGACGGTCACGTTGTGGAGACCGAAATTGGCGAGGCCAGGGCGACGCTCGGCGACCAGAGCGTCACAACCGTCGTTGCGTTCGGGGAAGAGGGATCCCCGCCTCTGCTGGGCGCCTACACCCTCGAGGGCCTGGGGCTGGCGATGGACCCGATCCTGCAGCGGCTCGTTCCCGCCCGCCTCATCATGTAATAGGGCCGTTGCGGACGTAGACTCTCCCTGATGTTCGAAGCGCTCACTGACAAGCTGCAGGGCGCGTTCCAGCGGTTCGGGAGCCGCGGCACCGTGACCGAGGAGGACCTCGACCGGGTTCTCCGCGACGTGCGGCTGGCGATGCTCGAAGCGGACGTGAACTTCCGCGTCGTGCGGCAGTTCACGTCGAGCGTGCGGGAGCAGGCGCTGGGCGCGGACGTGCTCAAGAGCCTGACGCCCGCCCAGCAGGTCATCGACATCGTGAACCGGGAGCTGACGGAGATCCTGGGCGGGGAGGCGGCCGGGCTGGCGAACGCCCCGCAGCCGCCGTCGGTGATCCTGATGGTCGGCTTGCAGGGGTCGGGGAAGACGACGACGGCGGCAAAGCTCGCGGCGCGGCTGAAGGCGGACGGCAAGCGCCCGTTCCTCGTCGCGTGCGACATCTACCGGCCGGCGGCGGTGGAGCAGCTCGTGACGCTCGCGAAGAGCATCGACGTGCCCTGGTACGAGGAGGGGACGAGCGCGAAACCGGGGGAGATCGCCGAGCGGGGCATGGCGCAGGCGCGGCGGGCGGCGGTCACGCACGTGCTGGTCGACACGGCGGGGCGGCTGCATGTGGACGAGACGATGATGGCGGAGGTCGCGGACCTCCGGAAGCAGCTAGACCCGGCCGAGGTGCTGTTCGTGGCGGACGCGATGGCGGGTCAGGACGCCGTGACGGCGGCGAAGGAGTTCCACGAACAGGTCGAGATCACGGGGGTGGTGCTGACCAAGCTCGACGGGGACGCGAGGGGCGGGGCGGCGCTCAGCATCCGCTCGGTGCTGGGGGTGCCGGTCAAGTTCATCGGCGTGGGTGAGCGCACGGACGCGCTCGAACCGTTCCACCCGGACCGGCTGGCGGGGCGCATCCTCGGCATGGGCGACATGCTCAGCCTGATCGACCGGGCGAAGGAGACGATGGGGGAGGAGGACACGGAGCGCTTCAACGAGAAGATGCGCCAGGGTTCGTTCGACCTGCAGGACTTCGTCGACCAGCTGCGGCAGGTTCGGGAGATGGGGCCGATCGGGCAGCTGGTGCAGATGCTGCCGGGGTTCAACTCGATCAAGTCGCAGCTGAACGTGGACTCGCTGGACGAGTCGTACTTCGGGCACGCGGAGGCGATCGTGCTCTCGATGACGCCATGGGAGCGTCGCCACCCGGACCGCATCGACGGGAAGCGGCGGCGGCGGATCGCGGCGGGGAGCGGGACGATGCCGGCGGACGTGAACCGTCTGCTGAAGCAGTTCTTCGAGGCGCGGAAGCTGGCGCGTCAGATCAGCACGGGCAAGATGCCGGCGATCCCGGGGCTGCAGTAGCGGGCGCGTAGCGGGGAGCTGGGTTAGCATCCCGGACAGCGAAACGAGAGGGAACGGCGAGTGCTGCGTATCCGGTTGCGACGTGTAGGGAAGAGGGGCCAGGCGTACTACCGCGTGGTGGTGGCGGATCAGCGGTTTCCGCGGGACGGCAGATTCCTCGAGTCGCTGGGCGCGTACGACCCGCATGCCACCCCTCCGGCATCGAACCTGGACGCCGACCGGGCCCGCCACTGGCTCTTGAAGGGCGCGCAGCCCTCGGAGGCGGCGGAGAAGATCCTGCGACGGGCCGGCATCCTGAACGGCGCAGCCGTGGCGGACGCTCCCGCAGCCGCGGAAGCGGAGGCGGAGGCCGAAGCAGCCGCGCCGGCCGAGGCCGAGGCTGAGGCCGCAGAAGAACCATCTGCCGAGAGCGAGACCGAAGCCGCGGACGAGGCCCCGACCGAGGAGAGCGAGGCTGAAGCCGAGCCCGCCCTCGCGAGTGAAGGCACGGAGAGCTAACCATGGCCTCGATGATGTCGAACCTGATCGAATACATCGCCAAGTCGCTCGTGGACGAGCCGGACGAGGTTCACGTGTCCGAGCACGACGACCACGGCCGCATCATCATCCACCTGGACGTGGCGGAGGACGACATCGGCCGGGTGATCGGCCGCGACGGGCGGATCGCGACGGCGATGCGCTCGCTGATTAAGGTGGCGGCGATCCGCGAGGATGTGCGCGTCGGCCTTGAGATCGGGGACTGACCGCGAGCGCGGCGACCCCTCCCCCTTCCCATCCCGGCGGTCCCACCGAGCCCCGCGAAGGGTTCGTTGCGGTTGGGCGTGTGCTGCGTCCGCACGGAAACACGGGCGAGCTGCGGGTCGCGCCCTTCAATCCGCAGATTCCGAACCTGCAGCCGGAGGGGGAGGTCTGGCTGCTCGGCCAGCGGCGCCGGATCGAGCGGGTGCGCTGGGACCGGGGACGCGTCCTCCTGCGGCTGGAGGGGCTGGGGCGGCGCAGTGACGTCGATGACGCGCGCGGTGAGTTGCTTGAGGTGGCGGAGGAGGAGCTGATGCTGGAAGCGGACGCGTACCTCGTGTCCGACATCGTGGGGCTGGAGGTGGTGCGGGAGGATGGGAAGAGGCTGGGCGAGGTGAGCGAGGTGCTGAGCACGGGGGCGAACGATGTTTATGTCGTGCAGGGTCCTTCGGGGGAGACGCTGGTGCCGGCGATCGAGTCGGTCGTGCAAGCGGTCGATGTCGCGAACGGCGTGCTTTTCATCACAAAAGAGCTATCACTTGGTGACGAATCGTCATAAGAACGTTGAAAGGCCTCTTTACGACCGCTAGACTCGGGTGCGTCTTTGAGGCAAGCGGCCGACGGGCGGGGTGTTTCCCGGAAGTTGCGCGCTGATACCCAGTCGAGGGGGAATGGCGATGGCGAAGGCCGAGTCGCTTCAAGTCGTAGGCAGTTGTGTCCACCACTGGATTCTGGACCCACCAAGAGGCGAGTTGACCTTCGGCCGCTGCAAGAAGTGCGGCGAAGAGCGCCAATTCACCGGCGAGACGAGCTACCGCATCGGTCGAGGCTCCTCCCGGCGACGCTAGGTTTTCCCCACCCCTTTCCCGGCCCCAGTGACTAGTGACTTGTGAATAGTGATTGGTGGTTCGTTGTGTCCCGCGAACGGGGATTTGACGCCTCCGAAGGGGCGTCCCTACGATCGCGGCAGGCCGTGGGGACATAGCTCAGTTGGGAGAGCGCAGCGTTCGCAATGCTGAGGTCGGGGGTTCGACTCCCCCTGTCTCCACCAACCACACACCGATGACGCACGCGAGCGCTCCGCGCCACGGGCGGGGAACGGCACGATTCCGCGGGCGAAGGGCCCGGAGGAGAGAACGATGACGAAGACCGTGCAGGAGCGGCTGGCGGAGCTGAACGAACGGAAGGACGAGGCACGCGCCGGCGGCGGCGAGCGTCGAGTCGAGGCCCAGCACGGGCGCGGCAAGCTGACGGCGCGGGAGCGCATCGAGCTGCTGCTGGACGAGGACACGTTCGAGGAGATCGACGCGCTCGTGCGGCCGCGGGGGGCGGACCGGGGACCGGAGGCGGTCGTGACGGGCTGGGGCCGCATCGACGGGCGCCCGGTGTACCTGTTCTCGTACGACTTCACGGTATCGGGCGGCTCGCTGAGCGAGACCGTGGGCGAAAAGATCCTGAAGGTGATGGACCTCGCGCTGATGACGGGGGCGCCAATCATCGGCATCCAGGACTCGGGCGGGGCGCGGATCCAGGACGGCCCGGAGAGCCTGCGCGGGTTCGGCGAGATGTTCGCGATGAACACCCTCGCAAGCGGGGTGGTGCCCCAGATCAGCGTGATCATGGGGCCCTGCGCGGGCGGTGCGGTCTACAGCCCGGCGATCACGGACTTCATCTTCATGACCTCGGGGACGGGGCAGATGTACATCACCGGTCCGGACGTGATCCGGAACGTGACGGGCGAGGAGATCGACCACGAGACGCTGGGCGGGGCGACGATCCACGCGACGCGCTCGGGCGTGGCGCACTTCGCCATCGAGGGGGAGGAGGAGACGCTCTCGGAGGTGCGGCGGCTGCTCTCGTACCTGCCCTCGAACAACGCCGAGGACCCGCCCTTCATCCCCACCGAGCACCCGACGCACGCGCCGGAGGAAGAGCTCCTGACGATCGTGCCGGACGAGCCGAACCGGCCGTACGACGTGCGCGAGATCATCTATCGCATCGTCGACGACGCCGACTTCTTCGAGGTGCACGAGACCTTCGCGCAGAACGTGGTCGTCGGGTTCGCGCGGATGGGCGGGCAGACGGTCGGGTTCGTGGGGAACCAGCCGATGCACCTGGCGGGCGTGCTCGACATCGAGGCGAGCCGCAAGGCGGCGCGGTTCGTGCGCACGTGCGACTGCTTCAACATCCCGATCATCACGCTGGTCGATATCCCCGGGTACCTGCCGGGGTCGTCGCAGGAGTACGGCGGGATCATCACGCACGGGGCGAAGCTGCTGTTCGCCTACAGCGAGGCGACGGTGCCGAAGATCGCGGTCGTGCTGCGGAAGGCGTACGGCGGTGCGTACCTGGTCATGTCGAGCAAGCACCTTCGGGGCGACATGAACTTCGCCTGGCCGGCGGCGGAGGTGGCGGTGATGGGGCCGGAGCAGGCGGTGGGGATCATCAACCGGCGCGAGATCGCGGAGGCGGACGACCCGGAGGCGAAGCGCGACGAGCTGGCGGAAGACTTCAGCGCGCGTTTCGGGAACCCGTACATCCCGGCGGGCCGGGGCTTCGTCGACGACGTGATCGACCCGCGGGAGACGCGCGGGAAGATCATTACGTCGCTGGAGATGCTCCGGAACAAGGCGGACCGCAACCCGCCGAAGAAGCACGGCAACATCCCGCTGTAGGGGAAACGCCGGATCGGCCTTTCGCGCTGGCCGTAAAGGGCGCTTGTGATAGTGTTCACGTAGAGCCGCAAAGTCGCCGATCCAGGCGGCAGGGGACTTCGCCGAGCATGGGCCAGGTACGCATCACCGAGACCGCCATTCGCGACGGGCATCAGTCGCTGCTGGCCACGCGGATGCGCACCGAGGACATGCTTCCCGCCCTCGAGCGGATGGACGCCATCGGCTACGGCAGCATCGAGTGCTGGGGCGGCGCGACCTTCGACACGGCCATGCGCTTCCTGCTGGAAGACCCGTGGGAGCGCCTTCGCGAAGTCAAGAGCCGGCTGAAGAACACGCCGACGCAGATGCTCCTTCGCGGCCAGAACGCGGTGGGGTACCGGCACTACGCCGACGACGTCGTGCTCGAGTTCTGCGAGCGTGCAGTCGAGAACGGCATGGACATCTTCCGCATCTTCGATGCGCTCAATGACACCCGGAACCTGGAGACGGCGTTCGAGGGCGTGAAGCGCGCGGGCGGGCACGTGCAGGGCACGCTCTGCTACACGACCAGCCCCGTCCACACCGTCGAGAGCTTCGGGACGCTCGCCGACCGGCTGGTCGAGATGGGCGCCGACTCGCTCTGCATCAAGGACATGGCGGGGCTGCTGAGCCCGGTGATGGCGGAGCGGCTCGTGACGCGGATCAAGGGCGACCACCCCGACGTCCCGCTGCAGCTGCACTGCCACGACACCTCCGGCTACTCGGAGATGGCGTACCTGCTGGCGGTTCGCGCCGGCGCGGACGCGATCGACACGGCCATCAGCCCGCTCGCGGGGGGCACCTCGCAGCCGGCCACGGAAACGCTGGTGGCGGCGCTGGGGGAGGACGAGGACAACGGCACCGGCATCGCGCTCGACGACCTCGTGGAGACGGCGGACTACTTCGGCGGCGTGCGCAAGAAGTACTGGAAGCACGAGAGCAACCTGCTCGGGGTCGATGCGGGCGTGCTGCGGCACCAGGTTCCGGGCGGCATGATCTCGAACCTCGTGGGTCAGCTGCGGGACCAGGGCCAGGAGGCGAAGCTGGGGGAGGTTCTGGAGGAGAACGCGCGCGTACGCGCGGACCTCGGGTACCCACCGCTGGTGACACCGAGCTCACAGATCGTGGGCTCGCAGGCCGTCCTGAACGTGCTCACCGGGAAGCGCTACGGCGTCGTGACGAAGGAGACGCGCAACCTCGCGCAGGGCCTCTACGGGGCGACGGCCGAGCCGATCGAGAAGGCCGTGCTGGATTTGGTCCTGGGCGACGTTCCCCAGATCGACCACCGTCCCGCGGACGACCTCGAGCCGGAGCTGGAGAGCGCGAAGGAGGAGATCGGCGACCTCGCAGAGACTCCCGAGGACGTGCTCTCGTACGTCATGTTCCCGCAGCCGGCGAAGAAATTCCTGGAGTGGCGGCGCGCCGGCGGCGGTCCCGAGCGCGAGCTTGTGGCGGCCGTGGTCGGCGCGATGGCGATCAAGGACCGGGCGCAGGCCACGGCGCGGGGCGTTCCGGCGGCGCCTTCCGAGAACGGCGCGGCGCCGGGCGCGGCGTGGCGGCAGTTCGGGCGCATGAGGCAGATGCGGTAGCGATGGCGACGGTCACGATCGGCGGACGCACCTACGAGGTCGAAGTACGCGGCGACACGGTTGTCGTCGACGGCGAGGAGTTCCCCGTCACGATCGCGCGCGGCGACGCGTACGACACGGTCACGGCGGGTGCGGTGAGCTACCGCGTGGCGCTTCCCGACGAGGACGCGCGCGAATCCGGCATGGCGATCGAGGTCGACCACCGGCCGTTCACGCTCGAATACGAGGGGCGGCTGGGCGGTGGTCCGGCGCGACCCACGCCACGGGCAGCGAGCGCGGCGGCAGGCGGCGGCGCTCCCGCGGTCTCGAACGTACCGGGAGGCGTGGCGGCGCAGCTATCGGGTAAGGTGCTCCGGATCGAGGTGCAGGCGGGCGACGCCGTGGAAGCGGGTCAACTGCTGCTCGTCCTCGAAGCGATGAAGATGGAGAACGAGATCAACGCGCCCAAGGCCGGAACCGTGAAAGAGGTGACGGTGAGCGAGGGCGCGCAGGTGTCCGAGGGCGAGACCCTCGTGATCCTGGAGTAGGGAAGGAGTCGCCGGTGCCGGTCAAGGAGCTGCGGGATCAGCGTCACACGGGCACGGTCGCGGAGATCGCGCAAACGCGCTTCCCCTACCCGAGCGAGGACCACCCCCAACTGGAGACGCTCCTGAACGACCCCGAGCCGTCCATGTCGGTGGGGGAATGGGAAGGTGAGCCGCTCTACCCGGACATCGTGGTCGTGCGGCGCCCGGGGCAGTGGCTGGAGTTCATGGCGCAGGTCGAGACGGTGGACACGATGACGGACGAGCAGGCGGAGAAGAAGTGGCTGCCGTTCTCGAAGATGGGCGATCTGCTGCTGTACGTGCCCGCGGGGCAGGTGCAGCAGGCGAAGAAGCTCTGCCGGAAGCACGGCATCCGCTACAAGGGCATCCGCACGTGGCGCTACCGGCCGGTGTGGGGCCTGACGATCGCCGAGGCGTAGCGCCCACCCCATGACGGAAGCGACCCGCTCCCTGAACGTCTACTTCGACGTGGACCACACGCTGGTCTACACGACGAAGGACATGAGCTCGCTGCGCCCGGGGGCGCACGAGGCGATGGAGCGGATCAAGGACGCGGGGCACAGCATCTACGTGTGGTCGGCCGGGGGGCAGCTGTACAGCGAGCGCACGGTGGAGCGGCACGGGCTCTCGGAATGGGTCGACGGGTGTTTCGACAAGCACCCGCGCGTGGACCCGACGCCGGACGTGATCATCGACGACGACTGGTACCTGGTTGAGAAGTACGGGGGCTACTGCGTCTCGCAGTACAAGGAAGTGGACGAGAGCGACCGGGAGTTGCTGGAGATTGTCGAGAAGCTGGCCGAGCGCGGGGACCTGTAGGGGCCAGCTAGCGGCAGGCGGTCAGCAAGCTGACATTTCGGAACGCATGTGCTACTTTTGGGCATCCCTCGCGGTTCCGATCCGGAGGAGGCCCAGCTATGTACGTATCCCCAAAGCCGATTGGATACCTTCCGGGTGACGCGGTCCTGTGGAGATACATGAGCTTCGCGAAGTTCGTGGCAATACTCCACACCCGCACACTCTTCTTCCCAAGCTTGGCCAACCTTCAGGATTCGTTCGAGGGTTCCTTCCCCGACGCGAACGTTGATCTTGTCGCCGATATTTTGCAGTACGAGGAAGATACACCCGAAGATCGGGCTTCCGCCCTCAAAGATTTCTTGGACCTGAACCGAAAAAACAGACGTTCATTTGTTGTCAATTGCTGGTTCCAAGGTGAAACAGAGTCTTTCGCGATGTGGAAGCTCTATGCTGGTGGTGGTGAAGGGATTGCGATCAAGTCGAACGTCTCATCCCTCATCAATTGCTTCAAGGGAGGTCAACCGGTATTCATATCACCTGTTCAATACATCGATTATAAATCTGACATTATCGATGACTTAGCTTTCTTTACCCGGGCTCTAGTGAAGCGGAAGGGCTACGAGCACGAGGCTGAGGTGAGAGCCTACTACAGCCACATCCCCATGAAGGATGGGGAAGTTGACAAGTCGCCGGAGTCGTATGAGCGGCCCGGGGTCAGCCGACAGATCGATGTGGATGTGCTCATCAAGGAAGTGATCGTCACTCCAGAGGCAGGCTCCTGGTTTCTCGAGCTCGTCAAGATGGTCGCGGCCCACTATGGGCTCAAAGCCCCCGTCAGGCTTTCATCCCTAGCAGACACGCCGAACTGGGATCGAGTCGTCTTGTAGCCTTTTCGGCATGGCGCGTGGGTTGTTCGTGGAGCCGTTCTTCGGAGGGAGCCACCGTGGGTTCGCGGAGGGGCTGGTGGCGCATGGGGGGCACGAGTTTGAGCTGCTGACACTGCCGGGGCGGGAGTGGCGGCGGCGGATGCGGTTGGGGGCGCAGGTGCTGGCGGGGCAGGCGGCGGAGGTGGCCGGGGAGTTCGACTTCCTGCTGGTCAGCGACATGCTGGATTTGCCGGCGTTCCTGGCGTTGACGCGGCCGCGGTTCGAGCGGACGCCGGTGCTCCTGTTCATGCACGAGAACCAGCTGACGTACCCGCGGCTGCGGGGGACGAAGCTGAACTCGTGGTTCGGGCAGATCAACTACCTGTCGGCGTTGGCGGCAGATCGCGTCGCGTTCAACTCGGAGCACCACCGGCAGGACTTCCTGGGGGCGCTGGAGCAACTCGAGCGGCAGCCGAACAACTGGCTGACGGTCGGGGGGATCGAGGCGATCCGGGGGAAGAGCACGGTGCTGCCCGTCGGGGTGGACCTGGGGTCGCTGGGCGAGGGGGCGGATACGCCACGGGGCGGGAGTCCGCTGATCCTGTGGAACCATCGCTGGGAGTTCGACAAGTCGCCGGAGGCGTTCGTGCGGACGGTGTCAACGCTGGCGGAAGAGGGGCACGACTTTCGCGTGGCGGTGGCGGGGGAGCGGGGCGACAACCCGAGCGCGGCGATGGAGGAGCTGCCGGCACGGCTGGGGGAGCGGCTCGTGCAGTTCGGACCGGTGGAGGGGCGGGCGGGGTACGCGCGGCTGCTGTGGGAGGCGGATATCAGCATCAGTAGCACGCGTCACGAGTTCTTCGGTATCTCGACGGTCGAGGCGATGTGGTGCGGGTGCCTGCCAATTGCGCCGCGTCGCTACAACTACCCGGCGCTCGTGCCGGACGACCTACAGAAACGGTGCCTCTACGAGAAGGAGGCGGAACTGCTGGCGCTTACGCGGGCGGCGATTGCGTCGCCACCGAGCGAGGCGGACAGGGCGGCGGTGCGGGCATCGGCGGGGCGGTTCGGGTGGGAGCGGGTGGGGCCTTGCTGGACGGAGGCGCTAGAGGCGCTCAGCGGGGGAATCTGAGGGCGAGCAGGAAGCCGGGATCGCCGAAGCCGACCGGGACGAGGAGGGTATCGCCGGCGACGGCGGGCCAGCCGTCGGAACTTTCGCTACAAAATGATCGAAAAACCCTTGCCTGTGAGGGCCGTCCCTCCTACGATCGAGGCATGGAACCGCACCTGCACGGGACCCGGGAGCGCGTGTTCGATTATGTCGTCGAGCACCACGGCGCGCGCGTGGAGGAAGTGGCGGATGCGCTGGGCGTGAAGCCCGCGGCAATCCGGCGCCACCTCGACCATCTGCGCGCGGACGAGCTCATCGAGTCGCGCCCGGTGAAGCAGGCGACGGGCCGGCCCTACCTGAGCTGGTACCCCACGGCAAAGGGGGCGGGGGAGGCCCCGCCCGCGTACGCGGACCTGTTCGCGCGCGTGCTGGGGTGGCTTGGCAAGGAGCACATCGACGAGGCGGTGGCGACGGGCGTCGCGGCCTCGCTTGCCGAGCGACACCGGGACGAAGTGGCCGGGTCGGAAGACGGCGAGGACCTCATCGAGCACGTGACCGAGAGTCTTCGTCGCGAGGGCATCCTGGAGACGTGGCGGGCCGAAGAGGATGGCTTCCACCTCGTCAACTCGTGCTGCCCGTATCCGCAGGCGGCGGAGCTTTCGCGGCTGCCCTGCGAGGCCGACCGGCAGGCGATCAGTCTGCTGATCGGCAAGGACGTGGAACAGATCGAACGCATCGTGGACGGTGCGCTCTGCTGCGAGTACCGCGTGAAGCTGAATACCGAACCTGAACACGAAGGCGCCGCCGTGAGCGACGCCACCGAAGGAAACGCATGACCGAAGCACCGCTTCTCGAAATCGACGCGCTGCGCGCCAACGTGGCGGGCAACGAGATCCTCACCGGGCTCAACCTGACGATCCGCCCGGGCGAGGTGCACGCCATCATGGGGCCGAACGGCTCCGGCAAGAGCACGCTCGCGAACACGCTCATGGGCAACCCCCGCTACGAGGTAACGGGCGGCGAGGTCCGCTTCCTCGGGCAGGCGCTCGACGGGATGGCCCCGGACGAGCGCGCACGGCGAGGCCTCTTCCTCGCCTTCCAGTACCCGGTGGCGGTCCCGGGCGTGACGGTCGTGAACTTTCTGCGGCAGGCGGTGAACGCCGTCCGCGGCGAGGACGTTCCCGTGCGGGAGTTCCGCCAGGAGCTGTTCCAGAAGATGGAGCTGCTGAAGGTGGACCGCGACTTCGCACGCCGCTACCTGAACGACGGGTTCAGCGGCGGCGAGAAGAAGCGCGCCGAGATGCTGCAGCTGGCGATGCTGCAGCCGCGCATGGCGGTGCTGGACGAGACGGATTCGGGGCTCGACATCGACGCCCTGCGGACGGTCGCGGACGGCGTGAATGCGCTGATGCACGAGAACATGGGCCTGCTGCTGATCACGCACTATCAGCGGCTGCTCAACTACATCAAGCCACAGTTCGTACACGTGCTGATCGACGGGCGCATCGTGCGCTCGGGCGGTCCCGAGCTCGCCGAAGAGCTCGAGGAGAGCGGGTACGACACCATCGAAGCGGCCGCGTCGCCGGCCTGAACAGGAGACAAGCCATGACCTCCACACCGGAACAACTGGTCCGCGAGGACGGCTACAAGTGGGGCTTCTACGACGAGGAAGAGGCGCTCTTCAAGGCGAACAAGGGGCTCACGCCCGAGATCGTCAGCACCATCTCGGAGATGAAGGACGAACCGCAGTGGATGCGGGACTTCCGTCTGAACGCCCTTGAGCGCTTCAACGAGATGGAGAACCCGCCCTGGGGCACGGACCTCCTCGATACGATCGACTTCGACAACATCCACTACTTCGTGCGGGCGACGGATCGGGATGAGCGCTCGTGGGACGACGTGCCCGACTACATCCGGGATACGTTCGACAAGCTCGGGATCCCCGAGGCGGAGAAGAAGTACCTGGCGGGCGTGGGCGCGCAGTACGACTCCGAGGTCGTGTACCACAACATCCGCGAGGACCTGGAGAAGCTGGGCGTCGTGTTCCTGGGGATGGACCAGGGGCTGGCCGAGTACGAGGACATCGTGAAGGAGCACTTCGGCACAGTGATCCCGCCGGGGGACAACAAGTACGCCGCGCTCAACAGCGCTGTCTGGTCGGGCGGTTCCTTCATCTACGTGCCCAAGGGCGTGAAGGTGGACATTCCGCTGCAGGCCTACTTCCGCATCAACACGGAGAACATGGGGCAGTTCGAGCGGACGCTGATCATCGCGGACGAGGGCAGCCAGGTTCATTATGTCGAGGGCTGCACCGCGCCGGTCTACAGCAGCGACTCGCTGCACAGCGCGGTTGTCGAGATCATCGTGAAGAAGGGCGCGCGCGTCCGCTACACGACGATCCAGAACTGGTCGAACAACGTCTTCAACCTCGTCACGAAGCGGGCGGCAGCCTACGAGGACGCGGTGATGGAGTGGGTCGACGGCAACCTGGGCTCGAAGCTCACGATGAAGTTCCCGAGCGTGTTCCTGATGGAGCCGGGGGCGCACGGCGAGATCCTGTCGCTGGCGTTCGCAGGCGAGGGACAGCACCAGGACGCCGGCGGCAAGGTGGTGCACATGGCCCCCGACACGACCTCGACGATCGTGTCGAAGTCGCTGAGCAAGGACGGTGGGCGCACGAGCTACCGCGGTCTGCTGAAGGTCTACGAGGGGTGCGACAACGTGCGTTCGAGCGTGCGCTGCGACGCCCTGCTGCTCGACGAGGAGTCGCGTTCGGACACCTACCCGACGATGGAGGTGGACGCGCCCGACGTGTCGATCGAGCACGAGGCGTACGTCTCCAAGCTGAGCGAGGAGCAGCTCTTCTACCTGCAGAGCCGCGGACTGAGCGAGGACGACGCCGCCAAGATGATCGTCAACGGCTTCGTCGAGCCGATCGTGAAGGAGCTACCGATGGAGTACGCCGTCGAGCTCAACCGTCTGATCGAGCTGCAGATGGAAGGCGCCATCGGCTAGGCCGGCACGCGAACAGCGCCGCGCGAGGCGGAGCCGGAGACGGCGATCGCCTGCGCACCGCGCCTGAAAAGGAGTGCGAACCGCATGACATCAGCCCCGAGCACCGCCGTCTCGCTCCTTACGACCGAGGCGAGCCGCGCCCTCGGCGAGGCGCTCGGCGACGGGGAGGCCGTCGGGAGGCTTCGCGCGAGCGGGGCCTCGGCGCTCGACACGCTAGCCATGCCATCGCCGGCGCTCGACCGTCCGTGGAAGTACGTCGACCCGGCTGCGCTCGACCTCGAGGGCTTTTCGCCTCCGGGCACGGCGTCAGAAGCCTGGGACGAAGCTCTCCCCGCGGGAGCACTGCTCCTGCGCGACGGCGCCACCGCCGGGCGGGGTCCATCCATAGACGGGCTGACGCTGACAGACTTCGGCGAGGTTCCGGAGGGGGCGCTCGAGCGGCTGGGCGAAGCGGTGGCGGTCGATGGCGACCGGCTGACGGCGCTGCACTACGCCTTCCTGCGCGGGGGGGTGCTCATCCAGACGAAGGCGAACGCGGAGATCGCGGAGCCGGTGCGGCTCACGCGGGAGTACTCCGAAGCGGGGACGCTGGCGACGCCGCACACGCTGATCGTGGCGGGCGTGAACAGCCGCCTGACGGTTATCGAGGAATACCGGTCGGGGGACGAGCCGCTCGCGGTCCTGCCCGCGGTCGAGCTGCTGGTCGGGCCGGGGGCGGTCGTGAACTACACGTCGCTGCACCGCTGGGGCGCGCGGACACGCGTCTTCGGCGAACAGCGGGCGATCACGGAGCGGGACGCGGACGTGCGCAGCCTGAGCCTCGTGACCGGCGGGCGCCTCGTGAAGAGCCACATCACGTCGTCCCTGGAGGGACGCGGGTCCAGCAGCGAGATGTACGGCATCGCGGTGGGGGCAGGGCAAGAGCACGTCGACTTCTACACGCTCCAGGACCATGTGGCGGAGGACACGCGCAGCGACCTGCTGTTCAAGTCGGCGCTGGGCGAGCAGTCGCGGGCGGTGTACTACGGGCTCACGAAGGTGGGGCTGGGAGCGCGCCGGGCGGACGCGAACCAGGAGAACCGCAACCTGCTCCTGAGCCGGGCGGCCAAGGCGGACAGCGACCCCGTGCTCGAAATCCTCACGAACGACGTGACGCGCGTCAGCCACGGCGCAACGGCGGGACCGGTGGACGAGGAAGAGCTGTTCTACATCCAGTCGCGGGGGCTGACGCGCGAGGGGGCGGTGGGGCTGCTGGTGCGGGGCTTCCTGGGGGAGCCGCTCGACCGGAGCGCGCTCGCCGAGGGTGTACGCGAGGAGCTGAGCGGGCTGGTCGAGGCGAAGCTGACGGCGCTGGGAGCGGGCTCGTGACCATCGACACGGCTCGGCTGCGGGAGGATTTCCCCATTCTTAGCCGGGAGGTGAACGGGCGTGCGCTCGTCTACCTCGACAACGCCGCGACGACGCAGAAGCCGCGCGCGGTGATCGATGCGCTCACGCACTACTACGAGACGCAGAACGCCAACATCCACCGCGGCATCCACACGCTCGCGGTCGAGGCGACGGAGGCGTACGAGGGTGTGCGGGCGAAGGCCGCCCGGCACATCGGCGCGAGGAACGCGGAGGACATCGTCTTCACGCGGAACACGACCGAGTCGATCAACCTCGTGGCGCGCGCCTGGGGCGACGCGAAGCTGCGCGAGGGCGACGAAATCGTGCTCACGCTAATGGAGCACCACTCGAACATCGTGCCGTGGCAACTGCTGGCGGCGCGCACGGGCGCCCAGCTCCGCTACGCCGACATCGACGCTGCCGGGCAGCTCGACCTCGACGAGCTGCGCTCGCTCATCGGGGAACGCACGAAGCTCGTGAGCGTCACGCACATGTCGAACGTGCTGGGCACGATCAACCCGATCGCGGAGATTGCCGAGATGGCACGGGAGGCGGGCGCGCTGCTGCTCGTCGACGGGGCGCAGAGCGCTCCGCATCTGCCGGTCGACGTCGAGGCGCTGGGCTGCGACGTGTTCGCCTTCTCCGCGCACAAGATGCTGGGGCCGACGGGCGTGGGCGTCCTCTGGGCGCGTGCGGGACTGCTCGCGGAGATGGAGCCCTTCCTGGGCGGCGGCGAGATGATTTCGATCGTGAAGCCGGAAGGGTCGACGTGGGCGGAGGGGCCGCACAAGTTCGAGGCAGGCACTCCCAACATCGCCGACGTCATCGCCTTCGGGGCGGCGCTCGACTACCTGGACGCGCTCGGCATGGCGGACGTGCGCGAGCACGAGAAGCGCATCACGGCCTACGCGATCGAGGCGCTGGAGGGGTCGGGCGGCATCACCGTGCACGGTCCGCACGACGTAGAGGTGCGGGGCGGGGCGGTCAGCTTCGAGGTGGACGGCGTGCATCCGCACGACATCAGCACGATCGTCGATGCGTACGGCGTCGCGATCCGGGCCGGGCACCACTGCGCGCAGCTGCTGATGCGCCACCTGAGCGTTCCGGCCACGAACCGGGCGAGCTTCTACCTCTACAACGAAGAACGCGAAGTCGATGCGCTCATTGAGGCGCTCGACGAGGCGAAACGGGTATTTGGACGTGTCGAGAGCCGAACCGCAGTTTGACGAGCTGTACCGCGAGGTGATCCTCGATCACTACCGACGTCCCCGGAACGCAGGGGCGCTGGAGGCGCCGACGCACCAGGCGGAGGGTGCGAACCCCGTCTGCGGCGACGAGATCGAGCTCGACGTCACGGTCGAGGGGGACGTCATCTGCGAGATGGCGTTCCGGGGGCAGGGTTGCTCGATCAGCCAGTCCAGCGCCTCGATGATGACGGAGCGCATCTGTGGCGGCACCATCGGCGAAGCGCGGAAGATCATGCAGCTCTTCGAGGCGCAACTCGTGGACGCGGCCGAGCCCGATCCCGAGCTGGGCGATCTCGAGGCCTTGCAGGGTGTGGCACAGTTCCCGGTACGGGTGAAGTGCGCCCTCCTCTGCTGGAAAGTGCTGCGCGAAGCCCTGAACATAGACGAACGCGAAGCAACGACAACCCCCTAAGGAGGGCGACATGGCAGACGCCGAGACGAAGACCCGACCGACGGACGAGGAGTTGCGCGAGCGCATTCGCGAGGTGAAGGATCCCGAGATCGACATGAGCATCGTCGACCTGGGGCTCGTCTACGAGATTGAGTGGGACGAGGGCACGGTGAACGTGAAGATGACGCTCACGAGCCCGGGCTGCCCGCTCGGCCCCATCATCCGGGGCGCCGTCTACGCGAAGGTGAAGGACCTGCCGGGAGTCGAGGACGTGGACGTCGAGATCGTCTGGAACCCGCCCTGGGACCCGCGCACGATGGCGAGCGAAGACGTGAAGATGGCGCTCGGCATCTGGTAGGCCGCGCGAAGCAGCCGGCATCGCCAGTTTGTCCTCCCAACCGAGGAGGGTGTCAGGTCTGAGCTGGGCTACTGCGCCGAGAGGATGCCAATCGCCCCAATTGCAACGCCGGTGATGCCAATCATCATCGGAATCACCCATTGGATCACGCGGACGACGCCGGTGAGTTCTCCCAGTTGACCGGACATCCGGCCCAATGCTTCCCCGACTTCTCGCCGAAGCTCCCCCATCTCCCCTCGCACCACGTAGTAATACTCCCGGGCAGACACATCGTCGTCGCCAGCGGCCACCTCGTACCTAGGCTGATTCGACATTGCCGCTCACCCCGCCTTCTTCATCATCGTTGTCCTTCGCAGGATGCATCACGTCCAGGTGAGCATTCAGGCCATCGACGATGCTGACGACGCTGCGATCGATGAGTTCCTGCACCAACTCAGCCTGTTTCCTGGTAAAGCCGGCCGCTTCCAGCTTCTTCGCACCATCATCGCCAACCACGGTGATCGTGAAACGCGACATTGGGAGAATCCACCCTCAACTCTTGTAGGAGTCAAAGAGATTCTAGACACAAGGACCTGGCGGGGGCAAGCCCCGCAGAGGAACTCGGTCAGTACGACGTTGCCCAAGGGTGGCGCGAGGAAGGGTTGGGATCAGCTGCGGAGCCGTTTGGGAGCGCCTGTAGACTAGGCGTGTCCGATGGCGTGCGAACAGGAGACCGCGAACACCCTGCGGGAGGCGGGCTTCCGCGTAACCCCGCAGCGGCTGCTCGTCGCGTCGGCGCTGCGCCATGCGGGACGGCACCTGAGCGCGGCTGAGATCGCGGACGAGGTTCGCACGGTCTACCCGATGGTGGACCTGAGCACCGTGTACCGCACCGTGGAGATGCTGAAACGCCTCCAGCTCGCGACGGTGACGGACATGGGCGGCGACGACCTCCTCTTCGAGTGGTCGGCGGGCGAGGCGCACCACCACCTGATCTGTTCGACCTGCCGCAGGATGCAGGTGCTCGACCACCGGTACCTGGAACGGCTCGCCGAAGAGGTCGGCCGCGACTTCGGCTTCCAGGCCGACCTCCAGCACTTCGCCATCTTCGGCGTCTGCCAGGAGTGCCGCGAGGGGGCGAAGACGTGAGCGCGGAGCTGTTGAAGGCGCTCCGGGACGTGGTCGGGCGGGAGCACGTGCTGCACAAGCCCGAGGACCTGCTCGTTTATGAGCTCGACGGCACGATCGACCGGTCGCTGCCGGACGCAGTCGTGTTCCCCGGGAACACCGAGGAGGTGCAGGGCGTCGTGCGCGCCTGCAACGCCCTCGACGTTCCCGTGACGCCGCGAGGGGCGGGCACGGGACTGAGCGGTGGGGCCGTACCCACGCGCCAGGGCGTCGTGCTGGCGACGGCGCGCATGCGGCGCATCCTCGATGTCGACCCGGTCGAGCGGACGGCGACGGTCGAGCCAGGCGTCGCCAACATCCGCCTTTCCGAGATCGCCGCGGAACACGGGCTCTTCTACGCACCCGACCCGAGCAGCCAGAAGGCCTGCACCATCGGCGGGAACGTGGCCGAGAACGCGGGCGGGCCGCACTGCCTCGCGCTCGGGGTCACGACGAACCACGTAATCGGCATGGAGGTCGTGACGGCCAGCGGCGAGGTCGAGTGGCTGGGGAGCCACGGGCCCGAGCCCACCGGCTACGACCTGCGGGGGCTGTTCATTGGGTCAGAGGGAACCCTTGGCATCGCGACGAAGGTGGTCGTGCGGCTCGTGCCGGTGCCGGAGACGGTCGTGACGCTGCTCGCCATCTTCGACGACGTGGATAGCGCGAGCGAGACGGTTTCGGCGGTGATCGGGGCGGGGCTCGTGCCGGCGGCGCTCGAGATGATGGACACGGTCACGCTGCAGGCCGCGGAGGCGGGGCTTCGCTGCGGCTACCCTCCGGACGCGGGGGCGGTGCTGCTGATCGAGCTCGACGGGATCGAGGAGGTGGTCCGGGGGCAGGTGACGCAGGCGCGAGCGGCCTGCAACGAGCACGGCGCGACCGAGATCCGCACGGCCACGGAGCCCGCGGAGCGAGAGCTGCTGTGGAAGGGACGGAAGGGCGCGATCGGGGCGCTGGGGCGGATCGCACCGAACTACTACCTGCTCGACGGGGTGGTGCCGCGCTCGAAGCTGGTCGAGACGATGGGGGAGGTGGCGCGCATCGGGGAGGGGTACGGCTTCCCGGTGGCGAACGTGTTCCACGCGGGGGACGGCAACCTGCATCCCTGCCTGCTCTTCGACGAGCGGGAGGAGGGGGCGACGGCGCGGGTGCTGGAAGCGGGGGCGGAGATCATGCGCGTGTGCGTCGAGGCGGGGGGCGCGCTCACGGGCGAGCACGGAGTGGGGTTCGAGAAGAACCGCTTCATGGCGTGGCTCTACAGCGAGGAGGATCTGGAGAACATGCGGCGCGTGCGGGGCGTATTCGGGAACGAGGGCGCGTTCAACCCGTGCAAGGTGCTGCCCGAGGGCACGGGCTGCGGCGAGATGGCGCACCAGAAGGGGGCGCTGGCGGCAGCCGGTCCCGACGCCTATGTCTGAGGCGGCGGCGCAGGCGTCACCGCTCGTGGCGGGACGCGCCCCGGAGGCGGTGGTCGCGCCCGCAAGCCTCGACGAGTTGCGGGATCTGGTGGCGGAACGCGACGGACGTACGCTCGTGCCGGTGGGGGCAGGCACGCAGCTCGCGCTGGGGGGCGCTCCCCGCGAGCCGTTCACGCTGGTCGATGTGTGCGGGGCGCTGGCGGGGGAGGTCGAGCACGAACCGGCGGACCTGACGGCGGTCGCGCTGGCGGGGGTCACGCTGGGGGAACTCGACGCGCAACTCGCGGGGTCGGGACAGCGGCTGCCGCTCGACCCGCCGCACGCGGAACGGGCGACCCTCGGGGGGGTGCTGGCGGTGGGGGCGGGCGGGCCCCTGCGCACGCGTCACGGTCTCCCGCGCGACTTCGTGCTGGGGATGACGGTGCTGCGCGCGGACGGCGAGCTGGTGAAGGCAGGGGGTCGCGTGGTGAAGAACGTGACCGGTTACGACCTGATGCGACTCTGGTGCGGGTCGCTGGGGACGATCGGGATCGTGACCTCGGTGGCGGTCCGGGTGCTGCCCAGGGTCGAGACGATCGATTTGCGCTTCGAGGTGAGGACGCTGGCGGAGGGGCAGGGGCTGGCGGAACGGTTCCTGCGGGCGGACCTGCGGCCCGAGCTGCTGGACCTGACGAAGGAGGACGGACGCTGGGTGGGCGTCGTGCGGCTGACCGAGGGGGCCGTTCCGAAAGCGGAGAGCATTGCGGAGGCAGACCTGGCGCCATCCAGCGAGGGTGACTACCTGGCGGTACGCGACCTCGGTTTCCAGAAAGAGGAGATGTTGACGGTGCGGGCCTCGTGCCCGACGAGCGCGATTGGTTCGACGGCGGAGGCGCTCGAAGCGCTGGCGCCTTCGCGGCTGCTCGTACGGCCGCTTGCCCGGGAGGTACGGGCCACCTGGGAGGAGGGGTCGCTGCCGGAGGGGGACGCCGTCGCGGGAGCGGTGGGGAGGCTGCGGGCGGGGCTGGCGGAGAGCGGCGGGGGACTCTTGGCGGAACGCATCCCGACGGAGCTGCGAGGCGCCCTCGATCCATGGGGGCGGCCGCCGACGTTCGCGCGGATGGCAGCGGTGAAGGCGGCGTTCGATCGGGACGGCCGGCTGAACGCGGGCCGCTACGTAGGCGGCCTCTGAGATGACCGGCTGGCCTCTCATCGAGGATGCTCCGGACACGGCGGACCTGGCGAAGTGCGTCCACTGCGGGCTCTGCGTGAACGCGTGCCCCACGTACGCGATCACGGGGTTGGAGGTGGAGTCGCCACGGGGGCGCATCCACCTTGCACGGGCGGTGGCGGAGGACCGCATCCCGCTGACGGAGGCGGTGCAGGGCCACTGGGAGCTGTGTCTCCAATGCCGCGCCTGTGAGGCGGTCTGCCCGAGCGGCGTTCCGTACGGACGGATCATGGAGCGCGCCCGGGCGCAGCTCGACGCGGCGCCGCCGGCGAAGGGCTGGCAACGCCGGCTGCGGCGCTTCGCGCTGCGCAACGTGGTCGCGAGGCCGCCGGTGCTCGCGGCGATGCTCACGCCGGTGCGCTGGTTCGCGCGGTCACCGCTGCGCGGGCTGGTGCGGGCGGCCGGAGTGCTGCGACTCATCGGGCCGCTGGGACGGCTGGAAGCCCAGCTCGGGCGTCCGGGACGGCCCTTCCGCCCGCGGGACGCCGCCGGGGAGGGCGAGGTCGCGCTGTTCACGGGGTGCGTGATGGGCGAGCTGTTCGGGGACGTGCACCGCGCGAGCATGCGCGTGCTGGAGCGGAGCGGGGCGGACGTGTTCGCGCCGCGGGGGCAGGGGTGCTGCGGGGCACTGAGCGCCCACGACGGCGACCTCGAACAGGCGCGGCGGCTGGCGCGGGCGAACATCGCCGCGTTCGAGGCGTCGGGCGCGGAGGCGATCGTCGTGAACTCGGCGGGGTGCGGCGCGGCGATGAAGGAGTACGGCGAGCTGCTGGCGGAGGACACCGAGTTCGCGGAGCGGGCGGAGGCGGTGGCGGCGAGGGTCGTCGACTTCAGCGAGTACCTGGCGGGGCGCGACCTCCCGGCGGGGCGGCTGGGGGCGCGGGTGGCGTACCAGGACGCCTGCCACCTCGCACACGCGCAGGGGATCAGTGCGGAGCCACGGGCGTTGCTGGACGCAGTCGAGGGGTGCGAACTGGTCGAGACGGAGGGGGCGGACATGTGCTGCGGGGCGGCGGGCATCTACAGCCTGATCCAGCCGGCGATGTCGGGGGAGCTGCGAGCGCGCAAGGCGGACCAGTTCCGGGAACACCAGCCTGACGTGATCGTGACAGCGAATCCGGGGTGCCAGATGCAGTACGAGGCGGCGGTGCGGGAGGCGGGGATCGAGGCGCGGGTCCTGCACCTGGCGGAGGCGCTCGACGAGGCACTGACTAGTGACTAGTGGCTAGTGACTGGTGGCTAGTCCCCGCCCACGCACCGCGAGCGAAGCGAGCCACGAGTCACCATTCACCAATCACTAGTTACTAGTTGCTACCCTGTTGCGACGCCCGAGCGCTCAGCGCTCGGGCCAAACGGCGTTGGAGCGCGACATGGCGAGCCAGCTGGCAGGCGTCCGGGCGGCGGTCGAGGGGCACCTCGGCGGGCTGGCTCGTGGGCGCGACGCGGTGGCGCTGGGGGCGCCGGATGCGGCGAAGCCGGTGACGATGGCGGGGCTGGCGGCAGGGAGGAAGGGGCCCACGCTGGTGCTGGCGCCGAGCCCCGGCAGGGCGTCGCTGCTGGCAGAGGAGTTGGCGCTGTACGCCGGGGACCTTCCCGTCGTGAGCCTGCCGGCGGGGGAACGGCTCCCGTACGAGCTGGCGGAGGACGATCCGGCGGCCATCGCCGAGCGTGATCGTGCGCTGCGCCAGCTGCGGGCGGGGGAGCCGGCGCTCGTCGTGGCGTCGTGGGCGGCGGTCGGGGAGTTTCGGGCGGGGCCGGAGGTGGAGGCAGCGGGGACGCAGGTAGGGGTCGGGGCGACGCTGGCGCCAGAAGCGCTTCAGCGGCGGCTGGAGGCGGCGGGGTACCGGCTCGAGGCACTGGCGGAGGAGCCGGGCGTGGCGGCCCGACGGGGCGGCATCCTCGACGTGTTCCCCGCAGGGGCGGAAGAGCCGCTCCGGATCGAGTTCTTCGGGGACGAAGTCGAGAGCATCCGGCGGATCGACCTGGAGACCCAGCGGAGCATCGAGCGGGTGCAGTCAGTCGTGCTGCCGCCGCTCGCGAGCCACACACCGGAGGCGCAGGCGCGCGCCCGTGAGGTTCGGGATGCGATCACGGTCGGGGGCGAAGGGGCGGAGGCGATCGCGCAAGAGCTGGAGTTGCTGGCGGGCGGCGAGCGCAGCCGCTTCCCGGGGTACTTCGAGCCGCTCCTGAACCGCGCGACGGCGTTCGACTACCTCGAGCAGGACACGCTGGTGATCGTCGACGAGCGGGAGGAGGGGGTGGATGCGCTCGACCTGCACGTTCGGCACCAGGAGGAGGCGCGGGGGGCGCTGGAGCGGCGGGGGGAGATACCGGAAGGGCTGCCGACGCTGGGGCTCGAGCCGGAGGCGGTTGGGCGGCTGCTGGATGCGCACGAGGCACGGGTCGAGCTGGAGCGGTTCGGGGCGGAGGAGCTGGGTGCGGAGCGGTTGCCGTTCGCGACGCCGCCTTCGTTCGGGGGGCGGATCCGGGAGGTGGTGCGGCAGGCGACGGAGTGGGCGGAGGAGGGACGGGCGGTGGTGCTGGCCTCGCAACAGGCGCTGCGGCTCGCGGACCTGATGGAGGAGGCGGGGCTGACCCCGCGGCTGACGCGCGAGCTGGGGACCGCGCCGGAGCCCGGAGTGGTCGCGATCGTGCCGGCGACGGCGTCCGGCGGGTTCCTGCTGGGCGAGACGTTCGCGCTGATCAGCGACGAGGAGGTGTTCGGGCTGCGACGGACGCGGCGACCGCAGCGACGACGGCGGGGCATCACGCCGAACATCCTCACGACGCTGCAGCCGGGCGACTCGGTCGTGCACATCGACCACGGGATCGCGCGGTTCGCGGGGCTCACGCGGCGGACGACGGACGGCGTCGAGCGGGAGTACCTGGAGCTGGAGTACGCGGAAGGCGACCGGCTCTACGTTCCGACGGACCAGCTCGAAGCGGTGAGCGCGTACGTGGGGCCAAGCGACCGGCCGCCGTCGCTGACGCGGCTGGGGTCGCAGGAGTGGGCGCACACGAAGCGTCGCGTGCGGCGGGCAGTCGCGGAGATCGCGCAGGAGTTGCTCGACCTGTACGCGCGTCGGGCGGTGGCAGTCGGGGACGCGTGCGCGGAGGACGGGCCCTGGCAGATCGAGATGGAAGGCGCGTTCCCCTTCGTCGAGACACCCGACCAGATGCAGGCGATCACGGACGTGAAGGCGGACATGGAGTCGACGAAGCCGATGGACCGGCTCATCGCGGGGGACGTGGGGTACGGAAAGACGGAGGTGGCGGTGCGGGCGGCGTTCAAGGCGGTGATGGCGGGGCGGCAGGTGGCGGTGCTGGTGCCGACGACGGTGCTCGCGGAGCAGCACGGCCAGACGTTCCGCGAGCGGATGAGCGGGTTCCCGGTCGAGGTGGCGGTGCTGTCGCGGTTCCGCGGCACGGGCGAGCAGCACGACATCGTCGACGGCATCAAGGGCGGGGCCATCGACATCGCGATCGGCACGCACCGGCTGCTACAGCGGGACGTCGCGTTCAAGGACCTCGGGCTGGTGGTCATCGACGAGGAGCAGCGGTTCGGGGTGGCGCACAAGGAGCGCTTCCGACAGATGCGGGCGGAGGTGGACACGCTGACGATGTCGGCGACGCCGATCCCACGGACGCTGCAGATGTCGCTGGCGGGCATCCGGGACACGTCGATGGTGGCGACGCCGCCGGAGGAACGGCTGCCGATCCGCACGTACGTGACGGGGTGGGACGACGAGATCGTGCGGGAGGCGATCCAGCGGGAGATGGAGCGAGGCGGGCAGGTCTACTTCGTGCACAACCGGGTGCACAACATCGAGCGGATCGCCATGCGGCTCCGCGAGCTCGTGCCGGAGGCGGCGATCGCGATCGGGCACGGACAGATGCCGGAGGAGCGGCTCGAACGGGTGATGGTCGAGTTCGGGGCCGGGGAGTACGACGTGCTGCTCTGCACGACGATCATCGAGAGCGGGCTCGACCTGCCGAACGTGAACACGATCATCATCAACAACGCGAACCAGTTCGGGCTGGCGCAGCTTTACCAGCTGCGGGGGCGGGTAGGGCGCTCGGCGAACCGGGCGTTCGCGTATTTCCTCTACGACCGCAACCGGGCCATCTCGGAGGCGGCGCAGAAGCGGCTGGCGGCGATCTTCGAGGCAGCGGAGCTGGGGTCGGGGTTCCAGATCGCGCTGCGCGACCTCGAGATTCGGGGGGCGGGGAACCTGCTGGGGGCGGAGCAGAGCGGGCACATCGCGGCGGTGGGGTTCGACCTGTTCTCGAAGCTGGTGGGAGAGGCGGTGGAGTCGCTGCGGGGCGGACTGGAGGGCGGGGGCAGCTCGTCGTCGCCGTCGCTGCCTCCGGCGCCACGGGTCGACCTGCCGGTGAGCGCGTCGATCCCGGAGCCTTATGTCGATGATATGGAGACGCGTCTGGCGATCTACGAGCGCGTCGCCGGGATCGAGTCGCCACGTGGGGTGGCCGAGATGGAGGAGGAGCTTCGCGACCGCTTCGGCGAGCCGCCTCCCCTCGTGCAGAACCTGCTGGGCGTGGCGCTGCTGAAGGCGGTGGGGCGGCAGGCGGGGGTCGAGCGCATCTCCACAAGCCCCGAGAGCTTCCACCTGCGGCTGCGCGGGGGGACGACGCACCGTCACCAGCAGGTCGTGGCGGCGCTGGGGGTCCCGGGAGCGCGGGTCGGGCCGGAGCAGGTGCGCATCCCGCGGGAGCAGGCGGGCACGGAGTGGATGCCGCTGCTCGCACGCGTGCTGCGGGCGCTCGCCGACGCCGCCTGACTGGACCGCGCCGGGGCGGTGTTCATACTGGGGACGTGGACGGCGCGAACCTCTTCACAATGCTCTCGGCCTACCGGCCCGGCGCCGGCACCTCCCCCTTCGAGGACTACTGCACGAACGGCCTCGCCTACCTGCTGGCGACGGGTCGGGAGGCGCTTGTCGCGCTGTTCGCGGACGCGGTAGGGGCGGAGGGCGCTGTCACCGACGTGAAGGTCCAGCCCGGGGCGAGGGCCGCGGTTGCCGACCTCGGGATCACCTTCGCGGACGGGCGGGAGGCGCTTGTCGAGATCGAGGTGGCGCCGGGGGAGGCGGTCGAACGGCCGAACGCGGGCGGCACGCGACTCCGGGTGGGCTTCGATGAGGGCGCGGCGGGGGCAGTCACCTGGGACGCCATTGCGGCGACGGTCGCGGACGACGCGGACGGTCTCGCGCGCGAGTTCGGCGAGTTCGTGCGTCGCGACGTACTGGGGCTGGGAGCGGTGGGGCTCGACGACGCGCTGCACACGAACCGGCTCTACGCGCTCGGGGGGGCGGCACTGCGGGAGCGGTTCGGCTCGGGCGTTCGGTACGAGAACAGCTCCTCGACCCCCGTGCAGGGACGCTTCCGCTACCTGGGGACGACGTTCGCGCCGGACGACGGCGAGCTGCGGTACTGGATCGGGCTGGTGAACGAGTCGCTCCCACTGAGCGAGCACTACCACCTGATGCTGGCGAGCAAGGCCTCGCCGCTGCAGGAGCCAGCCGGCCAACCGCGCGCGACGGGCAACTGGCGCTGGGAGCACTGGTCGGGGATGGGCAGGGTCGTGCGGCCCGTGGGGCTGGCGGAGTACGGGTCGCTCCTGGGGCGGATGGGGGGCTGAGCCCCCACCCTCTACGCCTTGACCGGCTCGACCTCGGCGAGCTCGGCCATGAGCTCCATTTCTTCCTGGCGGGTGGCGTTGACGGTGATGCCGGTGATGGGGTCGTCGGCCCAGAGCTTGTAGCGCTCGCGGATGCGCTCGACGGGGCCGATGAGGGCGGTTTCGTCGAGAAACTCGTCGGGGACGGCGGCGGCGGCCTCCTCCTTGCGTCCGGCGAGGAAGAGCTCCTGAATGCGCTGGGCGGCGTCGGCGTAGCCGCGACGGACCATGTTGTCGTTATGGAAGTTCTTGGTGCGGTGGCCCATGCCGCCGATGTAGAGGGCGGTGCCGGGCTTCATCGCGTCGAGGGCGCCCTGGACGTCGTCGGTGATACGGACGGTGGCGCCGACCTGGATCTCGATGTCCTTGAGGCTCTTGCCGCCGCCGGCGCGACGGAATCCCTCTTCGAGCCAGGGCATGAAGTGGTCGAGCTTCTTGCCGGGGACATAGCCGAGGGGGAGCCAGCCGTCGGCGATCTCGGCGGTGAGGCGGGTGTTGGCCGGCGTGCCCGTGCCAAGCCAGATAGGGACGTTGTTCATGTGGAGAATGGAACGGAGCGGCTTGCCAAGGCCGGACGAGCCCTCGCCCGAGTAGGGCAGCGAGATCTCGGTCCCTTCGTGCATGACGGGGCGCTCGCGCTCGAAGATCTTGCGCATGATCTGGACGTAGTCGCGGATGCGGTAGTAGGGCTTGCCCCACGGTTCGCCGTACCAGCCCTCGACGATCTGGGGCCCGGAGACGCCGATGCCGGCGATGAAGCGGTTGCCGCCGGCCATGGCGTCGACGGTGGCGACGGACATGGCGCAGTTGGCGGCGGTGCGGGCGGCGAGCTGCATGATGCCGGTGCCGAGGCGGATGCGGTCGGTGACGGCGGCGAGGTAGGCGAGGGGCGTAACGGCGTCGGAGCCGTAGGCCTCGGCGGTCCAGACGGAGTCGTAGCCGAGGCGTTCGGCCAGCTGGACCTTCTCGACGGGCAGTTTCATCTGCGGGCCGGAGTAGCCGATGCTGATGCCAAGCTTCATGAGGTGTCTCCCGGGACGCGCCGGTCGGGCGGCGCGCTGCCGGGGGATTGTACGGCGAAGCGGACAAGTGGACCGGGGGCGTGGCGATCGGTCAGACTGCGGCGGGCACGTCAGGAGGGCAACGATGGCAGAAGGCGAGGCGATCACGCGCGAGGCGCTGTTCCAGGCGCTGTGCGAGCAGTGGCAGTACACCGAGGATGCGATCGCGGCGGTGGGGGAGCACTTCGACAAGCCCGCGCACGACGGCTGGACGGTGGGCGACATCTTCCGGCACCTGACGGCCATCAGCCACCGCGAGTCGGCGGCGGTCCGGGCCATGCTGGCGACGGGTGAGTACGAGATTCCCGGCGACGATGCGAACGAGGTAGAGGTCGAGAAGTTCCGGTCGCTCGACTACAAGATGCTACGGATCGAGCTGAACACGGCGCACGGGGTCGTCTGGATGTACGTGCAGCGGTTCAGCGACGAGGACCTCGCGCAGACGTACAAGCTGATGGGGAACGACTGGACGCTGGGGCAGGTCCTGGGGGTAGTCGCGCGGCACGAGGCCGATCACGTGGCGGTGGCGCTGAACGCGGCGGGCGTTCCCGAGTCGGCAGTGGTGCCTGTCGAGACCGCACACCGCTGGACCTAGCGAGAGATACCCGAAGGAGGCAGGCATGGCAGAAGCGATGACGCGAGAGGCGCTCTTCCAGGAGATCCTGCAGTGGTGGCAGCGGACCGAGGACGCGATCGCGGCGCTCGGGGAACACTTCGATCAGCCGGCCCACGATGGTTGGACCATCGGGGATGTGTTCCGACACATCACGGCGGCGAGCCACATCATGTCGTGGCGAATCCGTGAGCTGCTGGCCACGGGCGAGCTTCCCTTCCTCGGCGATTCGGGGAATGAGGAGGGCATCAAAAAGTTCCGGTCGCTCGACTACAAGATGCTGCGGATCGAACTGAATACGGCGCATGGCGTCGTCTGGATGTACATCCAGCGGTTCAGCGACGAGGACCTGGCTCAGACGTTCACGGTCTTCGACGAGGAGAACACGCTGGGCGAGGTGATCCTGCATCGTGTGCTGCACGAGGGCGGGCATGTGAACGAGTTGCTCGAGACGCTGGGCTTGCCGGAGTCAGTCATCGTGCCGGTGGAGACGGCGCATCGCTGGGCGTAGGTGAGTGGAGCGCCGCGCTACCGCGCGGCTGAGGATGAGGAGAGCGCCGCGCTGCCGCGCGGCTGAGGAAAGAGTGGCGCCCGTGCCAGAGGGAGCTTCGGTCCGCTGACCTTGTCGGGTTGACCAGTGGCCAGTATGCGTGCAGCGGATCGCCAGCCTGCGCTAGACCGACCCTCTGCGATGGGCCACAATGCGGGTCGCACTTCCCGGAGGGCATGGAGGCAGACAATGGCAGCTGACGCAGCAGTTACGCGAGACGCGTTGTTCCAGTCGATGTGCGAGACGTGGCAGAGGACCGAGGACGCGATTGGCGCACTCGGCGACCACTTCGACAAGCCGGCCTACGACGGCTGGTCGGTTGGCGACGTCATTCGCCACATCACGGCCATCAGCCACGACACGTCGGCGCACGTCCGCGCGATGCTCGCCAGCGGCGAGTTCCCGGCGGATGAGAGCGGCAACCAGGCCGGCGTCGACAAGTTCGCGTCGCTCGACTACAAGATGCTGCGGATCGAGCTGAACACGGCCCACGGGGTCATCTGGATGTACGTCCAGCGATTCAGCGACGAGGATCTCGCGCAGGAGTTCTCACTTGGCGGGAACAGCTTCTCCCTGGGCACGGTGCTGAGCCTGCTGACGCAGCACGAGGCGCAGCACGTGACCGAGGCGCTCGAGGCGGCCGGTCTCGACGACTCGGCCGTGGTCGAGCTGGAGACGGCCCACCGCTGGGCCTAGCCCGCTCCCTCTCCCAACGTGATACCACCGGAGACGCCCCACGAGGGGCGTCTCCCTTTGTCTGGCGCAGGCCCGGAACCTGACCATCAGCGCACGGACGTGGCAAGATGCGGGCGGCCCGCGTTGGCGGGTGGAGGTCGCGCATGAAGTTCGGGCTTTCGGTGGGCTTCGTGGTGACGAAGCCGTGGGACAAGATGAGCGAGTCTCGCGCCTTCCACGAGGCGGTCGAGACAGTCGAGCTGGCGGATCAGCTGGGGTTCGACAGCTGCTGGTCGGTGGAGCACCACTTCCTCGAGGAGTACTCGCACATGTCCGCGCCGGACATGTTCTTCGCGTACTGCGCGGCGCGGACGAAGAACATTCGGTTCGGGCACGGCATCTACCTGATGCTGCCGAACATCAACCACCCGGCGCGGGTGGCGGAGCGCATCGCGACGCTCGACATCCTCAGCAACGGGCGCGTCGAGCTGGGGACGGGGCGGAGTGCGACCTGGACGGAGCTCGGCGGGTTCCTGGTGGAGCCGGACGACACGAAGGAGATGTGGGAGGAGTCGACGAGGTCGGTGGTGAAGATGTGGACGAGCGACGAGTTCTCAATCAAGGGGCGCCACTTCTCGATGCCGCCACGGAACGTGCTGCCGAAGCCAGTACAGGAACCGCATCCGCCGATCTGGGTGGCGGTGCAGAGCCCGGAGACGGCCGTGCTCGCGGGAGAGAAGGGGATCGGGATGCTGGGCGTGACGCTGGGGGGAATCCCCAAGTACGCGGACCTGATTGCGGACTACCGTCGGGCGAGCCGCGAGGCGGAACCGATCGGGGTGACCGTGAACAACCAGGTGCGAGCGCAGGGAGGGCTCTTCTGCCACCCGGACTCGGACTTCGCGCAGAAGATGGCGGGGAAGGCGGAGGAGCAGCTCGCCGGGCCGCTGAGCTCGTACCTGATGACGATGGGCTCGACCTACCCGAGTCCCGCCTACCACGCGCACTCCCTGGGCTCGGGCGCGGCGTTCCGGCCGCCGCTGGGGGCGGACCAGGTGGGGAAGCTCGTAGGGAACCCGGACGAGGTGGCGAAGGCGGTGGAGGACTGGCAGAAGCTGGGGGTGGACGCGCTCAACATCGGCATCACGGGGCGCTGGTCGACGCACGAGCAGAACCTGGAGTCGATGCGGTTGTTCGCAAAGGAAGTCATGCCCGCGTTCCTCGACGAGCCCGTAACCAGCGAGGCGGCGACGTGACGGCGACGGCGGCGTACCGCACGGTTTCGCCGGAGGAGGCGGCCTCGGGGGTGCAGGACGGGGACGTCCTCTACTGCTCGCTCACGTCGCTGGACTACGTGCTGGACGCGATCGCGGCGCGGCGCGACCTGAAGGACGTGCGCGTGCGGCTGACGACTCCGGGGCAGGACCCCGGCTGGCTCGCGCCCGAAGCGGGGGACGAGCGCTTCACGGTCGACTTCCAGATCTTCATCGGGGACTTCGCACGGTATGCGACGGACTCGAAGGTGGCGTCGTACATCCCGAACCTGTTCTCGACGGAGATGAAGCAGATCGAGCGACCCGACGACTGCCTCTTCCCGGACGTGTTCATCACGCGGGTGAGCCGTCCGAACGAGAAGGGGTACGTGAACTTCGGGCCGATGATGTTCAACAAGCGCGGCTACGTGCAGAACTGCCGCACGGTGATCGCCGAGATCGACGACACGTACCCGGTGTTCCACGGGGACTGCACGGTGCACGTCTCCGAGATCGACTACCTGGTCGAGGGCGAGTACGGGCCGAGCACGGAGGAGATCCGGGCGAAGGTGGAGGCGGTTGAGGACGAGCGCAAGCGCGAGGGGTTGCTGGACCTGATGGACTCGGTGCCGGACCGCTGGCTGCGGGGGATGCTGCGGCGCAGCTTCTGGTTCTTCGAGAAGCTGGACCCGGAAGCGGTGGCGCCGCTGCTGGGGAAGGGGCCGGAGCCGGACGCCGAGTCGAAGGCGATCGCGGCCAACGTGGCGGAGGTGGTGTCGGACGGGGCGAACCTGCAGATCGGGGTGGGGGAGCCGAGCAGCTCGCTCGTGCGGGGCGGCGCCTTCGACGAGAAAAGGGGACTGGGGCTGCACTCGGAGATGATCATCCCGGGGTGGACGAAGCTCATCCGCGGAGGGCAGATGGACGACCTGAACAAGGCGTTCCGCCCGGGGGTGGCGGTGGCGGCGGGGTGGGCCGGCTGCACGCCGCAGGACCTCGACTTTATCGCCGAGAACCCGCGGTGCGAGCTGCACCCCTCGGACTTCGTGCTGGACCCGAAGGTGATGGCGGCGAACGAGCGCGTTCACGCGATCAACAGCGCCATCAATGTCGACTTCCAGGGGCAGATTAACGCGGAGACGGTGCACGGGCCGCGCATGATCAACGGGACGGGCGGCCAGCCGGACAGCCACTACGCGGCGATGTACTCGAAGGGTGGACGCGCGATCACGGTGATGAAGTCGACGGCGCTGGGCGGGGCGGTGTCGCGGGTCGTGCCGATGCACGAGCCGGGCACCGTGGTGACGATCCCGCGGTCGCTGGCGGACACGATCGTGACGGAGTACGGGGTGGCGCAGCTCTTCGGGAAGAGCACGCGCGAGCGGGCGGCGGAGCTGATCTCGGTGGCGCACCCGGACTTCCGCCCGGAGCTGCAGCGCGAAGCGGAGCAGCTCTTCGGGCTGCGCCCGTGAGCGAAGCGGCCCGCATCGTCGTCGACTACTCGAGCGCGCTCGAGGCAGGGTCGCTGGCGAACGTCGAGGTGGTGGCGCCGGACGAGGGGAAGCAGCACTTTGGCGATCCCGCGCCTCGGGCGACGTACACGGCGGCCTTCCGCGAGGCGCTCCGGCACGGTCCCGAGCCGGTGCTGGGCCTGGTCGGTCCGTACGGCTACTCGCCCGCGTTCACAGCGGCGTCGGGAGGGCGGAACGACCTCGCGCGGGAGGAGATCGACCCGGACCGGGTGCATGTGCTCAACGTGGGACGCAGCTTCCTCGGGCTGGGAGCGCTCACGGCGAGCCTGGCGGAGGGAAGCCTGCCGCCGGAGGCGGCGATGGCCTGGCTCGACGATGCGAGCGTGGCGACGGGGATGTGGGTGGTGGCGGAGTCGGAACGGCTGGAGACGGCGCCGGCGGAGGCGTTCATTGAAGCGCCGGATGGCATCCCTGAGGAGCCGTACGCGCTCCTGCGGGTGCGGCTGGCCTCGCGCGTGATGGGCGGCATCGAGAGCGTCGCAGAGGCCGCGGAGGCGGCGCTCGCGTCGGTATCGGCGGCGGGTGGCGTGGGGCTGGTGGCGAACGCGCCGGAGGGGCTGGATGCGTGGAAGCGGGCTACGCCCGCGCCCGTAGAATGGCGCGCGTGCGAGCTCCCGACCTTCCTGGCGACCCACTTCGGCGAGGCACTCTGCTTCGCAATCGCGCCGCGAGCCTCGGCGTGAACAGGCAGCGGGGCCCGCGTGCCTGACTTCGGGACGCGCACGCTCGCGTCGATTCCCGACCTGCTCGCGATCGCGCCCGGGGAGGGCGAGGGGGAGGACGGCTGGGAGCTGTCCGACACGCGCGTCGTGAGCCTCACGTTCGAGCTGTCCAAGACGCAGATGATGGACCTGCTGCCGGAGGGGTTGATCCGGCCGGTGCCGCCGTACGCGAAGGTGATCATCGTGGACGCGCCGGACTCGCCGGCGGGGCCGTACCGGGAGGCGGGGCTCTACCTGGGGGCGCGGGACCGGGTCCAGATTCGGAACGTACTGCTCGACGCGATCGTGCAGGGGGACGAGCAGCTCGCGAGCAGCCGACGCTGCTTCGGCGGGTCGCGGAGGGCAGGGACGATCGACCTCGACGTGAGCGACGACGGGATCAACGCCGTCATCGCGTCCGAAGAAGGCGAGCTGTGCCGCATCCGCATGGGAGATCTGCGGCGTTGCGACGCGACCATGCTCAAGTTCGACGCGCTGCTCGTTCCGGGGGAGGAAGAGGCCACGCCGGCGCTGCTTCGCTACGGCGTGCGCATCCCCCTTCCGGAGGTGGAGGGCACGCTCTCGCGCGACTGGGAAGCGACTATGCCGCGCGGCGCGGGCGTGTGGCGGCAGCTTCGTCCCGCCTTCAACGTGACGGCGTTCGCAACCTTCGGCGACGCGCGGCTGGAGTTTCCGCGCATCCCAAGGGCGCGGGCTAGCGTTGGGTGATCTTCAGGGTGTAGCTGCCGGTGCCAGCCCATCCTCCAATAACGACATAGTAGTCGCCGGAGTCAGGGGCCGCCCAGACGATGTGTCGTGACGCGATGGTCTGTCCGCCCGCCCGGTGGTAGGCGTTGGGTACCAGCGTCGAGCCGTCGGCGTGCAGCAGCTCCATCTCAGAGTCGTCGAGAGTTCCGAGTTCCAGCTCGAACTGGTAGAGCTGCCCCGCCTGTGCCGTGAAACGGAAGACGTCGACCTCGTCGATGGGATCGATCGCTCCCTGGACCGGGTTTCCCACAACTATGAGGTCGATGGGTGAGACGTTCAGGTTGTAGCGGTCAGTAAAGCTGTCGGAGACCGAAATGTAGAAGTCGCCCGCGATCGGAGCTTCCCAGACGAGGGGAGCGTAAAGATCGTAGCCGACCCCGCCGCCGTAGCCGACCGTGTCGCCAGCGGCGTCCCAAAGTCGTGTATCGCCCCGGGCGAGGGCGGCGCTGCGCAGCGGGCGCTGAACCCTATGGATACCTGTTCCGCGTTCGAAGGCTATGTAGTAGGATTGCCCTGCCTGTGGGGTGAAACGGAAGACGTCGACGTCAGAGCGGTAATTTAGCGCTCCCTGGACTGGCTGCCCCACGGTCACGGGAGTGGTGCCAGTGGCGGCGGCGATGTCGTTGGCATAGTCGTCGGCGTAGTCGTCAATGCAAGTAATGTTCAGGGTGTAACTGCCGGTGCCAGGGGCTCCTCCAACAGCGACATAGTAGTCGTCGGAGTCAGGGGCCCCCCAGACGATGTGTCGCGACGCGATGGGCTCTCCGCCGTCAGCGTTGTATTCCAGCATCCACTCGTACTTCAGCCGCCGGCGGTTGCCGTCCAGCAGGCTTATCGAAAATCCATCAAGTGTTCCGAGTTCCACGTCTATCTGGTAAAGCTGCCCCGCCTGTGCCGTGAAACGGAAGATGTCGACCTCATCGATGGGATCGATCGTTCCCTGGACTGGCTGCCCCACGGTCACGGGAGCGGCGTCGGCAAGGTCGTCAGCGTGAGAATAGAAAACGCCAATGGCGACTCCGACAGCGATGACCGCCCACAGAGCGGCAAGGATGAAGTTGCCCTCCTCATTCGCTGCAGGCACCGTAAGTTCCAACAAACAGGGCTGACGCCTCAATCTAGCCGTCAGTCGCCCATTGCGCTTGAACGCCTGGCTAGTCCTCGGCGGAGGCGGCGATCTCGGCGGCGCGGGGGGTGTCGGGCTGGACGACGAGCTCGGCGGCGCCGGCCTTCGAGTCGTCCTTGATGAGATCCAGCACCTTGTCGGAGATGTCCTCGGGCTGAAGCATGGTCGTCGCCGCGATCGCGGGGGCGAGCCAGGCAGCGGGGGTCTCGCCGTCGCCGGTCTTGCCGATGATGGGGGTATCGACCATGCCGGGGAGGACGGCGTTGACGCGGATGTTCTCGCTCTCCGCGAGCATGGCGCAGGCCTCGGTGAAGTTGACGACGGCGGCCTTGGTGGCGGCGTACATGGGGTCGAAAGGCATGGGGCCGAGAGCAGCAACCGAAGCGGTGTTGACGACGGCTCCACCACCGCGCTTGCGAAGGGCGCGAACGGCAGCGCCCGTGCCCATCATCACGCCGGCGGCGTTGACGCTGACGACGAGGTGAATCTTGTCCAGGCCGACCTCGGGCCAGCCGGGGGTGTCGCCGGTCATGATGCCGGCGTTGTTGTGGACGATGTCGATGCCGCCGTAGGCGGCCTCGACGGCGGCGAAGAGCGACTGAATGCCGGAAGGGGTCGAGACGTCGCCGTGAAAGAAGCAGGCCTCGCCGCCCTCGTCGGCGATGGCGCGCACGGTCTCCTCGCCGCCGGCGCGGTCGATGTCGGCGACGGCGACGCTGGCGCCCTCGGCGGCGAGCGCCTTCGCGGTGGCGCGTCCGATACCCGATGAAGCGCCGGTTACAAGCGCTACTTTTCCTGAAATCTCCATGTTGGCCTCCCTGGCGGAGTGTTGGGGGATTCTAGCGACCGCGCCGGTTCAGGGGTGCGGTCAGACGGCGGGGAGATCGTCGGGGACGCCCAGCTCGCCGAGAACTTCGTGGAACCAGCCGATGACCTCGGGGTGGTAGGGGATGCCCATCTCGGTGCGCTCCTCCTCCTTCTCGGAGGCGTTCAGGCCGGCGTAGTACACGCGCTCCTGGCCGGGAGCGGTCTTGCTCTCGCGGAGGGTGCGCAGGTAGAGGTCCATGTCGTCCTTGAACTGGTCGAGGTCGGTGAAGGCATCGACGCGGTAGGCGAGGAAGTGGTGGCCGTTGCCGATGCGCGCGGCGAAGCCGGGGCCGGTGCCGGAGAGGACGCCGCTGAGCACGTCGACGACGATGGCGAGGCTGTAGCCCTTGTGCGAGCCGATCTCCCGCGTGCCGCCCACGGGCAGCATCATGAACTCATCGGGAACGGGGCGTTCTTCCATGATCGGAGTGCCGTCGCTCTCGGCGATCCAGCCGGGGAGCACGCTCGCGCCGAGGCGGCGGGCGAGGCGGATCTTGTTGCCGGCGACGGAGCTCATGGAGGCATCGAAGACGAATGGGGCCTCATCGCGCGCGGGCACGGCCACGCCGATGGGGTTCAGCCCAATAAGGGCCTCGGCGCCAAACGTCGGGGCGACCTGCTTGCCGCCGACGGTGGTGGCGACGCCGATCATGTCGTGGGGGACGGCGCGGTGGGCGTGGAAGGCGGCGGCCCCGAAGTGACGGCTGTTCATGACGGCCACGGAGCCGATGCCGCACTTGCGGGCCTTCTCGATGGCGAGGTCCATGGCCTGGGGCCCGACCGTGAGACCGAGTCCCTCGTCGCTGTCGATGGTGGCGGTGGCCTCGGCCTCGCGCACGATGCGCCACTTCGGGGCGGGATTGATGGCGCCGCCACGGATACCCGCGACGTAGACGCGCATCATGTTGCTGACGCCGTGGGTGTCGATGCCGCGCCGGTCGGCGTAGAGGAGCGTCTCGGCGCAGCGTTCGGCGTCGTCGGGGGGCGAACCGAGGGCCTCGAAGATGCTCCTGACGGTCGCCTTCATGAGGGGAGGCGGCACGCGGACAGCAATGTCGTCGGGGACGTGGAAACGATCGAGCATGGGAGGCGCATCATAGCGAGCGGCAGGCGGGGTAGCATGTGCCGCGCGCGCCACTACGCGCGGGCGGGTCGTGGTGGAGATCGAGGGTGAGCACCGCTTCGAGGCGGCAAAGGATGCGCTCTGGCAGGCGCTGTTCGACCCGGCAACGCTGCGGGCGGCGCTCCCGGCCTTCGAGTCGCTCGAACGGATCGACGAGGACACCTACGAGCTGGTCGCGTTCGTCGAGGTGCGGGGGTTCTGGGGGCGGTTCCGGGGGCTGGCGCGGGTGAGCCACATCGTGGAGGGGCAGTCGTACCACCTGCGGCTCTCCGGGGCGGCGGCGGAAGGGACGGCGATGGCGCAGGGAACGATCACGTTGCACGAGGACGAAGAGGGCGTGCTCTTTCGCTACCGGGGCGATCTGACGGTACACGGGGCGCTGACGCGGCTGGGCGGGCGCTTCATCGGGGGTTCGATCCGGATTCTGATCCGGGACTTCCTGCAGGGGCTCGCGCGCAACCTGGCCGGTGAGCCGCCCGACGAGCAGCCGGAGTAGCGGCGGCGCGGATGCGGCTGGAGCACAAGTACATCGTCGCGCTCATCAGCGTGTTCGGCATGTTCATGAACCTGCTGGACCTGACGATCGTGAACGTCGCCGTGCCCGTACTCGCCTTCGAGCTGGACGCCTCCGCGCAGGAGGTGCAGTGGGTGGTGACGGCCTACCTGCTGGCGGTGGCGGTGGGGATCCCGGTGAGCGGATGGGCGGGGGACCGCTTCGGCACGAAGCTCATGTTCGTGCTGGCGCTGGCCTTCTTCACGATAGGGTCGCTGCTGTGCGCGGTGGCCTGGAACATCGAGAGCCTCATCGTGTTCCGGGGGTTGCAGGGGCTGGGCGGCGGGCTGCTGATGCCGGTCTCGCAGACGATGGTGTTCCGGGCGTTCCCGCAGCAGGAGCGCTCGAAAGCGGCGGGCATCCTCATCGTACCGACGACATTCGCGCCGGCGAGCGGCCCGCTCATCGGGGGGATCATTCTCGACTACCTCGCGTGGCCGTGGATTTTCCTCGTGAACATCCCGGTTGGGGTCATCGGCATCGTGCTGGCGCTGGCCTTCCTCAGGGAGCAGCGCGAGGATGCACCGGGCCGGATCGACGTTCCCGGGTTGGTGCTGGCCTCGGGCGGGCTGGCGGTCTTCCTCTACGGGCTGGCAGAGGCGGGGGAGCGCGGGTTCGGCGATCCGGTCGTGCTTGGCTTCGGCGGGGCGGGACTGGCGCTGCTGGCCCTCTTCGTGCTGGTGGAGCTGCGCACGGAGGAGCCGCTCATCGACGTGCGGTTGTTCGCCAATCGCCTGTTCGCCCTCGCCAATGCGAGCCAGGCCGTTGCCTTCATGGGATTCTCGGCGACGCTCTTCCTGTTACCGCTGATCCTGCAGCTGGAGCGCGGAATGAGTCCCTTCGAGTCGGGGCTGGCAACCTTCCCGCAGGCGATCGGCGTGATGGTGATGGCGCCACTGCTGGCTCGGATCTACCCGATCGTGGGGCCGCGACGGCTGGTGGCAGTGGGCTTGCTCGCCGCGAGCGCCACAACCGTGCCGCTCATTCTGATGGACCTCGAGACCGACCTGTGGTGGGTTCGGGGGACGATGTTCGCGCGGGGCGTCGGCTTCAGCATGATGCTGGTGCCGCTGCAGACGGCGGCCTTCGCCCAGATCAGCATGGCCGATACGGGCCGCGCGACGGCAGCCCTCAACGCGACGCGCCAGGTCGCGCAGAGCTTCGGCGTAGCGATCATCGCGACGGTGCTCACGAGCCGGCTGGCGCACTACGGGGCAGCGCTCGGACCCGCCGACAGCGTGGCCGGCTCGGTGAGCGCATTCTCGGACGGGTTCGTCGTGACCGCGATCTTCATCGCCGCGGGGATCCTCTTCGCCCTGCTCATCCGCGATCGGGATGCCGCGGCGACGCTCCGGGCGCGGCTCAACTCGAGTCCGGGCTAGGACTGCGGGAACTTCAACACAATGATATCATTGTGTTAGATAGTGCCCGACTTCACCGAAGGCGGACTGTTGCCGCCAGGAGTGCACTGGGTGGCCTGGGGCGAGATCGTGAAGCGGTTTGGAGGCACACCGTGGAGGCGGCAGCTCCTTGAGGGTCTCCGGTCGGCACTTGAGAACCTGAGAGATGCAGGATGCCAGACCGCCTACATCGACGGGAGTTTCATCACCAGCAAGGACCTGCCAGGGGACTTCGACGCCTGCTGGGAGGAGCAAGGGGTGGACCCTGACTTGCTCGACCCGGTGCTTCTCGACTTCGATCAAGGGCGTGCAGCACAGAAGGCCACGTACTTGGGAGAGATGTTTCCTGCTAGCGCTCCAGCGATTGAGAACGGGTTGTCGTTCCTTGAGTTCTTCCAGACCGACAAAGAGAGCGGAGAACGCAAGGGGATTATCGCCATAGACCTAGGAGGATTCACATGATTAAGAACGAGCGGCAATACCGGATCACGAAGGCCCAGGCGGCTCGCTTTGCGCGCACTCTCGAGAGTCTCCGAGAGCGCCGGGAAAGCCCTGCAGGGGTACACCCCCGCATCGCGAAAGCGCAGGAAGACGCAGTAGCAAGTCAGCTGGCAGACCTCGAAGGTGAACTGCGGGAGTACGAGGAACTCAAGGCCGGAGTCTTCCAGATGGAGGCCCTGGACATGGTAGGGCGTCTGGCCGCGCTCCTCGTCAAGGCACGGATCGCTCAGGGCCTGACCCAGCGGGAGCTTGCCGAGCGGCTAGGGCTTAAGGAGCAGCAAATTCAAAAGTACGAAGCCACTGACTACGCTTCGGCCAAGTTGTCCCGGATTAACGAGATCGTCAATGCCCTTGTCGTCGGCGCCAGGCAAGAGCCAGAACCACGAGGAACCCACTCGCGCCCGGGTTAGTCGACGAACTTGCCCTGGCCGCCATCGACGATGATGTGGGTGGCGTTGATCCAGCTGGCGGCGGGGCTGGCGAGGAAGGTGATGGCTCGCGCCACCTCCTCGCCGCTTCCGAGGCGGCCGAAGGGGATGCTGCGCTCGACGCTCTTGTAGAAGTCGGGGTTGGCCTGGCGGGTGCGGTCCCAGTTGCCGCCGGGCATGAGGGTCGCGCCGGGGGAGAGCGCGTTCACGCGGATGCCCTTGCGGCCGAGCGCCTGCCCGAGCTCGTTCGCGAGCACGCGCATGGCGCCCTTGAGCGGGCCGTAGGAGGACCATCGTCCGAACCACTGCTTGCTGGCGGTCGAGCCGATGAAGATGACGCTGGCGGCATCGCTTTCCTCGAGGGCAGGCTGGGCCGCCTCGACGGCGTGGACGGCGGCCATGACGTCGACATCGAAGGTGCTCTGCCAGCCCTCGGCGTCCTGGCCGGACTGGCCCGTCGCGTTGTGGATGAGGATGTCGAGGCCGCCAAGGGCCTCGACGGCGCCCGTGACAAAGGCGCGGGTCGACTCGGAATCGGCGAGGTCGGCGGGGGCGGCGTGCACGGTCACATCGCCGCGGGCGGCGAGCGCGTCGCGGGTCTGGGCGAGCCGATCAGCGTCGCGGCCGCAGATGGCGACGTTGGCGCCCTCGTCGATCAGGGTCTCCGCCGTGTAGCGGCCAATGCCGCGGCTTGCTCCGAGGATGATCGCCTTCCGTCCAGCCAGTCCCAGGTCCATGTCGCACCTCCTGAGCGCGTAGGGTAGAGGTTCGCGCCGCAACAGGCGGCGGGGAGGCGGAATGGCGCGGGTGACGGTCCGGCCCTTCGAACGGGGCGACCTCGATGCGGCGGCGGCGCTGGTCGCGGAAGCGCACCAGCGCGACCGCGAGCGGCACCCCGTGCTCGTGGAGGGGCTCGCGGACGAGGCCGAGGCGCGCTCGATGCTGGCGAAGTGGCTCGAGAACGAGCGCACGGACGGGGCGGTGGCGGTCGATGGGGACGTGCTGGCGGGGTTCCTCATGGGGGAGCGAGTGGCGGGGGCATCGCCGGACAGCTACATGGGGCGACTCGCGCACCCTCGCACGGTAAGGGTCGGACCCCGCGACAACGCGGTGGCGGCGGGCTATGACGCCAGAGCGGTGTGCCGGCTGCTCTACCGCGAGCTGGCGGGAGCATGGGTGGCGGCGGGGTACTACAACCACTCGGTGCACCTGATCGAGGGGGAGGAGCGGCTGCAGGACGCGTGGTTCAACCTCGGGTTTGGGCGGACCGTCTCGATGTCGATGCGGGAGGGAACGGGGCCGGTGGCGGGGGCGTACGCCGAAGACATCGAGATCCGGGAGGCCGAGAGCGAGGACGTGGAGGTGCTGGTGGGGCTGGCGCGGACGCTCGGGCTGCACCATATCGGTCCGCCCCTCTTCATGTACTGGCCGGTGCTGCCCGAGGACGACTCAGTTGCGCGCAGCCTCTTCTCTTCTCTGCTGGAGGACGAGGGCAACCCGCACTTCGTGGCGTACCGCGGGGGCGAGCCGGTCGGGCTCACGAGCTTCCTCAAGCAAGGGTTCTTCCCTCCTTATGTAAGCCCGGAGAAGAACGTGTACCTGTTCATGGGGATCGTGGAGCCGGAGGCGCAGGATGGGGGCGTGGGACGGGCGCTGCTCGACCATGGGATGGCGTGGGCGCGGGGCGAGGGGTACGAGCGCTGCACGCTGCACGTGCTTTCGGCGAACTACAGCGGCGAGCCGTTCTGGTTCGCGAACGGGTTCGAGCCAGTCGAGTACACGCTGGAGCGCCAAATCGACGAGCGCGTGGCGTGGGCGCGGGGTGGGTAGCGGGCGGTCAGCGCAGGAGTCGCCTAAGATTCTCCGCACGACCGAGGAGGTACGTATGCCCGAATTCAAGACTGTGCTGTACGAAAACCTGACACCCGAGATCGTGCGGGTGAGGATGAACCGTCCGGAAGCGCGCAACGCGCAGGACCTGCAGCTGACCTACGACCTGAACGACGCCTTTGACGCCGCCAACCAGGACGACCTGGTGAAGGTCGTCATCCTCAGCGGCGAGGGGCCCCACTTCAACTCCGGCCACGACATGCGCGGCGGCACGGGGGCGACACGCGAGGACTTCAAGCCGATCGGGACGTGGGCGAACTTCGGCGCACCCGGCGCGGAAGGGGCCATGGCGGGCGAGGAGGAGATCTACCTCCAAATGTGCCGCCGCTGGCGCAACCTGCCCAAGCCGATGATCGCCGAGGTGCAGGGCAAGACCATCGCCGGTGGCCTCATGCTGGCCTGGGTCTGCGACATCATCATCGCCTCGGATGACGCCGAGTTCCGCGACCTCGTCGTGGGCTGGGGCATCCCCGGCGTCGAGTACTTCGCCCATCCGTGGGAGTTCGGCCATCGCCTCGCCCGGCAGATGCTCTACACCGGCGACTGGGTGAGCGCCCAGCGCGCCTACGACGCGGGCATGGTGAACGAAATCGTGCCCCGCGAGGAGCTGAGCGAGTACGTCGAGAACCTGGCGCGCAAGATCGCGGAGAAGCCGTCCTTCGGGCTGAAGATCACGAAGGAAGCGGTGAACCAGACGCAGGACGCGCAGGGTCTGTGGACGGCCCAGCAGGCCGTGTTCATCATGCACACGCTTGCGCACACGCACTGGCGCGAGGTGAACGAGAGCGGGATGCCGCTCTACACGGGCGAGGGCGCGGCCACGATTCCGGGCCGGAAGGCCGCCGTCGCCGCCAACTAGAACGCTCGCGAGGGGGTGGCTGATGCCACCCCCTCGTTCGCACAGCGACCCCCGGCGACGTGTAGGCTCGCCAACCGGAGCAGCGCGATGAGCGACGACCTCGGCCACGAACTGGACCGGCTGGCGATCATGGACCTGCTGATCCGCTACGCGAGGTCGGTGGACAGCCACGACTTCGCGGCAATGCGTTCCTGCTTCGCCGACGACCTCGTGTTCCTGAACATCGGCTCGCCGGATGCGCAGCACGGCGGCGACACCTACACGGACGTCATCCGCCGGTTGCTGGTGCCCTTCGGAGCCACCCAGCACCTGCTTGGCAACCAGGTCGTCGAGTTCAACGGCGACGTGGCGCATGTCGAGACCGACCTGCAGGCGACGCATTTTCTGGCGGGCGACCCGGACACCATCACGACGCTCTGGGCCAGCTACATCGACGAGATGGCGCGGGTCGGGGACGGCCACGAGTGGGTCATCACGCACCGCGACTTGCGGACGCGGGGTAGCCAGCGGACAACGAACGCCGCTTGAGGAGAGAGCCATGCTGATCAAGGCCGACGAGTACCCGTTCCACCAGATCGCGGAGTCGTTCGCGGCGGTGCACACCTCGGACAAGCACTGGAACGACGGGCACTACATCTGCCTGTGCGACATGGACGGAAACGTATCGCTCGTCTCGACGGTGCGGCTCTACCAGAACACGAACGTGCTCGACGGGTTCGTGTGCATCCGGCACGAGGGGATGCAGTACAACATCCGGGTGTCGCGGCAGCTGCGGCCGGACTTCGAGTACCGGGTGGGGCCGCTGCGGGTGGAGCTGGTGGAGCCGATGAAGGCGATCCGGCTTGTGCTGGAGCCGAACGACTACGGGATCGCCTGCGACATCGTCTGCCACACGGTGGGGCGGCCGTACCACGGCCCGCTCAGCACGAACCGCATCGACGGGTGGCTGCTGATGGAGCGCATGACGTACGAGGTGGCGGGACGCGCGGAGGGGTGGATCGAGGTCGCGGGGAAGCGATTCGAGCTGACGCCGGAGCGGTCGGGGGTGTTCCGGAACCACTCGTGGGGGGTGCTGCGGGGGCGGGGCGGACCGCCCATGCACGCCTCGCCGCAGCCGGCGGTGCAGCGTCCGCAAGGACTTCGCAACTGGGTGCTCTACACGATGCCGGACCACGCCGGGTTCTACGAGTTCATCGAAGATCCGGACGGGACGAAGTGGTCGGGAGCGATCGCGAACGTCGATGGGTCCTGGAACAAGATGACGGGCGAGATTCTGCACGAGGACCGGGAGGTCTTCGTGACGGACGTCGACCACGACCTCACGTTCTACGAGGGCACGAGCCGCATCAGCGGGGGCAGCATCGCGATCCACGATTCCGAGGGCGTCACCCGCGAGTTCGAGATCGAGGACATGGGCTGGGTGTACTGCCAGGGCGGGGGCTACTTCGGCGGGTTCAACGACCGGCTCGGGCAGGGGGCCTACCGGGGCGAGTACCACGAAGAGGGCGAGGTCTGGGACTGCACCCACCCGGTCAAGATCATCAACAGCGAGGGGGAGGAGGAAGAGTTCCCGACGGTGCTGGCGGAGAGCTTCGTGCTGCTGAAGAGTGGCGACCAGGTGGGGTCGGCACACTTCGAGTGCGCGGCCTTCGGGGCGGTTCCGAAGTACCGCCTGACGGGGAAGGGCGGGGGCTAGGAGGCCTGCTGGTCGACGCGGAAGGCGAGGGTGGTGACCTCCTCGCCGTCGATGGAGGCTCTGACCTCGTATTCACCCGCGTGCTCGAACTTGAGGGGGAGATTGACGGCGATGGGGTGCGGCTGGGAAGCGCCCATGGGCAAGCCAGCGCGACGCCCTACCTCGAAGCGGGCATCGATGCGGGCGAGTTCTGCCTGACCTTCCTCGCGGATGACGCGCATCTCGAGAGTGTGAGGTGTGTTGGTCTCGTTCCACTCAACGCGCGGTGAGACTGCGATGGCAATGCCCCGGGTCACCGGGAGCGGTTCGTAGGCGTCGATGGTGGTCCAGCCGCCGCCCTGTACGTAGATCTTGCCGTTTATGACCTCGGCCCAGTCGGCGAGGATGAGATAGTCGATGTTCACGCCGTCCCGGGTTCCTTCCGTGGTCGGGGTGGCACCCATCCTACCGGTCGCCTCACGCACGAGGCACAAGCAAGTGACCAACAAACATGACGAGTGGGACTACGAAGACGCCGAGTTGCATACGGGCCTCACGAGTCCCACGGCCGTGTACTCAATTCGATTCCCCAAGGCGGAGATAACGGCTATCCGGGCAGCGGCCCGAGTAGCCGGCGTGACAACCTCCGAGTTCATCCGTCGGGCGGCGCGCGAGAAGGCGTCTGCACGGCTTTGACCCCCCGGCTGTAGGATGAGCCGGCGATGACGACGTACCGCCCGCCACGGATGAAGTTCGGCATCTTCCTGGGGCCGTTCCACCGGCTCGAGGAAAACCCGACGGTCGCGTTCGAGCGCGACCTGGAGCTGCTGGAGCTACTGGAACGGCTCGACTTCGACGAGGCGTGGATCGGGGAGCACCACAGCGCGGGGTGGGAGATCATCGCCTCGCCAGAGTTGTTCATCGTGGCGGCGGCGGAGCGCACGAAGAAGCTGCGGCTCGCGTCGGGCGTGCTGAGCCTGCCCTACCAGCACCCGCTCATCGTGGCGGACCGGTTCGTGCAGCTCGACCACATGACGCGGGGGCGGGCGATCCTCGGCATCGGGCCGGGGGCGCTCAGCTCGGACGCCTACATGCTGGGCATCAATCCACTCGATCAGCGGCGCATGATGAACGAGTCGCTCGACGTGATCATGCGGCTGTTCCACGGCGAGGTCGTGACGGTGGAGACGGACTGGTTCCGGCTGCACGAGGCGCGCCTCCAGATCGCGCCGTACACGCACCCACACCCGCCGATGGCGGTGGCGGCGGCGGGTTCGCCGGCGGGGGCACAGGCAGCGGGGCGGCACGGCATCGACATGGTGTCGTTCGCGGGGTTGAGCGAGGCGAGCGGGCAAGCCCTCTCGCGCACGTGGGGCTGGTACGAGGAGGCGGCGCGGGAAGCGGGACACACGGTCTCGCGGGACCAGTGGCGGCTGGGCGTCCCCTTCTACCTGGCGGAGACGCGCGAGCAGGCGACCGCGGAGGCGCGAGAGGGGTACGAACGGGAGCTGGTGGAGTACTTCGGCGGGACGATCAGCTCGGCCACGCAGCCCGATGCGGCGACGATCGAGGCCGGCATCGAGCAGGGCGGCGCCATCGTGGGAACCGCGGACGACGCGATCGCGGGCATCGAGCGGCTACTGGAGATGACGGGCGGGTTCGGGGGGTTCCTGGCGCGGGCGCACGAGTGGGGGACGTGGGAGCAGACGGTGCGCAGCTACGAGCTGTTCTCGCGGTACGTCATCCCGCACTTCCGGGGACAGCTCGAGGCGAAACGGAGCAGCCAGCAGTTTGTCGCGGACACGCCGGACGCGAAGATCAGTCGGGCGGCGGTGGAGAAGGCGTTCAGCGACGCGGGCATCGACGTAACGAGTCCCGAGGAGCAGGCGGCGGCGCGGCGGCGCTAGTTCGGAATTTCGCCCTTGTCGGTGAGGCCCTGGGCGATGGAGTCGCGTCTCGCGCGGGCGTGGGCGCGGGCGGAGGGGGAGTCGGCGGGGTCGGGGGTGAGGCTGCGGGCGGCGACGAGCGCGGGCCACTGGTGGTAGGCGATGCCCTCGCTCGCGTACTCGTAGCACCAGGCGGCGACCGTGGCCGTGCCCGGGGCGATGTCGCTCTCCGTCATGAGGATGGCGTAGACGGCGGCCTCGCGTGCCGCTTCGCGGTCGCCGGGCGGGAGGAAGCGCGACAACTGGTCGAGGGTGGCCTCGGTCTCGGCGTCGAACTCTGGCATCAGCGCACCGAGTGGCGGGTTTCGATGTCGCGCCAGCCTGGGGCGTTGACGATGCTCTCGAACTCGTGGAAGTCGACCATGTGGTCGCGGCGGGAGGCGGTCGTCTTCGTGTCGTGGAGGGCGCGGTAGGTCTCGCCGATGGCCCGGGCCGCGGAGAAGAGCCCGGAGAGCGGATAGACGACCATGGTGAAGCCGATCTCCTGGAGCTCGGCGGCGGTGAGCAGGGGGGTCTTGCCACCCTCGATCATGTTGGCGAAGAGGGGGGTGCCGCGGGGGAAGGCATCGGCGATGGCGCGCAGCTCGTCGAGCGACTGCGGCGCCTCGACGAAGACGACATCGGCGCCGGCTTCGTGGTAGAGCTTACCGCGACGGATGCCCTCGTCGAGGCCGAGGGGGCCGCGGGCGTCGGTGCGGCCGATGATGACGAGGTCGCTGTCACCACGGGCCTCGACGGCGGCGTGGAGCTTGGCGACCTGTTCCTCGGCGGGGATGACGCGCTTGTTCTCGAAGTGGCCGCACTTCTTGGGCCACTCCTGGTCCTCGAGGATGATGCCGGCGACGCCGGACTCGACGCACTCGCGGACGGTGCGGATGACGTTGAGGGGGTTGCCGTAGCCGGTGTCCATATCGGCGACGAGCGGCACGTCGATGGCGCGGACGATGTGGCGAACGCGCTCCACGGTCTCGGACATGGTCAGGAGACCGATGTCGGGGGCGCCGAGGGCGGAGGCGGAGAAGCCGAAGCCGGTTGTGAAGAGGGCCTCGAAGCCGGCCTGCTCGGCGAGGCGCGCGGAGAGGGCGTCGTAGGCGCCGGGCAGGACGACGATCTCGGGGCGGTGGAGCATTGCGCGGAGGGTGGTGGCGTGGTCCATGGGGCCTCCGGGAGTGGACGTGCGGGGACGATACCGCCCCGTCGCGAGGGGCGTCGAGATGTCGGGATCGACGAAGCCGGCCCCCTGGGGGTCCGGCTTCGGGGCTGTGCTGGCCGCAGGTCGGGCTAGCGGTCGGGGCCCTCAAGGTAGCCGTCGAGGACCGTGTGCATGTGCCGGATGCGGCGCTCGCGGTAGTTGATGAGCAGGCCCTTGTACGAGCGCGAGTTCATGCCTTTCTGAACGCGCGGCAGGTTGTAGGAATCCTGGTCCATCACGAGGCCGATCGAGATCTCTCCGTGCTTGCGCTGGGTATGCACGGGCCGCGGGGGCCAGTCGGCGCCCTGGGGGATACGCGCATAGCTCTGCAGGTCGAAGAACATCTTGTTCGGGTCGGTCGGATGGGGGCGCTGACGGAAGAATCCGAATCCGAGCGCCGTAATGTTGAAGGTGAGGTTGGGGAAGAGGTAGTAGTGGTAGTCGTCCGACATCTGGTCGTCGTTCAGGCCTGAGACGTCCATGCCCTGGGCCTCGGCGGCAGCGCGGACGGCTTTCTGCATGGCGGGGCGGACGTCGCCCATGCCGCCCTCGAACGAGTCGGGGTCGATGCCGGAGCCGCGCAGGTACTCCTGGAGCGGCTGCGTGACCTCGTTCTGGTTGGGGTAGCGCGGGCTCACCAGCCCGAACGGAACCAGGTAGCGGTTGTGACGCTCGTACAGGTCGATCTGCACATGGATGTCGTCGAGCGACTCCAGCAGCTGCGGATGGATGCCCTGCACGTGGTAGACCTCGTTGAAGGCATCGACGGAGGCTTTCCAGTTCGTGTCCCACTCGACGGTCATGTCGCCAACGATGGCGTACTCGTCGAAGTGGTAGGGGGCGAGGTGCTCGGCGACGACGCCGAGGAACTCAAGCAGCGGTTCGGCGTCGGGGTTCATGTTGAACCAGACGAAGCCGCCCCACGTGTCGCAGGGCACCTCGATGAGGGCCGTTTCCTGGGGCACGCCCTGGGTGAAGGTGTCCTCGTCCGGGACGAACTTCTTGGAACCATCGAGGTTGAACTCGAAGAAGTGATAGGCGCACTGGAACGATTCCGCATGACCCATGCCGGGGTTCCGGATCTGGTTCCCGCGGTGGGGACAGACGTTGTAGAAGGCGCGGACCTTGTCCTCCGTCTCGCGGACGATGAGGAAGGACTCGGGGCCGAGCTCGGTCGTGAAGTAGTCGCCGACGTTGGGGATGTCGGACTCGCGACCGGCCATGTTCCAAACCTTGGTCCACATGCGCTCCCACTCGAGCTCCATGTACTCCTTCGAGGTGTAGCGCTCCTTGGGGATGAGCGCGGTGCCCATTGAGGGCTCAGGGGCCTTCTCGGTGGGGGTGACATACCCGGCTTTGGTGACCATGCAGTGGCTCTCCGGCAGCGTCTGCAGCAAGGCTCGCCGCAACGCTCAGTGATACCGCCAATGCTACGCGAGCGCTGGTCGAGGCGCGAGGGGAGAGGTCAGGCGTCGCGCAGGAAGGCAGTGATGACCTCGGCAGCGCGGGGGTCCTGCCAGAAGAAGCCGTGGCCGCCCTCGAACTCTTCGTAGCGAGCGGTCGCGACCTGTGCGGCGATGGCGCGGCTGTTCGCGGGCGGGGCAATGCCGTCGTAGGCGCCGGCGCAGACGAGGACGGGCATGGTGAGAGCGGGGAGGCGGGCGAAGACGTCGTGATGGACGCGCGCTTCGAGCTGGAGGCGTGCGCCGAGCTCGCGCCGGGGCTCACCGGCGCCGATGACGGCCATCTTGCGGCGCTGGTCGAGGAGGGCTTCCAATTCGGCGGCGTTCTCCTGCTCCCACTCGGGGGTGACGCGCGTGTCGCTCAGGCGGATCTGGGTGCGCATCCGGGTCTCGGGCTCGAGGTCCTGGAGTTCATGCAGGGGGTAGGAGGGGTTTCCCGCGCCACCACTCGACGTGCAGTTCAGGACGAGTCTCTCGACCCGCTCGGGGAACGAGACGGCGAACTCCTGCGCGACCATCCCGCCGAACGATGTGCCCATGACCATGCACCGCTCCCAGCCGAGGGCGTCGAGGAGGGCGGCGGCATCCGCGGCGTAGCCGGCCATGCTGTAGGGGCCGTCGGGGATGCTGGTCTGGCCGAGGCCGCGCTGGTCGTAGGAGAGGACGGTGAAACCGTCGCCGAGGAGGGAGGCGAGGCTGGGGCGGCGGCGGAGGTCGCCGCCGGTGCCGCTGATGTTGAGGACGCGCGGGCCATCGCCCTGGAGCTCGTAGTAGACGTCGATGTCGCCGGCGCCGAGGAAGGGCACGGGGCTACGCTTCGTGCCACTCGGCGTCGAAGACGCGGGCGGCGGGACCGGTCATGAAGACGGACCCTTCGCCGTCCCAGGAGAGCTGGAGGTCGCCGCCGGGGAGGGAGTCGGTGATTGAGTCGCCAGTGCGTCCGGTGAGGCGTCCGGCGGCGCAGACGGCCGAGGCGCTGGTCCCGGAGGCGAGGGTGATGCCCGTGCCGCGTTCCCAGACGCGATGGCGGACGTGCTCGGGGCTCAGCACCTGCACGACCTGGAAGTTGGTGCGGTTGGGGAAGAGGGAGTGGTGTTCGACCTGGGGGCCGATACGCTCGATGGGGAAGTCATCGACGTCGCCATCGATCCAGTGGATGGCGTGGGGGTTGCCCATGCTGGCAAGGGTGAGCCGCAGCTCCATACCATCGACCTCCAGGGGGTGGTCGACGATGGGGCCGGGGCCGGGCACGTCGGCGGGGAGGGAGGCGGGGTCGAAGCTGGGCGGGCCCATATCGACCCGGGCAGCGCTGACGGCGCCGTTCTCGCGAAAGAGCTGGAGCGTGAGCACACCGGCGAGCGTCTCGATCGTGACGGACTCGATGCCGGCGGGGACCATGCCCTCCTCGACGGCGTATTTGGCGAGGCAGCGGATGCCGTTCCCGCACATCTCCGCCTCGGAGCCATCGGCATTGAACATGCGCATGCGCAGGTCGGCCACGCCGGAGGGGAGAGCGAGGATGAGGCCGTCGCTGCCAACGCCGAAGTGTCGATCGCTGACCTGCCGGGCGATCGCGGACCAGTCCTGCTCCGCCTCGGGGCGGACGTAGACGTAGTCGTTGCCGAGTCCGTGCATCTTCGTCACCCGCATGTTCGCGAGTGTACAACCGACGGAGTGGACGGTCGTCAGCGGGGCTGGAGGAACTCGGCCAGCGCCTCGCTCGCACCGGCGACGTCGCCGGCCCAGGCGATGCGGTGGTCCTGGGGGCGGAACCACTGGCGCTGGCGGCGGGCGAGGCGTTTGGTGGACCGCTTGGTGAGCTCGATGGCCTTGTCGCGGGTGATCTCGCCGCGGAGCTCGCGGAGGGCTTCGGCATAACCGATGGAGGAGAGGGCGGAGGCGTCCGGGGGGAGGCCGGCGTCGAGGAGTGCCTGCGTCTCCTTGACGAGGCCGGAGGCGAACATGGCCTCGGTGCGGCGGTTGATGCGCCAGATCAGCTCCTTCTCCTCGCACTCGACGCCGAGGATGCGGAAGTCGAAGTCGGGGACACCTTTCGTCTGCCACGAGGTGATGGGCCTGCCCGTCACCTCGTAGACCTCGAGAGCGCGGATGACGCGCCGCACGTTGCGCGCGTCGATGCGATCGGCGGCCTCGGGGTCGACGGCGCGGAGGCGTGCGTGGAGGGACTCGGGGCCGTCGCGCTCGGCGAGAGCGGCGAGCTCGGCGCGAAGCTCGGGTTGGGGGGCGACGTCGGGGACCTGCCAGGCCTCCAGGAGGGCCCAGACATACTGGCCCGTGCCGCCGACGAGCCAGGCAAGCTCGCCACGGGCCCAGATGTCTTCCAGCGTGGCGAGGGCGTCGCGGCGATAGAGAGCGAGGCTGTAGGCGTCGGCGGGGTCGGCGATGTCGTACAGGTGGTGGGGGAGCAGGGCGCGAGTCTCGGGGGAGGGCTTTGCCGTGCCGATGTCCATGCCGCGGTACACCTGGCGGCTGTCCGCGTTGATGATCTCGCCGCCGAAGCGCTGGGCGAGCGAGAGGGCGAGGGCCGACTTGCCGGCGGCAGTCGGACCGACGACGGCGACGAGCCGCCGCACGGGATCAGCCCGCGGCCGCGACGATGGCGGCGAACTGCTCGGCCTTAAGGGAGGCGCCGCCGACGAGGGCGCCGTCGATGTCGGGCCGGGCGAGGAGGTCGGCGGCATTGCCGGGGTTCACGCTGCCGCCGTACTGGACGCGAATGTCGTCGGCGGCGTCGCCGCCCAACTCGCGGAGGAGGCTGCGGATGAGGGCGCAGGCTTCCTGGGCCATCTCGGGGGTGGCGGTCTGGCCGGTGCCGATGGCCCAGACGGGCTCGTAGGCGATGGTGACGCGGTCGCTCAGATCGAGGCCGGCGAGACCGCGGCGGACCTGGCGGTCGAGGACGTCCGCCATCTCGCCCGCCTCGCGCTGCGCCAGGGTCTCGCCGACGGCGACGATGGGGTCGAGGGGGGAGGCGAGGACGGCAGCGGTCTTGCGGTTCACCCACTCGTCCGTGTCGCCGAAGAGGGCGCGGCGTTCGCTATGGCCGATGATGACGTAGCGGCAGTAGGACTCGAGGGCGGCCACGCTCACCTCACCGGTGAATGCGCCGGAGGCCTCCCAGTACACGTCCTGCGCGCCGACGGCGACCTCGCTGTCGGCAACGGCGTCGCGGACGGCGGCGAGGTGGGGGAAGGGGGGGCAGACGGCCACGTCGCAGGGAGCGCCCGCCGTCGCCTCGGCGACGGCGCGGGCGAGCTCGGCGGCCTCGGCCTCCGTCGTGTTCATCTTCCAGTTGCCAGCGATGAAGGGACGGCGCATTGGCGTTTTCCTAGGCTCCGTACTTCTGCAGGCGGCCGGCGTGGGCCATGGCGAGGGGCATGGCCTCGACGGCGGGGAAGATGCCGAGGCTGCCACCGAGGCACTCGCGTTCGGTGAAGTGCTGGACGCTACCGCCGCGGGCAAAGGGGGAGTTGAGGAGGAACGGCACGGGATGCCACGAGTGGGCGGCCATGAGGGCAGGGGTCGAGTGGTCGCCGGCGACCATGAGGACGTCGGCGCCGAGGTCCATGAGGCCGGGCACGTGGGTATCGAACTCCTCGAGGGCGTGCACCTTGGCGATGAAATTGCCGTCCTCACCGGCGGCGTCGGTTTTCTTGTAGTGGATGAAGAAGTAGTCGAACTCGTCCCAGCGCTCGCGGGCGACGGCGAGCTGCTCCTCCATGCCGCCTGGACAGGCGAGGGCGCGCATCCCGGCAAGCTTGGCGAGGCCGCGGTACATGGGGTAGACGGCCAGGGCGGCGGCGCGGAGACCCCACACATCCTCTAGCTGCGGGAGGGATGGGTAGGTGGCGAAGCCCCGCAGGGTGAGGCCGTTGGCCACCTCCTCGTCCGCGAGGAGCTCGCCCGCCTTCGCGACGAACTCGTTGACGAGCGCGGCGGTGCGCTCACCGGCGGGATCGCCGCCTTCCGCGGGAACGGGCGGGACGCCCTCACGCTGCGGGTCCGTAGTCGTCACGTCCTCGCCGAGGCCGGGGGCGCGCAGAACGAGCACGAAGCGGTACTCGCGGACGGGCTCGACGAACAACTCGGCGCCGCCGATCTCGATGGCCCGCAGGCGCTCGACGATGGCGGCCGACTTCTCGCTGGCGATGCGTCCGGCGCGACGGTCGCTGATGTTGCCGTCGGCGTCGAGCGTGCAGAGGTTGCCACGGGCGGCGACGTCGTCGGGGCCGAGGTCGAAGTCGATACCGACGGCCTCCAGGACGCCCCGACCGATGTCGAAGCGGTAGGGGTCGTAACCGAAGAGGGAGAGATGGCCGGGGCCGCTCCCCGGGGTGATTCCCATCCCCACGGGCATGGTCAGGCCAACGTCTGAGGTTTCGGTGAGGCGATCGAGGTTGGGGGTGTCCGACTGCTCCAGCTCGCTCCGCTCGGTCTCGGGCCGGGCCATGCCACCGAGGCCATCGAGGACGCAGAGGACGACCTTGGATTCGGCGGGCTGCTGCAGCTTCGCGGCAAGTTCGAGGTCCATGCGGCGATCTTACGGGCGCAGTGGGGGAGGGTCGAAACTCAGGCGTCGAGGAGGGCGGCGACGCCGGGAAGCTCACGTCCCTCGAGCATCTCAAGCGAGGCGCCGCCACCCGTCGAGACGTGCGTGAAACGCTCAGCGAGACCGGAGCGGGCGACGACGGCGGCGGTCTCGCCGCCGCCGACGACGGTCGTGGCGTCCAGTTCGGCGAGGGCGCGGGCAAGGCCGAAGGAGCCGCCTGCGAACTGCTCGATTTCGAAGACGCCGAGGGGGCCGTTCCAGACGACGGCCGCGGTGTCGGCGAGAGCGGCCTCGAAGGAGGTGAGCGTGGCGGGTCCAACGTCGAGGATCATGCGATCCGGAGGGAACGCGTCGATGGGCACGGTGTCGGCTTCGGCGTCGGGGGAGAGCCTGGTGGCAACGACCGCGTCCTCGGGAAGGCTGACGGTCACGCCGGCGGCATCGGCGCGGGCGAGGATGTCGCGGGCCATGTCGAGCAGGTCGTCCTCGACGAGCGAGGCGCCCACGTCGACACCCTTCGCCTTGAGGAAGGTGTTGGCCATGCCGCCGCCGACGAGGAGGCGGTCGAGCTTCGGAAGGAGGTGGTCGATGGCGGCGATCTTCGTGCTGACCTTCGCGCCGCCAACGATGGCGGAGAAGGGGCGGGGCGGATCGGCGACGAGCGAACCGAGGTAGCGCACCTCCTTCTCCAGGAGCAGGCCGGCAACGCTGGGGAGCAGGTTCGCGACCCCGACCGTGGAGGCGTGGGCGCGGTGGGCGGCGCCGAAGGCATCGTTCACGTAGACGGTTGCGAGCGTGCCGAGGACGGCGGCGAAGATGCGGTCGTTCGCCTCCTCCCCGGCGTGGAAGCGCAGGTTCTCGAGCAGCGCCACGTCGCCGGCGCCGAGGCCCTGGGCGACCTCCACCGCCGGCGGTCCGATGCAGTCCTCGGCGAAGGCGACGGGCTGGCCGAGAAGCTCGGCGAGGCGCTCGCCCACGGGCGCGAGGCTGAGGTCCGCGTTGCGCTCGCCCCTGGGCCGGCCGAGGTGCGAGCAGACGAGAACGGAGGCGCCGCCCTGGGTGAGGTACTGGATGGTCGGCAGGGACTCGCGGATGCGTGTGTCGTCGGCGACAGCGCCATCGTCGAGGGGCACGTTGAGGTCGGCGCGCAGGAGGACGCGCTCTCCCTGGACGTTGATGTCACGCACGGTCTGCTTGCCGATGCCGTCTGCGGTCACCCACCTACTCCCGCGCGCCGCACGACCTCGATCTCGGCGAGGCCCAGGTGGCCGGCGACCTCAGCCGCCGGAAGCGCGCCCTCGCGAAGGATACGGGGCGGGGTGACGCTGCAGTCGATGACGCTGGAGTCGAGGCCGTGGGAGGTGGGGCCGTCGTCGATAGCGGCGGCACAGTACTCGCCGAGGGAGGCGAGGGCCTCCGCGCAGGTGGTGGGGCTGGGGTCGCCGTGGCGGTTGGCGCTGGAGGCGGCGAGGGGCGCGCCGAGCTCGGTGAGAACAGCCTGAAGGGTGGGAACGGGGGGCATGCGGACGCCGACGGTGTCGCCACCGGCGAGGGCGGGACTCGACCAGCCATCGGCAGCGGGCGTGATGATGGTCCAGGGGCCGGGGCCGAGGGCGTCGATGAGGCGGCTGGCATCGGCGCTGAGGCGGGCGTAGGGGAGGAGGGAGCCGGGGTCGGCGGGGAAGAGGAGCTGGAGGGGCTCACGCGGGTCCTTGCCCTTGGCCTCGTAGAGGGCGCGCACGGCGTCGTCCCGGCGGATGTCGGCGGCGACGCCATAAACGGTATCGGTGGCGAGGATGGCGAGGCCGCCGTCACGCAGGGCGGCGACGGTCCGGGCGATCGACTGCGCGGAAGGTTCAGAAGCGGCAGGGACGACCATGAAATCGTTGACCAAACTATACAGTTTTGCTAGCTTCCGAAGACGGAGCGCTGAACAGAGTTGGCCGAGACCCTGACCGAAGCGGAAAACACGACCACCTCGCGTTCGCCCCATGCCGCCATCGTCGTCGTCGATTTCGGGTCGCAGTACAGCATGCTCATCGCACGCCGCATCCGCGAGCTGAATACCTACTGCGAGGTCATCCCCTACAACGCCGAAGCCTCTGTGCTCGACCATCTCGACGTGCGCGGCTTCGTCCTCTCGGGCGGGCCGAACAGCGTCTACGACCCGGAGGCGCCGCGCGCCGCCGACTGGGTGTTCGAATCGGGGCTGCCGGTGCTGGGCATCTGCTATGGGATGCAGCTGATGGCGGACCAGCTCGGGGGCAAGGTGGGGCCGGGGCGGGAGCGCGAGTTCGGCCCGGCGACGATCACCGCCTCCGTGAACGCGCCGCTGTTGGCGGGTCTTCCCGCCGAGTTGGACGTGTGGATGAGCCACGGCGACCGCATCGAAGAGCTGCCGGCGGGATTCGCCTCGCTGGCGGTCTCCGAGAACTCTCCGATCGCCGTGATGGCGGACGTTGAGCGGGGGTACTACGGGCTCCAGTTCCACCCCGAGGTCGTCCACACGCCGCGGGGCGGGGAGCTGATCGCGAACTACGTGCGCGGGGTGTGCGGGGCGGAGGCGGACTGGACGCCGGGGAACTTCATCGAGGAAACGGTCGAAGCCATCCTGGCGCAGGTGGGGGATGGGCAGGTGGTCTGCGGGCTTTCGGGCGGGGTGGACAGTGCGGTGGCGGCCACGCTCGTGCACCGCGCCATCGGGGACCGGCTGACGTGCATCTTCGTCGACAACGGGCTGCTGCGGGCACGGGAGGCGGAGGAGGTGGTGGACACCTTCGAGCGCAACCTGCACATGAACCTGCGGCACATCGACGCGCGCCAACGCTTCCTTTCGGCGCTGGCGGAGGTGACGAACCCGGAGACGAAGCGCATTCGGATCGGGAACACGTTCATCGAGGTGTTCGAGGCGGAGGCGAAGACGATCGAGGGGGCGCGCTTCCTCTGCCAGGGGACGCTGTATCCGGACGTCATCGAGAGCGCTTCGCACGGGGCGGGATCCGCGCGCATCAAGAGCCACCACAACGTCGGCGGGCTGCCGGAGCGGATGGACCTGGACCTGGTCGAGCCGCTGCGCTTCCTCTTCAAGGACGAGGTGCGGCGGATCGGGGCCGAGCTCGGCCTCCCGGACGAAATCCTGTGGCGGCAGCCGTTCCCGGGGCCGGGGCTGGCCGTGCGCATCATCGGGGAGGTGACCGAGGAGCGGGTTGGGGTGCTGCAGGCGGCGGACGCCATCTTCATGGAGGAGGTACGCGCCGCGGGGCTCTACCGCGACCTCTGGCAGAGCTTCGCCGTGCTGACGGACACTCGGACGGTGGGCGTGATGGGCGACTTCCGCACCTACGGCTACGCGGTGGGGCTGCGCGCGGTGGTGGCGGAGGACGCGATGACTGCGGACTGGGCACGCCTTCCCTACGACCTGCTGGCGCGCGTCTCCAACCGCATCGTGAACGAGGTCGACGCCGTGAACCGGGTGGTCTACGACATCACGAGCAAGCCGCCGGGGACGATCGAGTGGGAGTGAGGGGCTAGTGGGCGCGCGGGTGCTGCTGGCGGGGCAGGGGGGACGCGAGCACGCCGTCGCCTGGAAGCTGAGCCAGAGCCCCGAGGTTGACGAGATTTATGTCGCGCCGGGGAACGGCGGCACCTCGCAGGTCGCGACCAACGTGCCCATCGGGCCGCGCGACATCGACGGGCTCGTGCAGGCGGCGGCGGACCTGAACATCGACTTCTACCTGGCGACGATGGACGACCCGCAACCGCTGGGGCTGGTCGACCGGCTGCGCGAGCGCGGTCTGCCCTGCTACGGGCCGACGGCGGACGCGGCGCAGATCGAGGCGAGCAAGGCGTGGTCGAAGCAGTTCATGGTCGACCACGGGATCACGACGGCCTCGCACCGGACATTCACGGACCATCGCGAGGCGGTGGCCTACGTCGAGTCGCTTCCGGACGGGCCGCTGGTGGTGAAGGCGAGCGGGCTGGCGGCGGGGAAGGGCGCGCTCGTGTGCGACGACCATGAGGGGGCGCTGGCGGCGCTCGACCTGATCATGGTGAAGCGGGAGTTCGGGGCATCGGGCGACCAGGTCGTGGTCGAGGAGTGCCTGCAGGGGTGGGAGACCAGCGCCCACGCGATCTGCGATGGCGAGACGGCCGTCATGACGCCCTCATCGACAGACTACAAGCGGGCGCTGACGGGCGGCCTCGGACTCAACACGGGCGGGATGGGGGCGTACAGCCCGAGCGCCGACGTGACGGCGGAGATGAACGCCACCATCGACCGGGACGTGGTGCAACCGACGATCGCGGGGATGGCCGCGCTGGGGCGGCCCTTCAACGGGACGCTCTATCCGGGGCTGATGGTCACGGAAACGGGCAACTACGTGCTCGAGTACAACGCACGGCTGGGCGACCCGGAGGCGCAGATCCTGATGCTGCGGCTGGAGAGCGACTTCTTCACGGTCTGCTCAGCCGCGGCAGCGGGCGAGCTGGCATCGGTCGACATCGAGTGGTCGGACGAGCCGGCGGTCGGGGTGGTCGTGGCGAGCGGGGGATACCCGGAGTCGTACACGACCGGGCACCTGATCGGAGGGCTCGACGCGATCGACGAGGACGTCCAGGTGTTCCACGCGGGGACGAAGGAGACGCCCGAGGGCATTGTCACGAACGGCGGGCGCGTCCTGACGGTGACCGCACGGGGGCCGAGGCTCGCGGCGGCGCGGGCGAAGGCGTACGACAACGCCCGCCGCATCACATTCGAAGGCGCCTACATGCGCACCGATATCGCACAAGTCGAGGAGACGGAATGAGCAAGTCACTGGTCGCGATCCTGATGGGTTCGAAGAACGACATGTCAGCCATGGAGGCCACGGAGAAGATCCTTGGCTCGCTCGGCATCCCGTACGAGACGCACGTGATGTCGGCGCACCGCAACCCGGAGAAGGTGCACGAGTACGCGAAGAACGCCCGTGACGCGGGGATCGAGGTGTTCATCTGCGCGGCCGGCGGGGCGGCGGCCCTGCCCGGGGCGGTCTCGGCGCTGACCACGGTGCCGGTGATCGGCGTGCCCCTCGCGACGAGCGAGGTGGCCGGCGGGCAGGACGCCATCCACGGGGTGTTACAGATGCCGCCCGGCGTACCGGTGGCGGGGGTCGCAGTCGGAGGTTGGGGGGCCCGCAACGCGGCCTACCTCGCGGCCTCGATCCTCTCGCTCTCGCACGACGACATCCGCGAGAGTTACACGGCCTTCCGCGAGGAGCAGTCCCGCTAGGTTCCCGGTTCCTCCAGCGCTTTCGCGACCGCCTCGCGGACGGCTGCGCCATGCTCATCGAGGGCGGGGGCGCGGTTGCGGGGCGGCCGGTCCGCGAGGGGGACGAGGGGGCCGGGGTGGTCCATGGGGCGGCCGCTGGCGGTGACGATGCGGTCGAGGGGCCAGGAGGGGTCGGGGCGGCCTGCGGCGATGGCGTCGTCGAGGGTGGTGAGGGCGGGACCGCCCTCGCCGGTTCGCAGGGTTTCGACGAGGGTGTACGAGAGCGCGGCAACCTGCCCGATGTCGAGCAGGGCCGCGCCACCGCCCCCGCCGAGCCGGCGCCGGGCCAGCTCGCGCAGGACGGCGAGGAAGGCGGTGATCGCGCCGATGGGGTCGCCGTAGGGGTAGCCAGAGTTGGCGGCCTTGCCGCCACCGAGGGCGGAGGCGTAGCCGGAGGCGACCTCGAAGGACCAGCCCATGCCTCGCAGGGCCGCGAGCGGCCCCTCCGTCTCATAGCCCGGCAGGGAGAGAGCGATGACGTTCGGGTTGCGGGCGGCGACGTCGGGGAAGGCAAGGCCCGCACGGTCGCGGGCGCCCTGCGAGAGATTCTCGATGCGGATATCGCAGGCGCCGAGCAGCGCCTCGAGGAGGGCGCGGTCGGTGGGGTCGCGGAGGTCCATGGTCATCGAGCCCTTGCCGAGGTTGATGGGCTCGAAGGTCCAGGAGATGCCCTCGTCGCGGAGGTTGCCGGTGACGCGCCAGAAGTCGCCGCCGATGGGCTCGCACTTGATGACGCGAGCGCCATAGTCGGCGAGGAAGCGGGCCGCCAGCGGTCCCGCCCAGTGCTGCGTGACCTCGACGACGAGGAGACCCGACAGGGGGCCGGCGACGGGAGGGGGGAGGGCCGCGGCCAGGGCCTCGCGGATGGCCTCGCGGCGGGGGTGGGGTTCGCCCTCGACGGTGGCGTGCTCGACGCGCCAGGGGGCGCCCGGCGCGATCTGGCCGTCAGGGCCGCTCTCGATGGCGCCGCGGCGATGGAGGTAGGGGGAGGCGGGGAGGGCGTCGATGGGGAGGACGGCGGCGTAGGGGAGGCCGGCGTCCTGGGCGATGCGCACGACCTCGTCGACGGAACGGGCGCGGAACCAGGGGGCGGCGGCCTCCCAGATGGCGGCGCCGTTCTCGCGGCGCGACTCGACGTCGGGGTAGGCCTCGACGAGGTCCTCGCGGCCGGTCATGGCGCAGAAGCGGGGCCACTCGGTGGGGACGGCCTGGTACGCGCCGACCTCGCCGTCGGCGCAGGGCACGATGCCGAGGGGGTAGGTGATGCGGCTGGGTGGTCGCACGGGGGATCGCATCACGCCCACCGACAGGGCCGAGACGACGGGCATGATGATGTGAAGCGCGAGCTGCTCGACATCGACGCGGGCGGGGCCGGGGCGGTCCCCCGCGGCGAGCGCAAGCGCCTGCAGCAGGGCGGCTGATGTGGCGACCTCGGCGGCGACGGTGGCGAGGTGGCCCTCGGGGGGCATGAGGCCCTGGCCGGGGTGGTCGAGGGTGGGGTTGCGGGCGCCGACCGTGCGGCGGGCTCGCGCGAACGCCTCGTCGGTGGCGGCGAGGCTCACGCAGGCGTCTGCCTCCGGCGCCGGTGTGTCGCCTTCGTCGTGGACGCAGACCGTGAGGTTGCCGGCGGCGGGCTCGGTGGCGATGCCGAGCGCATCGAGCAGCCGCGTCAGCGGCGTCGCGACGCGCGAACGGGTGCGCACGAGCACGGTCAGGGGGAGGGGTTCGAAGGTCATGCGGCGCTACGGTAGCGGAGTGGGGGCTCGGGCGGGGCTAGCTGGCCTTCGCGGACTTGCGGCGGCGCCGGGGTGGGGGGCTGGCCTCAGGCGCTTCCTCGGCAGGTGGCCCGCCGGCGGCTTCAAGGGCGTCCAGCGCTTGAGCAACTGCCTCGCCAAGAGACAGGTCATTGGCCCTCGCAGCCCTCTCCAGGCGGACAAACGTCTCCAGGGGAAGCCTCAACGTGAGTGAAACGCCAGCGTCTTCGGCTATCTTCAGCGGGACCGACACCAATGGAGCATCGGGGTCGTCCCGAGCAGCCTCCGCGTCAGCGATGAGCTGACGTTCCTCCTCAGGGCTCAGCTTGCTCACGGTAGCGTCTCTCTTCCTTACGCGTAGAAGGCCATCCCGTGATGGGCCTCCATGTTGCGGGATTATCTTCCACTTTCACTATCGCGATCGTCCAGCACCTACCGGACGCAGCCAGCCCGATCATCCGGTGAGAACTCGAACGGGTCGCCCTCCGGGCAGTGCGCACAAAGCGAGGCGTGCTCGCGGCAACCTCCAGAACCAGTTCTGGATTGATGCCATGCCGGGCAAGGTGCCGCCGATTCCCCTCATCGAACTGCCACTCCTCTATCCATACGGGATCCCCATCCTCAACATTTTGCGACACGACCTAACTGTACTACACACCGTTTGCCTTCGATTGGCGACTCGGCCGAGGGTGTCGCTGACCGGCGCCCTACTGGAAGTAGCAGCTGAGGTTGCCCAGGACATCGGCGAGGCCGGAGACGTCGATGGTCAGGGTGTGCTCCTCCCCGTTGGAGGGGACGACACGGAAGATGAGCGTCTCGCCGCCCACGATGCGGGAGATGAACTCGTCGGGGTGCTGGGCGAACGTCGCCATGCCGTGGGTGGCCGGCAGCCAGCGCTCGATGATCGGCTTGCCGCCGTCGATGCGCCAGACGGCGTAGACGCTCCTGATGGTGGGGATGGGGTTGTGGAGGACGGGGGCGAAGATGGGCTGGTCCCAGTAGACGAGCGCTTGCAGCTCGTCGCCGCGGCAATAGATCTGGAGGTAGGGGTCGTCATAGAGGGCGGTGGTCCAGACCTTGTCGATTACGGCCTCGGTGCCGAGGATGGCGGAGACCGTCTCGACGTCGTAGATGGGGTCGTAGAGCCGGCTGATGGTCCAGTGGCCGGAGGACTGCTGCGTTCCGAGGACGGACTGGTCGACGGTGGAGACGCTGAAGGGGAGGACGACGGTGAGGTCGCCGTAACGGAAGCGGCCGTCCGATGTTTCGCCGTCGTCGGCGGTGGCGGAAAGGGTTTCGCTCCATTCGCCACCCTGGGTGCGGATGCTGATGTAGTTGCGGGAGGGGTCGTCGGCGCTTTCCCAGACGCGGACCTCGACGACGCGGTCGACGGTGCGGGTGGCGGCGAAGGCGCCGATTGCGCCCCCGATGGCGATGACGGCGACGAGCGCGGCGATGATCCAGTTCTTCATGGACGCTCCCTGCGACCCACCTTCGCGGGGGCACGCTAGCACATCGGTGAGGCGAATACCCCACCGGGCGCGGGGCTACTGGAGCGGGGAGTAGTCCGTGGGGGCGAGGATGCGGTTCTCGATGTGGTGGACGAGGGGGCCGTCCTCCTCGGAGGCGGCGCGGACCTCGCGCCACTCGGGGTCGTTCATGAAGGTGGCCCAGGCCTCGTCGCGCTGGGCCATATCGTCGAAGGCGAGGACGTACCAGAGCTCGTCGCTGCGGCCGCCGATGGAGTTGGTCCAGTAGGCGACGTTCTTGATGCCGCAACGCTCGAAAATGCCGAGGGTGTGGTCGCGGAAGCGGGCCTGGAGGGCGGGGAGCTTGCCGGGGTGGGCGGTGTAGATGCGGAGCTCGTGGATCACGGCGGGGCCTCCTTGGGGAGGGGGATTGTACCGGGAGACGAACGGTGCTCTTCCTAGAGATCGGGAATGGTCCACCCGAGACTCATCGCGTCTCGCATGCCCATACGCTTAGCTCGTCCGTGCTGTCGTTGTGCCGCTCGCATCGGAAGTCGGTTGCGGCGGCGAGAATGTTCTCTCCTTCAAGTGTGGCTCGTACACGGTTGACTGCAGTGTGACTGGGGGCACTCGGGAGGCACGAAAGCTGAATTATCTCTTGGTCGTACATCCGGTCTGCATTGAAGCAAGCGTCCTCCGTCCGACCGCCGGTTGTGGAGATGTGCACATCAAGTTTGAATGCCTCGGCGCCGCCCCCAATCTGGGCGGATACATCCAGCCAATCCACGATCGAGTTTTCGTTGTCTGCGATCGTCACCCAGAGGACAGCGGTATCTGTCTGGCTGAGCTCATCAGATGACGAAGACGGCGTTTCTGAAGCCACAGATGGAGGATCGGGAACCTCCACCGTCACTGGTACGTCCAGCTTGATGTCGCCATACCGAAAGCGTCCCGTGCTGGAAACGCCATCGGTCAGTGGAATGGAGATCGTTCCCAAGGTCCGCCAGCTTCCCCCTTCCGGACGGGCGCTGATGTAGTTGGCCGTGGGGTCGTTGACGTCTTCCCAGACACGTATCTCAAATGGCTGGTTGACGGTCTGGGTGGCGGCGAGGGCGCTGAGCGCACCCCCTGTCGCGATGACCGCGACGAGCGCAGCGATAATCCAGTTCTTCATGTCTACTCCCTCGGGCTTCGTATGGACAAACGAAATCCCCCGTGACGGGGGCTGGCCAATCCTACGCATACTTGAAGGGCGTGGCTGGCCCGACACCCCTTGTCCCGCTAGGCTGACGGGCTATGACGATTAGCCGCGAGATCCAACCGCTTCCGCTCGACGAGGCGCCCATTCGCAAGGCGCTGGAGGACGCGCACCTACCGTCGCTGCTGCCGGCGCTGGCGCAGATCACGGGCGACCTGTCGCTGCTGCGGGACGACCTGGTGCCGGAGACCGTGTTGCTGACGGACCCGCAGGGCGGGCTCTCGGCGGAGGCGCAGGCGAAGGCGCGCGAGCTGGCGCTGCAGACGCTGGTCGCGTGGCGGGATGCGGGGTCGGTGGTGGCGCCGCCGCCGTCGATGACGGACGTGCGGCGGATGATGGACTACCTCATCGGCGAGCACGTGAGCGACGAATACCTGCCCCTCCTGCTGGAGGAGCTGGCCTTCGCGGACAAGGACGCGCGCGCGCCGGAGTGGAACAAGGACGCGATCAACGCTGACCGGTCGATGCGGGTGCTCATCATCGGGGCGGGGATGTCGGGGATCCTGGCGGCGCACCGGCTGCAGCAGGCCGGCATCCCGTACGTGGTGGTCGAGAAGAACGCGGACGTGGGGGGCACCTGGTTCGAGAACACGTACCCGGGGGCGCGGGTCGACTCGTCGAACCACGCCTACAGCTACTCGTTCATGCAGAAGTTCGACTGGCCCTACCACCACTCGCCGCAGGAGGTGCTGCTGGAGTACTTCAGCGACTGCGCCACCGAGTTCGGCATCCGCGACAACATCCGCTTCAACACGGAGGTGGAGTCGGTCACGTACGACGAGGGGCGCGCGGTGTGGGCGGTGAAGGTGCGGGGTCCGGAGGGCGACGAGACGCTGGAGGCGGAGGCGGTGGTAAGCGCGGTGGGGCAGCTGAACCGGCCGAAGATGCCGAACATCGCGGGCGTGGGGGCCTTCGAGGGGCCCGCGTTCCACTCGGCGCAATGGGACCACTCGATCGACTTCGCGGGGAAGACCGTGGGGGTAATCGGAACGGGGTCGAGCGCGTCGCAGTTCATCCCGCACCTGTCGGACATGGCGGGGGAGGTACGCATCTTCCAGCGCACGCCGAACTGGTACGCGCCCGCGCCGAACTACCACGAGCGGGTGTCGGAGGGGTTCCTGTGGCTGGCCACGCACGTGCCCACGTACGCGCAGTGGTACCGGTTCTGGCTGTTCTGGGCGATCTCGGACGGATTCCTGCCGATGGTGGAGGTGGACGACGACTGGCAGCCGGGCGACGAGGTGACGGGCAAGCTGAACGGGGAGCTACGCGACCTGCTGGCCGGGTCGATGCGGAACTACCTGGAGAGCCGCCCGGACCTGATCGAGAAGACGCTGCCAGACTTCCCGCCGGCCTCGAAGCGGATCGTGGTCGATAACGGGACGTGGCCGAAGACGCTCTTGAAGGAGCACGTGCACCTGATCACGGAGCCGATCGAGCGGGTCACGCCACGCGGCCTCCTGACGGAAGACGGCGAGGAGCACGAGCTCGACGTGCTGGTCTACGGGACGGGGTTCCAGGCCTCGAAGTTCCTGACGCCGATGAAGGTCGTGGGTCGCGGCGGGGCGGACATGCACGAGCAGTGGGACGGCGACGCGCGCGCCTACCTGGGCATCACGATGCCGAACTTCCCCAACTTCTTCTTCCTGTACGGGCCGAACACGAACATCGTGGTGAACGGCAGCATCGTGTACTTCTCAGAGTGCGAGGTGCAGTACGTGCTGGAGTGCCTGAAGTTCCTGCTGGAGAGCGGGCAGCAGGCCATCGACTGCCGCACGGACGTCCACGACGCCTACAACGAGCGCATCGACGCGGGGAACCTGAAGCGGGCGTGGGGCGTCTCGAGCGTGCCGAGCTGGTACAAGAGCGACTCGGGGCGGGTGGCGCAGAACTGGCCGTTCACGCTGCTGGAGTACTGGCAGCAGACGAAGACGATGGACCCGGCCGACTACGTTCTGCTGTAGTCAGGACTCAGTTTGCTGCAAGGGGCGCTCGTCCCGCTACTCGAAGACCGGGTTTCCCCTGATGCCCACCAGTAGCGAGGGAGCGGGGATGAGCTGATGGTTGGTCGTGTCAGGGACCAGATCCAGGTTCTGGAGGGACGTGGCGCCGAGAAGGTACATGCCTTCATCACCGAAGATGACGGGAGCCGTCCTCTCCCGGTCCCCAATGCTGAAGCGCAGTTCGCCGACGCGATAGACCCTCGTTTCCTGGTCGGCGAGCGAAAACTCGCGCTCGTCGTCGGGGGAAATTCCCAAATCCGTGAGAAACGAAGCAGGCAGCGCCGAGTGAGTAGCGCCGGTGTCGACAAGCATCGTTCGCTTGTGGAAGACACGGTCGGCTGGATTGGCAACCCTGACGACGACTTCAAACAGTCCCACTGCTACCTCGCCACCTCCGAGTAGTGTAGCCAACGATACCACATTTGAGAAGCACAAGATTGGCCCCTGCACAGTTCATTACGGCTCGACTCTCTCGGCGGGGATGGGCTCGCAGAAGATCTCGGTACGTCCGGTGAAATCGTCGTAGTTGCCGGTGACGACGCGGATGCAGAAATGCACGGCGACGACGTCGGCGAAGCGGGCGGTGGCGAAGGTGAAGGTGCCCTGACCACCGACGGTGTCGTCGCCGAACTCGGTGGGGTCGAGCTCGCCGCCAACCCAGTCGATGGTTTCGCCCTCCGCGTCGAGGAGGCCGATGTTCACGTTGGGCAGCAGTCCCATGTGCACGAAGACGTTGGCCTCGGGGGCGAGGTCAAGGTGGTAGTCGAAGGTAAGGGTCACCTCCTCGGCGGAGGTGGCTTCGACGCGCACGTTCCAGACGCGGGACATGGGGATGTCGGGCGTGGGCTCGGGCGTTTCCTCCTCCCACCAGGCGGGGGCGGGCGTGGCCGTGGGGCTGGGGCTGGCGGTCGCGGGGGCTGGGGTGCCGGGGTCGGGGCTGGCGGTTGGGGCGGGGTCGGACGAGCCGCTGCCGCAGGCGATCGCGAGGGCGGCGGGGAGGGCGACCAACAGCCAGAAGGCCCGCCGCATCAATCGTCGAGGGGCGGGAGGCCGCCGCGCGCGACGAGCTCCATGCGGACGCCGAGGTCATCGGTGACGTAGCAGAAGCCGGCGAGCATGCCGTCGCGGTCGAGGCCGGCCATCTCGAGCGTCATGCCGGGGCCGAGCTCGTCGATGGCGGCCTGGACGCTATCGACATAGAGGCCGAAGTGGTGGAGCTGCGAGCGTTCGCCGACGTGCCAGACGGTGCCGGGGATGGCCTCGATCAGCTCCAGGGCGATGGGCGTGCTCCGGTCGCAGAAGGTGACGCGGGGGGAGAGGATGCGGTCGCCGCCCTCGTCGCGGACGCGGACGGTGGCGGTGGAGGGGTCGCGCCACCCGCAGCCGAAACGGCGGCCGAGCTCGTCCATAGCCGCCTCCATGTCCGGGACGATGATGCCGACGTGGTAGATGTCGTCGAAGGTGATCATCGCGGCGCCCCCTAGGGGAAGATGCCCTGGACCTGGTAGGACTGGGCCACGCGGTTGATCGCGAGGGTGTAGGCGGCCACTCGCAGGTCGGGCATGGCGCGCGACTTCCACAGGTCGTGGACGGCGTGGTAGGCGTGGGTGATCGTGTCGGCGAGTGCGGCCTCGACGAGGTCGATCTCCTCGGGCCCCTTGACGGCCTTCATGAAGTCGACGTCGCTGAGGTGGGCGCCGGTGGCGCCCTCCAGCGCCTTCACGACGCGGGTGGTGGCGACCTCCTGGTAACGGCTCGTGAGCCGCTCGGGGGAGACGTGCTGGATGTTCTTGAGCCACTCGAAGTAGGAGACCGTGACGCCGCCGGCGTTGAGGAAGAGGTCGGGGATGACGAGGATGCCGCGCTCACGAAGGATGGCGTCGCCCTCGCTGTCGACGGGTCCGTTGGCAGCCTCGGCGACGATGGGGGCCTTGATGCGGGGGGCGTTGTCGGCGGTGATCTGGTTCTCGAGGGCGGCGGGCACGAGGATGTCGCAGTCGAGCTCGAGCACCTGGAAGGGGCTGTCGATGGTGCGCGTCCCGGCCGCGCCAAGGATCGAGCCGGTCTCGGCGCGGTGGCGCTGGACCGCCTCGACATCGATGCCCGAGTCGGAGGCGATACCACCGTCGTACTCGGCGATGGCGACGATGCGGGCGCCCGCTTCCTGGAGCAGCCGCGCGGCGTGGTAGCCGACCTTGCCCAGCCCCTGCACGATGACCCGCTTTCCCTCGATGCCGCGGGTGAGGCCGATGGCCTCCATGTCCTCGGCGGAGTCCGTCGCCTCGGCGATGCCGATGGCGACGCCGCGGCCGGTGGCCTCGGTGCGGCCGGAAATGCCGTGGAGGGAGATGGGCTTACCGGTGACGCAGGCGAAGGGGTTGAGCTGGTCGGGGTTGAGGGCGGTGTAGGTATCGACGATCCAGGCCATCTCGCGCTCGCCCGTGCCGTAGTCGGGGGCGGGGACGTCGACGGCGGGGCCGATCATGTTCTTGCGGTTGAGCTCGGCGACGTAGCGGCGGGTGGCGCGCTCGAGGAAGCCCTCGCTCTCGTTGCGGGAGTCGATGCAGACGCCGCCCTTGGCCCCGCCGAAGGGGGCCTCGACTATCGCGCACTTGTAGGTCATGAGGCTGGCAAGGGCGCAGACCTCATCTTCGGTCACGTCGGGGCTGAAGCGGATGCCGCCTTTGGTGGGGAGGCGGTGAAAGCTGTGCTCGGCGCGGTAGGCCTCGACGACGCGGATCGAGCCGTCGTCGTCGCGCACGGGGAAGCTCATGCGATGGACGACGTTGCACATCTTGACCTGGTCGAGGAGACCGCGGGGGTAGTCGCTGTAGACGGCGGCCCGCTCGAACTGGGCGTTGACATCGTCGAGCAGGTTGCCGGCGTGGGGATCGCTGTCCATGAATCTCCCTGTCAGCGGTAGACCGCGACCGTAGTATAGGCGGGCGTCCGGAAGCAGCCGGAAAGGCCTGCACAGGGAGCGGGCATGTCTCTCGAAGAGCTAATCATCGCCGTCGTCCGCGTGCTGGGCTCGCTGCTTGTCTTCAAGTGGGCCTTCATCGGGGGCTGGGTCGCGATCCTCATCGACCTGAGCGACCTCTTCCTGCGGAACCTGCTCGACCTGGGCGGGGTGAGCAACTACCAGGCGTTCGACAAGTGGCTCGACCAGGTCTACATGGTGGCGTTTCTGATCGTGGCGCTGCGCTGGGCGGGTCCGGCGCGGAGCGTGGCGGTGGCCCTGTTCGCGTTCCGGCTGGTGGGGTTCGTCATCTTCGAGTTCACGGAGGAGCGCTACGTGCTGCTCGCCGTGCCGAACGTCTTCGAGGTGTGGTTCCTGTTCGTGGCGAGCCTGCCGCACTGGCGCCCGGACTTCGCGTTCTCGAAGCGGAACATCATCCTGGCGCTCATCCCGCTGACGGCGCTGAAGGTGTTCCAGGAGTACGCCCTGCACGGGGGGAAGTGGCTCGACAGCTTCACGGCGATCGAGGCGGTGGAAGCGATCGCGGACTGGTTCGCGGGGCCGTTTACCTAGCGGGGCGGGCGTCCCGTGGCCGAGCGCCACGTGCCTTCGGGCATGAACCCGAGGTAGCCGTCGATCTCCTCGGCGCAGTGGAACATCTCGAGGGAGAAGCCCTGGTCGTCGTTCACGTATGAGGAAGTGAACGGCCCTTCGTCGTTGGGCTGGACGTTAGCGGTGTAGCCGTTCTCGATAAGGCTGGTGAAGGCGGCGGTGAAGGCTTCGCGGGTGCGGTAGCCGAGCGCGATGTTGAGGATGCCAACATCGCTGAGGAGGTAGCCCAGGGGACGAGGCCTGGGCGCAGGGTCCCTGTACTGCTGGACCTCGATGAGCTGGTCGCCGGCGCGCAGGAGGAGGGTCTCGGACTGGGCGCCGGGGAGGCCCCAGAGCGCTTCCATGTCGGGGGTGTGGAGGACGGTGGGGTCGACGACCTCGAGGGAGAGCGTCTCGACCCAGAAGCGCCGGGCCTTGTCGAGGTCAGGCACGGAGAGGCTGACGGCGCGAATAGCGGCGCCGGACTCGGGCCAGCGCGCCGGACGGACGTCGTCGAGCGGGTCGCGCTCCATGATCTCGATGATGCGGCCGTCCTGGTCGCGGATGCAGACGCGCCGGTCGCCTTCGAGACCCATGGGCGGGGTGACGGTGGAGGCGCCGACGGTGGGAACGCGGGCGACGACGGCGTCGAAGTCGTCGACGTGGAAGGACATGCGGGTGTAGCCGATGTCGCAAGGGCGCCAGTCGAGGGGGAGGGGGCGGGGGATGGGGCGGGTGTAGCCCCAGACCTCGAGCTGGACGAAGTCCTGGCGGTCGATAAGCCACCAGAGGGCGGCGGCGGGGTCGGGCACCTTCTGGAGGGTGGCGAGGAAGTCGCCCCAGATGAGGAGGCCGCCGGCCTTGAGGCAGCCGATGACGTCGCAGTAGAGCTGGGCGGCGCGGGGCATGTCGCTGGCGCTGACGGCGAACTGGGCGACGCCGGGGTCGGGGCCGTGATCGGTGGTCGTCATAGACGTGGCTGCCTCCGGGGGATGGGAGCGCGATTGTACGGCTCAGGCGGCGGCAGCGAATGGGCGGCGAGGCGGGGGCGAGAACACGATCAGGAGCGCGCCGGCGAGGGCGATGACGGCGAGGATGAAGAACCCGGTCTCGAAGCCGCCGGTGAAGTCGCGCATGAGGCCGGCGAAAAGGGGCCCGGTCATCATGCCGGAGGTCATGACGAGCTGGGAGAGGCCCATGATCTTGCCGAAGTCGCGGGGACCGAAGTAGTCGGCGCGGAGGGCAAGCAGCACGGGGCCGCGGACGCCCCAGGCGAGCCCGTGCAGGAGGGCGAACACGAAGATCATCCAGAGGGCGTTGGCCGCGACGAGGATGAGGATGGCGATGCCCGCGGTGATCATCGCGCCGGCGCCGAGGGCGCGCTTGTTCACGCGGTCGCCGAGGATGCCACCGCCGAGCGTGCCCACGACCATGGCGATGGGGATGATGCTCTGGATGATGCCGGCCTCGGTGAAGGAGTACCCGAGGCTTTCCGTGAGGTGCGTGATGAGGTGGACCATGACCGCGGAGACGACGAGGAGGGCGGACCCGTGGCCGAGCGAGATGAACCAGAACTGGCGCGTCCGCAGGGCCTCGCCGACCGTGAAGCCAGAGGCCTCGTGGGGGACCTCAGCGACGGCGCCGGGGGCGGCGGAGGCGGGGCGTTCGGGGGGAGGGGCGCCATCGATGCGCTCGCCGTAGTCCTCGGGGCGCGTGCGGATGAGCTGGGAGGCGGGGAGGCCAAGGACGAGCACGATGATGGCGGAGCTGAACGCGGTCGTGCGCCAGCCAAAGGCCTCGATTGCGAGCACAACGAGGGCGACGACCACGCCGCCGATGGCGAAGCCACCGGTGATGAAGCTGATGGCGGTGGCGCGGTAGCGCTCGAACCAGTTGACGATGGCGACCATGACGGAGAGGAAGCCACCAAGGCTCATCCCGATCGCAACGACGAAGAGCGTGGGGAAGAGGTGGCCCAGCTGGGATATCTGGCTGAAGAGGATGAGTCCGCCAGCCAGGATCACGAGTCCGACGCGGATGATGGCGCGGGGCCCGAAGCGGTCGGTCAGATAGCCCTGGCCGGGGCCCACGACCCCGTTCGTGCCCTGGATGGTGGAGTAGCCAAGCGCGAGCATCGTGCTGCTCCAGCCGAACTCGGTCTTGAAGACGGCGACATAGGCGCCGTAGGCGTGCATGACGAGGGCGCCTATGAGGGCGTTGAGCACCATGCCCGCGCCCACGATCCACCAGCCGTAGAAGAGCTGGCTGGGGTGCGCGACTTGCTGCAGTCCCGGCAGGCGAGCGAGAACGGGAGGCCTCCACAGGGCGACGACGCTGCGGCGCGCCCGCCCGATGGTAGCAGCGCCGTCCGGTCGGGGATGCAGGCGCCAAACGGCGGCTATGCTGGATGCGTGCAACGAGATCGAAGGCTTGCCCGGCTCTCGGAGGAGCATCACCACGGGCTCGTGTTCGCCCGCCGCGTGGAACGAGAGCTGCCGGCCGCCAGTGACGACGATGTCGAGCACCTCTACTCGCAGCTCCTGCGGTTCTGGTCGGGGGGGCTGCTGCCTCACTTCCACACGGAGAGCGAGTGCCTGCTGGCGAGGCTCATCCGCCACCGCCCGCTGTACGACCCCCAGATCGAGCGTCTCCATACCGAGCACCTGACGATGTACGGGCTGGTCGCGCGCATGCAGGACGCCGCGTCGCCGGGCGAGCGGCGCGAGGCGCTACGCGAGTTCGGAGTCACGCTTCATGACCACATCCGGTGGGAAGAGCGGGAGCTGTTCGAAGCCGCACAGGCGGAGCTCACCGACGGCGAGCTGGACGCGCTTGGGGACGAGATCGCGGGGCGGCACCCGAAGCTGACATCGGCCCCGTGGGAGGACGCGTCGGGCGTGTAGCCAGTGCTGGCAAAGTGCTGGCAATGCTGGCATAATACTGGCATGGTCCAGATCACCATCCGGAACGTGCCCCAGGAAGTCCGTGACAGGCTGGCGCTGCGTGCGGCTCGGAACCGGCAGTCGATGCAGGAGTATCTGCGCGCGGAGCTTGAGGAGCTCGCGACACAGCCCTCGAATGAGGAGTTGATGGAGCGTATCCGGCAGCGCGTGGAAGCATCGGGCACGCGCATCTCCGCTGCGGACATCCTGGCGGCGCGCGACGCGGACCGGAAGTGACGGTCGCCGTCGACGCATCAGCTCTCGTCGCAGCACTAACGGACCTTGGACCCGAGGGGCGCTGGGCGAGGGCTGAGACGGCCAGGGATTCCCTGGCTTGCCCGGAGGTGGTGCTCGCCGAGGCCGCCAATACTCTGAGACGGCTGGAACAGGCGGGCGACCTCACCCGGGAGCAGGCAACCCGGGCCTACGAGGACTTGCTGGAGTTGGACCTCGATCTGCGTCCATACAGGCTGTTCGCGGATCGCATCTGGCAGCTTCGCCGAAACCTGTCCAGCTACGACGCCTGGTACGTGGCGGTCGCCGAGGCGCTGGATTGCCCGCTCGTGACCCTCGACCTCAGGCTTAGCCGGGCCCCAGGGCCGCAGTGCGCCTTCGTTACTCCGCCCAGCGAGGCATAGGGGCCTCCTACGCCAGCTCGTAGATCGAGACGTGGCCGGTGCTGGCGGCGGTGAAGGGGTTGCGGCGCCAGTCGGCCCAGCGGGAGCGGAGGCGCATGCCGGCGAGTTGGGCCATCAGGTCGAGCTCGGAGGGCCAGGCGTAGCGGATGTCGACGGGGTACATCTGGACGCCTTCGGGCGTTATGTAGATATGAGATGAGGCGACCGTCTGGGTGGTGGGGTCGTGGCGGTCGAGGTCGATGGAGACGAGGTCGTGCTCGACGATGCCCGTCGAGACGCGCTGGCCGCGGTCGAAGCGGGTCATGTCGGGCACGAACGCCTCGATGAGGAAGGCTCCACCGTCGGTGAGGCGCTCGGCGACGCTGCGGAGGCAGTTGACCTGCGCTTCTTGTGAGGAGAGGGCGAAGAGGGTGTTGAAGACGACGTAGATGAGGGAGTAGGGCCCTTCGACGTTCAACTGTTCGAAGTCACCGAACGTGACGGGGATGTCGGCGCCGTCCGGCTTTTCGCGCATCTTCGCGACCATGGCCTCGGAGGCGTCGAGGCCGTGGACCTCGACGCCGCGTTGGGCGAGGGGCAGGGCGATACGGCCCGTCCCGATCCCGAGCTCGAGCGCGCGGCCCTCGCCGGCAAGCTCAGAGAGCACGTCGACCATGGGGTCGATGACCTCGGGCGTGCTCAGATGCGCGTGGACTTCGTCGTAGATTCCGGCGAAGCGATCGCCGTAGATCGCGGCGTTCGGGTTGTCCATGGCGCGTCTCTCGTGGGCAGGGGCCCTGCTAACGACTGTAGCGCGCCTGCCGCCAAGGTGGCGGGCTCAGGGGAGCAGGTCGGCCAGGGAGCGGATCACTCTGTCCGGACGGACCGGACTTCCTTCAGGCAGGCCGGCCCCGTCCGGGTCGACCCAAATGGCGTGGACGCCGACTTGCTGGGCGCCGAGGATGTCCGCCTCCAGGTTGTCGCCGACCATCCAAGCGTCCGCGGGCTCCACGTCCAGCGTTGCGAGGGCGTTGCGGAACGCGCGCTCGTCGGGTTTCCCAACACCGAACTCCCCTTCGATCTGGATGTGGTCGAAATAGCCTTCGAGCGCGAACCGCTCGATCTTGTCGCGCTGGGTCGGGCCGTCGCCGTTGCTGAGCAGCGCCAGACGAATTCCGTCATCCCTAAGGCGCCGGAGGGTGTCGGTGGCGCCGGGGAAGGGCCGTATCGCCTCGTCGCGAAGGGCCGTGAAGCGGTCGGCCATGGCCTCGGCCGCGGGGGAGTAGGGGAGGTCGAGGTCGCCGAGGGCCCGCCGCACGATCTCCCGGCGAATCCCGGTCATGTTGAGGCGGGCTCGACGGGAGCGCGCGGGGTCGCCCCAGATCCAGTCGCGCGCCTCGAGGATCACCTCGTGGAGGGCTTCCGGGGAGGCCGCGCCGAGGCGGGCGGCGTACTCGCGACAGACGCCGATCCAGGCTTCGTCGGGGTTCCGGTGGGCGTCCAGGATGGTGTCGTCGAGGTCGACGAGGAGGGCACGGGGAAGGTTCACGTCATCCACTCGTTAAGGGCGGGTCATGTCCTCGGGCCGAACCCACTCGGCGAACTGCTCCTCGGTCAGGAGGCCGAGGGCGAGGCCGGCTTCGAGCAGGGTGCTGTTGTCGGCGTGCGCCTTCTTCGCGATGGCGGCGGCGTTGTCGTAGCCGATGTGCGGGTTGAGCGCGGTGACGAGCATCAGGGAGGAGCGCATGAGCTCGTCGATGCGGGACAGGTTGGGCTCGGCGCCGGCGATGCAGTTGTCGGTGAACGAGACGGCCGCGTCGCCGAGCAGGCGGACGCTCTGCAGGTTGTTGAAGGCGATGACGGGCTTGAAGACGTTGAGCTCGAAGTGGCCGGTCGCTCCGGCGACGGACACCGAGACGGCGTTCCCCATGACCTGCGCGCAGACCATGGTCATGGCCTCGGACTGCGTCGGGTTGACCTTGCCGGGCATGATCGAGGAGCCGGGCTCGTTCGCGGGGAGCTGCAGCTCGCCGAGGCCGGCGCGGGGACCGGACCCGAGCATGCGCACGTCGTTCGCGATCTTCATGAGGGACACGGCGATGGTGTTGAGCGCGCCGGCCAGCTCGACCTGGGCGTCGTGGGCGGCGAGGGCTTCGAACTTGTTGGGGGCAGTGACGAAGGGGAGGCCGGTGTAGCGGGCGATCTCCTCCGCCACCCGTCCGGCGTATTCGGGGTGCGAGTTGATGCCGGTCCCGACAGCGGTGCCGCCGAGGGCGAGCTCGTAGAGACGGGGAAGCACCTGCTCGGCGCGTTCGATGCCGTAGGAGACCTGCTGCACGTAGCCGCTGAACTCCTGCCCGAGCGTGAGGGGCACGGCGTCCATGAAGTGGGTGCGGCCGATCTTGACGATCTCGGACCACTCGTCGGCCTTGGCCTGGAGGGCGTCGCACAGGTGCCGGAGGCCGGGGACGAGGTGGTGCACGGTCTGCTCGGCGGTGGCGACCGCCATCGCCCCGGGGAAGACATCGTTCGAGGACTGCGACATGTTGACGTGGTCGTTGGGGTGGACGGGCGACTTGGAGCCGATCTCCCCGCCGAGGAGCTCGATGGCGCGGTTCGAGATGACCTCGTTGGCGTTCATGTTCGATTGCGTGCCCGAGCCGGTCTGCCAGACGACGAGAGGGAAGTGATCGTCGAGGTCGCCATCGATGACCTGCTGGGCGGCGGTGCGAATGGCGCCGGCGAGCTCGGCATCGAGCTTGCCCAGCTCCTCGTTGGCGGTCCCGGAGGCGTGCTTGACGATCCCGAGGGCGCGGAGGAGGGGTCGGGGCATGCGTTCGCCGCCGATGCGGAAGTTCTGCAGGGAGCGCTGGGTCTGGGCGCCCCAGTAGCGATCGGCGGGAACCTCGACAGTTCCCATCGTGTCGGACTCGATACGGATGTCGGTCACTTCGGACTCCTCAGGCTGGTCTGGTCATGATGGGGCGCCTCGGCCACCCGCGCTCTTCGGCTGTAGTCTGTCAGGGGTGTCGCACTTCAGCGTGAACGTGCTCGGGAGAGAGCACAAGTGATCGAGTGGGGCTACGTGCACGCCTTCGTGGGGTCGTACACGAAGGGGCTGCGCGAGGGCCGGGATTTCGACGCGTTCCTGATGGGGCTGGCCACGGGCGTGCCGACGGCGGCGGTGGTGGCGTGGGTGGCCAACTCCCGCGGGGACGAGGTGATCTTCACCTACCTGTGCGTGGGGGTGGTGCTGTTCGGGGTCTGGAACGGGGCCGCCTTCCGGACGGGGTTCTCGCTGGAGACAGAATTCTCCCTGGGGACGTTCGGGCCGAGCCTGCTGACGCGCGCGCCCCTCTTCGTGATCCTCGCGGGGCGGGTCGCGGCCGACCTGACGCTGGGGTTGGTGGCGGCGATCGGGGGCGTCCTCACGATCGCGGCGATCACGGACGTGCCGCTGCAGGTCGCGAACGTGCCGCTGTTCGCCCTCTCGGCCGTGTTCGGATACGTGACCTTGCTCTGCCTCGGGCTGCTGCTCTCGCCGCTGATGGTGCTCTCGCGGGAGCGGAGCGGGTTCACGAACGCCGTGCGGCCGTTCGCCGCGGTCATCAGCGGGTTCACGTTCGCGGCCCCGGTGCTTCCCATAGGACTGGAGGTGTTCACGTGGTTCTGGCCGACGGCCTGGGCGATGCGGGCGGTTGACGGCTCGATCCGCGGAGCCCCGTGGGGCGAGATTGCCGGCCAGCTGGCGCTGGGCGTGCTGCTGATGGTGGTGTTCTTCGGGTTCGCGCAGGCGCTCTTGCGGGTGGTCGAACGCAAGGTGCGGCTCTCGGGAGACCTGGCGATGTGATGATGCTGACGTCCGTTCGCCGCTTCGCCCTGCAGTCGTACCTGTCGTACCGGGGGTTGTTCCTGTGGCTCACGCCCGTGAGCTACGTGTCGAACGTCGTCCTGCGGCCGGTGCTCGCGGTGATCATGTTCGGCTTCCTCGCGCAGTACGCCATCGACGAGGAGACGGCCCGCGTGTACGCCGTGGGGCTGGCGGGGTACTCGGTGGGACGGATCATCGCCGGGGGCGTGATGCAGTCGCTCTACCGCGACGCCGCGTTCGGGACGCTGGCGGCTGTCTACGCCTCGCCGGTGAACCGGGGGATGCTGTACTTCAGCCGCTGCATCCTGCACGTGCCCAACGCCATCCTCGTGGCGGCGAGCGTGCTCGTGTCGGCAGCGGTGTTCCTGGACCTCGGATTCGCCGACGTGGACTGGGGCGGGCTCGTCGCGGCGTTCGCGGTCATGACGTTCTCGACGATGCTGTTCTCGCTGTTCGTGGCCACGCTCATCCTGCTCTCGGGCACGAACTGGGCGAACTGGATCATCATCCTCGACGGGCTGCTCCTGAGCCTGACCGGCATCATCATCCCGACAGCGGAGCTGCCGCCAGTGCTGTTCGAACTCGGGCAGATGCTGCCGGTGACGCACGGGCTCGACGGGCTACGGGAAGCGTTCGCGGGCGGGCCGATCTCGGGCTACTGGCCCGACCTCGCACGGGAGGCGATCCTTGGGCTGGGGTACGGCGTGGTGGGGCTGCTGCTCTTCCGGCTGGCCGAAGTGCAGGCGAAGCGGCGCGGCGTGCTGGCGCGGGCGGGATAGGAGCGGGCTATGACGGGCGGCTATGCAATCGAGTGCGACGGGCTGCGGCGCGTGTTCCGCTCGCGGAGGCTGACGGGCCAGGTGGAGGAGGTGGTGGCGCTCGACTCGCTCAGCCTGCAGGTGCAGCCGGGCGAGGTGTACGGGGTGCTGGGGCCGAACGGGGCGGGCAAGACGACCGCCATCCGCATCTTCTCGACGCTCCTCATCCCGACGGCAGGTTCCGCGCACGTTATGGGGCACGACGTGGTGAAGGCAGCGGGCGAGGTCCGGCGGCGCATCGGGCTCATCCTCGGCGGTGAACGGGGGCTCTACGAGCGCCTTACGGGGCGGCAGAACCTCCAGTACTTCGCCTCGCTGTACCTGATGAGCCCCCGGCGGGGCGCGGAACGGGCGGGCGAGGCGCTGGAGGAGGTGGGGCTGACACACGCAGCCGATCGCAAGGTCGAGCAGTACTCGCGGGGGATGCGGCAGCGGCTGCACGTCGCGCGGGGGCTGCTTCCCGACCCGGACGTCATCTTCATGGACGAGCCCACGATCGGGCTGGACCCGGAGGCAGCGCAGGACTTCCGGCGGCTGGTCCCGGAGCTACGGGAGCGGGGCAAGACGGTGCTGCTCACGACCCACTACATGCTGGAGGCGGACGTCCTCTGCGAGCGCATCGCCGTGATCGACCACGGGAGGCTGGTGGCGCTGGACACGCCGGAGGGGTTGAAGCGGCGGTTCGGGCAGGGGCAGGTGACCGAGGCGACGCTGCGAGCGGCGACCCCGGGACTCGCGGAGCGGCTGCGGGCCCTGCGCGGGGTCACGGCGGTCGAGTCCGACATGGAGGGGGCGGCGCAGCGCGTGAGGGTCTACGCGGATGCGGGGCGGGACATCGCCTCCGGCCTCCGGAACCTGGCGGGGGCGGACGCGATCCAGAGCGTCGTCACGCGAGAGCCGTCGCTGGAGGAGGCGTACCTGAGCCTCATCCGGGAGAGCAGCGCCGGCGAGTAGCCGGGTGGCGCGCTAGGTCGCCTCGACGACCCCGACGGGGCAGCCGACGCCGGTGCCACCGATGCCACAGTAGCCGAAGGGATTCTTGGCGAGGTACTGCTGGTGGTAGTCCTCGGCGTAGTAGAACTCGGGGGCGTCGATGATCTCGGTGGTGATGGGGCCGTAGCCGGCGGCCGTGAGCGCCTGCTGGTAGCGGTCGCGGCTCTGCTCGGCGGCCTCGCGCTGGGCCTCGTCGTAGACGTAGATGCCGGAGCGGTACTGGGTGCCGACATCGTTACCCTGGCGCATGCCCTGGGTGGGGTCGTGGCCCTCCCAGAAGGCGCGCAGCAGGTCGGCGTAGCTGATCTGCGAGGGGTCGAAGACGACGAGGACGACCTCGTTGTGGCCGGTGAGGGCGCTGCAGACCTCGTGGTAGGTGGGATTGGGGGTGTGCCCGGCGGCGTAGCCGACGGCGGTGCTGTAGACGCCGGGGAGCTCCCAGAAGATGCGCTCCGCGCCCCAGAAGCAGCCCAGCCCGAAGATTGCGCGCTCCAGGCCCTCGGGGAACGGCCCCTCGAGGGGGCTGCCGTGGACGTAGTGCTGCGGGGGGACGGGCATGCGCTCGGAGCGGCCCGGCAGGGCCTCCTCCGGGGTAGGGATCTCGTGCTTCTTGCCGAAGAGCCAGGCCATGGCTGCGCCTCTCGTTCCGTGTGTGTTGCGGTGCGCGCCGGGGCGCCTCAAGGGCACGGGCTGCGCTTTCGCTATCCATGATACGGGGTGCGCGGTCGCGACCCGGTCAGGTGGCTTAACCGGGCCAGGCAGGCGGCGCCGTGCGGGCCAGTAGACTGGCCCGGACCAGCTGCGCTGCAAGGAGGTACGCCTTGCCGAGATTCGCCGTTCGCCTGCTTGCCCTGTTTCGATGGGTCTCTTTGCTGTTCTGGAAGCTGCGCGGCAAGACAGAAGAGGATGTGACCGCGCAGCGCGTGACCCGCGGTGACTCGTGGAGTGACTTCTGCGACACGCTGAAGGCCGCAGGCGTCGCGTTGCAGTTCCCCGGGGCGCCCCGGGACGCGTTCAGCCAGGCGGAGGGCTACCGATACCTGAGCCGTCTCACGCGGGCGGGCTTGATGGCGTTCATCGAGCACTCGGACCCGAAGGCGCCGGTTCTGCACCGTGTGGTCAACGACATCACCAAGCTGGGCGCCGACAACCCCGACAACTTCTATCAGACGGCCGCGCTGCATGGCGACTACGAGTACCGGATCACGGGGCGGCGCAACACGATCGCCTACCTGAGCCTCGGCACGCAGTCGGGCAACTACGGGCAGGGACGCGGGCTGCCACCCACGGGCCACATCGAATCGGACCAGATCGAGATGGATGCCGACGGCTCCTTCGAACTGACCCTCAGCAGCCGTCCCCAAGAGGGGAACTGGCTCCCGATGACGCCGGAAACGCGGACCCTGGTCATCCGGCAGACGTACCGCGACAGCGAGACGGAAGTGCCGGCGGACCTCCACATCGAGCGCATCAACTGCCCGGAAGACGAGCGCAGGCCCTCGCCGTTCACGGCCAGCCAGCTCGATGAGGGCCTGCAGCAAGCGGGCGCGCTGGTCGCTGGCGCGCCGCTGCTCTTCGCCAAGTGGGCGCGCGACTTCCAGCAGCACAGTAACGAGCTGCCGCAGTTCGACCCCGACCGATCACTTGCGGCGGGAGGTGACCCCAACATCGCCTACTACCACAGCCACTGGGCAGTGGCGGAGGACGAGGCACTCGTGATCGAGGTGATGCCGCCGGAGTGCGAGTACTGGAACTTCCAGCTGAACAACTACTGGATGGAGTCGCTGGACTACCGCCACCACCGGATCCACACGAACAAGCACCTTGCCAGCTACGAGGATGACGGCTCCATTCGCCTGGTGGTGGCGCACACGGATCCCGGACATCCCAACTGGCTCGAGACCACGGGACACGTCGGGAACCATGTGCTTCCGCTGGGTACAGGCGGAGGAGCACCCGCAACCCCAGACGCGGCTGGTCAAGCTGAGCAGCCTGCACTAGCCGGATACAGAGACATGGCAAGCCGCACCGAGGCGACCTCCACCGACTACCGGCACCCCTACCGCCCTCTCCCGGTGAAGGCATTCAATGCCCTTGGTCGGGCCGCGGGAGCCGTTGGCTGGTCGAACGCGCTGAGCGTGGAGGCGCTCCTCGACTCCGCGAAACGGAAGACCGGGCTTTCGGACTTCGGGGACGATGGCCACGTCGAGGCGCTGGAGGTGCTGGTGCGGTCGATGAACGAGGAGGCGCACCTGACCGCCACCGGCAGAGTGGTGCAACGGTCGCGGCTCGACGGGGCGCTCGTGCAGCGCCTGCGCATCGAGGAGTTGGTCAGGCAACATCCGGAAATCCAGGAGATCGACCTCGGCTCCATCATCGTGATCACGGGGCTGCAGCGAACCGGAACGACGCTGCTGCACCGCCTGCTGTTCTCGCACCCGGAGATACGCGGCGTGACGGGTTTCGAGGCGATGGAGCCTGTCCCGGCACGGGCCGTGAACGCGCGGCGGCCTGCCATCCCGATCACCCGCGCTGCGCTGGCGCAACGCGCGATCGGGTACCTGTCCCCGAACTTCAACGCGATTCATCCGATGGACCCGGGTGAGCCGGAGGAAGACATCTTGCTGCTCGATCTGAGCCTCATGAGTCAGACGCCGGAAGCGACCATGCATGTCCCGACGTACGCCCGCTGGCTGGAGGCGCAGGACCAAGAACCCGCCTACGAGTACTTTGCGAAGGTGCTGAAGATCCTGTGCCGGCGGCATCCCAGCCGGCACTGGGTGCTCAAGACGCCGCAACACATGGAGCACCTCGACGTGTTCCTGAAGGTCTTTCCCGAAGCGCTGGTGGTCCAGACCCATCGCGACCCGCGCAAGACGGTGCCTTCGTTCTGCAGCATGGTCGCGCACGGCCGAGGCATCTTCAGCGACGCCGTCGACCCCCAGGAAATTGCCAGCCACTGGCTCAGGAAGACGCAGCGGATGGTGGAATCGGCCATGGAGACGCGAGTCACGGCGAATCCCGACCAGTTCATCGACGTGTCGTACTACGACCTCATGGAAGACCCCATCGGCCAGCTTCGGCGCATTACCGAGCGCGCGGGGCTTGCGTTCGACGGCGAGGCCGTGCGGAACGCCGAGGAGTACCGGGACGCCAATCCCCAGAACCGATTCGGCAGGCATAGCTACCGGCTGGACGACTTCGGGCTGGACGAGGAAACCATCGACCGGGCGTTCGCGGCCTACCGGGCCAGGCACGCGATCCCGGTCGAATAGGGGCAAGACATGGCCAGGCAGATGGGCGATGGCAGCTTCGTGAACGCTTTCGTCAGAGCAAGCCGGGACCTCAGGGCTCCGAAGGTTGCGGAGGTGGACCCGGCTCCGACGGACGCTCGCATCGACGGCAAGACCTGCCTGATCACGGGAGCCAACAGCGGGTTGGGGAAGGCGGCGGCGGTGGAGCTGGCCCGGCGCGGGGGCAACATGATCCTCGCCTGCAGGCCGGGGCACGCAGGCATCCGCGACGAGGTCGCGCGGCTGTCGGGGTCCGAGGCGGTGGAGATGATGGAGGTCGACCTGGCGGACCTCGCTTCCGTGCACCGCCTCTGCGACCGCCTCGCCGAGCGCGACACCCGGATCGACATCGCGGTGTTCAACGCCGGCCTGATGCCGCGAACGGCTCAGATGACCCCGCAGGGGTACGAGACGATGTTCGCGGTCCACTTCCTCTCCAGCCGGGTGATGCTCGACCGTTGGCTCGAGGACGGCGTGGTTCGACCGGGCGGTGTCGCCGGCGAGGTTCCGCGGGTGGTGTTCGTCTCATCGGAGGCGCACCGGTCCGATCACACCATCGACTTCGAGCACTTCGGCGCCTTCATGGACTACGGCATGAAGGAAAGCATGGTGCGCTACGGCCTCACCAAGCTCGTGCAGTGCACGTTCGCGACGGAGCTGTCGCGCAGGCTCAACCCGGAGGGGAGCGTCGAGGTGGCGGTGCACGCCCTCTGCCCGGGAGGCGTGGCGTCGAACATCGCGCGGGACACGCCGCTCCTGCTCAAGCCGCTGGCGAGGGCCGTGCTCAAGCACTTCTTCCAGACGCCGGAAGAGGCGATCCGGCCCGTCATCTACCTGTGTTGCGCGGAGGAGGCGGGGCGGACGACGGGCATGTACCTGCACCTGATGCAACGCAAGACGGTCTCGCCCACCGCCTCGGATCCGGAGAACGGCGCCAGGTTGTGGGAAGCGAGCGAATCGCTGGTGGCGAACTCGCGGGAGAGAGGTTGAGCTGAGCGGCTCGACTACTCCGCGGGAAACTCGTCGGCCGGGAAGACGTCGTTCACCAGTTGCAGGTCGTCGTTCGGGCAGTGCGGCAGCCAGATACGGCGCCACTCCTCCCGGGGGATGTGGAAGAGGACCTCGTCGCCGGCCACGATCTCGGCCTCAAGCTCGTAGCGGTGGTGGCGACTGATCTCGACGCCCTCGTGAGGCAGCTCGAACTTGAGGGGGAAGTCGCCAAGGTCGCCCCGAGTCAACTGCGTGACCACGACCGGGCCGCCGGGGTCGGTGACGTCAACCAGGCGAACGTGGAGCACGGCGTCGTCGGGCAGTTCTCGATCGGGGAAACCAGAGTGGAGGACTCCCGGCAGGGGTTCCACGCATGCGTCGAAGGGGTTCGTAGAGATCACGACGACATCGCTGTTGCGCGGAGCGCCCCGCGTGAGGACGGTGTGGACCGTGTCGTTGATGTAGAGCAGGTCATCACCAAACTCGACCCTGGCGCTGAGCGAGTATTCGTTGCGGTCGGAGACCTCGTCGGGGTCGTACTCGATGCGGAAGCGAACGGGGAGGCGATCGGCGTCATGGATCACGTCGCGGCCGAGCTCCACAGACGATGCGTCCGCCAGCGAGGTATCGAGCAGCCTGACGGTGACGACGGCGCCTTCAGGCAGGTCGACTTCGCGGGCAAAGCGCACCTCGCCGGTGATCACGCCCTCCGATCCGGACCCACAGGCGGCTGCAACAGCCGCGACCACTGCGAAGACGGCGACAACGAGGGCATGCGAAACGAGAAGCGTCACCGGTTCACTCCCCTCCCGCCATAGACAGAGTATGCGGCCCGTACGGAAGTCGTTTCCTGACGGGGGCTTTACGGGCCCACGGGTGGGGCGAGGCGGAACGGACAGATGAGGAACCCGCTGTGGTCAGGGGTGGCTCACCAAGGGAGACTGAACGACGAACGTTCGAGCTGACGCTGGAGCTGTAGAGGGATGGGGTAATTCGGCGAGGCCGCATCTATAGTCGGGCGCAATGCACGAAGGCACTCCCGGAGGGGCCGTCAGCCCCGCGCATGAGCCAACCCTCGGCAGCGGCTATGGCCGTACTTGCTGGCTACCCCCCGCTTCGAGCTGCGGGAATGCGTAAGCTCCGCCCGGCAAAGCCCCTGAGACTCTGGAAACTGACGGCCCTGGTGAGCGTCCTCGCCCTCTCCGTCATGGGCAACGCTTGCGCACAGGGGGGGTCCGTCGAGGGAGACCGGAGTGCGCTGGTCGCTCTCTACAACTCCACGGACGGCACGAACTGGGAGTCGAATTCAGGCTGGCTGAGCGATTCTCCGCTCGACGAGTGGTACGGCATCACCACGAATAGTGACGGCCGCGTCACTATTCTGGACCTCGGGGCAAACCAGTTGGCGGGTACGATCCCGGCTGAACTGGGCGACCTCACTAAGCTGGAGCGTCTGGACCTCGGTGGAAACCAGTTGACGGGTACGATCCCGGCCGAACTGGGCGACCTCGCCAACGTGCAGTATCTGTCCCTCTGGAGCAATGAGTTAACAGGGACGATCCCGGCCCAACTGGGCGACCTCGCCGACCTGGAATGGCTGTACCTCGGTGGAAACCAGTTGACAGGGACGATCCCGGCTGAACTGGGCGACCTCGCCAATTTGAAGGGCCTGTATCTCTGGAGCAACGAGTTGTCAGGGACCATCCCGGCCGAGCTGGGCGACCTCGCCAACCTGTTGGAGCTGTACCTCGGCTTTAACCAGTTGACGGGAACGATCCCGGCCGAGTTGGGTAACCTCACCAACCTGCTGACCCTCGAACTGGAGGGAAACCGGTTGACAGGGACGATCCCGGCTGAACTTGGCGACCTCACTAAGCTGGAGCGTCTGGACCTCGGTGGAAACCAGTTGACGGGTACGATCCCGGCCGAACTGGGTAACCTCGCCAACCTCGAAGTGCTGGACCTGGAGGGAAACCAGTTGTGCGTGCCTGCTGGCCTGCGGGACATCCGCCACGTCCTCTCGGAGGAGGAGCTTCCAGTCTGTAGCGATACAGCCACCCAACCGCCGACTGGGGTCCCACAGGGGGGTATTGACCAGGGAGACCGAAGAGCGCTGGTCGTCCTCTACGACTCCACGGATGGTACGAACTGGTACTTCAATTCCGGCTGGCTGAGCGATTCTCCATTTGACGAGTGGGACGGCGTCACCGTGAACAGCGACGGCCGTGTCACTCACCTGGACCTCTCTGGCAATGAGCTGACGGGGATGATCCCGGCCGACCTCGGTGACCTCGCCAACCTGGTAGAGCTGAACCTTGGCCATAACGGGTTAGCGGGAACGATCCCGGCCGAACTAGGCCACCTAACCAAACTGAAGCATCTGGACCTCTATGCAAACCAGTTGACGGGGCCGATGCCGACCGAACTAGGCGACCTCGTTAGTCTGGAAGTGCTGTACCTCGGTGGAAACGAGTTGACCGGGACGATCCCGGCCGAACTCGGGGACCTCGCCAACCTGACGTGGCTGGACCTCTGGGGAAACGAGCTAACGGGAGCGATCCCGGCCGAGCTGGGCGACCTCACCAACCTGACATGGCTGTCTCTCTGGGGAAACCAGTTGACGGGGATGATCCCGTCCGCCCTCGTTGACCTCGCCAACCTGGAAGTGTTGGCCCTCAGTGGAAACCGGTTGACTGGGACGATCCCGGCCAACCTGGGTGACCTCGCCAACCTGGAAGCGCTAAACCTCAGCGGAAACCAGTTGACAGGGATGATCCCGACCGAGTTGGGAGACCTCACCAACCTGGCGCATCTGGGCCTCAGCAGAAACCAGTTGACGGGGACCATCCCGGTCAAGTTGAGCGACCTCGCCAACCTGGAAGCGCTAGACCTCAGTGGAAACCAGTTGACAGGGACGATCCCGGCCGAGTTGGGAGACCTCGCCAACCTGGCGCATCTGGGCCTCAGCGGAAACCAGTTGACGGGGACGATCCCGGCCGAGCTGAGCGACCTCGCCAACCTGACGTCTCTGGACCTCAGCAGAAACCAGTTGACGGGGACGATCCCGGCCGAGCTGGGCGACCTCGCCAACCTGACGTCTCTGGACCTCGCCGGAAACCAGTTGACGGGGACGATCCCGGCCGAACTCGGGGACCTCGCCAACCTGACGTATCTGGACCTCGCTGGAAACCAGTTGACGGGGACGATCCCGACCGAGCTGGGCGACCTCGCCAACCTGGTTACGCTAGACCTCAGTGGAAATCAATTGACAGGGTGCATACCTGCTGCTCTGGGGGATGTCCGGAATGTTCTTTCGGACGGGCTTCCATTCTGTAGCGAATAGGGCTCTCCCTGTCGCTGGCGCAAACTGCACTGTAGGGGGATGGGGTAATTCGGCGGTGCCGCCTCTACAGTCGGGCACATGCACGAAGGCACGCGCGGAGCGGCAGGCAGGCCTGCGCCTGAGCCAACCCTCGGCAGTGGCTATGCCGGGATCTGCTGGCTACTTCTCGCTCCGAGCTGCGGGCATGCGTAGGCTCCGCCCGGCGAAGCCCCTGAGACTCTGGACACTGACGGCCCTGGCGAGCGTCATCGCCGTGACCGTCGTGGGCAACGCTTGTGCACAGGGGCGTCCGTCGAGAGCTACGTCCCATCCAGGCCCGTGAAATACCTCGCCATCGCCTGCGCCATCGTCCTGCTCCTTGTTGGATGCGGCACTGAGGCCACGCCCGGCGAGGAGCAGACCTGTCTCACGGAAGTCGAGGACACCTATTACGACGAGGCTGCCCAGGCCTACGCCCAAGCTTGGGTCGGACTGATTGAGATCGAGCAGCTGTTCGACGAGATGGTGCTCTTCGAACAGCTCTTTGAGAACCAGGGGCACCAGAGCGCCCTGATCAAATCCATTGAGGAGCTCGAAACGGCAGCCGAGATGCTGGACGCCCTCGAGGGGCCTACGGAGTGGCTCGCAAACTTCGACGCGTTTATCGGAAGGATTGCCGCGACCATCCGTCTGGTTGTCAAGAACATGAACCTAGCGCTCGACATGGTCTCCCCAAAATACATCGATACCGCCTTCATATACATGAAGCACGTCAAGAACATGCTGCACTCCTCAGCCAACGAACTCGATACCATCTGCCAACAGTAGAGATGAAGCTTGAAGTACGTCGCCCTCGCTGCCGCCCCGGATCCTTAACCGCCTGTGGCTCTGAGGCGCCACTTCTTCTTCCAGAGCCGACAACCACGCCTAACCCCTACTGCCACAGCCTCACCAACCTCACCATGGTGACCGAGAGCTCGGCGGGCCGGCCCGCGCAGTGGTCGGGCTGTGCTTGCGCCGCCCCGCAGGCAGCTCGGCCACCGGACGGGTCGGGCACAGGTGCTGGCTCCCCGGCGAGGATTCGAACCTCGAACCTAGCGGTTAACAGCCGCTCGCTCTACCGTTGAGCTACCGGGGAACGGGCTCTCAGTTTCCGGCGGGGAGGGGGAACGGGCAACAGGTAAGGCCCCCCGGATTGGCTCCGGCAGCCCCCATCGGGGGCTCTGCTACAGTGGATTTATGGCCAGGATTCACACGGGCCTCCAACCCCTTCCCTGGCCCCGACGCATCTGGCGGTTCGGGCTCGTCGCCTGGAACTTCGTCGTCCTCTACCTGGGCTACAAGCGCATCCAGAAGACGCCTGGTCTGAGCGAGGCGGAGCGCAAGGCGCGCTACCGCGATCAGCACCGGGCGACGGGCGAACGGCTCTACGGGCTGGCGATCCGAATGCAGGGGCTGCTGATCAAGTCGTGCCAGTTCCTGAGCAGTCGCGCGGACGTAGCGCCGCCGGAGCTGGTAGCGGTGCTGAGCCGACTGCAGGATTCGGTGCCGCCACGGTCGTACGAGGAGATCGCGGGGCAGGTGCGGCGGGAGCTCGGCGCGGCGCCGGAGGTGGCGTTCGCAAGCTTCGAGCGCGAGCCGATCGCGGCGGCGTCGCTGGCGCAGGTGCACCAGGCGGTTACGCACGAGGGTCGCGAGGTGGCGGTGAAGGTGCAGTACCCGGGCATCTCGCGGGTGGTGGAGACGGACCTCCGCAGCATCAGCATCCTGATCGAGATCCTGGCGCGTATCGAGCGGCGCTGGGACTTCCGCATGCTGATCGCGGAGATCGCGGACTACACGCCGCGGGAGCTGGACTTCGTGGCGGAGGGGCAGAGCGCGGAGCGGGTGGCGCGGGAGCTGTCGCACCGGACGGACGTGCGCGTTCCCGAGATCGTCTGGGAACACACCGAGCGGCGTGTCTTGACGATGGAGTACATCGACGGCATCAAGATCTCGGCGACGGACGAGCTGGTGGCGGCGGGGATCGACCCGGACGCTGTGGCGCAGATCATGATGGAGGCGTACTGCGAGCAGATTCTCGTGAACGGCTTCTTCCACGCCGACCCGCACCCGGGGAACCTGCTGGTGCTGCCGGGTCCGGTGGTGGTGTTCCTCGACTTCGGGATGAGCAAGCACCTGCCCGACGACTTCCGCAAGACCTACAACCTCTTCACGCTGGCCGTCCTGAGCCAGAACGACGCCGGGATGCTGAAGGGATTCCAGGACCTCGGGTTCAAGACCCGGTACGACGACCCGGAGATGCTGGTGGCGCTGGGGCGCTCGTTCTTCGAGTCGGCGGGACCGGAGCAGCGTCCCTACGCGGACGCCGAGGTGATCGGCGAGGTGAACGAGCGGCTCGCGCGGTTGCTGTCGGAAAACCCGGTGACGGAGATGCCGCCGGACATCCTGCTGATCCTGCGGGTGCTGGGCCTGATGAGCGGTCTGCAGAAGCGGCTCGACAGCACGGTGGATGTGGCGGAGACGATCACGCCCTTCGCGGAGGCGCAGATCGCGGGCGAGGCGGCGGGCGGAAGCTAGCAGGCCGCAGCCAGTCTGTCGCTGGCAAGGGCTTACTCGGGTGACCCGTAACGGCCCTGAGTCGGTAGGATGGGCCGGATGGGGCGACTCCCCACCAAGAGGGGCAATCGCCCATGTTTGAGACCATTGAAGACTGGGTCCTAGACCTCTCCGCAAAGACGGTCTGGCGAGTCCTTGTGATCACTTACCTTCTGGCCAACGTGGTTAGGTTGTTCATCGGTCTCCTGCCGTATCTGTTCAAGTTCTGGCGTGGGTATCTGCGGATGACTCCCGAACAGCGGGAGAACCACTGGGTTCACTCCAGTAGGAGGCAGCAGCAACCACGGGAGCCTGTAGAGCCCCTTGGCGATCCGCCGGTCATCACGATGGCGGGCCTACTGCCAGACGACTAGGACGGTCTCCCATCCGAGAGATCTTCACACTAGCCACCTCCGCGCGTCTTGACTCCCCAGAGAAGCCGCTCACCATGTATCGCATGAACATGAGCACCGGAGACCAAGAGCGGGAACGAATAAGACGAGCCGTTGACCAAGTCAACGACTCCACACTGACGCTTGCTGATCACAGGGCCGTTGAAGCGATGTACCACTTGCAGTCCCTGATCATCGCTGCCGCCGAAGCGCATCGAATCCCAGGAGCGGAAGCTGCGAGGATACTCAACGCGGCAACTGACTTGGCTATAGCCGCTGCAAGCCTCGGTGAAGAGTTAATGTCTGTGTCGCTGAAGGCTGTGGATGTATTGGTCGACGAGGACCGTGCCAACCGCTCTATCGGTTTCCGGCTCCCCACGAGCGGTGGACAGCCTTCCTAGTTTCATGGCGCCTGAACTTGGCCCTTGCGAATGAACTTCTGGGTGGAAGCTAGACGTTCGGCGCTGGTGTTATACGAGGACACTCGCTAATCTTGGTTAGCCCTTTAAGGCGGTCCCGAGAGGCTGCCAAGGGAGGAGGCGCCGCCATGAGCGGCTGGCCCTGCGCAGGCCCGAATACCCCCCACCTGACCGAGGCGTTCCCGCTGTGAGTCCCGTTGAGCTGCAACGGGGCCAGGAAGTTGCGCGCACAATCCGGCGGCTCGCGCACGAGATCGTCGAGAGCAACGGCGGCGCGGAGAACCTTGTGCTGGTAGGGCTGCTGACGCGGGGTGCGCCACTGGCGGGGCGGCTGGCGTCGGCGATTGAGGCGTTCGAGGGCGAATGCCCGCCGGTCGGACGGCTGGACGTAGGGCTGTACCGGGACGATGTGGCCCACCGCGACCCCCCTCCTCCCGTACGCCCCAGCGACATCCCACTCGGGGTCGACGGCGCCACGGTCGTGCTCGTCGACGACGTGCTCTTCACGGGACGCACCATCCGGGCGGCAATGGACGCAATCATGGACTTCGGGCGGCCGGCGCGGGTGCGCCTGGCGGTGATGGTGGACCGCGGCCACCGCGAGCTGCCGATTCGCCCCGACTACGTTGGCCGCAACATCCCGACGGCGCCCTCGCAAACGGTCGAGGTGCGGCTGGCGGAAACAGACGGCGAGGACGCGATCTACCTGATGGAGGGAGCCGACAGTCATGGTGAGCATTGAACCGGCCGCCCCGACAGCCACCGAGCCGGAAGAGCAGCAGACGCCGGCCGTAACGGAAGACCCGGCCGTCTGGGGGCGGAAGGACCTGCTCGATACGGACACGCTCTCGGCCGAGGAGATCGACCTCGTGCTGGAGACGGCGGACGCGATGGCGGAGGTGCGAGAGCGGCCCGTGGGGCGGGTCGCGACGCTTCGGGGCACGACCGTCGTGACGCTCTTCTATGAGAACAGCACGCGCACGCGCGCCAGCTTCGAGATTGCGGCGAAGGCGCTCGGCGCCGACGTCATCAACCTCGCGGCGGCGGGGAGCAGCGTGGGCAAGGGCGAGTCGCTGGTCGACACGGTGCGCACGATCGAGGCGGTGGGGGCGGACGTGGTGGTGATGCGCCACCCGAACTCGGGGGCGGCGGCGCTGGCAGCGCGGCACACGAGCGCGAGCGTCGTGAACGGCGGCGACGGGTCGCATGCGCACCCGACGCAGGCGCTGCTCGACCTGTACACGATGCGCCGGCACGTGGGCGAGATCGAAGGTCGCAAGGTCGTCATCGTGGGCGACATCCTGCACAGCCGCGTGGCGCGCTCGAACCTGTGGGCGCTGCAGGCGGCGGGGGCGCAGGTGACGCTCTGCGGTCCTGCGACGTTGCTGCCGCAATCGCTGCGCTCGCTGCCCGGATACGAGGGGCCGCGGGGCTGCGAGGTCACGACCGACCTCGAGGGGGCGCTGGCGGGCGCGGACGTGGTAATGGCGCTCCGCATCCAGCGGGAACGGCAGGACCAGGGCTTGCTGCCCTCCCTGCGCGAATACATCCGGCAGTACCAGATCACGGAGGAGCGGCTGGCGCGGGCGAACGCAGGGGCGCTGGTGATGCATCCCGGCCCGATGAACGAGGGTGTCGAGCTCGCGCCCGAGGTCGCGCACGGGTTGCGCTCGGTGGTCGAGGAGCAGGTTACGAACGGGGTGGCGGTTCGCATGGCCATCCTCTACTTGATGGCGACAGCGAGGCGTCCATGAGCGTGGTTCTTATTCGTGGGGGGCGGCTAATCGACCCGGCAACGGGTCGCGACGAGCAGGGTGACGTGCTCATCGAAAACGGCCACATACGGGCGGCCGGCGGCAGCATCGCCGCCGACGGGGCGGAGGTGGTGGACGCCGCGGGGTGCATCGTGACACCTGGGTTCATCGACCTGCACGCGCACCTGCGCGAGCCGGGATTCGAGCAGAAGGGCACGCTCGCGACGGAGACGGAGGCGGCCCTGCGGGGCGGCTTCACCACGGTGTGCGCGATGCCGAACACGAACCCGGCGCCCGACAGCGCTCCGGCGGTGGATGGATTCCTGAAGCTTGTGGCGCAGAAGGCGCGCGTGCGTGTCCTGCCCGTGGGGTCGACGACAGTGGGGCGCAAGGGGGAGCGGCTGGCGGCGCTGAGCGAGCTGGCGGAGGCGGGGTGCGTCGCGCTGAGCGACGACGGCAGCCCAGTTCCCGGCGGCAACCTGATGCGTAACGCGCTCACGCTGGCGGGGGCGCTGGGGCTGGCGGTGGCGGAGCACTGCGATGAGCCGTCGCTTAGCGGAAACGGCTCGATGCACGAGGGAGCGGTGAGCGAGCGGCTGGGGCTGCCGGGGCAACCGGCGGCGGCGGAGACGGTCGCGATAGCCCGAAACATCGAACTCTGCGAGCTTACCGGCGGACGTTTCCACATCATGCACGTGACGACGGCGAGAGGCGTAGAGCAAGTGGCGCAGGCGAAGGAGCGTGGGTTGCCGGTGACGTGCGAGGTCACCCCCAGCCACCTCTTCCTGACCGACGAGGCGGTCGCGGGGAGTGACCTGACTCCCGCCTATGACACCTCGGCGAAGGTGAACCCGCCACTGCGCACCGAGACGGACCGGCTGGCCCTGCTGGCGGGCGTCAATTCCGGCGTGATCGACGCGATCGCGACGGACCACGCCCCGCACGCGCCGGAAGAGAAGCTGCGCGAGTTCGACCATGCGCCCTTCGGCATCAGCTGCGCCGAGACGGCGCTCGCAACCGTCACAACGCTCGTGTCGCGCGGGGAGCTTGAGCTGGGCGCGGCGCTGCGGGCGCTGACGCAGGGACCGGCGGAGACGTTCGCGCTCGATGGCCATATTCCCGGCATCGGCACGCTCGCGGTCGGGGCGCCCGGGGACGTGACCGTGTTCGACCCCGAGGAGCGCTGGACGGTCGACCCGGCGGCGTTCGCGTCGAAGGGGAAGAACACGCCGCTTGGGGGTCTCGAGCTGCAGGGCCGCGTGCGAGCGGTTGTGGTCGGCGGGGAGCTGCGGCACGCGGTGGAGGCGGTGCATGTCTAGCGCAAGGCTGGTGCTCGCCGACGGGGGCGTGTTCGAAGGCCGCGCGGTGGGCGCGACCGGGTCGGTGGGCGGCGAGGTGGTGTTCAACACCTCGATGACGGGCTACCAGGAGATGCTGACGGACCCCTCCTACGCGGGGCAACTGCTCACGCTGACCTACCCGATGATCGGGAACTACGGGGTCGACACGGCGGTGGAGGAGTCAGGGCAGATCCAGCCACGGGGATTGATCGTGCGCGAGGTGGCGCCGGTCTCGAGCCACCCGCTTTCGACGAGCGACCTCGCGACGTTCCTGGCCGAGCGCGGCGTTGTCGCTATCGATGGCGTCGACACCCGCGCGATCACGCGGCGCATCCGGCGTCACGGGGTGATGCTGGGCGTGATCACAACGGAGCGGGTCGAGGAGGCGCGGGAGCGCGTTCAGTCGCTCCCCGGCTATGACGGCATCGACTGGGCGTCGCAGGTCTCGACGGCGGAGCAGTACGCCTGGGAGTCGTTCGCGGAGAAGCACGAGCTCCGGCCTGCCATGGAGTCGCGGTCGAACAAGGCAATCGTGAAGCCTGAGAGAGCGGAGGCGGCGGGGAGCCCGAAGCGGGTGGCCCTCATCGACGGCGGGGTGAAACGCAACATCATGCGTTCGCTCGTCGCGCGAAACTGCGAGGTCACCGTTCTCCCCATCGACGCGAACGCGGAGGAGGTGCTCGCGCTCAGGCCAGACGGCGTCCTGTGGTCGCCGGGGCCGGGCGACCCACAGGTCCAGAACGCGCAAGTCGAGGAAACCCGCAAGCTGATCGGGAGGGTTCCCCTGTTCGGCATCTGCCTGGGGCACCAGGTGATCGCGCGGGCGCTGGGAGCAGGCACCTTCAAACTGCCGTTCGGGCACCGGGGCGGGAACCACCCCGTTCGCGACGAGCGCACGGGCACGGTGACGATTACGGCGCAGAACCACGGCTACGCCGTCGACCCCGAGCGTCTGGCGGCATCGGCGGCGGTAAGCCACGTGAACCTGAACGACGGCACGGTCGAAGGGCTCAGCATGCGCGACGAGCCGGTGATGACCATCCAGTACCACTCAGAAGCGAGTCCGGGGCCGCTCGACAGCATGGATATGTTCGACCGCTTCGTGGAGATGATGGACTCGGCAGGAGGCAAGCGATGACGCGCACGACGGCGATGCGGCAGGCGACAAGCGACGACGCGGCAGCCGTCGCCTCCATCGCGCACGCCCTGCGCGACGAGTCGAACACGAGCCTTCCGCCAAACCTCGACACCGACATGGCACGAGGCTGGCTCTCGCGCATCGGGGAGCACGGGGCCGCCGCGATCGCGCTGGACGGGTCGATTCCGGTGGCGTTCGGGATGGTCGAAGCGAGCCCCGACGAACCGGAGACGGCGGAGCTCGGGGTCTGGGTGCTGCCGGACCACCGCCAGCGGGGCATCGCCACGCAGCTCGCGGAAGAGCTGCTGGCGCTCGCGCGCGAGCGCGGCCTGCGCCGAATCCGCGGGCGGCTGCCGGAAGGCAACGAGCCGGCGCTCAGCTTCCTTTCCTCGATCGGGGGGATGGTTCCCCTGCGCAACCCCGACATGACGTTCGAGCTGCCCCTTTAGATGGCAGCCGTGAGCAGCACACGCCGCCCCCTGCCGCCAACGCGCGGCGGAGCCGTCCGGCGCGACGCGTCGCGCGCGGCCGCGAGCTGGACCGACGTGCTCATCGCCCTCGCGGCGACGGCGCTCGCGATGGCGGTGTTCATCCTTGTCGCGACCTTCGCCGGCGAGAACGTGGCCGGCGACGAGGCGGGGCGGTTCTGGGCGTTGCTGTTCGCGGGCGGGCTCGGGCTTTCCGGGCTGTTCCTGGGGATGTTGGGGCTGGTGCTGCTGGGCGAGGGGGCGCGAGAGGGCGGCCGCTACCTGGTTCCGGTCGCGACGGGCATCGCGACGGGCGCGATCGTGGGGGCGCTGGTGCTGGACGGGGCGGGCCGCGGGGCCGTGCTCGCGCCGCTGCTGCTGCTCCTGCTCGCGACGCCGCCGCTGCGGGAGGGGCTCGGGTGGCTGATGCGGCGCGGGGCCGGAGGGAGGGCGCGATGACGAAGCCGGAAAGCGTCCTGATCATCGGCTCCGGCGCGATCGTCATTGGGCAGGCGGCGGAGTTCGACTACGCCGGCACGCAGGCCTGCAAGGCCGTGCGCGAGGAGGGGGTGCGCAGCATCCTCGTGAACTCGAATCCGGCCACGATCATGACCGACCTCGACGTGGCGGATGCGGTCTACATCGAACCGCTCACGGTGCCGACGATCGAGCGCATCATCGCCCGGGAGCGGCCGGACGGCCTGCTACCGACGCTCGGGGGCCAGACCGGCCTCAACCTCGCTGTGGACCTCGCGAACGCGGGGATTCTCGAGAAGTACAACGTGAAGCTGCTGGGCACGCCGCTGGAGTCGATCCGGCGAGCGGAGGACCGGGAGCTGTTCAACGACCTGCTGGCGAAGATCGGCGAGCCCGTGCTCGAGAGCGAGCCCTGCGAGACGGTCGAGGCGTGCGAGGCGGCGGCGGAGCGGATCGGGCTGCCAGTGGTAATCCGACCCGCCTACACGCTCGGCGGGACGGGTGGAGGCATCGCCTTCACGCCGGAAGAGCTGCGCACGATCGCGACGAGCGGCCTGGCGGCCAGCCCGATCACGCAGGTGCTGGTCGAGCGCTACCTCGGCGGCTGGAAAGAAGTCGAGTACGAGGTCATGCGGGACAGCGCGGGCAACTGCGTGACGATCTGCAACATGGAGAACCTCGACCCGATGGGCGTCCACACGGGCGACTCAATCGTGGTCGCGCCCTCACAGACGTTGACGGACAAGGACTACCAGATGCTGCGCTCGGCGGCGCTACGCATCATCGACGAGCTCGGCATCGAGGGCGGCTGCAACATCCAGTTCTCGATGGCGCCGCGCAAGGACGTACGCGACTGGGAGGGTGACCCGAGCGAACCGCTTCCGTACTTCGTGATCGAGGTGAACCCACGCGTCTCGCGCTCGTCGGCCCTTGCCTCGAAGGCAACCGGGTACCCGATCGCACGGGTGGCGGCGAAGATCGCCTGCGGCAAGACGCTCGACGAGATCCCGAACGCGGTTACGCAGCGCACGACGGCGGCGTTCGAGCCAGCGCTCGACTACTGCGTCGTCAAGATTCCGCGCTGGCCCTTCGACAAGTTCGCCCTGGGCGACCGGGGACTGGGCACACAGATGAAGGCCACCGGCGAGGTAATGGCGATCGACCGCACCTTCGAGGGCGCGTTGAACAAGGCCGTGCGCTCGCTCGAGTTCGGACGGCGAACGTTGCTTTGGGAGGACGCGGCGTGGCGCGACGCCAAGGCCATCGATCTGCGGGCAACGGACACGCGCCTCTGGGCGCTGATGGCGGCGCTGCGGCGGGACGTGCCGGTCGCCGACCTCGCGACGGAGACGGGGGTCGACCCGTGGTTCCTGGAGCGCCTGCAGCGGATCGTGGGGGTGGAGCGCCGGCTGCTCTCGGAGCCGCTCGACGCCGACCTGCTGCTGGAAGCGAAGCAGATGGGGTTCAGCGACGAGATGGTGGGGCAACTCGCCGACCGGCTCGCGGAGCACGTGCGCGAACTGCGCCTCCAGCTCGGGATGCGACCGGTGTACAAGATGGTCGACACCTGCGCGGCCGAGTTCGATGCGTTCACGCCCTACTTCTATTCGACCTACGAGCAGGAGAACGAGGCGACGCCGGAGCCAGGCGTCTCGACGGTGGTGCTGGGGAGCGGGCCAATCAGGATCGGGCAGGGGATCGAGTTCGACTACGCGAGCGTGCACGCGGCCTGGGCGCTCCAGGACGCGGGGCGGCGGGCGATCTTGGTGAACTCGAACCCGGAGACGGTCTCGACGGACTTCGACACGAGCGACCGGCTCTACTTCGAGCCGCTGGACGAGGAGGCGGTTCGCAACATCCTCGAGAACGAGGCGGGGGAAACGGGCGAGACGCCGACGAGCATCGTGCAGTTCGGCGGGCAGACGGCGGTGAACCTGGCGGAGCCGCTGTGGCGGGCGGGACAGGGAATCATCGGGTCGAGCGCGGAGGCGATCGATACGGCAGAGGACCGCGAGCTGTTCGAGCGGTTCCTGCAGAACCTCGGGATTCCCCAGCCTCCAGGCGCGGCGGTACGCACGCTGGAGGAGGGGCTGAAGACGGCGCAGACGATCGGCTACCCGGTGCTCGTGCGGCCCTCGTACGTGCTCGGGGGGCGGGCGATGGAGATCGTGCAGAACCCGCGGGAGATGGTCGGGTTCCTGGCGCAGGCGGCTGAGGCGGCGGAGGGGCGGCCGATCCTGATCGACAAGTACCTGGAGGGCCGGGAGGTGGAGGTGGACGCGATCTGCGACGGTGAGCGCGTCCTCATCCCCGGGATCATGGAGCACATCGAGCGGGCGGGAGTGCACTCGGGCGACTCGATGGCGGTCTACCCGCCGGTCCACCTGGACGACGAGGAGCGGGAGACCATCTGCCGCCACACGGAGCAGATCGTGCTCGGCATGGGCGCCATCGGGCTTACGAACATCCAGTACGTGGTGTTGCCCAGGGATGCCTCGGGGGCGCCGCAGGTGTACGTGCTGGAGGTGAATCCGCGGGCGAGCCGCACGGTACCGTTCATCTCGAAGGTGACGGGCGTGCCCATGGTGCAGCTGGCGGTGCGAGCCATGTGCGGCGAGTCGCTGGAGAGCCAGGGGTACGACGGCGGCCTCTGGCCGGAACGGAACCTGGTGGCGGTGAAGGCGCCCGTCTTCTCGATGTCGAAACTGGCGGAGGTTGACACGTACCTCGGGCCGGAGATGAAGAGCACGGGCGAGGTGATGGGCATCGACAGCACCTACGAGCCTGCGCTGGCGAAGGCGCTCGTCGCCTCGGACCTGGCGCTGGAGCCAGGGACGCCCGTGCTTCTTTCGTTGAGCGACCAGACGAAGGCTGAGGCGCTGTCGCTTGTCCACGCGCTCCACGACGCCGGCTGCGATCTCTACGCGACGGAGGGCACGGGGGCGATGCTGGACGGGCTCGGCATCCCCTCAACGGTCGTGACGAAGGTGCTGAGCGGCACTCATCCGAACGTGGTGGACGTGATCGAGGACGGTACGGTTCGCTGTGTGCTGAACACGTCCGAGAACCGCATGACGGGTTCGTTGCGGGACGGCTTCCACATCCGGCGGGCGGCGGCGGAGAAGCGCATCCCCTGCTTCACGTCGATCGACACGGCGCGGGCGGCCATCGAGACGATGCGCGGGACCGTGACGCCGGAGGTCGCGCGGCTGGACGAGTACGTGGCGCGATGATCCGCGAAGAGGCGACGGTCCTCTCGAACGAGCCGTGCTACGAAGGCGGCTACGTCATCTGGCTCGATGCACCCAACCTGGCGGCGGCGGGACACACGCCCGGACAGTTCGTGATGGTGCGCTGCTCCGCCGAAGGTGGAGATCCCGAGTTCTCACGCGCGTTCAGCTACCACCGCGCGCAGGAGGGGCGGATCGCGCTGCTCTACACAGTCGCGGGGCGAGGGACGGCCTGGCTGGCAGGGCGCCGCCGGGGGGACACGGTGTCGCTCTACGGCCCGCTCGGGAACGGCTTCCGGCTTCCCGACGGCTCCGGGAATCTGCTGCTGGTGGCAGGGGGCGTGGGCGTCGCGCCGATGGTCGACCTTGCCGAGGTGGCACTGGCGCAGGGGCACCAGGTGACAGCGATGATGGGCGCACGGACGGCCTCACAACTCCTGCCGGCTTCGGCCTGGCCGAGCGAGGTCGAGTACGTGGTCGTGACGGAGGATGGATCGCAGGGGCTGCGGGGGCGGGTCACGGAGCACCTGGACGAGTACGTGGCGTGGTCGAGCAGGCTGTACGCGTGCGGTCCGAACCCGATGTTCGCGTCGATGGCGGAGGCGTTGCGGCAGAACGGTCGGCGCCAGCGTCCCGAGATCCTGATGGAAGAGAACATGCCCTGCGGCTGGGGACTCTGCTACGGGTGCGCGATCTTCACCCGCCACGGCGTTCGGCTGTGCTGCAAGGACGGGCCCCGGTTCAACCTGTTCGACGTGTTCTAGTCAGGCCGAGGTGGTTGCGTACATACGTTCTATTCCCGTAGCATGCGGTCCAACACAGCGGGGAGGGACACCCCATGGCCCAGACGGCGAAGCAGGAAGCGGATCGGAAGCGCGCGCTGGACCTGGCGCTGAGCCAGATCGAGAAGCAGTACGGCAGCGGCGCCATCATGAAGATGGGCGACGCAACCGCCAATATGACGGTGGGCGCTATCTCCACAGGATCACTCTCGCTGGACATTGCCCTCGGCATCGGGGGCCTGCCGCGTGGCCGCGTAACGGAGATTTACGGGCCGGAGTCGGCGGGCAAGAGCACGCTCGCACAGCACGTCATCGCGCAGGCACAGCGCGCCGGCGGTGCCGTGGCCTACATCGACGTGGAGCACGCGCTCGACCCCTCCTACGCCCAGGACCTCGGCATCAACACGGAAGACCTGCTCATCAGCCAGCCGGATACGGGCGAGCAGGCGCTGGAGATCTGCGAGGCGCTCGTGCGCTCCAACGCCATCGACTGCATCGTCGTCGACTCAGTGGCGGCACTTGTGCCCCGCGCCGAGATCGAGGGCGAGATGGGCGACTCGCACGTCGGCCTGCAAGCCCGCCTGATGTCCCAGGCGCTGCGGAAGCTGACCGCGACGATCTCGCGCACGAGCACGGCAGTCATCTTCATCAACCAGCTCCGGGAGAAGGTGGGGGTGGTGTTTGGCAACCCGGAGGTCACGCCCGGCGGGCGGGCGCTCAAGTTCTACTCGTCCGTGCGCATCGACCTCCGCGCCATCGAGAGCATCAAGAAAGGCACGACCGTCGTCGGGCGGCGGGTGCGAGCCAAGATCGTGAAGAACAAGGTGGCGGCGCCCTTCCGCACGGCGGAGTTCGACATCATGTTCACGGCGCCCCGCGGCATCAGCCGCACGGCGGACGTGGTCGACCTGGGCGCGGAGTCGGGCATCCTCACGAAGTCGGGGGCCTTCTACAGCTACGGCGACCTTCGCATCGGGCAGGGGCGCGAGGCGGCCAAGGCGTTCCTCTACGAAAACCTCGACATCCTCGAAGCGGTCGAGCGCGAACTGCGGCTCGAGGCGGGTCTGCCCGTGGCGGACGAGGGTGAGGCCAGTAGCGAGGCCGTCGATACGGCGATGGCGGCCGGAGCGTCCTGAGCGGTTCGATGTCCCCGGATGAACGGGACGGACCTCCCCGGGTCACGGCGATCAAGCGGCGGCCGGAGGGGCCTGCCGTGCTGACCACAAGCGACGGCGAGACCGTCATCGTGCAGGCGGAAGCGCTCAAGCTGGCGGGGATACGCGAAGGGGACATCTTCGACCACAAGGCGCGAAAGAAGCTGGACCTTGAGAAGTACCGCCAGACTGCGCACAACGGAGCGCTCCGTCACCTGTCGCGCCGACCCCGCAGCGAGAAGGAGTTGCGCACGTACCTGCGGCAGCGGCGCATCCCAGCGGACATCATCGAGGAAGAGGTGGAGCGGCTGAGGGGGACGGGCCTGGTGGATGACGAGGCGTTCGCACAGTCGTGGGTGGGGGAGCGGCAGTCGAGCGCACCGCGCGGCCAGCGCCTCCTGCGCTACGAATTGCTGGGCAAGGGCGTTCAGGCCGAAGTGGCCGATGAGGCGGTGTTGTCGGTGGACGACCGAACGGCCGCCCTGGCGGTGGCGCGGGGCCGGGCGCACCGATTGGCGGACCTCGAATTCCGGGTGTTCAGCCAGCGGCTCGGGGGCTTTCTGCGGCGTCGGGGGTTCGCCTACGACGACATCCAGGAGGCGGTGCGAACGGTCTGGAACGAGACCGCACCGGAGTCCGACCGGCGGTAGGGGCACGCCCTCGGGTGGCGCTCATTGCACCATGAAAGCTTTGACGGCTTCTTGGCAAGACACGTACCATCGCCCGAGAGCGGCGCACCGCCGCTTTGGGAACACGATGTCGCAACTTGCGATTCACCTGGAGCAAGACCATGCCGGCGATCATTGCCGTTGTCGCCGGCCTCGTGGGCATTCTGATCGGGATCGGCGTGGGCTACGTCCTTCGCCGCCGCTCTGCGCAACACTCATTGCAGCAGGCGGAGGAGGACGCCCGGCAGATACTCTCTGAGGCCGAAACCAAGAGCCGCGAGCTTGAGCTGGAAACCAAGGAGGAGGCGCTCAAGCTCAGAAACGAAGCAGAAGCCAATATCCGCGAGTGGCGTTCGGAGCTCTCGCGGACGGAAAACCGCCTCTCCCAGCGCGAGGAGAACCTCGACCGCAAGGCCGAGGGGATTGATTCGCGCGAAATTGCCCTGCAGGACCGGTCGGAGGCGCTACGCGCTTCCGAGGAAGACATGGCGGAGTTGCGTGCGGAGCAGGAGCGCGCCATCGAGCGCGTCAGCGGGCTGAGCCGCGAAGAGGCTCGCGAACAGCTTCTCGCCGCCGTGGATGATGAAATCCGGGACGAAGCAAGCCGCCGCGTTCGAGAGATGGAGCGCGAAGCGGAGCAGACCGCGGCGACGCGCGCCCGCGACGTCATTGCCACGGCGATCCAGCGGTACGCAGGCGAGGTGACCGCGGAGACAACCGTTTCCGTCGTGCCCATCGGCAGCGATGACATGAAGGGGCGCATCATCGGGCGCGAGGGGCGCAACATCCGCGCCATCGAGGCCGCGACGGGCGTCGACCTGATCATCGACGACACGCCCGACGCCGTGACGATCAGCTCGTTCGACCCGGTGAGGCGCGAGGTCGCGCGGGTGGCGCTCGCCGGCCTTGTTCAGGACGGCCGCATCCACCCGACCCGCATCGAAGAGGCGGTCTCGAAGGCGCAGCGCAACGTCGAAACGACGATGGCCGAATCGGCGGAGGCGGCAGCGGCGGAGGCGGACGTGCTCAACCTGCACCCCGAGGTGATGAAGACTCTGGGGCGGTTGCGGTACCGCACGAGCTACGGCCAGAACGTCATGCGCCACTCCGTCGAGACGGCGCATATCGCCGCGATGATCGCGCGGGAAGTGGGCGCCGACGAAGACATCGCGCGCGCCGGCGGCTTCCTGCACGACCTCGGGAAAGCCGTCGACCACGAGGTCGAGGGGACGCACGCCCTCATCGGGGCGGACATCGCGCGGCGCTACCGCATCCGCGAGGAGGTCGCGCACTGCATCGAGGCGCACCACGAGGAGGTCGAGCTCGGCACGGTGGAGGCCGTGATCGTGCAGATGGCGGACGCCATCAGCGGCGGGCGCCCCGGCGCGCGGCGCGAATCGCTCGACAGCTACGTGAAGCGGCTCGAGACGCTTGAAGAGATCGCGAAGGACCAGAAGGGCGTGGAGCAGGCGTTCGCCATCCAGGCGGGCCGCGAGCTCCGGATCGTTGTCAGCCCCGAGCAGGTCGACGACCTCGAATCGATGCGCATCGCGCGCGACGTGAGCCAGAAGATCGAGGAGAGCGTCGACTACCCGGGACAGATCAAGGTGACCGTCGTGCGGGAGACGCGCGCGACGGAGTACGCGCGTTAGGCGGCAACGTGGCGATCGGCGACTTCCACATGCACAGCACCGCCTCCGACGGCGTGCACAGCCCTACGTGGGTGATGGAAACAGCGGCGGCGAACGGCGTACGTACGCTTGCGTTGACCGACCACGACACGACTGAAGGGTTGGAGGAAGCGGGCGCCGCCGCGGAGCGGGTTGGACTGCGCCTCATCTCCGGCATCGAGCTGAGCGTGGACATCGACGGGGCGGATGCGCACTTGCTCGGCTTCGGGTTCGACATCGGGCACGGGCCGCTGCAGGCCTACCTGAGCGAGCAGCGCGAGGGCCGGGTGGGGCGCATGAAGCGCATGGTGCGCGTGCTGGGCGAGCACGGAGTCACTCTTGATGTCGAGCGGGTGCAGGAGATCGCCGGTGATGCGAGCGTCGGGCGACCCCACGTGGCGCGCGCGCTCGTCGAGGCGGGGTACGTGGGGAGCGTGGCAGAGGCATTCGGCACATGGCTCGGTGACGGCAAGCCCGCCCACATCACACGCGACCGGCTGACGCCGGCGGAAGCGATCGCGCTGCTGCACGAAGCGGGCGGGGCGGTCTTCGTGGCGCATCCCATCTACCTCGGGGAAAACTACGAGGAACGCGTGGCCGAACTCACGGGGATGGGACTCGACGGCATCGAGACGTACTACAAGTTCTACGACGCGGAAACCATAGCCGCGCACGAGGCGCTCTCGGAGAAGCTCGGCCTGGCCCGCTCGGGCGGGAGCGACTACCACGGGCTGGGCAATCCGAATGACCGCGAGATCGGCGACATTCCCTTCGCGGACAGCGCCGTCGCGGAGTTCGTGGCCTTCCTCGAAGAGCGCGCGGTCCCCGGACTCGCGCAAGCGGGAGCATCCTGATGGACGTGAACCTGAGCGCCGACGAGATCGAGCAGATCATCCCCCACCGCTACCCGATGCTGCTGGTCGACCGGATGGTCGAAATCGAGGACGGGGCGCGCGGCGTCGGCATCAAGAGCGTGACCGCAAATGAGTGGTTCTTCGAGGGGCACTTCCCGGGGAACCGGGTTATGCCGGGCGTGCTCATCGCAGAGGCGCTGGCGCAGGTGGCGGCGATCACGCTGCTGCGGGACGTGGACCAGGCGGGGAAGATCCCGATGTTCGGGGGCATCGAGAAGATGCGTTTCCGGCGTCCCGTCACACCGGGCGACCAGCTGCGGCTGTCGTTCACGCTGGAGCGGATGCGGGGGCCGGTGGGGCGCGGGGCGGTGGAGGCGAGCGTCGACGGGCAGGTGGTGGCGGACGGCACGATCTCGTTCGCGCTGGTGGAGAACCCGACCGGCCAGTAGAGCCGCTCACACCCCTCACGGTCCGTTACCGGAGGCATCCGGGGCGTCTGCTAGCATGGAATCGATGCCCGAAACGGTGGAGTGCCCCTGCAACGCCGGGGTCCAGACCGCCCTGCGCTGCAGCCGCTGCGAAGCCCCGATCTGTCCGTCCTGCCTGATCCAGTCGCCCGTGGGGGCGCGCTGCCCGGACTGCGCCCGGGTGGTGCGCGCGCCCATGTACGTGCTGTCCGGTCAGAACATGCTGCGGGCGGGGCTGGCGTCGGTCGTGGGCGGGGTGGTGATGGGCCTTCTCTGGGCGCTCATCCTGTTGCCGTTCACACGAGGGTTCTTCGCGCTCATCGTGGGGGTGGCGCTGGGCTACGGATTCACGCGGCTGCTGGAGTTCGCGACGGGTGGGAAGCGAGGGCCGGGGATGGTGGGATTCGCAATCGGCGGGATCGTGCTGGCGTGGGTGGTGCTGATCCTGTTCGGCGGGCAGCACTTCGCGTTGTGGGGGCTGGTGGCCGCGGGGATCGGCGTCTGGTTCGCGTACCAGAACCTGCGGTAGCGCACGAAGGCGCGATCTCAGGCGATAACGGCCATGACCAGGACGAAGGCGAGCGTGAGCACGCTGACGACGGCGACGGCGCCGAGGTCGCGGCGGACGTAGCGGTAGTCGGTGGCGACGTGGTGCTCGCGGGGGGTCTGGTCGGGGATGCTCGCGGTGGGCGCGCCGGCGGGCTGGGGGGTGGGGGTCGCGCCGGGACGCGGGAGGGTCGAGGCGCGCTCGCGGCGGCGGCGCTGGCGTCGGGGCCGACGGGAACTCATCGCCGACGATCGTAACGCGGGCCGGTGTGGCGCGGAAGCACGGAGCGTATCGGTAGAATCTCGCGCACGACCTGATTGAGGCGTGCCGGTGGGCGCGCAGGAGGCCAGACGTGAGCAACGGATCGAGCGACATCGGACTGCCGGTCGACGAGCACTACGCGCCGCCGGCGCGGGTCCGCGAGGGCGCCTACGTGGGCTCCCGCGAGGAGTACGACGAGATGCGCCGCCGCTCGATCGAGGACCGCGAGGCGTTCTGGGCGGAGCAGGCACGGACCAACCTCGAGTGGATGAGCGACTTCCAGACGGTGGTCGAGGAGGACTTCACGACGGGCCACATCGCGTGGTTCAAGGAGGGCACGCTCAACGTGAGCGTGAACTGCCTCGACCGGCACCTGGCGACGCGCGGCGACCAGGTCGCACTCCTGCTGGAGGGCGACGAGCCGGGCGACAACCGCTCGCTCACCTACCAGGAGGTCGCCGACGAGGTCGGGCGGCTGGCGAATGCCCTGCGTTCGCGCGGCGTACAGAAGGGCGACCGTATCGCGATCTACATGGGCATGGTGCCCGAGCTGGTCGTGGCGATGCTGGCGTGCGCGCGCATCGGGGCGGTGCACTCCGTCATCTTCGGCGGGTTCAGCCCGCGCTCGATCGTGGACCGGGTGGAAGACTCGACCTGCAAGGCGATCATCACGCAGGACGAGGGGATGCGGGGCGGCCGGACGGTGGCGCTGAAGGCGAACGTCGACGAAGCGTTGACGATGGGCGGCGAGAGCATCGAGTTCGTCATCGTCTACAAACGCACCGACGCCGACATCTCAATGACCGAGGGGCGCGACGTCTGGTGGGACGAAGCGCTGGCGGGGCAGTCGACGGAGGCCGCGCCGGAGGAGATGGGGGCGGAGGATCCGCTGTTCATCCTGTACACATCCGGTTCGACGGGGAAGCCGAAGGGCGTGCTCCACACGAAGGCGGGCTACCTGCTCTACACGATGCTCTCGCACCGCTACACGTTCGACTACCGCGACGGCGACATCTACTGCTGCGCCGCGGACGTCGGCTGGATCACGGGGCACAGCTACATCGTGTACGGGCCGCTGGCGAACGGGGCGACGTCGGTGCTGTTCGAGTCGGTGCCGACGTACCCGGACGCGGGTCGCTACTGGGACATGGTGGACCGGCTGGGGATCAACAGCTTCTACACGGCGCCCACGGCGATCCGGGCAATCGCGGCCGAGGGCGACGAGCACGTGACGCGCTACAGTCGCGAGAGCCTGCGCGTGCTGGGGTCGGTGGGCGAGCCCATCAACCCGGAGGCCTGGCGCTGGTACTACGGCGTCGTGGGCGGGGAGCGCTGCTCCGTCGTCGACACGTACTGGCAGACGGAGACGGGTGGCCACATGATCACGGGCCTCCCGGGCGCGAATGACATGAAGCCGGGGTCGGCCTCGCTCCCGTTCCTGGGGGTGGAGCCGGCGGTGGTGGACGAGGGCGGCAACGTCATTGAGGGGAACGGGGTAACGGGGCGGCTCTGCATGCTGGCCTCGTGGCCGGGGATGATGCGCACGGTCTACGGCGACCACCAACGCTTCATCGACACGTACCTCACGACCTACCCGGGGAAGTACTTCACGGGCGACGGTTGCCACCGCGACCAGGACGGCTACTACTGGATCACGGGGCGTGTGGACGACGTGATGAACGTGGCCGGGCACCGGCTGGGGAGCGCCGAGATCGAGGGCGCGCTCGTGGGTCACGAGGCCTGTGCGGAGGCGGCCGTGGTCGGCTACCCGCACGACGTGAAGGGAACGGGCATCTACGCGTACGTGATGCTGAACCAGGGCTGGAGCGGCTCGGACGACATCGAGCGGGAGCTGCGGATGGCGGTTCGCACGGAGATCAGCCCGATCGCGACGCCGGACCAAATCCAGTTCGTACCGGGCCTGCCGAAGACGCGGTCGGGCAAGATCATGCGGCGCATCCTGCGCAAGATCGCCGAGGGCGAGCCCGAAAACGTGGGCGATGTGACGACGCTCGCCGATCCGGCGGTCGTCGAGGACATCGTGGCGGGGGCGAAGGTCTAGGGGGAGTCCGGGTCCAGCGGGAAGCGGAGCTGGTCCCGCTCCGGAGCGCTGCCGGCGAGCAGGAGCTCGACGGCGGCGACTGCCGCCTCTCGCTGGTTGCGGGCCTCGGCGCGGTTGAGGAGGAGGGGCGCGAGCGCCTCGATGGCGCGGGCGAGCTCGGGATCCTCGGCGCAGAGGCGGTGGTGCGCCTCGGCGGCGCTGAGGCCCTCGGCCCAGTAGCCGCGGACGGCCTCAGCGACGAACGCCCCACCCAGCACTTCGACGCGGTCACTCGTCTCGTAGCCCGCTTCGATGAGGGCGCGCTGGACCATCTCGATGGCCTCTTTGCGGTCGCGTCCGCGCAGGTCGAGGGGGCGTTCTTCGCTCATGCGTCGATCCCGAGGAGGGCGGTCAGGTCCTGCTTCGCGTCGAGGATGCCGGCCCAGAGATCGCCGGTCTCGGCGAATCGTTCGAGGGCGGTGAGCACGGTGAAGTCGGTCGGGTAGAGGTCGTCGAGCTCGTCCCAGCGGACGGGCACGGAGACGGGCGCGCCGGGCTTGGCGCGGGGCGAAAAGATGGCGGCGACGTTCTTGGCGCGGGCGTTCTGGTTGACGTCGAGGAAGATCTTGCCGGTGCGCTTCTCGGAGGCCCACTCAAGGGTGACATCGCGGGACATGCGGGCGAGCAGCTCCCCGCTGACGGTCTCGCAGAGGGAGCGAATGACGGGGTAGGGGAACTGGCGGAGGACGGGCACGTAGATGTGCAGGCCGGTCGCGCCCGACGTCTTCACGTAGGAGGGGAGAGCGGCGGCATCGAGGATCTCCTTGAAGGCGCGGGCCACCTCGACGGTCTTGGCGAAGGCCTTGCGGTTGAGCTGGGGTTCCTCGCCGGCAGCCTCGTCGCCCCGGTAGATGTAGGGGTCGAGGTCGAAGAGGAGGAAGTCGGGGTAGTTGAGGACGGATGCCTCAACGTTCTCGCGCGAACCGGTGAAGTCGCGGGGGAGGCCGTGGGCGTCGGGCTCGGGAGAGACACGGGCCATGGTCGCGTGAAACTCGAGGTTGGCAAGCTGCCCCAGCCAGAGCAGCGTCGCGAGGTTGTTGCAGAGCAGGAACTCGCGGTCACCGCCGGCGCCCTCGGAGTGGTGGGTCACGGTCTCGACGAATTCCGGGGGCGGAGCTTCGGAGTGCTTCTGGTAGAAGTGAAGGTCGCCGATGCCGTTGGGGTAGCGGGTGAGGGTGATGAGGCGGTCGCGCAGGTGGGGGAGCATGAGGGGGGCGACCGTCGCGAGATAGCGCAGCAGGTCGCGCTTGGTGACGGCGCGCTGGGAGCCGTGCTCCGGCCAGAGCGCCTTCCCGAGATTCGTTACCGGAATCTCGTGGCCCTCGACATCGAGGCGCAGTTCCTCGCGATTCTCGTCGAGTTGGGCGAGCACCGAGGCGACCTGGCTCGACAGCGAGGGGGCGGTGGGAGGAGCGGGGGCAGCCGACGCCGGTTCCGCGACGAAGACGACGTCGTCGGGGGCGATGTCGGGGCGGAGGCGCTTGAAGACGGGGGCTCGCAACAGCCCGGCTGACGTGACCTCGGTGTATTCGACCTCGACGACCAGCTCGGGGCGGACGAAGGTCGCGTCCTGGGCTTCGGGCGGGGTCTCGGGGAGTGGGGAGGCGTCGGTCGTCAGCGTGTCGAGCCGGGCGCGGAGGTCGACGAGGAGGGCGTCGCTGAAGCCTCCGCCGGCGCGACCGCGGTAGGTGAGGGCGCCGTCTTCCTCGCGGGCGGCGAGCAGGAGCGCGCCGAAGGTCGGCTCGCGGAGGCCCTCGCCGGGGGTGAAGCCGGCCACGACGAACTCGGCGGTCTGGCGGGCCTTGATCTTGGCCCATGAGTCGGAGCGCTTCCCGGGGAGGTAGCGACTCCCGCGGCGCTTGGCGACGACCCCTTCCAACCCGAGTGCGACGGCGCCGTCGTAGGCCTCCTTGCCCTCGGCCTGAAAGTGCTCGACGAGGGCGACGGGGCCGACCGGCAAAAGGACGCGGGCCAGAGTCTCCTTGCGCTCCTCGAGGACGACGCCGGTGAGATCGAAGCCGTCGAGGTGGAGCAGGTCGAAGGCCATGTAGCTGACGGGAACACGCGCCTCGGCTCCGGCGATGTCGAGTTCGCCGGCGAGGTTCATGCGCTGCTGGAGGAGCTCAAAGGAGGGCACACCGCGCTCGTCGAAGGCGCAGATCTCGCCGTCGTAGACGGCCTCGGCGACGGGCTGGGCGGCGAGGGCGGCGACGAGGCCGGGGTAGGTGGCGGTGAGGTCGGTGCCACGACGCGAGTAGAGGTGGGCCTCGCCGCCGGAGATGTGGGCGACGGCGCGGATGCCGTCGAGCTTGGGTTCGAAGAGCCAGTCGGGATGGGAGAAGGGCTCGCGGACGCTCGCCATCATGGGCGGGAGGGTGTCGGGGAAGGGCGCGGCACTCGATCCGTTGAGGGCGTCGGGAGTGTAGTCGGAGGGGGCCTTGCGGTGGCGGGGGAGGTGGCCGTCTCGGATGTCGTCGAGGGTGAGGCCGGAGACGACGGAGCGATCGAGGGCGGTGAGGTCAGCGTCGGGGTCGGCGAGGGGGTCGTCGTGCTTGAGAAGGAGCCAGTCGGTTGAGGTCTTGACGAGGGACCAGGAGCCCTTGAGCTTGCGGCCGCGCATCTGGACGGAGAGCTTGCCGGCCTCGATGGCCGCCTCCATGGCTGCCTCGGCCTCCTCGCGGGAGGAGAAGTCGTAGACGCGTTCGTGCTCGGGCGCGTAGGTGCCGGCGTCCCAGACGATTACCTGACCTGCGCCGTACTGGCCCTTCGGAATGACGCCCTCGAAGGCGGAGTAGGCGATGGGATGGTCCTCGGTCATGACGGCGTGGCGGCGGACAGCGGGGTCGCTGGAAGGGCCGCGGGGCACGGCCCAGGACTTCATGACACCGCCAACCTCAAGGCGGAGGTCGTAGTGAAGGCGGGTCGCGTCGTGCTTCTGGACGACAAAGGTGAGGGGGCCGGCACGCCCCTCGGGGACGGCGTCGGGGGGTTCGGGGGTGGCCGCGAAGTCGCGCTTCTCGCGGTATTGGTCGAGGGGTTCGGTCACTCCGGTACCCACCGCTTGTAGCACTGCCAACCGTGCTTCCCCAGTAGCCACAGCGGCGAGTTGAGTGCGGCGCATGTGCCTGCCGCGCCCACAGGACCCACTAGTTCAGCCTCGTCGACCACGGCCAACCAAGCCGCACGAATCGCCCGGTCCACGATGGGAGCCCTAGCCTTGCCTGCATCAACAACTCCAAGCGCCTTGCTTACTCGCCGGACATGGGTGTCTACCGCTACGGGCACAAGGGCAAGGTTCTCTAGGTCAGCGGAACCCAAGACAGCGAGCCACCCCAACCACAGCGGACCGGACTTGTCGCCCTTAAGGAGGGGATAGCGGGGGTCGCCGTCAGCTAGCGCATCCAGTTCCCACAGGAGCCTCCTAGCGTCTCCTGTGCCGTCATGGATGGCAGTCGCAATTGGGCCTGGCTGCGTCAGACTGCTAGCAATGGCGGACCAAGCGTCCGAGTCGGGCCTGTGCTTCCGACTAACCCTAGCCTCTCGGAGCCAGTTTCGGAGGGCATCGAGGGGCATCTCAGCAACCTCGCCGGGCTCATACAGCTCTCGGCGGGTCTTGAAGAGATCGACAGCGGCGTCTAGGAGTTGCTTGAAGTCCCTGTCGCGAGACACCGCAGCGACAAAGGTCAGGAAAAGCCGTACTTGGCGGTCGTCAGCGCCACGGTCCCGCAACTCCTCAACGGCCCTTACCTCGCACGATTCCTCCCACTTTCTTGGTGGCTGTCCTTTCAGCTTCAGCCCCTGCCCTCCGTAGAAGTCGCTGGCAATGACCTCCGCCAGACGAGCCGCGTGGTGAGGCATGGCTAGTCTGCGGCGACGGCGGCTTTCTCGTCGGCCGTGGCGCCGTTGTCCGCGGCCGGGGCGGCCGACTCGCTCTCCTTGCGGGCCTTGGCGGCCTCGACGCTCGCGCGGAGGGCGGCCATGAGGTCGACGGCAGGCTGCGGCGCGGCCGCCTCGGGGGTCGCGACCTCCTGGCCTTCGAGCTTGGCGTTGATGATGGTCATCAGCGCCTCGCGGTACTGGTCCTTGTACTTCTCGGGGTCGAAGGGCTCTTCGAGCATCTCGATGAGGGCGCGGGCCATCTCCATCTCCTCTTCGGAGACCTCGTCGACGGCGACGGACTCGCCGGGATCGCGGATCTCGTCGGGGTAGTAGAGCGTTTCGAGGATGAGCTGGTCGCCGCGCGCACGGAGAGCGCAGAGGCGCTCCTTGGTTCGGATGGCGACCTTGGCGATGGCGATGAGGCCCTTCGCCTGCATGGCGCGGATCAGGAGGGAGTAGGGCTTGATACCCGCGTCCTCGGGGGAGAGGTAATAGGACTTCTCGTAGTGGACGGGATCGATCTCGGCTTCCTCGACGAAGGCGGTGAGCTCAATGGTGTGCTTGGTGGGAAGGGGCAGCTTCTCCAGGTCCTCATCGTCGACGATGACGTAGCGGTCCTTGGCGTACTCGTAGCCCTTCACGATCTCCTCGTAGGGCACTTCCTGCTCCTCGACGGGATCCCAGCGGAGCATGCGGACGCGGGTGTTCGTGTCGCGGCGGAGCTGGCGGAAGCCGATGTCCTTGCTCTCGGTGGCGGGGAAGAGGCGGATGGGGATGCTCACCATGCCGAAGCTGATGACACCCTTCCAGATGGCTCGGGGCATTGCGCGCCTCCGGGAATGCCAACTTATGTCGGCAGCACCTGTCAGTGTACGACCACTGGCGCATGTAGGTCAGATCACGGCGGGGGGTTCCATAACGCGTGATAAACTGGAGGGGCCGAATCTTCGCGCGACTCACCCGGGTCGCACGGGGAGCGGGGGACCCATTGTTGGGGTGAAGTGCGCGAGAGCGCACAGGCGATCTCCGACGCCGAACCCGTCAGCTAACCCCGCAGGCGTTCGGAGGCTCGCGACTACGCGACCAGCCTCCCAGTCGGTGGTTTCGAGCAGAGATCGCCCGCCCCGCCACCATGGCGGGTATACAGTAGCCAGAGGAGGCGCCCCTTATGACGAGCACAGTAGTTGACCTCTCCGAGGAATCCCCGGAGCGCGCCAAATACCGCGCGATCACTCTCCACAACGTGGAAGGACTGCCCCAGGCGGAGCGACTGACCGACGATCAGCGCTTCGCGATCGACGTGGTATCCCGGGTGCTGCCGTTCAAGACCAATAATTATGTCGTGAACGAGCTGATCAACTGGGACGACGTTCCCAACGACCCGATCTTCACGCTGACGTTCCCGCAGCAGCACATGCTGCGCGACGAGCACTTCGACGAGGTGGCGACGCTGGTCTCGCGGGACGCTTCCCGGGCCGAGATCGACGAGGCGGCAAACCGCATTCGCATGACGCTCAACCCGCATCCGGCGGGGCAGCTCGAGCACAACGTGCCGGTCCTCTACGAGGAGACCGTCGAGGGCTTGCAGCACAAGTACGAGGAGACGGTCCTCCTCTTCCCGAGCAACGGGCAGACCTGCCACGCCTACTGCACCTTCTGCTTCCGCTGGCCGCAGTTCGTGGGCCTCGACGACCTGAAGTTCGCGACGAAGCAGGCGAACGGCCTCGTCGCGTACCTGCGGGAGCGGCCGCGCGTGAGCGACGTGCTCATCACCGGCGGCGACCCGATGGTGATGAAGACGCGCCGCTTCAAGCAGTACATCGACCCGATCCTGGAGGACGACCCGCCCAACCTGCGGACGATCCGCATCGGGACGAAGGCGCTGGGCTACTGGCCGTACCGCTTCACGACGGACGACGACGCGGAGGAGATGCTGGACATCTTCCGGCGCATCACGGCGACCGGGCGGCACCTCTCGATCATGGCGCACTTCAACCACCCGCGAGAGCTGAGCACACCGGCGGTGCGCGAGGCGACGGAGCGCATCCGCGAGACGGGCGCCCAGATCCGGACGCAGTCGCCGATCATGCGGAACATCAACGACACCTCGGACGCGTGGGCGGAGATGTGGCGCGAGCAGGTACGGCTCGGAATGATCCCGTACTACATGTTCGTCGCGCGCGACACGGGCGCGAAGCACTTCTTTGAGATCCCGCTCGTACGAGCGTGGGAGATCTTCCGCGGCGCATACAACCAGGTCAGCGGACTGGCGCGAACGGTGCGCGGGCCGAGCATGTCGGCGGAGCCCGGAAAGGTTGCCGTGAGCGGTCCGGCCGAGGTCGCGGGACAGAAGGTGCTGACGCTGACCTTCCTGCAGGGTCGCGACCCGGACTGGGTCGGGCGCCCGTTCTTCGCGCAGTACGACGAGTCGGCTACCTGGCTGAACGAGCTTCGGCCCGCCTTCGGCGAGGAGAAGTTCTTCTTCGAGGACGAGCTGGCGCATCGCTACGAGGCAGGCATCGGCGCCGGTACGGAAGGCTAACCAGCCGGCGACTCGGCACAAGGCCAGACGGGGCCCGTTCGACGGGCCCCGTTTTTCGTGTCCGTAACAGGCGGACGGACGGTGGCCGAGCGGGGCGGCTATCCTTGGCGCGTGACCGAGCCGGGAACGCACACGGAAGCGGAGCAGGAAGCGCTCCTCGCGAACGAGGGGTTCTATCGCGCGCTCGGCAACTCCGACATGGGGGCGATGGAGCAGGTCTGGGCGCGCATGGCGCGGGTGACGTGCCTGCACCCCGGCTGGACACTGCTGACGGGCCGCGAAGAGGTGCTCGAGAGCTGGCGCACGATCCTCTCGAACCCGAATCAGCCCCGCATCGTCGGGGGCGGCGCGAGCGTCACGGTGAACGGGGACACCGCCGTCGTGCTGTGCCGGGAGGTGGTTTCGGGGAGCCCGCTGTACGCGACGAACGTGTTCGTGCGCGAGGAGGGGTCGTGGCGGATGACGCACCACCACTCCGGGCCGGTGATGGTTCCGGGCACGGAGGCGTAGGGGGTGGTGGTCGGTGGTCGGTGGTCGGTGGTCGGTGGTCGGTGAGGAAACACCAGCCACTAGCCACTAACCACTAACCACTCGCCACTATGGCCGGAAGCCTTCGCGGTTGAAGGGTTCGTCGCGCCAGGCGAGGGCGGCGCGCAGGCCTTCGGCGTTGGAGATGCGGCCGAACTCGCCGGCGCCGGGACGCATGCGTCCGCTGAGGGCGTGCCACTGGGGGCCGGTGTTGAGGGCGGTGCGGATGCCCTGGATCTCGTAGGTCTGATTGATTGCGAGCTTGTTCGCGGCGAGCAGGTCGGGGGCGATGCTGGAGAGGGCGCGGACTTCCTTCATGACCTCTTCCTCGAGGGAGTCGGCGGGGAAGCTCTTCGCGATCCAGCCCCATTCGGCGGCTTCCTTGCCGGTCAGGCTGTTGCCGCTGAGCTGGAGGTACTTGGCGCGGCCCATCTGCAGCTTCCAGGGGAAATAGATGACGTCGGGCGTGGTCATACCGCGCATGGGCGGGTAGCCGATCTTGCAGTCGTCGGAGGCGAAGGCGATGTCGCACATCGACATGAGCTCGGAGCCGCCGGCGAGGCAGTAGCCGTGCACCATGGCGACGACGGGCTTGAGCAGGTCCCAGATGGTCATCCAGTCGCGGACGCAGCTGCGGGCGAAGGGGTCGGTCCAGGTGTCGAAGTGCTTCTCCGAGACGAGGATGCCGGCGCGGGCGTCGGCGGGCTGGTTGGGGGTGATGTCGTAGCCCGCGGAGAAGGCGCGTCCGGCGCCGCGCACGAGGATGACGGTCACGTCGTCGTCGCGTTCGGCGACCTTGAGGGCGTCGACGAACTCGCCGCGGAGGTCGCGGTTGAGGGCGTTCAGCTTCTCCGGGCGGTTGAGGGTGATCGTCGCGATCTTGTCTTCGGTGGAGTAGAGGATGTTCTCGTACTCGGGCATGTCGGGCCTCCTGCAGGGTTGCGGGCGGGATTGTAGGGGTTCAGGGCGTGGTGAGGGGCGCGACGACGAAGGGCGGGGCAGGGACGGCGGGCTCGTCGGCGGTGGCGCCCACCTCGTAGAGGTGCGCGATGGCTTCGGCGTCGAGACCGAGGAGCTCGCGGAAGACGTAGTCGTTGGCCTCGGCGAATCGAGGTGCGGGGCTGTGCACGGTCGGCCTCGTCTTCGAGAAGCGCCACATGAATCCAGGGTAGGGGTAGACGCCGGTGTCGGGGTGCTCAATGTCGATGAAGGAGCCGCGGGCATGGAAATGGGGGTCGGCGTGAAGCTGCCAGTTGTGGAGGATGGAGGCGGCGGGGACGCCCACGGCCTGCAGTTCGCGGACGGCCTCGAAGCGCGTGCGGGGCCTGGTCCAGGCCGCGAGGCGCCCGTCGACCTCCTCGCGGCGGGCGACGCGGGCGGGGGCATCGAGCGATGCGAGGTCGCCGAGGCCGGCGACCTCGCAGAGGGCGCGCCACTGCTCGTCGGCTCGGACAGCCACGGCGACCCAGTCGTCGCGACCGTCGACGGGGTAGGCGCCGGTGGGGGCATCGGCGGGCTCGATGTTGCCCCGTCGGGGCATGGACCCGCCCTGCTCGTGGACGTGGGCGAAGGCGGCGACCATGAAGGTCATGGCGGACTCGGTCAGGGCCATATCGACGTGCGAGCCGCGACCGGTGCGTTCGAGCCGCTCGAGCCCTGCGACAGCGGCGATGGCGGCATGGGCGCCGGCGATGGGGTCGGCAATGAAGGAGCCGGTGCGGTAGGGGCGCTCGTCGCCGGGATAGCCGGTGGTGGAGGCGAGCCCGCTGGCGGCCTCGATGTTCGAACCGTAGGCGATCCAGTCGCGGCGCACGCCGGTCGCGCCGAAGCCGCTGATGGAGACCATGACGAGCCGCGGGTTAACCTCGGCCAGCTTCTCGTAGGCGAGGCCGAGATTGGGCATAACGCGGGCGCTGTTGTTCTCGATAACGACATCGGCCTTCGCGGCGAGGTCGAGGAAGACCCGGCGCCCCTCGTCGGTGGCCATGTTGAGGGAGATGTCGCGCTTGTTGCGGTTCATCTCGTTGAAGTAGCCGGAGCGGTTGTAGTGGTACTTGCCGGGGTCGAGGCCGGGGTAGTGGCTGCCGCGCGTGGCGGGGCGCGTCGCGAGCTCGACCTTGATGACCTCGGCGCCGAGGTCGGCGAGGTGGCGGCAGGCGATCGGTCCGGCCCAGTTGTTCGTGACCTCGATGACGCGCAGCCCTTCGAAGGGGGAAGCCGAGGGCGTGCGATCGTCCGGCGGGGGCGGCGGGGCGGCGCCGGCGAGGGCGCGAGCGAGGGTGTCGGGGGCGCCGAGCTCCTGCCAGGGGTCGGTCCAGCGGTAGGGGCGGCCGGGCATGGGCTTGCCGCGGCAGTCGCGGAAGTACTCCCGGTCGGCGAGATGGTCGTCGGCGAGGAGCCACTCGGCGTCGGCCATGGGGGTCATGGGGACGCGCAGCGACTGCGCCTTCTCGATGATCTTCATCATGGGGCGCTGGGCGCACCATTCGCGGGCGATGGCTTCGATCTCCTCGATGTGGTCACGGCGGCCGAGGATGGTCTGGAAGTCCTCGTGGGCGGCGAGGTCGGGGCGGTCGAGGAGAACGAGGACGTTCTGGTGGACGATGACGTTGAAGAAGTGCACCCAGCCGTCCTTCGCGCGGTAGAGGTCGGAGCCGGTGCGCATGAAGACGCGGCCCTCATGGGTCCAGGCGACGGTCGTGCTCCAGTGGGCGCCGAGCATGGCCTCGGCGGCGCTCACCTCGATCTCCTGGCCCTCGCCAGTGCGGCGGGCGTGGCGCAGGGCCGCAAGCGAGGCGAAGGCGACCTGGAGGCCGGCATGGAACTGGGCCTGGTGGCCGGGCACGCGCAGGGGCTCGCGCTCGGGGTGGCCCGCGATCGACCAGTAGCCGCCGAGGGCGTAGTCGGTCAGCTCGTCGCCGGCCCAGCGGGCGTATGGGCCGCTGCGGCCGAAGTGGTCGGCGTTGGCGACGACGATCGCGGGGTTGGCAGGACGGAGGAGCTCGAAGAGCGCGTCCTGCTCGAGCTCGGGGAGGGAGAAGTCGGTGAGGACGAGGTCGAAGTGAGGGGCGAGGGCGGGAAGGGCAGCGAGGAGGGCGTCGCGATCAAGGCGGTCGTCGTGGAGCTCGACGCCGTCCTCGAAATAGGCGTAGACGAGGTCGCTGGGGGGCCAGTCGCCGGGACGGGGGTCGGTCCAGCGCCACCAGGTGCATTGCGCGCCGAGGTCGGCGAGGAGGCGGGTGGCGTAGGCCCCGGCGACGCCGCGGGCGAGGTTGAGCACGCGGAAGTCGAGGGGGGCGGTCCCGGCGGGCATGCGGGGCACTCTACAACGCCGGGCGGTGGTGAGGCGGGGCGGGGCTACTCGGGGACGACGGGGGGCTTGGGGCTGCGGTCCCAGTGCAGGCGGAAGACATCGGGGCGGCTGTAGTGGCCGACGCCGTCGATCCAGCGCTGGGCCTCAACGAGGTCAGCGGGGTCGACACCGGCGTAGAGGATGGTCTCGTCGTCGTACACGGGTCCGGCGAGGTACTTCCCGCCGGGGGCGATGATGGCGCTGCCGCCGTTCATCTCCCACATGCGGGAGTGCTCGGCGAAGGGCGTCCCGGGCGGGAGGCGGTCGGCGGACATGACTTCGCGGGCGACGACGACGGCGCAGGCGTTCTCGACTGCGAGGAGGCGGGTGGCGGCGTCGACGTTGGCGTGGAGGAAGGGGTAGCCGGGCCAGACGGAGGCGTGGGCCTGCACGTCCAGGCCGGCGAGGGCGTAGCGGGCGGGGGCCATGAAGTGCTCGTAGCAGATGAGGCCGCTGAGGCGGCCGGCGGGCGTGTCGTAGGCGTCGAGGTCGGAGCCGTCGCCCATACCCCAGACGGTGCGCTCGGAGAGGGTCGGGACGAGCTTGCGGTGCCTCCCGAGAAGAGCGCCGTCGGGGCCGAAGTAGCAGAGGGTGTTGTAGAGGGTGCCGCCGGCGCGCTCGGTCACGCCGATGACGACGGTTGCGTTCGCGCGCTTCGCAGCCTGCCCGATTGCCTCGGTTTCGGGACCGGGAATCTCGACGCTGTTCTCGGTGAGGTTCCGAAAGAGGTCGCGGACGGCGCGGTTGGGGCGCTGCTCGGTGCACCAGTAGGGATAGCCCGGCAGCCACGCCTCGGGCAGGACGATGAGGCTGGCGCCCTCGCGCGCGGCTTCGTCGATGGCGTCGACGGCGCGGGCGACCCCTGCCTGCAGGTCGCCGTACGCGGGCGCCCACTGCACGGCGGCGGCGACATAGGGGTCGGGGAGGGCGCCGGGCATGGGATCACTGTACAGGGCACCAGAAAGGGGTACCTCAACAGCGACACAATATTCCCTTACACTAATGTTTGTGGTTCCTTCGAACTGGTGGTCTGAGTGAGGCGGTTCACCCGGCACGCCCGCCAGCGCATGCGCGAGCGGCGTGTTTCCGAGGAGGCGGTTGATGCGGTTCTGGCGAGCTATCACACTAGTCGTCCTGCGAGCCGTCGCCCGGGAGCAAGGCCAGCCGTGATCTACGTTGGGACATGGCAGAACCGCACACTCCGCGTGTACGTTCGGCGGAATTCCAGCCCGCCAGTCGTTACGACAGTGGCATGGGAGGACTAGATGCCCGCCGCTACCTACGACCCTGAGGCCGACATCCTCTACGTACGGCTCCTTGATGACGAGGCGGTCGAGCGACAGACGTACCTCGACGACGTCCGCATCATCGACCACTCGGCCGACGGCTCTGTGATCGGTGTGGAGTTCGTCGGGGCGAGTGATGGCATTGAGCTTGGTGACGTGCCCTTCGCCCAGCAGATCGAGGAGCTAATCGGGGGGAGCGGACACTCGTTCCGCATCCTCGTCTAGCCCCGAGCATCCCCGTCCGGGATGGGCTGATAGACTCGCGCGCGTGAAGGCGGAGATTGTCGCGATCGGCACCGAGATCCTGCTTGGCGAGATCGTCGACACGAACAGCGCCTGGATCGCCCAGCAGCTCCCCGCCCTCGGTATCGACCTGAACCACACGAGCGTCGTGGGGGACAACCTCGATCGCGTGACGGGGACGCTGCGGCGCGCCTGGGAGCGCTCGGACCTCGTGATCACGACAGGAGGGCTCGGTCCGACCGAGGACGACCTCACGCGCGAGTCGATTGCCAACCTGCTGGACGAGGAGCCGCACGTGGTGCCCGAGCTGGAGGAGCGGTTGCGGTCGTTCTTCTCGCGGCGGGGCATCGAGATGCCGGAGACGAACATCAAGCAGGCGTGGCTCATCCCGAGCGCGCGGGTCATCGACAACCCGCGCGGGACGGCCCCGGGCTGGTGGACGGAGCGGGACGGTCGCGTGATCGTCTCGATGCCGGGCGTTCCCCCCGAGATGGAGCGGATGTGGACCCACGAGGTCTCGCCGCAGCTCGAGGGGCGGTCGGGGTCGGTGCTCGTGACGCGCACGCTGAAGACGGCCGGCCTCGGCGAGGGGACGGTCGACGAGATGGCGCGGCCGGTATTCGACATGCCGGGGATCGGCGTGGGGACGTACGCGCGCGCCGACGGCGTGCACCTGCGCATCGGCGCGAAGGCGGCGACACGCGAGGAGGCGCAGCGGCTCATCGAGCCGGTCGAGCGGGAGCTGGACGCGATCTTCGGGAACGCGATCTGGGGTCGCGACGAAGACACGCTCGAGGGGTTCATCGCGCGGACGCTGCGGGAGCGCGGCCAGACCGTCGGGGCGCTGGAGACGGCGACCGGCGGGCTGCTGGCGAGCACGCTCAGCGACGCGCCCGAGGCGGGCGGCTCGTTCGCGGGCGGGCTCGTCTCGCCGCGTTCGGCGGCGGAGTTCGCGGACGTGTCGGCGGAGACGGCGGAGGCGATGGCCGGCGCCGCCCGGGAGCGATTGGGAAGCGACTACGGGGTCGGGATCACGGCCTCGCTTGAAGGCGACGCAACGGTCGAGCAGCCGGGCACGTTCTTCGTGGCGGTCGCGAGCCCGTCCGGGGGCCGGCGCTCGATGAAGATGGTCATGGCACAGGGGCGCGCGGCGACGAAGCGGCGCGCCATCACGACGGCACTGATGCTGCTTCGAACCAGCATCCTGGAAGAGGAGTAACCGAGATGAACAACGCCGAGATCGTGCGGAACTTCTGCGCGGAGTGGGACGCGCCCGCGCCCGACGGGGACACGCTCGCCTCGTATTTCACCGAGGACGCGTTCTACCACAACATCCCGATGGACCCGATCAGCGGGCGGGACAACATCCGAAACGCGCTCGGGGGCATGGCGGGGACGATGGTGAGCAAGGGCTGGGACGTGCTCAACATCGTGGCCGACGGCAACGTCGTGATGACGGAGCGCGTCGACAAGTTCGACGCAGGCGGGAACGAGGTGGCGCTGCCCGTGATGGGCGTGTTCGAGCTGCGGGACGGGAAGATAGCGTCCTGGCGCGACTACTTCGACCTGGCGACGTTCCAGAAGCAGATGTCGGGCGGCTAGGACCCGGGCACTCCCGAATCCCCGGCGACGGCCTCCAGGATTGGGAGGGCGTCGGTGATGCGCTCGATGCGGTGGATATTTTCGCGTTCGACGCCGTGATTGCGCGGCCAGTCGACGAGAAACACGTGGGGGATGCGCTCGGCGAGGAGCAGGGCGGTGTTGCCGTCGTCCTCGAAGTGGGCGAGCGGCTGGAGCGGGGGGATGACGCGCGCCTTGAAGGCGGATGAGCGCTCGCGCCAGGAAGACCGCAGGCGAACCGGCGGGGAGGCGTCGAACGTGCGCGCGAGCCAGTCCTCGGTGAGGGCGCGGGAGCCCTCACCACGGGCGGAGACGACGGCGCACTCGAAGCGCTCGGCGATCGCGTGGAACCCCTCGACGGCTCCGGGCATGGGCTTGCGCCGGAGATAGAGCCAGCGCTCCAGGGGCCAGGTGGGGCGGGGAAGGCGGGAGGGGGAGGTGGCGTCGGCGCTCACGCGGCCGGGGTTGATGCCCCAGGGATTGCGGCAGAGGACGCCGTCCATGTCGAAGGTGACGAGGGGTCGGGAGCGGGCCACACGGCCAATGCTACGGCTGGTCCGCGTCTGGCGCTTCACAGCGCCCGTACGGTAGCCTTCCGACATCACGCCCGGGCGTTACGGGCCCGGAGCGGGGGGTGGCAGGAGTGCTCTTTTCGGTACGGCTGGTTTCGAGGCAGCCCGCGGACCTCGATGCGGAGGCCTGGCAGGGTGTGGTCGCCCAACAGCTGGCAGCGACGAAAGCGCTCCGGGACGAGGGCAAGATCAAGGCCATCTACCGCGAGACGGGCGTGGGCGTGCTGGCCATCTTCGACGTAGCGGATGCCGCTGAGATGGACCAGATCCTGGCCGGGCTGCCGATGGGCCGCTACTTCAGCAGCGTCTCGGCGAACGCCATCTGGGACATGGGTCCCGTGCTTGAGAATGCGTAACGCCGATGTCGCCAGTTGACGCTGACACCTTCAAAGACGCACTCGCTTCCTGGGCTTCAGGCGTCACGGTCCTGACGACGGAGCACGAGGGGCAGGTGTACGGCATCACCGCCTCGAGCTTCTCGACCCTCTCGATGGACCCGCTGCTGGTGCTGGTCTGCATCCAGAACGGGAATCACCTGGAACGCATGGTGCCAGCCTCCGGGAAGTTCGCGGTGAGCGTGCTGGCGACTGGCCAGGACGACATCTCCAACCACTTCGCGATCTCGGGCCGTGACCCGGGACCGGAACTGGACGGCTTCGACACATTCACCGACCAGACGGGCTGCCCGATCGTGTCCGGCGCCATCGCGCACCTCGACTGCGAGCTCGAGGCGGTGGTGCCCGGCGGCGACCATGTGATCGCCCTGGGACGCGTGGTGGGAGCCGCCTCCGACCCGGACAAGGAGCCGCTGATGTACTTCCGGCGCGGCTACCACGGGCTCGACTGAGACGGGGCGATCCGGGCGTTCGTGATACTTTGCACAGGCGCGGGCAGACGCGTACGATCCGCTTCCGGGGAGGGTAGGTCGTGTCGGTAGCGCTGGCGCTGGTCGGAGTCTCGGTCCTCGGGACGTGGGGGATCGCGACGATCGCCCTCATCGTGAGCGGCATCATCCTGATCGTTGCTCCAGGCGACGCCGAAACCGTCTCCAGCGGGCTTGCCGTCGGCATCTTCCTGCTGATTGCCGGCCTGATCTCGGGTGGACTGATGCAGATCGTGGCGATGCCACTGATGGGCCTCGATCCGCCGCTTCCGATCAAGGCAAGCAGCATCATCTCGCACGACCGCATGAAGGAATGGGCGAACGCGGGTCCCCTCCGCAGCTTCCCCGACGGTATCGCCACGGAGGTGCGGCTTCGCAGCCTGCGGGTGGCGATCGTGCGGCAGGGCGAAGAGGTGAACGCAATGGCGGCGCTGTGTCCCCATGCACGGCTTCCGCTGGGCAGCTTCCCGGGCGCGCCGATCAAGGCGGAGCCGGTTCGGGACGGTTGCGTGATGTGCCCCTTCCACGGGGCGCGCTTCGACGTCTCGAACGGCAGCGTCGTTCGCCAACCGTTCAGTAGCGAGTTCAACTCGAACCATCCGTTCCTCGGGGCATTCCAGTCGAAGCTGTTCTTCTGGAACATGGGCGCGGAGGACATCCAGACCTACCCCGTCCGCATCGAGAACGACGAGGTCCTGGTCGGGCTGCCCCGCTAGCCTGTCCTTTTCCGGCTCCGCGCCCCCGCGGAGCAGCGTGCTATTCTCCCGCCGAGGAGCAACCGTGGCTGACGTAACCGAGAGCAAGATCACCGACGAACACCGCGCCATGATCGGGCAGCGGAGCGACCCCATCGAGGTCGTGCCGAAGACGGCGGACGCGCAGCGCATGCGCGACCTGCTGGGCGATACGGACCCGCGCTGGGCGGACGGCACCGGCGTCGCGCCGCCGTACATCCTCGCGATGTTGGAACCGCGACTGCCGGCAGAGCTCTCGCCACAGGTGCTCTCCAGCGGCATCCTGACGCAGACGGAGTGGAAGTTCAGCCAGCCGATCAAGCTGGAGGAGCCGCTGCAGGCGGTGACGCAGCTGATCGACGTGCGCGACCGGCTCGGGGGGCGTTACGGCTACAGCGTGCTCGTGATGTTCCAGACCTCGTACCTGAACAGCGCCGGTGAGGAGGCGGCCGCCTCGCTGCGCACCATTACGCAGTTCGACCGGCCGGAGTCCTAGCCATGAGCCAGCTTTACTACGAGGACATCGCCACCGACGACGAACTGGAGCCTCGCGAGCAGCTCCCGACAGAAGACAAGGCGGTCGAGTTCTTCGGGCGCGACAACCCCACCAACCCCGCGTTCGGCGACGCCGAGGCGGGGCGGCGCATGGGCTTCGGGGGCGCGCTCGTGCCGGGCCTGCTCAAGCTCTCGTGGATCACGAACTACGTCGGGATGTGGGCCGGTTCGGAGGCGAACCTGCGCAGCGTGCGCGTCGCGTTCCGGCGCCCCGACATCGCGGGCAGGCCGCTGACGCTCGCGGGCCGGGTGGTCGACAAGCGCCAGGAGGACGGCGTCAACGTCGTCGAGCTCGAGGTGGTGACGCTGGCGGACGACCAGCCCACCGTGCGCGGGAACGTGCAGGTCGAGATCCCCTCGCGACCGTAGGCCCAACACCATGCCCCTCCCACTGGAAGGCATCCGCGTGCTGGAGGTGGGCACGTTTGTCTCTGCGCCCTACTGCGGGCGCCTGTTCGCGGGCTACGGCGCGGAGGTCATCAAGGTCGAGCCGCCGGGGGGCGATATCTCCCGGGCGCACGGCCCCTTCAAGGACGGCGTCCCGGACCCCGAGACGAGCGCGCTGTTCCTCTACCTGAACACGAGCAAGCGGTCGGTCGAGCTCGACCTGGGCTCGCAGGCAGGGCGTGACGCCTTCCTGCGGCTGGCGGCCGACGCCGACGTCATCATCGAGAACTACCGCCCGAGCGACGCCCGCGCTCTCGGGCTCGACTACGAGCGCCTGCGGCCGGTGAACCCGCGGCTCGTGCTGGTCTCGATCACGGCCTACGGGCAGGAGGGTCCGTACGCGGAGTACCGCTCGAACAACCTGATCGCCTTCGCCATGGGCGGGCAGATGTTCCTGACGGGCGATCCGGACAAGCCGCCGGTCAAGAACGGGGGCTACCAGGCCGACTACCAGGGCGGCCTGAACGCCTTCTCGGCGGCGAACCTCGCCCTGCTGGCGGCGGAGCGCGACGGGGAGGGGCAGCACGTCGACATCAGCGTGCAGCACTGCATGGCGCCGATCCTCGAGGCGGGCGTGCCGTTCTACTCGTACAACGGCCTCTGGCTGGGGCAGCGCCGGGGGAACCTGATGTCGAGCTTCATGGGCGTCTACCCCTGCCTCGACGGGCAGGTTGGCGTGCACGTGATGGCGCGCAACTGGCCGCCGTTCGCTGAGGCGACGGGCCACCCGGAGTGGCTCGAGGACGAGCGCTTCGCGACTGCCGAGTCGCGGCGCGAGCACGACGACGTCCTGATGGCGGAGGTGATCGCGTGGGCGGCGGGGATGCGGAAGAAGGAGGCGTACGCGCTCGGCGGGGAGTTCCGGGCGCCGATCACGTTTATCCACACGATGGAGGACCTTCTGGAGAGCCCGCAGCTTGAGGCGCGCGGCTTCCTGCGGCGCATCGAGCACCCGGTCGCGGGGGAGGCCTCGTACCCGGGTCCGCCGTGGTGGATGGGTCCGGATGCCTGGCGGGACGGCCCGGCCCCGCTGCTGGGGGCGGACACGCAGGCAGTGCTGGCGGAAGCCGGCCTGTCGGAGTCAGAAATCGCCGCCGCCGCGGGGGCGCCGGCATGAGCGACCTCGCACGGGCGGTGGCGTTCTTCGAGCAGTGCGACGACCCGGTGCTGCTGCACGAGCTGCTGGCGGTCGTGGCGCGCAGGACGAAGCGCTTCGTCGCGCAGGCGATGGCGCAGGGTGGAGAGGACGCCATCCCCGCACCGGCGGAGGAGCCGCCCCCGGCATCGCCCGCGCGAGAGCGGGACGCGCGCAGGCTGGTCGAACGCACGAAGGACTTCGCGGAGTTGCAGGCACTCGCCCGCGCGATCGGGCAGCGCACGGAGACGCTGGAGATCGCGGCCTCGGCGGAGTTTCCGGCGGGGGCGCGCATCATGGTTCCGAAGCGCGTCGCCTTTCCGCCGCCGGACGACTGGGTGGCGGGTACGGTCGAGACGACGGGCACGATGCTTCGGGTCGAGCTGGACAGCGGGAAGCGCTGGGAGGGACCGCCCAGCCTCGCACGACCGGGAGGGTCGGCATGAAGGCGCCGCTCGCGGGCATCCGCGTTGTCGACCTGACGATGGTATGGGCGGGGCCGTTCGGCACGCGGCTCCTGGGCGACTACGGGGCGGAGGTCATCAAGGTCGAGGGGCCGGGACAGTGGGACCTGCTGCGGGGGCTGGGCGGCATCCCGCGGACTGTGGACCGCTGGTACAACCGCGCCGCCTACTTCAACCACAACAACCGCAACAAGTACTCCGCGGCGATCGACCTGCGGCAGGAGGCGGGGCGCGACCTGCTGCTGCAGCTGCTGGCGAAGAGCGACGTGCTGGTCGAGAACTACCGCGCGAACGTGATGGACAACCTCGGACTGAGCTTCGAGGAGGTGCGGGCGGTGAACCCGCGCATCGTGTACGTGTCGATGCCCGGTCACGGCAAGACCGGCCCGGAAGCGCATTACGTAACCTACGGGACGAACGTCGAGCAGCTGGCCGGGCTCGTCTCCGTCTCGGGGTATGAGGGCGGGGAACCGCTGAAGACCGGCTTCAGCTACGGTGATCCGACGGCGGGACTGGCGGTGCCGGCGGCTGTCGCGCTGGGGCTGCGCCAGCGCAACCGCACGGGCGAGGGCGTGCACATCGACCTGGCCCAGCGCGAGAACCTGACGGGCTTCGTGGGCGAGTACCTGGTCGACTACAGCATGAACCGCGAGCTGCGCGCGCCGGCGGGCAACACCCACCCGCACTTCGCGCCGCACGGCGTCTACCGGAGCGGCGGCGAGGACCGCTGGATCACGATCGCGTGCGAGAACGACGAGCAGTTCGCGGGGCTCTGCCGGGCCATGCAGCGGGAGGAACTGGCCGAGGACGAGCGCTTCGCCACGGTGGCGGCGCGCAAGGCGAACGAGCAGGAGTTGAACGCGATCATCGAGGAGTGGACCTCGACGTGGGGACACTACGAGGCGATGCACATCCTGCAGCGCCACGGGGTGCCCGCGGGCGCGGTGCTGACGATTCCCGAGGTGATGAGCGACCCACAGTTGCGAGCGCGGGGGGCGTGGTCGGAGCAGGTACACCCCGACGCGGGCGCATGGGAGGTCGAGACGCCCCCCTGGAAGCTGCCGCGCACCCCCGGACACGCCCGCATCCCGGCGCCCGGCTTCGCCGAACACAACAGCTACGTGTTCCGTGACCTGCTGGGGCTGGACGAGGAGACGATCGCGCGGCTCTATGCCGACGGGGTCACCGCCGACGAACCGAACGTGCAGTCACACACCTAGTTCCCGGCGTCCTCGTCCCCGGCTTCTTCGCCTTCGGCGTCTTCCTCACCCTCTTCGTCACTCTCGGCGCCTTCCTCGGCCTCGGGCGTGGGCGTGGGCGCGTCGGGGTTGGGAGCGCGGGTGATGGTGACGGACTCCATGACGTCGCCTTCAACGATGGCGTTGACGACTTCCATGCCCTCGATGACGCGCCCGAAGGGGTAGAAACGGTCTCCCCTGTCGGTATCGAAATCAAGAGCGACATTGTGCTTCAGGTTGATGAAGAACTGGCTGCCGAAGTATGGCTGGCCCGCGCCCTTCGCCATCGCGATCGTGCCAGCCTCGTTGCGAATCTCGTTGGGCTCGTCGCCGGTAATGTAGCCGGGACCGCCCCGTCCGGTACCGAGGGGGTCGCCGCCCTGGATGACGAAGTTCTCGACGACGCGGTGGAAGACGAGGCCGTCGAAGAAGCGGTTCTCGGCAAGGAAGACGAAGCTGTTGACGGTGTTGGGGGCGGTGTCGGCGAAGAGCTCGATGACGATGTCACCCTTCGCGGTGGAGATGGTGGCCGTATAGAGCTCGAAGTCGGGCTCGATGACGAAGTCGGCAGCCGGGTAGTTGCGCACGATGACGTCGGCGGCGTCTTCCTCCTCGTCCGGCTCGGCGGCTGCGGTCTCCTCGGCGGCGGGGGCGGTGGGGATCTCGTCGATGTCGGCATCGCCGCCCGTGTTGGGCAAGAACGCCGCGAGTGCGATGCCGGCAACCATGAGCACGACGCCAACCGCTGCGAACGTGGCGAGCGCCGCCCGCCCGGTGAACAGGTTCATGGGGAAGCCGGGCTTGAAGGACTGGCCCTGGCCGCCGCTGACGTAGCGGCGCTGGCGGCGCTGACGCTGGCCCCGGTGCTGCTGGCGGCGTCGGTTAGGGGGCAAGGCGGGCCTCGGTGAGCGATCGTGCTACTCGCGTCATTGCTGCGGCTGCGAGTATACGAAGGCGGGGGCTAGGCGAAACTTGCCCGCCTCAGACGCCGGTGTGGCCAAGCTTCGCGAGCTCCTCCCGCGTGACCTCGCGGTCGTCCCAGGGGATGGATTCGCCGCCGAGCTCGATGGAGCGTTCGTGGCCCTTGCCGCAGATGACGATGCTGTCGCCGGGTTCGGCGCGGGCCAGCGCGGCGGCGATGGCCTCGCGCCGGTCCTCGACCTCGATGAAGTCGCGCCCACGGACGCGTCCTGCCTCTTCGGCGTGGCGGCCAATCTCGCGGACGATGGTGGCCGGATCCTCGCCGCGCGGGTCCTCGTTCGTGAACACGGCAAAATCGGCGCCTTCGGCGGCGGCGCGCCCGACGCCGAAGCGGCGTCCGGGATCGCGCTCGCCCGCGGCGCCGGCCACGATGATGAGGCTGTGCTCGGCGATCTCTCGCAGAACGGAAAGCACTTTGCGGACGGATTCGCCGGTGTGGGCGTAGTCGACGACGACGCTGAACGGCTGGCCCATGTCGATGCGCTCCATCCGGCCGGGCACGCCGTGACAGGCGGCGATGCCGCGGCCGATGGCCTCGGGCTCGATGCCCAGGGCGAGGGCGGCGCCCGCGGCCGCAAGGGCGTTGGCGACGTTGAAGAGGGCGGGCATGCGGATCTCCGTGCCCACCTCCGCGCCGGGGAGGGCGAGGCGGAACTGGCTGCCGTCGGCGTGCAGCTCGATGTGGCGAGCGGTGACATCGACGCCGGGCGTTTCAAGGCCGTAGCGGACGGCGCGCTGCGAGGTGAGGCCGAGCAGAAAGCTGGCGGAGGGGTCGTCGGCGTTGGCAACGGCGGCCCTGCCGGGGGCGACAGGCGTGTGGTCGAGGGCGGCGAAGAGCTGGCCCTTGGCCTCGCGGTAGGCCTCGAAGGTCTCGTGGAAGTCGAGGTGGTCCCCGGTGAGGTTCGTGAGGACGGCGATGTCGAAGGCGACCTCGTCGAGGCGGTGGAGGGCGAGGCCGTGGCTGGTGGCTTCGACGACGGCGTACTCGCAGCCCGCCTCGACCATCTCGCGGAGCAGACGCTGCACCTCGGGCGCCTCGGGGGTGGTCATGCGGTGGGTGTGGCTGTCGATGTCGGTGCCGGGCACGTAGGCGTCGACGGTGCCGAGGCGGCCGACGCGGGCGCCGGCGGCTTCGAGGATGGCAGTCAGGATGTAGGCAGTGGTCGTCTTGCCGTCCGTGCCGGTGATGCCGATTACGGTGAGCTCGCGGCCGGGGTGGCCGTGGAGGGCGGCGGCGGCCTGCGCGAGCGCCGCGCGGGTATCCTCGACGGCGACGATGGGCTGGTCGCCGGGGAGGTGGCGCCAGGTTCCCCGCCGGCCCCGCTCGACGACGACGGCGGCGGCTCCGGCATCGAGGGCATCCGTGAGGAAGGCGTGGCCATCGACGTTGAAGCCGGGAACGGCGACGAAGAGGGCCCCGGTTTCGACACGGCGGGAGTCGTGCTCGACGTGCTCGATGACGGCGTCACCGTCGCCACGCACCAACTCGGCGCCGGGAATCTCCTCGATGAGCGATGCAAGTACACGAGCGTCGCTCATAGGTCGCGTCCGGCGCCGAGCTGTTCAGTCATCGAGGGTACGACACACGTCAAGGAAATTCGTGAGCACGCGGGCGGTCGCTCCCCAGATGAGGTGCTCACCCCAGCGGTAGGAGGGGAGGACCACCCGGCGGCCGTCGATCTCGCGCACGTCGTCGACGAGGTTGGCGGGGTCGGTGAGGTGGGCAAGGGGCACCTCAAGGAGGGACGCAACCTCCTCGGGGGCAAACTCGAAGGTGTACGGCCACTCGCGCAGCCAGCCGACGAACGGGCGCAGGCGGAAGTCGCTGCGCGTCCAGATCTCGTCGATCTCCCCCAGCAGGTCGACATCCTCGGGGGCAACGCCGACCTCCTCGTGGGTCTCGCGCAGGGCGGTGAAGGCGGCGCTGCCGTCACCCTCGTCGCGGGCGCCACCGGGAAAGCTGATCTCGCCCTTGTGGTGTTCGACCAGGTGGGAGCGTTCCTGGAAGAGCAGGTGGATGCCGTCGTCGCGCTCGTAGAGGAGGAGCAGGGCGGCGGCGGGGGTTGCCTCGCGACGGTCGGTGCGGCCCGGCTCGTACGTGGCGAGTGCGGCGCGTAACTGCTCCCTGAGCGAGGCGGCGGTGCGGTCCTGGAGCGCCATACGGATGACTCGCCGGGCATGGTCAACGCGCCCGCTCGGGCTGTCAAACGACGTCAACCGAACGTGAACGGCTAGAGCGCGCCCTTGGTGGAGGGGAGGTCGCCGCCGCGGCGGGGGTCGACGCGGGTGGCGGCGTCGAGGGCGCGGGCGAGCGCCTTGAAGCAGGCCTCGGCCTTGTGGTGGTCGTTCGCCCCGGCGAGGGTGCGGACGTGCACGTTCGCGCCGAGGGAGGCGGCGAAGGACTCGAGGAAGTGCGCGAGCAGGTCGGCAGGCAGCTCGCCGACGGTGCGGCCGAGCAGGCGCAGGTCGAGCTCGGCGTAGGGGCGGCCACTCAGGTCAACGGCGGCGAAGGCGAGGGCTTCGTCGAGGGGCATGTGGGCGGAGCCGGCCCGCACGATCCCCGCCTTGTCGCCAAGGGCCCCGCGGAAGGCTTCGCCGAGCGCGATGGCGGTGTCCTCGACGGTGTGGTGGGCATCGACGTGGAGGTCGCCCTCGGCCTTGATGGAGACATCGAAGACGCCGTGCTTGGCGATGTGGCTGAGCATGTGGTCGAAGAAGCCGAGGCCCGTGGCGATCTCGAACTGGCCCGTGCCATCGAGGTCGACGGTGATGGCGATGGTCGTCTCGGCGGTCTGGCGGCTGACGGTGGCGGTCCGGTCACTGTCACTCATTGAGGGGCGACCTCCTTAAGGGCTTCGAGCAGGCGGTCGGTGTCCCGGGGACGTCCGGCGCTGATACGCAGCTTGTTCGCGAGGTCGGGCCGGTCGTAGCGACGCACGAGGACGCCACGCCGGCGGAGCGCGTCGGCGATCTCGCCGGAGTCACCCGCTTTCACGTCGCAAAGCACGAAGTTGGCGTCGGAGGGGTGGGGGTCGAGCCAGCCGAGCGCGCCGACCTCCTCGGCCATGCGATCGCGCTCGGCGACGATGGCGCGCACGTTCGCCAACAACTCCTCGCGGTGGGCGAGGGCGGCGCGCGCGGCGGCGTCTCCGGCGGCGTTCACGTTGTAGGGCTGCTTGATGGCGAGCATCGGTTCCACAAGGTCAGCGTGCGCGACGGCGTAGCCAACGCGCAAGCCGGCGAGCCCCGCCCACTTGCTGAAGGTGCGCATGACGACGAGGTTGGGATGGGCTTCGAGGAGGGGGACGGCGCTCGTGCCGGCGAACTCGGCGTAGGCCTCATCGACGACGACGAGGGTATCGAGCGCGCAGAGCGCCTCGATCTCCTCGAGGCCGGCGGCGTTGCCGGTCGGGTTGTTGGGCGAGGCGACAAAGACGACGCCGGCGCCATCCTCGACGGAGGCGCGGAGGCCGGGGAGGTCGAGCCCGTAGCCGGCTGTGCGGGGGACCTCGATGTGGCGGATGCCGGCGATGCCGCTGAGGAAGCTGTACATGCCGAACGTGGGGGTGGCGGTGGCGGTGGCGTCGGGGAGGGAGAGGCGGAGGACGACATCGAGGAGGTCGTCGGAGCCGGAGCCAGCGACGACGTTCTCGGGACGGACGCCCAGGTAGGCGGCGATGTCGGAACGGAGCCCGGCCTGGTCGGGATCGGGGTAGATGTGGAGGGGGGCGGCAGCGGCGGCCTCGCGAACGGCCTCGGGCGCGCCGTAGATGTTCTCGTTGGCGTCGAGCTTGACGAGCTGGTCGACGGGCACGCCGATCTCCGCCGCGAGCACGTCGAGGGGCTGCACGGGCGCGTAGTGCGCGAGATCGTCGATGTCGTCCCGGAGGAAGCGGCGGAGGTCCACGGTGCGGCTCGCTAGCGGCCCTGGAGGCGGCGCTCGACGGAGGCGGCGTGGCCATCGAGACCCTCGGCGCGGGCGATGACGCGGGCGGCTTCGGCAAGCTCCTCCACGTCCTCGGGCGGGATGTTCACGAGGCTGACGGTCTTGAGGAAGTCGCTCACGCCGAGGGGCGAACTCCAGCGGGCGCTGCCGCCGGTGGGCATGGTGTGGCTCGGTCCGGCGGTGTAGTCGCCGACCGCCTCGGGAGAGCTTTCGCCGAGGAAGAGTCCGCCGGCGTTCCGCACCTTCATGGCGTAGGCAGAGGCGTTCTCGACGAGCAGGCAGAGGTGCTCGGGGGCATACTCGTTGGCGAGTTCGATGGCGTGGTCGATGTCGTTCACGAGGACGCAGCCGCCGCGGGTCTCGATGGCCTCGTTCGCGATCTTGCTGCGGTCGAGGTCTCGCAGTTGGCGGCGGATGGCCGCGCCGACCTGCTCGGCGAGATGGTGCGAGGGCGTCAGCAGAATGGGGCTGGCAAGACGGTCGTGCTCGGCCTGGGCGAGCAGGTCGGAGGCGACGAGCTCGGGGTCGGCGCTCTCGTCGGCGATGATCATGGTCTCGGTCGGGCCGTAGACGGCGTCGATGCCGACTTCGCCGAAGACCTGCTTCTTCGCGAGCGTGACGAAGAGGTTGCCGGGACCGCAGATCTTGTCGACCTTCGGGATGGTCTCGGTGCCGAAAGCGAAGGCGGCGATGGCCTGGGCGCCACCCGCCTTGAAGACGCCATCGACGCCCGCAATCTCGGCGGCCACGAGCTTGACTGGGGGCACGGAGCCGTCGGGGAGGACGGGGCTGCCGAGGTAGACCTCGTCGACACCGGCGATGCGCGCGGGGATGGCGCACATGAGCACGGTGCTGGGCAAGGGCGCGGCGCCGCCGGGCACGTAGATGGCGGCGCGCTGGATGGCGCGCGTGAGCTGCCCGAGGCCGTTCAGCTGGAAGTCAACGAAGGCGCCCCGGAGCTGCTGCTCGTGGTAGGCGCGGATGCGTCCAGCGGCGAAGGTGAGCGCCTCGACGACCTCAGGTTCCACCTGGTCGTGAGCAGCGCGAATCTCCTCTTCGGAGACGCGCAGGTCTTCGACCTGGGCGCCGTCGATGCGGCCGTTGTAGTAGCGGACGGCGTTGTCGCCATCCTCGCGGACGTCGCGGAGGATGCGACGGACGACCTCGTCGGGGTCGAGTTCCTTGCCGAAGGTGCGGAAGGTCGTCTCGCGCACTTCGAGCGGCATTTCGCCCGTGCCGAGGGGGGCGCGGGCGAGGAGCGTACGGCGGCCTTCCTCGGCGTTCCGGACTATCCGCATTCGAGGTACCTCGCGACGGCAGCGGCGGCGGCTTCGGTGGAGCGCTCGATGAAGGCATCGAGCTCCGCGCTCGTCACGTGGCCGATTGTCTCACCGAGCAGGTCGGGGAGCGAATCGAGGAAGCCGGAGAGCTCGCCCTCGGAGTCGTCGACGCCGCTGCGGCGGAGGTGGTTCTCGATCATGCCGCGGGCGCGATCCCAGTCCATGCCGCGGGCGGCGATGTCACAGGCGACCTGCCGCCAGCGTTCGAGCGTCTCGGCATCGACGAAGCCGGCGTCGATGGTGTCAATGGTGCAGGCAAGGGCGTCGCAGATGTCGGCGCGGAGCTCGACATCGCCGTGGGCGCGCTCGAGGTCGAACTGGAGGAGGCGGTCCATGACGTTGGCGCGCAGGGGGCCGCCCATCGTGTCGTGGGGGTAGAAGAAGCGGCGGTAGATGCCCGTTATGTACTGTTCATCGAGCACGAGGTGGGTGAGGTACCCGGCGACGAAGGCGCGGGTTTCCTCGTTGAGACGGGCGGGGTCGGCGAGGCGACCGTGCGCTTCGAAGAAGCCCGCGACGGAGTCCTGGTGCTCGAACACGGAGAGGTCGAAGAAGTGGGTCGTGCGGCGGTCGGCACGGGTAAGGATGCGGATGTCGGGGGCCGTGGCGCCCAGCAGGTAGTGCCCGGATTCGGGGGAGAGGGCGTCATCGGGGAGGGCCTCGCCGAGCCTCCTGGCGAGGATCATGTGGAGGGTGATGGGCGGCATCAGGCGCCTCCCTGGGCCCCCTGCGCCACCGCTTCGGCCTCCCCGGCAGCGGCCGCGCGAACGCCTTCGCGGAGCCGGTCGAGGAGCATGTCGAGCAGGTCACGGCGGGAGGTCCGAGGCTTCGTGGCGGCGATGACGCAGTTCGTGGAATCGAGGAAGGGGTCGAGCATGCGGAGGTTGTTCACGCGCAGGCTCGTACCGGTCTCGGTGCCTTCGACGAGGATGTCGGCGTCCTCGGGGACGAACGCCTCGCTTGCGCCGGCGATGGGGATTATGGCGGTGTGGGGGAGACGGAGCTCGCGCGCCCACTCCTCGGCGAGGCCGGGGAACTCGCTGGCGATGCGTACCGGGCGTCCCAGCCGCGACCAGATCGCGAGCGCTTCCTGCGTGGTTCCTGCGGGGAAGTCGTTGTGGACGACGGGGCCGATACGGTAGCGGCTGCGGCGCAGGTCGAGCACCATTTCGACGGGGGAGCCGGGGAAGAAGGCGAGGTGTTCGCGCAAACGGTCGACCCCACTGACGGCGATGTCGAAGGCGCCCATCGCAACAAGTCCGGGCATGTCCTGGGGGCGCACGACCTTCACCTCGATGCCCTCGATGGGAGAGGTGGGGCGGCGCACGAAGTCGCGTTCGCCGTAGCCGTCGAAGGCGAGCCCCGCATCGGCGAGGGCGGCGAAGGTGTGGCGCTGGGCGTGACCGTCGGGAAGGGCGAGGCGAAGCACGCTCGTGTCCCGCTGAACGCGGCCGAGGGGCACATCGCTGGCGCGATCGGGCAGAGTCAGGGCGGCCTCGCTGGGGACGAACGCCGGCGTGAGCGGCTCGACGACGGCACTGCAGTCGCGCGTGCGGAGGGAGTCGGCGTTCGCAACGATTGCGACGCCACCGTGGAAGAGGCGGTGGAGCGGTACGAGGCCGAGCGCCTCGACGCCGGCGGCGTCAGCAGCGGCGACGACGGCGAGGTCGGCATCCTCGGGCGGGTAAGCCTCGACGGAGCCGTAGAGGTCGAGGAGGGTGTAGCGGGGCAGGCGGAGGCGGGCGGCGAGGAGGTCGGTGAGGTTGGGGAGCTCCGTCGCGAGCCGGACGCCGTCGAGGGAACGGGGGTCGGGAACCTCGCCGGGGGCAAGGCCGGCGGCCGGGGAAGCGCACAGCCAGACCTCGGTGGCGGGGCCAGGCAGGGCTCCCACGCGCACGACCTGCTGCCCGGGGAAGCGCGCCTGCAGTTCGGCCACCCAGACATCGCTGCAGATACCAAGGTCGTAGTTGCCGAGGGCGACCTGGATGGGGATGTCGCGTTCGCGGAAGACGCGGAAGCGGAAGCCGCGGTCGTTTACCTCGGAACGCAGAAGGCGGGAGCCGGCCTCGTAGCCGTCCATGACGAGGCCATGCGAGGCAAGCAGTTCGCCCACCGGCTCGCGCAGCGAACCGGTCGGCACGGCGAGGCCGAGCGGGGCTCCGGGGCTGCTCATTTGTGCTGCAGCACGAACTGCACCACCTCGTCGAGGGTGGCGCGGTCGAGGGAGGAGCTGGACGACGAGGCGGAGATGCCCTCGGGTCCGACGATGAGGCGGATGGAGGCATCGCGGGCGTCGCCGAGGGCGGCGGAGATGCCGTGGCGGTGCAGGGAGCTGGCCAGGCGGAGGGCGCCGGCGAGGCCGGCCTCGCGCTCGGCGACGATGGCGACGGAGGCGCCGCGCGAAGGCGCGTCGGCGAAGTGCCCCGAGAGCCGATCGGCGTCGAGAGCGAAACCGCAGGCGCTCTCGGGCGCGCCCGAACCGGCGGGCTGGTAGCGGCCACCACGTCCCCAGGCGCCACCCTCGCCGCGCAGCTCCCAGGTGACGCCTGAGTAGTAGTCGAAGTCGAAGGGCAGGGTGAAGTCGATGGCGACGGCACGGCCGGTCGCGACGAGCGCGGCGGCGACCTCTCGCAGCTCCTCCAGGGGAGCGGCAGCGCCGGGGAGGCCGGTGCGGGCCAGCGCGATCAGGTTGTCGACGAGGGCGAGCTCGCCCGACCCGCCAAGCGCCGCCTGGACGAAAGCGAGCGCGGCAGGATCATCGGCAAACGCGCCCTGGACGGCCGCGAGCCCGTTCCCGGCGACATCGTCGAGAAGGGCGCGGCGGGCGAGCACATCGGTGAGGCCGGCAGCGTCGACGGCGGCGCGGGCCACGCCGGCGTGCGTGAGGCGGAGATCGACCGGCAGGGAGAGCGCCGCGAACGTGTCGGCGGCGACGGCAAGCACCTCGAGGTCGCCAACCACGGGCGGGGCGCCGAGATACTCGAGGCCGCACTGCCAGTCCTCACCCTCGGCGCCGCGGAAGACGCTCTGCACGTAGAGGAGGCGGGCGGGGGGCTCGATGCCGGCGTCGGCAGCGGCGCGGGCGACGGGGATAGTCGAGTCGTAGCGGAGCATGACGCGCTCGCCGCTCCAGCCGTCCCAGTCAAGAAAGGTGTAGGCGCCCGCGAGCATCTCCGGCGAGAGAGCGCCCGCGGAGGTGAACAGGCTGTAGCTCTCGACGGTCGGTGTGCGGATCTCCTCGTAGCCCCAGTGCCGGGCGACCGCGCGGAAGGCGTCCTCGACGTGGCGGAAGGCGCGCATCTGCTCGGGGAGCAGATCACGCATGCCACGGGCGCGCGGAACGGGGACCGCGGAGGGGGTCGCAACAGGGGCTGCCTGGTCGGTCATGGCTATTCGCCAGTGTAGCGGGTTCGCACGTAGCCGCCGCCAAAAGAGAGGCCCCGGGGAAATCCCCGGGGCCCTCGGTCGGTTCCGGTGCTACCGGCGGGAGCCGGTCTAGGCGTCGTCCAGCCAGGCCGCCTCGCGGCGCGGCGTGTTGTTGCCAGAGTAGCCGTTGAACCAGTCGTCCTTGCCATAGTCGCGCAGGCGCGAGCTGACGGCGAGGTAGGACTCGGCGGCCATCGGCATGGTGAAGATGCCCCAGGCGCGATCGAGGATCCAGCGCTGCAGGTCGGTGATGATCTGCACGCGGGTCTCGTGGTCCAGCTCCTGCGTCTGCGCGAGCATCTGCTCGCCGACGTGCGCGGAGCCTTCGGCGATCTCGGGGTGCGGCGAGTCGGTTCGGAAGTTGAAAGCGACACTGCCGTACTGCTGGGGGTCGAACCACGAGAGGTAGGACGCGTCCGGAGCGCCGTCGGTACCGCCGCCGACGCCGGTGCCGCTCTGGAGCAGGCCCCAGGGCTTCACGTCGTCGGTATTGTCGTTGGCGGCGCTCACCCAGGTCTGGATGTCCGCGCTGGACACCTCGAAGGTGGTGCCGAGCACCTCGGTGAGGTTCGTGGCGGCGAACTCGGCGATGGCGAGGTACGCCGGTCCCTGGATGGTGTGGATGTCGACGTACTCGTAGATGGAGTCGTACTTGGCCTGGTCCTCGCCGCGGGAGGCAGCGTCGCTCTTGGCGGCCTCCCAGAGGGCCCGGGCCTCGTCGGGATCGTACCGGTAGTAGCCCGCCAGGTCCTCCTGGGTGAGGCGCTGGAAGCGGGCGTTGATGATGGTGAGGGGCGCCTGCAACCTTGCGTTGCCGGCGTGGATGCTGTTGATGAAGGCCTGGTAGTTGAACGCGTTGCGGATTGCCTTCCGTGCGCGCTCGTCGCGCCACTTGCCGCCGTCGAAGCCGAGGACGGCCCAGCCGCCGGCGGGCGCGCCCTCGACCGCCACGTTCGGGTTGCCCTCCAGCCCCTCCGCCTCAAGGGCGTCGATGGAGCCGTAGGCGTCAAGGTCGCCGCTTTCGAGGAGGGACCGCGCCGTCACGTTGTCGGCGACGATGCGGACGTCGTACTCGTCGATGTAGGGCCCATCCTCGACGAAGCCGTCATCGGGGTTGGGATGGGCGTAGTAGTCCGGGTTGCGGACGAGGTGGGTTCCCTCGGCGCTGCGCTCGGAGAGGATGAACGGCCCGGCGGCCATGCCGCGCACGTGCTCCTGGCCCGTCTGGTCGGGCTGGGCCAGCACCAGCTTCTTGTTGATCATGCCGAAGTACTGGCGGGAGCGATGGAGCAGGGCGTCGGCGCGAGGCCCGGTCCAGTTCTCCTGCACGTGCGTGGCGTCGACCGGCACGACGCTGTCGAAGTAGTTGTAGATGCTGGCGGGCACGTGGGTGGCGCCCAGCGAGGCGAGCAGCTCGGGGGGCCGCTCGATGGTAAAGGCGACATCCTCGGAGGTGACGGGGTCGCCGTTGTGGAACTGCATTCCCTCGCGCAGGCTCCAGACGAGCGTGGTGTCGTCGACCTGCTCGTAGCCGACGACGCCGTCGAGCGAGAAGGTGCCCTTGCTGACCTGGAAGTCGAGCAGGTGGTTGTAGACCTGGTAGACGACCTCCTGGTTGTCGGTGTGGAAGACCGCGGGGTCCATGCCCATGTCTTCCGTTCGCTTCCAGGAGCGGTACGTGCCGCCGCGCTTCGGGCCGGCGGCAGGCGCTTCCTCCTCTGCAGCGGCAGCCTGCGTGTCCTCGGACCCGGCGTCGGCATCGGCGGCCGCGTCGTCGTCATCAGCGGCGGCCTGCGTGGCGGCGGCGGCCTGCGTGGCAGCGGCGGCCTGCGTGGCAGCCGGGGCCGCAGCGTCGTCGTCGTCATCGTCGTCGTCGCCGCAGCCGGCGAGGATTGCCGCCGACCCGGCAGCGGCTACGCCGGTGCTCGCCAGGAAACGGCGGCGGCTGAGCTTTCGCCCACGCAGGCGAAGCCAGTAGTTGTCTCGATCGCGCATCTCAATGCCCTCCCCGCTCCCGATAGTTTGCCGGAGCGTTCAGCAGATGCTGTGGCGCGCACACAATAAGCCCTGCGGGGATCGCGTTTCAACGGGGTTCATCGGGGAAGTGCGGGGCTAGATTCGCCCCCGCAGCCGGGGGTCGAGGGTATCGCGGACGGAGTCGCCAAACATGTTGAAAGCGAACACCGTGAGCGCCAGAGCGGCGCCAGGGAAGATGGCGAGCCAGGGAGCGCGCCTGAAGAACTGGCGCGAATCCCCACTCAATTCGGCCCCCCACGACGGTGCGTCAGACCCGATCAGGAAGGAGAGGGTCGCCTCGGTGAGGATGGCGGCGGGCAGGCTGATGGTGGTGAGGACGATCATGAGGCCGGTGATATTGGGCAGGATGTGGCGCAGCATGATGCGGAACTGGCCCGCGCCGATCAGCGTGGCCGCCTCCACGTATTGCGCGCTGCGCTGCTCCAGCACCGACCCCCGCATGATGCGGAAGGCGCCCGGCATGAAGAAGAACGCGATCGCCAGCACGCGCGCCAACTCCTCCGCCGGCAGGGCGGGTAAGTCTGGCAGCTTATCCACCAGGACAATGTCCATGATCATTGCTAACAGGAGGGAAGGGACGGCGAAGAGCATGTCAGCCAGGCGACTCAGGCCGAAGTCGACGGCGCCGGCGAGGAAGCCCGCGATGAGAGCCAGAAGCGTGCCCCCGACCGTCCCCACGAGCACGGTCGCCATACCGATCTTGAGGGAGATACGACCGCCGTAGAGCACGCTCGACCACAGATCCCGCCCCTGGCGATCGGTGCCGAAGTAGTAGTCACTGTTCGGCCCGACGAGAACGTGCGGTGTGAACGACTCCAGCGTGTCCGGATTCGTCGTATTCAGGACGGGCGCGGCGCCGGCCATAAACCCGACGATGATGATGACGATGACGCCGAGGGCGCCCGCCGGCTCACGGCGGGCCCAGCGCAGCGGATTGAACCGCTGGTGCGGCGGGATCGCGTATTCCTGCTCCAGGAGTGTGCCCGATGCCGAGGTGGTGGCCGCTTCCGACGCGTCGCTCATCGCTAGTACCTGATCCGCGGGTCGACGTAGGTGTAGAGGACGTCAACCAGGAGAGTCACGACCATGAACATCGCGGCGAAGATCATCGTGACCATGAGGACAGCGGGGTAGTCCCGCGCGATAAGCCGCTCCAGGGCGAAGAGGCCCATCCCGGGAATGGCGAAGATCTGCTCGGCCACGATGGCTCCGCCGAGGATGGCCCCGAGCTGCAGGCCCACCACCGTAAGCACGGGGATGAGGGCGCTCCGGAAGACGTGCCGGAAGATGACGACGCGCTCCCGCAACCCCTTCGCGCGGGCCGTGCGTACGTGGTCCGAGTGGAGCACCTCGAGCATGGCCGAGCGCATGATGCGGGCCGTGTAGGCCGCCCCCGCATAGGCCAGCACGCCCGCTGGGAAGATGACGATGGCGAGGTTCTTGAGGGGGTCCTCGGTGAAGTCGACCCAGTCCTGGATTGGATTCCAGTCGAACCACACGAAGGCGTAGATGATGATCAGCGTTCCCGTCCAGAAGTTGGGGACGGAGATGCCGAGGATCGTACCCGCCCTGAGCAGGTAGTCCTCGGGCTTGTTCCGCCTCACCGCCGAGATCACGCCCACGGGCACGCTGAGGACCGCGGACAGGAGGATCGTCAACAGGCCAACCTCGAGGGTCTTCGGCAGGCGCTCCTTGACGGAGCCCATGATGGAATCGTGCGGAGGCGTCAGCGACTCGCCGAGGTCACCCACGAAGATGCCGCCAAGCCAGTCCCCGTACTGAACGTACCAGGGGCGGTCCAGCCCCAGCCTCTCGCGGGCGACTTCGAGATTGGGGACGTCCGAGATGCTCAGGGCGGCAGAGAAGGAGGCGTCGCCCGGCAGCGTCCAGATGAGCAGGAAAAGGACCAGGGAGAGAAGCAGCAGCATGAGGGGAATGGCGATGAGGCGGCGGAGGATGTATGTCCGCATGTCTCCCCCTCACGCTCCCCGGCCAGCGATCGCTGACCACAAGGCGCGGCGATTCTGGCGGATGCGCATAGCGCTTGGCAATACGTTCGGCGGGGTTACGCCCCTGCGCGGAGTGCCCTCCACCAGTCCTGAACGTCGGGCTGGAAGTTGGCGTGGTACTGCTTCTGCAGATCGTTTGCGCCCTCGAAGAGGGGCTCGGTGTCAGTGGTGGCGAGATCGGAGGCGCTGGGGACGGGGTCGATCCACTCAAGCTGGATGCCCTCGATCACCTCGCCGAGGCCGGAGTCCTCGTGGTGGGGGCTGGCCTGGTGCTCGATGAAGCCGTTGTAGCTGTTGAAGGAGAGCAGGCCGTAGTAGGAGCCCTTCTCGGCGCCGCGCCAGAACTCGTAGCGGCGGACGTTCGACTCGTTGGCGTGGGTATCGCGCCAGAGCTCGCCTTCGAGCTCCTCGAAGCGGGCTTCCTTGCCTTCCTTGATCTTGATATGGGCCAGAATCGTCGCCATTTTTCTCTGGATCGGCTGGATTTGGCGCGCCCGGACGGCTATCGCCGCGAGGGGAGCACGCCTGCGCCGCGCGGCGATTCTAGGCGTTCTGGTGCAGTCGTGGGAGGTGTCTTCCAAGCCCGCCTCTGCAGGGGCCGCATCTGGAGAACTATGCGCGATCCATGACGATGTGGCGGAGGCCCCACTCCACTGGGGTGATGGCGGTTCCGCCGGAAGAGATTGCCTCCAGATGGCGTTCGAGGTCGTCGAGCTCTGATGGGTCGAAGCTGCGGCGGACGAAGTCGTTGTGCCTCCAAACGCCAAGGTTCATGTGAAACATCGCGGCGGCACGGTCGGCGGGAACAGGGACAGTCTGCACGTGGCTGGAAGAGCGCTTCAGCGAGGGAGGGTCGGGAATAGCGTCGAGCACGGGGCCGATGTAAAGGGAGTTGCCCTGCTCGGTCAGCATTGCCTGATTGATTTCCATGTACGAGGTGAACACGGGGTGGGTCGTTTCGATGTACTCGACCTCCTCGATGAGCAGGCGTCCGCCCACGTCGAGCTGCCTGCCCCACAATTCGACGACGGCCTCGGGATGCTGCAGGTGGGTCAGCTCGAAGCGACTGAAGAGCAGGTCGTAAGGGCCCGACGGGAACGGGCCAGTTGTGATGTCGTGGAGGCGAAACGAGACCCTTTCGGAGGCAGTGGGACGCGCGAGCTCGAGGAAGCTCCGGGAGTTGTCCAAACCGATGGTGTGGGCGACTTCCAAGGTGCCGGCCAGGAGGTCGGTCGAGTAGCCGGGACCGCAGCCGAGGTCCGCAGCCAGCCGCAGTCCCTTCTGGGCGGCCTCGCCCATGAAGGCGCGTGAGGATTGGGCGAAGGTCTCGGCGAGCAGCGCGAGCCGCTGGGCGGCAAGTTCGGTGTCTCCAAAGGCGTAGGTCATCTCAGTTCTTCCTGCTCGGCGACACTCATCTCAGGCGCAGTACGTATCCGGATGTGAGGCGCACCTCGCCTGAAGCCAGATAGGCAACTACAGAGCTGACCTGAGACCAGAGGGAGAGTCCGCGACGTTGTCCGGTCTGGTGTGCCTCACGCCCTAGTTCACGTCGAACTCGATCTCCAGGTGGGTCACGCCGCGGACGCCGCCCTTGCCCGGCGGCGGAAAGACGATGCCGTCGTTGGGGACGTCCTTGAGGCGCGGGTTCTTGAGGACCTGGAGGAGCATCTTGCCGGCCATGACGGCCTCCTGGCGGGCCATGGCGTAGCCCATGCAGAAGTGCCGCTCCTGGCCGAAGCCGAGGTGGCTGGCGACGCCGTCCTGCCAGTAGCCGACGCGCAGCTCCTTCCCGAAGTAGAGGTCGTCGCGGAAGATGTTGAACTGGTCGGGGTCCTTGAAGACGCGCTCGTCGCGGTTGCCGGAGCCGAGGCAGAGGGCGACGTTGGCGCCGTAGGGGACGACGCGGTTGCCGAGCTCGGTCTCGCGAGTCGCGCGGCGCGGTTGGTAGTGGTTGGAGCCGTCGAAGCGGAGCATCTCGGTGAAGACGCGGTCCATCAGCTCGGGGTTCTCGCGGACGGCTTCGTACTGCTCGTAGTTGTTGAGCAGGTTCCACCACATGGAGTCGATGGCCTTGTGGGTGGTGTCGCCGCCACCAACGAGGAGGAGGGCGACGAACGACTTGATCTGGTGGTCGGTCATCATCTCGCCGGACATCTCGGCCGTAACGAACTTGGAGATGAGGTCGGTCCGGGGGTTGGCGCGCCGGTCGGCGATGATGGGCGTGAGGTAGTCGTGCAACGCGAACTTCGCCTTTTCGGCGGAGCGGAAGTAGGCGCGCCCGTAGCCCATGCCGGCAAAGAGGGTGTTGTAGATGCTCTCGAAGTAGTCGAAGTCCTCGCGCGGGAGGCCGAGCATCCCGGCGATGACGCGGATGGGGAACCGCTGACTGAACTGCGTGACGAGGTCGATCTCGCCTGTCTTCGCGATGCCCGAGGCAAGGTCCTCGGCAGCTTCTTGCGAGAACTGCTCGATCATCTCGGCGGCGGTCTCCTCGATAACGGGGAGCCAGGTGACCAGCTTCTTGCCGACGAACTCGCCGGCGACGATGCCGCGGCTCCAGCGGTGCTCGGGGCCCTCGCCCATATCGAGGATGGTCTCGCCGAGGGGCGACTCGGAGCCGAAGTCGTACTTCCCCTGCATGTCGTACACGCCACGGGTGAAGTCGCCGCCGGGACGGCTGCGCTTGTAGGCGTCCCAGATGTCCTCGTAGCGGCTGACGAAGAAGCGGTTCTGGAGGCGGTCGTGGTAGACGGGCTCCCAGTCGCGGATCTTCTTGTAGAGGGGGAAGGGGTCGAGGCGGTGGTCCTCGGTAAGGAACTCGCCAGGTTCGATGATGGGGGCTTCAGTTGGAGCCGTCATGGTGGCCTCGCCGCAGGGGGATGGTCTTGCAAGCGAGTCTAGGCCGCTCGCGGGGCGTGTCAACGGACAGTGAGGGGGGATCGGGGTCTTGCGAAGGCTCGGCGGGCGGTCCATCCTCCGCGACAACCGGAAACAGGAGCGAATTGCGATGTCGGACGAGCTTGCGGAACTGCGCGCACGAGTCGCCCGCCTGGAGGCGGAGCGAGCGGTGATCAGCACCTTCAACGAGTACTTCTACAACATGGATATCGGCTACACGGACGGCATCCTGGACGTGTTCCACGAGGACGCGGTGCTGGACGTGATCAACTTCCCGCCGGGGACAATGGACGACCTGCGGTTCGAGGGCCGCGAGGCGATGCGGGAGCTGTACGGGCCGCACTCGAGCGCGGAGCCGACGCTCTCGGGCGGGCACCACTCGGCGAACGTGCAGGTGAACGTGGCGGAGGACTGCTCGAGCGCGGAGCTGAGCGCCTACTTCATGACGTCGGGCGGGCACGGGGGCCTGGGCGGGGGTCTGTACCAGGGGACCTTCGTGCCGGACGGCGACAAGTGGCGCATCTCGCACTACCGCATCATCAGCAACTGGGGCTGGTCGCCGGACGAGTGGACCAAGCGGACGGAGTCGCTGCCCGCGAGCAAGGCGAAGCGAGGCGGCAAGCCGCCGGTGTACGAGTTCCCGAAGGCGCCCGTGGGGTAGGCGAGGAGAGCGCGCCGCTGGCGCGTCGCTGAGGAAAGAGGAGAGCGCCGCGCTGACGCGCGGCTGAGTGGGCTACCAGGCCAACCGATCACATGCGCACTCGGCTCAATCGGCATCAGTTTTGGAGGCTTGTTCACGCTTAAGAGCTGCGATGAGCTCTTGCATTGTGGAGAGGAAGTCGAGGTTGTACTTCGGTCGCAGGCCGTCGCGCGCCGGGGGATCCTCATAGGGCCCATGAAAGAGGCCTCCTTCGGTCTCCAGGAACAGCCCGTCCCCAACGAGGCCATACACGCGCACCCCATTGGCCGGGCGCTCGAAGACATCCTCGAAGGACTTGGTGATGTCCTTGACAAGGAACAGGGCACCTTCGCAGGGAAGCTCGGCCAGTATCACGTCGCGAGAATGTCCTTCTGCCAAGGGAAGCAGCAGCAGGAGGTCTCCTGGAACACTTCCTTTGATCACCTCTGTGGCTGAGATAGTAAACAGGGCAAAGGGGCCTTCAGGGTTACCCCACTTGCGCTCGGCCCTGAGCTCCGTTTCAGCGATGCCGGAGAGCGACCCCACCAGAACGGTGTCGCTGAGGAAGAGTTCAGATTCCACCGGCGACGGGAAACGTAGAGACCGTCGCTCGACAAGTGAAGCGTCATTCCCAACGTAGTGAATGAGACCTTTCTCAAATAGTGAACAGGAATGAGGAACCCTTCCTTGAACCGCGCGACGCAGGTCCGAAACGAAGTCGTCGAGCGACTCCAAGGAGAAGGGGCTACCTCCTCCTGACCTGGCAATCGAGCCAGCTTCCGTCTCGATGAGGAAGTCGTGTGCGCCCATCCACTTCTCGCCGTAACAACCTCGGAAGCTAAAGACTCCCCGACTGCCGCCGATGGCGTCCCTGGAAGCTTCCAACAACTCCATATCGAAGATGGCATCGGACACAAGCGCTCGGATGTACCGGTCATCGGTAGCATCTCCCCATAGCACCTCGGTGACCTCGATCTCGAACGTGAGATAGTGCTGACGGTGACCCTGGGAGGAATCCGACCCTCTCGGCAAGAAGTCCGCACTCACTACCCGTCCCAGCATGACGTTTTGGCAGTCGTGCTGTCCCAATCCAACACCCCAGTACGGCCACAGCTCAATGGGGAAGGGGTGGTCGGTCTGGGGCGAAGAATGCTCGATCGACTGAATAAATTGGTGTACTGGGTCATCTCTGACAGTGATCGGCACGGACGTGGACACCGATTCCGGCGTTGCCGTGCCCTCAGGTTCTGGGGGGGTTGCTGTGGCTTGGGGTGCACCAGCACGGATCGGGGTGACATCCGAAGTCTCCACGGTCGCCGGGTCGGGGGTAGGGGTGGGAGTGGCCTCAGGCGTCGCGACGGGCGTTGCCTCCGGTATTGGGCTGGGCGTGGTTGCGGGCGTGCCGGTGGGCCCGGGAGTCGTGGCGGCCTCGTCCGGAACGACGACTGCGGGGGGAGTACCTTCCCCACTCCCCGACGCCACGACCAGCGCGATCGCGACGACGATGGCACCGGTCACGACCGTGCCCGCAGCGACCGCCGCAATCGTTCGTGCGGCCAACGGCAGGGACGCGAGGGGCGCGAGCAGTGCCGGGAAGCGGCGCCGCTCGCCGTCCGGGGGCGTCCAGGCCACGAGCTCGGCGCGGTCGCGAAGGTTGAGTTTGTCGCGCATGTTCCTGACGTGGAACCTGATGGCGTCGGGACTGACGCCGAGACGGACGGCGATCTCGGCGTAGGTGTCGCCTGCCCGCAGCTCTTCCAGGACGCGCCACTCGGCAGGGGTGAGGATGTCGGGATGGGGTGGGCGTCCCCGACCTCTTCGCGTCATGAACGCGAGCGTAGCGCTTCGACCTCCGAATTACCCTCCCCCCGCGCTACACTTGCGCGCGGCCTGACGTGGGCCGTGGAGGTGGCGCTATGCCGATGTCCCGTGAGGAGATGGATGCGTTCCTGGCGGAGCCGAGGAACGCGATCGTGGCGACGGTGAACCCGGACGGGTTCCCCCAGCTGACGCCGATCTGGTTCCACTGGGAGGACGGGACGGTCTACTTCAGCACGACCGCGCCGCGCCTGAAGACGCGGAACCTGGAGCGCGACGGGCGCGTGTCCATCTGCGTCGATGAGCCGGGCGACCCGGACCAGCGCACGGTGGTGCTGGCGGCGGAGTCCTGCACGATCACGCCGGGTCTGGGGACGGTGACGGAGACGATCGCGCGCAAGTACGGCGGCGACAACTGGGAGACCAGCTACGAGCACATCGCGAACACGCCGGATCGCGTGGTGGTGTCGTACAAGCCCACCCGGATCCTGACCTGGAGCTCGTCGGCGGACCGGCGGGAGCACGTCCAGAAGAACCGATAGTGGCCGGTGGCCGGCGATCGGTGGTCGGTCGCCATGCGAGGGGCCGTTGAGGCTCGTAGGATGCGCGTGCATCGCGCTCCGTGATACGCAGCGGCGCGCGCGAACCGGAGGCTGTCATGGGATTTCTTGACGGGAAGGTGGCGCTCGTGACGGGCGCCGCCGAGGGACTCGGCGTCGCCTTTGCGAACGCCGCCGCGGCGGCGGGCGCGAAGGTCGCGATCTGCGACATTCGCGAGAACGTCGACGAGCGCGCAAGCCAGATCGGCGACGCGCACGGGGTCGAGACGGCCTCGTTCCACGCGGACACGGGCGTCCCGGAGGACTGCTGGCGCGTGGTCGACAGCACGATGGAGCGCTTCGGACGGATCGACGTGCTGATCAACAACGCGGGCACGATCGCGATGACCTCGCCGACCGACCCGGTGGATAAGTCGATCGCGGACTACGACCTCGTGATGAACGTGAACAACCGCGCCTACTACCTGTTCGCGCGGGCGGTGTGGCCGATCATGCAGGAGCAGGGCGGGGGCGAGATCGTGAACATCGCCACCGACCACATCTTCACGCAGAAGAACCGGCCCACGGGCGGCGGCTGGGTGATGGACACCTACGACGCCTCGAAGTGGGGGCTGAACGGGTTCCTGCTGAGCTGGTCGAAGGCGGGGGAGCCGCACAACATCCGCGTGAACGGCATCTGCCTGGGGGCGACGGACTCGCACATGCTGCGGGGGTTCACGGGCGAGGAGAACCTGACGCCCGAGGTGATCGCGAGCTGGATGAAGCCGGCGGACGTGGCGCAGGTGGTGATGGACCTGATCGAAGACGGGCGCAGCGGCTACAACATTCCGGTCTGGGTCGACGACCCCGTGGTCCTGACGCCCCAGACCGACGACGTCTCCCTGAAGGTCGGCGTCATGAAGTCGGCCTTCGAGGCCTAAGGAGGACACGATGGGATTCCTGGACGGAAAGGTCGGAGTCGTGACGGGGGCGGCGCAGGGGCTGGGGACTGCCTACGCGCGGGCGCTCGCGAGCGAGGGGGCGGACGTCGCGGTGTGCGACGTGAAGCCGGAGGTGAGCGCGGTCGCGGACGAGATCGCGGCAACCTCGGGGCAGACCGTACGGGCGTACCCGTGCGACGTCTCGGACACGGAGGCGGTTACGGGCTTCGTCGATGCGGTCCTGCGGGACTTCGGCGGGGTCGACGTGGTCGTGATGAACGCGGGCATCTACGGCTCGACGCCGATGGACCTGCCGCGCGAGGAGGCGCTGTCGGAGTACCAGCGCTTCATGGACACGAACGTGAAGAGCATCTACGTGCTGGAGCGGGCGTTCGCGCCCTCGCTGGTGGAGCGGGAGGGCGACATCGTCGTCATCTCGACCGACCACATCCTGCCACCGCTGGAGCCGGGAGGGACGCGCGGGGGGCCGTCGACGGACCTGTACGACGCCTCGAAATGGGTGCTGAACGGCTACATCCAGGCGTGGGCGCTGGGGTTCGCGGCGAACGGTCAGAACGTTCGCGTGAACGGCATCGCCATGGGCGCGACGGACACGCCGATGCTGCGGGGCGTCTTCCCGGGCGGCAGTCCTCCGGACGACGTCGTGGCGGGCTGGATGACGCCGGCGCAGCAGGGGCAGCTCATGCTCGACCTGCTGCAGGACGGGCGCACGGGCGACCTGATCTCGTCAGAGCCGGGACACCCGGTCGAGCTGCCGCCACGGTCGGGGATGGGGCAGCCCGTCTCGAACCTGCCGGCTGAGCAGTTCCACCACGGGCTGATGGGGCTCGAGCCCGCGATCTGGGAGCCGCCGAGCTAGCGGGAGGGACACGATGACGGCCGTGAGCTTCGACCCGGCGGTGTTCGACACGCCGGAGTACTGGCGCGACCCCTACCCGCACCTGAAGGTGCTGCGGGACCACTTCCCCGTGTACCACGACGAGATGCACGGGCTCTGGTACATCACGCGCTACGACGACGTGTGCAACGCCTTCAAGGACAACGTGCACTACTCGAGCAAGAACCTGGAGCGCTCGATGGCGCTGGTGTTCGGCACGACGATGATGCAGTTCGACGGGGAGGAGCACACGAAGCGTCGGAACATCGTGGCGCCGGAGTTCTCGGGGCGGCGGATGGACCCGCTGATTCCAATCATCGAGAAGAACACGCAGGACCTCGTGGACCGGATCACGGCGCAGGCGGCGGAGCGGCTGGCGCAAGGGTTCGCGGACAAGGGCGAGGTGGAGCTGATCGATGCGTTCAGCTCGCGGCTGCCGGTGATGGTGATCATCGACATGCTGGGGCTGCCGCAGAAGGACCACGACCTCTTCCACGAGTGGTACCCGGCGATGATGGCGGGGCTGACGGGCACGCCGGAGCAGCGCACCTACGGCATCGAGTGCAACCAGCAGTTCCACGCCTACATCGACAAGCTGGTGGACGAGCGCAGCGTGAACCCGGGCGAGGACCTGATCTCGAAGTTGTGTACCGCGGAGGTGGACGGGGCGCGGATGTCGAAGGAAGACATCAAGGCGTTCTCGAGCCTGCTGCTCGTGGCCGGCGGGGAGACGACGGACAAGGCGATCGGGAACATGTGGGTACACATGATGGAGAACCCCGATCAGTTCGCGGAGGTGAAGCGCGACCCGGAGCTTTTCGACCGCGTATTCACGGAGACGATGCGGATAACGCCGCCGGCGGGGAGCCAGCAGCGGGACGTGATCGAGCCGGTGGAGCTGTACGGCCAGACGATCCCGGTGGGGGCGGAGGCGCACTTCTCGATATTCGCGGCGAACCACGACGAGCGCGTGTTCGACCACCCGGACGAGTTCGACATCTTCCGGGACGACCTGTACTTCGGACGGGAGCTACGGTCGGGGTACTTCGAGGGCGGGCGCGCGGGGCACCTCGGCTTCGGGCTGGGCAAGCACTTCTGCGTGGGCTACCAGCTGGCGCGCTCGGAGGCGGTTATCGGCTCGAAGGCGCTGCTGCAGGCGATGGGGAACCCCCGCGTGAAGGCGGGCGGGGCGGCGCACATCCAGGTGGCCGGCCCGATGAACGAGCAACCTCGATTGGACCTCGAATTCGAGGTGGTCTGAGAGATTCGTCCGGGAGGTCTAGTCGACCTGTTCGGGACCATCACCCTCGCGAGAGTGGCTCCGGACGGAATCGAGGTCGATGACGCTGTCCACGTCACTCAGCGAGAACATGGCGATGAAGATCTCGCTTTCGCTCCCGGAACGGTAGAACTCGATGTGGAAGTCGGTTGTGCGGGCGTTGTCGGCTGTGACCGTGAGGACCCGCCTGTCATCCATCGTGACCACATAGGACCGGGGGGCCGTCACCGCGGTGACGGTAGAACTACTGCATCTTCGGGAAGCACTTCTCCCTGGTATTCGAACGCCAACACATCACACCAGGGAACGAACGCGGTCCCCGTGTCACTTTCATACTGTCTAACGATCCTGACCCACTCCGGCACGCCGTCGCGGAGGGCGATATCGATGGCCTTCTCCTCCCACAACCGCGCCTGCGCAGCGAACAAGTGCTTCAAAGGAGACTCGGCCGACTCCCGCCACTCGGGCCCGCGCAGATCGGCGGTCCGCATCTTCTTGCCCTCGCGGTAGCGGACGAACAGCAGCGGTTTCCACTCAAGGGAATCACTGGATGCGGGAGTCGCTGCACTTGTGCTCACACAACCATGTTAGCACGCCCGGTGTCCGGCGAATCACGATTCAGCACGCAGCGTCCGGCTACGTGCGAGCTGCGGGCGACGCGGGCTCCCTAGCGGGCGTCCGGGTCGAGGCCGCGACGCTCGCGCTCGGCGCGCATGCGGACGGCGTCCGACTCGAGGCGCGGGCCGCGCTCCTCGTCGGTGAGAGTGCCGGCGACATCCTTCCCCGACTTGGCGCTATCGAAGGTGATCCACTTCTCGGGAGTGGCCTCGATGATGATGCGCAGGGGCGAGTCGAGGCGCTCGACGAAGTCGTCCTCGGCGGCCTTGTCGTCTGGGTTCGCCTTGTGGGCAAGGGCACGATAGAACCAGTCCTTGGTCTCCTGGTCCTCGCGGACGATGGCGCGGCACTTGGCCGTGGCGGCGCCACGCGGGGAATCCGGGCTCTGGGCGGAGATGCCACTGACGGCAACGGAGACGCGTCCGTCGCGGCGAATGGCCGCGACGCGGTGACGGTGCGCCGCGCAGGTGATCCAGAACTTGCCGTCCTTCCAGACGAAGGAGTGGTAGACACCCACGGGCCAGCCGTCCTTGGTGCCCCACATCAGGATGCACTCGCTGGCGTCGTTCATGAGCTGGTCGATCTGCTCGTCGCTGTAGGGATAGACGGAGACGACCTCGTGGTCGCGCATACCTTCGGGCATTGGATGAACCTCCCTGGAGTCAGGCGCGTACGGTAGCCAGACCGGAGCGCGACCGCAAAGGGTCCGGACTACGGGTGTCCGGCCACCATGAGGAGCGTGCCGGTGACCCAGCTCGAGGCGTCGGAGGCGAGGTAGACGGCGGCGGCGCCGAAGTCTTCCTCTTTGCCGAGGCGCTTGAGGGGCTCGTTCTCGGCCATCTTCGCGAAGTACTCGTCGTCGCCGCCGGAGGCGTCCTCGTAGTCCTCGGTGCGGACCGAGCCGGGAAGGATGGCGTTGACACGGATGTTGAAGGGGGCCATCTCGAGGGCCAGGGTCTTGGTGAGGTGGTTGAGGCCGGCCTTGGAGGCGGTGTAGACGCCATTGGTCGGAGCGCCACGCGAAATGGCGCCGACGGAGCTGACGTTGATGATGGCTCCGCCGCCGGTGCTGCGCATCGCGGGCCAGACGGCCTTGGCGCACATCCACGGGGCTTTGAAGTTGAGGGTGGTGGTGGCGTCCCACGATTCCTCGGGGGTCTTCACGAGGAAGTTGACGCTCTGCTCCTGCAGGCCGCCGGCGTTGCTGACCCAGACATCGATGCGGCCGAAGTGGTCCATCATCGACTGGACGAGGCCCTCGACGTTGGACCAGTCACGAACGTCGGTGGGGAGGGCGAGGGTGCGGCGACCGCGGTCCTCGATCTCCTTGCCGACATCCTTGAGGAGCTGCTCACGGCGTCCCGCGACGGCAACGTCAGCGCCCGCCTCCGCAAGGCCGAGGGCGATGCCGCGGCCGATGCCGCCTCCACCGCCCGTCACCATTGCGATCTTTCCTTCCAGGCTGAACAGATCGAGGATTCCCATGCGCACGCTCCCGCGAAGAGATTTCCGGCAGTGTACGCGAGGCCGGTCAGTGCGGCTGCACGCCCCCTGAATCAGGCGAGAAACCGGATAGCGCTCCGGAAACTGTTGTCGACTTAAATGTATGCTTTCGCGCGGCACGGAACGCCATCATCCTGACCGTTCCGTTCGCAGAGGCATCCCGTGGAGCTCCGCGCCCTCGTCGCAGCGGCTGGCCTTTCCCTTGCGCTAGGAGTCGTAACCGCAGCCCTCTGTGCCCGGCCACCGTTCAGCGCGGGGGCCGACTCGCCCTCGCCCAGGTTCATCGACGTGACGACCACGGAGAAGCGAACGAGCGGCGGCCAGCAGCGCATCGAGGTCGAGACGCCATCCGGCGAGGCCGGTGACCTGCTCATCGCGGTCGTGGCGCTGGCCCGGGACCGCACCATCGTGGCGCCAGAGGGGTGGACGCTCCTCGACAGCGGAGTCGCGGACAAGGACGAGGCACGGCTGGGCGTCTGGTACCGCGTGGCAGGCAGCCCGGAAGGCGAGGCGTATGCATTCACCTGGGAGGGGAGGGCCCGGGGCGGGGCGGCCATCCTGCGATATCGAGGTGTCGATCCGGAGAAGCCGCTGGGTCTGAGCAGCTTCGCGACCGGGGAGACTCGCGATCCTCCAACGGCCCCCGATGTGGCCACGGCTGCCGGGGCAGTCCGCGTGGTGCGGGTGTTTGCGGTGTTCGGGGCCTCAATCAGGGCGACCGAGGGACCGCCAACGGGCCACGACGAGCGCTTTTTCGTGGGCGCCCAGGGCAGCAACGGCGTAATTGCGGGCGCGGCAGACTCGGCGCTTCCGACGGCTGGGACCACCGGCTCGGCGGTCTTCAACCTCGACCTGCCAAAGGGAAGGGCCTGGCGAACCGGCACCATCGTCCTGAACCCTGCGCCCGCGCCGACGCCCACACCGACTCCCACCCCGACGCCGACTCCTACGCCCACGCCAACGCCCACGCCAACGCCCACGCCAACGCCCACCCCGACGCCGACTCCTACTCCCACCCCGACGCCGACACCGACTCCCACGCCAACACCGACTCCCACGCCAACCCCAACTCCCACGCCAACACCGACTCCCACGCCAACACCGACTCCCACGCCGACACCTACCCCCACGCCAACACCGACTCCCACGCCAACACCTACCCCCACGCCAACACCGACTCCCACGCCAACCCCAACTCCCACGCCAACACCGACTCCCACGCCAACACCGACTCCCACGCCGACACCTACCCCCACGCCAACACCGACTCCCACGCCAACACCTACCCCCACGCCAACACCGACTCCCACGCCAACCCCAACTCCCACGCCAACACCGACTCCCACGCCAGCCCCGACCCCCACGCCAACACCGACTCCCACGCCAACACCGACTCCCACCCCCACACCGACTCCCGCGCCGACACCTACCCCCACGCCCCAAGGCCCGAAGCTCCTCGGGAGCGAGTCAGAAGCGAAGACCCGGAGCGGAGGGAGTCAGGAGCTCACCATCAGCACGCCCCAGGGACAGCCAGGGGACCTGCTCGTGGCCATCCTCGCGACCCGCCATGAGCGCTCGCCGAGCGCGCCGGACGGCTGGACGCTCATTGACAGCGGGCTGGCTCACGACAAGGAAGCGACGCTTGCGGTCTGGTACCGGCTGGCGGACGGGACGGAGTTGACGAGCCACACCCTGAGCTGGCTGTGGGGGGAGAGCCAGGCCGTGGGAGCCATCCTCCGCTACGGCGACATCAACCCCACGGCGCCGATCGGCACAATTGCCACGAGCACGGGGGAGGGGAACGCGCCACTCGCGCCCGGCATCACGGTGGCGGATGCCGGGGCGCGGGTCCTGTACATCTACGCGGTCGGTGACGGGGACCGCCGCGTCGGTGCGCCGAAGGACACCGAGGACCGGTTCTCCAGAAGCAGCAGGGGAAGCACGGGCGTCCAGGCCGGTGCGGCCGACGCGCTGTTGACGGCGCCCGGCGACAGTGCGACGGCGACGTTCTCCTTCGCGGAAGGAACGAAACGGTCATGGCGCACTCTCACAGTAGCCATCAACCCGTCGGCAGCTGTGACGCCCACTCCTACGCCGAGTCCCACACCGACACCGACGCCGAGTCCCACGCCAACACCGACGCCAACACCGACTCCGACACCAACGCCGACACCAACGCCAACGCCGACGCCCACTCCCACTCCTACGCCGACGCCAACACCAACGCCCACCCCAACTCCGACACCCCGCGCGCGTCCCGTCATCATCTACGTCCCGCCAGCAAGAGTGACGCCGACCCCGACCCCGACGCCCACACCTACGCCGACGCCCACTCCCCCGCCCACACCTACTCCCACGCCTACCCCGACACCAACGCCAACACCGACGCCAACACCGACGCCAACACCGACGCCAACACCGACGCCAACACCGACGCCAACACCGACGCCAACACCGACGCCAACACCGACGCCAACACCAACCCCGACGCCAACACCAACCCCGACGCCTACGCCGACCCCGATGCCGACGCCCACGCCGACCCCAACGCCGACGCCAACGCCAACCCCCACACCCAGCCCGAGCCCTACTCCCACGCCGACAGGTACGCCTACTCCCGCAATGCCGACACCCACCCCAACGGCAACACCCGCACCCACACCCAGGGCGATCCCCTCGACAACGGCATCGGCAGCGCCGGAGGCTGCGCGGAGAGCGCTTCGTTCTCCTGCTCCCACCCAGGCGCCGACGGCCACGGAGACGCCGATCCGAGTCCCCGCGCCCGCCCCGGCTCCCGCTCCGGCGCCGACTGCCACTCCGGAGCCCCTGTCACCGCCCGCAAGACCGGCTCCGACTGCGCAGACGCCAGGGGCGGACGAGGGATACGCCTCACGGCCAAGGCTGAACGAGATCTATGTTGCGGACGCTGGTTCGGGGAGCGATCTGGCGACGAACATCGCCGCGGCAGTCGCATCGTTCACGGCCAGCGCCGGGGCGACCTCTCTGGTCGTGCGCCTGCTCGGGCGTGCCCTGGGGCGCCGAGTCGCGGGCGGGCGTTGACCCGGTGCTCGCGGGAAAGCAGGCTGGCCACTGCCCATGGTGATCCGCGCCACCCGACTCGTTGACGCCCCCATCATCCGTCCCGACATGGACGCCCACATGGGCGCTAACGTGAATGGCCCCTCGCTCATTCGCGCGCCGGAGTGGCTCTCGGAGACGGAAGTGGGGCGGCTGGGGGAGTACTACCTGTACTTCGCCCACCACAAGGGCCGCTACATCCGCCTGGCCTATGCGGACGACATTGTCGGCCCGTGGACGACCTACGAGCCCGGCACGCTCCAGCTGGAGGAGTCGTACTTTCCGGCGGCGCTCGACGAGTTCGCTCCCGAGCTGGCGGACGCCATCGAGCGCGGTGACGTGTACCCCCACGTGGCCTCGCCGGAGGTGCACGTCGACGACGAGGCGCGGCAGGTCCGGCTCTACTACCACGGGCAGTTGCGAGATGGCCGCCAGGTCTCGCGGCTCGCCCTGTCGGGTGACGGGATTCACTTCGAGGCTCGGGAGGAGGTCCTGTCGACCAGCTACCTGCGCATGATCCGGCTCGACGACGTTGCGGAACCCGGCTGGTACGGCATGTCGATGCCGGGCATCGTCTACCGCTCGGACGACGGCGTGGGCGGGTTCGAACGCGGCCCGCAGCTCTTCCCCGACACGATGCGGCACTGCGCCCTGCTCCGGCGGGGCGACACGCTCTGGGTCTTCTGGAGCAACGTCGGAGACGTTCCCGAACGCATCCTCGTGTCGCCGGTGTCGCTGCGGGGAGACTGGCGGGAGTGGGAGGCGGGGCCCGCCGAAGAGGCGCTGCGACCGGAGCGGGAGTGGGAGGGCGCCGCGCTCCCGCTCGCCCCGAGTATGCGGGGCTACGCCCCGGAGCCGGTCAACCAGCTACGCGACCCGGCGGTATTCGAGGAAGACGGCCGGGCCTGGCTGCTGTACGCCGTGGAGGGCGAGCACGGGATCGGCATCGCCGAGCTCGACGTTTCCTGACTTGCCCCTGCGCTAACCGCCGAGCGCCCGCGTTTCGGGTGTCTCGATGAGCTGGCAGTAGTTGCCGTCCGGGTCGAGGAAGGTGGAGATGCGGCCTCCCCAGAATTCCTCGCCCTTGCTTCGCACGAACTCGACTCCGGCTGCTTCGAGGCGCGCCTGCTCCGCGTCGAGGTCATCGACCACGAAGTTGATGAGGTAGCGCACCGGGTCGGTGGCGGGGCCGGTGACCTCGCTGTGGCCGCTGACGATGAGGAAGCCGCTGCCGAGCGCGAAGGCGCCGGGACTCATCTCGGGGGCGGGGGTGAGCCCGAGGGTGTCGCGGTAGAACACGATCAACCGCTCAGGCTCCGGGCTCCCGAGGTTGAGCGAGAGCGCTGGCAGGATCGCCAACGGCTAGCTCGCGAAGGCGTTGATGGCGGCCACGTCGTCGCCGCTGAGGCTCCAGCCGCCGGCGGCGACGTTCGACTCGAGCTGGTCGGGGCGGGTGGCGCCGGAGATAACGCTGGGCACGCCGTCCTGGGCGAGCAACCAGGCGATCGCGAGATCAAGCACGGAGTGGCCCTGGTCGGCGGCATACGCCTCGGCGGCGTGGAGGATGCCCCAGTTCTTGTCGTTGATGTACTTGCCGGCGAGGCCGGCGAGGGCGCCCTCGGTGAGGCGGCCGCCGGCGGGCATCTCCTCGCCCTGCTTGTACTTGCCGGTGAGGAAGCCGCCGGCGAGGGGGAAGTAGGGGAAGATGCCGTAGCCGCACTCGACGGCGGCGGGGGCGGCATCGGCCTCGATGTTGCGGTCGACGAGGCTCCACTCGTTCTCAACGGAGATGTAGGGGGCGAAGCCGTTCGACTCGGTGACCTGCTTCGCTTCGCGGATCTGGTCGCCGGAGACGTTGGAGATGCCAGCGTTGCGGATCTTCCCTTCCTTCACGATGTCGTTGAGCACGCCCGCGGTCTCTTCGGCGGGGGTATCGGGATCGGGGAAGTGGACCATGTACAGGTCGATGTAGTCGGTGCCGAGCCGCTGCAGGCTGTTGTTGAGGGCGTTCGTGATGTACTCGCGGGTGCCGCTACCGGGGGACTCGATGCCGGTTGCGGTCATCGACGTGGGCATGCCGAACTTGGTTGCGATGATGACGTCGCCGCGACGGTCGCCGAGGGCCTTGCCAAGGATCTCCTCGGAGGGGCCGTGCTCGCCGGCGTACATCTCGGCGGTATCGAAGAAGTTGACGCCGAGCTCGATCGCCTTGTCGACAACGGCGTTGGCGCCGTCCTGGCCGATGCGCATGCCGAAGTTGTTGCAGCCAAGCCCAACGACCGAGACCTGCAGGTCCGAGCTGCCGATGTTGCGGTATTCCATAAGGGGGTGCGCCTCCTGAGGGTTTCGTTCGCGTGGGGCAGTGTAGGGCAACGGGGCGCGGGGCGCGCCCGTGGGCTCAGGCGGGGTCGAACTCGATATCGAGGGACGTGACGGAGCGCATGCCGGCGTTCCCGCCCATGACGGGGTTGCGGCCCGGCTTGATGCGCACGTCTGAGATGGCTTCGAGGATCATGCGGGTTCCGACCACGGCCTCGGTGCGGGCGAGCTGGTAGCCGACGCAGAAGTGCTTGCCGAGGCCGAAGCCGATGTGGCTGGCCCTGCCTCCCTCGCGGTAGCCGACGCGCATCTCGCGGCCGATGTAGAGGTCGTCGCGGAAGATGTCGAACGTCTCGGGGTCGCTGAACACGCGCTCGTCGTGGTTGGCGCCGTGGATCGAGAGGTTCACGACGCTCCCCGCGGGAACGGTCACGCCGCGCATCTCCCAGTCCTGCATGACGAGGCGGACCTCGCCCCCCACCGGGGCTTCGCAGCGCATGGTCTCGGTGAAGGCCTGGTCGATGAGGGAGTGGTCCTGGCGCACGGCCTCGAACTGCTCGGGGTGGTTGAGGAGGAGCCACCAGAGGTTGGCGATGGCGCGGTCGGTAGTCTCCCCACCGGCGGTCAGGAGGAGGCTCACGAACGATTTGATGTCGTGGACGGTGAGCTTCTCGCCGTCGACCTCGGCCTCGCAGAGCTTGGAGATGAGGTCATCCCCGGGGTTACGCAGTCGCTCCTGAACGAACGGTTCGAGGTAGTCGTGGAACTCGGCGTTGGCCTCGATGCCCTTCTTGCGGAGGACGGGGTCGGGGGCGAGACCGGCGAGGAAGGTGGGGTACCAGTAGTGGAAGCGCTCGTGGTCGGACTGGGGGAGGGCGAGCATGTCGACGATGACGTTGACGGGGAGGCGCGTGCTGAAGGTATCGACGAGGTCCGTCTCGCGGCGATCGATGAAGCCCTCGACGAGCTCGCGGGCGGCCTTCTCGGTGAAACCGACGATGAGGCGGCGGACGTTGTCCTCGATGACCGGGAGAAAGGCCTCAAGCTTCCGGCCGACGAACTCGGGGGCGATGATGGCGCGCTTCTGGGAGTGCTCGTCGCCATCCATGGCGGTGAGGGAGGGCCCGAAGACGGCGCTGTGGGAGGACTCGAAGATGGTGCTGGAGAGCACGTCGTGGTCGAGGAAACCGGCGACGACGTCCTCGTACCGGGTGACGAACCACATCTTCTCGCGGGGGTGCTGCCAGACGGGGTGCTCGTCGCGCAGGCGCTTGAGCGCGGGGTAGGGGTTCAGGTGGAACTCCTCGCCCTCAAGGAGGGCGGAGTCGAAGGTGTCGGCAGTCATGGCGGGGTCAGGATAACGGGTGGAGTTGGGGTAGGAGCGTGACGGCGCCTTGCGTCAGAAGAGGTACTCTCGTGTTCCATGAAAGCGGTCCGGGTGACGCTCGACGAGGACCTGCTTCGGGAACTCGACCAAAGGCCTGAGGTTCGCAGCCGCGGGCGCTCTGCATTGCTGCGTGAGTTGGTCAGCGAATACCTCGCGAAGAAGCGGTCCGAGGACATCGCGCGCCAGTACCGAGAGGGCTACGGGAAGTACCCGCAAACTGACGAGGACCTTGAGTGGGCGAGCATCCAGGTGTGGTCGGACGACGAGGGCTGGCAGTGAGTACCAGGTTCTCCCCGGAGTAAGCAGCTCGCTAGGTCAGGCTTGTCAACCGCTCCTGGCGCTCAACAATCGCCTGCAGTCTCTCCAAGTCAACCTGCTCTGAGGCGTTCTCGATCTCGATACCGGCGACGTTCTCCTCCGCGTCAAGGTGAACGACCACCCCATCGCACAGGTCGAACCCTTCCACCTCGACTCGCTGTCCGAACGAGATGTGGAGCATGTCGGTGGTCGGGTCGTAACTCAGCTTAACGGGTGGCTCCTGCGTCCAACAATCGTCGACGGAGCAGTGCCAACAGCGCAAGGCACTCCCACGCCCAGCCCACCGGCGTAGGATTGGCCGTACGAGCGACCCCGCGCGGGTCTCGGAGGTTCCACCATGCGAAGTGAAGTGCATGCCATCAGTGGCGCGACTTATGACGACCTTGGCGATGGGCGCGTGCGCGTCCACAAGGGCGAGAGCTACGGCATCTTCGACTGGGAGGGGCGCTGGGAAGAGGGCGACATCACGCGCGCCGACCCGCACCTGCTCCAGTACGTGGGCGGCCCTGACCTGCCGCCGGGCGTCGACGAGATGGCAGCGCAGCTCGATGCGGCGCGCGAGAAGGCGGCGCAGGCGGAGCAAGAGACCCAGGAGCTGAGCGCCGGCGACCTGGCCGAGGATGCGTACACGGGCTCGGTGCGCGACCCCCGCTACGGGGTTCGCAACATGATCATGGCGCAGGGCCAGACGACGGTCGCGAAGTACGTGGGCGACCCTGGCCGCGAGACGGAGAAGGGGCCGCGCTCGAAGGGCATCTCGTTCCACGAGGTGCTGGCGGGCGATACCTACCCCGAGCGCATCCCGCCGGAGCTGTGGGAGGACTCGCCCATGACGGGCGGCGTCACGCGCGTGCCCACGGAGCGGTTCACGAGCCAGGCGTGGCACGACCTCGAGGTTGAGAAGCTGTGGAAGAAGGTGTGGCAGTACGCCGCCCACGTCGACGACATCCCCGAGGTGGGGGACTACATCGTCTACGACATCGCCCATCTCTCGTACATCGTGGTGCGGACGGGCGAGGACGAGTTCAAGGCGTACAACAACGCCTGTCTCCATCGTGGCCGCCAGATCCGTGAGTTCGACGGGAAGAAGGCGACCGAGTTCCGCTGCCCCTTCCACGGCTGGTGCTGGGAGATCGATGGCTCGCTGCGCGAGATCCCCTCGGAGTGGGACTTCCCCGAGGTGCGCGAGGACGCCAGCCACCTGCGCGAGGCGAAGACGGGCACATGGGGTGGGTTCGTGTTCATCAACCCGGACCCGGACTGCGAGCCGTTCGAGGACTTCATCGGGTCGCTCCCGCAGCACTACGCGAAGTACGAGTACGAGAAGCGCTACAAGCAGATGCACGTGGCGAAGGTGATCGCGGCGAACTGGAAGATCACGCAGGAAGCCTTCATGGAGGGCTACCACGTGATGGCGACGCACCCGCAGGCGATGGCCTTCGGCGGCGACGGCGCGAACATGCAGTACGACGTCTTCGGGAACTGGTGCCGGGCGATCACGGTCGGCGCCAACACGAGCCCGCAGCGGGGCATCTACCCGGACAACGAGGAGATCTTCGCGATGCGCAGGGGCGGCGCGGAGATGGCTCGCGAGGGCCTGCGCCAGGTGATGGGCGACAAGGCCGACATCTTCTGTGACGCGGAGGTGCTGGACGGGTACTTCAACAACCTGTTCCCGAACTTCCACCCGTGGGGCTGCTTCAGCCGCATCGTGTACCGATTCCGTCCGTACGGGGACGACCCGGATCGGAGCATCATGGAGGTGCTCTACCTGGTGCCCTGGCCGGAAGGCGAGGAGATGCCGCCGGCGGCGCAGATGCACTGGCTGGAGGAGGACGAGGACTTCACGCTCGCGCCGGAGATGGGCGGGCTGGCGCGAGTCCTGAACCAGGACTGCTACAACCTGCCCAAGATCCAGAAGGGCCTGAAGACGAAACAGGACCCGTACGTCTACTTCTCCGCCTACTCGGAGGGGAAGATCCGACACTTCCACGAGCTGTACGACCAGTGGCTCGGGGTTGAGTAGGGCATGACCCAGGCGCTGGAGAACTACGGTTTCCTCAAGCTGAACGAGGAGATCCTGGCCAATCCGTACCCGTTCTACCGGGCGCTGCGTGAGCAGTCGCCCATCTACCGGGAGCCGGATTACGGGGTGTTCCTGCTCAGCCGGTACGAGGACATCCTGGAGGTGAACGCCCAGCCCGAGGTGTTCTCGAGCATCCTCGTGGCGAACGCGCCGTACACGGACCCGCCGGCGGCACTCGAGGACCTGCCGGCGTGGCGCGACTCGCAGCCGTTCAGCGACAAGATCCTCTCGAACGACCCGCCCGACCACACGCGCCACAAGCGGCTGATCAACCGCTTCTTCACGCCGCGCCACGTGGCGGGGCTGGAGCCGCGGGTACGCGAAATCACGAACGAGATCATCGACACGTTCATCGACGAAGGCGAGGTCGAGTTCGTCACACAGTTCTCGCACATGCTGCCGCGGCTCGTGGTTGGCGAGCTGATCGGCCTGCCGCCCGAGGACCACGACTACTTCAAGCAGTACTTCATGGACCGGCTCGCCGTGATGGCGAAGGCGGCGGCGGACCCGACGGGGGCCTACCAGCGGCAGGAAGAAGAGCGCGAGGAGATCACCGAGAACGAGTTCCTCACGGACTACTTCATGAAGGCGATGGCAGAGCGGAGGGAGCATCCGCGGGGCGACATCATGAGCGACCTCGCGAACGCCACCTTCGTGGATTCTGGCGAGCCGGTGGCGCTGGAGTCCCTCGTGAGCATGATCACGCTGCTGTACGCGGCGGGGGGCGACGCGAACACGCCGGAGCTGATGACGAACGCGATGCTCGTGCTGCTGCGGCAGCCGGACGTAATGCAGGCGCTACGGGACGACCCGTCGCTCGCGGGTGGCTTCATCGAAGAGGTCCTGCGGTACGACACGCCCGTGCCGGGCGTATTCCGCATTGCGCTGCAGGACACGAGCGTCGGCGGCGTTCCCGTAAAGCGGGGCGAGAAGCTGATGGTCATCTACGGGTCGGGGAACCACGACGCGGAGAAGTTCGACGACGGCGAGGTGTTCGACCTCGGCCGCGAGCAGACCTGTCCACACCTGGGATTCGGGCACGGGGTTCACTACTGCCCCGGGGCGGGCCTGGCGCGGCAGGAGGGTCGCGTGGCGATGCAGGAGCTCCTGAGGCGGATGGGCGAAATCCGCATGATGGAAGGCGATCCTCCCTACGTTCCGAGCGTGATCCAGCGCATCCCGATCAGGCTGAAGCTGAGCTTCACCAAGCTCGCGTAGGCGCTCCTAGCCCACCCGGATCGGGTGGGGAACGGGCTGGTTGAAGAGGTAGCCCTTCGTGTTGAAGGGGACGCTGTCGGGCTGGGTGGCGCCGGAGGCGTCGGTGGCGCGCGTCATGATGGTGTGCTCGCCCGGGCGGGCCTCCCACACCAGTTCGAAACGCGACCACGAGTAGCGGAACCGGGGTTCGAGGACGGACGCTTCGCGCCACGTCCGCCCCGAATCGTCGCTCCACTCGACCCGGGTGATGGGGCCGTCGGGGGAGTGGGCGAAGCCCTGCAGGCGCTGCGATCCCGAAGCCAGCTCGGCGGGCCAGGGGAGGGCAAGCGCGCTCTTCACGGTCTGGGTCGTGACCGGCTGGCCGAGCGCTTCGCCCTCGGGCGGGTAGTCGTCGCCGATGAGGACGTAGGAGGTGGTGTTGTTGCGGGTCCAGTGCTTCTTCGAGGAGACGACAATGCGGCCGAGCCACTTGATGTTCGCGGCGCCGACCCAGCCGGGGATGACGGCCCGCAGGGGGTAGCCGTGATCGCGGGTGAGAGGCTCGCCGTTGAGGGCGTAGGCGAGGAGGGTGTCGGGGTGCATGGCCTTCTCGACCGGGAGGGCGCGGCGGAAGCCGTCCTCGGGCGACTCTTCGTCGAGGCCGACGAGGAGGACGCTGACGGCGTCGTCGCGGATGCCGGCCAGCTCCAGCACGTCGCGGAGGGCGACGCCGGTCCACTCGCCGTTTCCGACACCGCCGGTACCCCACTGGGTGCCCTCGGCAGGACGTCCCTGGACGCGGTCGAACATGGCGCGATGGTTCCCGGCGCACTCGAGGTAGGAGATGAAGGCGCGACTCGGCAACTGGCGGATGGCGTCGTAGGAGAGCTCGACCCGGTCGGCGACGGCGTCGCCTTCCACCACGAGTCGCCAGTCACCGGCATCCACATCGACGCTCACGGAGTTGTTGCGGACGAAGAAGAGGGGGACGGGCGTGATGAGGCCCTGCATGCTCTCAAGGCGCGCTTCGAGGCTCTTGCCGTCGGCGTGGGCGATGAAGGGCCCCGTGTCCTTGAACCAGCCGGAACGCTCAGGGGAGGGTGCCCCTGAACCCTCGGGAGCGGTGGCCTCGTCGCCGGACGTGTCGGCGCCGCAGGCCGCAAGGACGGCGCTCGCGCCGCCCGCGGCGAGGAGCTGGAGGAAGCGGCGGCGGGGCATTCCTCGTCGCTGGACGAGTGTCCAGAGGCCTGCCGGGTCGTCCGCGTTACGTTCAGGCATCGGCGCTATGCCGGGAATTCTAGAACCCGGGCGGCTACAGGAGCCGGGAACGGGGGAGACCAGCCATCCGGCGATCGAGGGTCAGGGTCTCAACGTCGTCCCGGGAGTAGCCGTCGACGATGAGGCGGTCGACGAGACCGGGGCCGCCCGGCTCCCGAAGCAGGTCGAGGACGGAATCCCCGTTGAGCGGAGCCACAAGACCCCTCCTCAACACCTCATGCAGGGCAGCGCGGGCGGCAGGCTTCGACGTGCCGTAGTACTGCTGCAGGACGATGTAGGCCTCTCCAAGAACCTGGTTCGAGACGAGGATCTCCCCGCCCGCTTCGATCTCGGCGGACAGCCCAGTGAGGCAGCGCTCCAGATCCTGCTCTGGCTCGCCGGTAACCAGCCGGAGCAGGACCGACGTGTCAATCCCGAAGCGACCAGTCATAGCCCTCTTCCCTGAGCTTCTCGAGGTCCGGGGGGGGGAGGCCAGGCGGAATCTGCCCGGCCAACGGCGGTACCCAGTCCTCGATACGCCGCGGGCGCAGGATGAAGCCGTCTTGGTGCTCTTGCAGCTCAATCTGGTCGCCGGGCCCCACGCCCAGCGCTTCGAGGACGCGCTTGGGGAAAGTGACCTGGCGTTTCGAGGTGACCTTGACGATCATGGCGACGGCTCCTTACCAATAGGGTACTTCGGTAAGGCGGGGCGCGTCTACACCATCAGGAGACGTTCGAACTCCTCGTCGGGCATGTCCTCCGGGACGGGGTTGCCGGGGCCGAAGACGAGAGCATCACCGCCTCCGGTCGTGACCGACATCCGGCCGAGATTGACGAGCTGCCGGACGGCGCGGTCGGCGGCGCGAGCGTCGTGGAGGACGGGCAGCCCGAGGCGCGTGCGGAAGACGGAGCGGGCGGTCGCGACCTCGCCGCCGAAGAGCTCGCGTTCGGTCGACCGCAACTCCGCGAGGGCCACATCGAAGCTCTGCTGGGGGAAACGCTCGTAGAGCAGGGGCAGGAGGTGGACGGAGAGCGTGTCGGAAGGGCCGGTCAGCCGCAGGGGCTCCTCGCGCGACCGGCCCCGGGGGAGGGGCTCGTCCCACCACACCCAGCGACCGTACAGCTCACGGAGCCGCTCGCCCAGGGGCGTGCGCGACGTCCAGGGCTCGTGCGGCGCGCCGTCGGCGGGCTCGACCGTCGCAGCCTGCCGGGAGAGGTCGCGGAGTTCGGAGGCGACGGGCGAGCGCGGGTCGGTGAGGTCGCAGCCAGGCTCGCCGGGCTCGACGAGCAGGAAGGTGTTCGCATGGGCCGTGCCCCAGTCGACGACAAGCCGGCGCTCGTCTTCGGGCAACTGGCGCAGGGACAGGAGCAGCGTCAGGTGGCCGTCATCAAGGGCGCGACGAGTCCGCAGGAAGCGTCTCCACGAGGACGACCCTTCGAGGTAGACGGGGCTGAGTGGCAATCGCAAGGGGCGTTCCACGCGGGATACGTCATAGATGACGCCGCGAGCGGCGCCCGCGAGGTCCTGGAGGGCGCGCAAGAGGATGCGCTCCTCTTCGGCCGGCGCCCCCGGCGCTTCGACCCCGCTCCCGAGGCCCCAGTGCCTTCGCTTCCAGAGTCCACGGATGGCCACGGGCACAGCCTAGCGCATCGCCTGCCAGGTGCGACGCTCCAGACGGCAACCGGGAAGGGCGGCGGCCTTTACCCGGGAGCTAGCGGCCCCGGCAGGCAGTGGGCTACAGTCGCAAGCATGGCTGGATCCGACCACTCCGGCAGTAGCGGCGTGCTCACGAGGCTGGCCCTTCACGACCGCCACGAGGCGCTCGGCGCTCGGTTCGCGCCGTTCGCGGGCTGGGAGATGCCGCTTCAGTACGAGGGGATCGTGGGCGAGCACCACGCCGTGCGTGAACGCGTGGGCGTCTTCGATGTCTCGCACCTGGCGCGCGCCTGGGTTGAGGGGCCGCAGGCGGCGGCGCTGCTGCGCTCGGTTACGACGTTCGACGTGACCACGCTGCCGTTGGGGAAGGCGCACTACTCGCTCTACTGCACCGAGGACGGCGGCATCGAGGACGACATCTTCCTGTACCACCTGCCCGGAGACCGCTGGCTCGTCATCCACAACGCCGCCAACGCGGACATCGACTTCGAACGGCTGCGCGCCGTCGCCGGAGACGCCGCCTCGGAGGTGACACCGGAGACGGTGATGCTGGCCGTGCAGGGACCGGAGGCCGTCGCCTTGCTGAGCAACGTGCTCGGCGACGGGTTTGCGGGCCTGGAGCAGCGTGACTGCGCGGAGCTCGACTGGAACGGCACATCCGTGCTCGTCGCGCGCACCGGCTACACGGGCGAGGACGGGGGCGAGTGCATTGTCGGCGCGGACCACGCGGCAACTCTCTGGGACGCCTTCATCGAGGGGGGCGCGACTCCCGCGGGGCTCGGGGCGCGCGACACGCTTCGGCTGGAGGCAGCGCTGCCGCTGCACGGCAACGACATCGACACCACCACGCATCCCTACGAGGCCGGGCTCGGGTTCGCCGTGACGCTCGACGACGGCGCTCCGTTCACGGGGCGGGAGGCGCTGGCGGAGGCGAAGGCGCAGCCCCGCACGCGACGGCTCGCCCATCTCGTGGCCAGGGAACGGGGCGTCCTGCGGGCGCACTATGCGGTGCACGAGCCCGGAAGCGGGGAGCCCGTGGCGCACCTGACGAGCGGCGCTTTCAGCCCCAGCTTGCGCCTCGGCATCGGCATGGCCTACCTTCCCGTCCGGCTTGCGAAACCCGGCGTCATGCTCGAGGTGGACGTGCGCGGTCGCGCGCTCCCCGTCGAGGTGGTGCGCCGGCCGTTCTATCGAAAACCGAAGGACTAACACGATGGACCACGAAACCCCCGAGGAGCTGCTCTACTCGCCGAACCACGAGTGGCTGCGCCGCGACGCCGGCAGCCCCGACGAAGGCACGATCGGCATCACCGACTTCGCCCAGGACCAGGTAGGCGACGTGGTCTACCTCGACCTGCCTGCCGAGGGGGACGCCGTGACCGCGGGCGAGCGGTGCGGCGAGATCGAGTCGGCGAAGACGGTCTCCGACCTGTACTCGCCGGTCAGCGGCGAGGTGATCGCGGCGAACGGGGCGCTGGAGGACCAACCGGAGCTGGTCAACTCCTCCCCCTACGACGAGGGTTGGATGATCCGCGTGCGCATCGCCGACGAGGCCGACCTCGACGCATTGCTCGACGCCGCCGGTTACCGCGCGCAGCTACCGGAGGACTAGCGTTGGCATCGCCGGCGCCGGGCGGGGCGCCTCATCCGTACATTCCCGCCACGGAAGCTGATCGCGCGCGCATGCTGGAGCGAGTCGGCGTTGACGACCTCGACGCGCTGTTCGCGGACCTGCCGGCGGCGATGCGAGACCCCACCATCGACCTTCCCCCCGCGCTCACGGAGCCGGAGCTGATCGCACTGCTGGAGGAGCGCGCCGGCGAGAACGCCGGCGCCTCGCAGCCGAACTTTCTCGGCGCGGGCGCGTACCGGCGCTCGATCCCGGCCGTGGCCGCGCACCTGACCTCCCGATCCGAGTTCGTAACGGCCTACACGCCGTACCAGCCGGAGATCAGCCAGGGGACGCTGCAATCGGCGTTCGAATACCAGTCGGTGGTTTGCGAGTTGACGGGGATGAACGTGTCGAACACGGGCCTCTACGACGTGGCCAGCGCCACGGCCGAAGCCTGCCTCCTGGCGACGCGGGCGACGAGGCGCGGCGCGGTCGCGCTGCTTGAGCCCATCCACCCCGGAACCATCGAGGTGGTTCGCACCTACACCCGCGGCGCGGGGCTGCGCGTCGACATCCTGACGTCGGTGGATGCGGTGAGCGAAGAGCACGCCTGCCTCGTGGTCCAGCAGCCAGACTTCCTGGGCGCGATCGTGGACCTCGAACCGCTGGCCGAGGCGGCACACGCCAGCGGCGTGCTGCTGGTCACGGTCGCCGACCCGTTCGCGCTGGGGCTGCTGCGCTCGCCGGGCGACGCGGGGGCCGACATCGTCACGGGCGAGGGACGCGACCTGGCGGGAGCGCCTGCCTTCGGGGGGCCGTCCCTGGGGCTGTTCGCCGCGCGAACGCCGTTCATGCGGCAGATGCCCGGGCGCATCGTGGGGCGCACACAGGAGCTGCACGAGCCACCGGAGGGAGGCGAGCCCCGAACGGGCTACGTGCTCACGCTGCAGGCGCGGGAGCAGTTCATCCGGCGCGAGCGCGCGACCTCGAACGTCTCGACGGCACAGTCGCTGATCGCGCTGGCCTTCACCATCACCGTGCAGGCGCTCGGCCCCCAGGGGCTGCGCGAGGCAGCGGAGCTGTGCTACCAGCGCGCGCACGACGCCGCCGCACGGATCGCCGCGCTGCCCGGCTACGAGACCCCCGACCGCGGGCCGTGGTTCCAGGAGTTCCTCGTTCGCGGGCCCGTTCCCACGGCGGAACTGGCGCAACGGCTCAGGGAACGGGGCATCGGGCCCGGGCTCGACGTCTCCTCGCGGGTCGAGCCTGAGGCTCAGGACGCGCTGCTGTTCGCCGTGACGGAGGCGACACCGGACGCGCACGTCGACGCGCTGGTCGAGGCGCTGGCTGCAATCGAGGCAGACGCGTGAGCGCGTTGCGACCGGGCGGCGAGGATTTCGGAGCGCGCCTCAGCTTCGACCGCGGCGGGCCGGGGCGACGCGCGGTCGACGTACCGGCGTGGACCGGGAAGGCGACGCCACTCCCGGACGCCCATCTGCTGCGGGACTCGCTTCGGCTGCCTGAGCTGAGCCAGGGCGAGCTCGTGCGCTACTACACGGCGCTCTCGGCGCGGAACTACGGCATCGACTCCGGCACGTATCCGCTCGGTTCCTGCACGATGAAGTACAACCCCAAGGTCGACGACCTCGTGGCCTCGCTGCCGGGGTTCGCGGCCGCGCATCCGCAGGCGCCCGCAGAGGATGCGCAGGGCACCCTGCGCACGCTGCTGGAGCTGCGTCGCGGGCTGGCCGAAGCGACGGGCCTGCCGGCGGTGAGCCTCGCGCCCGCCGCCGGGGCGCAGGGCGAGCTGGCGGGCGTCCTGATGATCACGCGTGCGCTGGAGGACCGGGGCGAACTGGAGAAGCGCCGCCGCATCCTCGTGCCGGACTCGGCGCACGGAACGAATCCCGCAACAGCGGCGATGGCGGGCTTCACGGTGACCCAGATCCCGACGGCGGCCGACGGCTCGCTCGACCGGGCGACGATCGAGCAGGAGCTGGACGAGAGCGTCGCGGCAGTGATGGTCACGGCGCCGAACACGCTGGGGCTCTGGGAGCAGGGCATCGAGGAAGTAGCGGGGCTGATCCACGACGCGGGCGCGTACCTGTACGGGGACGGGGCGAACTTCAACGCGATCATGGGGCGGGTGCGGTACGGCGACCTTGGATTCGACGTTGTCCACCTGAACCTCCACAAGAGCTTCAGCACGCCGCACGGGGGCGGCGGTCCCGGCGCAGGGCCGGTCTGCTGCAGCGAGGAGCTGGCCCCGTACCTCCCGACGCCGGTCGTCGATGAGTGCGAGGACGGGGTCGTGCGGCTGACCGCGCCGGAGCGCAGCATCGGGCAGCTGCAGCAGTTCCACGGGAACGTTGGGGTGCTGATTCGCGCGTATGCCTACATGCGCGCGTTGGGCCTCGAGGGGTTGCGGGCCGTCTCCGGGCAGGCGGTGCTCAACGCGAACTACCTGCGCGTGCTGCTGCACGGCTACTACGACCTACCCTACGACCGCCCCGTGCTGCACGAAGTCGTCTTCTCGGGGTCGCGCCAGCGGCGAGCGAACGGCGTGCGGACGTACGACATCGCGAAGCGGCTGATCGACCACGGTTTCCACCCGCCGACGGTCTACTTCCCCCTGATCGTCGAAGAGGCGCTCATGATGGAGCCGACGGAGACAGAGCCGCCGGAAGCGATCGAGGCGCTAGCAGAGGCGATGGTCGCGATCGCGGAAGAGGCGGAACGCGATCCCGACACGCTGCACGCCGCTCCCCTCACCGCTCCCATCGGGCGCCTCGACGAGGCGAAGGCCGCACGACGCCCCGTGCTCCGCTGGCAGGAGGCGGAAGCCGAGGAGTAGGGCTCGACTAGAACCAGTGGCGCTTGCGCTGGAAGGGATAGGTCGGGAGGGCAACGCGGCGGCGATCCTCACCGGCGAACAGCCCGGCGAACGCGAAGTCGAGTCCGGCGTTGTAGGCGGCGGCGACGGCGTTCATGAAGCCGTCACGGGGCTCCGACGACTCCGCCTCGGCGGGCGGGCACGCCAGGGTCGAGAGAACAGCGGGCGCGTCGGAGGAATCGGGCCACGCTTCGCCGAGTGCCGGTCCGAGGGCTGCATCGGGGCCCACCTCAATTACGATGTCGACGCCCAGCTGGGCAAGTGCCTTGGCGCAGGCCGCAGGCTCGACGGAGTCGCGGCCTTGGCTTCGCCAGTAGTCCGCGCCGAGCTCGTCGGCAGACTCGACGACGCGGCCGGTCACGCCGTTGACCAGCGAACCGGACGGGGCTTCGGGTGACACGGCGGCGAGCGCGGCTTCCAGGCCCTCAAGTGCGCCCTCGTCCGGACTCGCCTCCAGAGCACCGAACGCCGATGCGAGCCGCAGGCCCTCCTCCAGGCTGATGGCTCCGGCAGCCTGAGCCGCCGCCAGCGCTCCGGGACCGCTCCCGACAACTGCATTCGGACGGATGCCGATGCTCGCCCACTGCGCCGTAAGGGCGCACTCGAGCGCGTACACGGCGGGCTGTGCCCAGGCGGGGTCGTCCAGCTTCTGCTCCGCGCCGAACAGGACATCGAGCAGCGAGGCGCCTCGCGCCTCCCGCATCAGCGCGTCGCAGCGGTCCAGGACCGCTCGGGCGACCGGCTCGCTGCGATAGAGCGGTTCGCCCATGCCCGACCACTGGCTCCCGTGCGCGCTGAACGCGAGCGCCACGCGGGTCGCGGGTTCGGGTGGCGGCTGGTCGGGGGCGTCGTAGGTGGCGGCAACTGCATCCAGCTCCTGCCGGAGCTGCGCGGCGTCGGAGAAGACGAGGCCGGCCCGGTGGGGGAAGTGGCCGCGGCCAGTGCTGGCTGTCCAGGCAAGGTCGGAGAGTGCTTCGGAGGAGGCGGAGCCATCCTCGCCATCGAGCCACGAGCGGTAGCGCTCCGCCAGGTCGCGGAGCGAACCCGCCGACCTCGCCGAGAGGGGCAGGAAGCGGGCTGAGCGCTCCGGGGATTCCTCAGCGGCGGCGGCAAGCGAATCCGGAAGCGTGACGGGTACGGGCCGGGAACTGCCTTCAGGCAGAGCAGCGCCGTTGCTCTCAGACGCTCCCAGCGGTGGTTCGTAGCCCTCGACGAGGACGTGGGCGTTCGCGCCGGAGAGACCGAAGGCGTTGACGCCCGCCAGCGGCCGGCGGCCGGACACGTCTGGCCAGTCGGTCGCCTCCGAGACGACGCGCAGGGGCATGTCGTCCCACTCGACGTGGGGATTCGGGTCGTCGAAGTGGAGGTGCTGGGGAATGACGCCGCGGTTCATGGCGAGGACGGTCTTGATGAGAGCCGCCATTCCAGCCGCCGACTCGGTGTGGCCAATGTTCGACTTGACGGAGCCGACAAGCAGGGGGCGGTCGGCGTCGCGACCCTTGCCGTAGACGGAGGCGGCGGCGTTCAGCTCGATCGGGTCTCCGAGCTGCGAGCCCGTCGCGTGCGCTTCAAGGTAGTCGACTTCGGAGGGCAGGACGCTGGCCTGCGCAAGCGCCTCGGCCATGATGCGTTCCTGGGCGGGTCCGTTGGGGACCGTCAGGGCGGCGCTGGCGCCGTTCTGGTTGACGGCGGAGCCCCGGATCACGCCCCAGATGCGGTCGCCGTCCGCCTCGGCATCGCGCAGGCGCTTGAGCACGACCATCCCGCAGCCCTCGCCGCGGACGTAGCCGTTGGCGGAGGCGTCGAAGGGGCGGCACTCGCCCGTGGGCGAGAGCATCCCGAGCTCCATCATGAAGCGGGAAACCTCGGGCGAAAGGACGACGTTGACGCCGCCGGCGAGCGCGAGGTCGACCTCGCCACGCTGCAGGGCCACGCCCGCCTGGTGAACCGCCGCCAGCGAGGACGCGCAGGCGAGGTCGATAGGCATGGCGGGGCCTTCCAGGCCCAGCACGAAGGCGATGCGTCCGACGGTGACGCTGCCGGTGGTGCCGAGGTAGCTCTGGACCTTGTCGCTGGCCGCGACCAGGTCGCGGTATTCGCTGCCGCCAAGGCCGGCGTAGACACCGGTGCGGCTGCCGCGAAGCTGGTCCGGAGCGAAGCCGGCGTCTTCGAGGGCTTCCCAGCTGATCTCGAGCATCATCCGCTGGCGGGGGTCCATCGCCCGCGCTTCGATGGGGGAGATACGGAAGAAGCGCGCATCGAACCTGTCGATCTCGTCGACGAAGCCGCCGCGGAGGTTCGCGACGTCCTTCGCGTCGGGGTCTCCGACGGCGCCGCTCCACTCACCGGCGTCCCGGCGGCCGTCGGTGACGGCGTCGGCGCCCGACTCCAGAAGCTCCCAGAATGCCGCCAGATCGCCGGCGCCGGGGAAGCGGCAGGCCATGCCGACGACGGCGATGCCGTCGTCGCTGGTGCGGCCAGGCACGAGCCGTTCGGGTGGGGCAGGCTCGGGGGCGGAGGGGGCCTCGCGGGGCTCACCGGGTTCGCCGAGTTCCTCGGCGATGTGGCGCGCGAGGCTGGAGATGTCGGGATAGTCGAAGACGACGGTGTTGGACGCGACGTACTCGCCGGCGAAGGCACGGTTGAGGCGATTCCGAAGCTCGACCGCCATAAGCGAGTCCATGCCGAGGTCGAAGAAGCCGATCGTCGGGGAGGGGGCCGTCGGCAGCCGGAGCACGGCCCGCACTTCCTGCTGGAGGAAAGACGCGAGCAACTCCTCGTGCCCCGCAGCGGAGGCCATGCGGAGCTGCGAGAGCACGTCTTCGGACGATGCCGAGTCACCGGCCGCGTCGTCCGGTGACGACAGCATGTCCTCGAGGAAGGCGGGGCGCTCCTCGACGGCTTCCTCGAAGACGGACCAGTCCATCGACATGACGACGGAGGTGGTGGCGTCCTGGCGGACGATGCGTTCGAGGGCCCTGATGCCTTGCTGCGGGGTGAACCAGCGCCCGCCGCGGGACGCGCGCTGGCGTTCGATGCGCTCGCGCTGCTCCGCGGCCTCGCCGATCTCGGACCAGGCGCCCCAGGCGATGGCCTGTCCGGGCAGGCCGAGCGCGCGCCGGTGGCCTGCGAGCTGGTCGAGGAAGGCGTTGGCGGCGGCGTGGTTCGCCTGGCCCGGATTGCCCATGACGCCGACCCGGCTGGAGAAGAGCAGGAACATGTGCAGGTCGCGGTCGATGGTCGCGCGGTGCAGGTGCCAGGCTCCGACGATCTTTGGCGAGAGGACGGTTTCGAAGCTCTCCCAGGTCTGGTTGCCGAGAGCGGCGTCGGAGAGCACGCCGACGCTATGGATGACGCCGCCGAGGGGCGGGAGGTTCTCGTCGATGCGAGCCAGCATGGCGTCGATGGCGGCGGGGTCAGTCACGTCAGCGAGCTCGACTTTGATGCGAACGCCACGGGCGCGCAGGGCCTCGATTGCCTCGACGGCCTCAGGGTCGGGGTCGCGGCGGCCGTTGAGCACGATGGCGCCGGCGTCGTTGTCGGCGAGCCAGTTGGCAACGGCTACGCCGATGCCGCCGAGACCACCGGTCACGAGGTAGGTGCGGTCCTGCCGCAGCTGGCCGTCCACAATGGGGGGCGCCGTGAGGACGATCTTGCCCATGTGCCGGGCCGACCGCATGAAGCCGAGCGCCGATCCCGCCTCGGCCAGCGGCCAGCGGCTATGGATGATGGGCTTCAGCTCACCTGTTGCGAAGCGCGCCATGAGCTCGGTCAGGACGACGCCGACGTGCGCCGGGTCGGTCTTCTTGAGGACGTCGAGCTCGAGGATGTGGTAGGGCACGTCGGGACGGAGGGCGGCCATCTCCTCGTAGCTGAGGATGTCGCGGCGGGCCATCTCGACGAAGCGGCCACCCTTCGCCAGGCAGGCGAGGCTGGCGTCGATGAAGCCCTCGCTCGTGAGGCTGTTGAGGACGACGTGGACGCCCTCGCCGCCGGTGGCTTCGAGAATCTCCTCGCCGAAGTCGGTGGTGCGGCTGTCGAAGATGTGCTCGACGCCGAGCGAGCGGAGGTAGTCCTGCTTGGGGGCGCTGGCGGTGGCGAACACCTCCGCACCGGCGGCCTGCGCAAGCTGGATGGCCGCGAGACCGACGCCACCCGCACCGGCGTGGATCAGCACGCGCTCGCCGGGTTCGAGGCCGGTGAAGCGGAAGGAGAGGTCGGCCGAGACAAACGCGCTCGGGATGGTCGCGAGCGCGGACACGGATACACCCTCGGGCGCGGGCGCCACCAGCTCCTCGCGGGTCACCATTTCCTGCGCGAAGGCGCCGAACCCAAGTCCGACGACGTGGTCGCCGGGGGAGACGGTCGAGACCTCGGAGCCGGTGTCGACGACGAAGCCGCAGAGCTCCCGCCCGAGGTCGCCTTCCTCGATGAAGCCGAGCGAACGGAAGACATCCCAGAAGTTGAGGCCGGAGGCCTCAACGGCAACGCGCACCTCCTTCGGCTCCAGGGGGCGTGCGGGAAGCTGCTTCACCTCGGGGCGCTCGAAGACACCGGCGCGGTCCGGGGCCAGCACCCACTCCGAGTCTTCGGGCAGGGCGAGGCGCTGCGCCGCGTCCTCGGGCCGCACGAGTCGCGCGGCGAGACGGCGTCCGAGGCGGTAGGCGATGTGGTTCTCCTCGTCGGGATGGAGGAGTTCGTTCACGAGGTCGGACAGCGAGCCCGTCCCGGCGGGGTCGAGGTCGATCATGCGCGGCTGGAGGTGTGGAGCTTCCAGCGCCACCACCTTGCCCAGCCCCCACAACACGGCGCCGGCGAGCTCCCCGCCGCGCTCGCGATCGAGGACCTGCGCTCCGCGCGTGACGAACCAGATGCCCTTCTCGGGGATGACGTCGGAGTCGGAAATCGCCTGGACCAGCGCCAGCCCGCTCGCGCCAGCATCCTTGACGTCCTCCACGATCTCGTTGGTGGTCGCCTCTTCGCCGTGGCCCTCAAGCGCCTGGAGGTGCACGACACCGTTGAGGGGGAGGTCCGTGGGGAGGCCTGCAATGAGCGCCGCCCAGGACTCGCGGCTCTCAGGATCGACGGCTTCGTTGGCGGCCAGCACGACCGTCTGGTTGCGTTCAGTCAGCTCGGCAGCGAGCTCCTCGGCAAGGCCACCCTGATCGGCCGACAGGATCCAGGCGCCCGGCGGCTCGGTGATCTGCGAGGGTCCCCGGGCCACGATCACGCCCTTGTCCAGCTTCTCGGTCGGGGCGTCTTCTCCGACGCCGATGACCTCGGCCTCGTCGAACCCGGCGTCGCGAAGCGCCTGGCGCCACATCGTCGGGCCCATGAGGGCGTGCTCGGTGCGGAAGGGGTCCGCGAACCGCCACCAGCCGTCGAGTTGGCCGAAGGTCAGGTCCATCCAGCCCAGGCCGCGAAGGTTCTCGAGGGCGACGAGGTGTCCGGACGGCGAGAGCACGTCCAGGCAGTGCGTCAGCGTCTCGCTGAGGTAGCGCGTGGCATGGAGGACGTTGGAGGCGATGATGAGGTCGTAGCCGTGCGAGTCGAAGCCCTGCGGGATCGGGTCCTTCTCGATGTCCAGGGGGCGGTAGTCGATGCTCCCCCCGCCGTTGCCGAAGCGCTCCTCCGCTTCCGCGAAGAAGCCGGCGGAGATGTCGGTGTAGACGTAGTCGAACCGGCCCTCGGGCAGCTCCGGGAGGACGGAGGCGGTGGCCGAGCCGGTGCCGGCGCCAACTTCCAGCACGCGCAGCCGCCGTCCCTCGGGCAGCTCGGCGACGATCGCCCGGACGGCGTCGGCGAGCATGCCGTTGGCGGCACGGGCGACGGGCGCCTTCAGGTAGAGGTCGCCGGCGGTCGGTTCGCCGCTGCTGAAGAGGAGCGTCAACGGGTCCATCTCGCCGCGCAGCACGTCGGCGAGGGCGCCTGCGGAGCGGCTGAACAGGCCGACTTCGGTCAGGCCATGGGAGTAGCGGGCCTCCATCTCGGCGGCGTACGTCTCGGGGTCGGCGGGTAGCTGTTCGGACAGGGGATCGTCCGCCCCGATCACGACGACGAAGCTTCCGTCCTTCTCCTCAACGACGCCGGACCTGGCGAGCATCTCGAACATCCGCCGGAAGAGGCGTTCGTGCTCCTCGACAACGCCGAGGCGCTCCCTCAGCTCGTCTGCGTCGACGACGTCGCCCGACCGGCGCTGCCAGCCAAGCTTTTCCAGGTTCAGCAGGGCGTAGGCGTGCGACCAGCGTTCCAGGTCGGCAAGGAGCGCAACGCGGTCGTCGGGGTCGACTTCGGCAGCGGCAAGGTATTCCGAGAACGAGTCCGAGGCGGCGGCGACGCTGGCGGCGCTCGGGAAGAAGTCCGCGGGCTGGATGCCCGACTCGAGGGCGCGATCGCGCCAGGTGACCTCGTAGAGCAGGTCGCGCACGCCTTCGACGGCTGAGAGGAGGGCGGCGCGGGTGGCGCGCTTGACGGTGTACCCGCCGAGCCCGCCGAGGAGGACGCCGTTCGTGTCGTAGATGCGCACCTCGCCGGTCAGAACCTCGGGGGCCTCGCTCGACTCCGCGTCCGGGGCGGAGTCGCTCATGACCACGTGGCAGAGGACGCGGTCGGGCAGCCGCCCGCTCAGCCACATGCGGTCCCAGCCGAAGGGCAGGTAGGTGGCCTCGCCGGGGGCGCCGGACATGTTTCTCGCCACGCCGACCACCTGGAAGCAGCCGTCGAGCACAAGCGGGTGGATGTCCAACTCGTTCCGCCCAAGGGCCTCGGGGAGGGTGACCTCACCGAGCGCCTCACCCGGGGCGGACCAGACCCTTCCCAGCGTGCGGAAGAACGGCCCGAGATTGATGCCAGTCGCGGCCTTGGCGCGGTAGTAGTCGGACACGTCGGCCTGTGAGAGACGGGCCTTCAGCTCGCCGAGGTCGATCCGCTCGCCGGCCTCCGGCATCGGGGCGCCGGGCAACACGCGGCCTTCGAGGTGGACCTTCCAGCCTTCCTCTGTCCCCTTGCTGAAGACGGTGACCTGTCGCGCGGACGCTCCCTCGGAAACGTCGAGCACGACCTGCATCCTGCGGCCTTCTTCAGGCGCGCCGTCTTCTGGGTTCTGCTCTGCAAAGACGAGGGGGTTGTGCAGCTGCATGTCCTCGATCACGAGCGAGCTGCTGCCCTCCTCGACGAGCGAGGCGGTGGCCGCCATGGCGCCGTACAGCGCCCCCGGGGCTACATAGCGGCCGAACACGCGGTGGTCCTCCAGCCAGGCCGGATCGGAGGGGAAGACTTCCGTCTCGAACGCGACCTCGCCGCGGGCGGACTCGTGACGGGCGCCCAGCAGCGGGTGACCCGCGCCGAGGCGCCGCTGCCTCGTCCCCTCGACCCAGTGAAGCTCGCGCTGGAAGGGGTAGCTCGGCAGGGAGATGCGCCGGCGGGCTTCTCCGGCGAAGAGTCCCTCGAAGGCGATGTCCAGCCCGGCCTCGTAACCGGCGGCCACCGCGTCGACGAAACCGGCCTCGGGCTCGGGCGATGAACCGTCCCTGGGCGGACGCCGCAGGCTGGCGAGGACGGCGGGGGCGGCGCTGCCGGACGGCCAGCAAAGCGTCGCCATCGTGCCGAGGACGGAGTCCGGGCCTATCTCGACGACGAGGTCGACACCGAGCTCGGCGAGCGAGTCGACGCCGCCGGCGAAGGCGACCGCTTGCCGCGCGTGGCGCTTCCAGTAGGCGGCGTCGAGGAGCGTGCCGGCGTCGACCGGCCGGCCCGTAACGTTGCTGATCACGGTCAGGTCGGGCGAGCGGATCTCCACGCCTTCGAGCGAGGCCTCCAGCCCCTCCAGGACAGGCTCGACGAGGGCGCTGTGGAAGGCTTTGGCGGTGTTGAGCCGCCTGACCCGGAGCTCCTCCTGAGCTTCCAGCTGTTCCGAGATGGTCTCGATGTCCTCAACCCGTCCACTGACGACCTGGTGGGCGCCATTGTCGGCCGCGAAGCTCAGCCCGACGCCGTCCGACTCGGCGTTGAACGCTTCAACCGCCGCGGCCACCTGCTCCGGGGGCGCGAAGACGGCGGCCATGCCGCCGCCTTCCATCCCGGAGAGCAGCGAGCCGCGCGCCTCGGCGAAGCGCATGCCGTCTTCGAGGCTGAACACGCCCGCCGCTTGCGCCGCCGCTATCTCGCCGACGCTATGGCCGACGACGACGCTCGGCCCGATGCCAACGCTGGACCAGAGGGCGGTCAGCGCGCACTCCAGTGCGTAGAGGGCAGGCTGTTCCCAGGCGGTATCGCCGAGGTCACCCTGGCCCTCCGCCCGACCGAACATCACGTCCAGCAGCGAAGCGCCCCGCGCCTCGCGAAACACAGCCTCGCAGCGGTCGAGGACCGCCCGGGCGACGGGCTCGCTCTCGTAGAGGGCCTGGCCCATGCCAGCCCACTGGCTCCCCTGCCCGGTGTAGACGAACGCGATTTTGCTCGCGGATCGCGGCTCCACCGGATCGGATCCTTCGGCCAGCTCGCCGAGCCGCTCGCGCAAGGAGGCAACGTCATCAAAGGCGACGCCCCTTCGGTAGTCGAAGTGACTGCGGCCGATAGCTGCCGTCCAGGCCGCGTCCGACAGGAGGGGGGCGGAGGCGGCGGTTTCGGAGGCGAGGTCGGCGGTTCGCTCGTCGAGCCATGCAAGGTAGCCCCGGGCGAGGTCCCGGAGGGCGCTCTCGGACTTGGCGGAGAGCGGCAGGAGGCGCGTCGGGCGGGAATCCAGCGCTTCTTCCGGCAAGGGAAGTCCGGCGAGGGGGGCGGGCAGCGCCGCCGCGACGATCTGCGCGGCGCCTTCCGCCCCCGCGCCGTCGCCGTCGGGACGGCAGTACTCCTCGACGACGACGTGGGCGTTCGTGCCGGAGATGCCGAAGGAATTCACGCCCGCCAGGCGGGGGCGGCCGTTGCGCTGCGGGAGCTCCATGCTCTCGGACGTCACCTGGAGGGGCAGGTGCTCCCAATCGAGGCTGGGGTTGGGGTCATTGAAGTGCAGGTGCCTGGGAATCACGCCCCGCTTCAGGACGAGGGCGGCCTTCATCAGGCCCGCGATTCCGGCGGCCGACTCGAGGTGGCCGATGTTCGTCTTGACGGACCCGACGAGGAGCGGGTGGTCGGGGTCGCGGCCCTCGCTGTACACGGTGGCGGCGGCGTTGATCTCGATGGGGTCGCCGACGGCGGTGCCGGTTCCATGCGCCTCCAGATAGTCGACCTCGGAGGGGGGGATGCCGGCGTCGGCGTGGGCCGCCTTGATGACCGCTTCCAGCGCCGGTGTGTGGGGGACGGTAAGGCCGACGCTGGCGCCGCCGTGGTTGACGGCGGCGCCGCGGATGACGGCCCAGATACGGTCGCCATCGGCCTCCGCCTCGCTCAGGCGCTTGAGCACGACGACTCCACAACCCTCGCCGCGAACGTAGCCGTTGGCGGACGCGTCGAACGCCTTGCACTGCCCATCCGGGGACAACATCATCGAGTCGGCACGCAGCTCATAGATGCGACCGTTGAGGATTGCCTGGACGCCGCCGGCGATGGCGAGGTCGGCCTTTCCCGCCTGGAGGTCCGCGACGGCATCGTGCACGGCCACGAGCGCGGACGCGCAGGCGGCGTCGACGGCCTTGGCGGGCCCCATCAGGCCAAGGACGAAGGAGACCCGGCCGCTGGTGCCGTTCAGGTTGGTGCCGCTGAGGGCGTAGAGAGAGCCAGCTGCCTCGGTGGGCCTGGTGGTATCGAGGACGAGCATGCGGTACTCGTCGTTGCTGATGCCGGTGTAGACGCCGGTGCGCGTCTCCCGCAGCTTGTCCGGGTCGATTCCGGCGTCCTCGAGCGCCAGCCAGGTCGTCTCCAGCATCATGCGCTGCTGGGGATCGAGGAGTTGCGCCTCGACGGGGGAGATGCGGAAGAATGCGGCGTCGAACTGCTCGATGTCGTCGACGAAGGCGCCGAAGCGGCAGGCTTCGTTGGGGAGCTCGGCATCGCCGAAGAGCGTCCCCATGCGTCCCCCAACGGCGCCGGGGACGTTCTCGGTAATCGCGTTCCCGCCCTCTTCGAGGAGCTTCCAGAAGGAATCGAGGTCGTTCGCTCCGGGGAACCGGCAGGCCATCCCGACGATGGCGATGGGCTCGCCACCGGCGGATTGGGGTTGCATCAGGGCGCTGGACTGCTCGTTGGCCGACATGGGGTCCTACCCGCGACAGGGTCTCCCTGCGCAGGAGCCCGTCCGGGTCATTATGAAGAAGCGCCGGCCTGTTGGTGGCGCGCTCCGAATCGCGGTGTGAGTCGGCTTACCCCACCGGGCCAGCCGACAGCCTGGAGCGGGTCAGGCGCCGGGCGGGCGGTAGGGCACGTTCATGGCGACGGCCTGGTCCACGGTCTCGGCGGTCAGCAGCACGGTGACGCTCACGCCAAGAGCGCCGGCGGAGCTGATGGCGAGCGAGACGGCGGTCGCGGCGGCGTCATCGGGAAGGTCCGCCGTGATGAAGAGGTCGTTCTTGCCGAACGCGAAGTAGAGGGACTCGAGAGAGCCGCCAACACCCTCGATGGTCTCCGTCAGGGCCGCCCGGCGGCTCGTTCCGCCTTCCTTGACCAGGCCCGCAAGGCCGGTCTGCGTGTAGCTCGCCTGAAGCAGGTACTTCCCCATGTTCTTCCTCCAACTGGTAGTCCTGTATGCCTACCAGCGGCGGGCAGGGGCGGTCAAGGCACTCTCGGAGAGGCCGGTCGCTCAGGACAGGGCCGCCTCGATCTGGGCGACATGATCCTCGCGGTGCCGCCAGCGTTCGATCGCGTAGGCGAAGCCCTCCTGGCGCAGTGACTCGAGCTGATCGGCGGCGAGGGCCTCCAGGGTGGCGTCGAGCTGTTCCGCGGCCCGAACAGCCATGTCGCCAGCGGCCCCGGCATCGAAGAGCGGGGCGATTGCCTCCAGGGTTGCGTTGGTCGTCGCGTCCTCGGCGGGGAACTCGTCACCGCGCGCGAAGCGCTGCAGGGCGACGTCCTGGCGCACATCCCAGAAGGCCAGGTGGACGAGGGCGAAGGCGACCGTCCACCCACCGCCGAGCGAACGGGACATCGCGGATTCGTCCAGCCGCGAAACGAGGTCGCGCAGCCGGGTCGTGGCGCGGGCATTGCTCTGCAGGTCGCGGTCTTGCGTGCTCATGACGTAACACCCTCGGGGCTGGAGTGGGGACGGCTTCGCACCAGCGTGCGGACCCACCAATTGGCATGTGTCGTACGGAATTTTCTGGTGGCGCTGGCTGTGACGGTAGGCAGTACTCCCTTCGAGGTGCTGTTCAGCCTGTAGCCGTGGGCTCGATGACCGCTCAGTCCTTCGACCAGTAACCCTGGTCGGAGGGGAAGACGGTCGAGGTGCGGGTGATTTGGACTTCACCATCGAGCGTGTCCGCAGCGGCCGACCAGACGGCGTAGTGGGGGGCCTCCCGATGCGCGGCCAGGGCGGCTTCGTCCTCGTAGACCTCATAGAAGTAGTAGGTCAGTTCGTCGTCTGCATCCCGCAAGACGTTGAAGCGCATGCAGCCCGGCTCGTCGCGTTCCGAGCCAAGTGCGTCGACCTCTATCGCATGGAGGAACTTCTCGAGTCCCTCCGGCTTCACCGTGACCCTGACCCATATGGCGAGGTTGCTCATGCCACCCACTCCTCTCGCTCTTCTCGAGCGCTCGCTCGCGATCCTATCCAACCGCGGCCCGCGGGGGCAGGCTGCGGGCGTTCGACAGCGGGCCGGCGCCGCTGGGGCCGGGGTTTTCGTGCTCCCGACATTGACGATGGATCTCCGCCGCGCCTACGCTCACCGCGCGAAGTCTCCCGACGCAGGCGGCGGCGCCTCGCCTCGGGAAGCACACCACAACCATCGGGAATGCATTATGCCTGCTCCAAAGCGGCCGCCTTCCAAAAGACCTCGAACCGAGCCCGGGAGGGCAGGTTCTGGCCCCCGTCGACGCTCTGCCACACCCGAGGGCGCTGCCGAGTGAGCCAGCGCGCCAAGCGGCCGAGCCGTCGCTCCATCGGAGACCTGGACCCTGATGAGTTCAAGTCCGTGGTCGACGACTACACAGGACTCTTCGATGGAAGCGCGGAGCAGAGAAAGAGTCGCTATCACGCGGTCGTCGACCACTACTACAACCTGGCGACCGACTTTTACGAGTTCGGTTGGGGCCGGTCATTTCACTTTGCCCCCCGGCGACGGGGCGAAAGTCTCAACGCTTCGCTGCTGAGGCACGAGCACTTTCTCGCCGAACGACTCTCCATGAGAGCGGGCATGCAGGTGCTGGACGTGGGGTGCGGGGTCGGCGGTCCGATGCGAAATCTGGCCCGTCACACCGGGGCCAGCTTCGTCGGCATCAATCTGAACGCCTACCAGATCCAGCGCGCGCAGGAACACACCAGGGATATCCAGTCGCCGTGCCGGTTCATCCACGGCGATTTCATGAACATCCCGGAAGGTGATGACCAGTTCGACGCCGCGATCAACATCGAGGCCACCGCTCACGCGCCGGACAAGACGGCCGTGTTCCGGGAGATCTTTCGAGTCCTCCGTCCAGGCGGGGAATTCGCAGGCTACGAGTGGTGCCTTACCGACTCCTTTGAACCGTCCAACGCAGACCACGGGCGGATCAAGGGGTCAATCATGAAGGGGAACGGACTTCCCGATATCGCGCACACCTCGGAAATCCGCGCTGCGCTGCGGGCAGCAGGGTTCGAGGTGGTGGAAGCCCGCGATCTCGCGCTTGACTCCGATCCGGAGACTCCGTGGTACCGCCCGTTGCAGGGTGGCGATCTGAGCCTGCGCGGCCTTCCGCGCACTCCCGCCGGCCGAGCCCTGACGAATCTCGCCCTGAGAGTTGGGGAGAAGCTGCGGATCGTGCCGGAGGGCGCTCGCGAGGTCAGCAGCGCGTTGAACGAGGGCGCCGATGCGCTTGTCGACGGCGGTGTGTCCGGTGTGTTTACCCCGATGTTCTACTACCTGGCCCGAAAGCCTCTCCGTACCGAAGACTGAGCGGGGCGGGAGGGTCGCGCTCGGGGATCAGCTGCCGCGGGTCTTGCGTCGCTCTTCATAGAGCCCGAGCGCGTGCAGCGGGAAGTACTGGCGATACAGGACGTAATCCAGGAGCGCCGTCCGGAAAAACACCCCGGCCATGTCTTGCCTGGGCCACGTTCCATCCTCCCCCTGCGCGTCCACCAGGAAGCGGACGCCCCACGAAATGGCGGTCCAGTTCGAATGCCCCGCCTCGAGAAGGGCAATCAACGCCCAGGCGGTGTGGATGACCTGGCTCTCCTCATGTGCGACGTAGCGCCCGGTCAGGCAGCCACCAGGATGCTCGCCCCATCCGCCGTCTTCGCGCTGGCGATCCAGGAGCCACTGGCAGGCCGAACGTAGGGCCGGATCGTTCGGCCCCGCTCCGCCGGCAATCAGGCCTCGTATCCCGAACAACGTGCCGTAAATGAACTGAACGCCCCAGACGCCACGCCACGATCCATCGCGTTCCTGATTGTGGCGAAGCCACACGTCTGCCTGCGACAGGGCGCGCTCCGCAGGTCCATCGAAGACCTCCGGGAAGTGCTCCCTGCAAGCGGCGAGCGCTGCCATGCAGGAGGCGGTGCATTCGACGAACGAATGCTCCGTCATCGATTCGCCAAACATCTCGGCGGGGTTGAATCGTTCGAGATCGAACACGGTGCGCCGGGCCTCGTAGCTGCCGAATCCGCCATCGCGATTCTGGCCACGCAGCATGAAACGAACCGCATCGCGGAGGGCCGTCTCGGGTACGGCCGTGCGATCCACGGCGATGAGCCCGAGCACGGCTTCCGCGGTACAGTCCGTCACCGGCCAGCCGTGCCACTTGCCCGCGAAACACCAGCCTCCCTGGGGGTCGTTCCGGTACGCCTCGCGGAATCCGGGGAAGCTGTCCTCGATCTGCTGTGTGCGCAGGAAGGCGGATCCGCGCTGAAGCGCGTCCGGCACTCCGCCGAGTCGGGGCGCGGTGGAGAGTGCCTGGAGTGCGAATCCGGTGTCCCAGGAGGCGCTTCTCGCTCCGGTCATCCGCGCCCCCTGCTCCTCGTCTTCCCAGAACCAGAGGTCGAGCTGCTCGAGCGCTCGCTGGCAGTCGGGGTCGTCGGGATCGCGGAGCCACAGGGCAAGGATGTTCAGCAGGCCGCTGACGGGGGAGATGCTCGTGTGATCTGTCGTGTTCAGCTCCCACTTGATCTGGCTGATGAGCGCGTCCACCGACCTGGCGCGCAGGCGCTTGCCATGGAATCGCTCGAGCAGCTGCGCGCCTCGGTAACCGGCTCGTAGCCACACGGTCGGTCTCGCGAAGAGGTCAGCCTCGCGCAACCGGTTGCGACTCGCGGGAAAGTCGACGTTCCCGAACCCCTGGGGGAACAGCTCGTCGCGCAAGGACGAGATCGTAGGTGTCACGGGAGCCTGGAACCGGTCCGCGTAGATCGCGGCCATGGCCATGTAGATAAGCCGCGTGTGGCAGTACCAGTTCGAGGGATGCAACGGAAGGCGCCGGGGCAAGCTCCACAGTTCCGGGAGAATGGGGTGTAGCCCGGTCCAGTCGTAGAGATTGAGGAGCGCCAGCCAGAACTTTCCCCAGCTGGGGATGTTCTGCACCCCCTCCGCCTGCAGGAATCGCCGCGCCGGTTCGATCAGTTGATCGTCCCGTTCGACGCCGAGCAGCCGTGACGCGATGTACACCAGCGTGGTCACGAACAGATGGGGCGCCGAGTGATCGTGCAGACCCCACACCCCTTCCGGCAGGCGGGACTGCTCGAAGTAACGCAGCACGCGCTGGCGCCGACCGTCGTCGATCGGCCGCCCGAGGATGTGGTGCAGCAGTACCCACTGCGCCGTGAGCATGGGGCACCAGACCATCTCCCCTTCCCAGCTGCCATCCTCGGCCTGGAGGTCCAGCAGGCGCGTCGCGGCCCTCTCCAGCGCCGTCCCTGCATCGGGTGACACCGTCTCGGTCGGGAGCGCATCGCCAGCCGGTCCCGACGCCGATGGCATGGAGGCCAGAAACGCGCGAGCCAGCGTTCGGGTAGGTCGCTCCGGCGCCGTGCCTCCCGCCCGTCTGCCCCGGTACAGGTGCCAGGCCCCCAGCGAGAGCCACCCCAGACGATTGCCCATTCCGCGAGCCACCTCGCGGAACCGGCGCCAGGCCGACCCGTTGAGTGATCTCGGGACGGTGGCCCTCAATGCCCACACGATCGTTGTCGTGAACTCCCGGCTCAGGCTGCTCACAGATCTGTCCTCACAGGCGAGGAGCCCCATGGTCTTGTCGCAGGCGGCGGAACTGGAGCGCCAGCGCCTGTACATCGCCTGTCGGAGCGCGGTCGCTTCCGCCCGTTGATCGGCGAAGACCTCGTAGAGCCCCATCGCCAACACTTCGGGAACGCGCGTCGCCTCGAATCGCTCGTTGCTGAAGTCGCGAAACTCCTCACCCTCGGCCAGCGCCATGGCATCCCCGAAGCCAAGCGTGAGCCCCGTGGCCGTCAGTGGGTGATAGTGCCCGGCCGCATCGCCGATCAGCACCCGCCGTGAGGTTCCGTACGTGACCCGCGGACTTACGGCGTTGGCAGAGGCGTCAAGGCGCTCCTCGGCGCTCGCTTCGATGAACGCCGACTGGAGCCCCTCCGGCATCCAGCGTGCAAACGAGTCCGCCAGTACGCCTTTCCATTCATGGGACGAATACTCCAGGGGGATGTCGACGACTGCCCGGACACGGTCTTCGCTGAGGCGGTAAATCAGCACCGGACCGGGCGCACCGCAGACGATGTGCCCGTACCCCTCCATCGGCAGGCTCACCCCCTTCAGCGTGAGCCCAACCATCCGCGAGCACATCTTCGATCGCGTCGCGAGACCCAGCGATCGCCGGACGACGGAGGAGCGGCCGTCCGCGCCAACGATCCGCTCCGCGTCAACGAATTCGCTGGCGCCGTTCTGCACGTACGACAGCCGCCCGTCTTCGACCTCAGACACCCGTGTGTGCAGTCTGAAGTCGATACCGGGCTCGCTCTCTACCGCCTCGCGCAGACGCGAGACGAGCGTCGCGTGGTCGCAGACCAGACCGTGGGTTCCGTTCGAATACGGGATCACGATCGGGTGCTCGCGGTCTTCCGGGAACACCACGAACCCCTTACCCGAGGCGCTCTGGGCATCACCACTAACCGATAGCCCGAGTTCACGCAGGATTCGCGCCGCCGGAGGATGCAGCCATTCACCCGCCAGTCGTTTGGACGCCGCGGGGTTCGCCTCGAACAACGCTACGCGATAGCCCTTTCGGGCATGGGCAATCGCGCACAGGCTGCCCACGGGTCCGGCACCGACGATCGCTACATCGTAGGAGCCACCTCGGCTGTCGGTCACCGGAAGACGCTTCCCTCTGCACGGCGCCTGTAACGGACCTTGCAGGGTGTTACCGGACCCGTTACCCAGCTGCCGTAGTTGGGAGCTGGCACGTCGGTCTCCAGACTCAGGTCGAACCGATCGAGCAGCACGGTCCAGATTGCCTGGACCTGCAGATAGGCGAAGTGCTTGCCCATGCAGCGGTGGTTGCCGCCACCGAAACCGATCAGGGCGTAGTGATGCTGCCTGTCCTCGCGAGCGGGCGGGGCGAAGCGATCCGGGTTGAAGCGGTCCGGGTCGGCGAACAGATGCGGCAGCCGGTGAGAAACCGCCGGCGACACCATCGCAAGGGAGCCCTCGGGCACCACGTACTCTCCGTACCGCATCGGCTTGAGCACCTTGCGGATCAACAGGATCAGCGGCGGGTGAAGCCGCTCGCCCTCACGGACGGCGTTTTCCATGGTCACCTGTTGCTTCAGGCCCTCAAGGTCCATGCTCCCCGTCTCGCCGTAGATGGCCTGCGTTTCCTCCCGTATCCGCGCCAGGTACGACGTCGCTCCCAGGAGTTCCAGACCGGTCCAGGTTGCCAGCACCCCGCTGGTGTGTTGCCCCGCAAACAACACCGTCAGGAGAATCCCCGTGATCTCGTCGTCGTCCAGGGTGCGGCCATCACCGTAGCTGGCGTCCATGAGCGACTGCATGAAGTCCTCGGGACGGACCCCGGCCTGCCGGCGCGCCGCCATGATCCCGCTGAAGAGCTCCGCCACGTGCTTGCGTGCTCGGTCCCGGCTCCGATGCGCCGGGGTGGGGAGCCTGGGAAGAAAGAAGCCGAGCGTGTTGATGCCCTTCTGCAGATCGTGATAGGCATCGGCGAATCCCTCGTCCACCTGATCCCGGACCTCCTGTCCGAGGAGACTGCGGCTGGCGATCTTGACGGTCAGTTCGTTCATCGCGGCCGGCAGATCGAGCTCACCCTCCTCGCCGAGGGAGTCTGCGAACCGCGACGTCTCCTCGAACATGAAGCGGACGGACCTCTGCATGGCAGCGTCCTGTAGCGCCGGATAGAGAAAGCCGAGTTGTTCGGCCATCACCTCGGGGGCGACGTCGTAGGCCACACCTCGACCGAAGATCGGGACCGTGAACTGATAGACGGACTTGGCGTCCAGTTGGTCGTCGGGCGCGCTGAAGAAGGCGTCGTGCGCTTCGGGACCGGTGAAGAGCACGAACTGGCGGGGACCCAGCCGAAATCGAAACAGGTCGCCCAATTGCCGCCAGCCCCGGCTCAACATCGCCGCCGGGTCGCGCTGGAAGTCTCGCAGGTGGCCTATCAGCGGCGCCCCTCCGCCAAGTTCGGGAACCGCCCGATCCTCCTGTGAAGTCGCCAGACCGTTACGCGATTGAGCCACTGGAGCCTTCTTTCCGAGACATGAATCTAATAGACACGAGGTATCAATGCGTAGGGCACCCGCTGCCTGTAGCGGTCCCACAGGTCCCCATACTTGATGCGGCAGCGGCGGTCGTCGCGTGTCGATCGATGCCACAGCAGAGCCGTCAGCCACACGGGCAGGAGAAACGGGATCCAGGACGAGAACCCGGTCGTGAGTGCGAAGGCGAAGTACACGCAGATCTCGCCCGAATAGTTCAAGTGGCGCCCCACGCCCCAGAATCCGGATACCAGGAGTCGCCCGTCCAGGGACTCGGCCGGCCGTCCCCAGATCGAAGTCTTCGCGTTCTGCTTGAACCGGTGCTTCTGTTGGTTCGCGCCGCGGAACACGCAGAATCCGACTACAAACAGCAAGCAGAGCGCCACTGCTGCAATGGCAGGGAGCGAATCCGTTTGATGCACCAGCCACCAGCCCGGCAGGCAATAGAAGAATGGCACCAGCACGTAGTCACCCCACGCCAACATCCACCCAAAACGCTCGGACACGATGTCCCAGGTGTAGATCATTCCACCTTCAAACTGGAAGTAATTCACGACGTACAGGAACGTGAAGGACTGGTAGAGGATCATCTGCAGGGTGAGCTCGCCGTACGTGTCGTATTGCACAACTGCGAACGACACATTGAAGAGCGCCAGAGCTATCAGGGAAGGTCGGTAGCTGAACAGCTTCAGGTCGACCCCAAACCAGGTCGGGTTGAGCTGGCGGCCAAAGAACACTCCCCGCAAGAACCCCGGCGATTCGCTTTGCCCGCGTGCCGCGCGCCAGTACAACCAGACTGAGAGCGCGAAGGCGAAGACGTTCGCCACGATGAACAGTTCGGCGAAGTGCGAGTACAGCACCGACAGTGAAATCACGTCGAGGATCTCGCCGAGCACCGCCAGCAGGATGACGATCACGAACAGCGCCAGCCCGTTGAGGGTGTAGGTGCGCGACACTCCCTCGAGATCGGGGCCGGCGGCCACCTTCCGACCCGGCACCCACATCGAACCCAGCAGCAGGATGCCGACGAACACCAGGAAGATTGCGGCTGCTTCGATGAGGCTCAGGCCTGAGAACTCCGTCCAGGCCGACGGCAGGTCATGCACCGTTCAGACTCTTCGCCCCCTCGCCATCCAGGTGTTCCTGCCACTTGCGCACCGTCACCTGTTGGAAGGACCGCACGACTGGATTGACCTCGATCGGAGGAGCGTCCCAATTGGTCTCGTAGCCCTTCTGCTCCGCCTCGACCGCCACGCGGTCCTGCGAGAGCAACGGGCCTATCAGCATGCGGTTGGCGATCCGCAGGACGGTGGTCATGGCCAGGCGAGGGATGCGGACGGGGATCAGGGGCAGCTTGAGCGACCTGAAGTAGAAGAGGAAAAACGTCCGCGTCGTCCGCTCATCGATCGGCAGCACGAAGAGCCAGTGCTTGATTTCGTCATCGGTGTTCGACCGTTGGTAGGGATATTCGTAGCAGAGCTCCATGTGGTTGGTATTCAATCGCGCATGGTCGACGAACAACCCGGAGATGCGCCCGCGGCCGACTCTCGTCTCATAGGCGAGGTGCACGTTGTCGCCGACGGTCTCGTGGCGCGTGAGCGTGGCGCCGTCGAACGGTCGATAGCGACGGTGCAGATAGGCGTGCGAGAAGTCGCTCACGTTGTCGATGATGATCGAGTGATGGGCCTGAAGGTCGAAAACCAGCGGCACGCAGGCCCACCGCGAGGACCCTTCGAGCTCGGGGATTTCCGGGATCTGACGCTCTTCGGCAAGTGCCGGGTCTCCCGGGAAGATCCAGACCAGCCCGTAGCGGACCTGGACGGGATACGTCCGGACCGACAGGTTCGGCACCTCTTGCCGCCCAAACAAGTCGGGGATCTCCGAGACCCGCCCGTCCTCGTCGTACTCCCAGCCGTGGTAGCCGCAGACGAGCCGGCAGCCGTCGACCTGGCCGAGGGAGAGCTTGATCTGGCGGTGCAGGCAACGATTCTCGATCGCGTGAAATGAGCCGTCTTCGGACCGGTACAGCGCGATGGACTGCTTCCAGAACACGACCTCGGTCACCGTGCCCGGCTTCACCCGCCGCACTTCCTCGACGGCGTACCAGTAGTCCGGGTTCATGCCCACGGCGCGCGCCCGCTGACGCAGGTTGCGGGCATCCTCGAGAGCTGGCGGGCCGGCCGGCGCGGTGTCCACGTCGACGCTCATGTCACGCAGCCCCCCGCGTTGCGCCGGTCACCCGCCCAGGCACCGTCACTCTCCTGCCGTCGCAGGCAGTTCCGGTCGCTTCGCGCGGGGGTTGGTGACCGCGTTGCGCTGATGGTAGTGAAACGCGTAGGCATCCTGAATCGCGGCGCGGATGGTCGTCGGCTGGAAGCCGAGTTCCTCCCTCGCCTTGGTGGTGTCGGCGTGACGGCGTTGCTGCAACAGGCGGATCGCGCCGGGCGTGAAGCGCTGGGGGTAGCTCGGATGCAGCCGGCTCAGGGCATAGCTCGCCACTTCCGAGAAGGCGAGCATCAAGCGGAGGGGTACCTGCCGGCGCGGTCGCTGAATGCCTGAAACCTCCTGGAACAGATCCAGGAGGTCGGAGATGGTCTTGAACTCGGTGCTGAAGATGTACTTTTCTCCCGAACGCCCCCGCTCCATGCACAACAGGTGCCCCTGCACGATGTCCTGGGCCGCCACGAACTCGAATCCCCCATCGACGTAGGCGAAGAGCTTGCGGTTGGCGAAGTCGCACAACGTTCGCCCCACTCGCGAGGGCAGGAAGTCGTTGCCACCGACGACCGCGCAGCAGGTGGCCACCACGACATCCTGACCAGTCGCCGCAGCATGCCAGCACTCGCTCTCCACCATCGCCTTGCTGCGCTCGTAGGGCATCGTGCGTTCCATCGGATAGAAGGGCATGGATTCCCTGGTCGGAGCAGACGGGTCGTCCAGGTCGTAGCCAACGGCGCTAAAGGAACCTGTGACCACCACCCGTCCGGCCTCCACCTCCCGCGCCGCCCGGAGCACGTTGCGTGTGCCGAGTACGTTGCTTTCGAAGATGTCCCGCCGATGGGCGTCGTTCCCGTCGATTGTCGAGACGAGGGCCGCGACGTGATACACGCCACGGCAACCCGCGAGGACTTCCCTGGTGGCGTCCAGGTCTCGAATGTCGCCGTAGGCCCGCTCAACATCGAGCCCTTCCAGGGCTTCGTTGTCGTCCTCCGCTCTCAGCAGCACCCGCACCGGCACGCCGTCATCGAGCAACCTGCGGACCAGATTGGCCCCCACATGCCCCGCCGCGCCCGTGAGGAACACGGGCGGCGTCGATGTGTTTGAGACGTTGGAGGATGGCTGTGAGCCCATGCGATTCCCACTGCATCGCGTCCAGGACGGCGACACTTGGGGCTGAAGGCTAAGTCAGCGGCCGTCAGACACGCAAGATTGGCCATGTGAGCGCGCCGACCCGCGAGGCGCCCCATCGCCGGGTCGTGCCGAGAGGCTGTCAGGCGATGTCCGTCCGCTCCCGGGACAGGCTCGATACGCGACCAGCAGCCTCCCTCGATCGCCGTCCCGGGGCAGTCGCCGGACCACACGAACTCCCCGCGGCACAGCGACTGCGCAGGGGGAATGCCGCCGTGGAGCGGTACCCGGACTTCCGCCCGAGCGAGCACCGGACCTCACCCATTCCCACGCTCCCGCGGGATGCTGTCCAGGCCAGTGCGCGCCCCCGGCTACTCCCCGTCGGACGGCCTGCCGCGGGGCATGCGGAAGCCGACGCGGGGCTCGGTGAAGACGTAGCGGGGGTTGTCGGCGTCCTCACCCAGCTTGCGGCGGAGCTTGCTGACGATGGTGCGCATGGGGCGCACGTCGCCGTCGCCCTTCTCGCCCCAGACCCGCTCCAGCAGGTGCTGGTAGGTCAGCACCCGGCCGGCGTTGGCCGCCAGCTCGGCGAGCAGCCCGTACTCCGTCGCGGTCAGTTGCACCGGCCGGCCAGCGAGGGTCACCCGGCGCTCGGGGTAATCGATGGTCAGGTCGCCGAGCACGTAGGGCTCCACCGGCTCGTCCGCCACCCGCCGGCGCAGCGCCGCCTTGATCCGCGCCGCCAGCTCCGTGGGCGAGAACGGCTTGGCCACGTAGTCGACGGCGCCCGTCTCGAGGGCCTGGGTGACGAGCTCGTCCCCGCCGTAGGCCGAAAGGAAGATGACCGGCACGTCCACCCTCTTCAGGATCTCCTTCATCAGCTCGATGCCGTTCGTGCCGGGCAACATCAGGTCCAGCAGGGCCAGGTCCGGCCGTTCCTCCTCCATCAGGCTGAGCGCCTCCCGCGCGTCCCCGGCCATCAGCGGCGTGTAGCCCGCCTGGACGAGGGCGTCGCGCACGTAGCGGAGGTCGTTGGGGTCGTCGTCCACGGCGAGCACGCGCACCCGTTCGTCCGCCTCCCGCTGTCCGCGCCGCGAGCGGGACGGGCGCTGGACGGCCGGAAGCGCGGCGGAAGCGCCGCTCCCCGTCTCCTCCACGGAGGGAAGCGTGAAGGTGAAGCGCGCACCCAGTCCCGGTCCGTCGCTCTCGGCCCAGATACGGCCACCGTGCGCCTCCACGATGCCCTTGCAGATGGCCAGACCGAGGCCCGTGTCCCCTTCCTGCTCCTCGGGCTGCGCCCTCGAGAACTTCCGGAACAGCTGCGGCAGGCTCTCCGCCGGGATGCCCTGCCCCTCGTTCGCCACCGAGACTGCGACGTGCACGCCATCCCGTACGGCGGTCACCCGGATCACCGACGACTCGGGGGAGTGCCGGGCGGCGTTGGACAGCAGGTTGCCCAGCACCTGCACGATGCGCC
>JAPPAK010000009.1 GCA_026705605.1 Chloroflexota bacterium | reverse complement strand
ACTGGCCGTGGTAGCGGATCGGGGCGGTCAGGCCGGCCCACACCGGCATGGGAAGAGACCCGTTCAACTCGACCGACGCCGCGTAGGCGGGCCAACTGGGCACTCGCACGGGATCGGCCAGGCCCATGAAGTGCGCGAAGATCTCGTCGCCGCCCGGTAGCGTGACGACCTGCTGGTGCTCCTCCTCGCTCGTGCCCGAGGTCAGGATCGTTTCCAGCCCACCCTGCTCGTCGATGGTCGCGATGACCCCGTAGCGGGCTCCCGTGAGGTCCCGGGCGGCGTCGAGCGCGTTCTGCAACACCGTCTCGAAGTCGAGGCTCTCGTTGATGCGGAGGCTGGCCTCGCTCAGGCGTGAGAGCCGCTCCTCGAGCTCTCGTATCCGGTCGTTTCGTTCGTCGGTCTGGCTCAACTCGTCACCTCGCGCTCAAGGGGGGAAGTGCGCCGCCGCGCGCGGGTCGCGCGAACGGCCCCTGTGGGGCAATGATGCCTCAGATGGCCGGAAGTTACAAATCATTACGGAAATTCAATCAAAGGGTCACGCAACAGTAATGGGTGTACCCGGATAATGGGCAACAGTCGCGCTTGTGACTCGATGCACAGGTGGAGGTGTCAACGTGGCGTCCGACAAGCCTGCCGCCCGCGGCGAACGCCTTACCCCCCGCCCGGCGCGAGGAGCTGACGGCGTGAGCCAGCGCGGCCCGGACGTGTTCACCCCGAGGCTGCGCCGCCTCCCGGCGCTGGCGCTTCTCGTCCTCACCGTCCTCGCCGTGACCTGGTCCGACGGGAGCCTGGCGTTCGCCACCGATCCGGAAACGCCGGGCAAGCCCGCCGGCCTGCGCATCGCTACCGAGCAGGGCTCCCTGGACGTGGCCCTGGACTGGGAGGACGTCGACGGAGCGCTTCGCTACCACGTGCGCTGGCGCGAGGCCGGGCCGGGCAACGAGCTCAACGAGGGCGTCGAGACGACGGCCTCCGAGGCGGACATCAGCGCGGCCGGCTACGGCCAGTGGGTGGCGCGCGTGCAGGCCTGCAACGAGGCGGGCTGCGGCGAGCCCCTGTCCCGGAAGTTCCTGGTGGCGCCGGCGCCGGCGCCCGCACCGGCGCCGACGGTAACCTTCGTCGCCGTCTCCTCCGTCCCCGGCGGCGACAGCACCTACGGCCTCGGCGAGACCATCCGCGTCACGCTCACCTTCAGCGAGTCGGTGACCGTGACGGGCACGCCGCGGCTCGCGATCGACATGGACCCCGCCGACTGGGGCCGGAAATGGGTCGCCTACGAGAGCGGCAGCGGCACCAGCGGCCTGACCTTCGCCCACACCGTCGTCCAACCGAACTTCTCCAGCGGCGGCATCGCCGTGCTGGCCGACTCCCTGGAGCTCAACGGCGGCGCGATCCGCTCTGCCTCGTCGCAGGCGGACGCCGCCCTGGGCCACGCCGCCCTGGACCATGACGCCGACCACAGGGTCGACTGGCAGCTCTCGCCGCCCCAACCGAACCGCGCCCCGGTGGTCAACACCGCGACGCGGAACCATGAGCGGTTCGTCGCCGAGCAGAACGCCCCTCGCGGCTTCCTCGTCAGCAAGTCCTTCGCCGGCCTCTTCTCCGACCCGGACGGCGATCAGCTCACCTACGCCGTCGCCATCACCGGGGGGCGCGCGCAACTGGCCGAGGACGTGACGATCGGCTCGTGGGGCCGCAGCGACGTGATCGCCGCGAAGAGCCCCCACCCGCGCGAGGCGACCATGCGCGTCTTCCTCGAGGTGGATGCCGACGACGACTGGGACGCCCTCGAGCCGCCGCTGCGGCGGGGCCGGGGGATAGCCGCCGGGAAGGCCGTCGGCTACACTCGAAACAGAATGTACGTTCTAGTCCAGGAGGCTATCAGTGCCGGTTACATTCGACAACGCCCTGCAGCCACCTTTTGGGGTGATTTCGGCAAATCGTTTGCTCTGATGTAGCTGCGATGGAGCAGGGAGTTGAACAAGTGGCTTTCGGTCACGCTAAGGTGAGCACGCAGATGAGGAGGATCACGCAAATTATCACAGACCGACCCGAACCCACGACCGCCGCCCTCTACGCGCGCGTCTCCAGCGACCGCCAGGACGTCGACCTCTCCG